>NZ_FNKW01000002.1:0-2897915 GCF_900100915.1 Burkholderia orbicola | reverse complement strand
CGGCCGACGCGCTGCCGCCGCTCGCACGCATCGCCGCGACCGATCTCCAGGATGCGATCACGCATTTCGCGGAGCCGGGCGCGACGGCGCCGACGACTCCGACGACTCCGACGGCCGATGCAACGACGCAGGCTTCGGCCAACGCAACGCCCGCCGCCGCTGCGGCCACGCCCGAAGCACCCGCCGCCGCGCCGGCACCGGCGCCACGCGGCGGCTTCTTCCTGCCCGACGCACGCACCAATCCCGACCACATCCGCTATGCGCTGAAGACGACCGCCGCGGCGATCTTCTGCTATCTGCTGTACTCGCAACTCGACTGGTCGGGCATTCATACCTGCGTCGTCACCTGCTACATCGTGTCGCTCGGCTCGACGGCCGAAACGGTCGAGAAGCTCACGCTGCGGATCTTCGGCTGCATCATCGGCGCATTGCTCGGCACCGCCGCGCTCGTGTTCGTCGTGCCGGTGCTGTCGTCGGTCGGCCACCTGATGGCGCTGGTGTTCGCCGGCGCGTGGCTGTCCGCGTGGATCGCCTTCGGCTCGCCGCGCATCGCGTACGCGGGCTTCCAGGTCGCGTTCGCGTTTTTCCTGTGCGTGATCCAGGGCGCCGGCCCCGGCTTCGACCTGACGATCGCGCGCGACCGCACGATCGGCATCCTGCTCGGCAACGTCGTCGTGTATCTGGTGTTCACACGCATCTGGCCGGTCAGCATCGGCAAGCAGATCGACGTCGCGTTCGCCGCGCTGCTCGACCAGTGGCGACGCATCGCGCAGATCGCGCAGCCGGCCGAACGGCGCGCATTGGCCGCCGAAGCGTTCGCCCGCCACGGCGCGATCTCGCAGGAGCTCGGCCTGGTCCATTACGAGCCGTCGTGGGTGCGGCCGGCCGCGACGTGGCTCGCCACCCGTCGGCGCGCGCTCGCGGAACTCGGCGCGATCGAAGGTCCGCTGTTCCTGCTCGCCGAACGCAGGCCCGGGGATGCGGCAATCGACGCGCGGCTCTCGCGCGTGACCAAACCGGGCAATGGCGACACCGTGCCCCGCACGCCTTCTGCGGCGCCACCGTCGAGCGCCGCCGCCCCCACCGACCCCGCGCGCGATGCGCTGCTGAACCTGATCGACACGCGGCTCGCGCAGATCGCCGACGCCGCCCGTCAAGCCACACCGAAGGAGCCTGCCCCTCATGCGCCTACCTGAACCGCCGGCCGCCACGATCGCCGCCACCGTGCTCGCGACCGCCGTCGCGCTGGCCGGCTGCGCGACGTCGTCGATCGATCTGGCGCCGGAGGCGTCCGACCGCCCGTGGCAGCCGCAAACGTCCGCCGCGGGCGACATCGTGGCGGCGCCGCCGCGGGCATCCGCGCAAGGTGCGCATGACTACACGCTGCCTGCCTCGCCCGCGCTCGCGTCGGTTTCGGCGCCGGCCGCGCTCGACGCCGCGCATGCGTACACGCTGCCCGAGCTGATCGATCTCGCCGAATCGGCCAATCCGCTGACCCGCATCGCATGGAACGACGCGCGCAACGCGGCGCTCGCGGTGGGCCTCGCCAAGTCCGCCTATCTCCCGCGCCTGTCGGCGACGGCGATGGGTGCGTACCAGGCGAACCACGGCTCGACGTCGACGATCCTCGGCGATTCATCGAGCAACACCACCGCGCACGGCACGATTTCGGCGCTGTCGCTGCAATGGCTGCTGTTCGATTTCGGCGGCCGCGCGGCGCGCGTCGAAGCGGCGGAACAGGCATCGATCGCGTCGAACGTCGCGTTCACGGCCGTGCATCAGCAGGTGATCCACGACGTGACGGTCTCGTACTACCGCTACGAAGCCGCCCGCTCGCGCGCGCTCAGCGCGCAACAGGGGCTCACGAACGCGGATGCGATCCTCGCGGCGTCCCGCGCACGGCTCAAGCACGGCGTCGGCACGGTCGTCGAGCTCGCGCAGGCGACGCAGAACCGCGCGCAGGCGAATCTCGCGCTCGTGCAAGCGAACGGTGCCGAGAGCGACAGTTACCTCGCCCTCGTCTCCGCGCTCGGCATCTCGCCGCTGTCGAAGCCGACCATCGCCGCGCTGCCGAAGCGGCCGCTGCCGCCCGCGCTCGGTTCGTCGGTCGACACGATCGTGTCGGACGCGATCGCGCGCCGCCCCGACCTGCAGGGCGCGTTCGCGGTCGAAAAGGCCAACCGCGCGAAGATCAAGGCGGCTCAAGCCGCGTTCATGCCGAAGATCTTCCTGTCCGCATCGACGTCGTATGCGAGCGGCGGCACGTCCATTTCCGCGCTGCCGGCGATCGGCGACCAGGCGCCGACCGTCAACCTGAACGGCAGCCGCTACGGCGGCGGCGTGTTCCTCGGCGTGACGATCCCGCTGTACGACGGCGGCCTGCGCTCGGCCGTGCTGATGCAGGCACGCAACGACGCGGAAAGCGCATCCGCGCGCCTCACGCGGACCAAGGAGGAAGCGGTGCGCCAGGTCGTCGCCGCGCAGAACGCGGTGCAGACGAGCCTGGCCTCGCACGACGCCGCGAAGGCGCTCGTCGATGCCGCGCAAACGAGCTACGACGCGGCGCTGACCGCGTACCGGAACGGCGTCGGCTCGGTCACCGACGCGACGATCGCGCAAAGCCAGTTGCTCGCCGCGCGCAACGCGGAGGTCGACAGCTATGCCGGCGCCTTGTCGGCCGCCGCCGCGCTCGCGCTCGCGACCGGGACGATCGGCTCGGCGCAGTAGCGCCGGCCGCAACGCGGTTGACGCAGGCGCGCGCCGCCCACTAGAATGCCGCCCATTCTTCCTTCAGGAACCATCGTGGACAGTTGCAGCACTCCGTTGCGTGCGCCGCTTGCCGCCTGAACGCCTGTCCGCCGCAGTTCTCCTGCCACGGCTCGCGTTCCGCGAGCCGCACGCTCACCCGTTTCACACTGAATGACGCATTCGCGCGGTACAGTACCGCGCGATGACGGCTAGCGCCGCGTCGCCTTCGGCCTTGCGCCGCGGCGGCGCGTGCCGGCATGCGCTTCTTGCACGGCAGGACAACCATGACTTTCGATTTCGCACTTCGCCTTTTCACCGCGTTCGCCTGCGGCGTCGCCATCGGCCTCGAGCGCCAGATGCGCCAGCGCACGGCCGGCCTGCGCACCATCACGCTCGTCGCGAGCGGCGCGTGCCTGTTCGTCACGCTCGGCGTGCTGACCGGCAACGGCGTCGCGGGCGTCACGCAGATCGCCGCGTACGTCGTGTCGGGCGTCGGCTTTCTCGGCGGCGGCGTGATCATGCGCGACAAGGGCTCGATCCAGGGCATCAACACGGCCGCCACGCTGTGGTGCTCGGCCGCCGTCGGCGTACTGGCCGGCTCCGGCCACTACGTGCCCGCGCTCGCCGGCACCGGCGTCGTGCTGCTTACCAATACGGTGCTGCGCGGCGTCAGCCAGGCCATCAACGCGACGCCCGTCTCCAATGCCGATCTCGTGCGCGAATACCAGATCACCGTGATCTGCCTTGCCGCCGACGAAGTGCACATCCGCACGCTGCTGTCGAACGCGATGTATGCGAAGCCGCTGTCGTTCCAGAGTCTCACGAGCGAGGACGTGCCCGACCAGCCGGACCGGCTGAAGGTCACCGCGACGTTGAAGCTGCATCCGAAGGATCAGCAGAAGCTCGAGCAGATCGCGAGCCGGATGAGCATGGAGAAAAGCATTTCCAGCGTGAGCTGGACCGCGAAGGAAGCGGAGCCGATGATGGAGTGAGCCGCGTGGCGGCCGCCGCCTCCGGCGCCGCCGTCGCGTGGCGTCACGTCAAGGTGTTTCGATGAGCCCGGCCGAGATCGCCTTGACGACCGCCTGGACCTTGTTGGTCGCGCCGAGCTTTTCGAGGATGTTGTTCACGTGGAAGTTGACCGTGCGCTCCGAGATGCTGAGGATCTGACCGATTTCGCACGCGGTCTTGCCCTCGGCCGTCCAGCACAGCACCTCGCGCTCGCGCGCGGTCAGCGTGACGCCCGCCGCCGGCGACAGTTTCGGCACCATGAAGCGGCTCATCAGCGAATGCGACAGGTTCGCGAGCCAGTTGGTCTGAAGCGTCAGCATGTTGATCTCGGCCGGCGTCAGCCGGTCGGCATGGCGGGCGATGCTCAACAGGCCGAATGCGCCGCGCGCCGCCCAGCTCGATTGCGCGACGCCCACCGACAGCCCGAAATCGCGCGCGTCCTGCCACAGCGGGCACGGGTCGATCCGGTCGACGTCCGGCCAGACGATCATGTTGGTGCTGAGCGCGCCGTCGCGAACCGTCGAGTCGATCTCGATGTAGTTCTGCGCTTGGTAGTGCGCCATCCAGCCGTCCGGATAGGTATTGAAGATCGCGACCGCGGGCTTCGAAACGGGCAGCGGTACGCGAATGCCGTAACAGCAGTATTCGAATCCGAGCCGCTTGGAATAGGCGGCGATCCGCTGGAAGAGCTGCTGCTCGTCTTCCGCGGCGCTGAATTGTTGGTAGGCATCCTGCCAGCGCAGTTCCATTCGTTCTCCGACAACGTCACGCTGTCATACTTGTCAGGTTCCAGCACCCGTTCGAGGCTGATACATTCCGCGCATGACTTCACCCTTGCTGCACCCTGTCCCCGGCCCGTCCCCGGACGGCTACGTACGCCTGTCAGAAGGCGCACTGGCCGCACTCGCGCTCGACCATGTCGCGAGCGGCCTCGACCCGTCGCTGCTGGCCGAACTGCGCGACAACGCAATCGACGCCCGCCTCGCCGGCTATACCGAATGGCATCGCCCGGCCGGTGCCGGCGTCGCCTACGTGACGGTCGGCTGGGACTGGTACCTCGAACGCGCGACGGGCACGTTCGTGATCGCGGGCGGCGACGTCCGCAGCAACGTGATGGCCATCGACGCCAGGGGCGCCGACATCGGCATGTTCCGCACGGCCGCCGCGCTCACCGCACGGCTCGCCGCGATCGACTGGCCTGCCGCGGTCGCGTCGGCCCTGCTCGGGCGCGACGACGCCTATCATGCCGGCCCCACGCTCCAGTGACAACCGGCCGCGCATTCTTCCGACGATTTTGCCAGACTGGCGCTCTTTATAAATAAAAGCCGCCCGGTTTTCAATCCCGTCGATCAAGAAACCGTTACCACGTCCCGAATGGCGTCTTTACGTCGCCACCCTGTAAGAGTTACCAGTTACAGGCTCCTCGTGCCGCGCGCTGTAATGCACGCATATAAAAGCACAGATCCGAGGACATCCATGCAGACCTTCGTTCACGAGGAAGGGCGGTTGCCACACGAACTCGCGGCGGATCTCGGGCGCTATCGGCGCCGTGTGTTCGTCGAACAGCTCGGTTGGGCGCTCCCGTCGGCGAACGAAAGTTTCGAGCGTGACCAGTTCGATCGCGACGATACCGTCTACGTGTTCGCGCGAAACGCCGACGGCGACATGTGCGGATGCGCGCGCCTGCTGCCGACGACGCGCCCGTATCTGCTGAAGTCGCTGTTTGCCGACCTGGTCGCCGAGGACATGCCGCTGCCGCAATCGGCCGCCGTCTGGGAGTTGTCCCGATTCGCGGCGACCGACGACGAAGGCGGCTCCGGCAACGCGGAGTGGGCCGTGCGTCCGATGCTCGCGGCCGTCGTCGAGTGCGCGGCGCAGCTCGGCGCGCGGCAGCTGATCGGCGTGACGTTCGCGAGCATGGAGCGGCTGTTCCGCCGGATCGGCATACACGCGCACCGCGCAGGCCCGCCGAAGCAGGTAGATGGGCGTCTGGTGGTCGCGTGCTGGATCGACATCGATCCGCAAACGTTTGCTGCGCTAGGAATAGAGCCGGGGCAGACTACCCGGCAAGCTATCGCCGCCTGAATTGGAACGCGCGTTCCATCCGGGCGGCATCGTAACGAAGGAGAACCAACGTGGATCAGTCTCAGGTCTTTCGCGCGATGATGCCCGGGTTGACGAGCGCCGGCGGCGCCCGCATCGCGGTCGCCTATCCGTCGTTTCCCAGGCCGTTGCCGCTCGTGCGGCTCGATCGTCGCGGGCTCGTGTTTCGTGCCGTCGGCGCCGCGCCGCTCGTGTGCGGGCTGCCGCGCCCGGCAACGCTGCTGGTCGCGGACGAGCCGCTGTGCTCGCTGCGCCTCGTGATCCGCGACATCGCCCCGGCCGGCGACGGCCGCCACGACCTGACGATGCAGCCGTCCGGCGCCGCCGGCGACGAATTGCTGTGGCACGCATTACGCGATCGCGAGCCGTACCGGCAGATTCGGCACCCGCTCGCGCCGGTCGCCCTGCCCGTCGCCAGCGGCGGCGAACCGCATGTGGCGGCCGCCGAAACCGCGGCGCGCCCGTCGCGCAGCGCGGCCTTCCGCCTGCCCAGCCACAGCGACGCGCTGTTCTTCGCGGACTGGCTCGAATATCACTTCGACGAACTGCGCGCGCTGTCGCAACAGCACGGGCCGCAACTGCAGCTCAATCAGCTCGAACGACAGGTCGACGATGATGAAGTCGGCGTGCGTTTCGTCTACGACATCGACGGGCACGCGACGCGGCACGCATTGACCGACTGCGCGCGCGAAGCGTGTACATGGATCGAGACGGAGATGCGCAGCAAATACGCGCTGCCGGTCGCGCAAGAGCGGTTTGGCGCGTTTGCGGCGCATGCACGGGCCGCCGGCATGTGAATGAGGCCGTGCCGCGCGCCGCCGCAACGCGGTCTGCGCGGCGGCAAGTTGCGCGGGTGCAACGAGGGCTTGCAAACGTCCGGGTTTTCCCTTAAATTTACGTCTGTCTCCTCCATGTCTCCAAACATGGATTCAGCCCGCTCACAGTAGCGGGCTTTTTTATTGCCTAAATGGTTTACGGGGCCATATCATCACCTCCGCCGGCTAGCTTGCCGGACGCATCCCGGTCGGCCGCACCCAGTAGTGATGCAGCGCAAATAACAGCGCCACCGCCGCGATCAGTATCAGGAGCAGGTACAACCACCCTTTCCTGGTCGACGGCAGGTCCGCCAAGGCGCTCACGTCACCCGTCAGCGCCGCCAACGCGACCATCGCCAGGCCGGCCAGCACCAACGTCCCCTTTGCCACCCATCCGAACGCGGCCTCCAGCCTGGCTGCCCATCGCGACTGGCGATAGGGTCCGGCAACCGGCCGACGCAGATCAGGCTTACCCATTCGTCAGTTCCCTACCGGCATGCGCGTGTCCGCGCATCGTGCGGCAAGCGCTGCCGGACGCATGAATTTGAATGTCTTGCTGACGAGTAGCCGCTGCGATGCGGAGTGCACACACAGGATTGAAATGCGTCATGTTTTTCTTTCGCGAGACGAGGCTCGACACAATTCGATTCGTTTGGCCGGGCCGAATCGATATCGTTCGATACGGCCAGTATCGCCCGAAACACGATCCGCTCGCCTCGCCCAATCGCGATCGGCCAGCTTATCATTGACCGGCCAGCCACTTCCCGTCGAGGTCATCTTGCACGCCCATCTGCGCATTGCCCGCCCGGTCAACAACCTCGCCCGCACCGAACGCATGTATCGCGACGGCCTCGATCTGTCGGTACTGGCGCGCTTCGAAGATCACGACGGCTTCTCCGGCGTGATGCTCGGACGCGAAGGCCTCGACTATCACTTCGAGTTCACGCACTGCCCCGACCATCCGATCGCGCCGTCACCGACGCCCGAGGACCTGATCGTGTTCTACCTGCCCGATCGGCCGGAATGGGAAGCCGCCTGCGAGCGTGCGACCGTACATGGCTTCATGCCGGTGACGTCGTTCAATCCGTACTGGGAAATATCAGGTCAGACCTTCGAGGATGCCGACGGTTACCGGATCGTTTTGCAGAACGGTACGTGGCGCTGACGGGCTGACACGCGTGAGCGGTTACACGGCGGCGTGGCTGCCGGAGCGGGCGACGTAAACGACGTGCCGTCGCAGTGCGTGCCCTTCTGGCAACGCGGGATGGTCGAAATCGCGCGCGGGCTGGCGCAGCATGCCGAGTCGCTGCATCACTTGTTGCGATCGCAGGTTGGTGTCGGCCGTCCACGCGAAGATCTCGCCGAGCCCGATCCGGTCGAACCCGTCGGCCAATGCGGCAACGGCCGCTTCGCCAATGTAGCCATGCCCCCACGCGTGGCGCGCCTGTCGCCACATGATCTCGACGCATGGCGCCATCGGATGCGTTGCGCGGGCCTCATACGACAGGCCGCAAACGCCGACCAGCAATGCATCGGCGCGACGCTCGACCGCCCACGGGCCGAAGCCGTGCGCATCGACATGCGCATCGAAGCGCGCAATGACGGCACCCGCCTCATCGATCGACATCGGGCCACGCGGTCACGTCCGGATCCGCATGCATCGCCGATAACGCTTCCGCATCCGCAGGTCGCCAGCGGCGCGGCGTCAGGCGTTCGGTTTCGATTCTGAATGGCGTGATCGTCATGGAAATGCGAAACGGATAGACGGCGCGTGCAATGCAGATGACTTCCCGAACGAAGGGGAAAGATCGCGATCGTCGCGTGTACCGGCAACGATCGGAACAACGGATGACGAGAAATGAGCGCAGGCGCGCCCGCTCGGGTTACTCGTTTTCCTCGAAGTAACACCATGCATAGCCACATCAAAAAAGCTACGCCAAAACTTACGCCAACGATAACGACTTCAGATCGACTGCCGGCCCACCTGCCATGCCGTCTGTGGCTGGAATAGAATAACCCCAAAACCAAAATTCACTTACAACTCGCGCGTTCGAATGCTACGGGAAGACCGGGGACATGTCCGAAATTATCACTATTGCCTACGACGTACTTTCACGCATCCCCAACGTTGTTTGGTCTGGAATCGTCGCTTCCCTCATCACAGTCTTAGGTGTGCTCGTCACCAATGCTGGACTCTCAAAGCGCCATCGGCAACAGCTGGCACACTCGGCGAGCGAAAGCAAAGTGGAGCGAGAGATGGAATTGCGGCGGGATATCTACATGCCAGCAATCGAAGCGACCGTCATTGCAACGTCTGCGATTGGTGGTCTGTCCAACCCGGTGACGTCGCAGGATGACGTAACTGAAAAGTACGCCGACGCAGCGGCAAAACTTGGGAAAGCGAGCGCGATCGCGAGCCCCGAAACAGTGCGCACGCTTGGGACACTGACCGAGAGGATGCGCGTCCTGTACACCAAACTGTTGATCTGCCGCCAGCCGATTATGAACGCCCATAGTCGAATGTCAGCCGCTATCGCGCTGATCGACCGCAATAGCCAAGACCGGGACCGCTGGATTCAATCTCGACTGGACGTCATTTATAACGAAGGCGTGAATCAAGAGCGCGATGATTTTCTGGTCAGGCAGATCGATTTTTGCAACCGGATGATTGATCACTGGACCATTCAGCGTGACGAAGTGGGGCTTGAATTGAGCAGAGCGCAGGTTGATTTTCTGAAAGAAATGCTGATTCTGTACCCAGATCTAGCCCAAGCAATGAGTACGGCATGCGTTGCGATTCGAGAAGACTTCAATTTTGAAGGCGACGATCTCGAGGCAGTGCGCCAGGTATTCACCGATAACGCCACCGCGGCAACACGGTTCTTAGACGAAACGACGGCCAGCCTCGAGGTTGCGTTACAGGCACAGGCGCAAGCCTTCGCCGAAGCGCAGGCCCAACGCCAAGACAATCAGAATCCTAGAGCGTGATGCTCCCGGGGGGGACCAGTGACACCCCACCCTAGCCTTATACAGCAAGCCTCATCGGCGAATTTGGCGTAACGCCGAATCACTTCACTTCGCCTCTGCATACATTTCGTCCGCCGGATAGAGCTGCAGCATCGCGCGCGCGACCTCGACGTTCGGCGTCGTCAGCCACTCTTCAAATCCCATCATCCGAAATGATATCGTCGAGCACATCATCTATTCGATAGAGCTTTTCCTTGACGACAACAAATAGCTCCGAGAAAGATGCAATTGCTTCTTTTGTACCGATTTCCCTATCGGAATATTTCACCATATCTACAGACTCCCAATCCCCACTTTGCTCGCAGCGGCTCAGCGCCTCCAAAGTTATCGAGCCAGGGTAATACCAGAGGTATGTCTCATCTTCCCTTTGAGCAATTGACCATTTATATTTATTCTTGTACAAGAAAAAATACTCGCTTTCACCCTTCACTACATTCGTTATGAGATTCCTGTTGAAAACCATCGAATTTACCGCCTGAAAAATTTTACTCATTCCCAACCCCTGCAATAGATTCAATATTCACAACTTGAATATTTTTCAGTTTCTCGCGCATCTCGCTTACAATAGACGGCTTGGATGTCTCCGACAGTTTTCTTCCATTCGCTAAGCGATCTATCTTAAGCACCAAATCTGGAATCGCATCCGATAGACGCTGCTCCCCCCGCATTTGACCGGAGATTTCATGGAGTATGTTTTTTATTTCTTGAATATCGTCGGGCTCGTTCGCATTATACTCATTCAGCCGCTCAATTTTCTCCTTGAGTGCAATCGTGGCAGTTTGTGGTGCGTTTGGCGTCATGTATACCCTAGGCGCCCAGATTGGCAAAGACTCTGCGCATAGCGAGTGTCGAAGTGCCACGGACGAGCTTGATTCCACAAAACGAAAGCTATCTGACACTCAGGGCGAGCTTGACACAATTCGCAAGAATTTCGGCACTTGGAAGGACGCCTTTAATAATTCTCAGAAGACCGTCAATGAGCAGACGTCCCAAATTGCACTTCTGACCGAGCGATTGAAGGCTTCCAATCAGTGTGATTTCTTACGCCGGCAGTTCGATTATTACCAAGGCGAACTCAATACGCATACCTGGACGGCAGACGACCCACGTCGCGACGAACTCATGACTGGGCGTCGTGAAGTTCTGTCTCGCATGGACTCTTGCGCCCATCCGTGAAAATAAAAAAGCCCGCTTGCTTTCGCTTGCGGGCTTTACTCGGACGCACCTCGCGCCCGACGTCGTCAATATAGCGAAACGCGGGCGGGTTTACAACCCCCATCTACTAAAAAGATTTACCCTTCGATCAGGAATCGGTTCCGGTTCTTGGCATCCTTGATCCAAGCCGGCGCGCGGCCACGGCCTGACCAAGTCACGCCAGTCTTTGGATCACGGTACTTCGCCTCCACAGGCACCGTCTTTTGCTTTGCTAATTTGCCACGACGTGCACCGAAAATGTCCTTCTCGGTGATGCCGTACTCTGCGACCCTGGTACGAATGTCATCGATAGTGGATTGCATCTCGGCCCGCCGCGCAGCCTCTGCTTTCTCGGCCAATGCCTCCGCTTGGGCTTTCAGTTCCTTGTAGGTCGCCATGCATTCCTCCAATTGTTGTGTCGTGCATATGATAGACGTTTTGACTTAAGCGAAGGAGCACGTCGATATCGTGCATGTGTGGATTCCAATGGAAGCCTCGGTTACCCGCAGGAGACCGCACAACTTTCAGAGGTGCGACACCTGACGGCGAGTGAGCTCGTCGACCAGACCGAGCTACTCGGCACACTGCCAACGATGTCGCAGAAGTTTTTCAAGCCTACATCGACAAAAACTACTTCTTGCTTTCGACGAATGTACTGCCGTTGTAGCGATACTCACGGGTTGCGGGACCAGCGTCGTCGATATTGGTCCATGCAATCTTGAAACCAGGGGAGCCGTCTAGCCATTCGATCGCGAGGTACGGTGAGCGATTGTTCACGTCGGTGTCGAGCGACACGCTATTCAAACAACTTTGCACGGGCATCGCATACTTCGAGGCGGCGACATTTCCCTTCATTTGGAGGACGTAGAGGGTACCTTCCTCTCCCGAGCCGCAGAAGCCCATCGGATTGTTGCTGGACGACTGGTTCACAACAACCAATACGAATTCCTTCCCGTCGACGACCTTCGAGCTCGCCGATGGGAATCCAATACTCGATGCGGAAGCTACGGCCCGACGAAGTGCCAGCGGCAATTGCACCGTCGCTGAACGATGGTGTCCAACATCGACCTCGACCAAGTGCTTACCGTCTTGTTGCATCTCACGGCCATTTGACAGCCGGATCGAATTAGGTGCTGCGGTCTCTGCGAACGCGCTTGCAGCAATCGAAAGCGCCGCTGCACACAACCACCACTTAGTTTCCGAGAATGTGATCGGCATAACAAATACCTGAATAGGTCCATCGATGGTCTTTGCTCTGACCAGCCTTCATCTTTTTGTACTCGTCCTTGTCGCGCTCATGCAACTCTGCTTCCGTCTTGCCCGCGTTTGTGGGATCGGCGGGGTTCCAGCCGATATTGCCGGTCTGCGAGTCACATAGCATATCTTGACGCTCGAGCTGCTGCGTTTTCGCGTTCCATTGATAGTAACTGCCGCCGTTCCATCTTGTGAAGGTTTCGTGTTTCAACTGGTCCTCAGTATATGGATGCCCCTTGAAGCTGGAGATTGCATCCCTCTGTTTTTGCTGAAACAGCGACGTTCCCGCCTTCATGTTCTCTTTCCAATTCCACACCTGCTCATACGTAGGCGAGGGATGGGTCATCTGAGTCATACCGAAACCTTTGTCGCCTGCGACCACAGGTTCATTGTCGGTATCCCAAAAATTCTTGAAGTGGCTCTCTTGCTCAAGGATCAAGTCAAAGCCAATGGTGTTCGGAATCTGCTTTAGATACGCAAGCACGTCATCCTTCGACGGATTCTTACCAAGGACGAACACCGTCCGCCGGAATTCAGTGCTACCTGCCTTGACTTCGACAGACAGCTTCCCGCCAAGGATCTTGTCGTTGAGCGTAGCTTCCCACGTCGTATCGTTACTGGTGAATGATCCCGTCTCCGAGAATGACCTGACCTTCTTACCACGCTTACCCGATTTTCGAAACGGACTAACCTGTGCGTCCCATACGATGGTCCACTTCCATTGATAGGGAGGCGGCTCGGTGGTCTTAATTTCGAACGTCACCGAAGGGAATTTGGCTGTTTCGTCGATGTAAAACTTGTCTCCCGTCGCCGGCCGTACCCATTCGCCAACGTCGTTCTGAATAACTGCTTTCGTCAGTGAATTTTGATCAGCATTGGTCGTCGACGCATGCCTCACGTGGCGCTTTACAGTCTTACGCTTCTTGGTCTTCGTCGTCATCATCGACCTCCTTGTAGATCGTCAGAGATAGGGACTCCGGCTGTTCAGTGTAGATATGCTGCGTGAAACCATCGGCGTCGCTGTAGCCGCTCCACTTCTTCCCCGACTCGCTCTCAATTTCATAGCGCGTGTGTGGTAATACTGTCTCGCCGTCGTCCTCGACCAGATGGAACTGCTCATGATATCGGGGCGCGTCGCCGGCATGGGGTAGCCCAGGAAGCACGTAGCCTTGTGCCGTCGGTCCGTCCAGACTGTGCGATGCTCCCTTGATATCAATCTTTCCTGGCGCGTGGATCTGGATATCCCCATTTGCAATGCGGATGTAAGCGCCACCAGAAGTAAGGTAGATCTCCTGGTCGGCTGCAACCTCAACCTTCGCGGTTGTCGATTGGACTTTCACCGATTTCTACGCGGTCAGTTCGATGTTGTCCGAATGCGCCTGGACCTCGACCTTCCCGCGGCCGGCAAACAACTTCATCCCTGCGCCCTGGACGAAGATGCTGAGCTTGTCAGCGATACTCGCGATCAGCGATTTTCCGACAGCGAGATGCGTGCTCTGACCGCTCACGATGTTAACGTGTTGGGCGGCAGACAGGTGTGCCGATTCGTTGCTCGAGAGCGCGATACCCGACGGGCTGCCAAACAGCATGATGGGCTCTTTGAAAACGTTCGCGGAACCAGTACCGCCGCCCGCAGTACGGCCA
This sequence comes from Burkholderia orbicola, assembly GCF_900100915.1. NCBI lineage: Bacteria > Pseudomonadati > Pseudomonadota > Betaproteobacteria > Burkholderiales > Burkholderiaceae > Burkholderia > Burkholderia orbicola. The sequence continues at coordinate 2,884,119 of NZ_FNKW01000002.1, read as the reverse complement.
CCAGACGCCGCACCCGTGGCGGCCTCTTGCGTCGCATCGGTCAGCTGTTTGAGAGCGTCATACCCTGCCTGCAGATCCTCGGCGTTATGAGCCTTGGTCGCGTCCGACAGTGACTCGATCAAGCTTTCTGCCCGCACTAACTGCTGTTGAGTTTCGCGGGCGTCGAGGGGCTGACTGTTGACCGTCTTCGGATACGTCGAAACATAGAGCCCACGGTTCGCTCGGACGGCACCGTAATTGTCCGTACGTAAATCGAAGCCACTCCCCAGATAGTCACCACGAGCATTGCCCGCTTGATCGATCAGGTAGCCCAAATGAAGTGCTGAGTTCGCTTGGCTGCTGAAAAGTTGCACCCTGTTTTGGCCAGTCGAGTCGTCCATTACCATCTGGTTGTATCCAGCTCCGGCGAACTCTTTCGACCGGTACCCTGATAGCAACCCATTCGTATGCCATTGAGGTTTCGTTGCGCCGTTATACACGCGTGCGATTGCGATCGGACGGTCACAGTCTCCTCCGACGTAATCGATCAAGACTTCTTCGCCGACCCGCGGCAAGTGGACTGCGCCGTAGCCGCTTCCAGTATCTGACTGCGCAATGCGCACCCAGCACGACGCGCTTTCGTTACCTTCATTGACTCGATCCCAAATGAACCGCACTTTGATACGATTCAACTCGTCGGTGTAAACCTCTTCATTTTGCGGGCCGACCACAATTGCAGTCTCGAGATGCGTTGTCGGTTTCGTATGTTCAAACGGGCTCCTGAACGGAACGGTGGTGCGTTGGGCCTCGATCTCGACCTGATAAGCGCCCGTGGGTCCATCAAGAGCTACCGGCGCGGGTGTGGCTCCGTACATGTCTTCAATACCCGATTCCTCAATCTGCTGATCGAGACTGTGAGGCATTCGTGCCGACGCACGCGTAACCGGCAGGTTGTTTCGGACAGTCCAACGTACCGCGATGACGGCAAATTCGCGCTGCTCACCGGAGTCACCGTCATGCTCGGGATGTCCATTCAAGGTGAACCGCTTGCCAGCGTCAGCTGCACGCCAGCCTCCCATGCCGAAAAAGCGCTTCGATCGAGACTCCCACTCCTCCAGACGCGTCTTAGACAGGGCATCTCCCCGCTCCTGTGCCATGAAGGTGTACGCACCGGTGTATTGATAGACTTCCGCCTGCTCAGGCAGATCGCCCTGATTCGGCATCGTGGGCAGGGACGTGCCCTTTGAGTTGAACACGCTCCCTGGGTTCTTGTAGTCGAACGTGCGAGTCGTGAGCGATGTGCTTTGGAGCGTGCGGCTACCGCTCCACTGAGTAAGTCCATCGGAAGCGATAGTTGTGCCGGCGCGAGTGAACGAGAGCGGCACCGCCTGGTCTAGCGCACTCAGGCGATCGGTGATAACAAGCCGATGTGTCTTACCATCGCCATCGTGTTTCCAGTAGCCGTAAAGTCCTTCAGCCTCCAGAAGCCGGTGGACGAAGTTCCAATCCGTCTCATCCTGGCGGCAGAAAGATAGTGACGGCAAGGAGTTGGAAAGATGAAACTCGAAGAAGCCGCGCGCTTGCGGATGCGCATTAAAGATGTCGGTGATGATCGAATCGACAGGCTTGTCTTGCCAGATCTTCTGGTCGCGACGAAATCGGAGGAAGTGCATCCAAGAGGCTATGGTGATCTGATGGAACGTTAAACCACCATCGGCGCCGAGGCGCCTCGCCGTGTGCACGTAGCCATTGTGTGGCGCATATGTCCCATCGCGCTGCTGGATCCACAACGTCACGGGCTGGGCTATGAGGTTCTTGAGCTCAATACTCGATGTTGTCGACACAACATCGACAACAAATTCGAAGTGACGCCCGAGACGGGACTGACCGACCATCTGATGCGGAAGCAGCACATCATTGCCTAACGGCGTGTCAAGCTTAAGAAGGCGATCCTGCTGAATCAGACCGCCTCGTATTGCTCGAACCAAGTCATGCGTGTCCATCTGCACACCTTTCTTTTTTATTACGCAATCTTTCGAATTGGTAATTCAACTCGACTCTCATTTGCGATTGTACAAAAGGCGCGGCGATGCTCTCAAAAATTTGCTAATTCGTATAGTCTTTATATGCAGGATACCTACAGACACTGCGCAAATGGCGATGACAGCAACTAGGTCTAGCCTTACTCACTATAGGCCGCGCGCGCCTCCTTCAACAGACTACGCTAACTCACGTACGGATATAACACCTCCTTCGCAGCCTGATAGCTCGCATGAGCGTCCGACACATCGAGTCCGCGTGGATTGCTCCAGACTTTTGCGCTGCATGCCTCGTTCATCGCGCCGATTCGCTCAGCCTTCATGTGTCGCTGGATTGCTGCGCGCTCCTGCCACGTGAGAGCGTCAACGCACACGTCAACCTGTTCCACGCGCTTCTTCGCCGCCTTCCGGTCGGCCTCCTCCGATCGCTCGTCGGTCGTCAACGTGCGTTCGTCTTCCGAGAAGCCACGACACGACGGATCGACGCGCCCATAACCGAGACTCGGCACATAACCTGCCTGCCAGTCGTACCATTCGTCGAGCAGTTCTTCGATCTGGTTGCTTTCGTCGATCGTCATGTTCATCCTATTTTCGATTTGCTTGAGACACCGGTCGTTAGTCGTTACATGACGACCGTGAAGTTGATGCTGTAGTGCGTGAGCCAATCGCCGATCGCATGGCGCATCGTCCGGTTGCGCGGCCACGGAAACGCGATCTGCGTGCCATGTTCCGTCTCTGTGATCTCGCCGCTGAACGGACATTCGTCGAAGGCGATGAGATCCGCGCCAGTCACCCCGTCGAAATGGTGGATTGCCGAGATGAGCAGCCTCTCAGGCACATCGCTGTACAAGATGCACGCGGCTGCGCTCATGCCCCGTCCCTCAAATCGACTTGGAATGCGCCGCTCTGCAAGAACTGGCCGAGCGCGCGGCATTTCTGGTTGCGGTAGACGTACGCCTTCGTCCGGAACACGCCCGGCTCAACCCACCGCGGATCGGTCTTCGGCATGCGCGCCCGATGCATTTCGGGAATGAACGCGTCCACTTCGACGGCCGTGATCAGTTGCCGCTTGACGGTTGCGATACGGGCGATGCGGAACACGGTCGCATCGATCTCGCGGGTGCGCTCATAGAACACGATTCCGCCGCCACCGCGCTTTCTCGACGCGCTATATACGCCGTCCGGAATCTCAATCCACAGTCTCACTGGCAATTTGCTTCTCCCATCTTTCTGGTGCGCACTGGCGCCCATTCCTCGTATGCCCGATCCCACACATCGAACTTGATCTGCTTCGGCGTACCCACGCGGTTCTGGTCGATCCATGCGTGACAAGCGCTACATCCGGGAACCGTGAATTCATTTTTCGCCTTCAGACCACCCGCCTTGCCGTGTAGCCCTTGGTTCGAATGACATGGCACTACCGTGTCGTCCATCGGATTCAGTCGGCAGAGATCTGGTCGGCCTCGAGCGCATCACGGACGGCAGCCGTGCAATCGAGCAACTTCAACTGCTGGCGGACCGTCGGCACCTCGACGCCGAACATGGTTGCGACGGTTTCTTCCGTGTGGCCGACGTCGAGCATGCGCGCCATCTTCTCGGCGCGGTTAATCGGCGAATCCTCTTTGCGGATCTCGTTCGTGCTAACCATCACGGCAGAGAACGACTTACCGCCGTCATTGATAACCTTCTGCGGGATGGCCGGGATTGTGATCGGCGGCTCGCCCGCGGCGATCAACTGCCGATTGAGCTCGCGGGCATTGATCACCCGCGTGCGGCCGTCGATGACCAGGTTCTTGCCGGTCTCCGGATCCTTGTAGAACAGCACCGGCTTACGCACCCCGATCGCGCGGTAGTTCAACACCGTCTTCGGGTTCGGATCTTGATGCACGCGCCGGTCGTACAGAGGGTGCGACGGGTCTTGTTGATCGGCACGCCGAGATTCCCCGAGAGGAAACGGCTCACCTGCGAATCGTCCCAGCCGAGCGCATCAGCGGACCGCGGCTGCGCGGATCGCTTAGCGCTTCCCGAAACGCCCGCTCAATGCTGGGTCTCCGGATGACCTCAATCGTGTTCATAGCAACTCAACTCCGTTCAAAACTGATTGAATGACCTTGAAGGTCGAATTTTCTAAACTTCAAGCATCAAATCTCGATGCAGATCGGATTAAGGAGAGGGTTCCGGCCCTATCTGTAGAATTAGCAGCTCTCACAACCATTCCGATACGGGGAACCCTCATGAACGAACAAGATGCGAAAAACTTCGAGAACGGGATTGCAATGTCGCTCGCTCACACGGTCGGGATCGCGGCGGCCTTAGCACTGGCTTCCAAAGCCCACCCGAACGGCAAAGAAATGCTTGACACCTATGAGCGCACCCTCCTTTCGTCCTCGATATGGCAACTCGGCAATTCAGCAGCACCACAATCATTCGGTGAAAAGTACCGCGCGGAAGTCCATGAAATCTTCAGCCGTGCCCGTGCAAACGCAGGGTATGAATCAGCCTAACTTTCGCGCCGCTAAGTCGCGAAACGCCTGGATCAGCTGACCCTCGTGATGCTGCTGGCGCTCCGCCCTGAGGTTGAGCGCCGGCCTGATCAGCCAGAGGACCAAACGTGCGTATAAGCGCTTCATGCGACCTCCACTAACGTTACGGAATGTGAAATAACACTCATGATTGATTCACTTGTCTCCGCAGTCGGAGCGGCAAACACCACGTTCGAGTTTCTGAAAAACGCGCTCAGTGTCCGCGACGAAGCGAAGGTGGGAGCCAAAACCGCCGAACTTGAAATCAAGCTCCGAGAAATCAACCAAGCTGCCCTGGTGGCGACCCAAGAAGCACTCAAGACGGCGCAAGATATGCGCGCGCTGGACCAAAAACTTGCCGCTCTCGAGCGTGAAAACCAAGAGCTCAAGGCGAATGCGAATCGCCGCGGTCAGTACGTTCTGGCGGACATCGGCGGCGGAACGCTCGCGTACCGCTATAACCACATCGACGGAGGTTGCGATGCTCCGCACTACCTTTGCCAGCCCTGCATGAGCAAGGGCGATGAGATCGCCCTGCAGCCGTATGGACGCCACGGTAGCTACCGCTGCCCATCGTGCGAGACTGTCTACGTCACGGACGGACAGCCTCCGCGCGCAACGTTCGAGTTTTTTTGACGCCAGCCAATCTGCTTTTGTGGAGCGAAGGACATCCGACGCGACGAAATGAAGCAGACGTGCGTACAGGCGCTTCATGCGATCTCCTTTTGTTGAGCGAGCTCGCTCCACCACGCCTGTATCGCCACGAACGTACTGCTCTTGCAGTCCGATTTCCCTCGCAGGATTCGATTGACCGTCGGCTGGGAAATCTTGAGTCGGTGCGCAATCGCGACTTCGCTCAGACGGCGTTGAGTCTTGATATCGCGGAGAAGCCCCGAGGCGGTAGTTGGCATGTCCACGCCGGCATTCTATACGCGAATGATTAATTGCCAATGCGCGATCGAGTGATTTGTTGATATGGCCTATTCATTGACGCATAGTCTCGCCATGAAAAAAGTCGGTGATCGATTGAGAGAGCTGCTTCTTGCCCACCCCAACTATGGGGAACGTGGGCAGAGCAAGCTTTCGCGTGATACTGGGGTTCCTCAGCCCACGATCAGCCGCATCCTCCGCGGTGGATCGGTTCCAGAGCTGGAGACTTTGGCCGCGCTTGCGATTCCCTTCGGCGTCACATGTGAGTGGCTTCTGACCGAACGCGGCCCGAAGTTTGTGGCAGAGCTATACGCTTCGCAGCCTCATGAGCGCGCGACTGAGACTGCACGCCCTCTTCCGCCAAACGCCCAGAAATTGATTTCCGAGATTAAGCGTGCCAGCGAGGCGGGGGTCCCAGAGGACGCTTTTGCCGCCGTCATGACATTGCTCAGACTGATACCGGCGCAGCAAGGCTCCGCTGATGATGGTGACCTTCCTCACCTGCAGCCATAAGATCTCCACGCTCACTTGGACCAGCGGCCCGAATAGGTTTGAGCGCAGAGTCATACGCGAGCGCGCAGTTGCCAGCGGTTATACGCTTCCTATTTTTTGTTAGCGTCACCCCAGGCTCCCCCAGCAAGGTAACAACCCATTCGGTTCTCGAATGGGCGGCCTTAATCAGGACGATCCGGCCAACTAGGGCCGGACTCCATGCCTCTTTTACCTTTGCCAAATCCCCCGGTCTGCACCGCAGCCCGCTCGCGTTCGTCTCTCGATCCACCCTAGCCCCCGCCTACCTACCTAGAATACTGTATGCATGCACAGTAGTTTAGCCTCTGACAGGAAAACCTTTCAACTAGATTCCACGACTCACTTAGTAGGGCCATACCGATATGGTCGACGCGGCCTATGTCGAGCGACTTTTCGGCGACAATCCAATATCTAATACCGGACGTGCAACGCTCCCCATAGTCATAGGTCGCCACAGGCTCTCAACAATAGACACCATTCGACATGACCGAGAAACTCCTTAACACCATCGGCCAAAACCTCGTCGCGGTCGGGTTATACACCGTTGCTTTCGAATCAATGGTATTGACGTTTCGCGCTCAGATGCATGGGTACCTGAGCAAGTATGACCCAAGCCGTCTTCAGGAATTTGAGAAAAAGGCATGCAAGACGGCAGATCAAACCTTGCAATTCTGTGAGCCAACGCTAGTTCAAGCTGGCATCCTCGATCAAGCAGAAATTGCCGCTTTGACTATACTTCGCAGACGTCGAAACAAAATGGCGCATGAGGGATACAATGAGATGTTCACCCTCACCGTAAAAGACATTGAAGACGATGTCACCCTAATGTTTAAAGCCTCCCGAAAGGTCGAACAATGGCGCCAAGCGATCCGAGAACCCAACCCTGATGGAAGTGTTCCGTTCTCGGTCTCTCCTAGTATTTTTCGCCTCTACCTTTCGGTGGCCCAGGAACTCGCCTGTACAAAACTTAGCGTTGAGACAGGCGGCGCCGACGACACTTGAATTGTCAAACATCAACGCCACCAAAGTTCGTGTGCGTCGCATCTGACACCGGTCTCGCCCAAGTCCCTTTCTGTTTCACTACGATCAGTGGCTCGAAAACGGTAACCACGTCGCTGGGAATCATAACTCGTTCCCGGCTTGCTCCCGGAATATGCGCCACCGGATTGGGATGGCGCAACTTTTTGATTTACTCGGACTCGCTGATATTCGCCTCGATCAAACCAGATGAGTTGAGAAGGCACGAGATGTTGTGCTTCATCTCAAGGTTGTAGCTGTTTCGGGCGGTAAAGCTCGATCTAACACTCGTGTTACCGTTCGGATGATCTGTGACACTCAAATCTACAAAACGTGAAAAATCCACAGTGCTCGAGTGGGTCGCGTGGGATCGAGCATACTCCTTACATAGCGACACGGCTTGGGCACGGTCAATGTTGCTCGGCGTCACAAGCTTTCTATCACCGGCAACATCCCTGCCAGAAAAGTACACATTGAACGCACCGGCACCAGACCCGCACGTTACGTAGAATACTGGTTCGTCCTTTGTGCCTTTTGAGCCGCTGATATAGGCTGAATCCGGCCTGATGTCGCGGCATCAGTCGTTTTCGCGGTAGATCCGGTTCACTCCATCGATAATGGTCGTTTTGTAGGGCCGAGTCACGTCATCAAATGCGAAGTCTGCCTCCGTGAATACTCGCTTTCCGGATGAGTCTACTTGAGGTTTACGCAAGGAACTCGATGGGATCCAGCCAATGTGAGTATCACGCAGCCATTCCGGGTCGGTAACATAAACGCGCGACCATTCGCCTTTGGTGCATTCTTCCGTCACCGTGGTCGAGTTATCGACGGTCATGTACTCGGTCGAATGCGTGACTTGACTGGCCTTCTCGTTAACAAGCTTCTCGGCCTCGGCATTGGGGGCCGCAAGGATTGGGATCCCTTGGCCAGTGATGCTGAAACTCTGTCCGGACTTCACGCTGTCGGAACCGCACGGCTCAGCGATTCCAAGTGGAGCGGAAACACCATCCCCCTTGTCGTCCTTGCCGTTCCCGCACGCGACAAGCACGGCCCCCGCAATGATCGCGCCCGCGATCGCGTATTTGTTCATCTTCTGGTCTCTTTAGTGCGCACACCATTCTTCGGCGCCGGATCCGCCGGAGCCACATACGCAAGCGATATGTCAGCACGGCGTAAGCATGCCGCCACTCTTCCGCCTCCCCCAAACATTTATCCATTTGCGTTTAGTTTTTTCTTGCCATTTCCATTCATTCGCGTATATCTCAACCCAACGCAGTACAGAACGCTGCGCCACCGCCGATGCGGTCGATCTTTAAGAGTGCTAGTGCGCCGGGACCGCAGTACTGGGAGCAACCGGCCGGCTCGACGGTGTAGCCGAGAAACGGGGTAGCGCCCGACACCGCTCAACAGCTTTCAGTGAGGGCGCCTCAAGCCGGCGCGGCGGCTCTAAACAGCCCGTATCCATCGCCACCCCGTAGTGGTATCGAGGCGCCCTCCCTGAACGTTGTTGGAATGCCGGAGCGTTGAATGGCGCGCGGTCGGCCCGCGGATTGTCCGCATCCTATGACCGAGTGCGCGCCCTTGAATGCTTCGACAGCGTTGATCGGACGGCATTGAACGCGAGTGCCGCTCGTTGAGCGCTGTCTTATGTTCGGATTACCAAACATATTGGAGAAAAATTTGACTGCGACCACCAAGGAACAGATCTACGACGAGCAGATCTCGCCGCTCATGACGCAGATCATCTCAATCTGCAAGGAACGCAAGATCCCCATCGTCGCGTCGTTCTTCACGCCCGGTGACGATGATCCCGAGCTCGCGGTCACGACCGCCCTCCTCGGCGCCGGCTTCGAAGCACCGCAGAACTTCAGTAACGCGCTGCGCGAGCTTCGCCCTGAGCTATTCGGTGGAGCACCGTTGATGCTTCGCACCGAACACGGCGACGGCAGCACGTCGCTGAGTGCGGTCATCTAATTACGACCGCGCCACGCAAGATCAACAACGTGAGGTAACGATGAATCGAGATTGGATTCCGCTCTGTGTGATCGCCGGCTTCTACCTACTTGCCCGCGCGGTCGCCCCCCCCGATCGAAGCGCTGATGGGAGTGTGGTCGTGAAAGCCCTTCTGATCCTGTGGCTCAAGAGCCTCGGCGTACTCATCGCCGCAGTGCTGGTTCTTGCTACTACCCAGCAATGGGACGAATCGGCAAGCTGTACCAGCACCTACTGCACGTAACTATGCAGAACCTCTAACCGATTTTTCATTGGTATCGTGGTGGGCTATGTGTAGACAATAGAGTTCGACAGTCGCGTGATACCGCTGAAGGTCTGCGCGAAATCGATCGAGAGCGTGATCGGAATTATCACGAGACTCCATTCGATCGTGAACGGTTTGAACCATCTGGGAAAGCGCAGATTTTATGATGATCAACGCTCGAACCGCGGTTGCACTCCCCAACTCCTGGAGGGGAATTTGTTCAACGGCAGTCAACGCACCCGCAAGAATCGGTCCGTTTTGCCCCTCCCACGTGCGATAGAAGTCCGCTCTGTTCAAGCTAGAGGCTAATCGCGCAACGTTGCCGGCTTGGTCTCGCGCGCCTTCAACAACGGCAATATATGCATCCAACCTGCGACGAAGCGCACGCTCGTCCATTTCACGAGCGTGCTTCAGATTCGCCGCCGACTGACGCTCTCCAATCCAATATGCACCCAAGATAGCGGCGATTGACCCAATCGCTTGAATCCATGCGGCCGCACCTTCGCTTTGACGTTTGAATGCGTAGACAAGAAACGCGAGCACAATACCTAGCGCAACAATCGCAAACCCAACTTCAATCCACTGCCACACTTTCCTCATCGCCCCCCCTTGATTTGGGGTGCATCGTAGCATGGCATCCTTGTTCACCAAGACGTGACTGACGTCACGTGCCTGCTATACGGGCCAGCGATGGCGTAGGCTAATAAAAATCCGGCGGCTCAATCGCAACTCGTTCGCCACCAACAACGTCGAGAAATTTCTGATAGCACTCGTCAAGCTGCGCAAAGTTATTGTTCATGGTCGCTTTTACAGCATAGTCCCCAGGGTAATGTTCAGGTGGATCGAAGCGGCTTTCGTTGTAGTATTTCATATGGCTCAGCAGGCTTTCGCAACGTCGGCGGATTCCAAGGACGGCTCGACCAGCTCACCAGATTCAAGATCAAACACCGGCAGCGATCGGAGCTGGTCGATCGAATCCTGCATGGTGTCCGCAGAGACGGATACAAAGGCGAGCATCCCGAAATCACCTTCGTCTCTTGTGGAAAATTCCAGCTTCTTCGCGCGCGCGTACGCATCGTCCACCAAGGCCTTCAGGGTCGAATGCCGGTTCGCAAGATGATCTGCGCGAGCTTTTTCGGCCAGATCTCGCTGAAACACTTCCTCTCTGCGCCCAAGGAAATATGCACCGCCGATAGCAGCAATCGAGCCAGTGGCCTGTATCCAATACGCCATGTTTTCGATCCTATAGCCAGCCGTGCCGAACGTGGTCGCGCCAAGCCACGCGACAAAGATCGCGATCACGAAGCAAGCGCCCGGTACCGCGAACGACTTCAGTTTTTCCATCCCACCCTCGCGTATTTTGGCGCAAATCATAGCAAGCTGAATGAGCAGCTATCGGCTGCGTCTGGTTCCTCTGTTACCTACCGTGCGGGAGTGCCGCGATGACCCTTCTGAAAATCTGGCTGGGCGCGTTCGTCGCCGTCCTCGCGTTTCTCTACTTGCAAGCCGTCCTATCCGGAAATCTTGACGATGATCGGCAAGCATCGGAGATGCCACTGTCCTGACATACCGCAACAAGCCAAGCATTTCATTCACGTGGACCTGCTGCAGAGATTCGGCTAAGCCACGCCAGCTTCAAGGAATGAACCAGCGAAAGGAATCGCTCCGCATCGTCGGGAGTCGGACGATCGCGTATGGAATGTGCCGCTCTATTTCGAATTTGCTGAAGCTCTCGCAACAAGTGCACTTCGGCATCGGGAAGTTGCCTCTCCCTAATGAGAAGGTTGACAATCTCTGTAGGCCCCGCGGTGGCGAAGATAAGTCGGTTTGTGACCGACAGATCTGAACTGTTCACGAGATCGGCGCCTACTAAGTTCAACTCCTTCCACGCCTCCATTATTACGCCGGTTGGATTTGCGGACAGCGCAACAGGATCAGTTTCCGGGACATCATCGGCTTCGACATCGACGTCATCCCCGAAATCCAACTGAAGCTGTTCTCGCAAATACTCGGCCTTTCGCAACGGAGCTTCGAACTTTCCCGAGATTCCGCCCGGCAACGTGACCTCCGTCAACTTGCCAAGCAAGTCGCGAAAGCGGTCGCTGAATTTGAAAACAAGGATGACGATTGTCCCCGGCCAAGCAACGGCCTCGATGACTTTCGAAGTGAATTCTAGTCCATCCATCCCCTACCCCGATTCTGCGTAATTGTTGTCTGGAATCGTAGCACGAGCCCCCACCCAGACCGCGCACTTACCGCTGCCTCGGATGTGCGGTTTCTTCTCGAGGGCGGTCTGTTTGGCGCCCGTCCATTTTCCCCTCCTGGCTTCAACGGCAGACGCTCGGCAACGCAAATCAGCCGAGCCCCCGCCATTGAAGCTCAATCTACCGATTCAGAGGATGCGATGACTTCGCGTAACCCGTACTTTCTCGACGGACCGAGCCAGTTTGGATTCAGCGGCGGCCGCTCGTCGGCGTACATGCTTGAGAAAACTGTCGAAGCGCACGGCGGTACGCTGCCGGGCTACGTGTTCGTGACGTTCCACAACACCGGGAAGGAACGCCCGGAAACGCTCGAATTCGTGCGCGACGTCGGGTCGTACCTCGGCGTGCATGTCTACTGGACCGAATTCACGGGCGTCTATGGCTCAGGCCTGTCGTGGCGCATCACTGATTTCGAACATGCCGAACGCAACGGCGAACCGTTCGAGCGCGTCCTCGAGTATTACAAGAATCTGCGCGCCATCGAAAAAGGAGAGCCGCCAATCCTGCCGAACCCTGCGAACCGCATGTGCACCGACCGCACGAAGATCAAGGCGGCATCCTGATTCATGCGCGAGCGAGGATACGACGAGTGGGACGCAATCATCGGCGTCCGGGCTGACGAAGAGCGCCGCTATCACAAACGCATGGCCGCGAACGAACGAGGCTCGGACCGCTGGACGAATTACATGCCGATGTTCCACGCGGGCGTGACGAAGCCAATGGTCAATGTGTTCTGGCGATCGATGCCTTTCGACCTGAAGCTCGACCCGAACAGCGACGAAGGCAACTGCGACGCGTGCTTCCTGAAGGCCGAGCACAAGATCGTCCGCATCTTCATGAGGCGACCCGAAGCGGCCGAGTGGTGGATTCGGCAAGAGCGCGAAACCGGGCAGCGGTTCCGGCAAGACCGTCCGTGCTATGCCGACCTGCTGCGCCAGGCTGATTTCTACCGCGCTCAGATGGATCTGTTCCAGCCCGACGAAACCGAAGAAGACATCGCCGACTGCATGTGCGGGACCTATCGAGCTACGATATCAACGACTGGATCGACCGATCTCATCGCGCGACTGCCCCGACCTGATGCGCGCCATGATCGCTGATGGCGTGATGGTACATTATTCAATTGCTTGCCGGTTGGTAAATTAGCGCCCGTGTATCGTCACATGACGCGAACCAAATACAACGCAGTCCCCGAATTGTGGAACGTTGTCGAGCGTCATCGATTTCCGAAATCGATGACCAGAGTACGAAAAGCAAATGACTGTCTGATCGCTTTACTAGGACACCCTTGTCCAAATAGCGAAGAACAACCATTTTGGATAGTACTTGATTGTTAGTCAGCGTCACAGATGCCGTAGGATTTTCCTTAAGCGCTGAAACAGCCGCTCTATCGCCCGCAGAAAACGCTGATGCCGCTAACATCGGCCCGAACAGGATAGCGATTCGCAGTTGTGACACAAGCCATTTCGGAGCTTTATCGATCGGCGGCAACACCAAATACAAGAGCAGGCCCAATAACGCGGCGGTAGCAACCAGGAATCCTCCGAGCTGTCCACCGCCATAGTACAAAAACGCACCACCGTTTACTACCGCGCCGGTCCAGAGGAGCGAATAGGGAGACACAAAGATCCGCACGAACATACGCTTGTGCCATCTCGCCGTGGCGACGCGCGCTACTGCACCGCGATACAACTCCGCCGGATCCGCCCACCCATCCAATCGGCGACCAGCAAGATGAAGCGCAATTGTGATTGCCGTGGCCAGCACCATCGCGGGCAGCCAGTTCACTGCCGTGCGCGCATGATCGCTAAGAGTTGTGGGCACTTGCGCTAGCTCCAAGCCCAAGCGCGAATAGTAGGCCCAGTCGTAGACAACCGAGCAAGGTAAGGCGAGCGCAGCAACAAGAGTGATCCCTTTCGACGCGCTCTCTAGAGCGCTTGACGATCCCGAAGGAACCGCTAGCACGGAGGTCTGTGTATTGTCGGTCATGGAACGTCGGCTCTATACGTTGGTTGGCTTTCACCCATGGAAGTACGTGAAATCATCAGCGCTCCTTCTACGCTATCTGCTTGAAGTCGCGCAAATCCACAGCACTAACTGAGCAAGTTTTACGAGAACTTCCTCGCGTATGCGACCGCTTCGGCCTCGGTGTCGAACTCGCCGAGTCTCCGAAACGCCGCCTCGCGGCTGAATCCGACCTTCGTCACTTCCACCTGCGCGGCAAACTTGCCGTCGTCAGTCGGGCGTGGCGTGCAGTTCATCTCGTACCCACGCATCAGGAAAACCGTCTTCATCTGGTGCTCGCTGGAAAAATCCGGAGGAATCGTAGCATGTCGAGGTCGACACCCAACGCGTGGACGACTGGCGAGGTGCGCCTTCTCGCTCGTCTCTACCCATCACCCATCCCGTCAAGGGCGCTCTATGCTGCGTTTCCGCGGCACCCGCGCAAGTCGGTGCAGACCTACGCGTGCACGGTGCTGAAGATCTCGCGGTCGCCGCGAGATTACAAGACGGTCACGGCGCCGGCCTGGAACCGAATGCGTGCCATCCTCGAAACGAAACAGCTGTCAGCTCGCGAGCTGGTGGAGCGTTGCGGCGTGTCGCAGCAGCGCGTCAGCGAGCTGCTGACGATTCACCGCGCCGAAGTGCAGATCGTCGACTGGATCCCGCCCGTCGGCCGAGCTCAGTGGCGGGCGGTCTGGGCGGTTGGCACCGGGCCTGACGTGCCGTGCCCGGCAGCGATCAAAACCGAAGCCGCTCGCGCGGCGCGCAGCGCCATGAAGCGCAATCCGTTCCTTACCGTAGCGGGTCTCGTGACAATCCCCGTCGGTGAGCGCGGTCGCGTCTTTCAGCAACCCATGGACACTACCGACGAGGAACTTGTGGCATGAGCGAACCGCTCAACGCTCGCATGTCACTCTTGATACGGGCTGGTTACGATGAGCGAAGCCTTCCGACACTCGTCGACCGCGACCCTGAGCAGACTCTCAGCTTCGGTCATCGCCAAGCTGGCGATGCCGAAAGTTTCCTTGCGGCGTTCAGAAATAAGCCGGTCCTTCTCGCCCAGTGACTCCAGAAATTCGGCCGCAGCATGCAGCGTGTCTCGACAACCAGCGAGCCGAAAGGCGCAACGGTTCGGGAGCGGAATCAGCTTCACCTGTTCTTCGTCGCTGCACACACTGATGTCTCGTATGTATGCCAAGAATTCACTAAGGCGAGACGGGGCAGCGTCGTATCGGTGCGCGGCCTGGATCTTCTCGGCCATATACCTGACTCGCGCGAGCGCACTACCGGTTCTGAGCCGCATAGACGCAGCAGTCAGCACCGCGAGCTCATATGCCTCCTTGTGCCGTCGGCGATCTTCCCGTGTTGCGATCCACACCGTCGCACCTATCGCCGCTACGGTTCCGACGGCCTGTGCCCAGCTCGCCCAATCGCTTCGGCTGAAATCTCCCCACGGAACATATTCGTAGCCAAGCGCGCCGATCAGTGACGTGATGACAAGTACAGCATACCTGTTGATGACTTTCTCCATCTCTACCCCGCGATTTTTCGAGGCATCCTAGCATGAGCGAGAACACAAAAATCGAGTGGTGCGACCACATTGATCCGAACGCAACCGGGCGACAACTCGGTGCCTATAAGAGTGCCGCGAAGAAAGTAGGTTGCTCAGTGCAAGAATGGATCGATCGACGCTTGGCGGGCTTGCGACATTGTTTCACCTGTCGGACGTGGAAAGCTCGAACGCAATTCACAGTGGATCGCCAGAGACCGGGCGGCTTAGCCGCTAGGTGTCGCGAATGCATGTCCGACGCGAGCACCGCATCGCGTTACGGCATAAGCGTCGAAGAACTTCACGCATTTCGCGTTGCCCACGACCACCGCTGTCAAATTTGTGGCGCCACTGAGATCCTGTACATCGACCACTGCCACCACACCGGCAAGTTGCGCGGACTTCTTTGCCCGAACTGCAATTCTGGTATCGGTCATTTTCGCGAGAATCCGGCGCTTTTCATTGCCGCACTTCACTATCTCGACATGCATCGCGCAGGCAAGCGCGCCGTCGGCCGCCACCTCGACGGCCGCACGCACGACGAATTCCCGGAGGCATGATGGGCTACGTCAATCCCCTGCTGCGACTGCCGGCCGCACGCGCGCTTACCTCGCTGCCGCTCGAATCGAGGCGTGCCCTATCCGTGGTACTCCGCGCGCTGCGCGACCAAGCGAACGCCGATGCGAGATCGCATGGAAACGCCGCAAGGGGTCGATGGCTGCATATTGGCGCGCCGTCGCGACCTACGCGCGACACCTAGCGCATGCGCTTGACCGCGCAGGAGAATCATCATGACCGTCTACGTCGACGACATGTATCGATCCCCGGTCGGCCGGTTCGGCCGGATGAAGATGTCGCACCTGATCGCGGACACTACCGATGAGCTCGCCATGGCGCGCGAGATCGGCGTCAACCCGAAATGGATTCAGCACCCAGGCACGCGCGACGAACACTTCGACATCGCCATCAGCAAACGCGCCGCTGCGATCGCCGCCGGCGCCATTCCGATTACCTATCGACAATGCGGCGCGATGAACAAGCGCCGCCGCGTCACCGGCGCGCTCGGCTCGCCCGGCGACGCAGTCGAAGGGCTCGAACAGTTCGTCGCGGCGCGCCGCGAGGCACGCACTGCCGCGACCAACACCCAGAACACTACGGAGCCTCAATCATGAGCGAAGCCCCGAAACGCGCCGTCCAGTTCGAGGCGGTCATCCAGGCGGATACGCCCCAGAATCTGGCGGATGCGCTGACCGATATGGCCGCGCTGATCGCCGCCGGAGAGATGCCGGTGCGGTCGATCGGGGGCGGCGTCTATACCACCCACGACTGCACGCTGGTCGTCTCCGAGCATCCGACGCATGAGGAATACGTCGAGCTGCTGCAGGACTATCTGCAACACACGGATGGTCAGTCGTGAGCAACGCGTGACATGAACGGATCAACCGCGTAGTTCGAATTCACGTGGTCGATCACCTGCTTGATATGACCGACCGCCGACTGCGGCTCGAGATCGTAGCCAGTGGCCGTTCGCCCGTTCGCCCCTTCCGGGAAGAGAAAAACCCGCCAGCCAGCCTCATATGCGTGGTGATTGGGAAGGCGCCGGTTCACCTCCGCGATGAACTCTTCCGGCGAAATAACGGGCTTCGACATGGCGGTCTCCGTCTGAATTTTCGAGGAATCGTAGCATGACTACATCGTCCACCATGAAGCCGCTCTACCTCGACTTGCCCGCAGTGGCGATCGCTCTCTCGCTATCGGAAGCGACCGTCCAGAAGCTGGTACGCGAAAGCAAATTTCCGAAGCCGCGCCTGCTTTCCAATCGGCGAGTGGCGTGGCTGACGCGCGAGGTGGAAGCTTGGGCGGAGGCATGCCCTGAATCGGATCTCGCACCTCCGCCCAATACCGGCCACAACAATCGACGTCGGCGCTCTACTTCGTCCGATACTTCAGAGCAAGCTCGTCAAGAAACTGCCCAAGGCGCGTGAGCCATTCGCGCCGCTCGCGATCATAGTGGTGGCGGTTGTACACGCCTGCGACGCCAGGCTGGATGTGGCCGAGTACCGCCTCCGCCACATCGTGCGGGCACCCGAGTGCAGCAAGCATCGTTCTGGCCGTCCGGCGCAAGTCATGCGGCGACCAGTGCGTGACAGGAAGCCGAGGCCGATTATGATTTGGCGCCTGCTTACAGTACGGCTGATGATAGTAGATGCCGTGCGAAATAACGGTCTGCTTCATCATCTCGCCGGTCGACGTCGGGAACAGAAAGCCGTTCACGGCCTGGTCCTTGCGTCGACGGACAACGGCCTCGGCTCGACCAACGAGCGGCACCCGCAAATCCCCTGCTTTCGCGCGCCACGAGTTCTTGGTTTTTTCCTTCGGCACGGTCCACCATAGGCCGTCCGCCTCGTCGGCGATTTCGTGCGACTCCATCGAAATGATTTCGCCGCCACGGGCGCCCGTCCACAGATACAACGTGATCGCGTCGGAAACCGTTAGGCTCATATTCGGCAGCCAGCGGAGCAGCGTGCCGATCTCATCCTCGCTCAATACCCGCTTTTTCGTGCCCATGACGACGCCGTCGATCGTGCGCCCCTTACTGCGAAGCTTGCCGCGCAGGATCATTCGCCACCAATTCGGCGTGCCGTCAGGCAGCCTCCCAGCGTCCATCGCATAGTCCCATGCTCCGCCTAACTCCATGCGGAGGCGCGCAGCGAGTGCCGGCGTGGCACGATAGGAATTCAAGAATTCGAACGCCTGCGCACGAGTTATCGACGCAGCCGGAACGCTCTCGATCGGGCTGAGCATCGCCTTGAACATCCGCCTAACCTCGATCACGCCCTTGTCCTTGCGGTTCGGCTCCAGATAGCCGCCCATATAGTCGAAACACACCTGCTTGACGGTGTATGCGTCGACGGCGCGCGAATGTGCAACCGCGGCGCGTTTCTCACGCTTTGCAGCAGCAGGATCAGCCCCAGCATCACGCGCCGCTCGCTTTTGCTCCCATTCAGAAATCGCCGCAGGGAAACCCATAGCCGGCCACTCGCCGAGCTTCACCTGGCGCATTCGGTCGTCAACGGGGGACTTGTATCGGTAGATCCAGGAACGGCGACTCTCGCTGGCCTGGAAGCGGAGGCCCGGGAGTCCGTCAAAGGTCATGTGTTGTCCCGCAGGCAGCTTGCTCGCGGTTCGTGCGTCGAATCTCATCAGCGGTCGGCGTAGGTTTTTGTTGTAGGCCTAGACCGGAGCGTAGCTTTTCGATCCGGCGTAGGAAAATTCTACGCCAGAGTGCCAAGTTTCCGCTTATTTCGTCAAGTGCAGACAAGGCACCTGACAAACGCAACTTTCGGCTCAAAGCCTTAATCAGAAAGGCTCGGAAGTGTGAGAGCCAGATGGAGTAAGGGGCTCCGCAGAGCCCCTAATTTTCGTTACTCGTTTTCTTCGAAGTAATGTCCGAACTTCGTCTGCTTCGTGCGGATATAACGCTCGTTTTCCTCACGCACGGGCACCGCGAGCGCCACGCGCTCGCAGACAGGAATGCCATGCTTCACGAGCGTATCGAACTTCTTCGGATTGTTGCTCATCAGCCGCACCGACGTCACGCCGAGGATGCGCAGGATCGCAGCGGCCGAGTCGTATTCGCGAGCGTCGTCGGGGAGGCCGAGATCGAGGTTCGCCTCGACGGTGTCACGCCCCTGCTCCTGCAGCGCGTACGCGCGGATCTTGTTGCTCAGGCCGATGCCGCGGCCTTCATGGCCGCGCAGATACAGCAGCACGCCGCGGTCTTCGGCCGCGATGTAACGCAACGCGAGATCGAGTTGCTCGCCGCAATCGCAGCGGTACGAGCCGAACACGTCACCGGTCAGGCATTCGGAATGCAGCCGGGTCAGCACGGACTGTTCGCCCGTCACGTCGCCCATCACGAGCGCGAGATGTTCGGCATCGCTGCCCGATACGCGAAACGCGTATGACGTGAACGTACCGTAGCGCGTGGGCAGCGACGCCGTGGCGACGAGCGTCACGCACTCGTCGGCCTGGCCATTGCCCGGCGTGGGCGATTGGGGACGCGAAGACATCATGAATTCAATCGAAACTTCAGGAATGTAGGAGTTGTGTGGATGGTGCGTGACGGGAGTTTACCGCTAATCTGGAAACGTCACGCGACTGCCGCCGCCCGCCCGGCTATACTGGGCTCACCGGGTGACGCGCAGCACGCCCCGCCTGCCCTGCATCGACCTGCACACGGAGAAAGCGAATGAGTACGACTGTCGCGCAGATTCTCAAGGCCAAGCCGGATTCGGGCCGCACCATCTACACCGTCACGAAGTCCGATCTCGTCTACGACGCCATCAAGCTGATGGCGGAAAAGGGCATCGGTGCACTGCTGGTCGTGGACGGCGACGACATCGCGGGTATCGTCACCGAGCGCGACTACGCGCGCAAGATCGTCCTGCAGGACCGCTCGTCGAAAGCCACCCGCGTCGAGGAAATCATGACGGCGAAGGTGCGCTACGTCGAACCGTCGCAATCCACCGACGAGTGCATGGCGCTGATGACCGAGCACCGGATGCGCCACTTGCCCGTGCTCGACGGCGGCAAGCTGGTCGGTCTCATCTCGATCGGCGACCTCGTGAAGAGCGTGATTGCCGATCAGCAGTTCACGATCAGCCAGCTCGAACACTATATCCACGGCACGCCTACCGTCACGTCCGCCTGATCCGCGCAGCAAAAAAGGCCCAAACGCGTGAGCGTCTGGGCGGAAAGCCGCCGGCATGCGGCGACGGAGGTTCTGCTCCTGCGGACGGACGACGCGCGCAGTTCGCGCGCGTCTCGTCAATTCAGCGGTACGCTCGGGCAGACCGGGGGATGTTCAATCAGTTACCGAAGTACACCGAATTCACGGGATTCGGCGCGTCCCGCGTCACGCGGCGGCCGCCTTGCGCGGCACCCGTCGCCACGGCACCGTAGCCGCTCGTATCGGCTTGCGCGAGCATCGGCTGATTGGGCTGGATGCGCTGCTCGGCAGCCTGGATGTCGCTCGGATATTGCGAATCGCTCGCCAGCGGCTTGTACCCGTTCTGCTCGAGTTGCACGAGTTCGGCCTTGACCTGAGCGCGGGTCAACCCCTGCTCGGACTGTGCGAACGATGCAATCGGAGTGGCAAGGACGGATGCGGCGATAGCTGCGTAGATGATCGACTTCATGATTTACCTCCGGAATATGTTCTCTTTTGACGTCGCCTCGGCAGGACTGTCTGAAGCGATTGAATTCAGTGTAGTGCGCGTCACCCCAAGGGGAAACCCTTAGTTTGAACATACAGCGTTGCATTTTTGGAAAAAATCGCCCACTGTTTCCGGACAGGGTCGTCGCGACTTGCTTCATCTACACAACAATCGCTGACGAAACGCCAACAACCCGATCACATGTCTGGAAGGTTGTGTTGTAGAATCGTAAGGTTTTATTCGCCAGTCGATATTCCATCCACCATGTACGCGCTCACGCCCCTTTCGGTTTCGCCGTCCGGCCCGGCCGGCGTGCGCGTGCGCGCCGGCCAGCCGGCGCATTCCCTCGCTCGACGCACGGCCCAGGCGCCGCTCGCCCCTGCCCGGCGCCTGATCTGACCGCTCGGTCTCCACCCGGAGCCAGGTTAGACAGGCTCCGGGCGATCCTCATAGGCACGCCACGCCTGCCCCGCCGATCATTTGGAGAACCACCATGAAACAACGCCTTTACCAGCTGACCGAACTCGACGTCGCTCGCCTCGAAAAACACGCCGAGCACAACCCGCGCTTCCAGACGATGCTCGACACGCTGCTCGAACGCGCCGATATCGTCCAGCCCGACGCCATCAAGGCGAACGTCGTCACGATGAACTCGCAGATCACGCTGCTCGACGAAGCGACCCAGGAACAAGCCACGTGGACGATCGTTTATCCGGACGCCGCCAACCTCGAACTCGGTCGCCTGAACGTCTTCTCGCCGGTCGGCATGGCGCTGCTGGGCACGCAACGCGGCCAGATGGTCAAGGTGATGCAGCCGAGCGGCGCCGAAAAACTGATGAAGGTTGCCGCGATCGTGTTCCAGCCGGAAGCCAACGGCGAATACACGCGCTGAGCCGCCGGTCGACCCGCGCCGCGCCATACGGGCGCAGAACGAAGAAAGCGAGGCACCGACCTCGCTTTTTTGCATCCGGACGATCCGGCTTGCCGCCATCGCAGTCGGCAGACGAAAAAAAGGCGCCCGAAGGCGCCTTTTTTGATGCTGCGAAGCGGGTTACCCCGCCCGTCACGCTTAGAAGCGGTGACGCAGACCAACCGTTGCTGCGGTTTGGTTGACCGACGAGCTCGATGCCGTCGTGTTGTCGCCGTTGTAGATGCCCGTGCCAACGATGTTGTTGCCCTTCGCGCCACGTTGGTACACAGCTTGTGCGTACACGTCGGTGCGCTTCGACAGCGCGTAGTCAGCTTGCACGCCGAACTGGTTCCAGTGCGAGCTGCCGTTGTTGACCTTCGCGTTCGTGTACGTGTAAGCAGCACCCAGGCCGAGAGCCGGCGTCAGGTTGTACTTTGCGTTGACTTCGTAGTTGTCAGCGCGCAGCGTCGGAACGCCAGCAGCTTGGTTGTCGATACGCGATTGCGTCCATGCAGCGCCGACTTGTGCCGGGCCGAATGCGTAACCAGCAGCAGCACCGTACGTACGGACACGGCCTTGGCCACCCAGCGTCGATGCGCCGTTCGTGTTGGTACCGTCACCCAGGTTTGCTTGCGAGTATGCTGCACCCAGCTTCAGACCTTGGAACTGGTACGACAGACCGCCGCTGTATGCGCGGTTGTTGCCGAAGTTCGTGTTGTTCGAGAACGAGTACGTACCGCCGAATTGCAGGCCAGCGTAGTTAGCGCTCGTGTACTTGATCGAGTTGTTCAGCGCGACGTCGCCGTTCGTGCTCAGACGGTCGTTGTTCAGCGGGTGCGCGAAGTACGTGCCGCCCCACGAGCCCGTTGCCGTCAGCGGCGCCAGGTAGTCTTGCGTTGCGTCATACTGCTTACCCAGCGTGACCGTGCCGTACTGGCTCGACAGGCCGACGAAAGCCTGGCGGTTGAACATGCCGCCGTTGCCGTTTGCGAAGCGGCCGTTACCGATGTTGAAGCCGCTTTCCAACGTGAAGATTGCCTTCAGGCCGCCACCGAGGTCTTCCGAACCACGCAGACCGAAACGGCTTTGGTCGATGCCCGAGCCCATCGACCACAGCGACTTGCCGCCGACGTTGCTTTGGTAGGTGATGCCTGCGTCCAGCACGCCGTACAGCGTGACGCTGCTTTGCGCGTGAGCGACGGTAGCAAACGATGCTGCAGCTGCTGCAACGATCAGAGTCTTGTTCATTCGTGGAGCTCCCTTCTAAAAAGAGGCAGGTCTCGCGACCTTGTTCATAAACGGTCTGCAACCGCCCGGGAGCGCCATCGGTCCTGCTGGCGGCGCCCGGATAGTTGCCCGTTTGGGAACCGTGAGTTTAGGGGTGTACCCTAGGGGAGCGATCCGCAAATAAAGAAATAAGCTTTTCCAGAACTAGAAATAATGAAAGTGGGGCCGCGTCATAAGTATTTGTTTTAACGCTTGTTTTTGACTTCTTGACGAGGGCTTTTTGGAGCCTTTCATCGCACCATTCTTTCATGTCATCGTCTTGACGGTTGCATAGAAACAACAAGCGGATTCGGTCCAGCACCCCGAAATCGGCAATTATTACCCGATTCAATCTCAAATATTGGCCATCCCGCATCTAAAACGTCGCCCTCGGCCGGTAAACAGGAGCGACGCCTGCGCCACGGCGAGATCCCGTCAGCCGTCAGAAAGGGAAAAGGCGGCTCGCGCCTGCCGTGACACGCGGTAACAGCCTTAACCGCCCGCGTAACCCGGTAAGCGTACCGGCAGGCTAATGTAAGGCAGCCTCGAATACAGAACAGGAACCGCCATGAATCGACGCTCGTTGCTGCGCGCCATCGGATTGACCGCCGCCTTCGTCGGCACGGGCTGGCTGCGCGCCGCCGCGGCCCAGCCCGCCCCGCCCGGGTACCGGCCCGCCGGCCCGAACCATGCCCCCGGCCGGCCGCCCTATGCGGATCGGCCGCGTTTCGCGCCGCCGGCGGCACGCCACGACCGTCGCCCGCCGCCACCCCGGCCGCACGGCTATATATGGACGGACGGCTACTGGCGCTGGCAGCGCGGCCGCTATATATGGGTGTCCGGTCGCTGGGTCGCGCGGCGCCCCGGGCGCCGCTGGGTGCCCGGCTACTGGCGCCGCCAGGGACCGGTCTGGATCTACGTCGACGGTTCGTGGCGGTAAGCAGCGGCTCGGCTTCGGCCAATGAAGCGTCCGAGCGGAACGGCGCGCGAGAACCGCCGCCGTCCGCGGCACGGAATCATGCGCGACGGCAGGGGCGCCCGGTCAACCTGTCGTCGGGCCGCCCATTTCGACGACATCCTTCGGATAACGAAGTCACGCGATGGCGATGCGAATGCATCCGGCCATGCTTCAACCCATCGCGCTCATCTGCCGCGCATCGTCAGTCAGCGAACCGATGCGCGCGCCGCGCTCAGTGCCCGCCCTCTTCCAGCTCACGCGCCCGACGGCGCGCCGCGCAGATCGCGCGATGATGTTCGTCGGCCCACCGGATCATCGCCTGCATCGGCGTCAGGAACGAACGGCCGAGGTCGGTCAACGCATATTCGACACGCGGCGGCACTTCGGCGAACAGCGTGCGACTGACGAAGCCGTCCTGTTCGAGCCGCTTCAGCGTGCGCGACAGCATCTGGTTCGATACATCGCCGATCGTGCGGCCGAGTTCGTTGAAGCGCATCGTTCCGCCCGCCAGCGCCTCGAGCACGAGCAGGCTCCACTGGTCGCCGATGCGGTCGAGCACATCGCGGATCGGGCACGGCTGATCGAGTTCGACGGATTCGTCGGCGGACGGAAGCGGCATGACGGGAGTCTCTTTCACGGGCGATGCACGGTCACCGCGGCGTGACCTGTTCACACCGCGGTGACTTCTTGTGACGGGTTCGCGGCAACTGTACCATTCGATCGGCCCGACAGCCGCCCCGGATTCGCCAGTTCAACGAAGCATGACGATGCCGCGCGGCCTCGCCATCCCGGCACCTGCAACCTCACGGTCCGGTCGGCGAAACCTTCGTGCCGATACGACATGCATCCCGCGGCCAAGCCGTCATCGCCCGCGGGTCGTCGCGACTCGCGCAACACCCGGTAGCGCTCGCGCATCCGTCCACGAATCGTCAACCAAGGAAAACGCTACATGCCTTCGTTCCGCTCCCCCGTTCGCGCCGTTGCCGCGTTCGTCTTGCTGGCCGCATCGACGGCCGCGCTGGCCGCCGGCCCGACCGCGCGCGACCTCGCCGCCGAGGAAGCCAACCGCCAGCTCGTGCTGACGTTCTACGACCGCTTCTTCAACCGGCACGAAGCGGTCGAGGCCGCCACCGTCGTCGCGGACGACTACAAGCAGCACAACCCGCACGTGCCGGACGGCAAGCAGCCGTTCGTGTCGTACTTCGTCGGCGCGTTCCAGAAGAACCCGGCATCGCGCGCGCGCATCGTCCGCAGCGCGGCCGACGGCGACCTCGTCTACCTGCACGTGCATGCGACCGAGCGTCCGGGCGATCGCGGCGAAGCGGTGGTCGACATCTTCCGCGTGAAGGACGGCAAGATCGTCGAACACTGGGACGTGATCCAGCCGGTACCCGAAACGTCAGCGAATCGGAACACGATGTTCTGAAGCACGGAGCCCGCGCATCGGCCGGCCGCCGGGGTGGGCCGACCGACGCGCGAACCGGCCGCCGTCACACGACGCCGAGCGCCAGCACCTGCTCGGTCGTCAGCACGTCGCCGAACGTGTCCGACAGCGCGGCCAGCGTCGCACGATGGAGGTCGCGGTGCGGCACCGTGCCGCCGTCCGCGACGTCGAGGTCGCGCGTGGCGCATGCATCGTCGACGACGATCACCGCATAGCCGAGCGGCACCGCATCGCGTGCCGCGCCGGCCACGCACGCATGCGTCATCAGGCCGGTGACGATCAGCGTGTCGATGCCGGTCGCCTTCAGCTGCGCATCGAGGTCCGTCGTCGGGAATACGCTCACCGACGTTTTCTGCACGACTGCGTGATGCGGCGCCGGCTGCAGGTCCGAGTGAAAGCGGAAGCCGTCGCTGCCGTCGGCGAAGATCGGGCTGTCGGCCGTACCGACGTGCTGGACGTGAAACACCGGAATGCCCGCGCGGTCGGCGAACGCGATCACGCGCCGCGCATTGCCCAGTGCACGAGGCCCGTCCGGAATCGGCAGCCGGCCGCTGAAGTATTCGTTCTGGAAATCGATCACCAGCAGCGCGGTGCGAGCGGCGGCGATCGACGTCGGCGCGCTCGCGCCGGCCAGGGTACGGATGGTCGGATGTTGCATGGCATGCTCTCTTGGTTGGCACATTGATGGAACGGCACGCCGGACCTGCCGGCGCCGCCGCACGCAGCCCGGAACCTCTCCGGCCGCGACGCGCCAGTGTCGGGCCGCGCGGCGTGATGCGACAGCGGCGCGCGGGACAACGTCCGACAGGATCGGGCCAACGTGCGTGTGAGCCATCTACGACAACACGGCCGTTCGCGCGCCCGGCCGCGTGCGGCCGTACGCAGCCATCATCGCGAAACTGAGCAGGAAACCCGCGCCGCCGATCAGCAGCAAGCCTGTCTCGCCGAATACGGGCAGCAGGTTCGTCAACGCGCCCGTCACGACCCACGCGACCGCCATTACCGAACCCGCAACACCGAGCGCCCAGCCCTGCCGATCGTCGCTGACGGCATCGGAAAACGCCGTATACATCGTCGTGTACGCCACCATGTCGAAGCAGCCGACGACCATCGCGAGCGCCCACAGCACCGGTTCGTGCGGGAACAGCGCGGACAGGATCTGGCCAAGCCCGGCCACCAGCAGGCCCGTCTTCGCGATATCGATCACGCGCCACACGCGCAGCATCAACCGTACGACGCACAGCAGGCCGAACACGAAGCAGAGGCCGATCACGCCGCTGAACAATCCGAGCCGCGCGCTCGTATAGCCGAATTTCGCCTGCAACAGCAGCATGATGGTCTGCAGGTAGAGCCCGTAGCCGACCTGCATCAGGAAGAACACCACCGACAGGAACGCGACGTTGCGCTGGCGCGCGGCTTCCACGATGATCCGCAGCGGCAGCAGCGGATCGATACGCGTATCGCCGCGCGGCGCGGCGGAATCGCGATACGACACCCAGGTCCAGCACGCGCAGATCAGCGACAGCGCGGCGACCAGCATGAACGGCGTGCCGTAGTCGAACAGCGGCGAGATCGTCCGGTCGGACGTGACGCCGCCGAGTACCGGGCCGACGATCACGCCCGCGCTGAACGCGAGCGACATGATGCTCATGTTGTACGCCTTCGTGTCGGGCGTGCTCAGATCGGTGATGGCCGCCTGCGCGATGCCCTGGCAACCGGCCATCAGGCCGGTGAGCCCGCGGCCGGCCAGCAGCAGCGCGACGCTGGCATGCCACGCGCCGGCCGCCATCATCGCGTAGCCGGCCGCGAGGCCGAGCACGCACAGCAGCAGGACCCGGCGGCGGCCGTAGCGATCGGACAACTCGCCCATCAGCGACGAACCGAAGAACATGCACAACGGATAGATCCCGTAGCCGAGACCGAGATAGAAATTGCGCGCGTGCGCGCCGGCGTCGGCCGGCAGGATGCCCGCGTGCGGGTCGCTGAAAATAGCGGACATCATCGGATAGACGAGCCCGAACCCCATCGCGTCGAGCGCGATGGCGAGCAGGCAGGGGCCGAGCAGCTTGTAGTCGAGCCGGGACATGGCGACCTTCCGGACAGAGTGGATGATCGCCCAAGCGTAATGATCGGGCCGCCGCCGCGGTAGGCCGGCGGCCGCGATGCTAAGCATCGGCTCTCCCAGCTGGTCGTGCGTCTGGACGGCCGGGGTGGCGGCTATACGCCACACTTCCAAAGCGGATCGAGCGGCGCACATATCACGCATTCGAGACGCTTACGGCGAAGGAGAACGATGTTTCCCGGCCGGCGGGCAGCGGGCGGCAAGCGCCCCCACCGTCCATGCGGCGCGGGCAATGCGATGTCAATGCGCCGCCTCGGCCACTGGCGCGCGGCAGGCGATCAGGCCTCGTTGCACGGCCGGCCGCGCGGCGATCTCGGCAAGCCAGCGCTCGACGTGCGGAAAGCCGGCAA
This sequence comes from Burkholderia orbicola, assembly GCF_900100915.1. NCBI lineage: Bacteria > Pseudomonadati > Pseudomonadota > Betaproteobacteria > Burkholderiales > Burkholderiaceae > Burkholderia > Burkholderia orbicola. The sequence goes on along the minus strand of NZ_FNKW01000002.1, from coordinate 2,856,758 downwards.
CGTCGAGATCCAGCTCGCCCGCCGTGCGCAGCCACGAAAACGCGGCGATGTCGGCGATCGAATACCGCGACGACGCGAGATACGCCGATTCCGACAAGCGAGCGTTCACGACGCCGTAGAGACGCAGCGCCTCCTTCCGGTAGCGATCGATCGCTTCCGCGTTGCCCGTCTTCGATGCATGCAGGAACCACCACAACTGGCCGAGCATCGGCCCGATCCCGCCGATCTGGAAATGCAGCCATTGCTGGACCGCCGTGCGCTCGGCGAGCGTGTCAGGCTGCAGGCAGCCCGTCTTCTCGGCGAGATAGCCGAGGATCGCGCCGGATTCGAATACGGCCAGTCCCGTATCGTGGTCGACGATGGCCGGGATCTTGCCGTTCGGATTGATCGCGAGATACGCCGGGCTGCGCTGCTCGCCGGCGGACAGGTTCACCCGCACGCGATCGTGTGCGAGCCCGGCCTCTTCCAGGTAGATCGCGATCTTGTGCCCGTTCGGCGTGTCGGCCGTATAGAACGTGAGGGAATGCGTCGAGGTCATGTCGGTCCTTGTCGTCGGGTTGTCGTTGCAACTACAATCGTTGCAATTGCAATCCTATGCCGGAACCGATGTCGCCGGCGACATGCCAGTACTCGAAGGAGGGACATGCAGACGGCGCGACCCGGTCCGCCCGTGCGGACACCCGATACCCGCCGTGCCGCGGCGGCCTGCCTCGAACGGCTGACGACGCGGCGGCTCGCGCCGCCGGGCGCGGCGGTGTCAGCGTTCGGCGCGCCGTGTGCCGGATACGTTACTTCGCGTCGGCCGCCGCGTCGCGCGCGGCAGCGGTCGCACGGTCAAGCGCGGTGATCATCACCGCCCGGTCCTTGCTGGTGAATTGGTCGAGAAATAGCTCGGCGACCGTCGACTGATACACCTTCCACATCTTTTTGCGCAGCGCCCGCCCCTTGTCGGTGATGCTCGCGAACGCGGCGCGGCCGTCGTCCGCCGAACGCGTGCGCGTCACGAGCCCCTCCTGTTCGAGCCGGTCGACGAGCCGCGTCAGGTTGTAGCGCTCGATCGCGAGCACGTCGGCCAGTTCGTGCATGCGGCGCGTGCCGTCGGGCCCGCTTTCGAGCCCCCACAGCGCGTCGTACCACGCGTACGCGGGCAAGCCAGCCGCCGCGAGGCGACGCTCGATCTCGCGAATCATCGTCCGATGCGCGCGGACGAACGAGAACCACAGATCGGGTTCGGTTGCGTTCATGTCGGGGCATTCCTCTCGCTTGATTGCAGTTGCAATCAAATTTTACCGCGAGAACGATAGCCCTCTCGTGCGATCGCCATCGTCGCCTTCCCCGCCGCCCGCCGAGCGTGTCGTCGCGCCGCGCCGCTCGCGCTACTGCCCCGACCGAGCGAGCGGACCTGGCGTGCCCCGCTCCGTGCCCGACGGCCAGCCGCCCGCGAGCGCCTTGTACAGCGCGACCGTCGAGGCGGCGCTGCGCATCCGCCCGTCGGCCGCCGCATCCTGTGCCTGCAGCAGCGTCCGCTGCGCGTCGAGCACTTCGTAGTAGTCGATCGCACCGGCCGAGAAACGCGCCTGCGCGAGCTGCGCCGCGCGTGCGCTGTCGTCGGCCGCACGCACGAGGTGCGCGGTCTCGTCACGCGTGCGGGCGACACGCAGCAGCGCGTTCTCGGTTTCCTCCAGCGCGCTGAGCACGGCCTGCCGATACTGCGCAAGCTGGCCGGCCGCTTCCGCATCGCTCGCGGCGATCCGCGCACGCACGCGGCCGACGTCGAGGAACGACCAGTCGATGCCGAGCGCGATCAGGTTGGTGTCGCTACCCGCGCGGAAGAACCCGTAGCTGCTCGTTGCGCTGCCGAGCAGCCCCGACAGCGTGAAGCGCGGGAACAGGTCCGCGGTCGCGACGCCGACGCGCGCGGTCGCCGCATGCAGCCGCGCCTCGGCGGCCGCGACATCGGGGCGGCGGCGCAGCAGGTCGCCCGGCGTGCCGGGATCGATGTCGGCCGCGAGCGCCGGCAGCGGCACCGGCGTGCCCATCGGTGTGCCCGTCTTCGGCAAATCGAACCGGCCGATCAGCGCATCCGGCGTCTGCCCGGTCAGCACCGCGAGCCGATGCTCGTCGACACCGATCGCGGCTTCGTACACGGCGATCCGCGAGGTCGTCGATTCGTACTGGGCACGCGCTCGCGCCGCATCCAGTTCGGAGCCTCGCCCCGCGCCGACGCGCGCATTGATCAGCGCGAGCGTCTGCTGCTGGTTGTCGGCGTTCTCGCGGGCGATCCGCAACCGCTCCTGCGAGCCGCGCAGATCGACGTACGTGCTCGCGACCTCCCCCGCGATCGCGACGCGCACCGCACGCACGTCGGCCGCGCTGGCCGCCGTTTCCGCACGCTGCGACTCGATCGAGCGGCGCACGCGGCCAAACAGGTCGAGCTCCCACGCGGCATTGATTCCGACATTGGACGTCGGCGTATCGCGCTGGCTGCGCGGCGCGCCGAACGCCTGGTCCTTGCTCATCAGCTGATGGCCGATCTGGCCGCTCGCGGTGATCGTCGGATAGCGGTCGAACGTGGCCTGCGACAGCAGCGCATTCGACGCGTCGTAGCGCGATACGGCGACCTGCAAGTCCTGGTTCGCCGCGAGCGCCGCGTCGATCAACCGTGTCAGCGTCGGATCGCCGAACCCGCGCCAGAAGGCGGCATCGGCGTCGGGCGACGTGTCGCTCGGTGTATCGGCCGGCGCCGCGTCACGCTGCGTGGCCGGACGAACATCGCGCGCGAACCGCGCGGCCGTGCCGGTATCGGGCCGTTTGAAATCGGGGCCCACCGCACATGCGGCGAGCGTCACCGATATCGCGAGCGCGGAAAGACGGAAAGCGGCACTCATCGGTTTTCTCCTTCGAGGGTGCCGTGCTGTTCGCTCCAGACGGCCGGCGTGCCGCCCGCGAGCTTGCGGATCGCCACATAAAACACGGGCGTCAGGAACAGCCCGAACAGTGTGACGCCCAGCATCCCCGCGAACACGGTGACGCCGGTGGCCGCCCGCACCTCGCTGCCCGCGCCGCTGCCGATCAGCAGCGGCACCGAGCCCGCGATGAACGCGACCGACGTCATCACGATCGGACGCAGCCGCAGCTTGCACGCTTCGAGCGCCGCTTCGACCACGCCCTTGCCCTGGATCTCGAGCTCGCGCGCGAATTCGACGATCAGGATCGCGTTCTTGCACGCGAGCCCCATCAGCACGACGAGACCGACCTGCACGAACACGTTGTTGTCGCCGCCGGACAGCCACACGCCGAACAGCGCCGCGCACATGCACACGGGCACGATCAGGATCACCGCGAGCGGCAGCGTCCAGCTCTCGTACAGCGACGCGAGCACCAGGAACACCAGCATCACCGCGAGCGGGAACACGACGATCGCCGCGTTGCTCTGCGTGACCTGCTGATAGCTGAGATCGGTCCATTCGAGCGTGATGCCCGGCGGCAGCACGTCCTTCGCGATCTGCTGCAGCTTCGCGATCGCCTGCGACGACGACATCGTCTTCGGATCGGCGTCGCCGATCAGGTCGGCGGCCGGATAGCCGTTGTAGCGCACGACCGGATCGGGGCCGTACGCGGGCCCGACCGTCACCATCGAGCCGATCGGCACCATCTCGCCCTTCGCGTTGCGCGTGCGCAGGTTCGCGATGTCGGCGGCCGTCTGCCGGTGGCCGGCATCCGCCTGCGCCATCACGCGATACACGCGGCCGAACACGTTGAAGTCGTTCACGTACATCGAGCCGAGATACACCTGCAACGTGTTGAACAGATCGGTCAGCGCGACGCCCTGCGCCTTCGCCTTCAGCCGGTCGACCTTCACCTCGAGCTGCGGGATGTTCGCCTGGTACGAGCTGACGGGATAGCTCATCCCCGGCGTCTTCGCGACCGCGGCCTGGAACGCCGTGAGCGCCTTCTGCAATTCGCCGTAGCCGAGCCCGCCGCGATCCTCCAGGTACAGCGAGTAGCCGGAGCCGTTGCCGAGGCCCTGGATCGGCGGCGGCATCAGCGCATACGTGATGCCGCCATCGATCGCCGCGAAGCGCGCGTTCAGGTCCGCGTTGATCTGCGCGGCGCTGCGGTGACGCTGATCGAACGGCTTCAGGATCACGTACGAGTTCGTGATGTTCGGCGTGTTCACGCCCTGCAGCGCATTCAGCCCCGCGAACGCCGGCACCATCTCGACGCCGTCGGTGCCGAGCGCGATCTTCGTCATCTGCTCGGTCACCGCGCTGGTGCGCGCGAGCGATGCGCCTTCCGGCAGCTTCGCGCCCGCGAACAGGTACAGCTTGTCCTGCACCGGGATGAAGCCGCCCGGCACCGCGTTGAACAGCAGCGCGGTCGCCGCGAGCAGCGCCGCATAGACGGCGAACACCACGCCGCGCCGCTTCAGCGTGCGCCCGACGACGCCGTGGTAGCGGTCGGAACTGCGCTCGAAGAAGCGGTTGAACGGATGGAACAGCCAGCCGAATGCGCGGTCGAGCGCGCGCGTCAACGCATCCTTTGGCGCGCCGTGCGGACGCAACAGCTTCGCGGCGAGCGCGGGCGACAGCGTCAGCGAATTGATCGCGGAGATCACCGTCGAGATCGCGATCGTCACCGCGAACTGCTTGTAGAACTGGCCCGTGACGCCCGACATGAACGCCATCGGCACGAACACCGCGCACAGCACGAGCGCGATCGCGACGATCGGCCCGGACACCTCGCGCATCGCCTGGTGCGCGGCATCGCGCGGGCTCAACCCCTGCGCGATGTTGCGCTCGACGTTCTCGACGACGACGATCGCATCGTCGACGACGATCCCGATCGCGAGCACGAGCCCGAACAGCGTCAGCGTGTTGATCGAATAGCCGAGCAGGTAGAGCCACGCGAACGTGCCGACCACCGACACCGGCACCGCGACGAGCGGAATGATCGACGCGCGCCAGGTTTGCAGGAACAGGATCACCACGAGCACGACCAGCACCACGGCCTCGATCAGCGTGTGCTGCACCGCGTGGATCGATTCGCGCACGAACACCGTCGGGTCCCACACCGGCCGATACGCGACGCCGGGCGGAAAGCGCTTAGACAGTTCGTCAAGCTTCGCATACACGGCCTTCGCGACGTCGAGCGCGTTCGCACCCGGCGACAGGAAGATGCCGACCACGGCCGAATGCTTGTCGTTGAAATACGAGCGCAGCGTGTAATCGCCCGCGCCGAGCTCGATGCGCGCGACGTCGGACAGCTTCACGACCTGGCCGTCGTCGCCGTTGCGCAACACGATGTCGCTGAATTCCTGCACCGTGCGCAGACGGCCGCGCACGTTGATCGACACGAGGAAGTCGTTTTTCTTCGGCGACGGTTCCGCGCCGAGCTGGCCGGCCGACACCTGCACGTTCTGCTCGCGCACGGCCGCGATCACGTCGCTTGCGGTCAGTCCGCGCGACGCGAGCCGGTTCGGGTCGAGCCACAGCCGCATCGCGTAGTCGCCGGAGCCGTATACGCCGACGTCGCCGATGCCGGTGAGCCGTGACAGTTCATCCTTCACGTGCAGCGTCAGGTAGTTGCGCAGGTACAGCGAATCGCGGCTGTTGTCCGGCGAATAGAGGCTCACGTACATCAGCGGCGTGGGCGACTGCTTCTGCGTGGTCACGCCGTACTGGCGCACCTCGTCGGGCAGGCGGGACAGCGCCTGGCTCACGCGGTTCTGCACGCGCACGGTGGCCGTGTCGGGATCGACGCCCTGCAGGAACGTGACGACGACCTGCAGGCTGCCGTCCGACCCGGCGACCGACTTCATGTACATGATGCCTTCGACGCCGTTGATCGCCTCTTCCAGCGGTTCGGCCACCGACTCGGCGATTTCCTTCGGGTTCGCGCCCGGGTACGTGGCACGCACGACGACGCTCGGCGGCACGACTTCCGGATATTCGCCGGCCGGCAGCATCGGAATCGAGATCAGGCCGAGCGCGAAGATGACGATCGACAGCACGACCGCGAAGATCGGCCGGTCGATGAAGAAGCGGGAGAAATCCATCGTCTCGCTCCCGTCAGTGCGCGGCAGGCGCGCCGGCATCGGCCACGGCCTGCGTGCCGGCGCCGGGGTCCGCCGCGGCGTGTGCGGGCAGCGCCTTCGGCTTCACCTGCGCGCCCGGATAGTAGATGCGCTGCACGCCGTCGACCACCACGCGGTCGCCCGACTGCAACCCCTTCTCGACGATCCGCTCGCCGTCGAGTTCGCGGCCGATCGTCACGTCGCGGCGTAGCGCCTTGTCGCCCGGGCCGATCACGTATACGTACTTGCGATCCTGGTCGGTCAGCACGGCCTTGTCGTCGACCAGCAATGCGTCCTGGTCGCGGCCGCTCACGAGCTGCACGCGCGCATAGAGGCCCGGCGTGAACGTATGGTCCGCATTCGGCAGCCGCACGCGGGCGCGGATCGTGCCGGTTTGCGGATCGAGCCGGTTGTCGAGGAAATCGACGGTGCCCGCATGCGGGAAGCCCGTCTCGTTCGCGAGGCCGACGCGCACAGGGTCGGCGCCGATCGCGCGATGCGTCGGCGCGGCGCGCCGCGCGTTGTAGCGCAGGTAACTCTGCTCGTCGCAATCGAAATACACGTAGACCGGGTCCTGCGACACGACGGTCGTCAGCAGCGTGTCGTCCGCGCGCGCGAGGTTGCCGACGGTCGCGACCGCACGGCCGACCCGGCCCGCGATCGGCGCGCGCACTTCGGTGAAGCCGAGATTGAGCTTCGCGTCGGCCACGGCCGCATCGGCCGCCTGCAGATCGGCACGCGCCTGCTCCGCGGTGGCGCGCGCGTTGTCGAGTTCTTCCTGCGACGTCGCATGCGCGTCGATCAGCGTCTGCACGCGCTTCAACTGCACGTTCGCGAGGCTCGCGGCCGCACGGGCGCGCTGCTGCTGCGCATTCGCCCGGTCGAGCGCGATCCGGTACGGGCGCGGATCGATCTCGAACAGCAGCGCGCCCTGCGCGACCACATCGCCCTCCTTGTACGCGACACGCTGCAGATAGCCGCTCACGCGCGGCCGCAGTTCGACCGCATCGACCGCTTCGACGCGCCCGTTGAATTCGTCCGCGAGGCGGATGGTACGCGGCGCGACGGTGGCGACGCCCACTTCGGGAAGCGGCTGGGCCGACGATGTGCCTTTGCCATCGTGACAGCCCGACAACGCCAGCAACAGGGCGCAGGCCGCGCCCAACGGCGAGGTCCTGCGTAGGGAAAAGGAGAGCATGATGCCTCGCGACGGGTTAAACTGCCACGTAGCATAAAAGTTGAAGTTAACTTCAAGTCAAGCTTTCCCGGAGGGCGTCATGGGTATCCAGGAAACCCCGCAATGGCCGCTGATGTCGATCCGCGAAGTGGCCGCGCGCAGCGGCGTGCCGGCGTCGACGCTGCGTTTCTACGAGACGCGCGGGTTGATCAAGTCGCACCGCAACGGCTCGAGCCATCGCCACTATTCGCGTGCGGTGCTGCGGCTGATCGCGTTCATCGTGTTCGCGCAGAAGATCGGCTATTCGCTCGACGAAATCGCCGAACAGCTCGTCAGCCTGCCCGAGGACACCGCGCCCAGCAACAAGGACTGGCAGCGGCTGTCGCGCGGCTGGAAGCAGCGCGTCGCGAGCCGGATCGAGGAGCTGCAGCGGCTCTACATCAATCTAGACGAATGTATCGGCTGCGGCTGCCTGTCGCTGAAACGCTGCAAGCTGACCAACCCGGAAGACCGTGCCGGCCGCAACGGGCCCGGCGCGCGGCGCTGGCTCGGCGACAAGCCGCCGACCGATGCCGAGTGACGCGCCGGCCGTACGCGCGCTGCGTCACCCGACGCGCCAGCCGCCGTTCACCGCGATCGTCGCGCCGGTGACGAACGACGCGCGCGGCCCGGCGAGCCACGCGACCGCGTCCGCGACGTCATCCGGCTGCCCGGCGCGGCCAACCGGCGTCTGCACGCGGATCATCGCCGCGACGGCCGGCGCGACCCCGCTGTCGCCAAAGAAACGCGTGCCGGCGATATAGCCGGGCGCGACCGTATTGACCGTCGCGCCGCGCGGCCCCAGTTCGCGTGCCAGCGCGACGGTGAAGCCTTCGACGCCGGCCTTCGCGGCCGCATACGCGAGGCCGCCCGGCAACAGGCTGCCGGCGCGCGCCGCGATCGAGCCGATGTTGACGATGCGCGCGGCGCGATCGGCCAGGTGCGGCAGCACGGCCATCGTCGTCAGGAACAGGCTTTTCAGGTTCGCATGGAGCACCGCGTCCCATACGGCCTCCGCTTCGCCCGCCTTCGTATCCGCGCCGACGCGACCGGTCAGTCCCGCGTTGTTGACGAGGACGTCGATACGCGGCCACCTTGCAACGATCGCGGTGACCACCGCTTCCGCGTCGTGCCGCACGCTCAGATCGCCTGCCTGCCCGATCGCCGCGCCGCCGAGCCGCGCGACGGCCGCCTCCAGCCGCGCCGCATCGCGCCCGACGATCGCGACGCGATACCCGTCCTGCACCAGCCGGCTCGCGATTGCGAAGCCGATTCCGCTCGACCCGCCCGTGACGATGGCCGTTCGCTGCTGTTCATTGCCCGTCATGATCTGTCCTCCTGAGTATCGACGGTTGACGACAGGGACATTCTGGGCAGCCCGGAGTGATAGGTAAAATACGAATTCGATGATCTACTGATACATGGGCGGTATCGCATGATCGATCTGCGCCAGTTCCGGCAATTCATCGCGGTCGCCGAGACGCTCAGCTTCCGGCGCGCGGCCGAGCGACTGCACATGGCCCAGCCGCCGCTCAGCACGGCGATTCGCAAGCTCGAGGATGAATTGGGCGTCGCCTTGCTCGAACGCGACAACCGCGGCTCGCGGCTCACGCCGGCCGGCGAGGCCTTCCTGCTCGAAGCACGGCGCGCGCTCGAACAGGCCGAGCGCGCGGTGGCCGTGGCGCGTCGCGCGGGCGCCGGCCTCGGCGGCACGCTGCGGCTGCGCTTCGTCGACAGCACGGTCAACGCGCTGTTGCCGTTGATCCTCCGCGCGTTTCAGGAGCGGCATCCCAACGTCGATTTCCAGCTCGAGGAAGGCACGACCGCCGACCAGGTGCTCGCGCTGCGGCAGGACCGCACCGACGCCGGCCTCGTCGTGCTGCCGGTGGCCGATGCCGGCGACGTGCATGTCGAGCCGCTGCTGCGCGACCGGATGGTGGCCGCGCTGCCCGACGGCCACCGGCTCGCGCACCGCCGCCGCATCGCGCTGGCCGAGCTGGCGGACGAACCGTGGGTCATGTTTGCCGCGCACCACGGGCCGGGCATGCATGCGCTGATCGTAACGGCATGCGCGCAGGCGGGCTTCGCGCCGCGGGTGGTCCAGCAGCCGCGCCAGATGCAGACGACGGCCGGGCTCGTCGCGGGCGGCATCGGCGTCGCGCTGATGCCGCGCCTGTTCGTGCCGATGCATCCGCAAGGCATTACGTTCTGCGAACTGAAGGATGCGGGCAGCCCGCTCGCGTACGAACTGGCGCTCGCCTACCGTACGCCGTCGCCGCTCGTCGATGCGCTGCGCGAGAGCGCGCGGAACGCGGTGCGCGAACTGGGGCTGGTTGCCGCGACCTGACCGCGCGCATCGCGCGCGCGGCGCTCAGGCCTGGTCGCCGAGGAAGTTGAACACGACGCCGAGCACGGCCTCGCGGAACGCCTCCGGCCGTGTCGGGAGCGACGTGTACTCCAGCATCATGTGGCTGTACGACACCGTCGTGCCGATCGCGCTCGCGATCATGAAGAACAGCACGTTCGGATCGACCGGACGAATCGCGCCGGCCTCGACCGCGTCCGCCAGCAGCGGAAACATCGCGTCGTGATACGGGCGCACGATCCGCTCCTGCAGCCGGTCGAGCCGCCCGCCCTCCTCGGTCGCCGCCGTCGAGAAGAACATGCCGATATCAGGCTCCGCGAATTCGTGATCGACGCACAGCTCGAGCGCGCGCCGCACGCGCTCGCGATGCGGCAGCGACGACGCGCGCAACGCACGCAGCGCGTCGAACATCGGTTCGGCCAACTCGACGATCTGCTCGACGACGGCCAGCCATAACGTTTCCTTGGTACCGAAGTGATGGGCGATCAGCGCCGCGTCGATGCCCAGCTCGCGCGCGACTTCGCGCACGCTCGTCGCGTCGTAGCCGCGCTTCGCGAACGTGCGGCGCGCGGCCCGCAATATCACGTCCGGGCCGACGGACGCATCCGCCAGCGGCCGTCCGCGCGTACGCCGCTTCGACGGCGCGCGCTCAGTGACTTCTGCCACGTTTTTCCTGCTCCTTGAATGATTCGAATGCCCGTGTTCGGTCCCCGGTATCACGTACCGGAAGCGGGCGGCCTGCCCCGCTCCGTTGACACGCGGAGCCGGGAAGCGCTAGGATCATACCTTATTCATCACTTGATGATTTATCCATGACAACCCCTACACGCATCGTCATCGTCGGCGGCGGAATCGCCGGGCTGCAGCTCGCGACCCGCCTGGGCGAGCGTCTCGGCCGGTCCGGACGCGCGCAGATCACGGTCGTCGATCGCAGTCCGACACACATCTGGAAGCCGATGCTGCATACGATCGCGGCCGGCACGCGCGACGTCCAGCAGCAACAGGTGATCTTCCTCGCCCATGCCCGCGACCACGGTTACACGTACCAGCCCGGCGAACTGAAGGGGCTCGATCGCGCTCGCCGCCGCGTGCAGCTCGGCGAGATCCGCTCGCAGGACGGCGACGTGGTGATCGACGCACGCGAACTCGAATACGACGTGCTGATCCTCGCGCTCGGCAGCCAGGCCAACGATTTCGGCGTGCCCGGCGTGCGCGAGCACTGCTACTTCATCGACAGCCAGCAGCAGGCGGAGACCTTCAACGAAGCGTTGCGGATGCGCGTGTTCCGCAGCATCGCGCGCGACGAGCCGTTTCGCGTGGCGATCGTCGGCGCGGGCGCGACGGGCGTGGAACTCGCGGCGGAACTGAGCCGTTTGCTCGAAGTGGCGCAGGCCTATGGTGACGACACGGTGCGCGAGCGGCTGCAGCTCACGCTGCTCGAAAGCGGCCCGCGCATCCTCAACGCGTTTCCGCCGAAGATTTCCGCATCGGCACAGCGGCGGCTCGAACAGATCGGTTTTCGCGTGCTGACGTCGACGCGTGTCACGTCGGCCGACGCGAACGGTTTCCATTACGGCGACGGTTCGTTCGCCGAAGCCGACCTGATGGTGTGGGCGGCCGGGGTAAAGGCGCCCGACTTCATGCAGGCGCTGGGCGGGCTCGATACGAACCGCGCGAACCAGATCGTGGTCGGCCCCACGCTGCAGGCGACCGGCGACGAGCACGTGTTCGCGATCGGCGATTGCGGCAGCCTGCTGCCCGACGGCCAGGAGCGGCCGCTGCCGCCCACCGCGCAGGTCGCGACGCAACAGGCCGAGCATCTCGCGAAGCATCTGCCCGCCTGGCTCGACGGCACGCCGATTCCGCCGTTCGCGTTCCACGATTTCGGCGCGCTGGTGTCGATCAGCGATTACGACGCATTCGGCACGCTCGGGCAGTTCGGCTTCTTCCGCGGCGGCTTCATCCAGGGGCGCTTCGCGCAGTTCAGCCACCTGATGCTCTACCGGCGGCACCAGCAGGCGCTGCACGGTTTCTCCAAGGCGACCTTGCTGTGGATCGCCGAACGGATCAACGGCTGGGTGCAGCCGCGCATCCGCCTGTCGTGATGCCGCGCGCCGCGGCACCGCGTAACGTTTCGAGGAACAGAGACATGAACAATCGTGTAGCGCCCTGGCTCATGACCGTCGCCGCAATCGGCAGCTTCGACATGCCGTCCGTTTCGTGGGGCGGGCCGCGACGGCGCAGCGTCACGCGCGACCGGCTGCCGTCGTGGGACGCGACGAGCAAGCCGACCATCAGCGTGCTCGAACGGCCCACCGCCGACACCGTGATGATTTCGTGGTGCGACGCCTGCACCGGGCACTACGGCTACCAGAAGTGGCGCCTGTTCACGACGCGCAAGCGCGGCGTGTGCGCGCTGTCGGGGCGACCGATCGAGATCGGCGACAGCGTCTATGCGCCGCAACTGCTCGGCTCGACGCCGGGCAACGCCGCCGCGATGGTGCTCGCGGCGTGCATCGACGAAGCGCTCGCGGCCTGACCGTCAGGTCGACGTGGGCTGACCGGCGCCATAGGCCGGCGCGTTGTTCTGCCGTTCAAGTTCGGCATCGAGATGCGCGGCATGCGCGCTCGCTTCGGACTCCGACATCAGCTCGCCTTCCCACTTCGCAACCACCGCGCTGGCGATCGAGTTGCCCACCGCGTTCGTGGCCGAGCGCCCCATGTCGAGGAACGTGTCGACGCCGAGAATCAGCAGCAGCCCGGCTTCAGGGATGTTGAACTGGTGCAGCGTGGCCGCGATCACGATGAGCGACGCGCGCGGCACGCCGGCCATCCCCTTCGACGTCAGCATCAGGATCAGCAGCATCGTGATTTGCGTGCCGAGCGACAGGTGGATGTCGTAGGCCTGCGCGATGAACAGCGTCGCGAACGTGCAGTACATCATCGAGCCGTCGAGGTTGAACGAATAGCCCATCGGCATCACGAAGCTCGAGATCTTGCGACGTACGCCGAAACGGTCGAGCGCGTCGAGGATCTTCGGATACGCGGCTTCCGAGCTCGCGGTCGCGAACGACAGCATGAACGCTTCCTTGATCAGCGCGAGCAGCTTGAACACGCGGCGGCCGAGGAACAGCAGCCCGGCCGCGACCAGCGTGGCCCACAGCAGCACGAGGCTCGCATAGAAGTCGCCCATGAACACCGCGAACTTCAGCAGGATCGACAACCCGTTGACCGCCACGGTCGACGCCATCGCGGCCATCACCGCGAGCGGCGCGAGCTTCATCACGTAGCCGGTGATCTTCAACATCACGTGCGCGAGCTGGTCGATCGCCGCGACGAGGATCTTGCCGCGCTCGCCGAGGGCGGCGAGCGCCACGCCGAAGAACATCGAGAACACGACGATCTGCAGGATCTCGTTGTTCGCCATCGCCTCGGCGATCGACTTCGGCACCATATGACCGACGAAATCCTTCAGCGTGAACTTGGACGTCGCGAGATGCGCGGACGCGCCGATGTCCGGCAGCGGCAGGCCGAGGTTCTCGCCGGGCCGCAGCAGGTTCGCCATCAGCAGGCCGAGCAGCAGCGAGATCAGCGACGCGGTGACGAACCAGCCGAGCGCCTTCACGAACACGCGCCCGACCGACGACGCATCGCCCATGTGCGCGATGCCGACGACCAGCGTCGAGAACACCAGCGGGCCGATCACCATCTTGATCAGCCGCAGAAACACGTCGGACACGAGCGAGATGTAGCCGGCGACTTCCGTGGCCGCCTGCTTGTCGGGAAGCTGCGTGTAGATCAGGTAGCCGACCAGGATGCCGGCTGCCATCGCGAGCAGGATCCAGCCTGCCGCAGACATTCGTTTGTTCATGACGGAATTCGCCGGGTGGCGATGGAGTTGACGGAAGAAAGGCGCGCGTGCCGCTCAGACTGGCGGATGCCCGCTGACGGACGCGCTTGCCGCCGCACCGGCATTCGCGGCAACGCGAACGCCGGCGGCAGCGATTCGACTTGAAACGGTCGCGTCAGTAGCCGATCGCCGAGCCGGCCGGGCGGCGCGGGTCGTTGTAGCCGTAGATGAAGCCGACACGCACGTTGCCGGACACCGACGAATCGTTCCCGGAACTCTGGCGGCTCGCCGCTTCGGTGCCCGGCAGGCCGACCATGATCAGCTCGGCGGCGCCCCACGGCGTCTGCTCGACCATCTTGTAGCCCATGTTGCGCAGGATCGCGAGCGTGTCGGGCGACAGGCCGTAGGTTTCGTAATAGACCGCGTCGGGCAGCCACTGGTGATGGATGCGCGGCGCGGCCACCGCGTCCTGCGGCGTCATCCCGTAGTCGATCACGTTCAGCACGGTCTGCAGCGTGATCGTGATGATGCGCGAGCCGCCCGGCGAGCCGACCACCATGAACACCTTGCCGTCCTTCTTCACGATGGTCGGCGCCATCGACGACAGCGGACGCTTGCCCGGCGCGATCGAGTTGCGCGTACCCTGCACGAGGCCGAACAGGTTCTGCGCGCCGACCTTCACGGTGAAGTCGTCCATCTCGTCGTTCAGGAAGAAGCCCGTGCCCGGCGCGATGACCACCGCGCCGAAGCGGCCGTTGACCGTATAGGTCGTCGACACCGCATTGCCGTCGTGATCGACGATCGAGTAATGCGTCGTCTCCGGCTTCTCGTGCACGCCGACACCGGGCTGCACGTCGACCGAAGGCGTCGCCGTATCGGCATGGATGCTCTTGCGGATCTGTGCCGCATATTCCTTGCTCGTCAGCTTCGCGACCGGGTTGTCGATGAAGTCCGGATCGCCGAGCAGCGTGTTGCGGTCTTCGTACGCGTGGCGCATCGCTTCGGTCATGTAGTGGACCGCAGCGGCCGAGTGATAGCCGAGCTTGCGCAGGTCATACCCTTCGAGGATGTTCAGCGTCTCGCACATCGTCACGCCGCCCGAACTCGGCGGCGGCGCCGACACGAACTCGTAGCCGCGGTACGTGCACGTCAGCGGCGCCATGTCCTGCGCGCGATAGGACGCGAAATCGGCCGCCGTGATCACGCCGCCGCCGCGCTTGGCCGCCGCCTCGACGATCTTCGGGATCTCGCCGTGATAGAACGCGTCGGGCCCCTGCTCCGCGATGCGCTCGAGCGTGCGGGCCAGATCCTTCTGCACCAGGCGGTCGCCCGGCTGCAGCGCCGTGCCGTCCGGGCGCAGGAAGATGCGCGCGGCTTCCGGGTCCTTCCTGAAGCGCTCGACCGTCGTGTCGAGGATGTCCGTATCGCCGCGCGTCAGCACGAAACCGTCGCGTGCGAGCCGGATCGCCGGCGCCATCACCTGCTTGCGCGTCAGCTTCCCGTACTTGCGCTGCGCGAGATCGAGGCCGGCCACCGTGCCCGGCACGCCGACCGCGCGATAGCCGTACAGGCTCTGGTCCGGAATCACGTTGCCCGACGCATCGAGATACATGTTCGCGGACGACGCGGCCGGCGCGGTCTCGCGGAAATTGATGAAGCGGTCGCGACCGTCGGCCAGGTGGATCGTCATGAAACCGCCGCCGCCGATGTTGCCGCAGCACGCGTTGGTCACGGCTTGCGCATAGCCGACGGCCACCGCCGCGTCCACCGCATTGCCGCCTGCCTTCAGGATGTCGACGCCGATCTGCGACGCGAAATGCTGCGACGACACCACCATGCCGTTCTTCGCTTCGACCGCCGGGTCCGACGCGGCGAACGCGCATACGCTCATCGCCGACAACAGGGTGAGTACTACGAGCCGCCTCATGACGGAATCCTCCAGACGAATAAACCGGGCCATGCCGGGATGCGTCGACGCGCGACTGGTTGTCGACGCTGCCGGTTCGACATGTAATAAACGATACATTTCAGCGAGGCCGCGATCATATCATTCGCTTTTTTGTACCAAAACCTAGGGTAACCACTGAATTTAAAGTGAATCATCCGGGACGGATCGGATGGCACATGTTTGATTTATTACATATATGAACATATCGTCTGGCCAGGTAATGCGTCCCTCTAATTTGGAACCGCACGCAGCCTGCCGCACGTCGATCGGCTAACATGCGTGCAGTTGCCGGCAGACGCACGTCTGCCGTTTCATTGGGTCATTCAATTCAGATAGAGAGCCGGAGTGCCGATGGGGACGAGCATCAGGGCGTTGCTGTTATCCCAGATGGATAGCTTCACGCCGTCGGAACAGAAGGTCGCGCAGGCGTTGCTGGATCGCTATCCCAGTCTGGGGCTGGGCCCCATCGCGCAGGTTGCGAAGCAGGCGGAAGTCAGCGATCCGACCGTGTTCCGCTTCGTCGTCCGGATCGGTTTTCCGAACTACTCGTCGTTCCAGCAGGCGCTGCACGACGAGATCGACACCGCGATGAATTCGCCGCTCGCGCGGATGGATGCGTTCCACTCGGAAACGGGCATGCGCGATAGTCACGCGGCGATTTTCCAGCGGCTGTCCGAATCGCTCGCGACGACGATCGACGGGCTCGACGCGGCCGCGTTCGACGCAGCCGTGGCGGTGCTGGCCGATCCGGACGTGCGCGTCTTCTGCGGCGGCGGGCGCTATACGGCGCCGCTCGCGTCGCTGTTCTCGTTCATGCTCGCCTATACGCGGCCGCACGTGCAGTACGTCGAGCCGAACGTGAATCTCGCGTCCGTCGCGCTGGCCGACATGGGACGCACCGACGTGCTCGTGATCTTCGATTTTCGCCGTTACCAGAAGGACAGCATCCGCTTCGCGCAGGCCGCGCACCAGCTCGGCGCGCGCATCCTGCTGATCACCGACGAATGGCGCTCGCCGATCGGCGAGTTCGCGGAGATCGTGCTGCGCATCCAGGGCCGCCCTTTCGCGATGCTGCAGACCAACGTGCCCGCGCTGGCGCTCGCCGAAGCGCTGGTGATCGGCGTGACGAACCGGCTGCCGGAACTGGCGCGGCAGCGGATGGAGAAGATCGAGCAGCTCAATGCGGGCGGGATCGAGTGGGACGTGAGTCGGCGGGATTTGCCGGAGTGATGCGTGCGGCCATTCGGCTTGGGCGTCAACGCTCGGCCTCGCCGCGTGTGCAATTCGAATCCCGAACTGCAAATACGCACATGTCACGCGTCTTGCCAACCACCATCGCATTCCCTCGTTCAGGGCGCCAGCTCCATCCAGTTGCTCGTCACGACCAGCTTGACGGGATCCGTCTTCTTCCACTGCGACTTCGGAATCACCAGTTGCCACTCGGCATCGCGCTCATCCCGAAAGAATCCCGCCACGCCCACAACTTGCGCGTCGGCTGCCATTGGCGCGGACAGCGTCACCGTGGCGCCGGGCACGAGCGTGGTCTCGATGCTGCCGAGCAGATCGGTCTTCAGTAACGCACGGTGATCATCGAGCAGCGAGACGTAAGCTGCATTCTCGAAGATATGCGCATCCTTCAACTGGTAGACGCGCATTACAACCGGTAGCGATTGCCCCTGCTCGCTCTCGTTGAGTGCGGCGCGGCTTTCGACCACGAGGTTCATCTGCTTGACCTTCGTGACGAAAATCGCGCGTGTCATGCCGGCGGTCGTCTCTTTCATCGATTGCCACATACCGCAGCCAGACAGCAACGCGGCCGTCATCGCAATAGCAGCCGCCAATCGAATGCGTCGCATCATCGGATGTGCTCGCGGCGTCACAGCCAGTCTCCCGTCTTGATCGTGCATGGATAGCGCCGGCTCGGGCCGCCCACGCCTTCATACAGAACGAGCCGCACCGCGAAATGGAAGCACGCGTAACGACCGACGAAACGGCTGAGTACGTCGCCGAACAGCGCGACGTCACCCGGCCCGGCAAAACCCGACGGCTCGATACCGACGTTCACATTCACGATCCGGTCGACACGCGCCCCGACGCATTCCGTTTCCTCATCGAGCCAAACGTGATGAATCGCATCGATGCGTCGCCGGTTATCGTCCTCCCGTGTCCAGTCGTACAACGACAGCGCGCCGCGCAGCACATTCGCGTCCATCATGTTCAGTTCGGTTGTGCCGGCCCCATTGAAGTGAGAAATCACCCGCCAGTCATAATCGCCGCCGCGCGGCGGATACAGCGGCATCGTCGGGGCCGTCAAATTGTGCACGCGCTCGACACCATTGAAGGTCGAAGCAGGTGTGGTAACCATCGATTCACGCAGCGCCATCCGCGGCAGTCGCCCGTTGTTTGCCAACACCCGGACCGTTACGTGTCCGTCCGGCAAGCTGCCCGGTTCATCCCAAAGATGTCCGCCCAACGTCACGACCATCTCGCGCCGGCCCGTCACGCCCTGCCGAATCGAAGCGTGGTAGTACCGATCCGGCGACTCGTGCCGGATCATCCCGCCGCGGTGCCGGAATGCCTTGATCGACTGATACGGGTATTGCCTTGCGGTACGCGGATCGGTCGCCACGACCGACAGTACATCGTAGGGCTCGACGTGCTCGCCTGCGGAGGCCGGGGCGCGCACCGGATAGTCGCGGTCATGCGCATTGGGGCGGATGGCCTGCGCGTCCAGTTCGAGCAGGTTGATCACCGGCGTGCAGAACAACCGGATGTTGTCCGCGCCTAACGTGGCGTCACCGGGAATCCGGTCTCGAATCACGATCTCGAATTCAAGCCGTGTTTCGCCCGGCGGCACACTGGCCGCGTCGAAACCGCACAAGTCCACGAAGTGGAACTTCTCGGGGAACGCGAAATATTCGAGCATCGTCTGCTCGCGGTCGAGATCGACGTCGCGTGCATCAAGGTCGGTCGGCCACAGTCGCGCCTGCGCGCCGAAGCCCGCCGCCTCGATCGTCATCGCCGGGCGGGGGTGTAGCTGGCCGTCGAGCAGGCGCGGCATGCGCACGCCGATCGACTCCACCTGGCGCGTGAAAACCGCGTACAGCGCCGATGCAGTCGGCCGGTCGCCATGCAGGTATAGCCGGATACGCGACAGGTCGTCCAGCAACCGCTGTTCTCGGTGCAGCAGGTCGAACGCGAGCCGGATCACCGTACGGCCGTCCTCACGCATGCGCGCGCCCGCTTCACGCACGTTGAGCGGCAACAGGTGTATCGCCCGCGTGGTTCGATAGACACATATCGTCCCGTCCGGTCCGACCGGTGTCGAACGTACCTGCAACCCCGGCGGCAGCGTATCGAGTATCCGCGCCTCGCCGGAGCGCGGCACGCACTCGAGGATGGTCAGCGACGGAATCGTGCGGCCTGTATGCGGCCACAGATGATCGAGCAAAGGATCGGTGATTTCCGGCGCTGCGTCGTCGAGCTTCATCCGCAGCCGGCTCGTGAGAAACGCGAAACCCTCGTAGGTCTGCTCGACACTGTCGTGGCGCGCGCCGGGCATCGTCACCCCCACGCGGCGGGCGCCTTGCGGCTGGGACCTCGCGAACTCCCTGCCCGCCTCGCGCAGGTATCGCATCTCCGCATCGAAATAGCGCAGGTACCGGTCGTCCTCCGTCCCGAAACCGCCACCGGCGTGCTTCGTCGGATGGGTCTTGTCTTCACTCATGGCTGGAAATCCGGTGGCAGTGGCGGCAGAAGCGGCATCGTCGGCACGGCACCCGCCTTGCCGACGACGAAAATGCGATCCGGCATGCGGAACCCGCGCAGTTTCAGCAAGTCGATCGGCCCGGCTCCGACCCGCGTGCGCAACACGTACGACAGCGGCTCATCGCCCCCCTTGTTCCACGTGAGCCGATAGCGCGTGCCGTCGAGCGGCTTGATCTCGGCCTGGCTCAGCAAACGCAGGAATGCCCAGTCGCCGGTCGCATCAAATGCCTGTCGCAGGCCAGCGTCGAGCGTCTGCCATGTGAGCCTCGCGTGCCCGTTCAGGCCGTTGCCGGGCCACGCCAACGGGGTCCAGCGCTCCTGCTGATTGAAATAGACGAGCTGCATGCCGTCGACCGACAGTTCCGAGCGCGTCACGTTCGGCGTCGGCAGCGCCATCATGTCGAACTTCTCCCCGGCGTCGGCCTGCGGGTAGAGCTGTGCGCCAACCGTCGACAACTGCCGAACGGCGCTCAGGAATGCCGGGTCGAACCGCAACGCCTGCGGGGCGAGCTCGCTGGGTGCCCAATGGTCGCCCTCGAGTTTCATCACACCGGCCAGTTGCGTCGCAACGAAACGCGAAATCAATCCGGTATCGGGCCGCACGTAGCGGCCAAGCTCGGCGAAGGACGCATCGGCCTGCGTATCGAAGAACGGATAGCGGCCGCTCATCGCCGCGTTGAACGGTGCGGCAACACCGGCTCGCCATGCGTCATTCAGGCTCGCTGCCGCCGGTTGCAGGATCGTCTGCCATGCGGCTTCGAGCGGCTGCGCAAACGCCGTATCGCCGAAACCCGCCCACGCCGTACCCAGGCTCGCGGCCGTGAGCGCCGCGTCGTTGCGCGCCTGCGACAATTCCGACAACTTGCCTTGAAATACTGCCTGGGCGAGCGAGCGCGCCATGACCTGAGCGTCCGGACTGCTCGCGATCTGTTGCAGCTTCAGCCGCATCGTCGTGACGGCCGTCAGGTAGCGCGACAAGCTGACACCACTTAGCGCGATGTCGGCCGGCGTGGCGCGCTTTCCGTTTTCCCCGGCAGACGCCGCGCCCGTGTCGCCCCTCAGCACCAGCAGCGGGCCAAACGCCTTGTCGAGCGGGTTGACGACGGTCGTCCCCATCTCGTCGTCAGCCCCGATCAGGTTCTGCGCCTTTCTCACCAGGGTGTCGGCCAGCGCCTGCGATGGCCGCCCCGCTAACGCCTGATACTGCACGGATCTCATCAGCGCGATCAACGGTGACGTCTGAGCGTCCGCCAGTCGGGAAAGCTGTTCGATCGCACCGCTGAGACTGGACGCCGGTTGCCACTGCATACTGTTGAGCATGCGCTGCCATGCCGCCGTGTACTCGCCAAAATACCGGGCCGTCAATCGCTGCTTCAGTTCCTCGGCTGCACGTTTCTCATTGTCGATCGCCGTGGTTTGGGTCATGCCTGGCGAGAGCGTATTGCCGACCCTGTGCGATCCCTGCGGACCGGACAGCACCCAGTCACTGCTGATCCGGCGTTCATGTGACGCCTTGTCGATTGCCGCGGCGACCATGCCGTCCCACGCGGCACGGGTATAGATCCCCGGGACAGTCTGCGACGCTGCGAACATCCCGCGCGCATCGGCGCCGTTCAGGAGTGTTTCGAGCGACGCGTCGGCGTATTTGTTTTTGACCTCGTCGAGAATGCGCTGGTACACCGTGTCGTCAGCCGATGCGAGTCCCATCTGCGTGACCAGCATGTTGCGGGTCGAAGTCACGATGCGATCGTCAGTCGCGATCCGCCATTCGGGATGTGCTTTCAGATGATCGGCGTAGAAGCCTGCAAGCCGCCTGCCAGTATCGTCACGCTCGCCGAGCGGCATCTCGACCGGCCGCGCCCACAGGGTGACGAGCGCGCGCCTCAGGAATGCGGGCTCGGCAAGCGAGGGCTCGCCGAGCATCAGATAAGTCTTGAGCGCGTTGTAGGTACTACGTCGCGTGTCCTGAGATTGCAGGCTATCGGCGCGCGCCTGATCTGCTGCCTTCAACAGTTCGTCGATCGTTTGTACGACAGGCGCCTGCAAGTTGCGGGTCGCAGCGATTCGGTACGGTTGCCAGAGACCGGCGAGGATATCGTCATTGCGGGACAAGCCCGCCCGCAGGTACCACGGTGCGCCATGCTGCTGCCGGTATTCGAGCCTTTCCATCAACTGTTGTAGCGCCAGTTGCGCGCGCCACGCAGCAGCGGTCTGCGGCCGCGCATCGACCGCTGCGCGCGCTGCCGCCTTCGCTTCGCGCATGAGTTGCTGGTTGCCGACGAACGATGCGGTCATCCATGCGCACCACGCTATCGCCGCAACGATCACGCCGATCGCCAGCGCATCCGGCCAGTAGAATCCTACCCGCCGGCCAATGCGTCGCCGGCTGGCGATTGCGCCCCACGCGGGTAGAAGTGCAGCGGGTTGCGGCGGGAACTCAATCGACATGTTCGTCACCAGTGCGCTCTCGTCCGCAGCGATCGGTACCGGCGTCGGCATGGCCGCTGTCGTCTTGAATATGGGAGCGAACATCACGCCAGCCAGCGGCGCGTGCAGCCACTGCGATGCACGAAGTGCTTGCCAACCGGTAACGATGTGTTCGAGCTGTGTCCCGATGTATTGCGAGATTTCGGCTAGATAGCTGATCCGCGTGGGCGCTGTACATTGCTGCACGCCCGCGTCCGCCGTATCACGCTCGATCGCGGCAAGCTGATCGCGCGGGACCAGCGCCGGCTGCTCCCCCTTGCATGCCGCCCCCGGAAATACACCGATCGCTTCGAACGTTTCGGGGCGATCGCCCTGCGCGGGCACGGCGTGCAGCAATGTAACTGGCGCGGCCCAGCCAATGTCGGTCGACAGCGCGGCAAGTGCGCGTGGCAATTCGATATCGCGCTCGTCCACGTGCGTGACGTGCACAACACCGTCGACCGGCTGTCTGCTCCGCAGCTTACGGATCTGCCGGCGCCATACGCTCGCATCGATGCCATCCGGTGCCGCGTGCACGAGGATCGCATCGCCGACCGGCATCACGCCCGCGCGCTTCAGGCCGGGCGCGACTTGGTCGAGCAACGTGTCCGCACCGGTCACCATCAGCCACTGCGATCGGTATCGCCAGCGTCGGCCCTGCGATACACGTAGCTCCTCGAACAGGCGTTGCAGGCGGGCGTCGCGTTTGAGCGGCTGTCCCGTCGTTGAAGCAGCCTCCTTCTCGCCGGTTTGCAGACGAAACAGTTTGGCAGCGCCCGCATATGCGCCTGTCGATATCGCAATCAGATGAATGATCACGATGACAACCAGCAATACCGGAATACCGATCAATGCCAGTGTGCGAGGCGTGCCATCAGGGACGCCGAGGCGCTCCCCCTGGAACCAAGCCAGCACGAGCGCTGCAACGGCAATAACCAACGCAGCAAGGGGCAGCCCCCAGACTGCGACGCGGCTGGGAGCTTCGTCGGTTAAGGCCGCTTGAGGCCGCGCGTTATGCACGTTATCTTTGGATATCGACATGCGTTGAAGCCGTTTGATCTTGGGGTAAAACATGGAGAATGGCCGATTGCGAGCCATCGACGACGAGTTGCGGTCCGTCACTCGCACCGGACTCGATCGCCGCAGCGATCGCCAGCAGACCGTTCGCTGCCCGCATGTCGCCAACCATACGATCCAGCCGACTCTGCGCAGCGTCTTTTGCGGCAATCACAAACCCGGCAGCATTCAAAGCGCGGTCGCAGTTTTCAACCGGCCGCGTTATCCATGCGCGCGTCACCGACGCGGCATCGGCTTTGCCCCAGATCGCGGCGTTCGCGAAACCATATTCTGGGTCAGCGGAGTCGCCTACAGCGGGCCTATGTAGCGCAGCCTTTCTGCTGACCTCATGCGGAAGCCCGAAACAGCCGGCATCGAGCAACGCAGCCACACATCCCTCGGCGAGGCTCTCATCGATATCATCGTCGTACCACATCGCAGCGATGACGAGGAGCGGACGGGATTCATGCGTATCAAGCCATACATCGGCCACAAGCAACCCGTCGGCAGCCGGAACGGCCCGGACTTCCAAGGGCGGAAGCGCCGCCAGATGCATCGCAGCGCGAACCTGGGTCAAACGCATGTTCGCGACGTCCGATTCGGTCAATACGCGTACTTGGGGCCAATATGCCCTTTCGTATCGAGTTAATGCCTGAATGCTTCCAGCGAGAGGCTCAAGCGCAGCGCGGATCATCTGCACAACTGGATCGGCCTTCTTCGGCCCGGCAGCATTGTCAGTTGGGGTTTCCTCTTCATCCGCCATGAATGAAGCGTCCAGTGGCGGATCATTGGACGGGTCGTCCAGTAGCGGGTCGTTGTCCTCAAAGCGATTGCACAAAACCTTTCCTGAGCCGTGCCGCGGGGCTTGCACCTGCATGAGGGAGTGCTTCCCTATCAGAACGTCGGACAGAGATGCCCCGCCAAGAGGCAGGCAATAGCCTGCGCCGAGTACATAAAGCGGTCGCTGCGCGAACCCGATCTTCTTCGCAAGCCAGCGGTCACGATGATGGTTGCGCCAGTATGCGCGATACCACAGCCCCTCGTAGCCTGCGCGGCCAAAGCCGAGCAGGACCAAAAACAGCCCGTTCGGCATCCCAATAATCAAGCCCCAAAACCTGAGGCCACTCGCAGGCTCGCTTTTCGGCCACGCGAGCAAAACAACCACCGGGCCGAACACATTGCAGACGAACCAAGTTAATGCCCACGGCCAGAAACGCATCCTGGGCGGATACGCGCTGGGGCGCCCGGCGGGAGAAAGATCGACCGGCATTACTCGAAGTGGACGTTCGGTAGCGACGAAATCAATCGACAACCACATGCACATCGATGGCCGTCCAGCGCGAACAGCTTCTCGTCGCGATCGGAATACTTGTCGGCGCCCTCGTCAATGACGGTCGGACCATGCAAGTCGCAGGTCGCATTATCGCCTTTACGTGCAAGCGGCCTGTCCATGAACATCATCCATGGCGAGCCGCTGGTGACTTCACCGCCATGTTCGAGCTTGTCACCTTTGCGAATGGGAGATTGCATATATCGGCTATCTAGTTGAGTAAGGATTTTCTGAGTTCCCAGCACACCGCGAGCCCAATCTCACGGACAAGTTAATGGCGAATGAAAATCTATCGATCCCCTTCGTTTGCCTCAGGAGCCGTCGATCGCAAGGAAACGATTTCAATTCCGTCAAGCACCACAGGAATTCGATCGCTTTCCTTTTTTCCAAGCCTCTTCCCCACAACCTCAAACGAGAAGCACGGAAAATATATTGCATCAGGGCATATTAAAAAATAATCAGGAACACGCACCCTTTCTCGATCGCCATATACTGAATTAACATAGGCAACGGTTCCACCCCACCCCTTTCCTTCATATTTTTTTTGCCATACTATATTACGCACATATCGCCCACCAGAATCTTCCAAAGCAATTTCGTCGGCTGCAGTAACTTTATTCGCAACACTCGAATCTGACACACTCGATCCAGCCACAAAACAACTAAATGATAGCTTCCCGCGCACAACTCCCCTATCCAGCTTCATCACAAGGTAAAAATCAAACGACACAATTCCATTATTTAAATTTACAGACGAGTCAACTATTTTTGATGATATATTTTCACCGAGAATGTATCCACACCGACCCTCCAATAGCGATACATTATCCCGGTAATTGACGTGACCACTCGAAGCAAACTCAGCTCTTGCAGCTCCATCAAGCCAAAAAAATACCAAAAACGCCAAAAAAACATTTCTCATGGCAACTTCCGTCTTGTGAAGTTTTCCGGCCACGTTAGATCCTCCTGATTTGGGCCCTTGAAAACCGCAATATCAGTCAAAACCATTAGCGCATTAGTGAACGACGTCGATCGATCTACTAGACCATTCATGTTTGGTGGATTCTTGCCTGTGGCACCCGGATAGTTCACTGCCGCAGCACAATTCGCAAAGGACTGGTTGTAATACCATACCTTAACCCCAGCATTTGTTCGGATTGCCCTTCTTTCGCTCACCCCCATCTCGTCCGCATATTTATTTGCACTGTCCACCCGTGGTCGCGACGGATTGTTCGCCGTTGGCATTGATTTTCCAGACCAAACCCAATAAGCACCTGCACTATGACTTGCGTGACAAACATCTCTTGCAATCTCGTTTCGCCACGTCAACTCCTGCTCCCCCGGTGGCAAACTCGGGTTTCGACCAATGAATTTAAAATATTTATAATAATTATTATTCCCACCACCCATATTTCCATTAGGATTTGTCAACTGCAAAAAGCCCCGACCAAACCAACCGTTGTGCAAGTCTGTTGCACTATCATTGCGATTCCCTTCCGTAAGATAGCGAAACCACCCTGTCTCCTGTGTGGCATTTGCTATAAAGCACGCCTGCCGATCAGGAGTGTCAAGTTTGAACTTTCTCATCGAATTGTTCAAGCCCAGTCCAAATCTATCAAGCAAAGATGAAGCATAATCCGGATTTGGCGATTCCCATACTCCCTGAGAGGGCGAATTATGCGACCCGGGCTTTCTAATGACGCGATCCGGTATAAGCTGAATCATCTCCTTCTTACTGAGCCACCCGCATTTCCTGAAGTGCCGGATAAATTCAAGCGGATGAAAATACCAGAACTTCTGATCCGCTAGCGACGATTCGGACGGCAACTTGTCCAGAAACTGAAATTTTCCGAGGAACTTAATAAACGAGGTATAGCCATCTGGGTTGGTATCTTTCTGCTTGCCAAAGAATCCATCTGGTTCATTCAGACCTTTATAGCGATCGTCGTTGTCCGACGGATCCCACTCGCTGCGCGCGTTGAACACCAACCCTCTGAGCTTTGTACGCACACCCTCTGCATTCTGCACATAGCCTGCGAGCAACTGGTTGGCATTGTCGTCGTTGTTATTGTCGTATTCGAGCGGCTGGATCATTCCGGACGTTGCCTGTGGATCAGCAACGCCGGTCAGACGGCAAAGCTCATCGTATCCGCATAACCCGTCCTGATTAAACGGTGTATTGCTTTCATCAACTTTTTGCCAACCCTTGAAGAATGGAAAGTCGGCGTCCGATAATTTGATGATCTCGTCAGCAGCGATGTTGACATATCCTTGCGTGCCATTCTCATCGGTTGGCACCGCGACCCAAGTAGCAGGGGCCTCTCCCGGCATCACCGTACTTGAAAGAATTCGCCCAAAGCGCAGCATTTCATAGCCATCGCTCGGACACTCTGAATAGAGTGCTACCGCTCGATCATACAGATCATATTCATACTGTTCCGTTTCTCCGTCGTACGGGTCAGCAACCGGAACCTGTGTAAGCAGGATAACGTTGCCGCTGCTACCACGGTCGATCCACGCGGTTGTATAGCGCCGCCCCTTGTTGAACCACGCTTCCACATAAAGGATGTCTTGCTCACCAATTGAGCCGCCTGGCAGTCGCGGAAACCAGTCGTCCGTCATACCCGCCGGCTGCGCGACAAAATCCTGTGGACCCTTAATGATGAAATAGGAATGTCCCCAGTAGTCGCTCGACGCAGGCTGAACAGGATCTTTCTCACCCAGTTGAACCTGGTGGCCGTCCTGATCAAACCAGGCTGTAAAGTCAGCTTCCGACATGAAAACTTCGAAATGCAGATGCCGCACCCCCTGATGCTGACCGACGTACCCGAGCATGTCCTTGCGGTACACCTTCTTTGCGCCGCCCGGCTGAACGACTCCGTCTTTGCCGCCCGCCGTATCGAGCAGCCATTTGGGGAGGGCATTCATCGATCCCTCGGCCGGCGGATCGGTTGGCTGGGGAGCAAGCCACTCCTGTTCGGTCATGTCCAGCAAATGCATATATAGTGAGTAGAACGTGATCGTTCGCCCATGTCCTGTCTCGGTCTTATGTCTGAGTAAGACAAATCCCGCATTCGAGTTCAGCGCTGGTTGTCCAGTCGGATCTTTCGCGCCATCAGACAGAGCGCTTTTGCAAACGCGATACGCGACCACCTCGCCGTCAGCAATTGCCCGCACCGGTTCGTGCTGCTCGCCCGGATCCAGGTGAATGCCACAGTGAAAGCGCCGGTCAAAGGCAACGGGATAGACCCCATGATGACCAATCTCGAACTGATCGACGACGTCCATCATAGGGTCCGTCTTTGACGCATCGCTAGACGTCGCGCCCGATACGGGCAGGAAGGGAGGGCTGATGATCATGGCTTCAGTGGGACGACGAGTACCGGTCGGAAATCTTCAGGTTGGCCTGCGGTAGCGACGGCAATGGTGTTGTGACGTTGTTCGGCCCGTGAAACGAGAATGACGCCGCCTTTATCGTGAAGGCGCCGGGACAGTGAAATGTCATGTTGCCGTTCTCGATTACGAGCGAAGCTCCACCGCTGTTGAGTGTGATCTTCGATTTGGCCGACACTTGGACGTCCGCACTTTGGCTCGCGACGCGCAATTGCTGCTTCGCGAACAAGTCCATCCCGTCCGTAAGCGCCGCCATCATGACCTTGCCCTTCGCTGCAACAAAATTCAGCCCGAGCTTGTGCGCACACAGCGAGATCAGGTCACCCGCCACCATGCGCAGTCGCCTGACGATGCTCACGTCCATGTTCTGCCCTGCGGTGACGATCACGTTCTCGCCCGCCGATTGCTGTAATGATTTCGGTGTCACGAATGCCATGCCGCCGGGAGCACTCGCAAGCAGCCCTGCGTCGCGAAGCTGATTCAGGCCGTCGAGCAGCGCCGTCTGCGCGGCGCGGTCCGCAGGGTCGGCCTTGGCCTGCGTCGTCGCTGCCGCAAGGTCCGTTACTCGCTGCAAAGCTGCCTTGAGCTGCGCGATTGCTGCGGGCATATCGAGGTGCGGCGTTTCGGACCCGGCTGCTGCATCCGCCGAGAAAAACAGCCCCTTCGGCGCGCGCAACGTGCCCCAGTGCTGCGTGGTCAGTTCGAAACCCTGGCCGCGCTTGTTCTTGTCCCTGTCGACCAGATGGCCCATGTTGAGCGACGACTGCCCGAACACCGTAGCCAACCGGATTCCCTCGTGGTCTTTCAGATCCTCGAAGCGCAACTTGTTGCCGAGCAATGGCGAGCGGAATACGGCGCGGCTGTACCACCCTTCCTTTCCGTGGACGAGGTCCCGACACGCATGGTCATGCAGAGCCCCTGCGATCAGCAGGCGGTCGCAATTTCCCTGGGTCGCGACGACGCGTACTTCGGACTGCGGCAGCAACGGGATGTGCAGGCCGCCCTGATACGACGCGGACGCACGCAACAGCCGCAACGGCATGCTGTTCGTGCCGCGCTTGCCGCTGTGCCGGGTGAACAGCAGCCTGACGCGATATCGGCCATATTCGTCCATCCATGCGTATGGCTCGTCATCGCCGGACTCGACCACACCGATCAGCATGCCGGCGATCCATCGCCAATGCTTTTCAGGTACATATTCGGGCCGATAGGTCTGATGTGCGGGGATCGCCTCGAAGGTGTTGACCACCGACTGGCTGCGGCTGCCGGTCGTGACGAGCTTCGTGATCACCATCCCGTGCGGCGCCTCGTACACCTCGTCATTGGTGATCCGCACCACCATGCCAGGCGTCATGCCGATGACGTTACTCGTGCCCGTGAGCCGCACTTGCCGCGTGAGCAGTTCGTCACGCCGCGCGTCAGCCAGCGCCTGCCCTTCCTCGACCGAATGGAAATGCTCGATGCTGCGGTTGACGCTCCCATAGACCGAGCGGTCGTCATGGGCCACGATCGATTCGACCTGCAGCGGATCGTCGGGGATGCGATAGTTGTGATCCCATTCGCGCACCGTCTGCGGCACCAGCGCGCGCGTGACTTCCAGCGTCAGAACCGCCTCGTGCCAGCTCGTCAGGCCGGAATGCGGCAGCAACGGCACCTCGAGCGCTCGCATATAGCCGCGCGGTGTATTGCCGAACACCAACGTGTCGCGTTGCGGCCCGTCCTCTTTCTTCGCCTGCTTGAAGTAGTAATAGACTCCCGCGCGCCGGCAGTGCCGGTCGATGAAGTTCGCGACCGTCTCCTCATACATCACGGTTTGTTCCAGCTTTCCGTCAAGCCCTTCCAGCTCGAACTCGACGTCGAAGGACTGGAACAGGCTGCGATCGACGATCATGTCGCTCAACAACTCGCGAAGCGATCTGTCCAGCAATACGGCCGAATCGTGCACCTCTTCAAGCAGCGCGAAACGCGGCTTCAGATGGACTTGGTAGGTTGCTTCGTCGCAGGACGTTCTGACGCGAGTCCATTGCGTGACGACGCCGTGCACGGTACGCGCCGCATGCCGGACCGGATCGATCACCGCGGCCAGCGCCGGCACGGAAGCATGCTCCTCGATCGTGAAGACTGCCGGCTGGCCCACAATAGTCGCACCGTCGATCCGCTTGTCCTGCGAGGTTACGGTGATGTCCGCGAGAAATGGCGTATTCATTTCCTCGGTCAGGACGAACGACAAAACGGAGACTGGCGCATCGAGCGCCGCAATCTCGAGATGTAGCGGCTGGGTAACGACCGAATTGGGGTGTTTCAGTACATCCTGAATGGTTCGCATGGTTGCCGTTGAACGAGAGGTTTTACACCGGCACGCTCGCCCATTTACGCATTCAGGGGCGCAGTGCCACAACGCTCTCGCTAGTGAAGCATGTATTCACGAAAATGAACATGCACCGGCATCGGATCTGTTAATCCTGCATTTTCACATCGTCAAGGAAATAGCCTTTTAATTTTATTAATTTATATAAACGCTGATTAAAATTTATATTTTTTATTATCTCTTTTTAGCTCAAACCCAGCGCTCTCAAGCACCGTCAAATGGAATCACCGGATGGCGAAGATAGGCCTACATGCCAGTAAAACTGGGATTCGCGGCCACCCATACTTCAACCCTGCACTGAACACACCAAATTCAATTCAATGGGAATTTAGGTTGATTTCAAGAAGAAATATATCCAATAAATCTCCATTCAAATCATCAACACCCCGAATGACACAAGACAACCAATTCTATAACCAATCGAAATTTACAATGTAGAAAATTGTCACGCATCAATTTCACTGGGCATTGCTGTGAAGCAGGAATGACACCCGGATTCGCTTCCGATTCGGTCGGATAGCGCTTAGGTGAAGCTTGCCGGCACTGTGACGGGGAGAACTTGTCGGCAGTACTGGCTGCCGTGCAGCAGGGCTCGACGTCGACGCGACATCGACGACGAATGGATGTCGCGCCCTACAGTTCTACTTTCCGACTTTACGACTCGACATCCTCCAGACTGAACACTTCCGTCTTGTCGTTGTACGAAAAGACCTCCCCATACCGCCCCCAGTCGATCACCGCATCGAGCGTTTCCTCCGCCGCCTCGTCGGACAGAAAATCCTCCAGCTCCTGCTCGAAGCGCACGCGCGGCGCGCGATGACCCGGACGCTCGTTCAGCACTTTCCTGATCCGCGCGGCAAGCGGCACGTGCTTCAGCAGGTGATCGGCAAACATCAGCTTGCGCTCCTGCGTACCGAATTCCGCGAACACGCGGGCGGGCGGCGTCAGGAACACGTCGCCTTCGCGCACGTCCGCGAAACCAAGGTGCTGCAGCACTTCCGCGATCGGGAACAGTTCGTCGACCTCCAGATGCAGCGAGCGTGCGATTTCCGGCATGTCGGCGCGGCCGTGGTACGGCGCCATCGCGAGCGTTTCGATCAGGCCGGCCATCAGGTTGGTCGATACGCGCGGCATCCAGCTGCCGAGCTCGAGCCCCTTCTTCGTCGCCTCGCCGGTCTGGCGCGCGGTCATCTTCGCGTAGATGTCGTCGACGAGCTTGCGGAAATCGGCATCGAGCCGGTTACGCGGATGCTTGAACGGCACCTTGATCTCGGCGATCACGCGGCCCGGATTCGACGACAGCACGAGAATCCGGTCGCACATGAACACCGCTTCCTCGATGTTGTGCGTGACGATCAGCACCGACTTGATCGGCATGCGTCCCTGCGTCCACAGATCGAGCAGGTCGGTACGCAGCGTCTCGGCCGTCAGCACGTCGAGCGCGGAGAACGGCTCGTCCATCAGCAGGATCGTCGGGTCGACGACGAGCGCGCGCGCAAAGCCGACGCGCTGGCGCATCCCGCCCGACAGCTCGCGCGGGTACGCGTTCTCGAAGCCGTCGAGACCGATCAGGTCGATCGCGGCGAGCGCACGCTCGCGCCGTTCGCGCGCGCCGACGCCGAGCGCTTCGAGCCCGGCTTCCACGTTCTGCAGCACGGTGAGCCACGGGAACAGCGCGAAGGTCTGGAACACCATCGCGACGCCTTCGGCCGGGCCGCGCAGCGGCTTGCCGAGGTAGGTCACTTCGCCGCCGGTCGGCTCGATCAGGCCGGCGATGATGCGCAACAGCGTCGATTTGCCCGAGCCCGAGCGGCCGAGCAGCCCGACGATCTCGCCTTCGCGCAGCGACAGGTTCGCGTCGTCGAGCACGAGCAGTTCGCCCTGCGTCTTGTTGAAGCCGCGGTTCACATGCTCGACGCGCAGGATTTCTTCGCCGAGCCGCGGCGGCTGCAGCGGCTGGGACGTCTTGACGGGGGGGTTGATAACGGTCGAATTTTGCATCGCGCTTACTCTCAATCGAGACGGAGCCGGGATTCCGCATAGGCGTACATCGGACGCCACAGCAGGCGGTTGAACAAGGTGACGAACAGGGACATCACGGCGATGCCCAGGATGATCTTCGGGAAATCGCCGGCGGCGGTCGTTTGCGCGATATACGCGCCAAGACCGTGCGCGACGACCTTCGTGTCGCCCCACTGTACGAACTCCGACACGATGCTCGCGTTCCACGCGCCGCCCGAGGCGGTGATCGCGCCGGTCACGTAGTACGGAAAGATGCCGGGCAGGATCGCCTGGCGCCACCATTGCCAGCCGCGGATGCGGAAATTCTTCGTCGCTTCCTTGTAATCGTTCGGATAGGACATCGCGCCCGCGATCACGTTGAACAGGATGTACCACTGGGTGCCGAGCACGATCAGCGGCGACAGCCAGATATCCGCGTTCAGGTGGAAGTGGACGATCACGATCACGAATACCGGGAACAGCAAGTTCGCCGGGAATGCGGCGAGGAACTGCGCAAGCGGCTGGATTTTCTCGGCCAGCTTCGGGCGCAGCCCGATCAGCACGCCAAGCGGCACCCAGATCACCGACGCGATCGCGATCAGCACCAGCACGCGCAGCAGCGTGATCAGGCCGAGCACGAGCACGTGGCCGACCTCGGCCATCGTCACGCCGGTCGCGACGAAGCTGACGACACGCCACGCAACGTACACCGTCAGCAGGATCACGAATGCGCCCCACACGATGTCGCCGATGCGCGACGAACGGTGCGCCGATGCGCCACGCACGCGTGTACCTGTCAGCGACGGCACGCGCAGCGGAATCCGCGCGGCCTGCGACAGCAGCCAGCCGGCCGGCACGAGCAACTGATGGATCAGGTGCGTGCGACGCATCATGTCGAGCAGCCACGATTGCGGCGCATCGCCCGACGCGGTGTTCTCCATCCGGAACTTGTCGGCCCACGCGACGAGCGGACGGAACAGGAACTGGTCGTAGGCGAGGATCACAACCGACATCGCGACGATCACCCAGCCGACCGCGCCGAGATTCTTGTCGGAGATCGCCCGCGCGAGATACGCACCGATGCCCGGTAGCGTGATCGTCTGGTTACCGACTGTGATCGCCTCCGACGCGACGACGAAGAACCAGCCGCCCGACATCGACATCATCATGTTCCAGATCAGGCCCGGCATCGAGAACGGCACTTCGAGCTTCCAGAAGCGCTGCCAGGACGTCAGGTGGAAGCCGCGCGACACTTCGTCCAGGTCGCGCGGCACCGTGCGCAGCGACTGGTAGAAGCTGAACGTCATGTTCCATGCCTGGCTCGTGAAGATCGCGAAGATCGCGGCCAGCTCGGCGCCGAGCACGCGGCCCGGAAACAGCGCGAGGAAGAACGTGACCGTAAACGAGATGTAGCCGAGCACCGGCACTGACTGCAGGATGTCGAGGATCGGGATCAGCACCATCCCCGCGCGGCGGCTTTTCGCGGCGAGCGTGCCGTAGACGAGCGTGAACACGAGCGACGCAATCATCGCGGCGAGCATCCGCAGCGTGGTGCGCAATGCGTATTCAGGCAGGTTCGACGGATCGAGCGAAATCTTCTGCGTCTGCAGCACGCCGATCGGCGCCATCGTCTGGTGAAAACCGACGATCGCCATCGCGAGTATGCCGATGATCAGCGGAAACGCGATCGCGTCCCAGCGGTTGGGCAGCACGCGCCACGCGGACGCGTTGGCGGTGCGATTCGGATCGAAGAAACTGATATCCATCGGTAGCGTCTTGTGTCTTGTGTTGAATTGAAAATCGATGGGTCCGGCCGCGTGCCGCGCAGCCAAGCGTCGCGGCAGCGGCGCGAATCAGGACAGTCCGTGCAGTACCCGGTGCGAGGTGATCGGCGGCGCGAACGACAGCACCGAGCCTTCCTCGATGACGCGGAGGTCGGCACCGGGATGAACGCCGACATGGGCGATGCCGCGGGCAATGACCGGAAAAAACAGCGCGAGGCCGAGGGGGCGCGTGCGGTGGCCGACCGCACCGCCCGTATCCGTTGCCGCGAGGTTCGGCATGAAGGGCTCCGGAGAGGGGATTCGGAGTGGGAGGCTATCGGGCGGCCGTGACGCAAATGTGACGTGTCACTTACAGGACATTGACGGGTCATCCGGCGGGAGTCGCACACTGCCCCGCCGGCCGCCGACACGGGTGTTCGATCTCGCAACGGTCGGGAATAAATCCGCCGCTTCGCCGGTATCGCATGCGAAGGCGCCGGCTTATTCCAGGACGATCCGGCCGTCCGGTTTCGTCACACGAATGCGAGGCTTACATGTCTTCATCGACCCCCACCCGCCCATCGCGTCGCAAGGCCCTGCAATGCATGGCCTTCGGCGGGCTCGGCACGCTGTTCACGCTGTCGGGCGGCATCCTCACGCCGTTCGACCTCGCGCTCGCGCAGACCGGCGAAGCGCGCCCGGCGGACGCGGGCCGGCCACTGTTCGTGCAGATCAGCGATACGCACATCGGCTTCAACAAGGACGCGAATCCCGACGTGTCGGCCACGCTGAAGCAGACGATCGACCTCGTCAACGGGATGCCCGCGCTACCCGCGCTGGCGATCCATACCGGCGACATCACGCACCTGTCGAAGCCCGAGGAATTCGACCACGCGTCGCAGTTGCTGTCCGCGCTGCGCGTGCCGGAACTGCATACGGTGCCCGGCGAACATGACGTCACCGACGGTTCGGGCGCCGAATATTTCGGCCGGTTCGGCAAGGCGTCGGACACCCGCGGCTATTACAGCTTCGATCACGCGGGCGTGCATTTCATCGCACTCGTCAACGTGATGCATTTCAAGCCGAACGGGCTCGGCAGCTTCGGCGACGAGCAGCTCGCGTGGCTCGCACAGGATCTCAAAGGCCGCTCGTCGAGCACGCCGATCGTCGTGTTCTCGCACATGCCGATGTGGACCATCTACGAACCGTGGGGCTGGGGCACCGGCGACGCGCCACAGACGATGGCGCTGCTGCGCCGCTTCGGCTCCGTCACCGTGCTGAACGGGCACATCCACCAGATCGTGTCGAAGGTCGAGGGCAACGTGACGTTCCATACCGCCCGCTCGACCGCATTCCCGCAGCCGACGGCCGGCAACGGCCCGGGGCCCGTGCCGCTCACGGTGCCGCATGACCGGCTGCCGTCGATGCTCGGCGTGACGACCGTCGAATTCGCCGGCCATCCGGTCGCGTCGTCGCTGCACGATGCGACGCTCGCGTGATCAATATAAGGAGAACGACATGATCCGCTTCCAACGCTCTCGAATCGTCGCGGCGCTGATCCTGTGCGGCGCCGCCGCCGGCACGCCACCCGCCGCGTTCGCGCAGGGCCCGAACGGCCCGCTCGTGACGATCCGCAATTTCATGTTTTCGCCGATGTCGACCACGATCAAGGCCGGCACGACGATCACGTGGAAGAACCTCGACGCGGAGCCGCATACCGTCGTCAACGACGCCGGCATCTTTCATTCGAAGGCGCTCGACCAGGACGAGACGTACGCGTTCCGCTTCGACAAGCCGGGCGTGTACAAGGTGTTCTGCGGAATTCATCCGTACATGAAAGAGACGATCACCGTCGAATGAAGCGGCTCGCCCCGCAACGCGCGGGCGAACGACGGGCGGCTGCCGCCTACAACGGCGGTCGTCCGCTTCGCCTGCGTGGCAGACGAAGCCCAGCACGATGCCTGCATTTTCCGGTCGATTGATTTCGTCGCGGAGCGAGCCTTGCATGGGGGCTCACTGCCCCGCTGCACGCAGTTCCGGCGCGGTGCCGGCGACGACCGGACACGACTGCGGCAACGCCTGCCCGAACAGCACGGCCAGCCCGCAAACGGACGTGAACATGCCGAGGCCGTCATGTCCGACACCCGGCACTTCGACGACCTGCTGCGCGAGATCGTCCGGATGCCGCTTCTTCAGGTAATCGAAATAGGCGAGCCCGCGCGCCAGCCGGTACGGCCCCTGCGCCATCGCCGCGCATGAACGGTCGATGAAATGCGTATAGGGATTCGTGTCGGCCTGCCCGAGCAAGTACACGACACGGCGCGCGACGTAACGCGTTTCGAGGTCGCGCACGTCCTGCGACGCAACGTAAGGCGGCGCCGACTTCAACCCGTATTTCCATTCGGTTGCGCGCGGACAGGCGCCGCCTGTCAGCGCGTCGGCATTCGGCCGTTCGTCGTCGAAATACAGGTAGCTCGACGGGTTCGCGACCACGTAGCGCACGGCAATGCCGGTACGGGACAGCGCGTCGCCTTCGCGCCCGGCCACTGCATAACGCTGCAGCAACTGTGCGCCGGCGGAATGACCGATCACGACGACCGTCGACAACGACGGGTACAGGCTGCGGTCGGCGAAATGCGCGAGCAACGCGTCGAGCGCCGCGAACGAGCTGACCGGGCCCGGCTGGCGCGCCGGTTCGCCGCCCTTCCATCCTTCTTGCGTCCACGCGAGCGTCGATGCGGGCAACGAAAACGCACGGATGTCGGCGCGTGTCAGGAATTGCGGCGCGACGACCATCGTGCCCGGGCCGGCCGAGCCGGCCTTGTCGACGACCTTGCGCCCCGATGCGTAGTACGCGTCGGCATTACGCAGCGTGCCATGAATCACGATGAATACGCGTACAACGTCGGGCGCGGCCTGATCGAGCGGATGGTCGGCGTAGACGGGCAGCACCGCGCTGCCCTGCGGCGTGTCGACGGTCAGCCGCTGGTCGGCGACGGCCTTGACCGGCGCTTCGAGCCGTTCGCGTTGCTTGGGTGTCATGGCTTCGGCCGGCTGCGCACCGACCAGCATGCCGACGGCGGCGCAGGCCAGCACGAGCGGAACGGCATATGACAGCGCCCGGGCGGCCGGCAGCACGCGCGAAAGTCGGATGCGGAAAAACGCGACGGAAATGACGGACATGGCGGCAGCTCGGGTGGCGGATATGACTTGAACGGCGATGGTCGCAGAATCCGTCGCACGCCGCCGGCCGATCATGGAAAACGGGTCAACCGGCCGGTTGCGCACCGCGTTCGGCGTCGGCGCACGTTTCGCCCGCGCGACACTGCATCCGCTGCACGATGCCGAGCAGTTCGCCGATATGCGTGGGCACCGCCTGCTTGCCGGCTTGCGCCCACGCGTCGAACGACGTCATGCCGCTCACCGCGCCCACGAACGGTACGCCGGCACGCTCGGCCGCCTGGGCGTCCACCGCGTGGTCGCCGACGTAGATCGCCGCCGCGGCAGGCAAACCGAGCCGCGCCAGGGCCTGCACGAGCCCTTCCGGGTCCGGCTTGTGGCGCTGCACGTCTTCCCCGCCGATCAACACGTCGACCAGCGATTGCAAGCCGTTGCGCTCGAGAATCGCATCGATCCGGTAGCGAAACTTCGACGACACGATCGCGACGGCGAGCCCTTGCTCGCGCAACGCCGCGAGCAGCGGCGGCACTTCGGGATAGATGCGGGTGCCCGGCACCATGATCTCGTCGGCGCGCACCACGAAGTGCCGTGCGAACGCCTCGGCCCGTGCCGCTTCGGTTTCGCCCGTCAGCGAATGGAACATGTCGGGCAGCGGCAGCCCGATCACTGCGCGGATCTGCGCGGGCGTCGGACCGGTGGCGCCCAGCTGATGCAATGCGTACTCGGTGCATTCGATGATCGCGGCGGACGAATCCGCCAGTGTCAGGTCGAAATCGAATATGACGGCCCGAACAGACATGAAAGGACTCCGTAAACACAACGAACAATGCCGCGTATGTTACGCGTGCAGCGATAGGAAATCGTCGGCGACGCAACCTGCAACCGGGCAGCCGGGTTGCAGGCGCTGCGCCCGGCGTTGATGCGCCCCCGCGATCGTCACACGCTATCAACCCCATTGCCGGCAGTGCTTTCAAACATATCGCAAAAATCCGATATAAGATTCGCACATCGACGATACCCGTTTGCCTGACCGAACACCCAGCCTTTCCATGCCGACCGAACTCGACATCGACGCGATCCTGAAAGCGCTCTCGAACCCCGTGCGCCGGGAAATCCTCGTCTGGCTGAAAACGCCCGGCGAGCATTTCCCGCAGCAGACGCTGCCGTACGAACACGGCGTCTGCGCGGGCCAGATCGACGCGCGCTGCGGGCTGTCGCAGTCGACCGTCTCCGCGCACCTCGCGACACTCCAGCGCGCGGGGCTCGTGACGTCGACGCGGATCGGGCAGTGGGCGTTCTTCCAGCGCAACGAGGCCGTCATCGACGCATTTCACGACGCACTGCGCCGCGAACTCTAGCCAACGGCCGAACCGGCCATGCGGGGCGCCGTCGCACATGACGCGACGGCTTCCCCGCCTTTCGTGAAGAGGTTATCTGCCATGCCCACGCTGTTCGATCCCGTTACCCTCGGCGACCTGACCCTGCCGAACCGCATCGTGATGGCGCCGCTCACCCGCTCCCGTGCGGGCGCGGCGCGCGTGCCGAACGCACTGATGGCGCGCTACTACGCCGAGCGCGCGTCGGCCGGCCTGATCATTACCGAAGCGACGTCGGTCACGCCGCAAGGCGTCGGCTATGCCGACACGCCGGGCATCTGGTCCGACGAACAGGTCGAAGGCTGGAAGCAGATCACGCAGGCCGTGCACGCGGCCGGCGGGCGCATCGTGCTGCAACTCTGGCACGTCGGCCGGATCTCCGATCCGATGTTCCTGAACGGCGACCTGCCGGTCGCGCCGAGCGCGATCGCCGCGGGCGGCAACGTGAGCCTCGTGCGTCCGCCGCGCCCGTTCGTGACGCCGCGCGCCCTCGAACTCGACGAAATTCCGGGCATCGTCGCCGCATACCGCAAGGGTGCAGAAAACGCGAAGGCCGCCGGCTTCGACGGCGTCGAGATTCACGGCGCGAACGGCTACCTGCTCGACCAGTTCCTGCAGGACAGCACCAATCGCCGCACTGACGCGTACGGCGGCCCGATCGAGAATCGCGCGCGCCTGCTGCTCGAAGTGGTCGACGCGGCGATCGACGTGTGGGGCGCGGGCCGGGTCGGCGTGCACCTCGCACCGCGCGGCGACGCGCATACGATGGGCGACTCCGATCCGGCGGCAACGTTCGGTTATGTCGCGCGCGAACTCGGCCGCCGCAAGATCGCGTTCATCTTCACGCGTGAATCGTATTCGGGCGACCAGTTGAGCCCGCGCCTGAAGGAAGCGTTCGGCGGCCCGCTGATCGCGAACGAGCAGTTCACGCTCGACACCGCGCAGGCCGCGCTCGCGAACGGCAGCGCCGACGCGATCGCGTGGGGCAAGCTGTTCATCGCGAACCCGGACCTGCCGCGCCGCCTCGAAATCGGCGCGCCGCTCAACAAGCCGGTGCCGGAGACGTTCTACGCGGAAGGCGAAACGGGCTACACCGACTACCCGGCGCTGAGCGACGCGGCCTGACGGTAGAACAGCGCGGGTTCAGGCGTGCACGTCCGCACGCATAAACACGCGCTGCGTTTCATCGAGACCGAGCGCGACGTGGTGCGCGCGGATTGCGCGCAACGCGTCGTCGAGTGCCGTATCGTCGATGATCCGGAAACCGAGGCGCGCGTAGTACGGTGCATTCCATGGTGCGTCACGGAACGTCGACAGCACCACCTGCTCGACGTGCTCCCGCGCCGCGCGCGCGATCACCTGTTCAATGAGACGCGCGCCGATCCGCTGCCCTGCGTGCGACGGCGCGACATCCAGTTCCTCCAGATACAGCCGCTGCGCATCGAGCAGCCGGTAGAACGCGAACCCGACGCACGTGCCTTGCGGATCGACCGCCACATAGGCGCGACCGTCGTCGATCCGCACGAGCACGGCGGCCGCATCGGTCGGCTCGCCGTCGGCGATGTCGGCCATGCCGATCTCGCGAAAACGCTGCGCGGCGGCGACTTCCACGGCGGCCATCGCGGCCGCGTCTTCCCGCGTGGCGGGGCGAATCAGGATCGGTGGAAACATGACGGCAATTCAGGGAGGCAGTCGGGAACGGCGGTCACTATAATCGAAACTTCAGACGTTTCGAACGATAGGGTGAGTCGCTACAAGCGCGCCGCACCCCTGCCTCGGGAATCGACATGAAAAACCGGCTGCTGGCTGCCCTGCTCTGCCTGTCCGCCACGGTCGCGCACGCGGCCGGCGTCAAGTTTCTTCGGATTCCTGCCGATGCGGCCGGCCCCGAGTTGCGCGCGATGGTCTGGACACCGTGCGCGGACGCCACACAATCGCTCACGGTCGGCCCTTACACACTGAAAGGACGCCGCGACTGTCCAACCGCCGGCGACAAGCTGCCGCTCGTCGTGATCTCGCACGGCCATGGCGGCTCGTTCCTCGGCCACCACGATCTGGCCGAAACGCTCGCCGATGCGGGGTACGTCGTCGCGGCGATCAACCATCCGGGCGACACGTTCTCCGACATGAGCCGTGCGGCCGATCTGCAGGAATTCGTCGAGCGCCCGGACGACATCAAGCGCCTGGTCGACTACATGCTCGGTCACGCGCCGGATGCCGCGCACATCGACCCGGCCCGCATCGGCTTCTTCGGCTTTTCGCGCGGCGGCTATACGGGCCTCGTGCTGGCCGGCGGCAATCCGGATTTCGCGCACGCGCCGGTCGCCTGCCCCGACCCGGCCTGGCCGATCTGCAAGCAAATCCGGGCCGGCGACCTGCCGAAGGCGCCGCTGACGCACGACCCGCGCATCAAGGCCTACGTGCTGGCCGATCCACTCGACGAATTCCCGACCGCCGACACGCTGAAGAACGTCCGCGCGCCGATCCAGCTCTGGGCATCCGAGGCAGGCGGCGACGGCGTGACGCCGGATACGGCGCCCGCGCTGGCCGCGCTGCTGCCGCAACGACCCGAATTCCACGTCGTGCCGAATTCAGCGCATTTCGCGTTTCTCGCGCCGTGCCCCGAGCAGTTGACCCACGACGCGCCCGACATCTGCACGGACGCCAAGGGATTCGATCGCACCGCGTTCCACGCATCGCTCGATGCGAAAGCACTCGCGTTCTTCAACGCGAATCTTCGCTGACTAACAGCGAAACGCCTTGCGCCAGGCGCCCTGCTCCGGCGTGTGAGCGTTGCATTCGATCAGCGCGCGCACCAGCGCCCAGTCGTCGTCATCGCAGAAATCGAGCAGCATCGCGCCGTACGGGCCGGGCTGCTCGCGCAAGCGCTCGGCCAGCCGCGCATGAATGCCCGGCACGCGGCCATCGCCGTGTGCGACCACCGACGGATTCGCACCCATCCCCGTGCCGCTGCAGAAATTGAGCGCCCATCTGCCGCTGTCCGGCAGCGGCAAGTGCGTCAGCAACGCGTCGATCGCGCGCCACTTCCATGCGATCGACGCGGCCACCGGCACGCGGTATTCGTCCTGGATCACGAACGCGCCGTCCGGATGGTCGATCGTGAACGTCGCGTTGTCGGGCCACGCGGTCAGGTCGATGCCGAGCGGCCGGCCGCTGCGAAAGCGCCGCAGCAGCACGACCGTGCCGCGCACGTCGCCGAGTGTCGGCAACGTGCCGCCGGCGTGCCAGCGCAACCCTTGATGCCGCGCGCGATGCGCGTCGAACGTCGCATCGAAACCGCGCGTGCAGGCATGCGCCGGCCACTCGTCCTTCACCGACATCACGATGCATTCGCGCGGATGCGCATCGAGAAACTGCGTACACGTTGCCAGCACGTCGTCGAACGTCATGCCGAGCGCGATGCCGCCGTGATGGATGTCGAACCCGTCGCGCACGTGCCGGCAGCGGATGTCGAGCAGCCGCACGCCATGCGCGAGCTGCGCGTCGAGCGGCGCACGCTGCGTGCGCACCAGCGAATCGTCGACCGTATACGCACAGGTGTCATGGCTGCCCGGTAGGGTCAGCGTATGCAGCGGCCGCGCGTCGTCGAGCGCCGACATCCAGTCGGCAGGCGGCATGCACGTATCGTGGCGCGAAGGGATCATGAATCGATGAATGACAAGGAAAGAAAACCATGGGTGACGGCGTCGGATGTCGCGGCGCGGGCCGGCGTCTCGCGCTCCGCAGTGTCGCGCGCGTTCTCGCCGACGGCAAGCATCGCGCCGCAAACGCGCGAGCGCGTGATGGTCGCCGCGCGGGCGCTGGGCTACCAGGTCAACCTGATCGCGCGCGACATGATCACGCAGCGCAGCAGCATGATCGGCGTCGTGACGGCCGGATTCGAGAACCCGTTCCGCGCGCGGCTGCTGTCGGACCTGATGGCCGCGCTCGGCCAGCGCGCGCTCACGCCGCTCGTGACCAATGCGGAAGATCCGCGCCAGGTCCGGCAATCGCTCGAACAACTGCTCAGCTACCGGATCGCGGGCCTCGTAATGACGTCCGCGTCGCCGCCGCTGTCGGTCGCGCAGCAATATCTCGAACACCGGATTCCGGTCGTGATGATCAACCGCGAAGCGAACCTGCCGGGCGCCGACGTGGTCGTCAGCGACAACGCGGCGGGCGCCGCCCACGCCGCGCAGCGGCTGGTGCGGGCCGGCGCGCGCCGGCTCGCGTTCGTCGGCCCGCGTGGCGCGAGCTACAGCGCGCGGTCGCGCGCCGCGGCGTTCGAGCAGGCGATCGGGCAAGGCGACGCATTCGATGCGACGCTCGCGCAGGTGATCGACACACCGTCCGACACGCATGCCAGCGGAATCGACGCAGCGCGGCAACTGTTCGCGGCGAGTGAGCGGCCCGACGGCGTGTTCTGCTCGTCCGACCTGCTCGCGCTCGGCGTGCTCGACGTCGCGCGTGGCGAATTCGGCTTGCGCGTGCCGGACGACCTGCGCGTGATCGGCTTCGACGATATCCCCGCCGCCGAATACGATGCGTATCGGCTCACGACGCTGCGACAGGACACGCGCGGCCTCGCGCATGCGGCGATCGACCTGCTCGCCGACCGGATGCAGACGTTCGACGGCCCGTCGCGCACGCGCGTCGTGCCGATCACGCAGGTGGTGCGGGACAGTTGCGCGTGATGGCGCAGCATCGGGCGCGGCCACGCCGCGCATCACTTCAGCCCGCCGGCGAAGCCGCGCAACAGGTAGCGCTGCACATAGCCGGCCACCGCGAGCGTCGGCAGCGACGCCATCAGCCCCGCGCTCATCAGGTCGCCCCAGTCGATGCCGTTCTCCGTCACGTAGCCGGCAATCGCGAGCGGCAGCGTGAAACGGCTCGGCGTCGACACGAACAGCAGCGCGATCAGGAATTCGTTCCATGCGGCGATGAACACGAAGATCGCGGTCGCGATCAGCCCCGGCGCGCACAGCGGCAGCACGATCTGCACGAGCCGCCGCGCGAGCCCCGCGCCGTCGATGCACGCTGCTTCCTCGTATTCGATCGGCACGTCGCGCACGAACGCGAGCAGCATCCAGATCGCCATCGGCAATGCGTAGATCTGATACGCGAGCATCAGGCCGAGCGTCGAATCGAGCAGGTGCAGCCGCTTCGCGAGCGCGAACAGCGGCACCGCGATCGTGATCGGCGGCATCAGCTTCAGCGCCAGCACGAGCACCAGGAACAGCAGGTCGAGCCGCGCCGGAAACCGCAGCCGCACGAGCGCGTACGCGGCCGGAAACGCGAGCGCCAGCGCGAGCAGCGTCGTGCCGAAGCCGACCAGCAACGAATTGAACAGCGGCGCGCCGATCCCGTTCGCCCACACCGACGCGAAATGCTCGAAGGTCGGCGCGGCCGGCCAGATCCGCAACGGATGATCGAGGCGTTCGAGCGTCGGCATGAAGGCCGCGCCGGCCATCCACAGGCACGGCAGCAGCAACAGCGCGAGCGCGACGACGCGCAGCGCCCACGGCATCGCGTGACCGAATGCGACGCCCGTTCGGGCGCGCGGGATACCCGCCGATCGCGTCGTCATGCGCGCCGCTTGCGAACCGTCTGCCATACGTACCCCGAGACCAGCAGCGCGGACGCCGCGAGCATCAGCACCGACGCGGCGCTCGCCGGCCCGACGTTGAAGAAGCGGAAGCCCGTGTCGTAGATATAGGTCGACAGTGTCTGCGTCGCATTGCCGGGGCCGCCGCCCGTCAGCGCATAGACCTTGTCGAACAGCTTGAACGTGTCGATCGAGCGCAGCAGCAGCGCGAGGCCGATCTGCGGCGCCGCGAGCGGCAGCGTGATGTCGCGCAGGCACTGCCATTCGCTCGCGCCGTCGGTGCGCGCGGCTTCGTACAGCTCCTGCGGGATCGACTGCAGCCCGGCCAGCACGATCAGGAACGCCATCGGCGTCCACTGCCACACGTCGACGAGCGCGAGCGACCACAACGCGAGATGCGGGTCGGACAGCCAGCGCACGCCTTCGATGCCGAACGCCGCGAGCAGCGCGTTCAGGAATCCGTCGAAGTTCAGCCAGTTGCGCCAGATCGCCGAGCACACGAGCGTGGACAGCATCATCGGCAGGATC
This sequence comes from Burkholderia orbicola, assembly GCF_900100915.1. Lineage (NCBI taxonomy): Bacteria > Pseudomonadati > Pseudomonadota > Betaproteobacteria > Burkholderiales > Burkholderiaceae > Burkholderia > Burkholderia orbicola. Next base: position 2,812,469 of record NZ_FNKW01000002.1, on the reverse strand, counting down.
GCGAGCGGCAGCGCGATGCGGCGACCCGGAAACGCGCGCACGAACAGCAGCGCGAGGCCGAAGCCGAGCGCGACTTCGGCGAGAGACGCGACGATCGTGAAGCGCAGCGTGTTGCCGAAGCCGGCCGCGAACGCGTCGTCGCCGAGCACCGCGCGATAGTTCGCGAGCCCCGCGAACGCGCGGCGGCCGGCCGAGTAATCGACCCGGCAGAACGAGTCGATCAGCACCTGCGCGACCGGATACAGCGCGAGCGCGGCGAGCACCAGCAGCGCGGGCCCGAGCAGCGCGACGAACGGCAGGCTGCGGCCGAACGCTTTCATGCGCGGCCTCCGGCCGATGGATCGACGTGCGCGATCACTTGCCGGCCGCGGCCGTCGCCTGCGCGATCTTCTGCTGCGCCTGGCGCAGCGCGGCGTCGGGCGCGGCCTGCCCCGTCAGCGCGAGTTGAAGCTGATCGCCGAGAATGCTCTCGACCTGCTGCCAGTCCGTCACGCGCGGCCGCGCACGGCCGGCCTCGAGCGCCTTCAGTTGATCGGGATACCAGCGATACTGGCGCACCAGCGCCGGATCGTTGAACACGCTGCGGCGGGTCGGCGGAATGCCGATGCCGGCGAGGCGCGTCTGCGTATCGCGTGCGGTCAGGTAAGCGAGGAAGTCCTGCGCGAGCTTCACGTGCGGCGCGTCCTTCGGAATGCCCATCTGCCAGATGCCGAGCATCGGCGCCGGGCCCGCGGTCTGCCCCGGCGGCGGCTGCAGCGCGATCTGCCCGACCACGCGCGACTGCTTCGCGTCATCGAGCGCCGGCACCCAGGCGGGCCACACCTCGATCGACTGCGCGGCCGTGCCGCGTTGCAGCGCGTCGCGTACTTCCGCCGCGCCGTACACGTCGACGTCCTTCGGTGCAAACGCCTTCAGCGCGAGGAACGTCTTCAGCGCGGCCTGCGCTTCGCGCGAATCGATCGTCACGTTGCCGGCGTGATCGAATACGTCGCCGCCATACGCCCACAGGATCGGCAGGAAGCCCGTCACGACCGGGTTGCCCTTCGTGCCGCGGAACACGACGCCCGACACGCTCTTGTCCGCGCCGCCGACGGTCTGCGCGATCTTCAGCACGTCGTCCCAGTTGCGCGGCGGTTGCAGCTTGTACTTCGCGAGCAGATCCTTGCGGTACGCGAACATCTCGACGTTACCGACGATCGGCAGCGCGTACAGCGCACCGGCCGCGTTACGGCCGAGCGCGACGGCGGACGGCACGAGATCGGCGTCCGCGAGCGACGCGGGCAGCGGCTTCAGCCAGCCGTTGCCGATGAATTCCGGCGCCCACGTGTCGTCCATCATCACGAGGTCGTACGCGCCGGTGCCTTCGCGCATCGACAGCTTCAGCTTCTGGTACAGGTTCGCGTTCGGCAGCTTGAGCAGCTCGATCTCGGTGCCCGGATGCAGCTTGTTGAAGCCGGCGACGGCGTCGGCCAGCCCCTTGCCGTAGATGTCGTCGCGGCCTGCGATGACGAGATCCGCCGCGAAAGCGTGCGTGGCGGCAACGGATAGCGCAACGGCGGCGGACAGCGCGCGCAGGCGGCTCAGCAGGGTCATGTGGTCTCTCTCGATCGGCGATGGAGCGGAACATTCGTGCGTTGCACACGTGTGCAACGCCGGCGACAGGTCGGGTCGCATGAAGCGTCGCCATTGTTCACGCAGATCGTGAAGGTATTGTGGCAAGCCGCAAGCCGGGCAACTCGACGCACGGATTCCGTCAATCCGGGTCCATTCAGTCAAGCATACGGGCGGCTTTTTTCAAGCATCGCTTTCCAGCAATCGACCGGCGCCGAGCCATGGGCGCGAGGGCCGCGCGGCGGCACGCGACCGACGTGCCGCCCCTGCCCGCGGTCCGAGTCAAAAGTTCACACGAATCCCCGCCATCACCGCCAGTTGCCGGCTCGAATTGCTGTTCGCGAGCACCGGAATCTGCGCATAGTTCGCCGCGTTGCCGTCCGCATCGGTGCCGAGCCCCGTGCCGCTCGCGACCTGGCCGATCGCGACCGCATACAGCGCGGTGCGCTTCGACAGACTGTAGTTCGCGCCGACGTTCACCTGGTGGAAGCGCGTCGTGCCGCGTCCGTCCGTATGCGCGGCGTTGAAGATGTACGCAACGCCGCCTTGCAGCGCCGGTGTGAACATGTACGTGACGTTCAGCTCGCCGATGTCGAACGTGAACGCCTGCGTGCGCGGCTGCGCGGCGGTCGAGAAATAGCGGCTGTCGCCGAGCCGCGTATGCGTGTAGGTCAGCGCGACCGTCGCCGCGCCGAACGTGACCGACCCGCCCGCGCCGAACGCGCGCATCGAGCCGGCATCCTGCAGCAGGCAGTACATCGCGCCCGGGTTGCTGCACGCGAAATCGCCGATATAGCCGCTCGCGCCGCCGAGCGCCGCGTCGAGCGGCTGGTGCAGGTCGAGGTAGCCGACCGAGAAGGCCACCGGCGCGCGCGTGTACGTCGCGGCCACCGCATAGCCGCGCTTCGCGGAAAAATCGCCGGCCTGCCCGCCGAAGCTGAACGTGCCGCCGAACGTGAGCCCGTTGAAATCGGCGCTGGTGAACTTCACCGCATTGTTGAAGTTGAACGCGGCATTCAGGTTGTCGACGTCGCCGAGATGCGAGCCGTACGGCGTCGACCAGTTGTTGCTCGACACGTATGCGCCGAGCATGTCGGTGTACGAGTCGTACTGGCGGCCGAGGCCGAGCGTGCCGATCCCCTCCTGGCGCAGCCCGACCCACGCTTGCCGGCTGAATGCGGTGCCGCCTTGCAGCGCCTGCCCGTTCGCGGACAGGAACTGCTGCTCGAGCGTAAACACCGCATCGAGCCCGCCGCCGAGCGGCTCGGCGCCCTGGAAGCCGAAGCGGGAAGGCACCAGGTTGCCGCCGCCCATCTGCCACGCATGGCCGCCGCCCGTGCTGCCGTCTGCGCGCGTGAACTGCTGGTTCGTCGAATAGATGATGCCGGTATCCACGGTACCGTACAGCGTCACGCTCCCCGAAGTCTGCGCATGTGCGTGCAGGCAGCCCAGCATGGCCGCGGCCGCGGTCAGTCGTCGTCCGTTCTTCATGTCCCGCCCCTCTGTGATCATCGATTCGCAATGCAAACCGAATGTGTTGTCGATATGGGTGACAGGACTTTATCCAGCGAAAATTCCGGACCTCTATCGCAAATCGGCAAACGGTGAGGGGTGCGGCCCGTGACGATGCCCGGCGGCGCCGTCGCAATGCGGATGCGTCATTCGGGACGCGTCGTCTGGGAAGGCAGTTCGCCGAACAGGTCGCGATACTCGCGCGCGAAATAGCCGAGATGCGTGAAGCCCCAGCTCGCGGCGGCTTCGCCGACGCCGAGTTGCTGCGCCGACGTCGTGCGCAGCAGGCGCCGCACCGCGTTCAGCCGGATCGTGCGCAGGTAGCCGACCGGCGTGACGTCGGCCACGCGCTGGAAGCTCGTTTGCAGCGTGCGGCGGCTGCAGCGCAGCGCGCGGCACAGTTCGAGCACGGTGACGGGTTCTTCGGGACGGTCGCGCAGATGCTTCTCGCAGCGGCTCACGATATCGCTGTAGGTCGCGTGCGTGATGTCGCGGCGCTCGACGCCGATCCCCTGTTCGAGCGCATCGAGGAACATGCCGAGCATCGCGTCGCGAAACATCTTGCGGGTCGCCGCGTATTCGAGGCAGCCCGGGTTGCGCTGGGCATCGTCGATCAGGGCCGACAGCCGCACGCCGAGCGCGACGCCCTGCGCGTCGGACAGCCGCGTCACGTGCCGCAGCCTGCGCGCGCCGGCCGCGCCGAATTCGGCCTCGCACAGCTCGTCGACCATGTCGGACGACGCGCTGATCCCGACGAGCCCCATCCCTTCCGGCGTGTGGAATTCAAAATCCTCGCCGGCGCGCAGCGCGAGCAGCGCATAGCCGTCGACCGGCTGGCCCTGGAACGTGCCCGCGAGGGGCACGGACAACGGTACCGCGAGCGACGTGCGCCCGGCCGGCGCAAGCCCGGTTTGCGCGACACGCCGGTTGGTCGTCTCGCGGAAGAAGTGGAAATCGTCGTACAGCACCTGCGTGACGGTGCCCTTGAAGCGGCCCGGCGTCATCTGGCGGTACACCTGATGCCAGCCCGCGATCGCGAGCCCGTGATCGTGCACGTCTTCGTGTGAGCGTGACTGGAACAGCATCGGCATCTCCGGTAAAACCCTGATTCCTGGATGCGCCCGCCGGGTTCGCGCGGCACGCATCGCCACAGCTTACCCTCGCAAAATCCCGCGTAGTGCGGTTTCGAACGCAAGACAGGCCGCCGACAGCGCCGCGACCTGCTCGTCGATCAGCCGGACATAGCGCCGAAACGACGGCATCCGGTTGACGACCTCGCTGCCGCCGAACGGCACGATCGCGAGCGTCCAGCGGCCGTCGCGCGCGTCGCCGTCGTGCGCGTCGATCACGCAGTCGGTCAGGTGCAGCGGCCGCAGCGCGTCGGCCAGCGCCGGGTCGGCAAGCAGCGCGGCCAGCGTGTCGATGAAGGCGGGATCGCATCCGGGCGCGAGCACCGCAGCGATGCCGGTACGGCGCAGCCAGCCGGTCTGCCGCACGCGCGCACTGCCCTGTACGGCCGGACCGTTCGCGGCCACCGTCACCTTCACGCTGACCGTATGCATCAGGAACTGACGCTCGACGCGCTCGTCGACGCGCACGCGCACGCCATTCGGCAACCGCGCCGTGGCACCGCCAACGCCGCCGACGCCGCCAGCACCGTCGTCATCGCGCACGGCCCGCAGGTCGGCGAGCACGCGCGCGGCGATCGCGCCGGGCCGATGGCCCGGCGGCGGCGCAGCGGGCGCCGCGCGCCAGCGGGCGAGCGCGGCCTTCACGACGCGACGTGCTCGTTGCGCAGCACGTCCTCGACCGGCACCGGCCTGAACGGATGCCGGCGCTGCACGACCAGCGTCCAGAACAGCGCGTACAGCGCGGTGAGCCCGAGCATCGCGCCGAACGGCACGTAGATGTCGCGCGGGTTCATGCCGGGCGGCGTGATGTACCAGATCGCGAGCACGATGCCGACGCTCGACACGATCTGCGGCAGCGGGAACAGCGGCGAACGGTACGGCCGCGGCAGGTCCGGGCGGCGGATGCGCAGCATCACGACCGACGCGGTGACGAGCAGGTATGCGGTACCCCACGCGCAGGTCGCGGCGAGCACGAGGTGCAGGATGCTGTCGAGATTGCCGTTGATCAGCCACGCATGGAAGATCGGCACGATCGCCGACGCGACGATGCCGACCACCGGCGTCTTGAAACGCGGATGCAGGTACGCGAAGCAGCGCGGCAGCGCGCCGTCGATCGCCATCCCGTACAGGATACGCGGCAGCCCGGCCATCAGCGTGTTGATCGTCGCGGCGCCCGCGCACAGGAACGCGATGCCGAACCAGATCCGCCCGAACGGCCCGAGCACCTGCAGCGCGAACGCGGGAATCGCGCCCGGTGTGTCGAGCAGGTGCGTGAGGCCGTCGGGGCTCACCGGCACGTTCGCGACCTGGCGACGGATCGCCGCGCCGTACAGGAACATGCAGATCGCGACGCCGACGAGGCCGAGCGCCATCGCGCGCGGGATCGTGCGGCCCGGCGCCTTCATTTCCGGTGCGAGCGGCGTGACGAATTCGCAGCCGACGAACATGAACATCGCCATCCCGACCAGCGACAGCACGGCCGGGATCGACGTGCCGACCTCCGAGCCGCCGAACCAGCCGTCGAGATGCACGGCCGGCGCGGCCGCGAGCCCGAGGATGCCGAAGATCATCAGCGACAGCCACATGCCGGCCGTCAGCACGATCTCGAGCTTGCTGAACACCTTGATGCCGATGATGTTGGTGATCGCGAACGTGACCACGAGGCCGACGCCGACCAGCCACGAACTGTTGTGCTTCTCGAACGCGGCGTTCAGCGATTCGAAGTTCACGAGCGCCATGATGCCGCTCAGGATCGTCTCCGCGGTGCCGGCGAACACGTGCACGAGGAAATAGGCGGAAATCGTGCCGGTGATCGCCCAGAAGCGGCCGAGCCCGCACGACAGGTAATCGTAAACCGAGCCGGCCGTCGGCAGCATCGCGGCGGCTTCGGAGAACGTGGTGGCCTGCGCCTGCATCATCACGAACGCGATGATCATCGCGACCGCGAACGCCCAGCCGCCCATCCCGAAGCCCGACGTCGCGGTGAGGATCACCGGGCTCGCCATGATGAGGCCAACGGCGCTCGCCAGCGCGGTCGGAAAACCGACCGCGCCCGCCTTCAACGCGGTGCCGCCGCCCGCTTCAGCCGGCGAGCCGGCGGGCGTATCGCCCGCGGCGCCGGTCATTCCCGACCATCCCGACATCGTTGTCTCCTTCGTAGGTTGGCCCGAACCGGCGCTTCGTCAGCAGCCGGGGCCAGATGCTATGCGGTCGGCCCCGGGCGGTGCTTCAGCGCTTCGATGCCCGGGTCCCCTGTCGATCACGGCGTGATCCGATGTCGAAAAAATACGCAGGCAAAATAATCCGGTCATAGCGCAAATCGGCAAATCCGCGACGGCGTTTACCCTCCATCGCGGCTTCGCCGTCATGCGAACGGGACAGCCTCGAAGCCGGCCGCGAGCGCGTCGACGATCCGGTCGAGCTGTTCGCGCTGGATCACGAGCGGCGGCGACAGGATGATCTTCGTGCCGACCGGGCGCACCAGCACGCCGTTCTCGCGGGCGACTTCCGCGACGGCGTTCGCATAGCCCGACAGCGGATCGATCGGCTCGCGCGTGTCCTTGTTCGCGACGAGGTCGAGCGCGAGCATCAGCCCCTTGCCGCGCACCTCGCCGACCGCCGCGAAGCGTTCCGCGAACGGCTGCAGCGCTTCGAGCAGATACGCGCCCTGCTTCGCCGCATTCGCCGGCAGATCCTCCTTCACAACGATGTCGAGGCTCGCGATCGCGGCCGCGCATGCCACCGGATGGCCGGCGTACGTGTAGCCGTGCATGATCGCCCCGCCGAAATCGGCATTCGCGGCGAACGCGTCCTCGATCCGCGCGTTCACGACCGTCGCGCCGAGCGGCACGTAGCCCGACGAAATCCCCTTCGCGAGACACATGATGTCCGGGCGCACGCCCCAGCCGCGGCTACCGAACAGGCTGCCGCTGCGGCCGAAGCCCGTCACGACTTCGTCGGCGATCAGCAGCACGCCGTAGCGGTCGCACACCTCGCGCACCAGCGGCCAGTAATTGGCCGGCGGCACGATCACGCCGCCCGCGCCCTGGATCGGCTCCGCGATGAACGCGGCGACCGTATCGGGGCTCTGGAACTGGATCTCGCGCTCGAGCATTTCCGCGCAGATCCGGCCGAGTTCCTCCGGGTCCTGCGTGAACGGGTTGCGGTACAGCCACGGCGTCTCGACGTGGAAGCAGCCGGGCAGGTTCGGCTCGTAGTTGCGGCGGAACACCGTATTGCCGTTCACCGATGCGCCGCCGAAGTGCGTGCCGTGATACCCCTGCTTCAGCGAGATGAACTTCGTGCGGTCGGCCTGGCCGCGCACCTTCCAGTACTGGCGCGCGATCTTCAGCGCGGTCTCGATCGAGTCCGACCCGCCCGAGCTGTACAGCACGCGGCGCATCCCTTCCGGCTCCAGCATGTCGATCACCTTCTTCGACAGCTCCTCGGCGCGCGGATGCGAAATGCCGTCGAACAGCTGGAAATATTCGAGTTCGTCGAGCTGACGCACGATCGCGTCCTTCACTTCCTGGCGGTTGTGGCCGACGTTCACGTTCCACAGGCCCGCGACGCCGTCGACGAGCTTGCGCCCCTGTTCGTCGAACACGTAGCAGCCGTCGCCGCGCACGATACGGATCGGCTTGCGCTGTTTCATTTCGTTCGGGTGCAGCATCGGGTGCCAGAACTTCGCTTCGTTGTAGCTCATTGCAATCTCCACTGTCGGATCGGTTGAATCGGGTTCGCGAATCGCGCGTCAATGCGCGATGCAGACGGATTTGGTTTCGGTGAAGCCTTCGATCGCGTACTGGCCGAATTCGCGACCGATGCCCGATTGCTTGTAGCCGCCGAACGGCATCGACGGATCGAGCGGGATATGGCAGTTCACCCACACCGTGCCGGCCTCGATCTGCGGCACGAGGTTCATCACGCGTTTCAGGTCGTTGCTCCAGATGCTCGCGGCGAGGCCGTACGGCGACGCGTTCGCGAGGCGCACCGCGTCGGCCGCGTCGTCGAACGGCACGACGACGATCACCGGGCCGAATACCTCGTCGCGCACGATCGCGCTGTCCGGGTGCGGATCGGCGATCACGGCCGGCTTCACGTAATAGCCGGGCAGATCGTCGGCCGGCGTGCCGCCCGCGAGGAACGTGAGGCCCGCGCGGCGCGCGCCTTCGATGTGCTGGACCACCTTGTCGCGATGCTGCGCGGACACGAGCGGATTGATCTGCGCGGTGGTGTCGAGGCCCGCGCCGAGCTTCATCGATCGCGCGACGCCCGCGAGGCCGTCCGCGAGCGGCGCGAACTTGCTGCGATGCACATAGATGCGCGATGCGGCCGCGCACACCTGCCCCTGGTTGAAGAACGCGCCGGCGGCGACGCCGTCGAGCGCCTGCGCGACGTCGACGTCGTCGAGCATCACGATCGGGTTCTTGCCGCCGAGCTCCAGCGAGAAGCGCGTCATGTTCTGCACGGCCGCCGCGCCGACCAGCTTGCCGGTCGCGGTCGAGCCGGTGAACGAGATCTTCGCGATCGACGGGTGGCTCGCGAGCGCCGCGCCGCAGACGCGCCCGCCCGTGACGACGTTGAACACGCCGGGCGGCACGCCGGCTTCGCGTGCCAGTTCGGCGAGGCGCAACGCGGTGAGCGGGGTTTCCGGCGACGGCTTCAGCACGATCGTGCAGCCGGCCGCGAGCGCGGGAATCAGCTTCCACACCGCGATCATCAGCGGGAAATTCCATGGCACGATCGCGGCGACCACGCCGACGGGCTCCTTGCGCGTATAGGCCGTATAACGTGCGCCGGGCGGGAACGGGATCGACACGTCGAGCGTCTGGCCGGTGATCTTGGTCGCCCAGCCGGCCATGTAGCGCACGTATTCGACGCTCGCGCCGACTTCGACCGCGCGCGACACGTGAATCGACTTGCCCTGGTTCAGCGTTTCGAGCTGCGCGAGCGTTTCGGCGTCGGCTTCGATCAGGTCGGCGAGTTTCAGCAGGATGCGTTCGCGGTCGGCCGGCCGCAGCCCGCTCCAGACGCGCGTGTCGAACGCGTGTTTCGCGCTGGCGACCGTGCGGTCGACGTCGTGCGCATCGGCATCGGCGACGGTCGCGAGCCGCTCGCCCGTGGCGGGGTCGTACACGTCGACGCGCGCTGCCGCGTGCGCCGGCTGCATGGCGCCGTCGATGAAGAGGCCGAAATCGCGCGCAACGAAGGTGCGCACGGTGTCGCTGACGGCGACGAAGTTCGTGTTGCTCATGGGCGTCTCGTTGATTGTCGTGGCTGGACCGCGTGCCGCCGAGGCACGCGGGCGTCGGACCACTGTAGCGACGAGGAATCGCGCCCGGTGAGCGCAAATTGGCAGCGCGTGGGGGAATCAGATGCGGGTGAGCCGGACGCGCGCAAGCATGGCGTCGCGACGGACGAACGCCGCGTTATCGTCCGACGAATGACGCGGCGGGATTGCGGACAGGGAAAACTTACAGGAACAACGCGCCGACCAGCTCCGTACGGTTCGACACGCCGAGCTTGCGGTACATGCGCATCAGGTGCGTCTTGATCGTCGGTGGCCCGAGCGCGAGGTCGCGCGCGATCTCCTTGTTCGAGCGGCCGTCGCGCACGAGCCGCGCGATCTGCTCCTCGCGGTAGGTCAGCCGTTCCTCGCAACCGATCCGGTGGATGCCGCGCCGCGCGCGCAGCAGCGGGCTCAGCGCCGCTTCGGCGACCGGCTGCAGCCGCGCGAGCGCATCGATCTCGCCGGGGGCGAACCGTCCCGCGGTGCCGTTGCCGTTCGCTTCGCCGATGCCGAAGCGCAGCAGCGAGAACGCGCCGACCGTGCGGCCTGCGTCGTCGCGCAGCCAGATCTCGACGACGTCGGCCACGTCGTGCCGCCGCAGAAAACGGGTCCAGTACGCGGACGCCGCGCGTCGTTCGTCAGGCAGTTGCGACGCGAGCGTGACGACCGCGCGGTCGCCCGCCGCGCAACGCGACGGATGCAGCGGATCGAGCATCCGGTAGCGGGCAACATAGGTACGGTGCATCGATTCCGGCATCCCGAACAGCTCGAAATCGGCCGGCTCGCCGCTCTGGTCGAGCCGATAGAACACGATCGCGGACGGGCTCGCGAACGCGTCGAACGCATCCACGCACGCGTGCAGCGCGCGCTGCCAGTCGGCGGGAGCGTGGTCGGCGGGAACGGACAAGGTCGGCATGGGAAATCGGCTGGCGGATGGACGCATCGAATCTCGAAGTCCGGGCCAGCCTACCGGCGCCGAAAAGCGCCGGTGAGCACGAATCGGCAAATCGTCCCGGGCCGGCCAGGTGGCCGGTTCAGGCGGGACGATGCCGGCGCGCGGCGGTGCGCGCGCCTCGTTTCAGCGGGCGTTCGCGGCGAACGTGTCGCAGGCGCTCACTTCGCCCGACTCCATCCCGCGCCGCAGCCAGTACACGCGCTGCTCGCTGGTGCCGTGCGTGAAGCTTTCGGGCACGACGTAGCCCTGCCCTTGCTGCTGCAGCCGGTCGTCGCCGATCGCAGCAGCCGCCTTCAGCCCCTGCTCGAAATCGCCCGGCTCCATCAGCCGCTGGTTCGCGCGCTGCGCGTTGTTCGCCCACACGCCGGCAAAGCAGTCGGCCTGCAGCTCCATCCGCACCGACAGTGCGTTCGCGCGCGCCTGGCTCGAGCGCCGGCGCGCGGCGTCGACCTTGTCGGCAATGCCGAGCAGGTTCTGCACGTGATGGCCGACTTCGTGCGCGATCACGTAGGCCTGCGCGAAATCGCCGCCCGCACCGAAACGCTTGCGCAGCTCGTCGTAGAAGCCGAGATCGATATACACGTTGCGGTCGCCCGGGCAGTAGAACGGCCCCATCGCGGTCTGGCCGGTGCCGCACGCGGTCGGCGTCGAGTTCGTGAACATCACGAGCTTCGGCGGCTGGTACTGCGCGTGCAGCTGGGTGTTGAACACGCCCGTCCACGTGCGTTCAATATTGCCGAGCACCTTGCGCGTGAACACCGCGCCGGGATCGTTCGCCGGCGCGCCCTGGTGCTGGGTCGGCGCGGGCTGCGCCTGCTGTTGCCGGCCCTGCAGCGCCGACGCGCCTTCGAGCACCACGCGCGGGTCGATCCCGAAGAAATACGAGGCGGCCAGCGCGACCACGATCGTGCCGATGCCGATCGTCGCGCGCCCACCGCCGAACCCTCCGCCACCGCGTCGATCCTCGACGTTGGCGCTTTCTCTTTCGTCGTCCAGCCTCATTGCCGGCCCCTCCCTGTTCTTTTGTCGATGGTCCGGCCGCGCCAGCGCGCAACCGGGCGATACGCCGGGGCGACATGAGCCGTCGGCGGATGCGCTACCTGTGTGTCGGACGCCCGCTCGCGCCGATCCGGCCTGCCGCGCCTTTGCTGGCCGCGCCTTCGCCGGCCGCGCCATTCTTACGACGGAATCGGCTGGCCGACGCGCCGCGCGTCGTTGCAAGCGCCCGCTCGCACTATTTTGCCGGGCTTTCGTGGCTTATCCCAAAAATGTGGAGGATAGAGCGATTCGGCGTCAGACATCGTCAGCCTTTGCAAAATGGGCCACGGCCGCCGCACCTGGCCATCCGGACGGCCCGCGTTCATCCTTTCGGCGGATACCGGCGCGCGCCGGCGCCGCCTAAAGTGGCCGGAACGCCCCCTTTCCGGAGAACGACATGACGCACCCGCCACCCTGCACGATCGCGATCACCGGCGCAGGCACCGGCATCGGCGCCGCATGCGCACGCCGCTTCGCCCGCCGCGGCGACCGCGTCGTGCTGATCGGGCGCCGCCAGGCGCCGCTCGATGCACTGGCTGCCGAAACGGGCGGTCTCGCGCTGGCCGGCGACGCGGCGAACCCCGCCGACTGGGCCGGCTTCCTGCCGCGCATCGCCGAACGCTTCGGCCGCGTCGACGCGCTCGTCGCGTGTGCGGGCGGCCACGGCATCGGCCGCGCGGACGAAACCGACGACGCGCAATGGCGCGACGCGATGCACGCGAACCTCGACACCGCGTTCGTCAGCGCGCGTGCGTGCCTGTCCGACCTGATCGCGCAGCGCGGCAATATCGTGCTGGTCGCGTCGATCGCGGCGCTCGCGGCCGGCCCCGGCGTATGCGGCTACACGGTCGGCAAGCACGCACTGCTCGGGCTGGCGCGATCGCTCGCGCGCGACTACGGCCCGCACGGCGTGCGGGCGAACGCCGTCTGCCCGGGCTGGGTCCGCACGCCGATGGCCGATGCGGAAATGGCCCCGCTGATGGCCGCGCACGGCGATTCGCTCGACGGCGCGTATGCCCGCGTGAGCGCCGACGTGCCGCTGCGGCGCGCGGCCGATCCCGACGAGATCGCGGCCGTCTGCGCGTTCCTGGCGTCGCCGGACGCCTCCTTCGTGACCGGCGCGACGCTCGTCGCGGACGGCGGCGCGATGGTCGTCGACGTACCGACGCTCGCGTTCGACCGGCTTTGACGCCAGCAGGCACGCCGCGCGCGGGAGACATCGAGCGGGCAGCGTGTCCGTGGGCGACTACCGGTACCCGCCCACGGACACGCGCGGCGTCGCCCGATCGTTTCCTGCCCGGGAAATCCGCTACCATCGACCGATCCCGCCGCTGCCGCCGGCACCGCCTCACCGTTCGGAATTCGATGAACATCCGGTTTCTGGAAACCTTCGTCTGGCTCGCGAAGCTGGAAAACTTCCGGCTCACGGCCGAGAAACTGCACACGACGCAGGCCGCCGTGTCGAGCCGCATCGCCTCGCTCGAGGAAGCGTTCGACGTGCGCCTGTTCGACCGCAACACGCGCTCGGCCACGCTCACGCCCGCGGGCCGGCGCATGCTGGCCTACGCGGAGCGGATCGTGCGGCTCGACGGCGAAATGCGGCGCGACATCGACGCGGCGAGCGACGCGGGCCTGATCCGGATCGGCGTGATCGAATCGATCGTGCACAGCTGGTTTCCCGCGCTGATGGCGCAACTGCGCGAGCGCTATCCGCGCCTCGACGTCGAGATCACGAGCGACACGACGCTGCATCTGATTCGCCTGCTCAGCACCGACGGCGTCGACCTGATCCTGCAGACCGACCCGGTGCCGGGCCCGGACTTCACGAACCTGCCGCTGTGCGAATTCCCGGTGCGCTGGGCCGCGAGCCCGCGCCTCGGGCTCGGCGGCCAGCCGCTCGACGTCGTGCGCCTGGCCGGGTTTCCGATCATCAGTTTCTCGCGCCATTCGGGGCCGCACGCGACGATCGAGCGGCTGTTCGCGGCCGTCGAACGGCCGGCCAGCATCAACTGCATCACGTCGGTCGCCGCGATGATCCGCCTCGTCGCCGACGGGCTCGGCGTGGCCGCGCTGCCGCCTGCGATCATCGGGCGCGAGTTGCAAGAAGGCACGCTCGAACTGCTCGACGTCGAGCCGGAATTCCCCGCGCTGCCGCTCGTCGCGACGTACCGCAGCCAGGGGCTGCCGGTCGCCGCGCGTATCGCGGAACTCGCGAGCGAAGTGGCACGCGCGATGGCAGCCGCCGCGAACCTCGCGAACCCGGCCGTCGCCGATCGCGTCGAAGCAACGCCCGCGCGCAAGGCGACGGAGGCAAAGAACAGCACATCGGCAAAGGCGAAGCGCCCGCCGAAAACCGCCGCGCCTGCCGCGCCCGCCGCGAAACGCCGTCCGCGCCGCTCATAAGAAAACCTGTTCACCGCGAATTTGTTTTCTTGTTGGACGGGTGCGGACCGTCTTCGGGACACTGGGGTTTCTGACCTACCCGTCTCGAGGAACCCCGCAATGACCCGCCTTTCCCTTCCGCACGGCCAGCTTTGCGTCTGGACGGATATCGACCCCGCGCACGAAGCCGATTTCAACGCGTGGTACGACCGCGAGCACATGCAGGAACGTGTCGCGATTCCCGGCTTCACGCATGCGCGGCGCTTTCGCGCGACCGACGGCGGCCCGCGCCGATATCTCGCGCTGTACGTGACGGACACGCTCGACGTATTCCGCGGCGACGCGTACCGGCGTGCGTTCACGCAGCAGACCGCGTGGTCGCTCGCGAACTTCGCGCGCATGACGGGCACGCAACGGCGCGTCGGCGAGCTGACGATCGAGGCCGGCGACGGCGAAGGCGCCCATCTCGCGCTGTTCGTGCTGCCGCCGGACCGCATCGACGTGCCGCACCTGCGCGCGCGCTTCGCCGCCGCGCTGCACGAACCGGGCATCCACGCCGCGCGGCTCTTCCGTACGTCGCCGGACCTGTCCGCGCCGATCGGCGCAGCGGCGGCGGCCAGCCCGGCCGCCGATGCGCTCGTGCTGGTCGAAGGCAGCGACGCAGCAGCCACGCGCCGCGTAGCCGCCACGCTCGCCGGGCACGACGACGTGCGCACCTTCGATCTGCTGTGGCGCGCCGCCGCCCCGCTGCCGGATACGCATCGTGACGCCCAGGCCGCGGCCGAACCGGCCGCCGCCGGCGTCGCACTGCCTGCCTGAACGCCCGACGCCGACGCCCACGCCGGCCCCGCGTTTCATCCCGTCATCCGTCACGACCTGCCCGATACCATGAGCACTCTCGCCCAGCCCGCCGCCCACGCGCCCCGCCGTGTCCGCAACAGCCGACTCGCGACCGCGAGCATGATCGGCACGTCGCTCGAGTGGTACGACTTCACGATCTACAACACGCTCGCCGCGCTCGTTTTCAACCATCTGTTCTTCCCGTCGGTCGATCCGCTGGCCGGCACGATCCTCGCGTTCTCGACCTATGCGGTCGGCTACGTGTCGCGCCCGCTCGGCGGCTTCGTGTTCGGCAACCTCGGTGACCGCATCGGCCGCCGCGCGGTGCTGATGCTCACGCTCGTGCTGATGGGCGTGACGACCGCGCTGATGGGCGCGCTGCCGACCTATGCGCAGGCCGGCATCCTGAGCCCGATCCTGCTCGTCGCGCTGCGCTTCGTGCAGGGCGTCGCGCTCGGCGGCGAATGGGCCGGCGCGGTCCTGCTGTCGGTCGAGCACGGCGACCAGAAACGGCGCGGGCTGTCCGCATCGTGGACGCAGATCGGCCCGTCGTTCGGCACGCTGCTCGGCACCGGCTGCATCGCGCTCGTCACGCTGTCGACCACGTCCGACACGTTCCTGTCGTGGGGCTGGCGCGTGCCGTTCGCGGCCAGCGCGCTGCTCGTCGCGTTCGGCTTCTGGGTGCGGCGCGGCGTCGACGAAACGCCGCAGTTCGAGCAGCTCGCCGAATCGCACGCAACCGCCGAAGTGCCCGTCGCCGACGTGCTGAAGTACCACTGGAAGCGCCTGCTGATCGCGGGCGGCTCGCGGATCGGCTCGGACGTGCTGTATGCGCTGATCGTCGTGTTCACGCTGACCTACGTGACGACCGTGCTGCATCTGTCGCGCCCCGTCGCGCTGACGGCCGTGATGATCGGCACGGCCTGCAACGCACTCGCGGTGCCGTTCTTCGGCGCGCTGTCGGACCGCTTCGGCCGCCGGCCCGTGTATCTCGCCGGCGCAATCGCCGGCATCGTGTGGGCGTTCGTGTTCTTCACGCTGCTCGATTCCGCGCGCCCCGTGGCGATCGTCGCGGCCGTCGCGATCGGCCTCGTGATCCATGCGGTGATGTACGGCCCGCAGGGCGCGTTCGTGACCGAACAATTCCCGACGCGCGTGCGCTATGCGGGCTCGTCGCTCGCGTACACGCTCGCCGGCATCGTCGGCGGCGGCTTCGCGCCGCTCGTGATCGCCGCGCTGTTCCGGCAGACGGGCACGACGACGGCCGTGTCGCTGTACGTCACCGCCGCGCTCGTCGTCACGTCGATCGCACTCGTCGCCGCGCGCGAGACCGCGCACCGGCCGCTCGAGGATTGAGCGTCGCCGCCAGCCCAGTCATTCCTTCGCACTTCAAACGGATAACCGCATGCCAACCCTGTCGTTCAACGTGATTTCCCTGCAAGGTGCGCCGGCCGCCGTCGACGTCGACATCGAACGCGTCGTGATCGCCGGCTGGGCCGGCCGCGACCCGGCCGCGATCCAGGCGCACATCGACGAACTCGCGGCGCTCGGCGTCGCGCCGCCGTCGACCACGCCGTGCTTCTATCGCGTGTCGTCCGCACTGCTCACGCAGGCGCCGTCGATCGGCGTGCTCGGCGCACGCTCGGGCGGCGAGATCGAATGCGTGCTGGTCGACAGCCCGGCCGGCACGCTGGTCACGATCGGCTCCGATCACACGGATCGCGAAGTCGAAGCGTACGGCGTCGCCGTGTCGAAGCAGGTGTGCGCGAAGCCGCTCGGCCGCGACGCATGGCGTCATGCGGATGTCGCCGATCACTGGGATGCGCTCGAGCTGCGTTCGTGGCTGATCGCGCACAACGGCGAGCGGCGCGCATACCAGCACGGCGCGGTCAGCGGCCTGCTCGCGCCCGACGCGCTGTGGCACCGGTTCGACGATCGCCGCACGATGCCCGCGCGCTGCGCGATGTATGGCGGGACCGTCGCCGTGCATGGCGCGATTGCCGCGATGGGCGACGGCGATGCGTTCGAGATGGAGCTGCACGATCCGGTGCTCGGACGCAGCCTCACGCATCGCTATGCGGTCGAGGTATTGCCGGTCGTGGCTTGACCGCGAACGGAAAACCGCACGGGACGCGGGCACGACGGCCGTCAGTCGTCGCGCCTGTTCCTACCTGTACGACTCAAAGCAGTGGTAGTCCGGGAAGTTGAACTGCGAGTTGCCGCAGTACAGCACACCTGCGAGGTTGGTACACCCGCTCAATGTGAACATGATTGCCCCCGCAACCGACGCTTTCCAGCCGAAATGCAACATCTCGCCCCCGTTTTCACCTTGTCGGTGTCGACTGACATGATGCGCATCGGACGCACGCGGGTATGTGGAGAATTGTGACCCCGGGCTTCTTCGGTTCGCCGTGACGCGCTTCCGTGCCCGGGGCGCAGCCTGCGCTACCCGCCGTTGCTCACCCGAGACACCCGAGCCCCGCCAGCGTCGCCTCCACTGCCGTATCGAGCGGCGTGACCGGCTCGCGGCCGAGCACCGCGGTCACGCGCGCGTTGTCCATCCGGATCGGCTCGCGCCACAGGTAACGCATCTCGAGCAATTCGCGCAGCGTCGTGACGAACGGCGCAGCCGCCCACACGAGCCACCACGGGAAATCGCGCAGCGCCGGTCGCATGCCGTGCCGCTGCGCGACGCGTTGCACGGCCAGCGCCATCTGCATGCCGTCTTCATCCCAATGCCCGCCCAGATGAAAACGCGCGAACGGCTCCAGCGTCTCGCGCCGCTCGATCAGCTCGACCATCACGCGGGCCACGTCCGGCACATACGACCATTGATGACCGACGCCGCGGCTCGGCACGCTGATGGCCGCGACCGGCCGCCCCGCCTTGATCAGCCCCTGCGAGAACCAGCTGTTGCCGAGCTGCGGCCCGAAGAAATCGCCGGCGCGCACGACGATCGCCGGCACGCCGTGCGCGCTGGCGTCCTGCAGCCGCCGCTCCAGTTCGACGCGGATCGCGCCCTTGCGGGTCGCCGGATGCTGCGGCGCGTCTTCCCGCAGCACCGGAAACGCATCGGCGCCGAAGTTGTAGACCGTCCCCGGCAGCACGACGGTCGCCTGCGCGGCCCGGGCCGCCGCGATCGTGTTGTCGATCATCGGCAGCACCTGCGTGGCCCAGTTCCGGTATCCGGGCGGGTTCACCGCATGCACGATCACGCTGCAGCCGCGGGCGGCGCGCACCACCGCATCACGATCCAGCGCGTCGCCGCGCACCCATGCGATGCCGTCGCGCTCCACGACTTCGGCATCGAGCCCGCGCTTGAGCGCGCGCACCTGCCAGCCCGCATCGCGCAACTGCCGCGCGACTTCCCCGCCGATCCCGCCGCTCGCGCCCAGCACGAGGGCCTGCCGTTGCGTCCCGCCTGCGTTTGCCATCATTGCCGCTCTCCTTGAATGGAACCATCACGACACGCATTCTGGCGCGCCGATGACTATCAAGGAATTGCCGAACCTGGCAGATCGGCTATACATTTATGTATGACCATCGATCTGAACTGGGAACGCTACCGCACCTTCCTCGCGGTCCTGACGGAAGGCTCGCTGTCCGGCGCGGCGCGCGCGCTCGGCATCACGCAGCCGACGGCCGGCCGCCATGTCGCGGCGCTCGAAGCCGCGTTCGGCCAGACGCTGTTCACGCGCTCGCCGTCGGGCCTGCTGCCGACCGAGGCCGCGCTCGCGCTGCGCGGTCACGCGGAGGCGCTGCGCAGCGCGGCGGCCGCGTTCGAGCGCGCGGCGGCCAGCCACGGCGCCGGCGTGCGCGGCATCGTGCGGATCTCGGCCAGCGACGTGATCGCCGTCGAGGTGCTGCCGCCGATGCTCGCGCAGTTGCGGCGCGAGCATCCGGGGCTCGTGATCGAACTGGTGCCGACCGACCGCATCCAGGACGTGCTGAAGCGCGAGGCCGACATCGCGGTCCGGATGGCGCCGCCCGCGCAGGACGCGCTCGTCGCGCGACACGTCGGCGAAATCGAGGTCGGGCTGTATGCGCGCGACGATTACCTGGCGCACCACGGCGCGCCCGCGACGATCGATGCGCTCGCGCATCACACGCTGATCGGCTTCGATACCGTCACGCCGTTCATTCGTTCGGCGGGGCGCGGCATGCCGCTGTGGAAACGCGACGCGTTCGCGCTGCGTACCGACAGCAATCTCGCGCAGCTCGCGATGATCCGCGCCGGCTACGGGATCGGTTTCTGCCAGTCGGCGCTCGCGAAACGCAACGCGCGGCTCGTGCGCGTGCTGCCGGACGCGCTCGGGATGCGGCTGGACACCTGGGTCGTGATGCACGAAGACCTGCGGACCAGCCCGCGCTGCCGGGCCGTGTTCGATGCGCTGGCCAACGGGCTGCGGGCGTATGCGGACGGTGAGGTCGCCGAGTAGAAAGCGGTGGGCGTGAATCGCGCGGGCCGCGCTATTCGTAGATTTTCCCGGCGAACAGGATGTCCGCGATGCGCCCCCACGGGTTATCGGGCACGTCGTAGAAGCGCAGCCCCTCTTCCGACGCCTCGGCCCAGTCGATCATCGCTTCCAGGTATTCGCCGATCGACCGGTTTTCCCAGCCGAGCGCCGCATGGGCGTATGGCGACAGCGGCGCGTCGGCCTCGAGCTGCCGCTCCGTGTGCCAGTCATGGCCGAGCACGCGCAAAAAATGAATCAGCGAACGCTCATCGACCACGCGCTCCAGCGCATGCTGCAGCTTCGCGGCCATCTGGTTCTTCAGTTCGTCGTTCATGCCCGTGGCCCCTTGACGCGCCGCTCGGTGTCGCGCGACATGGTTTTACATCAGCAGTTGACGCGACAGCACCTCGCGCGCCTGGGTGACGGTCTCGCGTTCGCCCGGCAACGGCGGCGTCAGCGAAAACACCGCGTCCGGCAGCGGCGGCAGCCGGTATTTCGTGCCTAGCCGCATCAGGCCGTCGCCGATCGCCGATGCGCACAGGCAGCCGACGCCGAGCCCCGCCGCGAGCATCGACTGCAACCCCGCGACGCCCGACGCGCTGTGCACGAGCACGTACGGCGTGTGTTGCTCGTCGAGCGAGCGCACCGCGACCTGATGCATCATGCAGTCGTCCGGCAGCAGCACGAGCGGCAGCGGCTCGGGCAACTGCTCGGCGAGCGCGGGCGACGCGACCCACGACAGCGGTTCGCGCCGCAGCACCCAGCGCGTGTCGGCCGACACCGGCCGGAACGGCCCGCTCGACATGTTCATCACGACGCCGAGATCGATCTGCCCGCGTGCGTGCGCCGCTTCGATCTCCGCGCTCTTCATCGCGCTGACGTGCAAGCTCAACTGCGGGTAGCACTCCCGCAGCCGCGCCAGCATGCCCGCCACTTCATTCGTGCGGTAGTAATCGGTGATCGCGACGCGCAGTTCGCCCTTGATCGCCTGCCCGCGCAGCTCGTCGAACGCGGCCTCGTTCAGCGCGACGATGCGCCGCGCATGCTGCAGCAGCCGCGCGCCGGCCGGCGTCGGCTCGACGCCGCGCTTGCTGCGCACGAACAGCGGCACGCCGGCGCGCGATTCGAGCTTGCGCACCTGCTCGCTGACCGTCGATTGCGACAGGTGCAGCCGCGGTGCAGCGGCCGTCAAGCTGCCCGCATCCGCGACCGCCGCGAAAGTACGCAACTGATCCAGGTCGAAACCGCGCATCGTCGTTCCTTATCCATCGACTAACCCGATGGATGCTACCACTCTTTCCCGCTTTTCCGAACCATGGGCGATGCCCAGAATAAGGGGTCAACGGCCTGGTTGCGTCGATCGCCTATCGGGCCCTCATTCTTTGGATCTGCTTTCACCATGACGAACAACACCCTCGCCCCCTGCGCACCAGCCTGCGCCGCTGCCGCGGCGACGCCGCGCAGCCATCACGGCTGGGCGCTCGTGGTCCTGCTGGTCGGCGCCATTCTGCCGCCGCTCGACTACTTCATCGTGAATCTCGCGCTCCCGGCCATTCGCGACGGCATCGGCGCGCGCCAGGCCGAGTTGCAGCTCGTCGTGTCGGCCTATGCATGCGCGAACGCGGTCGTCCAGATCACCGGCGGGCGGCTCGGCGACCTGTACGGACGCAAGCGCATGTTCATGATCGGCATGGCCGGCTTCGTGCTCGCGTCGACGCTGTGCGGGCTCGCCGACAACGGCACGGTGCTCGTCGGCGGCCGCGTGCTGCAGGGCCTGTTCGCCGCGATCCTCGCGCCGCAGGTGCTCGCGACGATCCGCAGCGTGTTCAGCCCGCAGGAACAGGTGCGCGTGATGGGCTTCTACGGGTTCGCGTTCGGCCTCGCGGCCGTGATCGGCCAGCTTGGCGGCGGCGCGCTGATCAGCCTGCATCCGTTCGGGCTCGGTTGGCGCGCGATCTTCCTCGTCAATCTGCCGATCGGCATCCTGGCGCTGATCGGCAGCTGGCGCTTCATCCCGGAAAACCGCGCGCCGCGCGGCCAGCGCATCGACGTGCCGGGCACGGTGCTGATGTCGCTGTTCCTGCTGATGCTCGTGTACCCGCTCACGCATGGTCGGGAAGCCGGCTGGCCGCTGTGGATGATCGCGTGCGGCGTCGGCGCGCTGCCGATGCTCGGCGCGCTGCTGGCGGTCGAAGCGCGCCGGCTCGCGCGCGGCCACGATCCGCTGCTCGACGTGCGACTGCTCCGCAACCCGGTCGTCGCGCTCGGGCTCCTGCTCGCGTTCCTGTTCTACACGCTGAGTGCGTTCTTCCTGAGCTACGGGATCTATCTGCAGGGCTGCCTGAACTGGTCGCCGCTCGCGTCCGGGTTCGCGATCCTGCCGCTCGGGCTCGGCTTCCTCGCGAGCCCGCTGCTGACGACGCGCCTCGTCGCCCGCTTCGGCGGGTATCGCGTGCTCACGCTCGGCTTCGCGATGCTCGCGGCCGGCGTCGCGATCGCCGCCGCGCTCGCCCGTGACGGCGCGCCGGGGCCCGGCTTCTATGCGGGCATCGCGGCGATCGGCATCGGGCAAGGGCTCGTGCTGCCGTCGGTCGTGCGGATCGTGCTCGCGGAAGTCGATGCGGCCCGCGCGGGAGTCGCGTCGGGAATGGTCAGCGCGATGCTGCAGATCGGCGCAGCGGTCGGTGCCGCGACGATCGGCGGCGTGTTCTTCGCGCGGCTCGGCGTGCATCCGGCCGCGCTCGATTACGTGCAGGGCTTCAGGGCGTCGATGTTCACGCTGACGATCGTGCTGCTGGGCTGCGTCGCGCTGTCGATGGCGCTCGGGCCGCTGCATCGGCGGCTGCATGCGGATGCGTGACGGCTGACGTGCGACGGTGCCGGCACCGTCAATCCAGGCCCGGAAACGGGCATGGCGCATGCGCGGCGTGGCGGCTCGCCGCCTCCTCCGGTTTACCGGTGAGGCTCGCGCTGTGCCTGCCGCGCCTCCCATTCGGCCAGTTCGACGCGATAGCGCGCGAGCGCCTCGTCGTAAAGATCGAAGACGCACGGCGAGCAGCCGCTGTTGCAGCAGTCTTCCAGTTCGGGTTGGACAGGCGGGGTCGGGCGGGGATCGTCGATGGACGGATCTCCGGAAGCTTGGTTCGGCACGGCGTGGTCCGGTAATGTGGAGTGGTCAGTATAGGGCGATCCGGGCCGCCGCCGCGTTCGGCAGGCCGGCACGGTCGATGATGAACGCGCCGGTCATGGCGCGATCGCCGCATGCGGCACGCCGCTGCGCTCGCCCATTTCGACCCCACAGGAGCCGCACGATGGCCGAAGCCGTGAATCCCCCGGAAGTCTGGGCGCCGTTCGGCGCGTTTTCGATGGCCGTGATCCAGGGCGACGGCCGGATCGTGCATCTGAAGGGACAGGTCGCGCTCGACCGAGACGGGCAGCCAGTCGGCGCCGGCGACATGCGCGCCCAGGTCCGGCAAACGCTCGACAACATCCGCTACGTGCTGGCCGCGCTGGGCGGACAGATGCGCGACGTGATCTCGCTCGTCCATTACGCCACCGACATCGATGCGTTCATGCAGGCCGGCGACATCCGCAAGACCTACTTCGCCGAACCCTATCCGGTGACGACGACCGTCCAGGTCGAACGTCTCTACCATCCCGACCTGCTGATCGAGATCGCGGCCATCGCCGAGATTCCGCTGGCGCGGTTTCGTCGGCCCGAGAGGGCCGTGTGAAAGGCATCGGCCTGTGTGCAAACGCACGTCGGCCGCTGCCTCGACATCGCAGCCATCGCCGAGATTCCGCTAGCGCGGTTTCGTCGGCCCGAGAGGGCCGCGTGAAAGGCACCGGGCCCGCGTAAAAACGCGCACCGGTCACGGCTTTCCCGACCGGCGCGCGCGCTTGCCTGCACCCGCTCGCTTACTTCGCCGGCGCGCCCGGCTTCACCGCTCCCGGCTTGTCGGCCAGCGGCTGCCACGCGGCGCCGAGCGAATACCAGTCGACGCGGCGCGTGAGCGTCATGATGCCGGCAAGGATCGCGAACAGCAGCAGCGAACCGAGCATCAGCGCATTGTCTTCCGACAGCAGCAGCCCGTAGAGCGCCGCGTACAGCATCGCGAGCAGCACGGTGAACGTCGCGCCGCGCTTCACGCTGTGCAGCACGAACGACAGGTAGAAGCCGAGCAGCCCGATGCATGCGCCGCTTGCTGCGAGATACGCATAGCCGAACGCAATATGCTCGGACAGGCTCAGCAACAGCAGGAAGAACAGCGCGAGCGACAGGCCGACCAGCGTGTACTGGATCGGGTGAATGCGCAGCCGCTTCACGAGCTCGTACATGAAGAAGCTCGCGAACGTGAGCATCACGAACAGCGCACCGTATTTCGTCGCGCGTTCGGCCTGCAGATAGACGTTCACGGGTTCGATCACCGATACCGACGCCATCTCGATCTCGCCCCCGCCGTTGCCGGACGCCACTTGCTCGCGCGCCTTCGTGTTGAATGACGTCACGTGCCAGTTACTGACGAAGCCGCGCGCATCGATCGTGCGCTCCGCCGGCAGGAACTCGCCGCCGAAGCTCGGGTGCGGCCACGTCGATCTCAACGAGAAGTCGTTCTGGTCGCCCACCGGCGCGAACGCGACCGATTCGGCGCCCGCGAGCGGCAGGCCGATGCTGAACGGCACGACCGTCGCGCCGGCGTTTGCGTCCGCCAGCGCCGTGAGATCGACGTTCGCATGCACGCCCTGGCGCAGGCTGTCGAGCCGCGTGCCCTGCTCCACGTCGATCCGCTTGCCGCCGATGCGCAGGTCGGGCTGCGCCTTCAACCCACGCAAGTCGCCGATGCCGAGCGCGACGTATGCGCCGTCGATCTTGAAGCTCACGTGGCCGTCGGCCTCCGGCAGCTTCTTCAGGTCCGGCAGCGGCAGTGTGCCAGTGATCCGGCTGTCGAGCCCGTACACGAGCGCCTTGTGGATACCGCGATAACGCACGCTGACCGACAGCGTGCCGTCGACCTTCAGCGTCTTCGGGAACACGAGCAGCCGTTTCGTCTCGCTTTTCAGGCTGGTTTTCGCCTTGCCGCCGGCCCGCGCGTCGTCGCTCACGCGCGTGACTTCAGTGTAACGGACGACGAGCACCGGCCCCGTCACCGTCTGCGGCCCCGCGTAGCTCGCCCAGATGCTCTGCAGCGCACTCTGCCGGTAATCGGCGCGTTCCCGCACGATGCTCTGGACCATCTGCAGCGGGATCAGGATCGCCAGCGCGAGAAACGCGGTGATCATGGACTTGAACAACAGGACTCGATTCATTGCTGGCAGGTACCGGAGTGGAAGGTACGTTCAGCATGAGCGGCCCCGGTGAAGGGCGATTGAAGCCGGCGTGAAGCGAATGTGTGGCGAGCGTGAAGCGCGGTCAGCCGGCCGACGGCAGCGTGAGCGTCGCGCACGCGCCGCCTTCCGCGCGGTTCGCGAGCGCGATCTGGCCGCGGTGCAGCATCGCGACTTCGCGGACGAAACACAGCCCGAGGCCCGTGCTGCGATCCTGTCCGTCGGGCCGCGGCAGCGAATAGAAGCGTTCGAACACGCGCGACAGCGCATAGTCGGGCACGCCGGGGCCGTCGTCGTCGACGCGCACGACCGCGACGTGCGCCCGCCCCGCCGGCTGCCGCTCGAGCGCGATCCGGACCGTGCTGCCTGGCGGCGCGAAATCCAGCGCGTTGTCGAGCAGGTTGCCGAGCGCCTGCCGCAGCAGGAACGGATCGCCGTCGACGACCGCCGGATCGGCCGCATCGTTCGCATCGATCCGCAGGCTCACGCCGCGCTGCCGCGCGCGCGGCTCGATATCGTCGACGAGCTGTTCGAGCACCGGCCGCAGCGCGACCGGCTCGTGCACCGACAGGCGCTGCTTCTGCTCGACCTCGGCCAGCGCGAGCAGTTTGCGGATCATCTGTTCGAGGCGGCCGGCCTGGCGGCGGATGTTCTCGGTGAAGCGCCGGCGGTTCGCGACCGGCATGTCTTCCTGCAACAGTTCGGCCGCACCACTGATCGCGGCCAGCGGGCTTTTCATCTCGTGCGTGAGCGTGTGGATGTAGGTTTCGACGTACTGGCGGTCTTCCAGCCGCTGATGCATGCTTTCCACCGCGCGCCCCAGTTCGGCCAGTTCGTTCGCGCCCTGCAGCGGCATCGATGCGCGCTCGCCGGCCGCGATCGCGCGCGCATAGCGCTGCAGGCGCCGCAACCCGAGCACCAGCCACCACGTGCACGCGGCGCCGATCAGGATCGCGCCGCCCATCAGCAACGCGCCGTACAGCATGATCTTGCGCTGGCTGCGCGCGATGAACGGCGCGACCGTCTGGTTCGGTTTCGCGATCGTCAGCACACCGATGATCTCGTTGCCGCGCCGGATCGGCGCCGCCACGTGCATCACGGTGCTGCCGTCGTCGTTCGGATCGCTGCGCGTGCTGCGCGCGCCGTATTCGCCGCGCAGCGTCCGGTACACGTCGTTCCAGCGCGAATAGTCCTGCCCGAGCGCGCTGCCGGACGAGTCGTAGCGCACGATGCCGTGCGCGTCGGTGATGTAGAGGCGGTAGCCGATCGCGTTCTTCTGGATACCCCACACGTTCGCGCTGACCGGGCGCTCGTGCAGTTTCCCGAGTTGCCGCGCGAATGTGCCGTCGGCGATGTGCCCGTTCGCCATGTCGTCGGCCGCCAGCGTCGCCAGCACCTGCGCGGTATCGACGAGCGTGTCCTCCATCGCTTCGCGCACGCCGGGCTTCACCTCCTGCACGAACACGCGCAGCGTGATCAGCGCGGCCAGGCCGACGATCAGGAAAAAGCCGAAGAAGATGCGCAGGCCGATATGCATGGGCGGTGCCGCTCGTTACGGTTGCAGCGAATAACCCATCCCGCGATGCGTGCGGATCGGGTCGCGCTCGGGATCGATCGCGCGCAGCTTGGCGCGCAGCGTCTTGATGTGCGTGTCGACCGTGCGGTCGGCCGAATCGAGCGCCTCGTGCCACACGAGATCCATCAACTGTTCGCGCGAGTAGATGCGCCCCGGATGCCGGACCAGCAGCGCCATCAGCCCGAATTCGTAGCGCGTGAGGTCCAGCGCGTGGCCGAGCCACGACACGCGCGCGCCGTCGGTGTCGAGCGTGAAGCCGGAGGCGACCGGTGCAGGCGCGTCGGCCGAAGTGGGCGCGGGCGCCGGTTCCGGTGCGGCCGTCCGGTGAAAGCGGCGCAGGATCACGCGGACCCGCGCGGCCAGTTCGCGCGGCGAAAACGGCTTGACGACGTAATCGTCGGCGCCGATCTCGAGCCCGACGATCCGGTCGATCTCGTCGTGCCGCGCGGTCAGGAAGATCACCGGAATATCGGTGAACGTGCGCAGCCGCCGGCATACCTCGAAACCGCTGAGGTCCGGCAGGCCGACATCGAGCACCACGAGATCGACATGCGTGTCGCGCAGGCGGTCGAGCGCCGCCTGCCCGAGCGTGCAGTGGACGGTCTGCATGCCGTCGGTGCCGAGCGCATAGACGATCGTGTCCGCGATCGCCTGTTCATCTTCGACGATCAGGATGGTGGGCTGAGTCATGGTCTCAGGTTCGGGTCTCGGGTTCCGGCCGTGCAAGCCGGTGCGACATTGTACGCACGGCCGAACCCGGCGAGCCCTCCTCCGGCGTACTACGCGACGCGGCCGCTCACCGGAATCGACGCACCGGTAATCGCCTGCGCGTCGTCCGACAGCAGGAATCCGATCGTCGCCGCGAGCTGCTCGGGCCGGACCCAGCGCGAGAAGTCGGCGTCGGGCATGTCCTTGCGGTTCGGCGGCGTGTCGATGATGCTCGGCAGCAGCGCGTTCACGGTCACGGCGCGATCGAGCAGTTCCGCCGCCAGCGCCTCGGTGAGCCGCGCGACACCCGCCTTCGCGGCCGCATACGCGCCCATCCCGGCGCCGGCCTTGAATGCCGCGCCCGCGCCGATGTTGACGATGCGGCCCGCCTGACTCGCCACCAGGTACGGCAGCGCGGCTTTCGACGCGTTCAGCGCCGTCTTCACGTTCAGTTCGTACATGCGGTCCCACGTGGCGGCATCGCCGTCGGCGATCGTCTGCCACACGAATGCGCCGGCGATGTTCAGCAGCGCGTCGACCCGGCCGAATTCGCGGTTGACCGTGTCGAGCGCCTGCACGGCGGCCTGCGGATCGACGAGATCGATGCCGCCGATGCGCAGCGCATCGGCCGGCACGCCGGGCAGCGCCTGCGCCGCAGGCGCCGCGCCGCGGCCGATCAGCGCGACGCGTGCGCCGCGCTCGCCGAGCCACGCGGCCGTCGCGACGCCCAGATGACCGAAGCCGCCGGTGATCGCGATTGCCTTGCCTTTCAGGTCGTGTTCCATCGATGTGTTCTCCTGGATCGAGGGTGATGGGATGAAATGCCGACAGCGTAGCGCCGTTCGCGCGTTCGTGCGCACGGGATGAAGATGCGGCAGTGCGGCGCCTCTATCGTTTCGCTTCGGTTGCCCGGGCGCTAGCCCGGCGGCTGCGCCACGAAACGGATCGCGGTCCACACGCACGCGCCGCGGGCCATCACAACGTCGCGGGCGAGATGGACAGCCGAGGGCGTCGGCGAGCCGATGCGCCGCGACACCACATGCCCGGCCCGACAAGCGCGCCAACCGACGGACGGGCATAATGCGCGATGCCCGCCCGGCGCGGCAAGCGGCACGACAGCCGGGCTTGCTCGACGGCCTGCACCGCCGCCGCCCACTCGCCACCCGAACCTCAATCCGTCAATCCCATGCAAGTACTCGTCATCGGAACCGGCAAGCTCGCCAACGAGTTGCTCGGCTCGCACAAGCTTGACCCGGCCACCTGCCGCGTGATGCCTTGGTCGGACACCGCGCGAACCGACGCCCGGTCGATCGTCGTCCATGCCGGTTCCGGCCGCGAACTCCCCGCCGCGATCGCGTTCTGCCAGGCCACCGCGTCGCCGCTCGTCGAACTGTCGACCGGCTCCGACCTCGAAACCGGGACGTACGGCTTTCCGGTCGTGCTGTGTCCGAACACGAACATCCTGATGCTCAAGTTCATGAGCATGCTGGAAACCAGCGGCCACCTGTTTCGCGACTGCGAGATCAGCGTGACCGAGTCGCATCAGGCCGGCAAGACGTCCGTCCCCGGCACGGCCGTCGGCATCGCCGCGTCGCTTGGCGTGCAGCCGGCAGACATCCACTCCGTGCGCGACCCGGCCGTGCAGCGCAGCGAATTCGGCATCCCCGACGATCAGCTCGGCCGCCACGCGGTTCACCGGATACGTATCGACGACGGTGCATGCAGTCTGCAGTTCGAATCGCGCGTATCCGGCGATACGCCCTACGCGGACGGCGTATCGCGCATCGTCGAGGCCGTCCGGCAGCACGATCTCGAGCCTCGCCGCTATTCGATCGTCGAATTCATCCGCAACGGCTGGCTGTAGTCACGGCGACGGCGTGTGGCACGGCCCGCGGTGGCCCGGTACGCGCGCCTATGCCGCCACAGCCTCGCCGCAGCCCTCCGAACCGCCCCTCGCTATCGATCTCCCAGCACTGCCCCGCTCTCCGGCAAGGTCGCTCCGCCGTCGACGACGATCGTCTGCCCGGTGATGTACGCCGCGTCGGCCGACGCGAGAAACAGCATCGCGTTCGCGATGTCCTCCGGTTCGCCCATCCGCGCGAGCGGAATGTCGCGCGCGATCTGCGCCGCGACCGACGCATCGCCGAGATTGCCGGCCGCCGGCGTGCGAATCATCCCCGGTTCGACGCCGTTGACCGTCACGTTGCGGCGCGCCAGCTCCAGCGCCGCCGCCCGGATGAAGCCGTTCACGCCAGCCTTCGACGCCGCGTAATGCGCAAGCCCCGGATAGACGACGCGCGGCCCCGTCACCGACGACGTGACGAGCAGCCTGCCGGCCCCCGCCCGCTCGAATGCCGGCAACGCGGCCTGCGCGAGCCAGAACAGCGCCGACAGGTTGACCGACAGCGTGCGGTCGAGCGTCGGCTCGTCGATCTGCATGAACGGCGTCAACGGAAAAAACGCGGCATTGTGGATCACGACATCGAGCCGGCCGCCGTCGCGCTCGACTGCCGCGACGAGCGCATCCAGGTCGCCCCGGCTCGCGGCATCGACCCGATACGCGCGTGCGTCGCCGCCCGCGCTGGTCAGCGCGTCGGCCTGCGCGGCTGCCGCGTCGCCGTTCAGGTCGGCCACGGCGACGAACGCGTCGGATTCCGCGAAACGGCGCGCGATCGCCGCGCCGATCCCTTGCGCGGCGCCCGTGACGAGCACGACACGGCCGCCGAAATCCGCGCGCAGGCGGCCGCTGCCCGGCACGGTAGTCATCGCTGCGCCTCGCCGCCGGGCGGGTACACGGTTTCGTTCAGCACTTGCGCGTAAGCGCCGATCTGGAAATTCGACAGCGTGCCGAAATCGCCGCCCTGATAGCCGAAGATCTTGCCGTCGGTCTTGCGCTGCGCGAGGTCGATCAGCACGACGCCGAGCGTCGGCACCACTTTCTCGCGCCACACGAACAGATACAGATCGTCCGCCATCTTGAAGTAATGGCAGCGGTCGACATCGGCCAGCCCGCCTTCGACGCCTTGCAGGCACTGCCACGCGTAGAAATTCTCGTTCAGGTAGATGTGCTCGTAGCATTCGGTCGGGCTGTAGCGGTACATCGTCCGCTTGCCGATCAGCTCGCGCGTGGGCGCATGCAGCGGCCCCGGCTGCGCGTGGCCGCCGAGCGTGCCGTGCCGGAATTGCACGTCGACGGCCGTCAGCGGCAGCCCGCGCGCGACGCGCGTGAACGCATCGATGCGCGTGTCGGCTTCCGTCGGCAGCGTACCGACGACCGACGTCCACACGCCGGTGTCCAGATCGATCACGAGGCTGACCGACGTCGCCCGAGCAGCGACATCGATGTAGTCGACGAAGTACAGTCCATCGCGCAGCCGCGTCACGCGGCACGGCGCGCGGCCGCCCGTATCGGTTGCCGCATCGCGCCACTGCAGCGCATCCGGCTCGAACGTATAGACGCGCCACGCGCCCGATGCGTCGCCAAGCGCCAGCGTCCGCCCGACGAGTGCGTCGACGGGGGCGAGGATGTTCGCCTCCGGCGCGAAGCCGTCCGCGAGCGCGCCAACCTGAATGAATACCGGGTCCTGTCGTTCCACCTGCCGTCTCCCATGCAGCTTCAGGCCCGGCGGGCCGTGTACGCTGCCGATGTGCACATGGTGCCGGCTGCACGCGCCGCGCGATATCCGCCAAAAGGATGAAGGGCGCGCGGCGCCGGAACGCGCTAAAGTGCACGTGATCCGCGCCGCGACCGGCGCGAGGAGCGCACATGCACCGTGTCACCCACTATCGACGCACCGGCGAAGGCATCGAGGCGATCAGCCTCGAATCCGACCGCGCGTTTCCGCGCCATGCGCACGACGAATTCGGGGTGGGCGTGATCGTCAGCGGTGCGCACCGGTCGTGGAGCGGTCGCGGGCAGGTCGACGCGCTGGCGGGCGACGCGATCATGGTCAATCCCGGCGAGATGCACGACGGCTCGCCGCTCGAGGCCGGCACCGGCAGGCGCTGGCGGATGCTGTACCTCGCGCCCGCGCTGGTCGCGGGCGTCGCCGCGGAAGAAGGCCTCGGCGGCGTCGAGCTTGCCCATCCGGCCGTGCGCGACGCGCGGCTCACGGCCGCCGTCGGCCGGCTGCATGCGCGCATCGTCGCAGGCGAAACCCCGCCGCTGGCCCGCGACGAAGCGCTCGTGATGCTCGTCGCCGGTTTGCTCGCCCGGCACGCGAACCGCACGCTGCCGGCGGCCGGCGTCGCGCCGGCCGTCCGCGTCGCGCGGGAGCGGCTCGATGCAGCGCCGGCCGCTCCCGTGTCGCTCGCCGAGCTGGCCGACCTGAGCGGCGTCAGCCGCTTCCAGTTGCTGCGCGGCTTTGCGCGCGAGCTCGGCATCACGCCGCACGCCTATCTGGTTCAGTCGCGCACGCGGCTGGCGCGCGCGCTGCTGGCCAGCGGCCTGCCGATCGTCGATGCCGCGGCCGAAGCCGGCTTCGCCGATCAGAGCCACCTGACGCGTGCGTTCGCACGCCAGTTCGGGATCACGCCGGGGCGGTTCACGCAGGCGGGATAATCAAGACATCGCCGGCGCAGTGCAGAGCTACCGGGCGCAGTGCATTCAAAGGCGGTTGCTACCTCGACGGCAGCCACGACCTATTGCGTCAGTGCCTGTCGACGGCGCACCGCATTCAATGCCTCTCGCGTTGCAATTTCGTTCAAGACGCGCCCCACCGCCATACGCGACGATGCGGCGCATGAAGACACGACTGATTGGCTATCTCTATCTCGCCGCCGCGATGGCGGGCGTCGGCAGCACCGTCATCGCGAGCCGTCTCGCGGCCGGCGGCCTGCCGCCGTTCGCAGCCACCGCGCTGCGCTTCCTGATCGCGACCCCGCTGCTGTTCATGCTGATGCGCGCGCAGCGCATGCGCTGGCCGCGCATTTCCGCACGCGACGCCGTGCTGCTCGTCATCCAGGCGGCGGCGGGCGGCGGCGGCTATACGGTGCTGCTGATCAGCGGCACGAAACTGTCATCGCCGCTCGATGCGGGTGTGATGCTCGGCACGCTGCCGGCCATGTCGACGCTGATCGCGGCCGTCGTGCTGCGCGAGCGGCAGACGCCGCGCGACTGGCTGGCCGCCGCGCTCGCCACGGCCGGCGTGCTGTTCGTCACGTTCGCGCCGGGCCACGCGATGCCGTCGCTGCAAACACTTGCCGGCGATGCGCTGGTGTTGGCGGCCGTCGCATGCGAAGCCGTCTTCATCCTGCTCAACCGACGGCTTGCCGCACCGGTCCCGCCGCTCGCGCTTTCCACCGCGATGTCGGGCCTCGGCTTCGTGCTCGCACTCGTGCCGGCCGCGTTCGAATGGCAAGCAGTGGCGAACGGCTGGACCGTCGGCGCCGTGTCGGCGATCGTCTACTACGCGTTGATTCCGACCGTGCTCGGCTACCTGTGCTGGTATGCGGGTTCGGCCCGCACGAGCGGCACCGAGGCGGCCCTGTTCACGGCGGTCGCGCCGGTTTCGGCCGTGCTGTTCGCGGTCGCGCTGTTCGGCGAAACGCTGACCGGCACGCGTGTCGCGGGCATCGCGCTCGTCGTCGCCGGCATGCTCGTCGGCGCGACGCGACGGCGTGAGCCGCCTGGCGCATCACGCGCTACGCTCGCCGCGCGGACCGCCATCGATTGACTCGCGCGTTCATTGCCTCGCGGCGAAAAGGGCTCCGGCACCCTGCCGTCGCATCGCCCGCCGATCGCCACCTTTCCGCGATGCAGCCCGCGACTGTAGGAATGTGTCCGTGCACCGCAAAACCGTTGCGCACGACTGCGCAAGATGCAATATTCGCGTGGCCACACCCCTTGACAACCATCGAACAACAATCCGCCACGCAATGAACAGGAAGGAAGCCAAAACAAGAATCGCGGTGCTGCTGTCCGCGGGAACGAGGAAGGCCGATGCGCTGGCCGAGCTGTCCGGACAGGGGCTCAAGGATCGCGTGCTCGCGCACCTGATCGCATCGCGCCCGGACCCCGAACGCTGCCGCAAGAACAAGGTGCACGTCCGGATCCTGATCGCGCTCGGCATCGCCCAGTTGGTCATCAGCCTGATGCTTGCGTACTACTTCTTCGCATCCGGCGCCGGCAACGTCCTCGTCACCGTCTTCCTTGCGCTGACCGTGCCGCTGTCGCTGCTGTTCATCTGGGGCTTCGCGACCCATCGGGTGGGCGCATATCACGCGTTCATCGTGCTGTCGCTGCTGCAGATACCGAAGGCCGTCGCCGATCTCGGGCGCGATCCGGCGGCCGCGCTGCCGAGCCTCGCGATCACGGTCGTGCTGGTCGGTTACGTGTGGTTCGTCCGCACCCGGTTGTTCCCCGACTACGGCTGGTTCACGCCGCGCAAGGTCGAAGGCCGCTACGCGTTCGTGGAACGCGCCTGACGCCACCGGCATCGACCCGCGCGTAAAAAAAGGCGCCGAGCCTCCCCGCAATCGCGGGAAGGCCGGCGCCTTCTGCATACCGGAACCGGTCGGCTTACTTGGCCTTTTCAGCCGAATCGCTGATCGCCTGGCCGCCCTTCGAAATGTCCTGGCCCACGCCGGCAACCGTATTGCAACCGGCAAGCGCCGCGGTCACCACCAGCAGCATTGCAGCAATCGTACGCGTCATTCTCATTCTCCTTCGAATCAACATGCCCGACCGGGCGAATCGTGTGCGGCTGGCGCCCGGCAGACTGCCGGACACGGGGCCTGACCTGATTATACGGAGACGCAGGCCGCGCGCCAGTACGGCTCCGCCGAGTGTCATACGCACCACACCGCGCACGCGCGCAGAATTTTCTTGACTTCATCGCGCCAGGAACTAATATACGCACCGCGTATATTTTCCGCCCAGGAGTCGCCGATGACCGTTCCCCAGCAAGCCTTCCTCCGCGACGCGATGCGCCGCCTCAACATGACCCGCGAGGCATTCGCGAATCGCATCGGCGTCAGCCGACGCGCGCTTGATACCTGGCTGCTTCCGGACGATTCGCAGGAATCGCGCGGGATGCCCGAGATCGTCGAGCGCTTCGTGTCGGAAATCGTCGAGCGCTCGGCGCCGGACGGCGAGAACTATACGCAAAGCGTAGACAAACAAGGGCTCGCGAAGCAATTCCTGTTCGAAGGCAAGCCGCAACTGATCTCCGTCGACCAGTTCTCGCGGGACTCGGTCGAGGCGCTGTTCCGCGTGGCCGATGTCATGCAGCCGATCGCGCGACGCCACAAGATTTCACGCGTGCTCGAAGGCGCGGTGCTCGGCAACCTGTTCTTCGAGGCCAGCACGCGCACACGCGTGTCGTTCGGCGCGGCCTTCTGCCGGCTCGGCGGCTCGGTGTGCGATACGACGGGGTTCACGTTCTCGTCGATGGCCAAGGGTGAATCGATCTACGACACGAGCCGCGTGATGGCCGGCTACGTCGACGCGCTCGTGATCCGCCACCCGGAAAAAGGCTCGGTGGCCGAATTCGCGCGCGCGACCAACCTGCCGGTGATCAACGGCGGCGACGGCCCGGGCGAGCACCCGAGCCAGGCGCTGCTCGACCTCTATACGATCCAGCGCGAGTTTTCGCGGCTCGGCAAGATCGTCGACGGCGCGCACATCGCGCTGGTCGGCGACCTGAAATACGGCCGCACCGTGCACTCGCTCGTCAAGCTGCTCGCGCTGTACCGCGGGCTGAAGTTCACGCTCGTGTCGCCGCCGACGCTCGAGATGCCGACGTACATCGTCGAGCAGATCGCGACGAACGGCCATGTGGTCGAGCAGACCAACGACCTCGCGGCCGGGCTGCGCGGCGCGGACGTGGTCTACGCGACGCGAATTCAGAAGGAGCGCTTCACCGACGAGTCGTTCGAAGGCTACACGCCGGATTTCCAGATCAACCAGGCGCTGGTCGACGCGGTGTGCAAGCCCGACACGCTGATCATGCACCCGCTGCCGCGCGACAGCCGGCCCGGCGCGAACGATCTGTCGGTCGACCTGAACCGCGACCCGCGTCTCGCGATCTTCCGGCAAACCGACAACGGCATTCCGGTACGGATGGCGATCTTCGCGGTGCTGCTGGGTGTCGAGAATCTCGTCCAGCACTCGATGCGCGACGCGACGTGGCGACCGCCGGCGTACCTCGGGCCGGAAGACGCGGTGTTTCACGGGATCGACTGACCTGCGGCCGGTGTCGCGCGCCTGAACGCGAGATTGCATCAGTTCAAGGGCCAACGCGCACACATCACGCACCCAACGCGCCGGCTTGCACGGCGCGTTGTCATTTTCGGCGCCGGTAACAACGTGACGGCGGCTAACCCGGCGTCAGGCGGCCCAAGGGTCGATCACACGCAGGCCTGCTGCCTCGAACGGCGCGACGTTGCGCGTGGCCACCTTGGCATTTTGCAGTCACTCGGCGCCCCGCGACGCAATCACTCTAGTCCCACTGCCCCGCCCTTCATACTCGGCCAATCGGCCATCCTTCCCCGCCCCACAAGCCTTCGACCACCCCGCAACATTCGTCAACACTTCCCTTACAAACGCGAACAAGAACGCTTCTCATTTAAAGAAAAATTACATAGAATGCCGCCTGAAAACAAATCGTAATAATTCCCGGCGGCATGCACGTTTCCGCAACGCACCGTCCCGGGGCCACACCGCGAGGTCGAAGCGCACCATGAAATCCCGTCCGGACGAGCTGAAGCTCGGTAAGTTCACCACCTTGTGCAGCGTGCTCGCCGCGAGCCCCGCGTTCGCCGACGGTACGCCGCCCGCGGCGCCCGCCAGCACCGAAGGCCACCTCGCGCCGATCGAGATCCAGGGCAAGACCGAGCACAGCTACAAGGCCGACTTTTCCGCTTCCGCGAAATTCACCGCGCCGCTCGTCGACACGCCGAAATCCGTCACCGTGATCCCGCAGGAACTGATCCAGAGCAGCGGCGCGGCGACGCTGACCGAAGCGCTGCGCACCGTGCCCGGCATCACGTTCGGCGCCGGCGAAGGCGGCAACCCGCTCGGCGACCGTCCGTTCATTCGCGGCTACGACACACAGGGCAGCATGTTCGTTGACGGCATGCGCGACACGGGCGCCACCACGCGCGAGATCTTCAACACCGAGCGCGTCGAGATCACCAAGGGCTCCGACGGCGCGTACGGCGGCCGCGGCGGTGCCGGCGGCAGCATCAACCTGATCACGAAGGCCCCCCACCTCGGCACGACGGCCGCCGCGAGCGCGGGCCTCGGCACCGACCGCTATCGCCGCTTCACCGCCGACGGCAACTGGCAGTTCGCCGAGCACGCCGCGTTCCGCCTGAACCTGATGAGCCACAACAACGACGTCGCCGGCCGCGACGCCGTCAACAACGAGCGCTGGGGCGTCGCGCCGTCGATCGCGTTCGGCCTCGGCACGCCGACGCGCGTGACCGCGAGCTACTACCACCTGCAGACGGACGACATGCCCGATGGCGGCATCCCGTATTTCTACACGACCTCGAACAAGCCCGCGAACGTCGGCACGATCTATCCGGCGCCCGTCGATCGCCACAACTTCTACGGCCTGATCGACCGCGACTTCCGCAAGACCACGTCGGACATCAGCACGATCAAGATCGAGCACGACATCACGCCGAACCTCACGGTGCGCAACACCACGCGCTACACGGAATCGACGCAGGACTACATCTGGACGCAGCCGGACGACAGCCAGGGCAACGTGGTGAACGGCAAGGTCTGGCGCCGCAACAACAACCGCAACAGCTCGATCAACAGCCTCGCGAACCTGACCGAGCTGTTCGGCGAATTCCGCACGGGCCCGTTCAAGCACAGCTTCACGACCGGCATCGAGCTGTCGCGCGAATGGGGCAAGCGCGACTCGTACACGGTCGCGACCGACACCGGCAAGATCTGCCAGAAAGGCATCGGCGCCGCGTCGGGCTACAACTGCACGAGCCTGTGGTCGCCGAACCCGAACGATCCGTGGGCCGGTTCGATCACGCGCAACAACGACTACGCGCATGCGCGCACCACGACGAAGTCGATCTACGGCTTCGACACGATCGAGATCACGCCGCGCTGGCAAGTCAACGCCGGCGTGCGCGTCGACGACTACTCGACCCGCTTCACCGACACCAAGGCCAACGGCGGCAAGACCACCACACGCGACGACACGCTCGTGAACTGGCAGGCCGGCCTCGTGTTCAAGCCCGCGCAGAACGGCAGCATCTACGCGTCGTATGCGACCTCGTCGACGCCCGCCGGCATGATGCTCGGCGAAGGCAGCGAAACGCAGTCGCTCACGCCGGGCCGCGGCGGCGTCGGCCAGAACGCCGATCAGCTTTCGCCGGAAAAAAACCGCAGCATCGAGCTCGGCACGAAGTGGAACGTGCTGAACGACAAGCTGTCGCTCACAGCCGCGCTGTTCCAGATCGACACGACCAACGCACGCGTGACGCTGCCGAACAACCAGTACGCGATGGTCGGCAACAAGCGCGTGCAGGGTCTCGAGCTCGGCCTCGCCGGCCAGATCACGAAGCAATGGCAGGTGTTCGGCGGCTACACGTACATGAAAAGCCAACTGCGCGACAACGGCAAGGACGCCGCGAATAACGGCAACCGCTTCCCGAACACGCCGAAGCACAGCCTCACGATGTGGTCGAACTACGACGTCACGCGGAAGTTCACGGTCGGCGGCGGCGCGTTCTATATGTCGGAAGTATTCGGCGATCCCGCGAACCTGCGCGCCGTGCCGTCGTACTGGCGCTTCGATGCGATGGCGCAGTACCGGATCAACAAGAAGCTCGATCTGCAACTGAACGTGAACAACCTGTTCAACCGCACCTACTTCGATCAGGCATATCCGGCGCACTATGCGTCGATCGCGCCGAGCCGTTCGGCGTTCGTCACGCTGAACGCGCGCTACTGATCGATGGAGGCCGTGTCGCTGAAGGCGCTCGCGTCGGTATCGCCGCGCGAGTTCGCCGACATCCTGGCCGGGCCGCCCGAGCGCGCCGCCGCGTGGGTCGCGGCGGCGGCCGATAACGGCATCGTCGACGCGCAGGCCGTCTACGGGCAATACCTGCTCGACGGGCACGGCGTCGCACGCGACCCGGCCGCCGCGCTCGGCTGGTTCCGGCACGCCGCGCGGGCCGGCCACCCGATGGCGATGAACATGCTCGGGCGCTGTTACGAGTTCGGTTGGGGCACGGCCGCCTGCGCGCCGGTCGCCGTGTACTGGTACCGGCTTGCCGCGCAGGCGGGGCTCGACTGGGGCATGTACAACTACGCGACCGCACTTGCCCTCGGCAACGGCGTCGACGAGAACCGCGCCGACGCGCTCGACTGGTTCCGCCGCGCGGCCGCGCTCGGCCATGCGAAATCGATCAACCTGATCGGCGGGTTCTACGAGGATGGGTGGGTCGTCGCGGTCGACACCGACGCCGCGTTCGACCACTATCGCCGTGCGGCCGAAGCCGGCGATTTTCGCGGCCAGTTCAACTATGCACGGCTGCTCGCCGAGCGTGGACGCGTCGACGAAGCGCTCGCTTGGCTCGCGCGGGTGCCGGCCACCGCGACACCCGCGTTCATCGCGAAGATGCGCGCGTATCTCGTGTCGTCGCCGCTCGACGCTTTTCGTTCGGCGGCCATGCAGCTGGCGCCGCACGCCATGGAATCCGCATCATGATGCTTCATATCCCCGGTGTACTGACCAAGGCGCAGGTCGCGCAATGCCGCGAGATGCTCGATGCCGCCGACTGGGTCGACGGCAACGCAACGTCCGGCGCGCAGTCGGCGCTCGCGAAACGCAATCGGCAACTGCCGGAAGGCTCGCCGGCCGCGCGTGCGGTGGGCGATGCGATTCAGGACGCACTCGCCCGCCATCCGCTGTTCTTTTCGGCGGCGCTGCCGTTGAAGGTATTTCCACCGCTGTTCAATCGCTATGAAGGCGGCGAGACGTTCGGCACCCACGTCGACAACGCGATCCGGCTGCTGCGCGGCACGGATTTCCGCGTGCGCAGCGATCTGTCGGCGACGCTGTTCCTCGAGGAACCCGACGCATACGACGGCGGCGAGCTGTGCGTCGAGGATACGTACGGCGTGCATCGTGCGAAGCTGCCGGCGGGCGATCTCGTGCTGTATCCGGCGTCGAGCCTGCATCACGTGACGCCTGTGACGCGCGGTGAGCGCGTCGCGTCGTTCTTCTGGATCCAGAGCATGGTGCGCGACGACGGCGATCGCACGCTGCTGTTTCAGCTCGATACGCAGATTCAGGCGCTTTCCGCGGAAAAAGGGGCGAAGGACCCGGTGGTCATTTCATTGACGGGGATTTATCACAACCTGTTGAGGAAGTGGGCGGATGCGTAGCGTGAGCCGGTCGCGCGCCGGCGCTCGCGCCGCGTCGAAAGACGGGTCCAAAACGATCTCGTCAAATGACCCCACTCATATCGCGATGCCGCACACCCCCGTATCGAAATCCGAATTCAAGGCTCGCGCACTCGAACACTTCCGGCTCATCGAAACGTCGGGCGAAAGCCTGATCGTCACCGACCACGGCAAACCGACGCTCGAGATTCGGCCGTATCGCTCGCGCGAAGCTCAGCCGCTGGACATATTGCGTGGTTCGGTCATGCGCTACGACAATCCTCTCGATCCGATTGCGAAAGAGGATTGGGAGACGTCGCGGTGATCGTGCTGGATACGCGTGCATCGGCGTGGTGGGCAGCAGGCGACTCGGTGCTCAGTTGATCACCCGCGACGAAAAAATCCGCGCGTACGCGCACGTCAGGACGCTCTGGTAAGCGTCGCCGGCCCCATAGCTCGAACCGCCGCGCATCTTCCGCCCGACTCTGGCATATTGGCGATTCGTCTGACCAAAACGACCGCGGCCGCCCCATTCAACATCGGCCCGCGGCCCGCAACCGTCCTCGCGCCACTTGCCCGCTACCGTGATACCGCTCTCCGATCCCGCCGTCCGCTCGATCGCCCTGCAAGAGTCACACGAAGGATTCGTCGATCTCGCAGGCTTCCATGACCGCATCGCCGTCGATTTCGACCGCCGCGATATCGAAAGCAGGAGCCTGCATTTCCTGAAAGTGCGTCGCAGTGTGGCGGAACGGCTGATCGCCGCCGCGCACGCGTTACCCGCCGGCCTGCGCCTGTACGTCAAGGAAGGCTACCGCCCGCTGGCCCTGCAGCGCCGGTACTTCACCGAGCATCTCGCGCATCTGCGCCGGACGCTGAATCCGCTGCCGGACGAAGACACCCTGGTCGCACTCACCAGCCACTACGTCGCACCGCCGGAAGTCGCCGCCCATCCGACGGGCGCCGCCATCGACCTCACGCTGATCTCGGCGGAAGGCATCGAGATCGACATGGGCACCATCATGAACGCCACCGACCAGGAATCGTCCGGCGCGTGCTACACGCACAACGCGTTCATCAGCCGTGCGGCCGCGCGAAACCGCCAGATCCTGATCGACGCACTGACCCGCGCCGGCTTCACGAATTACCCGTCCGAATGGTGGCATTGGTCGTTCGGCGACCGCTATTGGGCCGTCATGCAGAACGAATCACACGCAATTTACGGTCCCGTCGAGGAAAGCATGCTCGACGAAGCGTCGCGATGACGGTTTTCCCGATCCGGCATACGTGACTCGGTAACATCCTCACTTGCCGATCCCCGTGTGCTCCCGCACAATCGCAGCACCTGCCTCACTCCCCCCGCGCCGATGTCCTATGCGTCACTCGCCACCGGCGTCCTGCTCGCCGGCGGCCTTGGTCAACGCTTCGACCCGAGCGGCCTGCACAGCAAGCTGCTCGCTCGGCTTCCCGACGGCACGCCGGTCGCAGTCGCCGCCGCCCGCCATCTCGCGGCAGCCACCGCCGACGTGATCGCCGTCGTGCGTCCCGGCGCCGAAAAGCTTGCGATGCTGCTGAACGAAGCCGGCTGTCAGGTCGTGTACGCACCCGACGCGTTGCGCGGCATGGGCGCGAGCCTCGCGGCCGGCGTCCGCACGACCCCCGACGCGCATGGCTGGCTCGTCGCGCTCGGCGACATGCCGTGGATCGCGGCGTCCACCTACGAAACGGTCGCACGCGCACTCGAAACCGACGACGCGTCGATCGTCGCACCCGCGCATCGCGGCGTACGCGGCCATCCGGTCGGTTTCGCCGCGCACCACTTCGATGCGCTCGCCGCCCTCGACGGCGACACGGGCGCCCGCGCACTGTTCGCCAGCGCGCCGGTGACGCTGCTCGACGTCGACGATCCCGGCATCCTGCGCGACGTCGATACCCCGGCGGATTTGCGCTGACTTCGATCGCACGGGCCGCGCAGTATCCCGCACGAACACCGCCAATAAGCGAATTTCTCCGACGATCGACGCCCCGTCACAAGAATCCCGCTGCAAACGCGTGCCCGATTGCCTATAACGGAGACGAGGCGCGTCCGCCGCGCCACCGCCGTCACGCACTGCACGAGTTCTCCATGAGCGATCACACGACCCCGACGCCCGAGCCACCGGCCGACCCGAACCGCGATCCGGAAGACGATCCGTTCTCGTCGCCGCCCGGCCATCACGACAACCCGCAGCAGCCGGACGGTCCACCGAGCAAGGACCCGGTCTAGCCGCGCGCCGCCGGCC
The DNA here is from genome assembly GCF_900100915.1 of Burkholderia orbicola. Lineage (NCBI taxonomy): Bacteria > Pseudomonadati > Pseudomonadota > Betaproteobacteria > Burkholderiales > Burkholderiaceae > Burkholderia > Burkholderia orbicola. Next base: position 2,770,999 of record NZ_FNKW01000002.1, on the reverse strand, counting down.
GCTCCGCGAATGCAACCCGCTACTTGCGTGACGGGGCCTAGCGCGCGGTATATCCGCCGTCGATCGGCAACGACACGCCGCTGATCATCGACGCCGCATCGCTCAGCAAAAACAGGATCGGTTCGACGACTTCGTGCGGCTCCGCGAACCGGCCGAGCGGAATCGCAGCGAGCATCGGCGCACGCTTCTCCGGTTCGCTCCACGCGAACTGCGCCATCGGCGTGAGCGTGACGGTCGGGTTCACACTGTTCACACGAATGCCGTGCGGCCCGAGTTCGATGCACAGCACGCGCGTGATCGCGTCCATCGCCGCCTTCGACGCGCAATAACTCAGATGCGCGGGCAGGCCGACGAGCGCCGCCTGACTCGACACGTTGACGATGCTGCCCCGTGCGTGCGCAGCGCCGCGTCCGTCGCGTTCGATCATCTTGCGCGCCACGGCCCGCGCGACGAGTGCCGCGCCGCGCGCATTGACGGCCATCACGTGGTCGAACTGCGCGGCGCCGACCTCGAGAGCCGGTTCGAGCGACGCGATCCCCGCACAATTGACGAGGCCGTCGAACGCGTCGTACGCGGCGAGTGCTGCGTCGATCGCGTGTTGATCGCCGCCGACATCCATGCGCAACGTATCGCATGCAACCTCGCCGGCGAGCGTGTCGAGCGCGGCCATGTCGCGCCCCGCCGCGACGACGCGCGCACCCGCCTGCGCCAGCGCGACCGCACATGCGCGGCCGATGCCGCTCGACGCGCCCGTGACGAGCATCGTTGCCCCGCTGAAATCGAATCGTGTGTTCATGATGACGTGCCCAGCCTGTGCATGATCGGCTTGAGTGCCGGATACAGCGCCGTGTAGAGCGCAGAACGCGCGTCGTACGTTTTCGCGCGATCGGCATCGGGCCGTGCACGCTCGACGAGTGTGACCCAGCCGCCCTGCGCGTCATCGCGCGACACGAGCCCCGCGCCGACGCCCGCGAGTAGCGCGGCGCCCATCGCGGCTTCGACGTCCTGCTCGATCGTCCATACCGGAAAGCCCGTCACGTCCGCGATGATCTGCATCCACAGCGCCGAATGCGCGGCGCCGCCGACGACGATCAATCGGTCGTCCAGCGCCACCGCGCCGCGGCGGCCGGCCTCGATGTTGTGGCGCAACGCGAACGCGACGCCTTCGAGCACCGCACGATAAAGATGCGCACGGGTATGCGCGAGACTCAGCCCGACGAACGCGCCGCTCGCCTTCGCATCCCACACCGGGCTACGCTCGCCCATCAGGTATGGCAGGAACAGCACGCCGTCGGCGCCGGCCGGCACGCGCTCGGCCGCCTCCTCGAGCAGCACGTGCGGATCGCCGTGCGGCAACAGGCGCGCCGCATCGATTTCCGCGTGGCAGAACTGGTCGCGAAACCACGCCACCGACGCGCCGGCCGTAATCGCGCCGCCGAACACATACAGGTCGCGCTGCCCGTCGAACACGTGCGGCATGCTGACGAGGCCATGGCGCGCATCGACATGCCGGTTCACGTAGCCCCAGCACATGCTGGTGCCGATCATCGCGACGTGCTGCCCGGTACGCGTCGCGCCGGCCGCGAAGGTCGCCACCGCGGCATCGACGCCGCCCGCGACGACCGGCGTGCCGGCCGGCAGCCCGAGTTGCGCGGTCCATTGCGACAGCAGGCCGCCGACGACGTCCGTCGAATCGACCAGCCGTTCGGGCATCATCGTCGCCGGAATGCCGAGCATGTCGAGCGCGTCGTCGGACCACTCGCGGCGCGCGACGTCGTACACGCCGCCGATATTGCCGGCCGAACTGTGGTCGACCGCGACCTCGCCGGTCAGCAGGTAGATCACGTAAGCGTTCGGCGGCAGGAAATAGCGCACGTTCGCCCACACGTCGGGCCGCTGGTCGCGCAGCCACAGCATCTTGGTGAAGCCGTAGTAGCTGTCGACGCCGTTGCCGGTGATCACGCGCAGCCGCTCGACGTTCACGTGTTCGTTGACCCAGTCGACTTCGGCGGTCGCGCGCCGGTCCATCCAGATCAGGCACGGATGCAGCGGCCGCATGTCGATGTCGACCGGGATGCCCGAGCCGCCGTACAGGCTGCTCACGCACACCGCACGGATCGCGTCGGCCGGCACGCCCTGCGCCCGCGCGTCGCTCACGCAGCCCGCGATGCAGTCGCGCACCGCGTCGAACCACACCTGCGGCCACTGCTCGGCCCACAGCGGACGCGGCGTATCGGGCTGGTAGCCGGCCGAGCGTCGCGCGACGATCGTGCCGTGCCGGTCGACCAGCAGCGCCTTGGTGCTCTGCGTGCCGATGTCGACGCCTATGACGTATTCCATGATGTCTCCGGTGAGGCGCACGCCGGCCGTCAGCGGGCCGGCTTCAGCAGCACCTTGATCGATTCGGGCGATTTCGCGACACGGATCGCATCGTCCCAGTCTTCCAGCGCGAAACCGTGCGTGACGATGCCCTTCGACGTGACGAGCCCGCGCGCGAGCAGGTCGATCGCGACCGGATAGCAGTATGGCCCGAGGTGCGCGCCGCGTACGTCGAGCTCCTTGCGGTCGCCGATGATCGACCAGTCGACGGTCGCATCCTCGCCGAACACGCTGAATTCGACGAAGCGGCCGAGCTTGCGGATCAGGTCGAGCCCCTGGTTCACGCCGACCGGCGCGCCGGTCGTCTCGATGTATACGTCGCAGCCGTAGCCGTCGGTGAGCGCGCGGACGATCTCGCGCGCGTCGTCGCGCTGCGGGTTGATCGTCACGTCGGCGCCGTACTGGCGCGCGAGTTCGAGCCGTTCGTCGATCAGGTCGATCACGACGAGTTTCTTCGGCGTCTTCAGGTGCGCGACCTGCGTCATCATCAGCCCGAGCGGGCCCGCGCCCGCGATCACGACGACGTCGTCGAGCTGAACGTCGCCACGGTTCACCGTGTGGATCGCGCACGACAACGGCTCGATGATCGCCGCATCCTCGAGCGATACGCCGAGCGGAATCTTGTGAACGATCGCGGTCGGCGGAATGCGCATGTACTCGGCCATCCCGCCGTCGGCGACCTCGCGCTGGAAACCGAAGATATTGTGCACCTCGCACATCCAGTACTGGCCCGACTTGCAGTAGCGGCACTTGCCGCACGGCACGATCTGCTCGGCGATCACGCGGTCGCCCAGCGCCACGCCGAAATGCTCGGCCGCGCCGTCGCCGAGCGCTTCCACGTAGCCGAAGAATTCATGGCCGGGAATGACCGGCGCCTTCACCCACGGGCTGGGGCCGCCCCAGAACATCTTGGCGCCGGTGTAGCACTTGCAGTCGCTCGCGCAGATCCCGCACGCGGCGATGCGGATCACGAGTTCGTTCGCGCCGGGATTCGGCTTCGCGACCTGTTCGACGCGATAGTCCTCGGGGCCGTGGCAGACGACCGCGGTCATGCGCGGCTGGGCTTCGGGTGTCGTCATGAGTTGTCTCTTTCCTGAGTGATTCGGATGGCTGATTGATCGATCGTTACCGCGATCGCTCGCGGCTGATGTAGATCGCGAGCAGGATGATTCCGCCCTTGATCACGTTCTGCACATACGGGTTCACGCCGATCATGTTGAGCCCGTTGTTGAGCACGCCGAGCAGCAGCGCGCCGACCAGCGTGCCGAGGATCGCCCCGCGCCCGCCGGAGATCGACGTGCCGCCCATCACGACGGCCGCGATCGCGTCGAGCTCGAAGCCCACGCCCGCGTTCGGCTGGCCGCTCATCAGGCGCCCGGTCAGCACGATCGCAGCGAGCGCCGACGTGAGCCCGGCCAGCGTGTAGACGATCAGCTTCACGCGCGCGACCCGCACGCCGGTGAGCCGCGTCGCCTGCTCGTTGCCGCCGATCGCATACACGTAGCGGCCGAACGGCATCCGGTCGAGCAGCAGCCACGCGATCGCATAGACCACCAGCATGATCAGCACCGGCGCCTGGATGCCGAGCACCTTGCCGCTGCCGAAGAACGCAACCCAGTCGGGCAGCCCGTCGATCGGATAGCCGCCCGTGTAGATCAGCGCGAGGCCGCGTGCGATGCCCATCGTCGCGAGCGTGACGATGATCGGCGGCATCCCGGCGAACGCGACGAACACGCCGTTCAGGAAGCCGAAGCCGAGGCCGACCGCGATGCCGATCGCCAGCGCGGCGACCGCGTTGACGCCCGCGACCATCAACCCGGCCGCGAGCGTGCCCGACAGCGCCATCACCGAGCCGACCGACAGGTCGATCCCGCCGGTCAGGATCACGCAGGTCATGCCGACCGCGATGATCGCGTTGATCGACACCTGGCGCAGCACGTTCTCGAGGTTCGCGGCGGACAGGAAGCTGGGGCTCGCGATCATCATCGCGATGCACACGACGATCAGGCCGACGAGCGGATAGAACAGCGTCGAGCGGCGCAACTGCGCCCACATCGCGCGGGGCGGCGGCGCGTCGCCGTTTCCGGCGGTGGCCGCGAGCGTCGTGGAAGGCGTGGAAGAAGAATCAGGCAGGTTCATGGGTCGCTCCTCGCGTGCCGGCCGTGGCATAGGTCATGACCGTGTCGGGATCGATCTCGTCGCCTTCGAGCGTCGCCTCGATGCGGCCCTGCCGGAACACGGCGACGCGATCGCACATGCCGACGATTTCCGGCAATTCGGACGAGATCATGATGATGGCGTAGCCGCGCGCGGTGAGTTCGCGCATCAGCCCGTAGATTTCGGCTTTCGCGCCGACGTCGATGCCGCGCGTCGGCTCGTCGAAGATCAGCACCGACGTGTGATGGTTCAGCCAGCGCGCGATCACGACCTTCTGCTGGTTGCCGCCGGACAGCGTCGCGACCTCGGTGTGGATCGACGGCGCCTTCACGCCGACGCGCCGCATCACGTCGTGCGTGGTGCGCGCTTCGCCGCGCCGGTCGATCAGCCAGCGCATCGACCGGTACTTGCCGAGGTTGTTCAGCGAGATGTTGTCGCGAATCGAGAACGACGTGACGAGCCCTTCCGTCTTGCGGCTTTCCGGCAGAATGCCGATGCCCGCGCGCAACGCATCGGCCGGATCGGCGAGCTTCGCCGCCGCGCCGCGCACGCGCAGTTCCTTGCGATGCGCGCGCGTCGCGCCGATCACCGCGAGCGCGGTTTCGGTGCGTCCCGAACCGACGAGCCCCGCGAAACCGAGGATCTCGCCTTCACGCAGCGCGAAGCGGTTCACCGGGCCGTCGCGCTCGATCTGCAGCGCATCGACTTCGAGCACGGCCGGCGCGTCGGCCGGCAATACCGGCTTCGGCGGAAAGCTGCTTTCGATCCGGCGACCGACCATCATGCGCACCAGTTGCTCGACGTCGGTGCGCGCGACCTCGGTCGTCGCGACGTACTGGCCGTCGCGCAGCACCGTAATGCGGTCGCACACCACGAAGATTTCGTCGAGGTGATGCGAGATGAAGATCATCGCGACGCCCTGCCGCTTCAGCTCGCGCATGATCGCGAACAGGTGCTCGGCCTCGGCCGGCGTGAGCGTCGCGGTCGGTTCGTCGAGGATCAGGATGCGCGCGTCGAGCGACAGCGCCTTGCCGATCTCGACGAACTGCTGCTGCGCGACCGACAGCGTACGGATCGGCGCATCCAGATCGATCGCCACGCCCAGGCGCGCGAAGATGGCCGCGGCCGCCGCGCGCATCCGCTTGCGGTCGCGCGCCCCCCAGCGATTGCGCAGCTCGCGGCCGAGGAACAGGTTGTCGACGGCATCGAGGTGCGGAATCAGGCTGAACTCCTGGAACACGATGCCGACGCCAGCCGCGACCGCGTCGTGATAATCCGCGAAATGGCGCGCGGCGCCGTCGATCTCGATCGTGCCGGCATCCGGCTGGTGGATGCCGCACAGGATCTTCATCAGCGTCGACTTGCCCGCGCCGTTCTCGCCGAGCAGCGCATGGATCTCGCCGCGCGCGATTTCCAGATCGATGTCGGACAGCGCCTTCACGCCGGGAAAGCTTTTCGTGATGTGGCTGAGCCTGAGTATCGTGTCCATCGGCTTCTCCGTGCGAAGGGCGTCGGCCACGCCGCCGCCCTTCGCGTCGCATCGCACGTCGTTCACCAGCTGAAACCCTTCGCGTTGCCGCGATCGACGACCTTCACGTCGACGGGGATCGCCTTCGGCACCGTCGCGCCCCACTTGCGCGCGATCGCGATGCCGAGCGCGATACGCACCTGGTCGGCCGGGAACTGCGCGGTCGTCTCGATGAACTTCGAGTTCGGTTTCTGGATCGCGGCGATCGCCTCGGGTGCGCCGTCGACGCTCGTCAGCTTGATGTCCTTGCCGGAACCCTCGATCGCGGCGAGCGCGCCCATCGAACCACCATCGTTCACGCTGAAGAGCCCCTTCAGGTTCGGATGCGCGGAGATCATGTTCTCGGTGACCGACAGCGCGGTCGCGCGCTCCTGCTTGCCGTTCTGCGTGTCGACGAGCTTCACGTTCGGGAATTTCGCGAGCCCGGCCTTGCAGCCGCGCACGCGTTCGAGAATCGGCACGACCGGAATGCCGTCGAGGATCGCGACCTCGCCGCTGCCGCCGATCGCCTTCGCCAGGTATTCGCACGACATCACGCCCGCGTCGTAATTCTTCGAGCCGACGAACGAATCGACCGGGCCGTTCGCGTTCGCATCGACGGCGACGACCACCGCGCCCGCCTTCTTCGCCTGCGTGATCGCCGACTGGATGCCGGTCGAATCGGTCGGGTTCACGAGCAGGATGTCGATCTTCTTCTGCAGCATGTCCTCGACGTCGCTCACCTGCTTGCTGACGTCGTGATGCGCGTCGGTGACGACGACCTGCGCGCCGATCGATGCGGCCGCGTCGTTCAGCGCTTTCTGCATCGTCACGAAGTACGGGTTGTTCAGCTCCTGGAACGTCATGCCGATCCGCAGCGGCGCGGCATGCGCGGCGGCGGGCAACAGGGCCGCGCCGGCAAGCGCGGCAACGGCCGCCAGGCGGGCGGCGCGACGGGGGGATGAAGCGGGCGATGCGTGCGTCATGACGGTGTCTCCAAAAATTGTGTGCGGCTTTTTCGTGGGTGAATGCGCCCCTCGCGACGTGAGCGACGCGATCGGCTGGGTAAAACGGTTGGGGAAACTCAGGCGGGCAACGGCCCGGCGATCATCCGGGCTGCGGCATGAGTTCGGGCGCACCGGGCGTCAGCACGCGCGGCGGCAGCGGGTTACCGGTCGGCGCCGCATGCAGCGCCAGCTCGCGGCTGCGCGCGTTCAGGCGCTGCAGCGCGCGGAATTCGGACGGCGCCATCCCCTTCACCGCGCGGAACTGGCGGTTGAAGTTCGACACGTTGTTGAAGCCGGCCTGGAAACAGATGTCGGTGATGCTCGCGTCGTCGGCGAGCAGCATCTGGCACGCGGACTCGATCCGCAGACGATTCACGTACTGGACGAACGGCATGCCGGTGTGGCGATGGAACGTGCGCGAGAACGCGCTGACGCTCTGCCCGGTCAATTGCGCGAGATCGGATTCGCGCAGCTCCGACGCGAGGTTCTTGCCGATATACGACAGCGCGTGGCTCAGGCGCGTCGGCGTGACGTCGGCCTGGTCGTACGCGGGGCTCGCGAGCAGCGTACGTTCGGCCGCGCCGCACAGCCGCTCCAGGATCGTCATGAACAGCGCGATGCGGCGCATGCCGCGCGCGGTCAACAGTTCATCGAACAACGGCGCGATCGCGGCGCTCGTCGCGGCATCGAAGCCGACCCCGCGCCGCGCGTCGTCGAGCAGCGCCTGTGCATCGCGGCATTCGGGGAACGCGTCCATGCAGCGGCGCACGAACGACGGATCGAACTGGATCACGAGATTGCGGCGCTCGACGGTTTCGCCTTCGGCCATGTCGCTGACCCAGTTGTGCGGCAGGTTCGGGCCGAGCAGCACGAGATGGCCGGGGCCGAACGAGCCGATGTGATCGCCGACGAAATACTTGCCGTGCGTCGCGACGATCAGGTGCAGCTCGAATTCGGGATGGAAATGCCAGCGGATCGTGCGATACGGATAGCCGTGCGACCAGACCTTGAACGACTCGTCGCGTCGCACGTCGACCACTTCGAGATCGGGGTGCATCATGTTGGCGTCTCCATTCCCATATATTGCTGGCCGGCCTGTTCGGCTGTGCGCGCATCGCCGCGTATCTCGCGCGGCGATGCGACCGGTCGCATGGGAAGCAATGTAGGTCGATCGAGCGCGCGGCTCCACCAACTTTACGCCTGATTTTCGATACTTTTTTGCCGCCCACCGGCTGAAATGGCGCCGGATGGCAAATTTGTTGCAGCGCGGAACGACGCGGGCGGCCGCCCGCGCCGCTGCCAGCACCGGCTTATGCCGCCGCGTGCTCGCGCGCCGTGCGCACTTCGTACGTCTTCAGGTGGTTGTACGCAATCCGCAGCAGCGACAGCGTATCGGCCGCCTGCGGGTCGCGCCGCGCGAGCAGGTCGCCGATCACGTGATCGGCTTCGACGCGCGCATGGTTCTCGACGTCGCGCAGCATCGACGCGGTCAGCGGCGACGGCGTCAGCACCATCCGCTGCATCCGCTCGCTGGCCGCCGGGTCGGGCCGGTGGCCGTTGTGTTCGGCGATCGCGCTGCATTCGGCGAGCATCGTCTCGAGCAGGCGACGGCCGTCCGGCGCGGCGAGAATGTCGCCGATCGAACCGCGAAACAGCGACGTACTCGCCGCGAGCGTCGCGAGGAACACCCATTTGTCCCACATCCGCGCGGCGATGTCGTCGCTGAGCGTGGCATCGAAACCCGCGCCGCCGAGCACGTCGGCTACCGCGCGCACGCGCGGCGATTCGCCGCCGGCAAGCTCGCCGAACGACACGCCGTGCGTATCGTTCAGGTGCACGATGCGCTGTTCGCGATCGAGCGTCGCCGCGATCACGCACAACCCGCCGAGCACCTGCGCGGCGCCGAAGCGCTCGCGCAGCACGTCGAGATGGCGCATCCCGTTGAGCATCGGCAGGATCAGCGTCTGCGGCCCGACGAACGGCGCGAACGATGCAATCGCATCGTCGAGGCTGTACGCCTTGCAGCTCAGCAGCACGAGATCGAACGGCGCGACGCCGGCGCCGGCGTCGCCCGCGCGCACGGTCTGCACGTTCGCGAGCGTCAGGTCGCCGCGCGGGCTGCGGATCAGCAGCCCGTCGCGCGCGAGCGCGGCGGCGCGGCCGTCGCGCACCAGGAACGTCACGTCGCGCCCCGCCGCGGCCAGCCGGCCGCCGAAGTATCCGCCGACCGCGCCGGCCCCTACCACCAGAATCCGCATCGTTGCCTCCTTTCGGTTTCGGTCGGCGTCGCGCTGCCGCCCGTGCGAGGCGCGACGCCGACCGTCGCCCGACAGTATAGCGGCCGCTGTTATGCATATGCATAGATGCCCGCGCTCGCGTCGCGGGCATGGGGAAATAACGGCTTCTAAGGGATTTCCCGTCTACGGCGACGCGCATGGCGCGCCGTCAAACCACTTATCCCGTCACGCCGCTCCGGCGAGCTTCCACGACTGACCGACCTCATACCATGCGCAATCTCTCCCTGAATCAGAAACTCGCCTCGATGATCGTCATCCTGTGGCTCGGCCTGCTCGTGATCGCCGGGCTCGGCGCATGGCAGACCCGCGCGTCGATGATCGCGGACCGCCGCGACCAGCTCGCGTCGCTGGTCGCGCAGGCCGCGAGCGTAACCGATCACTTCTACAAGCTGTCGCAGCAGAACGCGCTGCCGGAAGCCGAGGCGAAGCAGAAGGCGCTCGAGGCGATCGCCGCGATGCGCCACGGCGCCGACGGCTATATCTCGATCAACGATTCGAAACCGGTGATCGTGATGCATCCGATCAAGACCGATCTCAACGGCAAGGACGTGTCGAACTTCACCGATCCGAACGGCAAGCACCTGTTCGTCGAGATCGTGAAGGCCGGCAACGCGGAAGGCGGCAAGGGCTTCGTCGAATATCTGTGGCCGAAGCCGGGCGCGGACAAGCCGCAGGAGAAGACCAGCGCCGTGCAGCGCTTCGCGCCGTGGGACTGGTACCTGGTGACCGGCATGTACATGAACGACGTGCGCTCGGCGGTGCTCGCGAGCATCGGCCGCTGGCTGGCGATGACGGCCGTGCTCGGCGCGATCGCGACGGCCGTGATGGTGCTGGTGCTGAAAAGCGTGCGCGCGAGCCTCGGCGGCGAACTCGAAGCGGCGCTCGATGCCGCGCAGCGCATCGCGCAGGGCGACCTGACCGCGCGCGTGACCGTGAAGCACGACGATCGCGGCAGCCTGCTGCACGCGCTGCACACGATGCAAGGCGGGCTGATCGACATGGTGTCGCGCGTCCGGATGGGCACCGAGAACATCAACGTGGGCGCGAGCGAGATCGCATCCGGCAACACGGACCTGTCGCAGCGCACCGAGGAACAGGCGGCCGCGCTCGTGCAAACCGCATCGAGCATGGACGAGATGACCGCGAACGTGAAGCAGAACGCGGACAGCGCCGCGCAGGCCGCGTCGCTCGCCGGCCAGGCCGCGCAGGTCGCGACGCGCGGCAGCGAGGTGGTCGACGACGTCGTGCGCACGATGAACGAGATCACCGACCGCTCGCACAAGATCGGCGACATCATCGGCGTGATCGACGGGATCGCGTTCCAGACCAACATCCTCGCGCTGAACGCGGCCGTGGAAGCGGCGCGGGCCGGCGAACAGGGCCGCGGCTTCGCGGTCGTCGCGGCCGAAGTGCGATCGCTCGCGCAGCGCTCGGCGACGGCGGCCAAGGAGATCAAGTCGCTGATCGTGTCGTCGAACGAGACGGTCCAGCACGGCGCGACGCTCGTCACGCATGCAGGCGAGACGATGGCCGAGATCGTGCAGTCGGTGCGGCGCGTGAACGAGATCCTCGACGAAATCAGCCACGCGTCCCGCGAGCAGAGCGCCGGGATCGAGCAGGTCAACCGCGCGGTGGGCGAGATGGACCAGGTCACGCAACAGAACGCGGCGCTCGTCGAACAGGCCGCGGCAGCCGCGCATTCGCTGCGCGATCAGGCCGAGGCGCTGCGTGACGCGGTGACGCGGTTCGCGTTGCCGGCGTAATACCGAAAAGCACGCGGGTCCGGCTTCCCATCGCCTGGCCCGCGCGATCGGCTTCACGACGACGCCTTCATCCCGTCGTCCGCCGGCAGCGCGTCGAGCGCATCCTCCAGCTCCATACGCAGCGCCGGCCAGAATTCGGCGAACACGTCGAGTCCTTCGTCATGCACGACCTGTTGCAATCCGGAACACAGTTCCGCCAGCGTGTCATTTCCAATCGACAGAAATCCGCCGCCGAGCGAATGCAGCTCCCGCAAGACGACATCCTTGCCGTTCGCGGTCAATGCCCTGTCGATCGAGGAAAGCGACACACGCGTCACCTGCCGCATCGCGGCGAACAGGAATTTCGGCGGATGGGCAGAATCGCCCGACACACCGTGCGGCTCGCCCGACTGCCAGTCGCCTGCCGTGCACTCGCTCAATGTCCGCGCCAGGGCCCTCAGCGTCAAAGGCTTCTGCAACAATGCAAAAATCCCGACCGCCGTACAACGCCGGTACTCGCCCGCACCGGCATGCGCAGTCATCGCGACGATCGGCAGATGCGCGGCCCGGCCGCGTATCGTCGCGGCGAGCGTCAGACCATCCATGTCGGGTAACTCGAGATCGGTCAGCACGACGTCGAAGTGGCCGCCCGCAAGCGCGGCCAGCGCCTGCTCGCCGTTCTCGACGATCGTCGCATCGATACCCAACTCGCCGAACTGATCGGCCAGCAGCAAACGGCTTGCCGGATGGTCTTCGACGGCCAGGATACGCAGTGGTGCGCCGCCCTCGCCCGCCAGTCGATGCTCTCCCGGCACATCGCCCGGTTCGCCGCCAGCACGCCCGTCGGCCGGCACATCGTCCAGCACCGGCAGCGGAATGCAGACCGAAAACACGCTGCCCCGGCCCGGTGTGCTGCTCACTGAAATCTCGCCGCCCATTGCGTCGGCGAGCCGTCGGCACAGCGCGAGCCCGAGACCCGTTCCGCCGTACTGACGATGAATCGAATCGTCCGCTTGCCGGTACAGCCCGAAAACACTCGCCTGCGCCGCTTCGGCAATGCCGATGCCCGTGTCGATGACGCGAATGTCGACCGATGCGAGGCCGTCCATCTCACCGCCGCGCACCGCGAGCGTCACTGCGCCCGTCCCGGTGAACTTGATTGCGTTGCCCAGCAGGTTCGATACGATCTGCCTGATCCGGATCGGATCACCGATACGATATGGCGCCATCTCTGCCGCGATATCGCAAGTCATGCGCAACCCTTTCTTCGTCGCGAGTGGCCGAAACGCGTCGGCCACTTCCCGCAGCAGTGCCACGCAGTCGAACGGCACCGCGTCGATACGCAATTGCCCTGCCTCGACCTTCGACAGATCGAGCACGTCGTTGAGGATGTGCAGCAACGCGGACGATGACGAATCGGCAACGTCGAGCCGCTTGCGCTGCAGGTCCGGCAACGGCCCGCGCTTCATGAGTTCGAGATGACCCATCACCGCATTCAGCGGCGTACGGATCTCGTGACTCATCGTCGCGAGAAACACCGACTTCGCGCGGTTGGCCTCCTCGGCCGCGCGCCGCGCCTGCTCCAGCGATCGCTCGATCTCCTTGCGCGCCGTAATGTCGATGACCGTACAGAGCAACGCGTCCGTACCCCGGTATCGGACACGGACCAGATTGACGAGCAGGTGCGTGCTGTCGGCATGATCGCCATCGGCGGGGATCGTGATTTCGCGGCCGAAGACGGCTCGCTTGCGTGGCGCCCGATTCGTCTCCCCCGACTGCACGAAACCGGCCCAGATCCGCTGCGACAGCCATTCGCCGGTATCGCCGGTTTCATAGCGGGCCATCGTCTCGTTACGCAACAGGACCTGGCCGTCGACCTCCGAAACCAGTGCGAGGCCGATCGGTGCGGTGCGAATCAGCGTGCGGTTCAAACGCTCGCTTTCCTGCAGGCGCATCGCGCGCCGGTAGGACGGTTCGAGGATACGCCGCTCGACGAGCACGATGCCGGTGACGAGGATGCCGAGACCGAACAGGACCGCGCCGACGATTGCCGCGAGCCTCGGCGCCAGTCCGAGCAAAACCGTTTGGGCCGAATACACGTACATGAGCTGCCAATCGGTCTGCGGAATCGCTTCGTGCAGGACGAACCGCCCGTCGCGGAAGTGCCGCGCGATCGATTGCTCACGATCACGCGCAGAAGTCGCAGCGGCATCATGCAGGCGCGGATCGCTATCCGCGGTCGGCGTCAGGAGGACATGCGCGGCCTGATCGATCAGTGCGAACTCACCGCCGTATACGCCATTGTCCAGGCCGTTCAGGAAACGCCCTGGACGCATCGCATAGACGATCAGTGCGACCGGATGATCGAGATCGTCCAGGACCCAACATGTGGCGCGCATCAGGAGCTCCGACGTGACCGGATCGAAACGCGGCGGCAGCCAGATGACTTCGTCCGTGTATTCGGGTCGCCCGCTCGCGTTGCGAACGATTCCGGCGACATCGGGCCATGCCGTCAGCAACGACGACGGGAGCCGCTCGAATCGTGCGGCCGGCGGCGCAATACCGGCCGTCGCGCGCAGTTGCGTCGCGGCGAACCGGCCGTCGACGCCGATCACATAGATCTGGCTCGGCCCCAGTTGATCGGGGATCCGCGGCGCGTCCTTGCCGAGCAAGCTCTCGCTCAACGCCAGCAATCGTGTGTAGCGACTCGCGGGGTGGTCTGCATCGACCTCGGCCACCGCGGCATCGATCCGAGCGGCATTGCCGTGGTCGCGCAGCAGGAAGCCATGCTGCGCGTCGAATTCGCGCTCGACGTGCGACGACGCCCGGGCGGTCGTTTCCCAGATGCTTTCGGACACTGCCGCGAGCCGCTTCAACACGGCGCTGTTTTCCGACATGCTCGCCAGCACGAGCGTCTTCTGGTTCAGGAAATGCGCCCGCATCGCCGCGTGATATTCCGTCACCTCGACCCATGTCGCCGCGACCGCGCACAGCACGATGAAAAGCCCAAGTGTCGCGCCGCCGGCGCGCATGAGCATGCGATGGTATGCGCGCATCCACGCCGGATCGAACGTCCCGCGGCGTGTAGAACGGCGCCATCTGGCCCGGAGCAGACGCATGCCGGTATGCGTCAGTCGTTCGACGCGGATTCGGCCGTGCTGGATTCGCCGAGCGCACCTTCGTAGCGGATCAGGTCGGCATCGCGCGTCAGGCCCAGCTTGCGCATCGCGGCAAGCTTCTGCGCGCTGACGGTCTTCTTACTGCGGTGAAGTCGCTCCGCGATCTCGCTCACCTTGTACCCTTCGCGGAACAGGCGGACGATTTCGGACTCACGCTGCGACAACGCGTTGCCGGTCGACCGGCTGGCATTGTCGAGCAACGCGGTAATCCTCGGCGACAGATAGCGGCCGTTGGAAAACGCCGCGTGCACGGCAGCCACGAGATGGGACATCGCGTCGCTCTTGCTGACGATGCAATTCACTCCGAGCGACTGAAGCGCGAGAAACACGGCGGGCGTATTGAGCATCGTGACGGTCACGAAGCGCAGGCCGGGGTATCGGCGCCGCAGAAGGCCGATCAGCGCCTGGCCGTCGCCGAAGTCGTCGCCCGGCATGACGTAGTCGAGGACGAGCACGTCGCAGGGCGCCGCATCGAGCTGTTCGATCAGTGTCGCGGCACTCGGGACCACGGCGACGATCTCGATCGTCGGCATGTCGCGCAGCGCCTGCGCGATGCCGTGCCCCGACACGGGATGATCGTCCGCGACGATCACGCGCACTGAGAATTCGTCCATGGAGCGCCCGTAAGTAGGATTCGGCTCGGCTCGCGCCGGCAACGATCATGGTCAGTCGACAACTGCCCCCATTTTATCTCAATAAAATCGGTTCGCGAGCGCGTGTCGGTCGTATTGAAGTACCGTGCGTCGGCGATGCAGCCGCCCGACCAGTCTTGATCTCCCGCCACTGGCGACGTAGTGCCTTTTCTTCCGTCTCGCCAGGTTCATTTCGATAAAACCTGTTCCTCTTGCGCTCGAATCGCGCAAGTCGCGATCGGAAAACAGGGAGGATGCTGAATTTGCATCGCGACCGTCGCATCGTAACTACTGATATGAAAACGTGACCGTGGCGCTGGCCTCCAGCGAGCCTGGCTTGAACGTTGGCGCCGTTTTTACATACCGCGCCTCCAGTGGAATGGACAGGCTGCCGTTCGTGACCCGGCCCGCAAGCCATTGGTTCTTGTTCCCCTTGACGGCTGAGTCGGGTCCGAAGTTGATCGGCGTCCCGCTGCCTTGCTTGTAGATCTGGAGCCCGATACCGCTCGACGTCGAACCGGGCAGCGCGTTCAGGATCGTGCCCTCGTTCGCCGGATTCGCCGCGTCGGTCAGTGTCGTGTAGACATTCACGGTCCCGTCGCAATTGAGGTTCAGGGTGACCCGCGCGGCTTCGTCCGATACGGCGCCCACCGTCTGCAGCTTCTGGCCCACGAGTTGCGGAAGCTTGACATTCATCTGCTTGCCCGATGTCAGCGTGCACCCTTTCGCGGTGACGCTGATCGTCATCGGCTGCAAATAGGTGGTTCCCGAAAACGCGACTGCCCCGCCAGGCGCATAAGCCGTCGTAGTCGCGACCAAACGCTTTGGAATCGTGTAAGTGCCGGTTGCGAGTGAACCCGTAAACACGAGCGCCGTCCGATAAGTAACGATATAGAAAAAGGTTATTTGATTCGCATTCGTGCTCACCAGCGTCTCTTCCGGTCGGACGGCTTTCCAGTTCGCACTCGCTGGCGGGTAGTTATCGCTGCCCGGTACCGCCAGCAGTGCGAATCCAATTCCCGGAACGCCCGTCTCGTACACAGGAAAAGACCTGCCTCCGTAATCGTAGGCCACGTTGGAAAGCGGGGTTCCGGTTGCCTTCACGCCGACCTTTTCCACCTTTCCCGTGCCGGCACAATTGTAGAGATAAAAGCCCTGTGCTTCATTGCTGGCGTACGATGCGATCATTGCGCCTGGTTGCTGTGCATCGCGCACGCTGGTGATTGTCGGGGGATAGCTGGGCGCCAGGGTGGTACCCGACCCAGCGAGTTGACAGGCATGGGCGGTCCCAAACGCCGTCAGCAGCATGATTCCGCTGACCGTCACCTGTGCAGCGGACCTCAGCGCTCGTTGCAAGCATCGATCCAATTTCGAATTTCCGTTCACGCTCAACACTCCATATCAATTCGGCCGCGTACTGCCCGATTCCCAAGATCACTGGGCAGCATCTTTTCTCTCGCACGTTGATGTCTAAAATCGATTTCCACTCATCGCTCACTCGACGGCGGTCACGGTAGGCGCGCGCACGCAGTTCACCGGCTGCCGCTCATACGCCAGCGCCTTGTTCTTCAGCGGCAGCGCGTAGCCGATCGTGCATTGCTTGTCGCCCCAACGCACGTCGATGCTGCCCTGGTCCTCGATACCGAACACCAGCAGGCGCGACTGGTTATCCACCATGCCGAGCAATTTGCCCTTCGCGTCGTACGCCTGCGCGCCAAACGGCACCTTGCCGCCTTCCGCGCGGCTCAATTCGAACTGCACGCGCCGCCCCGACTCGGCGTCGAAGCGAGCCGTGACGATCGCACCCCGCGTGGGCACCACCATCTTCGCGTTGTCGGTGATTTCCGTATCGGTGCCGATGCTCGACGGATCGATGCTCAACCAGTTCTGTCGATACGGTTGCAGATACGGCACGATCGCGTAGCCGCGCCGGTCGGTGCGCGTCGTCGGCGAACCAAACGTCGCGCCGGACACGCCCGGCACCTCGACCACCGCGAACGTCTCGCCCACCGGCTGCGCCGTGGTGATGCCGCCACGGTGCACCACCACGGAACCGGCCGCACCCACGTCCAGATGTCGCCCGACACGGTCCTGCGCGAAGTTGCCGGTCAGCTTCGCATTCGGCGTGTCCCAGCCCGCATTGACGCTGCCTGAGCCGCCACCGCCGCGGCTATAGCCCGCCTGCACGCCGTAGTTGAGCGTGTTGGCTTCATTCAGATAGCCCGACACGCCGGTCTGCATGTTGAAATCGCCGCGCGTCGACGACACCGCATTCGCATAGAGGCGATGCGAACTGGACGCCTTGCCCAGCGGAATGCTGACCGACACGTTGAGTTGCGTGTCCGGGCGCCCGAATGCGCCCGTATCCTGCGTATGCGACGCCGAGACGCTGTAGCTGACGTTCCTGTAGCTGTTGCTGTAACCGACCTGAAAACGGCGGCTACGGCCTTCGCCGTTCCAGTACGTCGTGTCGCCCACGCCGAGATACAGCGAGCCGCTCGCCAGCGGCTGGTTGACGTTCAGATCGACGCGGCTTTTCTGACGCATCAGGCGTGGGCTGTACGAACGATCGAGTTCCTCGACGTGTTGCGCCAGTGTCCGGTAGCCATCGGTCGAATAGCGGTAGCCGACCATCGTGAATGTGGTACTGGTCGGATAGAACGTCTTCGAATACAGGAACCGCACACTCTGGCCTTGCCGGGTGCCGGCCGACGTGCGCGACCGGCTGTGCGTGACATCCAGCGACATGCCGCCGATGCGCGTGTTCATACCGACCCCGAGGTTGGCCGCCAGGTAGTTGTCGGAGGCGAGCACGCCGCCGTAGCCCGTGAAGTTGTCGGACAGGCCATAGATCAGCGTCCCCTGCGCAAGCTTCGGCTTCGCCTGCTCCGCGGAACGATACTGACCGACGGCGAACGAGTAGCGCAGGCTGCCACGGCGTACCATCACCGGCAGGTACGAATACGGTTGTGTAAACGTGCGCACGCGCCCGTCCGCCTCGGTAATCCTGACCTCGAGGTCGCCGTTCGAGCCGCTCGGATAGATGTCGGTGATCTCGAACGCGCCGGGCGGCACCGGCGTCGAGTAAATGACATAGCCGCTCTGCCGCACCTCGACAATCGCGTTGCTTTCGGCGATGCCGCGCACGATCGGTGCAAAGCCAACTTCGCTGTCCGGCAGCATGCCGAGATCGGTGCCGATCTGCGCGCCGACGAAACGCACGCTGTCGAAGATGTCGCCCGACGGGTATAGCTCGCCGGCCGCCGCCCTGCTGCGCAGGCTTCGGATGTCGCGTTCGACGTAGCTGCGGTTGCTGGTGAAACGGCTCCTGGTACCCTTGCTGCCGGTGAGCGTCGATTCGTTGCGCAAGCGCCACCCGCCGACGTTCAGGCCGTTGCGCAGGCCGACGAAGTAATACTCGTTGTTGTAGCCGTGGCCGTCGTTACGGCTGTAACTCACCTGATAGTTGCTGTACAGCGCAGAAACACCGTCGCCCCACAGCGATCGATCGACGTAGCCGCGCGACTTGCGCGACACGTACAGTTGCGGAAAGCTGATGTTCAGCGACAGCGTATTGGGTTCGAACTCCACCGTGGCGCCATCCGCCACGTTCGCCATATCCACGATCGTCTCGTCGTCGGCGCCGGCGGTAATGCGTCCGTCCTTCTCGAGCCGCGTGATATTGACGCCGGCCACGCGCAGCATTCCTAGCGTTACCCGCGGCTTGACCCTACCCTCGGCGTCCGCGACGAACATCACGTTGTCACGCTTGATCAGCGTGTGGTTCAGATAAACATCGACGTCGTAACTGCCGGGCTGAACCGCACTACCTTTCTCGAAATAGCGCAGGTCGACAGGCCCCTCGCCTTTACGCAGGAAGGAATCGTTGAATTCCGCGGCATGGCTCGACGCAGACATCACGAGCCCGAGCAACGCGAGGCTCGGTACGCCGATCTGAGCGGCCATGCGAATATCGGCGTCCTTCCTGACGTTTTCCATACCCTTTTTCTCTCTTTTTAATCACCTCCTGCGCATTCGCAAGCGCGAACACACCCCTCCCCACGACCGGCTCCCCGGGGGGCATGAAGATGAACAGGAATACGACTTATCCAGCCAGCTGCTTCAACCGGCAGTGGTGCTGTCGTGCGGTTCGACCGCGCCGTAATCGTTGATCGATTCGAAATGGACCTTGGCGCCTGCGCCAGCGGTGCCGGGCGGCAGATCCTTCACATCGAAGTAGCGCGTCGCCGATGGGGCCACCATCTCGGCTGCCGCTTTATAGTCGCGACCGCCGCTTTGTACTTTTACCGACGCCAGCGAAATGAAATAGGCCGACGGGTTATTCACTTCGAGCTGCGTCCGGCCATCGCGCTGGACGAGCCGCCAGCGAAGCTGCGCAGGGGCTTCCTGTACCTTGCCCGGCAAACCCGCGGGTCGGTAGAAGAACTTGATGCGCTGACGCACGGCGATCTGCAGCGTGTTGTCGTCCTTGGCCTTCTGCGGAATTTCCTGCACGTTGAGCCAGAATGCCGACTCGCGATCGGTAGGCAATCCCTGGCCGTAGTAAAGAATGCGCAGCGTCTGCTGCTTCTCGCCACCGAGGCGGGCCAGTGACGGCGTGATGGCGAACGGGACGTCCGCCTTGCCTTCTCCCTCGCTCACGTCCATCCACGTCTGGATCATGACGTCGTCCGCCGCCTTGTTCCGGACCATGAGCGATGCCTCCTTGGCCGGTGCAGCCAGCACGACGCGGGTTCCGTCGAGCGTGATGCCCGCGAACGAGGCGCCAGAAGACAACAACAGCGAGCCAGCCAGGGCCAGCCCGGCAAAAGGAAATCGTTTCATTGGAATTGGAATCCGGTTGCGGGCGGGGAATCGCTCCCCCGCCCTGGGGACAGGCTGGTTACTCGTAGGTCAGCGTGAACGGCAGCGTGCCGTCCGCGGTACCTGCCTCGACATCGGTCTTGCCACTCTTCACGTAGCCGGCGCGCAGTGCGAGGTCGGCCGTGTAGGTCGGCGCGTCATCCGTACCACCCTTGACCAGCGCCGCATCGAACGTCTCGTTGGCGCCCAGGTTCAGCAGCGTGCCGTTGACGCTGTAGATACCGATGCCCACGCCCTTGGCCGTACCCGTCGTCTTCAGCAGCTTGTTGTTGACGCCGTCCACGCCCGAACCGCTGGTCGGGTCGAAGCGAACCTTGACCGTGGTCAGGCCCTTGGCGGTTGCGCCGCAATCGAGGCTCAGGTTGATCGCCGTACCTGCTGCGATGCCGCCACCGCCCGTGCTGCTGAGTGCATCCACGCTCACCTTGCCAAGCTTGACGTCGATCGTCTGCGCACCCTTGCCGCCGCCAACGGTCGTGCCGTTGCCACCGCTGATCGCGCACGATGCGGCGGTGATCTCCCCCTTGAAGCTGATCGTGCCGTCTGCCGCGTGAGCAGCGTTCATCGCTACGAATGCCACACCCGCTGCCGCCATCATCATCGTAATTTTTTTCATTTTAAGTTCGCTCAATCTTGAATAGAGAATCATTTCAACGTCGCCATCCTCCCGGATGAACTTCGTCATATTATTTGGATAACTAAACTATCGAATCTTTAATACGATCTTCTTTACCCCCGAAAGTTGAGAAATGAATTTCCCCGCCCCACCGAACGGGCATCAAATAAATCGCTTATGCGCGATTACGGAATCTCGAACCCGTCCACGATCGAATCGTCGACCAGATCGAGGCTGGTCGCACACCAGACCAGTTCAACATCGTTCTTGACACCGAGCTTCTTCATCGCGTTCGTCTTCTGCGCGCTGACCGTCTGCTTACCCTTGCTCAGCCGGGCTGCGATCATGTTGATCGACAAGCCGGACAAGTACAGTCGAATCACCTCGATCTCGCGCGGAGACAGCTTCGACTCGCGCCGGCCCTTGTCGCTCTTGGCCCGGTCGAGCGCATGCTTGATCGTCGGCGACAGGTATCGGCCGCCGCCGCAGCTCGAATAGATCGCGGTCAAGATATGGCGCACGTCGTCGAACTTGCTGACGACACTCGCCGCGCCTTGGGCAAGGATCGAACGCGTGATCACTGGATTGCCGTGCGTCACGAGGACAACGATCGCGATCTTCGGAAACGTGCGCCGCAAATACCCGAGCAACGTCAACCCGCCCATCTTCCCGTTGCCGCGCATCGTATAGTCGATCAGCGCGACATCGCAGCTGTTCCGGCCGAGACAGGCAATCAGTTCGTCGGTGTTCGAGTAGACCCCAACCAGATCGATCGCGCCGCTCGCGCCCGCGATCGACTTCATCCCCGCAAGCGTCAGCGGCCTGTCGCTCACGAGAACGGTCTGAAAACTGAACTTCCGCATTCGCCCCCCCGTGATCCGTGGATTCCATCATCCGACGTCGATACCGCATTCGAACGCCAGCCCACCAGGACAACGAGAGAAAAGCGATATCAGCTCATGAACGTAATTGTAAGAATCGTCCGAAGTACGAGATATGGGACTCGGTCTTGATCTATGAGACCGAAATTGAGACAAGTCTTATATTTGACCTTTATTTGCATTCGAATCGATGCGGGTGCATGTTGACTTCGAATGCGAGCGATGCAATGGCGCCGAAGCAACGCGCGGGTCCGGATCGTTGCTGGAGTGAGCGCTGGCGGGGCAGGACGAGGTGCGTGCATGATCCGCACGACGGTTTGCGCGGGGCAATGGTGAGTGTGGCAGCCGCGCTTGTCGCGTGATTAATAACCGTCACGGACAAGATGTCCCGGCGATCGATCGTGCAACGGCGCACTGCAAGAATTTTCGTACGGTTCGAACAAGTCTCAATAATTGGGGGGGGGGCGTGCCACTCACGCCCCCCGATCAGCCACGCATCGCGCGAGCAGAGCGCCGGGATCGAGCAGGTCAACCGCGCGGTGGGCGAGATGGATCAGGTCACGCAGCAGAACGCGGCGCTCGTCGAACAGGCCGCGGCAGCCGCGCATTCGCTGCGCGATCAGGCCGAGGCGCTGCGCGACGCGGTGACGCGGTTCGCATTGCCTGCCTGACGGCGCCCGCCCGGCCCCTCACGCCGCGCTGCCCGCCCGCAGCGCGGCCTCTCCACTCCCGAGCCCCAGCCCCGCCGCGCGCTGAATCAGCTCGACGTCGTTGTTCGCGCCGAGCTTCTTCATCGCGCTGATCTTCTGCGCGCTGACCGTCTGCTTGCCCTTACTCAGGCGCTGCGCGATCGTCTTGATCGGCACGCCCGACAGATACAGGCGAATCACCTCGATCTCGCGCGCCGACAGCTTCACGGGCGGGTCGCCACGCGTGCCGAGTGCCTCGACCGCGCGCCGGACGGACGGCGACAGGTAGGCCCCGCCGCTGTAGCTCGAATGGATCGCCGTGACGATATGGCCGACTTCGTCGAGCTTGCTGACGACGCTCACGCCGCCGCTTGCCAGGATCGAGCGGAAGATCAGCGGGTTCTCGTTCGCGACCAGCACGACGATCCCGACGTTCGGCCGCGTGCGGCGCAGCCAGTCGAACAGCGCGAGGCCGTCCATCTGCTCGTCGCCGCGAATCGCATAGTCGACCATCACGATGTCGCAGTCGACGCCGCCGAGCGACGCGACCAGTTCGGCCGCGCTCCGGTAGACCGCGACGAGCTCGATCGCGCAACTGCCGCCTGCGATCTGCTCGATACCGGCCAGCGTCAACGGCCAGTCGTACGCGAAGACGATGCGAACATTGAATTTCCTCATGCGCAGTTCCTGGTAATTCACCGGCCGCGCCACGCGAAAGGTGTCGGCCGGTTGGGCGTTGAAAGGACATTCAGGCTATTTTTAGCCCGAACGTCGATTCTATGAACGTGCGCGAGGGCGCGATATCGGACGGCGTACGAATTGGCTACCGAAGACGTAATACTGGTTTGATATTTGCGCCGGCTCCACGCCGGCGGCCGGCGATCGAGCGTCGCGGCATCGGCCCGACGGCCAGGGTCGCGCGCCGCGCGGCCGGTCAGCAGGTAAAATTGCGCCTTTGCATGCCACCCCGGCCCGCCGGCGGCGAGCGACGCGCCGCTGCCGGCCGCGCGCCCCGCCCGTTCGCCGGCTTTGCCCGTACCGCCCGCTTTCCTCATGACCGATTCCGACCTGCAATCCGACGACACCTCCATCCACGAAGACGGCCTCTGGCGCGACAACGGCTGGACGGCCCGCATCATCAAGAACGAAGACGACGACGGCTGGGCCGTCGAGATGGTCAAGGACGGCGAGTCCGAGCCCGCGCTCGTCGGGCCGTGGACCATGGGCCGCGACAAGAAGAACCCGAAGCCGATGGACGCGAACGCGTTCCGCACGCTCGTGAAAACTGCGACCGAAGTGCTGATGCGGCACGAACAGCAGCGGCGCGCGCTGCTGCACAAGGAAGTGACGGTGCAGGACGAAGCCGGGCAGGATGTGTCGGTGACGCTCGACATCGTGCCGGACGAGTTCGAGCCGTATGCGCAGCTCAAGGCATTCGATCCGTATGGCGAGCTGCTGGCCGACGCGAAGGTGTCGGCCGGGTTCAAGCTCAACAAGGCCAGCGCCGAACGCTGGGTCGCCTCGGGCTTCGACCGGCCTGCCTGAACCCACACGGCGCGCCGAAGCGCGATCAGGCGCCGGCGCCGCGCTGCGCGCGCGCGAGCCGGCGTGCGGCCAGCTTGCGCCGCACGAGCTCCTCGAACTGCTGCGTCGCGACCTCCGGGTCGCGCGCGGCGAGGCCCAGCAGGTTGCGCGCGAGCTGGATCGGCGTCAGCACGATGCCCCACGGCAGCCCCCACCAGCCGAGCGTGGCCGATGCGAGCAGCGCGAGCGCCTGCTTCCTGCGCCCGCAGCGGCGGCAGCACACGTGGCGCCGCGTCGCCCAGCGCGTGACGAACACGAGCGACACGACGCGATGCGACGCGTGAACGTCGACCGGCCGCCCTTCTCGCAGGCAGATCGGGCATGGCCCGTAGCGCCAGTCGTCGACGTACTGCCGGACCTTCGCGTCGGGCACCCGTTCGGCCTCGACGACGACCGGATGCGCGTGCGCGCATGCCGGGCCGCAATAGCGGCGCCCGTCGATCGACTGCCCGCCGAGCAGGAACGTCCTGCCGCAGTGACTGCACTCTCCCACGATGACCTCGGATGAACGTGATGTGCCGCGTGCCGGGCGCGCGCACCTCGATGCGCGCGTGCCGGCCGGGCCATTTCATGTTTTAACGGCCGCCGCCGCGAGGTCTTGAGCGGTCGGGCGCCGTGGCGCGTCAGGTGTGCAGCCCGTGCGCGGTCATCAGACGGTACAGCGTCGCGCGCGAGATGCCGAGCTCCGCCGCGACGTCCGCATGCTGGTGGCGGTGTCGCAGCAGCGTTTCCTCGATCGCGTGCCGCTCGGCCTGCCGGCGCGCCTGCGCAAGCGTCGGCGACCGCAGCGACGTGTACGGACGCAATTCGAGATCGGCGGCCGAGATCAGCGGGCCGTTCGTCATCACGACCGCGAAGCGGATCCGGTTGATCAGCTCGCGCACGTTGCCGGGCCACGGATAGTTGTGGATCGCCTCGATCGCGCACGGCGTGAAGCCGCGAATCCGGTACGAGCCGTCGTCGCGATAGCGCCGCAGCACGTCGTCGGCGAGCAGCATGATGTCGCGGCCGCGCATGCGCAGCGGCGGCTCGTCGATCCGCAGCACGCACAGGCGGTAATACAGGTCGGCGCGGAATCGCCCGGCCTGCATCGCGGCTTCGAGATCGACGTGGGTCGCCGACACGATCCGCACGTCGACCGGAATCGACGCATGCCCGCCGAGCCGCTCGATCCTGCCTTCCTGCAGGAACCGCAGCAGGCTCGCCTGGCTCTCGAACGGCATGTCGCCGATTTCGTCGAGAAACAGCGTGCCGCCGTGCGCGGCCTCGATGCGGCCGATCTTGCGCTGGTGCGCGCCGGTGAACGCGCCGCGCTCGTGGCCGAACAGTTCGGCCTGCAGCAGCGTCGTCGGGATGGCCGCGCAGTTCACGGCGACGAACGGTGCGTCGGCACGCGACGACTGCCGGTGGATCGCCGCCGCCGTCAATTCCTTGCCGGTGCCGGATTCGCCGGCGATGAACACGGTCGCCTCGGTGTTCGCGACCTTGCGGATCGTCGCGAACAGCCGGCGCATCGCGCCGCACGCGCCGATCATCGTGCCGCCGGGCGGCGGCGCCTCCGCGGCCGGGTCGCCGTCCGCGAGCTTCAGCATCCCGTACGCATGGCCGACGAGATAGCCGATCGTCGTGTAGGCCGCCGCATTGCGCACGTAGTCGAAGCAGCAATGGCGGATCAGGCGCGCGATCGCGATGTTGCGCAGCCGCTCGCCGTCCGCGAGCGCGACCCAGCCGACCCGCGGGTCACGCAGCAGCGCCTCGAACGACGCGACGTCCGGCGACGCGAAGCTGTCGAAATCGACGATGCCCGCATGCGGACGGTTCGCCTTGACGAGATTCAGCGCGTCCGCGACGGTTTTGGCGCGCCATACGTCCCAGCCGCGCGACGCGAGCACATCGACGAGCGCGGCATCGTGTTGCTGCGACAGGTAGACGAGCGGCCGCGACGGCGCGACGGGATTGTGCCGGACCGCGATGAACGGCAGCGCGCTCACCAGCCGTTCGACATCCCGCGGGCCCGACATGCTCAGCTGACAGCAATGGTTCACGATCGCCTCGCCGCATAAGGGTATGTATCGGAGCGGCCGTTTCCCGATCGCGCGCGGCGGGGCCCGTGGTCCCGCGGCGCGGCGCCGCTCCGTCCTCGAATCGATACTGCGTCATCGGCAGAACACGACGCGCTGCGTGTAGATCTGCGGCTCGACGACAGGCTTCGCCGAGCCGTTGAGATCGTCGCGATAGGCGCGGTAGGTCTTGCCGTTCACCGTCACGTCCGACGCGCGGGCCGTCTCGATCCGGTCGAGCCCGGCGTGCCGCCATTCGTTCACCCGGTCCGCCGCCGTGACGCTCGACTCGCCCGCGATCTGCTGCGTGATCGCGCTGCCGTCGCTCCACGGCTGCGTCTGCATGTCCTCGGTGTGCTGCATCGCGCCGACCGTCTTGCCGGTCGGCTTCGGCCCGTTCTGCGCGTCGAACGGCACACCGCGGCCGTACACCGGCGATTGCCACGACGGCGCGTGACCCGCTTCCGGCATCATGTAGATCATCTGCGGATCGCCGATCATCATCATCGGCGCGCATGCCGTGTTGTCGGGACGGCCGAGCGTCGACAGCGCCTGCTGGACGCTCGCGGCATTCGCGAGGGTCTGCTCGCTCAGGATGACGAAGACCGCGGGATTCTGGAAAACCGATTGCGCAGCGGCCTGCACGCTGGCCAGCCACAAAGCGATCAAAAAGATCCTCATGATTGAGGCCTCCTTGCATCCTCGTCACGCAAAAAGAGGTGTTGACCTCGGGGATGGGAGCAACACCCGTCAAACCGGAAAAGACTGTCGGGCATCGGGCCGAACGCCTGCCGTGCGACCAGCGCGCCGGTCGCACGGCAAACCGGCCCGCACGCCTACGACGAGGTACTCGTCGAGATGACGGTCGGCGCCGGCGCGACCGGTGCAGCCGGTGCGGCCTGCTGGTCGACCGTGGCCGGCGGCAACGCTTGCGCCGGATCGGTCAGCGCAGGCATGCCGGCGGCTTGTGCAGCCGCGGTGCCAGCCGATTCGACCGCGTCCGGGACTTTCGCGTCCGCTGCCGGCATGTCGGCAGGCGCAGCGGCGACGGCAGGCTGCGGGGCTTCCGGTGCAGGCGCTTCGGCGGTGGCCTGCGGCGCCGGTTCGGCCGCCTTCGCGTCGGCTGCGGGCGCCGCGACGACGGCTGCCGCCGGCATCGGTTCGGCAACCGGCTCGCCAGCGGCCTGGGCCGTGTCGGTCGCGGCCGGCATCAGCTCCGGCGCCTTGTCGGCGACGGGCTGGGCAGGCTCGGGGGCCTTGTCCGCGACGGCCGGGGCAGGCTCGGGCGTCTTGTCGGCAACCGCCGGGGCAGGCTCGGCGGCTTTGTCGGCGACCGGCTGCACGGGCTCCGCTGCCTTCGTATCGGCGACCGGTACGGCAGGTGCCGGCGTTGCCTTGTCAGCCACGGCCGGCGCGGCGATGACGGCTGCAGCCGGCACGGCTGCCATTGCGGCCGCCGGTACGACCGAGGCTGCGGGTGCGGCAGCGACAGCAGGCGCCGCGGCGACCGGAACCGCGGCGGCAACCGTCGGCACTGCAACGGCCGGAGCAGCCGCGGCAACGGCGGGCGTCGCGACGGCCGGCGCGGCGGCGACAGGCGCGAGCGCCGGCACCGGGACCGGCATCGAAACGGGCGCGGCGCGCATCGAAGCCGTCTCGATCGGGCGCGTCGCTGCGGGCGCCGGTGCGGCCGAGCCGAGCGGCGGCAGGCCCATCCGGTCGCGCACGATCGGATCGCGATACTTCACGTCGTCCGCGACGGTCGCTTCGACGCTGGGCGCCACGTTCGAACGGGCGAGCGGCGCGGTCGTACCCGGGCACAGGTGCCCGGTCGCTTCCACCGCGCGCCGGTTCGCGTCGCTCTGGCACAGCAGCGCGAGCGCCACGTCGGTCAGGCCCATCGCACGGAATTCACGCGCATCGAGACGCCGCACGCAGGCCTGGTCGACCAGCGTCGTGCCGCCCGTCGCGCCGAACCCCGGGAACGACACGCCGACGCTCACCGAGCCCATGCAGGTATCGGACAGCGTGGTCGTGAGGCCCGGCGCCTGGATCGACGGGTTCGTCTTGATCGTCTGCGTCCCCGAGTAATTGACGTTTTCCGTCGCCTGGGTGTTGTACGGACTGGAGCCTGGCGCGCCGGCCGCGAGCGTGTTCGTGCTCTGCGGCGTCACGTTGCCGCCGGCCGTGCTGGACGGCATCGTCACGTTGACGTTCACGCTCGAATTGCCGCTGCCGCGCACGCCGCTGCTGCTCGTGGCGTTGCCGCCGCGCGAGCTCGTGGTGTTCGTGTTCATGCTCGAGCCGCCGCCCTGACTGATCGCCGTCGACGATGTCGACGACTGCGCGCTCGACGTCGAATCGGCGGTTTGCGCCTGGGCACCGATCGTGGTCATCGCGAACATCGCCGCACATGCCACCTTGATCCTGTTGCTGTTCATTTCACTCTCCGGACGAGGTTTGACCTCCGACCCAGGCAACCGTACTAATTCCCCTGAATGCCTTCAGTTTTCGCTGCTTCCCCGAACTGCTTCCAGCCGCTGCCCAGCTGGGACCACGAGCCGGCCGACATGCCCTGCCACTGCTGGGTGTCCGGTCCGCCGATGGCACTGCCCGACGAAAGCGTTTGTTGTTCTGACGGTTTGGTTGTCTGGTCAGGTTTGTTTGACGTCTGCATAGTCGATTGCCCACCATCGGCAGCACGGTCAGCGCCATACGCCGTCAGAGACGCGAACATCAGAGCGGCGGCAATCAGGTTCTGCTTCATGCCAACTCCTTACGTGACAACGATGCGGAAAAGAGACCAGCGTCGCTGGGAAACTGGAAACTGGTCCCCCCACACCTGACTAATGACTGCTCCCGGTCGCGCTCGAGTCGCCCTGGCTTCCGCCCGATGCGGACGGCGAACCGGCCGGACCGGTACTCCACACGGTCGACGAGTTGTAGTGATTCGAGCCGGTGATCGCGCCCGACCCGCCACTGCCCGTCCATCCCACGGCACCCGCGTTGGCATTGCCGTGGTCGTTCGCGCCCGTGGCCGTGTAATGGTTCGCGCCGAGTACGATCGTGGCGGTCACCCCTCCCGAAAGCGCATTCGCGTTTTCGTTCGTGCTGCCGTTTCCAGCAAACGAGCCCGCGGCACCGATGCCGCCGCCTGCCGCGAACGCGCCCCCGTTCGTGCCCGAGCCGCTGGCCGTCGAAGTCGAGTTGTGGTAGGCGGACGCCGTGCCGGCGGAGCCGGCGGGTGTCACGGTGCTGCCTGCATTCGCGCCGGCCGTCGAATTCGAATTGCTCGTATAGCTGCCGGAGCCGATCAGTACCGAACCGGACACACCCGCTGCGACGGATTGCGTCTGGTTGGTCGTGAACGAACCGGCGGCCAATACGGCCGACGATAGGACGGTGAGCGCTGTCGCTAATATGACTTTGGCTTTCATAGCAATTCCTTGCTGTGAGGAAGTTCGACGGTGGCGGAGCCGGGCCTGCCCTTGCGGGGCAAGACCCGGCATCCGTGCCGCCAGCCAATGACGAACGCTACGCGTCGCGGCTTAGTGGTGATACGTCCAGCCGGTCGAGCCCGCGTTCGCGCCGCTGCTGCCGCCCGCCTGTGCGCCGCCGAAGCCGAAGCCGCCGACCGTCGACGTTTGCGTGTGGCTCGTATACGAGACCGAGCCACTGCCGGGGCCGCCGGCAAGTGCGCCGGCTGCACCGAGTGCCGCGCCGGAATCCGTCGCGGAGAAGTGGCCGAACCCGGCAACCCCTGCCATCGTCTGGCCACCACTCGTCGAATTGCTGCTCGACACCGTGCCGCTGCCGGCAAACGCTGCACCCGAAACCGCCAGAACTGCTGCTGCAATCAGAAGCTTCTTCATGGTCGACTCCAAAACGGCGTGGAGAGAATGAGCATGGAAGATCGCACGCCATCAACCTTCCTGCCTCGAGCAATCCTTAAAAAATAAGGATCACTATCAAATCAAGAAATCATTGTTTAATCGTAAATCGGTTCTTTTATTTTTTGGCCAGCCGAAGTCTAGTTTTATGTTTTTAAGTTGTCCAAAATTTCCGAGTAGGTGTTTTCTATTATTTTTATGAACATTGAAGTCAAATCAAAAACACCTCAATTAGATTTACCGGAATGACGCGCACATCTTTCCGGTTCGCGATTTCAATACCCCGTCGAAAACCGATGCCGGCACTGGCATCCGCTTCCGGAATTGAAAATTCGCGAATGTATCGACTACCGCCAAATGCAGCGACCGCTCGATACGCGCCCTTTAGCCGGGCGATAACGGGCCTGCATTGCAGCCAGACGACATGTCTGCTCCCTGAGCTATCGAAGAAAGGTCTTCCGGATAATCCGGCGGACGCGCGTTCGATCTAATCCGGCCGGCGCCGGCACTGGCCCGGCGCGATCGAAACGGCTCTGCACGGTTGAAGAGGAATCGGCGTCATGCTGTCCGGCACGAACAGCCTGCCCCATCCGGGAATGCTGAATGAGGTCGAGCACCGCTGTCGCCCGGTTGCCGCACGGAACGGCAACCGCTCCAGCACGCGGCGCGCGCGGAGGGCGGGAAATCGGCAAGGCGCGACCCTCGACGCTGGCACTGCGTCGCGAGCACGACCCCGATCATTCCGACTACCCCTGTGATGCGCAAGAAACGCGCGGATCAAGCCACTGCTTATAGTGTTCATCGCCGCTTCCCCGACTGGCTCGTGACGAACTGGTCGCCCCCACATCGTTGTTGCATCGTGTCGACCGCTCGCCGGTGCGTTCAATCTCGCAAACCGCATGCCATGCGATATGCCACCGGGCGTTGCGCGCGGCACGCGGCCGCCAGGCCTGACCATTGCGCCCGGAACGGCATTTTTTGTTTCAGGAATGTATCGCGATAACCAGGGGTAAGCGGCGGCGATCGTTGAACAATGCGATGCAATGCCGTGATTTGACGGACGAATCCGGTGCGCCGAAGCGCGCCGGACACCCCAGCGAACGGGTGTTTCAAACTTGAGAAGCGCGCCTCGGCGCATGGCCCGTCGTTCGTACGTTTCCGCTGACAAACCGCAGGTTGCAGCATGCCGACAGCCGTCCGCTACCCTGGCGAACGGAGCTCCCGGCGCCCGACGCTCCGTGCGGCACGGCCACCGATAAGGCTGGAACCCGGGTTCACTCCGAAATACGAAACGAATTTGATTCATCCGTGAAAATACCGACACGATCATGCGGTGAAAAATCTTGCCGTCCGGCACATTGCGGGCGTAACAATTAAAACAAATGTAAACGCATGACCCGACAGAAACACGAGCATCATTTTTTCATTTCCATTCGTTTCGCCTTTCACCCCATGGTCCATAAGATCCACTCATTGAAGAGACGCTTTCGATCACTTATCCGCTTGATTCTCATCGCTGAAACATGCCGATTAAAAACGGCTTTTAAGTCTCCAATCCCGTAAAAGCCTGATTTATCGCGCGTTTCGTCGTATCGAACCGTATCGCTCCCGCGATCGTCACGGGTGCTTCCCTGTCCCCACGATTCACGCATGCAACACAAACGTTCGCGCCGAACGGTCATTGCATGGCGACGCCCGCATGCAGCGGGACTTCGTCGTTCATGGCATGCCGATTGCCTGAGGTCCGGCTCTCACCGAGCGGCACGCCACGGCACACGAAATACAAGCGGCGGCCATTCGTCAATCAACGTGCTAGGGAAAAGGCGATGAAGATCACCACCGATCGATCGACGCTTGCGTCGTTCAAGCATCAACGGGGTTGTCATCGAAACCGGAGCGCCTGTCGCGGCGCTTCGTCGACATCGGCCGAGGCGGACCGGTGCCTGCCGAAGCGATACCCGTGCGGCGGGATGGAACGCGTGCGCGACGCCGTCGAGCAAATCGACGTGTGGTTCCTGGAGATGCTCGACGAAGAGGAAAGCCATGAATGACAGGGACGCGTTCGACACGCGTGCCGGTCGGCGCGCACCGGTCACGGGCTGCGCAGGCTTTCTCGGCAGCTACGTGTGGGAACGCGTCGTCATGGAAGGTTCATTCGTTAGGGATGCAGATTTCCAGGAGCGCGGCCACCTCGACGAACCGCGCCTGTCGATGTTCGACTGCCTGCGCCACGCGATCGGGCGTCGCGCAATGACGATCGGCGAGCGACCGGCCGTCAGCCGAGCAGTTCCTTCTTGCGCAGATGCACGACGTCGCGCATCGGCGGCGCGCCGAACAGCCGGCTGTATTCGCGGCTGAACTGCGATGCGCTTTCATAGCCGACGACGGCCGCCACCGACCCGACGTCGCCGCCCTGCCGCAACAACAGCCGCCGCGCCTCGTGCAGCCGCAACTGCTTCTGGTACTGCAGCGGGCTCAGCGTCGTCACGTGCTTGAAATGATGGTGCAGCGACGACACGCTCATGTTGACCGCCTGCGCGAGCGACTCGACGCGCATTGGCTCCGCGAAGTGATCGCGAATCCATTCGATCGCACGCGCGATCCGGTGCGTCTGGCTGCCGGCGATCGCCATGTGGCGCAGCCGCGTGCCTTGCCCGCTCGTCATCAGCCGGTACAGCACTTCCTTCTCGATCAGCGGCGCGACGACCGCGATGTCGGCCGGCGTATCGAGCAGCCGCAGCAGCCGCAGTGCCGCATCGAGCAGCGGCGGCGTCAGCTCCGCGAGCGCGATCCCCTCGCCTTCCGGGCCCGCGTCGGGCTCGGGCAGGCGCATCTCGGCCGCCAGCTCGACGATGCGCTGCGGATCGAGCGTCAGCGACAGGCACAGGTACGGTTCGTCCGCCGACGCACGCGTCACGCGTGAGAGGATCGGCAAGTCAATCGACGTAATCAGGCAATTGTGGGTGTCGTATTCATAAGCCTGGCCGGCCACGATCACGCGCTTCGCGCCCTGCGCGGCGATCACCAGCGCGGCGCGCGATACGGCGCAGCCGAGATCGACCGGCCGCGTGTGCCGATGCAGCATCAGGCCCGGCACGGCCGTCGAATGCGAGCCGTCCGCGGGCGCGAAACGGCCGATCAGCGACGCCAGTTCGCGCCGCCCGGCTTCGCGCGACGCGACGATATCGGTCATGTCCATGACGCATCCTCGAATGATTTCCCGTGTCGCGCGAGCATAGCGAAACGGCTCGCCGCGTGCAGGGAATTTGCAGGATTGTTCAATAAATTTGCAGAATTGGGTAGACGCAAAAACCGATGCCTCGCGCACACTCCCGGCTAACCTGCCCGTGTGGCGGGTTTTCCCCACGGAGACACACAACATGCCTACCTCGTTTGTCCTGAACGGCAAGAACGTCACGCTCGACGCCGATCCGTCGATGCCCGTCCTCTGGGCGATTCGCGAACACGCGGGACTGACCGGCACGAAATTCGGCTGCGGCATGGCGCAGTGCGGCGCGTGCACGGTGCATCTCGAAGGCCAGGCCGTCCGCTCGTGCGTGCTGCCGCTCGCCGGCATCGCGGGCAAGCACGTCACGACGATCGAAGGCCTGCAGAGCAAGCCCGCCCAGGCCGTGCAGGCCGCGTGGGTCAAGCTGCAGGTGCCGCAATGCGGCTATTGCCAGTCCGGCCAGATCATGTCGGCCACCGCGTTGCTCGAACAGAATCCGAAGCCATCCGACGCGGACATCGACGCCGCGATGAACGGCAACCTCTGCCGCTGTGCGACCTACGCCCGCATCCGGGCCGCGATCCACGACGCGGCCGCGACGCTGGGAGCCTGACCATGACGATCGAACTCGACCACACCGATGCGGTGCGCCCGTCGCGCCGCACCTTCCTGAAAACCGCGGGGGCCGCGGCCGCCGTCAGCCTGACCATCGGCTTCGACTGGGCCGGCCTCGGCCGCCGCGCGCTCGCCGCGACCGCGCCGGCCGGCGATTTCGCGCCGAACGCATTCCTGCGCATCACGCCCGACGGCGCCGTCACGGTGATCGCGAAGCACGTCGAAATGGGCCAGGGCGCGTATACGGGCATCGCGACGATCGTCGCCGAGGAGCTCGACGCCGACTGGTCGAGCGTACGCGTCGAAAGCGCACCGGCCGATGCGAAACGCTATGCGAACCTCGCGTTCGGCACGATGCAGGGCACGGGCGGCAGCTCGGCCATGTCGAACTCGTGGCAGCAACTGCGCGAAGCGGGCGGCAAGGCGCGCGCGATGCTCGTGTCGGCCGCGGCGGCCCGCTGGAAGGTGCCGGCCGGCGAGCTGACCACCGCCAACGGCGTCGTCTCGCACGCGAAGAGCGGCAAGACGGCCGCGTACGGCACGCTCGTCGCCGATGCGTCGAAGCTGCCGGTGCCCGACAACGTCACGCTGAAGCAGCCGGCCGATTTCAAGCTGATCGGGCACCGGATTCCGCGCGTCGACGGGTCGTCGAAATCGAACGGCACCGCGCATTTCACGCTCGACACCACCTTCCCCGGCATGCGCGTCGCGCTGCTGCAGCGGCCGCCGCGCTTCGGCGCGACGGTGAAATCGTTCGACGCGACGGCCGCGAAGGCCGTGCCGGGCGTCGTCTCGGTCGTGCAGGTGCCGGGCGGCGTCGCGGTCGTCGCGACGGGCTTCTGGGCCGCGAAACAGGGCCGCGACGCGCTGAAGATCGACTGGGACGAAACGAAGGCGGAGAAGCGCGGCTCGGACGAACTGATGCGCGAATACCGGCAACTCGCCGAGAAGCCGGGCACGTCCGCGCGCAAGGATGGCGATGCCGATGCGGCGATCGCCGGCGCGGCGCGCAAGGTCAGCGCGACGTACGAATTCCCGTATCTCGCGCATGCGCCGATGGAGCCGCTCGACGCGGTCGTCAAGCTGACGGCGAACAGCTGCGAGATCTGGGCCGGCGACCAGTTCCAGACGGTCGACCAGGGCAACGCGGCCAAAACGGCCGGGCTGAAACCGGAACAGGTGAAGATCCATACGCTGTATGCGGGCGGCAGCTTCGGCCGGCGCGCGAATGCGTGGTCGGATTACGTGGTCGAGGCCGTGTCGATCGCGAAGGCGCTCGGCGCGGACGGCAAGCCCGTCAAGCTGCAATGGACCCGCGAGGACGACATCCAGGGCGGCTTCTACCGGCCGATGTACTTCCACAAGCTCGACGCGGGCCTGACCGCGGACGGCAAACTGGTGGGCTGGCGCCACCGGATCGTCGGCCAGTCGATCCTCGCCGGCACGCCGTTCGAGGCGTTCATGGTCAAGAACGGCGTCGACGCGACGTCGGTCGAGGGCGCGGCGAACCTGCCGTACGCGGTGCCGAACGTGTCGGTCGAGCTCACCACCACCCAGGTCGGCCTGCCGGTGCTGTGGTGGCGCGTGGTCGGCAGCTCGCACACGGCCTACGCGGTCGAGGCGTTCATCGACGAAGCCGCGCACGCGGCCGGCAAGGACCCGTACGCGTTCCGCCGCGACCTGCTCGCGAAGGAGCCGCGCATGCGCGCGGTGCTGGAGCTGGCCGCGCAGAAGGCCGGCTGGGACCCGGCCAAGCCGCTGCCGAAGGGCCGCGGGCGCGGGATCGCGGTGGCCGAGGCGTTCAAGAGCTATGTCGCGCAGGTGGCCGAGGTCTCGGTCGACGCGGACGGCAAGGTGAAGGTCGAGCGCGTGGTGTGCGCGGTCGACTGCGGGATCGCGATCAATCCCGACATCGTCGCCGCGCAGATGGAAGGCGGCATCGGCTTCGGGCTCGGCGCGGCGATGCACAGCGCGATCACGCTGAAGGACGGCCAGGTGGAGCAGCGCAACTTCGACGGCTACCACGTGCTGCGGATGGCCGAGATGCCGAAGGTCGAGGTGCATATCGTGCCGTCGGCCGAGGCGCCGACCGGGGTCGGCGAGCCGGGCGTAGCGCCCGTCGGGCCGGCCGTGGCGAACGCGATCTTCGCGGCGACGGGCAAGCGGCATTACGTGCTGCCGTTCGATTCGGCGGATAGCGCGAAGGCTTGATGTGACGGGACGCCGGCTGCGGGGCGAGGGGTGCCCTGTGGCCGGCGTTTTTTTCGGCTGCCCATGTAGGGTTCGATATCGGCAAAAATCTTCGCCAACCGTTTGATTCAAAAAGAAAACCCGGCAAGCCCGGTAGGGTTCGATGTAGGGTTCGTTATCCCAGCCGAAGCCTTATCCGGCCGCCCCCGAAGTCCGTACCTTCCCCACGTTACGTCAGACGTAACGCCCGTAACGTCCCCGCCCGATGCTACGTAACAATCCTTCACCATTGCTCCGGCCCTTTCATCACGCGCCCGGCGTTGTGCGTTAAAAATTCTTTTTAAATTCAAGGCTGCCGCGCCGTTCGCGGCCTTCCCGCACGCCGTTACCCCCTGACAACCGCCCCCTGGCCCGGAAGTTGCAGCACAGGACCCCGCAAACACTCCTTTATGGACATGCGAGGGCCACCATGGATTGCAAATACCTGTACATCGACAACATAAAAATCAACTTCGTGCGCCGCACGATCGAAATCGACAACAAGGTCGTTGACGTTACGCCGCGCGAATTCGACGTCGTCGAATTCCTGCTCGACAACATGAACAAGATCGTGCCGCGGCAGGCAATCCAGGAAGCCGTGTGGGGCCGCGAGCTCGGCGTGTCGTCACGCACGCTCGACACCCATATCTCGCGAATCCGTTCGAAGCTGCAGCTCGAACACGACAAGAACCTGCGGATCATCCCGATCTACGCGGTCGGCTATCGGCTGGTGCTGTTCGGTGCGGCGATGACGCACGTCGAGCGCCACGACGCGGCGCCGGTGCTGCGCGCGGCGCCCCAAGCCGCGATGGCCGCCGACTACGCGTAACGCTTCGCCCGCACGCCGCCCGTTCGCGGCACGCCGGCCACGCTTGTCCCACCGCGCTGCGCGGATTCGCAGCCCCTCGCGGCCTGCCAGCCGGATGCGGCCTGCACGCCGCCCGGCCTGTTAGCCAGTCACGCCCCAACCGCCGCCTCCGGGCGGCGGTTGCTTTTGACCGCCGGCCGTCGCACCGCCCGCTCTACCGCACTTCGTCCCTCCGCCGCACTTCGTCACGCTTCGTAGCACCCGGCTCCCGCCGCCTCCGCGCAATGGCCGCGACTACGGATTCCGGCGCGGCACGCGCCCGGCGCCGTCCCTACAATCGACGCAGCAGCCGCGCGCCCTTCGGCGCCGCCGGCCCCAGAACAACCCGTCGAACCAACGCCGAATCCGCCCCGATCCCGCCGTGCCTGCGCTGTTCCTGACGAATGCCGACGCCGGCGACGCCGCGAACCGGGCCCCGCCCGCTGCTTCCCCGCCGCCCGCCGCCGCGCCGGCCGCGGTCGCGCTCGACGCGTCGCCCTACCTGCCGCGCCTGTCCGCCGCCGCCGCGCGCGGGCTGTCGCATGCGTACGGCGCAACCGGCGCCGTCCCGGTCACGCTCGGCGAGCATGCGTACGAGGTGCGCTGGCGCGTCGACGCCGAACCGGCCGCCGATGCGCACGCATACCGCTTCGTCGTCGGCCCGGCCGCCGGCACGCTGTGGATCGACCCGCTCGCGGAAGCCGAATGGCTGGGCGATGCGGCCGACCCGGCGGTGCCCGCCGTGATCCGCGCGGCGCTGCTCGCCGATCTGTGCGCGCCGCTCACGGCCGTGCTGCAGGCGGCGACGCGGCAGCGCGTCGAACTGCTGCCGCCGCCCGACGGCGTGCCGGCCTGGCATGCGGCGCCGGCCGCGCTGCGGTTCGAGTTGCGGCGCGCCGACGCCGCGTGGCGCTGCCACGGCGCACTGCTGTTCGACGCGCCGGATGCGCTGGCCGTGTTCTTCGCGGCCGCGCCGGCCCCGCTCGCCGACGCGCGCGCGGCCTACGCGAACCTGCCGGTGCCGCTCGTGTTCGAGATCGGCCGCACCGAGCTGACGACGGCCGAGCTGGCCGACGTGGTCGGCGGCGACATCATCGCGATCGAGCGCTGGCAGGCGCACGAGCAGAACCTGCTGTGCGTCGCGCGGCTGCCGGCCGCGCCGGCATGGGAGATCACCGGACGGCCGTCGGGCAACCGGCTGACCATCGAACGAATCAGGGAGATGCCATTGGAACCGACCCGCACCGACTCCGCGCCGCCGACGACACACGACGCGCCGCCCGCCGACGCACCGCGCTCGCTCGACGGCCTCGCGGTCGACCTGCGCTTCGAGCTGCCGCCCACGTCGATGCCGTTGGGCGAGCTGAGCGCGCTGCAGCCGGGCGCCGTGATCGAGCTGCAACAGGGAATCAACCAGAGCGTGATCCATCTCGTCGCGAACGGGATGCTGATCGGCACCGGCCATCTGATCGCGGTCGGCCAGAAGCTCGGCGTGCGCGTCGTCACGCTGACGCAACCCGCGCCGCGCGAGCGCTGAACGATGGGCAACCTGCCGAATCCGGTCGCGCTGATCGCGGTGATCGCCGCGCTCGGCATCGCGCCGTTCGCGGCGCTGATGGTGACGAGCTACACGAAACTCGTGGTCGTGCTCGGCCTGCTGCGCTCCGCGCTCGGCATCCAGCAGGTGCCGCCGAACCTCGTGCTGAACGGCATCGCGCTGATCCTGTCGCTGTTCATCATGGCGCCCGTCGGGATGTCGATCCGCGACGCGCTGCAGGCGCGCCACTTCGATGCGTCGGGGCAGTTGTCGACCTCGGACATCGGCGCGCTCGCCGACGCGGCGCTGCCGCCGATCAAGGATTTCCTCGTGTCGCATACGCGCCAGCGCGACCGCGAATTCTTCGTGCGCACCGCGACGTCGGTCTGGCCGAAGAACCGCGCGGACGGCATCAAGGACGACGACCTGCTCGTGCTGGTGCCGAGCTTCACGCTCGCCGAGCTGACGAAGGCGTTCCAGATCGGCTTCGTGATCTACATCGTGTTCATCGTCGTCGACCTGCTGGTCGCGAACATCCTGCTGGCGCTCGGGATGCAGATGATCTCGCCGACGACGATCTCGGTGCCGTTCAAGCTGCTGCTGTTCGTCGCGCTCGACGGCTGGTCGCTGCTCGTGCACGGGCTCGTGCTGTCGTATCGGGTCGCCGGAGCCGGATGATGCGCGCACGCGCCCTGCGAACCGCCGCCGCGTGCGTTGCCGCGCTCGTCGCGCTCGTGCTCGCGTGCGGCCAGCACGGCGTCGCGCATGCGGCCGGCAGCGCCGCCGGTTTCGCGCAACTCGCTCGCGCGTGCGCGCCGAACGTCGACCCCGATACGCTCGCCGCGCTCGTGCGCACCGAGTCGGGCTTCAATCCGTATGCGATCGGCGTGGTCGGCGGGCACCTGACGCGCCAGCCCGCCTCGCTCGACGAGGCGCGCGCGACCGCACGCGAACTGTCGTCGCGCGGCTTCAGCTACAGCGTCGGCCTCGCGCAGGTCAACGAACGCAACTTCGCGAAATACGGGCTCGACGAAGCGACGATGTTCGAGCCGTGCCGCAACCTGCAGGCCGGCGGCGCGATCCTGACCGAATGCTTCTCGCGCTCGTCGGGCACCGGCCGCGCCACGCAGGCCGCGTTGCGTGCGGCGCTGTCGTGCTACTACAGCGGCAACTTCACGACCGGTTTTTCGAGCGGCTACGTGAGCCGCGTCGTCGCGAGCGCGCAGCGCAATGCGCGCGAAGGCGGCGTCGAACCGATTCCCGTCGTGAGCGACACGCCGCCGGCGCGGCAGCGACGCATGGACGCGGTCGCGACCACGCCGCCCGATCGCGCGCGCAGGCTGCCGTTGCCGGCCGCGTCCGCCGACGCACCGTCGTGCCATGCGCGCCCGGTCGTGATGATGTGCCGCGGGCTGCCGGCGAACCAGGCGAAGCGGCTCTGCGTGCGGTGTCTCGATCAGTGACCGCATGATCGCGCGGGGCGCCGGGCGTACGCACCCGCGCCGCTTTCAGGGGTCCGAACGACGACGCGCGGCGTGGCTGCCGCTCGCCGCGCGCATCTCGTAGCCCGCGCGACGCCGGGGCGCCGGCCGCTTCCTGCCGCTACGAAACAGCGGCGTTCCCGCTGCCGGGTGCGTCCGTACACTCGAACGATCACGTCGCGGCGTGCAGGACGCCGCACGTGCCGCGCATCGCGCGGCTCAACGGAGACGAGCATGCTGTTGATCGACGGACTGGGACTGGGTGTCAACTGGCAGCGCTTCCTGTCGGAAACGCTGAATCCGGTCGTTGCACCGCCGCCCCCGCCTCCTCCGCCGCCGAAGAAGGACGACCCGGCCGCCGGGCCCGCGAACCCGACCGCCGCCCCGCCGATTCCCGTCACCGCCTCGCTGGCCACCGATCCGTCGAAGCCGACCAACGCCGAGATCCAGTCCGCGACGTCGCTGATCCAGAGCATGGCCGCGCAATATACGGCGCCGCCGCCCGACATCACCGTCGAGAACGACAAGACGCGCGCGGTACAGAAAGCGATCCAGGACGCGCAGACGAAGTACGACAACGCGTCGCAGACGCTGCAAGGCGCGCAGAACGTGCTGCATCTGGTCAACCGCGATCCCGAGTCGACGGCCGACGACCGCAAGACCGCGCAGGCCGACTACGCGAAGGCGCGCACGACGGCCGACACCGCGCAGCGCGAGCTGAACGTGACGACCGACGCCGGCTACATGATCCTGTACGGCGAACAGGCGAATGCCGACATGCCGGCCGGAATGAAGATCGACGATTCCGGCAAGGTGACCGACCCCGGTGACGCGCAGCACGCGGCCGACCAGCAGTTCAAGACGCTGCTGGACGCCTTCCCCGATCATGCGAACGATCCGAACTGGGTGCCGCAGCCGGGCGACTGCAAGAACCCGCTGCAGATCCGGCTCTACGACGACTGGCAGACCGCGAGCGCGAAGGCGGCCGTGGGTGCGTCCAAATACTTCGCGGACGTCGCGAATTCCAACCTCGCGTATACGCAGTTCCAGTCGTACCTCGCCGATCCGGACTACAAGGCCGCGCTCGACGCGGGCGTCGGGCGGCTGAACGACGCGCTGCAGCCGCTGGAGCTGCAGGTCACGATGCCCGATGCGCCCGCTTCGCAGGATGCCGCACAGCAGGCCGTCACGTCCGCCGCGAAGGATGCGAACTATGCGAACGCCGCGTACGGCGCGGCCAACGACAGCCTGGCGCTCACGAACGCACAGCAGCGCTACGATTCGGCCAGCGGCAAGGAAGGACCGACGGTGATCGTCCCGAACGCCGTGTCGGACGCGAAGACCGCGCTCGCCCGCGCGCAGACGGCCGCGAACACGAGCGGCGGCTATCTGCAGATGCTGTCCGCGCAGCGGCAGGTCGACACGCTGCAGGCCGACTATACGAAGAAGCTGGACGCATCCAACGCGTGGCACAAGGCCAATCCGCACGCGATGATCAAGGACCCGCAGGTCGATCTGGACCTCGGCGATGCGTATGCGAAGCTCGATCAGGCGAAGCAGCAGGCGAGCATCGCGCACGACGGCTTCGTCGTCGCGTACGGTGCGACGCTCGCGCAGCAGTACGACGATCAGGCGTCGCAGATCAAGGCGCAGGTGAACGCGCAATCGATCTTCACGAAACCCGCGCTTCAAACGCCGCTGCTGACGCCGTCGCTGTCGACCGCGAACGGCCTGCCTAGCCTGCCCGCATCGTCGTTGTCGACCGCGACGTCGGCCGCCCCCACCGGCACGCCGACGCTGCCGAGTGCGTCGCCGCAGGCCTCGCCGACGTTGCCCGGGTCCAATGGCGCATCGTCGCTGCCCGCGTCGCCGCTGCTCGACAGCCCGTTCCTGCTGCCGCAGTCGTCGGGCCCGTCCGCCGCGCAGGCCGGCCCGACGATGCTCGACGTGAAGCGCATGCAGACCGTCGCGGGCGCGGTCCGCGCGGCCGATAGCCGGATGTCGGATTCGGTGAACGAGCGCGCGACCCAGCTCGCGCTGTCGCAGGCGCGCATCAAGCAGACGCAGGTGAAGAGCACGCTCGAGTCGGTGCAGAAAAAATACGACGACTGGGCAGCCGCGAATCCGCCGCCGATGCGCTTTCGAACCGTCGCGGGCGACGACATGATCCCGGCGCCGTCGGCGCCGCGTCCGAACCTGTATCAGGGCGAGCTCGACAAGGCGAAGGCGGCCGTCACGCAGGCCGACAACGCGGTGCAGCGCCTGCAGTTGCTGAGCGAAACGTCGCACCAGCAGGTGCTGATGGACGGGTTCGACGCCGGCCTCGACGAACGGCTGCGCTATGCAGCGCCCGGTTCGGACGCCGAGAACGACTACAAGAAGGCACTGCACGATTTCTACGAAGCGCATCGCGGCGAGTTGTCGAACTCGCTGCTCGACGCGGCCAGCGCGAGCACGAACAACGGCGGCACGATCGCGTTCGGCAAGCTGACCGACAACGAGCAGCGCAACCTGATCGGCGTCGCGCTCGGCATGCAGCCGGACGTCCAGAACGACGCGGCGTCGGGCGACGGTTCGGCTCCCGTATCGCCGACGAAGGACGACGTCGCGCGCTACACCGACAAGGACAAGCTGAAGACGATCAACAGCGTGCGCGACAAGCTGCTGTCGATCGGCGGCGGCGCGACGACGCAGGTCAGCGTGTTGCCGATGGTCTACGCCGCCAAGGATGCCGGCATGACCACCAGCGCGCTATTCAAGGTCAGCGGCAAGGACGGCACGCAGTACGTCGACGAGACGGCGAGCAACTACGACGACATCAACGATTACATCGACAACAACGAGCTGTCGACGGACGGCACGGTCGACATCGCGACCGGCCACAATGCGGACGGCACGCTGCAACTCGTGTCGAAGGCCGCGCATCACGAAAGCGGCTTCGACAGTTTTCTGAACACGCTGACGAGCACGGGCCTGAACATCGGCATGATGGTCGGCGGGATGGCGCTCGAAGGCCTCGGCACGCTGCTCGACGGCACCGGCATCGGCGCGATCGTCGGCGTGCCGCTGAACATCCTCGGCGCGGGGATGATGTACACGGCGATCGGCGCGACGATGACGAGCGCCGGCCTCGATCTGGCCAACCGCGCCGACCACGGGCGCAGTCTCAATCCGTTTACCGACGCGGGCGCGCGGGCCGACTTCATCAACCTCGTGCCGATGGGCGCGGCGGGCGCCGCGAAGCTGGCCGGCAGCAAGCTGTTCACGCGCGCGGTCACGGCGCTCACGCGCACGCCGAAAGTCGCGTCGGTGCTCGCCACCGGCGCGCGGACCACCGCGGTCGTGACGGGCGTGGGCGGCGCGGTCGAGGCGTTCGGCGAAGCGGGCTACGAGTATTTCGTCACCGGCGACAAGAAGGCGGCCGGCGAGCA
The DNA here is from genome assembly GCF_900100915.1 of Burkholderia orbicola. Taxonomy (NCBI): domain Bacteria; kingdom Pseudomonadati; phylum Pseudomonadota; class Betaproteobacteria; order Burkholderiales; family Burkholderiaceae; genus Burkholderia; species Burkholderia orbicola. The sequence goes on along the minus strand of NZ_FNKW01000002.1, from coordinate 2,728,126 downwards.
GCTCAAGTCCGGGATCACCAACGTCGCGTTGATGGCCGCCGGCGGCCTCAAGGAACGCGCGGTGACGTCGGTGCGCACGCGCATCGGCCAGCCGGTGCCGATCCGCGGGGCGGACGGCAAGACCGTCAGCGTCGATAGCCAGACGATCGGCCGGATTCTCAACAGCGGCGACGCGTCGTCGCTCGCGGCCGGCCGCACGCGCGTGACGCTCGACGGCGAAGCCGTCAAGGTGTCGCCGGACGGCACGCTGCGGGTGGGCGACAAGGTGCTGACCTACGACAACACGCCGATTCGCGTGCTCGACCGCGCGTCCGCGAAGCGCCTGCCGCCGGGCAAATCGGTGGTGCTCGGCGAAGACGGCACGCTGTCCGTCGTATCGGTGTCGCCGAAGGCCTGGACCAATGGCACGCGTGTGGACGACGTGACAGGCACCGGCGAGCGCATGTCGTTCGGCCCCGACGGCGAGATGAGCGTGACGCCGAAGATCGTCGCGAAGACGCCGCTCGACGTGCTGCAACACGTGCTCGACCAGGCGAGCGACGCCTATCGGCAGACGGTCGCCGGCGCGCAAGCGCCGCGCCGCCTCGCGCAGACGGCGGCCGAAGGCGAAGCCGCGAGCGTGTCCGCCGACGCGCGCAGCACGCGCCGCACCAGCGAGGAACACGCCCGCGTGCAGCAGCAGCGCGACGAAGCCGATGCCGAAAGCAGCACGAGCGCGAGCGCCAACCGGCGTAGCACCGACACGCAATCGATGCGCTGGCGGCCCGTCGCGGCCGACGAGCCGGCCGGCCCGGGCACGCGCGCGAGGCCGGACGGCGCGCCGCCGCGCGTCAACGCGAAGGTCGTCGATCTGACGGACGCCGCGCCCGTCGCGCGCGCGGCGACGTCCGATCCGGCCGGCATCGCCGTGCCGCGCGGGCCGAGCGCCGAGCCGATGGACGTCGGCGATCGCACGGTCTACGTGGTGCGCAGCGGCGAGACACCCGACGCGCCGGGTGCGCGGCCGTCGTCGCCGCGCCCGCAGGATCTCGAGGAACCGGTGATCGTCGTCGCCGGCGAACACGACGCCGCGCTCGCACCCGAGCTTGCGAACCGCTGGCAGAAGCCCGTCTACGCGGCCGCGCCCGACGCATTCGGTGCGGACGGCCAGCTGCGCGCGGGCGCGCGCGTGCTGCGCTTCGATCCCGCGCCGGAGACGGTCGCGGCGACCCATGAAACCGGCCTGCCGGACGGCATCGCGCCCGACGAAGCGCCGCCGACCGCGCCACGCGCGGCCGCCGACGACACGGTGATCGTGCTGGCCGGCAAGCGCGGCCCGAACGACCCGGCGATGCCGCGGCCGGCCGCGCCGCCCGAGCCGGTCAATGCGCTCGATGGCGTGTTCAGCGCGCCGAACCGCGTGCTCGTGCTCGTCAAGCCGGAACGCGCCGGCGCACCCGAACGGATGGCGGAACGCGACACGGCCGCGGCCGACCGCGGCACACGCGCGACCGACGACGCGCACGGCCGGGCCGCCCGCGCGCCGGCGGGCGGCGAGCGCCGCACCGCGGCGAACGACGACATCGGCCTCGCCGCCGCGCACCCGGAAACGACCGAGACCGCCCCACCCGACCCCGGCGCCTCGAAGCCGGGCTGGGTCACGCGGATGCAGATGCGCTTCGGCGGCGCGGCGCTGCCCGAAGCCGCGCAGGCACTCGCGATGCAGTCGGGCACCCTCGCCACGCAACTGCGCATGCTGCAGGACGCCGGGTGGCGCGTGACGCTCGGCAAGCGCGGCGGCGGCAGCCGCATCGACCCGCGCAAGCGCCGCGTGACGATCGACGGCGCGCTCCAGCATCCGGGCAGCATCACGTACACGCTCGCGCATGAAGCGCGCCATGCGGTCGAAGCGATGGCCGGCGTGCTGAACCTCGACTACGGCAACCGCAGCCGCTTCACGCGCAAGGCGCTCGAAGCCGAAGCGCGCGCGCAGATCAACGCGTTCGAGGCACGCTACGAAATCGAGCTCGCGGGTGGCGGCGACATTGCCGCGCACGTGCGCCTGCCGGATGCGATCGAGCGCGAAGGCGCCGCATGGCGCGCGCCGTCGCACGACTATGCGGGCACCGTCGGACGCCTCGTCGACGCGTTCGCGGATGCGCCCGTGTCGGGCCGCGACGGCGAAACCTACCGCGATTTCTACGACGACGTGTGGTCGCGCCAGAAGCGCCGCGGCGGCATCCCGCGCCGGATGCCCGCGCCGCAGACGCACGAGACCGACGGCGCACCGCACGGCGTGCGCAGCTTCGACGAACGCGTGGCATGGAGCCGCGCGCATGCCGAATATGCGTCGCCGTTCGGCGACGGGCCCGTGCCCGCGGCGGCCGACCTGCGGGCGGCGCGCAGCCGCCACTTCACGATGCTGGAGGACGAAGGCGTGCTGATGCTGCACGCCGACACGTTGCCGGACGGCACGCTGCTCGCGGGTGGGCGACCGGCCGGCGTGCATGAATACGCGCTCGACCAGGCGCCGTCGTTCCTGGTCAAGGAGGGCTATTCGATCGTGCTGTCCGCGAAGCACGGCGGCGAAGCGGCTGCCGCCGGGCTCGCGAATCTGTGGCAGCGGCCGGTGTACGCGCCGCCCCCACACGCGGTCGGCGAACGCGCGGCGCTGCTCGACACCGGCGTGTTCCGCCGCTACGACCCGGCGCCCGCGGCACCGCACGATCTCGGGCAACTGGCGGCCGACGCCGAAGGCGTGCACCTCGAAAGCAATCCGGCGGTGCGGATCGACGTCGAGCGTCACGTCGGCGAGTTGCTCGGCGCCGGCGCCGAAAAAACCGTGTTCGCGCTCGGCCACGATGCCGCGCTCGCGGTTTACGACAACGGCCCGCACACGTCCGAGGCGCGCCAGATCGAGGCGGCGATCGACGAGAGCATCGCACTCGACGATCTCGCGTCGTACGGGCTGAAGACCGTGACGATGGACGGCCCGTTCTCCGCGCTGAACCGCGTCGCCGTGCTGTACCGGCCGCTCGGCGTGTTCCACAGCTTCGGCTTCGAGACGGGCGCGCTGCCGCGCGTGGTGTCGCGCGCGGCGCTCGAGCACCTCCGGCAGATTCGCGAAGTCGTCGAACGCACGGGCATCGGCTTCGATCTGCAAGGCCTCTTCACGCGCGGCGGCGACTTCCTGCTGAGTGACCCCGGTGCGATCGGCATGGGCGCGGGCGAGCATTTCACCACGCTGCAGCGGCTCGCGGTGATCGAGCGCGCGCTGACGCAAGGCCTCGAGCGCGGCAACGTCGAACTCGCGCATCCGCGACTCGCCGAAACGCCGCCGCCCGATGCGTTCGTGCAAAAGCCGTCGGTCATCACACGCGTACGGATGCGCTTTGGCGGCGCGCCGCTGCCGAAGGAAGCGTACCGGTTGATCGACGCATCGAGCCTGCTGTCGCAGCAGCTTCGGCTCGGCGCCGACGCAGGCTGGAAAGTCGTGCGCGGCAAGCCCGGCGCCGGCAGCAAGATCGACACGCGACGGCGGCGCGTCACGATCGACGGCGGACTGCAGTCGACCGGATCGATGGTCTACGTGCTCGCGCACGAAGCCCGCCATGCGCTCGAGGCCGCGACCGGCACGCTCGGGCTCGACTACGGCTCGACGCAGCGCTACGTGCGCAGCGCGCTGCTCGCCGAGGCGCGCGCGCAGGTCAACGCATTCGCGGTGCGCGACGAGATCCGCGCGAACCTCGGCATCGACATCGGCCGCCACGTCGCGCTGCCCGACGCGATCGCCAACGAATACGGTCGCGCGCGGGCCGGCGACGCCGCCTCGCTCGCGCGTCTCGCCGACGCGTTCGAGCACAGCCCGACGTCGCTCGACGGCGGCGTGACCTACGGCGAGCTGTATCGGCGTCACGCGCAGGCCGCGCGGCACACCGGCGTCACGATGCCGGCGCCGCGCGAGACGGCCGCGACGCTCGCCGAAGAAACCGCATGGTCGCGCGCGCGTCCGGTGAAGGCATCGCCGTTCGACGGCAAGCCGGTGGCCGGCGTCGACGCGCTGACGCTGGACCGCTCGGGCCCGCTGTCCTACGACCGCGACGGCCGCATCGTGATCGTGCATGGCGTCACCGACGCACAAGGCCGCCTCGTCGATCCGGACGGCCGGCCGTACACGCCGGTCGAGGTCACGCTCGCGCACCGCTCGGTGCTCGGCCTGCCCGGCTCGTCGGTGATTCTGTCGGCACGCAACGGCCGCGACGCCGCCGCCTGGCTCGCGAACGTGTGGCAGCGCCCCGTCTACGCGCCGCCGACGATCGCGGTCGGGCTCGGCGCCGAGGCGCGACTCGGCCATACCAACGCGTGGCTGCGCTACGATCCGGCGCCGCATCAGCGCCCGGACCTCGGCGCGCTCGACGTGGACGGCAACGGCGTCCACGTGAGCGGCGATCCGGCCGCGCGCGTGCCGGTCGAGCGCTTCACCGGCGCGGCGACCGGCGCCGGCATCGAGAAGACCGTGTTCGAACTGGGCCGCCGCAATGCGATCGGCCTCTACGAGGGCACGGACAATCGCGCGATTCTCGGTCACATCGAATCGATCCGCCTCGAACAGGAAGGCCTCGCGGCGCTGCGCGCGCATGGACTGCGCACGCTCACGGTCGGCGGCCCGTTCGCGGCATTCGATCGCGTGGCCGTGATGTACGCGCCGTTCGCGTCGCTGAGCAGCCACGACGTGATGGCCGGCATGCTACCGTCGCGCGTCACCCGCGACGCATTCGCGCAGCTCGACCGCGCGCGCGACATCACCGCGCAGCACCGTCTGTACTACGACTTCGAAGGCGTGTTCGACGCGCACGGCGACTTCTACCTGAGCGATCCGTCGACGGTCATGACCGATGCGCCGAAGCTGAACGTGGAAGGCATCGTCCGCGAGATCGGCACGCTGCGCGTGATGCTCGAGGACGGCATCGCGCGCGGCGCGATCGAACTCGCGCATCCCGGCATCACCGAGCACTTGCCGCCCGACGCATTCGTGCAGAAGCCGTCCGTCATCACGCGCGTCCGGATGCGGTTCGGCGGCGCGCCGCTGCCCAAGGCCGCCCATGCGCTGGTCGACCGCTCGAGCCTGTTGCGCCAGCAGGTCGCGCTGGCCGGCGAGGCCGGCTGGAAAATCGTGGTGGGCCGGCCCGGGCGCGGCAGCCGGATCGATACCGCGAAGCAGCGAATCGTGCTCGACGGGCAGTTCCACGGCGCCGGCACGCTCGTCTACACGCTCGCGCACGAAGCGCAGCACGCGGTCGAGACGATCACGCGCCGCCTCGCGCTCGACCGTTCGTCGCCGCAGGCGCTGACCGAAAGCGCGCTGATGGCCGAAGCGCGCGCGCAGGCGAACGCGTTCGCGGTGCGCCGCGAAATCCTCGACGATGCTGGCATCGACATCGCGAGGGACGCCCGCCTGCCCGATGCGATCGCACGAGAAGCCGACCACGTGATGCCCGGCGACGAAGCCGGGCTGCGCCGGCTCGCGGCCGCCTTCGGCGACGTCGCGCCGTCCGTGCCGGGCCACGCGACCTATCGCGCGTACTACGCGAGCCAGGCCGATGCGATGCACGCGCTCGGCGTGCCGCGCGAAATGCCGGCGCCCGCGCCGCAGCCGGCGTCGAACGCGCCGGTGCCCGCGGCGACGGCGGACGCCGCGCGCCGCCAGCATGCACTCGATCACCTCGCCTCGCACGGCAAACGCGACCTGATCCGCATCGACGGTTCGCAACTCGCGTCGCTCGAGCAAATGAAGGAGGCGTTCGGCACGAATGCGCACGTGCTGATCGCCGAGCATGAAGCGCGGCCGGACGCGTCGATCGACGCGCGCCATGCGCAGCCGACGTTCGTCGCGAGCATGCGCACCGACGAGCACGGTACGTTCGTCGACAAGGCGTCCGCCGATCCAGCCGTGCCGATCCGCGATGCGGTCTATCGCGCGCTGAAGGACAACGGCAGCGCGGAACGGGCGAACGTCGATTTCTACGTGTCGCCCGTGTCGCTCGCGCAATTGCGCGAATACGGCGGCGCCGCGCGAGTCACCGCGCGCAGCGACGGCCGCACGTGGGAAGCCGAACAGGCGGCCGCGACGCCCGACGCGGACGTCGTCACGACGCTGCAGTCGCTCGCCGACGCGCCGCGCTTTCGCCGGCCGAAACAAGCGGCGAAAGCGGCCGGCGACGGCGCGACGCTTTACGCGATCGACAAGGAAACCGGCAAGGTGCTCGGCTACGCGACGCGCAACGCCGCGCACGACTGGACCTATCACGAGTCGACCTCGCTCGGCGACGCGACGATCGCGCCGCGCGATCTCGGCGCCGCGTTCCGCCGACGCGCGCGCAACTTGTCCGGCGGCCGGCGCGGCGTGCGATTCGTCGTGACGGACGTCACGCACGACACGGTCGAGCGCTACGGCGGCTTCGCGCCGGCGGAAATGCGCAAGGCGCTCGGCGACGAGAAGCCGCCGATGCAGAAACTCGGCACGCGCGTGCAGCGCGGCCTCGCGAAAGCCGACCCCGGCGTGCGCCGCAAGATCGCCGAGATCGAGGGCGCCGACAGTCCGTTCCTGCCGCCGAAGCTCGTCCCGGACAGCGAGCAGCTCGCGATCGACTTCAGCGGCGCGAACACGCTGCACCTGATGCGCGCGCTGGAGCTGAAGGCACTGCGCGGCGATCACTACGTGTACGTGTACGAGACCGATCATCCGGTTGCCGAATCGCTGCATACGCGCCGCGGCATCATCGCGATCCACGACGGCAACGCGCGCTGGTACGACGACGCCGAGCAATTGCGCGACCACCCGGACGCGGGCCGCCCGCTCGACGAGATGCCGCTCGGGCGCGGCCCGTTCGGCGCGAACCAGCACTTCCTGCTGTCGACGCTCGCGCCCGATGCGTTCGATCCGCGCGCGACCGCCACGCAGAAAGCCGCGCTCGCGCAACGACTCACGCAGCTGCTCGACGAGAAGTCGTATTTCGATGCGCTGCCGCAGAAGTTCGATCTCGCGACACGCTGGATCCGCACGCAGATCGCCGGCCAGATCGATCGCGTGAAAGCCGCGCAGGCCGACCTCGCCGCGGCCCAGCAAGCCGCGCAGCCGGCGGCCGGCGGCGCCACGGCCCCTGCCGGCCGGGTGCGCAACGCGCTGCGCGGCAAGCGCGGCCGGCGCAACCGCCGCGCCGCGAATGCGGCAAACGCGTCGAACGCGCCGGCCGCGCCGAAGCCGCAGAAGCCACCGAAGACGCCGGCGGCCAAGCCGCTGACGCTGCGGCCCTACCAGCCTAGCCTCGGTTCGAGCACGGTCGCGGAATGGGTGATGCGCTACGGCGCCGCGAAGGTGGCCGACTGGTTCCCGACGATCGACCGCGTGAAGGCGGTCACCGCACGCAAGAACCAGCCCGATGCCGGCGGCCTCGCACTGACCGACGAACCGCAGACGATCCTGGCCGACGCACCGATGCTGAAGGCGCTCGGCATCCCCATCGGTCTCGCGCGCGAGGTGTCGAGCATGCCGTCGCGCGGGCCGGTCGCCGATCCCGGCGGCGATCACAACCGCTTCGTGAAGTGGATGCAGGCGTATGCCACGCGCCACAGCGCGGCACGCATGATCGACAAGCGCGCGATCCAGGCGTTCGTGCGCGCGCCGGCCGAGATCCAGGACCGCGTCGCGCCGATGGCGCGTGCGTTCAACCTGCGCGACGATCCTGCGCTCGCGGTGCGCTACGTCGAGCAATATGGCGGCGCGATGCCGGTGGTGTCGATTCCGGTCGATCCGCACACCCTCGCGGCCGCGCGCGGCGGCAAGCACGATCCGGCGTTTATCCGGCGCGCCCGCAAGTTCGGCTCCCCGATCGGCGCGCGCTACAACGAGGCCGACGCGACGATCACGCGCGAGGCGCCGGACGGCACCACGCGCACGCTCGAGCTCGACGACATCGCGCATCTGCACAAATGGCTCACCGCGGCGTCGCGCCATGGCTTCCAGCTTCGTCTCGAAGCGGCGTCGGGCCGCCCGCTCGTCTCCGCGGACGACCGCCGCACGATCGCCGGCACCAACGACAGCTATGCCGAGTACACGCGGCTGATGACGTCGTTCGAGACGTGGTCGCACGATCACGCGGGCGAGCCCGCGCCGAACGTGATGCTGAGCTTTCACGGATGGGACGCCGTGCTCGAGCCGGTGCCGGGCGCCGGCCACGTCGAGCTGCTCGATGCGCTGCTCGACCGCAAGGCGATCGACTGGCTGCATGTCGGGCTGTCGTACGGCACGCACGGGGCCGACTTCATCGCGAACCAGGACCTGACGCGGGCGCTGGCGGAACGGATCGTCGACTATTACCAGACCGACCGTCACGGCAAGTTCGCGCGACTGCACGGCGCCGATGCGCTCACGCGCGTCTTCGAACCGGTGAGCCCCGAGGCGTTCGCGAACCAGCAGCAGGTGCTGTTCGCGGAGATCGCGCGCATCGGCAAGTCGAAAGGGCTGTCCGACGACGCGCTCGCGACGCTGCGCAGCGAACTGTACGAACGCAACACGACCGCACTCGTCAACCAGGCGCGCAAGGCGACGATCGAGCATGCGATGACGCAGTGGGCGTCAGCCGATCATCCGCCCGCCACGCGCACCGAAAAACTCGCCCGCCGCTTCGGCGAGCGCTGGCTCGCGGAAGCCGGCGGCCGCGCGCCGGCCCGCGGCACCGTCGTGTCGACCGCCGATCCCGCCGGGCCGCTGCCCGACAGTCGCGCGTACTGGCAGTCGGTGGTCGAGCGCGAAGCGCTGAAGAACGATCCGTCGAAGCCGATCAGCGTCGGCCGGCAGATCGCGGCGAACCCGAAACAGGCCAAGATGATCGAGGAACTGCAGGCGCTCGCGCAGATCAACGCACTGCGCGTGCATCGGCCGTCGTTCCGCAAGGCGGAGCTGTGGAAGTCGATCGGCTTCAGCTCGCTCGTCACCGGTGCCGGCGCGCTCGTGATCGCCGATACGCTCGGCGCGACGCACGTGCTGCGGCAGGACATGCTCGGCAGCGCGACGTCGTCGTTCCTGCTGGGCTCGCGCCTGGGCCGCGTGTTCCAGGTCATGCACCAGGGTGCGGTACGCAGCCTGCAGGCCGGCGATCCGAAGGCCGCGCAGGCGGTGCTCACGCGGCTCGAAGTGACGCTGTCGCGGCAACTGCGCTCGGGTGCGCACGATTACGGCCAGAACCGGCGCGCGCAGCTCGAGCAGATCTCGAACGAAGCGCGGACGCTGGCCGCGCAGTATGTCGAGCTGAACCGCGTCGGGCTGATGAGTTTCGACGACGCGACCACCCACATCAAGGCGCTCGCCGCGGACGTGCTCGCGCAGATGCAGGGCACCGTCGGCGGCACGTCGCTGCAGCAGCTCCATACCGGCAACCCGCGCCACCTGTTCGGGATCGCGGGCCGCGCGGGCGCCGCGATCACGTCGACCGCGACGCTCGCGGTCGGCATCAGCGGCGTCGTGCACGCGCACGGGGCGTTCGATCTCGCCTACGGCTCGGCCGCCATCGCGAGCGGGGCGTTCGGCGCCACGTATGCGGGCCTCGTCTACACGATCGGCGCGCACCGCGTGAATGCCGACAAGCGCAGCCGCATCGTGCGCTTCACCGATTCGGCGAGCGACTTCATGGCCGTCGCGTACGGCGGCCTCGGCACCGGCGTGCAGTGGAGCGGCGGCCATTACGACCTCGCGATCGCGACCGGCGTGTCCACCGCGCTGCTGCTCGGCGGCCGTCTGAACACGCATTTCCCGAACGCGACGCCGCTGATCAAGAAGATCCCCACGGCCGTCGTGCTGATTCCGGTCGGCGCGTTCGCGTACAAGCTGATCGAAAGTCTGTGGACGACGTTCTTCGGCTCGGGCTCCGGTTCGTCGAATCAGTCGAATTCGTCGCAGTCGAATCTCGCGCCCGGCGCTTCGCCGAGCGCGTCGGCAAGCGCGTCGGCCAGTCCTTCTGCAAGCGCCTCGGCGACTGCATCGCCCAGTGCGTCGAGTGCGTCGCCTGCCGCGCCGGCTTCGCCGTCGGCCGGCGCCACGCCGTCGACCGCGCAACCGTCCGGGTCGCCGCAGCCCTACATCGTCGTCGCCGGCGATTCGCTGTGGGTCATCGCCGACCAGCATCGCCAGTCGCTGCTCGACGCCGCGCACGTGTCGCGCGCCGACCAGCAGGCGATGACGCGCGGCGAGCAGGATACGCGCGCGTTCAACGAGATCCTGCAGCTCAATCCGTCGGTTTCACGCGATCCGAACCGCCTGTCGGTCGGCACGCCGCTGATCGTGGGCTGATCGTGGGCTGATCGTGGGCTGATAGCGGCGCGCGGGCCGCGTGGCGCCGCGCGCACCGGTTGCGCGCGGCATGCCGCATCACGCCGCCCGCTGATGTTCCAGCCACGCCTGGAACATCAGCACCGTCCACAGCTGGTGCTGCCAGTTCATCCGGCCCGTCTGGTGCTGGCGCCACAGCCGCTCGACCGCCGCCGCATCGAAGAAGCCCTCTTCGCGCAGGCGCGACGGCCGCAGCAGCGCGTCGGCCCAGTCGCGCAGCGCGCCGCGCAGCCAGTGGTCGACGGGCGCGCAGAAGCCCTGCTTCGGCCGGTCGATCAGCGCGGACGGCACGTACCGGTCGAGCAGCCGGCGCAGCAGCGCCTTCGACTGCCCTTCCGGCAAGCGCACCGACGCCGGCACGCGCCACGCGAATTCGACGACGTGATGATCGAGGAACGGCATGCGCGTCTCGAGGCTCACGGCCATCGCCGCGCGATCGACCTTCGCGAGAATGTCGGTCGGCAGGTACGTGAGCGTGTCGATCGCCATCGCCTGCTCGGCGAAGCTCAGGTGCGCGGGCCACGCGGACACCGTGTCGAGCGGCGTCGGCGGCTCCTGCCCCGACAGCGCGAGGCGCTCCGGATGATGCACCGACGACATCAGCAGCCGGTACAGCCCGATGCGGCTCTCCGCCGTCATCACGTGGCCGAGCTTGTGCAGGCGATCGCCGATGCGCGACGCGGATTCGCGCGCTTCCACACCGCCGCCGAACGCACCCTGCGCGACGGCCGCGAGCTGGTCCGCGTGATCGGGCCGCAACGCGTGCAGCGCGGCGGCGATCCGCGCACGCACCGCCGCCGGCACGCGATGCAGCTTGCGCCACAGGCGCGGCGTCAGGAAGTAGCGCGTATAGCCGCCGAACAGCTCGTCGCCGCCGTCGCCGGACAGGCTCACCTTCACGTGCCGGCGCGTCAGTTCGGAAACGAGAAAGGTCGGGATCTGCGACGCATCGGAGAACGGCTCGTCATAGATCGACGGCAGCTTCGGCACGACGCCGAGCGCATGGTCGGCGGTCACGTAAAGCTCGGTATGGCGCGTGCCGAGATGGCGCGCGACGGCCTTCGCGTAACCGGCTTCGTCGTAGCCGGCCTCGTGGAAGCCGATCGTAAACGTGTCGACCGGCGTCGCCGATTGCGCCTGCATCAGCGCGACGATCGCCGACGAATCGATGCCGCCCGACAGGAACGCGCCGAGCGGCACGTCGGCCTCCATCTGCCGCGCGACGGCCTGGCGCAGGATCGTGTCGAGCTGGCCGACGGCTTCGTCGGCGCTGCCCTCGAACGGCTGCGCGCGGCCGGCCTCGATCGCCTGTTCGAGCGTCCAGTACGCGCGCAGGCGCGGCGTGTCGCGCGCATGTTCGAACTGGATGTACGTGCCGGGCGGCAGCTTGCGGATGCCGCGATAGATCGTATAAGGCGCGGGCACGCTCGACTGGCGCAGGTACAGGCACAGCGCGTCGCGATCGACCGTGCCGTCGAAGCCCGGGTAGCCGCGCAGCGCCTTCAGTTCGGACGCGAACACGAGCGCGTCGCCGATCCGCCCGTAGTAGAGCGGCTTCTCGCCGATCCGGTCGCGCGCGAGCGTCAGCACTCGTGACGCGCGATTCCACAGCGCGAACGCGAACATGCCGGTCGCGCGGCGCAACGTCGCCTCGACGCCCCACGCGACGATCGCCGCGATCAGCACCTCGCTGTCGGAGTGGCCGCGCCACGCCGGTGCACGCCCCGCGCGCTCGAGCTCCGCGCGCAGTTCGCGATGGTTGTAGATTTCGCCGTTGAAGACGAGGACGTAGCGACCGCACGCGGAAGCCATCGGCTGCCGGCCGTGCACCGACAGGTCGACGATCGCGAGCCGCCGGTGGCCGAGCGCGATGCCGGCATCCGGGTCGACCCAGATGCCCTGCCCGTCCGGCCCGCGATGCGCGAGGCTTGCCGTCATTCGCGCGAGCGTGCCGCGCGCTGTCTCCTCATCGAAGGCGACGCTATTCAGAAAGCCGTCGATTCCGCACATTGATTTGTCTGCCCCTGTTGACCTGGTCCGTCACGGGTGGCGCAACCTCGCGGCCCGCCGTCGGGCGTGACGGTCGAGCCATATTACGAAGAAATAAATCAGCAATAATTCACCAGTGAATGTCGGCGAAATCCGGAAAAAAATGGACGTCAAGCGCCGTAAGCCGATGATCGAGCGATGGGGTCATATCGAATCCGGCCGGATCGCCGGCAAGCATTGCCGACAAAAAAGGGGCTTGATGCGATGCGACGCCAACCCGCCACATCGCCGTCAAGCGGCGCCGGTCGCCCATTTCAGCAACTGCGCGACCGCGCGGAAATGCTGCGGCTGGATCGTGCCGTTCTCGGGCGTCGTCTCGTACAGCGCCTGCGCGAGCCCGACGTTGGCGAGCGTCGGGCGCAGCGCGTCGCGGGCCAGCCGCACGATCCGCTCGGCCGCGTCGCCCTCGCCGCGTGCGAGCACCCACGGCAGCGAGCCCATCCCGCCGTAGTAGAGCGCGACCGCGACGCGCGGCGAATAGACGACCACCGACGCATAGCCGATCCGGTCGGGCAGCGACGCGAACTGCGCTTCGCGCGCGAGCTGGCGGCGCTTCGCCTGGATGTGCGGATCGCCTTCGTCCTCCTTGTGCTCGCGCCGCACTTCGTCGATCGACATCTTCATCTTCTGGTTGAACTCGTGCCGCTGGTGCACGATGTCGATCAGCGCCATCACGATGTAGATCAGCGCGGCCCAGCCGAACAGCAGCATCAGCAGCTTCACGATCAGCGCGAGGATCGAGGCCGGCCGCGTGAAGCCCGATTGCACCGACGGATCGAGCGACTCGACGATCAGCCAGCCGAGCGTCGCGACGAGCAGCGCCGTCTTCAGCAGCATCTTCGCGAGATTGACGAGGTTGCGCAGCGACCACAGGTTCTTCATTCCCTCGGCCGGGTTGAGCCGCGACAACTGCGGCACGAGGCGGCTCCACGCCATCACGCCGCCCACCTGCACGAAGCCCGCGAGCAGCCCCGCCAGCAGCCCGGCCGCGACGATCTGCGCGGACAGCGTCGCCCAGTCGCGCGCGGCGCCGTCGATCAGCGCCGCGAGCCGCGCGGACGGATCGGCCGCGCCGACCGCGTCGAACACGAGCCGGAACAGCGCCTGCACCCGCGCGAACAGCGAACCGATGCCCACCGCGAGCGCCACGCACACGCCGACGAAGAACGCCGACGACACCGTTTCCGCGCTCTTCGGCACGTCGCCTTTCTCGCGCGCCTCGCGCAGGCGCTTCGCGGTCGGCTTCTGGTCCTTTTCGGCCATCCCGGCTCCGGCGCGCTCAGCCGCCGCCGTGCGCGGCGAACAGCGCGCGCAGCAACGCCATCAGCCCGCTGTCGGGGCTCAGCAGCGAATGCAGCGACGCGTACACCACCGGCAGGAACAGGATCATCATCAGCACCGCGAGCGCACTCTTCAGCGGCTGCGAGAACACGAAGATGTTGAGCTGCGGCACCGCTCGCCCGACCAGGCCGATGCCGAGCTCGACGAGCACCAGCACGATCGTGACCGGCGCCGCGAGCTTCACCATCCATTCGAAGATCGTGTCGGTCTGCCGCACGATGAAGGTCTGCAGCATCGACGAGAAGTCGGGGCCGAGCGAGCCGATCGGCCACCACGCGTACGACTGCGCGAACAGTTGCACGAGCACCTGCAACCCGCCCGCCGTGACGAACAGCGCGATCGCGACGAAATTCAGGAATCCGGAAGTCGGGCCGCCCTCGTGGCCACCCATCGGATCGAAGAACGCGGCGCTGCCGCTGCCGGTCTGGAAGTCGATCAGGTAGCCGACGCCCTGGATCGCGAACAGCACCGCGCTGAACGCGCCCGCGAGCAGCATGCCGACCATCGCCTCCTTCGCGACCAGCAGGCACCACATCAGGAACGGCAGCGCGGCGACCTGCGCGGCATCGATCGTCGGCGCGACGAACGCGGCGATCACGACCGCGATCCCGTTGCGCACGAGGCCCGTGATGATCTGCTCGTTGAATACCGGCACGACGAACATGATCGGCAGCAGGCGCGGCATCACGTAGAGCAGCGGCCGCAGCATGCCGGCGACGTCGTTGAAACCCGCGGCCTGGTCTAGCATCGGCGCTCCGCGGCGGCAGGCGGGGCGGGATCGTCGGGCGCGACGGATGCGTCGGATGCGGCGGTTTCGGTGGCGATGTCGGCGTCCGTTTCCGCTTCGGTCATCGCCGCATCGAACGCGGCCGCGGCCTCGGGCGGCGTGGACGCATGACCGGCCGCGGCGTCGCCCGCACCGGCCACCCAGGTGCCGCCCGTCGCGAAGCGCCGCACCGCGTAGCCGTCCGCGACGTCGTCGGCGTCGCGCTCGACCCGCGCGGCGCGCGCGTGCAGCGCCTTCTCGCCGGCCTTCTCCAGCTTGTCCTCGGCGGCCTTCGCCTTGCGCGCGGCGCGCTGCAGGTCGGCAAGCGTCGCCTCGTGGCCGCGATACACGTGCGCGGCCTCGCTCACCGACGCGTTCGCGGTGCCGATATGCCGGTCGAACGTGCGCGTATCGGCCGCCGCGTTCTGCAACGCGCGGGCCTCGCGCACGTCGTCGGCGAGCCGCGTCTGGATCGCGGCCTTCGCGGCGACCTGCTGCGCGAGCTGCGCCTGCGCGGCCGCGAGTGCGCGCCGGCTCTGCGCGGCGATGCCCTGCTGGCGCGCGGCCGCGACGCGGGCGATCTGGCTGCGCATCTCGCGTACGCGCTTCAGGCGGGCGAGGGTCGCGAGCACGAGGCGGTCGTCGGCTTCAGACATGATCGTTCGCCAGCTTCGTCAGCTTCGCGAGCAGCGCGTCGAAGCGCACGTCCTCGTCCGACACCTGCGCGCAGAACGCACCGATCGCGTCGCGCGCGCGCAGCGCGAGATCGCCGAGCCGGTCGCTGCCTTCGCGATACTCGCCGATCTGCACCAGCAGCTCGATCTCCTGGTACTTCGCGATCAGCTCGCGCACGCGCGCGGCCGCATGCTGGTGCGCGCGGCTCGCGACGAGCGGCATCACGCGCGACAAGCTCGCGAGCACGTCGATCGCCGGATAGCGGTTCGCGAGCGCGATCTTGCGCGACAGCACGATATGGCCGTCGAGGATCGAGCGCACTTCCTCGGCGATCGGGTCCGATTCCTCGTCGCCTTCGACGAGCACCGTGTAGAGCGCGGTGATCGACCCGTGCGCGCCTTGCCCCGCGCGTTCGAGCAGGCGCGGCAATACCGCGAACGTCGACGGCGGGAAGCTGCGCCGCGTCGGCGGCTCGCCGCTCGCGAGGCCGACCTCGCGCTGCGCGCGGGCGAAGCGCGTCAGCGAATCGACCAGCAGCAGCACGCGCTTGCCCGCATCGCGGAAGTGCTCGGCGATCGCGGTCGCGACCAGCGCGGATTTCACGCGCTCCATCGCCGGGCGATCGGATGTCGACACGACGACGATCGAACGCGCGCGCACCTCGGGCGACAGGCTGTGCTCGATGAATTCGCGCACCTCGCGGCCGCGTTCGCCGACCAGCGCGATCACGTTCACGTCGGCCTGCGCGCCGCGCGCGATCATCCCGAGCAGCGTGCTCTTGCCGACGCCGGACGGCGCGAAGATGCCGACGCGCTGCCCGATGCCGAGCGTCATCAGCCCGTCGATCACGCGCACGCCGGTCGGAAACGGCGTGTCGATCATCTTGCGCGCGAGCGGATTCGGCGGGTCCTGCTGCGTCGAGACCCATGCGGAGCCCGTCACCGGCCCGCGATCGTCGAGCGGCCGGCCGAGCCCGTCGAGCACGCGGCCGAACAGCCCCTCGCCCACCGGGAACACATGCTCGCGCCCGGACGGCACGACGGTCGTCTCCGGCGACAGCCCGGCCACGTCGCCGAGCGGCGTGAGCAGCGTCGTCTGCCGCGAGAAGCCGACCACCTCCGCGAGCAGCGTCGGCTGGTTCGGCGTGCGCAGCTCGCAAATCTCGCCGAGCCGCGCGCGGATGCCCGTCGCGTTCAATATCTGCCCGACCGCGTGGTTGACGCGGCCCTGCACCGACACCGGCGAGAAAAACGCGAGCCCTGCGTCGAGTTCGCCGACGAGGCGGCCGCGATCGAACGGCGCGCCGTCGTCGTCGCCAAACGAGGGCGGATCGTTGAGCGGCGCGTTCATCGCGCGGCACCCTTCAGCGCGTCGCGGCGGATCGCCTGACGCAACGCGTCGATCTGCAGGTCGAGGCTCGCGTCGATGCGCCCGGACGGCGTCTCGACCGTGCATGCATGGCGTTCGAGCTGCGCGTCCTCGACGATGCGGATCTTCTGCCGGTTCGACTGCCCGGCGAACGCGCCGTCGAGCGCGTCGCGCATCTCGTCCTTGCGGCCGGGTGCGATACGCACGATCAGGAACGCCTCGTCACGTACGAGCGGCGCGATCCGCGCGAGCGCAGCCTCGTACAGCTTCTGCGTGCTCATCTCGCCGACGATCGCGCGCACGGCCTTCACGACGATATCGGCCATCGCATCCTTCATCGTCTCCATCGTGCGCGTGGCGGCGAGCGCCTGCGTGTACGCCTGCGCGGCCTGCTCGCGCTGCGCGCGGCGCATGCCTTCGTCGTAGCCGGCCGCCTGGCGCTTGTCGAATTCGCGCTGCGCGTCGGCGACGATGCGCGCCGCCTCTTCATGCGCGGTCGCGATCACCGCGGACGCGTCGAGCAGCGCCGCGTATTCGCGCTCCTTGAGCACCTTGCGTTCCGACAGTAGCTGCAGGTTGTCGCTCGTGATCAGAAAAGCCAGTCCCATGACGCAAGCCTCTCGGGAATCAGAAACAGGAACATCAGTTCGCCGAACTGATCGCGCTGCGCGCGGTTCAGCCAGTACGGCGCCTCGTCGTCGATCGCGCGGTTGAATTTCAGGCGCACGCGCCGCGCGACCGCGTCGCCGGCCACGCCGATGAAATCCGCGAGCAGCCGGCCGCCGCGCGCCCGGATCACGACCGGCAGCGCGGCGGGATCGGCGCGCCACGGTTCGAGCGTTTCCGCGAGCGCGCCGAATTCCGGCGCGCGTTCGAGCGCGAGTTCGAGCGCATCGCCGCCGAGCCGCGCCGCGATTTCCGCGCGGATGCGCCGCCCGGCCAGCGCGTCGCGCAGCCACGCGCGATGCAGCAGCAGCCCCGCATACGCGGCCAGTTGTTCGAGCGCCGCGCCCGGCAGCAGCGCGAGCCGCGCGCATGGGTTCGCGACGTCGAAGTCGTGTCGGTCGGCCACGCCGTTCACAGCGAGCAGGTGCCGCGCGAGCAGCTTGCGGCCGGCCGCGCCGAACGCGTCCGGCGAACGGTAGCGCGCAGGCCAGTCGGCCGGCACGCGTGTCACGTGCAGATAGCGGTCGGGCCGCAGGTTGAAGTCGCAGACTAGCGCATGAAACGTGGCAGCGCGTGCGACGGGAGGCGGCGCAAGCGGATGCAGCCATGGCAGCGGCGCCGCGTCGGCCGCGACGCTCGCCTCGCCCGGCGGCAGCGCGTGCGGCTCGCTCATGCGCCGTCGCGCGCGCCGTCCGGCGTACGCAGTCCGCCGCCGGCCTGCTGCGCGGTCGTACCACCGCTCCCGCTCGCCCCGCGCGGCGCACCGAGCAGGCCCGCAAGCCGCGCGCCGAACATCCCGCGCCGCGCGGCCGACAGCGCGATCACCGCACAGGTCAGCAGGATCAGCGCGAACACGAGCCAGCCGAGCGGCGAGCGCAGCCGCAGGATGTCCGACACCGCGCTGCCGATCCCGTCCACGCGCGTCGCGCGCGCGGCGGCCGGCTGCAGGAACAGCGACACGTTGTCGTACTGCAGCCCTTCGATGCTGTGCGCGACGAGATCCTTGACCATCGGCGCCATCGCGCGCAAGTCGACGCCCGGCCGGTAGCGGATGTACACCGCGGCCGACGACGGCTTGATCTTGTCCGCGAGCGGATCGTTCTCCGGAATCACGACCTGCACGCGCGCGACCACCACGCCCTCGATGTCCTGCAGCGTGCGCGACAGATCCTGCGACACGCCGTACAGGTAGCGCACGCGCTCCTCGGCCGGCGTCGACACGAGGCCCTGTTTCTGGAACAGCTCGCCAAGGCTCGCATAGCTCGGCTTCGGCAGCCCGTTCGCCTGCAGCACCGTGAGGGCCGCCTGCATGTCGCCGTCCGCGACGCTCACGAGCCATGCGTTGCGGTCCGACGTATCGCGCGCATCGTTGTCCTTCGACGCGCTGATGCCCGCGTCGCCGAGCACCGCGACCATCTGGTTCGCGTCGCGCTCCGACAGGCCCGAGTACAGCTCCTTCTGGCACCCGGCCAACAGCACGAGCAGCCCCGCGAGCAGCGCGCGCGCCGCCCGGCTGCGCCACGCATGCATGCGCGGCGTCGAATCGATCGTCGTCATCGTTTGTCCGCTTCAGGGCGCGTGAGGCCGCATCCGGCCCACGCGCGCTTTCACTCCTGCGTCTTCAGCACCGTATGCGTGAAGCCGTTCGCCGCCTGTGCAACCGACAGGCTCAACTGGTATTCCGAAATCGTGGTGGTTGCCGTCCACTGGAAATCCATCGCCTTCACCATCGTCATCAGCGGGTCGCTGCGGCTGTCCGCCATCGACGTCAGCATCTCGCTGCGATGCTTGTCGATGTTCGCGTACCGCGAATCGAGATCGTTGCCGTACGTGCGCAACCGCTCGACGAGCGACGACTGGTTCGCCTGCGCGGGCGTCATCTGCACGGCCGGCGCCGCATCCGCCGGCGCGCGCGACATCGCGACACCGGACGAAGACGGCGGGGCGGCCGGCGACGCGCCCGGCTGCATCAGCGCATCGAACTGGCGCACCTGCGCCGGGTCGGACGCCGTGCCCGCTTGCTGCGCGGCACTCGCGAGCGCAGCCGCGCCCGGCGGCGCCGCGCCTACGCCTGTTACCGACATGATCGTGTCCTCCTTGACCGGCAAAGCCGGAAACGGGCCGGCCGGCACGCACCTACGCCACGCCGAGCGCCCGTCACGGGCGGCCCCGGCGTGCGACGTCGCACGGCACGGCCGGCGACCGGCATCACGCGCGGCCGGCGGAACTCAGGTGTTGCGCAACCTGGGCGTTCGCCGTCCCTTCCTGCGCGGTCACTGCGTTGCTGGTTTCGAACGTCGCAGTCGATTGCTGAACCTGGAAGTTGATCTTGGTCAGTTCGAGCTGCGTCTTGGTCAGGTCGTCGGCCTGCTTCTGCACGTCGCCCGTGTTCGTCACACCACCTGCTGCCGAGGTACCCATGCTTCGCTCCTTTACGTGAACAACACACTCCATCTTCCGGCGGCGGCCCCATGCCCCGCCGGCGACGTGACGCGCCGCATGCGCGCGGCGTGTCGCGTAATGCGCGCATCGCCAGGCGCGATGCGCAAATCCTGTCGCGACCTAGTGCGTCGCGCCCTTCGATACGCCGGCCGCCTCGACGGCCGGCGTCGCCGGCGCATCGGGCAACAGCGTCGGCCCCGGCACCGGCTGCGCGACGCCCGCCGCCGCGCCGCTCGCGAGCGGCGCCACGGGTGGCGCCGGTGCCTGTTCGGGCGCACGCGCCGACGGGCCGCCGAGCGGCATCGTGATGCGCTGGCCGTTGCGCTCGAACACCACTTCGTCCGGGCCGATCGACACGACGCTCGCGCCCTCCTTCAGCCGCGCGCCTTCGAAATAGCGGCTGCCGTCGACCGTCTCGATGTAGCGTTGATCGCCGTCGCCGGCGAACACGGTCGTGATCTCCGGAATGCCCGCCGTGCCGCCGAGCGTCGTCGCCGTGCGCGGCGCGGCCGCGTCGGCATCGCGTACGTGATCGACCACCTCGAGCGCCGGGCGCGCGTCCTTCATGTAATTGCGGATGCGCGGCTCGATCTGCGCGCGCGCGGCCGTGCCCGTCAGCTCGATCCGGCCGCGGCCGAGATACGTGACCGTCAGCGCCGTGTCGCTGAAATAGGTCTGCGCGGTCGCGACCAGATCGCTGACCACGTAGATATTGCCGAGCGCCGCGTTGTCGACGCCCGCGACGATCTGCGCGACGCGCTCGCGCGCGGCCGGGTCGCTGACGTAACCCGACACGATCACGCCGTCGTCGCGCGGCGCGACGGCCAGCTCCGGATACGCGTGCAGCAGTTGCTGCAGCCGGTGCGTGCGCGCGAGCACCGATTCGTGCTGCCACGGCAGCCGCCCCGACCACGCGACGAAGCCGTAGCCGAGCGCGCCGAGCAGCACGCCGATCCACAACGCGACCAGCGCGATCACGAGCCGCCGGCTGCCCAGCCGTCGCAGCCCGCCGGTGAGCCAGCCGAGCCACGCCGCTTCACGCGCGGCGTCCGGCGCATCGGTTTCGTCGGGCACCGCGACGCTCGCCTGCGCATGCCGCGCGATGCCGAGCCGGATCGAGCCGACCGTCACGACGTCGTTCGGCGTCAGCGAGCGGCGGCCGCTGCCGAGCGGCTCGTCGTTGAACAGCACCGGCGCGCCGGTGTCGCCGCCGTGGTTCTGCACCGTCACCGCAAGCGCGCCGACCTGCAGGCACACTTGTTTCGCGCCGATCTCTCGATCGGGCAGGATCACTTCGCAGTCGGCCGCCGTGCCGACCCAGTTCGCGCCGCGCGCGAGCGACATCGTGCGGCCGTACATCGGCCCGCTCAGGAAGCACAGGTTCCACGGCGACGCGAGCGCGGCCGCACCGGCCCCCGCGCTTCCCGCGCCGCCGGGCAATGCGCCGTCGCCGTGCGGATCAATGATGCTCGTCGACATGGGTGGGTGCTCCTGCGGTCGTCGCCACCGGCTGCGACGCCGCATCCTTGGGTGGCGCCGGCAACGCCGGCGGACCGAACTTCGTGCCGGGCAGCGGCTTCGGCGTCAGCGGCACCGCGACGTCGTTGTCGGGCGGCCGATACATCGACATCCCTTCCTGGCTCGCCGGCCCATCGACACCCGGGTTCACGGGCGAGCCGTCCGGCGCGTACATCGACGCGTTCGTCACGACCCGCGGCGTCAGCAGGTAGAACCGCTCCATGTGGTTGCCCGACTTGTCGGTGTACTTGAACAGGTTGCCGATCAGCGGAATGTCGGACAGCCAGGGCACGCCGCTCTTGTTCAGCTTCACCTCGTCGTCGTTGAAACCGGCGATCAGGAGGCTCTTTCCTTCGTCGATCATCGTCTTGGTGACGATGTTGCGCTGCTGGATCACCGGCACGTTCGACACGGCCTGCCCCGGCACGATGTTGCCGTCCTGGATGTCGATCGACATCATCACGCTCTGCGGGTTGCCCGACACCGCCGCCGCGTTGCGGATCGCCTCGTCGACGATCATCGGCGTCACCTTGATGCTGGTGCCGGTCGTCACGCTGTACAGCGACGAATCCTGATAGCCCGGCACCTGCACGTAGAACTGCGTGAGGTTCTCGAGAATCGCCTCGGTGTTGTCGAGCGCGAGCACCTTCGGCTTCGATCGCAGTTGCGCCTGGCCTTTCTGCGCGAGCGCGTTCACGCGCGTGAGCAGGTAGTTGCGCAGCGACCCGCCGATCGATGCGGTCAGCGCGATGCCGGTCGGCATGAAGGTGCCCGTCTGCCCGGTTTCCGACGTGCCGATGCCGAACGTCAGCGGCGGGTTGCCGACGCCGTTGTACTGCGTGTTGCCGTTCAGCGCGTTCTGGCCGTTGCCGATCTGCACGTCACCATGCGTCGTGTGCAGGCGCCAGTCGATCCCGAGGCTGTCGAGCGAATCCTCGTTGATGTCGATGATCGTCACGTTGATCTCGACGATGCGCGGCCGCTCGTCGAGCTGACTGATCAGCGACTGGTAGCGGTACATGTTCTCCGGCAGGTCGCGCACGATCACCGCGTTGATCGCCGGATCGGCGACGATCTGCGGCAGCGTGTCGCCGCCGCCGTTGTTCGAGAACGGCGAGAAGCCGCCGCCCATGCCGCTGTCCGCCCCGCCATAACCGCCCTGCCGCGGGCCGCCGGAAATGTCGGGAAAGTCGAGCCGCGGCACCGCGATCGTCAGCCCCGAGCCGAGCTTCACCTGGCGCGCGGCCTGCCCGAGCGGCGTGCTCGACGGCGCCGCGGTCGTGCCGCCGCCCTTGCCGAACAGCCGGCGCAGGATCGTCGCGACGCCCGGCACCGTCACTTCCTTGCCCGAGCGGTTGATCGTGAAGTCCGACGCCCAGCCGTATTTCAGCCGGAACGCGCGGATGTCCGCATGCGCGCCGTTCGCCGACGGATCGCCGATCGAGCCGACCGCCTGCCGCACGAGCTCGACATAGCGGCGCGGGCCGGCCACGTACACGCTGTTCGCGCGGTCGTTGATCACCAGCGTGTAGCGTTTGTCCGGAATCTGCATCGCCTGCAGCGCGCGGCCGATTTCGCCGGACGCATTCGGCGGGATCGGGATCATCTGCGTCTGCGACTGGTCGGCCGGATCGACGTACAGGAACGAGCCGTCGTAGTACCACGTGAGCCCGTAGGTCGAGCAGATCGTGTCGAGCGTCTGCTGCGGCGTGCCGGAGAAGCGGCCGCTGATCACGCCGTCGACCTTCGGGTCGACCACCGCCGTCACGCCCTGCGACGACGCGAGCTCGCGAATGAAGTCGCCGATCTTCTTGCCGTTCGCGACGATCGTGAACGGCTTGTTGCGCCAGCGCAGGTCCGCGGCGCGCGCATGCTGCGCGGGCGCCATGCACAGCGACGCCGTGAGCAGCGCGGTCGCGCACACGGCAAGCGCGGCCCGTTGCAGGCTGCGCGGTTGAAACCGGATCGAGGCGACGCGTCGACGCATCAAAGAACTCCTGTGGAAGAAACGAACATGCGTTCCAGCGCCTGCTGCGCGAAGCGCAGCACTTCGCCGCCGAGCCAGCCGGACAGCAGCACGAGCGCGACCATCACGGCGATCAGCCGCACCGCGATGCCGATGTTGGCGTCCTGCACCTGCGTGACGGCCTGCAGGATCGCGACGACGAGGCCCGTGACGGTCGCGATCAGCACGATCGGCAGCGACAGCAGCAGCACGAGCATCAGCGCCTGGCTCGTCAGGTCGAGGATCGTCGAGCTCGTCATTGCACGACTCCCGGCGCGCGCACGTCGGCGCCCGCGCCGACCGTGCCGTCGTCCGGCGGGTTCTTCACCCAGCCGACCGTATGCAACCGCACGTCCTCCTCGACTTCCTGGTACGACAGCACCGCGAGTTCGGGCAGCACCGGCTGCAGGATCGTCTTCACGTAGCGGCGCGCGCCGAGCGCGACCATCACCGCGAGCCGCGCGCCACCGTGCGCGCCACCCTGCGCGTTGCCGTGGCCGCCGGGGCCGGCCGCCTGCGCGGCCTGCACGATCGCGCGCACCTGTTCGCCGATGTCCTGCTTGACCGCGCTCGACAGCGCAAGGAAATTGCCCTGCTTCGTGCGCATCACCGCGCTCTCGATCCGCTCCTGAAGGTTCTGCTCGAACAGCACGACCCGCAGCTGGCGCGCCGTGCCCGCATGGCGATCGGTGATCATCCGGCGCAGGTCGACGCGCACGAGCTCGACCAGCGCGATCACGTCGTCGGGCTCGTTCGGCGCCCACGTGATCAGGCTCTCGAAGATCACGCGCAGGTTGCGGATCGGCACCTGTTCGGCGAGCAGCCGGCGCAGCACTTCGGTCACGCGCTGCAGCGGCACGAGCCGCGTCAGTTCGCCCACCAGCTCCGGATGGTCGCGGCGCACCAGATGCACGAGCGCCTGCGTCTCCTGGATGCCGAGCAGTTCGTCCGCATGCTGGCGCACGATCTGCTCGACGTGCGCGGCCAGCGCGCTCTCGCTCGACAGCCACTTGCCGTCCGGCGCCGCGCCGTCGGGCTTGATCCACAGCGCGGTCGCGAACGGGCCGAACGCCTCGGCCGGCTGGCGCTCCGCGCGCTCCGGCAGCGGCGCGACGCCGTCCCACAGCAGCCAGCCCGGCTTCAGCGCGCCGTGCGCGACGAGCACGTCCTGCAGATAGATCCGGTACGTACCGGCCGGCGCGCCCTCATCGTCGTTCAGCGTGATGCGCGGGAATACCGTGCCGATGTCCGCGTCGACGCGCGCCTTCGCGCTCGACAGCGCCGCCTGCAGTTGCGCGAGGTTCAGGCCCGTGCGCAGGTCGTCGGACAGCGACACCGCGATCAGCGACGTGACGCCCGCCGCGTGCGATACCTTCGCGGGCTGGCCGTCGTCGGCCGCGCCGACACGCCCCGCGACATGAATCAGGTTGAAGCTCGGCGCGGACGTCTTGCGCTTCAGTTGCGAGAACGCGAAGGCGCCGAGGCCGAGCGCGATCAGCGCGAACGACCATTTCGGAAAACCGGGCACGACGAGAAAACCGCTCAGCACGAACGCCGCGATCAGCAGCGCGCGCGGGTGTGCGCCCAGTTGCTCGCCGAGCTGTTCGCCGAGCTGGCGCTGCCGTGCATCGCGCGTCGCGACCCGCGTGGTCACGATGCCGGCCGCGATCGATACCAGCAGCGACGGAATCTGCGACGCCATCCCGTCGCCGACCGTCAGGATCGCGTAACGCTGCAGCGCCTCGCCGATGTCCATCCCGTGCATCAGCGTGCCGACCGCAATCCCCGCGACGATGTTGATGAACGCGATCACGAGGCCCGCGATCGCGTCGCCCTTCACGAACTTCATCGCGCCGTCCATCGCGCCGTGCATCTGCGATTCCTGCTCGAGCTTCTCGCGCCGCTCGCGCGCCTCGTCGGCGCTGATGATGCCCGCGCGCAGGTCCGCGTCGATGCTCATCTGCTTGCCCGGCATCGCGTCGAGCGAGAAACGCGCACCGACTTCGGCTACGCGCTCCGACCCTTTCGCGATCACGATGAACTGCACGACCGCGATCACGAGGAACACCACGCCGCCCACCACCACGTTGTTGCCGACCACCAGCCGCCCGAACGCGTCGATCACGTGGCCGGCGTTCGCATGCAGCAGGATCAGCTTGCACGACGCGATGTTCAGCGCGAGCCGGAACAGCGTCGTGAACAGCAGCAGCGCGGGAAACGACGAGAAGCTGACCGCCGACGGCACGTAGGTCGACACCGTCAGCAGCACGACGCTCGCCGCGAGATTCAGCGAGATCATCCCGTCGAGCGCGGCCTGCGGCAGCGGCAGGATGAACAGCGCGACGACCGCGACGATGAAGGTTGCGAGAAACAGGTCGGCGCGCGGCGACGCGCCCCCGAGGCGCCGTCCGGACACGCCGCGGCCGGCGGAAAACAACCGCTGCCAGTCGCGGGGGAGCGCCTTCGGTTCAGCCATCGTGCCGTCGTCCTGTCGTTATCGCCGGCTGGCACGGGCAAGCCTGCCCCATGCCGCGCGGACCGTTGAATGGGACGAGTGTAGCGACGGGAAACCGCGGAAAAAGAGGCGCGCCTCGTAGCGTGAAAGCGCGTTTTCCTCAGACGATCGAATCGGACTACGAAACCCGGCGGCCGCTTCGGGCACGCGCCGCCGGAACCGCTTCCATCGCGCGCCGGAGCGCCGGCGCGCGCCTGCGGCAGACGTCAGCTCAGGACGGCAGCCGCCGCGCGGCGAGGTACGCGAGCTGCGCGCGGTTCTGTACGTTGAAGAGTTTTTCGAGCGAGCGGATGTGGTGCCCGACCTTGTGCAGCGACGTGCGCAGCGCGCTCGCGATCTCCTGGTCGGACAGCCCGTGCACGAGCCGGTCGAGCACTTCCTGCTGCTCGTCCGCGAGCGCGAAGCCGCGCATGCGCGCGACCCGCGCCTCGAGGAACGGCAGCGCGACGCGATGCACGGCAAGACTGACCGACAGCGCGCCGCCGATCACGCGATCGTCGATCCATTCGGTGCCGTGCGTTTCCGACGTCAGGTTCACCGCGACGCGCAGGTCGAGCCGCGGCGCCGACAGGCTGAAGATCACGCCGCTGTTCATTGCGTGCGCACGCAAGTGACCGGCCAGCGCCAGCACCTTGCGGTCGCCGCTGCCCTGTGCGGCCGCCTCGATCTCGTCGAGCCGCCATGCGACCGGAAAGCCGCTCTGCCGCACCTGCGCGAAACGCGGGTCGCTGTCGTACAGCATTCCTTCGATGAACGGCTGCATGAACGTCGCCGGCGCGAGGTCGCGCAGCAGATGCGCACGCAGAATGCGCCGCCCGATCATTTCGTAGGCGCCGTAACCCAGCGTACTGAATCCGATTTGCCGCAATCGCGCATGACATTGCGAGAAATCGAATGACGCAAGGTCGGTTTTACCGGGCGCTATTTGAATACCGGTAAAAACGTCACGCTCGATTGCGTGATATTCGTTCGAATAAGCGGCAGCGGCCGCTATATCGGCTTGTGAGAACCACTCGACGCGTGGTGCGCCGTCAGCATATGTCATGAGGAGCCCGCCCTTTCCCATTATGTGAAACTGCGCCCCGTCACGATCTGGTCTTTTCTTTATGATTTTCTGGTCGTCGTTATATGCGCACGAACATGAACCTTTCGCCGCGATTAGTATTACGGCATATTACCCACACACCGACATTTTTGTACAATGCCCCCGCGTTTCGTCAGGGATGACGATCGGCGCATATCACAACGATGCTCGGTCGCACCGCCGCGAATGCCGTACACGATACGGCCGCCGCCAGGCGATGCGCGTCGATTCCGAGGGATGGCTCATGTCCGATATTGCATTGCATGAAGAAGCGGTCGCCCCAACCACCTTGCCGCGCGCGTCGCGCGGATTGAACGCATGCGCGGACGCGCTGCGCGAGCGCCCCGTGCAGGTCGTCTGGTGCGACGACGTGAAGCGCGGCGACGACGCGCAGCCGCACGCACCGAAGCTCGGCGTCGCCGATACGCTCGCGCACGCGCAGAGCACGGCCGAGCGCAACCGGATCGTCACGAGCCTGCTGCATCTGACAGGCTTCTCGACCTTCGCGTACTTCGCACTCGAATTCGCGCGCGAGCGCGTCGAAAGCCTCTACCTGCACGAAGCGTTCACGCCGGCCACCTATCGCGGCGACTACGTGCGGCACAACCATCACGACGTCGATCCACGCACGCTCGGCGCGCGCGTGTGCAACATGCCGATCGTGTGGGACCTGCAGCAATTGCGCCGCGAACACCGCGAGCGCGACGACGCGCCGTCCGTGAGCCCGGCCGCGCTCGACGGCTTCCTGCAGACGATGCAGGACGACGGGATGTGCAGCGGCATCATGTATTCGATGGCCGTGCCCGGCACGCGGCTGCACGCGTTCATGAGCTTCACCGCGCCGCGCCGCACGCGCGAATGGATCACGCCGGCGACGATCGAGCAGGCGCTGTCGATCGGGCTGTCGGTCCACAAGTTCGCATCGCCGCAACTGATCTCGACGTCGCGCGAACGCGCGGTGAACGGGCTCACGCCGTTCGAGCAGGAGCTGCTGCTCGGCATCGCCGAAGGCGCGTCCGACAAGGAAATCGGCCGGCGCCTCGACACCAGCGCGCACAACGTCGACTATCACCTGCGCAAGCTGCGCAAGCGCTTCGGCGTCGCGAACCGGATTCAGCTCACGTACCTGACGTCGAAGCTCGAGCTGATCTGACGCGCGGGCGGCGGCGCGGCGCAGTTTCGTTTCGCCGATCGCGTAAACGCACATGCCGGCCTCGCGGGCCGGCATGCACGGGTTGCGGCGCGGTGCCGGGTCCGGCGCCGCTTCCTCGCAGACGATCGCCGTTACTTCAGCAGCGTCATCTGCACGACCTTCACGATCACGAGCCCGACCGCGATCACCAGATAGCCGCGCAACACGGCCATCCAGATCCGCGTCGCGAGCGTCATGTTCTGCGGCTCGAGCGTATCGAGCGGCGGCATGCGCCACGTGTCGCGCAGCGAGCGGTCGATGCCCGGCTCGACGACGCGCTTGTTGCGGCGAATCAGTACCGTCGCCAGATAGCCGGCGATCGCGAGCACGGTGCCGCCCACCAGCACGTCGACGATCGCCTCCCCGCTGATGTCCGGATACATCACCGATGCGGTCAGGATGATCGACAGCAACACCAGCACCCAGATCACCGCGCCCGTGAACACGTTGAGCTTCGTCGAGTTGACCCAGGGTCCGAGCACCTGCCGGTCGTTGCACAGCACGAGCAGGAACACCGTCGCGCTCGGCAGCAGCACGCCGGCCAGCGTCTGCACGGCTTCGGTCAGCAGGCCGAGCGGGCTGCCCGGAATCAGCACGAGCGTGGCCGCGGCCGCGACGATACCGAAATAGACGAGATAGAAGCCCTTCGCGTCGGTCACGCCGCGGTGCAGCGAGTGGCGGATCTTGAACACGTCGCCGATCGCGTACGCGGTCGACAGCGACACGGCCGCCGCGCCGATGATGCACGCGTCGAGCAGCGCGATCGCGAACAGCGTCGCGCTCGTGCGGCCCGCATACTTCTCGAGGCCGGCGATGATGCCGCCCGCGTCGGTGAAGTTGCCGGCTTCCGGATGGCCAGCAAACAACGCCGAGCTGAAGCCGATCATCGCGACCGCGCCGACCAGCACGAACGCGATGCCGATCCACAGGTCGGCCTTTTCATATTTCATGAAACGCGGCGTGATGCGCTTGTCGATCACGTAGCTCTGCTGGAAGAACAATTGCCACGGCGCGACCGTCGTGCCGACGATCCCGATCACGAGCAGCATCACGTCCGACAGCTTCGCGTGCGCGGGCCAGTTCGGCACGAAGAAGTCGCGCGTCATCTGCGCGGCGGGCGGGTGGATCGACACGAGCACCGGCACGAGCAGCAGGCTCAGCACGCACAGCCCGATCGCGAACCGCTCGAAGCGCCGGAAATCGCCGGTACTCACCGCGGCCATCGTCAGCGCGGCGGCCACGCACACGCCGGCCACCTTCGGCAATCCGAAGAAATCCAGCACGAACGTGATGCCGATGAACTCGGTGACGATGGTCAGCGCATTGAGCAGGAACAGGTCGATCACGCTGAACGCGCCCCAGAACTTGCCGAAGCGTTCGAAGATCAGCCGCGCATGGCCGACGCCCGTGACCGCGCCGAGGCGCAGCACCATTTCCTGGTTCACGTACAGCACGGGCACCAGCAGCAGCAACGTCCACAGCAGCGTCGTGCCGTAGTTCTGGCCGGCCTGCGTATAGGTGCCGAACGCGCCGGCATCGTTGTCGCCGACCATCACGATCAGGCCCGGGCCGATGATCGCGAGCAGCGTGCGCAGGCGCGCCCACCACGTGCCGCGTGCGCCGGTATCGTGGTGCGCGATCGTGCCGAGCGCACCGCGGATGTCGCCCAGGTGGGCTTCGTCGAGCACGGTGCTGCGGTCGGCGGCGATCGGTGGAGAAACGTTGGATGGCGTGGACATGATGTATTCCGTACGGCTAAGGGTTATGCGATTCGGTGAGCGTGTGACCTTGGAATGCGCACGGGACGGCCGCTCGAAGACGGGCGCGCGTGCGCATGCCGAGGCGCGCTCGGCGCTTCTTTTCAGTGGATCAACGCTTTCAGCTGGTTCAACAGGCGGGAGAACACCCGCGGACGGGCGTCGAGCGTCAGCATCGCGTCGTAGTGGTGGCGCGATTCCGTGACGTGCGGAAGGTTCGACAGCAGAAGGCCGAAGTTCATGGTCTGGCTCCGTGCGGCGACGGCAGCGTGCCGGCCGCGTGGTGGGCGCGGGGCCAGCCAGGGGCCTGAACCACGTGTCAGGCTAGTCGGCCGGATTGTCCCCGCGACCCGGGTTCGAAAGGGTCTGCGTATGCAACGGGCATAAGGGACAACTGTCACTGTCGTTCATGGCGGCTCCTGTGCGGTGTTCCGTGGAACACGGTTGACCGCCGGCCGGCGTGCGGGCCGGCATTCGCGCGCCGGGGGGAACGGATGCGCGAACGCGGCCGCCTGCCAGGCGGCGGGGAAACCGGGCAACGCATGCGAAAACGCATCACGCTAACCGGCGCGAATCAGGGTGCACGTAGGGAGTGGCTGCGGAAATACTGCTGCGCGCACCGTTTGCCCGGGAGACAAACGGCGGCTTCGATGAGGCGCGGACGTCGGTCGCTCAGGCGGAAATTTCGTTCGAAGATCGACTACTGCAGGCGTCCAAGGCGGCGGCCCCAAGAGTGAAGATGGCGGATTCTATGGACCGCGCGAAAGTGAAGTCAACCCCTCCTAACCCCATTTTTCGAAATAAATTTCCCGCCTGACGCGACTGAAAGATTTGCCCTTGAAATAACGTTCTGAAACCTTTCAGCGCGGTCATGACGCCACCCCGCGCCGATGCGTGCCAGCAACGGCCCGCCACGCTGCCGCACCTCCTTTTCACGCTCGCCGGGCGGCCGCACGGCGGCCCCGCTCCGCTGCGACGCGCCCACCACACAGCACATTTTTCGTGCGTTTTTTACTTGCGCCGCAGCAAAACTCGCGACTACAATCCGCCCCAATTCATCACGGGAGTCCCTCCGTGGACACATGCTCTAGTTGCAGTTCGATGCCGGTCCAGGCCGGCCACGCCATCGCGAGATAGCAGCCAGACGCATGTCTTTCGCCGCTAGCTCGCATTCGTCGGGTTAGCGCGCCTCATCCGGGCCGGCCATCGCCGGTTCGTCAGTCGCACGCTTCGTTATGTTCATCCTCCGATCGCAGGCCGCGTCACTCACCCGCACTCGATCACGTCGCCCGGCGTTCGCCGGACGGAATGGAGGCAGCGTCATGTTCTTTCCATCGTTCGCGGTCAGACTCAAGCGCGTCGTGCACGTCGCGTGCGACTGCTCGTTTTCCGGCCGCTCGCCGCTCGCCCGGGCATTCGGCCACTGGCGCGGCGTGGCCCTCGCCCACGTGCCGGCCGCACCCCGCCCGCTCGATTGCGTGCTGATCGCCGCGACGGCGGCCGCGGTCGCGCTTGCCGCGCTGCTGTGCTCGGTCGCGCCCCACGTCGGCTTCGCGCAGGTGTGGCGCGTCGGCGGCTGGCTGCCCTAAGCCCTTCTCCGTGCAGGCCGTCTCGCCATGCGGCCCGCATCACGTTCCCGTTTCTTCAGCCTAACTAATCAAACTGCCAACGGAACCCGAATGAAGCAACTCTCTTCCGTCCCGCGCAAGCTTCGCGTCGATGCGCTCGCCGCGCTGCTGCTGTCGCTCGCCGCCGCTTCCGCATTCGCGCAAGCGTCGGCTCCCGCCACCGAACCGGCGGCCGGCACGAACGATGCCGCCGCCCCCGCACAACCGGCCGCCGATGCTGCCGCTCCCGCTCCCACCGGCTTGTGGGAACGGTCGAACCTGCTCGGCAACATGGGCGGCCTGCGTGACGTGCTCGACGAACACGGCGTCACGCTGAGCCTGCAGGAAACCAGCGAGTACCTGTACAACACGTCCGGCGGCACAGGGCGCGGCGGCGCGTACCAGGGGCTCACGCAATTCGGTTTCAACGTCGACACCGGCAAGGCGATCGGCCTGCCGGGCGGCACGTTCAACGTGTCGGGGCTGCAGATCCACGGCACCAACCTCACGCAGCGCTACCTGCAGACGCTGCAGACCGCGACCGGCATCGAGGCCAATTCGACCACGCGCCTGTGGGAGCTCTGGTACCAGCAGTCGCTGCTCGACGGCAAGGTCGACGTGAAAGTCGGCCAGCAGAGCGTCGACCAGGAATTCATGGTGAGCCAGAACGCGGCGACGTTCATGAACGCGACGTTCGGCTGGCCCGTGCTGCCGTCCACCGATCTGCCGTCCGGCGGCCCTGCGTATCCGCTGTCGTCGCTCGGCGTGCGGCTGCGCGTGAAGCCGGCCGACGCGTGGACCGCGATGGTCGGCGTGTTCGACGGCAACCCGGCCGGCCGCAGCGACGGCGACGCGCAGGTGCTGAACGCGCACGGCACCAATTTCAACCTGCGCAGCGGCGCATTCGTGATCGGCGAAGTGCAGTACGCGCTGAACGCGCCGCCGGCCGACCCGAAGGCCCCGCAGCCGGCCGGCCTGCCCGGCACGTACAAGCTCGGCTTCTGGTATCACTCGCAGCACGCGAACGATCCGCGCTACGGCACCGACGGGTTGTCGCTCGCCGATCCGGCCAGCAACGGCACGCCCGCCACGCATCGCGGCAACTACGGGTTCTATGCGGTCGCGGACCAGATGGTGTGGCGGCCGTCCGCCGACAGCCCGCGCTCGGTCGGCGTGTTCGCGCGCGTGATGGGCTCGCCGGGCGACCGCAATCTCGTCGATTTCGCGGCCAACGCGGGCGTGACGCTGAAGGCCCCGTTCGTCGGGCGCGACAACGACGTCGCCGGCATCGCGATCGGCTACGCGAAGATCGGTTCGCATGCGCGCGGCCTCGACGGCGACACCGGCGCGTACACGACGCCCGGCTATCCGGTGCGCCGCGCGGAGACGGTCGTCGAGGCGACCTACCAGTACCAGGTCGCGCCGTGGTGGCAGGTGCAGGCCGACCTGCAGCACTTCTTCCGTCCGGGCGGCGGCATCCCGAACCCGAACGCGGCCGGCGCGCGCATCGGCGACGAAACGGTGGTCGGCGTGCGCACGACGATCACGTTCTGATGCCGGCCGCGTAAAGACAGGGGCCGGACGGTCGCTTGCGCGACGGTCCGGCCCATGCGGTGGCTTGCCGTGCGGGCACGCGGCCCGTGGCGCGCCTTACGCGCCGTGCATTATTCGCCGCGCATTACTCGCCGTACAGCCCGAGCAGTTTCAGCGTGACGCCGTTGGTCCAGCCGAAGCCGTCCTGCAACGGATATTCCCCGCCCCCACCGCCGCCCGTGCCGGTGCCTTCGACCACGTACTTCTCGACGAGCTTGCCTTCGGTCGCATACACATGCTTCACGTCGGACAGGAAACGCGTGCCGATGTCCTTCGCGAGCGCCGGTTCGCCGTAACGGCGCAGCCCGTCGATCGCGATCCACTGCAGCGGCGCCCAGCCGTTCGGCGCATCCCATTGCTGGCCCGTGTTCTCGGTCGTCGTCGCGAGGCCGCCCGGCTGCAGCAGCGTCTTGCGCACTTCGCGCGCGGTCGCCTTCGCACGCTCCGGCCACGCGACGCCCGCGAACAGCGGATACAGCGCGGCCGCCGTCACGCCGTCGCGCGGTTTGCGCAACTGCCAGTCGTAGTCGCCGTAATAGCCGTGACGGTTCCACAGATAATGATTGATCGCGGCTGCCCGCTTGCCCGCGCGCGCTGAAAAATCGGCCACGCACGCGATGTCGCGCGTGAGCGCGCAGCCCTTCACGATCGTCGTCTCGAGATGGAACATCAGGCTGTTCAGGTCGACCGGCACGATCGACGTCGTGCGGATCGTCGCGAGCGTCTTGCCGTCGCCGAACCAGCGCGAGCTGTAGTCCCAGCCGCTTTCGGCGCCCGCGCGCAGGTCGCGGTACACCTCGTTCGCCGGCCGGGACGGCACCGACTTCGCGGTCGTCACGTCCTCGAGATACGACTCGTCGCGCGGCGTGTCGCGCGCATCCCAGTAGCGGTTCAGCACGGCGCCGTCGGGCATCGCGACCACGTTGCGCGCCGCCTGCCCGCGCGGCGTCGTGGTTTCGCCCTGCATCCAGTACGCATGCTCCTTGCGCAGCGCCGGCAGGTATTTCTGGTAGACCTTGTCGCCTTCGACCTGGGCGGCGAGCGTGACCATGTACGCGAAGAACGGCGGCTGCGAGCGGCTCGCGTAGTACGTGCGGTTGCCGTTCGGGATGTGCCCGACCGTATCGATCAGGTAGGCGAAGTTGTCGAGCATGTCGTCGACGAGATCCTCGCGCCCGGACACCTGCAGCCCGAGCATCGTGAAATAGGTATCCCAGTAGTAGCCTTCGCGGAAGCGGCCGCCCGGCACGACGTACGGCTTCGGCAGCGGAATCAGCGAACTGTACGGCGGCGCCGTGGTGCTCGTGCGCGTGAGCTGCGGCCACAGCCAGTCGATGTGCTCGCGCAGCGTCTGGTTCGGCGGCGGCGTCACGCCGCCTGCCGGAGGCGGCGTGAAATGTTGGTCGACGAACGCCTTCAGCGAGAAGCCCGGCTGCGATTTCTGTTGCTGATACAACTGCACGATCGTCGCGGGATCGGTATCGGGCGTGGCGTCGACGAAGGTCTTCTGGTCGGGATAGAGCTGCGCGGTCTGCACCGCGACGAACAGGTCGCCGTAGAGCTGGCTCGGCGGTGGCAGCAGCGTGCCCGACGCGGGAGCCGGCGCGGCTGCGGTGGTGGCCGGCAGCGCGGACTGGCTGGCCGCTTGCGCGGCGGCCTGGTTCGCATTGTCGGCCTGCGCGGCGCAGCCGGCGACGGCGAGATAGGCGATGGCCAGTGCGGCGGCCCAGCGCAGACGCGGCGCGGGCGGTGACTGACGCGACGGGAAGCGAGATGCAAGCGGTGCGGCACGACGTGACGTCATGGCGTGTCCCCTCCTTTCGTTGGTGAGTGGATCGGCACGAGGTCTCGTTCGCGCGCGCGTTCGTCTCGATGGCCTTCGATCGATACGCGTCATGTTGTGGTGCGAGTGGGTCCGACTGTCGCACGAAACATGCATGTCAAGCAAGTTTCGGTTCGCGCGACTCCCGGAGATAACCGCGCACCGCCCGCCACGCACGCGCTTCGAGCGCGTTCGCATCGGTTTCGCCGCGCGCGCCCGCCGCATCGACGATGCCTTTCACGATCGCGAGCAGATCGTGCGCGACCACGTCGGGCGCGGCGACGCGCGGCGCATCGCGCGCTCCGAGCGCATGCAGCAAGATTGCGTGGATGCGATCCGCGACCCGCTCGGTGCGCGCACCGAGCGGCAACCGCGCTTCCTCGAAATCGATCAGCCGCGCGAGCACCGGCCGGCGCATCTGGTGCGCGACGGCCCCGCGCACCAGCATGCGCAGCACGTCGTCGCAGGACGACAGCGCGGCTGCCCGGTCGACGTCGTCGAGCAGATGCGCACTCTCGCGCTCGACGAGCGCGGCCGTCAGCGCGTCGCGGTTCGGGAAGTATTGATAGAGCGAGCCGATGCTCACGCCGGCCAGCGCCGCGACCGCGTTCGTCGTGTAGCCGTCGAAGCCGTCGCGCTCCAGAATGCGAGCGGCGGCCTCGACGATCGCATCGACGGTGGCCACCGAGCGGCGCTGGCGCGGCGCCTTGCGCGGCGAAAGCGGCATGCGCGAGGACGAATCGGACATGGTGGAAAGGTGCACTCCCTCGAATATGAGCAAGTGCTCATATTTTAGAAACGCACCGCCACGCCGTCAAAAGGTATCGACATGACCGCACCGGCTTCAGTGCCGCTCGCCGTGTTCGCGCACGCTCGCCACCGAGACCAATGAGTGGCCGGCGCGCCGCGCAACGCGCCGATCCGCGATCGCCGCGCCGACATCCTGGTGCACCCGGAACAGCGCGCACACGTTCCGCCAGGGCAACGCCGCGCGATTCGTCGGCCACGAGGAGGCGACACGCACGAGCAGCCCGTCGACCGCATGGGCGCAGTCGTTCTTTCCGCACCCCCCGCCGGAAAGGACGACTGTTGCAACATGCGGAACAACTGTTGTCGTACGTGACGCAGCAGTCACATTGTGGGCATAATGGCGTCTTTACCGCGCGCCCAGCCCATGTCGCCCGTCTTTCTAGCACCGCTCATCGTTGCCTGTGCGTTGTTCATGGAAAGCGTCGACGCGAACATCATCGTCACCGCCCTGCCTGCGATGGCGAGGGACTTCGGGCACAACCCCGTCACCCTGAACATTGCGATCACGGCCTACGTGGTCGGCCTCGGCGTGTTCATCCCGATCTGCGGCTGGCTCGCCGACCGCTTCAGCGCGCGCGCCGTGTTCCGCACGGCGATCGGCATCTTCGTCGTCGGTTCGCTGATGTGCGCGGCGTCCAACTCCCTCGGCGTGCTCACGTTCGCGCGCTTCATCCAGGGCGTCGGCGGCGCGATGATGGTGCCGGTCGGCCGCATCATCATCTTCCGCGCGGTGCCGCGCGCCGATCTCGTGCGCGCGATGAACTACCTCGCGATTCCCGCACTGTTCGGGCCCACGGTCGGGCCGCTCGTCGGCGGCTTCATCACGACCTACCTGCACTGGCGGATGATCTTCTTCATCAACGTGCCGATCGGCATCTACGGGATCTACCTCGCGAGCAAGCACATCGCGAACACGCACGAGCCCGATCCGGGCCCGCTCGACTGGTTCGGCTTCCTGCTGTCGGCCAGCGGCGCCGCGCTGCTGCTGATGGGCCTCACGCTGATCGACGGTTCGCTCACGTCGCGCTCGAACGCCATCATGATGTGCGCGGCCGGCGCCGCGATGCTCGCGCTGTACGTGCCGTACGCGCGCCGCAAGGAGCGCCCGGTGCTCGACCTCAGTTTCCTGAAGATCCCGACGTACCACGCGAGCGTCGTCGGCGGGTCGCTGTTTCGCATCGGCCTCGGCGCGGTACCGTTCCTGCTGCCGCTCGCGCTGCAGGAAGGGCTCGGCATGAGCGCGTTCCATTCCGGCCTCATCACGTGCGCATCCGCGCTCGGCGGCGCGGTCAGCCGCTCGACGGCCACGCATACGCTGCGTCGCTTCGGCTTTCGCACGGTGCTGATCTACAACGCGGCATTCGCGGGCCTCGCGATCGCCGCATACGGCGTGTTCCATCCCGGCATGGCGACCTGGGCGATCTGGCTGATCGTGCTCGTCGGCGGCATCTTCCCCGCGCTGCAGTTCACGAGTTTGAATTCGATGATCTATGCGGACATCTCGCCGCGCGACGCAGGCCGCGCGACGAGCCTCGGCAGCGTCGTGCAGCAGATGTCGCTCGGCCTCGGCGTGACGGTGGCCGGCCTCGTGCTGCACGTGTCGCACTGGCTCCAGGGCCATCAGGCAATGGTGTGGTCGGATTTCTGGCCGGCGTTCCTGGTGGTCGGGCTGTGCTCGTTCGCGTCGATTCCGATCACGCGATGGCTGCCGCCGGGCGCCGGCGACGAAGTCGCGCGCGGCAAGCGGGCATAAGCGGCGGCGCCGCGACATGACCTGTCGCTCGGCGACGGACGAAAACCGGAAAAACAAAAAAATTAGCGAACATCCACACGGGGCCGGTGCACAGCCGCGTGGATGTTCGCTCAGGGCTCCGGGTCTCCCGATGGGGGTTGAGAATCCCGGATTCGCTTCCTGCGTGCCATGGACATATGTGCGTCGGAAGCGGAATCGTTGCGCGCACTTGTCGTCGCGCCATGAACTGCACTATAGGGAAACTTGCGCCACGCATCTGTCAACCATTGTCAGACGCGTGGCAGCCGCACGTCGCACGCGCGCGCCGCTTTCGCGCTAAAGTGGTTCCCGATCGCCACCCTCGACCGTCCTGCCGATGCTCACGCTCTCGCCCGCCTCCGCCCGCGCCCTGCATCTCGCCGCACAGGGCCTGCTCACGCCGCCCCGCCGCAAGGCGACCAAGGCCGACGTGCTCGACACGATCCGCCGGATGGCGCAGTTGCAGATCGACACCATCCACGTCGTCGCGCGCAGCCCGTATCTCGTGCTGTTCAGCCGCCTCGGCGATTTCTCGCCGCACTGGCTCGACGAACATCTCGCCGAGGCGCGCCTGTTCGAATACTGGTCGCACGAAGCGTGTTTCCTGCCGATCGAGCAGTTCGGGCTGATGCGCTACAAGATGCTCGACCCGTCGGGGATGGGCTGGAAATATGCGGCCGAATGGCACGAGCAGAATCGTCCGGAGATCGAACGGCTGCTTGCGCGGATTCGCGACGAAGGCCCGGTGCGGTCGGCCGATTTCGCGCGCGAGGACGGCGTGAAGGGCAACGGCTGGTGGGATCGCAAGCCCGAGAAGCGTCACCTGGAAGTGCTGTTCACGACGGGCGACCTGATGGTGTCGGCGCGTCGCAATTTCCAGCGCGTGTACGACGTGCGCGAACGCGTGCTACCCGACTGGGACGATACGCGCGACCTGCCGCCGCGCGAAGCCGTGCTGCCTGCGCTGCTCGACTACACGTGTCGTGCGCTCGGCGTCGTGCGTGCGGACTGGGTGGCCGACTACTATCGGCTGCCGCGCCGTTCGTACCGCGCGGAGCTGGAGCGGCTCGCGGATGCGGGCGACCTGATTCCGGTGCAGATCGACGACTGGAAGGAGCCGGCCTACGTGCACCGCTCGCTCGATGCACTGCTGCCGGCCGCCGCGGCAGACACGCTGCGCTCGACGGTCACGACGCTGCTGTCGCCGTTCGATCCGGTCGTCTGGGACCGGCGGCGCGCGTCGACGCTGTTCGGTTTCGATTACACGATCGAGTGCTATACGCCCGAGCACAAGCGGCGCTACGGCTATTTCTGCCTGCCCGTGCTGCATCGCGGCCGGCTGGTCGGCCGCGTCGATGCGAAGGCGCATCGCACGCTCGGCACGTTCGAATTGAAGGCCGTGCACGTCGAGCCGGGCGTGCGCTTCGGCGCCGGGCTCGCGGCCGACGTCGCGAAGGCCGTGAAAAAGCTCGCGGCGTGGCACGGCACGCCGGAGGTGACGGTCGCGCACGCGCCGCCGGCCCTCGTGCAGGCATTCGCGCGCACCTGACGCCGCGGGCCACCGGCACGCTAGCCGAGCATGTGCACGCCGGCGTCGATATAGTGCGTGCCGCCCGTGATCGCCCGCGCGCCGTCGCCGGCAAGAAACGCGCAGAATGCCCCGACGTCGTCGATGTCGAGCGCGTGATGCAGCGGCGCCCGGCGTGCGGTATCGTCGAGCAGCCGGCCGAAGTCCGGCAGGCCCGACGCCGCGCGCGTCGGCAGCACGCCCGGCGAAATCGCGTTGACACGAATGCCCGCCCCGCCGAGTTCGGCCGCCAGGTACCGCACGCTCGCTTCGAGCGCGGCCTTGACCGGCCCCATCACCCCGTAGTTCGCGACGACCTGCTCCGCGCCGAGATAGCTCATCGCCATCAGGCTCCCGCCGCGCGTCATCAGCGGCTCGGCGAGCCGCGCCATCCGGATGAACGAATGGCACGACGTATCCATCGCCAACGAGAAGCCTTCCGGCGAACTGTCGACCACGCGGCCCTGCAGATCGGCCTTCGGTGCATACGCCACCGAATGCAGCACGAAGTCGAGCGCGCCCCATTGCACCGTGATCGCGTCGAACACCGCCGCCATCTGGTCGGGGCGCCCGACGTCGAGCGGCATCCGGATCGGCGCGTCGAGTTGCGCGAACAGCGGCTCGACGTGCGGCAAGGTCTTGTCCGACTGCCAGGTCACCGCGAGCGTGGCGCCCGCCCGGCAAAACGCGCGTGCACATCCCCACGCGATGCTCTGTTCGTTCGCGATGCCGACGACGAGCCCCCGCTTGTGTCGCAACGTCATGTCGCCTCCCTTGTCGATCCGCGTGGGCCTAGCGCTGCGCCGCGATCCATCGCGCGATGTCGGGCCATACCGTCGCCAGCGTGCGCGTCCCCATGAACAGGCCGATATGGCCACCCGGCACGAGCCGGCTCTCGATCCGCGACGCGGGCGTCCCGAGAAGATCGCGCGCACCGAACACCTGCTCCGGCGTCGTGATGTCGTCGGCCTCGCCGGAGAGCAGATAGACCGGGCACGCGACATCCTTCAGGTCAAGCGTGCGCCCGAGCGCGACGAACGTGCCCTTCGCGAGCCGGTTCTCCTTGAAGATCTGCACGATCGCCTGCAGGTACCAGCGTCCCGGCAGGTCGATCGGGCTTTCGTACCAGTTCGCGAACACCTCGCGCTTGCGCAGGTATTCCGGATCGTCGAGATGCTCGTACAGGTCGACGTGCTCGGCGAGATAGTGCTGGTCGGGATGCATGTTCTTCCAGCCGCGCAGCATGAAGCGCCCGCGCATCAGCCCGCCGCCCATCGCGACGAGTTCCTCGTAGAACGACGTCGGATACGTGTGCACCATCTGCTTGATCGGGCCGTCTCCCGCGTCGGTGTCGATCGGCGAGCCCGCCAGCACGAGGCTCGCGACCTTGTGCGGGAAACGCGCCGCATACATCGCCGACATCCAGCCGCCCTGGCACAGCCCGACGAGATTCACGCGGCCGCCGAGTTCGTCGACGCACACGTTCAGCTCGGCCAGATACTGGTCGATCTCGAGGTCCTTCATGTCCTCGGTGGCCGAGCGCCAGTCGGTCAGGTACAGACGCGTCACGCCGTGCTCGCGCAGCGTCTGCATCAGGCTCTGCCCCGGCTGGTAGTCGGCGATCATCGCGCTGTGTCCCGCGTACGGCGCATCGACGATCGTCGGCAGCCCGTGCGCCGGCGCGGCCGAATAATCGCGAAACGTCATCGTCCGCAGTTCCAGCAACGGCCGGTTCGGCGATGCCAGCGCCGGGTGCGCTTCGAAATGGAGCTTCTCTTCTTCCGCGAGAAAGCGCAGATTGCGCGCCGCGATCTCGGCGCCGGCCGCAAACATCGCCGTGGCGGCAGCCATCGGCCAGAAAATCGGCAGCGCGGGGGCGCTGACGGCAGGGGAAGGCGTGTCGCGTGCTGTCATCGAAGGTCTCACCGGGTCGGATACGGCGTGGAGGGAATCGCGTCGTCCAGCACGCGGCGCGTGTGGCGCGCGATCATCAGGTTCTCGTCGGTCGGGATCACGCGCACCGTCACGCGCGACGCGTCGCTCGAAATCACCGGCAGGCCGGCCGCGTTCGCCGCGTCGTCGAGCACGATGCCGAGCCACGCCGCGCGGCGGCAGATCCGTTCACGCACGCGCGGCGCGTGCTCGCCGATGCCCGCCGTGAACACGAGCGTGTCGAGACCGCCGAGCACGCCGGCCAGCGCGGCGAGTTCGCGGGCCGCGCGATAGGCGAACAGCTCGACCGCATGCGCGGCCGACGGTGCGTCGCTCGCGAGCAGCGTGCGCATGTCGCTCGACACGCCCGACACGCCCAGCAAGCCCGATTCGGCATAG
Organism: Burkholderia orbicola; assembly: GCF_900100915.1. Lineage (NCBI taxonomy): Bacteria > Pseudomonadati > Pseudomonadota > Betaproteobacteria > Burkholderiales > Burkholderiaceae > Burkholderia > Burkholderia orbicola. The sequence goes on along the minus strand of NZ_FNKW01000002.1, from coordinate 2,686,884 downwards.
ATCAGATGCTCGACCTCGTCGAGCGACCGGCCCGTGTGACGCTGCAGGTACAGGATCACGCCGGGGTCCAGCGCGCCCGTGCGCGTGCCCATCGGCAGCCCGTCGACGGCCGTGAACCCCATCGTCGTCGCGACGCTGCGGCCGTTCGCGAGCGCGCACAGGCTTGCGCCGTTACCGAGGTGCGCGACCACCGTCCGGTGCTGCGTCCACGACGGATCGAGGGCCGCGAGCGCCGTCGCGATGTACTCGTACGACAGCCCGTGAAACCCGTAGCGCACGATGCCCTGCTCGGTCAGCGCGTGCGGCAACGCGAACTCCCGTTCGAGCGCCGGCACCGTCGCATGGAACGCGGTGTCGAAACACGCGACCTGCGGCAGGTTCGGCGCAACCGCGGCCACCGCGCGAATCGCGTCGACGTGATGCGGCTGGTGCAGCGGTGCGAGCGGCGCAAGCGACGCGATCGCATCGAGCACGCGCGCGTCGATCCGCACCGGCGCGGTGAAATACGGGCCGCCATGCACGACCCGGTGCCCGACGCCGTCGAATGCGGCCTCCCGCCCGACGTGCGCGGCGAACCACGCGTGCAGCGCCTCGATCGCGCCTTGATGCCCCGGTCGCGCGACGGCGCTGTCGGCGAGCGTCGCGCCGTGTGCATCGGTCACGAACAGATGCGGGGTGTCATGCAGGTTCTCGACCTGCCCGTGCAGGCCCGCATCGAGCGAACGATCCTCGCGCGTGTCGTAGACCGAAAACTTGAGGCTCGACGAGCCGGCGTTGAGCACCAGGACGGGATGTCGCATCGCGGCCCCGTCAGTGTGCGTCGGCCGCAACCGCCGGCGCGGCCACGGGCGCCGCCGGCGTGCGTGCCGCCGCGACGAGCGCCGCGACCGCGCAGCTCGCCAGGCGCGTGCGTTCGCTGTCCGCGCGACTCGTCAGGATCACCGGCACGCGCGCGCCGAGCACGATGCCGGCCGCATCGGCATTCGCGAGGAACGTCAGCTCCTTCGCGAGCATGTTGCCGGCCTCGAGGTCGGGCACGAGCAGGATGTCTGCATCGCCCGCGACCGCGGAATCGAGATGCTTGAGCCGCGCCGCTTCCGGGCTGATCGCGTTGTCGAGCGCGAGCGGCCCGTCGAGCAGCGCGCCGGTGATCTGGCCGCGCTCGGCCATCTTGCACAGCGCGGCCGCGTCGAGCGTCGACGGCAGCTTCGAGCTGATCGTCTCGACCGCCGACAGGATCGCCACCTTCGGCCGGGCGATGCCGAGCGCGTGCGCGAGATCGATCGCGTTCTGCGCGATGTCGGCCTTCTGCTCGAGCGTCGGACGGATATTGACGGCCGCATCGGTGATGAACAGCGGCTTGGGGTAAGTCGGCACGTCCATGATGAACACATGGCTCAGGCGCCGCGCGGTGCGCAATCCCGTGTCGGCACGCACCACCTCCGCCAGCAATTCGTCGGTGTGCAGGCTGCCCTTCATCAACGCCTGCGCGTCGCCCGCGCGCACCAGTTCGACGGCGCGTGCCGCCGACGCATGACTGTGCGGCGCATCCACGAGCCGATAGCCGGACAGGTCGACACCGAGCGTCGCGGCGAGCATCGTGATGCGCGCCACCGGGCCCACCAGCACGGGCACGATGATGCCGGCCCGCGCGGCGGCAGCCGCCGCGTGCAGCGAGACCTCGTCGCAAGGATGCGCGACCGCGACCGTCACCGGGCGCAATGCGCGGCAACGCGCAATCAGCGCTTCGTATTTCTGATGCGTGCGCAACTCGGTCATCGACTGCCCCTTCGCAAGGATCACGTGAACGGATTCTGGTGCGGGAGCGAGCGACGTCGTTTGATTTCCGTCAATCGTTTCAGGTGAAGTCCCGATAGCATGAAGCCGCACGATGACATCCGGATGGCCGCGACGCCCACCCCTGACATGCACATACGCGAAATCCGCTCGAAGATCGCCAGTACCTCGTCCACGCGCAAGATCACCAAGGCGATGGAAATGATGGCGCGCACCAAGATGGCGAGCGCGCAGCGACGTGCGCGGGAGTTCCGCCCGTACGCGGCACGCATCGGCGCAATGGCGGAACGCGTGCTGCGCGACCGTCCCGACCACGTATCGGCGCTGATGGCGCAACGCGATACCGTGCGCCGCGTCGGCCTGATCGTCGTCAGCACCGATCGCGGGCTGTGCGGCCCGCTCAATGCGCGGCTGCTCGTCGAATGCGTGGATGCGCTCGAACGCTGGGACCGGGCCGGCGTCGCGTGCGAACTGAGCGTGATCGGTGCGCGTGGCCTCGCGCCGCTCGTGCGCCATGGCGCGACCATCGCGGCCCGTGCGAGCGGCCTGGCCGCCGAGCCGCACTTCGAGCAGTTGCTCGGGGCACTGCTCGTGCCGCTGACCGCGTTCGTCAACGGCGAGCTCGACGAAGTGCACGTCGCATACAACCGGCTGACGAGCCCGCTCGCGTACGAGCCGCGCATCGATGCGATGCTGCCGATCATCGGGCTCGACACCGGGGCCGACGCGCCGACCGATGGCGCGCCCGCGTCCGACTATCTGTACGAGCCCGCGCCCAAACCGGCGGTCGACACGTTGCTGCTGCGCTACGTCGAGGCAACGCTCTATCAGGCCGTCGTCGAGAACTACGCGTGCGAGCAATGCGCGCGGATGTTCAGCATGCAGACCGCGACGGACAACGCCGACCGCGTGTTGCGCGAACTGCGGCACCTGTACCAGAAGACGCGACAGGCGCAGATCACCACCGAGCTGTGCGAAATCGTCGCCGGCGCGGCGGCGGTCTGAAGGAGTCCGCATGAAGACGTCGATGAAGCTCGACATCGTGAGCGTGGAAGCGGTGCTGTATGCCGGCGACGCGCATTTCGTCGTCGTGCCGGGGGAAAGCGGAGAGTTGGGGATCTACCCGCACCACGCGCCGCTACTCACGAGAATCAGGCCGGGCGTCGTGACGCTCGTCGATGCGCCGACCGGCGAACATCGCCGCCTCCTCGTCGCGGGCGGCGTGCTGGAGGTCAGCCGTGACGGCGTGACGCTGATCGCCGATCACGCGCTGCGCACGCCCGAACTCGACGATCTGCGCGCACGCGAAGCGCGGCATGCGGCCGACGACTGGCGCCAGCGCTACGCGCACGAAAACCGGCGCGCGTTCGATTTCGCGTCGGCCCGCGCGGAACTGATGGAGGAAATCCGGCGCTTCTTTGCGATGGCGCTGCGGCAACAGGCGCCGCACGACAAGCCGGACAGCGCCGGCTAGCCGCGGCTCCGGTGCTGCCCGCTCAGTCGCGCAGCTTGCGAAAACGTGGCGTGCCGTCTTCGAGATTGCCGTTGAACATCGCTTCCGGCCGCACCCACAGCCCGCGCGCATGCGGCCACAGATGCTCGTAGACGACCACCGATTCCTCGGTTTCGGAATGGCGGGCAACGCCGATGTAGCGGTACAGGCCGCCCTTGTAGTGGCGGTGCGTCGCGAGCTGTTCGGCTTCCTGTTCGGTCATGGTGTGCTTCTCTTCGGCAAAAACGGAAAGCGCGTATTGTATGCGCTGCGAAGCACGTCAGCGTTTCGTGTAGATGTCGGGGCGGCGGATCTCCATCAGCTGCTCGGGGTTCGCGGGCGGACCGAAACCGACCGGCCGGTACAGCGCGTGCGCGTCGGTCGTCGCGAGCATGATGCGGCGCAGGCCCTGCACCATTTCCTGCGCGAATATGTGGTCGATCAGCGCGCGGCCGTAGCCGTTGCCGCGTTCGGCCGGCAGCACGAACACGTCGCACAGGTACGCGAACGTCGCGTGATCGGTGACGAGCCGCGCGAACCCGACGAGCCGGTCGCCGACATACGCACCGAAGCACAGCGAGCCCTCGATCGCCCGCTCGACCACGTCGCGCGGAATGCCCTGCGACCAGTACGCGTCGCGATGCAGGAAGTCGAAGATCGCGTCGATGTCGAGTTCGCGCTTGTCGGTGGAAAATCTCAGCGTGGCGGGGGTGGCTGCGGGCACGTCTGTTCTCCGGTTGGAGGGGCCGGAAGGCGGAGCATCGACGATACCGCGCCGTGGGGTGCGGGACAAGGGTATGGCCGATCCGCCGCGGGAAAACAGATGCGCGTCGCCCTGCCGCACGGCGCCTCGAGACCTGTACAACATTCCGTACATATATTCGAATAGTGCTATACTTGTACCGTTAAAAGTACAAGTGAGGCACGCCATGCGCACGATTCATTTTTCCGATGCCCGCGGCAATCTGAAGACCGTCATCGACCAGGTCGTCGACGATGCGGACGTGACGCTCATTACGCGCCGCGATGCACCGAACGCCGTCATCATGTCGCAGGACTATTACGACAGCCTGATGGAGACGGTTCACCTGCTGCGCTCGCCAGCCAACGTCGCTCATCTCGAACGTTCGATCGCGCAACTGCGCAAGGGCAAAGCGAAAGAACACAAGCTCGCCGAGGACGATGAATGAGCGTACGTCGCGTGCTCTTTACTTCCGACGCATGGGATGACTATGTCTACTGGCAAGGACAGGATCGCAAGACGCTCAAGCGCATCAACCAGCTCATTCGCGAAACCCGGCGCACGCCGTTCGAAGGCATCGGCAAGCCGGAGCCGTTGAAAGCCAATCTGTCCGGCTTCTGGTCGCGCCGTATCGACGATACGAACCGCCTGGTCTACGAGGCTGACGACCTTCAACTCAGCATCGTGTCCTGCCGCTACCATTACGAGTAGCACGGCCGCCAACCAACCTCGCCACGCTCCGCCTCGCACGCCTCACCCGATGACCTACCGCCTCATCGCCTTCGACTTCGACGGCACGCTCGCCGATTCGCTCGACAGCTTTCTCGCCGCGCTGTCGGAAGCGTCGCGCCTGCACGGCTTTCGCGACGCGACGCCCGAACTGCGCCCCGCGCTGCGCGGGATGTCGGCGCGCGACATCATCCGCGCGCTCGACGTGCCGATGTGGAAAGTGCCGCGCGTGACGATCGACATGCGCCGCCTGATGCGGCCGCGCATCGCGAACGTGCGGCTCTTTCCCGGCGTCGACGAAACGTTCGACGCGCTCGCCGCGCGCGGCATCCGCATCGCGATCGCCACGTCGAACACCGAGGAGATCGTGCGCGACCGGCTCGGCCCGCGCGCCGGCGCACGCGTCGACCATTTCGCCTGCGGCATTCCGCTGTTCGGCAAAGCGCGCCGTCTGCGCGCGCTCGTTCACGAGGCCGGTGTGCGCGCCGACGAAGTGCTGTACGTCGGCGACGAAATCCGCGATGCCGACGCGGCACGGCGCGCGCGTATCGCCTTCCAGGGCGTCGCGTGGGGTTACACGGCGCCCGACGCGTTGCAGGCACATTGCGCGACGCCGTTGCTGCCGCGCCTCGATGCGCTGCTCGATCGCGTGTAACGCTTCACGCACGCCGCGCACACACGCACCACTCGCCGCCGACGCGTCGCCACAGCAACGGCCGCGACGACATCGCACCGATGAAATGCCGATGACACGCACGCGCATCTCATGCATTGCATGCGCCACGTGCGCGCAAAAATTGCCGCCGCCGCACGCGCATCAGGTACGCACTACCGGCCTGCGCGCATGCTCATCGATTCGTCTTACCAACCGTTACACAAGCCACAGCACGGTTGCACCTGCTACCCGACCGCTCTCCTAGAATCAGTCGGGCCGGAAAACACTTCGAACGCCGCCGCGGCAGAGCGGCAGTCGAATCCGGCCCGGGCGCGCCCGGTCTCTCGCACAGCGACGGATCACACGATCCGTTTTTCAACCAGAGCCCCGATCGAAAGGAGGTCCCATGAACCGCTTTCCCCCCATTTCGCGCCTTGCCTTGTCTGCCGCTGGCCTGCTTCTCGTCGCCGTGACGGCGACCGCGCAAACCGCGCAACCGGCACCCGCGGCATCCGCCGCGCCGGCCGCGACCGCGACGCGCATCCACGAAGCCGACCAGACCTTCATCACGGACGGCACGAAGACCGTGTCGACCCAGCACGACGCCGCGCGCATCGCCGATTCGCGCACGTCGGACAGCCAGGTCAAGGCGTTCGCGCAACGCGTGTCGACCGACGACGCGAAGATCATCCAGGCGATGCGCGCGGCGAGCCCGCGCGGCGTCGACGTGCCGGCCAACGACCCGGACACGACCGTGCTGAACAGCATCAAGAGCCTGCGCGGCGCCGAGTTCGACAAGGCGTACATCGAACAGGTCGCGCTCGCCGGCCAGCAGAAGACGATCTCGGCATTCCAGGCCGAAATCGCATCGGGCCGCGACGCCAAGCTGAAGGAAGTCGCACGCCAGGCGCTGCCGATCCTGCAGGCGCACTACGCGGACGCGCAGAAGCTCGCGCAGCGTCACCACCTCGCATCGGCGCAGTAACGCGATGCAGCGCCGCGCCTCGTGCGCGGCGCACCGTTCCCCCCGTCGTCGCGCTGCCGACTCCCCTGCCGGCGGCGCGACGCACGCCCAACATTCAACGTCCCGCATCACCCGTTACGTCGCCAGCTTCGCCTCGAGTCGCGCACGCACGTCCGGCCATTCGTCGTCGATGATGCTGAAGCGCACCGAGTTGCGCTTGCGGCCATCCGGCATGATCCGTTCGTGACGCACGATGCCCTCCTGTTTCGCACCGAGCCGCAGAATCGCCGCGCGCGATTTCTCGTTCAGCTCGTCCGTCGTGAACTGCACGCGTACGCATCGCAGCGTGTCGAACGCATAAGCCAGCAGCAACCACTTCGCTTCGGTATTCGCGCGCGTACGCTGCGCCGATTCGCTCAGCCACGTATGGCCGATCTCCAGCTTGCGATTCCCGCGATCGATCTTCCAGAAGCGCGTGCTGCCGATGGCGCGGCCCGACGCGCGATCGACGATCACGAACGGCATCACGGTGCCGGCCGCGCGCCCCTGCAACGCCGTGTCGATGTACGCGTCGACCGTCTGCGCGCCCGGCACGACCGTGACCTTCAGGTTCCACAACTCGCCGTCGGCGGCAGCGTCCAGCAGCGCCTGCCGGTCGGATGCGGCGAGCGGGCGCAGAACGACACGTTCGCCGGTAAGGGTCGGTTGTTCGAGGAAAGACGATGCGTCGGTCATGATGGGATTTCCGGAAAATGACGGCGATGGCGGCGAAACGCCCATCATACGGCGCCGCCGCTAGCCGAGGTGCGCGGCGAGCCGGCGGCGAATCGCCTTCGCTTCGCCGCGCAGCGCATCGGCGAACGCGTCGACGAGCAGGCTCTTCGGCCGGTGCTCGGGCACGATCACGCTGACCCGGTACGGAAACGACCGCGTCAGCGGCCGCACGTGCAGGCCGCGGCCGACGAAATCGAGTGCCGTGAGCGGATTGACGATCGCAGCCCCGAGCCCCTGCCGCACGAACGCGCACACCGATACGGCCGACGGCGTGTCGACCACCGAGCGCGGCGCGACGCCGAGTTGCGCGAATGCCTCGTCGATCATGATGCGGTACGGGTCGTTCAGCGACAGGCTCACGAACGGGCGGTCGACGAGATCCAGCAGGTCGATCGCATCCTGCGCGAGGAGCGGATGGCCGTCGGGCAGCACGCACACTTCATCGACTTCGAGCAGCGGCATGAGCACCGTGCCGGCCGGCGCGGCATCGTGCTCGGTCAGCCCGAGGTCGTAGCGTTGGGCGGTCAACCACTCCTCGAGCACCGGCGACTCCTGCGTCGCGACCGACACGCTCACACCCGCATGCGCATCGTGAAAGCGCCGGCACGCGCCGGGCAGGATCGCGTGCGAGAACGCCGGCAGCGCGATCACCGACAGTTGCCCGTCGCGAAACTCGCGCAGGCGTGCAGCCGTCGCCGCGACGCGTTCGAGCCCCACATACGCGAGCCGCACGTCGTCGAACAGCGTGAGCGCGGCCATCGTCGGGCGCAGCCGGCCGTGCGCGCGTTCGAACAGCGCAAAGCCGACGACCTGCTCCATCCGCGCCAGTTCGCGGCTGATGGTCGGCTGCGACGTGTACAGCATCTCGGCCGCGCGCGTCGTGCTGCCGGTGACCATCAGCGCGCGGAACACCTCGATATGACGGTGCGTCAGCATGATCGTATATATCAAAAGTGAATCGAATGAAGATAAACAGGCATTTTACTGGATAGCCAATCGGGCGCATCATCGCACTATCCGTTCATTCGATCCGATTCATCCGTCATGTCCCTCGATTCCCGCCAGCTCGCGGCCCTCGCGCAGCAATACGGCACCCCGCTGTGGGTGTACGACGCCGACGTCATCCGCGACCGCATCGCCCAACTTCGCCAGTTCGACGTGATCCGTTATGCGCAGAAGGCGAATTCGAACGTCCATATCCTCAAGCTGATGCGCGACGAAGGCGCGTGCGTCGACGCCGTGTCGCTCGGCGAGATCGAGCGCAGCCTCGCGGCCGGTTTCAGCCCGAGCGGCGAGCCGGAAGGCGTCGTGTTCACGGCCGACCTGATCGACCGTCCGACGCTCGCGGCGGTGCTCAAGCACGGCGTCACCGTGAACGCCGGTTCGCTCGACATGCTCGCGCGCATCGGCGAGCACGCGCCCGGCCACCGCGTGTGGCTGCGCGTCAACCCCGGCTTCGGCCACGGCCACAGCAACAAGACCAACACCGGCGGCCCGCAGAGCAAGCACGGCATCTGGATCGACGACGTCCCGCGCGCGATCGAGATCGTGCGCCAGTACGGGCTGAAGCTGGTCGGCATCCACATGCACATCGGTTCGGGCGTCGACTACGGCCACCTGTCGCAGGTGTGCGATGCGATGGTCGACCTCGTCACGTCGCTCGGCCACGACATCGACGCGATCTCGGCCGGCGGCGGCCTGTCGATCCCGTATCGCGACGGCGAGCCGCGCGTCGACGTCGGTCACTACTTCAGCCAGTGGGACGCCGCGCGCAAGCGGATCGAACGGCATCTCGGCCACCCGGTGCGCATCGAGATCGAACCGGGCCGCTTCCTCGTCGCCGAAGCCGGCACGCTCGTCACCGAAGTGCAGGCCGTCAACCGTCGGCCGAAGCACGATTTCGTGCTGATCGACGCCGGCTTCAACGACCTGATGCGCCCGTCGATGTACGGCAGCTATCACGCGGTGTCGGTGCACGCGCACGATGGCGCGCTGCCCGCCGGCCGGCCGCTCGTCGATCTCGCGATCGCCGGGCCGCTGTGCGAATCGGGCGACGTGTTCACGCAGGATGCCGGCGGCGTGGTCACGCACCGCAAGCTCGCGCAGCCGCAGATCGGCGACCTGCTGTTCCTGCACGACGCGGGCGCGTACGGCGCGTCGATGTCGTCGAACTACAACAGCCGGCCGCTCGCGCCGGAGGTGCTGGTCGATCGCGGCACGCCGCGGCTGATCCGCCGCCGGCAGACGATCGGCGAATTGCTCGCGCTCGAAACGTTCGAGTAACGCCCGCCCGGCGTGACGAACGCCAACGGCCAGGCTTGCCGCTACCGGCAGCCTGGCCGTTTTGCTTGGGCCGCGTCATCGGTGCAGGATCGGATGCACGTCGCGATCACGCGCATCAGCGGCAATCGGCTTGCCGCCAGCCTCGCACCGGAGGGCGTCGGCCTGATACGCGACACACCGCTGCCCCTGCGTCACCCTGCGCGCTGCACGGGCGCCATCTTCGAGAAGTACTTCGCGCCCGCCACGCAGCCGACCACCACGACCGTCACGACGACCATCGACGGCGGCACCGTCTCGTGCAGCAGCCCGGCCGCGAGCAGGAAGCCGAAGAACGGCTGCAGCAGCTGCAGCTGGCCGACGCCCGCGATCCCGCCGAGCGCCAGCCCGCGATACCAGAACACGAAGCCGATCAACATGCTGAACAGCGACACGTACGCGAGCCCCCACAGCGCGGCGGCGTCGACGCCGTCGAACGACGCGGGCCAGGTCAGCCACGTGAGCGGCAGCATCAGCGGCAGCGACAGCACGAGCGCCCACGAGATCACCTGCCAGCCGCCGAGCTGGCGCGACAGGCGCGCGCCTTCCGCATAACCGAGCCCGCATGCAACGATCGCGGCCAGCATCAGCGCATCGCCGACCACGGACGCCTGCCCGCCGTTGCGCAGCGCGAACGCGGCCACCGCGCCGCTGCCGACGATCGAGAAGATCCAGAACGGCAACCGCGGCCGTTCGCCGCCGCGCCACACGCCGAACAGTGCAGTCGCGAGCGGCAGCAGCCCGACGAACACGATCGCATGCGCCGACGTCACGTGCTTCAGCGCCAGCGCCGTCAGCAACGGGAAACCGACCACCACACCGAGCGCGACGATGGCCAGCGACACGACCTCGGCACGCGACGGCCGCTTCTGCTTCAGCACGACGAGCAGCAACAGGCCGAGCGCGCCGGCGATCGTCGCGCGGGCGAACGTGAGGAACAGCGGGTCGAGCCCTTGCACCGCGACCCGCGTCGCGGGCAGCGAGCCACTGAAGATGATGACGCCCAGCAAACCGCTGAGCCATCCGTCGGTCGTCTTTTGCACGGTCAATCCTGAATGGAAAGTGGATGACCGATGGATGATCCGCCGCCGGCGAAACCGGCGTAAGCTACAGCCCAATACAATTCAGACAAACTGTACTGGACAACCGGCCGTACAGTTCATCGTTCGCCATGCACCCTTCCGCCCCGATTCCCACCCCACCCGCGCCGTCGCGCACGCGCGTGGAGACCGTCATGGATACGTTGCGCGCGCGGATCGCGAGCCGCGTGCTGATGCCCGGCGCGCGCGTGCCGTCGATCCGGATGATGGCCGACGCGCTCGGCGTGTCGAAATCGACGGTCGTCGACGCGTACGAGCGGCTCGCGAGCGAAGGCGTACTCGTCGCACGGCGCGGTTCGGGCTTCTACGTGTCGGGCCACGCGCCGCCGCTCGCGCTCGCCGAATTGGGCCCGCGCCTCGATCGCGAGCTCGATCCGCTGTGGCTGTCGCGCCAGTCGCTCGAAGCGGCGCCGACGTCGGTGAAGCCTGGCTGCGGATGGTTGCCGTCGTCGTGGCTGCCCGACGAAAGCCTGCGCCGCGCGCTGCGCGCCGTGTCGCGCGACGAAGCCGATGCGCTGACCGATTACGCGACGCCGCTCGGCCTGCCCGCGCTGCGCCAGCAGCTCGCGTGGCGGCTCGCGCAGCACGGTGTCCACGCGGAACCCGCGCAGATCATGTTGACCGACGGCGGCACGCACGCGCTCGACCTCGTGTGCCGCCTGCTGCTGGAGCCCGGCGATACCGTCGTGCTCGACGATCCGTGCTACTTCAACTTCCAGGCGCTGCTGCGCGCGCACCGTGCACGGATCGTCAGCGTGCCGTTCACGCCGAACGGCCCCGATCTCGTGCGCTTCGAGCAAGTACTCGCCGAGCACCGGCCGCGCCTGTACATCACCAACGCCGCGCTGCACAACCCGACCGGCGCGACGCTCGCGCCGCCCGTCGCGCACCGGCTGCTGACGCTCGCGGCCGAGCATGGGCTGCTGATCGTCGAGGACGACATCTTCGCGGATTTCGAGAGCACGCCTGCGCCGCGCCTCGCGGCGTTCGACGGGCTGTCGCGCGTCGTATCGATCGGCAGCTTCTCGAAGACGCTGTCGGCCGCGATCCGCTGCGGCTATGTCGCCGCGCGCCCGGAATGGATCGACGCGCTCGTCGACCTGAAGCTCGCGACGTCGTTCGGCAATGCGCAGATCGGCGCGAACGTCGTGCATCGGCTGCTGATCGACGGCACGTACCGACGCCATCTCGACAGCCTGCGCGCGCGTCTCGCCGATGCGATGGGCGAAACGATCCGGCGCCTCGCGCGGGCGGGGCTCGCGATCTGGACGGAGCCGCGCGGCGGGTTGTTCGTGTGGGCGGAGTTGCCGGACGGGCTCGACGCCGCACGCGTCGCGCGTCACGCGCTGGACCACGACGTCGTGCTCGCCCCCGGCAACGTGTTCAGCGCGTCGCGCAGCGCGACGTCGTACCTGCGCTTCAACGTGTCGCGCTGCAAGGGGCCAGCGGTGTTCGATGCGCTGGCGCGGGCGATGGAGGCGACGCGGGTGGGGGAGCGCGGCGGTGCGCCGGCGGATGCCGGCGGCCCGGTGCTGACCGGCAAGTGACGCGAGCCGGCTGCACAGCGGCGGGATGCCCCGCCGCCTGCGTCACACCTCCCCCGCATGCGCCCTCGCCCTGACCTCGGCGAACGACGTATCGACGAGCAGACGCCCCGTGTCGAACACCGTCTCGAGCGCCTCGTCCCATTCGCCTTCCAGCGCACGATCGTCCCACGCAACCGGCAACGTCACCGTCCGATACTCGCCGGTGCGCCAATTGCGCAGCAGCGTCAACCGCCCCTGCTTCGAACGCTTGCCCTGATCGGTGACCGGATCCTTGCGGACGTCGTGCCATACGTCGCCGCGCCGGATCGCCGAACACTTCATCGCGAAGCGCTGCGTATCGCGGTTCACCCGCTGCAACAACGCACCGCCCATGCCGAACACCACGTTGCCGGCCGCATAGCCCGCCTCGTCGAGCGCGACGAGGATCGCTTCGATCGACTGCTCGTCGACCCCGTCCCCCTGGATCACGCGCACACGATTCAATACGCGCCGGCCCTTGCCGTTCACGGTCGAACCGAACGACGCATCGAGCGCCCGCACGGTCTGCAGCACGATCGTCACCGGGTCGCCGGAATCGGGGCGCACGACGAGCGTCGCGCCCGAATCGAGCACCGCCTGCCGAAGCTCGCCGCCCCACAGATCGAGCGCGGCGAACAGATCGTAGGAGTCCGATACGACCGATACGATCGCGCCCGGCAAACCGAAGCGTTTGATCATGTTGCGGTACGCATCGGCCTCGCCTTCGCGCCCCCACGACGTGATCGTGCTGTGCTCGGCCGCCGGCACCGAGTACGCAGCCATCGGCTCGCGATAAAAACGGTTCGCGGCCAGCACGCCGAGCACCGTGTCCGAGCCCATGAAGCTCACGAGGTGCGCGGCGCCGCCGATCGCGGCCGATTCCGCGCTCGACACGCCGCGTGCGCCGAAGTCGTGCAGCTTGAACGGCAGTTGCGCGAGATCGTCGTCGGTCCTTTCAAGGAAACGGCGAATCGTTTGCCGAAGATGCCAGCTACGGGTCGCCACCGTCACCGGATACCAGATGCGCAACAGCATCGTCTCGAGATACGACGCGAGCCAGAACACCTGCGGGTCGTCGCATTCGACCGTCATCAGCACGTTGTGCACCGGCACGATCGAGCCTTCCGGCACCGCTCGGATCTTCACCGGCAGGTAGCCGTCGTAGCGCTCGACGATATGACGCCATCCTGCTTCGTTGAACGGCTCGCCGTGCACCGTGAAGAAATCGCGCGCGTCGTCGATCATCGCGTGCGTGACCGGCTTGCACAGATACTCCTTCAGCAGCATCTGCAGGCCGAAGAACAGCGTGCGGTCGTAGCGGCCGCCGCGCGATTCGACGTACGAGAACATCGCCGATGCGTCCGGCGGATACTGCAGGAAGTGGGAAGCCTTGTACGAATCCGTGTTGAGAATCGGATTGGCGAGAACCGCGGCAAAGCCGCCGGGATCGTTTTGCATGGCTAGAGCTCCTCTAGGCCGTTGAAATGCCGCCGCGTCTGTCGCGGCGGACCGGATGCGGGGAATCAGCGCGTCACAGCTTCCCCAGAAAGTGATACGCGATGTCGAAGTGATCCTCGAACATCACGTTGCGCATCTGCGCGAATTCGTTGAGCGGGACCCAGCGCGCCTTGTCGGCGTCGTCGCTGCCCTTCACGCGCGGCAACTCGCCGGTCGGGAAGTTGAACAGGCACGCATGCGTGATCGTGCGGCCGCGCAGCGAACGCGTCGGGTGATCGAACACCTGACGATCCTTGATCGAGCCGCGCAGTACGGGCTCCGGCAGCTTGAGGCCGGTTTCCTCGCGCAGCTCGCGGATGCACGCCGCGTCGAGCCGCTCGTCCTGGTTCACGAAGCCGCCCGGCAGCGCCCACAGGCCGCGGCCCGGTTCGCTGCGGCGGCGCACGAGCAGGATATGCCCCGAATGCACGACCACCGCGTCGACCGTCACGAACGTGACCGGATACGGCGCGACCGCCCACGCCTTGCGATACGCGGCGATGAATTCGGCTTCCGACTTCAGTTGCGCGAATTCCGGCTGCGTGCGAAAACGCTCGAGCCAGCCGAACACGGGTTCCGGCACGGCCCACTGCACGAAGCTGTTGGTACGTTCGGCGAAATACTGGTCGCGGATCTCGGTGGCGGAAATGTCTTCCGTCGCGTCGACGTCGACGAGCTCCCATTGCGGGAACATCCGCAGGTAATACGACGTAGCGTCCTTCTCGTGGCCGATCAGCCCGACCTTGCGTTGCGCGACGTCGCCGAGCGCGACGGCCACGGCATCCTGCACCCAGCGCACCCAGTCGCCGTCGTTGTAGGTCGAATCCTGCAGCGGGGCGATCGTCACGCGATCGCGCTCGGACGCGTCGAGCAGCGAAGCCAGCATCTGGCGGCGCTCGTCGAACGAGAACGGGTCCTTGATGGTGCGGGGCTTGTCGGTCGACCCGATCAGCACGCACACGCGTTCGGCCCGACTCAGTGCCGACTTCAGCACGTTCAGGTGACCACGATGCGGGGGCTGGAAACGACCAATGAAAACGAGCGCGTCGAAGCGCCGGTTCTGTTGCGTACTCATGAGGCTCCCTCAAGAGATTGAAACGCTCCGGGTCTGTCCCGAAGGGTTGGGATAAATCCTAGGGGAATTCCCGAGGTGCGTCAATCGCGCTCGTTCGAGCGCATGCTCGACTTGACGAAGTCTGACGAAACACAGGTTATTGGCGCGGTACACTCGATTTCATCCCAATCCGCGCCGCCCACCCTCATGAGGATCTCAGTCAGCCGGACCGTCGGCGTCGACCGCAGGCGCCTGTTCACGTGGTCGCAGGACTACGGACGGCGGCTCGTGTGGGACAACTTCCTCAGCGACGCCTATCTGCTCGACGGCACGACCGCCGATGTCGGCGTCGACGCGTTCTGCCGCAGCCAGTCGGGCGCGACGATGGTGTCGCGCTACATTTCATACCGTCCGCCGCAGGTCGCCGCCGTCGAAATGGTCGAAGGCCCGAAAGTGCTCGAACGCTTCAGCGGCAGCTGGAACTTCGTCGAGCACACGCCCGGGTCGACCGAGGTGAAGTTCACGTACCACTTTCGCGCGCAGCCGTCGTGGCTGCGCTGGCTGCTCGAACCGCTGATCGGCGCGTTCTATCTCGTGCAGACGCGTCGGCGTCTCGATTCGTTCAAGCGCTGGGCCGAAGCCGAAGCGCTGCCGCGCTGACCGGCATGCGCCGGCGGCCGCGCCGCCCGCTATTTGCCGGATTCACCGAGCCGGGGAAACGACCGGCGGCCGCCATCCCGACGACCCGCCGTGGCCGATGCACGGCAGGCGGCATCCTGGCTCAGGCCAGCGCACTGCCGCGCGTCACCTGCTGCCGAACCTGCGCATGCGTGCCGAGCGCCGCCGCGATCGCATCGACCGCATCGGCCGCGCGCGCCGCGCCGCACATGAACGCATCGACGGCCGCGAAGCGATGCTCGGGCCACGTATGGATCGTGATGTGCGACTCCGCCAGCAGTACGACACCCGTCACGCCATGCTCGCCGCCGAAATGATGGAAATGCGCGCCGATCACGCGCGCGCCGGCCCGTTGCGCCGCATCGGTGAGGATCGCCTCGAGCCGCGCGGCGTCGCGCAGCAGCGCCGCATCGATGCCCGCCAGGTCGGCCAGCACGTGCGAGCCGAGCGTCGCGCACGGCGGCGCGATCCCGTCGCACGCGGTCATTTGTGCGACCCGTACGACGAGTAGCCACTGCGCGCCGACGAGCTGCCCCACCCGCCACCGCCCGAACCACTGCCGCCGATCGACGCGCAGCTGAACAACGTGACGACGATCAGGCCGTAGACGCCGTAGAGGATGTACCGGATCACGCGTTGCCCCCGTCCGACGCAAATCGCTTCCACAGCCATTCCGGCAGCCACAGCACCAGCAGGCCGACCAGCACGTAGACGGAGCGGCCGGTGAACGAGAACAGCGAACCGAGGTTGAAGATCACGAGCAACGCGCTGAACATGAACGGCAGCGGCGCGAAACTGTGCGGCCCCTTGCTGCCGAACAACCCCATCGATTCGGTCGCGCCCGTGGCGGCCGTCGTGGCCGCGGCCAGCGCCGGCGTGCCGAAGCGTTCGGCGAGCGCGCCGCCCGACAGCGGTCGCGCACGCGACCAGACGATCTCCGCGTCACTGCGCTCGCGCGTCAGCTTGTCCTTCTGCCAGCCGTAGTCGATGATCGACGTGCGATCGCCCGCCTGCACGCGCCAGTTGAATGCCCCGACCACGTAGACGACCTCCGATTCGTATTCCTCACGCAGCCGGTAAGTCTTGCCGCCGTCGGTCACGTTGCCGGATTCGCTGCCGATCGTCGGCCAGTGGTCGAGCACCTGCACGCGTTCCCAGCGCCCTTCGCTCTGTACGAGCCACAGGAAGCCGCGCTTCGGGTTCAGCAGCAGGTATTCGTCCCATGTCTCGTCGTCGCCCGGCACGCGGCAGCGCATCATGCCGATCACCGTGTACTTCACGCCGTCGAACGTGCCGATCGCGCCGAGTTCGAGCGCGCCCTTCACCGATTCGAGCTTGCGCCGGGCCGCGAACACGGTCTGCTGCTCGGCCGTGCACTGCACGCCCGCGTGGCAACTGCCGCACACGACGTAGTCGGCCACGTTCGGCGCATACGACAGCGGCGCGCCGCAGCTCGGGCACGCGAACGGCACCAGCTCCGCGCCGCGCTTGTCGCGCGTATCGTTTTCGATGTCGCGCAGCCCCGTGAACGCGAGCGCGTCGAATTCCAGCGCCTCGCCCGCATAGACGGCCGGGCTGCCGCCGTTCGACCCGGCGTCGGAATAGTCGTAGGTCGCGAATGCATTGCCCGTGCGCAGGTCGGCGACGCGCGCCTCCCAGCCGGCATCGACGCGGAACGGCAGCTCGCCGTCGCCGCCCGTGCAGCGCGCGGTGCGCACGTCCGACACCAGATACGCGCGGCCGCCGTGGTCGATCCGCATGCCCGGTTCGAGCGTATCGAATGCGGGCCACGCGGTACCCGACGCATCGTCGGATTCGCGCACCGTGATCGCGTACTGGCCCGACGCATCCGACAGCCAGCCGAACGCGCCGTCGTCGAACACGACGTACCACTCGCTCCACGCGCCGGCGTCGTAGGTCATCTGGATGCGGCCGAGCACCGTGAACGCACGCTTGTCGTAGCGCCCGGCCGTGCCGATCTGGATCGGCGAAGCATCGTCGAGTACCGTGGCCAGTTCGCCGATGCGCTCGACCTCGGCGCCGCGCTTGAGCAACGTACTACGGCAGAACGCGCAGACGGCCATCACCGCCGCGGCCGAGCGAAACTCGACCGGCGCGCCGCACTGGGGGCACGAGGTACGGAACATGCGTGCCGCTTACCGGGTGAGCTTCGCGAGGATCTCGGCCTTCGCGCGGGAATATTCGTCTTCGGTCACGAGGCCCTTGTCGAACAGCGCCTTCAGCTGCTCGAGCCGCTGCACGTAATCGGTGCTCTCGGCCGCTGCAGCGGCCACCGGCGCGGCAACGGGCGTGGGCGGAGCGGCCTGCGCCGGTTGCGCGGCGCCCGCGATCTGGCCGGCCATCGCCTGCCCGATCGCCGCGCCCGCGGCGAGCCCCGCGCCGACCCCGGCGATGCCGCCCGGGTTTTGCGCGGCGAGCGGAATCGCCTGCGCGGTCTGGTATTGCGTGGCGCGCGCGAGATCGCCGGCCATCCCGGCACCGATCCGCAGGTCGAGCGCCTTTTGCAGCTCGGCCGGCAGCGACACGCTCTCGACCGCGAACGCGTCGAGCGCCAGCCCGTAACGCGTAAACACCGGCACCAATGCCTCGGCGACGCGCTGCGACAGCAGCGACTGGTTCGCGGCCATGTCGACGAACGGCACGTCGGCCGAGCCGAACGTCGTGCTCATCGCCGTGACGACCAGATTGCGCAATTGCTGCTCGAGATCGTCGACCGTGTATGCCGCGCGCGTGCCGCTTACCTCGCGGTGGAACGCAGCCGCATCGACGATCCGATATGAATAGATACCGAACGCGCGCAGTTGCACGAAGCCGAATTCGCGGTCGCGGATCGTCACCGGCTGCGCGGTGCCCCAGCGCCGGCCCAGCTGCAGCCGCGTGCTGAAGAAGTAGACGTCGGACTTGAAAGGCGACTGAAAGAATTTGTCCCAGTTCTTCAGGTTCGTGAGTACCGGCAGCGTGCGCGTTTCCAGCGTGTAGAGCCCCGGCTGGAACACGTCGGCGACCTTGCCCTCGTTGACGAAGATCGCGACCTGGGTTTCGCGCACGGTCAGCTTGCCGCCGTACTGGATTTCCTGGTCTTCCATCGGATAGCGCCAGGCCAGCACGCCGTCGGTGTCTTCCGTCCATTGCAGGACGTCGATGAACTGCTTGCGGATGAATGAACCCAGACTCATGTCGGTCTCCTCGAAACGCGTGGTGCGTCAGGTCAGGCAGGCGGCATTGATGATGCCGACGACGAGCGACGCGGTGCCCATCAGGCCGCCCATCGCGACGTTGCGATCCTCGATCGCATGATTCATGCCGGGCATCACGCGCGTCAGCACCGCATAGGTGATCAGTTGCACGATCATCGCGCCGACGGCCCAGATCACGACTTCGCCGAGCGTCGAGTTGTGCGCGATGCTGGATGCGAGCGTCAGGCAGAAACCGATCAATGCGCCGCCGAACGACAGCGTCGCGGCCGCGTTGCCGTCGCGGATCAGCGCCAGTTCGTCGAACGGGGTGACCTTCAGGTACACTGCCGCGAACACGAGAAGCAGCACGAACGCCGACAGTAAATGAACCGCATAAAGATAGGCACTATTCATTCTTTTCCTCGGATTTTGTGCTCGGTTCGCCGCCCCGTCGCCGGCCGGCCCGCACAGGGCCGCCAGACGAAAATCCGCGCCAGTATATCCACATTGCCGAACACTGCACAACGGATGCGCGATGCTGCATAAGCGTGCGCTCGTCCTGTCGATTCTCGTGCTCGCGTCGTGCGGGCTCGGCTACGAACTGATCAGTAGCGCGCTGTCGAGCTATCTGCTCGGCGACTCGATCCTGCAGTTCTCGTCGGTGATCGGCTGCTACCTGTTCGCGATGGGAATCGGCTCGTGGCTCGCGAAGTTCGTCGAGGACGACGACGTGCTCGACCGCTTCGTCGACATCGAGCTGCTCGTCGGCCTGCTCGGCGGCGTGTCGGCAGCGCTCCTGTTCGTGGTGTTCGCATGGCTCGCCGCACCGTTTCGCGCGGCGCTTTACGCACTGGTGCTCGCGCTCGGCCTGCTGATCGGGATGGAAATCCCGCTCGTGATGCGCGCGTTCCAGCAGCGGCGACAGGCGTTCCGCCATACCGTCAGCGAGGTGCTGACCTTCGACTATCTCGGCTCGCTGGCCGTGTCGCTGATCTTCCCGCTGGTGCTCGCGCCGCGCCTCGGCCTGCTGCGTACGAGCTTCCTGTTTGGTCTCCTGAACGCATTCGTCGCATTGTGGACGACCCACCTGTTCCGCGACGAGATTCGCAACGTGCGCGGCAAGCTGATGCGTGCGTCGCTCGTGATCGGGCTGCTGGTTGCCGGGTTCGCGCTGTCGGATCGCATCACGCACTGGGCCGAACACGGCGTGTACGGCGATGAGACGATCTATTCGGAAACGACGCCGTACCAGCGCATCGTGCTCACGCAGTGGCACGACGACATGCGGCTGTACCTGAACGGCAACCTGCAATTCTCGTCGCGCGACGAGCACCGCTATCACGAGGCGCTGATCCATCCGGCGATCGAGGCACTGCCGTGGGCGAAGCGCGTGCTCGTGCTGGGCGGCGGCGACGGCCTCGCGGTGCGCGAACTGCTCAAGCACCGCAACCTCGAGCAGATCACGCTCGTCGATCTCGATCCGGCGATGACGAAGCTGTTCTCGACGTCGGCACCGCTCGTCAAGCTGAACCAGGGCGCGCTGAAGGACCCACGCGTGCACGTGATCAACGACGACGCAGTGCGCTGGCTCGAATCGAATGCCGACGTGTACGACGCGATCGTCGTCGACTTCCCCGATCCGACCAACTTCGGGCTCGGCCGCCTGTATTCGGTGCCGGTGTTCCGGCTGCTGGCGCGCCACCTGTCGGAGAACGGTTACACGGTGATCCAGTCGACGTCGCCGTATTTCGCGCCGCACGCGTACTGGACCATCATCGCGACGCTGCACGAAGCCGGGCTCAACACGTGGCCGTACCACTGCTACGTGCCGTCGTTCGGCGACTGGGGCTTCGTGATCGCCGGCAAGCGCCGCGACTTCACGGTGCCGACGCATTACTCGGTGCCGACGCGCTGGCTCGATGCGCAAACGGCCGCCGAGATGTTCCACTTCCCGGCCGACATGCCGGCGCTGTCGATGTCGCCGAACGAACTCAACGACCAGCCGCTCGTGCGCCGCTTCGACGACGACTGGAAGCACGTGCTGCGCTGATGGATCGCCGCACGTTCCTCGTCGCGTCGGCAGCCGCGTCGCTCGCCGCATGCGGCCGCACCGGCTGGATCGAGACGACGCCGCAGGTCGGCTACCCCGGCATGCGCGAAGGCCATGCGCTGCGCGACCATGCCGCGCTGCCCGCGCCGTCCGGCACGATCGAGACGGATGTCGCGATCCTCGGCGCCGGCGCGGCCGGGCTGTCGTGCGCATGGCAGCTCGCGCGCGCGGGCCATACGCGCTTCACGGTGCTCGCCGGCCCCGAATTCGGCGGCAACGCGGCCGGCGGGCGCTTCGGCGAACTCGGCTATCCGAAGGGCGCGCACTATCTGCCGCTGCCGTCGCTCGAATCCGCCCATCTGCGCGACATGCTCGCCGATCTCGGCGTGATCGAATCCGCGCCGTTCTCCGGGCGCCCCGTGTACGACGAGCGTGCACTCGTCCACGCACCGGACGAACGCCTGTTCATCGGCGGGCAGTGGCAGGACGGCATCGTGCCGACCACCGGCCTCGACGCCGACGCGCTCACGCAGCAGGCGCGCTTCTTCGCGTACACGGACGGGCTGCGCACCGCGCGCGGCGCCGACGGCCGCAAGGTGTTCTGCATCCCGATCGCGGAATCGTCGCGCGACCCGCGCTGGCGCGCACTCGACCGGCGCTCGTTCCGCCAGTGGCTGCTCGACGAAGGCTATACCGCGAAGGCGCTGCACTGGTATCTGAACTACTGCTGCCGCGACGATTACGGCGCCGGTTACGAGCATGTCTCCGCCTGGGCCGGCCTGCACTACTTCTCGTCGCGTGGCGGTCATGCGGGCGATGCGAGTGACGGCGCGGTGCTGACCTGGCCCGACGGGCTGCACACGATGGTGACGAAGCTGAGCGATTCGATCACCGCGCGCACCGGCTCGAACGCGTGGTCGCGCGATGGCTTCGCGGTGCGCGCGACCGAACGCGCAGGTGGCGTCGACGTGCTGTGCGCACGCGCCGGCCATGACGGCACGCTGTCGACGTTCATGCTGAAGGCGCGCCGGGTCGTGTGCGCGATGCCGCTGTTCGTCGCGGCGCGCGTGTTTCCGCAGCTTGCCGCGTACGGTTTCGAACCCGCGCGCGACTTGCCGCCGCGCGCGCCGTGGCTCGTATCCAACTTCCTGCTCGACGGCATGCCAGCCGAGGAAGCGGGCGTGCCGCTCGCGTGGGACAACGTCGTCTACGACGGCGCGGGGCTCGGCTACGTCGTGTCGACGCATCAGTTGATCCGGATGTCGCCGCCGACGCGCTCGGTGTTTTCCGCCTATCAGGCATTGAGCACGCAAACGCCGGACGATACGCGCCGCTGGCTCGCGCAGGCGAAGCCCGACGCATTGCGCGAACAGGCGGCGCTCGACCTGCAGGCCGTGTACGGACGCGAACTGTGGAAGCATGCAACCGCGCTCGAGATCACCGTGCGCGGCCATGCGATGGCCACGCCCGACGTCGGCTTCCTGAGCCGGCCGGGGCTGCTCGCACTGCGCGATGCCGATGGCCCCGTCGTATTCGCGCATGCCGACCTGTCCGGGCTATCGCTGTTCGAGGAAGCGTCGTACTGGGGCATGCTGGCGGCGCATCGCGTGCTCGCCTGACAGCCGTCGCGCGTCATTGCGGCGTCGCCGCCACCCGCTATAATCGCGCGACATTCCGACTGCATTGAGCAGGCCGACGGTGGCGCGCCGTTCGACGCGCCGTACGCCCTTCTCGACAACAACAATGACGAACCGAATCCTCCGACGCCTTCCGCTCGTGCGCGCCGCCGCGCGCGTGCTCGCGTGCGCCCCGCTGCTCGGTGCGCCACCGGCGCTGCACGCGGCCGACACCACGACCGCTGCCGAGCCCGCGTCCGGGCGCTACATCGTCGTCGACACCGGCCATACGCCCGCGCATCCGGGCTCCACCGGCGCGAGCGGCCGCGTCGAATACCTGTACAACCTAGATCTGTCCGGCGCGGTCGCCGACAAACTCGCCGCGCACGGCGACCGCGTGCTGCGCACGTCGGCGGACGGCCGCGAGATCAAGCTCGATCAGCGCTCGACGCAGGCGCCCGATGCGAACCTGTTCGTGTCGATCCATCACGACTCGATGCAGCAGCAGTTCATCGACGCGGGCCGGCAGCGTGAATTCCGCGGCTTCTCGGTGTTCGTGTCGGAGCGCAATCCTCACTATGCGGAGAGCCTGCGTTGCGCAAAGGCAATCGCCGAGCGGCTGGTCGCGGCCGGCGAACGGCCGTCGCTGTATCACGCGCAGCCGATCCGCGGCGAGAATCGCCCGCTGATCGACCCGCAACTCGGCATCCACCGCTTCGACGATCTCGTCGTGCTGCGCACCGCGCCGATTCCGGCCGTGCTGGTCGAAGCCGGCGTGATCGTCAATCCGGATGAAGAAGCGCGGCTCGCGCGGCGCGAGACGATCCAGCGCCTGTCCGCCGCGATCGCAAGCGGCATCGACGCGTGTACGACGCCCCAATAAACGACGGCATTTCCCGTCGGATTCAACGGTTTTCACCCAGCCAGGAGCCTCACCATGAAGAAAAAGAATCTGCTCGCATCCTGCGCGTTGCTCGCGCTCGCCGTTCCGTTCGCCGCGCACGCGGCCGGTTGCGGAAAGCCGCGCAGCGCGTTCGACCAGGTGTATTGCACGAGCACGCAGTTCTCGCAATCCGATCGCGATCTCAACGACGAATACGGCCGGCTGCGCAAGCAACTGAGCGGCGACCAGCAGGCGACGCTGAAGGCCGGCCAGCTCGCATGGCTGAAACAGCGCGACGCGCAGTGCAGCGAAACGCGCGGCAGCAGCTACCTCGTCGATATCCAGTGCGCGAACGACATGACGCAGTCGCGGCTGTCGTTCCTGCGCGAACGCGAGCGCGAATGCTCGAGCACCGGCTGCGTGACGTCGAAGCTCGGCGAGTAAGTCGCCACGCGTGCCGTGCCGCGAAGCACGTCGCGGCACGGCACGCTGCTCGAAAGGAACGATGATGCGGCATGAATTCTCCGAAGTCCTCAACGATCTGATCGACTACTTTCTCGTCGGCGATCTTCTGCTGCTGAAACGCTACAAGGACGAACACGGGCTGCCGGACGACGTCGCGTCGGCGTTCACGACCGGCGACAGCGGCGACCACGCGGTGCTGGAAGGCATCGTCATTCCGCTGGCCGGCATCGAGAATCATCCGTATACGGTCATCTTCACGCTGGACGACGACACGCCTGAATTGCTGAAAGCAGGCAGTCGTCTGCAGCATCGGCGCGGCGGATACGTATTGCGCGTCGAGCATCGTGCGGTGATGCTCTACACGTGGCGCATTCTCGAACGTTTCACCGACGACACGGTGAATGCGCTGCTTGCGCGCTATCGCGAACCGAGCCGGCCCGTCATTGAAATCGACAACGGCTGGTACGACGTCGAGATCCTCGGCGGAGAAATCGCACGCGACGGCTGGTTCGAACCCGCGTTCGAGTTCGTGTTGAAGAAAACCGATGCACCGGGCGACGCATCGCACGTGGACATCCACTACCGTTTCGCCATCGAAGCTAGTCTGGGTCCGGCGGCGTGAATCCGGCGGGCAGCAGCGCGGCATAAGGCAACCGGCCACACGGGAGGCACATGGCACCGAACACGACGACGATCGACATCCGCGCGGCCACCTCCGCCGATGCACCGGCCATCGCCGGCATCCACGTCGCGTCGTGGCAAGCCACCTACATGGACATCATGCCGGCGCAGTTCCTCGCCGACCTGTCGGTCGAAAAACGCACGGCCGCGTGGCGCGAGGCGCTCGACGCGGGACGACCGCACGTCGCGCTCGCCTTCGCGAACCACGCACCGACCGGCTGGATCGCGTACGGGCCGACGCGCGACGCCGACAAGGACGGTGCGTGGGGCGAAATCGAAGCGATCTATCTGCACCCGTCGCATTGCGGGCAAGGGATCGGCGCGCGGCTGGTCGACCATGCATGCCGAGCGCTGCACGACGTGGGTCATGCGTGGGTGTCGCTGTGGGTGCTCGCCAAAAACCGTCGAGCGAGGATGTTCTACGAACGCGAAGGTTTCGTCGCCGAAGCCGACATCAAGACCTTCGAGATCGACGGTACGCCGGTCAGGGAAGTGCGCTACTGGCGCGCACTTCCCTGACCGGCATCTTCAACACGCGCGGCAATCACAGAAACCACCGATACTCCCGCGCGCCGATCTCGTTGCGAAAATCCAGCTCCTCCTGCCGCTTGTTCTCGCAATACACCATCACGAACTCGCTGCCGAGCCTTTCGCGCACGGCCGGGTGATCCTGCATCGCGGCGACCGCCGACAGCATCTCCTTCGGAAAATCGATGCCGCTGCCGCGATCGTCGTTGAGCGGCGCGATCGGTTCGCTCTTGGCATCGAGCCCGTGCTCCATCCCCGACAGAATTGCTGCGAGCACAAGGTACGGGTTCGCATCGGCGCTCGCGAGCCGATGCTCGATCCGCAGGTTGCGCGCGTCCGACTCGGGAATGCGGATACACGCGTCGCGATCCTCGAAGCCCCAGCTTGCGCGACTCGCCGCGTTCACCATCGATCCGTAACGGCGGAACGCATTGTGATTCGGCGCGAACACGGGCATGCAATGCGGCAGCAGCGCGAGGCAGCCGGCCACCGCATGCCGCAGCGGCCGCTGCCCGTCCGCCGCGAGCAGGTTGTTCCCTGCATCGTCGTACAGGCTCACGTGCACGTGCATCCCGCTGCCCGGCGCATGCAGGTACGGCTTGCCCATGAAGCTCGCGCGATAGCCGTGCTGCAGCGCGACGCCGCGCGTGCTGCGGCAGAACATCGCCGACCAGTCGGCCGCGCGCAGCCCGTCATCGCAATGGCCGAAATTGATCTCGAACTGGCCGGGCCCGAGCTCGGCCGTGATCACGGTCGCATCGATCCCCTGCGCGCACGCGACGTCAACCATCTCGTGCAGCACGTCGGAGAAACGCGACAGCCGCTCGATATGCATGTTCGGCTGATCGTCGCGATCGTCGGACAGGCGGTCGCGCGGATACTTCGGCATCCCCTCGTCGAGCTGTGCGTCGAACAGGTAGAACTCGAGCTCGAACGCGACGACCG
Organism: Burkholderia orbicola; assembly: GCF_900100915.1. NCBI lineage: Bacteria > Pseudomonadati > Pseudomonadota > Betaproteobacteria > Burkholderiales > Burkholderiaceae > Burkholderia > Burkholderia orbicola. The sequence continues at coordinate 2,661,153 of NZ_FNKW01000002.1, read as the reverse complement.
GCCGGATGCCGCGCCGCGCGAGCCGCTTCAGCACCCGCGCGAGCACCTCGCGCGGCTCGAATTCGACCGGTGAATCGGTGCCGTCGGTCGTGATCAGCATCTGGCCGAGCGGCTGCTTCTCCCAGGTCACCGGCTTCAGCGTACCGGGAATCAGCCTGCGCACGGCGTCCGGGTCGCCGTCGTTGAAACAGTAGTCGCCGATCTTGTAGAGGCCGCCCTGCGTGCCGAGCAGGATGCAGTTCTGCGGCAGCTTCAGCAGCGAACCCGCCGCGACCTTTTCGAGCGCATCGATCGGATAGCGCTTGCCGTAGAAGTGCCCGGGCAGGTCGAGGCAGATCAGGTCGACATAACGGATCTCGGGGTGCGCCTGCCGGAATGCGCGGACTTCACTGACCAGCGCGGGAACGACGTCAGCCATGTCTCATCCTTTCCATGTCTTGTATGGCGGTGCCGCGGCGCGGCGAACCGGATTCATGCGACGCACGGGGCAACGCATGCCGCATGTCGATCAGTACTGCAAACAGGCTACGTGACGAAGCGACCAGCACTCCAGCCCGCCCCGCCGACCACTCAACTCAGGTGAATACCCAGATCACGCGTGTCGGCGCGTCGGTCAGGTTCGCGTAACGGAACCGCTTGTGCGCGGGAAGCTGGAATGCATCGTTCGGACCGAGCGTGACCGGTGTGTCGTCGCCGTCGATCCAGATCGTCAGTTCTCCTTCGAGCACGAAGCCGCCCTGCTCGTCGCTGTCGTCGACCGGCCGCTCTCCGCTGCTGGCACCCGGCTCGAGATGGCTTTCGAGGATCGAGAAGCGCGAACGCATGTTCGGCGACACGAGGATGTCGGTAATGCCGGCCGCGTAATACACGGTGCGCCGCTCGTCGGGCCGCGTGACCCACGGCACGCTGCGCGGCTTGCTCAGACTGTAGAAATACGTGGTCGGCACGCCGAGCGCCTCGCCGATCGCGGTGAGATCCGCGACCGTCGGGCGCGACAGCCCGCGCTCGACCTGCGACAGAAAGCCGACCGAGCGGCCGATCCGTTCGGCGAGATCGTTCAGCGTGACCTTGCGATGCTTGCGCAGGTCGCGGATCAGGATCGCCAGACTTTCTATCTCTTCCTGTTCATTCATGATGTGATGGATTCCGATGCAATCAAACGATATCGCGCAGACGGTACCAGGCCTTGCCGATCGCTTCGAGCGGCGCGGCCAGCCGGTCGCCGCCGGGAAAGCGCGGGTTGCGGATGCGCTGGTACTGCGTGAGCAGGCGTGCGTCGCCGAGCACGGCGTCGGCCACCGCACGCGCGCCGGCGAGCGTCGGCAGCACGCCGTGCCCCGAAAAGCCCTGCAGCCAGAAGCGCTGTCCGTGGCGGCCGATGTCCGGCGTGCGGCGCATGCTGATGTCGATGTGACCGCCCCACGCGTAATCGAGCGGCACGCCGGCCAGTTGCGGAAACACGCGTTCGAGGTGCGGGCGCGTCGCCGCCGCGATATCGGCCGGGATGCCGCCGAGATACGTGCAGCCGCCGCCGAACAGCAGCCGGTTGTCGGGGCTCAGGCGGAAGTAGTCCGGCACGAACTGGTTGTCGATCACGCAACTGTTGCGCGGCAGCAGCGCACGCGCGACGTCGGGCGCGAGCGGCGCCGTTGCGACCTGGTACGTGCCGACCGGCAGCAGCCGGCACGCAAGGTCGCGGTCGAGCCGGTCGACGTATGCATTGCAGGCGAGCACCAGCACGTCCGCGCGCACTTCGCCACGCGCCGTGCGGGCGACGTAGCCGCTGGCCGTCTCGCGCCAGTCGAGCACGCGACTCTGTTCGAAGATGCGGCCGCCCGCGCACTCGATCGTCCGTGCGAGACCGAGCGCGAGCTTCAGCGGGTTCAGGTGGCCGGCCTCCGGATCGTGGAGCGCCGCGAGATAGCGCGTGCCGCCGATCCATTCGGGCATCTCGTCGCGCTCGATCATGCGCAGCCGATCATAGCCCCAGCGTTCGGCCGCCTCGTCGCGCGCGTGCGCCAGCATCGCGACGCGCCGCGGGCGCACCGCGGCCCACAGGCTGCCGGGCCGGTAGTCGATGTCGAAACCGTGCCGCGCCGGCAGTTCGCGCACCTCGGCCGCCGCCCACCGCATGCTGTCCCACAGCAGGCGCGCGCCGTCGCGGCCGAGCGCATCCTCGAGCGGCTGCATGTCGCACGACCAGCCGAGCAGCGCCTGTCCACCGTTGCGGCCCGATGCGGCCCACGCGACGCGGCTCGCCTCGAGCATGACGACGCGCTTGCCGGCCAGCGCAAGCCGCAGTGCCGTATGCAGCCCGCTGAAGCCCGCGCCGACGACCAGCACGTCGGCGTCGACGCGCTTGTCCAGCGTCGGCCGAAGCGGGATCGGCGCCGGGTAGGTGCCGGCGTAGTAGCTGGCGACGTGACGGTCGGACTGCACGAACATGCGGACTCCCGTGAAAATTACGCCGAGAAATTTCATGAAAAACTAGCATGACAATTTCACGTGGGCAAGCGGGAGGATCGACGCCCGTGTCGTCATTGAAATGAAAGGCTCACCGATTGCACATGCAGCCCCGGGTCGCCCCGCCACCGTCCGTGTCTTTTACCGTGTGCGGTCGCGGCCGATAATGAATCCATGCACGTTCTCCCTCGCGGCCGGCTTCCCGGCGCGCACTGCCAAAGCCGCGAGGGCCAACCCACCGCACATCGACACAAGGAGGCACCGCGGCATGACCACGCCATTCAGGCTGGGCGACCACGTCCGCTGGAATTCCGAAGCCGGCTACGTGACCGGCACAATCATCGCGATCCACACCGCCGACTTCGACTACAAGGGGCATCGCCATCGCGCGTCGCCCGACGATCCGCAGTACGAGATCAAGAGCGACCGGACCGACCACGTCGCCGCGCATCGCGGCCGCGTGCTCGAACGCATTGCCGGCAAGGACGACGCATGACGCTCCCGTTCTACACGATCGGCCATTCGAACCGCACGCTCGACGAATTCGTCGACCTGCTCGATGCGGTCGAGATCACGTTGCTCGCGGACATCCGCAAGATGACGCGTTCGCGCACCAACCCGCAATTCAACGAAGCGACGCTGCCCGATGCGCTCGCCGCCGCCGACATCGCGTACGAACACATCGCCAAACTCGGCGGCCTGCGCGGCAAGTCGCGCGTCGTACCCGACGACGTCAACGATTTCTGGACGAACCGCAGCTTTCACCGCTACGCGGATTACGCGCTGTCGCCGGCGTTTCACGCGGGACTCGACCAACTGATCGCCCAGGGGCACGGGCAGCGCTGCGCAATCATGTGCTCGGAAGCCGTGTGGTGGCGCTGCCACCGGCGCATCGTGTCCGACTATCTGATCGCGCGCGGCGAAACGGTGCTGCACATCATGGGCCGCAACCGCGTGGAGCCCGCGCGCCTGACCGCCGGCGCGGTGGTCCGGGACGACGGCACGATCGTCTATCCGAATGTCGACGACGATCACGACGACGCCGCACCGGCCAAAGGTGCCCAACCGGACGCGTGACGTCACGCACCCGTGTGCGCACCGGCTTCCGGCGACCGCGATCCTGCATTACCATCGTGCGGCCACCCCGCCCGCGCTCGTCCGGCAAGCGGGCCCCGCCACCTCTTCCGTTGCGCACCGATGCTCGCTCTCATCATCGTCGCCGGCCTCTGGGCCGGCCTGCAGAACGCCCTCGCCGGCGGCGGTTCGTTCGTCACGCTGCCCGCACTGATCGTGTCGGGGATGTCCCCGCTCGCGGCCAACATCACGTCGACGGTCGCCCTGTTCCCCGGCCAGGTCACGACGGGCTGGGCAAGTCGCAACATGGTGAGCGGCGTGGGCAGGCTGCCGTTTCGCGCCCTGTTCGCGATCAGCGTGGCCGGCGGCGCGCTCGGCGGCCTGCTGCTGCTGAAAACGCCGTCGTCGATCTTCTCGCATCTGGTGCCGTGGCTCGTGCTGTTCGCGACGATCGTGTTCGCGTGGGGCAGTTTCTTCCGCAAGCCGGGTGCCGGCGCGCAACATCTCGGCCCGGTCGCGGCCGGGGTCTCGCAGTTCCTGATCGCGATCTACGGCGGCTACTTCGGCGGCGGCATCGGGTTCCTGATGATGGCCGCGCTGACGATGGCCGGCCTGCCGCCGCGTCACGCGATGTCGACCAAGAACGCGCTCGCGGGCGTGATGAACGCGTCGGCAGTCGTGCTGTTCGTCACCTCGCCGCACCTGCACTGGCGTGAGGCGATCGCGCTCGGCGGCGGCGCAATCGTCGGCGGCCTGCTCGGCGCGTGGGCGCTGCATCGCGTGAACGAACGCGTGCTGCGCATCGCGATCGTCTGCATCGGCGCGCTGCTGACCATCGGGTTGTTCGTCAAACCGATCTGAACCCACGCTCATCCTGCCGCGACCGCGGCAATTGATGAGCAAACCGCAAGACGTCTTTCGCATATCTCGTTTGCCGTCGCGGCCACGTCCGACCACAATCCGGGTTGTCGCGATCGGTGCCCTCTCGCGGGCACCGATCGGCACATCGCGGCCGCCATCCCGACTCACCGCCGGCGGCCCGCACATCGCGTCACACACGCTCCCTCGACATCGGCGCGCCCGCGGCGGCGGAACGCCTGCCGTCGTGCCGCCCGATACGTTCCCGGCCAACAATAACTAGAGGTAGGAGATGCAGGACAACACGTTGAGGCAGAGCCTCAAGCAACGGCACATCACGATGATCGCGCTCGGCGGCGTGATCGGCGCGGGCCTGTTCGTCGGCTCCGGCGCGATCATCGCAACGGCCGGCCCCGCGGCAATCCTGTCGTACCTGATCGGCGGCGTGATCGTCACGCTGGTCATGTTCATGCTCGGCGAAATGGCGTCCCGCAATCCCGACAGCGGCTCGTTCTCCACGTATGCGAGCAGCTACCTCGGCGAATGGGCCGGCTTCGCGGTCGGCTGGCTGTACTGGTTCAAGTCGATGATGACGATCACCGTCGAAGCGATCCTGCTCGGTGCGATCCTCCACGATTTCCTGCCGTGGCTGCCGGTCTGGGGCGGCGCGCTGTTCATGCTGGTCACGCTGATCGCGAGCAACGCGTACTCGGTGCGCTCGTTCGGCGAAGCCGAATACTGGCTGTCGTTCGCGAAGGTCGCGACGATCATCGTGTTCATGGCGCTCGGCGCGTCGATCCTGCTCGGCTTCCAGCCGCGCATTCCCGCACCGGGGCTCGTGAACCTGACCGATCACGGCGGCTTCATGCCGAACGGCGTCTCGCCCGTGCTCGCCGGCGTGATGGTCGTGATCTTCTCGCTCGGCGGCAGCGAGATCGCGGCGGTGGCCGCGGGCGAATCGGAAAACCCGAGCAGGAACGTGATCCGCGCGATCAAGAGCGTGATCGTGCGCGTGATGGTGTTCTACGTCGGCTCGGTGTCGATCCTGATCCTGTGCATGCCGTGGACCGACAAGGTCAACCTGAAATCGCCGTACGTGTCGCTGTTCGGCATGGCGGGCTTCACGGGCGCCGCCGTCGCGATGAAGATCGTGCTGTTCGTGTCGTTCATGTCGGTGATGAACTCGTTCCTGTTCTCGAACTCGCGCATGCTGTTCTCGCTGAGCCAGCGCGGCCACGCGCCGGCGATGTTCGGCCGCACCAACGCGAAGGGCGTGCCGATGAACGCGCTCGTGCTGTGCCTCGCCATCTGCGTGTCGATCCTGGGCATTCACTTCGTGAGCGGCGGCGATCTGTTCCTGATGCTCGCGAAGAGCAGCGGCGCGTTCGTGATGATCGTGTGGATCTTCATCATCGTCGCGCACTTCGCGATGCGTCGGCAGACGAAGCACGAGCAACGCGACCCGACGGCGTTCCGCGCGTGGTTCTATCCGGTGTCGAACTGGGTCGCGCTGCTGGCGCTGGTGGCCGTGCTGGGGTCGCAGGCGTTCAACCCGGATTCGCGCTTCCAGTTCTGGTTCACGGTCCTGACGGCGCTCGCGATCGTCGCGGCGTACTTCCTGCGGCGCAGGCAACCGTCGTTCGGGCAGGCCGCCGGCGCGAAGGGTCGTTGACCGGCGGCAGGCCGACCGGCGTGCGCGTTCCGTTCAGCCGAACGGCCGCACGCCGATCAGCGGGCCGTGCAGGAACCGCGCGAACACGGCCCACGCGACGAGTCCAGCCACGACAGTCGCGACGTCGCCGGCCAGCCCGCCGGCCGGATAGCGGACACCGTCGCGGCGATCCCTCGCACGCGACACGACGAAATCGACGATCGACCACACGAAGAACGCGCCGAACAGCACGACCGCGTGCACGGTGCCGTTCACGAGCAGGTGCGCGACCGCCCAGACCATCGTGCCGGCCAGCATGGGATGCCCGACGAGCGTCTTGATCCGGTTGCGCGGCACGTACGACGCGGCGATCAGCACGAACGCGACCGCGGTCAGCATGCCCGTCAGGTGGCGCACGCCGACCGGCGACACCCACAGCAGCGTCGCGCCCGCGCGGGCGATCCCGTACCCCCAGATGATCAGCACGAAGCCGACGATCGACGCGATCGCATAACCGCCCTTCCAGCCCTTCTCGCCGATCCGCTCGATCGTCGCGGACCGCCAGCCGTCGGCGACGATCCGGATCGAGTGCACACCGAGGAAGATCGCTAAACCGAGAATCAGGACGAGCATCGGCTGTCTCCGTCTGGAATGATGAGTGGGGAAGCGTGCCGCGCGGCGTACGGTGCGCCGTTCGCGGGGCCGGCGACGAGGCCGGCGCGGGTCGCGCGAGGCACGGGCGCAACCCGCGCCGATCATAAACGCCGGCGGCGCGGTTGTGAAGCATGCAGGACGTGCGGGGCGTCAAGCTCGATGCGTTCGGGCGCCGGATCACGCGGGCAAGTCCCCCGCACGGTGTGCTGGTCTGCCGCGACAGGTCAGTCTGAAAGTAAGGAAAGCGAAATCGCGAGGTCGTCGCGCCGCGCGGTCAGCACTACGTCTGCTTACGCTTCGCCACGCGTTTCGGTGCCGGTGCGGGCGATGATTTCGATGCCGGTTTCGATTTCTGCGCCGACGCCGGTTTCGATGTGGATTTCGCCGCCTGCTTCGTTTTCTGGGCCGACGCGGGTTTCGTTGCCGGTTTTGTTGCAGGCTTCGTTGCCGGTTTCGATGGGGGTTTCGTTGCCGGTTTCGTTGCCGGGTTCGACGCCGATTTCGACGCCGGTTTCGGCGCAGCCTTCACTGCAGTTTTCGGCGCGGCTTTCGGCCCCGCCCCGGATACCGTCTTCGACGCCGCCCTCGCCTTGCGCTTCGGCGGCCCGGCCAGCAGCGCCGCGCGATACGCGCTGCGGCACCAGTCGAACAGCGCACCCGCGTCCTCGAGCACGTCGGCCGGCGTTTCGTAATAGCCCTCGAGCGAGACGGTACGCGTGGGCCGCGCATACGAGAACGGCCCCATCCCCGCCGCGACGAACGCCGGGCGATTCACGTCATCCACCCGCAGGAATAGCGACCCGCGCGACATGAAGCCGAACATCACGCCGTCGAGCCGCAACGCCGCGCCGCTGAAGAACCGTACGACGGCGACCGTACCGAGCGGCGCAAGCTGATACGCGATTTCCTCGCCGTGCGCCTTCTCCGCCTGCCAGCTCATGCGGGTGCCTCGCAGCGCCGCGTCCACGCATCGAGTTCGGCCGCATCGAAACCGACGGCCGCCGCGCTCTCGCGAATCTGCCGCCACGTCGCACGGTCGACCGGAATACCGGCCGTGCCGCGTGCGGCGCGGCTCGCCTCTTCCGGCTCGCCGGGCACTTGCACCGGCGTATCGCCGGCCTGCGGCGACGCCTTCGCCCACGCGACGAACGCATCGGCTTCGCGTTCGGCGTCGGCCGCGTCGAACGCGTTCGGATCGATCAGCACCGACAGCATCCCGTTGACGATCGCGCTCGTCTTCTGCAGCGTATCGCCGTACGTCGTATGCCCGCCCACCAGCGCGCCGCCGAAGATCTCGCACATCGCCGCGAGCGCATACCCCTTGTGCAGCCCGAACGGCAGCAACGCGCCGAACGGCTGCTCGTGCATCACGGCCGGATCGTCGGTCGGCTCGCCGCGATGGTCGATCAGCGACCCGGCCGGCACGCGCTTGCCCTGGTTGTACGCGACCCGCGTCTTGCCGTACGCGATCGCGCTCGTCGCGAAATCGAGCAGCAGCGGCGGCTTGCCCGCGCGCGGATACGCGGCGCAGAACGGATTCGTGCCGAAACGCGGATCGGCGCCGTGCAGCGGCGCGACCAGCAGGTCGCCCGGCACGTTGACGAAATGGAACGACACGAGCCCCGCGCGCGCGCACTGCTCGGCCCAGTGCCCGATGCGGCCGAGGTGATGGACGTCGCGCAGCCCGATCGCGCAGATCCCCATGCGCCGCGCGCGCTCGACGCCTTCGACCATCGCCTCGAACGCGATCACCTGGCCGAAGCCGCGGCCGCCGTCGATCGTCAGCACCGCGCCGCCGTCGCGCACGATCGACGCGTGCCCGTTCAGCTGCAACTGCCCTTCCCGCCACGACGCGACGTAATTCGGGATCATCCCGATCCCGTGCGAATCGTGGCCCGCGAGATTCGCACCGACCAGGTGATCGGCGACGAGCGTCGCTTCGCGCGGGTTACTGCCGGCCCGTTCCCAGAGTGCCGCGACGAACGCATGCAGCGGTTCGGCGCGCATGCACAGCGGTGCGGTATCGGGCGTCGGCAGTGCGGTCATCGGCAACACTCCATCCAGTCGGTTCGGGTCGGGCAATCGGTACGTCCGATGCTGCGACGATCAGCGCGCGGTCGCGATCACGTCGGCCACCGCCGCCGTGAGCTTCTTCGCGTACGGCACGTGCAGGAACTCGTTCGGGCCGTGCGCGTTCGACTTCGGCCCGAGCACGCCGCACACCATGAATTGCGCGGCGGGAAAGCCTTCCTGAAGCACGTTCATCAGCGGGATCGTGCCGCCGAGGCCCATGTACGCGCAATCGGCGCCGAAGTGGCGGCGCGATGCGGCGTCGAGCGACGACGCGAGCCACGGCGCGAGATCCGGCGCGCTCCAGCCCGTCGCGGCGCCGGCGTCCGGCTTGAACGTGACCTTCGCGTTGTACGGCGGATCGAGTTCGAGCAATTCCTTCAGCTGCTGCACGGCCTGCGCGGCATCGACGAGCGGCGGCAGCCGCAGCGACAGCTTGAACGCCGTGCGCGGACGCAGCACGTTGCCCGCATCGGCGAGCGCCGGCATGCCGGCCGCGCCGGTGACCGACAACGACGGACGCCACGTCGAATTCAGCAGCGCCTCGCGCGGGTCGGTCGTGGTCGGCAGCACGGGCTTGCCGTCCTGGCCGCACGCCCAGGGCAGCCCCTTCCATACCGTGTCGCCGAGGATCGCGGCGGCCGCCTCGGCTTCGCGCACGCGGCTCGACGGAATCTCGCAATGGAACGCGCCCGGCAGCAGGTTGCCGTTCTTCGCGTCCTCGAGGCGCTCGAACAACTGGCGCATCACGCGGAAGCTCGACGGCGCGATGCCGCCGTACACGCCCGAATGGATGCCTTCTTCCAGCACCTCGACCTGCAGATCGCCGGACACGAGGCCGCGCAGCGACGTGGTGAGCCACATCTGGTCATAGTTGCCGGCGCCCGAATCGAGGCACACGACGAGCGAGACCTGCCCGAGCCGGTCGCGCAACGCGTCGACGTACGGCAGCAGGTCGTAGCTGCCCGACTCCTCGCAGGTCTCGATCAGGCCGACGCAGCGCGGCCGCTCGATGCCCTGCTCGTCGAGCGCGCCGAGCGCCGCGAGGCTCGCGTAGATCGCATAGCCATCGTCCGCGCCGCCGCGGCCGTACAGCTTGCCGTTCTCGAACTTCGGCGTCCACGGGCCGAGGTCCGCGCGCCAGCCGTCGAATTCGGGCTGCTTGTCGAGGTGGCCGTACAGCAGGATCGTATCGGTGCTGCCCGAGCGCGTGGCCGGCGTCTCGAAGAAGATCACCGGCGTACGGCCCGGCAGGCGCACGATTTCGAGCTTCAGGCCCTTCACGGGTTGCCGCTCGGCCCACTGCGCGGCGTCGGTGACGACGCGTTCGAGATAGCCGCGCTTCGCCCAGTCGGGGTCGAATGCGGGGCTCTTCGCGGGGATGGCGATGTAGTCGGTCAGCGCGTGGAGGATTTCATCGTTCCACTTGCGCTCGATGAAGGTAACGAGCTTGTCATGGTCGAGGACGGGGGTAGTGTCGACGGAAGTCATGGTGGGGTGCCTGGATCGGGCTGACGAAAACCCAGATCATACGCCGATGCTCCCTCGCCAGCGCCCCCTCCTGGCCGTTCAGCCAGCGTTCGGAAACGCGTCGCGCAGCCCGGCCGCGCAGGCGAGCGCGTCGCGCCACAGGCGTCGCGTGAGCTCACCCGCATCCTCTTCGCGCGCAAGCGCCGCGGCCTCGCCCGACCACAGCAGCGAGAAATCGTCGCGGCCCTGCCGCTCGAACGCGCCGCGCAGCGGATCGACCGCAGCCGTCGCGAGCGGAAACGCGGGCGCGAGCGCACTCATCGGCCCCTGTTCGCGCATGAAGCGCGTCAACAGCCCGCGTGCGGGACGGCCCGTATACAGGTTGGTGATGCGCGTACCGTCGTCGCGGGCGGCGCGCACGGCCGCACGATGCTGGGCCGAACGACCGGCCTGCGGCGTCAGCAGATAGCCGGTGCCGATCTGCACCGCGCGGGCGCCGAGCGCGAACGCGGCCGCAATGCCGCGCCCGTCGGCGATCGCACCGGCCGCGATCACCGGCGCGCGTACGGCATCGACGATCTGCGGCAGCAACGCGAACAGGCCCGGCTGCGCGTGGATATCGTCGGTCAGGAACATCCCGCGATGGCCGCCGGCCTCCGCTCCCTGCGCGACGATCGCGTCGACGCCGCGCGCATCGAGCCAGCGCGCCTCCTCGACGGTCGTCGCGGACGACACCACCTGCGCGCCCGTGCGACGCACGCGGTCAAGCAGCGTGTCGTCCGGCAGTCCGAAATGGAAACTCACGACGGCCGGCCGCAGTTCCTCTACGACCGCGCACGTCGCATCGTCGAACGGCGCGCGGCCGGGGCCGCCTTTCACGTCGGCCGGGTCGAGCCCGGCTTCCGCGTAGTAGCCGGCGAGCGCGGCGCGCCAGCGCGCATCGACCTCGGCATCGGGCGCGGGCGGCGCGTGGCAGAAGAAATTCACGTTGAACGGCGCGGCCGTGCGCGCACGGATCGCCGCGATCTCGTCGCGCAACTGCTGCGGGCCGAGCGCCGCGCACGCGAGCGAACCGAGCCCGCCGGCTTCGCACACGGCAATCGCGAGCGGGCTCAGCGAGCCGACCATCGGGGCCTGGATCAACGGCAAACGGGAAGGCAGCATCGTCATCGGAATCCCTTTTAGTATGAGTGGCCCTCGCCACATGGGTGGTGTTTTTCATCGTCGCGCACGAGCGGCCGCACCGAGCGCGCCCGCTACGTGCCGCCGCGATCCATCCCGCGCCGGTACGCGGCCGGGCTCGTCGCCGCGACGCGCCGGAAATGCCGGCGCAGCGATTCCTCGGAACCGAACCCCGCGCGCGCCGCGACCTGCGCAAGCGGCAACGCGGGCTGCGCTTCGAGCATGTCCTTCGCGACGTTCACGCGTTCGCGGATCAGCCACGCGAGCGGCGACATTCCCGTTGCATCCGCGAACTGCCGCTGCAGCGTGCGCGTGCTCATCGCGGCCTGCGCGGCGAGCGAGGCCAGCGTGTGCGGCTCGGCCGCATGCGCGCGCATCCAGTCGATCAGCTTCGCGAGCCGGTCGGTGCCGCCCGGTGCGACCGGACGCGGCACGAACTGCGCCTGTCCGCCGTCGCGATGCGGCGGCAGCACGAGGCGCTGCGCGACGCGGTTGGCGATCGCGCCGCCATGATCGCGGCGCACCAGATGCAGCAGCATGTCGAGCCCCGCCGCCGAGCCGGCCGACGTGACGATCTGCCCTTCGTCCACGTACAGCGCATCGGGATTCACGCGCAGCGCCGGATAACGCGCCTGCAGGCGTTCCGCATACCGCCAGTGCGTCGTCACGGTGAGGCCGTCGAGCACGCCGGCCGCCGCCAGCACGAACACGCCCGAACAGATCGAGCAGAGCCGCGCACCGCGCCGATGCGCGGCCCGCAGCTTCTTCAGCAACGGCTCGGGCGGCAGTTCGTCCGGATCGCGCCAGCCGGGAATCACGATGGTGTCCGCGCGATCGAGCGTCGCGAGCCGGTAAGGCGCGGCAACGGTAATGCCGCCCGCCGCGCGCACGGGCCCCGGCTCGCTCGCGCAGACCGCGAAGCGATACCAGTCGACGCCGAGTTCAGGGCGCTCGAGTGCGAACACTTCGACCACGCAGCCGAATTCGAACGTGCAGAGGCGATCGTAGGCGAGCGCGACGACGAGATGATTGTGCATGGCGCGATGTTACCGGAACTTGTCGATCGCGCCACTGCCGCGAAACGGGCCGAACCGCGATACTGCCCTTCATTGCGGCGCGTTCCGTGCCCGCTCAACCAGGAGAGCCCGACCATGTCCCATGTCACCGACGTCCCCGCCGCCGACAGCCCCGCCGCCCTCGCGCATTTTGAGGCCTCGCTGCGCTTCGAGACCGATTGCTGGGACGTGCACGACGCCTTCGCGTCCGGTGCGCCCGATTTCGTGCTGCTCGACGTGCGCGGGCCGGGCCTGTTCGCCGCCGGCCACGTGCCCGGCGCGCGCAACCTGCCGCACCGCAAGATCATCGAAAGCAAGCTCGCCGGTTACGCGGCCGACACGTTGTTCGTCGTCTACTGCGCGGGGCCGCACTGCAACGGCGCCGCGCGCGCGGCGATCCGGCTCGCGCGCCTCGGCCGACCGGTCAAGCTGATGATCGGCGGCGTGACGGGCTGGCTCGACGAAGGTTTCGCGCTGAGCAACGACGTGCAGCCGGCGGACGCCGAAGCCGCCTGATCGTCACCAAAAGCGCAACAATCAATTGCCGGCACACAAACGGAAAAAGCGCGACAATCAGCCTCATTGCAGTTCGGACGGAGCAGCACCATGCATGATGCAGTCCTGATTCAAGTGGCCGGTTCAGTCGCGGCGATCGCGCTCTATTTCCTGCCGGCCGTCATTGCCGACCGGCGCGGCCGGCACGACAAGCTGACGATCGCGATGTTCAACGCGCTGTTCGCGTGGACGGGCATCGGCTGGCTGATGACGCTGTACTGGGCGTGCCAGCCGAACCCGCGCACCGACGTCGCGCAAACGATCCTGGCAAAGCGCCGCGGCGTCAGCATGCGGACCTTCTCGACCGGCCTCGTCGAACGCGTGCAGCGCCGCGTCGCCGCCCAGGAGCAATGGGCGGAAAAGCAAGGCTGCCGTTAAGTCCCTCCTTCCCCTTCACCGATTCGCGTCGAACTTCGGCATCCTGACGTTGGTCGACGCGCGGTAATCCCACTTCAGTGCGTCGCGCGGCGGCCAGCCGCCCGCGCGCAACCGCGCCGCGAACGCCCCCGCCGTCACTGCCCGTGCGATCCGCTCGCCCGGACACCCATGCGGCCCCGTGCCGAAGCCGAAATTCGGCCCCGCCGGGCGGCCGGGCGTCAGCCGGTGCGGATCGCGATGCACGGCCGGATCGCGGTTCGCCGCGGCCAGCACGACGAGGATCGCGTCGCCGGCTTCGACGCTCACGCCTTCGATCGTCGTGCGTGCCGCGACGAAGCGGCGCGTGTTCTGCACCGGCGTATCGAAACGTCCGACTTCGGCGACGAATGCATCGAGCGCGGCCGCGTCCGGCACCCCGCCTGAGTCGCCCACGTCGCCGTTCCATGCCACGAGCACATTGCCGAGCCATGCGGCGGTCGCCTCGCACGTCTGCGACAACAACCCGACCAGATTCGCAACCAGCGCGCCGCTCGCGTGCCAGCCCGACGCGCGGGCCGCCTGCTGCACCGCGGCGACCAACGTGCCGTCGTGTGCACGCGACTGCGCGACACATTCCGTCATCCGGTCGAGCAGATGCCGCGCAGCGTCGCTCGCGCGCGCCAGCGCCGCGGCATCCGACAGCGGCGACAGCGCGGCGACGAACTCGACGACGCGCGCCGCGATGTCGTCGAGCTGCGTTTCGTCGAAACCGAGCAGATCGGCCACCGCGCACACGGGCACGGTCATGCACCACGCGTTCAGCGCGTCGGCATCGCCGGGCGCCGGCAACCGCCGCGCGGCGAGCACCTCGGCGCGATCGCGCAATGCATCCGTATCGATCGGCGCGAACGCCGCGCGCAACGCCTGCTTCGGCACGTCGTGTCGCGACGCGCCATCGTTCATGCGCACCAGTTCGCCGAACAGCGCGCCGGCCGTCGTGCCGCGCAACGCGGGCGGCACCGGCGCGTCGAGCGGGCGCACGCGGCAGGCCGGATGGCATAGCACGGCCGTCACGGCCGCCGCGCGGCTCGCGACCCACAGGCCGAGCGTGGCGTCGAACGCGAGCGGCGGCCCGTCGACGAGCGCGGCGTAATAGGGATAGGGATCGCGGTGCGTGACCGCGGCAATGGGATCGGTCGGGTTCATGCGCCCAGTATCGGCGCAGTGCGCCGCCGCATGTTTCGGGATTGCGTGAAATGTCGCTGCACGGACGCCGCGCGTCGCGACATCGCGGCGGCCGGCCGGCGTCAGGCCGCCGATCGATAGCGGTGCGACTGCATGCGCAGCCGGACCCGCCCGGCCGAAATCGCACGCGGCTCGGGCACCACCGTGTCGTGATGGAACATTTCCTGCCGGAACTCGCCGCTTTCGTCGAACCACTGGCAGATCAGCCAGTCGTCGTCGTCGAACACGACCGGCCCGGCATACGTGACGGTCATGCGCGGCCCGCCCGTTTTCAGCGTCACGACATCGCCCACGCGAAACCTGACGCGGTGATTTTCTCGGATCGTCATCGCTCTCTCAGCTTTTTATATATTGAATATATTGATATTCCCGGCGGCCCACTTACCGGTCATTGGAACGTGCCGCAGATTATCAATCAAAAAATCATCCGGCAACTCCCGCGCACGGAAACGCTCTGAACGAGAACCTGCAACAATGCGCGATATCGTCACGCACGACGGCCCGCCGGGCGTCAGATCTGGCGCGGCTGGCGCGCCGGCGGCAGCAGAATGGGCGGAAATGCGGAGAATAGACGATGATTTTCGCGCCATCATCGACGATTATTCGGACGCGAAATCGGTTGATTATTGTCAATCAATGTTTCGGTGGAAACGATTCCCGATTTTATTAGGGTTCATTCGTCTGACAAAATCGGCGAATTATCCGGCGCGGCAAACCAGCGGTTGATATCGCTTCCCGGCACGGCTGCCCGGGTAAAGGTGAACGTGCCGTCGCGCCGCATCTCCGTCGCCGCGCGCAGGAACGCGCCGAGCGCGGCCCGCGCCAGCGCGCCGCCGACGCTGACGCGCTTCACGCCGAGCGCCGCCAGCTCGTCGAGGCTCAGCAACTCGCCCTGCAGGCCCATGACGACATTGACGGGCGCGCCGACCGCCCGCGTCACCGCCGCGATCTCGTCGGCATCGGTGATGCCGGGCGCGTACAGCACGTCGGCGCCGGCGTCGCGATAGGCGACGAGCCGCGCAATCGTGTCGTCGAGGTCGCGGCGGCCGTGCAGATAGTTTTCGCAGCGGGCGGTCAGCGTGAACGGAAACGGCAGCGCGCGCGCCGCGTCGACGGCCGCCGCGATGCGCTCGACCGACGCGTCGCGCGCATAGATCGGCGTATCGGCGCGGCCCGTCGCATCCTCGATCGAGCCGCCGACCGCGCCCGCCTCGGCCGCCAGCCGGATCGTTTCCGCCACCGTGTCGGGTGCGTCGCCGAAACCGTTCTCGAGATCGGCGCTCACCGGCAGGCCGCCCGCGGCGACGAGATCGGCGATGTGATCGAGCATCGCGTCGCGGTCGATCGCGTTGTCGGGCTGCCCCTTCGAAAACGCGTAGCCGGCGCTCGTCGTGGCGAGCGCCTCGAAGCCGGCCATCGCGAGCAGTCGCGCGGTGCCGGCGTCCCACGGGTTCGGGATGATGAATGCGCCGGGGCGCGTGTGCAGCGCACGGAAAGCTTCGGCGTGGCGGGCTTGCTGGTCGGAACGGGTCATCGTGAACTCCGGGAAGGTGTTGACGGTGAGCTTACGCCGGTCGTGCACGCGACGTTTCAGCGTTTGCCGAAATGTCGCCGCGCAACCCGGAAGAATGTGCGCCAAAGCCGAATGCAGGCCACCGCGCCGGGCCGCTCGCGTCAATTTACGTCGATGCAGACGCCCCGCCGTCGATGCCGAGCAACACGTCGGCGACGGCCTCGGAGAACCGCATCGCGCGACCGTCGATCAGCACGCCATCCGGATTCGACGGATCGCGCACCGCTTGCGGCACGCTGTGCGCGATCAGCACGCGCGCGCACGCTTCCCAGTCGGGATCGCCGACGCCCTCCGGTTCGTTGACGGACGCCCAGGACAGCGTACCGAGCGCGTCGCTGCCGAATCCGTGCAGCTCACGCCAGCTTGCGCCGCGCGCGAGCAGGAACGCCAGAAGTTCGGCATCGCCGCGGAACACCGCGTGATTCAGCGCGCTCGCATCCCAGTCGCCGCCGCGCGCGGCGATCGGCCAGCCCAGCTCGACCATCACCTTCACCGCCTCGCGCGAGCCCCACGCGGCGGCGTCCGGCAGTAGCCGCAGCCGGTCGTCGGACAGCGCACCGGGCAGCTCGGGATGCTTCGCCTGAATGCGCCGTGCGTCGTCGGCATCGGCCCGCGCGCAGGCCGCCACGAACGCATCTTGTGCGTCGAGCGTCTCCTCGGCTCCGGCAGCGCGCAACAGCGCCGCGACGTCGGACAACCCAGCCTGCATCGCGAGCCGGTACGCGCTGACGCCCGCCGCGGTCCGCGCGCGGGGGTTGGCGCCGGCTTCCAGCAGCGCGGCGACATGGCGCGCCGGGCAACGCACGGCGATCGCGCGCAGCAACGGCGCGCCCCACGTCTTCGTCGGTCCTTCGCCGGCCGGTTCGTTCGGGTCGCCGCCGTGCGCGAGCAGCAACTCCAGCGCGGCCGCGTCCGGCACGTCGAGCGCGCGCCGCAACGCATTCGTCCCGCCCACCCGTGCGCCGTGCTCGAGCAGCAGACGCGTGCACGCCGGATTCTCCACCGAGTGATACAACGATTCGCCGTCGTTCGGATCGGCGCCAGCTTCCAGCAGCATCGCGGTGAGCGCCGGATCGCGATTGACGCCGGCGGCGCCATACAGCGCCGACAGCGGCGCCGACGCGTCGGGCTCGGCGAGCGAGGCCGGCGGATACCGGTTGCCGATCCGCTGGTTCGGATCGGCGCCCGCATCGAGCAGATGACGCGCGCACGCACGCAAACTGGGCGCGAATTCGGGAAGCTGCCCGAGCCGCGAATGCGTGACGGCGACGAGCGGCGGCAACTTCAGCGCACCGCCGGCGCACGCGATCCAGCCGGGATCGGCGGCCAGCGCCGCCTTCACCGCGTCGAGATCGCCCGCCGCGCATGCGATGATCGGGTCGACCGACACGAGATCGGGATGATCGCGCAGCAGTTGCGCGGC
The DNA here is from genome assembly GCF_900100915.1 of Burkholderia orbicola. Taxonomy (NCBI): domain Bacteria; kingdom Pseudomonadati; phylum Pseudomonadota; class Betaproteobacteria; order Burkholderiales; family Burkholderiaceae; genus Burkholderia; species Burkholderia orbicola. The sequence continues at coordinate 2,643,523 of NZ_FNKW01000002.1, read as the reverse complement.
GACGCGCGGCCGGGCCGCGTCGAAACCGCCGGTCACGTCGGCGCCGTAGGCGAGGTCGAGCCAGCGCCGGCTCAACAGCGAGCGCGGTTGCCGCGCGAGCGCATGCGTTTCGACGAACGCGCCGAGATCGGCCCATGAAGCAAAGCCGTACTCGCGTGCGATGCAGGACTGCGCGTCGTGCAGGCGGAGCCCGAGCGTGAGCGTTTCGTCATGCGTGCAATGCGCGGCGGCGGGCAGCGATGCGACGAAGCGCGCGACGGCACCGGCGTCGCCCTGCCGGTACAGGCGCAACAATGCCTTGGCCTGCTTTTTCAGATGATCGGGATGAGCGTCGGGAGGCAGCTTTTTCATGCGAATCCTTGTGCATGGATGGCCGAAGGTCCGCAATACCGCCAGCACGAAGGATGGGGGAAGACTGGATTTGCCGCGACAGGTGGGTTGAACCCTTTCCGCGGACCCGGAAGCGACCTGCATCGCTGCCCGGTATCGTAGGCGACGGCCGTCGGCATCGTCAACCGTGCCGCGCGGCGCCGCTCAGCCCGCGAGTTTCTTCGTCAGGAAGATGCGGGTGTGCCCGACCGGATAATCGGGCAGCTCGCCGAAGCGGACATAGCCGCGCTTCTCGTAGAACGGCCGCGCCTGGAAGTCGAACGTGTCGAGCCACGCGCTGTGGCAGCCGCGCGCGACGGCCTCTCGTTCGGCCAGATCCATGATGCGCGTGCCGGCGCCCTGGCCGCGCGCGGCCTCGGGCACGACGAGCAGGTCGACATGCAGCCAGCCGAACGCCGTGCCGCCCCACAAGCCGCCGACCACCGCGCCGGCTGCGTCGGTCACGATCACAGCCAGCGGCCGGAAGTCGGCCGGGCCGGCCTGGCTTTCGTTGAAGCGGACGAGCGGCGCGACGATCTGCTTGCGCACCTCCGCGTCCGCCGCGTCGGTCACTGCATAGGTCAACGTCATCGGTTACGTCGGGTAGTCAATGAAAGTGGGTTCAACCAGCCGCACATCCCCGCACACGTCAAACGACGTACGCGCCCTTCGCGTGCAGTTCCGCTTCGGTCCGCTCGAGCGCCGCGATCGCGTCGCTGCCTTCGAGCGCCAGCAACTGCGCGACCAGCGTCTCGGCCATCGCATGCGCGGCCACCAGCGACGGAAAGAACGACGGGCTGTCGTGCGTGAAGATCAGTTGCGCGTCCGCGTGCAGCGCGATCGGCGATACCGCACTGTCGGTGATCGCGACGATCTTGCTGCCCTGCGCTTTCGCCGCCTGCGCAACGCGCGTCGCCTCGGCCGAATACGGCGCGAAGCTGACGATCACGGTCACGCTCTGCTTCGCGATCGTGCGCAGCTCCATTTCGAGCGAACCGGCGACGCCGTTGAGCAGCGACACGGTCGGACGAAACAGCCGGTAGCCGTAGACGAAACCGAACGCGACCGGATAGCACGAGCGGAACCCCGCCACATGCACGTGCGATGCCTTGCGGATCAGCTTCGCGGCATCGGCGAGCGCGTGCTCGTTCTGCGCGGCGGTCGCCGACAGGTTGTGCTGCTGCGCGGCGAGCAGATCGTGCGCGAGCGACGCCTTCGCGTCGGGCCGCACGAGCGAGCGCGCGCGCTGCGTGAGCGGCTCGGGCCGCGTACGCACACGCGCGACGCACAGGTCGCGCAGCTCGTTCCAGCCGGGAAAGCCGAATTGCTGCGCGAGCCGCACGAGCGACGCAGGCTGGACCTGCGCGCGCTGCGCGACCTTGCGCATCGACGACGTGGCGACTTCGTCGGGATGATCGAGCAGGAAGGCGGCGCCCGCCTGGAATTGCGGGCTCAGCTCGGAAAATTGCGCCCGGATCCGGGACGCGAGTTCGTCGAAATTGGCGGCCATCTTGGTGGGAACGGGAACCGGTCGTCCATGGTATCACCGGCCCCGCGTCCACCGGTCAGCGCAGCACTTCGACGTGATCGGCGTCGACCTTCACGCGGCCCGACCATTTGCGCTCGAATTCGCCGGTCAGCTTCACTTCGTTCTGGTCGCTGACGGGCTGCCCCGCCGCCCACAGCTTGTGGTCGATCTCGACGCGGATCGTGCCGGTGGCGTCGGCGAACTCGTAATCCTCGCCGCCGACGTGCTTGACGATGCGCCCCTGCAACTGCACGTGCTGGTCATCCTTGCCGTTGGCGAGCAGCTCCTTCACGGTGGTCGTGGTCAGCGCGGACGGCCCCGTGTATTGCGCGTAGACGGCGGCAGGCAGCGCGACGAGCGCGACCGCCAGGATTCTGGCCAGGTGTTTCATGATCTCGGTCCTCTTCTTCGATGTGGCGCCGCGCTCCGTTGAACGCGACGGCGCCAGATTACGGACCGTAAGATTAAGCAAACCTGAAGGGCATGCCGAAGTGACACGGTGCCGCATTGGACGAGTACGAAAACCGCGCCGCGCACCGCGCGCATTTAAGCTTGGCCTAAGACGCGTACGCTTATCATGGGAATCCCGGGCGCCACAGCGCCCCCGTCGGAGAGACACGAATTCATGCGCGTACTGCTCGTCGAGGACGATCCGCTGATCGGCAGCGGGCTCGAACAGGGCCTCAAACAGGAAGGCTTCGCGGTCGACTGGGTGAAGGACGGCGACGCCGCGTCGCTGGCGCTGCGCGCGACCGGCTACGGGTTGCTGCTGCTCGATCTCGGGCTGCCGAACCGCGACGGTTTGTCCGTGCTCGCCGCGCTGCGCCGCCGCGACGAAAACCTGCCCGCGATCATCATCACCGCACGCGACGGCGTGCCCGACCGCATCGCCGGCCTCGACAGCGGCGCGGACGACTATCTCGTCAAACCGTTCGAGCTCGACGAGCTGCTCGCCCGCATCCGCGCGGTCAACCGCCGCCATGCGGGCCGCGCGCAGACGACGCTCGCGATCGGCCCGCTGCGGCTCGATCCCGTCAAGCACCTCGTCTGGCTCGACGACGACGAAGTGCCGCTGTCGCCGAAGGAATTCGTGCTGCTGCACGAGCTGATGCGCGAACCGGGCGCGGTGATTTCGCGCGAACAGTTCGAGGAACGGCTCTACAGCTGGGGCGAGGAAATCGAGAGCAACGCGGTGCAGGTGCATATCCACAACCTGCGCAAGAAACTCGGCCACGACATGATCCGCACGGTGCGCGGCGTCGGCTACCGGATCGGTGACGGCACGTGACGCGCATGCAACGCGCGGTCGCGCGCTGGCGCAACGCGTCGCTGCGACGGCGCCTGCTGACGTGGCTGCTGCCGGCCGCGTGCGTGATCGGCCTGGTCGCGAGCGCCGGCACCTACTGGGGCGCGCTGCGCGAACTCGACGACCTGCTCGACGACCAGATGCGCAGCATGTCGAAACAGATCGTGGTCGGCCCGAACGGCGAGCTGTCGTTCAGCAATCACGCCAAAGGCAAGCACGGCTTCGAAGCGAGCGACCCCGACGCGGTGCTGCTGCAAGTGTGGCGCAACGGCACGCTCGTGTATTCGACCGACCGCGATTCGAAGCTGCCGGCGCCCGCGCAGCAGGGCATCGCGAGCGTCGACGTCGGCGGCCAGCCATGGCGCACCTATGTGACCGAGCGCGGCGGCACGACGATCCGGCTCGCGCAGGCGCGGCATGCGCGCTGGGAGGCGATCGCGGGCATCGCCGTCCACCTGCTGTGGCCGGTGTTCTCGATGCTGCCGCTGCTCGCGCTGGGCCTGTGGTTCGGCATCGGCGCGGGGCTACGGCCGTTGCGAGCGATCGCGTCCGGTCTGAAACGCAGGAATGCGAACAACCTCGAACCGGTCGACGTCGCATCGATGCCGAACGAGGTCCGCCCGCTCGCCGAAGCGATCAACGACCTGCTCGCGCGCCTCGACCGCTCGTTCACGCTGCAGCGCCACTTCATCGCCGATGCGGCGCACGAACTGCGCACGCCGATCATGGGGCTGTCGATCCAGTCGCAATTGCTGCGGCGCGCGGCGAGCGCCGAGGAACGCGAGCACATCCTCGCGCAGATCCAGGCGGGCACGACGCGCCTCGGCCACCTCGCCGAACAGTTGCTGACGCTCGCGCGCCTCGAACCCGATGCGCAGGCGGCCGTCGCCGCGTCGGCGCCGGTCGATCTCGCCGCGCTGTGCCGCTCGGTGGTGTCGGACCGCGCGCGCGTCGCCGACGCGCATCGGATCGACCTCGGCGCGATCGTCGACGCCCCCGTGATCGCCGCGGGCAATGCGGACACGCTGCGCGTGCTGCTGAACAACCTCGTCGACAACGCGATCCGCTATGCGGGCGAAGGCGCACGCGTCGACGTGTCGGTGCGCATCGATGGCACGACGCCCGTGCTCGAAGTCGCCGACGACGGCCCCGGCATCCCGGAAGCCGAACGCACCGACGTGTGGGAACGCTTCTATCGCGGCGAAGGTGCGCAGGCCGCCACGTCGTCGGGCAGCGGGCTCGGGCTGTCGATCGTCAAGCGGATCGCCGAACAGCATCGCGCGAGCGTCGCGCTCGGGACCACGCGCGGCGGGCGCGGGCTGACCGTCACGGTGCGCTTCCCGCCGCCGGCCTGACGCGCGGGCGGCCGAAGGCTTGTCCACAGATAATGTTGGCAAGCTTGTGGACAACCTTCCATTAACGGCACCAAGCCCTTGATCGGAAAGGGATTGTCGTGCGTGCGCGGCAAATGCGCCGGCCCGGGGCAAGCAAGCACGCATGCGTCACTTCTCGTGAACGATCCGCTCGACCCAAAGCCCGGTCGAGGTCTCGTAGATGTTCGCGTGCTCTCCCACGCTGCAATACAAACACCCCTTCTTCTGTGGACGCTCGCCCGTCAATTTGACAACCAGTTGTCCATTACGTAAAATGGTTGTCAATTTACGACCCAAGCTGATCATGACGAAATCCGACAAGTTGACCGCCGTCGCGCTATCCGTATTCCGGTTGAACGGCCTGCTGATCGAATGGGGCAACACTTTCGCCGGGCCGCACGGCTTGACCAGCGCGCGCTGGCAGGTGCTGGGCGCGATCTCGATGGCGCCGGACGCGCCGAACATCCCGCAGATCGCCGACACGATGGGCATCACGCGGCAGGCCGTCCTGAAACAGATCAACGTGCTGACCGACGAAGGGCTGGTGCTGTCGTTGCCCAATCCGGCGCACAAGCGCTCGCCGTTGTATGCGCTGACGCCGCGCGGCGAAGCGGCCTATCAGGCCGTGGTCGAGCAGTGGCAGCGGCATGTCCGCGACATCGCCGGCGACTTCAGCTCGACCGACCTCGACGCGGCGCTGCGCGTGCTGTCGGCGATGTCCGGCGCGCACGACCAGGACGGCCACGCGTAGCCGCCCACTTGCCCTCTACCTCACCAGGAGCCCCGATGCCCCAGTTCAAGCCGATGGATCCGGCCTTTCCGATCCAGCAACAGATTGCGATCGACGCTGAGCCGGTCGTGCTCGTCAACGTGTTCACGCTGGCGCCCGCCGACGAAGCCGATTTTCTCGCCGCCTGGAAAGACGACGCGGCTTTCATGAAGCGGCAGCCGGGATTCATCTCGACGCAGCTTCATCGCGCGCTCGGCGACAGCCCGACTTACCTGAACTACGCGATCTGGGAATCGACGGACGCGTTTCGCGCGGCCTTCACGCACCCGGAGTTCGTCGCGAAGCTGTCGGCCTATCCGTCGTCCGCCGTCGCCAGCCCGCACCTGTTCCAGAAGGTCGGCGTGGCCGGTATCTGTACGGCGTGAGCCCGCGTGCGAAGCGTGGCAGCGTGTGGCGTCCCGCCGCATCGCGAACGCGGACTTCTCCACAGAAAATGTTGGCAAGCTTGTGGATATCCTGCGCACCACGACGCTAAACCCTTGATCCGATGGACTTTGGCACGCGTGATGCAGACGCGGCGTGCGTCATGGCCGTCGCGCACACCGCTTCGCCGCACTTCGCATCACGACGCCACGGCGATGTAGTCCCGATGCACGTCCGATGCTCGTCTAACCCCGCACGCAGGCCGGGCCGGTACTGCGCCACTTACCCACAGATTGTGTTGGCAAGCTTGTGGATATCCTGCGCAAGCCTGCACTAACCCATTGATCGGTCTACGGTTCGTGCCGCGTGTCACCGTTTCGGCAGCGCGCGGTAGCGGCTCGCGCGAACACGGACGATTCAGTGCGATCGCAGCGCTGCGCCGATGCCTTGACGCCCCCGCCCGTCACCCATCAAGATCACGCAAGCCGCACGCGGCCGCGCAGCGCCGGGGACGCGCGTCGGCGCCACGGGCCGGCCGTTCCGCCGGCACCGCATGACGACATTTCAATCCGAGGAAGACCATGGAACACTTCACCGCGTGGCAATTGCTCATCTCGCTCGTGCTCGTCGCCATCGTCGTCTATCCGTACGTCCGCATCGTCCGGCGCACCGGACATTCGGGCTGGTGGATCCTGACGATGTTCGTCCCGGTGCTGAACTTCGTCATGCTGTGGGTGTTCGCGTTCGCGCGCTGGCCCGCCGTCGGCGATCGGCAGCCCTGAGCGTTGCCATCGCGGCAGCGCGCGGGCTTGTCCACAGATTGTGTTGGCAAGCATGTGGATAGCCTGCGCATACCGCGATCAAGCGCTTGATCCGAACGACTTTGTCCGCGCTGCTTCGAAAGCGGCACACGGCCGCGCAAGCGCCGGTTGCGTGCCGCCTCGGCGCGTGACGCACCGCCTCCCACGCCGCCTGCCATGCTTGTCCACAGATTGTGTTGGCAAGCGTGTGGATAGCCTGCGCATACTGGGGCCAAGCGCTTGATCCGAAAGACTTTGTCCGCGCTGCTTCAAACGCGACACGAGAGCGCATGTCGCGCCGGGCGCCGCTGCGCGCGGGCTTGTCCACAATTTTTGTTGGCAAGCATGTGGATATCCTGAGCATGCGCGATCTAAGTCGTTGATCGCACAACGTTTGACCGCGCGGATCACGACTGCGGCACGGCGCGCCCGCGGCGCTCGCCACGCACGCCGTGCCGCGCCGCTCAACCGAACGTCTGCGCGACGATGCGCGCGACCGACGCGATCACGTCGTCCTTCGCCCGCGCATCGGCTCGCGTCTGCGTGTAGTACACGGCCAGCACGATCGGCGCGCGCGACGTCGGCCAGATGACGCCCGCGTCGTTCGTCGTCCCGTAGTCGCCGGTACCGGTCTTGTCGCCGACCGCCCACCCGGCCGGCACGCCCGCGCGAATCCGCTTGTCGCCGACCTTGTTGCCGCGCAGCCACGCGACGAGCTGCGCACGCTGCGCGGCCGGCAATGCGTCGCCGAGCGTCAGCACGCGCAGGCTGGCGGCCATCGCAGCGGGCGTCGTCGTATCGCGCGGGTCGCCCGGCAGCGCGGTATTCAGTTCGGTCTCCCATCGATCGAGCCGGAATGTGTCGTCGCCGATCGAGCGCGCATAGGCCGTTACCGCCGACGGGCCGCCGATCAGCTTCATCAGCAGGTTCGCGGCCGAATTGTCGCTGTACTGGATCGCGGCCTCGCACAGCGCGGCCACCGTCATGCCCGCGCCGACGTGCTTCTCCGACACCGGCGAATAGTTGACGAGGTCGGCCTTGGTATAAGTCACGCGCTGTTGCAGCAAGCCCGGCCGCTCGACGCTCTGCGCGAGCACCGCCGCACTCAGGATCGCCTTGAACGTACTGCAGAACGGGAAGCGCTCGCCCGCGCGATGCTCGATGACGCGACCGCTCGCCGTGTCGATCGCGCACACGCCGAGACGGCCGCCCGCATCCCGCTCGAGATCGGCAAGCGTCGTCGCCGCCGCGGCAGGCGCAATGGCGTCCGCGGGAGCCGCCGCTGCCCGCGTGGCTTCGTCCGGTGCAGCGCCCTGCCGCGACGCGCACGCGGTGACGGTGAGAACGAGCGGCGCCGTCGCGGCAGCCAGCAACAGGGTTCGACGTTTCGATGAGTAGGTCATGTCGGTTGTCTCGTGGTGGAATGGCGGCGAAACGGCGTCGAGGGTTTGAAAACGGCCGGCCGCCGAGACCGCACTATCGAGACTTTACGGTTGCCTGACAAGCAACGATAATTGAGCGCTGACAAAAGAAATTCTTATGACGAAGCTCCGCCCTCATCTTCCGCTCAATGCGTTGCGCGCGTTCGAATCGTCGGCGCGCCACCTGAACTTCACGCGCGCCGGCCTCGAACTGAGCGTGACCCAGGCCGCCGTCAGCCAACAGGTGCGCTCGCTCGAGGAGCGGCTCGGCTGCACGTTGTTTACGCGGCTGCCGCGCGGTCTCGGGCTGACCGACGAGGGACGCGCGCTGCTGCCGGTGCTGAGCGACGCGTTCAGCCGCATCGAGACGGTGCTCAAGCAGTTCGACGGCGGGCGTTTCCACGAGGTGCTGACGCTCGGCGTCGTCGGCACCTTTGCCCTAGGCTGGCTAATGCCGCGGCTGAAGCAGTTCGGCGACACGCACCCGTTCGTCGAGCTGCGGCTGCGGACCAACAACAACGTCGTCGATCTCGCCGCCGAGGGCCTCGATTTCGCGATCCGCTTTGGCGTTGGCAACTGGCCGGCGACGCGCAACGAGCGGCTGCTCGATGCGCCGCTCACCGCGCTGTGCACGCCGGACATCGCACGGCGCCTCGCGCAGCCGGCCGATCTCGCGAACGAAACGCTGCTGCGCTCGTATCGCACCGACGAATGGCTCGGCTGGTTCGACGCCGCGCAGCTCGAACCGTGGGCCGTCAACGGGCCCGTGTTCGATTCGTCCCGGCTGATGGTCGAGGCCGCGATGCAGGGGGCGGGCGTCGCGCTCGCCCCCGCCTGCATGTTCGCGCGCGAACTGCAGCTCGGCTTGCTCGCACGACCGCTCGACATCGACGTGCGCGCCGGCGGCTACTGGCTCACGTCGCTGAAGTCGAAACCGCTGACGCCCGCGATGACGCTCTTTCGCGACTGGATCGTGGCGGAAGCGGCGAGCGCCGCGCCCACCGAATAGCGCGGCCGCGCTTGTCCACAGAAAGTGTTGGCAAGGATGTGGATATCCTGGGTACCCGGCGCCTAAGCCCTTGATCGCGCACGCATTCGCGCGCCGATACACGGCGCGGGCAGCCTTTGCGCACGGGCTTCGCGGCCTGCGGCATTCCGGCCTGATCCTCAACCATTGCGACGCAATCGATTGCGAGTTGTCCACAGATTTTGTTGGCAAGCCTGTGGATATCCGTCAGATCAGACGCGTAACATCTTGATACACAAGGGGATTCGATCCACGGACCTTGACCGGTCAAGGGTGTGGCACCGGAACGATGGTCGAACCGCACACCGCGCACGCGCGGCGCACCCGGCCGAGGGACGGCCGGGTTCTCCACAGATTGTGTTGGCAAGCTTGTGGATATCCTGCGTATCGGGCACCTAACTGATTGAGCGCACGGGCTTTTGTGCTTCGTCTGCCGAATCGGGCAGCGCGTGCGCCGCCCGTGCATCAATGGCGGTCGAGCCCGCCGCGCAATTCGCTCGCCTTGTCGCGCAGCGCTTCGTAGCCCGAACGCGCATGCTCGGGCAGGTCGGGATCGCCGATCAGCGCACCGAGCGTTTCGATCAGGCTGAACAGGATGCCCTTCGCCGCGCCGACCGCGATGCTCTGCGATTCGATCGACTTGTGCAGGTGGTCGACCGCCGCTTCCAGATGCTCGAGCTTGTCGCCGTCGTCGGGCCGGTTGTCGGTCGTCATCGTCTACCTCCGCCATCGTTCAAGGGTCATGTCACGATTCTATGCCGCTGCGCGCGAACGTGGCGCGACATCGCGCAACGTTCGCGCAGCCGGCCGCTACAGCACCGCGACCACCTTCACGCGGCCCGGCTGCTCCGCCGCCGCGACGACCTGGCCATCGACGCGGCGAAACGTCAGCGACACGGTTTCGTCGCCGACGCGCAGCGCGTCGATCCGCAGCCAGTCGACGCCTTCCGGCAAGGCCGGGCGCTCGACGCGCACCTCGTGGCGCGACGCGTCGATGCTCACGCCGAGGCACGCCTGCAGCATCATGAACGGCGCGCCGGCCGCCCACGCCTGCGGCAGGCAGGCCACCGGATACGCGGTCGGCGGTTCGCCGCGCCGGCGCGGGAACCCGCAGAACAGCTCGGGCAGGCGCATCTCGAAGCTCACCGCCGCCTCGAACAGCGCGCGCAGCAGATTCACCGCCGCCGTCTTGTCGCCGTAGCGCGCCAGGCCGCGCGCGATCAGCGCATTGTCGTGCGGCCACACCGAGCCGTTGTGGTACGCCATCGGGTTGAAGCGCGGCTGGCCGGCCGCGAGCGTGCGGATGCCCCAGCCCGTCTGGAACAGCGCGGAGCCGAGCACGCCGGCGACCGCCGCGCCGCGCTCGGCGTCGGGCAGCCCGAATGCGAGCAGGTGGCCCGCATTCGACGCGAACACGCGGCACAGCTCGCCATGACCGTCGAGCGCGATCCCGTAGAAGTCGCCTTCCGGCATCCAGAACAGCGCATCGACCTGATCACGCAGCGTCTTCGCGCGCAATGCGTAGCGCGTCGCGTCGGCCGCATGGCCGCGCCGGTGCGAGCACGCCGACATCGCGTCGAGCGCCGCGCATGCATAGGCCTGCACTTCGACGAGCGCGATCGGTCCATCCGGAAAACGGCCGTCCGCATGGAACACCGAATCGTGGCTGTCCTTCCAGCCCTGGTTCGCGAGGCCGCGCTCCGACGTGCGCTGGTAATCGAGTAGCCCGTACGGATTGCGGTCGCACTTGTCGATCACCCATTGCGCGGCGCGCTCGAGCGCGGGCCACAGCTCGTCGATCAGCGCGTCGTCGCCGGTACGTTCGGCATAGGCGCCCGCGAGCACGATGAACAGCGGAGTCGTATCGACGCCGCCGTAGTACAGCGCGAACGGCACCTCGCCGGTCGCGGCCATCTCGCTGCGGCGGAACTCGTGCATGATCTTGCCGGGCTCCGCGTCGCGGAACGCGGAGGTCTCGCGCGCCTGGTGCTCGGCGAGAAAACGCAGCACGCCGCGCGCGAGCGATGGCTGCAGCCACAACATCTGCAGCGACGTGATGATCGCGTCGCGGCCGAACGGCGTCGAGAACCACGGAATGCCCGCATACGGGTACGGCCCCGTGTCGAGCTGCGTCGTGAGCAGCCCGAGATCCGCGAGCGAACGATCGAGCCACGCGTCGAACAGCGGATTGCCGGTGTTCACGCGCGCCATCGACTCGCGCCGCGTCCGCATCTCGCGATGCACGCCGACGAGCGCGGTGCGCAACGCGACGCGGCCGCAACCGGGCCCTTCGGCCTGCGCGGGCCCGAGCGTCGCGTCGACGGTCAGGTAGATCGACACGCACGCCTGCGCGGGGATCGTCAGCGTGTAGTCGGCACGATCGACCGACAGCGCGTCCGGCGCCGGCGAGAAATGCACGGTCACGTTGCGCTCGACGCCGTCGAGGCCGTCGTAGCGCAGCCGCACCGCACCCGCGTCGACGCGCGGCGCGCCCACCGTGCCGCGCTTCGGCCGCTGCGTGCCGCGCACTTCGAACATGTCCTTGAAATCGGCCGCGAACGACAGCGACAGCGGCACCTCGGCTTCGCTCGCGCCGTAGTTCGTCAGCGTCAGCGCTTCGTACAGCACGTCGCCGGCGAGCACGCGCAGCCGCTCGATGTGGATCACGCCCTCGGGCGTCTCGTGGCCGCCAAGCGGCGGCAGCGGGCGGTTCGTCAGGTGCGCGGTGAACGACGCGTTGTCGGCGCTCGTCGCGCCCGACAGCAGCGACGGCGCGCGGCCGCCGAACGTCAGGCGCCATTTCGACAGCACGCGCATGTCGTCGACGAACAGGCCGTCGTCATGCCCGCCGATGTCGCCGAGCGCGTCGCTGACCACGAACGCGTCGCCGGATTTCAGCACGTACTGGTTGTTGCGCGCGAGGACCTGCGGATCGGCTTCGGGCGCGATGAAAGCGGGACCCGACGCGGGGGTCGGGGGAACCGGCGCGACTTGCGGCGCCTGCGTCGTCGTGGCTTCGGCGTGATTCGGCATCGATGCTCCTGTGTCGAGGCGCAACGCGCGGCGCGCGTCGCGTGTTTCGCACAGGATAGGCCAGAACGGCGAACGTGCGCAGCGCCGAAACGGCCGCGGCGCGCTGCGACGTTGCTTCGTCGCAGCGCGCCGCGCACGGCACCTCAGTTGCCGGTCAGAATTTCCACAGGATGTTGCCGAGGATCGCGTTGTCGCGCACGCCGCTGCCGTACTGGCCGCTGTACGTGAGGCCGAGCGTCAGGCGCTTCGTGATGTTCGCGTCAATGCCGGCTTCGAGCACCGCGCTGTCGCGCGCAATCGGCACGCCCGACACCTGGAACGACGTGCCACCGTTCGCGAACGTGAACGCCGACGACGGCCGCACGTTGCCGAACGCATGCCGCCAGCCGACCGTCCCGCGCGCGGTGAACGTGCCGCTCGCGATCGGGCCGAGTTGCGACGCCGCGCGCAGGCCGAGCGTCGAGAAGCCGACGTGGGTCGTCTCGCCGCCGGCACGCAGGGCCGCCGCGCCGCCGGTTTCGGTATAGCCGTCGGTATGCAGGTTCACATACGCGAGGCCCGCGAACGGCTCGATCGCGACCGGCCCGACCGGCAGCGCGTAGCCGACTTCGCCGAACACCTGCGCCGAATTCGCGTTGTAGCCGGCCGAGTCGTGATCCGAGAAGCCCGCGAAGCCCGGATAGCGGTCGCTGTTGATGCGATACCACGTGTACGACGCGCCGCCGCGCACGCCGAGCGCGCCGTACTGCGCGCCGCCGTACAGCGACAGGTAGTAGCTGTTCACCGCTGCCGACGAACTCTGGTCGTTGTCGAGCGAGCTGTGCGTGACACCGGCGGCCAGACCCGCGCGCCACTTGTCGTTGAGCGCCATGTCGGCGCCGGCGATGAAGCCCGTCATGCTGCGGTTGATCGACGACGCGTTGCCATCGCCGGCGAGCCTGCTGCGGCCGCCGAACGCCTGCCCCCAGACGACCGGCTGATAAGGCGTCCCGCCGTAGCACCCGTCGCGCGAACCGATCCGGCGTTCCGGCGGCAGCGTCGGGTCGACCACGCCGGCCGTGTTGTCGCCGCACAGCGCGGCGCCGCCCGACGACAGGGCCGCGAGCGGGCCCGATCCGGGCGCGAGGCCCTGACGGACGCGATCGGTCACCGCGTCGCGCACATAGCGGCTGTCGAGCAGCAGCATGCTCTTCAGGCTCGCCTGCAGTTCGCCGCCGAGCAGCCCGTACGCGCGGCGTGCGGTCGGCGCGTCGGTCGTCAGCACCGTGTCGTACAGCGGATTGCCGGTGCCGAGCGCGGCCACCGCGGTCGCGACCGAGCGCTGGTTCGGCGTCGTCGCGACGTCGGGCAGCGACGTGCCGTTCTGAACCAGCCGCAGATAGACGTGACCCGGATCGTAGCTGAGGGTCGGCGTCAGGAACGCGTAGTTCGCGCTCACCTGGGTGAACGCGCCCTGCACGCCCGACGACGCGCTGAGGATCGTGTACGTCGTGCTCGGCTGGTAGCCGCTCTGGTTCGCGAGCACCTGCACGGTGCCGCCGTTCAGCGTCGCCGTGCCGCTCGCCGCGAGACTGCCGCTTTGCTGCGGCGTGGCGGCGACCTGGAACATCGAACCCGGCTGGAACGTGACGTTGCCGCCCACGTTCAGCGCCGCGCCCGGTTGCGTGGCGGCCGCCGTCGCGCCGCCCTGCACCACGAGGCCGCCGATCGTGCCGGTGCCCGTCAGCGTCGCGCCGTTCTGCACGGTGACGGTCGACTGGCCGAGCGAACCGTTGACGGCCAGCGTGCCCGCACCGACCGTGGTCGGGCCGCTCAGCGTGCTCGTGCCGGTCAGGGTCAGTTGTCCGCTGCCGGCCTGGGTGAGGGAGCCGGTGCCGGACAGCACGCTCGCGATCGTCACATTGCCCGATTGATTGACGATCAGCGCACCGTTGTCGACGACGTTGCCGGCCACGCTACCCGACGTGCCGCCGTTGCCGAGCTGCAGCGTGCCGCCGGCCGCGATCGTGGTGCCGCCCGTGTACGTGTTGTCGCCGGTCAGCACCTGCGTGCCGCTCGCCACCGTCACACCGCCCGCGCCACCGATCGTGCCGCCGAACGTACTGCTGCCGCTGCCGTTCAGCGCCAGTGCATTCGCACCGAGATTCACGTTCGTGCCGGCCGCCCCCGACAGCGCACCGACCGTTTGCGTGCCGGTCGCACCGCTCACGTCGAACGTGGCGCCGGTACCCGCGAGATTCACCGCGCCCGTCGACGCGAGGCTGCCGCCCGCGCCGAGTGCGAGTGTGCTGCCGCCGTTGATTGTCGTGCCGCCCGTGTACGTGTTCGCACCCGTCAGCGTCTGCGTGCCGGTGCCGGCCAGCGTCACACCGCCCGTTCCGCCGATCGTGCCGCCGAACGTGGTGTTGCCGCTGCCGTTCAGCGTCAGCGCATTCGCGCCGAGATTCACGTTCGTGCCGGCCGCGCCAGCCAGTGTGCCGATCGTCTGCGCGCCCGTCGCACCGCTCACGTCGAACGTCGCACCGGTGCCCGCGAGATTCACCGCGCTACCGGACGCGAGACTGCCACCCGCTCCCAGCGCAAGCGTGCTGCCGCCGTTGATCGTCGTGCCGCCCGTGTACGTGTTCGCGCCCGTCAGCGTTTGTGTGCCCGTGCCGGCGAACGTCACGCCTGCCGTTCCGCCAATCGTGCCGCCGAACGTACCGTTGCCGCTGCCATTCAACGTCAGCGCATTCGCGCCGAGATTCACGTTCGTGCCGGCCGCGCCGGTCAGCGTGCCGAGCGTCTGCGCGCCCGTTGCGCCGCTCACGTCGAACGTCGCGCCGGTGCCCGCGAGATCCACGGTGCCGCCCGACGCGAGGCTGCCGCCCGCGCCGAGCGCGAGCGTGCTGCCGCCGTTGATCGTCGTGCCGCCCGTGTACGTGTTCGCGCCCGTCAGCGTTTGCGTGCCCGTGCCGGCGACCGTCACACCGCCCGTTCCACCGATCGTGCCGCCGAACGTACCGTTGGTGGCGCCATTCAGCGTCAGCGCATTCGCGCCGAGATTCACGTTCGTGCCGGCCGCGCCAGCCAGTGTGCCGATCGTCTGCGCGCCCGTCGCACCGCTCAGATTGAGCGTCGCACCGGCGCCGGTGAGGTTCACCGCGCCCGTCGATGCGAGGCTGCCGCCCGCACCCAGCGCCAGCGTGCCGCCGCCGCTGATCGTCGTGCCGCCGGTATACGTGTTCGCGCCCGTCAGCGTCTGCGTGCCGCTGCCCGACAACGTCAGGCCGCCGGTGCCGCCGATCGCGCCGCCGAACGTGCTGCTGCCGTTGCCGCTCAGCGTCAGCGCGTTGCCGCCGAGGTTCACATTCGTGCCGGCTGCACCGGCCAGCGAACCGATCGTCTGCGCGCCCGATGCGCCGCCCAGATCGAACGTGGCCCCCGTGCCCGCGAGGTTCACGGCACCGGTCGCCGCGAGGCTGCCGCCTGCACCGAGTGCCAGCGTGCTGCCGCCGTTGATCGTCGTGCCGCCCGTGTACGTATTCGCGCCCGTCAGCGTTTGTGTGCCGGTCCCCGCCAGCGTCACGCCGCCCGTCCCGCCGATCACGCCGCCGAACGTACCGTTGCCGCTGCCGTTCAGCATCAACGCGTTCGCGCCGAGGTTCACGTTGGTGCCGGCCGCGCCCGACAGCGTGCCGAGCGTCTGCGCGCCCGTCGCGGCGCTCACGTCGAACGTCGCACCGGCCCCCGCAAGATTCACCCCACTGCCCGACGCGAGACTGCCGCCCGCGCCAAGCGCGAGCGTACTGCCGCCGTTGATCGTCGTGCCGCCGGTGTAGGTGTTCGCGCCCGTCAGCGTCTGCGTGCCGGTGCCGGCAAACGTCACGCCGCCCGTGCCGCCGATCATGCCGCCGAACGTGTTGTTACCGCTGCCGTTCAGCGTCAGCGCATTTGCACCGAGATTCACGTTCGTGCCGGCCACACCGGTGAGCGCGCCGACCGTCTGTGCGCCCGTCGCACCGCTCACGTCGAACGTCGCAGCCGCGCCCGCGAGGTTCACCGCGCCCGTCGACGCGAGGCTGCCGCCCGCGCCAAGTGCCAGCGTGCTGCCGCCGCCGATCGTGGTGCCGCCCGTGTACGTGTTCGCACCCGTCAGCGTTTGTGTGCCGGTCCCCGCCAGCGTCAGGCCACCCGTCCCGCCGATCGTGCCGCCGAACGTGTTGTTGCCGCTGCCGTTCAGCGTCAGCGCGTTGCCGCCGAGGTTCACGCTCGTGCCGGCTGCGCCGGTCAGCACGCCGACCGTTTGCGCGCCCGTCGCACCGCTCACGTCGAACGTCGCACCGGTGCCCGCGAGATTCACCGCGCCCGTCGATGCAAGGCTGCCGCCCGCGCCGAGTGCCAGTGTACTGCCGCCGTCGATCGTCGTGCCGCCCGTGTACGTGTTCGCCCCCGTCAGCGTCTGCGTGCCGGTGCCAGCGAACGTCACCGCGCCCGTCCCGCCGATCGCGCCGCCGAACGTGTTGTTGCCGCTGCCGTTCAGCGTCAGCGCATTCGCGCCCAACGCCACGTTCGTGCCGGTCGCGCCGGTCAGCGCGCCGATCGTCTGCGCGCCCGACGCGCCGCTCACGTCGAACGTCGCCCCCGCGGCCGCGAGGTTCACGGCACCGGTCGCCGCGAGGCTGCCGCCTGCGCCGAGTGCGAGCGTGCTGCCGCCGCCGATCGTCGTCCCGCCCGTGTAGGTGTTCGCGCCCGTCAGCGTTTGCGTACCCGCGCCGGCCAGCGTCAGGCCACCCGTGCCGCCGATCGCGCCGCCGAACGCGTAGTTGCCCGCGCCGCTCAGCGTCAGCCCGTTGCCGCCGAGGTTCACGTTCGTGCCGGCCACACCGGTCAGTGCGCCGATCGTCTGCGCGCCCGATGCGCCACCCAGGTTGAACGTCGCACCCGACCCGGCCAGGTTCACCGTGCCGGTCGACGCCAGGCTGCCGCCCGCGCCCAGTGCCAGCGTGCTGCCGCCGCCGATCGTCGTGCCGCCCGTATAGGTGTTCGCGCCGGACAGCGTCTGCGTGCCGGTGCCCGACAACGTGAGACCGCCGGTGCCGCCGATCACCCCGCCGAACGTGCCGCTGGCCGTGCCGCCGAGCGTCAGTGCGTTGCCGCCCAGGTTGACGTTGGTTCCCGCGACGCCCGACAGCGCGCCGAGCGTCTGCCCGCCCGCCGCGCCGCTCAGATCCAGCGTCGCGCCGGCGCCTGCCAGGTTCATCGCGCCGGTCGATGCGAGGCTGCCGCCCGCGCCCACCGCCAGCGTGCCGGCATTGATCGTCGTGCCGCCCGTGTACGTGTTCGCGCCCGTCAGCGTCGTGGTCGCCGCGCCGTTCTTCACGAGCGCACCCGCGCCGGAAATCGTCCCGCTCAGCCCGAGCGCATTGCTGCCGCCGAGCGTCAGCGTATTGCCCGTCCCGATATCGATCGCATTGCCGACCGTGAGGTTCGTGTTCGTATCGAGCGTGGCCGAGCCGCCGACGTTCAGTGCACCGGCGCCAAGCGCCCCGCTGTTGCCGAGCACAAGGCTGCCGCTATTGAGGTTCGTCCCGCCGGAATAGGTGCTCGCGCCATTCAGCGTCTGCGTGCCGGTGCCCGCGAGCGTCAGGCTGCCGGTGCCGCCGATCGCACCGCTGAACGTGCCGCTGGCGGTCCCGCCCAGCGTCAGTGCGTTGCCGCCGAGGTTGAGGTTCGTACCCGTGACACCCGACAGCGCACCGAGCGTCTGGCCGCCCGTCGCGGCGCTCAGGTCCAGCGTCGCACCGGCGCCTGCGAGGTTCATCGTGCCGGTCGATGCGAGACTACCGCCCGCCCCGATCGCCAGCGTGCCGCCGTTGATCGTCGTGCCGCCCGTGTAGGTATTCACGCCGGTCAGCGTGGTGGTAGCCGCACCGTCCTTCACGAGGCTGCCCGCGCCGGAAATCGCGCCGCCCAGTGCGAGGTTGTTGCTCCCCCCCAGCGTCAGTGCAGCACCCGTGCCGAGATTGATTGCATTGCCGACCGTCAGGCTCGCGTTCGTATCGAGCGTGGCCGAGCCGCCGACGTTCAGCGCGCCGGCGCCCAGCGCCCCGTTGTTGCCGAGCACGAGACTGCCGCTATTGAGGTTCGTCCCGCCGGTGTAGGTATTTGCGCCGTTCAGCGTCTGCGTGCCGGTACCCGCCAGCGTCAGGCTGCCGGTGCCGCCGATCGTGCCGCTGAACGTGCCGCTCGCGGTCCCACCCAGCGTCAGCGCGTTGGCGCCGAGGCTCACGCTCGTGCCGATGCCGCCCGACAGCGCGCCGATCGACTGCGCGCTGCCCGCGCTGATGTCCAGTGCGGCCCCCGGATTGACCAGGTTCACCGTCCCCGTGGACGACAGGCTGCCGCCCGCGCCGATCGCCAGCGTGCCGGCGTTGACCGTCGTGCCGCCGGTGTACGTGTTCGCCCCCGTCAGCGTCGTGGTCGCCGCACCGTTCTTCACGAGCGCACCCGCGCCGGAAATCGCACCGCTCAGCCCGAGCGCGTTGCTGCCGCCGAGCGTCAGCGTATTGCCCGTCCCGATATCGATCGCATTGCCGACCGTGAGGTTCGTGTTCGCATCGAGCGTCGCCGAGCCGCCGACGGTCAGCGCGCCGGTGCCGAGCGCCGAGCCGTTGCCGAGCACCAGTCCGCCGGCATTCAGCGTCGTGCCGCCTGCATAGTTGTTCGCGCCCGACAGCGTGAGCGTCGCCGCACCGTTCTTCACGAGACCGCCGCCGCCGGAAACCACGCCGCCGAGGCCGAGATCGGTGCTGCCGCCCAGGGTCAGCGTCGTGCCCGTCGCGAGGTTGACGCCGTTCGCGAGCGTCACGTTGGTGGTCGCATCGAGCGTCGACGAGCCGTTCACGTTCACCGCGCCGATGCCGAGCGACGTATTGCTGCCGACGACGAGGTTGCCGCCGTTCAGGTTGGTGCCGCCCGTGTACACGTTCGAGCCCGTCAGCGATTGCGTGCCGCTGCCCGACAGCGTCACGCTGCCGGACCCGCCGATCGTGCCGGCATAGGTCGCATTGCCACTGCCGTTGAGCGTCAGCGAATTGGCGCCGAGGGTCACGTTCGTGCCGGCCGCGCCGGCCAGCGAGCCGATGGTCCGCGCGCCCGACGCACCGGTCACGTCGAACGTTGCGCCCGCACCGGTCAGGTTGACCGTGCCGGTCGCCGACAGGCTGCCGGCTCCGTTCAGCGCGAGCGTGCCGCTGTTGATGGTCGTATCGCCCGTATACGTATTCACGCCGCTCAGCGTCGTGGTTGCCGCGCCGTTCTTCGTGAGGCCGCCGCTGCCGCTGATCGTGCCGGTCAGCCCGAGGTCGTTGCTGCCGCCGAGCGTCAGCGTCGAGCCGGTGGCAAGATTGACCGTGTTGGCGAGCGTCACGTTCGTGCTCGCGTCGAGCGCCGCCGACGCGTTGACGTTCAGCGCGCCGATGCCGAGCGCCGAATTGTTGCCGACCACCAGGCCGCCGGCGTTCAGGTTCGTGGCGCCCGTGTAGCTGTTCGCGCCGGACAGCGTCAGCGTGCCGCCGTCGTTCTTCGTCAGCGCGCCGACACCCGACACCCCGCCGGACAGCGTCAGGCCGGTCGCACCCTGCACCGTCAGGCCGCCCGCGCCAAGCGACACGTTGTTGGAGACGTTGAGTCCCGTCGTGCCGGCCTGCAACGCGCCGCCGTTGCCCGTGACGGTACCGGTGCCGAGCGACGCGTTGTTGTTGATGATCGCCACGCCGCCCAACAGCGTCGCGTCCTGCGCGGTGGACGCGCCGTTGATCGTCCAGTTGCCGCTCGTGACGTCGAGGTGATTGAAGTTGATGTAGTTGTTGGCCGCGATCGTGCCGTTCGCCGCAGTTCCCTGCTGCAGGTTGAGCGTGTTGTTGCCGCCCGCGCCGCCGTCGACCACGCCGGTTGCCGCCACGCCGAGCGTGACCGGCCCGACCGTGATGTTGAATGCGCCGCCGGTGCCACCGGCCGTGTTGACCGACGAGCCCGTCACGGCATTGAACGTATTCGTGCTGTTCGCCCCCATCGACACGCCGCCGTTGATCGTGCCCGAGTTGGTGAACGTATTGCCCTGTCCCGGTGTGCCGCTCGACCCCAACGACACGCGACCGGTGATCGTTCCGCTGTTCGTCATGTTGACCGTGCCGCCGCCGTACGCGGCGACCACCGGCGCATCGGCGCCGACGAGGGTCGCGCCGACCAGCGGGGAGGAGCCGATCGTACCCGTATTCGTAATCGTCGACGTGCCGCCCGCGCCGTTTTGAACCGACAGCGCCATGCCCGTCACGCCGCTGATCGCGACGCCGGTCGAGCCCATCATCGTGCCGTTGTTGGTCACGGTCGTGGTGCTCGCCGCCGCGTTGCCGACCACCGTGCCGCTCGACAGCACGCCGAGCCCCGAGCCGAGCGCCGACGGGTCGATCGTGCCGTTGTTGGTCAGCGTGACGTTATTGCCGGTCAGCGACATCGCCGTGCCGCCGACGCCGAGCAGCACGCCGACGCTCGCACCGGGGTTGACCGTCGCGTTCAGGTTGTTGGCGCTGTTCGAATAACTGGGCGCCAGCGGATTCGCGACGCCGGAACAGGTCACCGTGGTGCCCGCCGTGCTGCAGGTCGCGTGGGCGGGAACGATGCCCGCGCCCGACAGCGCCAGAAACACGCCCGTGGGCAACAGCAGTCTCGGAAACGGCTCACCCGCTTTTTTCGAACGCGCAATAGTCATGCTTTCCCTCGTTATTGATTTCGGCTTTGGTATTGGTATTGCGGCCACACCGACTGACGCACGGCAGAAAATCACGGATAAAAGCGTCCGCTCCGGCAATCGCGACGCGATGTCGGTTGATTCATGGATGAATTTTTTAACAACCCGGGAATGCAGGTTCGAAACTAGTCGAATGACATGATGGTGGCCCCTGTATTTTTGCAGCGACTTTCTGGTTGATTTGATTACCGCCCTGCTTTTATCAGACAAGGCTATATCAAACTCGAGCCGTTTTCCAGTCGATATTTCCCCGTCGGATCAAGGGCCAAGGGATATGTACTTTTTACTCCCCGACAGGCTCGTGGCAATAACATCCGGCACGTTTTTCGCCGGTGCTTTTTGACATTTCTCAAAGATATCGGATGCGCCGCATCCGTGAAAACACTGATATATCGCCTTGACCCAGAATATGTGAATTTTGCAGTGCAATATATTTAACATCGCGAATCGCCAATACGACTCATCCGCATTTGCCAAATTGGCATGCGAATGTGGATTTTCAAACAATCACGGGCATTGCTTCGATTTTCGTCCTGAAATGAAGCGACAACGCAAATCGTTATCGTTCGTCCGGTGTCAATGACGTTCGCACCGCCGACACGAGACGGTAGGCAACTGGAGGGGGAAGGAAGCCACGCCGATTGGAAGCGCGCGCTCCCGGCGCCGTCGCCTCACGAAAACAGCCGCATCAAATAAAGCATCGGTCGAAACGAAATCGGCCGCGCATCGGGATTCACCCACAGCCGCACCGCATACACCGCGTAGGCCGGCACCTCGCGCCAGCTCGAATAGACATCGCGCCACTGAAAGCGGCGCGGATACGCGGCGGAGATGTTCGACCGCGCAATGCCGACGCGCTCGAACGCGAGACGCGCCCGCGCAAGGTGGTAATACTGGCTGACGATCAGCACCCGCGACAGGCGATGCGCGTGCAGGTAGGCCAGCGTGTGCTGTGCGGTCGCGAGCGTGTTGTCGCCCTGGTCGTCGACGGCGATCCGGTCCGTCGGCACGCCGCGCGCAACGAGGTAGTCGCGCATCGCGGTCGCCTCGTTCAGCCCGGGGCCGTCGATCGCGCCGCTGACCAGAAACGCCGGGCACTGCCCCGCGCGATAGCAGCGCACGCCCACATCGAGCCGGGCCGCGAGCACGGGCTTCGGCGCGCCGGTGTCGTCGAGCGCGTTGCCGAAGATCACGGCGACGTCCGCCGGGTCGCTCGGCATCCGCATGCCATGGATTACGATCGCGGCCGCCGCCGCGGCCCAGACGCACGCAACGACGGCCAGCACGCGGCCGGCCCGGGCCGCAAAGCTCCGTTTGGTTCGATATTTCAAGGTATTCGGTCTCTCAGGTGTCGTCGGGCGCATCGGCCGGCCCGGCCCCGAACGGGCACGTCACGACGGGCGCGTCACGCTAGCACGGCGCGCTCGCGCCTGTCCATGCGACGAACCGATGCCGGCCACGCAGGCCGGCCATAGGGAGATCGAAAGAATGTGAAGGATGCGCCGCGCCGCGAAACCGGCACCGCCCGGGCTCAATCGGCCGGGCACATCGCGAGCCGCCCCATCGCCTCGCCGGCGCCGCGCACCGCGCAGGTGGCCGGCTCGTCGGCGATCCGCGCGACCAGCCCGGTCTCGTCGTACAGCAGGCGCTCGAGATCGGCGAGCAGCGCGCCGCCGCCGGTGAGCACCACGCCGCGATTCGCAATGTCGGTCACGAGTTCGGCCGGCGCGTTTTCCAGCACCGACTTCACCGCGCCGATCACCTGCTTGAGCGGCGCGGCCAGCGCGTCCGCGACGTCGTGGTTGGACAGCTCGACCGAACGCGGCAGGCCGTCGCCGATGCTGCGGCCGACGGCGCGGGTCGACGTGCGCGGCACCGCGCTGGTGGCCGAGCCGATCGTCTTCTTCACGTGCTCCGCCGTCTGTTCGCCGAGCAGCACGCCGTACAGGTTGCGGACATGGTTGACGATCGCCGCGTCGAACTGGCTGCCGCCGACGCGGATCGCCTCGCGGTAGACGATGCCGCCGAGCGCGATGACCGCGACTTCGGTGGTCCCGCCGCCGATGTCGATGACCATCGAGCCGACCGGCTCGGTCACCGGCAAGCCCGCGCCGAGCCCGGCCGCGAGCGACTCCTCGATCAGTTCGACCTCCGATACGCCGGCCGCGAACGCGGCCTCGCGGATCGCGCGGCGCTCGACGGCCGTCGCGTCGGACGGCACGCACAACGTGACCTCGACGCGGCGGCCGAAGCGCGAGCGGGTGCGCGACATGTCGATGAAGCTGCGGATCATCTGCTCGGCCGCGTGCGCGTCCGCGATCACGCCGTGGCGCATGGGCCGCACGGCTTCCAGATGCCCCGGTTCGCGGCCGAGCAGCGCCTTGGCCAACTCGCCGACGGCCTCGAGCGTCGGCCGCGCGTCGCTCGCGCCGCCCTTGCGGAAGCACACGACCGACGGCTGGTTCAGCACCACGCCGCGTTCATGCGTATAGATCCGCGTACTCGCCGTTCCCGGGTCGATCGCAACGGGTTGCGCAAACAACTTTCCGAACAGCGGTGTCGACATATCAAACCTTGGTGAGGGAACGGGCCGGGACAGCCGCGCCGCACTTTTTGCCGCGCGTCCATACCGCCCCATCACGAGCTTAGCGGCAAATCGTTCCGATACTTTAGGCAATTCCCATGATTTTTTCGCGACGAATTTGCCGAATGTGGCGTTTCGAGCACGTCCGGCTACGCAACGGCCTCTCGCGTCGGGCCTGTAAAACACGGTAATCTCTCGGTCTTGCCTGCTCCCGGCAGGCCTCAGACGCACGATCACGCCAGGTATCTTCACCATGACAGCGACCGTTTTCTTCCGCTGGGCGCCGCTGCGCCCGCTCTGCACGACGCTCGTTGCCTTCTGGTGCTGCACGGTCGCCGCGCAACCGCTGCCGGCCGCCGAATCCGCCGCTGCCCAGACCGTTGCGGCGGCAGCCAACGCGCCGGCCGCCGCAACGCCCGCCGCGCCCACCGCACCCGCTGCGTCCGCGCACACCTGCACGGCCGACGGCGGCCCGGCCGGCCGCCCGTCGATCGGCCTCGTGCTGTCCGGCGGCGGTGCGCGCGGCTATGCACACCTCGGGGTCCTGAAAGTCCTGGAGGACAACCGGATTCCGATCGACTGCATCGCGGGCACCAGCATGGGCGCCGTGGTCGGCGGCCTGTATGCGAGCGGGATGGCGGCCGACGAGATGCAGAGGCGGCTGTCGGAGGTCAACCTGGCGGATATCGCGTTCGACGTGACGGACCGCGCGGACCTGCCGCAAACCAGCCGCGAGGACGAACGCCTGTACATCAACGGGCTGACGCTCGGCTTCGGCAAGAAGGGCGTCAAGGCGCCGGTCGGCCTCGTCCAGGGCAACCGGCTGCAGGCGCTGCTCGCGAACTGGACGGCCGCCGTGCCGACCAACCAGCCGTTCGACCAGCTGCCGATCCCGTACCGCGCGGTCGCGACCGACCTGCAGACGGGCCAGATGGTCGTGCTCGACCACGGCTCGCTGCCGCTCGCGATTCGCGCGAGCATGGCGATGCCGGGCCTGTTCGCGCCGGCCGAGATCAACGGGCGCGCGCTCGTGGACGGCGGCCTCGTCAGCAACCTGCCCGTCGACACCGCGCGGCAGATGGGCGCCAACGTCGTGATCGCCGTCGACATCGGCTCGCAACTGCGTCCGCTCGACGCGCTCGCGTCGCCGGCCGACGTGATGCAGCAGATGGTCGGCATCCTGATCCGCCAGAACGTGACCGCGCAGCGCAAGCAGCTCGACGCGCGGGACGTGCTGCTCACGCCGGACCTCGGCTCGCTCGCGTTCACCGATTTCCAGAACGCGAAGCAGGCGATCGCCGCCGGCGCGGCCGCCGCGACCGCGGCGCTGCCGAAGCTGCGGCGGTTCGCGCTCACGCCGGAACAGTACGCGGCCTACCGGTCCTCACATGCGCAGCCGCTGCCGCCGCCGATCCGGATCACGCGCATCGACATCAAGACCAGCGGCGGCGTGCCGAAGCGCGTCGTCAGCAACGCGCTGCACGTGAAACCGGGCGACATCTATGATCCGAAGACCGTCAGCCAGGACCTGCTCGGCCTCACGACCGGCGGCAACTTCGAGAGCGTCACGCAGCAGATCGTCAGCCGCGGCGACGACAACGTGCTCGAGATCGACGCGCGCGAGAAGTACTGGGGGCCCAACTTCCTGCTGTTCGGGCTCGGCATGTCGAGCAGTTCGACCGACGAAGGCGGCTTCCGCCTGCACGTCGGCTACCGGCGGCCGTGGCTCACGGAATCGGGGCTCGAATTCCGCGCGGACACGACGATCGGCAGCGACCTGCAGTCGGCGCGCGTCGAATTGCGCCAGCCGCTGTCGACCGCGTACGGCGTCTACCTGTCGCCGTACGCGGAATATCAGCGTCGCTACGCGAACCTGTACGACGACTCCGGCGACGTGAAGATCACGCAGTACCTGATGCAGACGGCGCGCGCCGGGATCGACCTCGGCCTGCCGATCGCGCGGCTCGGCGATTTCCGCATCGGTCTCGGCTACGTGACCGGCCACGGCTCGCCCACCTACAACGTGCCGTTCGACGACGGCAGCGGCCAGGCGCTGCTGTGGCCGAGCTTCACGTCGCAGGCGCTGATCGCGCGGGCGCGGCTCGTCATCGATCAACTCGACGATCCGATGTTCCCGCGCAAGGGTTATTTCGGCGAACTGCGGGTCGAACGCTCGCTGGTGTCGCGCAACGGCGGCTCGGCGCAGGATTTCGCCGACGGGATCAGCAACGCGCCTTACACCGAGATCTACGGCAAGGCGATGATCGCGCAGCAGTTCGGCCGGCACAGCGTCAGCGCGACGATCGAAGGCGGCAAGAGCATCGGCGGCACCAACCTGATCAATGCGTTCAACTTCACGCTCGGCGGCTTCCAGCATCTGTCCGCCTATGCGGCCGACCAGTTGAACGGCAACGAGCTCGCGTACGGGCAGATCACGTACATGAACCAGCTGATGACGTTCAACGCATCGCCGGTCAAGGCGCTGTCGGTGGGCGCCAGCGCGGAAGTCGGCAACGTCTGGTCGAGCGGCCAGAAGATCGGCGGCGGCGCGCTCAAGCAGAGCTACACGTTCTTCACGAGCCTGTCGACCGCATTCGGGCCCGTCTATATCGGCGTGGCGCTCGCCCCCAGCGGCCGACGCAACTTCTACCTGCAGCTCGGCCGTACTTATTGAGCATGCGCGGATGCCGCTGCGGCGGCATCCGTGGCGCCGTCCTGGCGGCAGCCGTCGACTTCACGGTGGCCGCGGGTCGGGCCTCGCGCGACGTCGTGCTAGACCGGCCAGCTGATCTCGAATCGCGCGCCGCCGAGTTCGACCGGATCGACGACCGCGATCCGGCCGTTGTGCGCGTGGAGCACCTGTCGCGTGATCGACAGGCCGAGCCCGTAGCCGCCGGTGCGACGGTCGAGGCGCACGAACGCGTCGAAGATCCGTTCGCGCTCGCTCTCGGGCACGCCCGGGCCGTCGTCCTCGACGAAGATGCCGATGTTGCCGTGCACGAGCGAGATTCCGACGACGATCCGCGATTTCGCGTACTTGCTCGCGTTGCGCAACAGGTTGCGCATCGCATACGACATCAGCCGCCGGTCCATCTTCACGCGCAAATCCGCTCCGATCTCGATGCGCGACTCGATCGCCCGGTCCGGATACAGCAGTTGCGCGTCGTTCACCTGGTGCTCGAACCACGCGACGGGCGCCGTCATCTCGAGATTCGACTGCAGCGAGCTGTATTCGAGCCGGGCATACGTGAGGCTCATGTCGATCAGCTCCTCGAGCTCGGTCACGTCCTGCGCGATGCTCTCGAGTGCGCCCTGGTATTCGGCCGCCGAACCCGGTTCGCGCAGCATTTCGAGCGCGAAGCGCACACGCGCGAGCGGGGTGCGCAACTCGTGCGAGATTCCGTTCGTCAGATCGCGCTGCGCGGCGATCAGCCGCTCCATGCGCATCGCGAGCGCATTCAGCGTGCGCGCCAGCGGGCCGATGATCACGCTGTGCGATTCGCGCGCGCGCGTGTTGAAGCGCCCGCCGGTGAAGTCGATCGCGCGCTCGCGCACCATCACGAGATCCGACCAGACCGGCCGCATCCACCGGTACGCGGCGAGCGCGGGCGCGGTGAACACGAACGCGAGCACGATCCAGATGTCGCCCGGCAGCGAGTCGAACGCATGCCACACGACCTGCGGCGACAATTCGACGCACAGCGCGAGCGCGGGCACCAGCGCGGTCAGCAACACGAGGCCGAGCAGATGCAGGTAGGTGCGCAGGTACAGGCGCGACCAGCTCGGTATGCGGTCGGCGCGTGTGTCGGTCCACGCGCGCCGGAAATGCAGCCAGCGCCATTTGACGTAGCGCAGTGTGGGCAGCGGCGGTGCATCGGGGTGCGAACGGGTTCGTCGAATCATCGCGGCTCCCGGCCCGCGGGCGGAATGCCCGCGCGGAACGTGACGGCGGCGCGCGAGCGCGGCGTCATTCCCACGCGTGCTTGCTGAATTGATAACCCTTGCTGCGGATCGTCTTGATCCGCTGCGGGTTGCTCGCGTCGTCGCGCAGCTTGCGGCGCAGCTTCGAGATGCGCCCGTCGATCGTGCGGTCGAGGCCGTCGAATTCGACGCCGCGCAGCTGCAGCATCAGATCGTCGCGGCTGACGACTTCGCCCGCATGACACACCAGCGCCCACAGCAGGTCGAATTCGGCCGACGTCAGATCGGGCGTGCTGCCGTCGGGCAGCACGACGGTGCGGTCGGTGCGGTCGATCGAGAACTTGCCGAACGCGTAGCGCTCCGGCTGCGACGCGGTGCTCTCGGCCGCGCGCGCGGGCGCACGGCGCAGTTGCGCCTTGATCCGCGCGAGCAGGATGCGCGGCTCGACCGGCTTGTGCACGTAGTCGTCCGCGCCGAATTCGAGGCCGAGCAGCTCGTCGAACGGCTCGTCGCGCGCCGTCACCATGATGATCACGCCGTCGTACTGCTTGCGCGCCTCGCGGCAGATTTCGAAGCCGTCCTTGCCCGGCAGGTTCACGTCGAGGATGACGAGATCGGGACGAATGGACAGGATCGCCGGCACCGCGGCGTCACCATGCAGCACGGTGTCGACTTCATAGTCGTTCTTGCGCAGGTAGCCGGCGATCAGCGTGGACAGGCGGGTGTCGTCTTCGACGAGCAGGATGCGAAAAGACATGGGTAGCGGTCGGATCATCGGGAAAGCCGCGGCGGCGCCGGCCGGTGCCGGACGCCGGCCCTCGGCCGAAACGTACCGCATGATACTGCGCCCGCCGCCTGCCTGTTTGCCGGTCTTGAAAATAAGGGCGCGATTCCGGCCGCGCTTGACGAATCGGCGCCGGGACGGTTCCATACGGGCTCGCCGGAATCCGGCCGTGCCTCTACCCTGCCTGACGTGATGAATTACCAGACGATCCTCGAACGCATCCACACCGAACTCGCCCCCTGGATCGGCCAGGGGCGGGTGGCCGACTATATTCCCGAGCTCGCGAAAGTGCCCGCCGACAAGTTCGGGATGGCCGTCGTGACGCTCGACGGAAACGTTTACACGGTCGGCGATGCGTACGAGCGCTTCTCGATCCAGAGCATCTCGAAGCTGTTCGCGTGCACGCTCGCGTTCCAGCTGCTCGGCGACGAGCTGTGGGAACGGGTCGGCCGCGAGCCGTCCGGCACCGCGTTCAACTCGCTGGTCCAGCTCGAAAGCGAGCGCGGCAAGCCGCGCAATCCGTTCATCAATGCGGGCGCGCTGGTGGTCACCGACGTGCTGTGCCGCCGCTTCGTGAAGGCCGAGACGGCGCTCGTCGAATTCGTGCGGCGGCTGATCGGCTCGAACGACATCGACTACGACTCGCGCGTCGCGTTGTCGGAGTTGCAGCACGCGGAACGCAACCGCGCGATGGCGCATTTCATGGCGAGCTTCGGCAACATGCAGATGCCGCCCGATACGGTGATCGACGCGTATTGCCGGCAATGTGCGATCGAGATGAACTGCGTCGAGCTTGCCACCGCCGCGCTGTTCCTCGCGAATGGCGGTGTCGCGCCGGCGACCGGCGAGCGGGTCGTCGATTCGAGTTCGGCAAAGCGGCTGTCGGCGCTGATGCTGACCTGCGGGACGTACGATGCGGCGGGCGATTTCGTGTATCGCGTCGGGTTGCCGGCGAAGAGCGGCGTCGGCGGCGGGATCGTCGCGGTGCTGCCCGGGGAGATGGCCGTGTGCGTGTGGGCGCCGGGGCTGGATGCGAACGGGAACTCGCTGGCGGGGACGCTGGCGCTCGAGTGGTTGACGACTTATACGGGGCGGTCGATCTTTTGAAGCGTCGAAGTCAAGCGTGCCTCATGTGGCGCGACGGCGGCAGATTCCTGTCGGCGCGCGCCAGAGCGCTCAATGGGAAATTCGGCCATCGGCAGCAATCGACCCATCTCGGCCGGTCGACGGCGTAGCCGCGGATTGATCCAATCACCCGCAATCACGCTCCCTCTTTCGCGAGCGACCGCCAGGTCGCACAGAATTCACTGCGAGGATCGGCTGGCCGCGCAGCGCGTGCTCATCCCACCTGCGGTGGACGCGTCGCCGTCAATGCTTCAGCTACTTGCCACAGGCGAATCGAATCCGCGCTCTTGGCGGAGCGGGGCTGTTTGGCAACGTGCGAGTTCCCGACGAGCAGAAAACGTGGGCCGTAGAATGCGCCCTGAGTCGCTGTGGGATCGACTGCCGCGCGCAAGAGCGAGTCCGTGGCCCATTCCACGTCCATGGACGGTACAAGTCGGAACGATAGCCTCTTGCGGGTTGAATCAGTACCCATATTCGGACCGCTCGTCTGAAGATTGGTGCGCGTATGGCCTGGATGGGCACTCGTACTGAGCAGGGGCCAGCCACGCTCGCGCGCAATTTCCGCCAATCGATTCGCCAACAGCAGGCAGGCCAGCTTGGACTGCGCATACGCCGTCATGGGCTTGTACGATCTTTCGCCTTGAAAGTCGTCGAAATTGATTGTGGCGCCAATTGCGGCGCTGCTTGTCATCGTGGCGACGCGAGGAGACTTCGCTTCAAGCAGAAGCGGCAACAGCAGATTGGTCAGTGCGAAGTGACCCAGGAAATTGGTCGCAAACTGTAGCTCGAATCCGTCCGAGCTCAGTACACGCGTCGGCGGCATCATGATCCCTGCGTTGTTGACGAGCACGTCGAGAGGGCGTCCCTCCTCGAGCAACTGGCGACCAAAATTCCTCACACTCGCGAGGCTGGAGAGATCCAACGTGCGGACCTCAATCGATGCCCCTGGAAACTCCTTGCGTATATCCCGGCGAGCGGCATCGCCTTTCGACTCGCTGCGTACCGCCATGATGACGTCGGCACCAGCCGCCACCAATCGCCTGGTCGCCTCCTTGCCGGTGCCGCTATTGGCTCCGGTAATGACAATACGGCGCCCCCGCTGATCAAGAGGTTTGTACATTCGCGTTTCTCCTATGATTTCATTCGATAAAGCCGGGCTCGGACGCGGACAGTTGGCAGGCATTCAGCTTCAGCCGACAACGCACGTGCGGCTGGGAAATGGGTCTGGTGTCGGCCGGTCCGGGTGGACCCGCAGGGATGACTTTGGTGAAGTACACCGCATAGTGTAGTTTTCCGGACGAAAAGTAAACTCACCAGTGTAAATTTTCGGCTGCTTGGGCAGCCCACCCCTGACGTGCCTTACCGACCGCAAGTGGCCGAACCCGGTCGTCGAAGGCAGCACGGCACTCCCCCATCCGTCGGTACCGATGGAATCGCATGCGAATTTATATATTCGTCGCGCAGGGACGCTGGCGCTGGAGTGGTTGACGACTTATACGGGGGCGGTCGATTTTTTTAGGTGGCGAAGTTGGGAATGCCCCCATTCCGCGCGGCGGCGCCAGATTCATATGGCGCGCGCCGGAGCGCTCAATGGGGAATTCGGCCATCGGCAGCAATCGGCCCACACCGGCCGCCCCGTTCTTTCTCCTGAACGGACATTCAAGATGGGCTCTGCGAAAGGCGCTTGTTCGTCCGCTGCTGTCGTACGCAGCATGTGGCGTACGATTGATGGACCAGGAATGAACACGTGAAAGCTGCTTAGTAAACTGTCTTGATGACCTTTTTAACACCGGACAGCAAATCTGTGACTTGCTCTTGCGTTGGATCTGGGGTTTTGGCGTGATCACAAATATTTCGAATATCCCCTAAATGCTGAATGAATCGCCATTGTGGAATGTCGATTACGCCTCCAGCCTTCAGCGCTTCATTAAAGTCACCTATTGTCGGGTTCTTCTTGCCAATAGAAATTTGTCGATCAGAGCACACTTCGCCGAGGTGGCGCTCTAGCACGACTCCTGCAACCGCTCCTGCTGCACGAAAGAACTTTGATTTTGCCAGATGCTCGGCAGCTTCTAACTCAGAGTCCAAGAGATCCGCTTGAACCATGTGGCGAATGTCAAACAGCGAGCTGTCGAAGCGACCTTGCGCGGCTTCCACAATAGCCAGTTGCTGCCGGAAATGAGGGATTGCGGCGTCTTGGCTCACGACCTTTTCCTTGTAAACACCGCGGGTGACATTTAGACCCTGAAGGTAGTCCTCAATTCTGTAATTATCATAAGTAATATCCTTCCGAGTCTTGGGTTTTTCATAGTGGCGGCAGAAGTCCGCGACGCGATCTGGTAAGATCTGGCGCAATAGCGCAAGAGCCTCCGAATACCAACGCTGGTATTCAGTCTCGAAAGATGGAAGATTTTTGATGAATTCATCCGTTTTTTCTTTTAGTTGCTTCTTCAGTTCGGATTTTATTTGATCCGGAAAACAGGCAAGCTGCATGGACATATGCAGCTTGTTGCCGAGCTTGATGAGCTTCGCAAGGTCATTTTTAAAACGATCGATATTGGACGTCATGTGCGCTTCCACGAATAGTTATTGATATCTCCACCCGATTGCCGGAGCGTCTCGATTGTCAACGATTTGGCCGTAGCGGTCGAGCGCCCGAAATTAGCCGGTAGCCGTCGATCTTGACCGCCGGAAACTGGCCAGATGGCGAACTTCGTGCGGGCCACTGGTAAACTCGGGCGGCCAAAGCAACTTTTCCCGGTCACATGGGCACGCAACCCGCTGGAGCACCTGCAACCGTCACCCCAATGATGCAGCAGTACCTGCTCCTTATCTGACAAGGCACCGATTACAAACCTACGCTGAGACCTACGCCTCTCCTTTAGCGCGAAGCCGTTACCCGCCCTGAGCTATCCTTCAGTCGCAAAGCCGTCATCGGATGATGTACGGGCCATGGGATGGCCCGACTCCGTGTGCGAGCTATAGTGCTCAGAACGAATGCGCTCGCAGGATTGATCCCATGCGGTGCGGCGCATTGGAGGGAAGGCGTTGAGCGATGACAGCACGAAGAAGGCCACATGCACCTACTCGCCTCACACTATCAATCTGAGTTCCTGGCTACGCCGCAACTCATACGACTCGACTATGCCAAGGGAAAGGATAGTTTTGAGCCAACGCTGCTGGTGAAGGGCAGCACGCTCTTGCTGAAGTTCATGGTGTTGGGTGCGCGGCTACGGTTTCATCTGGCGCGCGTAAACGGTTGTCTCCTGTATGCATTAACGGCGTACGACGATCCATCTAAGCCTGCGACGCTATGGTCAGTCGTGGAGAACGAGGCAGAAGTCACAGCGCTGCGAGGGCTGGCATCAGGCGAACCGTCCCCCATATTCCTGTTTAACGAGCTTGCCCTGAATGTTGCATGGTCCACCGTAAAGGCTAGCTTCCCTTCGGAGGTGAATGGCTGGATCAGCAACGCGACACTGGGAAAAGGAGACTACACGGCCATTGCTAAAGAGGCAGGCGTCCTGCTGGAACGGGCGTTCAACGGAACTACGACCCCCGACGAGTTGCTGTCTGCAGAAATTGTCCGTATCGACGAGTGGCACGCAGTTTTCAATCACTTTATTACGAGCCACGGCAGTAACAGTCCGGTCGACTTGTTCAGCCGAGACGAGGGCGGACAGCAGGAACAACTTGCGGTCTGGTTAACCGACAGCCTCCACCCGCGTGGGGTACACCACAGTCCCCAGATCCCAAAGGGGAACGGAACACGCGAACTCACCGATATTCTCCTCAGCTACGAGGCCGGTGCACTGTTGATCGAGTCGAAGGCTCTCACTGTCTTCAACCGCGACAAGTTGCCTGATCGAACGAAGCTAGCAAAGGATGTATCGCAGCACGTCGAAAAAGCAGTTCGCCAACTGCGCGGTAGCATTCGGCGGCTCAAAGATGGCGCACCGGTTACCACTCGGGGTGGATCCGCTATAGACGTTGAGCGGTCACAGCCGGCACACGCCGTCGTTCTCATTCCTGAGTTCGACTTGATAGAAAATCAAGAGAACTACGGTCTGGCGTTTATTGTGGACTTCATGGAGGCGACGGGAGGTTTTATCCATCTGCTGGATCTCGCCGAGTTGCTGCGTGTTGTCCAAGCCGCCGAAATGATCTCCAGAGGCAGCGAGAAGGTCACGCCGCTGATGGCTTTGGACTATTACTTGGTGGAGCGAGCCGAGCGAGCGCGCGTTGCGGGAACATTGTGCATCCAAGTTCTACTGCGAATGCAGGAATGAGCGCACGCGTGAGCCGTGCGGCCTAACCTCTCGATCGACACGGACGCCTTGCAGCATCCGCGCCCTAGGTCGCTCCTGCAAGTCGCCGTCATCTCCCCGTTGAGCGTCCGGTTTCTCTAATTGCCACCGACTGCTCTTGGCCAAATCCTGTCGTCGAAGGCAGCGCGGCACTCGCCTGCTTGGTTGGCACCGGGACGACGTGTCGGTTTATATTGCCGAAGTTCCACCACGTTGGCGCTGCAGTGGGTGCCTACGTATTCGGGGCGGGCGATTTTTTGAACTGCGGACCGGACGCGCGCTTCATCTGGCGAAACGGCGGTCGGTTCATATCTGCGCGGCGACCGAGAGTGGCCGCTTCTCGCCCGACAGTCTTGGGGTTCTCTCATGTGGCTGCAATGCCGTCGACGGGGCTACCGATAACCTGCTCTATCAGCCAGCGTCGAGCAATGTCGGTACATATCGATGGCCGCTCCAGCGTCGGAAAGTGCCCGCATCCTTCCAGCGTCTCGAAACGAACATGCGGCATCATCCTGGCGATCCGACGGCCGACATCGACCGGAACGAAGCGGTCTGCCTCGCCCCATATGAGAAGTGTCGGAATCGCACTCGTGGCCAGCGTCGACCAATGATCCGAGCGAGTCAAAGTCGCATCGGATTGTCGCGCGAACATGTCGGCACCCGTATCGCGAGCCATTTGAACAAACGCTGCTCTCGACCTGATATCTACGGGGGGAATGGCGTTTTCGGCAAATTCGGCGATAACTTGCTCATGCTCCCCCTCCCGAATCCTTCGGCTGGTGTCGCGAACACGATCCGGATACGGGGGTAGTCCGGGCTGACAGTTCATCAACCACAGTCCACGCACGCGCTGCGGCGCGCACGCAACTACTTCCATCGCGATACAACCACCGTAAGCCGTGCCTGCAATGATGAATGGGCCGTCGATGGAAGCAAGCAGCCTCTCGGCGCTTTCAGCGAACGTAGGATAGGCCAGCATCCGGACGGACGGTACGACCAAATCGTTCAACCGTTCGAGTTGATCGGCATACATGCGTCCGTCGCAGGGCATTGCGGGCAAAAAGACGAGCGGTAATGGCATGGCACTCTGCGAAGACGGATTGCACGACTGCGGTAACAAGTTTGCGACCTCGGCGGTCAATTTTTTGAAGTACGCGCGCAAAAAATTCAGACGCGACTCGTCAACAGCGCGGACTCCTTCAGGCCCACCGCACCGATTTCCGCTTTAGACACGTTATTCCGCCTGATTCATTTGTTTCCTGCCAATCGTTCGGCCGATCCGGAACGATCGGCGCGGGCGTCGCAAGCCACTGGCACAACGAACCATCGGACAACGCGTCTTTCACCATGCCGTCGATCCCGGCATCGATATCGCAATCCAGCTCCCATCCGGCCGCGACGATGAACATGGGCGACTGGCGTGCCGCGTAATCCTTTATATCAACCAGGAGAGACTCCAGTCGAAATGAATCGGCATCCGCCGACAGCGGCAAGGAAATCGAAAACTGCGCACCCCACTCGCGCTCTTCAATTCGCATGCAACCGCGAGCACCCGTGAATTGTGTCGACTTGGCCCCGTAGACGAAAAGCAGCTCATCCTCCCCCGCCCGCAATCCCGCCAAACCTTCGCCGTCGGCCCATTCCTTGCGGACCTCCAATCCGGTCTTGAAATCGAGGACGGACACCTCGTGAAACGCATCAAAGAACGGAGTGCAGATTTTCGCGAGGGAAAAAACGATCTCCTGGCGCTCGGCCAGCGAGACCGATCGCTCTAACGTCACGGATATATCGAAGCGTTCCGGCATTGCCTGATTCTCCATCGGACAGCCACACTGGAAGTACGCCCTTGAATCAGATCTCTTCAAGCCGAGATCGCACGCTGAACAGCGATCTCGCGACAGCCTACATCGGGGCCCCCTCCGCACCAGCCACGTGCGCCGGCAAAACCTGCTCAGCGGAGTCGGCGCGAGAACGCATCCCGGTTTATATTGCATCGGTTCGCGCGTACCAGCGTCAGATAAGGCTGCACCGAAAAAATTGCCCGAGCTATTGGAGAGCGTCATTCATGAACGAGGAAACCGCACCGGATATCGAAATGGCAACCCACACGCCCGCCCATGGTGACAACAAGCCTGCTCAAAGCACGCTCTACCAAATTCCCCCGATCGCGCCATCCAAAACCGCGCTGCTCGTCATGCATTACCAGACCGACATCCTCGGCCTGTTCCCGTCGGTCGCGCCCGAGCTGCTCGCCAATACGCGCCGCCTCTGCGACGCGGCACGCGCCGCCGGCGTCGGCGTCTGGTTCGCGAATCTCCGCTTCAGTCCCGGCTATCCGGAAGTCAGCCCGCTCAACAAGAACGGCCAGGGCATCAAGCAGCTCGGCCTCTTCATCGACGATGCCCCGTGTCCCGAACTGGCCAAACGATCCGACGAGCCGCTGATCATCGCGCACCGCGCAAGCGTGTTCTTCGGCACCGATCTGCAGGCGCAGCTCATTGTCCAAGGCGTCGATACGCTGATCATGGTCGGCATCGCATCGACCGGCGTGATGCTGTCGTCGATCGCCCATGCGAGCGACGCCGATTTCCGCCTCTACACGGTCAAGGATTGCTGCTACGACCCGGACCCGATCGTTCACGAGCATCTGTTCGCCACCGCGTTCGAGTCGCGCACGACGGTGCTGTCGCTCGCGGATGCGCTGCGGCTGCTGGCGTAACGACGGGCGAGCCGCAGCATCCGCCTCACTTCGCGATAAACACCCCCGACGTCGGACACGTGCCCTGCGTATTGCCGTCCGTCACGAGCGACGCCGCGCTCGGAAACTGCGTGGTCGCATTCGTCTTCACCGCGATCCATGCTTCGGTGAAGTAGCTCACGCCGTTCGTCTTCGTGCACTTCAACGACACCGCGCTGCGCGTGTTGCTGCCGAACGCGCCTTCGAACGCCGACAACAACTGGTTACGCGTGACCGTCTTGCCCGCGTTCGCCTGCAGGAATGCGTTGAACGACGTGTTGCCCAACCGGCTGATCATGCCCGACGCCTGGTTCCAGTACGCATCGGGCGTCGCCGAGTTCGAACACGTGCCGTGCTTGAACCACTCGTGCTTGTCGAGGCACGAAGCAACGCCCGGCATGTACGTCGACAGCGTGTTGCGGGTCGCGCTGCTGATCGGGTACGCGTCCATGCTGCACCACTGGTGCGCGTTGTCGAGGTCGATGTCGTTCTGCGGCACGCCGCAGTAGAACGGCTGGTTGCCGTCGTAGCGGTTCGGCCACAGCCCGTGCAGCGACAGGCTCGTCGCCGCGTACGAGCCGGCGAGGTTCGTGCATTCCGGGGTGTCGTGCGACGCGCAGAAACCCGGCTCCCACGATGCGGCGAGCAACAGGTAGTCGTAACTGGTCTGCGCGGCGGCGTGCAGTGAAACGGAAGCGACGGCGAGTGCGGCAGCGGCGCGAGCGAGCGTCTTGAGCATGGCGTGTTTCCTCGGAAAAGGCTTGCGGTCGCGGGATGCGCCGCAAGGTTGTCGAATGTCTGCCCGCGATTGTTGCTGCCGCAACGTGGCACGAATGTGAAGGTGCACGAAAGAATGTGTGATCGCTCAGGTGCCGAGCTGCGTGCACGCGCGCGCCGACGCTTCGGGCCCCTCGAGCGCGAGAATCTGCCACACGCCGATGCTGACGCGCCGGCGCGCCGCGGTCGACGCATCGGCCAGCAACGCCTCGACACGCGGTGCGACATCGGGCGCCTTCTGCTGCAGCGCAGCGTGGTGCCGCGCGCGCGACGCCGGCTCCGGTTCGTACACGTCGCACAGGCGCACCATGCCGGCGAGGCCGGCCAACGTGTCGTCCTTGTCGATCGCACCCGGCTCGACCGGCGCGAGCCCGTTGCGCTCGTCCGGCGGCAGCTTGTTGCGCGCGCCTTCGTCGATCGCCGTGGCCGAAGCCGGCGGCAGGCCGCCGATCGCCGCGACGATCCGGCTGCCCGCGGCGATCATGTCGCCCTGGCACGCGATCCTCTCGGCGGCCGGGACGTTCGAGCAGAACGACACCGACGTCCGGTACACGTCGTTGCTCATGCGCGGCACTTCGTCGGTGCCCGCCTGCGCGAAGCAGGCGCTTGCCAGCGCCAGCGTCAACGCGGCGGGAATCAGGATTCGGAACGCCGTCGTCTCGTTCATTGTTGTCGTCCGTGGGTTTTTATGGCGGGCAATATCGGCGGGCCGCACCGCGCGCAGGCGCCCCTCGTGATGCCGGACCCGCTTCCGGCGCCACGCGTCTTACTTCATCGACGCCGCCTCCGATCCGCCGGGCGACAGCGCCGCGCTGTCCTGCTCGCGCCATGCACGCCGTGACGCCATGATCGCGCTCACCGCCGAGCGCGCGACCTTCCACCACGCGAACGGACGCGGATCGGCGAGCATGCTGAGCGCGCGTGCATAGTCGAGCGTGAGGCCGGGCGTCCACGCCATCGTCACCGCGCGCTTGCGGATCTGCGCGGCCACCCACAGCTCGGGGGTAAGCAGCAGCCGCACGAATGCACCCCATCCGGCCCGCGCGCCCTTCAGCCGCCACACCGCACCGTCGAGCGCGGCCTCGAGCGCATTCGACACGGTGCTCGAGCAGTTGCGGTACGTGAGGTTGTACGTCGTGTTCTGCCGGTATGACGACCAGAACGCGTCGAGCTTGGCTGGATCGTAGTTGCGGATACGCACGCGCACGGTCGACGGGCACCACGCTTTCGACTCGGTCGCATAGTCGGGCTGGAACAGGCCGGGCACGTCGTTCTCGCGCGTCGCCCGCAGGATGCGCGTGAATTCGTCCGGAGAACGATCGATTTCGACGCCCGGATACAGGCTGATGTAGATACCCTCCGGCGACTCCAGCGCCGCATGGCCGGTCGAGATCACGCCGTTGACGTCCACCGCCGCGATGTAGCGGTCGATCACCGGATAGCGCTGCGCTTCGGCCTTCGACGTGCCGGTCGGCGTCCATACGTGCACGGTGAGCGCCCGCTCGCCGTCGGCCGGCGGGCCGTCCCATTCGGATTGCGCGAACTGCGGCCGGTCCGGTGCGTCGTCGAGATCCGGTGCCAGCGCCGGCGCGGGCGACGTCGCGAACGCCGGGTTGCGCGTCAGCCGCCGCACGCGTGCGGCCAGGCTCAGCATGTGCATCCCGCCGAACATCAGCAGCAGGCCGAGGCAGTACGGTACGGTGCCCGCGTAGTGCGTCGGGTACGGCTGGAAAAAGAAAATCGCCAACAGAATCTCGACCACGCCCCACGCGAACGCGACGTGCCAGCGGCGATAGCGCACCATCCACGCGGACGTGCATTGCAGCAGCCCGTCGACGAGAAACAGCGTGCCGAAGATCATCGACAGCAGAAAGTGGCCGTGATGATGGCCGGCGAACACGAGCCCCGCCGCCACCACGACCGCGATGCCCTTCACGTAGCGCAGGATGCGCTGCCCGCCGACACCGCTGCCGGCCACCGCGAGCGTCGCGAGCCCCTCGATCAGGAAGAGCCACGCGAACAGCTCGATCGGAAAATGCAGCGCGCCGTCGAGCGCGTCGACGAAAATGCCGACGCCCGCGACGACCCACAACCAGCCGAACACGGTCAGCCCGCGCCAGCGGGTTCGCAGATATTCGATGCCCAGCAGCAGCAACACCAGTCGTACCATTGCGCCCTCGTATCTTTTTCGGGATACGCGCGGCCTCGCGCTCCCTGTCGTGTCGACCGCGTGTCGGGCGACGCGCCGGCCGGAAGGCGGTCATCGTTGCCGGCGCGTCATGTCGTCGACATGATCGATGGCGGCCGGCGCGCGCCGCTCTGGGCGAATAATAAGATATGAAGGGGCCGCTTGAAAGCCTCGCGAAAACGTTTTCGACGGGGCGCGGCCGGGCGCGGCTGCCCACTGCCACGGCAGGGTCCGGGTTCGACAACGTGCGACGGATACGCGAGAATCCGGCTTCCGAGGGCGAAAGCCACCCAACCGAACCGCACAGACGGGACAAGAACACATGCATGGACCGATTCAACGCCGGCACATGCTGGCCGCCATTCGCCGGGGTCCACGCCGGCCCCTGTCCGCCACGGCGCTGGCCGACGCATGAAACAGGAGCATCGACATGCCCTACCCGCCGCTTCACCCATCCTCGCTCGGCCCGCAACTCAAGCGCTGGCGCGCGCTGCACCGCGTGAAGCAAAGCCATGCAGCCGAACTGTTCGGCGTCGCGCAATCGACGATCTCGCGCTGGGAAGCCGGCCTCCAGCGGATGTCGCCCGCCGAGCGCGCGACGGCTGAACAGCTGCTCGCCGCTCGCCTCGATTCCGCGGGCGATCACGCGCTCGCACGGCTGATCGCCGGCAGCGCGGGCCGCATGCATCTCGTGTGCGACCTCACGCACCGCCTGCTGGCCAGTTCACCGGCGCGCGCGGCCGAGTTCTCGCAACCGCTTTCGACGTTGCTCGGCGCGTCGCTGTGGCGCTACGCGACACCGGAAATCGTCCGCATGGAAGCCGCGCTCGACCCGCTCGGCTGGCACGACCGCGCGGGGCCGCCGAGCGTCGAGTTCGACACCGGCGCGAATGCGTCGCGCGTCGTGCCGATTCGCGGCAGCCGATGCCGGTGGACACGGATGACACTGTCGGACGGCTCGGCCGTACGGCTCGTGGAAACGCTCGACGCACACTGACAGTCGCGCATATTTCATGCGTGGACGCACCGCGGCCGGCCGGCGTACGCTTGGCGGTTCATCGCACGGACGCCGACCATGAACCCCGATACCATCCACGCGCGACTCGCGTTCCTGCGCGAGGCCGAACGCCTGAAGGACGTGCTGCGCAGCGGCCACACGTCGGCCGGCCGCCCGGAAAGCACGGCCGAGCACAGCTGGCGGCTATGCCTGATGGCGCTCGTGTTCGCCGACGCGCTGCCCGGCGTCGACACGCTGAAGCTGCTGAAACTGTGCGTCGTCCACGACCTCGGCGAGGCGCTGCACGGCGACATCCCCGCGATCGAGCAGGCCGCGCATCCCGACAAGAGCGCACATGAACGCGACGACCTGCTGATGCTGACCGCGTCGCTCGACCGCGTGGTGCGCGACGAGATCGTCGCGCTGTGGGACGAATACGAGGCGGCCGCCTCACCCGAAGCCCGCGCGGCGAAGGCGCTCGACAAGCTCGAAACGATCGTGCAGCACAACCAGGGCAGCAATCCGCCCGATTTCGACTATGCGTTCAACCTCGGCTACGGCCGGCGCTATACCGACGCCGCGCCGCTGTTCCGCGCGATTCGCGAAATCGTCGACACCGATACGCAGCGCAGGATCGACGCGGGTGGACACCACGCGTAAGCGCGCGGAATCGCGCGGCTTCACGCTCACGCACCTCGTCGAATGGTGGTCGACGCCCGAGCGGGTCGACGCACTGCCCGCGCTCGACGACGAACGCGATCGGCCAATGACGGCGATCTTCGCTGAGCGGCAGTAGCGCGGCGCGCGGCGGGGATGCCGCCTTTTCACAGATCGAGACAATTGCACCCTCCGGCCCGCGTATCGGTACGGTGTCCACACAATTCAGCACAATTTCCACACGTTTTGGCGCGAATTCCTCGCTTACCATGAGCGCCTGATTCGATTCGGCACACCCGCGCGATGCGTACGCGGAACCCGTCGCGGGCAACATGCCCGGCATGCGACGCCGACCGGATCGTTCCGCTCGGCCGCACGCATCGCCGGCGCCGGCTTCATCCTCGCCGCATTCTCATGACCCAGAAGACCCATCGCCGCCGGCGCATCGTGCTGGCTACCCTTGCCGTCGTCGCGATCGCCGCCGGCATCACGCTGAAGGCCTGCGCGCCGACCAAGCATCCGCAATACCTGTCCGCGCCGGTCACGCGCGGCGATCTCGAGAACGCGGTGCTCGCGACCGGCGCGCTGCAGGCGTTCAGGCAGGTCGACGTCGGCGCGCAGGTGTCGGGGCAATTGAAGACGCTGAAGGTCAAGCTCGGCGACAAGGTCACCAAGGGCCAGTGGCTCGCCGAGATCGACCCGGTGATCTCGGAAAACGCGCTGCGCCAGGCGCGCGCCAGCGAGGAAAGCCTGCGCGCGCAGCAACGATCGACCGCCGCGCAGTTGACGCAAGCCGAACTCGCGTTCCGCCGCCAGCAGGCGATGTTGCCCGACGATGCGACGTCGCGCGAATCGTTCGAAGCCGCGAAGGCGACGCTCGACGTGCAGCGCGCGACCCTCGCGTCGCTCGCCGCGCAGATCCGTTCGGCCCGCATCCAGATCGAGACCGCACAAGCCAACCTCGGCTACACGCGCATCGTCGCGCCGATCGACGGCGAGGTCGTCGCGATCGTCACGCAGGAAGGCCAGACCGTGATCGCGCAGCAGCAGGCGCCGGTGATCCTGAAGCTCGCGAATCTCGACACGATGACCGTGAAGGCGCAGGTGTCGGAAGCGGACGTGATCCGCGTGAGCGCCGGCCAGACCGCTTATTTCACGACTCTCGGCGAACCGGACAAGCGTCACTACGGCAAGCTGCGCGCGATCGAACCGGCACCGCAGAACTACGCCGACGCGCAAAGCGCGCTCGGCGGAGGGGCCGGCGGCGGCACGAAGCCGAACGCCGCGGTGTTCTACAACGCGCTGTTCGACGTGCCGAATCCCGAGCACCGGCTGCGCATCGCGATGACCGCGCAGGTCAACATCGTGCTCGGCAACGCGCGCAATGCGCTCAGCATCCCGGCCGCCGCGCTCGGCGAGAAGCGCAAGGACGGCACCGTCGCAGTACGCGTGCTGCGTGCCGACGGCAGCACGGAAACGCGCCACGTCCGCATCGGCATCAACAACAACGTGCGCGTCGAAGTACTGGCCGGCCTGAAGGACGGCGAGCGTGTCGTGATCGGCGAAGCGTCGGCGGACGAGCGCGCGCCGCTGTCGGACGTGGTGTAACGATGCGCCAGCCCCTTCTGAAACTCGCCGCTGTCACGCGACGCTTTCCGGCCGGCGACAAGGACGTCGTCGTGCTGAACAACGTCAACCTGTCGATCGGCGCGGGCGAGATCGTCGCGATCGTCGGCGCGTCGGGGTCCGGCAAGTCGACGCTGATGAACATTCTCGGCTGCCTCGATCACCCGAGCGAAGGCACGTACACGGTCGGCGGACGCGACACGCACATGCTCGACAGCGACGAACTCGCGCAGCTGCGCCGCGAGCACTTCGGCTTCGTGTTCCAGCGCTATCACCTGCTGCCGCACGTCGACGCGGTCGCGAACCTCGAAATGCCGGCG
The DNA here is from genome assembly GCF_900100915.1 of Burkholderia orbicola. NCBI lineage: Bacteria > Pseudomonadati > Pseudomonadota > Betaproteobacteria > Burkholderiales > Burkholderiaceae > Burkholderia > Burkholderia orbicola. Next base: position 2,600,699 of record NZ_FNKW01000002.1, on the reverse strand, counting down.
ATCTACGCGGGCACCCCGCGCGCCGAACGGCACGCCCGCGCCCGCGAACTGCTCGCGCGCCTCGGGCTCGCGGATCGCGCGCATCACCGGCCCGGCCAACTGTCCGGCGGCCAGCAGCAGCGCGTGAGCATCGCGCGCGCGCTGATGAACGGCGGCCAGGTGATCCTCGCGGACGAACCGACCGGCGCGCTCGACACGAAAAGCGGCCAGGACGTGATCCGCATCCTGCACGAGCTGAACGCGCTCGGCCATACGATCGTGATCGTCACGCACGACAAGGCCGTGGCGCGCCATGCGCGACGCATCATCGAGATCAGCGACGGCGAGATCGTCGCGGACCGGCCGAACCGCCACTACGCGGAGGCGCTCGCGGAAGTGGGCATCGGCGCGGCCGCCACGACGGAAACGGCGGCCGACACACCATCCGCGCCGTCCGCACCGGCTTCCGACGATGCACCGCCACCCACCGATAACGATACCGCCACCGATCCCGCCCCGCACGCCCGACGCTTCGCCGCCGGCACCGGCCGTTTCGCCGAAGCATGCCGGATGGCGTGGATCGCACTCGTGTCGCACCGGCTGCGCACGCTGCTGACGATGCTCGGCATCATCATCGGCATCACGTCGGTGGTATCGATCGTCGCGGTCGGCGAAGGCGCGAAGCGCTACATGCTCGAAGAGATCGGCAGCATCGGCACCAATACGATCAGCCTCTATCCGGGCACCGACTGGGGCGACAGCCGCGCGGACACGATCCAGACGCTCGTGCCCGCCGACGTCGCCGCGCTCGCCGAGCAGCCGTACGTCGACAGCGCGACGCCCGAAACGTCGCGCACGCTGCTGCTGCGCTACCGCAACGTCGACGTCCACGCGCTCGTGAGCGGCGTCGGCGACAGCTACTTCCAGACGCGCGGGATGCGTTTCGCGCTCGGCGTCCCGTTCGACGACGATGCGGTGCGTCGCCAGGCGCAAGTGGCCGTGATCGACCAGAACACGCGCCGCAAGCTGTTCGGCGCGACGCGCAATCCAGTCGGCGAGGCGATCCTGGTCGACAACGTACCGTGCGTCGTGATCGGTGTGACCGCCGACAAGAAAAGCGCGTTCGGCAGCGTGAAAAGCCTGAACGTATGGGTGCCGTACACGACCGCGAGCGGGCGCCTGTTCGGCCAGCGCTATCTCGACAGCATCACCGTGCGCGTGCGCGACGGGCAGCCGAGCGCCGCCGCCGAGAAAAGCCTCGAGAAGCTGATGATCCAGCGCCACGGCCGCAAGGACTTCTTCACGTACAACATGGACAGCGTGGTCAAGACCGTCGAGAAGACCGGCCAGTCACTCACACTGCTGCTGTCGCTGATCGCGGTGATCTCGCTCGTGGTCGGCGGGATCGGCGTGATGAACATCATGCTGGTGTCGGTCACCGAGCGCACGCGCGAGATCGGCATCCGGATGGCGGTCGGTGCGCGCCAGTCCGACATCCTGCAGCAGTTCCTCGTCGAGGCCGTGCTCGTCTGCCTGCTCGGCGGCACGATCGGCATCGCGCTGTCGTTCGGGCTCGGCGCGCTGTTCTCGGTGTTCGTCGCGCAGTGGAAGATGGTGTTCTCGGCCGGCGCGATCGTGACCGCGTTCGTGTGCTCGACGCTCACCGGCGTGATTTTCGGCTTCATGCCCGCGCGCAACGCGTCGCGACTCGACCCGATCGATGCGCTCGCGCGCGACTGACGAAAAACCTGCCATGACGCACTCCTTCCCCCTTCACCGTCTCGGCGCATTCGCGTGCGCGGCCGTACTGCTCGCCGGCTGCGCGGGTGCGCGCCATGATCCGCTGCCCGCCGTCGCGATGCCCGCGAACTGGGCCGCGCCGGTCGCGGCCGACGCGCCGGCCGCCACGGGCGACTGGTGGCGCAGTTTCGGCGATCCGCAACTCGACGCGCTGATCGACGACGCGCTGCGCGCGAACAACGATCTCGCGATCGCGGCGATCCGCGTGTATCGCGCGCAGTTGCAGGCCGGGCTCGTCGATACGAACCTGACGCCGAACGTGACGCTCGGCGCGAACGGCGCCGTGTCGCGCACGCTCGACACGCACCAGATGAGCCGCTCGAGCGGCGTCAATGGTTCGCTCAGCTATGAAATCGACCTGTGGGGCCGGCTGGCCGCGCTGCGCGACGCCGCGCGCTGGGAAGCCGACGCGACCGCCGCCGATCTCGAAGCCGCACGGCTGTCGCTGATCGGCACGACCGCGGCGCTGTACTGGCAGATCGGCTATCTGAACCGGCAGATCGCGCTCGGCGACGCGAACATTGCGTATGCGGAGCGCACGCTCGCGCTCGTGCGGTCGCGGCACACGGCCGGCGCCGTGTCGGGGCTCGACCTCGCGCAGGCCGAACAGAGCCTCGCCGCGCAACGCGCGGCGCAGACGCAGCTGATCCAGCAGCGCACCGAGAACCGCCACGCGCTCGCGATCCTGTTCGACCGGCCGCCGCAGCAGCGCGCGGCCGAGCCGGCCGCGCTGCCCGATGCCGCACCGCCCGACGTGGCGGCCGGCCTGCCCGCCAGCCTGCTCGGCCGGCGCCCCGACCTGCGTGCGGCGGAATTCCGGCTACGCGAATCGCTTGCGCAGGTCGACGCGACGCGCACCAGCTTCTATCCGACCTTCACGCTGACCGGCAGCGCCGGCACGACGAGCACGAGCCTCGAGCGCGTGCTGACGAATCCGGTCGGCACGCTCGGGCTCGGTCTCGCGCTGCCGTTCATCCAGTGGAACACGATGCAGTTGCAGATCAGGGTGTCGAAGTCGCAGTACGAGGAAGCGGTCGTCGGGTTCCGCCAGCGGCTCTACACGGCGCTCGCGGAAGTCGAGAACGCGCTGTCGGCGCGCGTGCAGCTCGAACGCGAGGCCGAACAGCGTGCGCTGTCGCTCGCGCAGGCCCAGCGCGCCGAACGGCTGGCCGCCGCGCGCTTCGCGGCCGGCGCGACCGCCGTGCAACCCTGGCTCGACCAGCAGCAGGTGCTGAGGAGCGCGCAAAGCGCCGACGAACTGACACGCCTGAACCGGCTCAACAACCAGATGAAGCTGTACCGCGCACTCGGCGGCGGGACCTCCTGACCGGCCGTCACACGCCGCACCTCACCCGCCGCACGCCGGCCGCGTCATTCGCACACGGCCGCTCCACGCCGCGCCGGCGCAAACGCCACCGCGCTCGCGGTCGCGAGCAGGGCCACGCCCGCCGCGCCGTACACCATCACCCAGCCGAAGCCATGCACGAGCGCCGCGTGCAACGCCGCGCCGCTCGGGTCGGCCTGCGCGAGCGCGGGTGCGATCGCCTGCAGCCCGTCGGTGCGGCCCGCCGCGATCTCCTGCGCGAGCCGGCGCAGCGCCGCGTCGCCGATCGCGCCGGCCGGCCCGCCCTTCAGGCTCGCGACGATCCCCGCCACGAGCACGAAGCCCATCGTCGCGATGTTCAGCGCGAGCGAGATCATCCGCGCGCTCATGTCGATGCCCGACGCCATCCCGGCCCGCGCACTCGGCACCGCGCCCGTCGTCGTGTTGGTGACGGGCGTATTGGTCAAGCCGAGCCCGATGCCGGCGATCACGCAGCCCGGCAGCATCGTCAGCCAGCTCGCATGATCGGCCGCGCTGCCCAACCGCATCAGCACGAAACCGGCCGCGATCGTGAACAGGCCGGCCGGAATCACGACGCCGGGCCCGTAGCGCAATGCAAGCCGTTCGCCGAACGGCGGCGCGATCAGCGTCGGCAGCGTGTACGCGAGCAACGCGAGGCCGGCCGTCACGCTGTCGTAGCCGAGCGCGACCTGGAACCAGATCGGCAGGTAGATCATGAACGGCCAGAAGCTGAAATTCATTCCCATCGAGCCGAAGATCGCGCCGGTGAACGCGCGAATCCGGAACACCGAGAAGTCGAACATCGGCCGTGCGCTGGCGCGCTCCGCGATGACGAAGCCGATCACCGCGAGCACGGTCGCGCCGAGCACGCCGAGGCCGGCCGCGCTCGTCAGCCCGAGTTCGGCGCTTTGGGTGATGTAGAACGCGAGGCCGAGCACCGCGAGCGACAGCGTGACGATGCCCGCCACATCGAGCGCGCCCGCATGCGGATCGCGCGACTCCTGCACCGCGCCGCCGATCAGCACGAGCGCGACGGCCGCGAGCGGCGCATGGACGAGGAACACCCACGGCCAGCTTGCCAGCGCGACGATCGCGCCGCCGACGATCGGCCCGAAGCCGAGCCCGATGCCGAACACGATCCCCCAGATCCCGAACGCGCGGCCGCGCTCGCGCCCTTCGCGGAACTGGTGCGACAGCACGGCGATCTGGCAGATCAGCATCGCGCCGCCGCTCGCGCCCTGCAGCAGCCGGCCCGCGACGAGCACCGGCACGTTCGGCGCGAGCCCGCACAGCAGCGACGTCGCGCCGAACAGCACGGTGCCGATCACGTACACGCGCTTGCGGCCGAACCGGTCCGCGAGCGTGCCGGCCGCCATCAGCACCGTCGTACACGCGATCGTGTACGCGTTCATGATCCACTGCATGCCGTTGAAATCGCCATGCAGCACGTGTTCGAGCGTCGGCAGGATCACCGGCACGCTCGAGATTTCGAGGCCGAACATCAGCGACGTGAGACAGACGGCCGCGAGCGCGACCGCATTCCTGCGGGAGTCGGATAGCGTCATGCGTCTTGCGCGGCGGCCCGGCGACAGGCCGCGCACCTCCAGGTGAGTAGGATTCGCCGCGCGCGGCCGGCGACGCACGCTGGGCGGGAATCGGTACTATAGTGAGAATTCACCTCCCCATTGACGCACCCGCTTCCATGCACTGGGGAATCTCAGGACCCAATAGACACAACACACAACCCGCCATGACCGACAGACTCGACGGCGTGACGACCTTCGTCCAGGTCGTGGAATCCGGCAGCTTCGCGCTCGCCGCGGAACGGCTCGACATGACGCGCTCGGCCGTCGGCAAGGCGATCGCACGGCTCGAGAAGCGGCTCGGCGCGCGGTTGCTGCAGCGCACGACGCGCAGCCAGAGCCTGACCGACGACGGCCAGGCGTACTACGACCGCTGCGTGCGCGCGCTGGCGGAACTGGAAGCGGCGGAAGCCGATCTCGACTGCGGCCGCCACGAGGCGCGCGGCAAGCTGCGGCTGAGCGTGCCGCTCGCATTCGGGCATCACTGCGTGACGCCGATCGTGCTCGACCTCGCGCGCACTTACCCGCACCTGCGGATCGACGTGTCGATCACCGACCGTTTCGTCGATCTCGTCGAGGAAGGGATCGATCTCGCGGTGCGGATCGGCCCGCTCGCGGACAGCACGAGCCTCGCGGTGCGGCGGCTCGGCACGCAATACGGGAGCCTCGGCGCGGCGCCGTCGTATCTCGCGCGCCACGGCACACCGCAATCGCTCGACGATCTGAAAAACCACCGCACGATCGCGTATTCACGCTCGGGCGTCGTGCAGCCGTGGTACCTGCGTGCGCCGGACGGCTCGAGCGTCCACATCGACATGCCGCACCAGCTCAGTTTCGACGACGTGCAGGCGATCGCGGCGGCCGGTGCGTCGGGGTTCGGGATCGCGTGGCTGCCGAGCTGGCTGCTCGATCACTACGTGAAGCGCGGGGAGATGGTGGTCGTGCTCGATCGCTGCTTCGTCTGCGAAGGCGACATTCATGCGATCTGGCCGAAGACGCGCTACCTGCCACGCAAGACGCGCTGCGTGATTGATGCGCTCGTGGAGGCGGTACCGCCGATGATCGAGCGCTGAACGCCAAGCGCCGAGCGCGGACGCAAAGGAAGGAAATACGTGGCAACCGACGCGCCGCACGGGCGCGTCGGGCCGTCACGCGCCGATCACGCCGCGCCGAGATCGGCGAGCGGATGCGCGAACAGCTTCCACGGTGACGTCAGGAAATGCCGCACGCGTTCGGCGCGCAGCTCGACGAGCGACGCAGGCGCCCAGCGCGGCTTGCGATCCTTGTCGACGAGATGCGCGCGCACGCCTTCGCAGAAATCGCCTTCCTCGATCGCCCGCGCCACGATGCCGAGCTCCATCCGGAACGATTCCGCGAGCGTCATCTGCCGGCCGCGCAGCAGCGCCTCGCGCGTCACGGCGAGCATCGTCGGCGAATGGCTCGCGAGCGCGTCGAGCGTCGCCTGCAGCCACTGGCGATGCTCGCGTGCCAGCTCGTCGCGCGCCAGCTCCTGCGTGAGCGTCGCGACGATCCGCTCGACGCTCGAGCGCTTGTCGAAGTGGCGGACGATCCACGGCATCTGGCTGTCGAGCGCCGCATGCGGCACCACGTTGCACGGCGGCTCGAACACTTTGCGCAGCAACGGCAGCGCATCGCCGTCCCACTTGACGCTTTCGATGCGCGTCTCGAACGTGTCGAGCCATGCGGACGGCACGCACAGGTCCGCGAGCTTCGCGCTCAGCGCGTCGGCGCCCGACAGCATCGCGCCGGTCAGCCCCACGTACAGTTCGAGTTCGGTCGGCATGCCCGACAGGAAATGCGTGGCGCCCACGTCGGGCACGAGGCCGATGCGCGTTTCCGGCATCGCGATCTTGCTGCGCTCGGTCGCGACGCGCAGCGCCGCGCCCTGCGCGAGGCCCATGCCGCCGCCCATCGTCACGCCGTCCATGAGCGCGACCACCGGCTTCGGGAACGTGTGGATCGCGTAGTCGAGCCGGTATTCGTCGACGAAGAACGGCAGCCACGTTTCGCGCTGCGCGACCATCTTGTACAGCGCACGCACGTCGCCGCCCGCGCAGAAGCCCTTCTCGCCCGCGCCGCGCAGTACGACCGCGACGATCTGGTCGTCGTGGCGGCAGCGTTCGAACAGCGCGGTCAGCTCGCCGATCATCGCGTACGACAGCGCGTTGAGCGCGGCCGGCCGGTTCAGCGTGATCAGCGCCACGCGGTTCACCACACGAAACAGCACCTCGGGCGCGTGCTCCGCGAATGCGTTGTGATTCGTCACCGGCGTACTCATCGTTGCGCTTCTCCATCGGTGCGCCACTGCGGCGCGCGCTTGCCCAGGAACGCCGCCACGCCCTCGCGCGGATCGGCCGTGTCGAACAGGTCGACGAAGCGTTCGCGTTCGACCGCGAGCGCCGCGCTTCGCGGCACACCGCGACGTGCAAGGCCGATCAGCTCCTTGCTGTAGGCGACCGCGTGCGGGCTTTGCCGCGCGACGTTGCGCGCCAGCGCGAGTGCCGCATCGTGCGCGGCGCCGCTTTCCACCACGTCCTCGACGAGGCCGATCCGCAGTGCGGTGGCCGCGTCGACACGCGCGCCGGTCAGGATGATCTTCTTCGCCCAGCCTTCGCCGACGAGCCAGGGCAGCGTCTGCGTGCCGAGCCCGCACGGCAGCAGGCCGACCGACGGCTCGGGCAGCGCCATCTGCGCATGCGTCTCCGCGATCCGCAGGTCACATGCGAGCGCACATTCGAGACCGCCGCCCATCGCATAGCCGTTGATCGCCGCGATCGTCACCACCCGCGCGTCGTGCAGCGCCTCGAACGCCGCGCCGAAGCGCGCCGCCATCGCGCGCGCGACCGCACGATCGCCGTCGGCGAACGTGTTGAGGTCGGCGCCCGCGCTGAAGAACTTCGGGCCGTCGCCGGTGATCACCAGCGCGCGCACGTGCGGGTTCGCATTCAGTTCGGCGACGGTGGCCTGCAGCTGCTGCAGCCCGTCGGCGGTAAAGGCGTTCGCGGGCGGACGCTTGAGCGTCGCGCACGCGATCGCGCCGTCGTCGACGTAGTCGAGTTCGATCATCACGCGTCCTTCTTCGTGGCCGGTTGATACAGGCGGATCACCGCCGAGAAATCGAGCTGGCCGTCGCCGCGGCTGCTCATCGTCTGGTACAGCTGCTGCGCGAGCGCGCCGAGATAGACAGGCTGACGCGCCTGCTTCGCCGCGTCGTTCGCGAGGCCGAGATCCTTCAGCATCAGGTCGGTGCCGAAGCCGCCCGAGTAGCCGCGCGACGACGGCGCGGTCTCGATCACGCCCGGATACGGGTTGTAGGTGTCCGAACTCCAGCAGCGGCCCGTCGACGTGTTGACGATGCCGGCCAGCACCTTCGGGTCGATGCCGAGCGCGACGCCGAGCGACATCGCCTCCGACACCGCCGCCATCGAGATGCCGAGCACGAGGTTGTTGCAGACCTTCGCGACCTGCCCCATCCCGGTCGCGCCGCAATGGACGATGTTCTTGCCCATCCCGGCGAGCACCGGCTTCACGCGTTCGAAATCCGCATCGCTGCCGCCGACCATGAAGGTCAGCGTGCCGGCCGCCGCGCCGCCGGTGCCGCCCGACACCGGCGCATCGACGAACGCACCGCCATGCTCGCGCACCAGCGCGCCGAACGCCTGCGCGCTCGCCGGGTCGATCGTGCTCGAATCGATCACCGTCGCACCGGCGCCGAGGCCGGCCAGCACGCCGTTCTCGCCGGACAGCACCGAGCGCACGTGCGGCGCGGCCGGCAACATCGTGATCACGAACGTCGCGCCCGATGCCGCATCGCGCGGGGAAGCTGCCACCTGCGCGCCGGCGTCCTGCAGCGCGCGCAATGCATCGGCGCTCAGGTCGAACGCATGCACGTCGTGGCCGGCTTTCAGCAGGTTCAGCGCCATCGGCGCGCCCATGTGGCCGAGGCCGATAAATCCGATCTTCATGTTGGTGTCCTCCGCCGCTCAATGCAGCCGGATCGTCGTATTCACCGGGCCGGCCGTCGTGTCGTCGTCGAACCAGCGCGCGGTGACCGTCTTGGTCTGCGTGTAGAACTGCACGACCTGCTTGCCGTACGGGCCGAGGTCGCCGAGCTTCGAGCCGCGCGAACCGGTGAAGCTGAAGAACGGCACGGGCACCGGAATCGGGATGTTGATGCCGACCTGGCCGACGTCGATCTCGCTCTGGAACTTGCGTGCGGCCGCGCCGCTCTGCGTGAAGATGCCCACGCCGTTGCCCATCGGGTTCGCGTTGACGAGTGCGATCGCTTCGTCGAGCGTGTCGACTTCCATCACGACCAGCACGGGCCCGAAGATTTCATGCGTGTAGATCGTCATGTCGGTTTTCACGCCGGAGAAGATCGTCGGCCCGATGAAGTTGCCTTCCTCGAAGCCGGCCACCTTCACGTCGCGGCCGTCGAGTTCGAGCTTCGCGCCTTCCTTGATGCCCATGTCGATCAGCGACAGAATCCGCGCCTTCGCACCGCGCGACACGACCGGCCCGACGTCGGTGCCCGCTTCCGAGCCCGCGTTGACCTTCAGCGTCTTCGCCTTCGCGACGAGGTCGGGCAGCCATTCGCGCGCCTGGCCCACCAGCACCGCGACGGACGTCGCCATGCAGCGCTGGCCGGCCGCGCCGAAGCCCGCGCCGACGAGCGCATTGATCGCCTGCTCGCGATTCGCGTCGGGCAGCACGATCGCGTGGTTCTTCGCCCCCATCATCGACTGCACGCGCTTGCCGTGCTGGCTGCCGAGGTTGTACACGTGCGTGCCGACGGCGGTCGAACCGACGAACGAGATCGCTTTCACGAGCGGATGCGTGCAGATTGCGTCGACGACTTCCTTGCCGCCGTGCACGACGTTCAGCACGCCTTTCGGTACGCCGGCCTCGAGCGCGAGCTCGACGAGCTCCATCGTCGACATCGGGTCCTGCTCGGACGGCTTCAGCACGAACGTGTTGCCGCACACGATCGCCATCGGGAACATCCACAGCGGAATCATCGCGGGGAAATTGAACGGCGTGATGCCCGCGCACACGCCGAGCGGCTGGCGCAGTGTGTAGGTGTCGACGCCGCCCGCGACGTTCTCGGCGAATTCGCCGAGTTGCAGCGTGCCGATCGAGCATGCGTGCTCGACCACTTCGAGGCCGCGGAAGATGTCGCCTTCGGCATCGGGAATCGTCTTGCCCTGCTCGGCCGTCAGCGTCTTCGCGATGCGCTGCTGGTTCGCGCGCACCAGATCCTGGAACTTCAGCATGATGCGCATGCGCGCGGCGATCGGCGTGTTCTTCCACGTCGCATACGCGGCGTGCGCGGCCTGCACGGCCGCGTCGACTTCCGCGACGGTCGCGAACGGCACGCGTGCGAGCACCTGCTGCGTCGCCGGGTTGACGACGTCGCGCCACTCGCTGGTGGTGGACTCGACGAAGGCGCCGTCGATCAGCAGCTTGACCGTCGGCACGTCTTGCCCCGTGCGGGGCGTCGGATTCGCGTTCATCAGTGCACTCTCCTTGCAGTGGGCCGTGTGGCGTCATTCAACGCGTGGCCCGTTCAGTTCAGTCAGGCGACGGACGGCGGCCGCGGCGCGCACGGCCCGCAGCCGGTCACTTCAGTTCGTTGGCGAAATCTTCTTCCCAGTACTCGCCGGGCATGCGCTCGGTCGCGTCGTCGCCACGCTCGATCTCGCGGCGGCGCAGCTCGACGCGGCGGATCTTCCCCGAGATCGTCTTCGGCAGTTCCGCGAACTGCAGGCGACGGATGCGCTTGTACGGCGCGAGCTTCTCGCGCGAGAAACGGAAGATCTCCAGCGCGAGCGCGGGGCTTTCTTCATAGCCCTGGCGCAGCGTGATGAAGGTCTTCGGCACCGACAACCGCACCGGGTCCGGGCTCGGCACGACGGCCGCTTCCGCGATCGCCGGATGCTCGATCAGCACGCTTTCCAGTTCGAACGGGCTCAGCCGGTAGTCGGACGACTTGAACACGTCATCCGCGCGGCCGATGTACACGTAGTAGCCATCGTCGCGACGCATCGCGATGTCCGACGTGCGGTAGTGACCGTCGCGCATCGCATGGGCCGTCGCGTCGGGATTGTTCGCATAGCCCTTCATCAGCCCGACCGGGCGCGTGACGTCATCGCCGATCGGCAGCGCGACCTCGCCTTCGGTCACCGGCGCGCCGTCCGGGTCGAGCAGCGCGATCCGGTAGCCGGGCAGCGGCCGGCCCATCGAGCCGGCGACCACCGGCTGGCCCGGCGAATTGCCGATCAGGCAGGTCGTCTCGGTCTGGCCGTAGCCGTCGCGAATCGAGATGTTCCAGGCCTTCTTCACGCGCTCGATGATCTCGGGATTGAGCGGCTCGCCCGCGCCGACGATCTCGCGCAGCTTCACGTCGAACGACGCGAGCGGCTGCTGCACCAGCATGCGCCACACGGTCGGCGGCGCGCATAGCGTCGTCACCCGGTACTTGACGAGCGCATCGAGCACGACCTTCGGCTCGAAGCGCGCATAGTTGAACGCGAACACGCATGCCTGCGCATTCCACGGCGCGAAGAAGCAGCTCCACGCGTGCTTCGCCCAGCCCGGCGAGCTGATGTTCCAGTGGATGTCGCCCGGTTGCAGGCCGACCCAGTACATCGTCGACAGATGGCCGACCGGATAGGTGCGGTGCGTATGCTCGACGAGCTTCGGCTTCGACGTCGTGCCCGACGTGAAGTACAGCAGCATCGGATCGTTCGCGTGCGTGACGGCGTCCGGCTCGAACGCGGCGCTCGCCGCATAGCCGTCGTTCATCGCGAGCCAGCCTTCGCGCGGCGCGCCGGCGACGATTTTCTGCTTGAGGCCGAGGCCGGTCTGCTCGAACTTCGCGGTTTCGTGCTCGTCGACGATCGCGTAGGTCGCGCCGCCGATCTGCACGCGGTCGCGCACGTCGTCGGGCGACAGTTGCGTGGTGGCGGGCAGCACGATCGCACCGAGCTTCATCGCGGCCAGCATCGCGTCCCACAGCTCGACCCGATTCGGCAGCATCAGCAGAATGCGGTCGCCGCGTCCGACGCCGATCGAGCGCAGCCAGTTCGCGATCCGCGACGAACGCTCGGACATCTGCGCGAACGAATACGGATCGCCCGTGCCGGTCGCCGCGTCGACGATCCACAGCGCGGGCTGGTCGTTGCCGCGCGCCATCGGGTCGAAGTAGTCGAGCGCCCAGTTGAACGCATCGAGCACCGGCCATGCGAAATCGCGATACGCGGTGTCGTAGTCGGTGCGATGGCGCAGCAGGAAATCGCGTGCGTCCAGGAATGCCTGTACCGTCATGTGTCGTCTCCGTCCAGTCTCCATGCCCAGCGGTCAGCCGGCGCAAGCGCTGCGGCACTTGCCCGGTTCCGTGTTGCACGGCGCACGGTCACGTCGTTGCGTGCCGCGTTTGCCGCGCTGCCCTCGTGCCTGTCTCGTGTGCCTGCCTGTTCGACCGTTTGTTCGACTGCGTGATGCCGGATCGGCGCACGGCGCGGCTCACAGCTGCCGCGCGATCACCATCCGCTGCACTTCGCTGGTGCCTTCGTAAATCTGCGTGATGCGCGCGTCGCGATAATGACGCTCGACTTCGTAATCGACCAGGTAGCCGTAGCCGCCGTGGATCTGGATCGCATCCGAACACACGCGCTCGGCCATCTCGGACGCGAACAGCTTCGCCTGCGACGCTTCCGACAGACACGGCAGCCCGGCCGTGCGCAGCTTCGCCGCGTGATGCACGAGCAGGCGCGCGGCGTTGATCTGCACGGCCATGTCGGCGAGCTTCTGCTGGATCGCCTGATGCTCGGCGATCGGCTTGCCGAACTGCACGCGCTCGCCCGCATAGCGGCGCGCCTTGTCGAACGCGGCGCGCGCGATGCCGAGCGCCTGCGCGGCGATGCCGATGCGCCCGCCTTCGAGGTTCGACAGCGCGATCTTCAACCCTTCGCCGCGATTGCCGAGCAGGTTCTCTTCCGGAATCGCGCAGTTCTCGAACGTGATCGGGCACGTATCCGATGCGCGGATGCCCATCTTCTTCTCGGGCTTGCCGACGATGAAGCCGGGCGTGTCGGTCGGCACCAGGAACGCGGAAATGCCGCGCTTGCCGGCTTCCGGGTCCGTCATGGCAAAAACGATCGCGACACCGGCGCGCTGGCCGTTGGTCACGAACTGCTTCGCGCCGTTCAGCACCCATTGGCCGTCGCGCAGTTCGGCCCGCGTGCGCAGGTTGTTCGCCTCGGAGCCGGCATGCGGCTCGGTCAGGCAGAATGCGCCGATCACGCGGCCGGCCGCCATGTCGGCCAGCCAGCGATCCTTTTGCGCGGGCGTGCCGAAGCCGAGGATCGGCCCGCAGCCGACCGAGTTGTGCACGCTCATCATCGTCGCGCACGCGGCGTCGCCGGCCGCGACTTCCTCCATCGCCAGCGCATACGCGACGTAATCCGTATACGAACCGCCCAGTTCCTGCGGCACGATCATCCCGAGCAGGCCGAGCTCGCCGAGCTGCGCGACGATCGCGTCGGGCAGGTGCGCGTCGTGGTCCCACTGCGCGGCGTTCGGCGCCAGCATCTCGGTGGCAAACGCGCGCGCGGCGTCGCGGATCATCCGCTGGTCTTCGGTGTAAAGCTCGTCCATGGTGCTGCAGTCTCCCGCGGCCGCCGGGCGCGACCGTCCTTGCGTTTCGATGCAACAAGTGTAGGCAAGCGCGCGCGACTGTTCGATGCTCGCGTCGCTCATTTACACTGAGCGTTTTTGCCACACCGGCGACACCGATGAAGCAGGAAGACAAGGGGACCGTCGCGATCAGCCTCGTCGCGTACAGCGTCGCGCTGGCCACGCGGCGCGGCGTCGCGGCCGAGCCGTTGCTCGCGCAGGCCGGCATTGCACCGGCGCTGCTCGGCCAGCCGCGCGCACGCGTGTCCGCGCAGCAATACGGCGCGCTATGGAACGCGATCGCGCGCACGCTCGACGACGAGTTTTTCGGGCAGGATCGCCACCCGATGCGCAGCGGCAGCTTCATCGCGATGAGCCAGGCGGCGCTGTCCGCACGCGACGGGCTGCACGCGATGGCGCGCGCGGTGAACTTCATGCACTGCGTGCTCGACGACCTGCACGCGGAGCTCGACGCGAACCCGCAGCGCGTGCGGCTGCGTTTCGTGCACCGCAACAACGGCGCGACGCCCGCGATGTTCACGTACGCGACCTATTTCATCATCGTGTACGGGCTCACCTGCTGGCTGATCGGCCGGCGCATTCCGCTGCTGCATGCGAGCTTCCGCTGCGACACGCCGCCCGCCGACCACGAATACCCGTCGATGTTCTGCGACGACATGCGTTTCAACGAGCCCGATTCGTATGTCGATTTCGATCCCGAATTCGCGACGCTGCCGGTCGTGCAGAACGCGAAGACGCTGAAAACGTTTCTGCGCAACGCGCCGGCCAGCTTCATCGTCAAGTACCGCAACCCGAACGCGCTCGCGCAGCGGGTGCGCGCGGTGCTGCGCGGAATGCCGCCCGCCGCGTGGCCGGGCGCGGGCGGGATGGCCGCGCGGCTGCACGTGGCCGAGGCCACGCTGCGCCGCAAGCTGCACCAGGAAGGCCACGCGTACCAGTCGATCAAGGACACGCTGCGGCGCGATCTCGCGTTCGAGGCGCTGGCCGACCCCGCCCGCACGATCGCCGACGTCGCGGCCGCAACCGGGTTCGCGGAGCCGAGCGCGTTCTACCGCGCGTTTCGCAAGTGGAGCGGGCGCAGTCCGGCCGAGTTTCGGGAAGAAGCGCTCGCGCGCGGCGGCGGCGCCGGCTGAATGCGCGGCCACCCCTGCCTCGCCTTCGCGCTTTCGGCCGAAACCGCCTAATCTTCAAGCATCGGGCCCACGCCCTTTCCGCCAGCCGGACGGCACGCGGCCGCGCGCCGCCCGGACGTCCCGATGCGCTTTCATCGTCATGGCCCGCCGCCGGCGCCTGCCGCGCCCGACGGCCACCCCCGTCACCCGCTGTCCGCGCGGGTCGCGCGCGCCGCGCTGTTCGCGGCGCTGCTCGTCGTGTGCGCTGCACTCGCCGCGCCGCCATCGGCCGACGCGCCCGCCGCGCACCCGGTCGTCGTGATTCCCGTCAACGGCGCGATCGGGCCGGCCAGCGCCGATTTCATCGTGCGTTCGCTCGACCGCGCGGCCCGCGAGCACGCGCCGCTCGCGATCCTGCAGCTCGACACGCCCGGCGGCCTCGATACGTCGATGCGGCAGATCATCAAGGTCATCCTCGGCTCGCCGGTGCCGGTCGCCGCATTCGTCGCGCCGGGCGGCGCGCGGGCGGCGAGCGCCGGCACCTACATCGTCTATGCGAGTCACGTCGCGGCGATGGCGCCCGGCACCAACCTCGGCGCGGCGTCGCCCGTGCAGTTCGGCATCGGCGGCGCGGCGCCGCCAGGCGCGAATCCCGCCGCGCCGCGACCGACCGGTGCATCGGGTGCATCTCGCGCGTCGGACGCGGCTGCCGCGCTGCCAACCGACACGCAATCGACCGAGATCCGCAAGGCGATGCAGGATGCGTCCGCATACATCCGCGGCCTCGCGCAATTGCGCGGACGCAACGCCGAATGGGCCGAGCGCGCGGTGCGCGAGGCGGTGAGCCTGTCGGCGAACGAGGCGCGCGCGCAGCACGTCGTCAACCTGATCGCGCAGGACCCGGCCGATCTCGCGCGCCAGCTCGACGGCCGCGCGGTGACGACGACCGCCGGCACGCTGCATCTGGCGACCGCGCACGCGCCGCTCGTCGTGCTCGCGCCCGACTGGCGCAACCGGTTCCTCGCGATCATCGCCGATCCGAACGTCGCGCTGATCCTGCTGACGATCGGCATCTACGGCCTCTTCTTCGAATTCGCCAACCCCGGGTTCGTGCTGCCGGGCGTCGCCGGCACGATCTGCCTGCTGGTCGGGCTGTTCGCGATGCAGTTGCTGCCGGTCAGCTATGCGGGCCTCGGCCTCGTGCTGCTCGGGCTCGGCTGCCTCGTCGCGGAGGCGTTCCTGCCGACCTTCGGCGTGCTCGGGTTCGGCGGCATCGTCGCGTTCACGATCGGCGCGCTGATGCTGATCGACACCGACGTGCCCGGCTACGGGATTCCGTGGCCCGTGATCGCGAGCCTCGCGCTCGGCGGCGCGCTGCTCGTCGCAGGCGTGTCGAGCGTCGCGCTGCGCGCGCGGCGGCGTCCGGTCGTGACGGGCGCCGAGGCGATGCTCGGCAGCATCGGCGAAGTGCTCGACGACGGGCTGCAGCTCGACCAGCCGCCAGGCGCGGCCGGTGCGGCGCCGTCGGCCGCCGGCTGGGCGCGCGTGCACGGCGAGCGCTGGCACGTGGCGAGCAGCGCGCCGCTGGCCGCCGGCTGCCGCGTGCGCGTCACCGGCCGCCACGGACTGACGCTGACGGTCGCGCCGCTCTACGACGTGCCCGCACCCGCCCATCCGCAGGGAGAACCTTCATGATCGGTTACACGTTCGGCTTCAGCAGCGTCCTCATCGTCTTCGTCGTGGTGCTCGTCGCGTCGTCGATCCGCATCTTTCGCGAGTACGAGCGCGGTGTCGTGTTCATGCTCGGCCGGTTCTGGAAAGTGAAGGGGCCGGGGCTGGTGCTGATCATCCCGATCGTCCAGCAGGTCGTGCGGATCGACCTGCGCACCGTCGTGTTCGACGTGCCGGCGCAGGACGTGATCACGCGCGACAACGTGTCGGTGAAGGTCAATGCGGTCGTGTATTTCCGCGTCGTCGATCCGGAGAAGGCCGTGATCCAGGTCGCGCGCTTCTTCGAGGCGACGAGCCAGCTCGCGCAGACGACGCTGCGCGCGGTGCTCGGCAAGCACGAACTCGACGCGCTGCTCGCCGAGCGCGAACAATTGAACGCGGACATCCAGAAGACGCTCGACGCGCAGACCGATGCGTGGGGGATCAAGGTATCGACGGTCGAGATCAAGCACGTCGACCTGAACGAGACGATGATCCGCGCGATCGCGCGGCAGGCCGAAGCCGAGCGCGAGCGGCGCGCAAAGGTGATTCATGCGGAAGGTGAGCTTCAGGCGTCGGAGAAGCTGCTGCAGGCCGCGCAGCGGCTCGCGCTGCAGCCGCAGGCGATGCAGTTGCGCTACCTGCAGACGCTGACGACGATCGCGGCGGACAAGAATTCGACGATCGTGTTTCCGCTGCCGGTCGATCTGCTGGGGGCGTTGCTGGATCGGTTGGGCCCGTCGCGCGAGCCTTGATACGCGCACGTGCCGGCCCGCAAGACGCCGCGGGCCGATGTCGATGAGCGCGGGAGCCGCGGCCCGCGCCCGGCGGCCCGCGCCCGCCCGCGTCAGGCCAGCAGCTTGCGCTCGGCCTTGCCGTACTTGATCGACTTCTCGTCCGGAATCATCAGCCCCGTGTGCTCGTCGCGGCCCTGCAGCAGGAAACGCGCGTCCGGGTTGCCGATCTGTTCGGCTGCGAGCTTGCTGTCCGCGCCGATCTCGCCCTTCTTCATCCGGTTGACGATCACGCCGGCCGCGGTGTCCTTGAAATCGCGCAGCATCCACGCATCGCCGTCGCTGTCGCCGAATACCAGCAGCGGCCCGTAGCCCTTCTTCGACACGAGCACGTTGCGAATGCCCACCGTCTTGCCGGGCCCCCAGTTGAAATGCCAGCCGGCCGGATAGGTGCTCGTGTACTTGCCGTCCTGCATGTCGAGACGCAAGCCGATCACGTTCTCGGGCGGCACGCCGTAGCCATAGTTCGGATTGCCGGCGAACACGCGCACGACGTCGTCGAGCGACGCGGTGCTCACGTACACGTCGATGCCGTTCGCCCGCAGCGTATGCATCACCGCGCGGATTTCCTCGTGAATGCGGATGCCGTGGAAATGCGTATCGGCCACCACGCCGGCCTTGCCCGGCAGCGTCTTCGGGCTTTCGTAGCGGACCTTGCGCAGCGCGTCGCCGATCCCGTAGTTGTTCGACGCTTGCGCCATCGCCTGCAACTCGGCGGTCGTCATGTTCTGGTAGAAGTAGATGATCCACTTGTAGCCGACTTCGAGCGGATGCGTGTCGCAGATCGCGTCGTACATGAAGTACAGCTTCGCGCGGAAATCGTTGAACTGGTCGGTCTCGCGGATCTCGTCGAGGCTCTTGTCGCCGCCCAAGCCCTGGTAGTTCGCATGGAGCCAGCGGTAGTCGGACTCGACGTCGGCCGCGAGGTCCTCCATCGTCACCGGCTTGCCGTCGACGGTCGTGTAGTCCTTCATGAACGCGCCCTTCGGCACGTCCTTCCACATCACGGCGACGAATTCGTCAGGCGTCAGCTTGTACTGCAGATGGTTGATCTGGTACATCAGCAACGCCTCTTCGCAGTCGTTCATGATGCACGTGTTGTCCCAGTCGAACACCGCATACGGGCGGCGCTTTCCGTCGTAGCGGGCGCTCGCGACGCCATGCTGGTCGAGCACCGCCTGCAGGCGCGCGGCGTTGAACGGCGACCAGCGGCCGGGGTCCAGCGCGTCCGGGGCGGTTGCGCTCTTCGCGCCGGCGATGCCGGCCTTGAGCATCAGCGGCGTCGCAGCGCTCGCCGCGGCAAGGGTGTTCATGAACTGGCGGCGTTGCATGGTCTCTCCGTTGAAATGCCGAATCGGCTTCGGGCGCTGCCCCGCGCGACGCGCGACACACCGGCCTCGCGAAGCCGCAAAGGCTTCGAATCGGGGCGGATGATGTGACGAAATTATTTCGGCAATTTGACAGCGTCCCACCGCGACGCGACGGGGAGTTGATCCGGTGCGACATGCCGGGCCGTGTGGAAGCCTTGCCTGGCGATCCCCGTCGACTTCCCCGCTGAGGACGCACGGACAAGCGACACCCGTCCCGCCCCAAGCGCCTGAAATCTAGAGCTTCCCCTCCATTTCGGCCCTTCATTAGGAGAAGTCCTCATCTCCAAGGGCTGGCGTGCGACCGCGAACCGGCTATGATCATTACATTACTCAATGACACATTAAATGCTGACTGAATAAGCCGTATGGCGATGGACGCCGGCGGATGCATCCAGATCAGCACCCCAAGCCTTGCCCAGGACCCGCCCTACGCCGAGACGCAAACGCGGGCCGACACATGGAGACGCATCATGACCGCCCACCATCCGCTGCCGGAAGTCCACCTCGACGAGCTGCCGCAATTCCGCGCGGTCCAGCAACTGGCCTACCGCTGCGTCGAAACCGTCGGCGCGATGCTCTACCCCGGCATCACCGAGAAGGAGGCCGCGCGCCTCCTGACCGAATGGCTGCAGGACAACGGCGTGCACGACTGGCTGCACAAGCCGTTCGCGTGGTTCGGCGATCGCACCGCGTTCGAGGGATTCTCCGGTCTCAAGCACATGGGCGGCTTCAATCTCGCGTTCTTCCCGAGCAACCGCCAGCTCGAAACCGACATGCCGGTGATCCTCGACGTCGCGCCGGTGCTCGACGGCATCGTCGCCGACGTCGGCTACGCGCACTGCCTGGGCCGCAACCCGATCCTCGAGCAGTTGCAGGACGACCTGATGGACCATCGCGACATGATCGTGCGGCTCGTGAAGGCGCGCCGGCCGATGGCGGAAGTCGCGCAGGAAGTCGACGCGCTGTGCCGTCGCCAGGGCGTCGAGCCGCGCCACAAGGCCTATCCGTTCAAGGTGCTCGCGCATCGCGTCGCGAAGATCCACAAGCTGTCGAAGCCGCGCTTCGTCGCGCGCTTCGGGCTGAACGCGACGCGCAACCTGCTGCTCGACCAGGGCCGCGCGGCGAAGCAGCAAGGCTGGTCGCCGCTGTGGTCGATCGACCGCCGCTCCGAGCATGCGCCGGTGCCGGGCCTGTGGGCCGTCGAGCCGCATCTCGGCTTCGCCGGCGTCGGCGCGAAATTCGAGGAGCTGCTCGTGATCACCGACGACGACGCGTACTGGCTCGACGAGGATCTGCCGCACGTGCGCCGCTGGCAGCGCCGCCAGGCCGAGCGCGCGCAGGCTGCGTCGACCTTGTCGGCCGCCGCCTGACGAACCACCCACCTCCCGCCTCCCTGAACGACGGACTCACGATGCAGCCTCTTTCCGACGAAGCGCCGCTGGCCCTGTTCGAATCGGTTCACAGCGAAACGGCGGTCGCCTCCGGCGACCTGACGCTCGCGGTCCGGACCTGGGGCGACCCGGCCCGCTCGCCGGTCGTGCTGGTACACGGCTATCCCGACGACAGCAGCGTCTGGCAGCACGTCGCGCCGCTGCTCGCGCGCCGGCATTACGTGATCGCGTACGACGTACGCGGCGCGGGCTTGTCGGGCGTACCGACGCGCACGGCCGACTACCATCTCGCGAAGCTGACCGACGATTTCGTCGCGGTGATCGATGCGCTCTGCCCGGGGCGCGCCGTGCATCTGGTCGCGCACGACTGGGGCTCGATCCAGGGCTGGGAATTCGTCACCGATCCGCGCCTGGCCGGCCGCATCGCATCGTATACGTCGTGCTCGGGGCCGTGCCTCGACCACGTCGGCTTCTGGCTGCGCGAACGCGTGCTGCGCCCGACGCCCGCGTCGCTCGCGAAGCTCGGCGGCCAGCTCGTGCGCTCGTGGTACGTCTATCTGTTCCACCTGCCGTTCATCCCCGAGCTCGGCTGGCGGCTGTGGCTCGGCCGCGCGTGGCCGGGCCTGCTGCGCCGGCTCGAGAAAACGCTCGCCGCGCCGCGCCCGACCCAGGCCGACGACGGCGCGCACGGCGTACGGCTCTATCGCGCGAACTTCATCCGCTGCCTGTTCGCGCCGCGCGAACGCTACGCGCACGCACCGGTGCAGACGATCGTGCCGCTCGGCGACAAATACGTGAGCCCCGCGCTGTCCGAGAACCTGTCGCGCTGGGTGCCGCAGTACTACCGCCGCGAAGTCGCGGCCGGCCACTGGCTGCCGCTCGCCGATCCCGCGCGCTTCGCGGCGCTCGCCGGGCAATTGATCGACGCGGTCGAATCCGGCGACGAACCGCCCGCGCTCGCGAACGCGCGCCGTCGCGCCACCAGCGGCCGCTTCAGCGGCAAGGTCGCGGTCGTCACCGGCGCGGGCAGCGGCATCGGCCGCTGCGCGGCGCTGGCCTTCGCTCGCGAAGGCGCAACGATCGTCGCCTGCGACATCGATCTCGCGAGCGCCGAGCGCACCGCGCTGCTGGTCGGGCTGACCGGCGCGCAGGCCCATGCGAAACGCGTCGACGTCGGGTCCGCCGACGAGATGGAAGCGCTCGCGGCATGGGTCGGCAGCGAACTCGGCGGCGCGGACGTCGTGATCAACAACGCGGGCATCGGCATGGCCGGCGGCATCCTCGACACGAGCGCGCGGCACTGGGAGCGCATCCTGCACGTGAACCTGTGGGGCGTGATCCACGGCTCGCGGCTGTTCGCCCAGCAGATGGCCGCGCGCGGCACCGGCGGGCACATCGTCAACACCGCGTCGGCCGCCGCGTTCGGCCCGTCGCGCGACCTGCCCGCGTATGCGACGACGAAGGCCGCGGTGCTGATGCTCAGCGAATGCATGCGCGCGGAACTCGCGGAGCAAGGCATCGGCGTGACGGCCGTGTGCCCGGGTTTCGCGGAAACCGGGATCATGGCGTCGACGCACTACGCGGGCGCCAATGCACAGGATGAAGCGCGGCTGCGCAAGCGCGCGACGAAGCTGTACCAGATGCGCGGCCTGAAACCGGAAACCGTCGCGCAGGCGATGGTCGACGGCGTGCTGCGCAACCGCCCCGTCGTCGCGGTCGGCGGCGAAGCGCACGCGCTGCGTTTCGTCGGCCGCTTCATGCCGTGGCTGGGCCGGGTGATCGCCCGCGTCAGCATGGCATCGCATTGACGGCGCACGACGCCGCACAGGGAGACAACATGACCGATACCGCCGACTATCACAAGATCAAGGCCCGGCACGTGAAGTTCGACTTCAGCGACACGCCGGTCACCTGGGTGCCGAACGATCCGGGCAGCACGCACATCATCAACACGCTGAACCTGCTCTTTCCGGAAGGCGAGCTGTGGTTCTGCCGCGTGTACAACAAGGCGCTGCCGCTGATCACCGATGCACGCCTGCGCGACGAAGCCGAAGGCTTCCTGCGGCAGGAAGCCGTGCATTCGCGCTCGCACGGCGGCGTGCTGAAGCATTACTACGACCGCCACGGCATCGACACGAAGCCGTTTACGCAGAAGCTCAACCGCCTGTTCACGCGCGTACTGGGCGAGCAGCCGCTGGGGCTGAAGATCGGCCATACGCGCTTCTGGCTGCGGCAGCAGCTGGCCGTGATCGCGTCGCTCGAGCATTTCTTCGGCTATCTCGGCAACTGGGTGCTCAACGCGCACGGCCTCGACGAAGGCCGCGCCGACCCGACGATGGTCGACCTGCTGCGCTGGCATGGCGCCGAGGAAGTCGAGCACCGCACCGTCGCGTTCGACATCTACCGTCACATGGGCGGCACCTATCCGGAGCGCTGCGTGCACATGGCGTTCGTGATCCTGCTGCTGCTCTACTACATCACGACCGGTGCGAAGTTCATGTACCGGCGCGACCCGGACGCCGGCCGCTACCCGGGCTTCGTGCTCGCGTGGTGGCGGGGTTCGCGACGCGGGCACCTGCCGTCGTTCTGGAAGGTGATCGGCGCGGCGCTGCGCTATTTCAAGCCGGGCTATACGCCGCACCACGAAGGTTCGACCGAGCAGGCGCTCGCCTACCTCGCCCGCTCGCCGGCCGCGCAGGCGGCCGCGCACGGCGGCAACTGGGGCGCGGCGAAAGGTGCGTGACCGGGCTTCCGGCCGGCTCGGCGGGCGGCGCCCGCCGAAATGCGTACAATCGCGGCTTCAATTTCCCTGAGGTGCCGCGATGGCCATGAAGAAAACCGATCTCGAAAAGAACAAGGCGCTCAAGCTGACGCACGCGATGAAACAGTCGAGCTCCGCGCGTTTCGGCAAGGGCGCCGACGAAGCAGCCAAGCTGGACCGCCGCGCGCAGCGCAAGCTCGACCAGGAACAGGGCCTCGTGCCGTTCGCGTGCAAGCTCAACGCCGAGCTGGTCGAACAGCTGAAGGCACGCGCGGCCACGCACCCGAAAGGAATGACGGGCCTGCTGTCCGAACTCCTCGTGAACGGCCTCGCGCAACGCGACGCGTAACCGCCACGTATCTCGAAATTTCCGTTGACAGCGCTGCGCCGCGACGACACACTCGTTCGCATGCCTACGTTCAAGCTCGTCGCCATCGCGATTCATTGCCCGGTGAACATTCGAAAGAATGGATCACGGGAGGCGCTTGTGCGTTAGCAATCGAGCAGTACCGCATGTCACACAAGGCCTCGCCGGAAACGGATGAGGCCTTTTTGTTCTGGTGCACGTCATCCGTCCGGCTCACTGAATGGAGCAGACGATGGACCAGGCAAGCCCGCTGTTCGAACGCCGCGATCGGCGCCCCGCCGGCACGATCGCATTACCGACCGTCGTGATCCGTTTCGCGGTCGCGCCGCGCACGACGATGACCTGGCGCGCGCCGCAGGACTCGGAGATCCGCGCGCACGGCGCGGCGCTGTGGATCACGCGCCCGCCGAATGTCGACGATTACTGGGTACAGCCCGGCGACGTGCTGCGCATCGCGCGCGGCGAGCGCATCTGGCTCGGTAGCGATGCCGACCGGTCGGCCGAAGCGACGATCACGACCGCGTACGTGCGGCGCGGCGAACGCGTCAGGCGCATGCTCGCGCAAGTGCAACGTTTGCTCGTCGGGATAGGGAGAAGGAGCGGATGAGCGGCGCGCCGTTGCGCGTGCGTCAAGTACACGACACGCGCAACGGCCGCGACCGGAAACGAACGCACGCGCGGCGCAACGCGTCGCGGGTGCGCATCGAAGGACGCGGCACGCCGACGCGTGCCGCGCGCGATCGCGCGCCGTGCGCAGCGAAAGGATGCAGCAGGTGCATCAGGTGCTGGCGGCG
Source organism: Burkholderia orbicola (assembly GCF_900100915.1). Classification (NCBI taxonomy): domain Bacteria; kingdom Pseudomonadati; phylum Pseudomonadota; class Betaproteobacteria; order Burkholderiales; family Burkholderiaceae; genus Burkholderia; species Burkholderia orbicola. The sequence goes on along the minus strand of NZ_FNKW01000002.1, from coordinate 2,576,975 downwards.
AGACGCGGGCCCGTGCTTCGTGGAGTGGAATCGAGGTCGGGACGTTGCGCGGCCTGCGAGGTCACCCACGGATCGATGCCCTGTTTCTGCACCTCTTCGAGGAATGACACACGTGTGCGCCAGTAATCCGCCTGTAATTTCGCATCGATGACGCGCTGTTCGGCTGCGAACAGTTCCATGCGCGCCGTCACGAGCATCGACGCTGCGGTTTTTTCCGGCGTGGGGGCGTGTCGCATCGCCCAACGGCTGATCCAGTTCAACATGCTGACCTCCGTGATTACGGACGAACCCGCATCGGGCAATCGCAATCGGCCGTGCCTGCCCAAACGCGCAACGACCTTGACCGCCATTCACCGCCTGGCCTGCACGGACTGCGACTCCCCCGCATCGGCAATAACCGGCCGGCGTGTGCATGCGCGGTGTATCTATCCTAGAAAGACTTGCCGGTTTACGCGATGGGGTCTTGCAATCTTTTACACAGAAACCACAGTCGCGCCCGCATCGCGAAATGACGGTTGCGGACGGGACGGCTTCGGCGCACGATAACCCGATCCCTGCGCCCGCCTGGACTGACGAATGGCCGCTGCACGCCGCTGCCGCGCCGTGTATCCGCGCCGGCAGCACACGTACGGACATGCGCACCCGCCATCTGCACCGCGTTCGTGCAGCATGCGGGCGCTCCGTTTCAGTCGCATGTCATCGTGCACCGGCCGTGCGCGACGCAGCCGGCGTGCCGTTGCGCACGCATCGGCCCGCCTCGCCCGCCTCCCCGCGCCGCGTCCGGTCGTTTCCACCGCTCCCGCCGTTTCAGCCATTTCTGCCGGCCCGTGCCGCGCGAACCGGTAAAATGCGCGCCTTCGCCGCACGGGCGGGCCGCCAGACCGTTCGCGCGCAGACAACCGATCGTGCCCTCCAACTATATCGTCCGAGCTATCCGCGCTATTACAATCCGCCGATAGCCGGACAATAGTGGCTGGTTACAGTTAGCCGGCCGCGCTGCCTGTACAACAATTCGGCACAACAATCAACACGACAACCCGACCGGAGAAACGCCTTCATGGAATCCATCAAGCGGTATTTCGGCTTCGCTGAAGCCGGCACCGATTTCCGCACCGAAATACTCGCGGGCGTCACCACGTTCCTGACGATGGCCTACATCATCTTCGTCAACCCCGCGATCCTCGGCGACGCCGGCATGCCGAAGGAATCCGTGTTCGTCGCGACCTGCCTCGTCGCGGCGCTGGCGTCGATCATCATGGGGCTGTACGCGAACTACCCGATCGCCTGCGCGCCCGGCATGGGCCTGAACGCGTATTTCGCGTACACGGTCGTCAAGGGGATGGGCTTCACGTGGCAGGCGGCACTCGGCGCGGTGTTCATCTCCGGCTGCCTGTTCCTGCTCGTCACGCTGTTCCGCGTGCGCGAGGCGATCGTCAACGGCATTCCGAAATCGCTGCGGATTTCCATTACCGCCGGTATCGGCCTGTTCCTCGGCATCATCTCGCTGAAGACGTCGGGCGTGATCGTCGGCAACCCGGCCACGCTCGTCACGCTCGGCGACCTGCACAAGCACGAGACGATCCTCGCGATCGTCGGCTTCTTCACGATCGTCACGCTCGACCACCTGCGCGTGCGCGGCGCGATCCTGATCGGCATCATCGGCGTGACGATCCTGTCGTTCTTCTTCGCCGGCAACCAGTTCCACGGCGTGTTCTCCGCGCCGCCGTCGATCGACGCGACGCTGTTCAAGCTCGACATCGGCGCCGCGCTGTCGACCGGCATCATCAACGTGATCCTCGTGTTCTTCCTCGTCGAGCTGTTCGATGCGACGGGCACGCTGATGGGCGTCGCGAATCGCGCGGGGCTGCTCGTCGAAGGCAAGATGAACCGCCTGAACAAGGCGCTGCTCGCCGACAGCACGGCGATCGTCGCGGGCTCGGTGCTCGGCACGTCGTCGACCACCGCGTATATCGAAAGCGCGTCGGGCGTGCAGGCCGGCGGCCGCACCGGCGTGACCGCCATCACCGTCGCGGTGCTGTTCCTCGCGTGCCTGTTCATCGCGCCGCTCGCCGGCGTCGTGCCGGCGTACGCCACGGCGCCCGCGCTGCTGTACGTGTCGTGCCTGATGCTGCGCGAGATGGTCGAAGTACCGTGGGACGATGCGACGGAAGCCGTGCCGGCCGCGCTGACCGCGCTGCTGATGCCGTTCACGTACTCGATCGCGAACGGCGTCGCGTTCGGCTTCATCGCGTACGGCGGCCTCAAGCTGCTGACGGGCCAGGGCCGCACGGTCAGGCCGATCGTCTGGATCATCGCGGCCGTGTTCCTGTTCCGCTTCTTCTATCTCGGCAGCGAGTAAGCAAAACGTATCGCTGCGCCGCACGATGAAACGAAAAAACGCCACCTTCGGGTGGCATTTTTGTTTTCGCACGATTGTTCCGTGATCCTCAAGAAGCGACGCGCATGATCGCGCCGACGCTCAGGCCACCCCGCCCGGCCCGCATACGAAAATGCCGCCCGACTCCGCCGAACGGCATTGCATGAAGGCCACGTCCGCGCGTGCGCCGCTCGCGTGCGCGCGCCGCCGGACGAGCGTCGTGTCGTCAGCGCCAGTTGGCCTCGTAGAAACGCACGTAGCCGCTGCGCAGCGTCACGCATTGCGCACGCGTCTCCGACAGCAGGCGCCGCGCGGCCGCCTCGATGCGCTCGCGGTGCTGGTCGAACGCGCCGACCATGTCCTCGAAGCGCGGTGATGCCGCGCCAAAGTGGTCTTCCAGCGCCTCGGCGGTGATCTGACATTGGACGCGCTCGCCATTGACCAGTGCCGTGAACGCCAGCATCAGGTCACGCCCCGAATACTCCGGCTTCTCGTTCGTGAAATGGATCTGCATGGAGCCGCCTCGACCGGTAGAAAACGAATGACCGCGTCCGTCGTCCGCTACCGGCCGGACGAAATGTACGCGGGCTCGCCGGCGGAGGCCCCAGCCGCGGAGTGTGGCGCGGTCGATGCATGCCGGTTGAATTCCACTTTAGACGGTTTCGCGCGGGACACAAAAATTTCGGTGTGCGTCGTTCCGACGCGCATTTCGTCTGATCTGCGCGGCATCCGGCACCGTTTCGCCAACGGGCGTCAGTGCGGATCGGTCGGCCAGACGTTGAGCGCGATCGCGGCGGTCGTGACGCCCACCGCAATCGCGGCCGCCCCGTATCTCACCGCATCGGTCAGATCGAACAGCAATCCGTGGATCGCCACGGCAATGCCGCCCAGCATGATGAAGGTGGCGATGGCCGCCAGCACGACTCTCAGTTCCGCCCGAACCATGATGCGTCTCCCGAACGGATGCATGTCGCGTCGCATGCATGTTGCACTGCGGAACACGGCGCGTGCGTGCTCCATTTCCATCATTGCAGGCGGGCGCCTGAAAGCAAGGGGATTTTGTCGGCAGTCGCGCATCGCACGTGGCGCTTGTATGATGATGCGTACCCGGACGGTCGGCTGTCGCGCCGAATGGTGCACCGCGAGCGGAGCCGCACTCCGCCGCCGATTCCGATCCGGTCGCCCCGACGGCCCCGGGAACAGGAGACAAACCATGCCGCAACCCTACGTGCTGCCCGCCACCACGGGTCGCACCGACCTGCTCGCGCAGGCGCATGCGCGTTCGACCGCGGTCGGCCTGCGCGCGCACGAACGCCCCGATTTCTCGCCGCTGTCGCGCATCGCGCTGCGCGAACTGCTCGACACGAACCACACGCTGTTCTCGCACGCACGCCCGGTGATGGAGGACCTCCACGCGCAGATCGCCGAGACGCAAAGCCTCGTGCTGCTGACGGACGCCGACGGCGTGATCCTGCACAGCATCGGCGACGCGGACTTCATCGAGAAAGCCAACCGCGTCGCGCTGTGCAACGGCGTGTCGTGGGCCGAGGGCGCGCGCGGCACCAACGCGATCGGCACCGCGCTCGCATCGGGCCAGGCCGTGGTCGTGCACGGTGCCGAACATTTCCTGCGCGCGAACCACATCCTCACCTGCGCGTGCGCGCCGATCGTCGATCCGTTCGGCCGCACGCTCGGCACGCTCGACGTGAGCGGCGACCCGCGCGGCGCCAGCCCGCATACGCTCGCGCTCGTGCGGATGTCGGCGCAACTGATCGAGAACCACCTGTTCGCGAACCAGTGCGGCGAAGCGCTGCGGCTGCGCTTTCACGCCCACGAGGATTGCGTCGATTCGCTGTTCGCCGGGCTCGTCGCATTCGGCCCCGACGGCGGGCTGATCGCCGCGAACCGCAGCGCCCAATTCCAGCTCGGCGCATCGTTCGATGCACTGCAGCATCAGGCGAGCGACGCGTTGTTCGGCATGCGCTTCGGCCAGCTCGCGCAGCAGGCCGCGCGCGCGCCGGGCGCCACGTTCCGCCTTACGCTGTCGACCGGCGTGCGCGTGCTCGCGCGCTGCGAATTCCCGGAAGCGCAGAAAACGACCGTCGCCGTCACGCCGCCGGCACCGGCCGCACGCGTGCGTGCGCCGGACCCCGACGCGATCACGTTCGCGACGCTCGACACCGGCGACGCGCGCATGGCCGCCGTGCTCGAACGCGTCGCGAAGATCCGCGGGCGTGACCTGCCGCTGCTGATCCTCGGCCAGACCGGCACCGGCAAGGAATGGCTCGCCCGCGCGCTGCACCAGGCGTCGCCGCGCGCGGACGGCCCGTTCGTCGCGGTCAACTGCGCGGCGCTGCCCGATTCGCTGATCGAGGCCGAACTGTTCGGCTATGAAGACGGCGCGTTCACGGGCGCGCGCAAGCGCGGCAGCCCCGGCAAGATCGCGCAGGCCGACGGCGGCACGCTGTTTCTCGATGAAATCGGCGACATGCCGCTCGCGCAGCAGGTGCGGCTGATGCGCGTGCTGCAGGAGCGCGCGGTAATGCCGCTCGGCGGCGCACGCGCGGTGCCGGTCGACGTGCGGGTGGTCTGCGCGACCCACCGCGACCTGCGCGCGATGATCGCGGAGGGCACGTTCCGCGAGGATCTGTTCTACCGGATCAACGGGCTCGCGGTCACGCTGCCGGCGCTTGCCGCGCGCACCGACCTGCCGGCGCTCGTCGAGCGCATCCTTGCGCGGCTCGCGCGCAGCGAGCCGATGCCGCGCCGTCTCGCGGCCGACGTGCTCGATGCGTTCGCGCGCCACCGCTGGCCCGGCAACCTGCGGCAGATGACCAACGTGCTGCGCACGGCCGGCATGCTCGCCGAAGACGAAGCCGAAATCACGCTCGCGCATTTGCCCGACGATTTCTGGCTCGACTGCGACGATGCGCCGGCTACGCCGACGGCCGACACGCCAGCCGTATCGCCCGCGTCGCCTGGCAGGCGTGAAGGCACGACGCTGCAAAGCCATCAGGCCGCGATGATCGACGCGGTGCTCGCGCGGCATGGCGGCAACGTATCGGCGGCCGCGCGCGAGCTCGGCCTCGCCCGCAATACCGTGTACCGGTATCTGCGGCGGCACTGACGCCCACGGCTGGCGGCCGTGGGCCGCCAGCGGGTTCGGGTATGCTTGGCGCGTTGCCGCCGAACCGCCGCCCGCTTCCGTCATGACCGATCCAGATCACCCGCCCCTCGTGCGCATCGAGCCGCTCGGCGCGACCTTCGACGCGCCCGATTCGCTCACCCTGCTCGAAGCCGCCGCGTTCGCGCGCGTGTCGCTGCCACGCTCGTGCCGCAACGGCACGTGCCGAAGCTGCCTTTGCCGGATCGTCAGCGGCAGCGTACGCTACACGATCGAATGGCCGGGGCTCTCCCGCGAGGAAAAGGCCGACGGCTATACGCTGCCGTGCGTGGCCGTCGCGACGTCGGACCTCGTGCTCGACGTGCCCGACGCGGTCATGCTCGACTAGACGCGGCGCGCGACCGCGCGCGTCGCCCCGCAACGCTCGATCCTGCATGGAGAACGTGATGGTCCAGCCAACCGATCGCATCGAAAAACAGACGCTGCTCGCCGCGTCGCCCGACCGCGTCTGGGCAGCCGTGAGCAATTCCGGCGAATTCGGCCAGTGGTTCGGCGTGTCGTTCGACGGCCCGTTCGAGGCCGGCCAGTCGCTGTTCGGCCGCATCACCCCCACCCGCGTCGACGACGATGTCGCCAAGGCGCAGGAGCCCTATGCGGGCACTGTGTTCGAAATCGTCGTCGACCGCATCGAACCCAAGCAACTGTTCTCGTTTCGCTGGCATCCGTTCGCGATCGATCCGGAATTCGATTATGCGTCCGAGCCGATGACGCTCGTCACCTTCACGCTCGCGCCGCAGGCCGGCGGCACGCTGCTCACGGTCACCGAAACGGGTTTCGACCAGTTGATCGAAGCGCGTCGCGCGACGGCGCGCGACATGAACGACCAGGGCTGGGCCGCGCAGATGACGCTGATCGCGAAGTACCTGGCGCAGCCCGCGTAGCGCGCCGCGATGCCGCACGTCGGTGCCGGCCGGCAAACCGGCGTGCGTGGCATAATCGGCCGCATCGTCGTCCACCCGCCGCCGCGCATCGCATGCTGAGTCGTCGCCTCCGGAAGATCGGCAGTCTGATCGGGATGCTCGCCATCCTGATGACGGCGCTCGCGCCGACGATCTCGCAGGCGCTGACCACGCAAGGGCGCGTCGACGCGCTGCTGGCCGGCTACTGTTCGTCCGCACCGGCCGCCGGCACGCCGTCCGCCGATACGGCGACGAAAAGCCTGCAGGCTCATCTCCACGCATGCGGCTATTGCAGCCTGCTTGCCCATACCCCCGCGCTGCCCGCCCCCGAACTTACGTTCGCGGCCCGCGTGCACGCGATCGAGCATCGCGCGGCCACCCGCTTCGAAAGCCTGCGCCGCACGCAGCCGCTCACGGCCGCGCAACCGCGCGCCCCGCCGTTCACGTCCTGATCCGTCGTCATTACGCGTGATGCCGTCGTGCATCACGTCGCCCGCGCACGCCGCCCGCGTGCGCGACGTGTCACGTTTCGAAGGACGATCATGTCTCACCCTGCCGCGCACGGCGTCGTGCCGCGCGCGTGGTCGGCCGTCTCCGGTTCAGATCGCCGCGCTGGCATTCGCCCGCATGCGAATGTCCGGTGTCGCGCGTCCGCGCCGAGCGCCGCCGACATCGATGCCGCTCGCGCGGCCGTCCGTCGAATCCGTCTTTTTCTAACCGATTCGTCACTCGCTCATCCAGCCATGAAAACCGCTACTTTCGTTCGCGGCGCACTCGCCGCACTCGGCTTCGTCGTTATCCACGCCGCTCATGCACATGCCCTTCCGAAAACGCAGGACCCGGCCCCCGACGCCACGGTGTCGAGCGCGCCGCACGCGGTCACGATCGATTTCGGCGAAGCGCTCGAACCGGCGTTCAGCTCGATCGCCGTGACCGACAGCCAAGGGCAATCGGTCGTCGACGGGAAGTCGGCCGTCGACGCCGGCAACCGGAAGCGGATGCACGTCGCACTGGCGAGCCTGAAGCCCGGCACCTACACGGTCGCATGGATCGCGGTGGCCAGCGACGGCCATCGCACGCACGGCCGCTACGCATTCACGCTGAAGTAACGCGTCACGCACGCGATGCGCATCGGCGCTTCGTGCCGAGCGCATTCGCATCGATGCCCGCGGCATCGCACCCAATCAGGAGAACACATGATGAAACGCTCGATTCCGACCGGCCTGCTCGTGGCGCTGGCGCTGCACGCCACCGCCACCTTCGCCGCGTCGACCATCCAGGCCGACGCATGCTGGATTCGCACGATGCCGGCGACGGTGCCGTCGTCCGGCTACTTCACGCTGAAGAACCACGGCGACGCGCCCGCGACGCTGACCGGTATCGACACGCCCGCCTACGGGATGGCGATGGTGCATGAAACGCAGACGAGCGGCAGCACCGCGAAGATGGTGCACGTCGACTCGGTCGTCGTGCCGGCGCACGGCTCGGTGACGTTCAAACCGAAGAGCTATCACGTGATGCTCGAGGAACCGCGCCAGGCCGTCGCACCCGGCGCGAAGGTGCCGTTCCGGCTGCACTTCGCGGACGGCTCGACCGTGTCCGTGACCTGCGACGCGAAGGCGCCGACCTACGCCGGCCAGTAACGCCGCCTGCCTCACGAAAGGAGACGCACATGAAAAACCGCCTGCCGCTGGCCGACCTGATCGTTCGCTACCGGACGCCGCTGAATGTCGCGGTGCTGATCGTCTGCGGGTTATGGGCCGCCTGGATCGCGTGGATGACGCGGCCTGCCGCCATCGATACGCCGCCGTCGATTCCCGCGTACTGCATGCGCGACGCACGCTGACGCGACGGCACGGTTCCGGCGGCGGCCCGCACCCTTATTGGCGTGGCATCATCGCTTCATCCCGACCGCTGGAACCGCCTTCCGGAGCGCCGCATGTCCATTCAGACCTGGATGCTGTTTGCCGCCGCCTATCTCGCCACGACGCTGTCGCCGGGGCCCAACGTGCTGCTCGTGATCCGCAACACGGTGCGCTACGGCGCGCACGGCACCGCCGCGACGATCGCCGGCAACCTCGTCGCGCAGGGCGTGGTCGTGCTGCTGGTCGCGCTCGGCGTCGGCGCGGTGCTGGCCGCGATGCCGCCGCTGTTCGTCGCGATGAAGGTGATCGGCGCCGCGTATCTGATCTTTCTGGGTGTGCGGCAGTTGCGCGGCGAGCGCAAGGCCGCTGCATCGAGCGGCGCCGCGGAGATCGCCGTGCCCGATCGACGGAAGCTGTTTCGCGAAGCGCTGTTCGTGTCGGGCAGCAATCCGAAGACGATGATCTTCCTGTCCGCGTTCATGCCGCAGTTCATCGTGCACGACCGCCCGCTGGCGCTGCAGTTCGTCGTGATGTACGCAACGATCGCCTGCACGGTCGTGGTCGTTCACAGCGTCTATTCGGCCGGCGTGCGCCGCCTGCATCGCGGCTTCGGCATGAGCCGCGCGGTGCGCGCGCTCAAGCGTGCGAGCGGGCTGCTGTTCGTCGGGCTCGGCATCAAGCTGCTGACCGCGCGGCAGGCATGAGCCGCCCCCATCCGGTCAGCGCATGCGCGCGGCCAGTGCGGCCGTGATCTCGTCGAACGACGGCCGCGCATCGACGTCCTCGTTCACGCAGGCCGCCGCCAACGCATCGAGCGCGCCGGCGTGCGGTTCGCAGCGCTCGAGCAATTCGCCGAGCAGATAGCCGAACGCGCGTACTTCGAGCCGTTCGAACCTTGCGCCGCGCGTGCGATCGTCCGGGTCGTACAGCGACGCCGCCCCGAAATCCCCGAGCAGCGCGCCGCCTGCGCCGTCGTGCAGGATGTTGTGCGCATACAGGTCGCCATGCATGATGCCGCGCGCGTGCAGATGGCCGGCGACCGACGCGATGCCGTGCGCGATCCGCAGCGCTTGCGCCGGCTCGAATCTCGCATCGGCGGCATAGACGTCGCGCGTGCAGGACGCGAAGCTCGGCGGCCCGGCGAGGTTCGTCAGCGCGGGATCGACCAGTTCCATCACCAGGCCGTGCGTGCCGTCCGGATGCCCGCGCAACTTGCCGATCACCGGGATCAGGTTCGGATGACCGCCGGCATGCAGGCACGCGGCCATTTCGCAATCGGGCAGGCCGTCGCTCGTCACCGCACCCTTGAACAGCTTGATCGCGACCGTGCGCGGCGGCTGGCCGTCCACGCGCCACTGCGCGCGATAAATGACGCCCGACGCGCCCTCGCCCAGTTTCTGTTCGCATGACAGCGCGGCCCAGTCGATCTCCGCGACGTCCGGCCCGGCGGACGCCGCGGCCTCCGGCGTCGCGCCGAACGGATTGCCGGCCACGGCGAGCCACGCAAGACGCGGCAGGCGCGGCAGCCAGTCGGGCAACGCGTCCAGCCGGTTCGCCGACAGGCGCACCAGCTCCAGCGCACGGCAGGCGGCCATTTCCGCGGGCAGCGCCCGCAGCCGGTTGCCGGCCAGCATGAGCTTCTGCAACCGCGCACAGTCGCCGATGTCGGCCGGCAGTTCCTCGATTGCGTTGTCGGTCAGGATCAGCCAGCGCAGCGCACGCGGCAGCGCGCCGCGCGGCACGGTGTGAATCGAGTTCGCCTTGAAGCCGATCATGTCGAGTTGATCGCACGCGCCGAGCACGTCGGGGAAGGCGGTAAAGCGATTGCCCGACGCGAACAGGATGCGCAGGCGATGCAGCCGCGGCAGATCGTCGGGTAGCGCGGACAACGCATTGCCGGTGAGGTCGAGCACTTCGAGCGTGTCGGCCAGATCGAAGATCTCGCGCGGAAATTCGGTCAATCCGCACGCGAGCTTGAGTTGCCGCGCGCCCGACAGTTGTCCGGCCTGCAGTTGTTCGAGGGTGTGGGTCACGGGGAGAAAACGGGTGGCGGTTGCGGGGACCCGTCGGGTCGATCGGACGAATTCTACCGGGATCGATCGCATGCCCCTACATGAGCTTGTCATACCCCCTTCACAAATGCGGAATGTGACGTTAGAATTGCGCCCCTTGCAGTGCCGACGTGGTGAAATTGGTAGACACGCTATCTTGAGGGGGTAGTGGCGAAAGCTGTGCGAGTTCGAGTCTCGCCGTCGGCACCAGATGCGTTTTCCTCGCATTCCAGCATTTCCGAAACCCGCGACAGCAGATGGCTTCGCGGGTTTTTTGTTTTCCGCTACGCGAGCAGCAGGAAATTCCGCACCACCGCGGACGGCTCGTCGCAACGCGACGCAATGGCCAGCCTCGCGCGAAACCGGTTACCCGCGAACGGCCGGTACACGACCCCGGGCACCTGCACCTGCGTAATCGCCTTCGGCACGACGGACACGCCGAGCCCGGCCGCCACCAGCGTCACCGCGGACGCCATCTGCGGCGCCGGTTGCGCCATGCGCGGCTCGAACCCGGCGGCCTGGCACGCAGCGACGATGTCGTCGAACAGCGCGCCGCCGGCCGCGCGCGGCACCTGCACGAACGACTCGTCGGCCAGCTCCGCCAACTCGATGCGCCGGCGCTGCGCCAGCCGGTGCGCGACGGGCAGCGCGACGAACATCGGCTCCTCGTCCCAGTCGGCTACCCGCAGCGTCGCCGCGATGCGGCGCTCGGGCCGCACGATCGCGACGTCGAGGCGCCCGGCCTCCAGCGCTTCCAGCAGCACGCCCGACGTCGCTTCCTGCAACGTCAGCTCGGCATCCGGGAACGCCTCCCGAAAGCGGCGAATCAGATCCGACACTTTCGGATTGAACGCGGCCGTGCCGGTGAAGCCGACCCGCAAATGGCCGGTTTCCCCACGGGCGGCGCGCCTGGCCGCCCGTGCCGCGCGCTCGGCATCGTCGAGCACGCGTCGCGCCTCTTCCGCGAACACCTCGCCCGCCAGCGTGAGCTCGGCGCCGCGCGCGGTCCGCTTGAACAGCTCCACGCCGAGCTCGTTCTCGAGCGCCTTGATCTGCTGGCTCAACGGCGGCTGGCCGATGCCGAGCGTTTCGGCGGCCTTCGTGAAATTCGACGCGGCCGCGACGGCCAGAAAGTAGCGGAGATGCCGGAGTTCCATGCGTGACGTGACCTCGCGGTGAGTCGTGTTGCCTGTCAGACAGTGTTAAAACATATGGCTTCGGTTCATTTCATATATTGGACATATACATGGCCGTGCGCAAGAATTCGTGTATTCCGTCGCACATCGAGTGCCTTCATGTCCTCCGCTTCGATTTCCCGTTCCATGCCCGGCACGCAGAACGCCGCACCCGATGCGCTGCCGGCCGGCGTGTCCCCGCGCTCGGCCGCGTACAAGCGCATCGCGTTCGCGCTGTTCCTCGCCGGCTTTTCCACTTTCTCGCTGCTGTACTGCGTGCAGCCGCTGCTGCCCGCGTTCGCCCATGAGTTCAACGTCGGCGCGGCGTCGAGTTCGCTCTCGCTGTCGCTGTCGACCGGGATGCTCGCGGTATCGATCCTGTGCGCCGGCGCGCTGTCCGAACGGGTCGGGCGGCGCGGGCTGATGTTCGCGTCGATGACGCTGGCCGCGCTGTTCAACCTGCTCGCCGCGTGGTCGCCGAACTGGCACCTGCTGCTGGTCTGGCGCGCGCTCGAAGGCTTCGCGCTGGGCGGCGTGCCGGCCGTGGCGATGGCCTATCTCGCGGAAGAAATCGCCGCCGACGGGCTCGGCTTCTCGATGGGGCTCTATGTCGGCGGGACCGCGTTCGGCGGCATGATCGGACGGATCGGGATGAGCGCGCTCGAGGAACACTTCTCGTGGCGCACGGCGATGCTGTCGATCGGCGTCGTCGACCTGCTCGCGGCGATCGCTTTCGTGATGCTGCTGCCGGCCTCGCGACGCTTCGTGAAGCGCACCGACCTGACGCTGCGTCACCACCTGCGGCTGTGGCACGCGCAACTGCGTCATGCGCGCCTGCCGTTCGTGTTCGCGATCGGCTTCCTGGTGATGGGTGCGTTCGTGACGATCTACAACTACGCCGGGTTCCGGCTCATGGCGGCGCCGTTCAACCTGAGCCCGACCGCGTGCGGGCTGATTTTCGGCGCATACCTGTTCGGGATGGTGTCGTCATCGAGCGCCGGCGCGCTCGCCGATCGCCTCGGGCGGGCGCCGGTGCTGGTCAGCGGCATCGTCGTGTTCGCGGCGGGCCTCGCGCTGACGCTGTCGCACTCGCTCGTCGCGATCGTCGTCGGCATCGTGCTCGTGACGATCGGCTTCTTCGTCGCCCACTCGGTCGCGAGCGGCTGGGTCGGCGCGCTCGCGGGCGCCGCGAAGGGGCATGCGGCTTCGCTGTATCTGCTGGCCTACTACGTCGGGTCGAGCGTGCTCGGCTCGGTCGGCGGCGCGTTCTGGCAACGCGGCGCGTGGACGAGCGTCGCCGCGTACGTCGCGGTGCTGCTCGTCATCGCATTGCTGGCCGCGCGGCGCTTGAGTCGTGCTTGAGTCGCCCTTGAGCCATGCGTGACGCGGCACGGCGCGGTGCGGCCCGCGCCGTGCACCTGCGCCGGCCGCTCAGCCGTCACGACACCAGCGCATCGTCCCCTTTCATCGCATACGCCGCCTCGCGCCGCCGCAGCTTCATCGCGATCAGCGCCGCCAGCACCGCGAGCGCGACGCCGGTGAGAAACCCGCCCGTATAACCGACCTTCGCGGTCAGCGACAGGATCGTCGACGACGCGATCAGCTCGCCGAGATCGCGCGTGCTCTGCACGGCGGTCACGTCGGTGCCGGCCTGATCGCTGCCGCCCGCGAAACGCATGCCGGCCGTCATGATCGACACGGACGTGATGCCGGTCGCCAGCGAGCCGAGCACCGTGCACAGCCACGCCCACGCCGGCGACACCGGCAGCCACCCGCTCGCCTGCGCGAACCACAGCAGCGCCGCCGCGCCCGCGCAGCTCACGCCGGCCGTGAACGCCCGCCACAGGCCGAGCGCCCGCACGAGCCATGCGCCGCCGCCGCATCCGAGCACGACCGTCACGACGCCGCCCGCCATTCCGAGCTTCCCGATCGCGTCGAGCGACCAGCCCGCGTCGTTGAGGAACAGCTTCGACAGGCCGAAGCCCGATACGGCGGTCATCGCCGACAGCAGCGCGAGCGACAGCAGCGACCACGAACGCGGCCGCTTCGCGAAGCGCACGAGGCTCGCATCGTGATCAGGCCGGATGCGCGCGCGATCCGCGTCGCGCGGCAACACCCACAGCACGCAGACGAGGCTCGCGAGCGGGACGGCGGCCAGCGCGAGAAAGGCGGTTGGCTGGCCGAACAGGCCGATCAGCGTCAACGTGCCGGCGCCGCCGCCGAAGAAGCCGATCATCACGCCCGCGATCTGGATCGCGTTGATCCTCGCGAGCGTGTCGCCGCTGAAATGCTCGGCGGCCATCCCGTCGTTCGCGATGTCCTGCGTCGCGCTCGCGAGCGACGCGACGGCCAGCAGCCCGACCGCCCAGCCCGCCGTCGCGACCGTCATCCCGATCTGCGCGAGGCTGGCCAGGCACAGCACGACGATCGTCTGCATCGGCAGCATCCAGCTGCGCCGCCGGCCGATGCGGGGCGACCAGCGGTTGTCGACGACAGGCGCCCACAGGAATTTCACGACCCACGGCAGCCCGACGAGCGGCAGGAACGCGAGCGCATGAAGTGGTGCGCCGTCGTGGCGCAGCAGCGTCGGCATCGCGTCCATCGCGATGCCGATCGGGATGCCCTGTGACAGGTAAAGCAGCGTGATCGTGATGACCAGGCGGCGATGTTCGAGCAGGTCGCGCATCGAATTCTCCAGTTGCATGAGGTTAAAAAGGTTCGGCGCCGGCCGGCACGCGCGCGGGCTGCATCGCGTCGCGCCGCGGACGGCGCGCCGCACGCAGCAGCAACGCGCCGAAGGCGACGAGCGCCGCGTCGATCGGCCAGTACACGGGTCGGCCCGCGCCCAGCAGCGCGAGCGCGCAATGGGTCGCGCCGGCCAGCCCGTACGCGACACCGGCCGCACGCATCAGCACGCGCAGCCATGCCGCGCGATCCGCGACACAGGCCGCAAGCGCGATCGCGCCGCCCCACACGGCCCAGAACAGCATCGCGAGCGCATGGTCGACGTGCATGCCGTCGGGCAGTGCACGCCCGGCGAACAGCAACGCACCGCCCGCGAGCACGAGCCCGCCGCACACGCCGACCGCGGTGGCGGCCAGCACGTCCGCCGAGCGATCGCGCTGCGCGCGCCGCCGTTCGATCCACAGATGCAGCCCCGTTGCGCACAACGCACACGCGGCGAGCCCCAGCAGGAAATGCAGCACGCGCAGCACGCCACCGGCCGCGCCGACCCAGCCGTATTGCGCGAAATGCAGCGGCTGCACCGCGATGAACGCGCGCAGCCAGAAGCCGCGGCCGCGCGACGTCGCATCGGCGAGCCATTGCCCGTCCGTCGCGCGGTACAGGTGGCGTTCGAACACGGCCGTGCTCGGCAGGCCCGCGGTCGTGCCGGCAATCTCGACGCGTGCGTTCACGTCGCCCCAGCGATGCAGCACGACGGCTTCGGGCCGGAAATCCGGCCTGCGCGCCGCGTCGCGCCGCAACAGCGCATCGAGATCGGGCGCACGCCGCCACGGGCCGCCGGCCTCGACGGGCGGCGGCCCGCCCAGCAGCTCGGCGAACGCACGCTGCGGCTGCCCCGGATACGCGACGCCCGCGAGCGACACCGTGCCGAGCGCGCCGAGCCCCGACAGCGCGCCGGTGAACGCGAACAGCACGAGCCACGGCGTGCCCCACAGGCCGATCCACGCATGCAGGTCGAACAGCGCGACGCGCAAGCCGTGACCGCGCCGGATGCGCGCCGCATCGGGCCAGCGCTTGCGATGCACGACCACGCCCGCGACGATGAGCACGAGCAGCACGATGCCCCACAGGCTGACGAAGATGCGCCCGGGGAAGCCGGCGAACAGCGTCTTGTGCAGCGTGACGATCAACGTCGCCCGCGCGGCGTCGGGCAGCGGCGCGCCGGTCGCCGGATCGAGCGCGAGCGTGCACGTCTGGCGCGCATCGCAGAAACGGATGGCCGGATCGTCCGGCCGCGGCAGCACGATGCGCGCGTCGCGCAACGCCACCCCGAGCGACGCCGCGCGCGCGACGAGCGCGTCGAGCGGCAACGTCGGTCGTGCGACGGCCACCGCAGGCGGCCGCCACCAGCCCTGCATCGAATCGAACGCAAGACTCCAGGTGCCGCTGAACAGCACGACGAACAGCACCACGCCGAACAGCGCGCCGGCGCCGCGATGCAGCGCGCGCCAGCGCGAACGCGACGAAGCATCCATGTCAGCGCCCTCCCCAGAACATCGCGCACGGCACGAGCACCGCGAGCCACGCACCCGCGCGCCACGCGGCCTGCCGCCAACCCGGCGCGACGAGCACCCACAGCAGCGCGGCGACGCTCGCGGCGAGCGTCAGCCACACGGCCGCATAGAGCCGGTTCAGGCCGTCGTCGGGGTAATGACGGACCAGCGTGAGCGCGAGCGCGACCGCACCCGGCAGCACGCCGCCGATCGCGATCGCCACCCGCGCACCCCAGCCGGACGCCATCAGAATTGCCCGCGCACGGTCAGCATCACGTTGCGCGGTTCCCCGTAACGGTTGTTCCAGCCCGGCTGGCTCAGGCTCTGGTAGTAGGTGCGGTCGAACAGGTTGTTGACGTTGAGCGCGGCGCTCCAGTGCTTGTCGTAGCGGTAGCCGAGCCGCACGCTCGCGAGCGCGTAGCCGCCCTGGCTCATCGTGACGCCGTTCGCCTGCGCCGAGTAGCTGCTCTGCACCTGCACGCCGCCGCCGATGCTCCAGCGCCGCTCCTGCCACGGCAGGTCGTAGTTGGTCCACAGCCGGAACAGGTGGCGCGGATTCAGCAGCGGCGCGAACGTGCCCGCGTTCGCGAGGTTGTCCGCATAACGCATCGTGTCGTACGTGTAGCTCGCCCACACGCTCCACCACGGCGTGATGCGGCCGTTCGCCTCGAACTCGAAGCCCTGGCTGCGCACGCTGCCGCCGTTCACGTAGTAGCAGCTCGGCCCCGCGCACGGATGCGCGAGGTCGACCTGCGGGTTGTTGTCGAGATCGATGCGGAATGCCGCGAGCGACACGTCGAGCTTGCCGCCCGCCAGTTCGCCCTTCACGCCCGTTTCGTAGGTGCGGCCCTTCACCGGCGTCAGGATGCCGCCGCCCCACATCGACTTGGTCTGCGGCTGGAACACTTCCGCATAGCTCGCGTACCACGACCAGTCGCGCGCGAAATCCCAGATCAGCCCGCCGTACGGCGTGAACTGGTGGCCGGTGTTGTAGTGCGCGCCGAGGCTGTCCTGGTTCCACCAGCTCATCCGGCCGCCGAGCACGAGCGTCAGCGGCTCCGCAAGCTTGATGCGGCCCAGCCCGTAGACGCCCTTCTGCGAAACGTCGTTCTGCTGCGACTGCTGGTACGGCCCGATGCCGGGCTCGGGCACGCTGCTCGGGTTCCAGCGATACACGTTCACCGGCGTGCCGGCCACGTCGCCGAGCAGCGGCGCCGTCATCTGCCCGCTGCTGCTGTTCGCGTAGGTGACGCCGAACAGCAGGTCGTGCGTGAGCCCGAACGCATGCACGGGGCCCTGCACGTTCGCATCGACGCTGCGGCTGTAGCTGCTGAACTGGTACGCGGCGCCGGTCAGCCGGCCGCCGGCGCCCGTCGCCGGATCGATCGCGCCGAACGAACCCGCGTACTTCAGGTCCGAGCGCACGCTCTGGTATTCGCCGCTGACCTTCGCTTTCCAGCCGGCGCCGAGCTTCTGCTCGACCGATGCGAACGCGCGCGTCGTGTCCCAGTTGAAGCGGCCCCACGCGGTGTCGAGGAACGTCGAGCGCGACAGGCCGAGGCTCGACCCGTCGCGCGCCATCGGCACGCCGGACATGTCGGGCACCGATGTCGTGGTCTGGTACTGCGCGCCGAACGTGAGCAGCGTGTCGCGCGTCACGTCGACTTCCGTGACGCTGTAGATCGAACGCGTGTCCTGCTTCGCGTGGTCGTAGAAGAAGTGGCGATCCTCGTACGCGGCCACGAGCCGGCTGCGCACGGTGCCGGCGGCATTGAGCGGGCCGCCGATGTCGGCTTCCGCGCGATAGCGGTCCCAGCTGCCGACGCTGGCGGTCGCATGCGCGGAGAACTGGTATTGCGGGCGCTTGCGCACGAGGTTGACGGTCGCGGCCGGATTGCCCGAGCCGTGCAGCAGCCCGTTCGCGCCGCGCAGGATTTCGACGCGTTCGTACACCGAGATGTCCTGCGGCGCGCTCGCCATGTCGCCGATCACGACCGGCACGCCGTCGAATTCGAACGAATCGACCTTGAAGCCGCGCACGAAGTACGCGGTGGTGAGCAGCACGTATGGCTGGACGGTCACGCCGGCCGACTGCTGCATCACCTCGTCGAGCGAGAACAGGTTCTGCTGGTCGATCCGCTCGCGCGTCGTCACGCTGATCGACTGCGGAATCTCGCGCAACGCGAGCGGCATCTTGCCGACCGTCGCCACGGACGGATCGTCGGCGACGCCGCGCGACGCATTCACCGCAATCGCCTTCAACTCGCTCCCGGCAGGCTGCGCGGCGGCCGCTTCGTCCTGGCGGACTTCCGCGCCGGCCGCCGGCGCCGCATCGGCGAACGCCGCCGCCGGATGCGCGGCGATCAGCAGGCCGAGGTACAGCGACGGACGCCAGCGCCCGAAACGGGCGACGCGTGCGCCCTGCATCATCGATCTCTCAGGTTCCCGTACCTCGTACCGCATTCACGCCCCCGTATTTGATAATCATTCTCATTATCAATTAGAACCGGGAGGCAATTTTTCGATCGAGGGGCTTTTCCTATCGATTCCGGGCACGGCGGCCCGCATTGTTCACGTCACTGCTCGGATTCGGCCGGGCGGGTTTCGGCGTCCGCGCCGGCGGGTGGCGCCCCGTCGGGCCGCCCCGCACGGGCGAACGTCGCGTACCACGCATCGGTCGCGATCAGTTGCGCATGCGTGCCGGTCGCCCGCACGCGGCCCGCGTCGAGCACGACGATCGTGTCGGCGGCCGCCGCGAGCGCCGGCTGGTGCGTGACGACGATGCGCGTACGCTGCCCCCGCAGCGCGACGAGACTGTCGCGCACGCGTCGCGCGCTCAGCTCGTCGAGGCTCGCGGTCGGCTCGTCGAACATCAGCACCGGCGCCCGCGCGAGCAGCGCACGCGCCAGGCACGCCCGCTGGCGCTGCCCGCCCGACAGCAACTGGCCGCCCGGCCCCACGTCGGTGTCGAGGCCGTCCGGCAGTCGCTCGGCGTCGCGCAGCAGGCCGACCGCATCCAGCGCGGCGCGCAGCTCGGCATCGGTCGCGTCGGGCCGCCCCATCCGCACGTTCCACGCGAGGCTGCCGCGAAACAGCCCGTTGTCCTGGAACACGAGGTTGCGCGTCGCGGCGAGCGTCGCCTCGCTCAGGTGCCGCACGTCGGCGCGGCCGAGCAGCACGCGCCCGGCGCACGGATCGTCGAGCCGCGCGAGCAGGCCGAGCAGCGTGCTCTTGCCCGCCCCCGTCGGGCCGACGATCGCGACGAAGCCGCCCGCCGGACAATGCAGGTCGATCCCGTCGAGCAACGTCGCGCCGCCGGCCGACCGGTAGCCGACCTGCAGCGCGTCGACGCTCGCGTCGTGTACCGGCGTGCCGCGCTCGGGGCTGTCGAAACGTGGCGCATGCAGCACCGCGAGCACCGTATCGAGCGCGCGCCAGCCGCCGCGCAGCGCCTGGTCGAGCTGCGTGAGCTGCGCGAGCGGCTCGATGAAGCGCACGAGCAGCACCAGCACCGCGACGGCCGTCGCCGCGTCGAGCCGGCCGGCCGCGACGGCCCACGCGCCACCGATCAGCATCGCGACGAACACGCCCTGCACCGCACCGGCGAAGCCGAGCTCGATCGGCAGCGAGCGCCGCATCAGCGCCCGCGTGCGGCGATGCTGTTCGTCGAACGCGCGCTGCAGCACCGCGCGTGCGTCGCCGTCCCGGCCCGCGAAGCGCAGCAGCCCCTGATGCGCGGCGAAGGTCTGAAGCTGCACGGCCATGTCGCGATCGCCCGCGGCGCGCGCCTGTTCGAACGCAAGCGTGCGGGCGCCGCCGCGCTCCAGCAGCGCGAACAGCAGCACGGCCGCCGCCGCGAGGCACAGCGCGATGCGCCAGTCGATCCACGCGAGCCCCGCGACGACCGCGAGCGGCGTGACGACCGCGCCGATCAACGGCCCGAGCAGGTGCGCGGGAATTCCCATCGCCTGCATCACCGGCCCGCGCAGCAACCCGGCCGGATGACTGTCGCGCACGGTCTGCCACGACGCGATGCGCGGCAGGTGGTGCACGAGGCGTTCGACGAGGCCGACGGCCAGCGCGCCGCCCGCGCGATAGCCTCGACGTTGCGCGACGTACAGCACGAGCGCGTGGCACAGCGTCAGCGCGCCGAGCACGGCCGTCCAGTGCAGCGCGGCTGCCTGCGCACCGGCGAACCAGGCGCGGATCAGCGGCACGAGCAGCAGCCCGCACGCGCCGTCGAGCAACGCGGCGGCCACCGCCCAGCCCAGCCCGCGCCACAGCGCGCGGCGCGTGTCGCGCGGCAGGCACTGCAAACGTTTGAGCGATGTCGTCATCATGCGGCCTCCCCGCCTGCGGCGCCGCGTTCGCGCCAGAGCCGCGCATACAGCCCGTGCGCGGCCAGCAGCGCCGCGTGCGTACCGCGCTCGACGATGCGGCCACGTTCCATCACGAGGATCTGGTCCGCGTGCCGGATCGCGTCGAGATCGTGGCTGACGATCACACGGGTACGCATGTCGGCGCGCAGCGCGTTGCGCAACGCGCGTCCGGTTTGCGGATCGAGCGCCGACGCCGGTTCGTCGAGCAGCAGCAGCGGCGCGCGCGACAGCAGCGCACGCGCGATCGACAATCGCTGCAGTTCGCCGCCGGACAGCCGCACGTCGCGCCCGCACACGCAGTCGTAGCCGTCCGGCAATGCGTCGATGCGCTCGTCGAGACAGGCCGCACGCGCGGCGGCGCGAATCGCGTCGCGATCGGCATCGGGCCGGGACAGCGCGATGTTGGCGGCAATCGACACATCGTCGAGCGCGGTGGCCTGCTGGAACACCATCGCGACCTGTGCGCGGCGCGTGTCCGACGTGAGCAGCCGCAGATCGGCGCCGCCGAGCCGCACCGTGCCGCGATCCGGGTCCATGAAGCGCGCGAGCAGCATCAGCAGCGTGCTCTTGCCCGCGCCCGACGGCCCGACGATCGCGGTGGTCGTGCCGGCCGCAATCGTCGCGTCGAGGTCGCGCAGGATCGGCTCGCCGTCGATGTCGACCTGCACGCCGCGCAGTTCGATCGACGCGTCGCGCGGCGCCTGTGCCGCGCCGTCGGCGGGTTCCTGCAGGCCCGGTTGCACGAGCAACGCATCGAGCCGCGCGGCGGCCGCGCGCGCGTCGCGCAACGCATCGGCGCCATGACCGAGCGCACGCACCGGCGCCGCGACCGCCCAGATCAGCAACGCGAACGCGCACAGCGTGCCGACCGGCAACTGCCCGGCCGTCAGCCACGTCGCGCCGAACACGACCCACGCGAGCAGGAACGGCGTGCCGAGCAGCACCTGCGTACACGCGCCGAGACCGCCGATGCGGCCGACCCATGCCGCGAACGCGTGCGAGAAATGTCCGGCCGACGCCAGCGCGGCCGCCTCGATGCCGGCGCCCGGATACTGCCGCACCAGCGCCGGGTTCTGCGCGAGCTGCGCATAGTCGCCCATCAGCCGTTCGAGCGCCGCGTTGCGTGCGGCGAAGGCCGGCGCGAAGCGTGCCGAGCGCATCCAGCGGAACAGCGCCGCACCGGCGACGAGCGGCGCGAGCGCGAACGCGAGCAGTGCGGGATTCAGATAAAGCAGGCACGCGAGCGCCGCGCATGGCACGACGACGAGCTGCGTGAGATCGGCCGGCGCATGCGCGACGAGCTGATGCAGCGCGCGCACGTCCTGATCGACGTGGCGCGCGACGCGGTCGCTGCCCGCGCGTGCGAACCAGCCGAGCGGCAAACGTTGCAGATGATCGGCGAGGCGCTTGCGCAGACGGTCGCCGAGATCGGCGTCGACGCGGTGCGTCAGGTGCAGTGCGACCGTCTGGCCGCCCAGCCAAAATGCGCCGGCCGCCACGGCGGCGACGAGCCAGCCGCGCGCCGCCGCGTCGAGCTGTGGCGCGACGCGCCATGCGTCGGCGAGATGCGCGAGCGCGAGCCACGGCACGAGCGACGCGACGCCGGCCAGCGCCTGCAACGCCACCGCCGCGACGAGCGGCACCGCGAACGGTCGCAACATCGAAAGCAACGGCCCCTTCATGCGGCACGCTCCAGCAGCATGCCGAGCGTCGCGGCGCGCGCGTCGCCCGGCGGCTGCGCCGGAAAACCGAGTTGCGCGGTCAACTGCTGCCAGACGCGCGCCACGTCGATGCTGCGCTGGTTGCACGCGTGCAGCCCTTCGCCGGACACGAGCCGGTCGACCGCGCGCACGGCCGCCTGCGGCCAGCAGCGCGCGTGAATCTCGCCCCAGGTGTCCTGTGCGTCGTCGCAGATCTGGATGCTCGGCATGTCGTCGCCGGCCGCCTCGCCGAAGATCGGGAACAGGCCGTCGTCGTCCAGCGCCGGCTCGCGCAGCGCGGGCGCCCACCACAGTGGGCCGTGCGGCGACGCGAGCGTCCACGTGCCGGCGTCGGTCGTCAGCGTGATGCCGAACAGCAGGCTCATCCGGCCGTCGTCGGCCGCCGCCATCTCGTTGTGCACGCGCAGCGACACCGGCGTTTCGGCAAGCACCATCGCGCATTCGCGCATCGACGACAGCGCCGGCCCGATCGGTTCGACCGACCACGGCCCGACGCCCTGCAACGCGGCCGCGAGCACGTCGAGCGCCGCGTAGCTCGCCTGCACCGAGCACACGACATCCGCATGCACCGGCGCGCTCGTCTCGCGCAGCCGCCGTGCGACCGCGATGAAGCGCGCGACGACCGGCAGGTTCGGATAGAAGCTGTTGAGCAGGCAGCGGCGGCCGTGGCGCGACGCGGTGCGCAGCACGCTGGCCCATTCGTCGGGCAGCAGCGGATGCTCGATCACGACGTCGATCCCGCGTTCGAGCAGCCGGCACGCGAGCGCGGCGCCTTGCGCGCCGCGCGCCGCGCCGCCGACGGCGACGCACGCGATGCGCACGTCGTCCGGCAGCGCGTCGACGCGATCGAACACCGGCGCACCGACGCGTGCGGCCAATGCGGCCGTGCGCGCACTGCCTTGCCCGAGGATGCCGGCGACGTGATACGAACCGGACGCCGCGAGGCCCGCCGCATAGAACTGACCGAAACGGGAACCGGCCACGACGACCGGCAGCGGATGGACCTTCATCGTGCCTCCTTCAGGCGCGTATCGACGAACGCGGCGTTCAGGCAGTCGAAATGACCGCCGGGGATATCGACGGCCGTGATACCGCCGAGCGCCTGCGCCGTCCAGTAATCGGTGAGCGCCGCGCGCTGCTGCGGAATCAGCGGATTGCAGCGCTCCGGCACGAACAGCCGCAGCGCGCCCGCATACGGCGCATCGCCGGCCCAGTGGGACGCCTGCACCGAATGCATGAAGAGCCGGTAGAGCCGCTCGCGCTCGTCGAGCAGCGGATGCGCGAGCGCGTCCTGCAGCGACAGGCCGGCCGCCGCGCGCAAGACGCGGCGGCGCAGCACGTCGAGCGGCTCGCAACGATCGCCGAAGATCTCGAGCTGCGCCTGCAGGCTGCCGGGCGCGAGCCGCGTAGGGTCGGCCTTCAATGCGTCGGCCAGCGCGTCGGCCAGCACGTACGTTTCCGGAAAGCCGAGCGCATCGAGCGGCAGCCCGAGCGTCGCCGCGAAGTTGAACAGCACGAGCCGTTCGTCCTCGATCAGGTACGGAATCCGGTAGCTCGACACGATGTCGAGCGTGCGCACCGCGACGCCGAGCTGCACCAGCGACTTCGCCATCTCCAGCGCGACCAGCCCGCCCGAGCAGTAGCCGAGCACGTCGACCTCGCGCACGCCGCTGCGCCACAGCGCATCCGCGTAACGCCGGCCCAGCGTCGCGTTCAGGTGGCGCACCGGCAGGTCGAGATAGTCCTGCGCGTCGCGCACCGCGAAGCCGAGCACCGGGCCGAGCCGCGCCAGCGCGGGCAGTACCGGACGATACGCGTGCACGGTGCCGAGCCCTTCGTGCACGATCACGCGCGGCGCGCCGTCACCCGGCGCGAGCGGAATCGGCCGCACGCCGGGGCGCACGCGCGGCGCCGGCGCATGGATGACGGCCGATGCAGGCAGCGTGCGCGATGCAGCAGGCGCCGCAGACGGCGTCGCGCTCGCCGGCTGCTCGCTCGCGTCGCGCAGGCATTGCGCGAACGCGGCGGGCGTCGGCTGCGCGAGCACCCAGCGCAGCAGCCGGTCGAACGGATGCGCATGCGCGAGCGGTTCCTCGCCGCGCAGCCGCGACACGAGCTGCGCGATCAGCAGCGAATCGCCGCCCGTGGCGAAGAAGTCCTGATGCGGCGACACGTTGCGCGTATCGAGCACGGTTTCCCACAAGCCGATCAGTCGCGCGAGCAGCGGATCGGCTGCCGGTGCGGGCACCGCTCGCACCACGGCCGGCGCCGGTTCGCGGATATCGGCGATGCCGGCCAGCGTGCGGCGGTCGATCTTGCCGTTCGCGGTCACCGGCAGACGTTCGAGCGCGCGCAGTTGCGACGGCACCATGTAGTTCGGCACGCGCTCGGCCACGAACGACAGCAGCGTATCCGGCGCGATACGCGCGGCGCCGCGCTTCACGTGAGCCAGCAGGATGTCGTAGCCGAGCGCGGCGAGCGGCGTGTCGGGCGCGACACAACCGAGCGCACGATCGCCCGCTTCCGCCTGCAGCCATTCGAGCCACTGCGCGTGCGGCACGAACAACCGCGCCGATGCGGCACGCGCGTCGTCCGGCGTCTCCATCATCAGCCCCTGACTGATGCTGATTTCCGGATGCTCGGCCGTCAGTTCCTGGATCACCCACCACGCGTCAGGCGCCGACAGCGCGCGCAAGCCGGCGATCAGCGCGACCGTATCGCGCGCATTGTTCAGCGCGCCGGAGCTGATCGTCAGGTCGACCGAATGCGGCGCAATGCCCTGCGCGTCGCACGGCGCGTTCATGTCGAAGCGCACGAAGCGCATCCACGGATACGCGGCGAAACGCTCGCGCGCGGCCGCGAGGAAGTAGCTCGACACGTCGCTGAACAGGTAATCGATGTGCGTGCCGGCTTCGACCAGCGGCGCGAGCGCCTCGACGATCGCACGCGTCGCGGCGGCCGTGCCCGCGCCGATTTCGAGGATGCGCCACGCGCGCTGCGGTTCGCGCGCGACGACGGCGCACACGGCCTGCGCCATCCCGCGATGCAGCGCGCGGGCATGTTCGCCGTCGCTGTACATCGCTTCGGCGATATGCGAGGCCCCTTCCGGGAACATCAGGCCGGCCGGCGATACGCTGCCGTCGATTTGCGCGCCGAGGCATCCGGCGCTCGCGCGGAAGTAGTCGACGAGCACGGCCGGCCACAGCGCGGGCGACGCGTACTGCGCGAATGCGTCCCAGCACGCATGCGCGTCGGCCAGGCTCGCGCCCGGACGCATGCGCCAGCCGTCTTCGGCATCCGCCTCCAGCACGCCGTGCGCGACGAGCATCGCGAGCCAGTGGCGCAGCAAATGGCGTCGTGCCGCCGGCACACGCAGCCGCTCGCACAAGGTCGCGAAACCGGTCGAAGCATCGGTCGTCAAACCGCCGGCCGGCACGATCCATGCGGCGAGCGACGCCACGCACGCCGTTTCGAGCCGCGCGACCGAACGCACCACGTCTGCCTGTTCGGGCCAGCGTGCGGTGTCGAATGCCGTGCGCACCTGCGTCGCCAGGTCATCCAGCGCGTCGTCCCGCGCCGACGCAGGCGCTTCCGCACTCTGCAGCGACACGAAGCTCGCGAGCCGACGCTCCGCGCCTTCTCCGAGCACGATCGTGGCCGCCGCGCCGACGAGCGGATGCGCGGTCAGCGCCGCATCGATCTCGGCCAGCTCGATCCGGTAGCCGCGGATCTTCACCTGATCGTCCTGCCGCCCGAGGAATTCGAGCGAGCCGTCGGCGCGCACGCGCCCGAGATCGCCGGTGCGGTAAAGCCTGCGCCCGTCCGCATGACGGATGAACCGTTCGGCCGTCCGCACCGGATCGTTCGCGTAGCCCGTCGCGAGCCCGACGCCACCGATATGGATTTCGCCGCGCACACCCGGCGGGCACGGCCGGCCGAGTGCATCGAGTACCTCCATCGTCTGCCCGGTCAGCGCGCGGCCGTACGGAATGCTCGCGAGCTGCGTGTCTTCCGGACGGATCGGATGCTCGATCGACCAGATCGACGCTTCGGTCGCGCCCCCGAGGCTGAACAGCGCGCTATCGGGCCAGCGCCGCCACCAGCGGGCCGGCAGCGTCACCGGAATCCAGTCGCCCGACCACAGCACGCGGCGCGGGCCCGGCACGTCGAGCGCCGGTTCGCCTTCGAGATAGTCGATCAGCATCTGCCCCTGGGCGGGCACCGAGTTCCACAACGTCACGCGATGGCGCGCCATCAGTTCGGCCCAGTGCGACGGATCGTTGCCGCGCGCCGGATCGGGCAGCACGATGCACGCGCCGCGCGCGGTCGCGCCGAAAAAGTCGTAGACGGACAGGTCGAAGCTCAGTTCGGCCAGCCCCAGCACCACGTCGCCCGCGCCGACCGCATGGCGCGCGCTGATGTCGGCAAGCGTGTTGCACACCGCCGCATGGCTCAGCATCACGCCCTTCGGCTCGCCGGTGGAACCCGATGTGTAGATCACGTAAGCCAACGCATCGGGGGCGATGTCGCACGCGGCGCGCGGCGGCCATTGCGGATCGCTCGACAACGCATCGATATCGATGCGCACGCAACCTTCGTGTTCGAATGCGAGCGCCTGCACGCTGACGACCGCACGCACTCGCGCATTGCGGAGAATGGCCTGTTGCCGCAGCGCCGGCTGACGGCTGTCGACCGGGACGTACGCGGCACCGGCCTGGACGATCGCGAGCACGGCCGCGAGCTGATGCGCGCACTTCGGCATCAGCACCGCGACGGTATCGCCCACGCCGACGCCGGCCTGTTCGAGCGCGGTACGCAGCGCCGCCGCCTGTTGCGCGACCTCGCGGTACGTGCGCGCACCCAGCGCGTCGATCACGACCGGCGCATCGGGCGTGCGCAACGCCTGCGCGGCGAAACCGGCCGCGATATGCGTATCGGCATCCGGATGCGCGTCGGCGACGGGCGCCGCGGACGGCAGCACGATATCTCCCTCACGCGACCACCATTCGGCATCGTCGGCCAGCCGGCCCAGCAGCGCGACATACGCGTCGAACATCGCGGCCGGCATGCCGTCCGGAAACAGGTCGTCGCGCACGTCCCAGCCGATTTCCAGCCCGCCGAACTGGTCGGTCACCTGGCAGTCGAGCCACACCTGCGGCGTCTGGCTGATCATGGTGCGCGGCGGTTCGGCGCGCGTCGCGTGCTCGCCGAGCAGGCGCCCCACGCTGCCGATCCCGCTCGTGAACACCACCGGCATCAGCGCCGCGTCCTTGCCGTGCCGCCGCGCGAGTTCGCGCATCGCGTCGACGCCGGTGAAGGCGCGATGATCGAGATCGTCGAACATCCGCGCGCCGATCGTGCGGGCACGCTCGACGAAATCGCGCCCGTGCGTCGCGTCGACGGCCAGCAGGCTCAGCGCGGTGAAATCGCCGAGCACCGCATCGATGCACGGATGCACGGGCGGACGGTTCAATACCGTCAGGTTCAGGCAGAACGCCGGCGCCTGGCTCCAGCGGCCGACCACCTCGGCGAACGCGGCCAGCGCCACGCTCGCCGCGCTCAATCCGAAACGGCTCGCGTGGCCGCTCAGCGCGGCCCATTGCGCGCGATCGAGCCGCGCATGCCGGTGCGTGAAGCGCGGCGGCCCGTCGGCGCGCCTCGCGGGCACCACCGGCAGATCGGGACGCGCGGGCAGGTCGTCGAGTCGACTGAGCCACCACGCCTTGTCGCGCGCATGGTCGGCTCGCATGCCCGCCTGCGCTTCATGCAGCACATAATCGCGAAACGTCGCATCGAGCGGCGTGGGCTGCCATTGCGGATCGTCGTAACGGCGCCGCCATTCGGCGAGCAGCAATTGCAGGCTCGCGTAGTCGATCAGCGTGAAATCCACGGACAGGTGCAGCACCGCGCCATCCGGGCCGAGACTCACTTCCGGCTGCAGCACCGGCCAGCGGTCGAGCGCATGCACCGCATGGTCGAGGCGCTCGCGCACGCGGTTCAGGTGGGCGTCGAATGCGTTCGCGTCGGCCTCGCGCAGGTCGTGCACGGTGAGCGGCTGCCACGGCACGTCGGGCAGCACGCGTTGCCAGGCGTTGTCCTCGACGATCGCGCGCAGCATCGGATGGCGCGCGACGCACGCATTCCACGCGGCTTCGAAGCGCACGCAGTCGAGATCCTTCGGTTCATCGTATTCGACGTACAGATGGCACGCGCTGCCGCCGAACTCGAACGATTCGTGGCGACCGAGCACATACGCGGCCTGCACCGGCGTCAGCGCGAACCGTTCGTACTGGTGCGCCGGATCGCTGCGCCATGCTCCGCCCTGAAGGAAACGGACGAACGCGTCGCGTTCGGCCTTGATGCGCGCGGCGAGATCCGCATCGAGCGCGCCGGCCGGCGCGCGATAGCGCAACTGGCCGCCGTCGTCGCACCACAGTTCGATCTGGCGTTCGCGGCAGAGATCGAGCACGTCGTCGAAGTTCACAGCACGCCCTCCTCGATCGTCGCGACCGACGCATCGCCGTCGGCGGGCGCCGCCGGCGTCAGTTCGTCGAGCTGCGCCGCGAGACCGGCGAGCGTCGGCTGCCGGTAGAACGCGGCCATCCCGATCCGCACGCCGAGCCGCTCGCGCAATTGCGCGAGCAGGCGGGTCGCGAGCAGGCTGTCGCCGCCGAGCGCGAAGAACGTCGCGTCACGCGCGTTCGCCGCGCGGCCGAGCGCCTGCTCCCAACAGGCCAGCAATATCGCGTGCCGTTCGCCGGCCGGCACGAACGCGTCGTGCGCGGCCGGTGCGTCGCCGAGTGCGCGCGCGAGTGCATCCCCGACCGCCCGGCGATCGATCTTGCCGTTCGCGTTGAGCGGCCAGCGCGGCACGCACCACAGCGCATCGGGACGCATCGCGTCGGGCAACCGGTCGCGCAACCAGTCCGCGAGCGCCGTCTGTTCGATCGGCTCGCCGACCCGGCGCGCATCGATGCAGGCGAATGCCGCCGAGCGCCAGCTGCGCGCATCGAGCGCAAAGCCGCACGCATGGGCGGCCGCCGCCAGCGCATCGTGCGCGAACGGCCGCGGCAGCGATGCATCGCCCGCGACGCTCGCGACGAGTTCGCGCAGCGGCGAGTCGCGCAGCACGTCGGCGAGCAGCAGGCGGCCGTCCCGCGCAAGCAGCGCGGCCGCGATCCGGAAGGTGTCGCGCGGATCGTCGCGCAGGTGGGCCGCCGCGAAACTGATCACGCAATCGAATGCGCCGAGATGACGTGCGGGCAGCAAGCCGTCCTGCATCGTCTGCAACGCGGGCAGCGTTCGCGTGAAGCGTGCCTGCGCGTTGTGCAGCAGGCCCGGCGACACGTCGAACAGCGTCACGTCGAAGCGCGGATCGTCTAGCACGCCGAGCCCCGCATCGAGCGCCTGGCCCGCGCGGGCATCGAGCACCGCGACGCGCAGCACACCTGTGTGTGCCGCGGCCTGCGCGTCCAGCGCGGCGGCGAATTCGCGCAGCGCACGAACGCCGTCCGGCAAACGTGTCGCAAACGCGAGCGGCGCCACGCACGGGTCCAGCGGCACGCGCTGTGCGGCGGTATCCGGGTCGGCGGCGAGCGCGCGCAGCGCGGCCGTCAGATCGTCGAGATCGGTCGCCTGCCAGTCGAGATGACCGAGCGCGTCGTCGATCTGGATCGATGCGTCACCCTTTGCGGGCCAGTGCGCGAGCAGCGCCGGCGGCAAGCCCGCGTCACCGTCGAGCAGCCGCCCGGCAACGGCGCGCGCGACAGCCGCTTCCGCCGGCATCGTGTCGGCCATGTCGGCGGCCGCGAGCAAGGATGGCGCGGTGTCCGCTGCTGCGCGATCTCCCGGCACGAACGCCGCGACGATGCGCGCGGCCTCGCCGTGGACGACACTCGCACACGCGCCGTCGATCAGCGGATGCGCGGCCAGCGCCGCCTCGATCTCGCCGAGCTCGATCCGGTGCCCGCGCACCTTCACCTGCCGATCCTCGCGCCCGAGGAATTCGAGCGTCCCGTCCGGCCAGTAGCGGCCGCGATCGCCGGTGCGATACCAGCGGCCGGACGCGTGCTGCACGAAACGCTGCGCGGTCAGTTCGGGATCGTTCCGGTAGCCGCGCGCGAGACTGTCGCCCCCGATCAGCAATTCGCCCGGCACGTAATCGGGCACATCACGGCCGTCGCCATCGACGACGCGATACGCCTGCCCCGGCAACGGCCGGCCGTACGGAATCGAACGCCAATGCGGCGGCACGTCGCGCACCGCCTGCACGTTCGACCAGATGCCGGCCTCGGTCGCGCCGCCGAGCGCGTGAAACGCACAGGCATCGCCGCAGCGCTCGCGCAGGCGCGCCGGCAGGTCGAGCGCGATCCAGTCGCCGGACAGCAGCGCCGCACGCACGCTGCGGCACGCGCCGCTCGCCGCCGGCACGGCCAGCGCCATTTCCAGCAGCGCGGGCGCCGAGTTCCACAGCGTCACACGATGCTGCGCGATCAGTTCGATCCAGCGCGCCGCATCGCGCGCTTCGTCCTGCGTCGGCAGCACGAGTTGCGCACCGGCGCCCAGCGCGCCGAACAGGTCGTACACCGACAGATCGAAATCGAGCGCCGACACCGCCAGCAACCGGTCGTCCGCGCGCACGCCGAGCAGCGCATCGATCGCATCGATCGTGTTGATCGCCGCCGCGTGGGTCATCTCGACGCCCTTCGGCACGCCCGTCGAACCAGACGTGTAGATCACGTAAGCGGTCGCCTGCGGCGCGACCTCGAGCGGCGCGGCCAGCGGCGCATGCCGCAGCAGCGCGGCAATGCCGACATGCGGCAGCGGCCCGCCCGCGCACGCGATGTCGTCGATCACCGCCTTCACGCCCGCCGCACGCTCGATCAGCGCCTTGCGCGCGACCGGCTGCGCGATGTCGAGCGGCACGTAGCATGCGCCGGCCGCCAGCACGCCGAATACCGCCGCGACCTGCTCGGGCCCGCGCGGCAAACTGATCTCGACGGCATCGCCGTGCCCGATCCCGGCCGCGCGCAAGCCGCCCGCGATCGCAAGCGCCTGCGCGGCCAGTTCGCCGCGCGTCACCGCGCGATCGCCGCATCGCAACGCCACGGCGGCCGGCTCGCGTGCGGCCAGCGCGAAGAAATCGTGATGCAGCGTGCGCGCGCGGCCGGGAGCCGGCAACGCATTGAGCGTATCGCGCACGCGTCGCTGCGCGGACGGCAGCTCGACCGCGATCGGCAGCCGCCAGTCGCGATCGCACAGCGCCTGCACGAACGCGACATACGCGCCGAACATCGCGTCGATCATTCCGTCCGGGAACAGCCCGTCGACGCTGTCCCACGCGAGCAGCGCACCACCCGGCACGCGATAGAGCTGATGGTCGAGCCATACCTGCGGCGTCTGCGAAATCATGTCGTGCAGATCGCCGAACACCTGCGCGAACGCATCGGGCACGAACGGTTCGTCACCGAGATTGCACGAGAACACGACCGGCGCCGCGCGCGGCGTGCCCTGCCGACGCGCATCGCGCAGCACGTCGAGCGCCGGATACGCGGCCTGCGCGATCGCACCGTGCAGCCGCTGCTGGAACGCGCGCACCGCGTCGGCCGCGCTCGCGTCGGCGCGCACATCGCATTCGACGAGCAGCAGCGTTGTGAAATCGGCGATCACGCGGCCCAGATCGGGCGCATCGCCGTGCCGGTCGAACAGCGGCACGTTGAGCAGGAATGCGTGCCGGCCGCTCCAGCGCGCGAGCACGGCCGCGAACGCCGCGCCGAACACCGACGACAGCGTGACGCCATGCTGCGCGGCGCGCGCCTGCAGACGCGTCAACTCATCCGTGCTCAGCGTGTGCGCCACGCGGCTGAAACGCGGCGCGCGGATCGTTTCCGGCGCGCGGGCGAGCGGCAGCGCCGGCCCTTCCGGCAACGTCGCAAGCCGTGCCTGCCAGGCGTCACGCGCCGCGGCCCGCGCATCGCGCGTCTCGGCCGCGCGACGCGCGAGCCAGGCCGGGAACCACGTCGACGGCGCAGCCGGCAGCGCCAACGGCTCGGCATACGCGACGCCGATCTCCTGCATCAGCAGCCGCACGCTGTCCACGTCGGCCGCGAGCAGGTCGACGCTGAGCCACACGCGATCCTCGCCGCCGGGCATCTGCACGAGCCCCATCATGAACACCTGCGCGTGCTCGACGTCGAGACATTCGTGCGAGCGGAACGCGCGCAGCGACGCCCATTCGGTTTCCGCATCGTCCGCCGTCCGGTCGCGCCAGTCCGCGTGCGCGAACACCGGCGCGTCCGATTCGGCCAGGATCTGCTGACAGCCGCCGTCGAAACGTGCGCGCAGCATCGGATGACGCTCGCGCACGCGCCGGCATGCCGTGTCGAGACGAACGGGATCGATCGCGCGGCTGCGGAATTCGAGAAACGCGTGGCAGCTCACGTTGCCGAGCACCTCGCCGTCGCCGCGGCCGAGCCAGTACGCCTGCTGCACCGCGGACAACTCGAACGGCGCATGCACGTCGACCGCTTCGGCAGCAACGACGGCTTCCGTGCGCGCGATACGCGGCGCATTCGCGAGCAGCGTGGTCCACGCGCCGAGCGTCGGCGTGCGCGCGAGCACATCGAACGTCAGCGCATGGCCGAGCCGGTTCACGCGGGTCTGCAGATACATCAGCCGGATCGAATCGAGGCCGCAGCTCAGCAGGTCCTCGTCATCGTCGAGTGAAGCGATCTCGTCGACGGATTCGTCGAGCAGCTCGGCGATCAGCGCAACGAGCCGCGCGCGAAATTCAGTGGGAGAACAACAGGAAGGATCGGAATGGTCGGTAGTGGAATCGACAACGGTCTGGCTCATGGGCACGCCTTGTATGGGTCGTTCGACGGCGGTTCCGCGCGGCGGCGGCCACCTGTGAATGAGAATCTATCTCATTAACGCCCATGAGCCCGGTCGATTCCTTTAGGCGGCCGGTCAGTTGTTTTAGATCGCCGCGCCCGCCAGTTCCTCGTTGTCGATCGCGTTCGACGACACGCGGATATCGCTCGGCGAAATGCCGTAGCGCTTGCGGAACGCGATCGAAAAATGCGCGGGGCTGTAGCCGACGCGGTACGCGACGGTCGACACGTTCGCATCCTCCGCGCACAGCATCGCGTGCGCGGTCCGCAGCCGGTATTCCTGCAGATACGCGTACACGCTCGTGCCGAACACCTTGCGGAAGCCGGCCGTCAGCTTGCGCGAATTCATCCCGACGCGGCTCGCGAGCGCGTCGAGCGTCGGCGGATGCTGAAGCTCGCGCGTCAGGATGTCGCTCGCCGCATACACGCGCTCGACATCCGACGACGTGACCCGCACGTCGGCCGGCGCGTGCTGCCGCTGCGTGGCCAGCAACTGCGCGCTCAGCGCGGTCAGCTCGAACGCCTTCGCCTTCAGGTAGTACTCGCGCACCGCGCCCTCGAACGGGCACGTGGCGATCTGCACGGCGAGCGCCTGCAGCGCCTTCGACGCCGGGCAACTGACGATGCGCGGATCGCCGCCCGTCGGCGCGAGCATCTTCTCCGGCAGCAGGCTCAGGTTGCGGTCGAGCGCATCGAGGCCGAGCTGCACGATCGTGTAGCGCAGCGGTACGTCGCGGTCGTAGATCTGGTGCGTCGTGAATTCGCCGTCGTTGGCGATCACGCACAGGCCCGGCCCCTTGATGCATTGCTCGGGCTGGCCCGGCACGCGGCAGCGCAACTGCCCGCTCTGCACGAGGACGAGCTTCAGCCCTTTTTCGAGCGGCTCCTCGTACCAGTCGCGGCTATCCGAGCACAGCGTGCCGCTCATGAGTTTCATGCCCGCGTCGATGTGCACCACACCCGGATGATTGCCGGGCACGAGCACCGGCGGGTGACGTCGTGACGAAGCGAAGGAGGTCGATCTCATCGGAGGTCCGTTGGTTGGGCGGCACGCGCGGACCGGCGCGCGCCGGCGGCAACCGGCCGATTGTCCGGCCGGACCGGGCGGGTGCCGCGCGACCGACGCCCGATCGAACGAAATTGCCGCGATATCGAAAGAAACGGCGCTATCGCAGCACCTGTTGCAAATGATAATACCTCTCATTTACATTTTCTGACAACTTGCCGGAACCCAAGGTCAGCGCATGCAATCCTCCCCTTCCTCCCTGGCGGCGGCCGTGCCGGCCGACGCGCCCGACTGGCCCGACGACTTCGCGCGCCGCTACCGCGACGCCGGCTACTGGCAGGACACGACGTTCTTCGACGCGCTCGATGCCTGCGCGCAGCGCCATCCCGACGCGCTCGCCGTCGTCGACGGCGCGCTGCGGCTGCGCTATCGCGATCTGCTCGCGCGCATTCGCCGCCTCGCGGGCGGCCTCGCGCGCCTCGGCCTGGTGCGCGGCGACGCAGTCGTCGTCCAGTTGCCGAACGGCGCGCGCTTCATCGAGACGTGCTTCGCGCTGTTCCAGCTCGGCGTGCGGCCGGTGCTCGCGCTGCCCGCGCACCGTCACTACGAGATCGGCGCGTTCTGCCGCTTCGCCGGTGCGCGTGCTTATCTCGGCGCGTCGCAGCTCGGCGATTTCGACTGCCGGCCGCTCGCGGCCGCGTTGCAGGCCGACTGCCCGACGCTCGAGCACATCGTGATGGCCGGCGACGATCACGCGTTCACGTCGTTCGACGCGCTGTACGACGCGGCGCCCGTGCACGACTGCGCGGCACGCGCCGACGACATCGCGTGCTTCCAGCTGTCGGGCGGCACGACCGGCACGCCGAAGCTGATTCCGCGCCGCCATCGCGAATACCTGTACAACGTGCGCGCGTGCAGCGCCGCGAGCGGTTTCGATGCCGACACCGTCTATCTCGCCGCGCTGCCGATGGCGCACAACTTCACGCTGTGCTGCCCCGGCACGATCGGCGCATTGCTCGCAGGTGGCCGGGTGGTAACGACCGCGCGGCCCGAGCCCGACCAGAGTTTCGCGCTGATCGCGCAGGAACGCGTCACGCATACCGCGCTCGTGCCGCCGCTCGCGCTGCTGTGGCTCGACGAGCAGCCGCAACGGCAGGCCGACCTGTCGAGCCTGCGCGTGCTGCAGGTCGGTGGCGCACGGCTGATGGACCACGCGGCCGAACGCGCGACGCCCGTGCTCGGCTGCCGGTTGCAGCAGGTGTTCGGCATGGCCGAAGGGCTCATCTGCTGCACGCGGCTCGACGATGCGCCCGAGCGCATCGCGCACACGCAGGGCCGCCCCGTCTCCGAAGGCGACGAAGTGCGCATCGTCGACGAAAGCGGCGCACCGGTCGCGCCCGGCGAGATCGGCGAATTGCAGGTACGCGGCCCGTACACGATCCGCGGCTACTACCGGCTCGCGGAGCACGACGCGACGGCATTCACGGCCGACGGCTTCTACCGCAGCGGCGACCGCGTGCGGCGCACCGCGGACGGCGACCTCGTCGTCGAAGGCCGCGACAAGGATCAGATCAACCGCGGCGGCGAGAAGGTCTCCGCCGAGGAAGTGGAGAACCTGTTGCTTGCGCATCCGCAGGTGCACGACGCGGCGGTCGTCGCGATGCCCGACCCGATCCTCGGCGAGCGAACCTGCGCGTTCGTGGTCGCACGCGCGCCGGCCCCGTCCCGACTCGTGCTGAAACGCTACCTGCGCGACCGCGGGCTCGCGGCCTTCAAGATCCCCGACCGCATCGAATTCATGCCGCGCTTTCCGGAAACCGGCATCGGCAAGACCAGCAAGAAATCGCTGCGCGACCTGCTGCGCCGCCAGTTGCAGGCGGCGGCCGCATGAGCGCGCCCGCGACCGGTTCGAGCTGGATTCGCGAGTTGCGGCTGTCGCCGTGCCCGCGCGCGCAGCTCGTCTGCTTCCCGCATGCGGGCGGCACCGCGAATTTCTTTCGCGGCTGGAGCCGTGTGCTGCCGTGGGACGTCGATCTGCTCGCGCTGCAGTATCCGGGCCGCGAAGAACGCTTCGGCGAGCCGTGCCTGCGCTCGATCGACGCGCTCGCCGGCCCCGCCGCCGACGCGCTGCAACGCTATGCCCATGCACCGCTCGTGCTGTTCGGGCACAGCCTCGGTGCGGCCCTCGCGTACGAGGTCGCGGTGCGGCTCGAGGCGCGCGGCGCCGCGCCGCTGTACGTGGCCGTTTCCGCGCTGCCGCCGCCGCATCGCCAGCGCCCGTCGGACCTGCACCTGCAATCCGACGACGCGCTCGTCGGCGACGTCGCCCGGCTGTCCGGCGAGCACGCCGCGCTGCTCGCCGATCCGGAAATGCGCGCGATCTACCTGCCGATGATCCGCCACGACTACCGCGCGATCGAAACGTATCGGCGCGACCGCCCGCCGCGCATCGATGCGCCGCTGGGCGTGATGCTGCCGCTCGCCGATCCCGAGCTGGACAGCGACGAGGCGCACGCGTGGCAGGACGTCGCGTCGCGCCCGATCCGCGTCGAGACGTTCGACGGCGACCACTTCTACCTGCGACACCAATACCCGGCGGTGATCGCTCATCTGGTCGAACGGATCGACCAATCCCTTCGTTACGGAAAGGAGTACACATGAAAACACCGGACGCCTGCACGGGGCTGCCCGACATTCGCGAAGCGATCGATCGGCTGGACGCCGACATCATCGACGCGCTCGGCCGGCGCATGCAGTACGTGTTGGCCGCGTCGCGCTTCAAGCCGAACGAAGCGAGCATCGCCGCGCCGGAGCGGGTGGCCGCGATGCTGCCCGACCGGCGCCGCTGGGCCGAACAGGCCGGCCTCGACGCCGACTACGTCGAAACGCTGTTCGCCCAGCTCATCGCGTGGTACATCGCGCAGCAAACGCAATACTGGCGACAACAGCGGGGGCTTGCATGAACGCCGGCCTTCCGCTGCTGCACGACACGTTCGCGCGTGCGGCCCGCCGCGCCGCCGCCACCGGCACGCCGACGCTGGCGTCGGTCTCGGTGCCGCTGCGCCCGCTCGACTTCTTCAACCTGATCGCCGCGTGGGACGACGGCGTCACGCCGTGGTGCTTCCACGAAGCCGGCGATGCGTCCGTCACGCTGTACGGCTGGGATTGCGCGGTCGAACTGAGCGCCACCGGCGACACGCGCTTCGCGCAGATCGATGCGCGCTGGCGCACCCTCGTGAGTGATGCAATCACGGCCGGCCCGCAGCCGCCGCGGCTGGTCGGCGGCTTCCGGTTCGATTCGCGCGGCCCGCGCAGCGCGCACTGGGCATCGTTTCCCGATGCGAGCATGACGCTGGCGAAGCTGCTGATCGTGCGCGAAGGCGATGCGCACTGGGCCGTGTGCCAGCAGGTCGTCGCCGCCCACGACGATCCCGCCGCGCTCGCGCATGCGTGCCTCGCGCGGATCGAGTCGCTCGGCGCGCTTGCTCCGGCCGCGGAAGACGACGCGCCGCACCTGCTGCACACGCAGGCGCTCCAGGCGAGCGAATGGCAGCACGAAGTCCGTCGTGCGGTGGACGCGATCCACGACGGCGCATTCGGCAAGGTCGTGCTCGCCCGCGACGTGCTCGAACAGTACGCGCGGCCTGTGGCGATCGCGCCGCTGCTGCGCCGGCTGCGACGGCGCGACGCGCATGCGCACCTGTTCGCGGTCCGTCGCGACGGAGCGTGCTTCGTCGGCGCGACGCCGGAACGGCTCGCGCGTGTCGCGGCCGGCGACGTGCGCACGCATGCGCTGGCCGGCACGATCCGGCGCGGCGCCACGCCCGACGACGATCGCGCACTCGGCGCCGCGCTGATGGCTTCCGCGAAGGAGCGGCTCGAGCATGCGCTCGTCGTCGACGCCATCCGTGCCGCGCTCGCGCCGCTGTCGCGCGCACTCGACGTGCCCAATCAACCGTCGCTGCACCGGCTGCCGAAGCTCCAGCACCTGAGCACGCCGATCCGCGCGACGCTGAATGCGGATGCGACGCTGTTGCAGGTGGTCGCGGCGCTGCACCCGACGCCCGCGGTGGCCGGCCATCCGCGCGCACCAGCGCTCGATCACATCCGTGCGTACGAAGGCTTCGATCGCGGCTGGTATGCGGCGCCGATCGGCTGGATCGATGCGCACGGCAACGGCGACTTCATCGTCGCGCTGCGCTCGGCGCTGATCGCGGGCGGCGCGTGCCGGCTGTTCGCGGGCTGCGGCATCGTCGCCGATTCCGAGCCGATCAACGAATATCAGGAAACCGAACTGAAGCTGTCCGGCATGCAGGCGGCGATCCGCGTGCGCGAGGCGGCGACGGAGCGGCCGGGCCGCACGCAGGCGTCGGCTTCGTCGATGGTCGACTGATTCACGTCGGCCGTCAAAGCAACGGCAGCGTTTGCCGGATATGGTCGGCGAAGGCTGCCGTCAGGTGCGACGGCCGCTTCCGGTCGAACCGCAGCGTAATGCCCACGGCGGGCAACGGCGGCAAGCGCGGATCGCCGTTGACGATCGCAAGATCGGCCGGCACGGCCGTCTGCGTCATCACCGCGAACGCCTGACCCGAACGCACCAGCGCGATCAGCCCGGCAAGGCTGCTGCTCGCATACGCGACGCGGTAGTCGCGGCCGGCGCGGTTCAACGCGTCGCACGCCGCGAGGTGATCGAGCGTGTCGCGGTCGGACAGCGCGAGCGGCAGCGGATCGAAATGCGCGGGTGCGAGCCCCGGATAGCCGATCCAGACCAGCGGCTCGCGGCGAATGACGTCGTCGGTCGCGCCGTCGTCCGGCACGGAAATCATCGCCAGATCGACCGCGCGCTTCTCCAGCTGTTCGACGAGTCGCGGCGTCGGCCCACAGACGACTTCGACGATCGCCTGCGGATGCTGACTCGAAAACTGCCGCAGCAGCGACGGCAGCCACACTTGCGCGTAATCGTCCGGGCACCCGAACCGGATCGTCCCCGACAGCCCCGTGCCGCACAGGTCGGCCATCGCCTCGTCGTGCAGCCGCAGGATGCGCTGCGCATGCACGAGCAGCCGCTCGCCCGGCTGCGTCAGCACCACGCCACGGCCGGTGCGCTGGAACAGCGGCTGGTCGACCACTTCCTCGAGCCGCTTCATCTGCTGGCTGAGCGCGGATTGCGTGCGGCCGACGCGCGCGGCCGCGCGGCTCAGCGCGCGCACCTCGGCGATCACGACGAACGAGCGCAGCAGGTCGATTTCGAGCGAAAGCGCCAAGGTATTAGCCCCTTTTCTAGCTTGCATTAGAACTATTCGATTCCATCAAACCAGACGCGCGCCTAGACTGCAAGCGATCCCTGCCCTTTTGCCCGGAGCCGCCCGATGTCCCTGAACGACGACGCAACCTTCTGGCGCAACGCCAGGCAGCACCTGGTCCGCTACGGCGGCACGTTCGAGCCGATGATCGTCGAGCGCGCGAAGGGCAGCTTCGTCTACGATGCCGACGGCCGCGCGATCCTCGATTTCACGTCGGGCCAGATGAGCGCGGTGCTCGGCCACAGCCATCCGGAAATCGTGTCCGTGATCGGCGAATACGCGGGCAAGCTCGACCACCTGTTCAGCGGGATGCTGTCGCGGCCGGTCGTCGAGCTCGCGACGCGCCTGGCCGATCTCACGCCCGCCGGCCTCGACCGCGCGCTGCTGCTCAGCACCGGCGCGGAATCGAACGAGGCGGCGATCCGGATGGCGAAGCTCGTCACCGGCAAGTACGAGATCGTCGGCTTCGCGCAGTCGTGGCACGGGATGACGGGCGCCGCCGCGTCGGCCACGTACAGCGCCGGCCGCAAGGGCGTCGGCCCCGCGGCGGTCGGCTCGTTCGCGATTCCGGCCCCGTTCGCGTACCGGCCGCGCTTCGAGCGCAACGGCGCGCACGACCCGCTCGCCGAACTCGACTACGCGTTCGACCTGATCGACCGCCAGTCGAGCGGCAATCTCGCCGCGTTCATCGCGGAGCCGATCCTCAGTTCGGGCGGGATCATCGAATTGCCGGAAGGCTATATGGCCGCGCTCAAGCGCAAGTGCGAGGAACGCGACATGCTGCTGATCCTCGACGAGGCGCAGACGGGCGTCGGCCGCACCGGCACGATGTTCGCGTGCCAGCGCGACGGCGTGACGCCCGACATCCTGACGCTGTCGAAGACGCTCGGCGCCGGGCTGCCGCTCGCGGCGATGGTCACGTCCGCGGCCATCGAGGAACGCGCGCACGAGCTCGGCTACCTGTTCTATACGACCCACGTATCCGACCCGCTGCCGGCTGCGGTCGGCCTGCGCGTGCTCGACGTCGTGCAGCGCGACGGCCTCGTCGCGCGCGCCAACACGATGGGCGAGCGGCTGCGGCGCGGCCTGCTCGACCTGATGGAACGCTTCGACTGCATCGGCGACGTACGCGGACGCGGGCTGCTGCTCGGCGTCGAGATCGTCAAGGATCGCCGCACCAAGGAGCCGGCGGACGGGCTCGGCGCGAAGATCACCCGCGAGTGCATGAAGCTCGGGCTCAGCATGAACATCGTGCAGTTGCCCGGCATGGGCGGCGTGTTCCGGATCGCGCCGCCGCTGACCGTCAGCGACGAAGAGATCGACCTCGGCCTGTCGTTGCTGGAGCAGGCGATCAAGCGGGCGCTGTAACGTAACGCCGTTCTCTCCGTCACGCGATTCGTCGCGCCGGTTCAACCGGCCGGCGCGACGGATTCCCTCTCGTTCAACCCGCTTCCGCCGCCCACGCCTGCGCATCGGCGCCGGCCGGCATGCGCATCGGGCTGGACGGATCGGTCGCCGCGCGCCACACGGCTTCGGCGACGTCCTGCGCATGGGTGATCGGCCCCGACGCATCGAGCATCCGCGCGACGGCCTTGCCGACGAAATCCGCATACGCCTCGTGCTCGAAGCCATGCATGTTGGCTCGTGCGTTGTCGGAGAAACGCGTGTCGGGCGCGCGGCCCGGCAGCACGAGATGCGCGCGCACGCCGAACGGTTCGAGCTCGGCCGCCATCGATTCGGTATAGGCATTGACTGCCGCCTTGCTCGCGCGATACGCGCTGACCAGCGGCAGCGCTTTCAGCGTGACGCTCGACGTGACGTTCACGACCACGCCGGCGCCGCGCGTGCGAAACTGCGGCAGCACGGCCTGCGTCACCGCGATCGTGCCGATCGTATTGGTGTCGAACAGCGCGCGCACCGTGTCGAGCGGCAGGAGTTCGGCCGGTGCGGCCGCGCCGAAGCCCGCGTTGTTGACGAGCACGTCGATCGGGCCGGCGGCGTCGATCGCGGCGCGAATGCTGTCCGCGTTCGTCACGTCCAGCGGCAGCACGCGCAAGCGCTCCGACGGCGGCAGCACGTCGTCGTTCGGCTTGCGCATCGTCGCGACGACCTGCCAGTCGCGCGCCAGGAAATGGCGCGCGATTTCGAGGCCGAAGCCGGAGGAACAGCCGGTAATCAGTACGGTCTTCATGCGAACTCCTCGGGTGTGTTGAGCATGTGTCCGTACGATAGATGGCCGGAACCGTATTCGCTACAATCGACAATCCGCTTTTCTTTTGCGAGAGTCCGGCATGATCGACCCGCTGACCGAAGTCGTGACGCTGCTGCAACCGGGCGCGCGGTACTCGAAGTACGTCCGTGGCGCGAGCCCGTGGGCGATCAGCCGCACGGTCGCCGGCGAGCCGTTCTATTGCGCGGTCCTCGACGGCGGCTGCCGGATCGCGATCGACGGGCACGCGCCGATCGAGCTGCTGGCCGGCGATTTCATGCTGATTCCGGCGGCCTACGGCGTGGCGATGTCGAGCCTCGAACCGCCGCCGCCGGGCGTCGACACCGCGCCGCCCGTCATGCTCGACCACGGCGAATACCGGATCGGTGATCCGGCCAATCCGGTCGACACGCGAATGATGGCCGGCAACTGCAGCTTCGGTTCGCCCGACGCGGCGCTGCTGGTGTCGTTGCTGCCGCGCTTCGTGCACGTACGCGGCGAGCCGCGGCTGACCACGCTCGTGCAACTGGTGCGCGACGAATCGCGCGCGCAGCGGCCGGCCCGCGAAATCGTGCTGGCGCGCCTGCTGGAAGTGCTGCTGATCGAGGCGATGCGGTTCACGACCGGCACGCATGCATCGCCCGGCCTCGTGCGCGGGCTCGCCGACAGCCGCCTCGCGGCCGCGCTGCGCCGGATGCACGAACGCCCCGCGCACCCGTGGACGATCGTCGAACTCGCGAAGGAAGCCGCGCTGTCGCGCTCGACGTTCTTCGAACGCTTCAGCCGCGCGGTCGGCGTCGCGCCGATGGAGTACCTGCTGACATGGCGCATGGCGCTCGCGAAGGATCTGCTCCGCCGCAACGAAGGGCGCATCGCGGAGATCGCGGCGCGCGTCGGCTACAGCTCGGCGAGCACCTTCAGCGTCGCGTTCGCGCGGCACGTCGGCCGGCCGCCCGCGCAATATGCGCGCGACGAACAAGCGATGGTGAGCGAATCATGACCCGCACCCGCCCTCCCTGTTCCGCCACCCGCAACCCCGTTTCGTCGCACCACGACGACGGTCGAGGCCCCCGATGACGACCGACGCCAAGGCCGTCGGCACGACCGACCACTGGCTCGTCGCGCGCCGCGACGCGGAAACCGGCATCGAGAGCCTGCACGCGCATTTCAACGGCCATGCGTACGATGCGCACGATCACGACGACATGCTGGTCGGCTTCACCGAACAGGGCGTGCAGCGCTTTCAGTGCCACCGCTCGCTGCATACCAGCGTGCCGGGCCGCGCGATCCTGATCGAGCCGGGCGCGATGCACGATGGCCATGCACCCGAAGCCGGCGGCTTCACGTACGGGATGCTGTACCTGCCGCAAGCGTGGGTCGAGCGCGCCGCGCGCCGGCTCGACCTGCCGGGCCTCGGCAGCGTCGAAGCCACGTTCGGCCATACGCTCGTCGACGATCGCGGCCTCGTCGATGCGATCCGGAACGCGTTCTTCGCGATCCACGACAACGAAGGCCGGCTCGCGCGCGACCAGACGCTCGACCGCCTGCTGATACGGCTCGGCAGTCAACTGGGCGGCCCACTCGCACTGGAAAGCGGCGTCGTGCCGCCCGCGATCGCGCGCGTGCGCGACCTGCTGCACGCACACATGGAC
Source organism: Burkholderia orbicola (assembly GCF_900100915.1). Classification (NCBI taxonomy): domain Bacteria; kingdom Pseudomonadati; phylum Pseudomonadota; class Betaproteobacteria; order Burkholderiales; family Burkholderiaceae; genus Burkholderia; species Burkholderia orbicola. The sequence goes on along the minus strand of NZ_FNKW01000002.1, from coordinate 2,534,024 downwards.
GGCAACCTCGGCCTCGACGAACTCGCGAGCGTCGCCGGCATCGACCGGTTCCGGCTGACGCGGATGTTCCAGCGTGCGTTCGGCACGTCGCCGCACGCGTACCTCGTGCGCTTGCGGCTGCGCGCCGCGCGCAAGCTGCTGGCTGCCGGCCGCACGCCCGCACAGGCGGCCGCCGACGTCGGCTTCGCCGACCAGAGCCACCTCGGCCGCTGGTTCCGCCGCGCGTACCGGATCACGCCGGCCGCGTACCGGCAACTCTGCACAAACGTTCCAGACTGATCGCGCACGACGTCCGATCATGGGCGCTCCAACGAGGAGCAAGCATGTTCGATACCAAAGTAGCGCTGATCGTGCGCGACGATCTCGCCGCGTGGCAAAAACTCAACGTGGTCGCATTTCTCGCGACGGGCGTCGCGGCCGGTGCGCCTGACGCGCTCGGCGAGCCTTACGAGGATGCGGCCGGGCGCCGCTACAGCCGGATGCTGGGCCAGCCGATGCTGGTGTTCGCGGCCGATCTGAATGGATTGCAGGCCGCGCACCGGCAGGCGCTGTCGCGCGAACTGACGATCGTGCCCTACGTGCGCGCGATGTTTTCGACCGGGCACGACGCGGCCAACCGCGCGGCGTTTCGCGCCGAGGATGCGGACAATCCGGATCTGGTCGGCCTGGCGTTGCACGGGCCGAAGAAGGCCGTCGACAAGGCGGTGAAAGGGCTGGCGTTGCATGCGTGAACGCCGGCATGCCCGGTTCGCCGTCGCCGCTCAGCGATGCGCGAGCACGTTGACGAGCTTGCCGAACGGGTCGCGCACGTAAAACCGCCGCACGCCCCACGGCTCGTCGGCCGGCCCGTATTCGACGGAAATGCCGGCCGCCCGGACCCGCGCGAGCGCTTCATCGACATCGTCGACCTCGATCGACAGATCGGGCGTCGGCGTGCTCGATCCGCCCTGCGACGCGAAGCTGATCTGCACGTCCATCTGCTCGGCGTTGCCGTAGGTCGCGATCCAGCCGTGGTCCATCAGCAGGTCGAGACCGAAGATCCGTTGGTAGAAGCACTTTGCATCGTCGATCGAGCGCGTGTCGACGTTGGCGACGATCCGTTTGACTTTCATCGGGTTCCTTCACGAGTCGGGCAGTCTCGCGAAGCTACACCGGAATCGCGCGCGCAACCAGTGCGTCAGCGGCCGGCCGTCTCCAGGTCCGCGCAGCGCGGCCGCGCGGGCCGCGCGCCGGGCTTGCCGGCCAGCCAGACGCCGATCGCGACCACGACGATGCCGACGTAGGTCGTCACCGCGATCCGGTCGCCGAACATCCACGCGGCCCACAGCAGCGTCACCGGCGGTTCGAGATAGACGAGCGTCGCCACGCGCGTCGCCGGCATGCGCTTGAGCAGCGCCCACAGCGACAGGTAAGCGATGAAGGTCGAGAACACCGTCAGCCACACGACCGACACCCACACGTTCGGCTGCGTCGGCACGTGCAGGTCGCCGGTGACGATCCCGCACGCCGCGAACAGCACGAGGCTCACGCCACCCTGCACGAACAGCGGCAGGAACAGCCCGTCCTCGTTGCTGCGCGCGGCCGTCAGCGCGCGGCGGCGCTGATAGATCGTCGCGATCGACAGCCCGAACGCGGACACCAGCGGCAGCAGGTACATGACGATCCCGACCGACCCGGCCGGCAGCGCATATTGGCCGCCGATCACGATGCCCACGCCGACGAACCCGACGACGAGCCCGGCCCACTGGCGCGCCCCGCTGCGCTCGCTGCCGCCGAACGACGTCATCGCCGCCGTGATGAGCGGCTGCAACGCCGCGACGATCGCGGCGATGCCCGGCGGCAGGCCGTGCTGGATCGCGACGTACACGCAGGCCAGATAGAGGAACTGCGACAGGAAGCCGATCACCGCGTGGTAGCGGATTTTCTCGAGCGTCAGGCGCCCGAGCTGCCGATTGAGGACGATCGCGAGGCACAGCGTCACGAGCAGGAACCGCCAGAACAGCAGGTTGAACGCGCCGGCCGTCTCCGCGCCGAGCTTGGCGCCGATGAACCCGGAACTCCACGACAGGACGAAAACGAGTTGAAGCAGGAAGAGCTGCATGGCGCGACGGTTCTCAGAAAGTGGCCGGAGCCAGGCGCTGGTCGCCCAGATCGTCCGGCCGGATCGGTTCGAGCCCCAGGCGGCGGTACTGCAGCTCGGCGTCGTCCCTGAGGGCACGCCGCAGCGCCAGCCAGTTCACGACGGTGCGTGCAATGCCGTCGTCCGACGCGAGATGCCAGAACCCGTTGTCGTCCTCGCGTGTGTAGGGGCAATGAAACGACAGCACCAGCGACATGCGACGCCCGGCCTCGACCGGTTCGACGCCATGAAACAGCTTGCTGCCGTAGATCAGCAGCGCATCGCCCGCGTGGTCCAGGTTCGCGTTCCTCACGTGCCGGCGCTCGGGATCGTGACGATCGAACGTCTCCGCCCTCGATTCGTAGAACAGAAAGTTGCCGCCGGCGTAATCGGCGCGATCCGACAGCACGATGTTCAGCACGAAGCTGGTGCCGTCGGTGTGCCACATGCCGAGTTGCGCCTTGCCGTCGCGCTGATCCGTCGGATAGTAGTAATTGAACTGCGAGCGCGCATTGGCCATCGGATACGGGATCAACGGCACACCGGCGAGGCGCGACACCCGCAGCAGGAACGCGCGGTCGTGCATCATGTCGTCGATGAAGCGCGAGCGGTCCGTCACCGCACGCACGCGCTTCGAGATGATCCAGTTGCTGCTCGACGCGCTGCGCTCCAGCGCGCGGCCGATCTCGCGCAGCGCGTCGACCGCTTCGTCGGAAAACAACCCGCGCAGGTGACACACCGCATTCAGCGCATCCGAGCGCGTGCCGCGCATCGGCACGTCGCGATAACCGAGATCGTCGAGGTTGCGGCGGTAGCGCACCTCGTAGCCGTCGCGCAGGCACGCGCCGCTCCAGCGCATCGGTTCCGCCGACGCGTCGAGCGTGCCGCCGACGTTCGCGCCGCCGGACAGCGACGTCCGCAGCGCCAGCGTCACCCGGCCGAACCCGCGCGCAAATACCGGCAATGCATGTCCGTTGTTCATCGCGTGCCTCGCTGTCGACGTTTCGCCATTCAGCCCTTGTACTGCGCAATCTGGTACACGACGCTGCCGTCCCCGCTGTGCAATTCGTCGATCACGCGGCAATTGCCGTGGCTCAGGCGGACGTGGCGGAATTGCTCCGGCGTGTATTTCAGGCAGACGTTGGTGATCAGATGCCCGTCGGCCCCCGCTTTCGACACCGGCTGCAGCGTGACCGCCACATGGAACTGGTCGCCGAGCAGATTGAGCCTCACGATCGAGACATGATGCTTGCCGAGCGGCTCGAAGCCCTGCTGCCGGCTGACGATTTCGGAGAACCGCACCATGTTCTCGTTCTGGTAGAAGTCGTAGATGGGCTCTTCGCGCCCTTCCACGAGCAACTGCATCTCCGACACGACATAGGTCGACTTGCCGCCGAGATTGCGAATCAGCCGGCCGATCGTCACCGGCAACTCGTTGCCTTCCTGGAACCCGAGCATCGTGATGAAGGTCACGTCCTGGCCCAGGTCGATATGGTTCCACTGCACGTTCCGGTAATCGTCGGCGATGTAGTTGAAACAGCCGGGCGTTTTCAGGAACGGCATGATCGCGTGCCGCATCGCGTCTTCCGACGACTCGTTGATGTCGACGGCCGTGTAACGCAGATGATCCGGCCCGCCGCCGCTGACCGCTTTCATCAGCTCGGTCGTCTTGACCGGCTCGGGCCCCAGCTCGATGTAATGGACATGGCGGCCGCGCGACAACGTCGCGAGCCGCTCGCTCAATGCGCCGATCGCTTCGCGCAGCGAACCCTTGCCGTCGCGATCCGCGCACAGCGCCGGGCTTCGCACGCCCAGCTCGTTCAGGTTGCGCATCAGCGAAAAGACTTCGCGCCCCGCTTCCCGTCGCCGCGCGTCATCGCCAGTGCGATGCAGCGTCGAATATTTTTCGTGATTCTCGACCGTCCATACCGACTCCGCCTTCAGCTTCCTGTCCCGCACCAATGCATCTACGACAAAATCATTGATCGACATGAATCGTTCCCCGGATGCGTGCAACGCCCGACCGGCTGCCTGCCGTTGTCTGCCTGTTGACCCGAGAATAGGGATGCCCAATAATTCCGTCAATCGACATTACCTGAATCACTGATTCGGAAAAACCAAATCATGCCGCGCACCCTGGACGTCGACCTGCTGCGTACCTTCCACGCCGTCGCGAAGCTCGGCCGCTTCAAGGATGCGGCCGTTCATGTGAACCGCAGCCCGTCGTCCGTCACCGCGCAGATTCAGAAGCTGGAAGAGATGGTCGCGCAGCGGCTGTTTACGCGAAACAACCAGGCGGTCGAACTCACGCAGTTCGGCCACAAGCTGCTGAGCGACACCACCGAGTTTCTGTTGAGCCACGACCGGCTCGTCGAATCGCTGTCGCCGCAGATGCTGACCGGCAAGCTGCGGCTCGGCATCCCCGATTCCTACGCGGCGCATTTCATGGCGGAATTCCTGCCGCGCTTCGCCGCCGACCGGCCGCTGCTCGAACTGACGGTCGAAGCGCGCTCCAGCGAAGAGTTGCAGCAGCTGTTCGCGCGCGGCCAGCTCGACATCACGATCGCCGTGGTGCCGAAAGCGCTGCCGCACGCCGAGCTGCTCAGCAAGACCCATCCGGTGTGGGTCGCCGCGCGCACCTTCAAGTTCAATCCCGATGCGCCGCTGCCGATCGCGGTTCAACTGCAGGGCTGCCCATACCGCGACACCGCGCTGAATGCGCTGAAGAAGGCGAAGATCGCGCACCGGATGCTGCTCGAAAGCGCCAGTTCGCCGGCGGTCGAAGCGTGTATCGCGAACGGGCTCGCGGTCGGCCTGATCGAGCATGATCGCGTGTCGGGCAACCTGACGAGCCATGTCGCCGGCATCGTGCTGCCCGATCTGCCGCCGCACCTGATCACGGTGCTGACGGACGACAGCAATCGCGCCGCGCTGCATCTGCGCGACGTACTGAAAAGTACGTTCAGGATCGGATAGGGAAGACAAGGCCGGGAAACCGGCCTTGCAAGCAGAAACGAACCGCCGGAAAAGCTGCCGCCGGCCCGTTGCAGGCCAGCGGCTTCCCGTCGATCAACCGCCGAGATACGCCTGCTTGATGCGATCGTTCGCGAGCAGGTTCGCGCCCGTGTCGGCCAGCACCACGCGCCCCGTTTCGAGCACGTAGCCGCGATCGGCCACGCCGAGCGCCTTGTTCGCGTTCTGCTCGACGAGGAACACCGTGACGCCTTCGTCGCGAATCGTCCGGATGATGTCGAAGATCTGCGCGATCACGAGCGGCGCGAGGCCGAGCGTCGGTTCGTCGAGCAGCAGCAAGCGCGGCTTGCTCATCAGCGCACGGCCGATCGCCAGCATCTGCTGCTCGCCGCCCGACATCGTGCCGGCCCGCTGCGTCGCGCGCTCCTTCAAGCGCGGAAACAGCTTGAACACGTGCTCGATGCCGTCGTCGATCTCGTGACGGCTCGCGAAGAAGCCGCCCATCTTCAGGTTCTCGAGCACCGTCAGGCTCGGGAACACGCGCCGCCCTTCCGGCGAGATCGCCATTCCCTGCCGCATGATCTGGTGCGTCGACATCGCGGTGATGTCGTTGCCCTCGAACAGCACGCGGCCCGACGACGCGCGCGGCGTGCCGCATACCGTCATCATCAGCGTCGTCTTGCCGGCGCCGTTGCTGCCGATCAGCGTGACGATCTCGCCCTTGTTCACCTCGATCGACACGCCCGCGAGCGCTTCGACCGCGCCGTAGTGCGTATGGACCTGTTCCAGCTTCAGCATCACTCTTCCCCCAGATACGCCTTGATCACGCGCGGGTCGTTGCGGACCGCTTCCGGCGTGCCGATCACGATCGGCCGGCCGTGCTCCATCACGAGGATGCGGTCGGACACACCCATCACGAGGCTCATGTCGTGTTCGATCAGCAGCACCGATACGCCGAATTCACGGCGCAGCTTGTCGATCAGGTGCTGCAGCTCGATCTTTTCCTGCGGGTTGAGGCCGGCCGCCGGCTCGTCGAGCATCAAGAGGCGCGGCTCGGTGATCATGCAGCGCGCAATCTCCAGACGCCGCTGGTGCCCGTACGACAGCGTGCCGGCCGGCCGGTTGGCGACCGCCGTCAGCCCCATCCGGTCGAGCCACACGGCCGCGCGCTCGAGCGCTTCCTTCTCGGCGTGACGGTACGCGGGCGTCGCGAACAGGCCGTGCAGCAGCCCGGCCTTCACCTTGCGGTGCTGCGCGACGAGCAGGTTCTCGACCACGGTCAGCGACTTGAACAGGCGGATGTTCTGGAACGTCCGCACCAGGCCCTTCAACGCGATCTTGTGGCTCGGCAGCCCGGCGATCGCATGGCCGTCGAGCACCACGTCGCCGCCGGTCGGCTTGTAGAAGCCGCCGACGCAGTTGAACACCGTGGTCTTGCCCGCGCCGTTCGGCCCGATGATCGCGAACACCTCGTCGCGGCGCACGTCGAAATCGATGCCGTCCACCGCGAGCAACCCGCCGAAGCGCATCTGCAGCCCGGCGACCTTCAACAGTTCTGCATTCGCGCTCATTGCGGCAGCTCCACGTGGGGACGGCTCGCGGGCAGCAGGCCCTGCGGACGCCACATCATCATCAACACCATCACCAGACCGAAGATCAGCATCCGGTATTCGGCGAACCCGCGCGCGACCTCCGGCAGCACGGTCAGCAGGATCGCCGCAAGAATCACGCCGAGCTGCGAGCCCATCCCGCCGAGCACGACGATCGCGAGGATCAGCGCCGATTCGATGAAGGTGAACGATTCAGGATTCACGAGGCCCTGACGCGCCGCGAAGAACGCGCCGCCGATACCCGCGAACGCCGCGCCGAGCGTGAACGCCGACAGCTTGATGCGCGTCGGGTTCAGGCCGAGCGAACGGCATGCGATCTCGTCGTCGCGCAACGCTTCCCATGCGCGCCCCATCGGCATGCGGATCAGGCGGCTCGTCACGAACAGCGTGAAACCCACCAGCAGCAGCGCGATCAGGTACAGGAAGATCACCATGTGCTCGCCGCTGTATTCCAGCCCGATCAGTTCATGGAAGGTCTTCGCGCCTTCGACGCTCGCCGAGCGCGCCATCTCGAAGCCGAACACCGTCGGCTTCGGAATGCTCGAGATGCCATCCGGGCCGCCGGTGAGGCTCGTCAGGTTGTTCGCGAGCAGGCGGATGATTTCGCCGAAGCCGAGCGTGACGATCGCCAGATAGTCGCCGCGCAGGCGCAGCACCGGGAAGCCGAGCAGGAAGCCGAACGTCGCCGCGGCGATCGCCGCGATCGGCAGGCACTCCCAGAACGACAACCCGAAATACTGGTTCAGCATCGCGTACGTATAGCCGCCGACCGCGTAGAACCCGACGTAGCCGAGATCCAGCAGCCCCGCGAAACCGACCACGATGTTCAGCCCGAGGCCGAGGATCACGTAGATCAGCGCGAGCGTGGCGACGTCCACCGCGCCGCGCGAGCCGAAGAACGGCCATACGAGGCCAACGGCGAGCAGCACCCAGATGATCACGCGCTGCTGCTGCGCGCCCATCGTCGGCGCCGCCGGCAGCTTCACGGCCGCTTTCGCGCGCATCAGCCACGGCTTGAACAACTGGAACAGGAACACGGCCGCGACCGCGATCCACACCGGGCGCCAATGCGGCGTCAGCACGACCTGGTAACCATCGAGCTTCAGTTGCAGCCCGAGCACCGGAATCGTGAGGATCGCCGTCAGGATCGCGGCGGCCACCGCATTCTTCAGCGCCTGGCCGACCGACGCGTCGGCGGCCGGGCGGCGAACGGAAATGACTTGACTCATCTGCGTCTCCCTCAAACCTTTTCGATGTCCGACTTGCCGAGCAGGCCGGTCGGGCGGAAGAGCAGGATCAGCACGAGCAGGCCGAACGCGACCACGTCCTTGTACTCGGCCGGCATGTAGCCCGCGGCGAAGGTTTCGGCCAGGCCCAGCAGCACGCCGCCGAGCATCGCGCCCGGAATGCTGCCGATCCCGCCGAGCACCGCGGCGGTGAACGCCTTGATGCCCGCGACGAAGCCGATATACGGATTCAGCTTGCCGATCGTCAGCCCGATCAGCACGCCGCCGACGGCCGCCAGCATCGCGCCGAGCACGAACGTGAACGAGATCACGCGGTTCGTGTCGATGCCGAGCAGGTTCGCCATCTTCATGTCCTCGGCGCACGCGCGGCACGCACGGCCCATCCGCGAATGCGAGATGAACAGCGTGAGCGCGATCATCAGCACGAGCGTCACGCAGACGATCAACAGGCGCGCATACGGAATCGTCACGTCGTAGTCGCCGCCGAGATGGATCTCGAACGCGCCGGAGATCAGCACGGGCACCGACACGTCGCGGGCGCCCTGGCCGATCTGTACGTAGTTCTGCAGGAAGATCGACATGCCGATCGCGGAGATCAGCGGCACGAGGCGCGGGCCGCCGCGCAGCGGGCGATACGCGACGCGCTCGACCGCGAAGCCGTACAGGCCGGTGACGATCACCGACACGATCAGCGCGGCGCCGAGCACGAGCGGCAGCGGATAGCCGGCGGAGATGCCGATGGCCGTCAGGGTCACGAGGCCCACGTACGCGCCGATCATGTAGATCTCGCCGTGGGCGAAGTTGATCATGCCGATGATGCCGTAGACCATCGAATAGCCGATGGCGATCAACGCATAGATCGCACCCAGCGTCAGGCCGTTGACCAGCTGCTGGGCGAATTGAGGAAAGAAGTCAGTCATGTGCGGGAAGCTCCCGTTGGCATTGGGTCGCATGCCGTCGCCGGATCACGGCGGTCGGCCGCGCGCAACGCACGGTGTCGTCTCGGGCCGCCCTCCTTGGCCGCGCACGGGGAATGCGCGGCCAATACGCACCCGCCCCGTCCGGGTTTCGGACAGGGCGGGCGCATGGGCGGGTACTCCGTCTTACTTGGCGGCGGTCTTCGTCGCGTCCTTGTGCCACGTGTACACGACGAACTTGAACGCCTTCAGGTCGCCCTGTGCGTCATACGCGACCTTGCCGATCGGCGTGTCGAACGTCGTCTTGTGCATGTACGCGGCGACCTTCGTCGGGTCGGTCGTCTTCGCTCCCACGATCGAGTCGGCGATGATCTTCACCGCGGCGTACGCCGGCATCTGGAACGGGCCGTTCGGGTCGCGCTTCTTGTCCGCGAACGCCTTCACGAGCGCCGCGTTGGCCGGATCGGCCGAGAAGTCGGCCGGCAGCGTGACCAGCATGCCTTCCGAAGCCGGGCCGGCGATCGCCGTCACGTCCTTGTTGCCCACGCCTTCAGGCCCCATGAAGGTCGCCTTCACGCCCTGCTCGCGCGCCTGGCGCATCAGCAGGCCCATTTCCGGGTGGTAACCGCCGAAGTAGACGAAATCGACGCCTTGCGACTTCAGCTTCGTGATGATCGCCGAGTAGTCCGAATCGCCGGCATTGATGCCTTCGAACAGCACGACCGGGATCTTCGCCGCTTCGAGGTCCTTCTTCACCGACGACGCGATGCCCTGGCCGTACGACTGCTTGTCGTGCAGGACCGCGACCTTCTTCGGCTTCACGTTGTTGATGATGTAGTGCGCGGCGGCCGGGCCTTGCTGGTCGTCGCGGCCGATCGTGCGGAAGATGAAGTGGCGCTTCTTGCCTTCCGTCAGCTGCGGCGCGGTGGCCGACGGCGTGACCATCACGATGCCTTCGTTCTCGTAGATGTCCGACGCGGGAATCGTCGAACCCGAGCACACGTGGCCGATCACGTACTTGATTTTCTGGCTGACGATCTTGTTGGCGACGGCGACGGCCTGCTTCGGTTCGCACGCGTCGTCCATCATCACGACTTCGAACTTGTTGCCGCCCGCACCGCCGGCCGCGTTGATCTGTTCGATCGCGGTCAGCGCGCCGGCCTTCACCATGTCGCCGTATTGGGCGACCGAGCCGCTCATCGGACCAGCGATGGCGATCTTCACGGTTTCCGCTTGCGCGGCGGCGGCGCCGGCGGCGAACAGCACGGCGGCGACGGAAATGGACGTAAGACGGGACAGCGTCATCTGGGAGCTCCTCGATGTTGTTTAGTCATACGGGCAAAGGCGGCATGACTTGCGCAATCGAACAGCACCCGAGGCGAGGACATGGGACACGCCCGAGACACATAGAAGACGGAACTCCAGCGGAATGTTGCGTAGCGGGGCCCGGCTCTTGCAGTCCCCGATGGGGACGTCTGGTTCGGAAAGACATCGTGATGCGTCTTGCATTGCGCAAGCGTTTCGCCTGCCCCGCTTGCCAACTGCTCGTTCGGAGGGATGGTCCGACAGCCGTTGGCAAGGCAACCGAAATTATATGGGCGTTTTTTAATCGTCTGTCAAAAATGCCTGTCGACCGAGGGAAAACACGTAGGCTTTTGAGATAGGTGGGTGGCGATCGCGGCGCAACCTCGGGGAGGCGAGAACGTTTGCTCCGAGTGCAATCGGGTTGCTATTTTGCCAAGAAGGTGGGGCGGGTTCCTTGCTGGGCTTGGCGTTCGGCGATGGAGACTCCCCGGTGATGCGTTTTTTAGGTTGCCAAGGGCCCTGGTCGCTGGAAATCAATCGACTGATGATTGTGTGAGCACGCACCATGACGGGGCGCTCGGTGAGACGGAAATTCTTACTGTTTATCTGCGAAACTAAACAATTTGAAAGCTTTTTGATATTTCCATGAAATAATACGAACTCGCTTCTGCAATCCAGCCAGCCTCCCTGCAAGTCGCCTTCACCGCGCCTCGCAGTCGCTTCAGGGCCGCTTCGACGCACCCTCGTCGCTCAGCCGCCAGCCAGTGATCTGCCGTTTTTGTTCAATGCACATCACCTGCTTCGGATCGCCCATGAATTGCCCAATCCGCCTCTCTTCCGCCGCCGCGATCGCGTGCGCGCTTTCTGTTTCTGCTTCCCATGCTTCAGGACGCGATACGCTGACCGATCGGTCGGCCGGTGCCAACGTGTTTCGCTCGGAGCGGCGTGCGGCTGCTCGGGATGACGGGCATGCGGCGCGTATGAGCCGCCGACGGGTGCAGTTCGCTGCGCCTGCCGAACGTAGCCCGTTCGATACACCGGATACGCGGCCGTTGCGGGTGACGAGCGACGCGCTGGTGGCGCCGCTGCCCGCTTCTTCCGGGCGTGAACCCGATTTCGTCTTGCCGCCGAACCGCGTCGCGCTCGGCGCGGGCGGGAGCGATAGCCTGGGTCGCGCAGTGCCCGGGTATGAGCAGCGCGAGCAGAACTGGAATGAATACCTGCGCGCGAACGGCTCGCGGCCTGCTGGAAGTGGCGGTTCGTATGCACCGCAGCGGCCGTACGATGCGCCGCGCGGTCCGCATGGGGCGCCGAATCCGTTCGATCCGTCGGTGCCGCAGCCGGAGACGCGGACGTTCTACGACAACGGTTCAGGGACGAAGTGCACGGCTACCGGTGGTGCGGGGACGTCGCGGTCGTCTTGCGATATTGCTTGGTGAGGTGGGGTTTTGGGGTAGCTGCCGTTTAGGGCTGGTCTACGCATACCACGAGAAATTTTCGTCACGAAAAAGACAAGTGCACAGCTCACCTCGTTCGGCCCCGTTTATCTACTACGTCGAGAATCTTGCCGCAACCTACCATCATCTCAGTTCAGCAGGAAAAATCACCTTTTTTATAGCTATCCCACAGCACTTTAACCGGCCAGCTATCCACTTTCTCAGCCAACATACTCTTCGCGATCAGTTCGACGTCGTCGGAAACCCTTCCTGCGATGTCGAGATTTCCGGAAGCATGAAACGAGAGCTTGAACGCCTTTTCTCTAACAGAGCCCAAGAATTTCTCGTCATCAGCGGAGAGGAAAAATCCATCGACCTCGTCGAATGCCCGCATCCAGAGATCGTCAAAGTGGATGGCGTCCCTTTTATCAAGCATGTCGTCGAAGTCCAAGCCAGATAAAAAATCAAAGAAATTCGACCTTGATATCTCCACATCAATATCAATCAAAATTTTGTTTACCATTGCACAACACCCGATCGCCAAGCCAGTTGCATCGTCACGGCGCTACTATTTGATATAAATTCCTCTCCCTTCAGGGCGACGACGATTGCCAACAGCGTGCCGTGAATTGCCGGATTCGACATGTCGAAAAGTATGTGACTTTCTTTCATTTCGGCACGAAGCTTTTGGGGTGCGGCAGCTCAGCCGCCGTGCCGCGGTAGTCGTTCTCCGCCCTCCATGGCGCACGAATGTGAACACAAGCGCTATCCGCGTGGCGGTACTCCATCGCACGGTGCGTGTCCGTAAATTCGTAAGCCCTGTTTGCTTCGATCTCGCCGTTTTGAACTACACCACCAAGCCTACTTCTGAAAATCAAACGTCCCGACGAAGCGCACACGGGAGGCAGGACGGACGTTTTCTGCGTTCTCGTACTGGAAGTTATAAAGCAGGATCAGACCGTTATCATCAGCACTGCGCATAGCTTCGAGCTGAGGAATCAGCACGTCGGCAAAACTATCAATCCAAGAAAATCCCACAAGATTCTCTCGGAGGCTTAGATCCGGTTGCAGCATGTCCGCCTCGCGGAAGCCATCGTCAAACCCATCAATTCCGGTATCGTCTCGAAATTGATTGGAAGAGTCACCGTTCTCGTCGTACGCGTTCTCGATGTAGTCCGTAAGATCATCGTCGTCAGTGAACTTCCCAACCCAGACTGATACCTTGTTAGCTTTTTCCATTCTTCGTTACTCCGTCGGCGGCCGAAGACCCGCGGGAAGGTCGTCGACGCCATTTGTGAGCCGATAATTTCCCCAGTTCTGCAAACGCCGTAAGTACGTTGCATAGTCCGTGGACGAATCGACAATATCAATAATTTCGCCATGCGCCGTCCCTGATCCTTTCTTTCCGTGCATCCAGTCAGGGTTGATACCACCAGTGGATTTCGTCGGCGTTCGATTTCCCCAGATATCTTCTGCAGTGAGCCCCCAACGCTTAAAGGTAGGGGCGCGACTTACTGGCAACCACTCGTGCATTTTGCCAGGCCAACGCAGTCTGTCCTCAATCGTCCCTCGATAGTCCTTCCAGTAGGCGTCGAACTCGTCGGGCGTCAACTTATTAAACCATTCCGCGAAGCCTTCACGGATACCTGGAATCGGACATCGCTGGAGCCCCAACGGATCAGTCTCGTCAGTCGGAGTCGGGACGTATCCATAGTTGCGAGTGCCGCCCCGCAGGCCGATCGGATCCTGACTAAGATACGCGCCGGAATCCGGATCATAATACCGATTCAGGTTGTAACTGAGTTCCGTTTCGTCGTCCACCCACTGGCCAGGGAAGCGCAGCGTTGTGTCAATCGCTGACGGGCCGTCATTAGCGGCACGCCGTGCCGGCAGCAGTTTGCCCCACAACGAATACGCAGACTTCCACACTGGCTTGCCGTATTGGTCAAACACGGCCTTCGGCAGACCGACCTGATCGGTCAGGATCGGGTAGAGGCCGTCGTCGGTCTCCTGCGCGAGCGGCGAAAAACTGCCCGGCTCGATATGCCATGTCACGACTTGGCCCGTCGTACCATCCCGCTGCTCGGTCCATCGTTCTGCCAGCGTCGACCCGTCCCACAGGAACCTCACCGTTTCACGGCCGCCGACTTGCTGCTTCTCGATCCGGCGATTGAAAGCGTCATAGCGATACGCCCAAACACCGCGCTCGGGCGTAACGACCTTCACGAGCCGATTGAGGCCATCCCAAGTGTATTGCCACGTTTTCGGCCTGAACCCCGGCTGTTCGACCGTCTTCTCGATCGTGCGGCCACGTGCATCGTATTGATAGCGTGCATAGCCAACCTGTTCCGGCAGACCTCCGCGGCGATAGTGGTGGGCATCCACAGGTGCCCGTTGCCCGTGCGCGGCAATGTTCATCACAGCGTCGTAGCGGAAGTGCTCGCTTGGCTGCAGCAGACTTTCTGCGGAGATGATCTGGCCGCGCTCATCGCGCTGGTAGGTGAGCGTATCCGCGCCGGTGTCCACTCGCTCCAGTTGTCCGGCTGCGTCGTAGTGATAGACCTGCCGCGTCAATTGCTCGAGCGCCCGGGCCGGATCGGCTTGCAACGCATCGAAGGCTACCGCAGGCCCTGCGATCTGCCGGCGTATACGGCCGAGCGCATCGTACTGTTGCTGCGCGACAAAATCTCCCGCCTGCCGCCCGATCTCGCGCCCTAAGCCATCGCGCTGGATCGTCAGCCCGGCGACCTGCGTAAGCGCACCCAATGCATCATAGGTATAGGCCGTCTCCCGCCGAGGCGTCAGCCGAAGGCGCCGCTGCCCATCCGCGTCATAGACGTGCCGCAACAGTTCGCCATGCTGATCTTCTCCGATCAAGCGGCCATTCCTGTCGTAGGCAAAGCGCGTCACGTGAACGTGCTCACCCTGGACCTCCGCCGACGCCAGTCGTCCGCTCGCATCGTAGCGGTAAGCAAGCTTCACGTCGCCGGCATCGATCTCGATGAGCCGGTCGGATGCATCGTACGTATAGCGCCACTGGCCACCGTCGGGCAGTGTCTTCGCCAGCAGGCGGCCGACGGCATCGCGCTCATATCGAGTCGCGCGGCCGCCCCAGTCGATCTCCGCCGCGAGACGCCCGGCCGCGTCGTAGCGGTACGTGTAAGTCTCTCCCAGCGCATTGATGACCTTCGTCAGCCGGGTGGCATGGTCGTACTCGAAACGCGTTGCATGACCGGCCGCGTCGACCGACGCCGTGAGCAAATCGAACGGGCCGTAGGTTCGCCGGATCGTACGTCCGAGCGGATCGATCCACTCGACGGGCAGGCTCTCGCTGTTGTATCGCGCCCTCGACACCGAGCCATCGGGGCGCGTGATCGCGCTCAGCAGGCCGCGCGGATTTGCCGGGCCGTCAGCATAGTCGAAGCGCGTCACGTGCCCGTCGGGCGCCGTCTCCTCCAGCAACCGGCCCAGCACGTCAATCTTGCGCCTGAAGCGCGCACCTGTCGGCAACTCGATGTCGGTCAGCCGCAACCGGTCATCGTAGTCCAGGCGCGTCTCGCGATCACCCTGAACCACCCGCAGCAGTTCGCCTCGGGGGCCGTAGCGATAGGCAGTTCTGTTGCCGTCCGGCTCGGTGCGAGCAATCAATCGATACAGATAGTCATACTCGAGCCTGATCCGGCCGCCATTCGGCAAGCGCGTGCCGGTAAGGCGCTGCTCGTCGTCATAGTCGAACTCGACCGTCCTCCCCGAGCTTTCGACGACCGAAGTCAGTTGACCACGCTCGTCGTATCGATAGTCCGTCCGTCGCCCCAGCGAATCGATCCGGGCCATCAGGCGACCAAGCTCCCATTCGGAGCGAGTGCAATGGCCGAGCGGATCGGTTTCGGCCGTTACAAGACCTTCATCGTTATAGTCATAGGTCCATTCTCCGTCGACATCGATCACCCGTGTGCGACCGGCCTCGTAGATGAACCGACCTGTGTGATAACCCTGCTGCGTGCCGGTCTCGACTACACGACCAGCGGTGTCGTACCGATATCGAACGTCGGTCTGGTCCGTATCCCGCCACTGGGTCATCCAGCCGTGTTCGTCGTATGCGTAGTAGAACTGGCCAAACTGGAAGCTCGCCACGTGGGTAAGCATGCCGTTCTGGTAGTCGTAGTTCACGAGTGTCCGGGAGCCACCGTCCGCATCGTGAAGAACGATCCGCTCCAGCCGTCGGTCGCGCCCGTGACAAACAATCTCGAGCCGATAGCCGTCGCTATGGGCCATGCCACTCAAACGGCCGGCAATATCGTACGAGAGAACGATCGCGTTACCGTCGAGGTCCTCGATCCGTTCGAGGCGAGACGAACGCCCATCGACGAGCGGCGCGAAAATACGCAGTTGCCGCGTATCGCGATCGAAGATGCGCGGTTCGAGCCGGCTTCCGACCAGCCGATAGCGCGGCTCGCGCAGGTTGATGCCGTTGAGCGCCATATCCGGCGCGTCAAAGCCGATCACCAGGCCGGCGCCGTCGTGGAATCTCACGAAGCGGCCGCCATCGAACGTCAGTTGCTGCGACCAGTTGTCCGACCAGCGGTGACCGAGCAATCCGTGGTCGTCCGATCGAGTCCGATAGCGTCGCTTGAACTCGAGAGGCAGGATGCCGGGAATGACGAGATCCGTACGGATCTCGAGCATTTCTCCGGAGACCGGATCAACCGGGTCCTTGCACGTCGGCCGGTTCTCGTCCTTGATGCCCTTCTGTTCCGCGGACCGGGTTGGCTCAGGCTTGAATTTTTCGCGCAACCCCCGCAGCCCCTTGCCGGCAAATTTTCCGACTCCGCCTCCTACGATCCCCCCGAGCAAACCCGCCAGGAATTCCTGAGTCGCGGACAACTCCGGGTTCTTCGGACCGTAGTGTCCAGTCGTCTTGTCGATCCAGATGCTGTTACGCCCCGAATTGACCTTGCCGCTACAGTGCGTTTCGTGGCCGATCCGCACCAGCGGCAGGCCGTTGACGAACACGGTCTTGCTGCCGTCGACGAGTGCCTGCGGCACGCCGGAATGGTGATCGCATTTCACCAGGTCCGTGACACGCGCCACCTTCTTGCCTTCGAAGTACACGTTGCTCGAACCGGTGACGATCTCGCCACAGTTGGTGCCCATGCTCTGGCTCGCCGACGCGAGCGCACTCCCCAGCGTCAGGCCGCCCGCCATGCACGCGCCGACGATCAGCGCGCCGGCGAGTCCACCGGTTGCCACGGTCGCCGCCACTGCCACGCCAATCGCGACCCCCACGGCAATGCCGGCGAGAATCCCCATAAAACCCGACG
This sequence comes from Burkholderia orbicola, assembly GCF_900100915.1. Classification (NCBI taxonomy): domain Bacteria; kingdom Pseudomonadati; phylum Pseudomonadota; class Betaproteobacteria; order Burkholderiales; family Burkholderiaceae; genus Burkholderia; species Burkholderia orbicola. The sequence continues at coordinate 2,517,096 of NZ_FNKW01000002.1, read as the reverse complement.
AGTGCGCGATCCGATCGCCAATGCAGGCGGGATGCGGATCGCCGCGGCCGATCGTGAGGCCGAGCGCGTCGCCAACCTGTGTGAATTCCTTTGACAGCCAGCCGGTCACGCCAACCTTGTCGAGCGCCCACGCACCGCCGACCGCAATCGCCAGCGGAAGCATGACGGTGCCCGCCGCAATCGCGCCCGCGCCCAGTGCTGCCCCGCCGGTCGCCCCACCCGCGAGCGCCGTACCGGCGGCACCCAGCCCGGCGGCCGTCCCCTCGACGGCGGTCAGGCCCGCATCGGCGCCGAGCATCCCGTAGTTGAGGTGTTCGTAAAACGGCTGCTCGGCGGCTTTCGCGGCTTCACCGTCCTCCAGCCTGGCGATCTGGTCGAGACGCTCCTGGGCGCTGCCGCTCGGCTCGTTGTAGTTCGGCGTGTCCGACATTGCGGCCTCAGACCGGATCGCGCAACTGAAGGCTCTGAATCACGGTCCGGATTTGTTCGCGCTGTGTGTCGCTCAGCGTACCGGGCGCGGTGAAGGTGAGCATCAGGACAACCTGCCCGTATTCCACCATCGTCAACCGCTGATGAATGAGCGCCTGGTTGTTGGTCCAGGTGAACTCGTGCACGTGTGCAGCGCGCCCGGATACCGTGGCGTCTTCATTCGCGACCTCGGCGTAATCCGGAACCTGCTTCGCCACCTTCCGGATTTCGCTCGTCACATATTCGGCGAACTTCATGCCCCACGGCAGCCGCTCGCGCGTGATCACGAAACTCACGCCCTCCGTGCCAGTCGCCGCCGACACGAACACGTTCATCGTTTTGTCCTGCCATTCCACGGGCAGCGCCAACGTGCCTTCCTGCATCTGGTACATGCTTTGTTATCCTTATTGGTTATTGGTATTAGCCGTTCTTCGGGTTGATGTCGGTTCGGGCAGCCTGGATATTGATATTGCCGTCATCCAGATGGATCACCGACTCGCCCTTGTAGATGTCGATCGAGTCGGCTGTCATGTGGATCCGCGTGCCGCCGTCGCCGCCGATCTTGATCCAGAGTTCCTTGGCTTCCAGCGTGTGCACACCCTGCGGCGTCTGATGCAGCGTATTGCCCTGCACGACAACGTCCGACAGGTTGCCAACCGCGATAGCCGTCGTATGGTTGCCCTTGCCCACCTCGACGGTCCGGTCGCCTTTGAGAACCTGAGTCCACTGAGCGTCCTCGACCACGGTATGCATGTCCTTCTGCGCATGCATGTAGAGCATCTGCGCACCATTGACGTCGCTCATCAGCAACTCGTTCGACCCCTGCCCCTTGTGCGTCTGGCTCTTGATCCCCATCGTCTGCCCGGCCGCGCCGTGATACGGGTTGCCCTGCTCGCCGTTGAACACGCGGCCGACGATCACCGGGTTATCCGGATCACCCTGATTGAACGCCACCAGCACTTCCTGCTTGATCCGCGGAATCGCGGCCGCGCCCCAGCCGTCGCCCGCCCACGGTTGCGACACGCGCACCCACATCGAATCGGAGCCGTCCTTCTTGCCGCGCCGATCCCACGGGAAATGCACTTTCACCGCGCTGCCGTTCGTATGAATTTCCTCGCCCTTCGGCCCGACGACGATCGCCGACTGCGTGCCGTGAATCACCGGCTTTGGCGTCGCGCGCGGCGCACGGTACGGAATCTTCTTCGGCAACAGCGAGAAGCTGTTGCGGTACGGCAGCTTCGCGCTGTGCTGCGTATAGTCGTTCACGGCCTCGTGACGCACGTGCAGGATCACGTACTCCTGGTTGTTTTCGAGGACGGGATGATTCGCGACGGTCACGGCGCCCGCCGTGGTCATGCGCCACGCGTAGCCGCCGCCGGTATAGCGATGGGCTTGCGCCTCCTCGGCCTCCATCGCGAAACGGGCGTAGCGGTTGCCGTCGTCGCCGTGGTCGTACAGCGACTGGTGCTCGAACCGCTCGGTCGCGTCGAGCCTCGCATGCTTGAGGTTTTGCGGGCCGGCCTCCACCAGCATCAGCGGCGACGACGGATTCTGGTGATTGAAGTCGCGGAACGTGACCTTGCCGACGCCGAAGCGCCGGCCTTCGTGCAACTGGTCGATGCCGCTGTCTTCGCTGGCCTCGGTCGCGGCGAACGGCACGGTGGCGAGCCCGTCGATCGGGCGGAACAGCAGGTTCGTGTCGCCGATCACGAGAAAGTGCTTGTCCTTCTCGTAGCGGTGCGTCCAGATGAGCCCTTCCTGCTCCATCAGCCGCGCGCAGAAGTTGTAGTAGCTCTCCTGGTACATCACGACGTACTCGAGCGGCTTCTGGGTGGTCCGGATGTCAAACGTGAAATCGGAAAACCCGTGTTCCTGGAAAATCTCGGTGAGGATGTCCTGCGCGGTCTTGTTCTGGAAGATCCGGCAGTCGGTCGAGCGCGTCAGGAACCAGAACCACGGCACGGCCGTCAGGTGGTATTGCGTGACGTTGCCGGGGTTGCCGGCGCGATCGAACGACGCGACGTAGCCGTCGAAGTAGCGGTCGTTGTCGCCACCGCCCGCCGCCACGACGCGTTCGAGCGTCGACAGGCGCGCCTGCTGGTCGAAGCGGATCTTGACCTGCTGGCCGATCAGATCCTCCGGGCGCAGGTCGTGGCGATGCGACAGCAGGTCGAGATGGATTTCCGGCAAGCGGTTCACGTGCTCGTCGACGACGGCCGCGCTGACCAGCAGCACATCCGGGCCGAGCGGCGTATCGAGCGTGACGTAACGATTGAGCTGGGTCAGACGCGCGGGGTTGGCGGCGCCGTTGATCGCCTCGGCGATGGCGCCGGGCGTCTTCTCCATCAGCGAGAAACCGGTCTGTGCGAGCTGCAGCGCGCGCTGGACGGTGTCGACGTGCCCGGCCAGCCCCGCGAGCGGCCCGAGGCTGCCGGCCACACTCGACGCCACCGGGCCGGCGAGGCCGCCGAGCGCGCTCAGGGAGCCGAGCGCACCACCACCCAATCCACTGGGAATACCCCCATTCGGAGCGAAACTCATTCTTGTTCCTTGCGTGTGATCTCAGGTTCCATCGGCCGGCTCGCCGGTCCGCAGCCACGATAATGTAGGGTAAAACCCGACCGCTTGAAAGTCTCCGGCAAACGTTTGCTTTCCGACCCTTAAAATCGAAAAACGGACCGGCAGCCGGACACGAGACCGCGGTCGCCCACGGCCAGGCAGCACGACGGTCGGCAATGGAAACCGTGTCACCCCGCATGTCTCGACAGGCCGCACGGCGCGGGACACGGCGGCGATCAACGGATGCTGGAGTATCCGCGTGACAATGGCGGGAAACAGCTGAGACTGACCGCGCCAAGGCCTTCCCGGGTCAGTGTTTGAACGAACATACTAGAGACGACCTCCTCGTCGGCAAGCGTGCAATCGCCATCCCGGCGCACCACCCTCATCGCGGCGAAACCACGATCGCCGCCCGCCGATTCTGCGCCCGCCCTGCCGGCGTCCTGTTATCCCCGACCGGGTCGAGCTTCCCTTTTCCGACGATCGCAATCCGCTTCGCATCCAGCCCGACGTCAACCAGCTCGACCGCAACGACTTCCGCTCGCCGCCTGGACAACTCGGCGTCGTAAGCAGCCGTCCCCTCGTCATCCGAGTACCCGTACACGCGCACTCCGTTGATCCCCGCCGACCGCAACGTCCGCCCGATCCGTTCCACGATCCGCCGCACATCCGGCTTGAGGTTGTAGCGGTCGAAATCGAACAGGATCGGCCCGGTCGACCCGAATTCGAATCCCTGTCCAGTCTCCTGGAACCCGGCCGACTTCAGCGCCGTCACCTGCGTCTGCGTCAGCCCCCGATGAAGCGGCGGCGGCGTCTGGCAGCCCACCAGCAGCATGCACAGCAGCAGCGCGCTCCCGACGCACGTCCGCCCCGTGCTCACAGGAAACGAGTGGTTCATTTTGCCTCCCCTTCCATCGCGCCCGCCCTGCAGACGCTTCTTTTAACCGCCGCCGCGGCCTCGCCCGCGGCGCGAGTCGATCGAGCTCAAACCGGCCCTGCAACGCTCTCCGCCAACTGCCACGATCCCGGCCGCGCGCGCTTGGCGCGGTACATCGCGATATCCGCCGCGCGCAGCAAGCCGCTCGCGTCCAACGCGTGATCGGGATACAGCGCAACGCCGGCACTCATCATGGTGGCCACCACGCGGCCGTCGGACAGCTCGATCGACGGCGCCATGCCGGACAAAATCTCGTCGGCGATCCGGCACACGCTGCCCGCTTCAGGCACCGCCGCCAGCATCACCGCGAATTCGTCGCCGCCCAGGCGCGCGACGAGATCGGTCTCGCGCACCCGCGTGCGCAGCCGCGATGCGATGTCGATCAGCACCGCGTCCCCGGCGTCGTGACCGAAACCATCGTTGATCTCCTTGAAGCGGTCGCAGTCGAGATAGAGGACGGCGACCCGCTGCCCCGTCAACGTGGCCTCGCAAAGCGCAAGCGCGAGGCGCGACTCGAACTGCACGCGGTTGGGCAACCCCGTGAGCGCATCGTGCGTCGCCTTGTGCTCGAGCGACGCGTTCTCGTCGCGCAGCGTGTTCTGCCAGTCTTCGAATTCGTCGAGCAGCGCGTTGAAGTCGTCGCCGAGCTGGTTCAGTTCCGCGATCGCCGCCGGCTCGACGCGCCGCGCGAACGCACGCTCGCGCCGCACCGCGTGCGCGACGCCAGCCAGCGCGCGCAGCGGCGAAACGATGTCGCGCAGCAGGCGTTTCGAACTGACGTACGCGCCGAACACGCTGACGGCCAGGCAGCCGAGAATGCCGCCGACGCCGCCGAGCAGGAAGCCGAAGAACTGGTGGCCGCGGCCGCGCACGACGACGTGGCCGACGATGATGCCGTCGTGCATCACCGGAACGGTCACCGGCCCCGGCAGCGCCACGTCGGCCACCGCGCGCTCGAGTCGCGCGAGGCCGTTTCCGGCCGGCAACTGCCACGTGGCGAACAGTTGTCCCTTGCTGTCGGTGACGACCACCTGCGCGACGTCCTCGTCGCCGGCGATCATCCCGATCGCCTCGTTCGCCGCGACGCGATCGCCGAACACGAGCGCCGCCTCGACCGTATACCCGAGCGAGCGCGCCAGCAGGTTCAGGTTGTTGCCGGCATACGCGCGCAACGCGATCACGGCGACGACGATCAACGACACGGCGGCCATCGTCACGGCGACGAACGCGAGGCGCAGGTGCGCGCGACGCAGCACGCTTTGCAGCGTCGGGCGCGGCGGGCGCGAAGCGCGAATGGGAGGCGCGGCGCGTGTCATGGCGTCACCGGCCGTCGCGCCAGATTGAGGACGTTCGGATGCACGCGCACGCCGCTGCGCGCGACGGCGTCGAGATTGATGTCGAACGACACGCGGTCGCCGTCGACGTCGAGGCAGAACATGCCGCCCGCGGTGCAGGACGGGTCGTGTTCCGCGATCGTCAACACCGGATGGCCGGCCAACGCGGCTCTCACCCGCGCACGCTCGTCGTTGCTCAAGGCGCCGAGATAGACGACGTCGCAGGCCATGCCGAGCGACGGATCGTCGAAGCGCACGCGTTGCACGTCGAGCAACGTCGAGCCGGCCTGCAGCGTGTCGGTCAGGCCGCGCGCGTAGTCGGGCCGCCCGGTGACGCACAGATGCAGGCGAACGGGGGTGGTCGGCCAGCGCGTGAAGCTGATGATGCCGAGCACGACCTGGCGCACGGCCGTGTCGTGTGACGAAATGGCGGGACCCGTTGGGCTGGCCGGCGTGGCGGTGGTGGCAACCTGCACCGCATCGACCGGGGTCTCGTCCATCACGGCAGGCGCGCCGGCGATGACCGGTACGGCGCTCAGAACGCAAACGATTGCGGCAAGCGCATGGCGGAACGTGGCGACTCGGCCCCACTGGCCGGACGCCTTTCGCGCGGCGAATGCCGCCGCACACGCTGGCGTCGATGCGACTGCAAGACTCGCAGCCGCCGCGCACACACTTGCATCCATGATGGAAACATCTGCTGCAGTCGTTCCCGGCCCTGCCTCCCGCCTCCGGCTTGCCATGCGCGTGCAGGCACCGTATCACGCGCACGATTCCTTCCATCTTAGGTAAAAATTCGTATCCCAAACCAGTGGGATACACCCGCGAATCCTGCCGGAAAGCATGCTGAACCGGTGCTGCGGCAACCCACGGCGGTCCGGTGTCGGCGTCGGCACATTGATCTGCGGATTGAACCCCGGCTCACGGCAAACTTCATCCATCCGCCAGTCACGCATTCAAGCATCTCGCGTGCGTCAAACGGCTCGATCCGCCATGCATGTACGCTCCACGGCCGTACGGGCCACGCGGTGGACAATGAATCGATATCGACGAGAATGTCCGCTCGTCCCGCGGCCATACGTCGGAATGCCGGATCCAGCCTGCACAACGGAGCGTCATGAAAATCGAAAACTCGGAACTCGAAGCATTCGTCGCCGTCGCGGAACTCGGCACGTTCCATCGCGCGGCGGAAAAACTGAACCTGACCCAGCCGGGGCTGTCGCGCCGCATCCAGAAACTCGAGCAGACGCTCGGCGTCGAGTTGTTCCAGCGCACCACGCGAAGCGTGACGTTGACGGGTGTCGGCCGCCAGTTCCTGCCGATGGCGCGCGAGCAGATCGCGCAGCTCGGCATGATGCTGTCGTCGATCCAGGACATCGCGCAAAAACGTTACGGCAAGGTGCGGCTCGCGTCGATCCCGACGATCGTCGCGCAGGCGCTTCCCGACGTACTGCGTCGCTACGCCGCAAAGTATCCGCACGTCGCCGTGCAGATCCTCGACGGCAATCATGACTTCGTGCTGTCGCAGGTGCGCGCGGGCATCGCCGAATTCGGCGTGAGCCTGCATCCCGGCGACGACGACGATCTCCTGTTCGAACCGCTCTTCACCGACCGTTACGTGCTCGCGGCGCATGACGACGATCCGCTGGCGCGCGCGGACGCCGTCACGCTCGGGGAGTTGCGCCAGGCGAAGCTGATCATCGGCGGTCGCGACAGCGGCAACCGCCTGCTGCTCGAAATGCTGATGGGCCAGGAAGCGGTGCGAACCCGCTGGTTCTACGAAGTCGAACACATCTCGTGCGTCGCGGCGCTGGTGGCGGCCGGGGTCGGCTGCGCGATCCTGCCCGAGAGCGCACTGCGTGCGTACGGCTCGCCGGCGGTGCGCGCGGTGCCGATCGCGAGCCCGACGATCGAGCGCACGGTCGGCATCGTTCGGCATCGCGGCATTTCGATGTCCAGCTTCGCGGGCGACCTCCAGGCGCTGGTGAAGGCGTCGTTCGCGTGACTGCGCGGGAATTGATGACGGTTTCGCATGAATCGCGAGCCGAACGGCATTGGACACCCGAAAAATGGCTGGGGACGATGGGGGCGAACATGAACGACGGAAACGGGTAACGCCCCGAATCCGGACGGATTCCGGAGGAACCACCATGCATTTCGACGTGATCCTGCGTCGCGGCGAGTTGATCGACGGCACCGGGGCCGCACGCTTCGAAGCCGATCTCGGCGTGACCGGCGCGCGCATCGCGGCGATCGGCGACCTGGGCGGTGCGACGGCCGCGCATACGGTCGATGCGAGCGGCCTCGTCGTCGCGCCGGGCTTCATCGACAGCCACACGCACGACGACGCGTTCGTGCTGACCGATCCCGACGTCGAGCCGAAGGTCGCGCAAGGCGTCACGACGGTGATCGCCGGCAACTGCGGCATCAGCCTCGCGCCGCTGCTCGCCGAAAGGGACGTGCCGCAGCCGCTCGACCTGCTGGGCGCGTGGCAGGCGTTCCGCTTCCCGTCCTTTCGCGCCTATCTCGACGCGCTCGACGCCACGCCCGCCGCCGTCAATACGGCGGCCCTGATCGGCCACTCGACGCTGCGCGTGCGGCACATGGCCGATCTCGACCGCGCAGCCAACGCGGCCGAAATCGCGGCAATGGCGGCCGACGTGCGCGAAGCGATGGCGGCCGGTGCGTTCGGCGTCTCGTCGGGCACCTTCTACCCACCCGCGGCAGCCGCGACGACGGACGAACTGATCGACGTGTGCGCACCGTTGCGCGAGACGGGCGGTGTCTTCGCAACGCACCTGCGCGACGAAACCGACGCGATCATCGCGTCGCTCGACGAAGCGTTCTCGATCGGCCGCGCGCTCGACGTGCGCGTCGTGCTGTCGCATCACAAGGTGGCCGGCAAGGCCAATCACGGCCGCTCGGTCGAAACGCTCGCGCATATCGACGCGCAACGCACGCGTCAACCGCTGTGTCTCGACTGCCATCCGTATCCGGCCACGTCGACGATGCTGCGCGCGGATCGCATCCATCAGTCGTCCCGCGTGATCCTCGCGTGGTCGAAGCCGCATCCCGAACTCGCGGGCCGCGACTTCCATGAACTGCTGCCGCTGTTCGGCGATTCGGTCGACGCCGCGATCGACGCGCTGCGCCCCGCCGGCGCGATCTACTTCGTGATGGACGAAGCGGATGTCGAGCGCATCGTTCGTCACGAACTGACGATGGTCGGCTCCGACGGCCTGCCCAACGACATGCGCCCACACCCGCGGCTGTGGGGCACGTTCCCGCGCGTGCTCGGAGAATTCTCCCGCGAGCGCGGCCTGTTCCCGCTCGAAACCGCGGTGCGAAAAATGACGGGGCTCACCGCCGAGCAGTTCGGCATCGCCGAACGCGGACGGCTCGCGGTCGATCATTACGCCGATCTCGTCGTGTTCGACCCCGCCCGCGTGATCGACCGTGCGACGTTCGCGAGCCCGACGCTGCGCCCCGAAGGCATCGAGCACGTGTTCGTCAACGGGCAGGCCGTGCTCGAACATGGCCGGCACACCGGCACGCGTCCCGGCCGGGCGCTGCGCCGCGACATCTAGAACCGGCCGATCGGGAGCGCGCGGTCGCGCGGTCGCGCGGTCGCGGCAGCCGCCCCGAAGGCCACCTGCACGGAGTCACCATGACGAATCCCAACGGTGCCGCCACGCCGCGCGGCATGCAAGCCGGCCCGCCGGCGCACGCGCAAGCCGTCGCCCCCGGCCTCGATGCACTGTATGCACGCCTGAGCCGGCGCATCATTCCGCTGATCCTGGTCTGCTATTTCTTCGGCTATCTCGACCGCGTCAACGTCGGCTTTGCGAAGCTGCAGATGGTGACGGACCTGCACCTCACGGACGCTGCGTACGGCGTGGGTGCGGGCCTGTTCTTCGTCGGCTACCTGCTGCTGCAGGTGCCGGCCGGCTGGCTCGTGCGGCGGATCGGCGTGAAGCGCTGTCTCGCCGGCTCGATGCTGACGTGGGGCATCGTGTCGGTCGCCACGCTCACGACCCGCGACACCGCGAGCTTCTACGCGCTGCGCTTCCTGCTCGGCGTGACCGAAGCGAGCTTCTTTCCGGCCGTGATCGCGTACTTCAGCGTGTGGTTTCCGTCGCACCGGCTCGCGAAGGTCATGGCGTTTCTGTTTCTCGCGATGCCGCTCGGCGTGATCGTCGGCGGCCCGCTGTCCGGCTGGATCATGGACGCCACGCACGGCGGCTTCGGGCTGCGCGGCTGGCAGTGGATGTTCCTGATCGAAGGTCTGCCGGCCATCGTGCTGGGGGTGTACCTGCTCGCCCGTGTCACGGAGCGGATCGACGATGCAACCTGGCTGACCGATACGGAAAAGCGGATGATTCACGCGGAGATGGCGCAGGAAGCGGCCGGCAAGCGCACCCGCCTCGGCGCCGCGCTGCGCGAGCCGACCCTGTGGCTGCTGTTCGCGACGTCGTTCCTCTACAACGTCGGCAACTACGGGCTCGTGTTCTGGATGCCGACGATGATCAAGGCGCTCGGGTCGTTGAGCAACCTCCAGATCGGCCTGGTCAGCGCGATCCCGTACCTGGTCGCGTCGGTCGCGATGGTCGCGAACGCGCAGCATTCGGTGCGGACCGGCGAGCGCCGCTGGCATACGGCGCTGCCTGTCGCGATCGGCGGCATCGCGCTGCTCGCGAGCCTCGGCATGCGCACGCATCCCGTGCTCGCGGTCGCGTGCCTGACCGTCGGCGTGGCCGGCATCATGAGCACGCTCGCGATGTTCTGGAGCCTGCCGTCGCGAATTCTCGCGGGAGAAGCGGCCGCGGGCGGCGCCGGGCTCGTCAACATCGGCGCGGCCGTCGCGGGTTTCGTCGGCCCGACGCTGATGGGCTATGCAACCGGATTGACGGGCAGCACCGAGCTCGGTGTGGCGCTGCTCGCCTTCACGCTGTTCGCCGCCGCTGCGCTGATCCTGTCGATTCCGCGCCGGCTCATGGTGCGCACGTGAGCGCGGCGCCATCGATGCGCAGCGCGCTGGCGTTGGCGGCGAAGGTGCGCGCCGGGCAGGTGAGCGCGATGTCGCTCGTGCAAGCCGTGCTCGCCGACATCGCCGCCCGCGACAGCGCGATCAACGCGTGCGCAGCCACCTTCGACGAGCGAGCACGGCGCGATGCGCTGCGCATCGACCGCCTCGTGTGGGCCGGACGCGACCCGGGCCCGCTGGCCGGCGTGCCGTTCCTCGTGAAGTGGAACATCGACGTGGCGGGTTATACGACGGTTGCCGGATCGCCGGCGCGCGCGACGTTGCCGCCCGCCGTCGCCGATGCGACGATCGTTGCGCGAATGTGCGCGGCCGGCGCGGTCCCCATAGGGGCGACGCAGATGGATGAACTCGCGTGCGGCGCCACCGGCGTGAATCCGCACTACGGCGCGGTGCGCCTCCCGGCCGACCCGACACGCATGACAGGCGGCTCGTCGAGCGGCTCGGCCGCCGCGGTCGCCGCCGGCTACGTGCCGCTCGCGCTCGGCAGCGATACCAACGGCTCGATCCGCGCACCGGCGGCGCTGTGCGGCGTATGGGGGTTCCGGCCCGGCGACGGACGGCTGTCGCGGGCCGGCTGCCTGCCGTATGCCGACTCGCTCGATACCGTCGGCGGGTTCGCGAACGATGTCGACGATCTTGCGGTGCTGTATGACACGCTGCGCGAAGCGCATGTACCGCACGCGCAACGGCCGCGCGATCCGGCCGCCCCGCTTCGCGTCGCCGTACTGGCCGGTGATTTCGAAACACATGCCGATGCGGATGCGCAACGCGCTGTCCGACGTGCAGCGGCCTGCCTGCGAGCGAACGAAACAGTAGCAGTCGCCAGCGACGAAGTCGCGCACGTGCGCGAAGCGGCGCTCGTGATCTCGAACGTGGAGCTCGCGCGCGCCCATCACGGTTTGGTCGACGCGCCGGCGGCGCTCGTCTCTGAACACCTGCGGTCGCGCCTCGCTGCCGGCCTCGCGACGTCCGACACCGCGTATCGGCGCGCGCTTGCCCACCGTGCCGCCTGGCGTGCGCGCATCGCGGTGCTGTTCGCGCGCTACGACCTGCTGCTCGCGGCCGCGACGCCCTGTGCAGCGCCGCGCATCACCGACGCGACCGTCGATGTCAACGGCGTCGCACTCGAACCCGCGAAGACGCTCGGCCTGCTGACGCAACCGATCTCGTTCGCGGGGCTGCCGGTCGTCAGCGCGCCGTGCTTCGCATCGGGCGAACTGCCGGTCGGGGTGCAATTGATCGGTGCACCCAGCGACGACGCGGTGTGCTTCGACGCCGCCCGGCAGTTCTCGGCCGCATGGGCCGACATGCTCCGTTAGCGACGCGCCCCTTGGTGCCGCGCGCCGCCGCGAGTATGCTTGCAGCTCGAACATTCTCCAACCGGGCGCGCGCGCCGCACCGCGGGCAAGCGCCCCGCCAACCGTCACTCACCATCGATGGATTTCGACGTCATCGTTCTCGGCGCCGGCATCGTCGGCGTCTCCGCCGCGCTGCACCTGCAGGATCGCGGCCGCAAGGTCGCCCTCGTCGATCGCGGCGCGCCCGGCGAAGGCACGAGCTTCGGCAATGCCGGGCTGATCGAGCGCTCGTCGGTCGAACCGTATCCGTTCCCGCGCAGCCCGTTCACGCTGATGCGCTATGCGCTGAACCGCTCCACCGATCTCTACTGGCACAGCGCGTCGCTGCCCGCGTTCGCGCCGTGGCTCGCACGGTTCTGGTGGGAATCGGCGCCGCCGCGTCACGCAGCGGCCTCGCGCGACATGCTGCCGCTGATCGAGCGCTGCATCGTCGAACACGACGCGCTGATCGCGCGGGCCGGCGCCGGCGAACTGGTCCGCGCCAGTGGCTGGCTGGAAGCGTTCCGCACGCCGGCCGCATTCGAACGCGGCGTGGCCGAGGCCGGCCTCACCGCGCGCCGCCACGGGCTCGGCATCACGCCGCTCGATGCGGCCGCGCTGCGCGCGCACGAACCCAGCCTCGCACCGGGCTTCTGCGGCGCGCTGCACTGGCTCGACCCGAAAAGCGTCGTCGACCCGGCCGCGCTCGTCAAAGCGTATGCGCACCTGTTCGTGCAGGGCGGCGGCACGCTGCTGACGGGCGACGCCGCGAGCCTCGACGCGCTGTCGCCCGGCTGGCAAGTGCGCACCGACGACGGCCCGGCGGCCGCGCCGGCCGTCGTCGTCGCGCTCGGCCCGTGGTCCGACACGGTGTTCGGCAAGTTCGGCTACAAGATCCCGCTGCGCGAGAAGCGCGGCTACCACATGCACTACGCGCCGTCCGCGTGCGGCGTGCCGTCGGCGCCGATCGTCGATCGCGAATACGGTTATGTAATCGCGCCGATGCGGCGCGGGCTGCGACTGACGACCGGCGTCGAGATCGCGCGGCGCGGGCTTCCGCCCACGGGCGTGCAGCTCGAACGCGCGGAACGCGTCGCGCGGCCGGTGTTCGGTTTCGGCGAGCGGCTCGACCCGCATCCGTGGCTCGGCTTCCGGCCGTGCACGCCCGACATGCGCCCGGTGATCGGCCCCGCGCCCGCGCATCGCGGGCTGTGGTTCGCGTTCGGGCACAACCATCACGGGCTGACGCTCGGCCCCGTCACCGGCCGCCTGCTGGCCGAGATGATGACCGGCGAGGCGCCGTTCACCGACCCGGCACCGTATCGCGCGGACCGCTTCTGAGCGCGCGATGCCGGCGCCGGCACGCAGGCCGGGATGGCGCCGAAACCCGCCGTCAGCGAAAACGAAGCTGGTTTCGCCCGAGCTGCGCGACGGATGCGCAGCCCATGAGCCGCATGTCGCGTTCGATCTCCGTGCGCATCAGTTGCAACGCACGCTCGACACCGGGCTGCCCGGCAGCGGCGAGCGGGAACAGGTAATAACGCCCCAGCCCGACGGCCTTCGCCCCCAGCGCCAGCGCCTTCAGTACGTGCGAACCCCGCTGCACGCCCCCATCCATCATCACGTCGATCCGGTCGCCCACCGCGTCGACCACCTCGGCGAGCTGGTCGAACGCGGCGCGCGAACCGTCCAGCTGCCGCCCGCCGTGGTTCGACAACACGATGCCGGTACAGCCGATGTCCGCCGCCCTGCGGGCGTCGTCGACCGACATCACGCCTTTCAGGCAAAACTGCCCGTTCCACTCGCGCACCATCGCGGCGACGTCGTCCCATGACATCGACGGGTCGAGCATGTCCGTGAAGTAGCGGCTGATCGACATCGCGCCGCCGCCCATGTCGACATGCCGGTCGAGCTGCGGCAAACGGAACCGCTCGTGCGTCAGGTAGTTGACCGCCCAGGCCGGCTTCAACGCGAACTCGGTCAGCCCCGCGAGCGTCAGCCGGAACGGAATCGAGAAGCCGGTGCGCTTGTCGCGCTCGCGATTGCCGCCGGTGATGCTGTCCACCGTCAGCATCATCACGTTCACGCCGGCCTGCCTCGAGCGGTTCATCATCTCGCGGTTGAGGCCGCGATCCTTGTGAAAGTAGAACTGGTAGACCTGCGGGCCCGGGCTGATTGCGCGGGCTTCTTCCAGGCTCACGGTACCGAGCGACGACACGCCGAACATCGTGTCGAATTTCGCGGCTGCTGCGGCGACGGCCCGCTCGCCGTCATGATGAAACAGGCGTTGCAGCGCGGTCGGCGAACAATAAACCGGCATGCCGAGCTTTTGCCCCATGACCGTCACCGACAGATCGACATCGCGCACGCCGCGCAGCACGTTCGGCACCAGATCGCAGCTTTCGAATGCGCTCGTGTTGCGTCGATACGTGGTTTCATCGTCGGCCGCACCGTCGATGTAATTGAAGATCGGCCCCGGCAACCGCCGCTTCGCCAGTTCGCGGAAGTCGTGGAAATTGTGGCAATCGTTCACGCGCATTCGTCACACTCCATTCGGCGCGCGGGCGGCATGCCGGCGGGCCGGCACGCGTCGCTCGCGTCGCTGCGTTCGTTCTATACCGACGTCCGGTGTCCTCGCGCGGGACGGTGGCCGTATCGGCACCCGGAACCGCGCCGCATCGCGCCACCGCTGCCGACCCTGCAGCGAATCGATTCGCACGCTCAGTCGAGCGCGCGGCCGAAGATGCGAATCACTTCATCGAGATGCTCGGCCATCGCTCGGCGCGCGGCGTCGGGGTCGCGCGCGCGGATCGCATCGAGGATCGCACGATGTTCCAGCTCCGACCGGTGCGGCATGTCGTTCGGCATGTACAGCGACTGCAGCCGCTGGAACATCAGGTCGTACTTGTGCGCGAGCAACTGCTTGATCATCAGCGCATACGCGGCGTTGTCGCTCGCCTCCGCGATGCGGATATGGAACAGCCGGTCGCCCGGGTGCGTGAGCGAGCCGCTGCGGTTGTCGTCCTGGTTGCGCAGGAATGCTTCGTGGATGCCTTCGATCTGCGCGTCCGAGCCGTGCTTCGCGGCGAGCGCCGCGGCTTCCGGCTCGATCAGCCGGCGCGCCTGCAGCAGCGCGAACGGCGGGATTTCGGTGTCGAGATCGAGCGCGATGCCGAGTTCCGGATCGATCTCGACGATCGAGAACGGCGCGACCGTCGCGTCGGGAGCCGGCGCGGGTTCGGGCGCCGCGGCCGCTTCGGGATGGCGCACCTTCACGCCGTCGCCGACGCGCACGCTGACGAGTCCGTTCACTTCGAGCGCGATCAGCGCCTCGCGCACCGACGTGCGCGACACGCCGAACCGTTCGGCGAGTTCGCGCTCGGGCGGCAGATAGCTGCCCGGCGGGAAATCGCCGGACTCGATCATCGCACTGAGCTTGTCGGCGATCTGCTGGTAGAGGCGGCGGTTCTGAATCGGCTGGATGGACATACGTTGACGCTGGTAATCGGTTTCGTTCCGGACGGCCTGTCAAATCGCACAGACCGTTCGCGCCTATTTTATATGCCGCGCTTCACATCGCCCGGCACCGCGTAGCAGCGCGCGGCCGTGCCGCCCCACAACGCGCCGCGCTCGGCCGCCGACAGGCGCGATTCAGCCCAGCGTTCGACCAGCGACGCAACCTCGTCATACGACGCCGCGAGCAGGCACACGGGCCAGTCCGATCCGAACATCAGCCGCTGCGGGCCGAACGCGTCGAGCGCCGCGTCGAAGCACTGCTCGATATGCCGGATGTCCTGGCCACGCAGACCCCGCCGCCAGTCGGCTTCGGTCACGAGCCCCGACAGCTTGCACGCGACGTGCGGCAGCGCGCCCAGCTCACGCAGCGACGCGCGCCAGCGCGCGAGCGCGGTGTCGTCACGCTCGAACTCGGCGAGCGCCGGCTTGCCGACGTGGTCGAGCACGAGCCAGTGCGCATCGTGCCGCGCGCAGAACGCACGGACGTCCGGCAACTGGCGTTCGAACACGAGCACGTCGTACACGTAGCCGTTCGCCTGCAGCCAGGCGACGCCGCGATTGAAAGCGGGATCGGCGACGAACGCGCCAACGTCGGCTTCGTCCTGCACCTGATGACGAAAACCACGCAGCTTCGGGCTGCGCCACTCGGCGACGCGGTCGGCCAGCGCCGGCGCACCGAGATCCTCCCAGCCGACCACCGCCGCGATGCGTGCATCGTCGCGCGCCAGATCGAGCAGGAACGCCGTCTCGTCACGGCCGGCGCGCGCCTGCACCGCGATCGACGCGCCGAGCGCCTGCGCATGCATCTGCGGCCACAGTTCGTCGGGCAGGTAGTCGCGTGCGAGCACGCCCATCCCGGGGCCGATCCACGGATAGTCGGCCGCGCGATAACGCCAGAAGTGCTGATGCGAATCGATACGCACTGCGCCCATGATGCCCTCGTGTTCAATCACCGCGGCGGCGACGGCCCGCAGCGTCGCCCCCGCCCATCCGCCACGTTCAGTCGTACAACACCGCCGCGATCTTCGGATCGCCGATATTGGTCTTGTCGTACCAGTAGAACCCGGTATCGATGACCTTCGGCAGCTTCTCGCCCTTGATCGCCTTCACGGCCGCCTCGACCGTCTTGTAGCCGATCCCGATCGGGTTCTGCGTGATCGCGCCGGCCATCAGCCCGCTGCGAATCGCGTCCTTCTGCTGCTTGCCGGAATCGTAGCCGACGATCACGACCTTGCGCTTCATCTCGCGCACGCCGTTGACCACGCCGATCGCCGAACCTTCGTTGGTGCCGAACAACCCCTTGAGCTTCGGGTACGCCTGCAGGATCGACTTCGTCACTTCGGTCGACTTCAACTGATCGCCTTCGCCGTACTGCACGGTCACGACCTGCACCTTCGGGTGCGCGGACTTCATCCGGTCGAGGAAGCCGTCGCGGCGGTCGATGCCGGTGCGGCTCGTCTGGTCGTGCGAGACCACCGCCACCTGCCCTTCGTCCCCGATCAGTGCGGCGAGCTTGTCGGCCGCAAGGGCGGCCGCGGCCTTGTTGTTGGTCGCGGCCGTCGTCACCGGGATGTCGCTGTCCACGCCCGAGTCGAACGCGATCACCGGGATCTTCTCGGCCTGCGCCTTCTTCAGCAGCGGCAGCGCGGCCTTGCTGTCGAGCGCCGCGAAGCCGAGCGCGGCCGGCTTCTTCGCGATCGCGGCCGACAGCATGTCGATCTGCTTGTCGACCATCGCCTCGGTTTCCGGCCCTTCGAACGTCACCTTCACCTTGTAGTCCTTCGCGGCCTGCGT
Source organism: Burkholderia orbicola (assembly GCF_900100915.1). Classification (NCBI taxonomy): domain Bacteria; kingdom Pseudomonadati; phylum Pseudomonadota; class Betaproteobacteria; order Burkholderiales; family Burkholderiaceae; genus Burkholderia; species Burkholderia orbicola. The sequence continues at coordinate 2,500,107 of NZ_FNKW01000002.1, read as the reverse complement.
CGCGCCCGATTTCACGGCCTGCCAGAACTGATGCTGGAAGCCTTTCGAGATCAGCGGGATATAGGTTTCCTGCGCCTGCGCGCCGGCCGTGACGCCCGCGGCGAACGTCAGCCCGACGATCGCGTTCAACACCTTGCTCCTGATCACTTCGCGTCTCCTTGGTTGGTATCGACTGAAATGCCGGCCCGGCCGGCGGTGAAGCCCATGCCCTGGCGCCTCGGTATCGGCGTCAGCGGCGACGCCGGCGCAGGATGTCCACGTAGACGGCGAGAATGATGATCACGCCCGTCACGACCGTCTGCCATTCCTGCGCGACCGACATGATGCGCAGGCCGTTGGTCAGCACGCTCATGATGAACGCGCCGATGATGGTGCCGACGATGCTGCCCGCGCCGCCCGACAGCGACGTGCCGCCGATCACGACGGCCGCGATCGCATCGAGCTCGTAGCCCTGCCCGAGCGCCGGCTGCGCCGAGTTCAGCCGCGACGCGATCAGCAGGCCGGCGATCCCGCACACCGCGCCGCTGAACGTATAGACGGCGATCTTCCACGCATCGACGTTCACGCCGGACAGCCGCAGCGCCTCCTCGTTGCTGCCGAGCGCGAACGTGTAGCGGCCGAAGATGGTCCGGTTCAGCACGATCGACGCGCCGATCGCGACGAGAAACAGGATCAGCACCGCGTTGGGAATCGGTAGCGCGGGAATGAGGTTGCCGATCAGCGAATCCTGCGCGATCGACGTGAAGCCCGGCGTGTCGTTGAAGTAGATCGGCCGCGTGCCCGAGATCACGAGCGACAGCCCCTTGAGCAGCATCATCATGCCGAGCGTCGCGATGAACGGCGGCACCTTCATCTTCGCGATCACGAAGCCCGACACGCAACCCGACAGCGCGCCGAAGCACAACGCGGCCAGAATCCCGAGCGGCAGCGGCATTCCCCATTTCGTCAGCACGACGCCGGCCATCACCGCGCAGAACGTCATCAGCGTGCCGACCGACAGGTCGATGCCGGACGTGATGATCACGTACGTACAGGCGACGGCCAGCACGCCGTTCACGGCGGTGGCCTGCAGGATCGACACGAGGTTATCGACTTCGAGGAAGTTCGACGATGCGAAGCTGAAGAACACGATCAACAGCACGAGGCTCGCGAACGCGAGCAGCTTCTGCCGCGCGGCCGGGTTGAAGAAGCGCGATTTCAGGCTCGACGCGGCGGCCGGCGTGTCGCCGGTGGCGAGGGGCGGAACGGGATGCGTATCGTTGGACATGATCGTTAGGCGTCTGAATCGGGACAATCAGGACAACACGGTCGACTCGCGCTGCGTCGCGAGCTGCATGATCTTTTCCTGCGTGGCGTCGGCCGCGCGCAATTCGCCGGTCACGCGGCCTTCGCACATCACGAGAATCCGGTGGCTCATGCGCAGCACCTCGGGCAATTCCGACGAGATCATCACGATCGCCTTGCCGTCGGCGGCGAGCGCGTCGAGCAGCTTGTAGATCTCGCTTTTCGCGCCGACGTCGATGCCGCGCGTCGGCTCGTCGAAGAACAGGATGTCGCAGTCGCGCAGCAGCCATTTCGCGATCACGATCTTCTGCTGGTTGCCGCCCGACAAGAGCCGCGCGGGCTGCGCGACCGACGGCGTGCGGATCGCGAGCTGCCGCACGTAAGACTGCGCGGCCTCGCGCATTCCACGCGCATCGAGAAACAGGCCGCGGCGCACGAAGCGGCGCATGCTCGACAGCGCGATGTTGTTCTGCACGTCCATCCCGACCGCGAGCCCGAAGTGCTTGCGATCCTCGGACAGGTAGCCGATGCCGTATTTCACCGCGTCGGCCGGCGTGCGGATCGTCACGGCCCGGCCGTTCACGCGGATCTCGCCCGCATCGACCGGGTCCGCGCCGAACACCGCGCGCGCGACCTCGGTGCGGCCCGCGCCCATCAGCCCGGCGAAGCCGAGAATCTCGCCGCGCCGCAGCGTGAAGCCGACGTCGCGGATCGCGCGGCCGCGCGACAGCCCACGCACTTCGAGCGCAATCTCGTTCGCGGACGTATCGGGCGGCGTGCGGCTTTCCGTATCGAGCTGGCGGCCGACCATCATCGAGATGATCGATTCCATCGACGTGTCGGCCATCGGCACGGTCGCGACATACTTGCCGTCGCGCATCACGGTCACGCGATCGGCGATCTGGCGCAGCTCGTCCATCTTGTGCGAGATGTAGACGATGCCGACCCCATGCGCGCGCAGGTCGCGGATGATGCGGAACAGCTCGGCGATTTCCGCGTTGTTCAGCGCTGCGGTCGGCTCGTCCATGATCAGCGCGCGCGAGTCGAACGACAGCGCCTTCGCGATCTCGACCATCTGCTGCTTCGCGACCGTCAGTCGGCCGACCGGCGTGCGCGGATCGAGATCGAGCCGCATCCGCTGGAAGATCGCGGCCGCGTCGCGGTTGAGTTTCTCTTCGTCGACGAACACGCCGAAGCGGCCGCGCGGCTCGCGGCCGATGAAGATGTTCTGCGCGACGCTCAGGTGGTTCATCAGGTTCAGCTCCTGATGGATGATGCCGATGCCGAGCGCCTGCGCGGCACGCGGGTCGGCGATCTCCACCGGGCGGCCGTCCATCCGGATCTCGCCCGCGTCGCGCTGGTAGACGCCCGCGAGGATCTTCATTAGCGTCGACTTGCCGGCGCCGTTCTCGCCCATCAGCGCATGCACTTCGCCCGCGCGCAGGTCGAAACGGCAATCGTCGAGCGCCTGCACGCCCGGAAAGCGCTTGCCGATGCCGGTCAGCGCGATCAGCGGCTGCGTGGTGTTCGGGTTCAGGTCGGGTTGCATCGCGCGCGGCTCTCAGCTGATCGCACGATCGAGATGCGTGTAGCCGCCATCGACGAACAGCCACTGGCCCGTCGTGTGCGACGCACGCTCCGACAGCAGGAACACCGCTGTATCGGCAATTTCGTCGGCCGTCGTGAAGCGCTGGCCGAGCGGCACCTTGCCGGCAATTTCCGCGACCTTCGCTTGCGGATCGTCGAAGCCGGCGATCCAGTTCTGATAGAGCGGCGTCATCACCTCGGCCGGAATCACCGCGTTCACGCGCACGCCGTCGTTGCGCAATGCGACGGCCCATTCGCGCGTCAGCGCGAGTTGCGCGCCCTTCGACGCGCAATAGCCGCTCGTGTTGCCCTGCCCGGTCACGGCCGTCTTCGACGAGATGTTGACGATCGCGCCGCGCGCCGCCTTCAGGTGCGGCACGCAGTAGTGCGCCATCACGTAGTAGTGGATCAGGTTGCGTTCGAGCGACGCGACGAACGCATCGCGCCCGGCGTCGAGCCCGATGCTGTCGTTGATGCCCGCGTTGTTGACGAGGCCGTCGATACGGCCGAAGCGGGCGAGGGTCTGCGCGACGCCGTCGCGGCACTGTGCGTCGTCCTGCAGTTCGACAGTGACGCACGCGGCGCGCGGCTGTTGCTGCGTGAGTTCGCGCCAGAAGCCGTCGTCCGGCGCGTGGCGCGCGAACACCACGGGAACCGCGCCTTCGCCGGCCAGCCGCATCGAGATCGCGGCGCCGATACCCGACGCGCCGCCGGTCACGATCACGACCTTGTCTTGCAGATTCAAATCCACTTCGCGTCTCCGTCGTTCATGTTGTCGCCGCGCACGATGCCCACGACGCACACCATGCAAATGGCGCGCCGTCGTGCATTGCCCTGCGTCAGCCGCGGAACCGGTACTGCTCCAGCGATTCGGGCTTCATCTCGATCGAGAAACCGGGCGCCGTCGGCGGCATGTACGCCGCGCCGCGCACCACGCACGGTTCGACGAAATGCTCGTGCAGGTGATCGACGTACTCGGTCACGCGCCCTTCCTTCGTACCGGAAATGCACACGTAGTCGATCATCGACAGGTGCTGCACGTACTCGCACAGCCCGACGCCGCCCGCGTGCGGGCACACCGGCAGCCCGTATTTCGCGGCCATCAGCATCACCGCGAGAATCTCGTTCACGCCGCCGAGCCGGCACGCGTCGATCTGCACGACGTCGATCGCGCCGCGCGCGATGAACTGCTTGAACAGCACGCGGTTCTGGCACATCTCGCCGGTCGCGACCTGCACCGGCGCGATCGCCTCGCGGATCTTGCGATGCCCCTCGACGTCGTCGGGGCTCGTCGGCTCCTCGATGAACCACGGCCGCGCGAACGCGAGTTCGCGCACCCAGTCGATCGCCTCGTCGACTTCCCACACCTGGTTCGCGTCGATCATCAGCTTGCGGTCGGGGCCGATCACCTCGCGCGCGATCGTCACGCGGCGGATGTCGTCCTCGAGGTTCGCACCGACTTTCAGCTTCACGTACTCGAAACCTTCGTCCACCGCCTCGCGGCACAGCCGGCGCAGCTTGTCGTCGCTGTAGCCGAGCCAGCCGGCCGACGTCGTGTAGCACGGGTAGCCGTCGCGCTCCAGCGCGGCGATCCGCGCGGCCTTGCCGGGCGCCTGCCGGCGCAGCAGGTCGAGCGCTTCGTCCGGGCGCAGGCAGTCGGTCAGGTAGCGGAAGTCGATCGCCCGCACCAGCTCCTCGGGGCTCAGGTCGGCAACGAGCCGCCACAGCGGCTTGCCGACGGCCTTCGCCCACAAATCCCACACCGCGTTGACGACGGCGCCCGTCGCGAGGTGGATCGCGCCCTTGTCCGGGCCGATCCAGCGCAACTGGCTGTCCGACGTCACGTGCCGCCAGAAGCGGCCCATGTCCTCGCGAATCCAGTCGAGGTCGAGGCCGACGACGAGGTGACGCATCGCGTCGATCGCCGCGCAGCAGATTTCGTTGCCGCGCCCGATGGTGAACGTGAGCCCGTGGCCTTCGAGCCCGTCGCGGTCGGTTTCGAGCACGACGTAGGCCGCCGAATAATCGGGGTCCGGATTCATCGCGTCGGAGCCGTCGAGCTGGCGCGAGGTCGGAAAGCGCACGTCGAGGACGCGCATCGATCGAATGATAGGCATGACGAACCGTCCGTTGAAGGGAATCAGGCCTGCACGGTGCGCTGACGCTGCTCGCCGAGCCCGTCGATGCCGAGCGTGATCACCTGTCCGGCGCGCAGGTAGACGGGCGGCTTCTGCCCGAGGCCAACGCCCGGCGGCGTGCCGGTCGAGATCACGTCGCCCGGTTGCAGGCTCATGAAACGGCTCAGGTAGCTGATCAGGTGCGGCACGCGAAACACCATCGTCGCGGTCGTGCCGTTCTGGTAGCGGTGGCCGTCCACCTCGAGCCACAGCCGCAGCGCGTGCGGATCGGGCACTTCGTCGGCCGTCACGAGCCACGGGCCGATCGGGCCGAACGTGTCGTTGCCCTTGCCCTTGTCCCACGTGCCGCCGCGTTCGAGCTGGTATTCGCGCTCCGACACGTCGTTCACGACGCAGTAGCCGGCGACGTGCGACAGCGCATCGGCTTCGTCGATATAGCGGCCGCCCTGGCCGATCACCACGCCGAGTTCGACTTCCCAGTCGGTCTTCTCCGAGCCGCGCGGGATCTCGACGTCGTCGTTCGGGCCCGAGATCGCGCTCGTCCACTTGCCGAACACGACGGGCTCCTTCGGCACCTCCATCCCCGATTCGGCTGCGTGATCCGAATAGTTGAGCCCGATGCAGATGAACTTGCCGACACGGCCGACGCACGCGCCGAGCCGCGGCGTGCCTTCGACGAGCGGCAGCGACGAAGGCGGAATGTCGCGCAGCCGCGTGAGCGACGCAGGCGTCAGCGCGTCGCCGGCGATGTCGTCGATCACGCCGGACAGGTCGCGAATGTGACCCTGTGCATCAAGCAGGCCCGGCTTTTCATGGTGTTTGTCGCCAAATCTCAGCAGTTTCATAGCGTTGTCTGAACGGAAAGGGGAGGTGAGCGGAAAGGGGTGGTCAGTTCGACACGGTCAGTTTGACCAGCCGCCGTCGATCAGGTGAATCGTGCCGGTGGTGAACGACGCTTCGTCGGACGCCAGGTACAGCGCGAGCGCGGCCACTTCGTCCGCGCTGCCGATACGGCCGATCGGCTGGCGCGCGACGAACGCCTGGCGCACCTCGTCGGCGGACACGTGGCGCGTGTGCGCCTGGTCGGCGATCCGCTGCTCCAGCGACGGCGATTCGATCGTGCCCGGGCAAATCGCGTTGCAGCGGATGCCGCGCTCGACGAAATCGGCGGCCACCGCCTTGGTCAGCCCGATCACGGCCGCCTTGGTGGTGCCGTACACGAAGCGGTTCGGCACGCCCTTCACGCTCGACGCGGCCGACGCCATGTTGACGATCGACCCGCCACCGGCTTCGAGCATCGCGGGCAGCAGCGCGCGGATCAGCCGGTACATCGACGTGACGTTCAGGTTCAGCGAGAACGCCCACGCGTCTTCGTCGCACTCGAGGATCGAACCGTGATGCACGTAGCCCGCGCAGTTGAACAGCACGTCGAACGCGCGTTCGCTCGCGGCGAGCGCGGCGACCTCGTTCGCGGCGGTGACGTCGAGCCGCCGCGTGACCAGCCGGCCGCCCGCGCGTTCGGCGTCGGCCTCGAGCCGCACCAGCGCCGCTTCGTTGATGTCGGTCGCCAGCACGTCAGCGCCCTCGCTCGCGAACCGCAGCGCGGTCGCGCGGCCGATACCCTGCCCGGCCGCCGTCACCAGCGCGCGTTTGCCCTGCAATCTCATGAGCATCTCTCCGAAAAAGCCGGCCGCCAGTCGGCCGATTGGCACAAAGGACTAAAGGTCCAACCAATCATAGGAAGGGATCGCCCGTTTGTCACGGAATCGCGATTCAGTATTTACCCGGGGCGGATCAATCCGTCCGGCACGCAAGAATGCGGCGTGCGAGCGACATTGAAGTCCGGCCTCTCGATTCGCGCAAACCCAGTACCGGCGGGCGTTCCAGTCGATTCTTCAGCGACGTTCGGGACGGCGGCCGCGCCAAACTGACAAAAAAGTCATGTTCGCGTCAGGGTGCCAACGGGTGGCGCACGCCATCATGGTGTTGCCGGACCGCGCTTCCGGTACATCGCCTCCCCGCCCGCGCCGGATCCCTGCGGGCACCTCCGTCCCCTGGCGATGTATCCCGTGACTGGGCGAGCAGACACGGCGCGCGGGCCGATTTTCCGCCCCGGGCTTTCCGTCCGGGGCTTTTTGTTCTTGGTTTTTCAAGAAAATAAGCGTGGATTGTTTCTAAATCGGCAAAAGGTAATTTGAGCCAGACAGGATGTTTTTTCCGGTCACAGACGCTTACATTTAGCGCACCACTCATGGAAACCCCTACGGATTCCCCCTTGGGTAGTGACACCCACTGCCATGGCCGAACCCGCACGGGCTTTAGGAAACGGCAAAATGAAGGCCTCCAAATCCCTGCCTGCGCTCGATCCCGCCGACGTCCACGTCGAAATCCTCGAACGTTCCGATACGCTGCTCGTCGTCCGCTGGGTCGAGCCCGGCCGCTGTCACTACGGCGAGCAACGCTGGCGCCGCCGCTTCGCGCAGCGCACCGGCACCTGCGCGCTGTCGCGCCAGGTCATCCATCGCGGCGACGAAGTGTTCCGCCCGGCCGAGCGTCCGGCCCCCGCGAACGCCGCCGCCATGATCTCCGCCGCCGAGGTACTCGCGCTGGCCGGCAGCAGGTAACACCTGCCGGCCGTGCGCCAGGCTGGCGGCGCCACGCTATCCGCCAGCCAGTCCTAGAAGCGCCGGTCTAATTCCTCCGCTTGTCTGCTCCGTCCGCCCGCACTATCGTTACACCACTCAATGTAACGATTACGTGCGGCGGCCGACCGGCCGCGTCGATGGAGGCAGACATGCATGCATGGAGCGCGCGCCACGTCCCGGCGCAAGGCGGCAAGGTCGCGGTCGTGACCGGCGCCAACAGCGGTCTCGGCTGGCACCTCGCGGAAACGCTGGCCGCGAAAGGCGCGACGGTCGTGATGGGCTGCCGCGACGCCACCCGCGGCGCGCAGGCCGCCGACGCGATCCGCCGGCTTCATCCTCATGCACGCGTCGAAGTCGATCCGCTCGACCTCGCCGATCTCGCGTCGATCGCCCGTTTCGCGGCCGACGTCGGTGAACGCCACGGCCGCGTCGACATCCTCTGCAACAACGCCGGCGTGATGTTCCTGCCGCTGCGGCACACGCGCGACGGCTTCGAGATGCAGTTCGGCACCAACCACCTCGGCCATTTCGCGCTGACCGGCCAGCTGCTGCCGGCGCTGCGCGCCGCACGTCGGGCGCGCGTCGTCACGATGTCGAGCGGCTTCAACCGCGGCGGCCGGATTCGCGTGGACGACCTGCGCGCCGCGCATCGCTACAACCGTTATCTCGCCTATTGCGACAGCAAGCTCGCGAACCTCGTGTTCGCGCTCGAGCTGCAGCGCCGCTTCGAGCGCGCGGCGTTCGCCGGCATCAGCGTCGCCGCGCACCCCGGCTATGCGGCGACCAACCTGCAGTTCGCGGGCCCGGCGATGGACCGCTCGCCCACCCGCGCCGCGCTGATGCGTGCCGCGAACCGTTATCTCGCGCAGCCGGCCGATCAGGGCGCGCTGCCCGCCATTCATGCGGCCACGTCGCCCGATCTGGCCGGCGGCGCGTACATCGGCCCGTCCGGCTGGTTCGAATCGCGGGGGCTGCCGGCACCGGCAAACGTGCCGCGCGCGGCGCGCAACGTGGCAACGGCGGCGTTGCTGTGGGAAGCCTCGGAAGCCGCGACGGGCGTGCGCTTCCTCAGTTCCGGCGCACCCGCGGGCCGCGCGTCGGGCCGGCCGTTCGATACGGCGGCCGAAGCACGCTGAATCGCGCGCCGCCGGCCACGGTATTCTTCATACTTATTACGCCAACCGAAAAGAAAGCCCGTTGAAAGACTGTTTCGACGCCTCACTGTTACCAGTCAGGAAACAATTTATCGTCAAATTCAGCGTTTACCCTGAACACGCCGGTGACTAACATTTGATCAATCGCTCAAGACATGGTGTCGAGAGCGAACTCAATAAAACACCGGAGGTCACCATGAAATCGCTCGTTTCCGCAGTCGTTGCCGCTGCCGCCCTGTCCGCTTCGTTCGGCGCATTCGCTCAACAAAGCACCGTGACGCGCGCTCAAGTGCGCAACGAACTGGTCCAGCTCGAACAGGCCGGCTACAAGCCGGGCGTGTCGAGCCCGTACTACCCGAACGACATCCAGAGCGCCGAAGCGCGCGTTCATGGTGTCGACAGCAGCGGCTACGGCGCGCAACCGGCGCCGCTCGTCCACTCGGGCGCGCCGGCAGCCGCTTCGTCGAACGCACGCGACTCGATCTTCTTCGGCCAGTAAGCCGACGCGCCCCCGGCGGGCGCCGCGCGTCGCGCGATGAAGTCACGCAGTCCTGACGAGCCCCCTTCGCGGGGCTCGTCTGTTTTGTGAAACGCATACCTCCGCCGCCCGGCAGCGGGTGGCTTCGCCCGGGCGCCTCGCGTCCGGGTGCTTTTTCCCGGCGAGGTGTGCGAGAAGATGCCGTGTATGTCGGTCAGCCGGCCACGGCCGCGGCCCCGGCCGGCGCCGACCGCGACAGCACGCGCCAGCGCGACAGCAACTCGTCGCGATCGACGTAACAGCCCTGCAGGTGCCGACGGCCCGTCGACGGATCGAACCCGGTGCGCGCATGCAGCACGCGCCGGTTGTCGAACGCCCACATGTCGCCCGCCCGCAGCCGGCGCTGTACGCGAAACCGCGGCTCGCGCGCCAGCGCGAGAAACCGCCGGTACGCACGATAGACCGCCGGGACCGAACCGGCCGGCGCATCGAGCGGCCCGCGCAGGAAGTTCGCGACGCGCACTTCCGTCACGTTGCCGCGTGCATCGAGGCCGATCACCGGCGCCGAACAGCGGTAGTCGCTGTTCGCGCTCTTGTTCCAGAACTCGAACGGCGTCGATGCGAGCGACTCGAAATCGTCCGGATGTTCGCGCCGCAGCGCATCCGCGAGCGCGAAGCCGTCGAGGAAAATGCTGTCGCCGCCCGTCGCGTCGTTCGCGAGGCAATGCAGGAACTGCACGCCCGGCTGCAATTCGCGCGTCGGCAGGTCGGTATGCGGCGGAAGATTCAGCGACGTATACGCATTGCTGTCCGGGCGCGGCTTCGATTCGACGTCGAACAGCACACCGAAATTACTTTCGCGGATCAGGCCGACACGGCGTGCGATCTCGTCGACGCGGCCGCGCTCGGCCGGCACGCCTTCGACGAGCGTGAGCCCCGTGCGCTGCAACGCGCCGAGCCATGCGAGCAGCGCGCGGTCGTCCTCCATCACGTCGCGCCACGCGAATACGCCGATCGCCGTCGCATCGTCGCCGGTCCATACGTGCCGCCCGTGCGCGGCCAGACGCTCGGCGCGCGACGCGTCGTCGTACGCATGCGCACGCAACCAGCCCGGCGACCACGCGCTGCGGTGCCCGTCGTTCCATTCCACATACAGCGCGCCGTCGGTCTCGACGTGCACGGTGAGCGCCGACAGATCCTCGCGCGCATCGGCGATCTCGAACACCTGTTCGCGCGTGATCGCATGCACGCACGCGGAACACGCGCAGTTGTCGCGCAGCCAGTCGAAATGGAACGGCGAGCGTCGCGCGTCGCTCCACTCGACCTCCACTGCGTCATCGCCGATCGTCGCCGCCGCGATCGCCGCGTCGGCCGAAAACGTCCGCCAGTCCTCGATACGGTGTTGCGCCGCTGCCTGCATCGTTGCCTCCCGGAAAACGCCCGCTACGCGTGTGGTGCGAGCAAGAACCCGCCGACCAGCCGGTGCATCCGCGCGGCCTGCGGACTCGTCCCGAGCGCGCGCCAGCAGCCGTGCACCAGCCCCTCTCCCATCCAGTAGCGCGCGATACCGCCCGCCGCGCGAATCCGTTCGACGTACACGCGCGCATCGTCGCGCAGCGGATCATGCTCCGCGCCGATCGCGAGCACCGGCGGCAAACCGTCGAAGCGTGTAGCTTCGAGCGGCACCGATGCACGCAACAGCGGGTTGCCGTCGCGCAGCACGTCGGCCAAGTCGCCGCCCCAGTACAGCGCGCGATAGCGATGCACATCGTCGAGCGTCAGCATCGGCGCGTACGCTTCCGCCTCGCGCGCGGGCGACTGCGGTTCGAAACCGAGCATCGGATAGACGAGCGCGATGCCGTCCACGTTGCGTTCGCCCGCATCGCGCAGCGCGGTCGCCACCGCCGCCGCGAGCATCCCGCCCGCGCTGTCGCCCGCGAGCGTCAGCGGAGGCACGCACGGCCCGAACGGCCAATGCGCGTCGCGTGCGGCACGCGTGACTTCCAGGCAATTGTCGAGCGCGGCCGGCGCACGGTGCTCGGGCGCGAGCCGATAGTCGACGGCGATCACGTCGAGGCCCGTATCGGCCGCCAGTCGCGCGGTGATCAGCGCATGGCTGTCGAGCGAGCCGACGACGAAGCCGCCGCCATGAAAAAACAGCACCGTGCCGCGCGGCGTGCCGTGTGCGCACGTATAGCGCCGCAGTGCGATCGTGCGGCCGCCCGGTGCGCGCCACACGGCGTCGTGCTGCACGATGCCGGCCGGCAGCGCGGCCGGCGTCCATTCGGCCGCGAAGCGGTCGTAGAGACGGCGCTGCTCGTCGGGCGAACGCGCCGCCGCATCGGCCGGATACCACGCGTCGACGGCCGCGACGAACGCCGCGATTTCCGGTTCGAGCATCCTGTGCGCTCCGCGGTCGAAGATGAAGATCGAAAGGTGCAGCGGGCCGCTAGCGGCGCGGCGGCAGTCCGATCACGCGGCCTGCATAAGCCGGCGCCGCGCACTCGCGCTGCAACGCATGCAGTTCGGCCACGCGCGCGGCCACGTCGTCGTCGAACGGCGCCGATTTCGCGCCGTCGCGCGTATCGACGTGCAGCAGCATCTGCTCGCTCGCCGACACCGCGTCGTCATGCCCGCCGGCGAACAGTTCGAGATACAGGTGCAGCCGCTTCGCGTCGTGCGCGAGCACCCGTGCATCGACGCGCACCGGCGCGCCCTCCTTGATCTCGTGCAGATAGTTCACGTGCGCTTCGAGCGTGTAGACCGAGCGTCCCCGCTCGCGGCGCGCGGCGTCTTCGAGGCCGATGCGATCCAGCAGCGCATCGGTCGCGAAGCTGAAGATCAACAGGTAGAACGCATCGCGCAGGTGGCCGTTGTAGTCGACCCATTCGGGCCGCACGACGTCGCGGTAAATCGTCAGCGGGGTATCGCCCGTCATCGCCTGTCCTTTAGTCCTCGAATCGCATCCCGTGCCGCGCCTTCACCGCGGCAATCGATTTCAGCACCTCGGTGATGCACTCGTCGCGATAGCGTTCGAGCTCCTTGATGCTGCGCGTGCCCTGCTGTTCAGTCGTGCCTTCGACGACGCTGTCGATCAGCGCGTCGGTCAACGTCGGCGCGACCAGCTTCGTCCACGGCAGTTCGAGCGCGGGGCCGAATTGCTGCATGAAGTGTCGCATGCCCGCGTCGCCGCCGGCCAGCGTGTAGGTCAGGAACGTGCCCATGAACGACCAGCGGATGCCCGCGCCGAAGCGGATCGCATCGTCGATCTCGCCGGTCGTCGCGACGCCTTCGTTGACCAGATGCAGCGCCTCGCGCCACAACGCTTCGAGCAAACGGTCCGCGATGAAGCCCGGCACTTCCTTGCGCACGTGCAGCGGCCGCATGCCGAGCTTGCGATAGACCTCCATCGCGCCCTCGACCGCTTCCGGCGACGTGCGCGCGCCGCCGAGCACCTCGACGAGCGGCAGCAGATAGACGGGATTGAACGGGTGACCGACCACGCAGCGCTCCGGATGCGTGGCCCGCGCGTAGAAGTCGGTCGGCAGCAGCCCCGACGTCGACGACGCGATGATCGCGTCGGGCTTCGCCGCGCGGCTGATCTGCTCGTGCAGTTCGAGCTTCAGCGCCTCGCGCTCGGGCGCGCTCTCCTGGATGAAATCCGCATCGGCGACGCATGCCTCGATCGTCGATACGAAGCGCAGCCGCGCGGGATCGGCGCCTGGCGCGAGGCCAACGCGTTCGAGCGCGGGCCACGCGTTCGCGACGTTCGCGCGCAGCCGCGCTTCGGCGCCCGGCGCCGGGTCCCACACGACCACGTCGAGACCGTGCGCGAGCGCGCGGGAAATCCATCCGCTGCCGATCACGCCGGTGCCGATGGCGGCAAACGTCTTGATGTCGGTCTTCACAGCCATGTCAACGCATCCTTCGAATCAGGGGAAATCGGTCGGCGGCCGCGCGTGGACGCATGCCGCCGTGCCATGTCAGTCAGTGGGTGAAAAAGCTCACGCGAATTCGGCGATCGCACGACGTTCGAGCAGTCGCTCGCCGCGCGCCGGCAGGCCGAGCTTGCGACGCCCTTCGGCCGGCGTCAGTACGCGGCCGCCGAGGCGCTCGACGATCTCGCGGGCGCGCTCGACGAGCGTGCCGTTGGTCGCATGCACGCCGCGGTCGAGCCAGATGTTGTCTTCGAGGCCCACGCGCACGTGGCCGCCGAGCAGCATCGCCTGCGCGACCATCGGCATCTGCATGCGGCCGATCCCGAAGCCGGCCCAGTGCGCGCCGGGCGGCAGGTTGTCGACCATCGCCTTCATCGTGCCCGTGTCGGCCGGCGCGCCCCACGGAATGCCGAGGCACAGCTGGAACAGCGGCGGATCGTCGAGCAGCCCTTCCTTGAGCAACTGCTTCGCGAACCACAGATGGCCCGTATCGAAGATCTCCAGCTCCGGCTTCACGCCGAGTTCCTGGATGCGCTTCGCGCCGGCGCGCAACTGCGCGGGCGTCGACACGTAGATGTAGTCGCCGTCGCCGAAATTCAGCGTGCCGCAGTCGAGCGTGCAGATCTCGGGCAGCAGTTCCTCGACGTGCGCGAGGCGCGTGAGGCCGCCGACCAGATCGGTGCCCTTGCCGAAGCGCATCGGGTCCTCGCCGGGGCCGATCTCGAGATCGCCGCCCATGCCGGCCGTCAGGTTGATGATCACGTCGACGTCGGCCGAGCGGATGCGGTCGACCACTTCGCGATACAGGTTCGGGTCGCGGCTGCCGCGCCCCGTCTGCGGATCGCGCACGTGGCAGTGGGCCACTGTCGCGCCGGCCTTCGCGGCTTCGATCGCGGCGGCCGCGATCTCCTTCGGCGTGACCGGAATCGCCGGATGCTTGCCGACCGTATCGCCCGCGCCGGTGACGGCACAGGTGATGATGACTTCGTGGTTCATGCTGGATGCCTCGCTTGATTCGGGTTGTGTCGCATTGCTAACAGCGTATGGGCGCAGGCCATCACAGGCCGAGATACGCCTTCACGGCAGGCAGGCCGTCCTTGCCGTCGAACGTCTTGACGCCCGCGAGCCACGGATCGAGCACCTGCGGGTTCTTCTTCAGGTACGCCTTCGCGGCCTCGGCCGGCTTGGTCTTGTTCATCACCGACTGCATCAGCTGGTTCTCGAGCTGCGTCGAGAAGCGCAGGTTCATCACGAGCTTGCCCGCGTTCGGGCAGCGCGCGATGAAGTCCGGCGCGGTGAGCGTGTACACGCGCGCCTCGCCGTAGTTCGGGCCGAACGCGGCGTCGCCACCGGACAGGTAGTTCATGCTGAGCTGGATGTTCATCGGATGCGGCTCCCAGCCGAGGAACACGACCCACTTCTTGTCGCGGACCGCGCGCTCGACCGTCACCAGCATCCCCGCTTCGCTCGATTCGACGAGCTTGAAGCCGCCGAGCCCGTACTGGTTCGTGTCGATCATCTTCTGGATCGTCGCGTTCGCGCTGCTGCCCGGCTCGATCCCGTAGATCTTGCCGTCGAGTTCCGCGCGGTGTTTCGCGATGTCGTCGAAGGTCTTCAGGCCGGCCTGGTATGCGTAGCTCGGCACCGCGAGCGTCGCCTTCGCGCCGGACAGGTTCGGCGGTTCGACGACGTTGATCGATTTGCTGTCGAGGAACGGTTGCAGCTGCTTCTGCTGCACGGGCCACCAGTAGCCGAGCGACACGTCGAGCTGCTTGCTCTTGAGGCCGGCGAACGAGATCGGCACCGACGCGATCGTCGTGGTCGGCTTGTAGCCGAGCGCCTCGAACACGGTCGACGCGAGCGCCGTGGTCGACGTGATGTCGGTCCAGCCGATATCCGCGAAACGCACGGTCCGGCAGGTCGCGGCCTCCGTCTCGGCCAGCGCGGCGTGCGTGAACGCGCCGGTCGCCAGCACGGCCGCAGCGAGCGCGGCGATCTTCGTCGACTTCATGGTTCGGTTCCTCCCGGTTGGTCTCGCGGCAGCCGGTGCGCGGAGTGTGCGCCGGCCTGCATCGTGGGAGTAAAAGTAACGAGCCATATTCGCCGCGAGAAGACCGGCGGCGACCTGTTCTTGCCTGTTTGCGACTATGAGTGGAAACCACTAGGCTGCGCTTGAGGCTTGCTGGACGGGGGTTTGGGGTTTTTCTGGCGTGCGGAGAGATTGCCCGGATGCGGCGCACGCCTTTCGATTCCGCCACGGCCTTGCTGACAGACTTCCGACACGTCGCCGGATGCCGTGTGCGGGCCCTATGCTGGCAGTCGCCGGGCGGTCGTGCGCGGCCCGCCCGTTGCCGCGCCGCCCCGGGCCCGGATACTGCACATCACTGAAATGGAGGGAGACGAACATGACCGGCCGTCGCGATGTCCGTCTCCGGTTTTCTTCGGCCAGGAGCAATACGATGCTTGTCGCTTTCTTCGTCGTCGCCCTTTTCGCCACCATCGTGGCCATGCATCGCGGCGTGACGCGCGGCGCGAATGCGAAACTTCGCGCGCGATTCGACGCGGAAGGCCCGCGCGGCGAGCTATCGCGGCGGTTGATGCGCGACGCGGGGTACCGCGTCTGAGTCATGACGTCGGTTCGACCGAACACACGGGCCGATCAGGAAGCGGCCCGTTCAGCCCGCCGTCACCGCCCGCACGAACGCCTGCGCGAGCACCGTCGGCTCGACCGGCAACACCAGCGCGCACACCGACTGCGCATCCTCGTCCGAAATCGGCACGAACACGACGCCGTCGATCCCGACGCTCGCCATCCGCGCCGGCACGATCGCCACGCCCCGGCCGGCCGCGACGAGATTCAGCATCGACGTCTTCGGCGACACGATCCGCGCGGCCGCCGGCACGAAGCCACGCTTCAGGCACAGATCGAGCACGACGCGCGCGAGGCCGCCGCGCTCCCGATACACGGCCGACACGAACGGCTCGCGCCGCAACCGCGCTATCGCGATGCGCTTGCGGCCCGCGAGCGGATGATCGGCCGGCACCGCCGCGCACAGGCGCTCGGCCGCCAGTTCGACGAAACGCACGCGTGCATCGCGCCGCAGCACCGGCAGCCGGACGATCCCGATATCGGCGTGGCCATTCGCGACGTCCGTCACCTGATCCTCGGACGACGCACGATCGAGATCGATCCGCGCGCCCGGACAATCGCGCATGAAACGGTCGAGATCCGGCATCAGGCTGCTGACGGGCACGGTACTGGAATGCAGCAGCCGCAGCACGCCGGCTTCCCCGCGCGACAACTGCGAACCTTCGTCGGCCGCCGCCGCGAGCGTGGCCGGGATCGACGCCACGCGTTCGCGGTAGATCGCGCCGGCCGGCGTGAGCCGCACGCCTCTCGGCTCGCGGTCGAACAGCAGGAACCCGAGTTCGTCCTCGAGCTGACCGATTTGCCGGCTGAGCGCCGACTGCGCGACATGGAGCGCGCCCGCGGCCGGCGTGAAGCCGCCGAGGTCCGCGACGGTCAGGAAATACTGGATTTGCCGAAGTGATGGCATGCCGAAACGAGATGGATGAGCGCCAGATTCGATATTTGCGTTATACCGGCGCGCTCCGCAGAATGAAAGCCCTCCATGCCGGGCATCACCGTTGCGGCCATCCTTTCGGAGCGTTCATCCTCGTGGCTACCCTCCTGTCCTATCTGCTGGTCGTGGCGGCCGGCATCAGCGTTGCGTTGCAGCAGGTGCTCAACGCGAACCTGCGCGCGCAAATCGGCTCGCCGTGGTGGGCCGGCTCGGTCAGCTACCTCGTCGGCCTGGCCGCGATGCTGGCAGTCGCGTTGCTGTCGCCTCACCCGCGCCTGAGCGGCACGTTTTCCGGCGCAGGCTCGTGGTTCAGCTGGACGGGGGGATTGTTCGGCGCGGTATTCGTCGGCGTCGCGATCCTGATGGTGCCGCGATTGGGCGCGGCGACGACGCTCGCGCTGATCGTCGTCGGGCAGATGACCGGCGCGCTCGTGTTCGATCACTTCGGCGTGCTGGGCATCGCGCAGCATTCCGCAAGCCCGATCCGCGTGGCCGGCGCGGCGTGCCTCATTCTCGGGGTCGTGCTGATCCGCGCTTGACGGCGGCGCGTGCGTACGTGGCCGGCATATCGGCAACGCATGCACGCGCCGCGACGCTCACGCGGTGTTCATCATCACAGACTTGCTCTCCGTGTACTGGTCGATCACCGCGCGACCGAGTTCGCGGCCGAAGCCCGACTGCTTCATCCCGCCGAACGGCAACGCGTTGTCGCGCAGCGAGTGGCAGTTGACCCACACGGTGCCCGCGGCAATACGCGGGATCAGCTTGTGGATCGCCGCGAGATCGTTCGACCAGATGCTCGCGCCGAGGCCGTACGGCGTGTCGTTCGCGAGCTGCACGGCCGTATCGACGTCGTCGAACGGCATCGCGACGAGCACCGGCCCGAAGATCTCCTCGCGCACCACGCGCATCGCCTGCGTCGTATCGACCAGCACCGTCGGCTCGACGAAGAAGCCGGGGCCGTCGATCGCGCGGCCGCCCGCGGCGGCACGCGCGCCCTCGCCGAACCCCGAGTCGATGTACCCGCACACGCGCTCGCGCTGCTTCGCCGACACGAGCGGGCCGATCTGCGTCGCCGGGTCCATCCCCGGGCCGATCTTCAGGCTCGCGGCGATCTTCGCGACGCGCTCGATCACGCCGTCGAACACCGTCGAATGAATGTATGCGCGCGAGCCGGCCGTGCACACCTGCCCCTGGTTGAAGAAGATCGCGTTCGCGACGCCCAGCGCGGCCTTGTCGAGATCGACGTCGGGCAGCACGATCACCGGCGACTTGCCGCCGAGCTCCAGCGACATCCGCGTCATGTTGTCGAGCGCCGCGTGGCCGATCGTCTTGCCCGTCTGCGTCGACCCGGTGAACGCGATCTTGTCGATGCGCGGATCGCGCGACAGTGCCGCGCCGGCCGTGTGACCGTAGCCGGTGACGATATTGACGACGCCGTCCGGAAACCCGGCCGCCTGGATCAGCTCACCGAGCCGCAATGCGCTCAGCGGCGTGTCTTCGGCGGGCTTCAGCACGACGGTGCAGCCGGTCGCGAGCGCCGGCGCGATTTTCCACGCGGCCATCAGCAGCGGGAAATTCCACGGAATGATCGCGCCGACCACGCCGACGGGCTCCTTGCGCGTATAGGCAAAGATTTCGCTGTCCGGCAGGTACGGCATGCCGGCGTCGATCACGCTGCCTTCGATCTTCGTCGCCCAGCCGGCCATGTAGCGGAAGCACTGCGCGGCCATCGCGACGTCGAGCCCCTGCGCGACCAGCACCGGCTTGCCGTTGTCGAGCGATTCGATCTCGGCCAGCTCGCGCGCATTGGCCTCGATCAGGTCGGCGAGCACGAGCATCAGGCGCTCGCGGTCGGTGGTCTTCGCAGTGCGCCACGGGCCCGCATCGAAGGCACGGCGCGCGGCCGCGACCGCCTGCTGCACGTCGCGTTCGTCCGCTTCCGGCACGCGGGCAAGCACGGTGCAGTCGGCCGGGTTCACGACATCGAACTGGCGGCCCGACGCGGCGTCGCTCCACTCGGCGCCGATCAGCATCTTCTTCGGCTTCGCGAGAAACGCGCGCGTCGCGTCGAGCAACGCAAAGGTTTCGTTCGTCTCCATGTTCCTGTTTCCCCTGATTCGTTGAGTGAGTCGGTCAGTAGCGATCCGCGACGCCGTCGATCCCGCGCGCCTGCAACGCGCGGACGAGACCGGCGCGCACGGTCGCGACGTCGGACAGCGCGGGGCGGCGGTGCGCGGCGACTTCGGCGGCCGTATAGGGCTTGAAGTCGCGCGGCAGCGCATCGAGGTTCATCGTCGTGAGCACCCAGTTGAGCACGTCGGCCAGTTCCCGATCCGACAGCGCCGAATTCGACGCACCGGGCACACGCATCACGTACTCGCGCCCGGCCGGCAGATGCGTGAAATAGCCGAGCGAATTCGCGAGCGGCGGCACCTTGCCGGGAATGCCGCCGCCCGTCGCCGTGTGGCAACCCATGCAGTTGAGCACCCAGTGCTGCCGTGCGAGCGCGGCATCGGTCGCGCCGTCTGCTTGCGCGGATGCGGGTGCGGCGAACGCACCGGCCGCCGCGGCCGCCAGCAGCAGCCAGCACGACAGCCGATGCGACATGCCGCCGAGCCACGACGACGCCGCGCACCGCGCGCCGTGCACGGACGCGCGCACGCCGTTCACAGGCCGAGCCCCTTGATCACCACCGCGCGCTGCGCATGCACGGCCGTGCCGTCCATCTGCTTGGCCCGCGCCGCACGGATATCGGCCGCGGTGAACGGCCTCGCGTCGCCGTGCCGCGCGTTGAGGTCGAACACGACGTAGTTCAGCACGTGCGCGATGTCGTCGTCGCTCGCGCTCGCGAACGACGGCATCTTGAAGTTGTAGCGCTTGTCGTGCACCTCGATCTCGCCGAACATCCCGTGCAGCAGCGTCGCGATCAACTGCGCCCGCCCGGCTTCCGCCGCCGCGTACCTGCCCGGATAGTCGGTCAGCGGCGGCGCGAGGCCGTCCTGCCCTTTTCCGCCCGCCTGGTGACACACCGCGCACTGCGCGTCGAACAGGCTTTTCCCGGCCGGGTAATGCACGGCTTCCTGCGCGTGCGCCGCGGCGGGAAACGCGAAGGCCGTCGCGGCCGCCATGCATGCAACGATGCGCTTTCCTGCTTGCTTCACTTTCATTGCTTCGCCGCTCCCAGCAGAACCGAAACCGAACAGTGGTAATTCGAATTACCGTTCGCCATGCACCAGTTGATGTCGTTGTTCAACGACAGCTTGTACAGCGGCTTCTCGCGCTCGTTGCGGTTGCAGAAGCACTTGCCGCACGACGTCTTGCCGCAGCAGTCGTTGTACGACACGATGTAGTCCGAACCGTCGTGCGGATTGCGGCAGGTACCGATCCACGTGATCGGCGAAGGCGTCGTGCCCGGCGGGCAACTGCTCGACGTGCCGCCGCAGCAGCTGCAGAGCCAGCCGTCGATCGCGCAGTACTTCCAGTAGTCGCAGCTCATCGGATCGTCGCTCGCACCCGCGGCGGCGGCGCCGGATGCGCTCGACAGACCCGACGCCGCATCGGCCGCATACGCGGTGCGATCGACGGGCAGCAACGGCAGCAGCGCCGAACCGACCAGCACCTTGCCGAGCCTTGCCATCGCGCTGCGCCGCGAACTGTGCTGCGCGACGCCGCGCGCCGACCGCTCGAACCATGAATCAAACACGCCCATGTCGTCGTTCTCCAATGACGTTGAAAAAGGTTCGGCCGGTCATGCGTGCTGCGCGTGCGCGTCGTGCGCATCGTGGCTGTGATCGCCATGCACGAACTGCTGCAGCGACGCGACACCGCGCTCCTTCGCCTCAAACAGGCTCTCGAGATGCTCGCGCGTGTTGACGAGCCCCTTCGCGCGCACGGTGCCCGTTTCGTCGAGCAGCACCGCATACGGCAGCTTGCCGATCTGGTACGCGAGGCCGAGCTCCTGCGACAGCACGTACGGGAACCGCCCGAGGTCGTGCTTTCGTGCGAAGCGCGTGTGTTCGTCGGCATCGCCGTCGCTCGCGAGCACGATGTTCACCGGCGTCGCCTCGCTGGCCTGCAGCGACGGCAGCAGCGGCAGCAGCTTCTTGCAGACGGGGCACGTCGGCGACAGGAAGAACAGCAGCGTGGCCTTGCCCGCCGCGTCGATGCCGCCGACCTTCACCCGCGCGCCGCGAATGTCGGTCAATTCGAACGTCGGCGCGATCGCGCCGACCGCCGGCCCCTTGTCGATCATCAGCGCGCCGGCCGGCATGATGCGTTCGTACAGGATGCCGATCTGGCGCACCAGCGCGAGGCAGATCGCGCCGAGCGCGAGGACGGCCACCCACAGCAGGGCGGTGGAAACGGTGAGAGCGGTTTGCATCATGAATTCCTCAGGTGGGAAAGGCGCGGGACGTTGGCGAGCAGCACGTCGACGGTGAGCAACGCGCAGACGATCAGCAGCACGGAGAAGAACAGCGTCAGGTAGTCGAGCCACACCACGGCGCGCGTGCCCGGCTCGACGAACGCGGTCGCGGCCAGCGCGACGAGCAGCAGCACGCGGCCGACATGCAGCCAGCCGATGCCGCGCGGGGCGTCGGCGCGAGCGGCGGTGAAGCCGGAACAGCCGCAGTCGATGTCGGTGTGGCCGCGCAGCAGGTTGATCGCGAGTCCGGCCGCGAACGCGAGAAGCAACGCGCTCAGGCCGGTCGCGCCGGCCGTGCGCGTATCGGGAAACAGCAGCGCCACGGCGGCGACGGCTTCCGCGAGCGGAATCGCGAACGCGACGGGCGCGGTCAGTGCATCGGGCAGCAGCCGGTAGCCGGCGAGCGCCTGGCGGAACGCGGCGGGCCGGCGCATCTTCGCGAAGGCGCCGAGCAACACGATGGCGGCCGCACCGGCCTGCGCGCTGGTGGCGAGTACGGGATCGAGGGTCATCGCGGCCTCACGGGTTGACGAGCAGCGACGACGTATTGCCGACCTGCTTCTCGACGTGCTGCAGCGCGCCGGTGCGCGCGTCCATCACGACGAGGTCGGAGGTCGCCGTCAGCCCGTAGAACAGCGGCTTGTCGTCCTCGCTGACCTGGATCGACACGAGCGGATCGACCTTCAGTTGCGCGAGATCCCAGCGCGCGACGCGCTGCTTCGACTTCAGGTCGACTACCCACACCTGCGTGCCCGGGTCCTTGTGCGAGCCGTCGGTGCCCTTGTGCATCAGCACGTAGTAACGGTTCTGTTTTGCCTGCACGGCCGTCTGCTGCATGCCGCCCGGGCGCCAGCCTTCGGCACGTTCGGCGTCCGTCAGCAGCGGCCACGGCTTGCCGAACGCTGGCTTGTCGCCGCTGAAATCGGCACTGCGCACGTTGCCGCCGTAGGTGGTGAACAGGTATTCGCCCTTGTACCGCGACGCGTTCACGAACGCCGGGTCCTTGTCGACGTCGATGAATGCCTCCGACATCGTGCGCTTCGTCTCCTTGCCGTTCGCGTCGAGCGTGACGGTCAGCGCCTTGCCGCTTTCGCACAGCGCGGTGAAGCGGTCGTTACCCGACGGATACGCGAGCACGCACGCGGCCGTGTCGATCTCCGACAGCACCTTCTTCGAGACGGCGTCGATCACCGTCACCGACGCGGACGGCGTGATGTTCGCCACGTACAGCCGCTTGCCGTCGGCGCTGAATGCGGTGTTGTACGGCGACGGCACGTGCTGCGCGTGCTTCGCCGGGATCACGATCTCGCCCGCGTGATCGAGCGTCGCGTTGTCGATCATCTCGACGACGTCCGTGCGCGTGCCGTGCGAGCCGCGCGAGAAGTAGGTCGTCGCGACGAAGCTGGTCTTGCGATCGGGCGAGATCGCGAGGCCGGGCGCGAAGCCGCCGTCGATCTGGCCGAGCAGCTTCTTCGCATCGGCGTCGTACACGTAGATGCGCCCGTCGGTCATCGACGGCATCGAGATGTCGACGATATAGACCTCGTGCGGATGCCATGGCGGCATCTTCTGCACGACCAGTTCCTCGGGTTTTTCCGCCGCGTTCGCGCCGCCGGCCCATGCCGCCGCCAACGCCAGCGTCGCCGCGAGCGCCGCGGTTCGTCGCCTTGTCCTCATGCCGCCTCCAGTGGGAATTCACGTTATGTGGGGCGACTGTAGTTCGACAATAAAACCGTCCAGCACCCGGACCGGCAACGCGTACGTGCCGATTCGGGATATTGGAAATGCGCGTGAAAGCCGTCTGCCCCGCGCCCCTTCCGACCCTCTGCAGCACGTGTCCGGAATAGCGCTCCTCCTTATTGCGCCGACCGCTCGGCCGGTTTAATCTTGCGCGGTCCAAACGACCGCCGGAGGCGCCGTGCTCGTGTTACATCAGAGGTTCGACGACGCAGACCGGCATGCCGAGGCGCTGCGCGGCTGGAATCAGCGTTACGACCAGATCGGGTCCGGCGCGTATCGCAGCGCGGTCAAGCACGCGGTGCTCGACGGCGTGCAGCTGTTCCAGGAAACGGCGAACGTGCGCATCATCCAGCGCGGATGTTTGCCGCACGGCCATACGGTGTTCGGGATGCCGCTCACCGGCTCGGGCACCTTCGCGTTCGGCGGTGCGCGCATCGAGCGCGGCACGATCGTGATGGCGCGCGGCGGCATACCGTTCGAACTCCATTCACCCGACGACATGTCGCTGATCGGCGTGGTCGTCGAACCCGAATTGATGCAGCAGATCGAAGATGCCGCCGACGTCCGGCTGGACGCACGCGCGCTGCGGCACGGCGTCGTCGAGGTGCCGGTCGCCGCGCGCGAACGCGCGAGCGTGCAGCTCGCGACGCTGCTCGAACGCGTGCTGTCGGCGCCCGATACGTTCGACGCGGCACGCGCGCAGTGCGCGATCCGCGCCGACGTCGGCAATGTGCTCGTCGATCTCCTCACCTACCGGATGCCCGAGCCGTCGAACCGGCTCACGCACGCCTGCCACGCCGACATCGTGCGCCGCGTGCACGACTACGTGATCGAGCACCCGGAAGCGCCCGTCGACATCCTGAGCCTGTGCACGCAACTGCGCGTGAGCCGGCGCACGATGCAGAACAGCTTTCAGTCGGTCGTGCAGACGAGTCCGCTCAATTACACGCGCTCGCTGCGCCTCGCGCAGGTCCGACGCCTGCTGCTCGACACGCGGCAATCCGACCTGCCGATCAGCGAGGCGGCCGCACGCTGGGGCTTCCTGCATCTCGGGCATTTCGCGAGCGTGTACAAGGCCCAGTTCGGGGAATTGCCGTCGGCGACGGCGCGCCGGACGGTGCATCGCGCAAAAACGCGCTGAACGCCGGCAAAAAACCGCGATAATTCCGGCTTGACCGTTCGGCGCCCGCTCGCCGCGGCGCGCGACGACCACCTGCTTCCACCCCACGCCCCGATGCCCGAGGATTTCCACTTCCTGCTGCTGCCCGGCTTCTCCGCGCTCGGCTTCATGTCCGCGGTCGAGCCGCTGCGCGTCGCGAACCGCTTTCGCACCGAGCTGTATCGCTGGCACGTGATCAGCGCGGACGGCGCGCCCGTCGCCGCGAGCAACGGCATTCCGGTCGCCGCCGAAGCCGCGTGCGCCGACGTCCCGCAGGTCGATACGGTATTCGTCGTCGCGGGCTTCGATCCGCTCGTGTGCTACACGCGCACGCTCGGCGACTGGCTGCGCCGCCAGCACCGGCATGGTGCGACGCTCGGCGGCATCGATACCGGCAGCTTCGTGCTCGCGGAAGCCGGGCTGTTCGACGCGTCGCAGCCGCTCACGCTGCACTGGGAAGCGCTGGCCGCGTTCCGCGAGCGCTATCCCGGCCTGAACGCGACGCAAGAGCTGTTCGAGATCGACGACCGGCGCATCACGTGCGCGGGCGGCACCGCGTCGATCGACATGATGCTCGACCTGATCGGCCGCCGGCACGGCGCCGATCTCGCGGCGGCGATCTCCGAGCAGTTCGTCGTCAGCCGCATCCGGCAGCGCTCGGACAGCCAGCGGCTCGAGATCGCCGCGCGCTACGGCGTGCACAACCGCAAGCTGATCCAGGTGATCGGCACGATGCAGCGGCACATGGAGAACCCGCTCGGCTCGGACGCACTCGCGCAGGAGGTGTCGATCACGCGGCGCCAGCTCGAACGGCTGTTCAGCGCGACGCTGAACGACACGCCGACGCGCTTCTACCTGAACCTGCGCCTCGATCGCGCACGCGAACTGCTGCAGCAGACCGACATGAGCATCACGTCGGTGTGCGTCGCGTGCGGCTTCGAATCGCCGTCGCATTTCTCGCGTACCTATCGCGCACGATTCGGGATGAGCCCGCGCAGCGATCGGCGTGCGACACGCTGATCGTCACGGCTTTTGATCACAATCCGGCGCGGTATTGCATGTTCCGGCAGCGTTTCCCGCCGCTCGCTGAACAATGCCGGCAATTGATCGACCAACCGAAGCGGTCGTCGAAAATAATTTGGAATGTCGCTGAAAATATTCTGTAACATATCAAACAAAGTTAGATAGGCAGCCTAACGACACGCCTGCTGCATCTCGACGCGCGTCGCGCCACGCAGGCTGCCCACCGATATCCAATATCGATCCGAGGGGTATGACATGACGATGCTCGCTTCGCCGTCGCCGCACCTGCCTGCCGTTCGCATCCCTTCACGCGCGTCCCCCTCTTTGCCTGCCCGCTTCTTTTCGACCTGACATTTAGTCCTCCTTAGTCAGTCGATACTCCCCACACCGCTTCGCCGCACCGGTTCCATCGAACCGGCGCGCGGGCCGTGTCGTGCCTGCTCGCCACGAGCGCGCGGGCGTGTCCAACCGTTGAGATGAGGATCACGTATGCAGACATCACGCAAAGCATTGCCGCTCGCCCTGAGTCTCGCGCTCGGTTTCGGCATCGTCGGCGGCACCCTGGCCGATACGAAAGTGTCGAATCCGCAGGCCGCCAGCCTGCGCGAAAGCCTGACGCGCGGCGTCGCGCCGCCGGCCGCGAAGGCCGACACGGCCGCCGGGCAATTCCGCTCGGACGGCGTCGCCGTCACGCTGTACAACCCGGCCTGGCGCGTCAAGAAAGCCGCCGCGACGCCCGCCGCCACCGCGCGCGACTTCGTCGCGTCGCAAGCGGCGCAGCTCGGGCTCGACGCGGCGGCGCTCGCGAGCCTCGTCGTCACGTCGGAACGCAACGATGCCGACTTCACCGTCGTGCGCCTGCAGCAGCAGGCTGCCGGGCTGCCCGTGTACGGCAGCGACATCGCGGTGACCGTCGCGAAGGACGGCCGCGTCCTGTACGTCGCGAGCAACACGATCAGCGGCGTGGTCGCGACGACGCGCAAGTCGCAGGCCGTCGACCAGCAGCAGGCGCTCGACCGTGCCCGCGCGTATCTCGGCGTGAGCGGCTTCACGCATCTCGACGCCCAGCTCGTCGCATTCGTCGACCAGGCCGGCACGCACACCGCGTGGAAGGTGCGCGGCCGCCCGCAGGACGGCCCGAAGGGCGACTGGGAACTGCTGATCGATTCGGGTAGCGGCGAAGTGCTGCGCGCCGAGGACAAGGCGTTCTACGCGACCGACGGCACCGGCTTCGTGTTCCGCCCCGATCCGCTGTCGCCGACGAAGAGCAGCTACGGCAGCACCGGCTACAAGGACAGCAGCGACGCCGATTCGACGCAGCTCACGGCCGCACGCGTGCGCGTGACGCTGAAGGAGCTCGCGCAGTCGGGCACGCGCTACACGCTGACGGGCCCGTACGCGGTGTGCGTCGATTTCGATGCGCCGCTCGACAAGGCGTGTCCGTCGCAGTCCACGCCCGCATTCGAATTCACGCGCGGCAACCTGTATTTCGAGGCCGTGAACGTGTACTACCACATCGACACTTTCCTGCGTTACGTGAACCAGACGCTCGGCATCAAGGCGCTGCCGTACCAGTACACGGGCGGCGTGCAGTACGACCCGCACGGCGAATCGGGCGACGACAACTCGTCGTATTCGTCGAGCAGCGGCCGGCTGACCTTCGGGCAAGGCGGCGTCGACGACGCGGAAGACGCGGACGTCGTGATCCACGAGCTCGGCCACGGCATCCACGACTGGGTCACCAACGGCGGCCTGTCGCAACAGGAAGGCCTGTCGGAAGGCACCGGCGACTATCTCGCCGCCGCGTACAGCCGCGACTTCAACCAGTGGAGCCCGTCAGACGCGCAGTATCACTGGGTCTACAACTGGGACGGTCACAACGAGTTCTGGGGCGGCCGCGTGACCAACTGGAACGTCGGGCGCACCTATGCGCAGGCGCGCGGCGCGGAGATCCACACGGCCGGCCAGTACTGGGCGTCGTGCAACCTCGTCGCGCGCGATGCGATCGGCGCGCAGGCGATGGACAAGGCGTTCCTGAAGGGGCTGTCGATGACCAACAGCTCGACCAACCAGAAGGCGGCCGCACAGGCCGTGCTGACGGCCGCCTCCGCACTCGGCTACAGCAGCGCGCAGCTCACCGCGATCGGCAACGCGTACAACAAGAGCTGCACGTACGGCGTGACCGTTCCGCAGAAGTCGTAATGCCGCAGCAGGCGGGAGCGCGTCGCACGACCTGCGGCGTGCTCTCTTCATCGACATCGCCATTCTCACGAGATCGAACATGCCTACTCTGAAACCGACCCGCCTGAGCGCCGCGCTGGGCGGCATGCTGCTGACCGCCGCCGCGCACGCGACGCCCGTCTGGATCACGCTCGGCGACACCGCGTTCCGCCAGCTTCAACGCATCGATGCGACCGCAACCGCGCAATACAGCACGAGCGTCGACGCCGGCAAGGCGGCCGACGGCGCCGCGCGCCGCGAAACCGTTC
This sequence comes from Burkholderia orbicola, assembly GCF_900100915.1. NCBI lineage: Bacteria > Pseudomonadati > Pseudomonadota > Betaproteobacteria > Burkholderiales > Burkholderiaceae > Burkholderia > Burkholderia orbicola. The sequence goes on along the minus strand of NZ_FNKW01000002.1, from coordinate 2,472,462 downwards.
ACGTCGTCGAGATCGACGATGCCCGGCTCGGCGAGCTGGCCCACGCGGTCCACCACACGCGCGGCCACGGGCCCGGCTACGTCGTGCACGATTCGTTCGACGACGCGCGGCAGGCGCTGCAACCGTTGCCGGCGACGCTCGCGAAACGGGCCGCCGCTCCCGCGTACACGGTGTCGAACGTGCCGCAGATCGGCACGTGGGTCCAGCAACTGCAGGCCAGCAACATCGTCGGTACGATCACGTCGCTGTCCGGTTTCACGAACCGCTACTACACGACGTCGCACGGCGTCGCCGCATCCGACTGGCTCGCACTGCAATGGAAGCAGCTGGCGGGTTCGCGTGCCGACATCACCGTCGAACAGTTCGCACATACGGGTTTTCCGCAGAAATCGGTGATCCTGACGATCCGCGGCAGCGATCCGGCCGCCGGCACCGTCGTGCTCGGCGGCCACCTCGATTCGACCGTCGGCCGCACGACGGAAAACACGCGCTCGCCCGGCGCGGACGATGACGCGTCGGGCATCGCCAGCCTCACCGAGGCGCTGCGCGTGCTGCTCGCGAACAACTACCGGCCGAAACGGACCATCAAGTTCGTCGGGTATGCGGCCGAGGAAGCCGGCCTGCTGGGTTCGAAGGCGATCGCGAAGCAGTTCCGAACGCAGAATGCGAACGTGGTCGGCGTGCTGCAGCTCGACATGACGAACTACAAGGGCGATCCGAAGGACATCTACCTGATCACCGACTACACGAACGCGGCGCAGAACACCTACGTGAAGAACCTGGCTGCGACCTACCTGCCGGAGCTTGCGATCGGCACGTCGCAGTGCGGGTATGCGTGCTCGGACCACGCGTCGTGGAATGCGCAGGGGTATCCGGCATCGTTCCCGTTCGAGGCCGACCAGAACGACAGCCCGTACATCCACACGGTGAACGACACGCTGGAGAACTCCGATCGACAGGCCAACCATGCGCTGAAGTTCGGCAAGCTGGCGCTGGCCTATGCGGTCGATCTCGGCGGCATTGCCGGCGCGACGGTCAAGCGCTGAGCGTACCTCGCCGAGCGGTTTTCTCGCATTCGGCAATGAAACGGGCGTTCACCCGTGTGGGTGCGCCCGCTCGAATGACTTTTCTCCGTCCGGCTAGAATCGTCGTTCGACCACTCGCTACACGCTTGCCCACCATGACCGAACCCAATCGCTCCATCGACGACCTGTCGCCCGCCCGCGTCACGACCGCGTTCGACCTGCCCGGCCATACGACCGTTCGCTCGCTCGGCGTCGCACAGGGCATCGTCGTGCGCTCGCGCTCGATCGTCGGCTCGTTCGGCGCGTCGCTGCAGACGATCTTCGGCGGCAACATCACGCTCTATACGTCGCTGTGCGAGAAGGCGCGCCAGCAAGCATTCGACAAGATGCTCGCCGAGGCGCGCAAGCTCGGCGCGAATGCGATCGTCGCGATGCGCTACGACTCGACCGAGATCGGCTCGGGCGTGACCGAAGTCATCTGCTACGGCACGGCCGTGCGCGTGACGCAGGACGCGTGACGTGTGATGCGCGTCACGCGTCGCGTTCGAGCGACTTCATGTTCGTGAGCTGCGGAAAGAGCCGCATCCACGTCAGCGCGACGGCGATCGTCGCCGCGCCGCCGACGACGATCGCGGCCGGCGCGCCCCACCACGCAGCCGTCACGCCCGATTCGAAATCGCCGAGCTGGTTCGACGTGCCGATGAACAGCGAGTTGACCGCGCTCACGCGGCCGAGCATGTCGTCGGGTGTGCGCAGCTGCACGAGCGACAGGCGCACGACGACGCTGATCACGTCCGATGCGCCGAGCGCGGCCAGCGCCACGAGCGACAACGCGAAGTGCCGCGACAACCCGAACACGATCGTCGCGATGCCGAACGCGATCACGCCGCCGAACATCGCGCGGCCCGGCCGTCCCTTCAACGGAAAACGCGTGAGCCACAGCGTGCCCGCGAGTGCGCCGACCGCGGGCGCCGCGCGCAGCGCCCCGAGTCCCCACGGGCCGACCTGAAGGATGTCGCGCGCATAGATCGGCAGCAGCGCGGTCGCGCCGCCGAACAGCACCGCGAACAGGTCGAGCGACAGCGCGCCGAGAATCGCCGGCTCGCGCCGGATGAACGCGATGCCCGAGAACACCGAGCGCAGCGTGACCGGCTCGCGCGCGGGCGGCGCGCTGCGCAGCGGAATCGTGCCGCTCAGCATCGCCGCGACCGCGAATGCCGCGACGCTCGTGCCGAACGCGACGGGTGCGCCAACACCGTAGAGCAACCCGCCGAACGCAGGCCCGAGGATCTGTGCGGCCTGGTTCGCCGACGTCGACAGCGCGGTCGCGCGCGGCAGGTCGGTGCGCGGCACGACGGCCGGCAACAGCGACGACACCGACGGCGACTCGAACGCACGCGCCGTGCCGACGATCGCCGCGAGCGCATACACGGCCGGCGCGGCCAGCCACCCTTGCACCGCGCCGAGCAGGAACACGCCGGCAGCCAGCGCCTCGACGCTCTGGCAGATCGTCGCGATGCGCCGGCGGTCGTAGCGATCGGCCACCTGCCCGACGACGAGCGTCAGCGCGAACATCGGCACGAACTGCGCGAGGCCGACGAGACCGAGTGCGAACGCGCTGTGCGTGAGCGCATACACGTACCAGCCGATCGCGACCGACAGGATCTGGAAGGCCAGCGACGACATCACGCGCGCGCCCCAGAAACGCTGGAACGGCGCGTGGCGAAACAGGTTGGCGGGTAACGGGGATAACGGACTGGAATCAGGCACGGGGGTGGTCATCGGGTTCTCGGCGGCTGGCGGTGCGCACCGCAACCGTTCGGGAAAACGGCGACGCACGCGGGTACGTGCGGCAACGGTGCGGACGCGGCCAAAGCGCGATGATATGCCAACCGCCGAAAACCGGCCGGCCGCCTGCCCCGAGCGCCATCGAGCCGGCGCATCGCAAAAAAAAAGCGCGAACCGCGGTTCGCGCCAAAGAGAGACCTCGCTGAAGACGTCACACCATCCCGCCACTCCGCTCAGAACGAATGCCGCATCCCGATCCGCACGTCGGCCTGCGTCTGCGTCGTCGACGGCGTGAAGCTGTAGCCGACCACCGCATCGACGCCCTGCGACGCGCGCAGGTAATCGCCGGAGATGTAGATGTCGGTGCGCTTCGACAGCAGGTAATGCAGGCCGGCCGTGCCCTGGTTCCAGTGATGGCCTTCGAAGCGCGTGTGCTGGTAGCCCGCGATGAAGCTCAGCGCCGGCGTGAACTGGTACAGGCCGCCGCCTTCGTACACCTGCATGTGCGACGACTGGCCGAAACCCTTGATCGTCGTGTACGAGTAGTTGGCGTCGAGCGTCAGCTTGCCGATCGTGTAGCTGGTGCCGATGCCGAACGTGCCCTGGCTGTCGACGTCCATCGGCGTGTTCGCGAACAGGTCGGTGCGCGCGCCGGTCGCCGGATCGACGGTGACGGTCTGCTGGCCGAGGAACGTGTGCGTGCCGATCATCGCGTACGGGTCGAACGCGTAGATGCCGTTCGGGTTGTTCAGGCGCGTATACGCGGCGCCGATCGAGAAGTCACCCTTCGTGAAGCTCGCGCCCGCGCTCCATGCGCTGTTGCGATGGAAGTTGCCCGCGACGTTGCCGAACGAGTACATCGCGCCGAACTTGAAGCCGCTCAGGTCGTTCGACAGGAACTTCACCGAGTTCGGCAGGCGGTCGCCGTTGAAGCGGTCGAAGTCGCCCTGGTGGATCGCGTAGCCGCTGCCCCACGCCGAGATGTTGTAGATCGATACGAGTTCGTTCGTGATGTCGAGCTGGTTGCCGAACGACAGCGTGCCCCAGTCGTTCTGCAGGCCGACATACGCCTGCCGGCCGAATTCCGCGCCGCCGAAGCCGAGTTGCCCGTTGCCGAGATGGAAGCCGCTCTCGAGCGTGAACACGGCCTTCAGGCCGCCGCCCAGGTCTTCGGTGCCCTTGAGGCCGAAGCGGTTCCCGTAGGCGACGCCGTCGTCGAACTTGACCACGTGCGAACCGCCCGTGTTGTTCACGTACGTGATACCCGCGTCGAGAATCCCGTACAGCGTCACGCTGCTTTGCGCATGTCCGACGGCGGGAATACAGGCCGCGCATGCAAGCGCGGCGGCTACGGCAACTTTCGTATGCTTCATTATCGACCACCCTCCCTGAACCGTTCGATGGATAGAATCTCGTCCCGACGCGTGCCGCGATGCGCCGGTGGATTCGAATTCAGACCGCCCCGCTGGCTTCGGTATTTCGTTTTCCGCAATAACGCAGCCATTGGCGAAAAATACAAACCCATATTTCAGGCCACCCGTCTGAAGGCGACACTAAATGGTCGCCATGCGACGGATCGGGAAAACACGTAGACAGGCGGCACGGTAAATACCGGCCGCCCGGAGGGAGGGAATCAGCGGCCGTCGAGGGCCGCGCGCACGGCCGGCAGGCCCGGCGCTCCGGCCGCCGTCGTCACGCCGTCGAGCCAGCCGGCGACCAGCGCCGGCTCGGCCTTCAGCGCATGTTGCGCCGCGAGTGCGGGCGAGGTCTTGTTGTCGAGCATGTCGGCGATCATCCGGTTCTCGACGTCGACGGAGAACGTCATCTGCCGGAACAGCCGCGCGAGGTTCGTGCACTGGCCGGCGAACCCGGCACGCGTGACCGTGTTGACCGTCGCGCCGCCGTAGTTCGGGCCGAAGTACGCATCGCCGCCCGACAGATACGTCAGATGAAACTTCGTGTTCATCAGATGCGGCTCCCACGCGAGAAACACGATCCAGCGCTTGTCGCGCACTGCGCGCTCGACCTGCGTGAGCATGCCCGTCTCGCTCGATTCGACGAGCGACCAGTTCGCGGGCCCCAGCACGTGGTCTGACAGCATCCGCTTGATGTTCTGGTTCGCGGGCGCGCCGGGCTCGATCCCGTAGATCTTGCCGCCGAAGCGGTCCGCGTAGCGCGCGAGATCGGCGAATGTGTGTACGCCGGCCGCGGCCACGTAGTCGGGCACCGCGAGCGTGAATTTCGCACCACTCAGGTTCGCGTGTAGCACGTCGATCGATTTTTCGTCGACGAACGGCTTCACGAGGGGGGCCTGCGCGGGCATCCAGTTGCCGAGGAACACGTCGACCTGCCCTTTCTTCAACCCCTGGTACGTGATCGGCACCGACAGGTTCGCCACGTCCTGCCGGTAACCGAGCGCCTTCAGCACGACGCCCGCCATCGCGTTCGTCGCGTCGATGTCGGTCCAGCCGGGCGCCGCCATCTTCACCGCGTCGCACGTCTGCGGATCGGCGGCATACGCCGGCTGCGTCGCCGCCACGCACGCGGCGGCGGCAAGCGCCGCGCCGATCCTTCGGATTGCTGCATTGCATTGCCGTTTCATCGTCCGCTTCCTCCGTCGTTCATGAATGTTCGCACTGCCGGACGCTCAGCGCCCGACGCGCGGAAAACGCGCCATCGCCTCGAGCGTGTCGAGTTCGATGTGATTGCGCATGTAGCGCTGGCTCGCGTCGGTGAACGGCTGCCAGTCCCACGCGTGGATGCGGCCCTGCGTCGTCGCCGCGTAATGGAAGCGCCGGCGCCGCTGGCTCGCGCGCACCTGCCGGTCCAGCTCGGGCAGGTTCCAGCGCTGTGCGGCCTCCGCGCGGAACGCGGCGAGCACGTCAGCGGCTTCCGGCTGCCCGGCCAGGTTCGTCAGCTCGCGCGGGTCGTCCGACAGGTGGTAGAGCTGGTCGGGATCGGCCGGGCAATGCACGTATTTCCAGTCGCCGCGGCGAATCATCACGACCGGCGCGAGCGCGCCTTCCGCGAGGTATTCGCCGAGCGCGACATCGTGCGCGGGCGTGCCGTGCAGGTGCGGCACGAGGCTCGTACCGTCGACCGGGTCCGGCCATCCGGCGTCCGGCCAGCCGCCGGCCGGCGCCGTGCCGGCCAGCTCGACGAGCGTCGGCAGCAGGTCGACGTGCGACACGGGCCCGCGCACCCGCGCGGCGCCGAAGCGGCCCGGCGCATGCACGATCAGCGGCACGCGGCAGCCGCCTTCGAAGAACGTCATCTTGTACCAGAGCCCGCGTTCGCCCAGCATGTCGCCGTGGTCGGACGTGACGATCACGATCGTGTCGTCGGCGAACCCGCATTGCTCGAGCGCGGCCAGCACACTGCCGAACTGCGTGTCGACGTAGGACGTCGCACCGTAATACGCGCGGCGGGCCGCGCGGATCTGCGCATCGGTCGGCGGCGTGCGGTCGTTCTCGCAGACGAAGCGCAGCCGCTGCGAATGCGGATCGCTTTCGGCCGCATCGAGCCGCACGGCCGGCATGTCGATGTCTTCGTCGCGGTACAGATCCCAGTATTCGCGCGTGATCGCATACGGGTCGTGCGGATGGGTCAGCGACACGACCATGCAGAACGGCCGCGTATCGTGTCCGGCCGCACGCTCGCGCGCGACGTCGTACAGCTTCTGTTTCGCGGCGAACGTCACTTCGTCGTCGAAGTCGAGCTGGTTCGTACGCACGCAAGGGCCGGCATCGAGCACCGAGCTCATGTTGTGATACCAGCTCGGCCGCTCGGTCGGCTGGTCCCAGTCCGGCACCCAGCCGAAATCGGCCGGATAGATGTCGGTCGTGAGGCGCTCCTCGAAGCCGTGCAACTGATCGGGCCCGCAGAAATGCATCTTGCCGGACAGCATCGTCCGGTAGCCGCCCGCGCGCAGGTAGTGTGCGAACGTCAGCGTTTGCGCCGGCAATTCGGCGGCGTTATCGTAGGCGCCGATCCCCGACGGCAGCTTGCCGGTCAGCAGCGAGAAGCGCGACGGCGCGCACAAAGGGCTCGCGCAGTACGCGGCGTCGAACACCACGCCTTCGGCGGCGAGCCGGTCGAGCGTCGGCGTACGGGCGACGCGGTTGCCGTACGCCGGCAGCGCGAACGGCGTGAGCTGGTCGGCCATCAGGATCAGGATGTTGGGTGTCGGGTTCGTCATCGGCGATCGTGGGGAAAGCGGTGTTCGAATGGAACGGCGCGCCGCTTTGGCAGCGAGACGTCCGGCATGACGGAGGCGGTCCGCAGAAACTGCCGCGCGCAGGGGCCGCGCTGGCTAGAATTGCCGAATGCATTGCGCGGCGGCACGCGAAGCGCATGTGCCGTACCGTCCGCTGCACTATCGCCCGCCCGAATTCACGCGGGTAGGCGTCCGGCCCTTATGGGGCCATTAGAGGGACTTATGTCGAAACCCGAACCGTTACCGTCGATGCAGGCGCTGCGCGCGTTCGAATCGGCTGCCCGGCTGGCGAGCTTCACGGCCGCCGCGCGCGAGCTCGGCTCGACGCAGCCGGCCGTAAGCCAGCAGGTGTTCCAGCTCGAAGCCGAACTCGGCGTGCCGCTGTTCGAACGCAGCCCGCGCGGCGTCACGCTGACGGCCGACGGCCAGTGCCTGTACGAAGCCGTGCGGCTGAGCCTCGACACGCTGCGCGGCGCGACCGCGACGTTGCGCGCGCGCCGCGAGCACGGCGCACTCACGATCGTCACCGATTTCGGTTTCGCGACCTACTGGCTGATGCCGCGCCTGGCCGGGCTGAAACGCGTGATGCCGGACGTCGACGTGCGTGTCGTCACGTCACAGGATTACGACGCACAACGCGACCACGGCGACATCGCGGTCCTGTTCGGCGACGGTCACTGGCCGTCGTGCACGGCCGCGCGGCTGTTTCCGGAATCCGTCACGCCCGTCTGCTCGCCCGCGTTCCGCGACACGCACCGGGGCGTCACGCGGGCCGACCATCTGCTCGCGCTGCCGCTGCTGCACGTGCAGCCGACGCGCCCCGAGCGCTGGCTGTCGTGGTCGGGCTGGTTCGACGCGCACGGGCTCGAATCGCCGGCCGCCACCCGCGGCGTGACCTTCAACAGCTATGCGCTCGTGATCCATGCGGCGCTGCTCGGCGAAGGCGTCGCGCTCGGCTGGGCGCCGCTCGTCGACGAACTCGTCGCGGCCGGCCAGCTCGTGAAGCTGGTCGATGCACCCGTCGTCACGTCGCGCGGCTACTTCCTGGTGCGCCCGCCGCAGCGGCCCGAGCCGGACGCGACCCACGTGTTCCGGCGCTGGCTGCTCGACGCGTGCGCGGCGGCCTGAAGCAGCACGCGCCCTCGCGTCCGTTCCGCTTCTCCGCGCCCCTTCCCCGCTCCCGCCCGCTGGCGCACCGATACCAGCCACACGGCGCGTTGGTTCTATCCGCGCCGAAATCGTCCTGATTTACTTGAGCCTCCCGCTACCCGCGCGGCGCGGCGCTGTCGTGCGCCGCCGCGCGGCCGTGCGCCCTGCCATCCGAGGAGTCTCATGACCGCCGAGCACCGCCCCGATCAATTCGTCCTGACACTGTCGTGCCCGAGCGCGGCCGGTCAGGTCGCCGCCGTCGTCGGCTTTCTCGATCGCCATCGCTGCTACGTCGATGCGCTGAACGTGTTCGACGACGATCTCAGCAACCGCTTCTTCGTGCGCTGCGTCTTTCATCCGACGGATGAAACGCTGCAGATCGACGCGCTGCGCCAGGAATTCGCACCGATCGCGGCCGGACTCGGCGGCCACGGTGGCGACAACCAGTGGGCGATCCACGACGTCAACGCACGGCCGAAGGTGCTGATCATGGTGTCGAAGCTCGAGCACTGCCTCGCGGATCTGCTGTTCCGCTGGCGCATGGGCGAGCTGAAGATGGACATCGTCGGCATCGTGTCGAACCATCCCGATTTCGAGCCGCTCGCCGCGCAGCACGGGCTGCCGTTCCGCCACTTCCCGATCACGGCCGACACCAAGGCGCAGCAGGAAGCGCAATGGCTCGACTTCTTCGAATCGAGCGGCGCGGAGCTCGTGATCCTCGCGCGCTACATGCAGGTGCTGTCGCAGGAGACGAGCGCGAAGCTCGCGAACCGCGCGATCAACATCCATCACTCGTTCCTGCCCGGCTTCAAGGGCGCGAAGCCGTATCACCAGGCGCATGCGCGCGGCGTGAAGCTGATCGGCGCGACCGCGCACTTCGTGACCGACGATCTCGACGAAGGCCCGATCATCGAGCAAGTCGTCGAGCGCGTCGATCATGCGCTGCGGCCCGAGCAGTTGCTCGCGGTGGGGCGCGACGTCGAAAGCCTCACGCTCGCGCGTGCGGTGAAGGCGTTCATCGAGCGGCGGGTATTTTTGAACGGCGACCGGACGGTGGTGTTTCCGTAAGCGGGCGGCGGCCGCACCCGAACGCGGCGGAAACGAACAAGGCCCAACCGGCGTGTAACCGGTTGGGCCTTTTTGTCGTCGTGCGACAGCGGCGCGCCCGCCTTACCGCATCACTTCACCCACGCGAAGTAATACGACAACCAGATCGTCAACGCCGCGCCGATCAGCGCCGCATACGGCATCAGGTTCAGCCACGGCGCGCGCTTCGGCACTTCCAGTTCCATGTCGCGCTGCATCTGTTCAGGGAAGCGGCCGCGATCCTGCCAGTAATGGCGGAACAGGAACACCGGCACGATCAGCAGCATCGCGATCAGCCCGTTGCGCAGCGTGCCTTCGCCCTGCAGGTTCGCGCCCGCGCCGACGTAGACGAGGTTCGCGTAACCGCAGATCGCGCCGCCGACGAGCAGCCAGGTCGGGCAGCGGAACGGCCGATCCCAGTTGCCGCGATCCATCCGGTGAATCCAGCCCGACTGAAGATTCAGGAATACGAACAGCATGTAGCAGACGTTCGAGATCGACAGCACCGTCATGTAGTCCGACATCATCAGCAACACGAGGTTGAAGCCGAGATCGGTCCACATCGCACGCGTGGGCGAGCCGTGCTCGTTCACGTGCGACAGGTACTTCGGCAGCCAGCCGTCGACCGATGCCTGGTACAGCGTGCGCGACGAACCCATCATCGACGTCATCACGATCAGCAGGATCGACAGCATCAGCATCACGACGACCGCATTCGCGACCCACGCGCCGCCACCGACGATCTTCGCCATCGCGGCCGCGACGCCCGTGCCGTCGCCGATCGACGGATCGAGCATCGCCTGCGTGCCGAGCGCACCCTGGAACGCCATCGGCACGAGCGTCATCACGACGAGACACAGCGCGCCCGACCAGAAGATCGCCTTCGCGGTGTCGCGCCGCGGATCGCGGAACTCACGCGTGTAGCAGACGGCCGTTTCGAAACCGTACGAGGCCCAGCCAGCCATGAACATCGCGCCGAGCGCCATCGTCACGCCCTGCCCGTTCCACGAACCGAAGCTCGCGGCCGTGAGGTTGCCCTGTGCGTCGTGACCAAGCGGCAAGAGCGGCAGCAGGTTCGACATCGGCACGTCGCCGGTGACGAACGGCACGATGCCGACGATCAGGAGCGGCGTGAGCGATGCAATGCCGAGAATGCGCTGCGTACGTGCAGCCTTCGACGCACCGCTGTGCTGAAGCTTGAACGTGATGAGAAGCAGAATCGTCGCGATGATGAACGTCGCGTTGATCCGCAGGGATAGACCCGGCTTGATGAACCCGAGATCCGCAACCTTGAGCTGCCAGTGCAGCACCGCCGCATTGGCGGGAAAGAGACTCGTGAGCGCGTAGCTCGCCGCGAGGCCGCAGCCGAGTGCAAGCATCGGCGACCACGCGAGCCAGTTGCACCACACGGAAACCGGGGCAATCAGCTTGCTGTAACGCACCCAGCCAATCGCGCCATACACGGACGCGCCGCCCGATTTATGGGGAAATAGCCCGGATATTTCCGCATAAGTCGCGCTTTGAATCAGCCCCATCGTGATCGCGGCGATCCAGATCGCCCACGCGGGCTGGCCGATCGTCGCGCATACGCCGCCGATCGTGAACAGCACGCCTGCCGGCACGCCGCTCGTCACCCAAAAAGCGTCTTTCCAGGTCAGGCCACGGTGCAGCGTATGGCCCGTCGAATCATGTGAGATGGTTGCCTCAACATCACTGGTGCGATTAGCACGCAGTCCTGCCTGACTCATCCAATTCCTCCTCTCGATCAGTGTTAGCGCTTTAGCGCTTACGCTGCTCCGATACAAAGCAGATGACTCCGCACAAGGGCGCTAGTGTAACAACTTACGCGCTTTTTTGCAGAATCCGCAAAAGAATTCCGGGATATGGCCGCATTGCATCCGTATTATTTCGGATTCCTGCATGCCATTCCCGGCGTATTTTTTTGATGTTTCTTACGACGTAGCTCGAGGTGCTTACTGTGCGCCTTCCGTCCACGAATTCACGCGGTCGGCATGCGCCGCAATCCACGCATCCGCGGCCGCTTCCGGCTTCGAGCCGTTCTGGATCGCCAGCATCACGCTGTCGATTTCACCCGGCTTCCACTGGAATTTCTTCAGGAACGCGACGACCGGCTTCGCCTTGGTTTCGAGGCCCGGATTCACGACACTGTCGACGTGCTCGGCGCCGCCGAACACCTTCTTCGGATCCTCGAGGAAGCGCAGCTTCCACTTCGCGAACATCCAGTGCGGCGCCCAGCCGGTCACGATCACCGGCTTGTTCGCGCCGACCGAACGCGACAACTCGGCCGTCATCGCGCTGCCCGAGCTGGGCATCAGCGTGTAGTTCAGCCCGTAGCTCTTGATCGCGTCGTCGGTCTTGCGCATCACGCCGGCGCCCGCATCGATGCCGACGATCCGGCCGCCGAAGCTGCCCTTCTCCGCATTCAGGTCGTCGATGCTCTTCGCCTTCACGTACGCGGGTACGATCAGGCCGATCTTCGCATCGGGGAAATTCGCGCCGAGGTCGACGACCTTGGCCTTGTACTCGTCCCAGTACGAGCCGTGCGTGACCGGCAGCCAAGCGGACAGCGTCGCATCGAGATCGCCGCGCGCGACGCCTTGCCACATGATGCCGGCCGCGACCGGCACGAGCTTGACCTCGTAGCCGAGCTTCTTCTCGATCACGCGGGCCGCGACGTTCGACGTCGCGACGCTGTCGTCCCAGCCTTCGACGTAGCCGATCTTCAGCGTGGGCTTCGTATCGGCGAGCGCCGATGCGCTCAATGCCACCATCGCCGACAGGGTGCCGGTCCACAACAGTTTTCCGAACAGTTTCATGGTCGATCTCCTTGGTCTGCGCACCGTGCGCGTTGTCTCTCTAGGTTCTTCAACCACAAATCCGCGGTATCGTTGTTTTCCGACAGATGCTTGTCCGGACGCGACGCGCCCGGGCAGCCGATGGTGTGCTTCGACTACTTGTCGATCACCAGATCCGACAGCGGCTTGCTGCAGCACAGCAGCACCATCCCCTGATCGATTTCGCGCTGGCGGATACCGCCGTTGTGCTTCATCTCGACCTGCCCCGACACGAGCTTCACCTTGCAGGTGCCGCACATGCCCTGCGTGCACGAGGCGGGCAGCCGCACGCCCGACTGGCGCGCCGCGTCGAGCACGTGCTGCTGCGAGCCGCACGCGATCTCGCGGTTGCTCTTCGCGAAGCTGACCGTGTACTGCTTCGTCGCGGCGTCGACGCCGTCGGCGGCCGGCACGAGTTCGGCGAGTACTTCGTCGCTCGCGGTCTGCGCGAGCGTTTCGAACGAGAAGCTTTCCTCGTGATACTGCTTGCGATCGAAGCCGGCTTCGTCGAGCAGGTCGCGCACGGCCTTCATGTACGGCGCGGGGCCGCACGTGAAGATCTCGCGTTCCATGAAATCCGGCGCGATCAGCTTGAGCAGCGGCAGCGTCAGGAAGCCCGTGACGCCCGGCCAGTTGGTACGTGCGCCGACGCGCTCGACGACGAACGACGTGCGGAAATTCGTATGGTTCGACGCGATCAGGTCGAGCTCGCGCGCGAAGATGATGTCGTCCGGCGTGCGAGCGCTGTGCACGAACAGGATGTCGCGATCCTCCGCGAGATCGTGGTGCGCGCGGCTCATCGACATCAGCGGCGTGACGCCCGAGCCGGCCGACAGGAACAGGTACTTGCGCGCCGGATGCCGTGCGCAGGTGAATTCGCCGGCCGGGCCGAGCACGCGCACCGCCGCGCCCGGCTGCAGGTTGTCGTGCAGCCAGTTCGACACCTTGCCGCCCGGCACGCGCTTGACCGTGATCGAAATCGTGTGCGGCCGCGCCGGCGACGACGAGATCGTGTAGCAGCGGTTGATCGTCTCGCCGTCGATGTCGAGCTCGAGCGTGATGAACTGCCCGGGCTCGAACGAGAACGTGCGGCCCTGCGGCGAACGGAAGAAGAAACTCTTCACGTCGTGGGTTTCCTGCCGCACGTGGCAGCACACCAGCGTTTCCTCGACGTCGCTCGTCCAGCGCTCGGGCAGCGCGTTCCAGAACGCCGGGTGCGTCACCCGGCTGTCCGCCGGCTCGAAATTGGCCGCATCTCGCATCATGTCTTGCTCCGCTTATACGCTGCTGGATACTACGCGCCGGTTTTTTCGGCGAGCCGGCCGATGTACCAGGCCGAGAATTTTTCGACGAGACCTTCCGTGTACGGCGAATACGGGCCCGGCTCGTACGCGCTGCTGTTCGCGCCGCGCTGCGAGAATTCGACGAGCGCGCGATCCTGGTCGTTGGTCGCGTTCCACACGGCCGTGAGGTTCTTCACGTCGTAGTCGATGCCTTCCTTCGCGTCCTTGTGCACGAGCCACTTCGTGCGCACGAGCGTCTTGCCGGCCGACAGCGGAATCACCGAGAACGTCACGATGTGATCGCTCATGAAGTGGTGCCACGAGTTCGGCTGCGTCCAGAACGACAGCCCGCCGAGGTCCGCCTTGTCGAAGCCGCCGAGCAGCTTCTTCGACGCGACCTTCGCATCGAGCGTCTGCGATTCGCCGTGACGGTCGAGCGGCAGACGCTGCGTGCGGAAACCCGTCACGTCGAGCAGCTTTTCGATTTCGGCGGACGGCAGGCCCATCTCGGCCCACTCCTTGCCGCGCCGCACGCAGGTTTCGGCGAACGCGTCCATGCCCTCGGCGTTCGCGTCGGAACGCTGGTAGCCGAAGCCGTATTCGTACAGCGAGATCGTCAGCTCCGGATGGTTCGCGACGCAGTGATAGCACTCGCGGTTGTTCTCCATCGTGAGCTTCCAGTTGCCTTCCTCGATGATGTCGATCTGCGCGGCGATCTTGGTGTTCGGCAGGTCGTGCGGCAGCAGGTACGGCTCCATCTCGGCGCGCATCTGCGCGAAATCGACCGGCGGCTCGTCGGCGAGGCAGATGAAGATCAGGCCCGCGAGATTCTCGACGTGCACCGTCTTCAGGCTGTGCTTGCAACGGTCGAACTTCTCGCCCATGTGCTCCGCGAACATCAGCTGGCCCGTCAGGTTGTAGGTCCAGCTGTGGTACGGGCACACGATGTTGCCGACCGAACCTTTATCTTCGTTGCACAGACGCGCGCCGCGGTGACGGCACACGTTGTGGAACGCGCGGATCGCCATGTCGTCGTCGCGCACGATCAGGATCGAATCGTTGCCCAGCTGCACCGTCACGTAATCGCCCGGCTCGGGAATGTCCGGTTCGATCGCCACCTGGATCCAGTGCTGGCGGAAAATCGCCTCCATGTCGAGCGCGAAGATGTCCTCGCTCGTGTAGAACGGTGCGTCGAGGCTGTGCCCTTCCTTGCGCCGCTCGATCAATGCACGAATGTCTGCCGATACTTTCATCGTTTGCTCCGGATTCCTTGCATCCCTGGGTTTCTTGCCGACAGGCATCAAAATCAGTAGTCGATGAGCTGATGCTCGCGCAAATACGCGAGGATCACTTGTGCTTTTTCGACCGAACTCCCTTCATTTACGACGTTGCCGCCACGGCTTTCGGTCGTCGTCGCGGACAGCATCCGGGCATGCCCGGAGCGCTTCTCGGCGGCGACCAGTTTTACGGGTTTACGCTCGACCGGGCCGACCGTCCACGCGGTGGCGTCGGCGTCCGCACCGGGCGCCGCGAGCGCCGGCCGGATCGCGCCGGCGCGCAGCCGCGCATACGCATAGCGCGGCTCGACACCCGCGAGCGGATGGACGGCGACGACGGCCGGCAGCGCCGCGTCGACACGCCGCCGCAGCCCTTTCGGCAAAAATTGCCGGACCGCCGCACGGCCGCCCTCGACCGTCACGTCGACGGCCGAGCCGACGAGCGGATAGCCGAGTGCCGCGGCGACGCGGTACGGCAGCATCCCGGTGTCGTACGCGCCCTCGGCGCGCGTGCCGGTCAGCACGAGGTCGTAGCCTTCGACGCGCGCGGCGAGCGCGTGCACGGCATCATCGCCGTCGCGGCAGGCCAGCACCTCGACCTCCCGCGCACCGAGCGCGAGATACTCGGCCAGCGCCGAATTCGCGGGGTCGCCCGCGTGGATCACGTCGAGCGTCGCGCGATGCTGCTCGGCGAGCTGCCGGCCGGTTTCGAGCGCGGCCGCGTCGTTGCGGCTGTAGCGCGCGACGCCGCTGACCGGGTGCCGGCCGACGGACACGAGCACCGCGATGCGTTGCAAGGGACGAGGGGCGTTCATGCGGCGACTCCTTCGGGTTCACGGGTACCGGCCGCGGCCGGCGATTCGCCGCGCGCGGCCCGCGCGGCCTGGACCTGTTCGATCAGCGCGGCGATCGTCGCCTGCGCGTCGCCGACTACCGTCAGGTTCGCGCGCTTCGCGATCGGCGCGCTGCCGTCGAGGTTGACCGCGATCACGTGGCGGCAGTCCTTGATCCCCTGCAAATGCTGCACCGCGCCCGAGATGCCGAACGCGATGTACACGCTTGCCTCGACCGTCTTGCCGGTCGCGCCGACCTGCTTGTCGCGCGTGAAGTGGCCGTTGTCGACCGCGACACGGCTTGCGCCGATCGCCGCGCCGAACACGCTGGCGAGCCGCTCGAACGCGCCGATGTCGGACACGCCGTTGCCGGCCGACACGATGAAATCGGCTTCCTCGAGCGCGACCTGGGCCGCGTCGATTTCGTCGAGCCCGAGATCGCGGTACGGCTGCGCGGCGTCATGCGCCGGGCGGATGAAATCGGCGGCCAGGCGTTCGCCCGCGCCGACGAACGGCAGCTTCGCGTCCACCGCGTTCTGCGCGAGCAGGATCACGTCGGGCAGCGCACGGGTCGCGAACGCACGCCCCGCGTGCGCATACGCGCCCACATGCTTCGCGTCGATCTCGACGACGTGGGTCGCGACGCTCGCGCCGGCGGCCGCCGCGTAACGCCGGCCGAGATCGCCGTCGCCCGTCGCGTTGTCGGGCACGAACACGTGTTTCGGTGCGAGTGCGGCCACGCAGGCCTGCAATGCTTGCAGTTCGCTTTCGGGATCGAACGCACGGCGATCGAAGCCGGCCAGCTCGATCAGCTTGTCGACGCCGAGTTCCGCGACGTCATCCTTCAGTTCGCCGAATGCCAGCAGCGCGACTTCCGTCTGCGCATCGGCGAGCACGGCGGCGGCGGCGATCGCCTGCCGTGAATGGTCGTCGAGCGCGCCGCGTTCGCTGTGCGCGACCACCAGCATCACGTGCTTCGGGTCCTGCAGCGCGCGGCGCGGCTTCGCGGCCGCGGCGCCATGACCATGCGCGGACCATTGCGCGGCGTTCGCATCGGCGCTGCCTTCCTCACCGAGCGTGATGCGCTTCAGGCCGGCGGCCGTGATGATGAACGGCCGGCGCGGATCGATTCGTTTGATCGTATTCATCGATTCACTCCAGCGAGGCGGCGACGAGTTCGGCGACGTCGAGCACGTCGGGGCGCGGGCCCACGACGCCTTCGAGCATGGCCGTGCAATTCGGGCAAGCCACCGCGACGACGTCCGCGCCGATCGTGCGCGCGTCGGCGATGCGGATGTCCGGGATGCGCTGCTTGCCGGGGACGTCGGTCAGCGGCGCACCGCCGCCACCGCCGCAGCAGCGGCCGCGCATGCCGTTGCGCTCCATCTCGACGACCTGGATGCCGATCGTCTTCAGCAGCTTGCGCGGCGCTTCCGTTTCGCCGTTGTAGCGGCCGAGGTAGCAGGGATCGTGGTAGGTCGTGCGCTTCTCCTGCAGCGCCTCGACGGCCTTCGGCGCGATCTTGCCGCTGTCGGCCAGTTCGGCCAGATAGGTCGTGTGATGCTTGACCGTCACACACAGCCCGAGCGCGCGGTATTCGTTGCGCAGGCTGTGCATCACGTGCGGGTCGGCCGTCACGATCTGCTGGTACGACAGCGTGCCGAGCGTGCCGATCAGGCGCTTCGCCATCTGCTGGAACGTCGCTTCGTCGCCGAGCCGGCGCGCGACGTCGCCCGTGTCGGTCTCGGTCGAGCCGAGCACCGCATAGTCGACGCCCGCCTTGTTCAGCACCTTCACGAACGCACGCAGCGTGCGCTGGTAACGCATGTCGAACGCACCTTCGCCCGCGACGAACAGCACGTCGACCGGCTTGCCCGGCTGCGCGACCGGCGCGCTCAGGTCGACCGACCAGTCGTAGCGCGCGGCCGTGTCGTAGCCGCCCATCGTGCCCGTCTCGCGCAGGTTCGCGAGCACTTCCTGGCCCTTGCCCGGCACCGTGCCGTGCACGAGCGTGCGGTTGCGGCGCATGTCGACGATCGCGTCGACGTGTTCGATCAGCATCGGGCACTCCTGCACGCACGCGCGGCAGGTGGTGCACGACCACAGCGTCTGTTCCTCGATCAGGCCCGACACGATCGGGCCGTTCGGTTCGCCGCGATGCTGGCCGACCGGGATGCCCGGCGACGGGCTGCCCGCGTAGGCCGCATCGGAGCCGCCGGCCATCCCGACCACGAGATCCTGGATCAGCTTCTTCGGATTCAGCGGCTGGCCCGACGCGAACGCGGGGCACGCGGCCTCGCACTTGCCGCACTGCACGCATGCGTCGAAGCTCAGCAACTGGTTCCAGCGGAATTCGACCGGCTTCGCGACGCCGTACTCCTGATGCTCGATGTCCGGCAGCTTCAGTGCGGTTGGCGGCGTGGCCGTGCCGTTGCCGGTGAACGATTCGCGCGTGGCCGCGAAACGCTCCTGGCGCGGGTGGAACGCGAGATGCAGCAGCCCGGCGATCGCATGCTTCATCGGGCCGCCCTTCGCGGCGCCGACCGTCATCGTGAACGCGCCGACGCCGATCAGCAGCGCGCAGAGCACCGCGAACGCACCCGACATCGCGCCGGTCGGCACCAGCATGAACAGCACGAGGCCGAGCGCGAACGAACCGAGCAGCCAGGGCAGCGTGTTCCACGGGCCGCGCGACAGGCGCGCCGGCACGTCCTTGGCTGCACGTCGACGCCACACGAACACCGCGCCGACCAGCATCGCGAGCGCCGCGAGGAAGATCAGCTTGTCGAGCCACGGCGAGTAGATCGCGAGGCCGTAGTTGACGAACACCAGCGCGAGCGCGCCGATCGCGCCGCCGGCGGTCGCGACGTGGGTCTTCGCGATGTACGGATCGCGGGCGACCACGTGGTGCAGGTCGACGAAATAACGCTTCGGAATCGCGAACAGGTTCGCGACGCCGAACGAGCCGGGCGCCGTGGCGCGGCCCAGACGCCAGTAGGACGAGCGCTTCGCGACCGCGAACGCGAGCCCCGCCACCGACAGCCACAACAGGGCGGTAATGAGGAAGGACAGGTTCATCTTTTAGAAATCCTTCACGAGACGCAGCGAGTCGTAGATCGCACCATGGACGTTGTGCATCGAGATGCAGTCGCCGACACGGAACAGCAGGAAACGGCCGTTGCCGAGTTCTTCCGACAGGCACGGTTGCGGCTCGGCCGCGAACAGCGTGTGCGGATCGATCTGGCCGCGGTTCACCGATTCCGGCTTGAGCTTCCAGTACAGCTCGTCGTTCGGCGACGAGCCGTTCTCGATCACGACCTGGTCGACCGCGCGCTCTTCCAGTTCTTCCGTGTACTCGTTGCGCAGCACGGCGATCATCTTGCCGTTCTCTTCATAGACGCGATCGAGCATCGTGTTCGGCGTCGGAATCACGCCGAACGCGTACAGGCGGCGATAGAAGATCGGGAACGTCGTGCCGCCGCAATCGTCGGCCACCTTCACGTCCGGCGTGACGACCTCGACCTTCGAGCCGCGGCTCGCCATGAAGTCGGCCACGCCCGCGCCCGCATGGGTGCTCACGCCGTCGAACAGCAGCACGTTCTGCTTCGGCTCGACCTTGCCGGTCAGGATGTCCCACGCGCTGACGGCGAGACCTTCGGCGACGCCCCACGCCGGCACCTGCCACGTGAAGCTCGACCCGCCCGTCGCGAGCACGACGATGTCCGGCTTCTCGGCCATGATCATCTTCTCGTCGGCGGCCACGCCGAGGCGCCGGTCGACACCCAGACGCTTCGTTTCCATGTCGAACCAGCGGATGATCCCCGACATCTGCTCGCGCTGCGGCGCCTTCGCGGCGATCATCACCTGGCCGCCCACTTCCGCGTTCTTCTCGAACAGCACGACGTCGTGGCCGCGCAGCTTCGCGACACGCGCGGCCTCGAGGCCCGCAGGGCCGGCACCGACCACCACGACCTTGCGCTTCGGGCCGCGCGACTTCTCGATGATGTGCGGCATCGTCGCTTCGCGCGACGTCGCCGCGTTCTGGATGCACAGCACGTCGAGGCCGTTGTACTGGCGGTCGATGCAGTAGTTCGCGCCGACGCACTGCTTGATTTCGTCCTCGCGGCCGTCGCGGATCTTGATCACCATGTGCGGATCGGCGATCTGCGCGCGCGTCATGCCGACCAGGTCGATCATCCCGTTCGCGAGCAGGCGCTCGGCCTGGCCCGCATCGCGGATGCTCTGCGCGTGCATCACCGGAATCTTCACGACCGACTTGATGCCGGCCGCGAGGTGCACGAACGGCTCCGGCGGCAACGCCATCGGCGGCATGCAGTTGGCGATCGTGTTGTGCGTATCGCCGCCCGAGCCGACCACGCTCAGGTAGTCGATCAGGCCCGTCTCCGACATCGCCTGCGCGATTTCCTTCAGCGCTTCGTGATCGAGGCCGTCCTCGTGGAATTCGTCGCCGCACATGCGCAGGCCGACGCAGAAATCCTTGCCGACCGCCTCGCGCACGGCCGTCAGCACTTCGATGCCGAAGCGCAGGCGGTTTTCGAGGCTGCCGCCCCATTCGTCGGTGCGGTGGTTCGAACGCTTGCTCCAGAACTGGTCGATCAGGTGCTGGTGCGCGGCGGAGATTTCGATGCCGTCCATGCCCGCCGCCTTCACGCGCTTCGCGGCCGCCGCGAAATCGCCGATGATGCGGCGAATTTCCTCGATCTCGATGATCTTCGCGTTGCCGCGGTGCACGGGCTCGCGCACGCCCGACGGCGACATCAGGTGCGGCCAGTGCTCGCCGTGAAACGACGAGCGGCGGCCCATGTGCGTCGCCTGGATCATGATCTTCGCGCCGTGCTTGTGCATCGTGTCGGCCAGACGCGTGAGCGGATCGATGATCTTGTCGGTCGACAGGTTCACCGATTTCCACCAGCCTTGCGGGCTGTCGATCGACACCGGGCTCGACCCGCCGCAGATGGCCAGGCCGACGCCACCCTTCGCCTTTTCTTCGTAGTAGCGGATATAGCGGTCGCCCGGCAGGCCGCCCGGCTCGGCGTACACCTCCGCGTGCGCGGTGCTGACGATCCGGTTGCGCAGCGTCAGCTGGTTCAGCTGCATGGGTTTGAACAGGTGGGGATAACGCATCGCTGGCGACCTCTGGCGTTCGAATGTCTCGTGTTGCGGGTGTTGTTCTGCTTCAGTGAATCAATGCGTCAGTGCATCAGTGCGCGATCGGCGACACTTCGAAGACGCAGTGGTCGTGATGCTCGGCCGCGCACTGCACTTCCTTCGAGTACGCACGCGGCGCGCCCTTGCCTTCCGGCGTCGTGTCGTTGACCCAGTCCATCGCGCCCGCGAACCAGCCCGCGAACATGTAGCAGAGCTTGCCTTCCTTGCCCGGTTGCTGGAGCACGAACGACGAGTGGCGCAGCTCGATCTTCGCGCGTGCGCTCGCCGGATCGGCCTCGATAATCGAGAACAGGCCCCAGCCGCGTTGCGACAGGCGCTTCAGGTAATGCTCGAACACGGCCATGCCGGTGATGCCGTGCTGCTTCGCTTCCTTGTCGCACCAGTGGTAGGCGGATTTGTAGCCGGCCTTGTAGAGGATCTCGGCATACGCTTCGACGCCGAGCGCTTCCTCGACGGCAACGTGGTTGTTCGTGAAGAAGTGGCGCGGCACGTACAGCATCGGCAGCGCGTCGGTGGTCCAGACGCCGGTATCGGGATCGACGTTGATCGGCAGTTGCGGTTGCATCGTGGTGACTCCGTGAGGAAATTGGCCGCGCGGCTCGGTGCGCCGGCGCGACATCGTCCGCGCGCCCACGCTGCTTGCGCGGGCACGTCCCGATTTTTTTATGTTGAAACGAAGGGAGCGGTTCGGCTCGGTGAGGGCTTACGCGCCCCACACGTCCTTGAACACACGCACCCAGTTCTCGCCCATGATCTTGCGGATGCGCGACTCGCTCCAGCCGTGGCGCTCCATCGCGGCGGTCAGGTTCGGGAATTCGCCGATCGTGCGGATGCCGTCCGGGTTGATCACCTTGCCGAAGTTCGTCAGTTGGCGATAACGGCCCTTGTCATGCGTCAGCATGTCGAAGAATTCCTTCGCGAAATCCTGCGTGAAGTCCGTGCCGATGCCGACCGCGTCTTCGCCGATCAGGTTCACGACGTAGTCGATCGCCTCGATGTAGTCGTCGATGTTCGCTTCGATGCCGCGCTTCAGGAACGGCGCGAACATCGTCACGCCGACGAAGCCGCCCGCATCGGCGATCTCCTTCAGCTGCGCGTCGCTCTTGTTGCGCGGATGTTCCTTCAGGCCCGACGGCAGGCAGTGCGAGTAACACACCGGCTTCTTCGAGAACGCGATCGCTTCCGACGACGTGTTGCCGCCCACATGCGACAGGTCGACCATGATGCCGACGCGGTTCATCTCGGTGATCACTTCGCGGCCGAAGTCCGACAACCCGCCGTCGCGTTCGTAGCAGCCGGTACCGACCAGGTTCTGCGTGTTGTAGCAGAGCTGCACGACGCGCACGCCCATGTCGGCGAACGCTTCGATGTAGCCGAGGTTGTCCTCGAACGCATGCGCGTTCTGGAAGCCGAGGATGATCCCGGTCTTGCCTTCCTTCTTCGCGCGGAAGATGTCGTCCGTCGTGCGCACGAGCGTCAGCAGCTCGCCGTTGTCGCGGATCTTCTTCTTCATCACGCCGATGTTGTCGACGGTCTTGGTGAAGTTCTCCCACACCGACACCGTGCAGTTCGCGGCCGTGATACCGCCCTTTCGCATGTCCTCGAACACCGGCTTCTCGAACTTCGAGATGTTCAGTCCGTCGATGATGATGCTGTCCTGATGCAGCGTGCTCATATCTGCTCTCGCTCGTGTGACTGTTCTTGTGGGGTCGATCAATAGATCGGGAAGCGCTCGCAGAGCGCGAAGATCTCGCGGCGCACGCGCTGTTCGGTTGCGGGGTCGCCTTCCGGGTTCGCCCGCAGTGCGTCGAACACTTCGAGGATCAGGCGGCCGACTTCACGGAACTCCGCGACGCCGAAACCGCGCGTCGTGCCGGCCGGCGTGCCGAGACGGATGCCCGACGTGACGGTCGGCTTCTCGGTGTCGAACGGGATGCCGTTCTTGTTGCAGGTGATGCCCGCGCGTTCCAGCGCCTGCTCGACCGGCGCGCCCTTCAGGCCCTTCGGGCGCAGGTCGACCAGCAGCAGGTGGTTGTCGGTGCCGCCCGTGACGAGATCGACGCCGCCGGCCTTCAGCACTTCGCCGAGCGCCTGCGCGTTCGCGAGCACGTTGTCGATGTAGGTCTTGAAGTCCGCGTGCAGCACTTCGCCGAACGCGACGGCCTTGCCGGCGATCACGTGCATCAGCGGGCCGCCCTGCAGGCCGGGGAACACGGCCGAGTTGATCTTCTTCGCGATCTCCTCGTCGTTGGTCAGCACGAAGCCGCCGCGCGGGCCGCGCAGCGTCTTGTGCGTGGTCGACGTGACGACGTGCGCGTGTTCGACCGGGTTCGCATGGCGGCCCGCAGCGATCACGCCCGCGATGTGCGCCATGTCGACCATCAGCTTCGCGCCGACGCTGTCGGCGATCGCGCGAAAGCGTGCAAAGTCGAGCGCGCGCGGGTATGCCGAGAAGCCGGCGATGATGAGGTTCGGCTTGTGCTCGTGGGCAAGGGCCTCGACCTGGTCGTAGTCGATGCGCAGCGTGTCGCGGTTCACGCCGTACTGCACGGCATTGAACCACTTGCCCGACAGCGCCGGCTTCGCGCCGTGCGTCAGGTGGCCGCCGGCATCCAGCGACATGCCGAGCACCGTGTCGCCCGGCTTCGCCAGCGCGAGCATCACCGAGCCGTTCGCCTGCGCGCCCGAGTGCGGCTGCACGTTCGCATAGCCGGCGTTGAAGATCTGCTTCACACGGTCGATCGCGAGCGCCTCGACTTCATCGGCGAATTCGCAGCCGCCGTAGTAGCGCTTGCCGGGATAGCCTTCCGCGTACTTGTTGGTCAGTACCGAGCCCTGCGCCTCGAGCACGGCGCGCGACACGATGTTTTCCGACGCGATCAGCTCGACCTGCGACTGCTGACGCTCGAGTTCCTTCAGGATGGCGCTGCGCACCGGCGCGTCGCGCTCGGCAAGGGGCTGCGAGAAGAAAGGCTGGGTGTTCGACATAGGGCGTCCGTGACGAAGAATAAAGGGCTGCAACCGAAGCTCAAGGCCCGCCGTGCCTGGGTTTCCCACGCTTCCAGTGCAAGGCTGCCGACGGCTCTATTCTTGTCGTTCGGATTTTCGGCGGATTGATGAATTTAGACGCGTTCTTTGCCTTTTCCGCCATGCACGTCCGTTTTGTACAAGTGACCGGTCGTGCTTTTCGGGGCGACCGCCCAAAACGGTGTCGTTGATTCACCTATGGACACGCACACCGGCAGTGCGTTTGCCGCACGTTCGCGTGCGGCGTCTCCCGGATACGGTGCAGCGCAACAACGGCCCGATGCCCAGACAACGTATGGAGCTAGGGTTTAGCCGTATGGCACGCTTGTTGCACTCGCTCACACAATACCGCAGCCCGATCCGTGCCCCGGGCCAAAAGCTATTAGAGATTCAAGGAACGCTCCCCATGTCGCCCGACCGCACAGCGTCGCTGTCCCACTTCGCGTTCATGCCGTTACCGAACTTCACGATGATCGCGTTCACCAATGCGATCGAGGTGCTTCGGATGGCGAACTACCTGAGCGGCCAGCCGCTCTACCGCTGGTCGGTAATCAGCCCGGACGGCGGCCCGGTCACGGCGAGCAACGGCCTCACGGTCGACACGGGCCCGGCCGAATGCGCGGGGCAGCCCGACATCGTGTTCGTGTGCGGCGGCGTCGACGTACAGCGCGCGACCACGCCCGCCCATCTGTCGACCCTGCGCCGCTTCGCGCGCTCGGGCATCCCGCTCGGCAGCCTGTGCACGGGCACCTATGCCCTCGCGAAATCGGGGCTGCTCGCGGGCTACGCGTGCGCGATCCACTGGGAGAACATGTCGGCGCTGAAGGAAGAGTTTCCGGACACGCGCTTCCTGAAGGAACTGTTCGTGATCGATCGCGACCGCATCACGTGCACGGGCGGCGTCGCACCGCTCGACATGATGCTGAACCTGATCGCCGCGCGCGTCGGCACCGCGCGCGTCACGCAGATCGCCGAGCAGTTCATCGTCGAACACGTACGCGACACGAGCGCGCAGCAGCGCATGCCGCTTGTTGCTCGCCTCGGCTCGGCGAACAAGTCGCTGTTCGAAGTGATCTCGCTGATGGAGAACAACATCGAGGAACCGCTGTCGCGCGAGGAACTCGCGCGGCTCGCGAACATGTCGCAGCGGCAATTGCAGCGCCTGTTCCGCGAGCATCTCGGGATGACACCGACGCACTACTACCTGACGCTGCGGCTGCGCCGTGCACGCGAGCTGCTGCTGCAGACCGACATGTCGATCATGCACATCACGATGGCATGCGGCTTCCAGTCGGCATGCCACTTCAGCAAGAGCTATCGCGATGCGTTCGGCGTCGCGCCGACGCGCGAACGCCGCAAGCAGGTCGCGCCGCTCGCGCAGGGTGCGGCGAGTGCTGCGCCGGCGTTTCCGGCGCGTGTGCTGCATGCGTGAGGCGGGCAGTACCTGATGCAAAAAAGCGGCCTCGAAGGCCGCTTTCCGTTTGCGCTTACGATCCCCACACCTGCATTTCATAGAGCGAATACCCCCACTGCGTCGCCCGCTTCGTGCCGAGCATCCGCACGTAGCGCCCGTGCCCGTTCAGGTTCGGCAACGTAACATGGCTGTACGACACGCCGTTGCTCGTCGAGTAGATCGTCGTCCAGTTCACGTTGTCGTTCGACGTCTGGATCTGGTAGACGAGCGCGCCCGCATCCCAGTACAGATCGATGCTGCTGATGGTCTTCGTCGCACCGAGATCGACCGAGATCCATTGCGGATCGACGCCCGCGCCTTCCGGCGAATCCCAGCGCGTGCCCGTCGTGTTGCCGTCGAATGCCTTGTCCGCCGTGAGCGACGCGTTGTAGCTCGCCGACGCCGCGGCCGGCCGCCCCTGCGACAGCAGCGTACGAGCCGCGGCAGGACCGCCGTAGTAGTTCGCCCCGAGCTTCGCCTTCGTCGCGTCGGCATTCACGCCGAACTGCGACAGGCTCCAGCGCTGACCGGTCGTCACGTCGCCGACATAGAGCTGATAACCGCCCGCCGTCGTCGACGAGAAAAACAGGTAATTCGTACCACTGACGGGTGCCGGGTCCGAGTTGTTGCTCATGCAGTCGTTGAGCGCCAGCGCGCTCGGCGTCGAGGCCGGGTCGGCCGTCTTCGCATAGATCTGGTCGGCCCCGCCGCTGTCCTTCCAGCGCGCGTAGTACACCATGCCGTCCGCACGCACGGTCGGGTAGTACGTCTGCAGCCCGGCCGGACGATCGAACACGGCGGTCGCGCCGGTGGCGATCGTGCGCTTCATCAGCCCCATGTTCGAGCCGGTGCCGGTCGCGTAGTACACGGCGCTCGCGTCCGGTGCGAGGAACGGCATCGAGTATTCGGCGCCGGCCGGCGCATTCGTCAGGCTCACGACCGACGTGAACACCGGGCCCGCGCTCGTGTACGACAGCGTCGCCTGCTTCACGTCGCCGTTTTGCTTGAACACGAGCGTCTTGCCGTCCGTGCTGAACTTCGGGTCTTCGTTGCGCGTGGCGCCCGTGCTGTTCGTCATGTTGACGGGCGGCGTACCGGCGCCGAGCTGCAGCATGAACACGTTCCATGCGCCGTTGCTGATGCCCATGAACGCGAGCCACTTGCCGTCGGGGCTGAACACACCGTTCATCGGATCGGTGATGCCCCACGCGCTCTTGCTGAGCTGCGTCAGCGTATGGGCCGAGAAATCGTACAGGAACAGCTGGCTCGTGCCGTCGCCGTACTTGACGTAGCTGTGGTAGACGAGCTTGCCGGTCAGCGCGGCGGGGAACGTCGCGTTCGGCTGGGCGGCGGGATTGTTGACGCAGGCTGCGGCGGCCACTCCGCTGAACAGGTTGAGGGCGATGCCGGCCACGAGGCCCGCGACGAGGGTATTCAGTTTCACGCTGGATACTTCCGGGTAAGGTAAGGACGCCGCAAAAAAGGACTCGCGCGACACGCGCGGACGTCACGGATTCGCGGTCGGGCTGCGTGAATTCCGTATCGGTCGGACAGCGGGAACAAAGCTTGCGGGAGGATGCCCGTTCGTCAGACGAAAGAACAGGATCAGAGCGCCGATAAAACATACGGATCAGCGATTTGGGGCGCGCTTGCACGTGACGGCTGCCGTACTACTCTTTGTCATCAGGGCACAACGGCCGGGGGACATGCATGAAGCGCTATGCGGTGCTGGCGCAGACGATCGCCGACGCGATCCGGCGCGGCGACCTGGCGGCCGGCGCGCGCATCCCTACCGTGCGCGCTGCATGCCGCGCGTATCGGGTGAGCCCGTCCACGGTGTTTCGTGCGTACTACGCGCTCGAAAGCGAGGGCCTGATCGTCGCGCGGGCGCGCTCGGGTTATTTCGTGGCGAACGTCGCGGACAAGCACGTGCGGTTCGGCCGCGATCCGCCGCGCAAGCCGGGCGCCGCGCAGAACGACGCCGCGCAGAACGACGCCGCGCAAACCGGCGATGACGATGTGCTGTTCCGCCTGCTCGACTCGCTCAAATGCGACGACATCGTGCCGCTCGGCTCGGCATTCGCGAGCTATTCGCTGTTCCCGATGAGCAGCCTGTGGCGTCAGGTGGCGTCGGCCGCCCGCCACATGGACCGCACGAAACTGCTCGAAGGCTTGCCGCCCGGCAATGAAGCACTGCGCCGCCAGATCGCGTTGCGCTACCTGAACGCGGGCGCGTCGCTGCCGCTGGAGGAAATCGTCATCACGACGGGCGCGACCGAAGCGCTGACGCTCAGCTTGCAGGCGCTGACGCGCCCGGGCGACATCGTCGCGATCGAACGGCCGGCCTTCCACGCGGTGCTGCAGGCCGTCCAGTGCCTGCATCTGAAGGCCGTCGAGATTCCGGTCGACCCGCGCACGGGCCTCGACCTCGACGCGCTCGCCGAGGCGCTCGACACGCATCCGGTACGCGCGTGCTGGTTCATGACGTCATTCCACAACCCGACCGGCGCGACGCTGACCGACGAGCGCAAGCGCGCGCTGATCGACCTGCTCGCGTCGCGCGGCGTGCCGCTGATCGAGGACGACGTATATGGCGAACTGCAGTTCGGCACTGCGCCCACGCGGCCCGCGAAACTGTATGACGACAGCGGGCTCGTCCTGCATTGCGGATCGTTCTCGAAATGTCTCGCGCCCGGGTTCCGGATCGGCTGGGTCGCGGCCGGCCGCTTCGTGCGGCAGATCCGCGAGGCCAAAGGCACGAGCGCGCCGGCCGCCGACGTACCCGCGCAGATGGCGATATCGAGCTACCTGCGCGACGGCGCATACGACCGGTTCCTGCGCAAGCTGCGACGCAATCTCGCCGCGCACCAGGCGCAAATGCTGTCGGCCGTGCGCGCGTATTTTCCGACGGATACCGAAGTGTTCGCGCCGCGCGGCGGGTATTTTCTGTGGATCGAACTGCCGCCGCACATGGATGCGATGCACTTGTTCGACGATGCGATGGAGAACGGTGTGAGCATTGCACCGGGACCGATCTTCTCCGCGACCGGCGGTTTTCGCCGCTATTTGCGGCTCAACTACGGGCGGCCGTGGACCCCGGCCGTCGAGCGCGCGCTGGAGACGCTCGGCACGCTCGCGGCCCGGCAGCGGCACGGCGGCTAGCACGAAACCGGCGGCACGAAATGTGCGCCACGCAACGCGCGACATGCACCTTGCGTTTCGCGCACGGACGACCAAGAATGAAGCGGCAGGCAGACGCGGACGAACGGGTTCCACGCGTCCGATGTTATGGAGAATCACATGAACACCGAATGCGAACGACCGCCGATGTGTAGCCCCACGATGGCATCCGTCGGTCGCTGACGATGCGCGTCCTGCCCAACCGGAGTGTCCGCGCGCGCGATGCCTGGCGTGCCGTGCTGAATGCACGCGCCGAATCGCGGCACGCGACGTGCTGCCGCTGCCGCGAATGCGGTTTCGTCGCGTTCCGCGCGCTCGAGCATTGCCCCGTCTGCGGTCGGTGGAACTGGCCGTTCGAGCCGATTCGCCACACGCCGGCCGACGCGCGTGCCGTGCATGCGCCGCGATCGTTCCATACGTGGTCGTCGCGCGTCGCCCGCGCGCTGCGCAACGCGGCTTTCCAGCGGCCGCGCGCATCGAGCGCACCGCTCCTGAGTATCCTCACGCTCGTGCTGCTGGTCGGCGGCTACGTGATGGTCGACCAGACCTGCAAGGCCGATCCCGTTTGTCGCGGCACCGCTGCGCCGGCCGCCGTCGCGACCGAAACCATGCTGCAGGCATCGAACGATCCGTTGCTGCCGGTCGTGCCGGCACCCGTCTACCCGTTTCATTCGCCTGATCAAACGCAAGTGGCGGCCAATCCGCCACCGAGCGCCCCGCTCGCCGGCAAACCTACGCGCCCGATAGCGGTTGCACAAGCCGCGCCGTCGGTGCGCACGCCCGACCGGACGCGCGCCGGCGCAGTCCGCGTGGCCGACTGGAAAGGCAGCCGCGACACCGCCCATCGCCCCGCACGCGCGATCCGCCGCGTCAGCCTGCACACCGGGCGTACACGCCGCACCGCCGCCAGCAACGCCGAACTCGCGAAGCTTTATCGCGGCCACTGAACGCGCTCGCAACGAAAAACGGGCGGCCCGTTTCCGGAGCCGCCCGTTCTCGCGTCACGCGTCGCGCGTGTCGAACGCTAGTGCATCACGCCGCCAGCAACCCGTGCGGGTCGATGACGAATTTGCGCGGCGCACCGCCGTCGAACTTCTTGTAGCCTTCCGGCGCCTGGTCGAGCGAGATCACTTCGACGTTGACGATCTTCGCGATCGGCAGCCGGTCGAACAGGATCGCCTGCATCAGGTTGCGGTTGTACTTCAGCACCGGCGTCTGGCCCGTGAAGAACGAATGCGACTTCGCCCAGCCGAGGCCGAAGCGGATGCTCAGGCTGCCGTGCTGCGCGGCCTTGTCCTTCGCGCCCGGATCGTCCGTCACGTACAGGCCCGGGATGCCGATCGCGCCGGCCGGGCGCGTGATTTCCATCAGCGAGTTCAGCACCGTCGCGGGCGCTTCCTCCGAATGGCCCGACGAGCCGTGGCCGTGCGCCTCGAAGCCGACGCAGTCGACCGCGCAATCGATCTCGGGCACGCCGAGGATCTGCTCGATCTGCTCGCCGAGCGACGCGTCCTTCGACAGGTCGACCGTCTCGAAGCCCATCGCCCGCGCATGCGCGAGGCGTTCCGCGTTCATGTCGCCGACGATCGTCACCGCCGCGCCGAGCAGGCGCGCCGACGCGGCCGCCGCCATCCCGACCGGGCCCGCGCCCGCGATATAAACCGTCGAACCGGGCTTCACGCCAGCGCTCACCGCGCCGTGATAACCGGTCGGCAGGATGTCGGACAGGCAGGTCAGGTCGCGGATCTTCGCCATCGCCTGGTCGCGATCCGGGAATTTCAGCAGGTTGAAATCGGCATACGGCACGAGCACGTACTCGGCCTGACCGCCGATCCAGCCGCCCATGTCGACGTAGCCGTACGCGCCGCCGGCACGCGACGGGTTCACGTTCAGGCACACGCCGGTATGCGTGTCCTTGCACATCGCGCAGCGGCCGCACGCGACGTTGAACGGCACCGACACGAGATCGCCGAGCTTCAGCGTCTCGACGTCACGGCCCACTTCGACCACTTCGCCGGTGATCTCGTGACCGAGCACGAGGCCGACCGGTGCAGTGGTGCGGCCGCGCACCATGTGCTGGTCGGAGCCGCAGATGTTCGTGCTGACCACTTTCAGGATCACGCCGTGGCCGATCGCGCGGCCGCTCGGGTCGACCATCTTCGGATAATCGATTTTCTGGACTTCGACCTGGCCCGGCCCAAGATAGACGACACCTCGATTGCTGCTCATCGTATTGTCTCCATGTCTCGTTGGATGGCGCCGCGGCGCGCCGGCGCCATGCGGCGCACGCGCAACGTGCTGTTCGAGAGTAGTCCGGGAGGCAGGGGCGCCGATGTCTCAAACGCGACATGCGTTTGATCGACGCCGACATCGATGGCGGAAATACGAAAGTCGGGCGGGAATCTACCGGGGGTCGGACCGGCCCTTGCGGCCGGCCCTGCCTTGGCGGCCCGGCGCTTACCCGCCCTGATTCTCGCGGATGATCGCGGCGGCGGCCGCTTCCGCGTCGCTCGCGACGCCGTCGTGCACGCGCGTGCTGACGGCCGGCGTCGGCGGCTCGCTGTCGAGCGCGTGGCCGTTGCGGTCGTGCGTGTCGACCGTCGCGCGCATCGACAGCCCGACGCGCAGCGGATGCGCGGCGACGTCGCGCGGATCGAGCGCGATCACCACCGGCACGCGCTGCACGACCTTGATCCAGTTGCCGGCCGCGTTCTGCGACGGCAGCATCGAGAACGCGCTGCCCGTGCCGGCCGAGAAGCCCTGCACGCGGCCGCGATAGGCGATGCGCGAGCCGTACAGATCCGACACGACCTCGACCGGCTGCCCGACGCGCATGTGGCGGATCTGCCCTTCCTTGAAATTCGCCTCGACCCACAGCCGGTTGAGCTGCACGATCGACATCAGCGGCACGCCGGGCCCGACCTGCTGGCCGACCTGTACCGAGCGCTGCCCGATCGTGCCGTCGACGGGCGCGACGATCGTCGTGCGCTTCAGGTTCCGGTATGCGAGCTTGAATTGCGCGGCCGCCTGCACGACGGCCGGGTTTTCGTCGACGGGCAGCTTGCTGCCGAGCGCGCGCGCCGCGTCGAGCTGCGCCTGCGCGGCCGCGAGGTTCGCCTGCGCGCCGGCCACCGCCGCGCGGGCCCGCGCCAGTTCTTCCGGCGCGACGATCTCGACCGATGCGCCCGAACGCGCGGCGAGCGCGCGCTGCGCCAGCGACAGGTCGGCGCGGCGCGCATTCACGGCCTCGACGTACATCGTGTTCGAGATCCTCGCGTTCGCGACCTGGCGCACGGCCTGCGCGAGCTGCGCCTTCGCCTGCGCGAACGCGACGGATGCCTCGGTGTCGTCGAGCCGCACGAGCGTCTGCCCGGCGCGCACGGCTTGCGTATCGGCGACCACCACGTCGGTCACGGCGCCCGGGATCTGCGCGGCGACCTGCACGATGCTGCCCGCGACGTATGCATCGTCGGTGTCTTCGTAATAGCGGTCGCTCAGCAGCCAGTAGGCGATCCATGCGATCGCGGCCAGCAGCACGATCGCGAAAAACACGGTGAAGCGCTTGCGGCGCGTCGCGCGGCGCGCGTCGAGCGCCGGGTCGTTCAGTGCGGCCGGCGGCGCGGCGGAATGGAGGTTGTCGTGGTGCATCAGTCGCTTTGCGTAACGATCAGACGATCGTGCTGGAAGACGGGAATCGCGGGCATCGGCGACGAATCGCGCGTCGGGCTCTCCGAGGCCGTGCGTGCGAGAACGGGGTTGCCGCGCGGCGTCACGTCGGGGCGGGTCGCACCGATCGTCGACGGGCGCGCCATGTCGTCGCGTCGTGCCGATGTAGACGCGGGCACGTTGCTCGTCGCGGTAGCAGCCGGCGGCACTGCCGTGCTGCCTGCGCGTGCATCGTTAGACGGGCCAGCCGTCGCCCGATTCGCGGCCACGGCGCCCGCGGCAGCCACGGCCGTTGCCGCCCCGCGCCTGGCCGCCCCACTCCGCGCCCGCTGCCCGGCCGGCGTCTGCGCTTGCGCGACCGTTGCGCCCGCATCGAACCCGCCGCCCAGCGCGCCGATCAGCCCCACCCGCAGCGTCCGCTGCTTGCCGAGCAGCGCGATCATCTGCGCGCGCTCGTCGATCAGCGTGAGATCCGCGACATCGACGTCCTTCTGCATCAGCACGCCGCGCCGATGCCGATCCGCCGCGATCTGCACGATCTTCTGCGCGGCCGCGACCGCATCCTGCTGCTGCGCGACGAGCGTCTGCGACGTCTGCAGCGACGTGACGAGTTGCGCGACCTGCCCGAGCGCGTCGTCGACGGTCTTGTTGTACAGCCCGATCGCGACGTCGGCCTGCGCGACGTCCGCGCCGAGCTTCGCCTTCAAGCGGCCGCGATCGAAGATCGGCAGCGAGATCGCGGGGCCGACGGAGCCCGCGAGCGAATCGCGCGAGAACAGCGATGCGGGCGTCAGTGCGAACACACCGCCGAGCGCGACGAGATTCACGTCCGGATAGAACTGCGCACGCGTCGAGTCGGCATTCGCGAACGCGGCCTCGACCCGCAGCCGCGCGGCGACGATGTCGGGCCGGCGGCCGAGCAGATCGGCCGGCAGCCGGGCCGGCACGGCGCCGCCCGCGAACGCGCCGACGCGCGGCCGCTGCAGCGCGAGCCCGCGCTCCGGGCCGCGGCCCGACAGCACGCCGAGTTGCAGTTGCGCGAGCTTGATCTGCTCGTCGTTCAGCGCGATCTGTTCGAGCAGGCGGCTGCGCTTGATCGACGCATCGCTCGCGTCGTACGCATTGTCGAGGCCGCGCGCAGTGCGCTCGCGCAGCACGGCCGTCACGCGCTGGCTGATCTTCAGCTTCTGCTGCAACAGGTCGCGCACCGCGTACGCCTGGTCGAGCTGGCAATACACGGTGACGATCGCGACGGCGAGCGTGAGCCGCACCTGCTCGGCCTCGACGCCGGCCGCGTCGCGCAGCGACATCAGGCTCTTCGTCGCCGCGCGGTTCTTGCCCCACAGGTCGAGCTGGTAGTTCAGCCCGACGAAGATCGACGACGGCGATACGTTCGGATCGCCAAAAATCTGCACCGGCACGCGATAGCCGCCGGCCGTCACGTCGGCAATGTCGCCGGGCTTCGGCATCCGTGCCCGGCTGATCGTCGCGCCGGCCGTGCCGGTCAAACCGGTCAGCGAATCGAACTGCTGAAGCTGCGCCTGCGCGATCCGCAACCGCGCCTGCGCGACCTGCAGATCGGGGTTGTGCTGCGACGCCTCGGCGACCAGATCGTCGAGCTGCGGGTCCTGCAACTGCTTCACCCAGTCGGGCGCCGGCCATGCGCCGTTCGCGCCCGGGCCGGCGGTATGCACGAGTGCATCGTCGGCAGGCGCACGCAGCGACAGCGACGGCAGGAAGCCCGAGGGCACGCATCCGGCCAACGCGAGCAATGCCGCGGCGGCCGCGATCATCGAGCCGCCGCCCTTCACGCCACGCGCCGAACCCGCCGCTTGAATCATCCGTCGCATCGTCACCCCTGCCGAACGCGCTGCGCCCGCGCGGCCAGACGCGGCCGTGTGCGCTCGAGCGGGCCGAGCCGACCGAACAGGCCGTCCGCAACGCCGAACAGGATGCCGACCAGCTTCGCGCGCTTGTCGCGCTCCACCAGCGCGATCTGCACGACCTGCCACACGGTCAGCAGGTTCGGCACGAGCGCCACCGGAAAGCGCAGCCCGTACTGCATCCCGAGCTGCACCGCATTGCGGGCGCTGTAGTAGCGCCGTTGCCACGAGTGATTCATCGACGTCATTTCGAAAGGGCCGATCGCGTGCCGCTGCTTCGCGCCGATCCGGTGCGGCAGCACTAGCGACGGCACGACATAGAGCGGCACGTTGCGCGCCAGCGCGCGGAAGCTGTATTCGGTATCGACGTGATCGATGAACAGCGTCTCGTCGAAGCGACCGAGCACGTCGAACGCGTCGCGCGACACGACGCAGCCCGACGAAATCAGGAACGCGCAGCGCTGCATCGGCGTGCCCGGCTCGATGCGCAGGCGGCGCAGGCCGATGCCGTTGGTCGCGAGTTCGGGCAGGAAGCTGCGCGCGTTCTCGTCGAAGATGCGCGGGCCGGCGAGGAACGCACGCCCCGCGAGCCCCGCGCAAACGTCACGCATCGTCGGGAAATACGCGGCCGGCACCGACGAATCCTGGTCGAACAGCGCGACCGCGTCGAGGCCATCGCGAAACAGCGCCGCGAGCCCCGCGTTGTACGCGCCCGCGATGCCGCCGCGATTGCCGTGATGCAGCAGCGCGATGCCTTCGCGTGCACACAGTTCGCGAGCCCGCGTATCGGGCTGCGGCGTGTTGTCGACGACGAGCAGCGCGTCGCACGCATGCCGCCATGCGCGCAGCGCGTCGAGCTGCGCGTCGCTCGGGTGATACAGGATCACGAGTGCGCCGAGTGTCGTCATGGTCTGCATCCTCAATGCCCGAACGATGCGGCCGCGCCGCGCTTGGGCCGCGTCAGCCACATCATCGCGGCGAGCGCGAGACACGTCATGCTCGCCATCCAGAACATGTCGTTGGTCGCCATCATGTAGGCCTGCTGCATCACGACGTGATGCAGCGTCGTCAGCTCGCGCACGCCGTCCACGCCCATCGCGTTCAGCGCATGCACGAAGCGTTGCGTGTTCGCCGACGCATGCGTGACCGACTGCGACACGACGTCGTAGTGATAGGTCGCGCGGTTGTCCCACAGCGTCACGCTCATCGCGGTGCCGAACGCGGCCGACAGCGTGCGCAGGAAATTCGACAGGCTCGACGCGGCGGCGAGCCGGTCGTCCGGAATGCGCGACAGCGTCGCGGCGGTCAGCGGAATGAAGAAGCACGGCAGCCCGATGCCCTGGATCAGCCCGGGTGCTGCGATTTGCGCGAACGTCATCTTCAGCGTGAACTGCGCGTCCCAGGCGAGCACGGCCGCGAACACGAGGAAGCCGAACGTCGCGAGCACGCGCGCGTCGAAGCGGTGCGCATGCAGCCCGACGAGGATCGAGAACACCAGCGCGAGCACGCCGAGCGACGCGGTCGCGAGCCCCGCATGAAACGCGTTGTAGCCCATCACGGCCTGCATCCACAGCGGAAACACCACGCCGACCACGGAGAAACTCATCATCCCGAGCGAGATGATCAGCACGCAGAACGAGAACGTGCGGTCGCGAAACAGGCTCAGGTCCACCACGGGACGCGCTTCGCCCGCTTCCCAGATCAGCAGCGACACGATCGCGAGCGCCGCGACCACCGCGAGCGTGACGATCAGCGGCGAATCGAACCAGCCGCGGTCGTGGCCGAGATCGAGCATCGCCTGCAGCGAGCCGACGCCGATCACGAGCAGCACGATGCCCGGCACGTCGATCGGGCCGGCCGCGCCGCGCTGCGCGTCGGGGCGCAGCATCGCGGTGCACACCGCGAACGAGAACAGCCCGATCGGCAAATTGATCAGGAAGATCCACGGCCACGAGAAGTTGTCGACGATCCAGCCGCCGACCACCGGCCCGAAGATCGGTGCGAGCAGCACCGTCATCGCCCATAGCGCGAGCGCGATCGTGCGTTTGTCGGGCGGGAACGTGCGCAGCAGGATCGTCTGCGACAGCGGCACCATCGGCCCCGAACACAGCCCCTGCAGCGCGCGGCAGATCACGAGCACGTGCAGGTCGCGAGCGAGCCCGCACAGCAGCGACGTCAGCGTAAACAACAGCACCGCGCCGACGAACAGGCGCAGCTCGCCGACGCGGCGGGCGAGCCAGCCGGTGAGCGGCACCGCAATCGCGGCCGCGACCGAATACGAGCTGATCACCCACGTGCCCTGGCTGTTCGATACGCCGAGACTGCCGGAGATCGCCGGCACCGCGACGTTCGTCACGGTCGAGTCGAGCACTTCGATGAAGGTCGCGAGCGACAGCGCGAACGTCAGCAGCGCGAGGCGGATGCCGCGCACCGGCTGTGCGGCCGGCGCGGGCGCCGACGCGTCGAACGCGGACGGCGCGACGCCCCCGTCGTGCAGCGGCGACGCGGTGCTCATGCGCCGGCCGCCGCGACATCGGCCCGCGCGGCCGCCCGCCCGCGCCCGCGCCGGGGCACGAACCGTTCGACGAAATCGGCGGCGGCGCCACAGCCGTCCGGCGCGGCCGCGAGCAGCGCACGCGTACGCTCCGCATGCACCGCGAACGCGGGTTCGTCGAGCACGCGTGCGAGCGCCGCGCCGAGCCGCGCGCCGTCGAGGGGGCCATCGACCCGCACGCCGCAGCCGTTCACGACGACACGTTGCGCGTTGTCGAACTGATCGTGCGCGAACGGCGTGACGACCTGCACGATGCCGGCTTCGCACGCGAGCGCCGCCGTGCCGATCCCGCCGTGATGCACGAGCGCGCGGCAACGCGGCAGCAGCGGGCGCATCGGCACGAATCGGCGCACGAGCAGCCGGTCGTCGCCCTGCACCGCATCGTGCGGCGTCAGCAGGATGCCGCGCGCGCCGGTCGCGCGCAGCGCGTCCGCCACCGCACGCGCATACGCCGCATGATCGACGAGCGTCGAACCGGCCGTGAACACGACCGGGGCTTCGCCGGCCGCGAGAAACGCATCGAGTGCCCCGTCATCGTCGGGTGTCGCGATATCGTTGAACAACGGAAAACCGCTTTGCAGATGGTTCGACGGCCAGTCGGGCTGCGGCGGCGCGAACCAGCCGGGAAACAGGCACAGCACGCCGTCGGTCGAATGCAGCCAGCGGCCGAGCACGCGCCGCGCGGGCGCGAGCCCGAGCTCGCGGCGTACCGCATCGAGCGCCGGGCCGCACACGCGGTCGAGCACCTGCCGCTCGATCAGCGTCATCAGCGCCGACTTCACCGGCAACGGCCAGCGCGCGGGAATCGTCAGGCGCGGGTGGGTCGGCGGCGCATGCGCGGACAGCAGCGTCGACGGCGACACCTGCACCGATACGTACGGCGTGCCGTGCCGTTCCTGCATGAAGCGCGCGGAGAACGCCCACAGCGTGCCGATCAGCACCGTGTCGGCATCGGTCAGCGCGCGCAGCGCGTCGTAATGCGGGCGCAACGTCGGCGCGATCACCTGCCACAGCGTGCGGAACGACGTGCGCGGATTCCACAGCGCGGGGTTCGCCATCGCCGCGTCGTATTCCGCCGCGGTGCCGACCGGCACGAACGCGAACCCGCAGCGGCGCACGGCCGCCTCGAACGGCGCATGCGTGCAGAACACGACGTCGTGACCGCGCGCCGCGAGCGTGCGCGCGACGCCGAGCAGCGGATGCACGTCGCCCGCCGAGCCGATCGCGGTCACGATCATCTTCGCCATCGCGCGCCTCGCGGGTGTCAGTAGAAACCGGGGATCAGCGCCGCGACCTCGCGGCGGTACTGCGCATACGCCGGCCCGAAATATCCGGTCAGCCAGCTCTCCTCGACGCGCACCTTGTACGCGAGCGACGCGAACACGAGCAGCACGCCGATCGCGCCGCGCCATTCGCCGCCGATCAGCGCGGCGCCGACCAGCGCGATCAGGCAGCCGGTGTAGATCGGGTGACGCACGAGCGCATACGGCCCCGTGCGCACGAGCTCGTGGTCTTCCTTCAACGTGACCGACACGCTCCAGTTCGTGCCCAGATGCAGCCGTGCCCACACCGAGAACAGCAGGCCGGCCACCAGCACCGCGAGCCCGCATTGCGCCTGCAGGCCGAAGCGCTGCCAGTCGGGCACGAGCGCCTGCCACGACGGATCGGGCAGGATGATCAGCGCACCGCCGACGATCAGCGGAATCGACTGCAGCGTGCGCGAGCGCGACGCCTCCTTGCGCACGGTGGTCTTGACGCCCTGCGACGTGACGATCCAGTACGCGAGCCACGCGGCCCACGGAACGACGATGGCGATGGTCTGAACGATATTCACGGCTGGCCTGCCTCGTTGGGATGGGAATTCGGATGCGCGGGACGCGCCCGCTGCACGACGGATGGCGTCACGACGACAGCGCGTGCATCGGCGTGGGCACGCATGCATGTGCGGCAGCACGCGCGACGCCGGCCGCGGCGGCCGCCTCGCCGCAGAAGAAATCGAGCAACGCGGCACGGGTGTATTCGCGTTGCGCCCGGCCTTCGATGTCGAGAAAGTGGCCGGCGTCCGGCACCGTCGCGAACCGTGCGCGCGCCACGTGCGCACCGAGCTGGCGCACGTCGGCCGGCGTCGTGTACTCGTCGCGCTCGCCGTTCAGGAACAGCAGCTCGCAGCCGATGTTCGCGAATTCGCTGAAGTAGCGCTCGGGCTGCAGCGACAGGATCTGGTCGACGTGGAACGCGACCTGATCCTGT
The DNA here is from genome assembly GCF_900100915.1 of Burkholderia orbicola. Lineage (NCBI taxonomy): Bacteria > Pseudomonadati > Pseudomonadota > Betaproteobacteria > Burkholderiales > Burkholderiaceae > Burkholderia > Burkholderia orbicola. The sequence continues at coordinate 2,433,747 of NZ_FNKW01000002.1, read as the reverse complement.
TCGTCGCGCGGCAGGCGCGTGAGATACCGGTAGTTGTACAGCTTCATGATGCGCGGCAGATAGCGGCCGACGGTGTCGTTCAGCAACTGCGCGGCCTTCAGGTTCTCGCCGGCCGCGATGTGGTCGCGGGCGCGCGTCACGTAGTCGACCATCGCGTCGTTCAGGAATGGCGAGAACGAGCAGATCGCCGCGCGCCGCACGCTCGGGCAGCCGCGTGCGAGCGCGAACAGCGACGCGACGCCGCCCCACGACACCGACACGAGGTACGCCGGCGCGAAATGCTCGACCAGGTACTGGAGGATCGCGGCTTCGTCGTCCTTGGTCAGGATGAAGCAGCCGGGGTTGTGCTGGCGCGACTGCCCCGCATACGGCAGGTCGAAGCAGATCGTGTTCATCCGCTCGCCGAGATACTGGACGGTCTGGCCGAACGACGCGGTGGTCGCGAGCGCGCCGTTGACGAGCATCGCCGTGTCGAACGCCGGGTCGAACACGTTCCGTTCGACGTAGACCTTCAGACCATTCGGCAGCGGGACCACGTATTTTTCGGTCGGCATCGTCGTTCTCCGGTGAATGCGGCGTCTCGACGTCGCGGCATGCTGCAAGTGCGCAATGGCTGGCGCCGGCTGCGTGCGCGGTCGATCGACACGGCCATCGCCGACGCGCCGCGGCAATTGCCGGCGGCGCCATTCATTCCTCATGGTGCGGCGCCATACTAATACGGTCGATATTGCTTACTCAAGTCATTCCAAAAATCCCTCTACTCGGCCCGGAAATACGCGGGATTCAAATTTTCTTATCAATTTCTATGGTATGCGGAATCTCAAAAAGGATCATCGCAATCGTTTGCGAGCAATCCTCTCCAGCATTCAAAAAACATAAATTACCGTTACTATTCAATCAGTTGTAGTGTTTAGATCGCTTGATTGAAACGGTTTTTAGAAAACCGTACACCTCCACAATCCGATTCGACAATTTCATATCGTGAATAATATTGCAGTTTTCGACACTCTTTCGGTTTGTAATGAAATCGAGTCTGGAAACGGTCCTCTGCATTGCGTCATATTTTCACGGTCCGTTTTAAACAGATTCAAACTTAGTTAATCTTCTTTCAACCGTTTTTCCGCACCTGCACATGAGCTTCGGACGCGAAGCATCGTGCCCCGTTTGGAACGCATTCTCCCCTTCGGCCCCGGTTTTTTATTGATTGAACGATCAATAAAAAACCGCTAAGCTCTCGACTTCCATGGACGACGGCCCGCCCGGGCGAAGGGAGTCACGATGCCGAAAGTCGGAATGCGGGAGATCCGCCGCGCACAGTTGATCGACGCCACGCTGCGCTCGATCGACGAAGCGGGCCTGCCCGGCACGACGCTCGCATCGGTCGCGCAACGCGCGAACATCTCGACGGGCATCGTCAGCCATTACTTCGGCGACAAGGACGGCCTGCTCGAAGCGACGATGCGGCACGTGCTGCGCGACCTGTGGTCGGCCACCACGCGCCGCCGCGTCGCCGCTCGCAAGGACCCGCGTTCGCGGCTGCGCGCGGTCGTCGCCGCGAACTTCGACGACACGCAGGTCAGCGCGCCCGTGATGAAGACGTGGCTCGCGTTCTGGTCGCAGAGCATGCACGACCCGATGCTCAAGCGCCTGCAGCACGTGAACACGCGGCGCCTGCATTCGAATCTGTGCGCCGAATTCGCGAAGGCCTTGCCGCTCGCGAAGGCGCGCGAAGCCGCCAGCGGCCTCGCCGCGCTGATCGACGGCCTGTGGCTGCGCGGCGCACTCGCCGGCGGCCCGATCGACACCCGGGCCGCTTTGAAGCTCGCCCACGATTACATCGACCTGCTGCTCGCGTCCGACTGACGCGCGACGCAGTCGCCCTCAAGGAGATCCTCATGTCCGTATACGGTTTGCAGCGCCTCTACATCGGCGGCGGTTACGTCGACGCCACCAGCGGCAAGACTTTCGACACCTTCGATCCCGCCACCGGCGAACTGCTCGCACAGGTGCAGCAGGCCAGCGCGGCCGACGTCGACCGCGCCGTTGCGTCCGCCCAGGAAGGCCAGCGCAACTGGGCGGCAATGACCGCAATGCAGCGCTCGCGCATCCTGCGCCGCGCGGTCGACCTGCTGCGCGAACGCAACGACGAACTCGCGGCCATCGAGACGCGCGACACCGGCAAGCCGATCGGCGAGACGCTCGCAGTCGACATCGTCACCGGCGCGGACGTGATCGAGTACTACGCGGGCCTCGCGACCGCGATCGAAGGGCTGCAGGTGCCGCTGCGCGCCGAGTCGTTCGTCTATACGCGCCGCGAGCCGCTCGGCGTGTGCGCGGGCATCGGCGCATGGAACTATCCGATCCAGATCGCGTGCTGGAAGACGGCGCCCGCGCTCGCGGCCGGCAACGCGATGGTGTTCAAGCCGAGCGAAGTCACGCCGCTGACCGCGCTGAAGCTCGCGGAAATCTATACGGAAGCCGGCGTGCCGGCCGGCGTGTTCAACGTCGTGCAGGGCGACGGCTCGGTCGGTGCGCTGCTCACCGGCCATCCGGACATCGCGAAGGTGTCGTTCACCGGCGGCGTCGAGACCGGCAAGAAGGTGATGTCGCTGGCCGGCGCATCGTCGCTGAAGGAAGTGACGATGGAGCTCGGCGGCAAGTCGCCGCTGATCGTGTTCGACGATGCGGACCTCGATCGCGCGGCCGACATCGCGGTGACCGCCAACTTCTTCAGCTCGGGCCAGGTCTGCACGAACGGCACGCGCGTGTTCGTACACCGCTCCATCAAGGACGCGTTCACGCAGAAGGTGCTCGAACGCGTGAAGCGCATCCGCGTCGGCAAGCCGACCGAGGCCGACACCAACTTCGGCCCGCTCGTGTCGGCCGCGCAGCTCGACAAGGTGCTCGGCTTCATCGAAAGCGGCAAGGCCGAAGGCGCGAAGCTGCTCGCGGGCGGCACGCGCCTGACCGACGGTCACTTCGGCAGCGGCCAGTACGTCGCGCCGACCGTGTTCGGCGACTGCCGCGACGACATGAAGATCGTGCGCGAAGAGATTTTCGGGCCGGTGATGAGCATCCTCGAATTCGAATCGGAGGAAGAAGTGATCGCCCGCGCGAACGACACGCACTACGGGCTCGCGGCCGGTGTCGTGACCGAGAACCTGTCGCGCGCGCACCGCACGATCCATCGCCTCGAAGCCGGCATCTGCTGGATCAACACGTGGGGCGAATCGCCGGCCGAGATGCCGGTTGGCGGATACAAGCAATCCGGTGTCGGGCGCGAGAACGGCATCACGACGCTCGAGCACTACACTCGAATCAAGTCGGTGCAGGTCGAGCTCGGCCGTTACAACCCGGTGTTTTAAGACAAGGAGATCCGTCATGACGACACGCGAATACGACTACATCATCTGCGGCGCGGGTTCCGCGGGCAACGTGCTCGCAACGCGCCTGACGGAAGATCCGGACGTCACGGTGCTGCTGCTCGAAGCGGGCGGCCCCGACTACCGCTTCGACTTCCGCACGCAGATGCCGGCGGCGCTGGCCTATCCGCTGCAGGGCCGCCGCTACAACTGGGCGTACGAGACCGATCCCGAGCCGCACATGGACAACCGCCGGATGGAATGCGGGCGCGGCAAGGGGCTCGGCGGCTCGTCGCTGATCAACGGGATGTGCTACATCCGCGGCAACGCGCTCGACTACGACAACTGGTCGACGCACAAGGGCCTCGAGAACTGGACGTATCTCGACTGCCTGCCGTACTTCAAGAAAGCCGAGACGCGCGACGTCGGCCCGAACGACTATCACGGCGGCAGCGGCCCCGTGTCGGTCACGACCAGCAAGCCGGGCGTGAATCCGCTGTTCGAGGCGATGGTCGATGCGGGCGTGCAGGCCGGCTATCCGCGCACCGACGACCTGAATGGTTATCAGCAGGAAGGCTTCGGCCCGATGGACCGCACCGTCACGCCGAAGGGCCGCCGCGCGAGCACTGCGCGCGGCTACCTCGACCAGGCAAAGGTGCGGCCGAACCTCGAGATCGTCACGCACGCGCTCGCCGACCGCATCCTGTTCGACGGCAAGCGCGCGTCGGGCGTGACCTACCTGCGCGGCAGCGAACGCGCGACCGCGCATGCGCGCCGCGAAGTGCTCGTATGCAGCGGCGCGATCGCGTCGCCGCAACTGCTGCAGCGCTCGGGCGTCGGCCCCGGCGCGTGGCTGAAAGAACTCGACATTCCGGTCGTGCTCGACCTGCCCGGCGTCGGCCAGAACCTGCAGGATCACCTGGAGATGTACATCCAGTACGAGTGCAAGGAGCCGGTCTCGCTGTACCCGGCGCTCAAGTGGTGGAACCAGCCGAAGATCGGCCTCGAATGGATGCTGAACGGCACGGGCCTCGGCGCGAGCAACCACTTCGAGGCGGGCGGCTTCATCCGCACGCGCGACGACGACCCGTGGCCGAACATCCAGTATCACTTCCTGCCGGTGGCGATCAACTACAACGGCTCGAACGCGATCGAGATGCACGGCTTCCAGGCGCACGTCGGCTCGATGCGCTCGCCGAGCCGCGGCCGCGTGAAGCTGCGCTCGCGCGATCCGAACGACCATCCGAGCATCCTGTTCAACTACATGGCCGAAGCGCTCGACTGGCGCGAGTTCCGCGATGCGATCCGCGCGACGCGCGAGATCATGCGGCAGCCCGCGCTCGACCGCTATCGCGGCCGCGAGCTGAATCCGGGCGCCGACTGCAAGAGCGACAAGGAACTCGACGCGTTCGTGCGCGCCCGTGCGGAAACCGCGTTCCATCCGTCGTGCTCGTGCAAGATGGGCTACGACGACATGGCGGTGGTCGATGAAGAAGGCCGCGTGCACGGGCTCGACGGGCTGCGTGTCGTCGATGCGTCGATCATGCCGATCATCACGACCGGCAACCTGAATGCGCCGACGATCATGATCGCCGAGAAGATCGCCGACAAGATCCGCGGCCGCCAGCCACTCGCGCGGGTCGACGTGCCGTACTTCGTCGCAAACGGCGCATTGGCGAGGAATGTCGCGAAGGCCGTGCGGCAACCCGAGACGGTCTGACAAAGACGGCGCCTGCCCGGGCGCCGCGATACCCCCCGCGCGGCTCGCGGCGTTCTCGCCGCGAGCCGCATTTCATCGTGCCTTCTCGTTTGCGCTGCGCGGCCCGGCTGCCGAAACGCCTCGCATTCGCTTGGCGCGGACGATCGGATTCCTGCGCGACGTCAGGCTCATCGCGTCGCGCAGGCGGTCGAACGCGACATCCTCCTTCGCCCCGAAGCGGCTGACCGCCGGCCATGCGAGCACGTGGTCGAGCCACGTCTGCCAGGTATCGCCATGAAACCGGCGACCGATTGCCCGCACCGTATCCGGCGCGGCGATCGCGATGCCCGCCAGCAGGTAGTGGGCCCAGAAGCTGCCCGCGCCGATCAGTCGATCGAGCCGGCACACGGCGAGCGCGGCAAGGAGCCCGTCTATCGACGCGAGATCGGCGCGATGCGTTCTGATCGCTTGCGCGACGAAGTTGTGCCGACCGCCGTATGCCCGAATGGAAACGCCGTTGCCCGCGGCGAGTTCGGCCGAGAACATCGCAAGCGCAGCCATCTCGTCGACCCGGGTCACGTCGTCGCGCGGGCCGCATACGCGCAACACGATCGCATCGATGACCGCGCCGGGACGAATCGGTGTTTCCGTGCTCGTTGCCGCGACAGCGGTCAGCCTTTCTCTCAGGTTCTTCGCAGGCGGCGTCTCGCGCGGCCCGTCAGGTTCGTTCGCGACTTCGCCGTGGCATTCGACGCCATCGGCAATCCGTTCGAGCGCGGCCCAGCCGACGTCAGGATCGTCGAATGCACACGCATCGATCACGCCGTGCGCGGTGTCGAATACCGCAAGCGAGCCGGGGCAGCAACGTTCGGCTTCCGCGAGCTGCTGCGCGGAAGGAACATGCGTGCACACACCGAGCGGATCGGCCGGATCGCATGCGCAACCGCCACCGTCGGTCGCGATCCACGGGACCAGCCGGTGGAGCACGGCCGTCGCTTCGCGGGACAGATGCGCGCCAGTTCCCGCACGGATCGCATACGAAGCGACGACGGGCGTGTCGCCGACGTCGCTCGCGGCCATCGCGCAAACCGCCGTGTCGAGATGGTCGATCAGGTACTGCAACCACGCGGCCGTGCGCAGCCGGTCGGGCGTCGCGCCGCGGGCATCACCATACTTTGCTGGATCGGTCAGCATGGGTCGTCCGGGATGGTTCTGGCCAATTGGCTTGGTTTTGTTTCGATCGGATCGGGAGGCGCAATACACGCGACGCCGGCCCTGCAACTCCGCCCGTGTCGGATCGCGACACGGGCGGTCAACCGGCCGTCACGCTGGTAAGCATGACGGCTCGCATGAATCGGAGAAGCGGAAACTCGCGTATGCGCCGCACGGCTCGCATGCGCGGCGGGCGCCTCGCGTCGCGGCGCCGACTGCACGCGGCGCTTCGGCAATCGATGGACGGCGGCACAAACGACCACGCTGCCAGACGCATCCGGCCGTCGCGCCGATACGCGCGACGGCACGAACCGATCAAGCCCCGGAACCCGCCGCGCATGCCGCACGGCCCTCGCGCGCGGCGGGTCCCGGCTTCGATCGTGCGACGCTTACTGCACGTGGAACTTCGGCGACGTCAGGACCGTACCGGTCACCGTGCAGTCCGGCGTCAGGACGGAGTTGTTGAACGCCAGCGACGAGTTCGCATCGCTCCACGCGGTCACGACCTTGCTCGGCCCGCACGTGCCGAGCAGCGTGACGTTCACCTTCACGTTGTTGATCGACAGTTGCGTCGTGCTGTCGGCCTGCCCCGTCCACGGCGACGTGCTGCTCGCGCTGCCGCTGATCAGGCCGCACGTCGCGCCGCCCGCGAACGTCGTCGACGTGATGTTGACGATGCCGGTCGACGTGATCGTGCCGTTGAAGGTCGCGGTACAACTGGCGTTGATCGATCCCTTGCTGAGATTCGTGAGCCCCGACGCCGAGAACGGCTCGCCGTTCGGATTCATCGGCTGGCCATCGGCACGCGACACGGTGACGGCGAAAGCAGGCGCGGCCGAAACCGCGGTGAAAGCCACTGCAGCAACAAGCGATACGATTTTGCGAATGCTCATTTGAACTGCCCCCTCTCTTCACAAATGGCGGCACGCCGCCAGGAACGCGACCGTCCGGCCGGAACGGTCCGGCCAGCCGGTCGCAGGAAGCCGCCGGCACGCGTGATGCGCGCCGGTCGGCTCAGAACTTGTAGGAAATCCCGACGAACGTGATCAGCGGATCGGCCTTCAGCCGCGTGCGCGTGGTCGCGAGCGTCGAGCCGTCGGCTGCCTTGATCACCAGCGACGAGTAGGTCTTCAGCGGCATGTAGGTCAGCGTCGCCGTGAGCCCCCAGTGCTTGTCGATCGCGTAACTTGCGCCGATGTTGTAGACCGGCGTGAACGACGACGACGCCTTGCCCTCGACCGACGTCGCACCCGGCTTGCCGGCGCCGGCCGCGAGCACGCTGCCGAGGTTCTCGTTGATGTCCTTCGCGAAGTTGCCGTTCAGTTCGATGTTGCTGAACCAGCTGTAGGCCACGCCGATCCCGACGAACGGACGAAACTTCGCCGTCGACGAATTGAAGTAGTACTGCAGGATGATCGTCGGGCTCCACTGCCGCGCGTTCTTCACGGCCGGCTGGTTCGCGGACTTGTCCATATCGACGTTGCCGAGCGCGCCGGCCGGGCCAGGCGGCCTGATCACGCCGTGTCCGGTCAGCGTGAATTCCGGCGGCACGCCGAGCACCGACGTCACCGCGATGTGATCGGTGAAGAAGTGCGTGAGCGTGAGGCCGACCGTATCGGCGTTGTTGACCGTCAGGCTCGTGCCCGGCGACGTGAACGAACCCGGCAGGCGCAACGGCCCGTTGATCGGCATGCTCGCGAGATTCGTCGTCAGCCCGTTGGTCGAATCCTGCGGCATGATGTGCAGCCAGCCCAGCGTCGCGACGTTGTCGCCCGCCTGCTGGGCCGATGCGAGCGTCGATACGCCAGCGACGACACCCGCGACAATCAGCTTCTTCATGAAGTCTCCCCCTCATTCTGTCGGGGCGCCGCGCATTCGCGCGCGGCGCCGCCGTGTCTCCATCCACACGCGGTCACTGCACGAACGCGCCGACCGTGAAGTACGGGTTGCTCGTATCGGCCATGTCGAGGAACCCGAACACGCCGCCGGTGAACACGAACTTGCCGGTCGCCGGCCCCGATGCCGCATCCGCATGCACGGTCGTCACGACACCCGGCACCTTCTGCGTGTAGTCGAGGTTCAGCGCGCGCGTGAGCGCGGCCTGCGACGCGTTGAACGGATCGAGCAGCGTGGCCTGCGCGCCGACGAGCGCGGTCGCGCGGTAGTTGAATGCGCTGTCGACGCCGGTGTACTCGCCGTCCTGCGAACCCTGCGCGACCGCCGTCCGCGGGCTCAGGAACGAGATGCCCGATTCGTCGTCCGCGCTCGGGGGACCTTGCGTGAGGTCCGCGTTCGCGGCGCCGGTGCGGATGAAAACCGGCACGAGCTGGTTGCGCAGCTTGCCGACGATCAGGATCCCCTTGCCGGCCTTCGCCGGATCGAGCGCGGCGAGCGTCGGCGGAATCTGCGGCAGGTAGTTGAGCGACTGGAATGCCGGCGCATCGGGGCGCAGCGTGAACGGCTGGTTCACGGTCGCGCTCGACGCCAGCGGCTGTCCGCCGTTCTTCTTGCCGAAGTTGTCGGTTTCCGTATAGCTGCCGTCCGCGTTGATCGTCACCTGCTGGTCGAGCGCCACCGGCTGGAAGTTCTGCGACGGCACCTGGTGATAACCGAGCTGGTTGTACGTGCCGGCGATCTTCGTCAGGTCGGTCTCCAGCGACGAGAAGCTGACGAACGGGTAGTACGGAAACGTCGTCTTCGTGATCTTGCCGACGCCGATCACGCCGTCGAACTGGATCGTCGCGCCGGGGATCGCGCCGCCCAGCACGCCTTCGCCGAGGAACAGCCGCGCGGGCCGGCTCGGGTCGAGGCTCGCGTTCTGCATCCGGAACGTGCACTGGTTCAGCTTCACCGTCGGCAGCCCCGTCTCGTCGGCCAGCGTGCCGTCGACCACGTTCGCGGGCGCGGTGTCCCGCGTCGGCTGCACGGTACCCGTGGTGGCGGGCACCGGCGACGCGAGGTAGGTCATCCGGTACGTCATCTTCGTCGTGTCGAGCTGCACCTTCACGAGCTCGCCCGACCCCGACCCGCCGATGAACACCGTGTTGTAGTCGATCGTCTGCGGGCACAGCCGGACCACCGGCGCGGGCGGCGGGTCGCCGTCTCCGCCGCATGCGGCCAGCACGGGCGCGAGCGACGCCGCGGCCATCCATTGTTTCAAATTCATAGGAATCCTCTTGAAATTCGATTCGCCGGCGGCGACGCGTGCGCCGCCGGTGTGACGTGTTCGATACGGGGTTACTGGACGAACGCGCCGATCGTGAAGAACGGGTTGACCTTGTTGTCGTTGACGACCATCGCGTAGACGTTCCCGGCCGTCACGAGCCAGCCCGTGTCGCCCTTGCCGAAGATCGCCGCGTTCCCGTTCGCGCCTTTCGCGTTGAAGTCCTGCGCGGCCGTCACCCTGATCTTGCCGGGCGTGGCCTGCGTATAGTCCAGCGCGAACTGCGAGGTGACCGACGACGTCTGCGGATCGATGAACGCCGCGGTACTGCCCTGGAACAGCGTGGACGTATAGTTCGCGGCCAGCGTCGACACGGCGGTGCCGTCGTTGCAACTGCCTGCAACCGAATAGAAGGCGTTGTTGGCGAAGATGCCGGGCAGGTCGGGGTGCGGCACGTTCGGATTGAAGCTCGGCCCCGCCGACGCCAACTTGTTCCCCTGTCCGCTGGATGTCACGATGCCGCATGCGGAGGCACTGGTCGCGCCGATGTATCCGCCCTTCAGGGAGTTCGCGGCAATCGCCTTCGTCGACGACAGCATCGAGATGCCGACTTCGGCATCGGCGACCGATGCGAGCAGATTGACCGTATCGACGTGCGTGTAGCCGACACGAATCACGATCGGCACGAGCACGCCGTTCAGCCTGCCGACGATCATGATGCCTTTCGCCTGACTCGGTGCGATGATCAGCGTCGAGCCCTGCCCCGCGATCGGATACCCCTGCCCCCCGGCCGGATTGCTCACGAATACATTGTCCGCTGATCCGTCCGCGTTCTTGCGCTGCGCCCACGGCGTCCCGGTCGTCTGACACGAGTAGTCGCTGCCCGGCGTGATCGAACACGAGCCGTCCGCATTCAGCGTCTGATTCCAGTTGACGACGTCGGATTCCCAGCCGACCGCCCCGGTCGGGCTCTGACCATCACCGCCGATGGGCGACAGATGGATGCCGACCTCGTTGTAGTTGCCCGCCACTTTCGTGAAGTCGGTTTCAGTGTCGGTGAAGCCGATGAACGGATAGAAATCGAAGGTGCGCGACGGGACCACGCCGAGCGTAATGCCCGGCAGCAGCGGGATACCGGCGAACGCGATCGTCGCCCCCGGAATCCCGCCGCCCACCACGCCATTGCCGACGAACAGCATCGGCGGATCGGCACGGTTGATCGTCACCGAATACGCACCGTCGCTCGTCGCGCCGCTGTCGAGCACGAACGCGCAACGGTTCTGCTCGGCGGTCGGAAGCGTGGTCGGATGATGGAACGCGCCGCTGATCGTCAGGCCCGCGCGCGTGTTGTTGACTTGCCCCGCCGAGGTCGGCACCGACGATTCGATGAACTGCATCTGGTAGGTGAGCTTCGTCGTGTCGAACTTCACCTTCACGTACTCGCCGCTACCGGCGCCGCCCGTATACGTCGTCGTGTAGTCGAGCGCGTCCGGACACAGCTTCGTCACGACGGGCGGTGTCGTTTCGGCGCCGCTCGGCCCGCAGGCGCTGCCCGAGCACTGCGGTACGGTGATCGGCCCCGGATCGTCGCCGCCGCCACAACCGGCGACGAACGGCAGCGCCAGCACCGCGCACGACAGGATCGCCTTCCGCCATTCAGGAATGCAAATCATCAACCCCTCCTTTTCAGGTACGACAAGTCTCGCCCGGCCGGGCTGCATGGCCCGCCGGTTGGTATCGCGCCGCCGCACGAAGGCGCGGCGCATGACGATGCACGCAAGACCGCCGCGATGCCGGTCAGGCACAGGCGGCACACGCCGCGGCGATGGACAAGCGCGCTCCCGCGGCGCCGTCATGCGGCACGGCGCCGTCGGAACGATCGAAACGGAATTGGGTCGCCGCTACACGGCGAAGTGACGATGCAGGCACGCGACCTGTGTCGCGCCTGCATTCAGCGAAAAATCGGAAAACGACAGTCCCGCTGGGCCCTCGGATAGGCGTCTCATGATTTGGTCTCCATACGTACGCTTGATTCGTTATCGTGATGCGTCGTTTGTCGAGACTATGATCGGACCATTCGCGCAAGTAAATGGATGCAGAGTTCCAAACGACGGAACCCGCGCAATCCTAGCGTTTATACGGTATTTAACAGATTTTCAAACAGCCTTCATTTTATTTGCTCAGACAAATACCCGAGCCGTGGAACACGCGTTTGAACGGCGGCCGCCAATTCGCGCCGAGCCAAGCCAGCCGGGCTTCAGCGGCCCGCGCGCATGTTGCGGCGCAACCTCACACGTCGATGATCGCGAGCGTGCCGTGGCTGCCGGGCAGCACCGCGTGGCGCGTGCCGGCGTGCGCGAGATACATCTGGCCGGCCCCGACCACCACCGTTTCCGCGTCGACCTCGAGCATCAGCGTGCCGTCGAGCACCAGCAGCCCCTCGTTGTAGTCGTGCACTTCCGCTTCGTACGGCTGCGCATCCATGCGTAGCACCTTGATCCGCGCCGGGCCGACTTCGCCGACGATCGTGGATTTCCATGCGGCCGCCTGCGCGTCCGCCACAGATTTGAAATCGATCAAAGACATGCGCCCCGCTCCGTATCGCCGTGAAAGGAACGCATTATCGCGAGCGCCGCGCGCGCCGTCCCGGTACGGCGCGAGGGCATGCGGGCAGCACAGTCGGCCAGCCGGTCGGGCGGCAACGCGAGCGTGGCCCGATTCCCCGAAAACCCGCCGGATTGTTCGCATCATTCAAATAAAGCATCGAATCATTGAGCGATACCACGGCAATTCACGCCAATCCGGCACCGGCAGTGCCCGGCCTTTCCATCGGAATGCATTTCGATCTGCCGATTGCTAATATGGCGGTCCCGCGATCCCGCACCACCCTGCCGTTCGACATGACGCCCGTTCGCCATGCCGTGCCCGGTCCCGGCCGCTTCGCAGCGGCGGCGGCGCCGGGCATGCGCGGCGCCCGCCGTCGCGCCGGGCGGCCGTGCCATCCGTGAGCATGCAACCGATCCTTTCCGTCTCCGACCTTTCCAAGACTTACGCGTCCGGCTTCCAGGCGCTGAAGCACGTGACCCTCGACATCCGCCCCGGCGAGATCTTCGCGCTGCTCGGGCCGAACGGCGCCGGCAAGACGACGCTGATCGGCTCGATCTGCGGCATCGTCACGCCGACCGAAGGCCGCGTGACGGTCGGCGGCCACGACATCCGCGATCAATACCGCGCCGCCCGCGAAATGATCGGCCTCGTGCCGCAGGAGCTGACCACCGACGCGTTCGAAACCGTCTGGGCGACCGTGTCGTTCAGCCGCGGCCTGTTCGGCAAGGCGCCCGATCCCGCGTACATCGAGAAGACGCTGAAGGCGCTGTCGCTGTGGGACAAGCGCGACAACAAGCTGATGACGCTGTCGGGCGGCATGAAGCGCCGCGTGATGATCGCGAAGGCGCTGTCGCACGAGCCGCGCATCCTGTTCCTCGACGAGCCGACGGCCGGCGTCGACGTCGAGCTGCGCCGCGACATGTGGAAGCTCGTCGATTCGCTGCGCGAAAGCGGCGTGACGATCCTGCTGACCACGCACTACATCGAGGAAGCCGAGGAGATGGCCGACCGGATCGGCATCATCCTCGGCGGCGAGCTCGTGCTCGTCGAGGAAAAGCGCGAACTGATGCGCAAGCTCGGCAAGAAGCAGCTCACCGTGCAGCTCGAGCACCCGCTCGCGGACGTGCCGCCCGCGCTCGCGCCGTTCGGGCTCGAACGCGCGGAAGACGGCGCCGCGCTCGTCTATACGTACGACTCGCAGCGCGACGACGCGAGCATCGCGAAGCTCATCAACGCGCTCGGCTCGGCCGGCATCGGCTTTCGCGACCTGCACACGACGCAGAGCTCGCTGGAGGACATTTTCGTCAGCCTGATCGACAACCGCCGCAACGGCGTGCAAGGAGCCTGACGCTTGACGTCCTCCCCTCCCTAAAGGGAGAGGATTCCCACATCTGGCGATGCACGTCCGCATCGGAGAATGTTCAACGCAGCGTTGGTATCTCGATCATGTTCGACACCACAGTCACTACAGGCCCACTCTCTTATTCGCAGTCCCGCGATACCTTTCGGCCGCGTCGTGCTGTCTTTCGACCCGCACGACGAACAGGACTGGGTCGAACCGCTTTCGTCGACTTCCTCGAACGTGGCCCCGTGCGCCATCGCCTTGTAACGGAGCTTGTTTCGGAAGGACGACCAGGATGCGTCGTAGACGCTCTTCGCCATCCTGGTTCTGGCGAGTTTTGCGGCCGACACGTTGCCAACCGCGATGTAATCGAAGCGCCGCACCAGATCGAGCGCGAGCTTGTGCTGGAAATCGGCACGGGCATTCGCGACCTTGGCATGCAGCTTCGCGATATGCCGCTTGTGCTTTCGCGCCCGTTGCGCTTTCGCCAGCTTCTCGGCCGCTCGTCGACCGAACTGGTCATTGGGCAGCTTCTCTCCGGTCGAAAGTGTGGCGAAGTCTTTCAGGCCGAGATCGATGCCCACACCGGAACGAACCGGGCGGGCCTGCACATCGGGCATCTCGATCACGATATTGAGAAACCAGTTGCCGCGTGCATCCTGCGCAAAGTTGGTCCCATCCTTGATCTTGCCTTCGGGAAGCGGTCGGCTGGTGAACACGCGAAAGGAGTTGCCGGCAAAGCGAAACGCGTCGCCTTCGCGCTTCAAGTCACGGCCCTTCAGCGGCACCCAGCCCAGCGATTTCCTGCCGCGATAGCGCAGGTAGGGCCGACGGTGCTGACTGCGCGACTTCGCGTATTGCTCACACGTCGCGTTGATCGTGCCGGAATGAATACCAAGTTCCTTGCCACTCCCGGTCGTCAGCACGTTCAGGTCAAACCCGGTCGGCCACTTCTTGCTCCACTTGAGCGCGTGCTTCTGCGTGTCGTTGCAGAAGTTCCAGACGTAGTTCACCGCGCGGCTCTGCTTGTTGAGCAGTCCGTTGAGCGACTTCACCCGGTAGCGATAGACAAGAATCATGCCGGTGATCCTAACCCGTGGAAGAAGCTGTCTGTCAACAGCAATCCTTTCCTCCCCGTCCTGAAGGACGGGGTTTCTCGGAGCAACTGATGAACTGGCAAGGAATCCGCGCGATCTACCGCGCAGAAATGGCCCGCACGCGCCGCACGCTGATGCAGAGCATCATCGCGCCGGTGATCTCGACGTCGCTGTATTTCGTCGTGTTCGGCTCCGCGATCGGCTCGCGCATCAGCGACGTGAACGGCATCGGCTACGGGTCGTTCATCGTGCCGGGCCTCGTGATGCTGTCGCTGCTGTCGCAGAGCATCTCGAACGCGTCGTTCGGCATCTACTTCCCGCGCTTCACCGGCACGATCTACGAGATCCTGTCGGCGCCCGTGTCGTACTGGGAGATCGTGATCGCGTACGTCGGCGCGGCCGCGTCGAAGTCGATCCTGCTCGGCGTGATCATCCTCGCCACGGCCGGCCTGTTCGTGCCGCTGCACATCCTGCATCCGTTCTGGATGGTGCTGTTCCTGGTGCTGACGGCCGTCACGTTCAGCCTGTTCGGCTTCGTGATCGGCATCTGGGCCGACAGCTTCGAGAAGCTGCAGCTCGTGCCGCTGCTGATCATCACGCCGCTCACGTTCCTCGGAGGCAGCTTCTATTCGGTCGACATGCTGCCGCCCGCGTGGCGCGTCGTCACGCTGTTCAACCCGATCGTCTACCTGATCAGCGGCTTTCGCTGGTCGTTCTACGGGATCGCCGACGTGCACGTGTGGATCAGCCTCGCCGCGACCGCGCTGTTCCTCGTGATCCTGCTCGCGATCGTCGCGTGGATGTTCCGCACCGGCTACAAGCTGAAGAATTGACGCCGGCGGGCGTCACGCGCGCCGCCCGCCGATGACGCATTTGAGCAAGCCGGCGGCGCTTTTCCTCTGATGCGGCAGTTTGTGGTCGCGTCTACTGAATACGAAGCATCGGGGCCCTGGAGCATGCGCTGCGCGGCCCCTTTTTCATTTCAGAGGACGCCATGCCCGCCGCCACCGCTCCCGCCTCCGCCGCCGCCCGGCTCGAACGCCTGCCGTTCTCCGGCTATCACAAGCGCATCTTCTTCATCATCGCGATCGCGTTCTTCTTCGACTCGGTCGATCTCGGCACGATGACGTTCGTGCTCGGCTCGATCCGCAAGGAGTTCGGGCTGTCGACCGCGGCCGCCGGCCTCGTCGCGAGCGCGAGCTTCTTCGGGATGGTGCTGGGCGCGGCGGTAGCCGGCCTGCTCGCCGACCGTTTCGGCCGCCGGCCCGTGTTCCAGTGGAGCATGGTGCTGTGGGGCGCCGCGTCGTACCTGTGCTCGACCGCGCAGAGCGTCGACGCGCTGATCGTCTACCGCGTGCTGCTCGGCATCGGGATGGGGATGGAGTTTCCGGTCGCGCAGACGCTGCTGTCCGAATTCGTGCCGACCGAGAAGCGCGGCCGCCTGATCGCGCTGATGGACGGCTTCTGGCCGCTCGGCTTCATCACGGCCGGCATCGTCGCGTATTTCGTGCTGCCGCAGTTCGGCTGGCGCACCGTGTTCGCGCTGCTCGCGATTCCGGCCGTGTTCGTGCTCGTCGTGCGCCGCATCGTGCCGGAATCGCCGCGCTGGCTCGAACATGCGGGCCGGCACGCGGAAGCCGACACGGTGATGCACACGATCGAGGCGAAGGTGATGCGCTCGGCCGGCGTCACGACGCTGCCGCCGCCGTCGCGGCTCGCCGAACCGGCCGCCGCGCGCGGCCGCGGCGCGCTGCGCGAGATCTGGAGCGGCGTGTACCGCCGCCGCACGGTGATGGTGTGGCTGCTGTGGTTCTTCGCGCTGCTCGGCTTCTACGGCCTCACGTCGTGGCTCGGCGCACTGCTGCAGCAGGCCGGCTTCGAAGTCACGAAATCGGTGTTCTACACGGTGCTGATCTCGCTCGGCGGCGTGCCGGGCTTCCTGTGCGCCGCGTGGCTCGTCGAACGCTGGGGCCGCAAGCCGACCTGCATCGCGTCGCTGATCGGCGGCGGCGCGATGGCGTACGCGTACGGCCAGAGCGCGCTGTATGGCGGCAGCACGACGCTGCTGATCGTCACGGGCCTCGCAATGCAGTTCTTCCTGTTCGGGATGTGGGCGGCGCTGTACACGTACACGCCCGAGCTGTACGGCACCGGGGCGCGTGCGACGGGTTCGGGCTTCGCGTCGGCGATCGGCCGGATCGGCTCGCTGATCGGGCCTTACGTGGTCGGCGTCGTGTTGCCGGTGTTCGGCCAGGGCGGCGTGTTCACGCTCGGCGCGCTGTCGTTCATCGCGGCGGCGATCGCCGTGTGGACGCTCGGGATCGAGACGAAGGGCCTCGCGCTGGAACAACTGGCGGCAGGCGACGAAGCGGGCGGCAGCGGACGGTATCCGGCGGGGGCAGCGGACGAGGCGTCCTGATCGCTAAGGTTGGTTTTCAAGCTGCTTCGAGCCGAATCCAGGCACTCGATCTCGCCATCGCTCTGCCGATGCACGGTCCGGCGATCACGCAAGACATCCCGCGCGTGCTCGCCGGCGCAATCGCTCACGGCAAAACCGCCGCCGCGTCAGCCGCGGAGGCGGTAATACGACAGGGGTACCGCAGGGGTCGTCACGCGTCGGCGACGACGAACTCTTCGGCTGCCTTGCGCTGAACCGCGGCCATCACGGCCAGTTCACGCTTGCTGCGCGCGTCGCCGGACACGACGCCCGTCGCATGCTTCGCCTTCGCACCCAGCGGAAAAAACACGAACGACGCGCCGGCCGGCGCCGCCGGTTCCGCGCGCAGGCGTTTGTTCAGGATTTTCAGGTACTTCTTCTTCGAGACTTCCTTAGCAGCCATGGCGCCCTCCGCGTACACGTGATGCGGATCAGCATACCAGTTTTGCCGAGGCGCTCCGTGACAGCGGCCGCCCGGCGCGGCGCACCGTTTCGATCGCGCGTGAAATTTTTTTGCCCGCGATGTCGATTCCCGTCGCCGTCGCGCGTCGTGTTGTCGTAACCGATCGTTTTGCCGTCGTACCGCCGGCAAACGCCCCATTCCCGTTCAAGGAGAAACGACAATGCGCGTCATGGTCATCGTCAAAGCCACCGCCGATTCCGAATCCGGCCAAATGCCCGGCACCAAAATCATGGCTGAAATGGGCCGCTTCAATGAAGAACTCGTGAAAGCCGGCATCCTGCTCGCCGCCGACGGGTTGCGCCCGAGCAGCCACGGCAAGCGCGTGCACTTTTCCGGCAAGAACCGCTCGGTCATCGACGGCCCGTTCGCCGAAACGAAGGAACTCGTCGCCGGCTACTGGCTGTGGCAGGTCAAATCAATGGAGGAAGCCGTCGAATGGGTGAAGCGCTGTCCGAACCCGATGCCCGGCGACTCCGACATCGAGATCCGCCCGCTGTTCGAGATGGAGGATTTCGGCGACGCATTCACGCCGGAGCTGCAGGAGCAGGAAGCGCGGATGCGTGCGGAAGTCGACGCCCGACAGCAGCCCTGAGCGGCAGGCGGGCGTCGCACACGCCCGGAGCAGACGGTTGACGAAGCCCTGCCGATTAACGTATCGTTTTGTGACGTTATTCGGCAGGGCTTCGTCATGCATTCCCGTTTCGACCGTTTCCGCTTGACCCCGCTCGGCGCCCAGCTCGAAGCGCTGATCGAACAGCCCGAGCGCTATCTCGAGTTCGCGGCGCTGTCGCGCGTCGGCGTCGCCGCGATCGGCGCGATTCAGGACGAGATCGCGCACAAATTCCCCGAAATCGAAGCCGACACGACGGCCCGCCAGTTCTGCGGCGCGATGGTCGCCGACGTGATGCGCCGCCGCGGCCATGAGGTCGTGCAGGCGCGCGGCCGGCTCGGCGGTGCGCTGTTCAGCTATGGCGCGGTGTTCAGCGCGTGCCCGCACCGGCTGCCGTTCGCCGACGTCGTCGCCGCGCTGGCCCGCATGCCGGCCCGGCTCGCCGCCTATGCGGCGCATGTGCCGGCCGCGCTGGCCACGCGCCGCCCGGCCGGCACCGGCTTCTCGCTGGTCGAACATGCGTGCCACCTGCGCGATCTCGATGCGGTGTTCGCCGCGCGCATCGACGCCGTGCGCACGGCAGAACTTCCCGTGATTGAATCCGTCGACGGCACCGCGCTCGCCGCGCAACGCGACTACCTCGCGCAGCCGCTCGATCTCGCCGTCACGGCGTTCGGCAGCGGGCGCGCCGCGCTGTGCGCCACCGCGGCCGCGCTGGAACCGGCGCAACTCGCACGCTGCGGGCTGCGCGACGGCATCCGCCGCATGTCGCTCGACGAACTCGTGCGCGAGCTGCTCGATCACGACCGCACGCACCTGCTCGAACTCGACGAACTGCTCGCCGAACTCGAATTGCCGCCGCTTCCTTCAGCACACGCCGCATGATCCCGCCCACGCCCGTCGTCTTCATTCACGGCTTCATCGGCACGTTCGACGTGCGCGGATGGCACGGCCCGCACCTGTGCCCCAGCCTGCTCGGCTACGGCGCGCATCGCGCCACGCCGCCCGACGCGATCTCGCTTGCCGCGCAGGTCGCGCATGTGCGGCAAACCGTCGAGATGCACTTCGGCATGCAGCCGGTCGATGTCGTCGGCCATTCGGTCGGCGGCGCGATCGCGATGCTGTTCGCGCATGCGCACCCGGAACGCGTGCGGCGCATCGTCAACGTCGAAGGCAATTTCACGCTCGACGATGCGTTCTGGTCGGCATCGGTCGGCCGCATGACGCCCGGCGAAGCCGACGCGATGCTCGACGGCCTGCGCGCGGCCCCGCTCGACTGGCTGCGCGGCGCGATCGACCACCCGACGCCCGGCCAGCTCGACGACGCACGCCGCTGGCTCGCGCATCAGCCGGCATCGACGCTGCGCGCGATGGGCCACTCCGTGGTCGACACGACCGGCGATGCGGGCTACCTGCCGGCGCTCGCACAGGTGTTCGAGCGTCATCCCGTGTGGCTGATCGCCGGCGAACGTTCGCGCGCGGGCTGGCACGTGCCGGCCTTCGCGCTCGCACGCTGCGCCGGCTTCGACACGATCGCCGGCTGCGGGCACCTGATCGCGGCCGAGCGGCCCGATGCGTTTCGCGCGGCCGTCGCGCGCATCGTATGCAAGCCGTCCGCCTGACAACCCGTAGGATTCGCCGAAATATGGTTGAAAGGCGCGGTTGCTAGAGTCGCCGGAACAGGGTTTTCCCGGCATCCGGCCGGACTGGATCGACACATGCAAGGATCGATGCGCCTGGCACGTACTTTCTGGCTGCTTCTGCTGCTCGCCGTCACGAGCCCTGCCTTCGCCTTTCACGCGCGGGTCGTCGCGATTCCGAGCGCCGCGATGAGCGAAACGCTCAAGGCCACCATCGTGCTGCCCGACGATTACGCGCGCGACAACCACGGCGAACGCTACCCCGTCGTCTATCTGCTGCACGGCTCAGGCGGCGACCATACCGACTGGACGTCGAACACGCACATCGCCGCGCTCGCCGACCGTTATCACGTGATCCTCGTGATGCCCGACGGCGGACACGAAAGCTGGTACATCGACAGCCCGTTCGATTCGGGCAGCCGCTACGAGACCTTCATCGGCGATGAAGTCGTGTCCTATGTCGACCTGCATTTCCGCACGATCGCGGCCCAGCACGCGCGCGCGATCACCGGGCTCAGCATGGGCGGTTTCGGCGCGCTGCGCATCGCGCTCGATCGGCCCGACACGTTCGGCGCGGTCGGCAGCATCAGCGGCGCGGTCGATCCGCGCTGCTGCACGGACGAGCCGGGGATCGCCCATGTGTTCGGCGATCCCGACCGCCATCCGTCGTTCTGGAACCGCAACGTGATCGCTGAAAGCGCGCGGGCATTCGTGCGCGCGCATCTCGACCTGACGATCGATTGCGGCCGCGACGATGCATTCGTCGACTCGAACCGCACGCTGCACGAACGGCTCGTCGCGCTCGGCGTGCCGCACGACTATGCGGAGCGCCCGGGCGGCCATACGTGGGATTACTGGGCGAATGCGATCCGCTACCAGATGCGGTTCTTCGCGACGTCGTTCCAGCATCGCGGTTACGCGTCTCGTGCCGCGCCGTCCGCGCCGGGCATGACGCGCGCGGGCTGACGCACGGCTAGCCCTTAGCCCTTACGGCGGCGGCTATCCGGTCGAAGGCTGCCGGGCCTGAAAATCGAAACGGGATGATGAACCGGCATGCCGGGCAGCGCGCCCGGCAAGAAGATGAACGCGCGTCGCCCGACGCGCGAAAAGAGAAACGACGAAACCGTCAGTTGCCGTGCGTGGTGTCCGCGCCGACGACGCGATCGAAGAATTCCTGTGCACGCGCCAGCTCGTCGAGCGCGCGATCGAGACGCGACATCGCGCGGGCGTATTCGGCCGACGAGCCGTCGTCGTCGCTTTCGCCGCGTACCGCGCGAAACGCCTGGTCGACGTTGCGCGTCGCTTCGACGAAGCGTTGTGCGGCCTGTGCTTCCGGCGAACAGATGTGGGTCGACATCGACACTCCTCCCTCGGGATTGCAGTGTGAAGCACGCCGACGCTCAGTGTGCGTGGTACGCATGTCGGCGGCGTGAACCACGAGCCGCCGCGTGTCGACGCATCGGCCGCCGCACCGCGCGCTTCGTGCCGATTGTCGCTCCGCGCTCGCCGCTCCGCTACGGCGAGATTGCAACAAATTCTTGCGCGAACGGCGTCGTGCGTCCCGTCACGCGCGCCCGACGCGCGGATGCGCCAACCCCGCGAACGCGGCCGCCTCGCCCGGAGACAGGTCGAACAGATCGCCGGTGAGATCGCGCGGATGCTCGGCCGCGGGCCGGTTGCGCAGGCGCGCGACATGCGTGGGCGCCACATACGCGGCGGCCGTTTCGAGCGGCGGCACGTCGAACAGATCGCGCGTGACGCCACGCACGGCATCCGTCGGCGAACGGCCGCGCAAGCGCGCGACCAGCTCGACGAAGCGATCGAAATCGCCCGCGCGCGTGGCCTTGTTCACTTCCGCGAGATCGCGCGCCTTCAGCACGCACGGCTGCGCAAGCCGCACGAAATACGGCGCCTCGAGCTCGACCGACAGCGCGAGCGGGTAGCTCTTGCCCGTCTGCTCCTTCGCCCGCCCGATGCAGTCGACCACGGCCGCCCCTTGCGCGGCGCCCAGCGGCTTGCCGGTGCTCACGCTGCGCAGGTGGTCGGGAAACACGCGCAACTGCGTGCCGACCGTCAGCGCGGTGGACGACGCGCACACGAGCGCGTAGTGCTGCTCGCGACGCCGGCCCGACGGCAACGTCGAGCGGCTGGCGATGAACGTATGCGGCGGCAACGGCCGCACCTGCCCGCTGGCGTCGACCCACGCATTCCATAGCAGCGCGTCCTTGCGCGCGCCCGCACGCGGACGCGACGCGACCGGCGAGAACAGTGCGAGCAACGAACCCGTGCGATGCGCGGCGACCTGCGCGCTGCTGCCGAGCGGCTGGTTGATGCCCCACAGAAAACGCCCGCCCCCGAGCCGGCGCTCCCATTCCTTGCGGAGCACGACGGTCGGCAGTTCCTCGCCGGACTCGGTACCGATCTTGGTCCAGCAGAACGTGGGTGGGAGGTGTTTCAGTGTCATCAACTTTCTCGGGATACAGCCTCGCTGCTGACAGCAAGCCCATTCAACAGCCGTAACTGTATAGGTATAATGCATCGCATGGAAGCCCCGGACCAAGATTTTCCCGTTCAAGACCTGTTGCGCCGCCTGATGGCAGACACACGCTCGTCCAGCGAAATCGCGCGACTTTCCGGGGTCAGCCAGCCCACCGTATCGCGCCTTCGGCTGTCGAACGGGCACCGGCTGCGCCGTAGCGCACCATTCAACAAGCTATGCAGTTTCTATGGGGTCGACACCGAGCCGTCGCGCCGCCGATACAACGACCTGCTGCGCGACGCGATCGTCGACGCGTGGGACGGCTCGGACGAGCACGGGCGTGCGCTGCTGGTCGTGATTCAGGGGCTGAAGGATTTGCAAGCGAAGGCGGATGACGGGTAATCGCGGCAACGTACCGGTCATTCATCGAGATTGAACGTGATCGGCACGCGCGCTCGCATCGGCGTCGGCGTGCCGTTTTCTACATGCGCGGCGCAGCTACTTGCCAGCACTGCATCGCGCGCCGCGGCATCGAGGCGCGGCTAGCTGCTGCCGGCGGCAGCGACACGCGCGGCGACCACCCGGCCGCATCGGTTTCCGGTTCGACGAGCGCGGTGCCGTGTTTCCCCAGCCGTCGTCCTGGGCCGCGCCTCATCAGCAATCGCACGCCGCGCCGCATTGCGCAAGCGAATTCTCCTTGCTGCGAAAAACCAGCGGCTGTTCGTCGCTCGGCGCACGACGTCGCGCGAACTGCACGGCCTGTTCGACCTGACCGTGATGGGCGGACTTCGCACACACCGGATCGGCCTCCCGCGGATCGCCGGCCAGCAGGTAGGCCTGACACCGGCAACCGCCGTGATCTACATGCCGCTCGTCGCACGTGCGACACGGCTCGCGCATCCAGTCGTCGCCGCGAAACGCGTTGAACGCGTCGCTGTCGTACCAGATGTCCCGCAGTGAACGATCGCGCACGTTCGGCAACGCGAGCCCCGGCAGCGACCGCGCGGCATGGCACGGCAGCGCGGTACCGTCCGGCGCGACGCCGAGAAACACCGAGCCCCAGCCGTTCATGCAGGCCTTCGGACGGCGTTCGAAATAGTCGGGCACGACGAACAGGATCTTGCAACGCTCGCCGATCAGCTTGCGATAGCGGTTAACCGTGTCCTCCGCCACGCGCACCTGCTCGACGGTCGGCATCAGTTGGTCGCGATTGAGCATCGCCCAGCCGTAGTACTGCGTGTTCGCGAGCTCCAGGTAGTCGGCGCCGAGATCGAGCGCCATCTCGATGATCTGCCCCACGTGCGGCAGGTTGTAGCGATGCAGCACGCAGTTGAGCACCATCGGATAGCCGTGCGCCTTGATCAGTCGCGCCACGTCGCGCTTCAGTTCGAACGTGCGTGTGCTGGTCAGGAAATCGTTCAGCTCGCGCGTCGAATCCTGCAGCGACAGCTGGATGTGATCGAGCCCGGCGGCCTTGAGCCGCTCGATGCGCGCGACGTTCAGCCCGATGCCCGACGTGATCAGGTTCGTATAGAAGCCGAGCCCGCGCGCATGCGCGACGAGCGTCTCGAGGTCGCCGCGCTGCAGCGGCTCGCCGCCCGAGAAGCCGATCTGCGCGGCGCCGAGCGCGCGCGCGTCGCTGATGACCGTGCGCCACGCATCGGTGTCGAGTTCCGCGCCGTGCGTCGCGAAGTCGACCGGGTTGTAGCAGAACGCGCAGTGCAGCGGGCAGCGGTACGTGAGTTCCGCGAGCAGCCACAGCGGCGCGGACGGACGGGGGGTGTCGGGCGTCATGTCAGTCCAGCCAGCCGCGCAGTCGCGCATGATCGAGAAAACGGTACACGTCGGTCGCGAGATCCGATTGCATGAACAGGCGCTCGAGCTCGCCGATGATGTCGTCCAGTTCGCGCGTGCCGTCGCAGCGCGCAAGAATCTCGCCGGCGCTCGGGTTCAGCTTGACCATGCCCTCCGGATAGAGCAGCACGTACGCATCCTGGGCTGCCTCCCATTGCAGACGGTACATGCCCCTGAGGCAGGGGCGCAGCGGCACGCCGCTGGCGGCTTCGATCGCGTTCATAACGGGTAGGCCTTTTCGACGGCGTCGAGCATCGACCACAGGATGTCGAGCTTGAATTGCAGAATGCCGAGCGCGCGCTGCTGCGCCTCCGGTGTCGTGAAATGCGCGAGCGTCACCGCGAGCCCATGCTCGACGTCGCGCTGCGCGAGCGGCACGCGGCTGCGGAAGTAATGCAGCCCGGCCGGCTCGATCCACGGGTAATGCGACGGCCAGCCCGCGAGCCGGTCGAGATGGATCTGCGGCGCGAACATCTCGGTCAGCGACGAGCACACGGCTTCCTGCCACGGCGCGCGCCGCGCGAAGTTCACATACGCATCCACCGCGAAACGCACGCCGGGCAGCACGTGTTCGAGCGACCACAGCTCGTCGCGCGTGAGGCCGCATGCCTCGCCGAGCCGCACCCACGCCTCGATGCCGCCTGCGTTGTCGCCCTGCCCGTCGTGGTCGATCAGCCGCTGAATCCAGCGGCGCCGCGTCTCGCGGTCGGGGCAGTTCGACAGGATCGCCGCATCCTTGAGCGGGATGCAGATCTGGTAGTAGAAGCGGTTCGCGACCCAGCCGCGAATCTGCGTGGGCGAACAGGCGCCGCTGTTGAGCCGCCGGTTGAACGGATGATGAATGTGATAGCGCGATTCGAGCGCACGCAGGCGCGCCTCGAATTCGGTCGCGGTCCAGGGCGTCGCGTGCAACGCCGTAGCGGGGATCGGTGCGTTCATCGTCAGACCTGGAATTGCATGCCGTCGTGCGCGACGTCGATGCCGTGCGCGCGCAGGTGCGCATGCTCGACGGAATGCGGATCGAGAATCGGGTTCGTGTTGTTGATGTGCGTGAGCACCTTGCGCGTGTGGACGGGCAGCGTGTCGAGCCAGTCGATCATGCCGGGCTGCCCGGGTTCCGCGCACTGCGCGAGATGCCCCATGTCGGCCGCGTGCTTGCGCGACAGGCCGAGATCGATCATCTCGGTGCCGGTCCAGAACGTGCCGTCCACCAGCACGAGGTCGGCGCCGTCCATGGCCGCGCGCACGTCGTCGGTGACCGACGCGAGCCCCGGCGCATAGAATGCGCGCCGCCCGCTCGCGACGTCCTCGATCGACAGCGCGATGTTGTCGCCGGGCGCGGCCGACGCGCGTCGCGGCGAATAAGGCGGCGGCTTGCTGTCGACGGCGATCGCGGTGAACCGGATGCCGCGCGCCGCCGGCACGGCGAACGGCTCGCCGGGCACGATCGTGTGCGCGGCGACGCCGCAGTAATGGCCGAGCAGCGGCACGAGCGGCAAGCCGGTCGACAGGTCGTCGAGCACCGGCGCGCTCGCGTAGAGCGGCAGCGGCGTCGAGCGCTCGCGCAGCATCAGCAGGCCCGTCACGTGATCGATCTGCGCGTCGCACAGCACGACGGCGGCGATGCCGCTGTCGCGAATCGCGCGCGCCGGTTGCAGGTCCGGCGCCGCGCGCAACTGGGAAAGAATGTCGGGCGACGCGTTGACGAGAACCCAGTCGACGCCGTCGTCGCTGACCGCGATCGACGACTGCGTGCGCGGCAGCACGTGGCCGCTTCCGCTGCGCGCACGACGGCAATTCGCGCAATTGCAGTTCCATTGCGGCAGCCCGCCGCCGGCTCCCGAGCCGAGTATCTTGATCTTCATGGCGTCAGCTCCCGAGGCCGCCCGCGCCGACCACGGCGAAACGGGCGGCACGCACGGCGATCAGCGGTTGGCGATGTACATCGTGATTTCGAAGCCGAAGCGCAGGTCGGTGTAAGACGGTGTCGTCCACTGCATGGTGTGTCTCCTGTCGAGTTGATGATGGATGTGTTGCTGGGTGAATCGAACGACCGCGGCAAGCGAGCGGTCGATTTCTATTCAGCAAGGAGCGTGCCGAACGCGTATTGCGGCGGCGCGGCGGCGGTAGACGGCCGTCATCCGGGCATCGAGGCGGAATCCTTACGAATAGCCGACACGATCCGCGCGAATGCGGTCCGCCACCCCGGCGGCACGATGTCCGCGAGTGGTCACAAGTGTTGAATCGTTGAACACCGGTGTTGCAACTTGACACACCGGCTGTGACAGGTTGTGCACCCCGCGACGGCGGCGCGCGTCAGTCTTCGTCGGACGACGGCTGGCGTCCCGCGTCGGTGGCCGGCATCTTCCGGTAGATCGTGTTGCGCGAGACACCGAGCGCGCGCGCCGCGGCGGACACGTTGCCGCCATGACGCGCGAGCGCGGCGGCGATCGCGGACGCGGCGACGTCCTGCAGGCGCGCGTCGGCGGGCGGCAGCGCGTCCGCGACGTACGGCCCGGCGCTCGCCGCGGCAGGCGAATCGGGCGCCGCCGGCACGGGCTGCGCATCGCCGCGCCGCAGGTCGTCGAAGAAGTCGTCGGGCAGGTGCTCGCGGCGGATTTCGCCGTCGTCGTCGACCATCGCGGCCGCCGTGCGCAGCAGGTTGCCGAGCTGGCGGAAGTTGCCCGGCCACGTGCACCGCACGAACAACTCCATGACGTCCGGCGCGACCGACAGCGGCGGCCGGCCCGGCCCCGCGAACGCTTCGCGCTGCAGCATCTTCTGCACGACGACCGCGAGATCCGTGCGGTCGCGCAACGGCGGCAGGCGCACCACGAGGCCGTTCAGCCGGTAGTAGAGATCCTCACGAAAACGGTTCTGCGCGATCATGTCGCGCAAGTCGCGGTGCGTCGCGCAGATGATCGCGATGTCGACGGCGATCGTCTTCGTCGACCCGAGCGGGTTGACGAGGCGCTCCTGCAGCACGCGCAGCAGCCGCACCTGCAGCGGATACGGCATGTCGCCGATCTCGTCGAGGAACAGCGTGCCGCCGTTCGCCTGCAGCAGCTTGCCGATCGCCCCCTTGCGGCGCGCGCCGGTGAACGCGCCCTCCTCGTAGCCGAACAGCTCGGACTCGATCAGCGTCTCCGGAATCGACGCGCAGTTGACCGCGACGAACGGCGCGTCGCGGCGCGGCGAGTCGTTGTGGATCGCCTGCGCGAGCAGTTCCTTGCCGGTACCGGTCTCGCCGGTGATCAGGATCGGGATGTCCTTGCCGATCACCTTGCGCACCTTCGCGATCACGCTGGCGACCTGCGCATCGCCGGTGTCGAGATAGTTGAGCCGCGACAGGCCGGCCGACGTGCCCGCCGCCGGCGCGGGCACCGCATTCCCGCGCGCGCCCGGCGCCCCTGCATCGTGGACGTCCGTCGGCCGGCTGCCTTCGGCGAGCGTCGCGCGGCGAAAATGCACGCGCGCGCAGACCACCGCGCCGTTGCCGAGATTGAGCATCAGGTGCCGGTCGGTGCTCGCGCGCATGCGGTCGATCAGCTGGGCGCTGGTGACGTCGAACAGCGACGACAGCGTGTGCGCGCGCAGCGCGGCGAGCGGCATGCCGAGCTGGAATTGCGCGCTGCGATTGGCCGACAGGAAGCGGCCATCGGCGGTGAACGCGACGATCCCCTCCATCAGCGTACCGAGAAATTCGGGGCGGCCATGGAACGACACCTGCAGCGTTTCCTGAAACGTCGTCGTAAACAGATGATTCTCGATCATCTGCACCGACATCTTCGCGAGCGCCATCGTGTGCTGGTGATAGCTGCGGTGATCGCCCGTCACGTCGAGCACGCCGATCGCGTCGCCGTACGGATCGAGGATCGGCACGCTCGAACAGGTCAGGAAGCGGTTCGCGGCCAGGAAGTGCTGGTCGCCGTGGACGACCATCGGGCACAGCTCGGCCAGCGCCGTGCCGATCGCGTTGGTGCCCTGCCGGTTCTCCGCCCAGTTCGCGCCGGGGCGCAGCGCGACCTTCTCCGCGCGGCGCAGGAAATCGTCGTCGCCGATCGAATGCAGGATCAGCCCTTCCGCATCGGTCAGCACGATCATGCTCTGCGTGTTGACGATCTGCTCGTGCAGCGTCTCCATCACCGGCATCGCGTGTACGCACAGCACCCGGCTCTGCTCGCGCTTGAGCACCAGCGCCGCGTTCGACAGCACGTCGTAGTCGGGCCGTGCCGATACCTGCAGGCCGAACGTCTCCGAGCGCTCATGGGCCTTCTGGATCGACGGCGCGGGCCAGCCGGCGGGATGCGCGGCCCGTGACCCGGCCGCCTGCTCTACGTCATCGCGCATTGTCTCCTCCGGGGGATCCTTCCGGTCAACTGCCGGACTCTTTGCCGTCATTGCAAGCAAGCATCGGGCCACGCTGGCGCCACGCAACGAAACTGAAAGGATGATGTAATGAATCGACCGGGCGCAGCGGCGGCGTGTCGCGTCAGGCGACGGCCTGCCTTCGTGATACCGTGATTTCCCGACGCGTGACTACCCGTGCGAATCCGGATCTTCGCGGCTGGCGCGCTTCTGGCTTGCTTCTCGCTTGGTCGCAGGGCAGGCCCGGTCACCGTCCGGCCGCCGAAAGTGCCCCCTTCCGAACCCTATCGACAGACATGACGCGTCGCCCGACTCGATCCACGCCATCGCCCGCGCCGCGGGCCTTGCCCGATACGCCGGCGTCACCGGCCACGCCCGTACGCCGGCGCCTGCACCGCGACGCGCAATCGATCGCCTTCGCCGTGGCCGGCGCCGCGCAGGGCCATCCGGTCGTCGTGCTGCACGGCGGGCCCGGCAGCGGCAGCCAGCCCGGCATCCTGCGGCTGTTCGACCTCACCCGCGTGCGCGTCGTGCTCGTCGATCAGCGCGGCGCGGGCGCGTCGGGGCCGCGCGGCGGCACGCGCCACAACGACACCGCGCGGCTGATCGCGGATCTGGAGGCGGTGCGCGAGCAGCTCGGCATCGCCCGCTGGGGCGTCGTCGGCGGCTCGTGGGGCGCCGCGCTCGCGCTCGCGTATGCGGGCACGCATCCGGCGCGGGTGACGGGCGTCGTGCTGCGCGGCCTGTTCCTGACGTCGCCACGCGAAGTCCGCGGACTCTTCATGACGTCCCGCACGCGTGCGCCGCGCGAATGGCGGCGCCTGCATGCAGCGGCCGGCGGCGGCCGGCCGGATCGCCTGCTGTCGCGCTGCGCTGCCGGGCTGCGCCCCGGCGCGAACACAGCCCGCCAGCGCGCGGTGGCGCTCGCGTGGCACGCATACGAAAGCGCGATCCTCGCATCGGCACGCACGCGCCGCTCGCCCGTGCGTGCGGTCCGTTCGAACCGGACCGTCGGCCGTCTGATCGACAAATACCGGGTCCAGGCGCACTACCTGCAACACGACTGCTGGCTCGGCGAGCGCCGCGTGCTCGCGCTCGCGCGACGGGCCGCACAGGCCAGCGTGCCGCTGTTCGCCGCGCATGGGGTACACGATCCCGTTTGCCCGCTCGGCAACGTCGAACGCCTCGCGCGGGCCGTACCCGAAGCGGAAATCGAACGCGTGCAGGCCGGACATCTGGCAAGCGACCCGGCATTGGCGCGCAGCGTCGCGCGCGCCGTCAATGCGATGTTCGCGACGGTGCAGCTCACGTAACGGCCCCGCACTCGCTCGCGTCATGACGCGACGACACATGCAAGCGCGCCACACGCGACCGCGCGCCGCTCAATCCCACGCATAGCGCACGCCGACCCACGCGCCGCGCGGCGCGCCCGGCCCGACGAACTGCTCGTTCACCGGATGAGCGCCATCGAATGTATGGTTCGGCCCGTTGAAGAAATTCTGGCCGAGTGCGCCGAAGCTCGCGTAGCGCTTGTCGAGCAGGTTCGTCACACTCGCGAACACCTCGAACCGCTTCGTGATCCGGTAACGCATGTCGAGATCGACCAGCACGTAGCCCGCGATCCGGCCGTTCACATCCCCGTTGTTCTCGTCGCCGCGTGCGTACACGCCGCCGCGCCAGGTCACGTTCGCGCCGATGTCCCACGCGGGCGTCGCTGCGTAGTCGAGCCGCAGTTTCACCGTATGCGCGGGAATGCCGGGGATGCGGTCGCCCGGCTTGACCGTCACGTTGCCGTTCGCGTCGGCCGCCGAATTCGCCGGGCTGTGTTCGGTCCACGACGATCGGTAGGTCGCGTCGACATAGCTGTACGACAGCCCGACACCGAGCGGGCCGACCCGCGTGCGGCCGGCGAGCTCGATACCCTGCCGCCGCGTATCGCCGACGTTGCGGAAGTAACCCTGCGCGCTGGCCGGGCTGCTGATGAACTGGATATCGTCGGTCAGCGTCGTGCGATAGGCGGCGGCGCTCCAGGTCGTCGCCGCGCCGATGCGGCCGCGCATGCCGGCCTCGAACGTCTTCGAGATCACCGGTTTGAGCGCCGGGTCGGCGATGAAGTCGTTCGGCAGCGAACACGGCGCCGCCGGGTCCGCGCACGCGAGCTCGATCGCGGTCGGCGAACGCATGCCTTCGTTGTACGTCGCATAGGCGGTAAAGCCCGGGACCGGGTTCCAGTTGAGCCCGACGGCCGGGTTGAAGCGCGAGAACACATGGCTGCCGTCGAGTAGCGGCTGCACGCCGCTCTCGTCGCCGATCTGCGCTTTCGACCAGTCGTAGCGGCCCGACAGCGTCAGCGTCCAGTGCGGCGTCAGCGACAGCGCATCGCTCAGGTACAGGCCAAAGTTCGCGTTGCGCGTCTTCGCGCTGGTCTGCGGAACGAAATCGCCGATGCCGATCGCCGCGCGCGCATCGGTAAACGATGCGTCCTGCGACGACGCGACGTAGCTCGAATTCGCGACATCGGCCGAGACGCCCGCGACCAGCCGGTTCGCCAGCCCGCCGAGCTTGCCGAGCAGCGTGAGTTGCACGCTGCCGCCGTAGCTGTCGGTGACGATCGTCGATTGCGCATTGCTGCCCTGCACCGTGTCGACCGTGCCGTCCTCGTCCACCGATCCGTAATCCGTATTGTTGTTGCTGCTCGTGTTGGTGTTGCGCAGGTGCCGGTAGTACGCGTTGCCGCTCAACTCGACGTGTTCGCCGAAAAATCGCTCGCCCGACAGTGTCAGGTAGCCGGCGCTGTTGCGGTTCCGGTCCGGATACGTATACGCCTGCTTCCGGTTGTCGAGGAACGAGCGCGGGATCGTCTGGGTGCCGGACAGCGTGTTGTCCGCGCCGCCCGCGGCAATCGACAGCGTCGTGTCCGCATCGGTGTAGCGCAGCTTGCCGAACGCCTGCCGCACGCGGCTCGCGTTATGGTCGGCCCAGCCGCCGTCGTTCGCGACGTTCGCGGTCGCGTAGTAGTCGAGGTTCGAGCCGACCGTGCCGCCCTGCTCGACGCTGGCGGTCTTGCGGCCCCATGAGCCGCCCGACACCTCCGCTTCGCCGCCCGGGTTCGACCTGCCGTTCTTCGTCGTGATCGCGAGCGCACCGCCGAGCGTGTTGAGCCCGTACACCGGGTTGGAGCCCGGAATCAGCTGCACGCGGTCGATCGCCTGCGTGGGCAGGATGTCCCAGTTCACGACGTCGCCGAACGGCTCGTTCACGCGCACGCCGTCGACGAACACCGACAACCCCTGCGGCGTGCCGAGCAGCGGCGACGCGGTGAAGCCGCGATAGTTGACGTCCGCCTGATACGGGTTGCCCTGCGCGTCCGAGATCGTCACGCTCGGCAGGTTCGCCGCGAAGAAATCGGTGAGCGTCGCGCGGTGCTGCGCGTCGAGCTCCACCGCACGCACGCTCTGCACGTTCGCCGGCACTTTCGACAGCGGCGTGCCGATCCCGGGCAGCGGCGTCGTGCCGACGACGACCACCGCGGGCAGCACGATGGCCGGCGGCTCGGCCGGCGCGATCGCGCCGCCGTCGGGCTGCTGCTGCGCGCGCACGCTGCCGGGCGGCAGGCCGAACAGCGCCAACGTGCCAACGGTCACGCCAACGCATCGCGCACGCCGGCCACGCCGCATCGCGCCGTACCATCCGGCGGCCTTTGGTCTCCTGATCATTCCGTTGTCTCCGCACTTGTATTTCGCCGGGCCGTGCGATGCACCGCGCGGCGACGGGTTGTCGCGACACCGGCGTGCGAGAACCGTGCCAGCGCCGCGAGCACGAGCAGCGCGCGCTGCGCCGCACATCGCTTCGGAACGGCACGCGTGCGACCGATTCGCCGCTGTCCCGCGGACTGCACCACCTGTCATGTTTGGCAACACTTCGCGCGCGCCGGTGTACCTGAATGCAACACCTGCGTCGACGTCATGACGCGCACCGTCGCTCGGCGCATCACCCGCGATGCGTCCGCGTGCCGCGCCGCACCGGCTTCCGGCCGCGATGGCATGCGACTTGCGTAACGGGCAGTGCACTCGGCCCGGAAACCCCAACCGTGCCGGCGCGACGCAACGTTCGCGGCGGTGCGACCACAATGACCCAGGAGACAACCATGAAGAAACTCTCGGCTTCAGCGAGCCGGCTGGCGACGATCGGCATCGCGGTGGCGGCCGCCGTCGCGCTGAACCCCGGCCTCGTCGAAGCGGCCGCGGATTACCCGGCCGTGACCTACCAGCGCCTGACCGATGCACACGGCGACCCGGGCTGGCTGACCTACTACCGCACCTACGACGGCCGCTCGCATTCGCCGCTCAAGCAGATCGACACGTCGAACGCGAAGGATCTCAAGCAGGTGTGGGCGTACAAGTTCCCCGCCGACCTGAAGCAGGGCTTCGAGGCCACGCCGATCGTCAACGGCAACTACCTGTTCGTGACGACGCCGAAGGACAACGTCTACGCGTTCGATGCAAAGACCGGCAAGCAGCTGTGGAAATACGAGCCGAAGCTCGGCGCGGCCTCGTTCAAGACCGCGTGCTGCGACGTCGTCAACCGCGGCGTCGCGCTGTACGGCAAGAACGTCTACATCGCGATGCTGAACGGCGAAATCGCGGCGCTCGACGCGCAGACCGGCACGCTCGTGTGGAAGAAGCAGATGTTCGAGCCGGGTCTCGGCTACGCGTTTTCGCTGGCGCCGCTCGCGATCGACGGCGCGATCGTCGTCGGCACGTCCGGCGGCGAATACGGCATTCGCGGCTACATCGCCGCGCTGAATCCGGAGGACGGCTCGCAGGTCTGGAAACGCTACACGATCCCGGCCGCCGGCGAAAAGGGCGCGGAAACCTGGCCCGACGGCATGCAGAGCCATGGCGGCGGCGCCGCGTGGCTCACCGGCACCTACGACGCCGCGTCGCGCACGCTGTACTGGGGGGTCGGCAACCCCGGCCCGTGGCTCGCCGCGCTGCGCCCCGGCGACAA
The DNA here is from genome assembly GCF_900100915.1 of Burkholderia orbicola. NCBI lineage: Bacteria > Pseudomonadati > Pseudomonadota > Betaproteobacteria > Burkholderiales > Burkholderiaceae > Burkholderia > Burkholderia orbicola. Next base: position 2,400,404 of record NZ_FNKW01000002.1, on the reverse strand, counting down.
CCTGTATTCCGACTCGCTGCTCGCGCTCGATGCGAAGAGCGGCAACCTGAAGTGGCACTACCAGTACACGAACAACGACACGTGGGACTACGACGGCGTGAACGCGGCCGTCCTCGCGGACATCAAGTACAAGGGCAAGGACTACGACGCGATCATCCACGCCGACCGCAACGGCTTCTTCCACGCGATCGACCGCACGACCGGCAAGCTGATCTACGCGACGCCGTTCGTGAAGGCGCTGTCGGTCACCGGCTACACGGACGACGGCAAGCCGATCCAGGACGCATCGAAGTTCCCGAAGGCCGGCACGACGATCGAAACGTGCCCGAGCTTCCTCGGCGGCAAGAACTGGTGGTCGATCTCGTACGACCAGGAACGCAACATCGCGGTCGTGCCGGCGCTGCATGCGTGCATGAGCCTGACCGGCAAGTCGGTCAGCTACATGGAAGGCCTGCCGTATCTCGGCGAAGGCTTCGAGATCAAGCCCGAACCGGGCAGCGAAGGCTACGGCGAACTGACGGCCATCGACGTGAACACCGGCAAGAAGCTGTGGAGCCACTGGTCGAAGAAGCCGTGGAACGGCGGCGTCGCGACCACCGCGAGCGGCCTCGCGTTCAGCGGCTCGCTCGACGGCCACCTGTACGCGTTCGACACGGCAACCGGCAAGGTGCTGTGGGAAAGCCCGCAACTCGCGAGCGGCATCATCTCGCAGCCGTCGGTGTATGAAGTCGACGGCAAGGAGTATGTCGCGGTGCTCGCCGGCTACGGCGGCGCGAACCCGATCTGGGGCGGCCCGATGGCCGACATCGCGAAGGACGTTCCGCGCGGCGGCACGCTCTACGTGTTCGCGCTCAACTGACCCGGCGCCACACCCGAGTCGCGCCCGCATGCGCCCGATGCGGGCGCGACGCCCCACCCGCTTCAACCGGACACCGACCATGAATACTCGCCTCACTTCCGTTACCGTCGCCAGTCTGCTCGCCGTGGGCGTGGCGCTGACACCGGCAACCGCATCGGCCGGCGTGCGCATCTGCACGCTGCCCGGCAGCCCCACCACGGCGCTCGACCGCGCCGTCGCGCGCGAAGTGTTCCGCACCGCGGGCATCGCCGCGACCTTCAACACACGCGGCGTCGACGACAACGGCGACGACGACGGCATCTCCGCCAGCGAGCTGACGAAATCGCTCGAACGCGACTGCGACGTGATCGCCGGCTTCCCGCGCTCCGCGATCGCCGATGCGTCGGGATCGAAGATGACATTCTCGCAAGGCTATCTGCGCTCCGGCTACGTCAGCGTGTCGCTGCGCGATGCGCCCGCGCCGTCCGGCGCGAAGGAAACGATCGCGGCCACCTACGGCAGCCCGTCGCAACTGATCGCCGCGCAGCAGACGAACGCGCGCTTCGATCTCGAGAACACGAGCGAGAAAACGATCGGCGCGCTCGCCGCCGGCCGTGCGCAGCGCGCGATCGTCTGGTATCCGAGCGTCGTCGCGTACGAGCGTGCTCACCCGAAACAACGGTTCCAGGTGGCGGCGACGTCATCGTCGTACTCCGACTGGCAACTATCGTTCGCGTTCGGGCCGGGCAAGGACGCGCTGCAACAGCGCATCGACGCCACGCTGTCGCAACTGAGCGGCAACGGCCGCCTCGCATCGCTCACGCGCGGCTGGACGCTGCCCGACGGCATCGCGCAAGCCGCCGCCACGCGCGTGCCCGGCCGGTTTCTCGACGGCGCGATCGCGTCCGCGCAGCGGCCCGGCTTCGTCAAGGTGTCGACGAGCGAAGGCAGCGGCGTCCCGTCGTTCGACCAGGCGCAGGTGCAACACGGCAAGAAGCTCTACGGCGATGCGTGCGCGAAATGCCACGGCGACCAGCTCGAGGGCAATACCGCGCCCGCGCTGAGCGGGGAATCGTTCGCGCCCGAAGGCAAGTCGCACATCACGGTCGGCGGCATCTTCCTGTACATGTCGAGCAACATGCCGGCCGATCGCCCCGGCAAGATGACCGCACAGGAATACGAGGACCTGATGGCGTTCCTGCTTTATTCGAACGGCTACGACGCGTCGAAGAGCAAGCTGACCGCCGAGATCGCGAATGCGTCGAAGGCGCCGCTGATCGCCGGGCCGCGCAAGTAACCGCTCCACTCTCTTTCGTTTCGATCCACCGCCGCGCCGGGCAGCTTGTCCGGCGCGCGGGCCGGGTTTTTTCCGTTCATTTCATTCAGGACCGCATCATGATCTCCCGTCATCGCAGAACCTTCTTCGTGCAGACCGCCGGCCTGTGCGCCGCGCTCGCGGCCGGCACGCGCGCATTCGCCGCCGCACCGCCCGTCGACGAAAACGACGCGGCGGCGAAGACGCTCGGCTACCGCGCCAAGGCGACGACCGTCGACGCCGGCAAGTTCCCGAAGTACCAGGCCGGCCAGACGTGCTCGAACTGCCGCTTCTACAAGGCCGCCGCGGGCGAATCCTCCGGCACGTGCCCGATGTTCGCGGGCAAGACGGTTGCCGCGGAAGGCTGGTGCAACGTCTATGCCAAGCTCGCTTGACGCCGGGCCCGCACGCGAACGCGACGGCGCGCCGTCGCCGTGTCGCGGCGCCCACGCCGACCGCGCCGCGCATCTGCATGCGCTGATCGCGCTGGGCATCGATCGCGGCTACGTGACGCACAGTGAAATCGCCGATGCGTTGCCCGACGACGCGACCGACGGCGCGGATGTGGACGCCGCCGCGTCGATGCTGCGCGAGCTCGGCATCGACGTGCGCGAGCATGCCAGCGCGCATACCGCATGGACGCTCGATCGTCATTTCGCGCAAGTGACGGAAGTCGCGTCGCCGCTCGCCGACGCATCGACGCCGCTTGCGGCCGACGATCTGCTCGCGGGCCGGACCAACGACCCGATCCGGCTCTATCTGCGGGAAATGAGCGCGACGCCGCTGCTCGAACGCGACGAAGAGATCGCGCTCGCGCTGCGTCTGGAAAGCGGCCGCGCGGCGTGCATCGACGCGTTGAGCCGCGATCCGGCGGCACTCGCCGCCGTCGCGGCGATCGCAGACGACATTCGTGCCGGCAAGGTGGCGGCGTCGGTTTACGTGACGGGGTTCGCCGGCGATGCCGAATCGCCTGCAAGTGCGCCGGCGACGTTGCCCGACGATCCGGCCACCGAATCATCGGCGCCCAACGACGACGCCGATCTTTCCCTCGACAGCCCGGCGTGGCGCGATACGGTCGTCGACGCGCTCGAACGTGTCGGTGCGCTGGCGCCCGCGATGCAGCGTGCATTGCATGCAGACGGTTTCGCGTCGGCCGCTTACCGGACGCTGCTGCGCGAGGCGACCGCGTCGACCGGCCGCATCCGCTTCACCTCGCGCGCGATCGAACGGATCGGGCAAGCGAACGGCGAGCGTGCGACTCGGGCGCGCACGTTCGAAAAACGACTCGTCGATACGCTGGCCACCGCGGGCATACGTGCCGAATCGGCGCACCACGACCTCTTCACGCCGTGCGACGACGTACGCGCATGGCTACACGCCTGCCGCGCCGCGCACCCTGACTGCGCCGCCGCGCTCGCCCGCCACGCGCCGGCGCTGATCGACGCGCGCGGCGCGCTCGCTCGCCTCGCCGGCCAGTCTGCGCTGCCGCTCGACATCGCGATCGCGCTCGATGCGCGGCTCGCGCGTATCGAGCGGGCGATGCAGCCCGCGAGAACGAAGCTGTTCCAGAGCAATCTGCGGCTCGCGGTGTCGGTCGCCAAACGCTATGCCGATCGTGGCCTGCCGTTCTCCGATCTGATCCAGGAAGGCAATATCGGCCTGATGAAGGCCGTCGATCGCTACGATCACCGGCGCGGCTTCAAATTCTCGACGTATGCGACGTGGTGGATCCGGCAGGCGATCACGCATGCGCTCGCCGATCTGGGTCGCACGATACGCGTGCCCGCGCATACGGTCGATACGCTGAACAAACTGTCGCGGCTCGCGCGACTCCATCGGCAACGCACCGGCGACGTCGCCGACGCGCGGGCGCTCTCCACGCAGATGCGGCTGCCGGTCGACAAGGTGCGCGAGCTGATGAGCATCGTGCGCGAGCCGATCTCTGCCGACCTGCCGGTTTCGCCCGATCACGACCTCACACTGTGCGACGTCACGATCGACCCCGACGCGCCGACGCCGGAAGAAGCCGCGAGCGCCGGTCAGTTGCGTGCGGCGGTTGCCGAGCTGATCGACAGCCTCCCGGTACGCGAGGCGTGGATTCTTCGCCTGAGGTACGGCATCGATGTCGACAACGAATATTCGCTGCGCGAGATCGGCCGGCAACTGAACCTGTCGGCCGAGCGCGTGCGTCAGCTCGAGGTATCGGCGCTCGAACGCATCCGGCAATTCAGGCACGCACCGGCGCTTCGCTCGCTGCTCGCCTGACGCGGCGGTGCCGCGCGACCATCTGCCGGCTCGCCCCAACTGCTCAGGACTGCAACACGACCTGCTGCATTTCTGAACGCCACACGGCATCGCGCGACCGTCCGCGATACAGCGCGACCAATCAGGTCGAGCACCACACGCCCGGCCGTCGCGACTTTCGCCGCCAGCGCATACCAGTCGCGCAACTGGCACGCATGTTGCGTTTTCCCGAGCGCCGTCAGGAATCACATGAACGCATGGAGACACGCTTGTCCAAGATCGAATCGGTTCTTCACGAAACCCGTCAGTTCGCGCCGCCCGCGGCGCTCGAGAAGACGGCGACCATTTCCGGCATGCCGGCCTACCGCGCGCTCGTCGCCGAGGCCGAGCAGGATTACGAAGGCTTCTGGGCGCGGCTCGCGCGCGAAGGCCTCACGTGGCACAAGCCGTTCACCAAGGTGCTCGACGAGCGCAACGCGCCGTTCTACACATGGTTCGACGACGGCGAGCTGAACGCGTCGTACAACTGCCTCGACCGCCACGTCGAAGCCGGCAACGGCGAGCGCGTCGCGGTGATCTTCGAGGCCGACGACGGCACCGTCACCCGCGTCACCTATGCGGACCTGCTCGCACGCGTGTCGCGCTTCGCCAATGCGCTGAAGAAACGCGGCATCGGCAAGGGCGATCGCGTCGTCATCTACATTCCGATGTCGATCGAAGGCATCGTCGCGATGCAGGCCTGCGCGCGCATCGGCGCGACGCACTCGGTCGTGTTCGGCGGCTTCTCCGCGAAATCGCTGAACGAGCGGCTCGTCGACGTCGGCGCGGTCGCGCTGATCACCGCCGACGAGCAGGCCCGCGGCGGCAAGACGCTGCCGCTCAAGAGCATCGCCGACGAGGCGATCGCGCTGGGCGGCTGCGAAGCGGTCAAGAGCGTGATCGTCTATCGCCGCACCGGCGGCAAGATCGACTGGCATGCGGAGCGCGATCTGTGGATGCATGAGCTGACCGACGGCGAATCCGACCGCTGCGAGCCGACCTGGGTCGGCGCCGAGCATCCGCTGTTCATCCTGTATACGTCGGGCTCGACCGGCAAGCCGAAGGGCGTGCAGCACAGCACGGGCGGCTACCTGCTGTGGGCCGCGCAGACGATGAAGTGGACCTTCGACTGGAAACCCGACGACGTGTTCTGGTGCACGGCCGACATCGGCTGGGTCACGGGCCATACATACATCACCTACGGCCCGCTCGCGTGCGGCGGCACGCAGGTCGTGTTCGAGGGCGTGCCGACGTATCCGGACGCCGGCCGTTTCTGGAAGATGATCGGCGATCACAAGGTCACCGTGTTCTACACCGCGCCGACCGCGATCCGTTCGCTGATCAAGGCGGCCGAAGCCGACGACAAGGTGCATCCGAAGAGCTATGACCTGTCGAGCCTGCGCATCATCGGCACGGTCGGCGAGCCGATCAATCCGGAAGCGTGGATGTGGTACCACAAGCACGTCGGCCACGAGCGCTGCCCGATCGTCGACACGTGGTGGCAGACCGAAACCGGCGGCCACATGATCACGCCGCTGCCGGGCGCCACGCCGACCGTGCCGGGCTCGTGCACGCTGCCGCTGCCGGGCATCACGGCCGCGGTGGTCGACGAGACGGGGCAGGACGCGCCGAACGGGCAAGGCGGGATTCTCGTCGTCAAGCGGCCGTGGCCCGCGATGATCCGCACCATCTGGGGCGACCCGGAGCGTTTCAAGAAGAGTTATTACCCGGAAGAACTCGGCGGCACGCTCTATCTGGCCGGCGACGGCACCGTGCGCGACAAGGAGACCGGCTACTTCACGATCATGGGCCGGATCGACGACGTGCTGAACGTGTCGGGCCACCGGCTGGGCACGATGGAGATCGAGTCGGCGCTGGTGTCGCATGAACTGGTGGCCGAGGCGGCGGTGGTCGGCCGTCCGGACGACACGACCGGTGAAGCAGTGGTCGCGTTCGTGGTGCTGAAGCGCTCGCGCCCGGAAGGCGACGAAGCGGCGGCGCTCGCGAAGACGCTGCGCGACTGGGTCGGCAAGCAGATCGGGCCGATCGCGAAGCCGAAGGACATCCGCTTCGGCGACAACCTGCCGAAGACCCGCTCGGGCAAGATCATGCGGCGCCTGCTGCGCTCGCTCGCGAAGGGCGAGGCGATCACGCAGGATACGTCCACGCTCGAGAATCCGGCCATCCTCGAGCAGTTGAACCGCTCGATGTAACGCCGCCCGCCACGGCGGGCGGATCGCTTCACCGCGGCGCCGCAGCACGGCCGCGAGCTCGACTCTCACACCGGGCTCGCAGCCAGGTTGCAGCGCCGTCGACAAGCATCGCCGTGCGGCCCCCGACGGCACGGCATGCAGGCGGCTCGTAACGCTTCCGCCACTGCATTTTTAATTAGTCATGCGTATTACAACACTCACAAAACGGAGACAGACGATGAAGAGCAGGACATGGACGATGTGCGCGGCGCTGCTCGGCGCGGCCGCCAGCACGAGCAGCTTCGCGCAGAGCAGCGTCACGCTGTACGGCGATCTCGACGCCGCATTGCTCTATACGAACCGATCGCTCGATTCGGCCACCGGCGGCAACGCCGGCCGCCAGTTCGCGCTGACCGACACGGGCATGACGCCGACCAACTTCGGCATCACGGGCACCGAGGATCTCGGCGGCGGGCTGCACGCGAGATTCAAGCTGGAAAGCGGCTTCAACATCACGGACGGCGCGTTCGGCCATTCGAACGGCAACTTCTTCGGCCGCCAGGCGTGGGTCGGGATCGACGGCGGCTTCGGCGAAACGAAGGTCGGCCTGCAGTTCTCGCCGTTCGTGCTGGCGATCCTCGGATCGGACCCGCGCAACGTCTCGCACTTCGGCGCCGCGCTGGTGCCGTATGTGGACAACGTGCTCGTCACCGGCCTCTTCAACCCGAACGCGATTTCGTACACGAGCCCGACGATCGCCGGGCTGACGGCCAGCGCGATGTTCGGCTTCGGCGGCAAGGCCGGCGACTTCCAGGCGGGGCGCCAGTATTCCGGCAGCCTCACCTATACGAACGGCGGTTTCATGCTCAACGCGGCACTCTACGACGGCAACGGCGGCACGTCGCCGACGCCGGTTGCGAGCACGGTCGCGTTCGTCGGCCGCACGATCGGCACTGCCTACACGTTCGGGCCGGTGACCGGCAAGGCATCGTTCACGAGCTACAAGGTCGCCGGCTCGTTCAGCAACAACGTGTATAGCGCCGGCCTCGACTATCGCGTCACGCCGGCCCTCGACCTGAACACCGGCGCGTGGTACACGACCGACCGCAACGATTCGCACAATCATTCGCTGCTGGCCGCGATCGGCGCCGACTACAGCCTGTCGAAGCGAACCGGCCTGTATGCGCAGGTCGGCGTGGTCAACAACCACGGCGCGATGAATACCGGCCTCGGCATCACCGGCGGCGCGCTGTACGGGTTGCCGGGCACGACGGTCGGCGTCAATGCCGGCATCCACCACGTGTTCTGACGCAGCGCCTGCGGACGGACGGCCGCGACAGGCCGCCCGTCCGGCTCCGCATCGCCGCGCAGCCGCCCCGGAAACGTCGCGCAAACGTGGTGCGAACGCGCCCTTGCCCGGCGCTTCTCAGTCCGTCCCGCGCACCGATCTCGATGTTTACCCGACCTCAAGTCTGCGGCCGTGCGGCCGTCAAGTCAGGAACGCACGCCCAACATCCGCCGGGAACCCGACGCGCGTGCCCTCAAGGAGACCCACCAACGTGAACTTCTTCGGAATCGGCCGCGGCCGCCGTTCATCGCGCGCGCTCGTCGGCGACATCGCCGAGCAGGCCGGCAAGCTCGGCATCGAGATCTGCGACGTGTCGGGCCACGTCGAGGAAGTCGCGGCCCGGGTCGCCCGACAGGCTGAGGTGTGCCACACGCTGCGCGAATCGGCCGCCCTCACGCTGCGCGGCAACCACCGGATCGCCGAGGCCGCGCAGCAGGTGCGCGACGTCAGCGCCAATGCGTCGAATGCGGTGCGGCAGTCGCAGCAGACGATCGAGGCATCGCTCGCGGACATTCACGGCCTCGTCGAGGGCGTCACCACGATCAGCGACCAGATGGGCGCGCTGCGCGATGCGCTCGACCACGTGCGGACCGTGTCCGAGGAAATCTCCGTCATCGCGCGCCAGACCCACCTGCTCGCGCTGAACGCCGCGATCGAGGCCGCGCGCGCCGGCGAGTCGGGTCGCAGCTTCGCGGTCGTCGCGGCCGAGGTCAAGAACCTGTCCGCGAAAACCGGGCAGGCGACGGCCCAGATCGAGACGACGCTCGCACGGCTCGCCGAGCAGACCGAGCACCTGCTCGCGGAAGGCACCGACAACGCCGCCCGCGCGCATCGCGTGCGCGAGGGCACGCGCACGATCGGCGAGGTCGTGCACGCGACCGGGCACGCGATCACCGAGCTGGCCGGCGAGGCCGAACAGATCGCATCGCTGACGGACGAGATCGAGGCGCAGTGCCATCGTCTCGACGAACAGGTGGGCGAGATGGCGTCCGGCGTCGAGAACTCGGCCGACAATTTCTCGCAGGCCAAGGACCGGCTCGGCAATCTGCTCTCCGTCTCCGAGACGCTGATCGAGCTCACCGCCGCGACCGGCATCGAATCGCCCGACACGCGCCTGATCGACACCGCGCGAAGCACGGCCGCCGCAATCAGCAAACTCTTCGAGGACGCGGTCGGCCGCGGCGACATCACGCTCGACGCGCTCTTCGACACGCACTACGAACCGATTCCCGGCACCGACCCGCAGCAGTTCATGACGCGCTTCACGGCGTTTACCGATCGCGTGCTGCCCGCCATCCAGGAGCCGGTGCTCGACGTCGACGCACGCGTCGTCTATTGCGCGAGCTTCGACCGGCAGTGCTACCTGCCGACCCACAACCGCAAGTTCTCGCTGCCTCAGCGCTCGGACGCCGCGTGGAACGCGGCGAATTGCCGGAATCGCCGGATCTACACGGACCGGACCGCGCGCATGTCCGTGGCGCATGACAAGCCGTTCCTGTTGCAGACCTATCGGCGCGACATGGGCAACGGCCAGTTCGCCCTGATGAAGGACGTGTCCGCGCCGATCGTCGTCGGCGGACGGCCATGGGGCGTGCTGCGGATCGGCTACAGCGTTTGAACCGGCGCGCGCGGGCCGCGCGCCTTACTGCTCCAGCCCCACGCCCAGCGGGCGCTGGTCGCTGCGGCCGTGATCGTCGACCACCCGCACCGTATAGCTGCCGGCCGTGCGCGGCTGCCAGAACAGCGCGTCGCCCGGCGCGCTGCGGCCGACGTACGCGTCGTTGACGAACCAGTACAGCGCATGCGCGCTCGCATCGGCAGTCGCGTTGAACGCAATGCGCGTTTCGTCGGTGGTCTTCACGCGCATCGCATACGTGCTGCCGCGCAGCGGCGACGTGATGCGCGGCGGGTCGCCTTCGACCTGCCCGGCATCGCGACACGCCGCATTCTGCGGCGGCCGCCGGCGCGGAATGCCGGCCTGCGCGAACACCTGCTGCAAGTCCGACGGCCAGAACTCGAAGACTTCCGTATGCGTGCGCTTGCCGTCGTACGGCGGGCACGCGGCCTTCCCCGTCGCGTCGTCGATCACGACGGGCCGATGCACGGTGCTCACGCGAATCGGCGACGTGCCCGGAATGAACCACGTCCAGCCCTGCTGCGGACACCATTCGTTCGGCAGGTCGCCGCTCGCGAGACAGACCCGCACGCGCTTCAGGTTCGGCGGCAGCGCGCGCGGCGGCTCGACGAGCGTACGTTCCGCATTCATCGCATCGACGACCTGAAAGAACAGCGGCGCGGCCGCATCGACCCCGACGAACGCCGTATTGGTCGAATTGTCGAAGTTGCCGACCCACACGACCAGCACGTACGGACCGAACACGCCGGCCGTCCACGCATCGCGGAACGACCATGACGTGCCGGTCTTCCAGTACACGGGCACGCTCGACGGCTGCGCGCCGCTCGTCTCGTCGGGGCGCAGGTGCTGGCGCAGCATGTCCATCGTCATGTAGCTCGCTTCGGCGCTCAGCAAGCGCCGGCCGGGCAGCGCGGGCTCGTCCGCGCGCAGCCGCAGCGGCCGGAACTCGCCGCGATTCGCGAGCATCGCGTAGAGCGCCGCGAGATCCTGCATCGTCACTTCGCCGCCGCCGAGCACGAGCGCGAGCCCGTAGTGCTGCGCGCTCGCGAGCCGGCGCACGCCGGCGTCCTGCAGGAAGCGGTACAGGTCCGGCGACTTGAGCTGCGATGCGACCCACACGGCCGGCACGTTGCGGCTGCGGTTCAGCGCGTCGGTCGCGGTGATCGGCCCGAGGAAATGGCCGTCGAAATTCTCCGGCGCGTAAGGGCCGAACGAAGTCGGCACGTCGCGCAGCACGGTCTGCGGATGCAGCACGCCCTGATCGAAGCCTAGCGCATAGATGAACGGCTTGAGCGTCGAGCCCGGCGAGCGCCGCGCGAGCGTGCCGTTCACCTGCCCGTCGATCGTCCGGTCGAAGAAGTTCGCGGAGCCGACCAGCGCCTTCACGCCCATGTCGCGCGTATCGACGAGGATGGCCGCCGCGTTGCGCACGCCGCGCGTATCGTTGCGCGCGACGTAGCGTGAAATCTGCCGTTCGAGCGTGCGTTGCAGGTCGAGATCGACGGTCGTCACGAGCCGCGCGCCGCCATCGCTGCCGTCATCGTGATCGCCATCGGCCGCCGTGGCGCCCGGCATCGTGCGCCACGCGCTGCGCGCGGCGAGCGCCTGGCCGACCGCATGCGGCGCGTCGAACGGCAGCGCGGACAGCGGCCGCATCGCGAGCGGCAATGCGAACAACGGCGCGAGCGACGCATCGCCCGGATGCTTCGTCAGCCAGCGCGCATACAGCCGGTTGCGCGACGCGGCCAGCGCCCGGTTGATCGCGTCCTGCCCGCCGCGCACGCGCCGCGCCGGGTCCTGCGGAATCACCGCGAGCGCGAGCGCTTCGGGCAGCGTCAGCGCGTCCGGCATCCGGTCGAAATAGACGACGCTCGCGGTGCCCGCGCCTTCGACGTTGCGGCCGTACGGCGCGTCGTTCAGATACGCTTCGAGAATCTGCCGCTTCGAGTAGAACAGTTCGAGCTGCACCGCGCGCGCGACCTGTTCGAGCTTGCCGGCCGGCGTGCGCGTGTTCAGCTTCCACAGCGAGCGCGCGAGCTGCATCGTCAGCGTCGAGCCGCCCTGCGGATTGCCGCCGCGCACGTAGGTGATCCACGCGCCGCGCAAGAGCCCGTACGGATTGAAACCCGGATGCCACCGGAACCAGCGGTCCTCGTGCAGCATCACCGCTTCGACGAGTTGCGGCGACATCCGGTCGAGCGGCACCCACAGCCGGTAGCGATCGTCCTTCGCGAGCGTCAGGCGCAGCAGTCGGCCCTGCGCGTCCGTCACCGCGACGGACGACGGTTTCCAGTCGCGCAGCGGCGGATGCGGCCACAGCCGGCACGCGGCCAGCGCGCCGAACACGAGCAACGCGCCCGCGAGCCAGTTCTGCCAGCGATGCAGCCAGCGGCCGGCGCCGTGCAGCCCGCGCCGGAGCAGGGATGCGTCAGCCACGCGCGGCCGCTCCTGGCGACGTGCAACGCGAAGGAAACCGCCTCGTCATCGCACGCGCTCCACCGTCAGCGCCGTGCCGCCCGGCGCCTGCGCCTGCACGCGGCGGTCGTACATCGATTCGCCGTAGGCCGGCGGCGCAACGAAGCGGCCCGCGTTGCTCGCCTTGATCCGGTAGACGAACTCGCGCACGTCGGTCGTCGCGGTGCCGTAGATCACCACGCGATCCTCGCGGATATCGGCGAACTGCGGCTGCCACGTCGAGCCCTTCACGCCGATCGGCGAATGCCACGGCGCATCGGCCACCGGCGCCGACGCACTGCCGTCGCCGTTGCCGTCCCCCTCCTGCGTATCGGTCGCGGGCGGCGGTGCGATCACCGGATCGAAGCCGCCCGGCAGCAAGTCGACGATCGCGACGTTGCCGATGTTCGCCGAACCGGTCGCGCGGATCTTCAGGTGCACGTCGATCTCCTGGCCGAGCGCGATCCTCGCGAGCGGCTTGCCGTCGGTATCCGTGTAGTCGCGCACGATCTCCAGCCCGTTCCGGATCGCCTTCGTCGACGTGCCGCGGTCGTAGCCCGACTGGCTCGCGACCCACCACGCCGGCAACATGCTGCCGTTCACGAAGTCGACCCGCGATGCGCCGGCCGACCACGTACCCGAGCGCACCAGGTTCGCCTGGATCGACGACACGTCCTTCGGCGCGGCGCCCGCGCGCACTTCGTTGATCGCAAGCTGGTCGAGCTGGCCCGCGTTCGATGCCGCGTACGCGTCGAGCGCGAGAATCGTCATCGCCGACGACAGCGTGTTGTAGCGGTTGTCGACGAGCGGCGCGGCGAGGTTGTCCATCGCACGCGGCGACAGCTTGCGCACGCGCTCGGGGAAGTGCTTCGCGAGCAGGTACAGCACGCTCGCGTCGCGCGTCAGCGGGTCGATGTAGTAGCCGGCCGAATAGTCGCCGTCGGACGCGCGCTTGCGTTCGAGCAACGCCTGCGGGCCCGCGATCAGCGCGGCGGCCTCCTTGTCCTGCTTGAGCAACTGATACGACGCGGCGAGCCACGCGGCCGCGAGATCGTTGCGCCATTCGTTCGGATAGGCCGCCTGCAGCCGCTTCTGCACGGCCGCGAGGCTGTTGGTCGTCACGTTGCCCTGGCGCGTCAGCAGGTACACCGCGTACGCGCGCTGCCGCAGCAGATCGAGCGAGCCGAGCGAATCGTTCGCGGCGAGCCGCTGCAAGTACGCATTGCCCGCATCGAGCATGTCCTTCGGCACCGCGACGCCACGGTCGCGCGCGTCGAGCAACACGTGCATCGCATACGCGGACACGAACGGATCGGCATCGGGCGTCGCGCTCCACAGGCCGAAGCCGCCCTGTGCGTTCTGCCGGCTGCGCAGCACGCCGAGGAACTGCGCGATCGCGCTCGCATTGGCCGCGTCGACGCCGGCCTCGGGCGCATGCATCGCGCTCGTCAGCGCGCGCACCGACAGCCATTTCGCCGCGAACATGCGTGGCACGGCCGCGCTCACCATCTGCTCGCTGCAGGCGTGCTCGAAGTTGACGAGATACGACGACAGCCCTTCGGACAGCACCAGCGGCGCGGTCGAAATGCTCGCGTCGCGCGACGCGTATGCGTCGTACATCGACCGCAGGTTCGGCACGCCGGCCTTCTTGCCCGGGTCGAGCCGCGCGATGTCGAGCTGCGTGCGGAACGCGGCGGCCGGCCGCACCGACACGTCGACACGCTGCTGCGCGCCCTTCGCGCCGTAGCGCGCGCCGAACGACAGCGCGCCCGAGCCGAGCGTGTCGGTCGCCTTCACGCGGAACAGCGCGACGCCTTCGTGCTGCGGCGCGAGCACGACGTTCTGCGTCGCCGGCCCGATCACCTGCAACTGCGGGCCCGTCTTCAGCGTGACCGCGACCGGCACCGGCTGGTTGCCGACGCCCGTCAGGTTGTTCGCGACGCCAACGCTGACGTCGGCCTCGTCACCCGGCGCGAGCGTCGTCGGCACGTTCGGCGACAGCACGAAATCGCCGCGCACCGTCGTCGCGCCTTCGAACGTGCCGACCAGATCCGGCGACACCGACACGGCCATCACGCGCAGCTTCCCGTTGAAGTAGTCGGGCACCGTGTAGCTCAGGCGCGTGTCGCCGTTCACGTCGACGATCCCCGACCAGTAGACGACCGGCTTGTCGCGCTTGCGCTTGAACGGGTTCAACTGGCGGCCGATCGCGTCGTCGGCGTCGCCGCCGGGCGCGGCCATCGCCATCAGCTTCTCGAAGTCCGGCAGGATCAGGTCGAGGATCTGCGACGTGCCCACTTCGAGCATCCGCTTGCGGAAGAAGAACTTCAGCGGATCGCCGAGCTTGTAGCGCGCGACCTGCAGAATACCCTCGTCGACCGCGAACACGACGACCTTCGCGGGCTTCGCCGAATGCACGGTGAAGTTGACGGTATCGCCCGGCTTCACGAGCGCCGGCGCATCGACGCTCACCGTGTTGCGGCGCGCGTCGAGGTTCACCGAGAACGGCACGACGCCGTAGCTCAGCGGGCTCATGAAGATCTCGTCCGACGACGGATCGCGGATGTACTGCACGTTGATGTAGCCGTTGCCTTCGAAGCCGGCCGGCACCGTGATGTGCTGGATGGAACTCGTCGTGTCCGCATGGAACCACGCATGCGCATACACCTTGTCGCGCTCGATCGTGATCAGGCCGCTACCCGCATACGGCGCACGGATCGCGATTTCCACCTGCTCGCCCGGCTTGAAGTCGTGCTTCGCGAGGCTCACCTGCAGCTCCGCGTTGCGGTCGAGCGAACGCGTGACGTTCGCGGCGCCCGTGACCGAATACTCGATCCGGTTCACCGCCGCGCCATCCGCGCGGCGGATCACGAGCGCATAGCTGCCCGGCTTGTCGGTGCGCAGCGCGTAGTCGAGCCCGGCTGCGGGAATCGACAGCGGCTTGTCGTCGACCGGCACTTCCTTCAGCCGCGAATCGTATTTGTATGCACCGGAATCCTGCCTGGTCAGCACCGACACGTAACGCTGCTCGACCAGCTGCGCGCGCAGGTCCTTCACGTCGATCGCCTTCGCGCCCGGGTCGATCGCGACGAGCCGCACCGTGCGCGGGCTGCCGCGCTTCACGTAGCCGAGATCGTCGACCGACTTGTAGCCGACGAGCCAGTCGTTGTTCGACACGAGCGTCTGCGCGTTCGCGGCGACGTTGCGCCCGCCTTCCGCTTCGTACGCCTTCGCCTGGAAGTAGAGCTGATAGGTCGCGTCCGCGTACTTGTCGAGATCGAGATCGAACTCGGCATGGCCCTTGTCGTCGGTCGTGCCGTCCTGCAACGTGGACGTATAGCCCTCCTTCGCGCGGCGTGCGTCGAAGAAGTGATAACCCTGCCAGCTGCGGAACGACGGCCACACGGGGCGCAGCGTCAGCGTCGCCGCGACGCGGCGTTTCTCGGCCGGCGTGCCGAACAGGTTCTGCGCATCGACGAGGCCCTTCAGCCCCTTCGGCTTCACCCACCCTTCGACGACCTGCTGCGACAGCTTCGCGTCGACCTTCATCCGGTCAGGCAGGAATTCCTTCACCTGCACCGTCGTGCTGCCGATCGGCTCGGCGCCCGGCTGGCCGTCCTTGACGATATACAGGTTGACCGTCCACGTCCCGGTCGGCGCCGTTTCGGCGGTCGTGTAGCCGAGCTCGGTGAAACCCGTCGCGTCGACGGTTACCGGCTTGCGCTCGACGGTCATCCCGCGCGGGTCGACGATCTCCGCCTGCAGCGGCACGCCGGCCGGGCTGCGCGCCCAGCTGGCCGCGCGCACGATCAGGCCGATGTGGAACGGATCGCCGGGCCGGTACAGCCCACGATCCGAGAACAGGTAAGCGGACAATTGCCCCTGGCCCGTCGCGTTGCGCTCGCCGTCGACGTCGAAGCGCGAGAAGTCGAGCTGGCGGTCGCGGCCGGCCACCGGCAGGAACGACAGGTCGGTGTCCTTCTTCACGACGTACAACTGCGGACGCTTCTCGCGGTCGAGCCCCTTGAACGCGGGGAAATGCACGACGCCGTAGGCGCTGGTCGTCTGTGTGAACAGCGCCTGGCCGTTC
Organism: Burkholderia orbicola; assembly: GCF_900100915.1. NCBI lineage: Bacteria > Pseudomonadati > Pseudomonadota > Betaproteobacteria > Burkholderiales > Burkholderiaceae > Burkholderia > Burkholderia orbicola. Next base: position 2,384,248 of record NZ_FNKW01000002.1, on the reverse strand, counting down.
ACCGCGAGCACCGACACGGTTGCGCCCGCAACCGGGCGGCCCGTGCGGACCGACTGGATGAACACGTCCTGGCTGCCATCCAGCGCCTTCTTGACCAGCATCCCGAGATCGGTCACGACGATCAGGCGGGTGTCGCCGAGCGTGTTGTCGCCGTCGTCGCCGTTGCCGCTGCTGTCGCCGGAATCGGCGTTGTCGGACTGATCCTGGCTGCCGTCATCCGATGCCGAATCGCCATCCTTCGCGTCGTCGGTTTTCTTCTTCTCGGCCGCCGGATCGTACTTCGACAGATGCAGCAGGAACACGCCGCGCTTGCCGTCCTTCAGGTACTGGCCGAGGTCGATGCCTTCGTAATGTGCCCGGCCGGGATCGCCGGCCGGGAACGCACGGGTCTGCACGAAGCGCTCGACGATGTGATCCTCGCTGAACGAATACGACAGCTCGGGCCGCGCGTACGTGCCGTTGTTGAAGCTCACGAGATGCTGGATCTGGTCGGGCAGCACGCGGCCGATCTCGACCTTCATGCCCGGCAGATTGCGCGACACGACCGACAGCCGCTTGCTGCCGCTCATCGACAGCAGCGAGCCGTCGGCCATGAAGCGCAGCAGCTTCGGATAATCGGGCACCGTGAAGGCGTTCGTCACCGGCGCGCCGAGCCGGTAGCCGCCCGCGGACTTCAGGTCGCCCTCGAAGCGCACGACGACGCGCTCGCCCGGCGTCGCGTGGTACTTGAAGCTCTGCAGCGTCGCGAAATCGTTCTCGGTCGGCACGACGTCGAGCGGCAGCGGCTTCGACTGCTTCAGCACCGCGTCGCTGATGTCGGCCACGTTCCATTCGTACGGCGGATCGTCGTCCGCCTGCTCGACGCCCGGCTTGCGCTTGGGCAGCACCCACGCCTTCGCGCGTGCGGCGAGCTCGGCGCCGCGCACGCCGTCGGAGGTTTCCGCGACGAGCACCTGTTCGGGCTCGTAGCGCTCGTTGTCGACCAGCGTCGGCGCGATATTGCCGATCGACAGGCTGTACAGCCCCGGCACGCCGACCGACGCGTGCAGCACGTCCGGCGTGCCGTTGCCGCCGCGCGCGCTCTTCACGCCCTTGTCGACGTCGAGCCGCACCGCGAGCGGATCGCGCGGAATCTCGAGCGGCTGCGAGTAGACCCACGCGCTCGTCTTCATCTTGTCGTAGTTGACCGTGTAGCGCAGCGGCGACACGGTCTTGCCGTCGCGGCCGACCAGCACGAGGCCGATGCGCTTCTCGAACTCGGCCGGATCGACCGGGTAGTTGAAGCGCAACTGCAGCAATGCCTGCTTCTCCGCCGGATTGTCGGGGTTCTGGTAGAACTGGCTGTCGCCGAACGCCGCGGCGAACGCCGGCACGTCGAACGCGAAACGGTCGTCGTGCATCGTCACCTGCGGCGCGAACACCCGATGCACGGCGAAGCGCACCTCCACGTGTGCGCCGACCGGCCAGTCGGCCGCCGGCGTGAAGCGCAGCGTCTTGTCGTCGGCCCACTCCCACGCGCCCTTCAGCGCGGGCGTCATCTCGATGCCGTCGCCGGCCGGCTTGCCGACCTGCTCGATCGGCGCGGCCGATTGCGAGAACGCCACTTCCAGCGGGTGCACGGTGATCTTCGGCTTGTCGGTGTCGTCGACCTCGTAGGTCGTGATCGCCGGCGCCTTCACGGTGAAGCCGACGGTTTCGGGCTCGGGCGGCTTCGGGCGATGCTTGAACCAATAGCCGCCGTAACCGAGCGCGGCCGCGAGCAGCACGAGGCCGCCGGCATGCCACGGGCGGCGACGCACGGCCGCGGCGGTGACGCCCATCCATGCGGGCGCCGTCCACGACACGTCGCCGACCAGCGGCCGCAACGCACAGCCGAGCAGCCACCAGACGAAGCCCGCCACGCGAATCGGCAGGAGCAGCAGGAAGCGCAGCAAATCCATTTTGTTATTTCCTTGTCAAGGACATGCTGCCCCAGCGGCAACCTTCCCCGAATCGTTATGGGTCTGTGACGGCGCGGCCCGGTTGCGCCGTGAATACTTGGTATGTTCGACCGGATGCTGCGCGCCATTATCGATCAGACCCGAAACGATGGAAACAGCGGTGTGCCGGCGCGCAACGCCGGCCGACGACCGGCCGGTCGGGCGGATTTCCACGGGTTCCCGGGTCCACCGCCCGATCTCTGCACATGGCGGCGCCGCGTTCGCTAGAATGCCCGGCTCGGCAGGATCGAATCGAATTGACGTCCCCCTCTCCCTAAAGGGAGAGGATTCCCACACCTGGCGATGCACGTCCGCATCGGAGAATGTTCAGCGCAGCGTTGATATCTCGATCATGCACGACACCACAGTCACTGCAGGCCCACTCTCTTATTCTCAGTCCCGCAATACCTTTCGGCCGCGCCGTGCTGTCTTGCGACCCGCACGCCGAACAGGACTGGGTAGAACCGCTTTCGTCGACTTCCTCGAACGTGGCCCCGTGCGCCATCGCCTTGTAACGGAGCTTGTTTCGGAAGGACGACCAGGATGCGTCGTAGACGCTCTTCGCCATCCTGGTTCTGGCGAGTTTTGCGGCCGACACGTTGCCAACCGCGATGTAATCGAAGCGCCGCACCAGATCGAGCGCGAGCTTGTGCTGGAAATCGGCACGGGCATTCGCGACCTTGGCATGCAGCTTCGCGATATGCCGCTTGTGCTTTCGCGCCCGTTGCGCTTTCGCCAGCTTCTCGGCCGCTCGTCGACCGAACTGGTCATTGGGCAGCTTCTCTCCGGTCGAAAGTGTGGCGAAGTCTTTCAGGCCGAGATCGATGCCCACACCGGAACGAACCGGGCGGGCCTGCACATCGGGCATCTCGATCACGATATTGAGAAACCAGTTGCCGCGTGCATCCTGCGCAAAGTTGGTCCCATCCTTGATCTTGCCTTCGGGAAGCGGTCGGCTGGTGAACACGCGAAAGGAGTTGCCGGCAAAGCGAAACGCGTCGCCTTCGCGCTTCAAGTCACGGCCCTTCAGCGGCACCCAGCCCAGCGATTTTCTGCCGCGATAACGCAGGTACGGGCGACGGTGCTGGCTGCGCGACTTCGCGTATTGCTCGCACGTCGCGTTGACCGTGCCGGAGTGAATACCGAGTTCCTTGCTGCTGCCGGTCGTCAGCACGTTCAGGTCGAATCCCGTCGGCCATTTCTTGCCCCACTTGAGCGCGTGCTTCTGCGTGTCGTTGCAGAAGTTCCAGACGTAGTTCACCGCGCGGCTCTGCTTGTTAAGCAGTCCGTTGAGCGACTTCACGCGGTAGCGATAGACAAGGATCATGCCGGCCATTTTAACGGTGGAATGCCGCTGGCAAACAGCAGCGCTCCTTTCCTCCCCGCCCTGAAGGACGGGGAGGAAAGGAGCAACTGATGAAAGGAAACCGCTTGAAACTCCCGTTCGAATGGCAGATCGGGCTGCGCTACGCGCGCGGCGGCCGGCGCTCGGCCGGCGACGGCTTCGTGTCGTTCATCGCCGGCGCCGCGATGGCCGGCATCGCGCTCGGCGTGGCCGCGCTGATCGTCGTGCTGTCGGTGATGAACGGCTTTCGCACCGAGGTGCGCGACCGGATGCTGTCGGTGCTCGCACACGTGGAAATCTTCTCGCCGTCCGGCGCGATGCCCGACTGGCGGCTGACCGCGCACGAATCGTTACAGAATGCGGCGGTGCGTGCCGTCGCGCCCTATGTCGACGCGCAGGCGCTGCTGACGAACGCGGGCAACGTGACGGGCGTCGCGCTGCGCGGCATCGATCCCGTGCTCGAGCCGCGCGTGTCCGAGATCGCGCGCAAGCTGAAGACCGGACGCCTCGACGCGCTCGTGCCGGGCGAGATGGGCATCGTGCTCGGCGCCGCGCTTGCGGACGCGCTGCACGTGAAGATCGGCGACCGCATCACGTTCTTCGCACCCGGCAACACCGCGCGCCTGGGCGACGCGATGCCGCGGTTCCGCCAGTTCAACGTGGTCGGTACGTTCGAGTCAGGCCACTACCAGTACGACAGCGCGCTCGCGTACATCCATATCCGCGACGCGCAGCAACTGTCCAACGTGAACGCGCCGACCGGCATCCGGTTGCGCATCGACGATCTGCAGCGCGCGCCCGAGATCGCGCTCGCGCTGTCGCGCACGCTGTCGGGCAACCTGTACCTGCGCGACTGGACGCGGCAGAACCGCACGTGGTTCGAAGCCGAGCGGCTGCAGAAACGGATGCTGTCGCTGATCCTGATGCTGATCGTCGCGGTCGCCGCGTTCAACCTCGTGTCGTCGCTCGTGATGACGGTCACGCAGAAGCAGGGCGACATCGCGATCCTGCGCACGCTCGGCGCGCCGCCCCGCTCGATCATGAAGATCTTCGCGATCCAGGGGATGGCGATCGGGCTCGCCGGCACGCTGGCAGGCGTCGCGCTCGGCTGCGCGATCGCGGTGAGCATCCCGGTGGTGCTGCCGGCGGTCGAGCAGTTGCTCGGCATCCGTTTCCTGACGCCGTCCGTGTACTTCCTCAGCTCGCTGCCGTCGAAGCTGTCGGCAATCGACGTGATCGAGATCGCGTCGGCCGCGTTCCTGATGTCGTGCGTCGCGACGCTGTACCCGAGCTGGCGCGCCGCGCGGGTGCGGCCGGCCGAGGCGCTGCGCGACGAGTAGGCGCGATCGGCACGATTGGCGCGAATGGCGCGGCGTTACGCGATCTCGTGGAAGCCGACGCTGTTGCCGCCGTCCGGCGTGTAGCCGGCGAGCACGTCGAAGCCGACGTTGACGAGCTCCGTGCGCATGCCATAGGACTTGTTGCCGGACGAGTCGACGAAGATCGCCGCGCCCGACGATAGCTGGCGCGCGGCGTCCAGCAACGCGAGCGTGCCGCGCGCGGTGCCGGCCGACGGCTCGATCGTCAGCGTCGTGCCGTCCTGCGTGGTGAAGTGCCCGCCGGGCGGCACGGGCGGCGGGTTCTCCGCGACCGATTGGTTGAGCAGGCTCATGAAGTGAAAGCGCGCGTCGGCGCCCTGGCTTGCCGCCGCGCGATCGCTGTCCGTGAACGTGTCGCCGCGCACGGCCGCACCCTGCGCGGCGATATCGACGGCCTGCTCGTGAAAATCGCGCGTCGCGAGCACGAGGCCGGCGTTCGAATTCAGCGTCGACTCGATCCATGCGCGATCGCTGTCCGTCATCGTCTTCGACACGACCTTGATCCGGCCGGCGTCTGTCGCGAAGTCGAACTGCGCATCGGCCAGATCCGGCCGCTTCGCGACGAGGTCCTGCAGGCTCGTCGCGAGCGCGTCGGTCACGCCGCGCAGCTTCATCGACAGGTCGCCCACCATCGACAACTGTTTCGTCATTGCCGCCTGCTGCGCTTGCGGATCGATTGCCCGGATGCTGATCGGTTCGTCTTGCGGTGCGCCGGACGCCGTCGTGTCCGTCGTCTGGCGCCCGTCGAGCGCCGCCTGTGCCATTTGTGCGAGCGTAAGGCCGCCCGCCGCCGTGACCGTAATCGTCATTGCCCTCTCTCTCGTTTTAAGCGTGTTTTTCATTGTTTACGGACGGATTGCCGGGAAGTTGAGCGCGCATGTCACACACGCGTCGAAACTTTGTTTGACTCGAACTAAAAAAGTTTGACACAGACATTTCACTGAGATAACTTTTGCGCAAGCTTCCGGAAAGCAATCCGGCCAGCGTGCCGACTCGCGTCGCGCTTTCCTGCCGTTGCAGCACCGCCGTTCGCAACACTCCCGCCTCATCGCATCGCGCCGTTCCGTTTCATCCGAACCCTGAAGGAAGCCCGGGCATGCCCGCATTTGATTCGCAGTCCTGCATTCGTAGCGCACCGCCGCACTGACGATTTCCGTTCGGGGCGACGCGTTCGCCTCGACGCCGGCCGGATGCGCGCCGCCGGACGCGCACCGGCACCGGGCGAGACGCTCATCCATCTCGCCCGCCGTTTTTGATGGTGCAGTTCCGCTTCATCCGACGCAGCACCCGGCCAGGCCGCAGGGGGCGTATCGCGAGCCGGCCGGTTCCAGACAAACACAAGAGACGAGGTCGATTCAATGAACATTCATCGAACCGGAGTGCGGCGCGCATGGCTGCCCGCGCTCGTGGCGGCCGCGACGCTCGCCGCGTGCGGCGGCGACGACGGCGGCAGCGTGGCGGGCGTGTCAGCGCTCGCGCAGGGCCAACAGGAGGGGGCCGCCGCGGCGGCCGATACAGCCGGTGCGCAATCGCTCGCGTCGCGCTTTTCGCCGTCGGGCGTGCCGTACGCGAACCCGGCGAGCGGCGGACGCTACAAGCCGGTGATCAGCAACGGCCAGGTGCAGCCATCGCTGTCGGGCGGCACGATCGAGGAGAACGCGTGGGTCGACACGCCGGTCGATTCCGACGGCGACGGCACGCGCGACCGCATCCACGTGCGCATCGTGCGGCCGTCCGAAACCGCGAACGGCGCGCGCACGCCCGTCATCGTGCTCGCGAGCCCGTATTACGCCGGGCTCGCCGACAGCCCCAATCACGACGTCGACGTCGAACTCGACGGCACGCCGCATCCGGCCGCGACCGCCGGTGCCGCGGCATCGGCATCCACCCGCATCCTGGCCGCCGCGCCGCAATCGCGGATGCTGCAGCAGGTCGAGGCGGCCGCCGCCGGCCGCTCGTGGATCGAAAGCTACTTCGTGCCGCGCGGCTTCACGATCGTCTACGCGGATTCGCTCGGCACCGCCGGCTCGGACGGCTGCCCGACGATCCTGACGCGCGACGAATCGGTGGCGATGGCGTCGGTGATCCGCTGGCTCGGCCGCGACGCGACCGCGAAGGACGCGAACGGCAAGACGGTCGTCGCGAACTGGTCGACCGGCCACGTCGGCATGTACGGGGTGTCGTACGACGGCACGCTGCCGAAGATGGTCGCGAGCCTGCGCACGCGCGGGCTCGACGCGATCGTGCCGATCGCCGGGCTGTCGAACATGTATGGCTACTACCGCTCGGGCGGCCTCGTGCGTGCGCCGGAAGGCTATCAGGGCGAGGATGTCGACGTGTACATCAAGGCGCTGCTGACCAACGCGCATCCGGAGCGCTGCACGCACCTGATCGACGAAGCGCTGCAACAGGAAGACCGCAAGACCGGCGACTATTCGCCGTTCTGGGCCGCGCGCGACATTCCGACCGCGTTCGCGGTCGCGCCGGCGCTCGTCGCGCAGGGTCTCACCGACGACAACGTGCGCGTCGATCAGTCGACGTCGTGGTATCTGGCGATGCGACGCCAGGGCGTGCCGACCCAGCTGTGGCTGCATCGGCTGAAGCACACCGATCCGACCCGCGTGCCGGGAATGGCCGACGCGTGGACCGCGGAGGTGAACCGCTGGTTCACGCGCTACCTGATCGGCTTCGACAACGGCGTCGAGCAGGATCCGCGCGCGGTGGTCGCGCAGGCGGACGGCACGCTGCTGAAGGAAGCGGACTGGGCCGCGCGCCACGCGACGCCGGTCACGTACTTCGCGGGCGGCGACGGCGCCGGCACCGGCACGTTGCTGCGGCTGCCGAGCGGCGGCCCGCTCGCTCGCTTCACCGACGATGCGCGCATTCCCGCGCTCACGCTGGCGAACACGGCGACCGGCGAAAACCGCAGCCGCTTCGAAACGGCCCCGCTGACGGCCGCGGCACGCCTGTCCGGCGCCGCGACCGCTCGCGTCAGGCTGACCTTCACGGGCGTCGCGAACGTGACGGCCTTGCTGGTCGACCGCGCGCCGGACGGCACGGCGACGATCGTCACGCGCGCATGGACCGACCCGCGCAACCGGCTGTCCGAGTGGGTGTCGCAACCCGTGCTGCCCGGCATGCCGTACGACCTGAAGCTGACCTTCATGCCGCGCGACTACAAGCTGGAGGCCGGGCACCGACTCGGGCTCGTCGTCCTCTCCAGCGACTACGAGGCGACGCTGCGGCCGACGCCCGGCACGGGCCTGACGCTCGATCCGGCCGGCACGTCGGTGACGGTACCGCTGGCTTCGCCGTCGACGGGCGCGTAGTCGTGCGCCGGCGGCCGTCGTAGCGGCGGCGCCGCCCCCCGCCTGCATGCCAGTCGATGTGGGCGGGGGATCGCTGCAAGAAGGGAGCACCTGCGCTAGGCTGCGGCAATCGAATGCCTACGGTGAGCCCCGATGATTCCCCTCAGCGCCAAAGCCATCGTCCGCGATGGCCGTTCCGTCCTGTTCCTGCGCAATCCCCGCGACGAGTGGGAGCTGCCGGGCGGCTGGCCCGAAGCGGGCGAATCGCTCGAAGACGCCGTCACCCGCGAAGTGCAGGAGGAATGCGGAATCGTCGCATCGGCGATCCGCTACGTGGGCAGCCGTTCGTGCGAGGTCGTGCCGGGCAAGCGCGTCCTGATCGTGTGCTTCCAGTGCGAGGTCGATCGCCGTGAAATCGTGCTGAGCGACGAGCACCACCAGTTCGGCTGGATCGACCTCGATGCCGCCAAGCCGGCGAACCTGCCGGATTTCTACTGGGCATTCTGCAGGCAGACGGACTGATTCGACGCCGCCGCCCGGCGCTCACACCGGCGTCAACACCGGCTGCCCCGTGAAATGCCGCGCTGCGTTGTCGAGAAACTGCCGCACCGAGCGATCGAGCGCCTCGGGCGACCAGCCGCCCATGTGCGGCGTGAGCACGACGCTGTCGAGATCGGTCAGCGCACGCGGCGGCTCCGGTTCCCCTTCGTACACGTCGAGCCCCGCGCCCGCGATGCGCTCTTCGCGCAGCGCGTCTGCCAAAGCAGCGGTATCGACAACACTGCCGCGCGACACGTTGACGAGAAAGCCGCCCGGGCCGAGCGCATCGAGCACGGTGCGATCGATCAGGTGCCGCGTGCCCGCGCCGCCCGGTGTCGCGACGATCAGGAAATCGGCCCACTGCGCGAGCGCGTCGACCCGGTCGAAATAGCGGTACGGCACGGGCTTCTCCGAGCGGTTGTGATAACCGATCTCGATGTCGAAGCCGGCCGCGCGGCGCGCGCACTTCTCGCCGATCTTGCCGAGCCCGACGATGCCGAGGTTCTTGCCCGACACGTTCGGCGGCATCGACAGCCCGTCGCGCCACACGCCCGCACGGGTCTTCGCATCGAGCTGCACGACGTTGCGCACCGCCGCGAGCAGCAGCGCGAACGCGTGATCGGCGACGCAATCGTCGTTGGTGCCGGCGCCCGTGACCACGGTGATGCCGCGCGCCTTCGCGTGCGCGACATCGATGTGCTCGTAGCCCGCGCCGAGCGCGCTGACGAACGTGAGCTGCGGCAGCCGGTCGATCTCGGCGGCGGTCAGCCCGGTGCTGCCGTTGGTCAGCACCGCGCGAATCGTGCCGCCGTGTTCGGCGATCGCGCGTTCGCGCGCATCGGGCGTCTGAGCATAACGCACGTCGAACGACGCGGCGATCTCGCGATGCGCGTCGCCGCGCAGTGCGATGAGGACCAGCAGCTCGGGCTTCATGTCAGCAAATGTCCGCAGGCGGGGAACGAATTTCAGTGTAACAAGCCCGCATGACGGATGCGGGTTATCCCCACACCGGCTGTGGACACGCCGCCGCACGCGGTTTGCCAAAGCCGGCTCAGTCAAGTAACTTTCGGCGTACGCCCCCGTCCTGGAGATTGGCCCCGATGAAGCTCGCCCTGCCCGCCCGGATCCTGGGCCTCGCGTTCGCCGCCGCCATCGTGGCGCCCGGCGCACACGCCGACACGCCCGTCGTGGTGTCGTCGAAGATCGACACCGAAGGCAACCTGCTCGGCAACCTCATTTCACAGGTGCTGAAGGCCCACGGCATTCCCGTCACCGAAAAGATCGCGCTCGGCACGACGCCGATCGTGCGCAAGGCGCTCACGAGCGGCGAGATCGACGTCTACCCCGAATACACGGGCAACGCCGCATTCTTCTTCAACAAGGCCGACGACCCGGTGTGGAAGAACGCGAGCCAGGGCTACGACACCGCGAAAAAACTCGACTACGCGGCGAACCATCTCGTGTGGCTCGCCCCGGCGCCCGCGAACAACACGTGGGGCGTCGCGCTGCTCGCGCCCGTCGCGCAGTCGCAGCACCTGAAGACCTTCTCCGATTTCGGCAAGTGGGTGGCCGGCGGCGGCAAGGTGAAGCTCGCGGCCTCGGCCGAATTCGTGAACAGCGCGTCGGCGCTGCCGTCGTTCGAGAAAGCGTACGGCTTCAAGCTGAAGCCCGAGCAGCTCGTCGTGCTGTCCGGCGGCGACACGGCCGCGACGATCAAGGCCGCCGCGAACCAGACCGACGGCGTGAACGCCGCGATGGTCTACGGCACCGACGGCGGCATCGCATCGAGCGGCCTCGCGGTGCTCGACGACGACAAGCACGTGCAGCCCGTCTACGCGCCGGCGCCGGTGATTCGCGAAGCCGCGCTGAAAGCGCATCCGCAGATCGCCGACTTGCTCAAGCCCGTGTTCGCGAGCCTCGACCTGAAGACGCTGCAATCGCTGAACGCCCGCATCCAGCTCAACGGCGAGCCGGCGGCCGGCGTCGCGAAAAGCTACCTGAAAGCGAAGGGTTTCGTGAAATGACGGAGCGCGCGGCCGCGTCCGCGCGGCGCGTCACGCTCGACAAGGTCGGCATCCTGATCGGCATCCTGACGATCGTCGCCGTGTTCGGCCTGTCGTTCGCGGTGCTGCGGCCGAACCGGATCGCGGCCGGCACCGGGCTGTCGGTGTTCGCCGCGCTGCCGCCGATGCAGGGCGCCGCACTCGCCGCGCTATGGACCGTCGGCGCGCTATGGGCGATGACGGCGAGCCGCCCCGCGTGGCGGCTCGCGGCCGGCTGCGCGGGGCTCGCGACGCTCGCGTATGCGGTCGGCGCGGCCGCGACGCATGTCGTCGCGCCCGACGACATGCTGGCCCGCGTGTCGCCCGATGCCGGCGTCTGGCTGCTGCTGTTCGCGTGGGCCGTGCTGATCGCCGACGCACTCGCGCGCCTCGCGTTCGGCCCGTGGCGGCGCCTCGCCGCGCTCGCCGTCGCGATAGCAGCGGTTTCCGTGCCGCTCGCGAGCGGCTGGTGGGACGGCCTCTCCGTGATGCGCGAATACGCGGTGCGCAGCGACGATTTCTGGCGCGAAGCGATCCGTCACGTGTCGCTCGCGGGCGGCTCGGTCGCCGCCGCGCTCGTCGCGGGCGTGCCGCTCGGCATCGCCTGCGCGCGCATCGCGGCGGTGCGCACCGTCGCGATGCCCGTGCTCAATATCGTGCAGACGATCCCCAGCATCGCGATGTACGGGCTGATGATGGCGCCGCTCGGCCTGCTCGCCGCGCACGTGCCGCTTGCGGCCGCGCTCGGCATTCGCGGGATCGGCGTCGCGCCGGCCGTGCTCGCGCTGTTCCTGTATTCGCTGCTGCCGATCGCATCGAGCGTCGTGGTCGGGCTCGAACAGGTGCCGCCGCACGTGACCGAGGCGGCCCGCGCGATGGGCATGACGCGCATGCAGCGGCTGCTGCGCGTCGATCTCGTGCTCGCGCTGCCGGTGATCCTGAGCGGCGTGCGCATCGTGCTCGTGCAGAACATCGGCCTGACCGCGGTAGCCGCGCTGATCGGCGGCGGCGGGTTCGGCACCTTCATCTTCCAGGGGATCGGGCAATCGGCCGCCGATCTCGTGCTGCTCGGCGCGATCCCGACGATCGCGCTCGCACTGGCGTCTGCGGTCGTGTTCGAAGCCGCGACGTCGCTCGCGAAAGGGCGTGCAGGATGATCGAGATCGAACGGGTCGGCAAACGCTTCGGCGACGCGCTCGCCGTCGACGACGTATCGCTGACGGTGCAGCGCGGCACGATCACCGCGCTCGTCGGCGCATCGGGCAGCGGCAAGTCGACACTCCTGCGCATGATCAACCGGCTGATCGCGCCGACCAGCGGCACGATCCGCATCGATGGCGTCGATACGGCGACCGTCGCGCCCGAGCAATTGCGGCGCGGTATCGGCTACGCGATCCAGGGGCACGGGCTGTTTCCGCACTGGAGCGTCGCGCGCAACATCGCGACCGTGCCGCGCCTGCTCGGCTGGCCGGCCGAGCGCATCGACGCGCGCGTGAACGAACTGCTCGACCTGTTCCACCTCGCGCCGGCCGAGTTCGCGGGCAAGCTGCCGCACGAACTGTCGGGTGGCCAGCAGCAGCGTGTCGGCGTGGCGCGCGCACTCGCCGCCGAGCCCGCGATCCTGCTGATGGACGAACCGTTCGGCGCGCTCGATCCGATCATCCGCAACAAGGCGCAGGACGACCTGTTCGCGCTGCAGCGCCGCCTCGGCATCACGGTCGTGATCGTCACGCACGATATCGAGGAAGCGCTGAAGCTCGGCGACACGATCGCGGTGATGGACGGCGGGCGGCTGCTGCAGGTCGCGTCGCCGGCCGAGATTCTCGGCGGGCCGGCACCGGGTGTGGTCGAACAGCTCGTCGCGGGCGTCGACCGGCCGCTGCGCCTGCTCGCGCTGACGCCGATCGACACCGTGGCCGAAGCCGGCCACGTCGATGGCGAACCGATCGCCGCGACGCGCACGCTGCGCGATGCGGTGTCCGAATTGTTGTGGCGTGGTGTCGATGCGCTGCCCGTGGACGATACGGCCAACGGCACGCCCAACGCACGCGGCCCCCGCCGCATCACGCTCGACGCGATCCGCGCACACGCGAGGAAGCCCGCATGACGACCCGCGGCAGCGTGCAGTTCAAGCAGTCGTCACTTCCCGCGTACGTCGCCCGCGCGGCCGCGCTCGCGCTGCTGCTCGTGCTGCTGTTGCGCCCCGCGTGGCTGCAGGGTCTGTTCGCGCCGTTCGCCGACAACGGCGCGCCGGTGATCTACGATCGCGCGAGCCTGCTCGATCTCACGCTCGCGCATCTCGGCACGGTTGCGCTGTCGAGCCTGATCGGCACGATCGTCGCGGTCGCGGCCGGCATCGCGGTCACGCGGCCGTTCGGCGCGGATTTCCTGCCGGTCGCGCGCAGCGTCGTCGATATCGGCCAGACCTTCCCGCCGGTCGCCGTGCTCGCGCTCGCCGTGCCGGCCGTCGGCTTCGGCTTGAAGCCGGTGCTGATCGCGCTCGTGCTGTACGGGCTCCTGCCGATTTTCGAAAGCACGATCGCGGGGCTCGAGGACGTGCCGCGCGACGTCGTCGACGCCGCGCGCGGGATGGGGATGAGCGGCTGGCAGCAACTGGTGTCCGTCGAGCTGCCGCTCGCGTTCCCGGTGATCGTCAACGGCATCCGCCTCGCGGTCGTGATCAATCTCGGCACCGCGACGATCGGCTCGACGGTGGCCGCGCGCGGGCTCGGCGACGTGATCATCGCGGGCCTGCAGACGTCGAACACCGCATTCGTGCTGCAAGGCGGCGTGATCGTCGGCTTGCTCGCGGTGCTCGTCAGCGATGCGATCGGCGCGATTGCGCGGGCGGCGAGCGCGCGGCGCGCGTAGAAGCCGTCACGCAATTTTTCGAAGGAGCAACCATGGCTGTTCTCGACACCGGCCCGTTTTTTCATGGCACGAAAGCGGATTTGCGGATCGGCGACTTGCTGACGGCAGGCTTCCGATCGAACTACCGGGATGACGTCGTGATGAATCACATTTACTTCACGGCCCTGCCCAAAGGCGCCGGCCTGGCTGCGGAAATGGCCAAAGGCGATGGTCGGCCGCGGCTCTACGTCGTCGAGCCCACCGGCGAATTCGAAAACGACCCGAACGTCACGGACAAGAAATTCCCCGGCAATCCGACGCGATCGTATCGAAGCACATCGCCTTTGAAGATCGTCGGCGAACTCGATAGCTGGGAACCGTACGATCCGGCGTTCATCGAGCAGCTCAGAATCCGCATCGAAACCGGTATCGGCGAGATCATCAACTAGCGTTCCTTTCGCGCCGATTCGCAAATCGGGCCCGAACTGCCGCCGGAATCGGACACGCGTGCCGACGACATTTCCGCGATACCGCGGGCGAATCGCAGGAAAGGACGGAAGCGCCCGGTTCATCCGGACTCCGATGCGTGTCCGCGCAACGATCGGCGCGTCGATCATCGCGAACGTGACAAGCCTACACGTCGCTTTCATTCGAACCCGCCCTCGACCACCCGCCGCGATTGGTCGATATACTATGCGCCTCCCATTTCCCCACACTCCACCATGCGACGACGGTTCTTCTGGCTGATCGTGCTTTCGCTCGGCATTGCGCAGCACGCCGCGGCGCAGCAGACGCCCGCCTTGCCTGCCTCTGCGCCCGAAGCAGCCGCATCCGCGCCAGGCGACGCATCCGCACCGCTCGCCAACGATCAGCCCAACGAAGCAAACCGCCGCATCACGTCCTACCTGACGAAGAAATTCGGCGTCGCGAAGGAACGCGCCGCGAAGCTCGCCGATATCGTGAGCGTCACTGCGACGAAATATTCGCTGCCGCCGGCACTCGTTTACGCGATTATTTCGATCGAATCGCGCTTCCAGGAAAAGGCGCGCGGCCAGCATGGCGCGACCGGGTTGATGCAGGTCGTGCCGTCCGCGCACCGCGGCATGCTGCGCAACGTGAAGGATCTGACGGAGCCGAATGCGAACGTCGAAGTCGGCTCGCGCATTCTGTCGGGCTACGTGAAGGCGGCCGGCGGAAACGTGCAGGCAGGGTTGAAGAGCTACAGCGGCGGATCGAGTGCGTATGCGGCGAAAGTGATGCAGCGGGTCGATTCGTTCCGGTTCGTGCTCGAACCCGAGGACGACGCGAAAAGCGCGAATACCGCGAACGACGCGAACAACGCGAAGGCGCACATGGTGCCGGTCAGCGATCCGTCACCGGCGCCGGCCGCGAACCGCAACACGAAGTAAGTGCATGCAGGAACGTAAACGAGTACGGCGACGCATTCGCGCCGCCGCCCCATGGAATCGCCGGATCACCTCCCTCGTGCCTTGATCCGGCCCCCTCTGATCAAAGCTGCCCCGCCGCCCCCGTCCACCGCAGGTAATCCCCGCGCGTCCAGTCGAGCGACACGCCGACGCGCTTCGTCCCGGGCCGGATCTTCGGCTTGTACATCGACAGCGTCAGCGATTCCAGCGCCGGCCATTCGCGGAACGACAGCACCGCGAGATCGGCAACGAGCGTTTCCAGCAGCCGCGTATGCGGCTTGTGCGCCAGAAACGACGCCACGCGTGCGCAGTACCCGTCGTAGTCGATCCACTCGCCCTGCTCGCTCGGCTCGCAGCGATAGCCGAGCCGCGCGTCGATCACGACCGGCTGCGGCGCTTCATGCTCGTGCGCATGAATGCCGATCCGCGCGGGCACCTTCAGTTCGTCGACGAACACGCTCCAGCCGCGCCCGCGCAGGCGCGGCGCGTCGATCGCCACGAACGGTTCGTCGAACGGCTTCATGAGACGAGCGGCGCCGCGGCGTCGAGCATGATGCGCACGAAATAGTCGGCGAAGCTGCGACGCAGGACGATCTCGAACGTGTCGTCGCCGGTCGGAATCAGCGTGATCGGCGACTTGAAGTAGTGCGACTGCGCGCACTGGCCCGGCTTGAACACGCGCGGATGCAGATCGAGCGGGCAGCCGCGCGCGATCACGTCCCGCACGCGTTCGCCGCTGATCTCGACCACCGTGTAGCCGCTGCCGACGTCGACAGCCGCCGCATACGAGCCCTGCACGGCCTCGGCCAGCTTCGCTTCGAGCACGCCGGCCTGGACCGGCCCGTTCGATCGCACGAGCCATTCGTCGGGGCCGAGCCACAGCACGTCGTATTCGGCGCCGCGCGCCACCGTGTTCGGCGCCGCGGGCGGCAAGCAGCCGACCACGCGCTCGAACGCGGCGACGAATGCCGGATCGCTCAACTCGCCGCGCACGTTGACGAGATCGAGGAACGGCCGCTCGCGCAGCGTGAACTTCTTCGACGCACGCGCCTGGTGCGCCTTCAGCACGTCGGCCGCGCCGACGAACGGCGATTCAAGCGTCACGCCGCCCGCACCCGCCACCTGCGTCTGGTTTCTCGTTTCATTCCACATGCTGACGCACCCCTTCGGTATCGTAGAAAACCGGGCTCGAGATCTTCGCGGTGATGCGGCGGCCGTTGGCCAGCGGAATCACGACGCTCTCGCCCATCTTGTTCAGGCCGCCCTTCACCACCGCCAGCGCGATCGAGCGCTTCAGGATCGGGCTGTAGTAGCTCGACGTCACGTGGCCGATCATCGGCGTCGGATCGACCGCCGACACCTGCGTGTCCTTCGCGATGATCTGCGCGCCTTCCGGCAGCACGAACTGTTCGTCTTCGGTCAGCAGGCCGACGAACTGCTTGCGGCCTTCCTTCGCGGTATCCGAACGCGACAGCGAACGCTTGCCGAGGAAGTCCTTCGACTTCGCGACGACGCCGCCCATTCCGAGATCGAACGGCGTGATCGAGCCGTCGGTATCCTGGCCGACGATGATGTAGCCCTTCTCCGCGCGCAGCACGTGCATCGTCTCGGTGCCGTACGGCGTGATATCGAATTCGGCACCGGCCGCCATCAGCGCTTCCCACACCGCGCGGCCCGCGTTCGCCGGCACGTTCACTTCATAGGCCAGCTCGCCCGAGAAGCTGATCCGCATCACCCGCGCCTTCGCACCGGCGACGGTGCCGTTGCGGTAGCTCATGAACGGGAACGCTTCATTGCCGAAGTCGATGTCCTGGCACACCTTCTGCACGACCTTGCGGCTCTTCGGGCCGACCACCGCGAACGTCGCCCAGTGATCGGTGACGGACGCGAGCCGCACCTTCATGTCGGGCCATTCGGTCTGCAGCCAGCGCTCGAGCCACGTCAACACGCGCGCCGCGCCGCCGGTGGTGGTCGTCATCATGAAATGCTGGTCGGCGAGGCGCACGGTCACGCCGTCGTCGAACACCATCCCGTTTTCGTCGAGCATCAGCCCGTAGCGGCACTTGCCGATTTCGAGCTTGTTCCACGGGTTCGTGTACATCCAGTTCAGCAGCTTCACCGCGTCCGGCCCCTGGATGTCGATCTTGCCGAGCGTCGACGCGTCGAGAATGCCGACGCCGTTGCGCACCGCGAGGCATTCGCGCTTCACGGCAGCATGCAGATCCTCGCCGTTCTTCGGGAAGTACCACGGGCGCTTCCAGTTGCCGACGTCCTCGAACATCGCGCCGTGCTCGACGTGCCATTCGTGGACGGCCGTCTTGCGGATCGGGTCGAGGAAATCGCCGGTCTCGCGGCCCGCGAACGTGCCGAACGACACGGGCGTGTAGTTCGGGCGGAACGTCGTCGTGCCCGTTTCCGGAATCGTCTTGCCGAGCGCGCCCGCGAGGATCGCCATCCCGTTGATGTTGCCGAGCTTGCCTTGATCGGTGCCGAAGCCCATCGCCGTGTAGCGCTTCACGTGCTCGACCGACTCGAAGCCTTCACGCGCGGCGAGCAGGATGTCGGCCGCCGCGACGTCGTTCTGGAAGTCGACGAACTGCTTCGGCCCGCGCGCGGCCGCCTCGCGGCTGCCGACGAGCCACAATGGCTGTAGCGCACCTTCGACGGCTTCGGCTACTTGCGGTGCGGCCGGACGCTGCGCGGCCGTGAAGCCCGCGGCCTTCGCTGCTTCCACGCCCGCATCGACCGCGAGCCGCAGCGCACGGGCGAGCCCGAATTCGCCGGCCGCCGCACCGATGCTCGCTTCCGCCTGCACCGGCTTGCCCGGCAGGAAACACGCCTTCTCGTCGTTCCAGCACGCCTTGCCGCCCGACTGCGCGAACAGGTGCAGCACCGGGCTGAAGCCGCCCGACATCGCGACGAGGTCGCACGGCAGCGTCTGCAGCTTGCCGCCGGTCTGGCCGTTCGAGTAGGACGCGACGTCGACCGACGATACGCGCCACTTGCCCGAAGCGGCCGTGACGACCGCACCGCTCATCACCGTCACGCCCTGCCGCTTCGCAGCGGCCGGCAGCGCGCCGTTCGACGATGCGCGCGAATCGACGACCGTCACCTTCGCGCCGCACGCCTTCAGGTCGAGCGCGGTCTGGTATGCACGATCGTTGTTCGTGAACACGACCACGTTGCGGCCCGGCAGCACGCCGAAGCGATGCACGTAGGTGGACACCGCGCCCGCCAGCATCACGCCCGGCAGGTCGTTGTTGCCGAACACGATCGGCCGCTCGTGCGCGCCGGTCGCGAGGATCACGCGCTTCGCGCGGACCTTCCACAGCAACTCGCGCGTGCCCTTGCGCATCGACACCGGCAGGTGATCGGTCAGGCGCTGCGTGACCGTCACGAGGTTGTGGTCCTGGTAGCCGAACGCGGTGCTGCGCGACAGGATCGTCACGTCGGGCAGCTTGCGCAGTTCGGCTTCGATCTTCTCGACCCACTGCAACGCGGGCTTCGCGTCGATCTCCGCGCGGCACGACAGCAGGCTGCCGCCGAGTTCGCGCTGGTCGTCGACGAGGATCACGCGCGCGCCGGCCGTCGCTGCCGCATGCGCGGCGGCGAGGCCCGACGGGCCACCGCCGACCACGAGCACGTCGCAGTGCGCGTAGCACTTGTCGTAGCGATCGGCGTCGAGCACTTCCGGCGCCTTGCCGAGGCCGGCCGCTTCACGGATCTTCTCTTCGTACTTCGGCCACATGTTGCGCGGCCACATGAAGGTCTTGTAGTAGAACCCGGCCGGCATGAAGCGCGAGAGCTTCTGGTTGATCGCGTACTTGTCGTTCTCGAGCGTCGGCTCGGCATTCACGCTCGTCGCGACGAGCCCCTGGTACAGCTCGATCTCGGTCGCGCGCGCGTTCGGCACCGTATACGGGCCGGTTTCGAGCTGCACGACGGCATTCGGTTCCGCCACGTCCGCCGTCACGATCCCGCGCGGACGGTGGTACTTGAAGCTGCGCGCGACGAAATGCACGCCGTTCGCGAGCAGCGCGGACGCGAGCGTGTCGCCCTGGAAGCCCTGGTACGTGCGGCCGTTGAACGTGAACGTCAGCGGAATCGCGCGATTGATGCGGCCACCGGTGCCGAGGCGGTCTTTCTGGCTCATTTGCTCGTGCCCTCTTCGTGTGCGTTGCCGGCAGCGGCGCCCTGGTTGGCAGCCCCGCCGAACTTTTCGTAGCCCTTGATATCGTAGGTGACCGTGTCGCGCGTCACCTTGAACCAGCGGCGGCAACCCTGCGTGTGCAGCCATTGCTCCTTGTGCAGCCCGCGCTTGTTCTCGCGCATGAACACGTATTCGCCCCATTCGCGGTCGGTCATGGTCTCGTTCGCCACCGGGCGCACGATGTCGGCTTCACCGCCGCACGTGAACTCGGATTCGGCGCGCGGCCCGCACCACGGACATTCGATCAGCAACATGTTTCTTTCTCCAATGGTGACTGGGTTAGTGCGCGACGGCGGCGGCGCCGTGCTCGTCGATCAGGTGACCCGTATAGAAGCGGTCGAGTGCGAACGGCGCGTTCAGCGGATGCGGTTCGTCGCGGGCGATCGTGTGCGCGAACACCCAGCCCGAGCCCGGCGTCGCCTTGAAGCCGCCGGTGCCCCAGCCGCAGTTGAAATACAGGCCCTTCACGTCGGTCTTGGTGATGATCGGGCACGCGTCCGGCGACACGTCGACGATGCCGCCCCACTGGCGGTTCATCCGCACGCGCGAGAACACCGGGAACATCTCGACGATCGCCTGCAGCGTGCTTTCGATGATGTGGAAGCTGCCGCGCTGACCGAAGCCCGTGTACTGGTCGATACCGGCGCCGATCACGAGGTCGCCCTTGTCGGACTGGCTGATGTACGCGTGCACCGCGTTCGACATGATCACGGAGTTCACCACCGGCTTGATCGGCTCGGACACCAGCGCCTGCAGCGGATGGCTTTCGATCGGCAGACGCACGCCGGCCATGTCGGCGAGCGTGGTCGTGTTGCCGGCGGCCACCACCGCGACCTTCTTCGCCTTGATGAAGCCCTTCACCGTATCGACGCCGACCACCGCGCCGCCTTCGCGGCGAATGCCCGTCACCTGGCAGTTCTGGATGATGTCGACGCCGGCGCGGTCCGCGCCGCGTGCGAAGCCCCAGGCCACCGCGTCATGGCGCGCGACGCCCGCACGGCGCTGGATCGATGCGCCGAGCACCGGATAGCGGCTGTTCAGGTTGATCGTCGGCTCGATTTCCTTGATCTGCGCGGGCGTCAGGAATTCCGCGTCGACACCGTTCAGCCGGTTCGCGTTCACGCGACGCTCGGTGTCACGCACGTCCTGCAGCGTGTGCGCGAGGTTCATCACGCCGCGCTGGCTGAACATCACGTTGTAGTTGAGATCCTGCGACAGCCCTTCCCACAGCTTCATCGCCTTCTCGTACAGCGCGGCCGATTCGTCCCACAGATAGTTCGAGCGCACGATCGTCGTGTTGCGCGCGGTGTTGCCGCCGCCGATCCAGCCCTTCTCGAGGATCGCGACGTTCGTGATCCCGTGCTCCTTCGCGAGGTAGTACGCGGTCGCGAGGCCGTGACCGCCGCCGCCGACGATCACGACGTCGTATTCCTTCTTCGGCTCCGGGCTCTTCCACTGCTTTTCCCAGTTCTCGTGATACGAGAGGCCGTTGCGGAACAGGCTGAATATCGAGTAGCGGCTCATGTTTGGATCCTTCGTTAGCATTCGATGACGTTCACGGCGAGACCGCCGCGCGACGTTTCCTTGTATTTCGTCTTCATGTCGGCGCCGGTTTCGCGCATCGTCTTGATCACGGAATCGAGCGACACGTAGTGCTGGCCGTTGCCCTTGAGCGCCATGCGCGACGCGTTCAGCGCCTTGATCGCGCCCATCGCGTTGCGCTCGATGCACGGGATCTGCACGAGCCCGCCGACCGGGTCGCAGGTCATCCCGAGGTTGTGCTCCATGCCGATCTCGGCCGCGTTCTCGACCTGGTCCGGCGTGCCGCCCATCACGGCGGCGAGCGCGGCGGCGGCCATCGAGCACGCGACGCCCACTTCGCCCTGGCAGCCGACTTCCGCGCCGGAGATCGACGCGGTTTCCTTGTAGATGATCCCGATCGCCGCGGCCGTCAGCAGGAATTCGACGATGCCGGCTTCGTTCGAGCCCGGCACGAACTTCACGTAGTAGTGCAGCACCGCGGGGATCACGCCGGCCGCACCGTTGGTGGGCGCGGTGACAACCCGGCCGCCGGCCGCGTTCTCTTCGTTCACGGCCATCGCATACAGGTTGACCCAGTCGAGCATCGACAGCGGGTCGCGCAGCGACTCTTCCGAACGCGAACGCAGGCGGCCGTTCAGCTCGGCCGCGCGGCGCTTCACGCGCATCGGCCCCGGCAGGTCGCCCTCGACCTTGCAGCCGCGCTCGACGCAGGCGGCCATCGTGCGCCAGATCGCGAGCAGCCCGGCGCGCACTTCGTCGGCGGGGCGCAGCGCGCATTCGTTGCGCAGCATCAGTTCGGCGATCGACAGCCCGTGTTCGCGGCACTGGCGCATCAGGTCGTCGCCGGTGCGGAACGGATACGGCACCTCGACCGCCGCGCGCACGCCGTTCACGCGATCGCCGTCGCGGTTCACGACGAAGCCGCCGCCGACGGAGTAATACTCTTTCTCGACGAGCAGCTGGCCGTGTTCGTCGAATGCCTGGAAGCGCATCCCGTTCGGATGCACGATGCTCGTGCCGCTCATCAGCTTGCGATAGAAGCCGATGTGTTCCTTCTCGTCGAAGCGCACCGTCTGCTTGCCGAGCAGCGACAGCGACTTCTCCGCGCGGATCGCGGCGAGCCGCGGCTCGATCAGGTCCGGATCGATCGTGTCCGGCAGGTGGCCCTCGAGGCCGAGCAGCACCGCCTTGTCGGTGCCGTGGCCCTTGCCGGTCGCGCCGAGCGAGCCGTACAGCTCGACCCGCACGCGGCGCACGAAGCCGAGCAGGTTCGCGTCCTCCACGTGCGACGCGAAGCGGCACGCGGCGATCATCGGGCCGACCGTATGCGAACTGGACGGGCCGATGCCGATCTTGAACAGGTCGAACGCGCTGACGTTCATCTGGCTTCCTTTGGGTTGCATGCGTGAAATGTCGTTGGGCCCCAGTACATCAAAGCGTAAAATCGGCCGATAGAACAAAAACGGCATCGGCGTGGGATAGCGCCGCCAAGCGCCGCGCCGGCCGGCCCGAAAGTGCGTTTTGGCGATGGTTCGCGACGGAAAACCACAAGTCCGGCCACGGCCGATCGGCGACGCTGGCTGCATCCGCGCCGCCTCCGGCCGCCGCAACCCGCAAACCGAGTGAAACGAGTGAGACCGCCTGCCCGGCGTGACGAGATTGGCCGCGATGACCCCCGACGTACCCGCTTCCCCCCTCGCAGAACCCGCGCCGCGGCGCATCCGCTTCGGCATCGTGCTGCTGCCGAACTTCACGCTGACGGCCTTCTCCGGCTTCGTCGACATGCTGCGGCTGTCGGCCGACGACGGCGACTACAGCAAGCCGGTGCGCTGCGCATGGAGCGTGATCGGCGAGACGCTCGCGCCGGTGCGCGCGAGTTGCGGGATCCAGATCACGCCGTGGGAGACGTTCGACGCGGCCGAGCCGTTCGACTATGTGGTGGTGGTCGGCGGGCTGCTGCATTCGGGGCCGCAGGCCGGCCCTGAAACACTCGACTTCATCCGCCGCGCGGCGGCGGGCGGCGCGACGGTCGTCGGCATCTGCACCGGCGTGTTCACGCTGATGCGCGCCGGCGTACTCGACGGCTACCGCACCTGCGTGAGCTGGTTTCATTACTG
The DNA here is from genome assembly GCF_900100915.1 of Burkholderia orbicola. Taxonomy (NCBI): domain Bacteria; kingdom Pseudomonadati; phylum Pseudomonadota; class Betaproteobacteria; order Burkholderiales; family Burkholderiaceae; genus Burkholderia; species Burkholderia orbicola. The sequence goes on along the minus strand of NZ_FNKW01000002.1, from coordinate 2,361,509 downwards.
GGATTTCATCGAGCGCTTTCCGTCGGCCGATCCCGACCTGCTGATCGCCGATCGGCTGTTCGTGATCGACCGGCGCCGGATCACGTGCTCGGGCGGCCGCGCGTCGATCGACGTCGCCGCCGCGATCCTGCTGCGCCATTTCGATCATGCGACCGTGCAGAAGGCGCTGCGCATCCTGCTGGTCGGCGAGATGCAGAAAGGCAACGCGCCGCAGCCGCATCCGCCGGGCCTCGAACCGGCGACGCATCCGAAGGTCAAGCGCGCGATTCTTCTGATGGAACAGCACGTCGGGCGTGCGCTGCCGCTCGAGGAACTGGCGTGCAAGCTCGACCTGTCGACGCGGCAGCTCGAACGGCTGTTCAAGGCGGAAACCGGCAAGAGCCCGCAGGCCTTCGCGAAACAGGTGCGGTTGCGCACGGCCGCCTGGCTGCTGACGAGCTCGGACCGCACGGTCGCCGATATCGCGTCGAGCTGCGGATTCGCCGATGCGTCGCACCTCGGGCGCGAATTCCGCAAGCAGTTCGGCGTGCCGCCGGCGACGTATCGCGAGCGCGGCGGCGACGTGGCCGAAGTCGATGCGGCGCTCGATGCGTCGGCCGACCCGGTCGAGGACATCGCCGACTGACGCCCCCGGGACACTCGCCCCCCTTCTTGGCCAATCGCAGGAACGGCGCACGTTCGCATCGGTTTCGAATCTTTTGGAACCGGTTCCAATAAACTTAGCCGACGTTGACTTCCGTAAACGAGGGTTATCCCGGATGCTGTCATTCGCTCAAATTTGTATGATGACCACATCACCTTACAAACCTGAGCATCATGTTCGAGAAAATTCCCGCCCGCGCGATGAGCGACCATGTCGCGCAGCAACTGCTCAAGCAGATCGAAGTGGGCAGCTTCTCGGCCACCGGCAAGCTGCCGACCGAAGCCGTGCTGGCGCAGGAATTCGGCGTGAGCCGCACCGTGATCCGCGAGGCGATCTCGCGGCTGAAGAACGAAGGCGTGGTCGAGCCGCGCCAGGGCAGCGGCGTATTCGTGAACCAGCACGGTGCGATCCGGCCGCTGCGGATCGACTACGCGGAAGCCGTAGAGGCGAGCTCGCTGCCGCACCTGCTCGCGGTGCGCCGCGCGATCGAGGCTGAAGTCGCGGCCGAAGCCGCGCTGCACCACACCGCCGACGACATGGCCGACATCGACGACGCGCTGCGCAAGATCGACGCAGCGGTGGCCGAAGGGCGCGACGGCGTCGCGGAAGACGTCGCGTTCCACCGCACGATCGCGGCCGTCACCGGCAACCCGTATTTCCTGAAGACGCTGCAGTTCCTGAACCAGTACCTCGAAGCCGGCGTGAAGGTCACGCGCAGCAACGAAGCGACGCGCGAGGATTTCTCGCGGCAGGTGCGCGAGGAACACGCGGCGATCGCCGACGCGATCCGTGCACGCGACCCGATGGCCGCCCGCAACGCGGCGCGCACGCACATGTACAACGCCGCCCGCCGTCTCGCGGAAGCCGGCATCTGCTGAAGCCGGCGGCGCCCGCCGCCGTTGTCCAGAACCTCTCTCGAATCGATCAAGGTTGACCATGTCACGAAATGTTGGAGTCATCGGCCTCGGCGCGATGGGCCTCGGCGTCGCACGCTCGCTGCTGCGCGCCGGCCTGCGCGTGCACGCATGCGACGTGCGCGACACCGTGCTGCAGGCGTTCGCCGCCGAAGGCGGCATCGCGTGCGCGACGCCGGCCGAACTCGGCGCGCAGTGCGACGTCGTCGTCACGCTCGTCGTCAATGCCGCGCAAACGGAAACGGTGCTGTTCGGTGAACACGGCGCGGTCGCGGCGATGCAGCCGGGCGGTGTCGTGATCGCGAGCGCGACCGTCGCACCCGAATTCGCGGTCGCGCTCGGCGCACGCATCGAAGCGGCCGGCCTGCAGATGCTCGACGCGCCGGTGTCGGGCGGCGCCGCGCGCGCCGCCTCCGGCGAGATGACGATGATGACGTCGGGCCCGGCCGCCGCGTATGCCGGCTGCGAGGATGTGCTCGCCGCGATCGCCGGCAAGGTGTACCGCCTCGGCGACGCGCACGGCATCGGCTCGAAGGTGAAGATCATCAACCAGCTGCTGGCCGGCGTGCATATCGCGGCGGCCGCAGAGGCGATGGCGCTCGGCCTGCGCGAAGGCGTCGATGCCGATGCGCTGTACGACGTGATCACGCACAGCGCGGGCAATTCGTGGATGTTCGAGAACCGCGTGCCGCACATCCTGAACGGCGACTACACGCCGCTATCGGCCGTCGACATCTTCGTGAAGGATCTCGGCCTCGTGCTCGATACCGCGCGCCGCAGCAAGTTCCCGCTGCCGCTGTCCGCCACCGCGCACCAGATGTTCATGAGCGCGTCGAGCGCCGGCCACGGCGGCGAGGACGATTCCGCCGTGATCAAGACTTTCCCCGGCATCACGCTGCCGCCCGCCCGCTGATTCGAACGACGTTTCCGCCATGACCGCTTCCGCTTCCCGTCCCCTGCTCGGCTGCATCGCCGACGATTTCACCGGCGCGACCGATCTCGCGAACATGCTCGTCAAGAGCGGCATGCGCACCGTGCAGACGATCGGCGTGCCCGCCGACGGCGCCGCTGCCGATACCATCGTCGACGCCGACGCGATCGTCGTCGCGCTGAAGTCGCGCACGATCCCCGCCGCCGACGCCGTTGCGCAATCGCTCGCCGCGTACGCATGGTTGCGCGCGCAAGGGTGCCGGCAGTTCTTCTTCAAATACTGCTCGACCTTCGACTCGACCGATGCGGGCAATATCGGGCCGGTGGCCGACGCGCTGCTCGATGCGGCCGGCGGCGACTTCACGATCGCGTGCCCGGCGTTCCCGGAAAATGGCCGCACGATCTACCGCGGCCACCTGTTCGTCGGCGACGTGCTGCTGAACGAATCGGGGATGGAAAATCATCCGCTCACGCCGATGAAGGACGCGAACCTCGTGCGCGTGCTGCAACGGCAGACGAAGTCGCCGGTCGGCCTGATCCGCTACGACACGATCGCGCTCGGCTCAGCCGCCGTGCGCGCGCGGATCGACCAGCTGCGCGCGGAAGGCGCCCGCTTCGCGATCGCCGACGCGCTGTCGGACCACGATCTGTACGTGCTTGGCGAAGCGTGCGCGGGCCTGCCGCTCGTCACCGGCGGCTCGGGCATCGCGCTCGGCCTGCCGGCGAATTTCCGCCGCGCGGAGCAGTTGCCCGAGCGCGACAACGCGGCGTCGCTGCCGCGCATCGACGGCCTGTCGGCCGTGCTCGCCGGCAGCGCGTCGAAAGCCACCAACGCGCAGGTCGCCGCATGGCGCGCGACGCGTCCGAGTTTCCGCATCGATCCGCTCGCGGCCTCGCGCGGCGAGCCCGTCGTCGATCAGGCGCTCGCGTTTGCGCGCTCGCACCTGCCCCAGCCCGTGCTGATCTATGCGACCGCCACGCCCGACGAAGTGAAGGCCGTGCAGCAGGCGCTCGGCGTCGACGCGGCCGGCCATCTCGTCGAAAGCACGCTCGCGGCGATCGCCCGCGGGCTGCGCGAACTCGGCGTGCGCAAGTTCGTCGTCGCCGGCGGCGAGACGTCCGGCGCGGTCGTGCAGGCGCTCGACGTGAAGTCGCTGCAGATCGGCGCGCAGATCGATCCGGGCGTGCCGGCCACGGCCACCATCGACGCGCAGCCGCTCGGCCTCGCGCTGAAATCCGGCAACTTCGGCACCACGGACTTTTTCGACAAGGCGCTGCGCGCGCTGGACGGAGCCGCACGATGAGCGACGAAGCGAAACTGCGCGAAGAGATCTGCGTGGTCGGCGCGAGCCTGTATGCGCGCGGCCATGCGGTCGGCAGCGCCGGCAACATCAGCGCGCGCCTGCATGACGGCTGGCTGATCACGCCGACCGACGCCTGCCTCGGCCGGCTCGACCCGAACGACATCGCGAAGGTCGGCACCGACGGCCAACCCGTCTCGGGCGGCAAGCCGTCGAAGACGCTCGCGCTGCATCGCGGCATCTACGCGCGCAACGCGGAGGCGAACGGCGTCGTCCACACGCATTCGACGCATCTCGTCGCATTGACGCTCGCCGGCGTGTGGCGCGACACCGACGTGCTGCCGCCGATCACGCCGTACTACGTGATGAAGGTCGGCCACATCCCGCTGATCCGGTATCGCCGCCCCGGCGACCCAGCCGTCGCGGCCGAAGTCGCGGCGCTGGCCGACCAGGTGCGCGGCGTGCTGCTCGATCGCCTCGGCCCCGTGATGTGGGGGCCTTCGGTATCGCACGCGTCGTATGCGCTCGAGGAGCTCGAGGAAACGGCGCGCCTGTGGCTGATGACGCAGCCGAAGCCCGAACCGCTGACCGACGCGGCACTCGACGAACTGCGCCAGACCTTCGGCGCGCGCTGGTAACGCGTCGTGCCCTGATCGCACAGTAGTCCATACCGATTTACATGCCCGCCGTGTGCGCGGGCCTTTCCGTCAGCACACACACGATCCGGCGGCGTACGCGCCGCCGGCACACCATAGTCCTGGAGACGACGATGACTGCTCTCGACGCGGCCGCAAGCCGCTCGCCCGCCGCGGCCGCCCAATCGGGCGAACTCGACCGCACCTACAAGAAAGTGTTCTGGCGCATCGTGCCGTTCCTGATGCTCTGCTACGTGATCGCGTATCTCGACCGCGTGAACGTCGGTTTCGCCAAGCTGCAGATGTCGCAGGATCTCGCGTTCAGCGAAACCGTGTTCGGACTCGGCGCCGGCATCTTCTTCCTGGGCTACTTTCTGTTCGAACTGCCAAGCAACCTGCTGATGCACCGCCTCGGCGCGCGCATCTGGATCGCGCGGATCATGATCACGTGGGGCCTGCTGTCCGCGCTGTTCGCATTCGTGCAGACGCCGACGCAGTTCTACGTGCTGCGCTTTCTGCTCGGCCTCGCGGAAGCCGGCTTCTATCCGGGCGTGATCCTGTACCTCACGTACTGGTTCCCGTCGCATCGCCGCGCGAAGATCATCGCGGTGTTCATGTCCGCGATTCCGGTGTCGGGCATCTTCGGCAATCCGCTGTCGGGGTGGATCATGGAGCGCTTCCACGGCGGCTCGGGCTTTCACGGCTGGCAATGGATGTTCATGATCGAGGCCGTGCCGGCCGTGCTCATCGGCATCGCGACGATCCTGTATCTCGACAACAGCATCCGCGGCGCGAAGTGGCTCGACGAGCGCGAGAAGCAGCTGCTCGAGGACGAAATCGCCGCGCAGCCGCAGGAACAGCAGCAGCACGGCCATTCGCTGAAGGCCGTGTTCTCGGACCCGCGCATGTGGTGGATGTCGCTGATCTATTTCGCGTTCGTCACCGGCCAGTACGGGCTCACGTTCTGGATGCCGACGCTCGTCAAATCGACCGGCATCACCGATACGCTGCAGATCGGCCTGCTGTCGGCGATTCCGTTCGTCGTCGCGATCGTCGTGATGAACCTGTTCGGCCACAGCGCGGACAAGCGGCGCGAACGCCGCTGGCACCTGATCGTGCCGGCGCTGATGGGCGCGATCGGGTTTGCGGTCGCCGCGTCGTACTCGCACAATACGGCGGTGTCGATCGTATTCCTGTCGCTCGCGGCAGGCGGCGTGCTGACCTGCGCGCCGCTGTTCTGGTCGCTGCCGACCGCGTTCCTCGCGGGCTCCGCGGCCGCGGCCGGGATCGCGATCATCAACTCGGTCGGCAACCTCGCCGGTTTCGCGAGCCCGTACGTGATCGGCTACCTGAAGGACGCCACGCACAGCACCGCGTCCGGCATGTACGTGCTCGCCGCAATGCTCGTGATCGGCGCGATCGCCGTGTGGCTCACGCCGGCCAAGCTCGTGAACCGCTGATCCGCCGCTGGACGACTCATCATTCGACGCGGGGCGCCCGGCGCCCCGCCCCATTCATACACAGGACCCGCTGCCATGCCACGCTTCGCCGCCAACCTCTCGATGATGTACACCGAGCATGCGTTTCTCGAACGCTTCGCCGCTGCCGCCCATGACGGCTTCAAGGCCGTCGAGTACCTGTTCCCGTACGACTTCGCCGCCGAGGACATCCGCGCGCGCCTCGACGCGCACGGCCTCGAACAGGCGCTGTTCAACGCGCCGCCGGGCGACTGGGCCGCGGGCGAGCGCGGCATCGCATCGCTGCCGGGCCGCGAGGACGAATTCCGCCGCGGCATCGACCAGGCGCTCGACTATGCGCGCGTGATCGGCAACAAGAAGCTGCACGTGATGGCCGGCATGGTGCCGCCGGGCGCCGATCGCGCGCGCCATCGCGACACGTATCTGGCGAACCTGCGTCATGCGGCGCAGGCGGCCGCCGCGCACGGCATCACGATCCTGATCGAGCCGATCAACCAGCGCGACATGCCCGGCTACTTCCTGAGCCGCCAGGACGACGCGCAGGCGATCCGCGCGGAAGTCGGCGCGCCGAACCTGAAGGTGCAGTTCGACTGCTACCACTGCCAGATCGTCGAAGGCGATCTCGCGGTGAAGCTCAAGCGCGATTTCGCGGGCATCGGCCATATCCAGATCGCGGGCGTGCCGGAACGCCACGAGCCGGACGTCGGCGAACTCAACTACCCGTACCTGTTCGCGCTGATCGACGCGCTCGGCTACGACGGCTGGATCGGCTGCGAATACCGGCCGAAGGCCGGTACGTCGGAAGGCCTCGGCTGGCTCAAGACATACCTGTAACTCCCTTATTTCCCAGAGGGTCAACAACATGAAAGTACTGATCACCGGCGGCGCCGGCTTTCTCGGCCAGCGTCTCGCGCGCAAGCTGCTCGAGCGCGGCGAACTGACCGGCCCCGATGGTCGTATCGAGAAGATCGACGAGCTGGTGCTGCTCGACGTCGTCAAGGGCAGCGATTTCGGCGATGCGCGCGTGACGTCGATCGTCGGCGACATCGCCGATCGCGCGGTGCTCGACAGCGCGATCGACACGCAGACGGGCGCGATCTTCCACCTCGCGGCGATCGTCAGCGGGCAGGCCGAAGCCGATTTCGATCTCGGCATGCGGATCAACCTCGATGCATCGCGCACCCTGCTCGAAGTGTGCCGCGCCCGCGGCCACCAGCCGCGCGTCGTGTTCACGAGCTCCGTCGCGGTGTACGGCGGCGCGCTGCCCGACGTCGTGCAGGACGACACCGCGCTCAACCCGCAATCGTCGTACGGCGCCGAGAAGGCGATCGCCGAACTGCTGCTGTGCGACTACGCGCGGCGCGGCTTCGTCGACGGCCGTGTGCTGCGGCTGCCGACCATCAGCGTACGGCCCGGCCGCCCGAACGCGGCCGCGTCGTCGTTCGCGAGCGGCATCATCCGCGAGCCGCTGAACGGCGAGGAAAGCGTGTGCCCGGTGCCTGGCTCGACGCGGCTGTGGCTGCTGTCGCCGCGCGGCGCGATCGACGCGCTCGTCGCCGGGTGCGAGATCGACGGCGCGAAGCTCGGCAACAAGCGCGTGATCAACCTGCCGGGGCTGTCGGTGTCGGTCGACGAGATGATCGCGGCGCTGCGCGAAGTCGCGGGCGACGAGGTCGTTAAGCTGATCCGTCACGCGCCCGACGAACGCGTCGAGAAGATCGTCGGCAGTTGGCCCGGCCGCTGGGATACGTCGCGCGCGGAAGCGCTCGGGCTGAAGGGCGACACGTCGTTCGCGGACGTGATCCGCAGCCATATCGCGGACGAACAGCGCTGATTTGTGCCGGGTCGGGCCGCATCGACGCGGCCCGGCCGAACGTGGCCCGGCCGAACGTGGCCCGACCGATTCCCCGACGCGCAACGACGCGCGTTGCATCCCGGCCGCCCGCCTGAAGTGCGCATCGGCGCCGGGACAACACCGCACCACCGCTCCACCCGATTCGTCTCCGCGCGACACGCCGCGCGCGTGCCTCATTCCGTCGCGATGCCGACGGTCTCTCGCAACACGGATACATGCCGGCACCTAGTTGCCGACCTGCGCCGGCATGCCGGGCTCGGCCGCCCGCGTCGCCGACGCCGCCATGCGCGCGCGGTCCTGCTCGGCGAGCTTCGCTTCCGCGGCCTGGATATCGGCCGGATACTCGCCGTCATCGCCCTTCGCCGGGTCGTACCCGGCCGCTTCGAGGCGCATCAGTTCGTCGCGAACCTGCGCACGCGTCAACGGTGCGGCCGATTGCGCGAATGCCGACTGACCGACGATCGCAACGATCATCGTCAGTAGTGCGATATATGTTTTCATCATGAACTCCTTCAATTGGACGTATCGATCAACCACGGGATTTGCGTGACCTGAGAATGCAGGCCGGCGGCTCAGCTTCCGAAATAGATCGTGCAGAAGCTCGCGGGGCCGACGCATGCGGCGGCACCTCGACGCGGCGACATCGCCGCCGGCTTGCCCGCGTCGGACGACACGGCCGGATCGCTGCCGACTGCCGTGCTGGCCTGCCGCTGCGGCATCCGCTCGGCCTGCTGCTGGAACAGCGGGCTCACGTCCGGATACGACGTATCGGTCACGAAGCGCAGCCCGTTGTTTTGTGCATCGATCAGTTCCTGCCGGACCTGTTCGCGCGTGAGCGCCTGTGCCGACGCTTGCGTCGCGACACCTGCGAGAGACATCGCCGCCACCGTGGCGGCTACCAGCCAGTGCGTGTTCATGCTCCACTCCTTCATCAGTCAACGAAACGATGTGCTACACCCGTATGACGACGGAGGGGCCGGGTTTATTCCCGGCTTTCCATGCGCACCTGCCGGACCTTCATCGAACTGTCATTCATTCGTCAGCCGGCGTAACCTGACGTAACGCAATGCCCGCCGTGCTTCGGGCAGACTGACCCCCACTTCATCCGGGCCGCCCATCGATCGACATGTCCGCCGCTTACGACCATGCAGCCGCCCTGCTGCGCACACTGTACGACCGCCATATCGACAGCGGTGCGGTGCTCGACGCGTCCGCATTCCCGGATGCCGAGCGTTTCGTGCGCGCGTGGCCCGCGATCCGCGCGGAGGCGCTGGAGGTAGCACGCGACATGCCGCGCATCCCGCGCTTTCACGAAATCATGCGCGAGCAGTACGACATCTCGGCCAACGATGCACGCGACTGGCGCATGTTCATCATGCAGGCGTACGGCCAGCCGTTTCCGCGCAATCTGTCGCGCTGCCCGACCGTCGCATCGCTCGTCGCGACGTCGCCGGACGTGCTGTCCGCGTCGCTGTCGTTCCTCGCGCCCGGCAAGCACATCCCGCCGCATCGCGGGCCGTTTCGCGGCATCCTGCGCGGGTATCTCGTGCTGTCGATGCCGAAACGCGCCGACGGCACGCCGGCCGCCGTGCTGAAAGTCGACGGACACGAATACCGGCTCGACGAAGGCCGCTTCCTGCTGTGGGACGACACGTTTACGCACGAGGTGTGGAACGACAGCGATGCCGTGCGGATCGTGCTGCTGCTCGATATCCGTCGGCGCGGAATGCCGCGCTGGCTCATGTGGCTGTCGAATGCGGTGATCGGGGTCGTGCGGCTCGGCATCCGGATCAGGGGGCGGTCGATTCCGGTTTAGCCGCCGCCAGCCCGCGCAGACGCCATGGCAAACGCCATCGCTTGCGGCCGCTCCGTTCCGCCTTTCGACACCCGCCGGATCGCCTACACTACAAGCCGTCCCTTCGTGCGGCTCCTGCCAGCTACCGCCATGGCGCATCTCTTCTTCGCCGCGTCGATCCAGCGGCATGTCGAAACGCCCGAACGCGACGTCGACGCGCATACGGTCGGCGAGGCATTCGACACCATTTTCAGCGAGCAGCCGCGGCTGCGCGGCTACATCGTCGACGACCAGGGTGCGCTGCGAAAGCACCTGTCGGTGTTCATCGACGGCCAGCCGATCCGCGACCGGCAGCGCCTGTCCGATGCGCTCGGGGCCACCAGCCGCGTGTATGTCGTGCAGGCGCTGACCGGCGGATAAAGGGACCGATGCACGAGCACATCCCCATACCAAGCGCCGTCACGCCAAGGCGGACCATCCGGAGACATCGCAACATGAACGATCGACTGCTCGTCGCCACCCGCAAGGGCCTGTTCGTCCTGCAACCCGACGGTCATGGCGGCTGGACGCCCGGCGAACCGCATTTCATCGGCGAGCCCGTCAGCATGGCGCTCGCCGACCCGCGCGACGGCACGCTGTATGCGGCACTCAATCTCGGCCATTTCGGCGTGAAGCTGCATCGCCTGCGCGCCGGCGCCACCGACTGGGAGGAATGCGCAGTCCCGGTTTATCCGCCACAGCCCGCCGACGCGTCGCCCGCCCGCGCCGACACGCACGCAGGCAGCGGCGACACCGCCGACGCGCCTGCCGGATCGCCGCAGCCGCCGTGGACCCTTCAGCAAATCTGGTCGCTCGAAACCGGCGGCGCGGACGAACCGGGCGTGCTGTGGGCCGGCACGATTCCCGGCGGCCTGTTCCGCTCCGACGATCACGGCGATTCGTGGGTACTCAACCGCGCGCTGTGGGATCGCCCCGAACGCGCCGAATGGGGCGGCGGCGGGTACGACGCGCCGGGCATCCATTCGGTGATGGTCGATCCGCGCGACAGCCGGCACGTCACCGTCGGCATCTCGTGCGGCGGCGTCTGGCAGACCGCGGACGGCGGCACGACGTGGCGCGTGACCGCGGAAGGCATGGAGGCCGACTACATGCCTCCCGAGCGGCGCGGCGAGCCGAACATGCAGGACCCGCACCGCGTCGTGCAGTGCGCGGCCAACCCGGACGTGCTATGGACGCAGCATCACTGCGCGATCTTCCGCTCGACGGATAGCGGTGAACACTGGCGGCGCATCGAAGCCGAGCCGTCGAGCTTCGGTTTCGCGGTGGCCGTGCATCCGCACGAACCGGATACCGCGTGGTTCGTGCCGGCCGTGAAGGACGCGTGCCGGATTCCGGTGAACGGCCGGTTCGTCGTCACGCGCACGCGCGACGGCGGCCGCAGTTTCGAAACCCTGTCGAACGGGTTGCCGGCCGCGCCCGCGTACGACCTCGTGTACCGGCACGGGCTCGCGGTGGACGATTCCGGCACGCGCCTCGCGATGGCGTCGACGACCGGCGGGTTATGGACGTCCGCCGATGGCGGCGAGCACTGGCAACAGGTATCGGCGCACTTGCCGCCGGTGTATTGCGTGCGCTTCGGTTGATCACACGCGGACACCGAACGAAACGCAACCATCCGCACGTTGCCGAACGGAATTCGCGCGCCGGCGTAACCGACCGGCGCTTCACGCAGCCGGCGCTATCCGCCCGACCGACGCACGCGTCCGGGCGATTTCCGCTTCGAGCCAGTCGAGAAACCGCCTGACCTGCGGCTCGCGCTCCCGCCCCGGCCGGCACAGCGCGACGAAGCGCGCACCGGCGAGCCGCACCGCGGGCTCGATCGGCTTCAACGCGCCGCGCTCGACATGCTCGGCGGCCAGCACGGAACTGAGCAGCGCGACACCCTGCCCGTGCAGCACGGCCTGCAACGCGTAATGCTCGTCGTCGTAATGGCGAAACACCGCGCGCTCGAGCCACGCTTCCCGGCCCGCCGCGCGGCACCACGACGCCCAGTCGACCGACACGGGCAGCGGCGTATCCCACACGGTCTCGATCAGGTCGAGCGGCTCGTCGGTGCGATGCGCGTCGAACCCGGCCGCCGCATACGCACCGAAATATTCGTCGATCAACGCGATCTCGTGCAGCGCGGGAAACCGGCGCGACGTCGCGCGAATCGCGAGATCGATCCGTGCATCCCGTTCGAGATCGACGAGCGCGTTGCCCGTTTCGACCTTGATGTGCAGATGCGGATCGACGCGACGAAACGCGCCGAGACGCGGAATCAGCCACATCGCCGCAAAGGCGGGCGTGGTGGTCAGCACGAGCGCACGCTCGTCGGCCGCATCCGGACGCACCGCGTCGAGCCCGCGACTCAACGCCAGCAACGCATCGTGACTCGCGCGAAACAGCCGCTCGCCTTCTTCCGTCAGCCGCACGCCGCCCGCGCCGCGCTCGAACAGCAGCACGCCGACGCGGCTCTCGAGCGACTTGATCTGGTGCGACACGGCGGCCGGCGTCACGGACAGTTCATCGGCTGCGGCCTTGAACGTGCCGAGCCGTGCCGACGCTTCGAATACACGCAATGCGGTCAGGGGAATTTTCGAGAACACGGAGCCTCGCGGGCCGGACGCGGCCAGGTTGAATTCGATTCAATCGGGGTGAGATTAGGTGAATTGAAGCAGGTGCGCAACGCGGCTAGCCTTGCGGGACGTCGCGGCATGCCGCCGCGGCGGTTGCCCTCGAACCGGAGGAACCCGTGCAAGGCCTACCGCGCAGGATCACGCAGGCGGTGCTCTACGAAGCGATCGCCATTTCCTGCATCTCGCCCGTGATCGCGGCGATCTTCAAGCAGGATCTCGTCTATTCAGGCGCGCTGTCGGCGACGATGTCGGCGATCGCGATGCTGTGGAACCTGATCTTCAACGCGCTGTTCGAGCGCTGGGAAGCGTCGCGCCGGCAGCCGGCGCGTACGCTCGGGCGGCGCATACTGCACGCCACCGGATTCGAGGGCGGACTGATCTTCATCCTCGTGCCGGTCGTGTCGGGGTGGCTCGACATCTCGTGGTTCGACGCGTTCGTCGTCGATATCGGGCTGTTCGCGTTCTTCTTCTGCTACGCGTTCGTGTTCCAGTGGGCGTTCGACCGCGTGTTCGACGTGCCGGCGGCGACGAAGCAGTCGTGAGCCGGGCGCCTATGCCCCCGCGGCAATTTTCGGCAACTGCCAGCCGAACCTCACCGCCGCCATCCGCAGCGCAAAGCACGCGACGCCGCCGAGCACGGCCGCGACAACGGGCGGGCAACCGAGTCGCCGGCACAACACGACAACGACCGCGCCGAGCAGTGCCGCGCTCGCATAGATGTCCGTGACCAGCACGACGGGAATCCGCGCGAGCAGCACATCGCGCACCACGCCGCCCCCACAGCCGGTCACGGCGCCCATCAGCGTGGCAATGAACGGATGGACGCGGAATTCGAGCGCCTTCACCGCGCCCGCTACCGCGAACAGCGCGAGGCCGGCCGCATCGAGCGTCGTCAGCAGCGACGGCGAGAACGACGCGACCCGCGCATGAAACACGAAGGCGAACAGCCCGGCAGCGAACGCGAGCGCCGGATAACGCCAGTCGCTCACGGCGCTCGGCGGGCGCGCGCCGATCAACAGGTCGCGAATCACGCCACCGCCGAGCGCGACGACGAGCGACAGCACCATCACCCCGAACAGGTCGAGGCCGGCGCCGATCGCCGCATTGGCGCCCTCGATCGCGAACACCGCCGTGCCCGCGAGATCGGCGGCGAGCACGACTTGCTCGATGCGCTTCATGCGAGTGAATGGCCGATGTGAAGCATCGTCCGGTTGCTGCGTGCGCCGACCGAAGCCGACGGATTGTTCGGCCGCGTGCCGGCTGCGTGTCGCCGTCCGGATGCATCGAGCGGGTTGCGGGTCATCGTCGTCTCCTCGATCGGGGATCGAGCAGTCTAGCGCATCGTCCGGCGACCGTCGGCCGAAGCGCGAAGCAGATCCGTCGAACGGCGCGTGTCGTTATCTGAGCGGCGCGAATCCGTATTGCGACGGATGCCCGGCCAGAATCCAGTTCGGATACGCATCGATACATGCGCGTTCGATGCAGTCCGCGACGCGCTGCGGCGCGTCGGCCTGCACGAGATCGATCGGCGCGAAAATCCGGTGATCGACTCGGCCGGCCGTCAGCGTCAGATGAAACGGCAGCAGCACGGCACCGGCACGCGCGCCGATCGTGAACACACCGCGGTGAATCCGTGCCGGCCGCCCGAACATCATGACCTCGATCGTCGCCATCGGAAAGCGCTGCATCAGGTACGGCGGCGCGTCGGCGAACACGGCGGCCACGCCGTCGCGCCGGAGTGCCTGCAACACGCGCAGCCCGAGCGCATTCCGGTTGGTTTCGTCGTAGGTGTGCAGCACGCGCAGGTTCGGCACCAGCGTCGCCTCCAGGCCGCCATACGCTTCCCGCGCGACACCCGATACGATCGCGATCCCCGGCAATCGCAACGCGTCGCGCAATGCGTCGATCACGCACACGTTCGCAAACTGCGATACGTAGTGAAACGGCGACACGATCACCGGGCGCCCACCCGCGTCGTCGCGGATTGTGCCGATCGCCAGCGCGAGCGCGTGTGCAGCCGCTTCGAGGCCCGACCAACCTGGCGCGCGCCCGGCGGCACGCTCCACGAGCAGGCGCCGATCGACGAGGGATTCGAGCTCGCGTGCCGCCATCGTCCGCCACGCGTGCGCCGGGGAAAGCGCGACATGCTCGCGTCCCCATTCGTAGCGCAATCGTCCGGCCCAGCGCGCGCGCGGGCTGCTAACGCTCCGCATGAGCCATGTCGCGAGCGCCAGCCGTTCGAGCGCGCGGCCCGACAGGCGCAGCAGGCATCGATCGCGCCAGCCGGCGCGGCACAGCACCTTATCGCCCATCGTTCGCCAACCATCCGCTGATCCGCGCGATGTCGTCGAAATCCAGCGACGCAACGTCGGCTTTCAACGTGAGGTATGCGGCCAGCATCTCGTAATGCGCGTCCAGCCGCGCCTTGCGGCTCGCAAACAGCGTCTCGTACGCGCGCAGCACATCGAGATTCGACCGGCTGCCGACCTGATAACCGATTCGCGTTGCATCCAGCGTGCGCACGTTGGCCTGCACGAGCCGGCCGAGCAGCTCGCCGCGCTGCCGTGCCCAGTACAGCCGCTGAAACGCCTCGCGCGTGTCCGCGCCCGCCTGCCTGGTCGCAGCCTGCAGCAAGCTGCCCGCCTTGTCTTCCGCCGCCAGCGCCTGCCCCAGCCGCGCCTGGATGTCCCCGCCGGTCAGCAACGGAATCGAGATCGTCAGCATCGCGGTCGTCGTGGTCGTCGGCTGGGCGAAGCCGGCCGCCGCGCCCGCCGGCGTATGGCTGGCGGTCAGGTTCACGACCGGATAGCGTTGCGCGCGCACCCGACGCGCGTCGTCGCCCGCATCGCGTACGTCGAGCTGGCCGATTTGAACCGGGTAGCTCTTCTGCTCGGCCTGTGCCACCCAATAGCCGCTATCGTCCGGATCGATTCGAAGCACCGGCTGCTCGTCCGGCACGCGCGCTATCGTGCCGAGCGGCCGGCCGGTCAGCGTTTCGACGATCCGCCGCCGCGAATCGACCGCCTGCTGCGCGTCGATCTGCTGCAGTCTCGCGGCATCGAGCTGCGCCTGCGCCTCGCGTACGTCGATCAATGTCGCTTCGCCGGCCGCCTGTCGGCGCACTGTGATCGCATGCTGCTCGGTCACTGCCTCCAGGTAATCGGTCGCTCGCGTGAGTTCGTCGGTCGCCGCCAGCACGTCGAAATACGCGCGCCCGGTGCGCAGCATCAGCGCCTGCCGTGCACGCGCATACGTAAGCTCGGCCTTCGCGGCAGCGGTGCCGGCCTGCCGATACGCGATCCAGCGCTCCCAGTCGAACAGCGGCTGCGTCAGCGATACGGTCCAGCCGTTCTGCCAGTAGCGCATCGGCGGAACATCGCGCATCACGATACGGTTGTACGTCCGCCCCCATCCGGCGTCGATCCTCGGCAGCAGCGCCGCCCGCGCACGCGGCACGCCGAGCCGGCCGATCTCGACGTCGGCGCGCACGCCGGCAAGCTCCGCATCGTGGTCGAGCGCGTCCGTCACGACGGACATCAGGTCATCGGCATAGGCGTAAGCCGGCGCCAGCACGACCGCCGCGACCAGCACGACGCGTGCGACGATCATGCGGCCCCCGCGCGATCGCCCGGCACCAGCACGCCGTCCACCAGTTCGTAGCAGCGCTCGAACGTGGCGGCAAGCGAGCGATCGTGCGTGATGACCACCACGGTTCGCCCGATGCGTTGCAGGAGCGCCCCGATACGCCGCACCGACGCCGCATCGAGATTCGACGTGGGCTCGTCGAGCAGCATCAATTCCGCCGGCTGATACAGCGCGCGCGCCAGCAGCAGCCGTTGCCGCTGGCCGGCCGAGATGTTCGCGATCGAGTCGCTGATGATCGTCCGCGTGCGCATCGGCAGGCGCATCACGTCGTCCAGCAGACCGACTTCGTCGAGCAGACGATTGATGCGCGCATGATCGATCCGTGCGCTGAACAGCGAGATATTGTCGGCAATCGAGCCGCGCAGGATCAGGTCGCCCTGCCGCATCTGCGTGATGTGGCGGCGAACCTCGTCGACCGCGAGGTTCGCATAGCCCACGCCGTTCAACCGGACGTCGCCCTGCTGCGCATGCTCGGCGGCCGCCAGCAGCTTGAAGATCGTCGACTTCCCGCAGCCGGACGGCCCCACGATCGCGATCCGGTCGCCGCGCCGGATCGTGAGATCCACGCCGGTCAGCACCCGGCGATCCGACGCGCCATACGAGAACGAAACGTTGCGCATCTCGATCGACTCGAAACGCTGCGTCTCGGCCGCGCGGCCCGCCTGCTCCAATGGCGTGTAGCGCTCGGGTTCGCCCTCGACGATATCGGCGACGCGCGCAGCCGGCACCGTCAGCATCAGCCGCCCGAACAGCGCATTGATGGCCTGCGCGAGCCGCTCAGACGCGAGCGACTTGTAGATCATGAACGAATAGAACACGCCGACCGAGATCTTGCCGTCGAGCATCAGCCCGGCCGACAGCCAGGTAATCGCAATCGCGTCGGCGTAGTCGACGAACTTGAGCACCGCATCGCGCCCGGCCGTGAGCTTCTCGCTGTGCAGCGCCGTGGCCGCATAGGCCTTGAACTTCGCCATGTAGATCGCCGTGCGCCGCGTCTCGCCCGACGCGAGCTTGATCAGCGACGCAC
Source organism: Burkholderia orbicola (assembly GCF_900100915.1). NCBI lineage: Bacteria > Pseudomonadati > Pseudomonadota > Betaproteobacteria > Burkholderiales > Burkholderiaceae > Burkholderia > Burkholderia orbicola. The sequence goes on along the minus strand of NZ_FNKW01000002.1, from coordinate 2,344,608 downwards.
CGCGGATCGTCTCGAACAGCAGGTCCTCGCATTCGGCGGTTCGTTCGAGCACCAGCATGTGCGCGTCGCGCATCGGCGGATAGAGCGCGAACGCCACGCCGACGTACACCGCGAAGATGGCGAGCGCGACACCCGCCAGCAACCGGCTCTGCACGAGCATCAGCAGCACCGCGATGACGCCTACCGCGGCGTCGATCCGCAGCGAGATCGCGGTCCGCACCGCGAAGTCGTTGATCTCGTCGTGCGATTTGACGCGCGCGAACACGTCGCCGACGTTGCGCTTCTCGAAATAGGGAATCGGATGGCGCAGCAATTGCCCGATCAGCCCTTCGGTCATGTTCACGCTGACCAGCGTGTGAATCAGCGCGCTCAGATACGACTCGACGAAGCGGCCGAAGACGCCGATCGCGAAAATGCTCGCGAACGTCACAGCGAGGATCTGCAGCAAGTTGCGGTTGTCGCTGGTCACGACCTGGTCGAGCACCAGATTGCCGAAATACGGCAGCGCCAGGATCGCGCACTGGCTGCCGAGCGCGACGAACAGCAGCTTGCCGATCTGCGCGCGCAACTGCGGGTTCAGCGCCCTGACACGCGCCAGCGCGGCCGGCACGCGCGAACGGGCGCGGATACGCGGCAGGCCGGGGGTGGGCGCACATTCGAGCAGGTAGCCGGACACGCTCGCCAGGAACATGTCGAGCGCGACGCGGCGTCGCCCGACGGCGGGATCGATCACCTGCACGTAACCGCGCCGCACGCGCTCGAAGACCACGAAATGCGCGCCGCCGAAATGGACGATCGAGCCGGGCTTGATGTCCGCCAGATCGCCGGCATCGAAACGGTATGCCTGAACCGCCAGCCCAAAATCGGTCGCGACGTCGTACAGGTCCATCAGCGACAGGCCGTGAGACGACACCGGCCGGCTCGCCGCGATCTCCCGCACGTCGGTCGCGCGCCCGAGATGGGTGAGCACCATGGCCAGACACGCATATCCGCAGTCCGCGACTTCATTCTGGTAAATCACGCGCACGCGTCAACTCCGGATCATCTGGAACAACGGTTCGAACACCCATTCCGCAATCGTGCGGCGCTCGACGACGACGCTCGCCGTCCCGCGCATGCCGGGCAGGATACGCAGCGGCGGGTGCGACGAGCCGAAGGTCGTGCCGCGCAATGTCGCCCATGCCATGTAATCGACCGGCCGCGCGCCGGCCGGCGCCGATGCAGGCGATGAAGCGGTGGCCGCGGTCATCGTCGTATCCGAAATCGAATCGATGCGAGCGGCGACACTGCCGAAACGCGCATAGGGAAAGGCGTCGAGCTTGATTCGAACCGTCTGCCCCTCCCGGACGAAGCCGCGCTGGCGGGACGGAATGCGAAGCGCCGCGGACAGCGCCGGTTTCGGGCTGGTGGAAATCACGAGTGCGACGTCGTCGGATTCGAGCGTATTGCCCGGCACGAGACCGGAAAACGTCACGACGCCGTCGCCGGGCGCCGATACGGTCACGTCGCGCCGGGCCGCCTCGTAACGCATGTCGATGTCCTGCACTTCGCGATCGCGCTGTGCACGCAACTCGCGGATTTGCGCGTCGAGTTCGCGGCGACCGCCGCGCAGGGTTTCGAGATCGGCTAGCAGCGCCTGATGCCGCGCATCGCCCTGCGCAATCTCGGCTTCGTTCTGACGGACTTCGATGCGCGCCTGCTCGATACGATCGGCGATCACGTAGTCGGCCGCGCCCTCGAGACGCGCGAGCCGGCGCCGCGCATCGTCACCCATCTGCCGCATGCGGAATTGCCGGTCGCCGAGCGCAGCGAGCTCGCGCATGCGCGCCGCCTCCGTACGCTCGACCGCGTGCATTCGCGCGGTCAATGCGGTCACGCGATCGTCGAACTGGGCATTCGTCGCCGCGGTCTGCCGGTCGCGCAGCGCCTCGTCGAAGACCGGCCTCGGGCGACCGTCGGTCGACAGCGTCAGGTCACGTGTCAGCCGGAACAGCGGCTGCCCCTTGCGTACCGTCGCGGCCGGCGCGACGTACACCGCGGTCACGAGACCGTCGTGACCGGTGATTCTGACGTCGGACGGGGAGATGATCTCGCACGGCACGTCGCGCTTCAGCTCGATTTCCTTGACGAACGCGAACACGACACCCACGACGACGATGACCGATGCGCAGTATGCGATCCAGCGCCACGACACATCCGTGAAGCGCGGTATTTTTCCAGCTTCCCAATCCAATTTCGATATTCCGCGGTCGAACTGCCTGTCGCGGCGAGATGTGCGCGCATCACGCGACACCTGCGCCGTACGTGAACGCGCCGGCGCGATGCCGGCGCGTTGCTCCCGATGGGCGGGATCAGGCCGGTGGCCGAACCGTCCCGCCGCCACCGCCGGTGGGCGGCTTCGTGGTCGGAGGCGTCGTCGGTGGTGTCGGTCGAGACGGCGTCGAGCGGGTCGTCGGGGGCGACGCACGTCGCTTGCAGCACCCCCCTGCCAGTTGTGACTGCGCCAGTGAAGCACGATCGATTTTCTGCACCTTCATACTCCTTGCGTTGGAAAGAACTGATGGAAACATGCGGCAGCGGCGCGGCATGTCACTGGTACGACATCGTGAACGTCGCGGCCCCGTTGGCCGTGCCGCCCGTGATCGTGGACGCGGTGCGGATATAGCGCGCCGAAAACGGCGCCTCGTACACCGTGTTGTTGACGGTGCGGATCGGCACCTGGTTCGGATTGCCCGCCGCCGCGGAATCGGGGCCGAACGAGATCGGCTGCGTGCCGGACAGGATCTGGATACCCAGGCCCGTCGCACTCGAAGCGCTCGTCAGAGACAGCACGTTGGAACGGTTGCCCGGCGACGTGACGTCGGTAAACGTCACCGCGACCCGTGAAGACACGCCGCGGCAATCGATCGAAATGCCGAGCGGCACGGAAGGCGACACGCTGCCGACCTTCTGGAACGTGTTCGCGCCGACCTGGCCGAATTGCACGCTGATGCTGCGCGACGTGACGGTGCAACTCTGCGGGACGACCTTCACCTGCGGCGTCGACAACGTCACCTTCGACGCCGTCAGGCCACCGAGACGCTGCGTGAAAAGCAGGCCGCCGGACACCGATGTGTTGGGCGATACTTCGCCCGTCTTGACGAGCTCCAGCACGATCGGCGTACCGAGGTAGATGTAGCACTTGCCGCTCGCCGGATAGCCGCATCGCGACGGTGTATTGAAGACCGACACGGGAACGGTGTACGAACCGGTGTCGGGAACATAGTCGTCCGCGCCGAGGCGCAACCGGAAACCGAGACCCGGCGCATTCGTCGGGATGATGCCGTTGGAAGAACTCGCGCCCGAACCGCTCGTGTTGTCGACGGTCGTTCCCGTCGTGCAGTAGACACCGACCGGGTACGACTGATTGAACGCGTAGGAAAACCGGGTGCTCGCGACGACGGCGCCAACCGGCGCATCGCGCGGGACCGTGACGCTCGCCGGCAGCGACAGCGAAGCGAGATAAATGCCCCCGCTGCCGAGTTCGCAAGCCGCCCTCGCACTCGACGGCAACACCCCGCACGCCAGCAGCAGCCCTCCGATGCAGAACCCGGGCAGATGGCGGCGCACCCGCCCCGCCTTGACGGATGTGTCGCTCCGCGCGTTGAAACGACTTCGAGCATTCATTCGGTGTCTCCTCGACTGGTAACCGACTCGCGAGCCGCCGACGCTGCCTCGTCAGGCTCGCTACGATGCGCAGGAACCGTGTGTTCGCCGTGGCCGATACGTCACGCGGCTGCGTGTCGTTTCCGGTGTTGCCCGCTCCGATCTTCGGTCGGTTGTGCAGGAAGTCGCTACCCCATCCTCGGCGGAAACATGGTCGCCAGCAAAAAGCACTCGCAAACAGCGATGCGGCACCTGGCCGCCAGCTTTTTATGCGAAGCGACCATTCTCAGTCTTCGTGGGACCGAATCCAATCGTACGAGTCAGAAATGTTTACCGAATATTCATGCGCGGGACATGCATCGATCCGCAGCCGTCGTGTCGTATTTTTGATCTCGGACGGCAATGTCGAACATGTCGCAACGTGTCCGTGGGACAGAAGAGGCGGAGCACCGGGTGCGCACCAATGTAAAACGCCCGTCCCGTTTTCACGGTGACGGGCGTTTGCCGGTCGGGCCGGGCTACGCGTCGTTCAATGCACGCCGAGATACGCCTTCACCGCCGGCAGGCCGGGCTTGCCGTCGAGCGTCGTCACGCCGGCCAGCCACTTGTCGAGGGCTTGCGGGTTCGCCTTCAGCCAGTCGGCGGCGGCCTTGTTCGGGTCCTGCTTGTTCATGATCGGCACCATCACGTGGTTCTCGATCGACGTCGTGAACTGCAGGTTCGACACGAACTTCGCGACGTTCGGGCAGCGTTGCGCGTAATCGGGCGGGGTTGCCGTCAGCACCTTCGCTTCGCCGTAGTTCGGGCCGAACACGTCGTCGCCGCCGGTCAGGTAGTCGATCTTCATCTGCACGTTCATCGGATGCGGTTCCCAGCCGAGGAACACGATCCACTGCTTGTCGCGGGCCGCGCGATTCACTTCGACCAGCATCCCGGCCTCGCTCGACTCGACCAGCTTGAACTTGCCGAGGCCGAACTGGTTGCCGTCGATCATCTTCTTGATCAGCGCATTGCCGTCGTTGCCCGGCTCGATCCCGTAGATCTTGCCGTTCAGCTTGTCCGCGTACTTCTGGATGTCCGCGAACGACTTCAGGCCGCCCTGGTACACGTAGTCGGGCACCGCGAGCGTGTATTTCGCGCCGGTCAGGTTCGGCGTCGCGAGCACCTTGATCGTGCCGGCCTTCGTGAACGGCTGGATGATCGGGTCCATCGTCGGCGACCAGTAGCCGAGGAACACGTCGATCTGCTTGCTCTTGATCCCCGCGAACGTGATCGGCACCGAGGCGATCGTCTTCGTCGGGTTGTAGCCGAGCCCCTGCAGCATCGTCGACGCGAGGCCCGTGGTCGCCGCGATGTCGGACCAGCCGACATCGGCGAAGCGCACGTTCTTGCATACGGGCGGATCGGCCGCATAAACGGCCGACATCGGCGCGGTCACCCCGATCCCGCACACCGCTGCGATCAATAGGCGCTTCATCTTGCTTCTCCTCAAAGTGATGTCGTTTGCTTGAATGCGGGATCGTTTATTGAAGCCGCGCGCCGCGATCCCGGCGACGTCGCGGACCGACGGATTGCCGCGGCTCAGCGCCCGGGCAGCCGGCGCTCGTAGCTCGGCGCATGGCCGAACTGCGCGCGGTATGCCTTGCTGAAATGACACGGCGAATGAAAGCCGCAGACCGTCGTCACGCGTGCGATCGATGCATCGGTCGTGCGCAGCAGGTCGCGGGCGCGTTTCAGGCGCAGCGTCAGGTAATAGTGGGTCGGCGATACGTTCAGGTACACCTTGAACATGCGCTGCAGATGCCGCTGCGACAGCCGCACGAGCCGCGCGAGCTCCTCGAGCGACAGCGGCTCCTCGATGTTCGCCTCCATCAGCCGCACGACCTCGATCAGCTCCGCGCGCGAGAAGCCGACCCGCGCATCGACCGGAATCGGCTGCGTATCGGTCGAGCTGCGAATGCGCTCCAGGATGAACTGCTCGGATACCTGCGCGGCCAGTTGCTGGCCGAACCGCATGCCGACGAGGTTCAGCATCAGGTCGAGCGGCGCGGTGCCGCCCGTGCAGGTCAGCCGGTCGCGATCGACGACGAACAACTCGTCGGCGAAGCCCACTCGCGGGAATTCGGAATGAAGCGCGGACAGGTTCTCCCAGTGCACGGTGCAGCGATAGCCGTCGAGCAGCCCGCTCGACATCAGCGCATAGGCGCCCGTGCAGATGCCGCCGAGCGGCAGCCCGCGTTCGGCGAGCGCCGCGAGCGTATCGCGCGCGCCCTCGTCGACCACGTCGCGGATGCGGATGCCGCCGCACACGATCATCACGTCGGGCAGGTTGTCGTAGTCGAGCGCCTGCGTGGGCCGCACCGCGATGCCGTTGCTGGCATGCGCGGGCGCGCCGTCGAGCGAGTAGATCGACCACTTGTAGTGATCCGCCCGCCCGACGTAGTTCGCCATCCGAAGCACTTCGACCGCGCTCGAGAACGCGATCATCGAGAAGTTCGGCAGCGTCAGGAAGCCGAAATGGGCGAGGGACGAAACCGGTGAAACGCAGGCGGCGGGCGCGACAGCGACGGCGGACGTCACATCGGTCTCCTGGCGAGGAGGTTGCAGAAGGTCAGCCCCGCGGCCGAAGCCGCAGGAGCCGTTATCCATTCAGGGTGAGCGGCCAGCGTGTTGCCGGCCGCCGGAGATCAGGCCTGCGCGGGCGCAGCCTTCACGCGAAAGAGTTGCTTGAGGCCGGAGAACAGCGGCGCCTTCACGGTGCCCGGCGCGCGGCCGAAGCTCTCCGTGATGCGATCCAGAATGATCGCGAGCAGCACGACCGACAGGCCGCTCTCGAAGCCGAGACCGATGTCGAGACGCTGGATACTCGCGAGCACGTCGTTGCCGAGGCCGCCCGCGCCGACCATCGACGCGATGATCACCATCGACAGCGCCATCATGATCGTCTGGTTCACGCCCTGCATGATCGACGGCAGCGCGTTCGGGAACTGCACCTTGTACAGCAGCTGCCACGGCGTGCAGCCGAATGCCTGGCCGGCTTCGACGATCTCGCGGTTCACGTGACGGATGCCGAGGCTCGTGAGACGCACCGCGGGCGGCATCGCGAAGATCACCGTCGACAGGATCCCCGGCACGCGGCCGAGACCGAACAGCATCGCGGCCGGAATCAGGTAGACGAACGCGGGCATCGTCTGCATCAGGTCGAGAATCGGGCGCACGATCGCGGCGACCCACTTGCTCTTCGCGGCCCAGATGCCGAGCGGGATGCCGAGCACGAGGCTGATGATCGTCGACGACAGCGTGAGGCCAAGCGTGATGACCGTCTGATCCCAGAAGCCCGTCGCGAAGATCAGCAGCAGCGACAGCGTGGTGAACAGCGCGAAGCGCCAGCCCACCCGCCACAGCCCGACGCCGATGAAGATCGCCATCATCAGCCACATCGGGATCGCCTGCAGGCCATGCTCGACGAATGCCGCGAGCCCCTCGATCGCTTGACCGATCGCGTCGAACGTCTTCGCGTCGTGGTCGAGCAGGTAGTGAACGGACTGGTCGACCCAGGTACCGAGCGGAATCATTTCAGACATGGGAGCCTCGCGAACGCGTGATGGCCTTCAGGATGAGCGCACGATCGACCGAGCCGCAGTAGCAGCCGTCGTCGTCGACGACGGGCAGTGCATTCGGGCTCGCGACCACGCGCGCGACGACATGTTCGAGCGACGCATCGCGCCGGATGCTTTCGATCGGCCGCACGGACGGCGTGTCCTCGCCGAGCGCCTCGCGCGTGACGAAGCCGCGGATCTTGCGTGCGGCGTCGAGCACGAACGCGTATTCGGCGCTGCCGTTCAGCGAAGCCGCGACGTTCGCGGCATCGCACTTCGACACGAGCGGCACGGCGCCCGTCTGCATCAGGTCGCCGGCGGTGAGGTAGCGGCTGGTGTCGATGCCGTCGAAGAACGCGCGGACGTAATCGTCGGCCGGGTTCGCGATGATGTCCTGCGGCGTGCCGACCTGCACGAGGCGGCCGCCCTCCATGATCGCGATGCGGTTGCCGATGCGCAGCGCTTCCTCGAGATCGTGCGACACGAACATGATCGTGCGGCGCTGCTCCTTCTGCAGTTGCAGCAGCACGTCCTGCATTTCGCGGCGCTTGAGCGGATCGAGTGCGGAGAACGCCTCGTCCATGATCATCAGCGACGGGTTCACGGCCAGCGCGCGGGCGAGGCCGACGCGCTGCTGCATCCCGCCCGACAGCTCGGACGGCAGCTTGTGCGAGAACGGCGCGAGACCGACCTGCTCGAGCACTTCCATCGCACGGCGCTCGCGCTCCTTCTTGCCCATGCCGCCGACTTCGAGCCCGAACGCGGCATTCGACACGACGGTGCGATGCGGCATCAGCGCGAACGACTGGAACACCATGCTCATGTCCTTGCGGCGCAGCGCGGTCAGCGCCGAGCGGCGCGCCGACGCGACGTCGAGCCCGTCGATCAGCACCTTGCCGGCGCTCGGATCGACCAGCCGGTTCACGAGGCGGATCAGCGTGGACTTGCCGGAACCGGACAGGCCCATCAGCACGAAAATTTCGCCTTCCTGCACATCGAAGGAGACGTTGTGCACGCCGACGACCTGGCCGGTGCGCTTGAGCACATCGTCCTTCGTCGCGCCGGCGGCGAGCATGTCGAGCGCCTGCTGCGGATTGCTTCCAAACACCTTGCACAGACCTTCGACCACAACCTTGGGGGCATCCATCGAAACCTTCTCCTCGTGTAGCGGGGACTCGCGCTTGTCATAGCGTGCCTACATAGTTGCCAGAAAAAACCCCGGCCTGCCGACGAATTACGACAAACGCTTGCGCAAATACGACACGCCCGACAGCCCCGCCGGGCGGCCCGCGCAGCCGATTGCGGCGGCGCAATACGCGCACCGCCAGCAACGACGGGCGTCACCCGGCGGCCTTGTGCGCAGCAACGCGCCAAACGACACATGAGGTTTTGCGCCAGGCCGCCTCCGGCACGCGTCGCTTTACGACAAGTTCACGTCCGTTCCGGCGCCGATCTATTCAGACGAAAGCGCGCGCCGCATTCGCCAGTAAAAAGCATGACCGTGCAAAAAACCGGATGGCGACACCGGACGGCGCACGCCGCGATACCGCGTCAAACCCGGGAATCGGCGAATGCACGCTGTGATACATTCGCCGCAAACACGCCGATCGCGACGTTGCCGTGAGCCTTTCTCCAGCAGGCTCAGCCGCACGACGCGCGCATGCCGGTTCGCCTGCCGGCCGTGCTGAAACCACCTCGATCCGGTGCGATCCGCGATCGAAGGACGATAACGACAGTGAGAGGGAGCAAGGCGTTGAACTGGGCATTCGCCGTAATCGGTTTCATCGTGGGCGGCATCGCCGCGTTGATCGGGGATTTCTCGGCCGGGAGCGGCTCGCTGCTCGGGGCCGCCGTCGGATTCTGCATCGGGCACGCGCTGCGCCAACGCAAGCAGCAAAACCAGCGAGCTACGACCGACGCGTTCGCGCTCTCCGCGACGCCGCCGACCCCATTACCGCTCGCCGATCGCGTCGCGCGCCTCGAGGCAACCGTCGACACGCTCACGCGCGAACTCGACGTGCTGCGCGCCCAACTGGCGGGCGCGAAGGCTGGCGCGGCGACCTCCGGCGACATCGCGCAAACGGCTTCGGCCGGTGCCTCCGCCGCGCCGCTGCCAGCCCACGTTCCGGCCACGCCCACGCCACGACCTGTCGCCGCACGGGCCGACACACCGGCATCCAGTTCGACGCCGGCCCCTGCCGTGGCACCCGCACCGGCAACCGCAGCCCGCACCGCCGCTGCGGCCGCTCAGGCCAATACCACCGCCAGCCCACCCGCCACTCCGACCCGCCTTGCCCCGCCCGCACCACCCGCACCACGCGAACCCGGCCTCGCCGAACGCGCGTTCGGCGCCGCGCGCGACTGGCTGCTCGGCGGCAATACGGTCGTGCGTGTCGGGATCATCGTGCTGTTCTTCGGCGTCGCGTTCCTGCTCAAGTACGCGGCCGACAACGACATGCTGCCGATCGAATTCCGCCTCGCGGGCACGGCGCTCGCCGCGGCCGCGCTGCTCGCGATCGGCTGGCGCGTGCGGGCGCGCCGCGCCGCATACGGCCTCGTGCTGCAAGGCGGCGGCGTCGGCATCCTGTACCTGACGATCTTCGCCGCGACCAAGCTGTATGCGCTGCTGCCCGTCGGCGCCGCGTTCCCGCTGATGGTCGCGGTCTGCGCGCTGGGCGCGTTCCTCGCGGTGCGGCAGAACGCGCTGCCGCTCGCGTTCATGGGCAGCGCGGGCGGCTTCCTCGCACCGATCCTGCTGTCGACCGGACAGGGCAACCACGTCGCGCTGTTCAGCTACTACGCACTGCTGAACGCGGGCATCTTCGCAATCGCGTGGTTCAAGGCGTGGCGCCCGCTGAACCTGCTCGGCTTCGTGTTCACGTTCACGATCGGCTCCGCGTGGGGCGTGACGGCCTATCGCCCCGCGCTGTTCGCGAGCACCGAGCCGTTCCTCATCCTGTTCTTCCTGATGTATGTCGGCATCGCGCTGCTGTATGCGGTGAAACGCGAACTCGCGCTGCGGCACTATGTGGACGGCACGCTCGTGTTCGGCACGCCGATCGTCGCGACCGCGCTGCAGGCGTCGCTCGTGAAGGGCATGCCGTTCGGGCTCGCGTGGAGCGCGGTCGCGCTGTCGGCGTTCTACGTCGCGGTCGCCGCATGGCTCGCGCGGCGCCGCGATCGCCTCGGGCTGCTGTTCGAATCGATGTTCGCGCTCGCGGTCATCTTCGCGACGCTCGCGGTGCCGCTCGCGTTCTCGGGGCCGACGACCAGCGCCGCGTGGGCCATCGAAGGCGCGGCCGTCGTGTGGCTCGGCGTGCGCCAGAAGCGCCTGATCGCGTTCGGCTTCGGGCTGCTGATGCAGGTCGCCGCGGCCGGCGCGTTCTTCACGAGCCTGCTCGGGCCGGCCGACCCGGCTGCGCTGCCGGTGCTCAACGGCCCGACTATCGCGATGCTGCTGATCGCGCTCGCCGGCCTGTTCACCGGCTGGTGGCTGCACGGGCGCGGCGAAGCGCGCGCATGGCACGCGTGGATGCCCGAGATCGGTGTCGCGGCTGCCGCGTGGGGGCTGCTGTGGTGGGTAAGCGGCGGGCTGCACGAGATCCTCGTCCATGCGAGCCGTCACGTCGACCTGCATGCCGACCGCTTCGTCATCGATACGACCGCGCTGTTCGCGGCCGGTACCGCATGGCTCGCGCACGTCGCGCGCCGCCGGCTCGCGTGGCCGCTCGCCGAATGGCCCGCGCTCGCGCTCACGCCGGTGCTGGCGCTGCTCGCACTGCGCGCGTTCGATGCGCACGAAGCGCCGCTGTCGGGCATGGGCGCGTTCGCATGGCCGGTGGCCGTCGGCGCCGGGTTTGCACTGCTGTGGCGCCAGTCGCGCGGCACGATCGGCGCCGCTGCCGCGAACGGCGCGGCGCATTCCGTTGCAGCAAGCATCCTCGCGCCGCTGCATACGCTGGCGTTCTGGACCCTGTGCGGGCTGCTGTCGCTCGAAGGTTTCTGGCGCCTGCGCACGTTCGTCCCGGAAGGCGCCTGGAGCTGGAGCGCATGGGCGTACGGCTTCGGCGCGCTGCTCCTGCTCGTGTCGGGCCCCGGCTCGCGCCTGCGCTGGCCGGTCGCCGCGTTCCCGCGCGCGTATCAGGTGTGGGGAGCCGCGCCGCTCGCCGCGCTGCTGTGGCTGTGGAGCCTCGCCAGCACGGCAAGCGACGGCGACGCCTCTCCGCTCTTCTGGCTGCCGCTGCTCAATCCGCTCGACGTCGCGCAGGCTCTCGTGTTCGTCGCGTTCGCCGTGTGGCTGCGTCGCCTGAAGACGCTCGGCGTCGCGTGGCATCCGCGCGTCGTCGACTATCTGGCGATCGCGACCGTGTTCCTGTGGTTCAACGCGCTGCTGCTGCGCACGCTGCATCACCGCTTCCACCTGGGCTACGACATCGACACCGTGCTGTCGTCGTTCGGTATCCAGCAAGTGTTCATGGTCGGCTGGAGCCTGTTCGCATTCGCCGGGATGTGGCTCACGCGCCGCGACGGCATCGCCCGCCTCTGCGCGTTCGCGTCGCTGCCGCTGATCGTCGTGATGTGGGTGTGGACTTTCTACGCGAACTTCACGCAGGACGGCGGAAGCTGGGCGCGCGTGCCACTGTTCAACCCGCTCGATCTCGTGCTCGCGGTCGTCTATGCGCTCGCCGCGTCGTGGTTCGTGCGCGCGCTCAGGCTCGGCTGGTCGTTCGGCAACTATCGCGTCGAGCTGCTGGGTGCGGCCGGCGCGACCGGATTCCTGTGGCTGAACGCGATCCTGCTGCGCACGCTGCATCACTGGGCCGGCGTGCCGTACGAATTCGGCGCGATGGCCGAATCGACGCTCGTGCAGGCGTCGGTATCCGTGTACTGGACGGTCTGCGCGCTCGCGATCACGATCTGGGCCACGCGCCGCGGGCTGCGACCGCTGTGGTTCGTCGGCGCCGCGCTGCTCGCGCTCACGGTCGTCAAGCTGTTCCTGTTCGACCTGTCGCACGTCACCGGCATCGAGCGGATCGTATCGTTCATCGGCATCGGCGTACTGCTGCTGTTGATCGGCTATTTCTCGCCGCTGCCGCCGAAAGCCGCCGCGCAACAGGACGGCCAGCCATGAAACGACTCGCCGCCCTGCTCGGTCTGAGCCTGCTCGCGTCGTTCGCGGCCGCCGACGGCGCGCCGAACGCCGGCCGCGTCACGCAGCGCTTCGCGCTCGACCTCGACGGCAGCGCCGCGTATTACCAGCTCACCGTGCCGCAGCCCGTGTATGCGGCGAGCCGGCGCGACGATCTCGGCGACGTGCGTATCTTCAACGGCGCGGGCGAGCCGGTGCCGTACTCGCTCGACGCACCCGCCGCGGCCGCGCCCGCCGTGCCGCCGTCCCGCGCGCCGGTGCACTGGTTCCCGCTGCCGCCCGCGCGTGCCGAGCACGGCAATGCACCGCTCGGCGTGACGGTCGGCCCGGACGGCGCGCTGCGCGCAGCCGTCGCGACGCCTTCCCGCCCTGGGCGCGGCGCGGACCTCGTCGACCTGTCGCATACCGACGGCAGCATCGACGCACTGCTCGTGCACGTGAACGACGACAGCTACCAGGGGCGCGTGTCCGTCGAAGCCAGCGACGACCTGCGCAGTTGGCGGCCGCTCGGCAGCACGCAGTTGCTGAAGGTCGGCCGCGGCAACGACATGTTGGTGCAGGAACGCATCGCGCTCGACGGCGCGGCGCCGCGCTACCTGCGACTCGACTGGCTCGACGGCGCGCCCGCGATCGCGTCGATCGACGTCGAGACGCATCCGCGCGACGCACGCGGCACCGATGCGGCGTCCGTGCCGCGCCAGTGGCGCGACGCCGTGCGGATACGCGCCGGCGCCGCGCCGGGCGAATATCTGTTCGACACCGACGGCGCGTATCCGGTCGACCGCCTGCGCATCGACCTGCCGCAGCCGAACACCGTCGCGCGCGCGACGCTGCAAAGCCGCGCCGATGCGCAGGCGCCGTGGCGCGACGTCGCGGGCGCCGTGCTGTTCCGGCTGCAGGGCAAGGGCGGCGAGCAGCGCAATCCGCCGCTCGAGTTCATCGCGAACACGGATCGCGCGTGGCGCATCGTCGTCGACATGCGCAACGGCGGGCTCGGCGGCGGCCAGCCGGCCATCGCGATCGGCTGGCATCCGGCCGCGCTGACCTTCGTCGCGCGCGGCACGCCGCCGTTTACGCTCGGCGTGGGCGACGCGTCGCTCGTGTCGTCGGCCGTGAGCCGCGACGCACTGCTGGTCGGCATGGCGCCCGAAGTGCGGCCCGCCCGCGTCGGCGCGGCGCTGCCGGCATCGGCAGTCGCGCCGGCGGCAGCCGCCGATGCGGATGCCGGGCGTCGCTACGTGCTGTGGGGCGCGCTGGTGGTGGCGGTCGGTGTGCTCGGCACGATTGCATGGCGCGTCGCGAAAGGCGGCGGCGACACGCGCAGCCGCGACGAGTGACGTCGACGTGCGTTTGCGTGCCGCTTGACGCGGCGTTCACGTTCATCGAGCAGGTGTGTTCTTTGGGACATCGCCACGCGTGACCGCACCGATTCATCGAGTGGCTCGCCTTCCACCTTTGCGTGAAGGCCGCACGACGCGCCAGCGGCCCGAGCCGGAGTCTGCCCGCCGCTATCGCGCCGCGAAGCGGCCGTGCTGACGCGGCCGCCACGGCGACGACCGGCAACTGGCCCCGCCGGCCGCGCGGCGCGCCGCGAAACGTCCGGTGCGACGCATGCCCGACTCGCGCCGCGCCACCGCGACGATGCGCGGCGCCCACGCCAGCACGACACGCCGCACGGCCGCCACGCGCGCGGCCAGCCGCGATACCGGAGACACGCGGCGCACAGCATGGGCAACGGGCCGCTTGCACAGGATCGCGCTGTCGTAGCGCTTGCCGGCGAAGCGCATCACGTCGACCACCTCGAAGCCCTGCGCGCCGTAGAACGCCAGCAGGTGCGCAGCAGGATGCGGCGTATCCAGCGCGAGCAGCGCATAGCCGCGCAACGCGGCCCACTGCTCGGCGAACGACAGCAGCAACGCGCCGATCCCGCGGCTCTGGCAAGCCGGGTCCACCGCCACCTGGCGCACGCTCGCGACGCCTTCGCACCGGTACAGCGAGCAGGCCGACGACGGATCGGTCGCATACAGCGTGGCCGTACCGACGACACGCCCGCCGCACACGGCGACATAGCACTCGCCCGCTTCCGCGCGGCGGCGCGTGACGTCTTCGTCCTGATCGACGCACGTGCAGTTGAGCCCCATCGCACCGAGCCGCGCGAACGCGCGGTGCAGCATCGGCGTCAGTTGTGCATAGCTGTCGATTGCCGGATCGAAACGCCGGACGATCACCCGATCGGCGCACCTGGAAGGCGGCGCGGCAGCGGTGCGTTCGGCGATCGCGTTCCAGGGTATCGACATGGCCAGGCTCCGTGGTGAAGATGCACGAAGTCTAGGAGCGCGCCGGTTGCCGTCGCAAGAAAAAATGTCGTAAAAATTCCGGGCCAAGACGGCGGGCGGAGGTCGCGAATACGGCATCGTTCCGATGCTGCGTGCACGTCGTGGCGAACGCATCGAAGCACCGATCGTTGTTCGCGCAAGCAACGCGCCATGCAATGAAGTCGCGTGGTGATGTCCACATCCGCGCGCATGCCGTTGACACGTACCGCCCCGCGCTCCAGACTCGCTGCTCCGTCACCGCCCCGCGAGCGCCCATGATCACCTGCTTCCTTCGCTACGTCGTCGATCCGTACAAACTCGTCGAATTCGAAACCTACGGCAAGATGTGGATTCCGCTCGTCGAGCAGTTCGGCGGCACGCATCACGGCTACTTCCTGCCGTCCGAAGGCGCGAGCAACATCGCGCTCGCGATGTTCTCGTTCCCGAGCCTCGCCGAATACGAACGCTACCGCGAACGCTCGAAGGACGATCCGGCCTGCCAGGCCGCGTTCCGCTACGCGGAGGAAACGCGCTGCATCGTCAGCTACGAGCGCAGCTTCTTCCGGCCGGTGTTCGAGTGACGGGCGGCGTCGCCGCGCATCGCGCCCCGTTTTCCGGCCGAAGACGAAAAAAAGCCCCGCCTGCATCCGCGCGGCGGGGCCAACCCATGTCAGTAGAGACATCATGGAGGAGACGAGCCCATCTTATCGACCGTGGCGCACCGTCTCAACCAAGCATTTCTGCTATCGATCTGCGGGGCCGCGCACACGATTGCCCCCGCCACGCGGCATATCGATAGAACGAAAAGTCGTTTTCAGAGTGGCGACGGGGTCGTTACCATCTGGTTTTAAGCCTGTGCTTAGCCGGGCAAGCCAATCCCAGGAGCGCCCCTTGACTGCATTCGATCAACACCGCCGCCCGTTCGTCGTCGGCATCGGCGGGACCACCCGAGCCGCATCGTCCACCGAACGCGCGCTGTCGTTCGCACTGCGCGGCGCGCAGGCCGCCGGCGCACGCACGCGCCTGTTCGACGGCCCGTTCCTGCATACGCTGCCGCACTACGCCCCCGAACACAAAACGCTGACCGACGCGCAGCGCGAGCTGATCGACGCCGTGCGCCAGGCCGACGCGATCATCATCGCGACGCCCGGCTATCACGGCGGCGTGTCCGGTCTCGTGAAGAACGCGCTCGACACGCTCGAGGAACTGCGCGCGGACGAACGCCCTTATCTCGACGGCCGCGCGGTCGGCCTGATCGTCACCGCGTACGGCTGGCAGGCGGCCGGCACCGTGCTGACGTCGCTGCGCTCGATCGTCCATGCGCTGCGCGGCTGGCCGACGCCGTTCGGTGCCACCGTCAACACGCTGGAAACGCGCTTCGAAAGCGCCGACAGCTGCTCGGACCCGAAGGTCGTCGCGCAACTCGAGACGGTCGGCACGCAAGCCGCCGAATTCGCGCTCGCGTTCGCGTCGCATCGCGCGGCCTCGCACGCGGCATCGGTCGATGCGCTCGCGCCCGTACTGAAGGTCGCCAACCAGTAACTTCCGCATTCCGCCGCGCGCCTCCGATCGACGAGATTCGACGGGGCGCGCGGCGCGTCTTCCAGCGCGTGGCGATATGCCGGGCGCATCGTCTCGCCGCTCGAACATACCGTTTCCGCGTACCACCCCGATAACGATTCAGCCCGCCGCGTGATTTGCATTGGCCGAAAGATTGGTTCACGCAGCCGGCAGGTTTTCGTACGCTGAAAGTCCGAACTTTTTCCGCGCACGCCATGAACCGTACGATCCGCTACAAGGGCTATGAAGTCGCTCCCGCTGCCGCCCGGTTGCCGAACGGGCTGTTCGCCGCCAACCTGACGATCGAACGCGCGAGCGGCGGCCCATCGCCGCGCTCCGTGTCGTTCGACGCAATCGATTTCTTCTTCGAGGAAGAGCACGCCCTCGCCTACGCATCACGCTGGGGCCGCCTCTGGGTCGACACGAACGCGTGACGCGCGCCGGGCCGGCGTGCACATGGCCGCTCGAAAATACGCGATGACGGAAGCTGTGCAAGAATCTTTCGATCCGTAATCGCATAACAATAGCCATGACCGACACGCTGCAGGAAGAGCATGCAGCCGCAGATCACGCGATGCGCAACTGGACCTTCGAGAGGCAAGGTCCCGTCCGGATCGGTTCCGACGCGCACAAGCAGATGTTCTGTCGGATGCTGCTCGACACACACAACCCGTACAAGCCGGCCGTGATCGACTGGCCGGCGCTCCAGCCGGCCGAACTCAGACGGCTCACGTCGCTGCCGATCTGGGACATCGCCGTGCAAACCGAAGGCCGCGCGTCGATCCGCGTGGCCACCTACGCCGCAACGGTCGACGATCCGCTGCTGCGCCGCGCGCTCGAAATGGACGGCGGCGAGGAAGCCCGCCACAAGGTCGTGCTGTCGAAGCTCGTCGAGGCGTACGGCATCCGGCTCGCGCCCGAGCCGGCCTACCCGGCGCCGACCGATCCCGAATGGTCGTGGATGATGACGGGCTTCAGCGAATGCATCGACAGCTTTTTCGCGTTCGGCCTGTTCCGCTCCGCGCAGCGCTCCGGCTATTTCCCGCCTGAGCTGGTCGAGACCTTCGAGCCCGTGATCCAGGAAGAAGGCCGCCACATCCTGTTCTTCGTGAACTGGTACGCGTGGTACTGGCGCACGATGCCGTGGTGGCGCCGGCCGTGGTTCTTCGCACGGGTGGCGGCCGTGTGGGTGCAACTGATCCGCGACCGCATGAGCATCGCGCGCGGCATCGATGCCGACGGCGCAGCCCGTGACGCGAATTTCCCGGCGACCGGCACCGCCGACATCGGCGATGCGCTGAACCCGCGCGAGCTGATCGAGCTGTGTCTCGTGGAGAACGACCGGCGGATGGCCGGTTACGACAAGCGCCTGCTGCGCCCGATGTTCGTGCCGCGGATGGCGCGGTTTGCGCTGCGGTTTCTGAAGAAGTGAAGTCGGGCGCTTGCCGCGGGTCAGGCGGCAAGCGCCCGGTTCGGTCCACGCCCGTGGGCCGACTGTGGCGCGTCCGATACATTCGATCCATCCCTCTTTTTCTTCGGCACGTCGCGCCGTCCTCGGCATGACTGACAAATTGCCGCACCCCGGATCTGACATTTCGAGCGCCTTCGACTCGACGCCGACCCGTGGTCTTTGACGGCTGTCGGCACCCCGCCAAACACCCCGCCGCAAGCGTGTCCGCTCAGCTTCCCGCATGCGCGCCGATTCCGCCTTAACGCCGATGTCAGCGCGATCGTCAATAGGACAAAACCGATAAATTGACGCAGACCGTTTCGTTTTTCGTCCTGTAGCACTTTTTTACAACTTCACCGGACCGGCTCGCCGGGAACGCCCGTCACACGGGCACCCGCGCCGGACATGATGCGTAAATCAGCACAACCGAATGCCTACCGAATCAGATAATTTTAATTATTTTATAATCCATAAATAAAAAAACAATACTCATCAAAAGGAAATCTATTAATAGATTAATTAAATGGAAAAAGAATTATCCTCCATCCCGTCAAGAAACATTACAAACATGAAAGAATTCGATGACGCGCAAACGTTTGCTATTTCATTTGTCTTACTTTTGATGTGATTCGATGTGTAATCTACCGCACAAAACCGTCGCAAGTGTTTGATTTTTATATACAAACCAAGATGGACCGAGAAAAAATCAAACCCTTCACGACACATTCTTACAACTTTCAAATTCATTCATCTCCGGCACATCAAAACACGTCGCATTAACCATTCTTTAACTTTCCATTCCCCTCATTTATCACTGTTTGTCAATCTCTAAAATCCACCTCCAATAAACTCCGCCCATCAATTTTGAGATTCGCGCGAGCGCACGGAGTAATCCTCTAAGAAAAGAGACCGGTGTGTGGCGTGCACATTTGGAGGTAGCAGGACATGAACCGCACATACCGCTCGATCTGGAACGAAGCTCTTGGCGCCTGGGTCGCGGCATCGGAACACGATTCGGCACGGGGCAAGCCGAACAAGTCGGCCGTCGTGGTGGCAGCAGTCGCGGCCTTGGCGATCAGTCTGCCCGGCTTGGCCGAGGCCAACACGCTCAACACACAGCAGACCTGCTTCACGGGCAGCAACGGCGCGGTCGGCCGCGTCAACCCGGGTGGCACGCAAAACCAGGCTGGCGATGGCTCCGGAACGTATTCGGTCGTAGCCGGGTGTAACTCCAACGGCAATGGCTGGACCGGTGTCACGGTATACGGCTCGTTCGCGCAGGCGACCGGCAACGGCGCCGTCGCCACCGGTATGCAATCGTCGGCCGGTCTCTGGGGTGTCGCGGCCGGTCTCGAAACCACCGCCAGCGGCGCCGCCGCAACCGCCCTCGGCTTCGGTTCGACGGCCAGCGCGCTGAACTCGGTCGCGATCGGCGGCGCGGGCGGCGACGGTACGACGCCGCTGTCGCAGGCCAACTCGACGCTCGCCTCGGGTGCGGGTTCGATCGCCATCGGCAGCAACGCAACGAAGGGCGCTCAATCGGCCGCCTCGGACGGTATCGCGATCGGCGGGCAATCGTCCGTCGCGTCGACCGCCACGTCGGGAATCGCAGTCGGTCGCGGTGCGACCGTCAATGGTGCGTACGGCATCGCGCAAGGCGACGGCGTCGTCTCCGGCGCAACGGGCCGGAACGTGGCGATCGGCTCGTCCGGTACCACCGCGAACGGCGCCACGGCCGCCGGCGGCGCGGTCGCGATCGGCCGAGGCCAGGTCGCGACCGGCGACGGCGCCGTTGCGATCGGCGATCCGAACAGCGCCACCGGCACGGGCGCGCTGGCAATCGGCGCAAACGACACGTCGAACGGTTCCGGCGCCATCGCGCTTGGCAACAGCAACTCGGCGAGCGGCACGGGTTCCGTCGCGCTCGGCAACAGCAGCACGGCAACCAACAGCGCCGTCGCAATCGGCAGCTCGGCGTCGGCAACGGGCACCAACGGCGCGATCGCCATCGGCAACGCCGCGACCGCGAACGGTACCGGCGCGATCGCGCTCGGTAACGTCGGCAGCTTCGCCGCCAAGTCGCTGGCTACCGGCACGGACGCACTCGCGCTCGGTAACGGCTCGACGGCCAGCGGCAACGCTGGGGCGGTCGCCGTCGGTGCGGCGGCCGTGGCGTCTGGAAGCTATGGCACGGCACTCGGTTCGAATTCGACCGCAAGCGTCGCAAACTCGGTCGCCCTCGGCTACAACGCGCTGACGACCAGTGCGGCAACGGCGACGTCCGGCGGCACCACCACCGTCAGCAACGCCACGATCGGCGGTCAAACGTTCGGCAACTTCGCCGGCTCCAATTCGGCGGGCGGTGTCGTCAGCGTCGGGCAGTCGGGCTCGGAACGCCGTATCCAGAACGTCGCGGCAGGCCTCGTCACGGCCACCAGCACCGACGCGATCAACGGCAGCCAGCTCTATTCGGTTGCGAGCACGACGACGTCGAGCATCACGAGCCTGTCGACGTCGGCGTCGACGGGGCTGTCGTCGGCTAACAGCTCGATTTCGTCGCTGTCGACTTCCACATCGACTGGTCTTTCGTCGGCCACGAGTTCCATCGGTTCGCTGTCCACCGGCCTGAGTTCGACCAACAGTTCGGTTACCTCGCTTTCCACGTCGGCTTCGACGGGGCTGTCGTCGGCTAATAGCTCGATCACGTCGCTCTCGACTTCCACGTCGACTGGTCTTTCGTCGGCCACGAGTTCCATCGGGTCGCTGTCCACCGGCCTGAGTTCGACCAACAGTTCGGTTACGTCGCTTTCCACGTCGGCGTCGACGGGGCTGTCGTCGGCTAACAGCTCGATCAAGTCGCTGTCGACTTCCACGTCGACCGGCCTTTCGTCGGCCACGAGTTCCATCGGGTCGCTGTCCACGGGACTCAGCTCGACCAACAGTTCGGTTACGTCACTTTCCACGTCGGCTTCGACGGGGCTGTCGTCGGCTAATAGCTCGATCACCTCGCTCTCGACTTCCACGTCGACCGGTCTTTCGTCCGCTACGAGTTCCATCGGTTCGCTGTCCACCGGCCTGAGCTCGACCAACAGTTCGGTTACCTCGCTTTCCTCGTCGGCTTCGACGGGTCTGTCGTCGGCTAACAGCTCGATCACGTCGCTGTCGACTTCTACGTCGACTGGTCTTTCGTCGGCCACCAGTTCCATCGGTTCGCTGTCCACCGGCCTGAGCTCGACCAATAGCTCGGTTACCTCGCTTTCCACGTCGGCGTCGACGGGGCTGTCGTCGGCCAATAGCTCGATCACGTCCCTGTCGACTTCTACGTCGACTGGTCTTTCGTCGGCCACCAGTTCCATCGGCTCGCTGTCCACCGGACTCAGCTCGACCAACAGCTCGGTTACCTCGCTTTCCACGTCGGCGTCGACGGGTCTGTCGTCGGCTAACAGCTCGATCACTTCGCTGTCGACTTCCACGTCGACTGGCCTTTCGTCCGCCACGAGTTCCATCGGTTCGCTGTCCACCGGCCTGAGCTCCGTCACGACGAAGACGAACAATCTCGGTACGAGCACGGCGTCAGCACTCGGCGGCGGCTCGACCTACGACCCGGCGACGGGGACGGTTTCCGCACCGGCATATACGACGTACAACGCGAACGGTACGACCTCGACCGCCAACAGCGTCGGCTCGGCGATCAACAATATCAACAGCCAGGGCATCAAGTACTTCCACGCGAACTCGACCGGCGCCGACAGCACCGCAACGGGCGCCGACGCCGTCGCCATTGGCTCCGGCGCCGTCGCCAGCACGGACAATTCCGTCGCGCTCGGCGCCGGCTCGAAGACCGTCGCGGCAACGCCCACGAGCAGCGCGACCGTCGACGGTGTGACGTTCAGCGGATTCGCTGGTGCCAATCCGGTCGGCGTCGTCAGCGTGGGTGATGCCGGCAAGGAACGGCAAGTCACCAACGTCGCCGCCGGTCAAGTGACCTCCACCAGTACCGACGCGATCAACGGCAGCCAGCTGTATTCGGTCGCCCAGCAAGTCGGTACTGCGACCAGCGCCATTTCATCGCTGTCGACTTCGACTTCGACTGGCCTGTCTTCGGCTAATAGTTCGATCACGTCGCTCTCGACTTCGACATCGACCGGCCTCTCGTCCGCGAATAGCTCGATCACGTCGCTCTCAACCTCGACCTCGACGGGTCTGTCGTCGGCTAACAGCTCGATCACTTCGCTCTCGACTTCGACTTCGACGGGTCTGTCCTCGGCTAACAGCTCGATCACCTCGCTCTCGACTTCGACCTCGACCGGCCTGTCGTCGGCTAACAGCTCGATCACTTCCCTGTCGACTTCGACTTCGACTGGCTTGTCGTCGGCTAACAGCTCCATCACGTCGCTGTCGACCTCGACTTCGACGGGCTTGTCGTCGGCTAATAGCTCGATCACTTCGCTCTCGACTTCCACGTCGACGGGTCTGTCGTCGGCCAACAGCTCGATCACCTCGCTCTCGACTTCGACCTCGACCGGTCTGTCGTCGGCTGACAGCTCCATCACATCGCTCTCGACTTCGACCTCGACGGGTCTGTCGTCGGCTAACAGCTCGATCACTTCGCTCTCGACTTCGACTTCGACTGGCCTCTCGTCGGCCAACAGCTCGATCACCTCGCTCTCGACTTCGACCTCGACCGGCCTGTCGTCGGCTAACAGCTCGATCACTTCCCTGTCGACTTCGACTTCGACTGGCTTGTCGTCGGCTAATAGCTCGATCACGTCCTTGTCGACCTCGACTTCGACGGGCCTCTCATCGGCTAACAGCTCGATCACTTCGTTGTCGACCTCGACTTCGACGGGTTTGTCCTCGGCTAACAGCTCGATCACGTCGCTGTCAACCTCGACCTCGACCGGCCTGTCGTCGGCTAACAGCTCCATCACTTCGCTGTCGACGTCGACCTCGACCGGCCTGTCGTCGGCTAACAGCTCCATCACGTCGCTCTCGACCTCGACTTCGACGGGCCTGTCGTCGGCTAACAGTTCGATCACTTCGCTCTCGACCTCGACTTCGACGGGCTTGTCGTCGGCCAACAGTTCGATCACTTCGCTGTCGACCTCGACCTCGACTGGCCTGTCGTCGGCAAACAGCTCGATCGATTCGCTGTCCACGTCGACCTCGACGGGTCTGTCGTCGGCTAATAGTTCGATCACCTCGCTGTCGACCTCGACTTCGACGGGTCTGTCCTCGGCTAATAGCTCGATCACCTCGCTGTCGACCTCGACGTCGACCGGCCTGTCGTCGGCTAACAGCTCGATCACGTCCTTGTCGACCTCGACCTCGACGGGTCTGTCGTCGGCCAACAGCTCGATCGATTCGCTGTCGACCTCGACCTCGACCGGCCTGTCGTCGGCTAACAGCTCCATCACTTCGCTGTCGACGTCGACCTCGACCGGCCTGTCGTCGGCTAACAGCTCCATCACGTCGCTCTCGACCTCGACTTCGACGGGCCTGTCGTCGGCTAACAGTTCGATCACTTCGCTCTCGACCTCGACTTCGACGGGCTTGTCGTCGGCCAACAGTTCGATCACTTCGCTGTCGACCTCGACCTCGACTGGCCTGTCGTCGGCAAACAGCTCGATCGATTCGCTGTCCACGTCGACCTCGACGGGTCTGTCGTCGGCTAATAGTTCGATCACCTCGCTGTCGACCTCGACTTCGACGGGTCTGTCCTCGGCTAATAGCTCGATCACCTCGCTGTCGACCTCGACTTCGACCGGCCTGTCGTCGGCTAACAGCTCGATCACGTCCTTGTCGACCTCGACCTCGACGGGTCTGTCGTCGGCCAATAGCTCGATCGATTCGCTGTCGACCTCGACCTCGACCGGCCTGTCGTCGGCTAACAGCTCCATCACGTCGCTCTCGACCTCGACTTCGACGGGCCTGTCGTCGGCTAACAGTTCGATCACTTCGCTCTCGACCTCGACTTCGACGGGCTTGTCGTCGGCCAACAGTTCGATCACTTCGCTGTCGACCTCGACCTCGACTGGCCTGTCGTCGGCAAACAGCTCGATCGATTCGCTGTCCACGTCGACCTCGACTGGCCTGTCGTCGGCAAACAGCTCGATCGATTCGCTGTCCACGTCGACCTCGACGGGTCTGTCGTCGGCTAATAGTTCGATCACCTCGCTGTCGACCTCGACTTCGACGGGTCTGTCCTCGGCTAATAGCTCGATCACCTCGCTGTCGACCTCGACGTCGACCGGCCTGTCGTCGGCTAACAGCTCGATCACGTCCTTGTCGACCTCGACCTCGACGGGTCTGTCGTCGGCCAACAGCTCGATCGATTCGCTGTCGACCTCGACCTCGACCGGCCTGTCGTCGGCTAACAGCTCGATCACTTCGCTGTCGACGTCGACCTCGACCGGCCTGTCGTCGGCTAATAGCTCGATCACGTCGCTGTCGACTTCGACCTCGACGGGTCTGTCGTCGGCTAATAGTTCGATCACCTCGCTGTCGACCTCGACTTCGACGGGTCTGTCCTCGGCTAATAGCTCGATCGATTCGCTGTCGACCTCGACCTCGACCGGCCTGTCGTCGGCTAACAGTTCGATCACGTCGCTCTCGACTTCGACTTCGACCGGCCTCTCGTCGGCCAACAGCTCGATCACGTCGCTCTCGACTTCGACTTCGACGGGCCTCTCGTCCGCGAATAGCTCGATCACTTCGCTCTCGACCTCGACTTCGACCGGTCTGTCGTCGGCCAACAGCTCGATCACGTCCTTGTCGACCTCGACCTCGACGGGTCTTTCCTCGGCTAACAGCTCGATCACTTCGCTGTCGACATCGACCTCGACCGGCCTGTCGTCGGCTAACAGCTCGATCACTTCGCTGTCGACTTCGACCTCGACGGGTCTGTCCTCGGCCAACAGCTCGATCGATTCGCTGTCGACCTCGACCTCGACCGGCCTGTCGTCGGCTAACAGCTCGATCACCTCGCTGTCGACCTCGACTTCGACGGGTCTGTCGTCGGCCAACAGCTCGATCACTTCGCTGTCGACCTCGACCTCGACCGGCCTCTCGTCGGCCAACAGCTCGATCACGTCCCTGTCGACCTCCACCTCGACCGGTCTCTCGTCGGCCAACAGCTCGATCACGTCCCTGTCGACCTCCACCTCGACCGGTCTCTCGTCGGCCAACAGCTCGATCACGTCCCTGTCGACCTCCACCTCGACCGGTTTGTCGTCGGCCACGAGCTCCATCGGTTCGCTGTCCACCGGCCTGAGTTCGACCAACAGCTCGATCACCTCGCTGTCGACTTCGACTTCGACCGGCATCAGCTCGCTGTCCACCGGCCTGAGCAGCACGGACAGCACGATCCTGTCGCTGTCCACCTCGACCTCGACCGGCATCGGCTCGCTGTCCACCGGCCTGAGCAGCACGAACAGCTCGGTGTCGTCGCTGTCGACCTCGACTTCGACCGCGATCAACGCCGCGAAGACGCACTACTACAGCGTCAACGACAACGGCGTGCAGCAAGCCAACTACGCCAACGACGGCGCCACGGGCACCAACGCCCTCGCCGCCGGCGTGAACGCCAGCGCGGCGGGCGCGAGCAGCGTGGCAGTCGGCGACGGCTCGAACGCGCAAACGGCAGGCGCGGTCGCGATCGGCCAGAACGCCTCGGCAACGGGCGGCAAGGCGGTATCGATCGGCTCCGGCAACACGGCGTCGGGCGACGGCGCGGTCGCGATCGGTGACCCGAACGTGGCGACGGGCACCGGCGCCGTGGCGATGGGTGCGAACAACACGGCGACCGGTGACGGCGCGGTGTCCCTTGGCAACCAGAACACGGCAACCGGCGCCAGCGCGCTGGCCCTCGGCAGCTCGAACCAGGCCACCGCGGACAACACGATCGCGCTGGGCAGCCAGGCCACGGCCAGCGCCACCGGCGCCCAGGCCTACGGCTCGGCCGCCAAGGCCACGGCCGCCGACGCGCTCGCCTTCGGCACGAACGCGCAAGCGAACGTCGCGAACTCGATCGCACTCGGCGCGAACTCGGTCACGGCCGCGGCGGTCGGCACCTCGAGCGCCACGATCGGCGGCGTCACGTACCCGTTCGCGGGCGGCTCGCCGGTCGGCGTGGTGAGCGTCGGCGCACCGGGCCAGGAACGCCAGATCACGAACGTCGCCGCGGGCCGGATCTCGGCCACGAGCACGGACGCGATCAACGGCAGCCAGCTGAACGCGACGAACAACGCGATCAACACGCTGTCGACGTCCACCGCGTCGAACGTCGCATCCCTGTCGACCGGCATCAACTCGCTGTCGACCGGGCTGAGCACGACGAACAGCAACGTGGCCTCGCTGTCCACGTCGACCTCGACCGCGATCAACTCGCTGTCGACGGGCCTCAGCACGACGAACAGCAACGTCAACTCGCTGTCGACGTCGACCTCGACCGGCATCGGTTCGCTGTCCACCGGCCTGAGCACGACGAACAGCAACGTGGCGTCGCTGTCGACCGGCGTGACGAACATCAACAACCAGTTGAACCAGCTGTCGACGACGCTCAACAACAACACGACGCGTGCGGCGAACAACAACGGCGTCGCCGCCGACCTGAACGGCAAGGGCAACGACCTTCCGGTGGTCACGGCCGGCTCGAACTCGGTGGCGATCGGCGCGGGTTCGAACGACGGCGGTCGCTCGAACGTGGTGTCGGTCGGCAGCGACCAGCAGCAGCGCCAGATCACGAACGTCGCGCCGGGCACGCAAGGCACCGACGCGGTGAACGTGAACCAGCTGACGCAGGTGCAGACGACGCTGTCGACGGCACTGTCGGGCCAGCAGGCGCAGATCAACTCGCTGGGTTCGCAACTGCAGCAGACCGACCAGATGGCGAAGCAGGGTATCGCGGCCGTCGGCGCGATGGCGTCGATCCCGCAGCTCGATCGCGACGCCAACTTCGGGATGGGCGTGGGCACGTCGACCTTCCTCGGCCAGAAGGCGATGGCGGTCAACATGCAGGCGCGCATCACGGAGAACCTGAAGGCGTCGATCAACGGCGGTTTTAGCGGCGGTCAGAAGGTGATCGGCGCCGGCATGCTGTATCAGTGGAAGTAACGCGTCGCGCCGCCCGGCCGTCCGGCTCGCCAGCCGGGCGACCCGCGGCCCGACGGCAGGACGAGCCCGCTGCGCACCGCGCGGCGGGCCTCGGTCAACCCAAGCTTTAAGGACGTCACCGTGAACAAACTCGCTCTTGCGCTCGCGCTTTCCGCAACGGCCCTCGCCGCGTGCTCGACCGCATCCGGCCCGACCTTCAGCGCCTCCGAACTGCAGCCCCGCGACGGCGTGCGCACCTTCCAGGTGGACTGCCACGGCCTGCTGTCGGGCCCGCAGACCTGCATGAAGGCCGCCCGCAAGATCTGCGGCGACGAGCCGGTGCGCGCCGTCGACTCGGCCCGCGCGCTGCGCGACAAATCCGATCCGGCCACGCTGGTGTTCCAGTGCGGCGCCGCACCAGCCGAAGCGGCTTCGGCCGCCACACCCGCACCCGCCGCCGTGATCGAACGCGTGAACCTGTCCGGCGATGCACTGTTCGCCACCGACCACGCGACGCTCGCGCCGACCGCGCGCGAATCGCTGGACCGGCTGCTGAGCGAGCGCGCCGACCGCACGTACTCGCAAGTGACGGTCACCGGCTTCACCGACTCGGTGGGCAGCGACGACTACAACCTCGCGCTGTCGAAGCGCCGCGCCGAATCGGTCGCCGCCTATCTGAAGGCGCACGGGCTGAAGACCGACTCGATCACGGTCTCGGGCCGCGGCAAGGCCGATCCGGTCGCGTCCAACGCGACGCCGGAAGGCCGCGCCAGCAACCGCCGCGTCGAAATCCGGCTGCAGCACTGAGCCGTCCGCGGCCGCCCATGCGGCCGCGCGATCCGGCAGGCCAGCCGCGCCACGCCGGCACGCCACAAGACGACCGGGCGCCGCTTCGCCGGCGCCCGCTTCCGTCGGCCGGCGGCTATGTCAAAGTTCGTCACGTCCTGCCAAAACCGGCGGTTTCCATGCCACAATCGCCGCAGACAGTCGCCGGGGCAGTCCGCCCGACGCGCGCCGTCCCAGGCGTGCCCGGCGACACGCCGGAATCCGGCTGCCGCCTTCGCGAATCCCGTCGCCCGGTTCGCGCGCCGCGGTGCCACCGGCGCGAATCCAACCATGACGATCCACGGCGCGCCGCTGCCGGCCAGACGCTCGACGCGATGCCCGGACGCACGACGCCGCAGAGGAAACCAACCGGTGACGGACATCAATGAAGCCGCCGCGGGCGGCACGCGCAAGCAACGGCCGGCGGTCGGCATCTCGCTGTTTGCGCGCGACGGCCAGGCGATCTGGGAAAACGGCATTCACCAGAACATCGCGTTCCTCGCGATGATGCTCAAGCGCTCGGATCGCGTCGGTCCCGTCTATTTCCTGAACGGCGGCGACGCCAACGCACTGCCGGCCGGCCTCGAGCTCGACGGCCTCGATATCCCGCTCGTGAAGCCCACCGACGTCACGCACGAACTCGACGTCGTGATCGAAATGGGCGCGCAGTTGCCGGTCGAATGGCTCAGGCACATGAAGGCGCTCGGCAAGAAGATCGCCGCGTTCTTCTGCGGGCACGTGTATGCGGGCCTGTGCGAAACGCCGATCTTCGGGAAGCCGTCGGGGCACGTGTTCAACGGCGCACCCTTCGACGAAGTGTGGCTGCTGCCGCAATACGACAAGACCGCCGCGCCGATGCTGCGGACGATCCTGCGCGCGCCCGTCCACCTGATGCCGCACATCTGGTCGCCGTACTTCCTCGAGCGCCGCGTGGCCACGCTGGCCGACGAAGGCGCGACGTTCGGCTATCAGCCCGGCCAGCGGCCGTGGAAGCTCGCGATGCTCGAGCCGAACATCTCGGTCGCGAAGTCCTGCCACTACCCGATGCTCGCGTGCGACGCGTTCTACCGCGCGCGGCCTGATGCGGTGCAACACATGTTCGTCGTCAACTCGATGCACATGAAGGAACATCCGACCTTCGTGCACTTCGCGAACAGCCTCGATCTCGTGCGCCAGCACAAGGCGACGTTCGAGCCGCGACTCGACCTGCCGGGCTTCATGGCGCGTCACGCGGATGCGGTCGTGTCGCACCACTGGGAAAACGGGCAGAACTATCTGTATTACGACGTGCTGTACGGCGGCTATCCGCTGATCCACAACTCGACGCTGATCGGCGACGCCGGCTATTACTACCCGGACTTCGACTCGGCTGCCGGCGGCCGCGCGCTGCTCGAAGCGTGGCTGCATCACGACGAACGCCTCGACGACTACCGCGCGAAGGCGGGCCGGCTGCTGCAGTCGGTCTCGATCGACAACCCCGCGAACCTCGACGCGTTCGTCTCGCGTCTGGTCGCCTGAACCGGAGCATACGCATGTCGGACTCCAATGCCCGTCAAGCGCCCGGCGAGGGCAAGCGTCTCGTCGTCGGCGTGTCGCTGTTCGTGCGCGGCGCCGGCCAGTCGCTGTGGGAAAACGGCATTTTCCAGAACTGCCTGCTGCTGATCCTGCTGCTGCGTCAGTCGCCGCTCGTCGCGGATGCCGTGATGGTGAACGGCGGCGAACAGGTCGCCGATCCGCAGATGATGCTCGGCGAGTGGAACGTGCCATTGCTGTCGATGGATGAGGCGCTCGAGCGCTGCGACGTGCTGATCGAAATGAGCGCGCAGTTCGGCGCGGACTACCTGCGCGCGTTTCGCGAACGCGGCGGCAAGGTGGTCACGATGCGGGTCGGCAACGACTACGTGATCGACATCGAACGCGCGATGTTCGACAAGCCGTCGGGCTTCCTGTTCTCTGGCGCGCCATACGACGCGGTGTGGACGATTCCCGAATTCGAGCGCTCGTGCCTGCACTACTACCAGACGGGCCTGCGCGCGCCGGTCACGATCGTCCCGCACATCTGGCATCCGATGCTGTTCGACAAGGCGCGCGCGACGCTCGGCGCCCGTTTGACGTTCGGCTATCAGCCGGCCAAGCCGCGCTGGCGCGTGACGATGTTCGAGCCGAACATCTGCATGGTGAAGACGAGCATCATTCCGATGCTCGTGACCGAGGAAGCGTATCGCGCGAAGCCCGAGTTCCTCGAGTTCGTGCGCGTGTGCAATACGATTCACCTGAAGGAACATCCGACGTTCGTGCACTTCGCGAAGAGCCTCGACATCGTGAACCACGGGATCACGACGTTCGAGAGCCGCTATGCGGTGTACGAGTTCATGGCCGCGTACGGCGATGCGGTGGTGTCGCACACGTGGGAGAACGCGCAGAACTACCTGTACTACGAGCTGCTGTACGGCGACTATCCGCTGATCCACAACTCGCCGTTCCTCGGCAAGGCCGGGTATTTCTATCCGGATTTCGACTGCCAGGCGGGCGGCCGCGCGCTGCTGCAGGCGTTCGCCGAGCACGACGCGAATCTCGACGCCTACCGCGAGCAGTCGAAGCATGTGCTCGACTCGGTCAGCATCTACAACCCCGAGAACGTCGCGGCCTATACGGACGCGATCGCCACCCTCTATCGCGACGCGTGACGCGCCGCCCTTTCCGGACCCTGACCATGAACGCACGCCCGCCCCTCACCCGCGCAAAATGGCTGATCGGCTGCGCCGCCGCATCGATCGCGATCGGCGCGCACGCGCAAGCCGCCGGCGAATCGGCCGACACGCTGCTGCGCGACTCCGATGCGGTGTTCAAGCAGCTCGACGCCGGCCAGTACGGGGCGGTATGGAGCGACGCCGCACCGTTCGTCAAGGCGCGCTTCAAGCAGGACCAGTTCGCCGCGCAGATGCAGCAGGCACGCCAGTCGGTCGGCGCGGTCAGCCATCGCGGCTGGGCGCAGGTCACGCGCATCCGCTACGAGCGGACGACCGGAATGCCCGACGGGCTCTATGCGAACGTCGATTACGCGACGACGCTCACGAGCGGCGCCATGATGTTCGAGAAGCTGAGCTTCCGCCTCGAAACCGACGGCCGCTGGCATCTGACGGGCTACGTGCCGCGTCAGACGCAAAGCGCCGCGCAGTAAGCCGCGCACTGCCCGCCCCACGGAGCCGATCCGATGAAACTCAATGTCGCGATAACGATGAACGTGCAGCGCGACGCGACGCAGTCGATCTGGTACAACGGCGCGAACCAGCATTGCGTGTACCTGTACATGCTGCTGAAGCAGTCGCCTTTGATCGGCGAGGTCTGGCTCGCGCACGACAACGGCATCACCGAGTATCCGCAGGCGCTGATGATGGACGCGTTCGGCGACGCGCTGCGGCCGCTGTCGGCCGTCGTTCACCAGACCGACCTGCTGATCGAGATGAACGCGTTCATCGACCCGTCGCACACGGACGTCGTGCGCCAGCGCGGCGGCAAGTGCGTGTCGTATCGCTTCGGCAACGACTACGTGATCGCGGTCGAGACGATCAACTTCGAGAAGAACGACTGGCGGCCGAACCCGCACCGCGTGCAGTTCGACGAGATCTGGACCAATCCGCAGCACATGCACACGTGCGCCGCGTATTTCCAGGCCGTGTACCGTGCCCCGGTGATCGAGCTGCCGCATATCTGGTCGCCGTATTTCATCGAGCGCAGCCTCGACGCCGATCCCGAGCTGAAGGCCCGCTTCGGCTATCGCAACCACGGCTCGGCCAAGCGCATCGCGTTCTTCGAGCCGAACCTGAACGTCGTGAAGAGCGCGATCGTGCCGATGCTCGCCGCGAACGCGTGCTACGTCGAGCATCCCGAGCTCGTCGAGCACGTGTACATGACCAACACGTTCGACAAGAAGGAAAACGTCGCCTTCAAGCATCTCGCGCTCGGGCTCGAGATGGTGCGCGACGGCAAGGCCACCGCCGACGTGCGCGCGCCGTTCGTCGCATGGGCCGCGCATCACACCGACATCGTCGTGTCGCACCACTGGGAAAACGGCCTGAACTACCTGCTGTACGACGCGCTGTACGGCAACTACCCGCTCGTGCACAACTCGCCGTTCCTGCGCGACGTCGGCTACTACTATCCGGACTTCGAGATCTTCGATGCGGCGCGCGCGATCGCGACCGCCGCGCAGACGCACGACGCACGGCTCGACGACTACGCGGCCGCCGCCCGCCGCTGCCTGCACCAGGTCGACACGCTCGCCGAGCACAACGTGCGCGCGTATTCCACGCAGATTCAGCATCTGTTCGCCGACCGCCCGCTCGGCTGATTGCCTTCGCACGCGCCCCTGCCCATGAATCAGACCGTCCGCAATTTCGTCGTGATCGATTCGATCCACGGCCCGTTCGTCATCAACCGGCATTGCGCGTTGCAGGCCGAGGCGCTGATCAAGACCGGCCGGCCGCATATCCAGGGCGAACTCGACACGATCCTGCAGGTGATCGACCAGTTGCCCGACGGCGCGATCGCGGTGGACGGCGGCGCGAACGCGGGGCTGGTGTGCGTGCCGATCGCGCACCGGCTGCGCGAGCGCGGCGGCCGCGTCTACGCGTTCGAGCCGCAACGCACGCTGTTTCACGCGCTCGGCGGCACCGTCGCGCTCAACCAGCTCGACAATCTCCATCTGCTGAACATGGGGCTGGCCGCCGCCAACGGCACGATGAAAGTGCCCGACGTCGACTACGGACAGGATGCCGACTTCGGGCAGGTCTCGCTCGTCGATGCGCAAGCCTCCGGCGGCACGCCGACGCCGGTCGTCCGGCTCGATTCGCTTGGCCTGCCGCGGCTGGATTTCCTGAAACTCGACATCGAAGGAATGGAAATCGACGCGCTGCGCGGCGCGCGGCGGCTGATCGAGACGCATCTGCCGTGGTGCTGGATCGAATACTGGAAAGTCGGCGAGGCGCCGATCATCGACACGTTCGCCGGTCTCGACTACACGTTCTACCGGATCGACGGGCTGAACATGCTGTGCGTGCCGAACTCGCGCTGGAACCGGCAGCACCTGTTCATCACCGGCGAACCGCTCGCCGTCGGCTCGACGGCCGAACGCGGCACGGATTCCGCGACGGCCGCGCCCACCGACGCCGACGCCCCCGAAACGAACTGGAACCGCGCGCTCGACCACGAATCGCGCGGCGAGTGGGGGCATGCGATCGACCGCTGGCAACGCGCACGCGGCCGCGGGCTCGACGACGATGCGATCGCGCTGCAGCTCGCGTCGTGCTACGGCTTTGCCGGCGCACCCGAGGCCGGGCTCGCGGCGCTCGACCATTTCGGCGATCCGGCCGCGCTGCCCGACGCGGCGCGCGGGCGCATCCAGCTGGCGCGCTCGGCACTGCTGCTGCGCGCCGGCCGGCGAGACGAGGCCGCACGCGCCACCATCGACAGTGAAAACGTGCTGACGGCCGCGCAATTCGGGCTGCCGACGGAACGGCTCTACCAGGGTCAGCCGCTGCACGGCAAGCGGCTGCTGATCCTCAGCTACGGCGGGGTCGGCGATCAGCTTCAGTACGCGCGCTATCTGCATGCGCTCGACGCATTCGGCTGCGCCGGCGTGACCGTGGTCGTACCCGACGCGCTGACGGGCCTGCTGCGCGAGACGTTCCCGCGCATCGAATTCGTCGGCGCGCACGGCGCGTGGGTCGACACGTCGCAGCTCGCCCACGACTACTGGTGCTCGTTCCTGATGCTCGCCGCGCTGTTCGGTTACGCGCCGACGCCGGAAGGCATGCCGGCCCCGTACCTGACGTGCCCGCCCGCGCATGCGGCCGCGTGGCGCGAGCGCGTATCGCACGACGGCCATGCGCCCGGCACGCGTCGCATCGGGCTGAACTGGCGCGGACGCGACGAAAGCGATGCGCGCTTCCATCGCGCGGCCAGCCTGCGCGATTTCGCGCCGCTCGCGCGGATGCATGGCTACGCCGCGTACTGTCTCAATCGCGACCTGTCCGCGCAATCCGAGCAATCGGACCTGCCGGTCACCTTCCCGCATCACGCGATCGGCGATTTCAGCGATCTGGCCGCGCTGATGCTCGCGATGGACGCCGTCGTGACCACCTGCACCGCCCACATCCATCTCGCCGGCGCACTCGGCGTGCCGGCCGTGCTGCTGCTCAGCCCGAAAGCGGACGCGCGCTGGGAAACCGGCTCGCGCACCGCGCTCTACCCCGGCATCCGGATCGTGCGCGCCGCGCACGTCGGTCGATGGGACGATGCGATCGACCGCGCGATGGCGCTGGTGCTCGGCGGTTTCGGGAAGGATTGAGATTCGACGGCCGCGCGAGCGGGCCGCGGTACCGGGCCCGCACCCGCGCCGGTTGCGTTACACCAGTACCCGATCGCCGCTTTGCGCGGC
Organism: Burkholderia orbicola; assembly: GCF_900100915.1. Taxonomy (NCBI): domain Bacteria; kingdom Pseudomonadati; phylum Pseudomonadota; class Betaproteobacteria; order Burkholderiales; family Burkholderiaceae; genus Burkholderia; species Burkholderia orbicola. The sequence goes on along the minus strand of NZ_FNKW01000002.1, from coordinate 2,310,533 downwards.
GAACGCGCGGCCATGGCGCCGCCCGATGCGCGCCAGCAGCACGAAGCAACGGGCCGCCGGCCGGCCTGCGCCGCCCGATTGCCTGACGAGGCTGTCGGATACACCGCGCGCGATCGCCGACTCGTCGCCGCACGCACCGGCGATGACGCCCGCGTAATAGTGCCGGGCCGCCAGCTCGCGGCCGCCCGCGTCGAGCGGGCTCATCCGCTGAATGCGGCGCGCGACGGTCGTCAAGCCGTCGAGATAGGGCGCGACATCGATCGGCGCATCGGTCGACTCGGCGCCCAGTTGCCACAGCATGTCGGCCAGCTCGGCGAGCGCGACCAGGTCGCGCACATCGGTCGCCTGCGTGCCCGTTCCGCCTCCGGCTTTCGTCCCCGCCATGCCCACGCCCCCTTTGCGATTCGTCCCAACCGCGACACGCACCCGGCGCGCCGCCCTGCCCGCTTCCGCACTCACGCCGCCGCCGGCGACCGCCATGAAAAGCGGATGCCCTGCGCCCACGCGACGCCGGCATCCACGATGATCTGCCGGTCGGTCTCGCTTTCCACGCCTTCGACGACGACGTGCCGCGCCCCTTCATGCGCAAACGCGATCAGCCGGCGAAACTGGTAACGCCCGATCGCGTTGCGCTTGATCAGCGACAGGACCGACCGGTCGAGCTTCACGATGTCGGGGTTGCCGACCACCAGATTGTTCAACGCGCTGAAACCGACGCCGAAATCGTCGATCGCGATCCGGCACCCGGCTTGCCGGAAGCGGTTCACGAACGACCGGCCCGCGACGGGGTTCAGCGGCCCCGTCTCCGTGATCTCGATCACCAGCCGCGCCGCCACCGACGGCTCACGCTCGAGCCGCCTGAAAATCGCCAGCCACGCGTCGTCGACCACCGCGCTTGCCGCCGCGACGTTGCAACCGTACACGGCAGCCGGATCGGCGCGCAGCGCATCGATCGTGCGGCCGACCACCAGCCGGTCGAACCAGCGCATCAGTCCGAGCGCTTCCAGCCGCGGCAGGAAGGCGAGCGGCGGCAGTGCATCGCGCTCGCCCCACCGCAGCCGCGCGAGGCACTCCTGGTACAGCACGCCGCCCGACAGGTCGGCGCGGCACACGGGCTCGTGCGCGAATCCGAGCCGGCTTTCGACGAAACTGCGTACCGACGCAAGATCGCGATGATCGTCCGGCGCGCCGAACACAAGATCGATTTCGTCGCGATTCGTTTTCCGATTCGCCTCCTGGCGAGCTTCGACCGCATTCATCCGGCGCTCCGGCAAATGGCGAGCCGCCGATCACGGCTCGACCTCAATACATATGCGGAACGAGCCCACCTCGACGCGCTCCGCCGCCTACCCGGCCCATCCTGTCATGTCGATTTTTTCCGGGGGCGTACTGTTCGCTTCGGCGCGCCGTCAAATTCGATATTTTTACGATATTCGGTTACTTGAAATACACCATGCGTGCGCGGCGCCGACAGTGCGACAGGTTACACAACGCAAATTACGAAAACCATCAATCCGGATCGTTTATCTTTTTCATCTAAACAGTTTTATCTGAATCGCCTCTTCCCGGATTTGCTGGCCGCGCGAATCGGGATACCGCCAATTGATCAGATAAATACCACGCCGCAAAGTGCCGTACATACTCGATATGCCGGGTTGAAACACCGGCCTCCGCACATGCCGTCACCTGCGGGAAACCTGCTGCCGCACGTGATTCGATCAGCGCAGCATTCAATTTTCTCGTTTCAAACGATATTATTAAATTCCGAAACTGAATCAAACCTCGCTTAATCAATAATACCAACTTCAATTATATGAAGATTATAAATTGAACCATATTTAACAATCTTTCCGACTTGTTAACCTATAAACTTGTTTTTGACGGACTTCCCTCGGAGCCGTCAATTTCGTGCCTTCCAAAACCGTCGAGCTCATCGGGTTCGGCGGTTTCTTTTTTAACGGCATCATTTCGTCAGACATGAGGGCGGGACAAACCCGACGGCGGCCGGCGGCGCACCGAACGTGCACCGCGGAACATCGACCTCAGGCGGCCGTCACGCCGATCAGGTTCGCGAGCAGCGCGTCGTACTCGGCGACGAGCGCCGGATTCGCCGACGTGTAACGGCCGAGAATTTCGCGCTGACGCCGCGCATACCCTTGCCAGTCGTCGTCGTGCGCGTGCAGCGCGCGCAGCAGCGCATCGGCGCCCTGCTGCACGTCGTTGTCCGGGTAGTAGTAGCCGAGATCGGGCGCGAGGCTCGCGTTGTGCACGAGCGGATAGCCCTGCCAGCACACGTCGAAATAGAAATAGTTCAGCGGGTTCGACCATTGGTGCGACACGACGATATCGGTCAGGTCGGCCAGGAACAACGGCGTATCGAAGCGCCCGACGAAGCTGGCCTTGCCCGCGCGCACGATGTCCAGGTAGTTCATCAGCATCACGAACTCGGGGCTGTCGTGCGCGAGGCGATCGGCGTTCGTCACGTGCGTGAAGCAGATCGCGTCGGGGTCGCGGCGATACGCTTCGTCGATGATCAGCATCGGATACACGCAGAACTTCACGACGTCGTGGTTCGGCTCCATCACCGTGAGCCGCTTGCCGGGCTCGCTGCGCGGCCGGTATTCGCCGTGCTCGGGCAACGACCGCGCGCGTTCGGTGAGGAACATCGGGTCCCACACGAACGGCACGACGCGCCCCGGGCAGCGGCGCAGCGACTGCAGGAACGGCAGCGACGACGGCGCGATCTGCGGAATCGCCCACACCTCGTCGTAGCCGCGGTTGATGAACAGCGAATCCCACAGCCGGCGGCCGAACAGCATCGACTCCATCGCGTTGATGTACTCGACGCCGCAGCAGTAGCTGACCAGCTTCACGCCGCGCGCTTTCAGGTAGGCCGTCTGCTCGCCGTCGATCTGCCCGCCGAGCTCGATCACCACGTCGAGCGCGTCCTTCATGTCGGCGAACGCGCGCGTGTCGAACACGTTGCGATCCCACGGCAGGGCGTCGGTCAGCGGCACGTCGGTCGTGTTGACCAGCGTCACGCGGTAGCCGTACGGCGACGCCATCAGCAGCTTCGCGAGGAACAGCGCGTTCTGCTTGATGCCGTTGATCCACAGGCTTTCGTCGGGGGTACGCAATCCGATCGTGATACCGATGCGCAGGCCGGTCAGGACAGGAGACGTCATCGTCGGCGGGATGGAAGGTTGAACGGGGATGGCATGGCGCAGTGTAGCGCTTGACGCGCCGCCCGCGTCAAGCGGCGGCGATCCGGCATTCTAGCGGAGCGCCGGCCGCACACTGTCAGGGATGGTCAGCGGCCGCCCCGGCCGGGCCAATCCGCCTGATCCTCATGCGATACTCGTGCCGCCCGGCGGCCGATTTTCTCGGGGCATTCGAGCGGGCAGCACGCGACCTCGCCATACCACGATCAAAACCAGGGCACTCCGCATGGAACATGATGCCGCGCAAGGCTTCCAGACCCTCCACGACGAACCGGGGCGGCGCTCGCGGGTCAGCGTATCCGGATGGCATGCCGAGCCGAAGCGCACCGCGCGGATCGTGTGCTCGCTTCCCGGCATTCGGAGCGCGCGATGATCGTCCTCAGTCATTTCAGCCAGCACGCGCCCGCGAGCCTCGATAACCACCGCTGGTACGCGCAGGGGCACGGCTATCGTCACGAGATCGTCGATGCATCCGGCATGCCGCAGGCACTGCCGCTGCGCCCGCTGCATCGCTACGAATCGCTGCTGCACGTGCTGCGCGGCGCGCAACCCGACGAACTCGTGCTGCTGCTCAGCGAAGATGCGGCGATCATCGAGCCCGTCGCGCTCGACCGCCTGATGACCGGGCGCGACATGTTGCTGGTCGACGCGTTCGCGTCGCCGCTGCCGCAAGTCGACGTGCAGATCTGGCGCAACACGCCGGACGTGCGTGCGATCGTGATGCGGCTCGTGCAGCGCTGCAAGCTCGGCAGCGAGCCGAGACTGACGTCGGAAGCCGCGCTGTTCGCGGAGCTCGATACGCATCGCTACATGACGCCGATCGACGGGCTGTACGCGGTCATGCCGTCCGGCCCCGACCTCGATCCGATGTGGAGCCGCGAACCGACGTTCGCGATCAGCCTCGACGACACGCCGCACGATCCCGAACGCAAAGGCGCGACGCCGCGCTTTCGCGACACGCTCGTCGCGTACGTCAACCGATGCCGCGCCGCCGGCCGGCCGCTGTTCACGTTCGATCACGCGGCCGCAGCACCGGACGAAGCCGCCGAACGCAGCACGTACAACCCGGGCCGGCCGATCGCATTGATGATGCTGTACACGCCGAACATCGGCAGCTATGCACGCGTCGCCGAACGGAATTTCCGGCGCTACTGCGACGCGCACGGCTACACGCTGTACGTGCATCGCGACATCCCCGCCGAGATCGGGCTGAACGCGACGGGCAACTGGTTCAAGCCGTGGCTGCTGCACGCCTACCTGCAGCACCATGAATGGGTCGTGTGGCTCGATGCCGACGTGCTGATCGCGAACCAGCAGCAACCGCTTGAGCCGCTGCTCGAAGGACGCGACTGGCTGCTCGCGCAGGATATCGGCCAATGGGCGTTCAATTCCGGCGTGATGGCGTTTCGCCGCACCGAACGCAACGACGCGATGCTGCGCGATCTGATGACGACGATCGCCGCGCTGCACGACCGCTCGAGCGTCTATGCGAGCGACGGCGACCAGTTGCATTTCATTCGCGCGATGGAGCGCGACGGCCAGTTGCAACGCGAAGGCGTGACCGACCTCGTCAGCCTCAACACGCCCTGGCTGTTTCGCCGCGCGGACAGCTACATCGTGCATTACTACGGCATGTGGTCCGCGATGCGTGCGCTGATGATGGCGCATGACGACGGGCTGCTGCCCTGACACAAGCGCCGCCATACCCTCGACGCACAAACACGACGCGCCGGCCGGATTCAACCGGACGGCGCGTCGTCGCATCACGTGCCGTCGTCAGATCGCCGCGATCGTCGGCGCCACGGCCGCCGGGTCGGTGATGCTCGGCTTGCCGGTCTCGACGTGCCCCGCGATGCGGCGCGTCCAGCCGGCATTGCCCGCCACCGCGAACTGCAGGTCGTACCAGTGGCTGCTGCACGACAGGTCCCAATGCGCTTCGATGCGCTGCCCGGCCGGGACCGTCAGCGTGCGCGCCGCGCCGCCGTACGCGACATCGGTCGCCGTGACCGTGAGCGGGCCGGTGCCCGCATTGGCGATCGTCACGTACACGTCGCCGTTCGCGGTGTCGTAGCACGTCGTGATTTCAGGCTTGGCCGCGGCATCCGCCGCCGACCCCGCGAAGCGCCGGAAATAGCCGTTCGGCCCCCACACGCTCACCAGATAGTTGCCGTTCGCATCGAGCGCCCACGTATCGGTCAGCTGCTTGCCGGCTTCGACCGTATAGCGACGCGGCATCGCGGTCGGGTCACCCGTATAGACCCAGAAGTGCGCGCCCTGCGTGCCGGTATTCGCGAACGTCAGCGCATAGCCTTGCGCCTGAAGCTGGCCGGTGACGTGCAATTCGTACGGCAGCGCGGCGCCGGCCGCGTACCGGGTTCCTGCGCGGTCACGACCTGCTGCGCGGTGCTGGCCGGCGCGGTCTGCGACGACGCACGCGAGCATTGCAGGTCCGCCTGCGCGACGTACGCCTGCGTGTTCGGCAGGGTCGGCAGCGTCGCATCCGATTTCGAGAAGTCGAGCGCCGACGTCAGGTCGCCGCAGATCGCGCGGCGCCACGGCGAGATGTTGGTCTCCATCACGCCGAAGCGCTTTTCGATGAATTGCAGCACCGACGTGTGATCGAACACCTGCGAGCACACGAAGCCGCCCTTCGACCACGGCGACACGACGAACATCGGCACGCGCGGGCCGAGGCCGTACGGCAGGTTGTCGGCCGTATAGGTGCCGGCTTGCGTCGCGGTCACGACGTTGTGCCGCTCGAGCGACACGTCGACGGTACTCATGCCCGAGCCCGGCAGCGTCGGCGCCGACGGCGGCACGACATGGTCGAAGAAACCGTCGTTCTCGTCGTACATGATCAGCAGGACGGTCTTGCTCCACACGTCCGGGTTGGACGTCAGCGCATCGAGGATCGTCGACAGGTAGTACGCGCCGTACAGCGGCGTGAACTTCGGATGCTCCGAATACGCGGCGGGCGGCAGCAGCCACGACACCTGCGGCAGCGTATTCGCCTGCACGTCGGCCTTCAACTGCGTGATCGGGCGCGTACTCATTCCGCGCGTCTGCAGCGACGAACCGGCCGGCGCATTCACGAAGTTGTTGAAGCACGCCAGCATGTTCGTGCCGTAGTTGCCGGTGAAGTTGTCGAACCCGGTGCCCTGCTGGTAGATCTGCCACGAGATGCCGGCTTGTTCGAGCCGTTCCGGGTAGGTCGTCCAGCTGAAAGGCGGCAACTGGATCTTGTCGAACTGGTTGTCGATGTAGTCGGTGTTGTCGAGCAGCGGGCCGCCGCCCGTGCCGAGCGGATCGACCATGCCCGTCATCAGGTACATGCGGTTCGGGTGCGTGTTGCCGGGGATCGAGCAGAAGTAGTTGTCGCACACCGTGAACGCATCCGCGAGCGCGTAGTGGAACGGGATGTCGTCGCGAACGTGATAGCCCATCGTCATGTTCGACTTCTGCACGGCCCACTGATCCGCGCGGCCGTTGTCGATCGCGCCGTGCGTCGTCGCCCACGTATGCGGCAGGCCGCCGATACATTGCGCGTTGACGCCCGGATTGGTCGTGTCGTAGCGGAACGGTGCGATCACGCTCGACTTGTCCTCCTGCCGCGGCTGGAACCACACCGGCTTGCCGTTCGGCAGCGTGACCGGGAAGCGGTCGTTGTAGCCGCGCACGCCGCTCAGGTGACCGAGGTAGTGGTCGAACGAGCGGTTCTCCTGCATGAACACGACGATGTGCTGCACGTCCTGGATCGTGCCCGTCACGGTGTTCGGCTCGATCGCCAGCGCCTTGCGGATCGATTCCGGCAGCAGTGCGGTGGCGGCGGTCGCGCCGGCGAGGCCGGCCGAGAACTTCAGAAAATCGCGTCGCGAATGAGTGGCCATGCTGGTTGCTCTTGATGGGTTTTCTGGTGGAAACGGCCGGTATCAGGAAGCGGGCGACGACGCAGGCGCGGTGAAACCCGGCGGGCAGCGCATCTGCGCGGTGGCGACCACGGCGCCGCCGCACGCGGCCTTCTGCTGCGCGACGGGCGCGGCGGGTGCGGTCAGGTCGTCGTTGCAGGCGCCGAGGACGGCGGTCAGCGCGATCAGGCCGACGACCGCGAAAGGCCGTAGGGCCGACGTTCGCATAACGGTTCTCCGTGAGGATGATGACGTGACGCGGACGCAAAGCCGCGCCGGTCATATCGACGCCGAGATGCTATGTTCGACTTGTTACACGACGGTGTCGAGGGGCGGGAAGATGGAGGTCCGCACTGCGCGTGGCACGCGATGGTGTGGCAGGAACGGCGAAGATCGTAAGGCCTTCGAAAGATGTATGTTGCTTAGACGTATAGCTTCTTCGCGTGTTGTCGATATCGAAGCCGCATCGCCGCGACGACGGGCGTACGGGAAATTACGAAGCGCTTTCTCGCGGGCCGGCCGCCACGGCAACCGGCCCGCGTACAGCAACAAGGCCCGCTCAGCCTTCCGCCATCATCAGCAACTGCGCGCCGTCCGCGACCTGGTCGCCGACACCGTACAGCACTTCAGCGACGACGCCCGCGCTCGGCGCGCCGATCGTGTGCTCCATCTTCATCGCCTCCATCACGATCAGCGGCGTACCGGCTTCGACCTTCTGCCCCGGCTCGACCAGCACCGCGATCACCTTGCCGGGCATCGGCGCGGTCAGGCGGCCACCGCCCTGCTCCGCGTCACCCGCATGCGCGAGCAGGTTGCGCCATTCGAACGTCTCGGCCGCACCCTGCGTGAACACATGGAACGTGTCGCCGTCCGCATACACGCGGCCGCTGCTGCGCACGCCGCCAAGCGTCACGTCGAAATCGAGCGGCGTGGCTCCGTGCGTCCACGCGAACGGTTGCGCGGCCGCGTCGCCGATCGCGATGCGCGTGCCCGCGCCGTCGTCCTCGTACGTGACCGTCACGTCGGCTTCGCGATCGGTCGCATGCCATTCGAGCGTGCGGCGATAGCCGCCGTTCAGCCGCCAGTCCGGCAGCGAACTCCACGGCGACGCGCTTTCCTGCGCGGCGGCGCGTTCGCGTGCGAGCAGTGCCGCACAGGCGAGTGCGAGCGTCGCACGCGGCGGCTGTTGCGGCGCGAACAGCGCATCATGGTTGCGCTCGATCAGGCCCGTGTCGAGATCGGCGATCGCGAACGGCTCGCACGCAACGATCCGCTGCAGGAACGCGGCGTTGGTATGCAGGCCGACCACTTCGCACGCGCGCAGCGCACGCAGCATCAGGCCCAGCGCTTCCGCACGATCCGCGCCGTGGACGATCAGCTTCGCGATCATCGGATCGTAGAACGGCGTGATCGCATCGCCTTCACGCACGCCGCTGTCGACGCGCACCGCCGCACCGATGTCGAACTCGACGCCTGCCGGCAACCGCAAATGCTTCAGCGTGCCCGTCGACGGCAGGAAGCCGCGCGCCGGGTTCTCCGCGTAAAGGCGCGCTTCGAGCGCATGGCCCTGCACGCGCAGTTCCTCCTGCTTCAGCGGCAGCGGCTCGCCCGCCGCGACGCGCAGTTGCCATTCGACGAGATCCAGCCCCGTGACCATCTCGGTCACCGGGTGCTCGACCTGCAGGCGCGTGTTCATTTCCATGAAGTAGAACGCTTCGCCCGTCATGATGAATTCGACGGTGCCCGCGCCGACATAGCCGACCGCGCGCGCGGCCGCGACGGCCGCTTCGCCCATCGCCTGACGCACGTCCTCATGCAGGCCCGGCGCCGGCGCTTCCTCGAGCACCTTCTGGTGACGGCGCTGCACCGAGCAGTCGCGATCGAACAGGTACACGGTATTGCCGTGCGTGTCGCCGAACACCTGCACTTCGACGTGACGCGGGCGCGTCAGGTATTTCTCGATCAGCACACGATCGTTGCCGAAGCTGCTTGCCGCTTCGCGCTGGCACGATGCAAGCGCCGCGGGAAAGTCCTCGGAGCGCTCGACCACGCGCATCCCCTTGCCGCCGCCGCCCGCGCTGGCTTTCAGCAACACCGGGTAGCCAATTTGATCGGCCTCGCGATGCAGGTTGGCCGCGTCCTGGTCGTCGCCGTGATAGCCGGGCACGAGCGGCACGGCGGCCGCGTGCATCAGCGCCTTCGCGGCGGCCTTCGATCCCATCGCCGCGATGGCGTCGACCGGCGGCCCGATGAACACGATGCCGGCCGCTTCGCACGCTTGCGCGAAATCTTCGTTCTCCGACAGAAAACCGTAGCCGGGGTGAATCGCCTGCGCGCCGGTCGTGCGCGCGGCGTCGATGATGCGCTCGATGCGCAGGTAGCTGTCTGCCGCGGCCGAGCCGCCGATGTGCACGGCCTCGTCGCACGCGGCCACGTGTTTCGCGTTCGCATCCGCGTCGGAATAGACGGCGACGCTCGCGATCCCGAGACGTTTGCACGTCGCGGCGACGCGGCACGCGATTTCGCCGCGGTTGGCGATCAGAATCTTGTCGAACATGGCTTCGATGTCGTCCGGAAGGTTGAGGTCACGCGATCATTCACGCCACGACGGCGTGCGCTTTTCGAGGAAGGACGCGATCCCTTCGCGCGCTTCCGCGCCGGCACGGGTCTTCGCGATCCACTCGGCGGTCTGCTCGATCAGCGTCGCGTCGAGCGCGCGGCCAGCCACATCGGCGACGAGCCGCTTGCACGCCTTCACCGCGTCGGGGCCGTTCGCGACCAGCGTCGCCGCCAGCTTCGCGACCGTTTCGTCGAGCGCGTCGGCCGGCACCGCATCGTGAATGAACCCGAGCGACGCGGCACGCGTGCTGTCGAACACCTCGGCCGTCGTGAAGTAGCGGCGCGCCGCACGCTCGCCCATCGCCCGCACGACATACGGCGCGATCGTCGCGGGAATCAGCCCGAGCCGCGCTTCCGACAGGCAGAACTTCACGCCGTCGGCGGCAATCGCGATGTCGGCCGCCGCGACGAGGCCCACGCCGCCCGCATACGCGTCGCCATGCACGCGCGCGATCACCGGCTTGCCGCAGCGATAAATCGCTTCGAGCATGCGCGCGAGCTTGCGCGCATCGGCGCGGTTCTCGTCGTCCGAGTAACTGGCCATCTTCTTCATCCAGTTCAGGTCCGCGCCCGCGCAGAATGCGGCGCCTTCCGCGGCGAGCACGATCGCGCGCACGCCTTCGTGCGCATCGAGCCATTCGAACGCGGTGGTCAGCTCGGCGATCGTCGTCTCGTTGAACGCGTTGCGCACGTCGGGACGCGCGAGCGTGACGGTCGCCACGCGGCCGGCTTCGCTTACCTTGATCGTTTCGTATCGCATCGGTCGTTCCTCCCGGGCGTTACATGCGGAACACGCCGAAGCGCGTGTCGTCGATCGGCGCGTTCATCGACGCGGCCAGGCCGAGCCCGAGCACGTCGCGCGTCTGCGCGGGGTCGATCACGCCGTCGTCCCACAGCCGCGCGCTCGCGTAATACGGATGGCCCTGGCGCTCGTACTGGTCGCGAATCGGCTGCTTGAACGCGTCCTCTTCCTCGGCCGACCACGACCCGCCCTTCGCCTCGATGCCATCGCGACGCACGGTCGCGAGCACCGATGCGGCCTGCTCGCCGCCCATCACCGAGATCCGCGCATTCGGCCACATCCACAGGAAACGCGGGCCGAACGCGCGGCCGCACATCCCGTAGTTGCCGGCGCCGAACGAGCCGCCGATGATCACCGTGAACTTCGGCACCTTCGCGTTCGACACGGCCGTCACCATCTTCGCGCCATGCCGCGCGATGCCTTCGTTCTCGTACTTGCGCCCGACCATGAAGCCCGTGATGTTCTGCAGGAACACGAGCGGGATCTTGCGCTGGCAGCACAGCTCGATGAAATGCGCGCCCTTCACCGCCGATTCGGAGAACAGGATGCCGTTGTTCGCGACGATCCCGACCGGATGGCCCCAGATATGCGCGAAGCCCGTGACGAGCGTCGTGCCGAAGCGCGCCTTGAATTCGTCGAATTCGGAATCGTCGACGATGCGCGCGATCACCTCGCGCACGTCGAACGGCTTGCGCGTATCGACCGGAATCACGCCGTACAGGCTCTTCGCGTCGTAGCGCGGGGGCTTCGGCTCACGCAGCGCGAGCGGCGGCGCGATCTTCGGCGCGAGGTGACTGACGATGTTGCGCGCGATCGACAGCGCATGCGCGTCATTCTGCGCGAGATGGTCGGCCACGCCCGACAGGCGCGTATGCACGTCGCCGCCGCCGAGATCCTCGGCGCTCACTTCCTCGCCGGTCGCGGCCTTCACGAGCGGCGGCCCGCCGAGGAAAATCGTGCCCTGCTCCTTCACGATGATCGACTCGTCGCTCATCGCCGGCACGTATGCGCCGCCGGCCGTGCACGAACCCATCACGACGGCGATCTGCGCGATCCCCGCCGCCGACATCGTCGCCTGGTTGAAGAAGATGCGGCCGAAGTGGTCGCGATCGGGAAACACGTCGTCCTGGTTCGGCAGGTTCGCGCCGCCCGAATCGACGAGGTACACGCACGGCAGCCGGTTTTCCGCGGCGATTTCCTGCGCGCGCACGTGCTTCTTCACGGTGACCGGGTAGTAGGTGCCGCCCTTGACCGTCGCGTCGTTGCATACGATCACGCATTCGCGGCCGGCAATGCGGCCGATCCCGGTGATGACGCCCGCGCCCGGCGCGTCGTCGTTGTACATGCCGTTCGCCGCGAGTTGCGAGAACTCGAGGAACGGCGCGCCCGGATCGAGCAGTTGTGCGATGCGATCGCGCGGCAGCAGCTTGCCGCGCGACAGGTGCTTGTCGCGCGCGGCCTGGCCGCCGCCCTGCGCGAGCTGTTCGATCTTCGCGCGCAGGTCGGCGACGACCGCCTCGAGCGCCACGGCATTCGCGCGGAAGTCTTCCGAACGCGGGTTCAGTTTCGATTCGATGATCGGCATCGACGGGGCTCCGTTCGCGTGACGTGGGGCGTTACATCGTTTCCGCGAACAGCTCGCGGCCGATCAGCATCCGGCGGATCTCGCTCGTGCCGGCGCCGATCTCGTAGAGCTTCGCATCGCGCCACAGCCGGCCGACCGGGTATTCGTTGATGTAGCCGTTGCCGCCGAGGATCTGGATCGCCTCGCCGGCCATCCACGTCGCCTTCTCGGCCGTGTAGAGAATTACGCCCGCGCAGTCCTTGCGCACCTGGCGAATATGGTCGCTGCCCGCCGAGTCGAGATGGCGGCCGACCGCATACAGGTACGCGCGGCACGCCTGGAACGTCGTGTACATGTCGGCGACCTTGCCCTGGATCAGCTGGAACTCGCCGATCGCCTGACCGAACTGCTTGCGGTCGTGGATGTACGGCACGACCGCGTCGAGACACGCGGCCATGATGCCCGTCGGGCCGCCCGACAGCACCGCGCGCTCGTAGTCGAGGCCGCTCATCAGCACCTTCACGCCGCCGTTCAGTTGGCCGAGGATGTTCTCTTCCGGCACCTCGACGTCCTGGAACACCAGCTCGCCCGTGTGCGAGCCGCGCATGCCGAGCTTGTCGAGCTTCTGCGCGACCGAGAAGCCCTTCATCCCCTTCTCGACGATGAAGGCGGTGATGCCGCGCGGGCCGGCTTCGATATCGGTCTTCGCGTAGACGACCAGCGTGTCGCAATCGGGGCCGTTGGTGATCCACATCTTCGTACCGTTGAGCACGTAGCGGTCGCCGCGCTTGTCCGCGCGCAGCTTCATGCTGACGACGTCGGAGCCGGCGTTCGGCTCGCTCATCGCGAGCGCGCCGATGTGTTCGCCCGATACGAGCTTCGGCAGGTATTTCTGCTTTTGCGCTTCGGTGCCGTTGCGGTGGATCTGGTTCACGCACAGGTTCGAGTGCGCGCCGTACGACAGGCCGATCGACGCCGACGCGCGCGAGATCTCCTCCATCGCGACCATGTGCGCGGTGTAGCCCATGTTCGCGCCGCCGTATTCCTCGGAGACGGTCATGCCGAGCACGCCGAGATCGCCGAACTTCTTCCACAGATCCATCGGGAACTGGTCGGTGCGGTCGACCTCCGCCGCGCGCGGCGTGATTTCCTTCGCCGCAAACGTCGCGACGGCGTCGCGCAGCATCTCGATGTCTTCACCGAGCATGAATTGCACGCCGGGCAGGTTGATCATGTCTCCTCCGTCTCCAGAAAGTGTGTCGTACTCACCGATTTCTGAGTTTCGCTCAAATCGAATGAATACGTCGATTCATTGACCAATACAGCGGAAATTTTGCACAGTTTCGCGCCTCGCCCGGTTCGGCGTCAATAGTTTTCTGAGTGATACTCAGATATGATGCGAGCATGACAGCCGCTCCCGCCGACACCATGACCGCCACCGCCAAAGCCGACCGCGCCGACTCGTCGCGCGCACCCGCCGGGCGCAAATCCCAGCAGCGCGTGCAGGACATCCTGCGCGCCGGCCGTGAAGTGTTCGCCGAAAAAGGTTACGAGCATGCGACGGCCGCCGAGATCGCCCAGCGGGTGGGGGTGTCGGAGGCGACGGTGTTCAGCTATTTCCGCGGCAAACGCGAGCTGTGCGCGCGCGTGATCGCCGACTGGTACGACGAAATCATCGCCGCGTTCGAACACGGGATGCCGCGGGACGCGTCGGTGCAGCAGCAGTTCGCGTTCATCGTGCGCACCCACCTGCGGCTGATGCTCGTGAACGGCACGGGGCTGTGTGCGCTGGTGCTGTCGGAAGGCCGCGCGAAGCAGCATGCGCTCAGCGACGAGCTCACCGCGCTGCAGCGCCGCTACACGGCGCCGCTGATGGACGTGCTCGCGCGCGGCCAGGCGGCCGGGCAAGTTCGCGCGGATCTGCCGCTGAGCCTGCTGCGCTCGATGGTGTTCGGGCCGATGGAGCACGTGCTGTGGGATGCGATCCTCGGGCACCGCAAGCTCGATACGGAAACGACGGCCACACAGTTGATCGACATGCTGTGGGCGGCCGTGCAGCCGCCGGTGCCGGAGCAGGCGGCGCTGGTGCGCTTCAGGAACGAAGTCGCGGAAGCGGTGCGGCGGCTGGAAGGCGAAGCATCACGCGGCTGACGGCCAGGGCGGCGCACGCCGCCCTTCTGCGCCATCGCTCCAGGCTCCGAGCCGCTACGAATCCTCGCTCACCCGCAGCGGCGCGCGGCTCTGCTCGTTGTTCAAATGCACGAACTTGCGTAGCAGGCGCATCAGCTCCTGCGAATCGTCCTCGCCCATCCCGTCGAACAGCCCGGCCCGCAATTCCGTCACAGACGGAATCAGGTGGGTGAGCAGCTCGACGCCCGCCGGCGTCAACAGCAGGCGCCGCTGACGCCGCGGCAGCACTTCGCGGACGATCAATCCCTTCGCTTCGAGCCGCACCGCGAGATCGGCCGTGGTCGACGTGTCGAGCGCGACCCGCTGCGCGAGCGTCACCTGGTCGAGCCCCGGATTCTCGTACAGCATCCGCAGCACCGCGTACTGCACGGGCGTCACGTCCCGGCCCAGCTTCTCGTAGAACATCGCGACCGCGATCTGGTGCGCGCGCCGGATCAGGTGCCCGGGTTCGTCGTACAGGTCGATCGGGAAAGCCGGCAGGTCGGCGGGAGTCGTTTTTTCCATGGATGAGTCGATGACATAGGCGGCACGCACCGGTTGCGCGCACCGTCGGCATAGCGCGGCTTCGCGCCATTTCCCGGGAAAACCAGTATACCGCCCGCCTTGCTCCGGCCCATATCGATGAGTACACTGAATCTCATTCAGTACACGGAATGAAGATCGGGCCGCCTCCCCGGCGGCACCGCCCCGAAGGAGACAAGGAACATGTTTCTCAAGAACGCGTGGTACGTGGCGTGCACGCCCGACGAGATCGACGGCAAGCCGCTGGGCCGCAAGATCTGCAACGAATCGATGGTGCTGTACCGCACGGCGGACGGCCACGTCGCGGCGCTCGAGGATTTCTGCCCGCACCGCGGCGCGCCGCTGTCGCTCGGGTTCGTGCGCGACGGCGTGCTCGTGTGCGGCTATCACGGGCTCGAAATGGGCTGCAACGGCAAGCCGGCCGGCATGCCGGGCCAGCGGGTCGGCGGGTTTCCGTCGATTCGCAGCTTCCCGGCGGTCGAGCGGTACGGCTTCGTGTGGGTCTGGCCGGGCGATGCGTCCGAAGCCGATCCCGCCAAACTGCCGGCGCTGGCCTGGGCCGAAGATCCGGCCTGGGCGCACGGCGGCGGCCTGTATCACATCCGCTGCGACTACCGGCTGATGATCGACAACCTGATGGACCTCACGCACGAAACCTACGTGCATGCGTCGAGCATCGGCCAGAAGGAAATCGACGAAGCGCCGCCGAAGACCACCAGCCATGGCGACGAAGTCGTCACGAGCCGCTTCATGGAAAACGTGATGCCGCCGCCGTTCTGGCGAATGGCGCTGCGCGGCAACGGGCTCGCCGACGACATCCCGGTCGACCGCTGGCAGATCTGCCGCTTCACGCCGCCGAGCCACGTGATGATCGAAGTGGGCGTCGCGCATGCGGGCCACGGCGGCTACGATGCGCCGGCGAACAAGAAGGCGTCGTCGATCGTGGTCGACTTCATTACGCCCGAGACCGACACGTCGATCTGGTACTTCTGGGGAATGGCGCGCAACTTCCGGCCCGACGACGCCGCGCTGACCGCCGAGATCCGCGAAGGCCAGGGCAAGATCTTCGCGGAGGATCTCGAAATGCTCGAGCGCCAGCAGCGCAATCTCGAGCAATGGCCGGAGCGCACGCTCCTCAAGCTCAACATCGATGCCGGCGGCGTGCTGTCGCGCAAGGTGATCGACCGGCTGCTCGCCGCCGAACACGCGGCGAGCCCGCAGCGGCCCGTGATTCCGGTCGCGCAGGTCAGGGAGACGTCATGAGCGGCACGACCTTGACGGTTCGGGTCGCGCGCAAGTGGCAGGAAGCGCGCGACATCTGCGGCTTCGAACTCGTCAGCGATGACGGCTCGCCCTTGCCGCACTTCGACGCCGGCGCCCATATCGACGTGCATCTGCCGGGCGGGCTCGTGCGCCAGTACTCGCTGTGCAACCATCCGGAGCAACGCGACCGCTATCAGATCGCGGTGCTGCGCGAGGCCGACGGTCGCGGCGGGTCGCGCGCGATTCACGACGACGTCCGGCAAGGCGATACCGTCCGGATCGGCCTGCCGCGCAATCAATTCCCGCTCGCGCCCGACGCGCCGCACCATCTGCTGCTCGCCGGCGGGATCGGTGTCACGCCGATTCTGAGCATGGCGGAACGGTTGTCTTCGTCCGGCACGTCGTTCGACATGCATTACTGCGCGCGTTCGACCGATCGCATGGCCTTCGTCGAGCGGATCAACACGGCGGGGTTTCACGATCGCGTCCGCTTCCACGTCGACGACGGCGATCCCGCGCAACGCTTCGATCTGGCTGCCGTGCTCGCCGGCGCCCCAGACGGCACGCATCTGTACGTATGCGGCCCGCGCGGCTTCATGGATGCGGTGCTGAACGCGGCGCGCGAGCGCGGCTGGAGCGAAGCCCGGCTGCACTACGAGTTCTTCGGCGGTGCGGTCGTGCCGTCCGGCGCCGACCGCGCATTCCAGGTGCAAATCGCGAGCAGCGGCAAGGTGATCGACGTGCCGGCCGAATGCACGGTGATCGCGGCGCTGGCGGCGAACGGCGTCGACGTGCTGACGTCGTGCGAGCAAGGCGTGTGCGGCACCTGCCTGACCCGCGTGCTCGAAGGCGAGCCCGATCATCGTGATACGTACTTGACCGACGACGAAAAGGCGGCCGGCGACCAGTTCATGCCGTGCTGCTCACGATCGCGCACCGACCTGCTGGTACTCGATCTGTAGATCCGCAGGCGGACCGTCCGGCACGCGGCGCGTAATCGAGCGGTTACTGCTGCGCCCGAGCCGGCTTGACCCTCGCACGCCGGCCCCCGCCCATCGCTCAGCTCAATCGGCGAGCCGGCAATGCGCGAGCTTCAACCCCGGCAGCACCGGCGCATCGATATAGCCTTCGTTCACGCAACTGAACCGGAACGCCGACGACGTGACGAACGGCTTGATCTCGCCGCCGGGGAATTTCGGCTTCAGCGCATCCTGGTCGGCCACGTCGAAATGCGTGTCGAACTGCTCACCGTCGGCCGTCAGCGCGCCGAAGTACGTGCCGCCCGGGTCGCTGCCCATCCGGATCACGGCGCCGACGAACGTGAGGCGCTTGCCGTCGTACTTCGTCTTCGCGGCGGCCATGTCCTGCGTATAGGCCTCGATCACGGCACCGTAGTGCGCGTCGATCGCGGGTTCGGCGTTCGAAGCCGCACAGGCGGCCTGCTGAACGCCCGCCAGCAGCGCGCAGGCCGCCAGCGCGGCCGCCGCGAACGGCGCGGAAATCTTCTTCATGGGGGGTCTCCCGTCTAGCGTGGTGGTTGAAATGATCGAAGCCCGGCGCGATGCCGATTGAATGCGCTTGCGTCGCTCTAATCGTTCGAACGGCGGTACACGGCTGCGATCACTTCATCGCCCGCACGCGCGTGCGCGGTGCGTGGCGTCGCGCTAAACGCGACGGGACAGGAAGATGACATGGTGCGGCCCCCGGCTCTCTCGTTGAATTTCACTGCGTCTGATTTTGGCCGCTACGGTAGCAGACGGCCGACAGCCCGGCAACCGAGCGCCGCCGGCCGCCCCATTACAATTGCAAACGATTCTCATTACATATATCATGCGCACGCTGATCCCACCGCAACACTGCCACCCGCAACACGATCCTTAGCATTCCTCTTCCTGCATCGATTCATGCCATCCCGTCGAACGCCCTGCCGCGCCCGGACCTTGCATCCGTGGCGCATACCCCTGCCTGCCCTGCTCACCCTGTGCGTCGCGAGCGGCGCGCACGCGGCCGGCGCCGACCCCGTTGCGCCCGCGCCCGCCGCCGCGCCGGCCGCCGAACACGAACTCCCGGCCATCAGCATCAACGCATCGGCCGCCGTCGATCCGACGATCGGCTATCAGCCGCGCACGACCAGCATCGCGGGCGGCGACGCCCGGGCGCTGAAGGAGATCCCGCAATCGGTCGCGGTGGTCAGCAGCAGCGTGATGCAGGACCAGCAGGCGCGCTCGCTCGACGACGTGCTCGGCAACATCAGCGGCGTCACGCAGACCAACACGCTCGGCGGCACGCGCGACGCGTTCATCAAGCGCGGCTTCGGATCGAACAACGACGGCTCGGTGCTGGTCGACGGCGTGCGCACGCCGGTGCTGCACAGCTATCTCGCGACGATCGATCGCGTCGAAGTACTGAAGGGCCCCGCTTCGCTGCTGTACGGGATGCAGGACCCAGGCGGCGTGATCAACCTCGTCACGCGCAAGCCGGAAGACACGTTCGGCGGCTCGATCTCCGCATCGCGCACGAACCACGGCGGCAGCAACGCGCAGTTCGACCTCACGGGGCCGCTCGGCAAGCCCGGCCAGATCGCGGGCGGCACGCTCGCCTTCCGGCTGACCGGCGAATACGACACGAGCCGCTACTGGCGCAGCTTCGGCCGCGAACGCAACGCGCTGATCGCGCCCGCGCTGTCGTGGCACGACGCGAACACGTCGATCGACGTCAGCTACCAGTACGTCGACTACACGATGCCGTTCGACCGCGGCACCGTGCTCGTGAACGGCCAGCTCGACGAGGCACTGCGCTATCGCCGCTACGAGGAAGCGTGGTCGCAAAGCAGCGGCATCCAGGAAACGCTGCGGACACGCATCGAGCACCGCTTCTCCGATGCATGGCGCATGCGCGCGACTTACGGTTGGGGCCGCGACCGCTACGACCAGTTCATCACCCGCGCCACCGCGTTCAACAGCAGAACCGGCGCGCTGACGCGCTCGTCCGATGCGAACCTCGGGCGCAACGATTCCGACCAGATCGCGACGCTCGGCCTACTCGGCAACGTGACGCTCGCGGGGATGCAGCACGCGATCTACGTCGGCGGCGAATACGAGCGACAGCGCAGCTTCCGCGGCGACACGATCCGCGGCAAGGCGACGACGGGCTTCAATCTCTACGATCCCGTGTACGGCCTGCTCGCGCCGGGTGGCATACCCAACGCGAAGCAGAGCGATTCGCGCTCGGTCGTGCATGCGTATTCGACGATCGTGCAGGATTCGGTGAAGATCACCGACCGCCTCACCGCGGTAGGCGGGCTGCGCTGGGAAAACTGGCAACAGGAATCGGGGATGGGCCGGCCGTTCGTGTTCGCCGACCGCTCGCGCGGCAGCGTCTGGCTGCCGCAGTTCGGGCTCGCGTATGCGCTCACGCCGGCGCTCACCGCCTATGCGAACGTGAGCCGCTCGTTCAAGCCGAACGTCGCGTCGAACGTCGCGGCGCCACTCGCGCCGGAATACGGCCGCGTGCTCGAGGCCGGGCTGAAGTTCAGCCTGAAGCCCGCGATCACGGGCACGCTCGCCGTGTACCAGATCGACAAGCGCAACGTCGCGGTCACGGTCGGCGACCTCACATCGACGATCGGCACCGCGCGCTCGCGCGGGATCGAGCTCGACGTGGCCGGGCAGATCACGCGCCACCTGAGCGTGATCGGCAGCTATGCGTATACAAACGCGAACGATCGTGACAGCAACACGCCGCTCGTCAACGTCGCGCGCCACACGGGCAGCCTGTTCGCGGTATACGACACGGCCATCGCGAACCTGCCCGGGCGCTGGCGCTTCGGCGGCGGCGCGCGTCTCGTCGGCGCCCGCTCCGGCGACACGGCGAACAGCTTCACGCTGCCCGGCTACGTGAGCGTCGACGCGTTCGCGGCGTACGAAACGACGATCGGCAAGTTCCCGACCCGCTTCCAGCTGAACGTGAAGAACCTGTTCGACAAGACCTACTATCCGTCGAGCAACAGCAACCTGATCGTCGCGGTCGGCGAGCCGCGGCTCGTCACGCTGACGACCACGGTATCGTTCTGACGCCCCGGCGCGCTCACGGACGCCAGCGATACACGACGATGCTCGACCCGTTGTAGTTGTCCTTCGTGATCACGTACTCGCCGGTCGAACGCAGGTACGCGCGCACGCCGTACATCGAGTCGACGTCGTTGCCGACGTCCATCGCCGACGGGTTCGAATTCGTCAGCGTCGTGACGAGCGCGCCGGTGTTCAGGTCGTATATGTCGATGTTCGGCACCGTGTGCACATAGCCGACGAACAGGTAGTGGCCGGCCGCCGCGATCGATTTCGGGTTCGCGCTCGTCAGGTTGATCACCGGGTTCGGCGCACTCGTGTTGCCGTTCTTCCACCCGTGATAAACCTCGATGTGCCCGTTCATCGCGGTCCAGTCCCAGTTGCCCGCGAGGCCCTGCGCCAGGATCATCGTGTCGCTGTCGGCCTGGTAGATGATGCGCGTGACGGGCGCTACGCTGCTCGGCACGGCGGTCGTCACCGGCTTGCCCCACGACGGCTTGCCGGTCGCGTCGAAGCCCGTCATCGGGTAGCGCGTGATCACGTTGGAGCCGTTCAGGCCGGCCCACACGTCGCCGTTGCCGTCGATGTCGAAACCGGCCGTCACCTGCAGCGTCGTGTTGAACGGCTTGCCGGGCAGCGAACCGGCCGGAATCGCGATGTAGCCGCTCGCGGTGTTGAAGTAGTAGAAGTTGAAGTTGCCCGGGTTCTGGCCCGACGCGACGAGGATCCGGTTGCCGCCGACGCTCACGAGCTGCCCGAAGTGCTGGCCGCGCTGATAGTCGTTCATGTCGAGGCGCGGGTCTTTCGGGTAGGTGAACGGGTCGACCGTGTTCGCGACGAACGTGCCGCCCGCCGTGCCCGTATATATGTTGTTGCCGCTGTAGAACAACGTCCCGTCCGTCACCGGATCGGGCGCGGCGATTCCCTCGAAGTTCAGCGCCTGCAGCTTCCATTGCAGCGTGCCGACCGGGCTGTACGCATGCAGATCGGTGCTGCCGTTGCGGCCGAGATCCCAGCCGCCGCCCCAGGCGTTGTTCAGCACGTACAGGTTGCCGGCCGCATCCTTGCCGAGCGCCGCGACGCGCGTGAAGCGCTTGTCGCCGACCTGCCCCTTGATGCCCGTGGTCGTATCGAGATAGCCGCCCTGCACGCCGAACGTGCCGACCTGCACCGGCAGCCCGGGCAGCCCGCCGTATAGCTTGATGTTCATGTCGGGCCCTTCGTCGCCCACCATCAACCGGCCCATCGACGCATCGAAGTACAGCGACGCCGGCCGCGCGCCGGCCGCCATCTGGAGCGTGTTCATCGCCGTACCGGTCGGGCTGAACTGCGCGACGACGCCCGCGCTCTTGCGCGCGACCCACAGGTTGCCGGCCGCGTCGAGCGCCAGCGCGCCGGGGCCCGTGACGCCGATGTCGCGCTGCCACACGCCATCGGTCGTATAGACGCGCACGCGGTTGCCGTAGAAATCGCTCACGTACAGCAGGTTGCCGCCCGTCGCGAGACCCGTGATCACGTCCGCATACTGGATGCCCGTCCACGTGCTGACCGGAATGCGCAGGTCGCGCTGGTTCGTGCTCCGGTTGTAGCGGCCCACCGAGCCGCTGCCGAACGTGCGGTTGTAGCCGAGCGCGACGAACAGCGACGTCGAATTGCCCGTGATCGCGCCGCCATGGAATTCGTCGTGGATGCCGATCGTGCCGAGCGGCTGGCCGTTCTGGTAGATCGCGACGCCGCCCGCGTTCTCGTCCCAGCGCGACGCCGTGTAGATCACGCCTTCGGGCGCGACCCACATCGAGCGCGCGCCGTTGCCGACGTGCGAGGTCAGCGTGCCGTACGTGTTCGCGAGCCAGTCGGTCGAGTATTGCGCCTGCGCGTAGCTAGCCGGCGCCAGCATCGCCATGCACACGATCAGCAACGCCGCGCGGATTTGTTTCATTGACATGAATAATGCTCCCAGACGAACAATGATCGACACTGTAAATCGCGGCGCATGAAATATTGGTGATTCCGGTAAATCCGCATTCGCCGTTTCATCGAATTATTCACTCCACGCGTTTTGCCGTCCGGCGCTTTTTCGTCAACGATCGCAAAATCTCCGAAACCGCGCCACGACAGCCTGCCAGCCACGCGGTTTCAGCGCATTTCCCGGCATTTTGTTCCGGGTCATTCAATGCGAATACGTCATTTTTTCTGATATGACCGCATTGCATTTTCATTCCCCGGAAGTCACTTCGATTATTACAAATCGAAATCAAAATGAAAGAGAAAAAATATTGTCCTGCGCGATCGGTTTTTTGCGATTTCGCGCATGGAAGGCAGAGCGGGAGGGAAAGGGGGAATACGGAGGGGGAAAACCGCGCACCGGCCGTACCGGCACGCGGCGGCGATCGTTCAGTTCGCCGGGTCGAACGTCGGGCCGTCCCAGCCGTCGACGTATTTCGGCAGCGTATCGACGATGTCGATCACGCGTTGCCGGTGGAACAGTGCATCGTCGGCTGCGGACGAGCATGCCGACAACGGGGCCCGCATCGGCTGCGAGCCCCGTTGCACGCGCAACGACTGCTGCGTCAGAACTTCTGGCGCAGCCCGAGGCTCACGATCGCCTGCGACCGCGAATCGGACGAATGGCCGTTCGCCTTGTCGGACACCGACGCGGTCGCGTCCACCGGCCGGCCGAGCGCGTCGAGCGTCGTGCCGGACGCATGCTGGTACGCGCCGAGCAGGTACACGCTGGTGCGCTTCGACAGGTCGTAGACCGCGCCGAGCGTGACGTTGTGATACTGCGCGCGGTTGTCGATGCCGTCGACGTCGCTGCCGCGCGTGTAGCTGTAGCCCGCGAACAGCTGCGTCTGCGGCTGCACGTTCCAGCGCGTGAACACGCCCGCGACGTTGAACGTCGCGTGGCCGCTGAACAGCGACTGCGCGCCGCCGCGGTACTGCACGTTGCTGTAGTTCACGCCGACGACGGCCGGGCCGAAGTCGTACGTCGCGCCGGTCGCGATCACCTGCTGCGACTGCGCGCTCGCATAGCCTTCGTTGATCGACGAATTGAACAGCCCGTCGTCGGTGCTCTGCCACTTGCCCGCCGTCGGGTCGGTCGCGCCCTTCTTGCTGTTGTCCGAACGCTCGTAACCGACGCCCACGCGCAGCGGGCCTGCTGCGTATGCGGCGCCGACGCTCCACGTGTTGCGCTGCTTCATGCTCCCCGGCTGGCCGCCGAAGCCGTACAGCGCGCCGAACGTGAAGCCCGAGTAGTTCGCGCTCGTGTACTTGATCGAGCTGTCGACGCGCGCGGTCTGGTCGAGATCGTCGATGTCGCCCGGGTGCGCGCCGAAGCCGCCGATGAACGACGACGGGCCGACCGGGCTCACGAAATCGTCGAGCGACGTGTACTGGCGGCCGAGCGTGACCGTGCCGTAGCGGTCGCTGCCGACGCCGACGAACGCCTGCCGGCCGAACTGGCGGCCGCCCTGGCCGGACGTGCCGTTGGTGATGTCGAAGCCGTTCTCGAGGACGAACAGCGCGCGCATTCCGCCGCCGAGATCCTCGGAACCCTTGATGCCCCAGCGGCTGCCGGACAGGTTGCCGGTCGTGAGCCCGACGCTCGAATGCCCGGTGTACGCGCCCGCCGAGCCGACCCGTTCGTTGCTGCGATAGGTCACGCCCGCATCGACGATGCCGTACAGCGTGACGGAGCTTTGCGCGGCGGCGACACCCGCGAGCGAGAGCAGCAGCGGCGCTGCGATCAGTTGCTTGTTCATGGTTTTATGTCTCCGGGCGGTGAACCCGTTGTTCTGGCTGGCTGTTTGCGAGTAGCGCGCGCGGGCGCCGACATCCGCCGGCGGTGCGAGACCGGCGACGTCCGCGCGCGACGACGCGGCGGGCATGCCCGCTGCGGCCGGTATGGTAGTTGGAACCGGTTCCGTTCCAAAGCGGAATAATGACAACAGTTTCTTGTCAAAATTGAGATAGTCGGGGCGCGGCCATGGTCACGGCTGCCGCGCCTGTACAGCGCGAGGCGACGCGGACGATAATCGGCTGCGCGCTTTCCACCGGGAGCTTCTTCATGCATGAAACGACCCTGCTGATCTTCGCCGCCGTCGCGTTCGTCGGCATCGCGACACCCGGCCCGACCGTGCTGCTCGCGCTGACCAACGGCTCGCGCTACGGCGTGCGCCGCGCGGCGTTCGGTTTCGCGGGCGCGATGCTGTCCGACTTCGTGCTGATCGTCGCAGTCGCGCTCGGCCTCGGCGCGCTGCTGATGGCGTCGGCGTTCTGGTTCTCGGTCGTGAAATGGCTCGGCGCCGCGTACCTCGCGTATGTCGGCATCCGGCTGCTGATGTCGAAGGGAGCGCTCGACGTCGCGGCCGCGCAGCGCGGCACGGCCTCCGGACGCAACGCATCGATCTTCGCGAAAAGCTTCCTGACCGCGGTGACGAACCCGAAGGGCTATCTGTTCTTCTCCGCGTTCCTGCCGCAGTTCCTCGATCCGCTGGCGCCGCTCGCGCCGCAGTACGTCGCGCTCGCGGTCACGTTCGCGCTGCTCGACGGCGCGGTGATGTTCGGCTACGCGCTGCTCGGCGCACGCGCGGTGCGGCTGCTGAAGCGCTCGGGCGCGCTGTGGCTCGAACGCACATGCGGGGCGATGCTGCTCGCGCTCGCCGGTTCGCTGGCGCTGTACCGGCGCCATGCCGCGTAGGCGCCGGGCTCGATGAAAATCGCCGCACCGCCCCGCGCCGGTTTCCCCGGCCTGTCGCTCAGGCAACTCGAACGCGCGGATCTCGACGCGTGGTACGCCTACCTGTCGAACCCCAACGTTTTCCGTCACACGAGCTGGAACCTGCGCTCGCCCGACGATCTGTTGCCGATGTTCGACAACATCGAATCGACCGATCCGGATTCGATCCGGCGTCTCGCGATCGTCGACACCGCGTCGGGCGCGCTCGCCGGGACGGTCGGGCTGCATACGGTGTCCACCGTCAACCGCTCGGCGGAGATCGCGTACGACCTCGCGCCGTCGCACTGGGGGCGGGGCATCGCGAGCGCGGTGTGCGAAGCCGTCACCGCGTGGGCGTTCACGCACGGCGGCTTCATGCGCATGCAGGCGGTCGTGCTGACCAGCAACGCGGGCTCCGCGCGCGTGCTGCAGAAGTGCGGCTACCGCTACGAAGGGTTGCTGCGCGCCTACAAGATGGTGCGCGGCACGCCGGGCGATTTCGCGATGTACGCCCGCCTCGCGACCGACTGACGTGCCCGCCGCGGCATCGCGCGCCGATGCCGTGAAGCGATTGCACGACCCGATTGCACGACCCGCGTCGAATTGGCGACAATCGCCACTCCCCTCATCGACTTGCCGCCATGAAAATCGCCGCGCTGTCCGACATCCACGGCAACCTCGCCGCGCTCGACGCGGTGCTCGACGATGTCCGCCGCCGCGGCGCCGACGTGATCGTCAATCTCGGCGACATCGTGTCCGGCGCGCTCCATCCAGCCGAAACGGCCGACCGCCTGATCGCGCTCGACCTGCCGACCATCAAGGGCAATCACGAGCGGCAACTGCTGACGCTCGATCGCGACGCGATGCGGCTGTCCGATCGCTGGGCGCACGACACGCTGCGCGCCGACCATCGCGCCTGGATCGCCGCGCTGCCCGAACGCCTGACGCTCGACGGCGACGTGCTGATGGTGCACGGCACGCCCGCCAGCGATCTCGTCTACTTCCTCGAAACGGTCACGCCCGACGGCTGCCGCGCGGCCACGCCCGATGAAGTCGCGCAGCGCGCGGGCGACACGGCGGCCTCGCTGATCCTGTGCGGCCACACGCATGTGCCGCGCACCGCGAAGCTCGACGACGGCCGGCTGATCGTCAATCCGGGCAGCGTCGGGTTGCAGGCGTATGCGGACGACCTGCCGCATCCGCACCGGATCGAGACGGGCTCGCCGCATGCCCGCTACGCGATGGTGTCGCGCACCGCCGCCGGCTGGAACGTCGAATTCCATGCGGTCGAATACGACTGGCACACGGCCGCCGCCATCGCGGCGTCGCGCGGTCGCGACGACTGGACCGTCGCGCTGCGCACCGGCCGCTGCTGACGCGCTCGCGCCGCTCGCCATCCCGCTTCGCCTCGACTACCGGAACACCAACACGCCATGCCCGCTCCATCGCAATTGCTCTTCCTGCCCGGCGCATCGGGCAGCACCGCGTTCTGGCAACCGCTGGCCGGCATGCTCACGCATCCGGCCGAGCGGCGGATCGTCGCCTACCCGGGCTTCGGCGACACGCCGCGCGATCCGGCCGTCGACGATTTCGACGGTCTCGTGCGTCATGTGCTCGCAAGCGTCGACCGGCCGACCGCCGTGATCGCGCAATCGATGGGCGGCGTAATCGCGATGCGCGCGGCGCTCGACAAGCCGGATCTGGTCACGCATCTCGTGCTGACGGTCACGTCCGGCGGCCTCGACATGGCCGGGCTCGGCGCGCAGGACTGGCGCGCCGGCTTCGCCGAAGCGAACCCGCGGTTGCCGGACTGGTTCATGACGTTTCGTGCGGACCTGTCGCAGGACATCGGCCGTATCGCGCAGCCGACGCTGCTGCTGTGGGGCGACGACGATCCGATCAGCCCGGTCGCGGCCGGCCGGCGCCTGCTCGAACGGCTGCCCGATGCGCGGTTGCACGTCGTGCCGGGCGGCCGGCACGATCTCGCGGCCGTGCATGCGCAAGCGCTCGCGCCGCTCGTCGACGCGCATCTGCAACGCGTGTGACGCCGCACCCATTGCACACATCGCACGGTTCGGCACGCACCTGAAGCCGCGACGCGCGCGCGACGCGTCGCATCATCCCGCGTTCCTCAGCGTTAGCCTCGCCTCGAGGCCGCCGCCGTCGGCCCGGTTGTTCAGCGTGAGCGTGCCGCCCATCGCGAGCGCGAGCTGCTTCGCGATCGCAAGCCCGAGCCCCGTGCCGCCCGTCTCGCGATTGCGCGATGTCTCCACCCGCCGGAACGGCTCGAACACCGCATCGAGCTGATCGTCCGGAATGCCGGGCCCACGATCGAGCACCGCGATCACCGCGCCGCCGTCCGGCGCCGCCTGCACGTCGATCTCGGCCGCACCCGCGAACTTCAGTGCGTTGTCGACGAGGTTGCCGACGATGCGGCGCAGCGCCTTCGGCCGCGTGACGAGCGCGAGCGGCGCGCGGCTGTGCAGCGCGACGTCCTGCCCCGCATCCGTGTAGTCGTACACGATGCTGTCGAGCAGCGCATCGAGATCGATGCGGCGCGCGGCTTCCTCGGTGCCGTGCAGCGTGCGCGCATACGCGACGCCCTCCTTCACCAGATGCTCCATCTCGAGCAGGTCCTGGCGCAGCTTCGCGCCCTGCGTGTCGTCGTCCATCACGTCGACGCGCAGCCGCATCCGCGTGATCGGCGTCTGCAGATCGTGCGAGATCGACGCGAGGATCTGCATGCGCTCGGCCATGTACTGCGCGATACGGTCCTGCATCGCGTTGAAGGCCCGTGCGGCGCGCGCGACTTCCGACGGCCCGTCTTCGTTCAGCCGCTCGCCCTTCAGGTCGGGGCCGAGCGCGTCGGCGGCCTGCGCGAGCTGCTTGAGCGGCCGCGTCGCGAGCCGCACCGCGAGCCAGCAGCACGCAGCCAGCATCGCGAGCTGCACCACGAGCACGGCCGGCAGCCAGCCCGACAGGGGCACCGTCGACATCGGATGAATGTCGATCGTCAGCGGCGATCCGTCGGTCAGCCGCAGATGCACCTGCAGATGTTCGCGGTCGCCGGGAATCGAATTCGCGGTCAGCGGATAGTCGCCGCCGATGCCGTCCGAGATCGAGCGCTCGACGCGCGCCGACAGCCGCGCTTCCGGCGGCGTGCCGGTTTGGCCCGGCCCGAGGATGAACGCATAGCTGCGCCGCGCGAGGCGCGGCAGCCATGCGGTGCGCTCGGCAGGCGGCAGATGGTCGAGCAACGCGACCGAGCTGGCGACCTCGCGCTCGATGTAGCCCATCATCAGGTTCGTGGTCGCCTGGTCGCGCTCGGTTACGGTGAGCCAGAACGACAGCGTCTGCGCGAGCGCGAGGCCCACGCACAGGATCAGCGCGAGCCGCGCGAACAGCGAACGCGGCCAGTGCCACGGCGGGCGCGCGCTCATGGCGTACCGTCGACGGCGGTCACGGCCGACGAGAACACGTAGCCCTCGTTACGCAGCGTCTTGATGTAGCGCGGCTCGCGCGCGCCGTCGCGCAGGCGCTGGCGCAGCCGGCTCACGAGCAGGTCGATCGAGCGGTCGAACGGGTCGGACTGGCGCCCTTGCGTGAGGTTGAGCAACTGGTCGCGCGTCAGCACGCGCTGCGGGTTGTCGAGGAACACGCGCAGCAGCCGGTATTCGGCGCCGCTCAGCGCGACCAGCGTGCCTTCGGTGTCCAGCAGATGGCGCCCGGTCGTGTCGAGCTGCCATTCGCCGAACGCGAGCAGCGCGGCCGTTTCCGTCACCTGCATGCCGGGCGGCAGCATGCGCGCGCGGCGCAGCACCGAGCGGATTCGCGCGAGCAGCTCGCGCACCGCGAACGGCTTGGCCAGGTAGTCGTCGGCGCCCATCTCGAGGCCGATGATGCGATCGGTTTCTTCGCCGCGCGCGGTCAGCATCAGCACCGGCACCGTGCGGAACTTGCCGGCGCGCAGGTCGCGGCACAGCGTCAAGCCATCCTCGCCGGGCAGCATCAGGTCGAGGACGATCAGGTCGGGCGCGCCGTCGTCCAATGCGTTGCGCATCTCGCGGCCGTTCGCGGCCAGCGACACGCGCATGCCGTTCTTTTCCAGGTAGTCCGCGATCAGTTCGCGAATCGCGCGATCGTCGTCGACGATCAGCACGTGGTCGATCTTGTCCATGAGTCGTTGCCGGTATCGGTGTCGGGGTTCGGGCGGGGCGATGTCCGCTGTTATACCGCACGGCGGGCACGCGTTTGTATCCCAATGTATCGCGCCAGCATGGCGACACACAACGTTGCACACGCGCGGCGGGCCGGACACATCGCAGATACGTCGGCGCCGCCTAATGGGGCCTGTCGAAACCCGTCGGGCCGCCGCCCTCGCGCCGCGGCCCGCAAAGATCAGGAGAACGCCATGCTGCCCCGCCTCAAGACCGCCGCCCTCGTCATCGCCCTCGCCGCCACGGCGGGGCTCGCCGCCTTCGCCGGCACCCGCGACGACGCGGGCGTGCAGGCATCGCCGGCCGGCATGACGGCGCCCGCTTTCACCGGCATCGACCGCTGGCACAACAGCGCGCCGCTGACGCTCGACCAGTTGCGCGGCAAGGTCGTGCTCGTCGATTTCTGGACGTACTCGTGCATCAACTGCATTCATACGATTCCGTACGTGAACGACTGGTATCGGAAATATCGCGACCAGGGGCTCGTCGTGGTCGGCGTGCATACGCCGGAATATCCGTTCGAACGCGACGCGAAGAACGTCGCCGATGCGATCAAGCGCTTCGATATCCGCTATCCGGTCGCGCAGGACAACCGCTACGACACGTGGCGCGCGTACGGCAACCAGTACTGGCCCGCGCTGTACCTGATCGATGCGAACGGCAAGATCGTCTATACGCGTTATGGCGAAGGCGGGTACGACAAGACGGAGGCGGCGATTCGGGGGGCGCTGGCGCAGGCGGGAGAAGGGGCGAAGGGTTCGACGCGCACGCAGTGACCTGGGCGGCGAGCGAGCTCGATACTCGCTCGCGTCACGCGCTCATTCGCGCTTCGCGTCGGCCTCCGCCAGCATCGCTTCCCCGATCGCGAGATGACCTTGCGCGACCAGCCCTTCGCCCGCTCCGCGAATATCGGCCTCGGCCTTGTTCTGCCCGAGCTTGCGCTTGCCGACGAGCCGCGTGATCTCGATCTGCAGCCCGACGATCGCTTGCAGCATCGTGTCGATGTAGTCCGGCGGCGCGTCGCCCATTTTCCACGGCACCGGCTGCGACGCCTCGTGCGTGCGCGTCAGCCGTGCGACCACGCCGCGCACGAACTTCTCGTCGTCGCGCACCGTGATGCGGCCGTGCGCATGCACGACCCGGTAGTTCCACGTCGGCACCTGCCGATGCGCGACGTGCTTGCTCGGATACCAGTTCGGCGAGATGTATGCGTCGCCGGCGCGGAAGATCACGAGCACCTCGTCGCCGTCCGCGACGTCCTGCCAGACCGGGTTCGCCCGCGCGACGTGCGCGTGCAGTTCGCCGAGCCCGCCGTCGCCGGGCATCAGTTCGAACGGAATGTGGTTCGCGTCGAGCCCGCGCTTGCCGTGCGTGATCAGGCTGCCGAACGGATGCTGCACGATCAGCTCACGCAGCGCGTCGGGGTTGGGTTCGTTGAAATCGGCGGGGACGTACATGTCGGCTCCACGGTCGTGCGGGGTAGGAAATGGCGCGGGTGCTAGCCCGTCATGGTTCGATTGTGATCTCAAACTGGTTTATCCTGTAGAGCCGGTTTGAAACAATTTCAGCAGACCAGAATCATGGCAAGAACGGCCCGGATCGTCGAAATCCCGTCGCTCGGCGTGCTCGATCGCGCGGCCGGCGACCTGAGCCGCCAGCTCGCGCAGGCGCTGCGCGACGCGGTGCGCTGCGGCGACGTGCGGCCCGGCGATACGCTGCCTTCCACACGGCTGCTGGCGGCGTCGCTGCAGGTGGCGCGCGGCACCGTCGTCGACGCGTATGCGCAGCTCATCGCCGAAGGCTTTCTCGAATCGCGCGGCGGCGCGGGCACGCGGGTCGCGAATGCGCTCGCGGAACCATCGCCCGGCAGCGCTCCGGAATCGCCAACGCCGCGCCTGGACCCGACGCGCGACGCCCTGCCCGAACCCGCCGCCGCCTTCGCGCGGCTTGCCCGCGAATTCAGCCCGCTGCCGGCGATGCCGTTCGCGATCTCGGTGCCGCTCGGCCTCACCGCGCCCGACGACATCTGGCGCCGGCTCGGCAACCGCCTGCGCGCCCGCGGCGCCGGCGCGCCGTCCGGCTACGCCGATCCGCAAGGCGCGCTGCCGCTGCGCGAAGCGATCGCCGACTACGTGCGCCGGTCGCGCTCGGTGCGCTGCGATGCCGGCCAGGTCGTGATCACGAGCGGCACGCAGCAGGGGCTGCATCTCGCGAGCCAGGTGCTGCTCGGCGCAAACGACCGCGCATGGGTCGAGAATCCGGCCTATCGCGGCATCACCGCGCTGCTCGAAAGCACCGGGCGGCGCGACGCGATGGTGCGCGTGCCGGTCGACGCCGACGGCCTCGACGTCGACGCCGGCATCCGGCTCGCGCCCGATGCGCGCGCCGCATTCGTCACGCCGTCGCACCAGTACCCGCTCGGCATGCCGCTGAGCATGGCGCGGCGCAATGCGCTGCTGGCGTGGGCGCGCGCCCACCGCGCTTGGGTCGTCGAGGACGACTACGATAGCGAATTGCGCTACGAAGGCTACCCATTCCCGTCGCTGCAAGGCCTCGCGCCGGACCGCGTGATCTATCTCGGCACCTTCAGCAAGATCCTGTTTCCGTCGCTGCGGCTCGGCTACGTGATCGCGCCCGACGATCTCGTGCCCGCCTTCTGCGGCGCGCGCGTGCTGATGGACCGCCACGCGCCGACCGCCGACCAGCACGTGCTCGCCGCGTTCATCGCCGAGGGTCATCTCGATCGCCACATTCGCCGCGTGCGCGGCGTCTATGCGGAACAGCGTGCGGCGCTGATCGACACGCTCGGCGCGCGGCTGCCGCGCGAGCGCGCATGGGTGCAGCCGGGCGACCAGGGGATGCACGTCGTGCTGTGGCTCGCGGCAGGCATCGACGATCTCGACGTGGTCGCGCGCGCCGCCCAGGCCGGTGTCGCCGTGCGTGCAGTGTCGCCGATGTTCGCGCCCGGCACGGCGCGCCCCGGCCTCGTGCTGGGCTTCGGCGGGTTCGGCCGCGCGCAGATGGAAGCGGCCGCGCAGCGGCTCGCGAACGTGGTTTCGTCGGTGGAATCGCGGCCCCGCGCACGATAAAAGGTTGGCGGCGGGCAACAAACGTAATCGTCTGTAAATCCTGCAAGCAAACGGCCGTTTCCATGGCCCGCGCGCGGGTTCCGTTTGCTAGGATCGCGCGTCTTCCCTCCGCGCTCCTGCCGCCTTGAACCGCTTCGTGCCGTTTCTCCGAGACGCGTGGCTCCGTTGCCGCGCCCGTGTCACGCCGCTCGCCGCCGCGTGCCGCACGCGCGTCCGCGCGCTCGGCGCGGGCATGCTCCACCGCCTGCGCCACCCGACCCGGCGCGGCGTCGCGCTGACGCTCGCCGCGATCCCGGTGCTGGGCCTGCTGCTCCTGCTCGCGTTCGTTCCGTTCACGCCGAGCATCGGCGACATCCGCAAGGCGCGCATCGACCGCCCCGCGCGCGTGCTGTCGGCCGACGGCCAGTTGATCGCCGAATTCCGGCCGGTAAACCGCGAATGGGTGCCGCTCAAGCAAATCTCGCCGCACATGATCGATGCACTGATCGCGACCGAGGACCACCGCTTCTACGCGCATCACGGCATCGACTGGCGCCGCACGCTCGCGGCCAGCCTGCATACGTTCTCCGGCGACCGGCAGGGCGGCTCGACGATCACGCAGCAGCTGGCGCGCAACCTGTATCCCGACGAAGTCGGCCGCGCGCCGACGCTCACGCGCAAGGTGAAGGAGTTGATCACCGCGTTCAAGATCGAAGCGGTGTACAGCAAGGACGAGATTCTCGAAACCTACCTGAACACCGTGCCGTTCCTGTACAACGCGTACGGCGTCGAAATGGCCGCGCGCACCTACTTCGGCAAGTCGGCGGACCAGCTCGACCTCACGGAAAGCGCGACGCTCGTCGGGATGCTGAAGGGCAACAGCTACTACAACCCGGTGCTGAATCCGGAACGCGCGGTCCAGCGGCGCAACGTCGTGCTCGGCCGGATGGCGCAGATGGGCATGCTGTCGCCGCAGCAGTTCGCGAAACTACAGCGCCAGCCGCTGCGCGTCGACTTCGAACCGCAGACGTCACAGCCCGGTCTCGCGCCGCATTTCGCGGTGCAACTGCGCAAGTGGCTGATCGCGTGGGCCGACCGCAACAACTACGATCTCTACTCCGACGGCCTCGTCGTGCGCACGACGCTCGATGCACGGCTGCAGGACATGGCCACGCAGGCGCTGACGCGGCAGACCGAACGGCTGCAGGCGATCGCCGACGGCGCATGGCGCGGGCCGTCCGGCTGCGGGCTGCGCAACGACCTGTTCCGCGGCTTCATGCGTCAGACACCGGAGTATCGGCAGGCCCGCGACACCGGGCTCGCCGACGTGGTTGCGCTGAAGCAGCTCGGCGCGAATCGCGACTTCATGCGGGCGCTGTGCGAGCGCAAGACGCAGGTGCAGGCCGGCTTCGTCGCGATCGATCCGCGCACCGGCGCGATCCGTGCGTGGGTCGGCAGCCCCGATTTCGGCAGCGAGCCGTTCGATCACGTGGTACAGGCACGGCGTCAGCCGGGTTCGACGTTCAAGCCGTTCGTCTATGGCGCCGCGTTCGCGGACGGCATGCGGCCGGGCGACACGTTCGTCGACGGCCCCGTCGCGATCCCGATCGACGGCCGCGCCGTGTGGCGGCCGACCGATGCGGAGCCACCGACCGGCGCGCCGATGACGCTACGCGACGGGCTGGCGCTGTCGCGCAACCGCATCACCGCGCAGGTCATGCAGCGGGAAGGCGCCGCGAAGGTCGCGCAACTTGCACGCGCGATGGGGGTGCGCGACAGCCCGCTCGACGCGGTGCCGTCGCTCGCGCTCGGCACGAGCCCGGTCACGCTGAAAGAGATGGTGTCCGCGTACGGCACGATCGCGAATCGCGGCGTGTACGTCGCGCCGCAGATGATCACGCGCATCGAGGATCGCGACGGCAAGGTGCTCGCCGCATTCGGCAGCGCGCCGCCGGAACGCGCGCTGCCGGCGCCCGCCGCACTGACGCTCGTCGACGCGATGCGCGGCGTGGTCGATTACGGGACCGGCGCGGACATCCGCTCGCGCTACGGGATTCGCATCGACGTCGCGGGCAAGACCGGCACGACGCAGGACAACACCGACGGCTGGTTCATCCTGATGCATCCGCAACTGGTGGCCGGTGCGTGGGTCGGCTTCGACGACGGCAGCGTGACGCTGCGCAGCGACTACTGGGGCGCGGGCGCGCACAGTGCGCTGCCGATCGTCGGATCGTTCTACGATGCGGCGCTGCGCGCGCGGGCGATCGATCCGCATGTGCAGTTCTCGCCCGACTTCCGGCCGCGCAGCGCGCCGGCGCCGAAGCGGCGCGCGCCGCAGCATTCAGGCCTCTTCGACTGGCTGCGCTTCTTCCGTTGAT
Organism: Burkholderia orbicola; assembly: GCF_900100915.1. Classification (NCBI taxonomy): domain Bacteria; kingdom Pseudomonadati; phylum Pseudomonadota; class Betaproteobacteria; order Burkholderiales; family Burkholderiaceae; genus Burkholderia; species Burkholderia orbicola. The sequence goes on along the minus strand of NZ_FNKW01000002.1, from coordinate 2,275,997 downwards.
CGTGCCGGCGGAGGGCCAGGCCAGCAAACGCGTTCAGCCCGCCGCCGGGAGCGTTGCAGCGAGCGCATCGAACTCCGGTGCCCATGCCGCACGCCACGCCGCCTTCGTCGCGTCGTCAACCCACGCGCCGTCGATCCCGTTCAGCATGAACTGCTTCAACTCGGCCACGGTGAAGCCGAAATGGCTGAACATCAGCTCCCACGCTTCGCTCGGATCGACCTTGTGTAGCGTCGGATCGTCGGTGTTCGGATGGATCTTCAACCCGAGCCCCGGCATCTTGCGCATCGGATGCAGCTCCGCCCATTGCTCCGGCGGCAGCGTACGCAGGTAGTACGAATTCGTCGGCACGACGGTAAACACGATGCCGCGCTCCGCATAGCGCGCACACAGCTCGGGGTTGTCGACGATCGTATAGCCGTGATCGACGCGGTCGACCTGCAACAGATCGACGGCCGTCTCGACGTTGCGCCACGGCATCCCGAACTCGCCCGCATGCGCGGTCGTGCGGAAGCCGGCCGCACGCGCGTTGCGGTACGCCTTCCAGAACAGTTCCGGCGGCCGGTCGTTCTCGCGATAGTCGATGCCGAGCCCCGCGACTTCGTCCGCGCGATTCGCCTTCATCCATTCGACGATCGCAACCGCTTCGTCGGGGTCCTGCTCGCGGTCGATGCTCGGAATCAGGCGCGCGCCGATCCCGAAATCGCGTGCGGCGTCGCGGATTGCCGTTACGATCGCGGCCTGCGCATCCGGATACGCGATGCCCGATACGCGCACCGTTCCCGTCGGATTCCAGAAGAATTCAGCATGCCGCACGTTGTGCGCGGCCGCGTCTTCCAGATATTCGTATGCGATGCGCCGCAGATCGTCGGGTTGCGTCAGCAGATATTTATCGAGCGCGCGCAGCACGTGCAGCACGCCGACCGGTTTCTCGCCGCGCGCATAGAACGCGTCGATCTCCGCGCGCTCGATCGGCGCACCGCTGCGTTCGGCGAGCGCGACGAACGTGTCGTGCCGCACCGCGCCGAGCAGGTGGCAATGCAGCTCGACCTTCGGCAGCGCGCGGAAGAAGGCCCGATGCGCGGGCGTGATCTCGATGCCCGTGCGCGCGGCCGGGACATTGCCTGGTGTTCCCTTCATATGAGTCTCTTTTTTCGGTAGTGCGATGCGTCGCGCAAGCCGTCTCTCAGTGCGGCTTCACGACGGTCCAGAAGTAATAGCCGAGCGGCAGCGCGAGCACGACGAGCCCCCACGACACGTCGCGCCAGCGGCCAGCCAGCAGCTTGACGAGCACGTAGCACAGCAGCCCGCCGGCGATGCCGGTGCCGAAGCTGTTCGACATCAGCGTGAGCAGCACCATCGACATCACGGGCAGCGCATCGGTGAAGTCGTCGAAATGCGTATGGCGGATCGTCGCGAACATCGACAGCCCGATCAGGATCAGCGCCGGTGCGGTCGCCTCCTTCGGAATCGCGAGCGCGACCGGCACGAACAGCAGCATCGCGGCGAACAGCACGGCCGCGGCCAGCGACGACAAACCGCTGCGGCCGCCCGCCTCGACGCCGGCCGCCGATTCGATCAGCGCGGTCAGCGCGGGAATGCCGAACACCGGCCCGAGCGTCGCGGCGAGCGAATCGACGAGGAACGGCCGATTGATGTTCGGCAGGTTGCCCTGTTCGTCGAGCAGGTTCGCCTTCGCGCCGACCGCGAGCGCGGTGCCGAGCGTCGAGAAGAATTCCGCCGCGAAGAACGCGAACAAGTACGGCGCGGCGGCCAGGCTCAACGCGCTGCCGATATCGAGCTTGAACGCGATCGGCGCGATGCTGTGCGGCAGCGACATGAACGACGCGGGCAGGTGCGTGACGCCGAGCGGCACGCCGGCCGCGGCCGCGACGAGGATCGCGATCAGGATCGCGCCGGGCACCTTGCGGGCCTGCAGCACGATCGCGACCGCGAGACCGATCAGCGCGACGAGCGCGCCCGGCCGCGAGAAGTCGCCGAGCGCGAACGCGTTGGTCTTCGCGTTCGCGACGACCATCCCCGCATTGCGCAGCCCGAGCATCGTGACGAACAGCCCGATCGACGCACCGAGCCCGAGCTTGATCTGCACCGGAATCAGCCGCACCACGACACCGCGCGCGCCGAGTATCGTCAGCAGGAAGAACAGCACGCCGGACACGCACGCGATGCCGAGGCCCGTCTGCCAGCCGACGTGCTCGGTCGTCGCGAGCGTCACGCCGATGATCACCGAGCCGCCGATACCGGGGCCGACGAGGAACGGCAGGTTCGCGTAGAGCCCCATCAGCGTGGTGAACAGCACGAATACGACGATCGTCGCGGTCGTCGCCGCGCCGCGCTCCATGCCGCCCGTCGCGAGCAGCGACGGGATCACGACGAGCAGGTACGCGGCCGCGAGAAACGACGTGACGCCCGCGATCGTCTCGGTGCGCACGCTCGTGCCGCGCGCGGCGAGCGCGAAGCGTCGTTCGAGCCAGTTGGCCGGCGTGCGCGCCGGCATCGTGTCAGTCGCTGACATGGTGGTTCTCCCGTGATTCCGAATATTGTCCTGTGTCGGTTCGTGCAGCGCGGTCTTATACTGCCGCGTACCGCATCCCGACCGCTATTACCCGATGTCCGACCGCTCGTCGCTGCTCCCCGCGCTCACGCTGCGGCAGGTCCAGCACTTCGTCGTCCTTGCGCATGCGCGCAGCTTCACGCAGGCCGCGCAGGCGCTGTCGCTCACGCAGCCCGCGCTCACCGCGTCGATCCGCCAGATCGAATTCCTGCTCGGCGGCCGCCTGTTCGCCCGCAGCGCGCACCGGCTCACGCTCACCACCGCCGGCGAAGCCGTGCTGCCGCTCGCCGAACGCCTGCTCAACCAGGCGCGCGGCACCTTCGACGACATGACGCGGCTCATCGGCGAACGCATCCAGACCGTGCGCATCGCGTTCATCCCGTCGGTCGCGGGCCGCCTGCTGCCCGCGCTCAACGCGCTGCGCGGCACCCATCCGACGCTGCGCTTCACGCTCACCGATCTGCCGAACAGCGCGCTCGTCGAAGCGGTGCGCGACGGCGTCGCGGATCTCGGCATCGGCGTGCGCGAACCCGACGGCGACGACGGCACGCTGCGCTACCAGCAGCTGTTCGAGGACGAGATCGTGATCGTCGTGCGGCACGACGATCCGCTCGCCCGCGCGAAGAGCGTCACGTGGGCGAAGCTGGTCGATCGCGAACTCGCGGTGTTCGTGCGCGGCAGCGTCAGCGAATCGCTGCATCGCACCGGCGGCGCCGAGAAGCTGCGCCTGAACGTCACGTACCGGATGGAATACACCGAGCCGCTGTACGCGCTCGCGCGCAACGGCCTCGCGACCGCCGTGCTGCCGAGTCTCTACACGATGCATCTGCACGATCCCGAACTCGTCGCGCTGCGCGTCGACAAACCGCGTGTCACGCGTGCGATCTCGCTGATCTCGCTCGCCGCCGACGATCGCGGCCCGCACGTGCGCGCGTGCCGTGAATGGATTGCGAAGCAGATCTGATTACGTTCGCGGTCCGCCGGGTGGCTGCCCATGTTCAGGGCAGCTTCGCAATTCGTTCGACGAGTGCTGCGTAGAACCGGTCCGCATCGACCTCGTTGATCCATGTCGCATTCGCCGCACGGCCGCTACGCCCGTTCCAGTCGACGACGGTCTCGCCAAGCGTCCACTGTCCGGTCGTCTCGACCATCACGTTCACCTTGCGGCCGCCGAACAGCGTCGGATCGACGAGATAGCCGACGGCCGTCGGGTCGTACATCGGCGCGTCTTCAACGCCGCGCCGCTTCTTGTTGTACGCGAGCTCGGCCTCCATGATGTCCGCGACGATCGCGCCGCAGCGGTTGCCGAGCGCACGAAACGGCGCGACGCGTGCTGGCGTGATCGGCGCCTTCACCGCGACGTCGCGCGGCAGCACGACGATCGGCACGCCGCTGCCGAATACGACTTCGGCCGCCTGCGGATCGACATAGATGTTGAACTCGGCGGCCGGCGTGATGTTGCCGCGCTCGAAGAACGCACCGCCCATCAGCACGATCTCGCGCAGCGCGGCGCGAATCTGCGGCGCTTCGACCAGCGCGGTCGCGAGGTTCGTCAGCGGGCCGAGCGCGCACAGCGTCACGCTGTTCGGCGCCGCGCGGCTCAGCGTATCGACGAGGTACGACACCGCGTGGCCGGCGGCGAGCGGCGCGCGCGGCGCATGCAGTTCGACGCCTTCCAGCCCCGTCTTGCCGTGCACGTTCGCGGCCGTCACGAGGTCGCGCACGAGCGGGCGCGGGCAGCCCGCATACACCGGCAGCGCGTTCGTGCGGCCAGCCCAGTCGCGGATGATCCGCGCATTGCGTTCGGTGAGATCGAGCGGCACGTTGCCGGCCACGGCCGTCAGCGCGCGCACGTCGAGCCGGTCCTGCGCGCCGAGCGCGAACAGGATCGCGATGGCGTCGTCCTGCCCCGGATCGGTATCGATGATCACCGTGCGGCGCGCGGCGTCGCCGCCAGCCGCGAATGCGCCCGTTTCGGGCAGCAGCGCGGTCCCAGCCAGCGCCGCGGAGAGTTTCAGGAAGGTGCGGCGGGATGCGATCGGATGGGTCATGGTCGGGGGCTCAGAACACGTGCCGCACGCCAAGCGTCGCCATCATCTGGCGCGTGCCGGTCGAACGTGCATACGCGAAGATCTGCGCATGATCCGCGTCGCCGGCCGCCTGCTGCGCGATCACCGTCAGCGCGACGTCGGTGCGTTTGGACAGGAAGTAATCGGCCTGCAGGTTCACCTGATGCCATTTCGGACGCTTGTCGATCACGTCGTACTTGCCGTTCGTGAACGCGTACGCGGCGCCGAGAAAGAGCTGCGGCGTCATCGTGTAGACGACGTTCACGCCCAGGTTCTGCAGGTGCAGGTGCGAATTGTCGAGGTAATCGTAGCGTACGTCGGTAAACATCGCCGCGAACTGCGCGCGGCCGATCGTGTAGAAGCCGCCCGTGCCCGCGATCCGCTGCCGGCTCGCGTACGCCGCCGGCGACATCGCGCTCTTGCTGAAGATCAGCAGCGGCGACGCATAGTCGTTCGCGATCGCGCCGTCCTGGTTCGTCGCGCTGTACGGATGGTTGTACTGCGCATAGACCACGCTCCAGCGCAGGGGGCCACGCTCATAGCCGAGCCCGAAGCTGTACGCGCTGTTGTTCGCGAAACCGGTCGTATTGCTGAAGCCGTACAGCGCGGTGAACTTCAGCCCGTAGTAGGCGGGGCTCACGTACTTCACCGAGTTCTGCACGCGGATGTCGTTGTAGCCGTTGTCGTTGTCGCCGATGTTCACGCCGTTGCTCGCGATGATCACCGGCCCGATGTAGTCGTGGATCGCGTCGTACTGGCGGCCGAGCGTCAGCGCGCCGTAGGTGCGGTCGGCCAGGCCGACGTACGCCATGCGCCCGAACTCGCGGCCGTTCTGCGCGGCCGTGCCCGTCATCACGTTGAAGCCGTTCTCGAGCTGGAACACCGCGGACAGCCCCTGCCCGAGATCTTCCTTGCCCTTCAGCCCCCAGCGCGGGTTCTGGTTCGTGCCGGACAGCGCCTGCCACGCGTTCTTGCCGCCCTGGTTCGTCGCGAACCCGACACCGGCCGAGATGAGACCGTACAGCGTGATGCTGCTTTGCGCACCGGCATGGGTCGCGAAGGCGCCGAGCATCGCGAGCGGAGCGAGCTTGTAGAGAGTTTTCATGCGGGTCGTGTGGTCGGTGGTGGTCCAGGCGCGGCAGGGTTCCGCGAAACTGGACTCGACTATACGAACCCGGATCGGATAATAAAAGTTTGCTTTCCTTATATCTCAATAAAACGGATTTATTCTCATCTCTACACCGCCCGCGCCCGACGAACCGGCGCTCAGTCCGCCGTGTCGCCGCCCTTCGGCAGCTTCGACCACGCGCCGCGCCCCGGCAGCGGCGACCAAGCCGGGCGGGTCTTGCGGACACTATCGATCACGACCAGATAGCGACCCGCGATCGGCGTGATGTCGCGATCGCGACGCAGCACCCATAGCGACTTGCCGGCCTCGACGCGTGCCTGATAGTCGTCGTCGAGCAGCCCGTGCTGGTCGAGGAACGTGTTCAGCGACGCGGGAATCCGCACGCAGCCCTTCGAGTGCCGAATGCCGAGCAGCGCTTCGAGCCGGTCGGGGTCGGTCGCATGCATCTGGAAACGCATCGGCGACACGCCGCCCTTGCCCCAGCCGCGCTCGCCGTCCACCCAGCCGAAATCGTAGATGCGCATGTCGCGGTGACCGTAGCCGCGAATGCCGTTCTCGTTCGTCGTGCCTTCCGCGCGGAAATCCATCGTGTCGGGCGAGTGATGGAACACGCCGAGCGGCGTCAGGAAATGGTCGTACTGGCCCGGCAGCCCGGTGCCGACCGGCGATGCGCCGATCATCAGCCACGCATTGGCCGGCGTCGCGCGAAAGTAGATGAACAGCGCCTGCACGTTCGGCGCGCGGTCGACCATCGCAACGTACTCGCCGGCGAGATCGCCGAGATCAGCATCGGCGAGCACTTTCTGGAGGCGGTCGCCGTACGCGCGCTGCTCGCTCGCGGGCACGTTCAGGCGCCGCGTGACTTCCTGCGTGAAGCGCTTGCGCATGTCGAGCGCGCGCGCCGTCGCGTTTTGCGCCTCCTCGGCCGACAGCGGCGGATGCCGACGCGGCGGCGTGGGCGGAGGCGGTTCGGCCTCGCTGGCGGGCGTGCCGGAGGCGGCCGATGCGGGTGCGGCAGCCGATGCCGCAGATGCCGCGGACGCCGAGGAAGCGGCCGACGCACCGGATGCCGCGCTCGCGGAATCCGCGTGATTCGCGTGTGACGCCCCGGATGTCGGCGCTGCGGCCGATGCACCCGACACCGCATGCGCGGACGAAGCCGGATGCGTGCGAGAGGCCGCCGAAGCAGGCGACGCGACAGACGAGGATTGCACAGCAGACGACGGCGCATCGGACGCGGCAAAGGCAGGCCGTTCGGCGACAACGGAAATCGACACCGCGGCAGCGAGCCCCACGTATGCGGCGATTGCGCGGTTGAGGCAACGCGGCTGCGCAAAGCGCCGCGCCAGGTGGGAAAGAATCATAGGTTCGAAGCCATCGGCCGATCCGGCCGCCGCATGGTGCTGCTGCGAGCGGCGCATCTTCCGCGCAAGCCATCGACACGTCCGGCGCATCGCATGCGCCAGGCGCCGACGCCTCTTCGCGGTGGAGCCGTTCGCTGATGCAACGCGGGCACTCCGATGGCGGCTAATGAGTCGTCAGGCCCCCTATTTTACTCGTCGATACGCGAGTCGGCCGCGGCCGGAAGCACGCTTTTACGGGGAATTGCGCTTCGTCACGCTTTGTTTCAACTCGTTTCCGCTTGCGTGTTCGCTGCGTGGCAGGCTGGCGTGTTGCGCGGTTTCGGCACACGTCCGAAGGCACGCAGGTTTCATCCGGTTCGAGCGTGTCGCCCTGTTTATGATCTGCATGACGAAGCATTTTTTGCGATCCGGTGCTCGGAAACCGGGGCCTCGCCCGCATCGCACGCATGCTGCACGAACCATGCGACACGCGTGCACACCGCGCCGACTACTTCGAAATGGTTTCGAGCGCGATGCCCTTCGTGCGCGGTCCCATCCATCCGATTGCAGCCATCACGACCACCATCGCGCCCGCGATGAACGCGAACACGCCGAACGTGCCGAAGCCCCGCAGCACGGCCGCGATCACGAACGACGAGAAGATCGCGGAGAAGCGGCTCCACGAATAGACGAAGCCGACGGCCCGCGCGCGAATCGACGTCGGGAACAACTCGGCCTGGTAGGCGTGGAAGCTGTACGACATGATGTTGCTCGCGAGCGTGAGGCCGATGCCGAGCACGATCAGGAACGCCCCCACCGTCGTCTGGCTGAACAGCAGCCCGCAGACGACGATCGCCGCCGCCATCGCGACGATCACCGACTTGCGCTCGAAGCGGTCGGCGATCACGAGGCCGATCAGCGGGCCGATCGGCGCCGCGAGCGCGATCACGCTCGAATACATCAGGCTCGACGTGATCGTGATGCCCTGCTTGATCAGCAGCGTCGGCACCCAGTTCGCGAAGCCGTAGAAGCCGACCGTCTGGAACACGTTGAAGATCGTCATCATGATCGTGCGGCTGCGATACGGCGGCACCCACATGTCGCGGAAGCTGCCGCGCGGCGGCACGGGTTCGGCCGGCGCGGGCGGCGGCAACGGTCGCCCGTATTCGGCTTCGACCTTCGCCTCGAGCGCGCGCATGATGCGGTCGGCCTCGTCGACCCGGCCCTGCTGCGCGAGCCAGCGCGGGCTTTCCGGCAGTTCGCGGCGAATCCACCACACGAACAGCGCGCCATGCGCGCCGATCAGCACGACCCAGCGCCAGCCGTCGAGGCCGAGCGGCGCGTGCGGCACCAGCAGGTAAGCGAGGAACGCGACCACCGGCACCGCGACGAACCCGACCGCCTGCTCGCACGCGAACGCGCGGCCGCGGATCTGCTTCGGTACGAGTTCGGAGATGTACGTGCCGATCGTCACCATCTCGACGCCGAGCCCGAGACCGACGACGAAGCGCCAGAAGTTCAGCCCGGTCGCGGTGTCCTGGAACGCCATCACGACGTTCGCGGCCGTGTACCACAGCAGCGACCACGTGAAGATCGCGCGGCGGCCGAAGCGGTCCGCGAGGAAGCCGCACGCGATCGTACCGATGAAAAGGCCGGAGAACAGCGCGGCGATGAAGCTCGCGACGCCCGTGGTGCCGAACAGGCCGTGCGTCGTCGCGGACAGGATGCCGCTTTTCACGAGGCCCGGCGCGACGTAGCCGCTGTACAGCAGGTCGTAGAGTTCGAAGAAGAAGCCGAGGCTCAGCAGCACGACGAGCTTCCAGACGCTGCGCGTCGGCGGCAGGCGGTCGAGACGGGCCGAGATGGAGCCGGGGTCGATGGAGGGGGATGGGGCTTGTGCCTGCGGAAGGCTGTCCGTTGAGGCCATCTTGGGCGCGTCTCCTGATCGTGTCGTGTTGTGTCGCGTTGTGCGTCGTTCTCCGGCGGACAGCCGAACCGCCGCCGTGCGAATCGCTGCATTGTACCGGCACGCCCGTTCGGCGCATGGGCAAGCCGGCATGACGGTCGCGGCGGGCGCCGAAGCCGTTCGACGCCCGTTTTCCCCCGGACATTGTGTAAATTGCGTAACCGTATGTCGAATACGGGAAGCGCGTCGGCGCGGCGTTCCCCGGCCGTTGGCCTCCGCTCGGGCCCCGCGCGGACCGGCAAGGACAAGCCCCCCCGCTGTTTCGCGCAGGCGCGCGCCGCCCGAATCGCGGCGAAGGAGGACATGCAATCGGTACAACCACGCGTTCCGCGCCCCGGTAACATGCTACCGGGCCAACTACCGGCTTCCGGCTGCCTTTCGGCAACCGGCATTGTCGGCAAAACGTAAGCATTCCATGTCCATACAACGACTTTCCACGTACGCCCGCCGGATCGCGCTGATCGCGCTGCTGCAGTTCGCGGCGATCGCGACCGCGTCGGCGTTTCCGGCGGCAGCCTCCGCGCCCGTCGCGAGCGGCGTCGGCGCCGCCGCGCCGGCCATTTCCCTGCCCGACGCCATCGCGCAGCTCAAGCAGATGCAGGCCGAGCTGGACCGCATCAAGCAGCAGACTTCGACCGCGTCCAACAGCAAGGAGCTGGACGCGCTCGACGACTCGGCGCAGGAGCTGAGCACCGATGTCGCGAAACTGCAGAGCGATCTCACACCGCAACGTGCGCAGGTTCAGGCGCAGCTCGACGTGCTCGGGCCGGCGCCGGCCGAGGGCGCCGCGCCGGAAGCGCCGGCCGTCGCGAAGCAGCGGGCCGCGCTGGACGCGCGCAAGACGCAGATCGACGCCGCGCTGAAGCAGGCCGCCGACCAGAAGACGAGCCTCACGAACCTGACCGAGCAGTTCGCGAAGCTGCACCGCAGCCTGCTGAAGAACCAGCTCGCGTTCCGTTCGGGCAGCATCTTCAGCGCGCAGTTCTGGTTGCCGCTGTTCCACCTGTCGCCGGACGATCGCCAGCGGCTCGAGGATTTCGACGACGAACTGTTCGACATGCTGCGCTCGTCGTGGGTGCCGGGGCAGCGGGCGATCACCACCGTGCTGCTGATCGCCGCATTCGCCGCCTGGCTCGGCGGCCGCCGGCTCATCGAGCGCGGGCTCGCGTGGATCGCGCTGAACCGCCTGCCGCCCACCCGCTTGCGCCGCAGCGCGCTGGCGCTGTCGACCGCCCTGTCGACCTTCCTCGCGACGGCCATCGCGATCCAGATCCTCTATCTCGCCGTTGCACGTCACTACGAACTCACGCCGTCGCTGACCGACCTGTGGGACCAGTTCGCAAAGCTCGCCGCGACCTGCGCACTGATCGCCGGGCTCGGCCGCGCACTGCTCTGCACGAAGCATCCGTCGTGGCGCCTGCCCGCGCTCGCCGATCCCGTCGCGCTCGCGATGAAGCCGTTCCCCAGCATCCTGGCCGGGCTGCTGCTGGTATCCGGCACGCTCGAATCGATCAACCGGATCGTCGACACCAGCCTGTCGGTCACGCTGTTCGGTCGCGGCATCGTGTCGCTCGTCGTCGCGCTGACGGTCGGCGCGTCGCTGCTGCGCGCGAATCGTGCACGCAGCGCCCTCGCGGCGGCAGGCGAGGCACCGGAGCAGCGCTCGACGCTCGCCGGGCTGATCCATGCCGGCGTCACGCTCGCGATCGTCGCCTCGTTGATCGCACTCCTGATCGGTTACATCACGGTCGCACGCTTCATCACGTACGAGCTCGTGTGGTTCGAGATCGTGCTGTGCGCGACCTACATCCTGATCCAGTTGACGCGCGACGCGAGCGAAAGCCTGTTCTCGTCGAGCCTGTCGACGGGCCAGCAGATCAAGCACCTGTTCGCGCTCGAAGACCGCCACCTGGATCAGGCGCGCACGGTCCTGTCCGGCTTCGGCACGAGCCTGCTGATGCTGATCGCAGCGATCGCCCTGGTGACCGGCGGTTTCGGCACGACGCCGGGCGACCTGCTCGACAGCGCGGTCGCGATGATCGGCAGCCAGCGACTGCAGAGCCTGAACATCATGCCCGACCGGATCTTGAACGCCGTGATCGGCTTCGCGATCGGGTTCTACCTGCTGCGCTCGCTGCGCCGCTGGCTCGACGGCGAATTCATGCCCGCGCTCGGCATGGATACGGGCATGCGCGTGTCGCTGATCACGCTGTTCACCAACGTCGGCTACGTGCTGCTCGTGCTGATGACGCTCGGGCTGCTCGGCGTCAGGTGGAACAATCTCGCGTGGATCGTCAGTGCGTTGTCGGTGGGTATCGGCTTCGGCCTGCAGGAGATCGTGAAGAACTTCGTGTCGGGGCTGATCCTGCTGACCGAGCGCCCGGTGAAGGTGGGCGACATGGTCAGCATCGCGGGCGTCGAAGGCGACATCCGCCGCATCAACGTGCGCGCGACCGAAATTCAGCTGAGCGACCGCTCGACCGTGATCGTGCCGAATTCGCAATTGATCTCGCAGAACGTGCGCAACGTGACGATGGGCAACAGCACGCAGGGCGTCGCAACGCTGGTGCTGACGTTCCCGCTGAACACCGATCCGGAGCAGGTGCGCGACCTGCTGCTCGATGCGTATCGCGAGCACCAGGCGATTCTCGACAAGCCGGCGCCGTCGGTGACGTTCAGCCAGCTCGCGCCGGACGGGATCACGCTGAGCGTGACGGGTTACGTGTCGAGCCCGCGGATCGCGAGTTCGACGAAGAGCGATCTGCTGTTCGAGATCCTCAAGCAGTTGCGCGCGGCGGGGATCACGCTGTCGAGCCCGCAGATGCTGGTCGTGCAGAACATGCCAACGGAAGAGAAGTAAACGAAGATGGCCGGTCGCGTACTTCAGCTATCGCGACGGCCGTCTCCAGTACTACCGAAATGCCCATCGTCCGATGATGCCGGCGCTGGCAAACAGTCGAAGCCGCGCCGCCTCCCATTCGGCCAGCGTTCGCACCCGTTCCTGACGGGCATCGGCAAGCGCCGCTTGCGCCGACAGCAGTTCCAGAATATCGCCTGCGCCGAACGCGTAACGATTGCGCGCCGATGTCAGCGCCGCCTCCGCTGCGGCCAGCAAGCGTGCAGACGCATCCAGGCTGTCTGCTCCAAGAAGCCGGTCGTTGCCTGCATCACCATGCAGTTGTTTCGCATTTCATTCGCGTGATACTGCTCACGAGCTTGAGCTCGTGCGTCATTGATATAGTGGCCAATCTCGTGACTCAAAATACCGACCAATACACGTGGATCGAACTTGTCAAACGTCACGCCAGCATAATTCCCAAATACAATTCCAGGCCGCCCACGATCCCAGAATATTCCCCGTTCGCCCGCACCAACCTCGGCTGGATTCAAGTCCTTACTCAGCATACCTTCATTGTATTTAATTATTTGATCCATGAGCAATGGACTCTTATTGATAAGATCAATGGCACCCTACCCCAAAATCATCCCCTTGAACAACTCTTCACGACCAGTTATCTTCACCACTCACCTTACTCTCTCGCGATTCAAAGAAACATAAACACCACCGACACATCCATTTCTGTCAATCGAAAAAACTGCCCTTGAATTTATGTCACTCCTTTTATACATATACGACCACGAACCCCAATGAGAAACAGGATATTTCTCAACATCCCCAAAAACCTCTATAAGATCGAATGGAGTAATACACATTGCCTCACCATTAATCGGAAGCGACAATCCAGCCCTATAGAAATTCATCCCATCAGGCCAAAACAATCCATAATTGAAATTCCTCTCCTTCTCGTATTCTTTAGAGGATGCAGTACATTTCACGTCGACTCCATATCCCTTAATCGTCCCCTCTCTATCGCGAACTGGTTCCGGGGAGCCAGAATCGCAAACAATCCTTAGCTGATTCCCAACAAATCCAACGTTCCCAAGATCACCAGAATCCACAACAATCTTGACATCTCTCAAAAAAGTCGTCGGCGATCTGACAGGGCGATCTCTCGCGGGGTTAATGATGCAAGCAGACAAAACAAATGAAAGCATCAATAAAACAAAAATCCCCCTCATACGCTCTCCACCGTGCCGCAGTTAAAAATATCGAATTATTTTTTATTCACACTAAAATTTCAATTTGTCAATTTCATAACCCACCATGACCTACCCCCCTTTACAAGCGAAGACACGGCGCAATGCAATGAAAATTGCAACTACACCAACTGCGATAGCGATAAGTTCCGCCCCACCCGCAAAAAACGGTCCAATCAAACCCAGCCATATGCGCGACCGGCTTATTGCAACAAAATTCCACTCATAGAAATATCCTTCAACCAAAATCGAATGAAATCCCATGCACATAAACACCAAAACAACAACAATCGAGTAAATTTTCTTCACGATGGAAATTTTAGAATATCCACCCTCGACCCGATATCGATACGAATAACAAAAGCGAATCCCTACCGAAAGCCTCATCGGAATCGCGACCAACATCAGAAAAAAATACAGCGCCGTCACATCAGGAAATTTGGATTTCTTCACCGCCTCTGGTAGCAAAGGGAATACCTCTCCAACGTTAGCTACCGCCATCTTCATAAATGGCCAACGAGTCAGCGCGTCATCCGGAGCAAACCAAGCAATCGCCACACCAGACAGATGCAAAGCCAAGAGTGCGGGACTCATTCGATAAATTCTGATCACCAGGCCAGAGATGTTCGCGGGCTCAGTGTCACTCCCCTTGTCTTCGCTCACCGATCCATAGCCCTCTCTCTCCTCTCGCCCCTTGGGGCAAGCGCGCCATCTTCTCGATTCCCCACACCACTTCATATGCATACCTAATCAATATGTCGAAACGTTACCAACCAGAATCCAAAAAATCACCCTCCCCGCCATCGATATGCAACGCCATGAAGATATAGAAAGAATTGAAAGAAAACAAGAAATCGACTCATTTTCATACACATACGAAGCATCAAAAATAATTCGAAAATTCCGTACTTGTACGATTTCTCATCTCCGACACGCTATCAATGATCCACTCCCGGGAAAACATCCCAAAGTCGCTTGTCCCAATCAATCGCCGCACCAGAAAACAAAAAAGCCGGCCCATGGCCGGCTTTCCCGCTTGAAACGATTACGACGCTATATCAGTCGCCCGATGAAATCAGCGCCAACAACACGCCAATCCCACCCCAGCATCAAACATCGAACTTCACCCCCTGCGCCAGCGGCAACTGCCGGCTATAGTTGATCGTATTCGTCGCACGGCGCATATACGCCTTCCACGCATCCGAACCCGACTCGCGGCCGCCGCCCGTTTCCTTCTCGCCACCGAACGCGCCGCCGATTTCCGCGCCACTCGTGCCGATGTTCACGTTGACGATCCCGCAATCGCTGCCGGCCGCCGACATGAACTGCTCGGCCTCGCGCATGTCGTTCGTGAAGATCGCCGACGACAGGCCTTGCGGCACCGCGTTGTGCACGTCGATCGCGTCGTCGAAGTTGTCGTAGACCATCACGTACAGGATCGGCGCGAACGTCTCGCGCTCGACCACCGCCGATTGCTTCGGCATCCGCACGATGGCCGGACGCACGTAGTACGCATCCGCGTGACCGACGTCGACGCGCTCGCCGCCCTTCACTTCGCCGCCCTGCTCGCGCGCATCGGCCAGCGCCTTCTGCATCGCGTCGAACGACGCACGATCGACCAGCGGGCCGACCAGCGTGCCTTCCTCGAGCGGGTTGCCGACCTTCACCGACGCGTAGGCCTTCTCGATGCGCGGCAGCAGTTGCTCGACGAGGCTGCGATGCACGATCAGGCGGCGCAGCGTCGTGCAGCGCTGGCCGGCCGTGCCGACCGCCGCGAACGTGACCGCGCGCACGACGAGGTCGAGATCCGCGCTCGGCGCGACGATCATCCCGTTGTTGCCGCCGAGCTCGAGGATGCCGCGTGCCAGGCGCTGGCTCAGCACCTTCGCGACTTCCTGGCCCATCCGCACGCTGCCCGTCGCGCTGACGACCGGCACCTTCTTCGACGCCGTCAGCACCTCGCCGACGTCGCGCATGCCGAGTACCAGCTGGCTCAGTTCCGCCGGCGCGACGCCCGGATGCGTCTTGTCGAACTCGCGGAGCGCCTTCTGGAGCAGCACGTGGCACGCGATCGCGGTGAGCGGCGTCTTCTCGGACGGCTTCCACACGACCGAATCGCCGCACACGAACGCGAGCGCCGCATTCCACGCCCACACCGCGACCGGGAAGTTGAACGCCGAAATCACGCCGCACACGCCGATCGGATGCCACGTTTCCATCATCCGGTGGCCCGGGCGCTCGGACGCGATCGTGAGGCCGTAAAGCTGACGCGACAGGCCGACCGCGAAATCGCAGATGTCGATCATTTCCTGCACTTCGCCGAGGCCTTCCGACGTGATCTTGCCGGCTTCGAGCGTGACGAGGCGGCCGAGTTCGGCCTTGTGCTCGCGCAGCACGTTGCCGAACACGCGCACGAGTTCGCCGCGCACCGGCGCCGGCACCGTGCGCCACTTGAGGAATGCGTCGTGCGCGGCGTCGATCTTGCGCTCGGCGTCGGCGGGCGTGTCGACGGCCAGCGTCGCGAGCGTCGCGCCGTCCAGCGGCGAACGCGCGGTCAGCGCATTGCCTTTCCACTGGGCGAGATCGATGTCGAGCGCGGCAAGAATGTCGTTGAATTGCATCACTTCCTCTTCAGGGACAGATTGATCGGTGCGGCGGCAGCGCCGCCGGCGTGATTCGATTGGAGCGCGTTCGAGCGCGTCGTGCAAGCGGACGCGCCGCGCGGCGGGCCGGTGCGCCATCCGGCGCATCGCGCTGCGCCGCCGCCGCAAAGCCCGGCCGGACGGCGCGCCCCAGCCTCGCGAGGCACGATCCATGAACACATTGTCGATGGCCACAAGTCGGGCCGCTATTGATATTAACTCACGACTTCATTCCCAAAACGCAACAACTCGACCGGCCGGACCAACGCGTTTCCGGATCGATTCGGGACGTTTCCAAAGCCTGCGGCCGGGCACCCGGACGCATCGCGGCACGACACAAGTTGATGATCATCCCGCATCACCCTGTTCGGAAATATCGTTTGCCGCCCGTGCACCGCGCACACACAATCGGTGCGACGTCGAGGTGCAACGCACCCGGCGCGCCGCCGGCCGCCACCACGGCAGCCGGACGACCGACGAAGGCGACACGCACCACGGCCCGGCTCAGCGGGCCGGTTTCGCACCGCATCACCGCTACCCGCCGCGGGCGGCAACGCGTCGCGCTTCGTCACCGAAAAACAATCCCGGAGACAGCGCCCAGCGCCCGCCATGCATTCAGATGCCCGCCCCGATTCGTCCCGCCCGTCCGCCTCGCCCCCTGCGAAGCCCTCCCTCCACCGCGCGTTGCAGGCCCGCCATCTGCGGATGATCGCGATCGGCGGCTCGATCGGCACGGGCCTGTTCGTCGCGTCCGGCGCATCGATCTCGCAGGCCGGCCCCGGTGGCGCGATGCTCGCGTACATGCTGATCGGCCTGATGGTCTATTTCCTGATGACGAGCCTCGGCGAAATGGCCGCGTTCATGCCGGTGTCGGGCTCGTTCGCGACCTACGGCACGAAGTTCGTCGACGAAGGCTTCGGCTTCGCGCTCGGCTGGAACTACTGGTACAGCTGGGCCGTGACGCTGGCGGTGGAACTCGTCGCCGCGCAGCTCGTGATGCACTACTGGTTCCCACACGTGCCGGGCGTCTGGTGGAGCGCGCTGTTCCTCACGCTGATCTTCGCGCTCAACGCGCTGTCGGTGCGCGGCTTCGGCGAAGCCGAATACTGGTTCGCGCTGATCAAGGTACTCACCGTGCTCGCGTTCGTCGGCGTCGGCCTGCTGATGATCTTCGGGATCATGCAGGGCGGCCCGAGCGCCGGCTGGGGCAACTTCACGATCGGCGACGCGCCGTTCGTCGGCGGCTGGGCGACGATGCTCGGCGTCGCGATGATCGCGGGCTTCTCGTTCCAGGGTACCGAGATGATCGGCGTCGCGGCCGGCGAATCGGAGAACCCGCGCACGACGATTCCGCGTGCGGTGAGCCAGATCTTCTGGCGCATCCTGCTGTTCTACGTGTTCGCGATCTTCGTGATCGGCGTGCTGGTTCCGTACACCGATCCGAGCCTGCTGAAGAGCGACGTGACCGATATCGGCGTGAGCCCGTTCACGCTGGTGTTCCGGCACGCGGGTCTCGCCTTTGCCGCCGGCGTGATGAATGCCGTGATCCTGACGGCCGTGCTGTCGGCCGGCAACTCGGGCATGTATGCGTCGACGCGGATGCTCTACAACCTCGCGGTCGAAGGCCGCGCGCCGAAGCTGTTCGCGAAACTGTCGCCCGGCGGCGTGCCGCGCAACGCGCTGTATGCGACCACCGCCGTCGGCGCGCTGTGCTTCCTCACGTCGCTGTACGGCGACAAGACGGTCTACCTGTGGCTGCTGAACACGTCGGGCATGGCCGGCTTCATCACGTGGCTCGGCATCGCGGTCAGCCACTACCGGTTCCGCAAGGGTTTCCTGAAGCAGGGCTACCGGCTCGACCAGTTGCCGTACCGGTCGAAGTGGTTCCCGTTCGGCCCGCTGTTCGCATTCGCGCTGTGCGCGGTCGTCGCGCTCGGCCAGGACTACCAGGCGTTCCTCGCCGACAAGATCGACTGGGCGGGTGTCGCCGCAACCTACATCGGCCTGCCGTTCTTCCTCGCGATCTGGCTCGGCTACGCGCTCGTGCGCAAATGCCGGCTGGTGCGCTACGAGGACATGGAAATCGCGCCGTGGATCGAACGCAACGCAACACATGAGGCTACCGACAAGGCCAACGCCGGCTATCCGGCCTATGTCGCCCGTCCGGTCAACCCGACGCCGGGCGCCTGACGCCCGGTAACGCGTCGGCCGCCCCCACCACGGCGGCCGTCGCGCTGAAGCTCCCATTCGACGCGGCGCGCGCGTTCAGGCAAGATCGACGCGCGCCGCCTGTTTTTTTCGCCGTCACGAGTCACCCAACACGCATGCAGAACTTCTACGAAGCCACCGTTACCCGCCAGCCCTACCCGCAACTGACCGGCACGATCGATACCCAGGTCTGCATCGTCGGCGGCGGCCTTGCCGGCCTGTGCACGGCGCTCGGCCTCGTCGAGCGCGGCGTGACGGACGTCGTCGTGCTCGACAGCGAACGGGTCGGCTTCGGCGCATCGGGCCGCAACGGCGGCTTCGTGTTCGGCGGCTACAGCCTCGACAACGCCGACCTGCTGCGCACGCTCGGCCGCGACGAAGGGCGCCGGCTGTACCGGCTCACCGTCGACGCGGTCGACCTGATCCGCGCGCGCATCGCGCGCTACGGGATCGATTGCGACATCGTCGACCAGGGCGTGATGCTCGCGAACTGGTTCGACGATCCGTCGCGGCTCGACAGCGTGCGCACGCTGATGAAGAACGAACTCGGCGTCGAATGGGAACCCGTCCCGACCGGCGCGCTGCGCGAGCGGCTGAAAACCCGGCGCTATTACGGCGGCCTGTTCGAGCCGAACGCATTCCACTTCCATCCGCTGAAGTACGTGCTCGGCGTCGCGGCAGCCGCGTCGCGCGGCGGCGCACGTGTGTACGAGCGCTCGGCCGCGCTCGGCATCGCACGCGACGGCGCCGGCTACGTGGTGCGCACGGCGCAAGGCGCGGTACGCGCGAAGGACGTCGTGTTCGCCGGCGGCGGCTATGCGCGCGGCGTGTCGCCGCGCATCGAGCGCGCGGTGCTGCCGATCGCGACCTACGTGATCGCGACCGAACCACTCGGCACGCGCCTGCCCGACGCGATCGACGCGCCGTACGCGATCTACGACACGCGTTTCGCGTTCGACTACTACCGTCCGCTGAAGGACACGCGGATCCTGTGGGGCGGCCGGATCTCCGTGCTCGACCGCGGCCCCGACGCGATCGCGCGCCTGCTGCGGCGCGACCTGCTGCGCGTGTATCCGCAACTGGAAGGCGTGAAAGTCGACTACGCGTGGGGCGGGCTGATGAGCTACGCGCGGCACAAGATGCCGCAGATCGGCCGCGACGCGGACGGTGTATGGCACGCGATCGCGTTCGGCGGCCACGGGATGGCGCCGACCACGGTGGCCGGCGAGGCGCTCGCCGCCGCGCTGGCCGAAGGCCGGCCGGTGCCGGCCGGCTTCGCCGCGTTCGGACTCACGCGCACGTTCGGGCTGGCCGGCCTTGCCGCCGCGCAACTCACGTACACGGCGTACCAGGCCCGCGACGCGCTCGCGTCCTGCCGCCGCTGAGCGCCCGCGACGGCCGAAACGACCGCGCCGACGGCCTTGCCGATTAGAGCGGAAGGTCGGCCGG
This sequence comes from Burkholderia orbicola, assembly GCF_900100915.1. Taxonomy (NCBI): domain Bacteria; kingdom Pseudomonadati; phylum Pseudomonadota; class Betaproteobacteria; order Burkholderiales; family Burkholderiaceae; genus Burkholderia; species Burkholderia orbicola. The sequence goes on along the minus strand of NZ_FNKW01000002.1, from coordinate 2,256,521 downwards.
GCGGGCATTTCCCACATGCTAGAATGCCTTTTCCAAGCCGCCGCGAACCACAACAAAGTCACATGAAAGCAGGAAGCAAGGCCGCCACGTCCGACCCCCGCGCGCTTGCGTCCGATGCGCGGCGTAAATACGATCCCGAGCAAACCAAGCGCAACATCCTCGATGTCGCCACGCAGGAATTCTCCGCGATGGGCCTCGCCGGTGCGCGCGTCGACGCGATCGCCGAGCGCACGAACACGACGAAGCGGATGCTCTATTACTACTTCGAAAGCAAGGAAGGCCTGTACGAGGCCGTGCTGGAGAAGGTGTACGGCGACATCCGCGCGCTCGAGCAGGAGCTGCACGTCGGCGACATGGAGCCGCGCGAAGGCATGCGCCGCCTCGTCGAATTCACGTTCGACTATCACGACAAGCATCGCGACTTCGTCCGCCTCGTGTCGATCGAGAACATCCACGGCGCAAAGTATGTCGAACAGTTGAAGTCGTTCAAGAACCGCAACGTCAGCATCATCAAGACGCTCGAGGAACTGGTCGAGCGCGGGGCGGCCAGCGGCGTGTTCCGCAAGGACATCGACGCATTCGACCTGCACCTGCTGATCAGCTCGTTCTGCTTCCACCGCGTGGCGAACCGCTACACGTTCGGCGCTGCATTCGGCCGCGATCCGTCGGCACCGCGCCTGCGCGCGCGGCATCGCGACACGATCGCCGACGCGGTGCTCCGCTACGTCGCCGCGTAAGCGGCAAGTCGCCGGCCGGGGCACGCGACATCCGCACCCCCTCCAACTTCAGCCCTTCAGCGCATCAGTCCGTCGGCGCGACCGACGCCAGCGCGATCCGCGCCTTTTCTTCCGGGCTGCCCGCCACGTAATACTTCTTCGCCCAGCTCGAATCGGGCGCAAGCGCGAGCCGTGCATGCGCGCCCGTATCCGTACCCGTGCCGTGCTGCCGTTTCGCGTTGATCGCCAGCGCGCGTGCGCGGTAGTGCTCGTAAAGCCGCAGGAATTCCGCGAGATAGATCGCCGCGATCCGCTTGTCGCGGATCTCGAGCAGGTTCTCGTCGTTGTACTGCTCGGAATTGCGGCTCATGTTCGCCGAGCCCGTATAGACGACCGGATTCGCGCCCTCCGCGTCGATCACGATGAACTTGTGATGGATCACGACGGGCGGAAAGGCCGGCGCCGGCTCGCCCGGGAACAGCCGCAACTCCGGCTCGAAGCCTTGCGGCACGGTGACCGGCGAGAAATACGACGCGTCGATCACGTCGTGGTTGTCGCGGCTGCGGTGGTACAGCTCGAGGTTCGCGAGCGTCGCCGCATCGAGCGTCTGCCCGGCCTGCCGCGCGGCATCGGCCTTCGTCGCGCTGCCGACATTGATCCGGTTCACCAGACCGAACATCATCAGCCCGCGGTCGCCGGCCGCGAAACACGCATCGCGCAGCGCGGCGTCGGTCGGCATGAACAGGCAGAACGACACCGAATGCTTCGCGGCCGCGATCGCGGCGACGATCGTATCGATCTCGGTACGCTGCCCCGCCGGCTCCGGCGAGTAGGCGACGCGCACCTGCGCGCTGCCGATCGTCATCGGCGCCGACCAGCCCGGCGACAGCCGCGCGGTCTCCGCGATCGACGGATTCCCCGCCAGCGCGTGGGCGCGCTCGTTGTACAGCGCGGCGAGCGCGGGCGAGTCGAACGCATGCAGCACGTTGGCCTGCTCGGTCAGCCCTTCGGTCGTGAAGTTCGCGGAGCCGGTCAGCACGCGCGCGGGCGCCGGGTTCGACGGCGCATCGGTCACGATGAACTTGTCGTGCATGATGTGCGTCTTGTCGCGCGGTGCGAGCGTCGCGAGGCCTTGCAGCGCATCGACGGCCGGCTGGTTCGGCGACGGCAGCGGCGGCTTGCCCTTGCGCGCCGTCGTGTGCGCGTCGTAGACGATCGCGAGCGACGCTTCGCCGTGCTTGCGCCCAAACGCCTGGAACGCGGGCAGCGCCCACAGCGTGTCGGTCAGATGATAGACGGCCGACGCCGCGCGCGACGCGGGATCGAGCATCTGAGCGAACACCTGCTCCATGTCGTTCGCGAGCCACGTGCGCAGCTTCAGCGCCTGCGCGGCGCTCGGCGCCTCGTTCGGCGCGAGACCGAGCGCAGCAACCTGCTTCGCGAACGCCTGCGAACTGACCACCGCGCGGTTGAACCACGTGCCGATGCCGTCCTCGATGTGCGCGGGCAGCACGACGTCGCACACGCCGGCTTGCGCGTCGAGCACCTGCAGGTTCGCCGGCGTGCCGACGACCGGATAGACGTCGTAGCGGAACGACGCACCGCGATCCTGCGGATCGATGCGTGCATCCCACCACATGAATTTCTGGATCGGCGCCTGATCGGTGGGCGCATCGCCCTGCGTGTCGGCGGCCGGGCCGTCGAACGTCAGGCGGTTGGGCAGCCAGCTGTCCGGCGCACGCGTCTTGCCGTCAGCCGACCAGAAGCCCGGCGTGCGCCGGATCGCGAAGCCGAGGAAATCGGACCGCGACGCCGCATCGGGCCAGTCGAAAGCCAGCAGGACCAGGGTGGGGGAAAGATAGCTGCGCACGCTGACGGTCATTCGTTGCTCCCTGGCCTGGCGGCCGGTCGAGGTGAATGAGTCAGTCTTGACGACGGTCTTTCCCGCGCGATGACGCTTCGATGAACCTTGTATGTCGGATGCGCGTCAGTCGCACACGAGCAGCTCGACCCCGCGCGCCGTCAGCGCGCGGCGCACGGCCTTGTCGGGTGCGCGCTCGGTCACCAGATAGCGGGCGGCGGCCGCACCGTTGATCCGCACCGGCGTCACGCGGCCGAATTTCGAATGGTCGGCGACGATGATCGCCGTGCCGGCCGCCGCGATCATCCGGCTGCGCACTTCGGCCGCCAGCCGCGAGTAGTCGGTGCACTCACCGTCGGGCGTGATGCCGCCAGCGCCGACGAACGCGAAATCGACGTGGTATTGCGCGAGCTGGTGGATCGTGTCGAGCCCGAAGGTGGCGTCCTCGTCGTCGGACAGCTCGCCGCCGAGCAGCGTCACGCGGTTGCCGTTGCGCCGCGCGAGCACGAATGCGGTACGCCAGTCGTTCGTGTAGATCGACAGCCGGTGCCGGTCGGCGAGCGCCAGCGCGACCGCATGCGGCGTGCTGCCCGAATCGATCAGCACCGATGCATCGTCGGGCACGAATTCGGCCGCGCGCCGCCCGATCGTGCGCTTCGCATCGGCGTTCGCGGCCTCGCGCTCGGACAGGCTCGGCTCGCGGCGATCCGCGGCCAGCGCGCCGCCGTGCGTCATCACGAGCAGGCCGCGCGCGGCCAGCGCATTCAGGTCGCGCCGCACGGTTTCGCGCGACACGTCGAGCGAACGCACGAGTTCCGCGACCGACAGCGCGCCCGACCGTCCGAGCTCCGACAGGATGTATTGATGACGTTGTTCCGCCAGCATCGCGTGTGCGCCCGAGGCGACTGGTAATGGGTAAGCCGGCCATTGTATTACGGACGTTTGACGACCATTTGACTGCGCCGGGTAAGCGGCCAGGCAGCGTCCGGGCGCGTTTCCCCGAAAGCGAAATTCACTATTGTCCGGCGCGCGCGAATCCCCGGCGGCGCCCGGCGCTACACTTTGCGCTTCGCCGAACGACCAATACCGACCATCAAAGGGGCTCGCACCATGTATCGCAAAGGCAGTGTGATCGAAATCCAGTTTCCGCCGGAACGCCTCAACGACGCGGCGGGTGATCCGTACTGGATCGACCTGACGCTCGACGAAGCACGCCGGCTCTACGAACAGCTCGCCGCGCGCTTCGCGACCGACGCGCGCGCCAACCAGCCGCTCGATACGTTCTCGATCGACTGATCGCCGCCGCTGCGCGTCCCTCCGCGCAGCGCATCGCCGTGCCGCGGGCGCTCATCGCCGCCGCACCGCGCACCGGCGCGATGACCGCCGGCACGATCACATGCAGCGTGGCATGAGTGCAGGATTCGACAAGACGCCGGCGCCGCTTCGCCCGATACTGGCCGACTTCCCGGTTCTGTCCGGCCGCGTCGCGGCCCGTCACGCATGCTTACCTCGATCGTCGCCGCCGCCTTCGTCGCGCTCTGGTCCACCGGCTTCATCGTCGCCCGGGCGATCAAGCCCTACGCCGATCCGAACCTGTTCCTGCTCGCGCGCTTCGCGGGCACGGCCGCGCTGTTCGCCGTGGTGGCGCTCGTCGCGCGCGCGCCGTGGCCGGCCCGTCGCGAATGGCCGCGCCACCTGATCGCCGGCGCGCTGTTGCAAGGCGTCTATCTCGGCGCGAGTTACTGGGCCGTCGCGCAAGGGTTGAATGCGGGCGTGATGGCGCTGCTCGGCGCGCTGCAGCCGCTCGCCACCGCCGTGCTCGCGGTCCCGCTGTTCAACGAACGCCTGCCCGCGCGCGGCTGGCTCGGCATGGCGCTCGGGCTGGCCGGCGTCGCGCTCGTGCTCGCGCCGAAAGTCACGGGCGGCGTCGCGCCGCCGTCGGGCGCGGCGCCTGCGTGGCTCGTCGTCACCGTGTCGGTGCTCGCGGTCGGATCGATCACCGCCGGCTCGCTGTACCAGAAAGGCAAGCTCGCGCAGAGCGACCTGCGCACGGCGGTCGCCGTGCAGAACTTCGGCGCGGCGATCGTCGCGGCCGTGTTCGTCGTACTGCTCCATGAGACCCGCTGGATCGGCGCGCCGGCGCTGTGGGTGTCGCTCGTGTGGGGCGTCGTGTTCCTGTCGGGCGGCGCGGTCACGATGCTGATGTGGATGCTGCGGCGCGGCAATGCGGCGCGCGCGACGTCGCTGCTGTTCCTCGCGCCGCCGCTGGCCGCGCTGCAGGGTTACGGTCTGTTCGGCGAAACGCTCGCGCCGATCCAGCTCGCGGGCTTCGCGCTCGCACTGGTGGGCGTCGTGCTCGCACGGCGCTGACGCGGGCCATCGTGCAGCCTCCGCTCGGCTTCCTGCACCCGCCCGGCGCACCACGCACCACGGCGATGCGCCGCGTCTCGTCGATGCAACGCGACACCGCCGGAAACGCAGGTCCGGCGCGGCGGCACGCCGCGATTGCGCTTATGATGAGCGCCTTGCAATTCGTTCCGGATCTTCCCTCATGACCTCCGCCGATTACGCCAGCCGCCAACGCGCGATCATTGCCGAACTGAACGTCGCCCCGCACTTCGACGCCGAGGCCGAAATCGCCCGCCGCATCGATTTCCTCGCGCAGTACCTTCGTTCGACCGGCCTGCGGACCTACGTGCTCGGCATCAGCGGCGGCGTCGATTCGTCGACGGCCGGCCGGCTCGCGCAACTGTCGGTCGAGCGCCTGCGCGCCGACGGCTACGACGCGCGCTTCATCGCGATGCGCTTGCCGAACGGCGTGCAGAACGACGAAGAGGATGCACAACGCGCACTGGCGTTCGTGCGCGCGGACGAGGTATTGACGGTCGACGTAAAGCCGGCCGCCGATGCGATGCTCCGTTCGCTGGTCGCGTCCGGCCACGCGTTCGAAACCCCGGCGCAGCAGGATTTCGTGCACGGCAACATCAAGGCGCGCGAGCGCATGATCGCGCAGTACGCGGTGGCCGGCGCACGGCGCGGCATCGTGATCGGCACCGATCACGCGGCCGAATCGCTGATGGGTTTCTTCACGAAGTTCGGTGACGGCGGCGCGGACATCCTGCCGCTCGCGGGCCTGAGCAAGCGGCGCGTGCGCGGGGTGGCGCGCGCGCTCGGCGGCGAGGAGCTGATCGTGATGAAGGTGCCGACGGCCGACCTCGAGGAGCTGCGCCCGCTGCGCCCCGACGAGCACGCGTACGGCGTGACCTACGACGAGATCGACGATTTCCTCGAAGGCAAGCCGGTCGCCGATCGCGTGTATGAAACGGTGCTGCGCTTCTACGACGGCTCGCGCCACAAGCGCGCGCTGCCGTACACGATGTTCGACTGGCCGGCCGCATAAGCAAGCCGGCCGCCTCCCTCAGCCGACCTACCGCCGCGCGCACCCTCCCGGCTGCGCGCGGCTTCCACTCGACGGGCAACGCTACGCGTTGCCGCCCGTCTTCTTCGCCTGCAGCGCGCGAATCCGCATCCGCGCGCCCGTATCGCTGACCGTCGCGTCGTACATTGCCGCGAGATCGCGCTTGAGCGCGGTGCGCGAGCCACCGTCGAGATACACCATGTGCCCCGACGGATAGAACCGCGCGGACAGGTTCTGCCGCACCTTCTGGTCCTCCAGCGGCATCTGCTGCAGATCGATCACGGTCTGGTAGAACGGCGTCACGAAATCGTAGAAGCCGTTCGCGGACAGCACCTTCAGGTCGACGTTCAGCGCCATCACCGCGGCGAGATCGCCGGCCGTGTAGAGGATCACGTTCCCCTGCGCATCGATGCCCTGCTGCGCGCCGGTCGGGTCGATGTGGCTGAAATCCCAGTTCTTGAAGGCCTGATCGTTCAGGTCCGTGAACGCGGAGTTCGACGTGAACTTCAACTGCTCGTTCAGGTAGCTGTTCCACATCGCCGTATAGACGCCCGTCACGGCCGTCATCGTCGGATCGTTGCCGCCCGAATTCGGGTCGATCTTGCCGGCGATACCCGACGAGATCCCGGTCACGCGGCCGTCGTACGAACCGAGCGCGAGCCCCTGCGCATACAGCAGCGTCGTCAGGAACAGCGAATTGCCGCGCGTGTCGTAGCCCGCGATATCGAGCCCCCACGATTGCAGCGTCGCCGTATCGATGCCCGTGTATGCGGACAGTTTCTGCACGGTGGCCGGGTTCGCATGCGGCACCGCGCGCAGCGCGCTCAGATAGTCGGTGCGCGCGAACTGCGCGACTTCCTCGACGAACGCGCCGAGATCGGCCGGCGCCGGCTTGATGCCGAGTTTCTTGTGATACCACGCGTCGGCCGCGGCGGTCGGCAGCGTGCCGACCGGGTTGCCGGCCTGCCGGTAATCGAGGATCGACGACTGCAGCGTGACGCCGTTCAGGTCGACGCCGTCCTCGTGCAGCTTGTACGCGAGCACGCAGCTGCGCGCGGTGCCGTACGATTCGCCGAACAGGTATTTCGGCGAATTCCAGCGGTTGTTCTTCGTCAGGTAGCGCTTGATGAACTGCTTCAGCGAATCCGCATCCTGGTCGACGCCCCAGAAGTCGCGGTTCTTGTTCGGCGCGACGGCCGCCGAATAGCCGGTGCCGACCGGGTTGATGAACACCAGGTCGCTGTGGTCGATCATGCTGTCCGGGTTGTCTTCGATCTGGTACGGCGCGGGCGGCGTGAACCCCGGCATCGACGTCTTGATGCGCTTCGGCGCGAACGAGCCGAGCAGCACGAACACCGACGACGAACCGGGCCCGCCGTTATAGAAGAACGTCACGGGCCGCGTTTCCTCCTTCGCGCCGTCGGCCGTGAACGCGACGTAGAAAATCTTCGCGGCCGGCTGCGAACTGCTCGGATCGACGGTCACGAGGTGGCCGACCGTCGCCGTGTACGCGATCCGCTTCCCGTCGATCAGGATCGTGTGGTGCGTGATCGCGGCCGCCTCGGTCGTGTCGGTCACCGAGTCGTCGGGGCCGTTGCCGTACGCGACCGGATCGAAGAACGGCTGGTCGCGGCCGTGGCTCAGCGCGACCGGGTTGATGGTCGGCGGCACGCCATGCGAATTGTGGTCGCCGTGATGCAGCGGATACACGCCGCCGGAAGATGCGGAATCGATGTCCATCGTGCTGCTCCTGGAGGTGAAAAAAGACGCGGGCAGAGCACCCGCGTCGAACGGAAAGGCGTGTGCCCGTGCGTCAGCTCGACGGTTTGCGCGCGAGGATCGTGGCGAGCTGCGCGCCGTTCGGGCTGCCGAGGCCCGTGCAGGCGTCCCAGCCGGACGCGGCCGCATAGGTGCCGTTCGAGCCTTTCGTGATGTCGCGCAGCGCGCCCGGATGCTTGTACAGCACCGGATTGATCCAGCCGGCCGACGCGCCGTTCGCCGCATTGATCCGCGCGATCAGCGCCGCCCACAGCGGTGCGACCGCGCTCGTGCCCCCCATCACCGCGGGCGTGCCGGCCACCGACACTTCGTAGCCCGTCTGCGGCGACGCGTCGCCGGCCACGTCGGGCACGCCGCGCTTCGCGAGCGGCGTGCTGCTGCCGTCAGCGCGCGCGACCTTCAGCCCCTGCTGCCACGCCGGCAGGTCGAACAGCGCACTGACGCCGCCGCCGCCCGCCCCGCCGCCGGATGCCTCGTCGTTCCACGTGACCTCGCTGCGGATGCCCTGCCCCGGCAGCGCGTCGAGCTGCGTGCCGCCGCAGCCGAGCACGTACGGGCTCGACGCGGGAAAGTCGACGTGATCGGCGCCGTCCTGCAGCCCGTCGCCCGAGCCGCTGTCGCCCGACGCCGCGCACACGGTGATGCCCTGCGCGGCGGCCGCCTGCAGCACGCGGTTGAACGCCTGTGCCGACTGCGCCTGCCAGATCGCTTCCGGGCCGCCCCAACTGATCGAGATCACGGACGGCTGGTTGGTCTTGTCGGTCACGGCCGCGTTGACGGCCTGGATGAAGCCCGCGTCGCTGTTCGGCGCGAAGTACACCGCGATCTTCGCGGCCGGTGCGATCGCGCCGGCGATTTCGATGTCGAGCGCGACTTCGCCGTCCGGGCCGTTCGGCTCGCCGGTCGGCGCATTGCGGCCGGTGCCGACGTTCACGTCGACGAGCTTGGGCGGCGTCGTGATGCCGAGCCCACGGAAATACTGCTGGATGTCCGCCGCGCGATAGCCGCCGCCGAGCTCGATGATCGCGATGCATTGCCCGGCGCCGTCGCCGGCCGGAAAGTCGTACAGCGACGCGAGCTGGATCGGCGTGAACGTGACGGCCGCCGCGCCGCGCGCCGGCTTGAACGGCGGACGGAAGCGGAAGTGCGGCCGCGCCTGCGGGCGGCTGTCGAGGCCGAGCACGGCGGTTACCGCGTCGCCGATATCGTCGGGCAACACGATCGGGCCCGAGCGACCGCGATACTGGCCGATCGACCGATGCTCGAAACGCTCGAGCTTCACGCTGAACGCGGCTTCGAACTGCGCGATCGTGCCGGACAGCACGACGACGCTCTCGACCGGATCGACGCGATCGACCGTGAGCTGATGACGGTGTGCGAAGTCCTCGGTCTTGCGAATGTCGTCGGGATTGGCGGAGAAACGCTGCGCGAATGCGTCGCGCGACACCGGTTTTGCACGGGCGTCGCCGGTGGCGAGCTGGTGAACCAATGCGTCGAGTTGCCCTTCTTCCTGCCGCCGCAACATGATCGTGACGTGGATGCGTTCTGCCGGATCGCACTGGCCGAGACACTTGGACTCGGCGACGATGCGGGGTTCACGGTCGGCTTGAAGATGCCTTGCCATGTTCAGACCCTCCTTGGTACCGCGTTGCACGGAACAGCCAGGAAATCGGACATAGCCTGCGGAAGACGGTTCCGTTCGGTCAGTCGATTCGCGACGGCGCGTTTGCGCCGTGCGAAGTAACAGGAAGTTTAGAACAGTCAGACGATTTGCGCGCACGCCCTTCCGCGGCAAGGCGCACGCGGGAAGGCCGGCATCGCGCGCGGCCCGTATCGATTCGAGCATGGGCCTGCCTGCGCGGCCGATCGATCCGCGCGGCGGCCATGTCGGCGCTACCCTCAGTCCATCGACAGCCGCAGCGCGAAACCGATCAACGCCGCGGAAAAGGTCCAGCGCTGCACCGTCTGCGCGAGCGGATGCGCGCGCATCCACGCCGCGATGCGCGATGCGCCGAACACGCACGCGAGGTCGAAGCACACGCCGGCCGCCACCAGCAGCGCGCCGAGCTCGAACATCTGCCAGACGACCGGCCCGACCTCGGGCCGCACGAACTGCGGCAGCAGCACCGAGCAGAACAGCAGCGCCTTCGGGTTCAGCAGGTTGGTCAGCAGTCCCTTCACGAACGACTGCCGCAGTTCGCCCGCCGGCGCGTCGCCGTCGCCGAGCGCGAACACCGGCGAGCGGAATACCTGGATCGCGACATACGCGAGATAAAGCGCGCCGCCATAGCGGATCACCTCGTAGAGCCACGGCGCGCTGCGAATCAACGCCGCGACGCCGCATGCCGACAGCGTCACGTGCACGGTGCGCGCGAGCGACAGGCCGGCCGCCGCCGCCATCCCCGGCCGCACGCCGCGGCCGATGCTGGTCTGCAGCACGAGCGCCATGTCGGGCCCCGGTACCGCGTAAATGGCCGCCAGCGCGGCGAGATAAATCAACAGCAAATGCGTGGAAATCATGGTCTGCCCCCGTCCTTCATTGACGATATGTTGCCGCTGAAGGCGGAGGGATTACTGGCCATCTTTGGCTCGGAATTGGCGATTCATAGGGGAATCCGCCACAATCATGAAATTACGACAAGGATTCCGCTAACATGATCGACCTCGACAAAACCGACCGCGCGATCCTCGCTGCGGTGCAGCGCGACGGCCGCCTGCCGATCGCGCGGCTCGCCGAATCCGTTGGCCTGTCCGAAACGCCTTGCGCACGGCGCCTGAAACGCCTCGAAAACGACGGCTACATCGAGCGCTATCGCGCGCAACTGTCGCGCCAGGCGCTGGGTTTCGGCGTGGTCGCGTTCGTGCTCGTGCGGTTCGCGACGCACGACCGCAAGGTCGCCGACCGGTTCGAACGGGAAGTGCTCGGCATCGAGCGGATTCTCGCGTGCCACAACGTCGCGGGCACGGCCGACTACCTGCTGCAGGTGGTCGCGCGCGATCTCGACGACTACGGCACGTTCCTGCGCGATTCGCTGCGGATGCTGCCGGGCGTGACGTCGATCGAATCGGCGCTGTCGCTGCGCGAGGTGAAGCACGACGCCGGGCTGCCGGTGCCGTGACGCGCGCCGGGCCGGCAAGCCGCCCGGGCGCAACGCTCGTTTACATTGTCGGCCGCACCGGAGTCACACCACGTCGGGCGACTGATGCGCGCGTTCGAGATCCTCGAGAAACGCTTCGACGACCGGATCGCCGCGCCCGTCGCGCGCCACGACCATGTGGAACGTGACCTCGTAGTGCAGTCGATCCGGATTGAGCGGCGCGAGCAGCCCCTGCGCGACATACGGCGCCGCGAAGTGCTGCGGCAGGTAGCCGAGATGATGGCCGGACAGGATCAGCAGCGCGACGGCCTCCATGTTGTCGGCGGTCGCGGTCACGCGATCGGGCGTCGTCGACATCTGCGCCTCCGGCAGCGGATACGAGCGCCAGGCCCACTCGAAGCCGGCGACGTCGGCCGGCGTCAGCGTGCCGGCGCCGTCGAACAGCGGATGGCCGCGGCCGCAGTACGCGATCTGCCGCTCGATGAACAGCGGCGTGTAGTGCAGCGTCGGCACGCGATGCCAGAAGTAGCCGACCGCGATCTGGATCTCGTTGCTTAGCAGCTTTTCCTCGAGATCGCCGGGCGCGCGCACCGAAATCGAGAAACGCACGGCCTCGTCGCGGGTGCGGAACGCGGCGATCGCCTCGGCGATCCGCGCATTCTGGCTCACCGGCGTATGGCCGATCAGGCCGATGTTCAGCGTGCCGACCAGTTGACGGTCCATGTGCCGCGCGGCCATCCCGAATTCGTCGAGCGCGGCCAGCAGCTTGCGGCTCATCGCATGGAACCGCTCGCCCTTCGGCGTGAGCCGGAAGCCGCTGCGGCCGCGCTCGCAAAGCCGGTAGCCGAGCCGCGTCTCGAGCGACGACAGTTGCGCGCTGATGGTCGACTGGCCGACGTTCAGCACCGCCTGCGCGGCCGACACGCCGCCCGCGTCCGTGACCGCGAGAAACACGCGGATCAACCGCAGATCGAGGGTCGACAGATTCCCCAGCACGTTCATCCCCTTCCATACATCGATGAAGATCGATGTTTACGTCGATATCTTCGCATTCTTCTTTCCCCGCGGAGCGCGTAAAACTGTGCGCCAGGCCGCGTCGCATGATACGGCACCCCACATCGGATGAGACGACCCCATGAACGACCACACCCATTTCCAGCCGCTCGGCGGCAATGAAATGCCGCGCTGCGGCGGCATCGCAACGATGATGCGCCTGCCGCACGTGTCGAGCGCCGAAGGCCTCGACGCCTGTTTCGTCGGCGTGCCGTTCGATCTCGGCACCTCCAACCGCACCGGCGCGCGCTTCGGCCCGCGCCAGATCCGTACCGAATCCGTGCTGCTGCGCCCGTACAACATGGCCACGCGCGCAGCACCCTTCGATTCGCTGCAGATCGCCGACATCGGCGACGTCGCGATCAATCCGTACAACCTGCACGATTCGATCGCCCGCATCGAGGCCGCGTACGACGCGATTCTCGAGCACGACTGCAAGCCGATCACGCTCGGCGGCGACCATACGATCGCGCTGCCGATCCTGCGCGCGATCCACCGCAAGCACGGCAAGGTTGCATTGATCCACGTCGATGCACACGCCGACGTGAACGACACGATGATGGGCGAAAAGATCGCGCACGGCACGCCGTTCCGCCGCGCGGTCGAGGAAGGGCTGCTGCACGGCGACAAGGTCACGCAGATCGGCCTGCGCGGCACCGGCTACGCGGCCGAGGATTTCGACTGGTGCCGCGAGCAGGGCTTCCGCGTGGTCCAGGCCGAGGAATGCTGGAACAAGTCGCTCGCGCCGCTGATGGAGGAAGTGCGCGCGCGCATCGGCGACACGCCCGTCTACATCACGTTCGACATCGACGGCATCGATCCGGCCTATGCGCCGGGCACCGGCACGCCGGAAATCGCGGGCCTCACGGTGCCGCAGGCGCTCGAGATCATCCGCGGCGCGAAGGGGCTGAACATCGTCGGCTGCGATCTCGTCGAAGTCGCGCCGCCGTACGACCCGTTCGGCACCACGGCGCTGCTCGGCGCGAACCTCGCGTACGAGCTGCTGTGCGTGCTGCCGGGCGTCGCGTACCGCGACTGATCGCGGCGCCGCCACTATTCCAAAATCAGAGGATTCCAGAGGAGCACACATCGAGATGGGGACTTCCGTCAAGCAGCCGAAGCGGGCGGCGCTCGCTTCGTTCGTCGGCACCACGATCGAGTGGTACGACTTCTATAGTTATGCGACCGCCGCCGCCATCGTATTCGGGCCGCTGTTCTTTCCCGGCGAAAACCGCTTCATCAGCCTGCTCGCGTCGTTCGGCTCGTTCGCGGTCGGCTTCTTCGCGCGGCCGCTCGGCGGCGTGATGTTCGGCTATCTCGGCGACCGCTTCGGCCGCAAGCGGTCGCTGCTCGCGACGCTGATGCTGATGGCCGTGTCGACGGTCGCGATCGGCCTGCTGCCCACGCATGCGCAAGCCGGCGTGATCGCACCGATCCTGCTGGTGCTGATGCGCGTGCTGCAAGGCATCGCGGTGGGCGGCGAATGGGGCGGCGCGGTGCTGCTGGCCGGCGAGCACGCGCCCGAAGGCAAGCGCACCTTCTTCGCGTCGTTCGCGCAGCTCGGCAGCGCGAGCGGCCTGATCCTGTCGATGCTCGCGTTCGGCGCGATCAGCACGCTGTCGAAGGACGACATGATGAGCTGGGGCTGGCGCGTGCCGTTCCTCGCGAGCTCGGTGCTGCTGATCGTCGGTTTCGTGATCCGCGCGAGCGTGTCGGAGTCGCCCGAGTTCGAGGAAGTCAGGAAGAGCGGCAACATCGCGCAGAAACCGCTGCGCGAAGCGCTCAAGGTCTGGCCGCTGCTGCTGCTCGCGATCGGCGCGAACGTGTACGGTATCGCCGGCGTGTATTTCAGCAACATCTTCATGATCAGTTATGCGACGCAGTTCCTGTCGCTCGACCGGTCGATGGTGCTGCATTGCATGACGATCGTCGCGGTGCTGCAGTTCGTCGTGCAGCTCGCGGCCGCGTTCCTCGCGCAGCGCTTCGGCACCACGCGCGTGCTGCTGATCACCGGCGCGTGGGCGATGATCGTCCCGTTCGTGATGCTGCCGCTCGTGCACCTGGGCACGCCGGTGTCGATCACGGTCGGCGTCGGCCTCGCGACGCTCGCGGAATCGGGCTACTACTCGGTCGTCGCGGGCTTCGTCAGCGGCATCTTCGTCGCGCGGATTCGCTATACGGCGATCTCGATCGCGTACCAGGTGTGCGGCGCGCTCGCCGGCGGCCTCACGCCGCTGGTCGCGACCATCATCGCGCAGAACACAGCGCCGCAATGGTGGCCGCTCGCGATCCAGTACGCGAGTGCCGCCGTGCTGTCGTCGCTGTGCGTGTGGTTGATCTCGCGCCGCGTCAGCATCGACGATGCGGGCGCGACCGGCAAGACGGACGACGCGCTGCCGCGCGGCACGCGCACCGCGTAGCACCTGTCGCACATGCATGCATGACGAAAAACGACCCGCTTTCGCGGGTCGTTTTTTCGTTCCGTCATCGATCGTCGACCGCGACGGTACCGCACGGTGCCCTGTCGCGTAGTTACTGCACCTGATTGCGCAGCATCTTCGCGGCGGCGACCATGTTCGTCAGCGCCGGAATCACTTCCGCCCACTGACGCGTCTTCAGGCCGCAATCCGGGTTCACCCACAGACGTTCCGCCGGAATCCGCTCGGCGGCCTTCTTCATCAGCCCGACGATGTGATCCTGCGTCGGGATGTTCGGCGAATGGATGTCGTACACGCCCGGCCCGATTTCGTTCGGATACTTGAAGGTGTCGAACGCGTCGAGCAGCTCCATGTCCGAGCGCGACGTCTCGATCGTGATCACATCGGCATCCATGTCGGCGATCGACGCGATGATGTCGTTGAACTCCGAATAGCACATGTGCGTGTGGATCTGCGTGTCGTCCTGCACGCCGTTCGCGGTGATGCGGAACGACTCCACCGCCCACTTCAGGTATTCGCTCCATTGCGCGCGGCGCAGCGGCAGCCCTTCGCGCAGCGCCGCCTCGTCGATCTGGATCACGCGCACGCCGGCCTTCTCGAGATCGAGCACTTCCTCGCGGATCGCCAGCGCAAGCTGGTAGCACGACACCGCGCGCGGCTGGTCGTCGCGCACGAACGACCAGTTCAGGATCGTCACGGGGCCGGTCAGCATGCCCTTCATCGGCTTGCGCGTCAGCGACTGCGCATAGGTGATCCATTCGACCGTCATCGCCTTCGGGCGGCTGATGTCGCCGAACAGGATCGGCGGCTTCACGCAGCGCGAACCGTACGACTGCACCCAGCCGAACTGGCTGAATGCATAGCCGTCGAGCTGCTCGCCGAAGTATTCGACCATGTCGTTGCGCTCGGCTTCGCCATGCACGAGCACGTCGAGTTCGAGCGATTCCTGTTCGCGCACGCTGCGTTCGATCTCGGCCTGCATCGCCGCGCGATAGCCGGCCTCGTCCAGCGCGCCGGCCTTGAACCGGCTGCGCGCCTGGCGGATTTCGGCGGTCTGCGGGAACGAGCCGATCGTCGTCGTCGGGAACGCCGGCAGGTTCAGGCGCGCCGACTGCTTCGACGCACGCTGTGTATAGGGGCTCGTGCGATTGCCGAGCCGCGCGTCGACGCGGGCGATCGCGGCCTTCACCGCCGGGTTGTTCACGCGCGGCGAACGGCGGCGCGAATCGATCGCGGCGGCATTCGCGGCGAGCGCGTCGGCTACCTTGTCGCGGCCTTCGTTCAGTGCGGTCGCGAGCACCTTCAGCTCGTCGAGCTTCTGCAGCGAGAATGCGAGCCACGAGCGGATTTCCGCGTCGAGCTTCTCCTCGCTCGCGAGGTCGACCGGCACGTGCAGCAGCGAGCACGACGGCGCGAGCCACAGGCGATCGCCCAGTTGCTTCGCGAGCGGTTCGAGCCAGTCGAGCGCCGCGTTCAGGTCCGTCTTCCAGATGTTGCGGCCGTTGATCGCGCCGACCGACAGCACGCGTTCGGCCGGCAGCTCACGCATCAGCGCGTCGACTTCGTCGCGGGCGTTGATTGCGTCGATATGCAGGCCGTCGACCGGCAGCGACGCCGCGAGCGCCAGGTTGTCCTGAAGCTGGCCGAAGTACGTGGCGAGCAGCAGCTTGATGCGGCGCGTTTCGAGCGCCGCATACGCGATGCGGAATGCCTGACGCCATTCGGCGTCGAGTTCGGTCACGAGGATCGGCTCGTCGATCTGCACCCATTCGACGCCCTGCGCGGTCAGCGTGTCGAGCAGCGCACCGTACACCGGCAGCAGCTTCGGCAGCAGCGCGAGGCGATCCGAATCGTCCTTCGCCTTGCCGAGCCACAGATACGTGACCGGGCCGAGAATCACCGGTTTCGCATTCACGCCCTGCGCGTTCGCTTCGGCCAGTTGCTGCAGCAGACGCGACGGATCGAGCGAGAAGTTCGTGTCCGCATGGAACTCCGGCACGATGTAGTGATAGTTCGTGTCGAACCACTTCGTCATTTCGCCGGCCGCGACACCGCCGCAGCACGCGGCGTGCTCCTCCGCCGACTGCGCGGACCGGCCGCGCGCGACGCGGAAATAATTGTCGAGCGCATCGCCGTGGAAATCCTGCACGCGCTTCGGCAAGTTGCCGAGCGTGAAGCTCATGTCGAGCACCTGGTCATAGAACGCGAAGTCGCCGATCGGCGCGAGATCGAGATCGCGCTGGTCGTGCCAGTGGCGCCGGCGCAGCTCGGCACCGAGCGCCTTCAGTTCGTCGCGCGACGATTCGCCCTTCCAGTAGCGTTCGAGACCGAACTTGAGTTCGCGCTTCGCGCCGATGCGCGGAAAACCGAGGTTGTGTGTCGTGACCATGAAGCTGCCGTCCAGAAGAAAGAGTAGATCCGGTAGCCATCATAGGGATTTCAAACCATGAAATAAAATGGCATTATTTCATTCATCCATTAACATTTTTCATGCATCCGTGGGATGCGCGCGATCCATGCTGGAACGATTCCATCTCGTCGTCATTCGTGAAGTCGAGCGTCAGGGCTCGCTGACCGCGGCGGCCAATGCGCTGCACCTCACGCAATCGGCGCTCAGCCACACCGTCCGGAAGATCGAGCAGCAGCTCGGCACGCCGATCTGGGATCGGGAAGGCCGCGGCCTGCGGCTCACGCAGGGCGGCCAGTATCTGCTGAAGCTGGCGAACCGGCTGCTGCCGCAGTTCGAGCTCGCCGAGGAGCGGATGAAGCAGTACGCGAAGGGCGAGCGCGGCACGCTGCGCATCGGGATGGAGTGCCATCCGTGCTACCAGTGGCTGCTGAAGGTCGTGTCGCCGTACCTGTCGCGCTGGCCCGACGTCGACGTGGACGTGAAGCAGCGCTTCCAGTTCGGCGGCATCGGCGCGCTGTTCGGTTACGACATCGACGTGCTCGTGACGCCCGATCCGCTGAACAAGCCGGGGCTGCGCTTCGATCCCGTGTTCGACTACGAACAGGTGCTGGTGGTCGCGGATTCGCACCGGTTCGCGAACGTCGACCACGTGACGCCCGAGCAACTGACCGACGAGGTCCTGATCACGTACCCGGTCGAAACCGACCGGCTCGACATCTACAACCAGTTCCTGACGCCGGCCGGCATCGTGCCGAGGCGGCACAAGTCGATCGAGACGACCGACATCATGTTGCAGATGGTCGCGAGTGGGCGCGGCGTGGCAGCACTGCCGCGGTGGCTCGCCGACGAGTATGCGGACCGGATGCCGGTCGTGCCGGTCAAGCTCGGCAAGAAAGGCATCGCGAAGCAGATCTTCCTCGGCATCCGCGAAGCGGACGCAGCGATCGACTATCTGGCCGCATTCGTCGCGCTGGCGCGCGAATCGACGTGGAGCGCGCCGCGCATGCTGCGCTAGGCGCGCCCGTTTGCCCCGCGCTCAGGCGGCGCGCATGCCGGCGCGTTCGCCGCGCTCGACCCACGCGCCGAACAGCAGGCCGATCGTCGTCCACATGATCACCTGCATGCCGATCGCCGCCACGCGGAACCTCCACAGCAACGCCGCCGGGAAATCGGCCGGCAACTCGCTGACCGACGGCAGCCCGACCTGCACGGCCGCGATGATCGCGACGAACACGAGCCCGGCGACGATCGACGCGTTCCACTGGCCGAGCTTCGCCAGCAGATGGCGGCGCACGCCGACCGAGAACACCATCGTCGCGACCGAGATCGCGATCATCAGGAAGAACAGGCCGGTGCGATAACCGATCGTGTCGGGGTCGCCGACCGACGGCGGATTGGCCGGGTACTTGAGGTTCGGCACGATCACGAGCGCGACGAATGCCGCCAGCGCGAGCCACGCGGCCAGCGGCCGTGCCGGCAGGCGGCTGCCGCGTCCGTACGCATACGCGAAGACCAGCGAGAACAGCCCGCCGAATGCCGCGCCGTACGTCACGACGCCCGTCAGCAAGCCAAGGCCGGCCTGCGTGTGGCGGCTGACCAGCTCGGGCTCCGGCGCCTCGCCTTGGGCGGCGGTGGTTTTTTCTTCGAAGGCGATCGCCTGATCGACTTGCGGTTCGCCGACAATTTTCGCGAAACCGAACGTGAGGAGGCCTGCGGCGATGCCTGCGAGCATCCCGCGCATGAGCAGCTTTCCGACCATCGTAGGCTCCGCGTCAGTGGCAGGGAAAGCCGAGCAGATGGCGGCCGTCGTGGACGAATTCGTGTACGAGCATGCCCGGCACGAGCGACGTCGCGCCCTGTTCCGCACCGACGAAATACAGCGCGAGCAGCAGGATCAGGCCGACGAACACGGCCCACGGCAACAGCTCACGGACGGGGATGGGTGCCGGCACGACCGCCGGCTTCAGCACTGCTTCGCTCATGGATGCACCTCAGGGGAATCGCGCCCCGACAAATGATGGATGGGTACGAAGGCAGGTCTGGCTTCCGGGATCATCGATTCCCCGGTTACAGTGGCGCGACCGCGCCGGAATTGCACCGGCTTCCGCGCTTCGTATCGGGCGAATTGTACGCGCGAACGTTCGCGTATTGAAGCGATGACACATGCGCGAGCACGCCCCGTTCCGGATCATCCGACAACCGACATGACCCTACCTGCCTCACTGCGCCTGATCGCGCACGCCTCGACCCGCGCGATGCGCACCGGCACGTTTCCCGACGACGATCCGCTCGACGCGCACGGGCTCGCCGAAGCTGCTGCGCTGCGTGGTCGGTGGAAGGCCGTCGCCGACTCGCTCGTGCTGTGCAGCCCGGCACGCTGCGCCAGGCAGACCGCCGACGCACTCGGGCTGCACGCCGATATCGACGACACGCTGCGCGACATCGATTACGGCCACTGGCGCGGCAAGCGGCTGCATGATCTCGCCCGCGACCTGCCTGACGAACTTGCCGCGTGGCTCGGCACGCCGTCCGCGTCGCCGCATCGCGGCGAATCGTTCGACGCCGCCGCGCATCGGATCGGCACCTGGTTGAACGTGCTGCCACCCGATCGCGACGTCATCGCGATCACGCATGCGCCGATCGTCCGCGCGGCCATCGCGCATGTGCTGCGGATGGCTCCCGAAGCGACCGCGCGTCTCGACGTCGCGCCGCTGTCGTGCACGACGTTCGTCGCGTCGCCGGCCGGCTGGACGTTGGCCACGACGGACGATGACCCACGCGACACCGGCGCGTAAGGCACTGTGATGTTCACTATGTGAGCCGACGACGCGCTCCGGCGCGTCGCATGCCGCCGTCCGCCTTACATCCCGTAAGACACACCGTTCGTCATCCCGACTGTCATCAAACTGACTGCTAGCCGCAGCTAGCATCGGACGCGGTTCCCTCACGAGATGCCGTCATGAATCAACCCGCTTCGTCCGCCCCGAACAATCCGGGCTCCGTCGCACGCACCAGACAGGTCGGCTATGCCGCGTTCCTGCTGGTGCTCGTGCTCGGCGCCGTCTATATCGCCACGCACCTGGTCGCCGATCTGGCGCCGGTCCGCGAAGGGACGCTGTTCCCGTACCTGCTGCTCGGCGCCGCACTGCTGATCGCGCTCGGCTTCGAATTCGTCAACGGCTTCCACGACACCGCGAATGCGGTCGCGACCGTGATCTATACGCACTCGCTGACGCCGAACGTGGCGGTGATCTGGTCGGGCATGTGGAACTTCCTCGGCGTGATGGTCTCGAGCGGCGCCGTCGCGTTCGGCATCCTGCAGTTGCTGCCGGTCGAGCTGATCCTGCAGGTCGGCAGCGGCTCGGGCTTCGCGATGGTGTTCGCGCTGCTGATCGCCGCGATCGTCTGGAACCTCGCGACCTGGTATTTCGGGTTGCCGTCGTCGAGCTCGCATACGCTGATCGGGTCGATCATCGGCGTCGGGCTGATGAACCAGCTGATGCACGGCCCGTCCGGCACGAGCGGCGTCGACTGGGGCCAGGCGCTCGGCGTCGGCAAGTCGCTGCTGCTCTCGCCGATCGTCGGGTTCCTGTGTGCGTCACTGCTGCTGCTTGCGCTGAAGGCGCTCGTGCGGATTCCGGAGCTGTACAAGGAGCCGCCGAAGGATCAGCCGCCGCCGTTCTGGATTCGCTGCCTGCTGATCCTCACCTGCACCGGCGTGTCGTTCGCGCACGGATCGAACGACGGGCAGAAAGGGATGGGCCTCATCATGCTGATCCTGATCGGCACGGTGCCGACCGCCTATGCGCTGAACAAGGCCGTCACGCCCGCCGAATCGCAGACTTTCGTGGCGGTCGCGAACCAGGCGGCCGCGACGTTCGGGAAGTACACGAACGGCGTCGCGCCGTCCGCGAACCCGCGCGCCGATGTCGAACACTACGTGCAGCATCGTGAACTGACGCCCGCCGTGCTGCCGGCCGTCGCGCAGTTGTCCACGTCGCTCGCGACCGCCGTCGGCGCGTCGGGCTCGATGGCGGCCGTGCCGCAGCGCGACGTCGACAACGTGCGCAACACGATGTATCTGGTCTCCGAAGCCATTCGTCTGATGGAGAAGTCGGGCCAGCCCGCATTCGCCACCGATGACAAGCTCGCGATCGACAACTATCGCAAGCAGCTCGACCACGCGACCAAGTTCATTCCGACGTGGGTGAAGGTGGCCGTCGCGATCGCGCTGGGCCTCGGCACGATGGTCGGCTGGAAGCGGATCGTCGTGACCGTCGGCGAAAAAATCGGCAAGCAGCACCTGACGTACGGTCAGGGTGCGTCGGCCGAACTCGTCGCGATGCTGACGATCGGCGCCGCCGACATGTACGGGCTGCCCGTGTCGACGACGCACGTGCTGTCGTCGGGTGTCGCGGGCACGATGGCGGCGAACGGCTCCGGGCTGCAATGGAGCACGGTGCGCAGCCTTGTCCTCGCATGGGTGCTGACGCTGCCGGCATCGATCGCACTGGCAGCAGGGCTTTACTGGTTGTTCCGGTCGCTGGCCTGATCGTGGGTGCGGCGGGTGGCGGGCGATAGCCGGCTATCCGCCGCGTAGGCTCGATTTGTCGTCTCTGCGTCTCTGCGTCTCTGCGTCTCTGCGTCTCTGCGTCTCTGCGTCTCTGCGTCTCTGCGTCTCTGCGTCTCTGCGTCTCTGCGTCTCTGCGTCTCTGCGCCTCTGCGCCTCTGCGCCTCTGCGCCTCTGCGCCTCTGCGCCTCTGCGCCTCTGCGCCTCTGCGCCTCTGCGCCTCTGCGCCTCTCCGCCTCTGCGCCTCTCCGCCTCTCCGCCTCTGCGCCTCTGCGCTCCGGCACGTCGCCACGTTCAGTGTGTCGATGCCTCGCCTTCAACGTTTCCCCGTTTCGCCGCCCGAATTAAAGCGCAAGATCTGGAGCGTGCCGGCTCCCGGACGCCGCTAGACTGGGTTCATCAACTTTCGTCGTGAACTCGACCGTGCGCGGCCGCACGGCGCCACACTGCCGATGCCCCGAGGTACGCCCGTGAACATTGCCGATCTGCAACCTGCCGTCGAATCGCTGGACATCGCGCAGCGCGTCGACACCCTCGACTGGCCGAGCGTCGATGCCGAGCTCGATCGCTTCGGATGCGCGCGCGTACCGGGCCTGATGTCGGCCAGCGAGTGCGATGCACTCGCGTCGCTCTATCCGCGCGATGCGCTCTATCGTTCACGCGTCGTGATGGCGCGGCACGGCTTTGGCCGCGGCGAATACAAGTATTTCGCGTATCCGCTGCCTGCGGTCATCGCCGAGCTGCGTGCAACGATGTACCCGCATCTCGCGCCGATCGCGAATCGCTGGAACCAGGCGCTCGGGATCGACGTTCGTTATCCCAAAGACCATGCGACATTCCTCGATCGCTGCCACGCGGCGGGACAGACGCGACCGACGCCGCTGATCCTGCAATACGGCGCCGACGACTACAACTGCCTCCATCAGGACCTGTATGGCGAGCACGTATTTCCGCTGCAGGTCGCGATCCTGCTGTCGGCGCCGGGCCGTGATTTCACTGGTGGGGAATTCGTGCTGACGGAACAGCGACCACGCATGCAGTCGCGTGCGGAAGTGGTGCCGCTGACACAAGGCGACGCGGTGATCTTCGCGGTACACGGCCGGCCGGTGCAGGGAACCCGAGGCGTCTATCGCGTCAACTTGCGCCACGGCGTCAGCCGGATTCGAAGCGGCCATCGCCACACGGTTGGCATCATCTTCCATGATGCGCAGTAGCGGGAGGCGGAACAGCTGCGCTGCTGTCGTGCCGCTTGTCGCGCATCGCATTCCTGCTCGTGCCAGCACCGCACGTCATCGTCCGCACGGTTCCGACCGCGTATGGCCGCCAGATGGTCGCTCGCTCGCGGTGACTGGAGACCGATTGCGCTGACCGTCAAGCGATCGCGGCCGCAACGAGCCAACACTTTTGGTGAGCGCCGCAAAACATGCGTACTCACCTGTCGCCCCGCCAATATGATTGGCAGTCCGGCCTATCCTCGCGCCACGTTGGCCCGCAGCCGGTCGCCGGCATCGGAAGCCAGCCGTGCATAGCCCGGCAACGTCAGCAGCGCGAGCACGCCCGCCGCGATGAACGCCCAGCGAAAATCGGCGAGCACGTTGTGCATGCCGGCCGCATCGCCGCGCACCAATGCTGCGAGCCGCAGCGACAATGCACCGAACGCGATCCCCATCCCGATCGTCATTTGCTGCGCGGCGCTCCACAGCGTGCTGGCCGCGCTCGTCTGGTGAGAGGGGATATCCGCATAAGCCAGCGTCGCGAGCGTCGTGAACTGCATCGACCGCGTGAGCCCATAGACGAATACGACGAGCAGCGTGATCGCCAGCGGCGTCGACGCGGTCAGCCAACCGCATACGATCGTGAAGATGCCGACGATCGTCACGTCGACGAGCGCGACACGCCGAAAGCCGTAACGGTCGAGTATCCACGACGTGCCCGCCTTCATCCCGAGGTTGCCGAGTGCACTCGCGAGCAGCAGCAGACCTGACTGGAGCGGCGACAGCCCGAAGCCGATCTGGAACAGCAGCGGCAGCAGGTACGGGACGGCGTTGATCGCCATCCGCGTGATCGATCCGGTGATGACCGTCACCGAGAACGTCGGCACCTTCAGCGTCGTGAAATCGAGCAGCGGATGCGCGCAGCGTCGCGCATACAGCCACGCAGCGATACCGAACAGCACGCTTGCGCCCACCAGGACACCCGCGCGCGTGAAGTCGACATCCTGCTGGCCGGCCGCTTCGGTACCGATCAGCAAGCAGGTCAATGCGCCACCGGCCAGCACGAAGCCAACCCAGTCGAGCGGCCGTTGCTCGTCGGCCCGCGTGTTCCGGACGATCAACCAGGTACAAACGAGTGCGGCAAGGCCGAACGGGACGTTCAACAGGAAGATCCATCGCCACGACGCGTAGGTCGTGATGAAGCCGCCGATCGGCGGCCCGACGACGGGTGCGACGATGCCCGGCCACGTAATCGTCGCGATCGCGCGCATCAGCTTCGCCTTCTCGGTACTTCGCACGACGATCATTCGTCCGACCGGCACCATCATCGCCCCGCCGACACCCTGCAGCAGCCGGGCAGCCGTGAACGACATCACGCCTTCGGACAGCCCGCACAGCACCGACGCACCGGTAAAGACGACGATCGCACTCGCGAACACGGTGCGCGAGCCATAGCGATCCGCGATCCAGCCGCTGATCGGAATGAACACCGCCAGCGCCAACATGTAGGCCGTCATCCCGAGACTCAGCGCGTTAGGCCCCACGCCGAACGAGTTGGCCATTTGCGGTAGCGCCGTCGCGATCACGGTCGTATCAAGGTACTCCATGAAGAACGTCGCGGCGACGAGATACGGCAAGAAGTCGGTCGTCCGACCACTTTGGGCGGGGCTGTCAGTCATGAACGATGCAGGAGACGGAATACAAAGGACACCGATCACCAGCGGATACAAGCAGTACCGGGAAATCGGGACGAGCGGTGATATTACCTCGAAGGGCTTGCCCGCCACTCTGTCGACCAAGTCACGCGAATGAACTTTATGCGCATAGATTTTTATGAGGCTTTCGCGCGGTGTTCACGGAGAGGTGCGCATGACACTGCGCATCGAGGAACGGCCAGATGAAGCGGGAGTTTTCGCCCAGAAAGTGACGTTTATCGATCATCGTCGATCAACATCGTCCATCATCGACCATCGCAACATCGTCGGCGAGACGTGCGCCGTCGGTCGGACTCGATTCTTGAAGACGGATGGGTATGGCGAGCAGAGGACGTGCCGAGGTTTCCGGACGACACAGTTGCGGAGAAGAAATTGCGTCTTGATCGAAGATACGATCAATAAGCAATTGAATCGCCGGAGATAGAAGCGATTGAGGGAATGGGATGCAGGGATTGATTGCGTGGGTGAGATGCTAATGCAGTAGCGTTGGTAAGGCTTCACCCCGCCATGCACATTTCCGCCGCGCCAATGCAAAAACCCCCGCCTTTCGGGCGGGGGTTCTTGGCTTGAAGGGAGCCTGACGATTACCTACTTTCACACGGGAATCCGCACTATCATCGGCGTAGAGTCGTTTCACGGTCCTGTTCGGGATGGGAAGGGGTGGGACCGACTCGCTATGGTCATCAGGCAAAGGGGGTTGTTGCGTTGCTTCGCAGCGCAACCAATCTTGGAAGAAGCAGTAATTGAGGTTGTGAGCTGTATCTCACACGTACGCGGTACTTCAACCGCAGTACGTCGAGTGCTTTGCACTCGACGCTCGATATCCGTAAGCGCTGAAGCGCTAACGGCTATCGAGACAGACTTGTTATAGGATCAAGCCTTACGGGCAATTAGTATCAGTTAGCTGAACGCATTACTGCGCTTACACACCTGACCTATCAACGTCCTGGTCTCGAACGACCCTTCAAGGGGATCTAGTCCCCAGGGATATCTCATCTTAAGGCGAGTTTCCCGCTTAGATGCTTTCAGCGGTTATCTCTTCCGAACATAGCTACCCGGCGATGCCACTGGCGTGACAACCGGTACACCAGAGGTTCGTCCACTCCGGTCCTCTCGTACTAGGAGCAGCCCCCTTCAAATATCCAACGCCCACGGCAGATAGGGACCAAACTGTCTCACGACGTTTTAAACCCAGCTCACGTACCTCTTTAAATGGCGAACAGCCATACCCTTGGGACCGGCTACAGCCCCAGGATGAGATGAGCCGACATCGAGGTGCCAAACACCGCCGTCGATATGAACTCTTGGGCGGTATCAGCCTGTTATCCCCAGAGTACCTTTTATCCGTTGAGCGATGGCCCTTCCATACAGAACCACCGGATCACTATGACCTGCTTTCGCACCTGCTCGACTTGTCGGTCTCGCAGTTAAGCACGCTTATGCCATTGCACTATCAGCACGATTTCCGACCGTACCTAGCGTACCTTCGTACTCCTCCGTTACGCTTTGGGAGGAGACCGCCCCAGTCAAACTGCCTACCATGCACTGTCCCCGACCCGGATCACGGGCCAAGGTTAGAACCTCAAACAAACCAGGGTGGTATTTCAAGGACGGCTCCACCGAAACTAGCGTTCCGGTTTCATAGCCTCCCACCTATCCTACACAGATCGGTTCAAAGTCCAATGCAAAGCTACAGTAAAGGTTCATGGGGTCTTTCCGTCTAGCCGCGGGTAGATTGCATCATCACAAACACTTCAACTTCGCTGAGTCTCGGGAGGAGACAGTGTGGCCATCGTTACGCCATTCGTGCAGGTCGGAACTTACCCGACAAGGAATTTCGCTACCTTAGGACCGTTATAGTTACGGCCGCCGTTTACCGGGACTTCAATCAAGAGCTTGCACCCCATCATTTAATCTTCCGGCACCGGGCAGGCGTCACACCCTATACGTCCACTTTCGTGTTTGCAGAGTGCTGTGTTTTTATTAAACAGTCGCAGCCACCAGTTTATTGCAACCCCTTCACCCTCCTGGCGCAGGCCAGTCAAGCTACAAGGGCGTACCTTATCCCGAAGTTACGGTACCAATTTGCCGAGTTCCTTCTCCCGAGTTCTCTCAAGCGCCTTAGAATACTCATCTCGCCCACCTGTGTCGGTTTGCGGTACGGTCATCATTAGACTGAAGCTTAGAGGCTTTTCTTGGAACCACTTCCAATTGCTTCGCTCCCTAGGGAGCTCGCGCCACACCCTTGAATTACGCGCCCGGATTTGCCTAAGCGCCTTCTCCAATGCAGCGACCGGGACTTCCAACACCCGGACAACCTTCCGCGATCCGTCCCCCCATCGCATCTAACAATGGTGCAGGAATATTGACCTGCTTCCCATCAGCTACGCATTTCTGCCTCGCCTTAGGGGCCGACTCACCCTACGCCGATGAACGTTGCGTAGGAAACCTTGGGCTTACGGCGAGGGGGCCTTTCACCCCCTTTATCGCTACTCATGTCAGCATTCGCACTTCCGATACCTCCAGCACCCTTTACAAGGCACCTTCGCAGGCTTACGGAACGCTCTCCTACCATGCGAGCAAAGCTCGCATCCGCAGCTTCGGTATATAGCTTAGCCCCGTTACATCTTCCGCGCAGGACGACTCGATCAGTGAGCTATTACGCTTTCTTTAAAGGGTGGCTGCTTCTAAGCCAACCTCCTGACTGTTTTAGCCTTCCCACTTCGTTTCCCACTTAGCTATATTTGGGGACCTTAGCTGGCGGTCTGGGTTGTTTCCCTCTTGACACCGGACGTTAGCACCCGATGTCTGTCTCCCGTGATTGCACTCTTCGGTATTCGGAGTTTGCTATGGCGGGGTAATCTGCAATAGACCCCCCAACCATGACAGTGCTCTACCCCCGAAGGTGAGACACGAGGCACTACCTAAATAGTTTTCGGAGAGAACCAGCTATTTCCAGGTTTGTTTAGCCTTTCACCCCTATCCACAGCTCATCCCCTAACTTTTCAACGTTAGTGGGTTCGGACCTCCAGTACGTGTTACCGCACCTTCATCCTGGCCATGGATAGATCACCTGGTTTCGGGTCTACGCCCAGCAACTGAACGCCCTATTCGGACTCGCTTTCGCTACGCCTGCCCTATACGGTTAAGCTTGCTACTGAACGTAAGTCGCTGACCCATTATACAAAAGGTACGCCGTCACCCCTTACGAGGCTCCGACTGTTTGTATGCATGCGGTTTCAGGATCTATTTCACTCCCCTCCCGGGGTTCTTTTCGCCTTTCCCTCACGGTACTGGTTCACTATCGGTCGATCACGAGTATTTAGCCTTGGAGGATGGTCCCCCCATCTTCAGACAGGATTTCACGTGTCCCGCCCTACTTGTCGCACACCTAGTTCTTTCATACTGTTTTCGCCTACAGGGCTATCACCTGCTATGGCCGCACTTTCCAGAGCGTTCGGCTAACAATACAAATAAAGAGTGCAAGGCTCATCCCATTTCGCTCGCCACTACTTTGGGAATCTCGGTTGATTTCTTTTCCTGCGGTTACTTAGATGTTTCAGTTCACCGCGTTCGCTTCACATGGCCTATGTATTCAGCCATGGATACTCCAAAAGGAGTGGGTTTCCCCATTCGGACATCTACGGATCAAAGCTCGTTTGCCAGCTCCCCGTAGCTTTTCGCAGGCTACCGCGTCCTTCATCGCCTGTGATCGCCAAGGCATCCACCACATGCACTTGTTCGCTTGACCCTATAACGAGTCTGTCTCTCGACAGCCGCTACAGGTTGAGTTCTCGCGTTGTGCCGTATTCCAATTGATGTCGGTCCGGCGTTAGCGCTTTAGCGCTTACGCAGGCCCCACTCCCGAAGGGAGTAGACCCGAATCATCTTGAGATACATCGATACAATCACAACCCGGATAACTTCCACGTCCATCTCGAGACGCTTCCGCTATCCAAATTACTTACTTCTTCCAGATTGTTAAAGAACGACAGCCGATATCTGTTGATATCCTCTGACTGGCTCAATCGCCAATGACAAAGACTCGAACAATCATCATTCGAATGTTTGTCATTGAGGATTGGTGGAGGCAGACGGGATCGAACCGACGACCCCCTGCTTGCAAAGCAGGTGCTCTCCCAGCTGAGCTATGCCCCCATGTACAGATTTGCCTCAGGTGTGTACCGCCACACAAGACGGTGGTGGGTCTGGTTGGATTCGAACCAACGACCCCCGCCTTATCAAGACGGTGCTCTAACCGACTGAGCTACAGACCCCTGAGTCTGTCTTTAATTTACAGCCGATAAGCGTGAGCGCTCAACTTGTGCGAGAAGCTCTGGAAAGGAGGTGATCCAGCCGCACCTTCCGATACGGCTACCTTGTTACGACTTCACCCCAGTCATGAATCCTACCGTGGTGACCGTCCTCCTTGCGGTTAGACTAGCCACTTCTGGTAAAACCCACTCCCATGGTGTGACGGGCGGTGTGTACAAGACCCGGGAACGTATTCACCGCGGCATGCTGATCCGCGATTACTAGCGATTCCAGCTTCATGCACTCGAGTTGCAGAGTGCAATCCGGACTACGATCGGTTTTCTGGGATTAGCTCCCCCTCGCGGGTTGGCAACCCTCTGTTCCGACCATTGTATGACGTGTGAAGCCCTACCCATAAGGGCCATGAGGACTTGACGTCATCCCCACCTTCCTCCGGTTTGTCACCGGCAGTCTCCTTAGAGTGCTCTTGCGTAGCAACTAAGGACAAGGGTTGCGCTCGTTGCGGGACTTAACCCAACATCTCACGACACGAGCTGACGACAGCCATGCAGCACCTGTGCGCCGGTTCTCTTTCGAGCACTCCCGCCTCTCAGCAGGATTCCGACCATGTCAAGGGTAGGTAAGGTTTTTCGCGTTGCATCGAATTAATCCACATCATCCACCGCTTGTGCGGGTCCCCGTCAATTCCTTTGAGTTTTAATCTTGCGACCGTACTCCCCAGGCGGTCAACTTCACGCGTTAGCTACGTTACTAAGGAAATGAATCCCCAACAACTAGTTGACATCGTTTAGGGCGTGGACTACCAGGGTATCTAATCCTGTTTGCTCCCCACGCTTTCGTGCATGAGCGTCAGTATTGGCCCAGGGGGCTGCCTTCGCCATCGGTATTCCTCCACATCTCTACGCATTTCACTGCTACACGTGGAATTCTACCCCCCTCTGCCATACTCTAGCCTGCCAGTCACCAATGCAGTTCCCAGGTTGAGCCCGGGGATTTCACATCGGTCTTAGCAAACCGCCTGCGCACGCTTTACGCCCAGTAATTCCGATTAACGCTCGCACCCTACGTATTACCGCGGCTGCTGGCACGTAGTTAGCCGGTGCTTATTCTTCCGGTACCGTCATCCCCCGGCTGTATTAGAGCCAAGGATTTCTTTCCGGACAAAAGTGCTTTACAACCCGAAGGCCTTCTTCACACACGCGGCATTGCTGGATCAGGCTTTCGCCCATTGTCCAAAATTCCCCACTGCTGCCTCCCGTAGGAGTCTGGGCCGTGTCTCAGTCCCAGTGTGGCTGGTCGTCCTCTCAGACCAGCTACTGATCGTCGCCTTGGTAGGCCTTTACCCCACCAACTAGCTAATCAGCCATCGGCCAACCCTATAGCACGAGGCCCGAAGGTCCCCCGCTTTCATCCGTAGATCGTATGCGGTATTAATCCGGCTTTCGCCGGGCTATCCCCCACTACAGGACATGTTCCGATGTATTACTCACCCGTTCGCCACTCGCCACCAGGTGCAAGCACCCGTGCTGCCGTTCGACTTGCATGTGTAAGGCATGCCGCCAGCGTTCAATCTGAGCCAGGATCAAACTCTTCAGTTTAAACCTGTTACTGTTTTCGGTTCAGTTAAGAACCGGTCGCTCACTCAAAGCTGACAGGAATATGAATCACTTCATAAACCTGACTTACTTTAGTGTGAGACTCTTGATACTTTCGCTATCTGATCCGAGGATCAGCTCGCTTTCATCAAGCGCCCACACTTATCGGCTGTTAATTTTTAAAGAGCATTTCTGCGAGGGATCTGAACCCCTCAGCAGCGCTGCGTTTTCAGCAGCAGAGAAGCGAGATTATGAACCGTGTTTCGCAGCTCGTCAACAACTTTCTGAACGACTTCGTTGCGACTGCGGGGCTCAACTTCCGTACCGCCGAGGCTCGCTACCGCCGAACCCCAACAGCACTGCTTCCCTTCCTCCCGCGCTGCGTTTCCGTTAGCGCGAAAGAGGCGTGATTCTATGCATCCCCGGGCGATCGCGCAAGGGGTTTCGCGAAAAATATAAAGCGCCGCACGCTACCGCGTGCGGCGCCTTATATAGAAGCAGCCGAATCGTCAGGAAAGTGCGCGCACCTGGCGCGCGACGATCTCCATATAGTGATCGAGATCCGGCGTCAGCTTGCATTCCTCCTTCGCCATATCGTCCCAGCGGCGCAGGCGCAACGCATCCTCCGCGAACGGGCGCCGCAGGAACGCCGCCGTCTCCTCTTCACTGAAGACGCCGCCCTGCAACGCCAGACTGCGCACCGAGTCCGGCGACAGGCTCTCAAAGTAGCCGGCATCCGTGCGGCACAGGCAGCGCTTCGCGTCGACGTGCAGCCGGATCGGCTCCAGCACCGCGTCGGAAAACAACGGCCGCAGGAATGGCAGCACGTAATACTGATGCAGATCGTCGATCCCGCGCGCGCTCGGCGTGTCGCCCTGGCGGTTCAGCAGATGGCCGAGGTCATGCAGGAACGCCGCCGCGACCAGCGCTTCGTCCGCCCCGGACTCCTCCGCCAGCAATCCGCTCTGCAATGCATGTTCGAGCTGCGTGACCGGTTCGCCGCTATAGGCCACATGCCCATGCTCGCGATACAGCCCGTGGATCTCTTCCACCGTCAGCGCCATTCGTTCACTCCCAAGGCAGCGAAAACGTCTTCAGGTTCGTGAAGCTCTTCATCGCCTCCTGGACGCCTTCCTTGTAACCGAGCCCCGAATCCTTGATCCCGCCGAAC
Organism: Burkholderia orbicola; assembly: GCF_900100915.1. Classification (NCBI taxonomy): domain Bacteria; kingdom Pseudomonadati; phylum Pseudomonadota; class Betaproteobacteria; order Burkholderiales; family Burkholderiaceae; genus Burkholderia; species Burkholderia orbicola. Next base: position 2,225,208 of record NZ_FNKW01000002.1, on the reverse strand, counting down.
GGCGACAGTTCGATCCGGTATCCCGGCACTTCCCACACGTTCACCGTGCCGACCTTCAGCTCGTTCACGAACCGCACGACCGCCGCCGTACTGTCCGTACAGACACCCGACGACAGCCCGAACGCCGTGCCGTTGCTGATCCGGATCGCGTCGTCGATCGTATCGAAAGCGATGACGGGCGACACCGGCCCGAAGGTCTCCTCGCGCACGATCGTCATCGACGGATCGACGTTGTCGAGCACGGTCGGCGCATACAGCGCACCGCGCCGCACGTTGCCGGTCAGCAGGCGCGCGCCCTGCGCGACCGCCTCGTTCACCCGTACCTCGAACAGCCGCGCCGCCGTCTCGTCGATCACCGTGCCCATTTCGTTCGCGGGATCGAACGGATCGCCGTATTTCCATGCGCGCGTCTTCTCGACGAGCAATTCGGTGAACGCGGGCGCGATCGAGCGCTGCACCAGCATCCGCTTGACGGCCGTACAGCGCTGGCCCGAATTCCGGTACGAGCCGAGCACCGCCAGCGATGCCGCGCGGTCGAGATCGGCATCGGCCAGGACGATCAGCGGATCGTTGCCGCCCAGCTCCAGCACGATGCGCCGGTAGCCGGCCCGCGCGGCGATCGCCTTGCCGATCGCGACGCCGCCCGTGAAGGTAATCAGCGACGCGTGCGGATGCGTGACGAGCTCGTCCGCGATTTCGGCAGGGTCGCCGGTCAGCACCTGCAGCATCGGTTCCGGCAGCCCCGCTTCATACAGCAAGTCGGCCAGATAGAACGCCGACAGCGGCACCTTCTCCGACGGTTTCACGATCACGCGGTTGTTGGTCGCGATCGCCGGCGCGATCTTGTGCGCGACCTGGTTCATCGGATGATTGAACGGCGTGATCGCGACGATCACACCGTCGAGCGGCTGGCGCTGCGAGAACACGCGCCGCGCCTTGCCGTGGGGCGTCAGATCGCACGAGAAACTCTGCGCGTCGTCGCGCAGCGCCTCGACCGCCGCGAACTTCAGCACGTCGGCCACACGGCCGATCTCGTAGCGCGAATCCTGTTTCGACAGCCCCGACTCGAGCGTGATCAGGTCGGACGCTTCCTCGGTGCGCTCGCGCAGCAATGCAGCCGCACGTTCGAGAATCTGCGAGCGCGCGTAGCGCGTGAGCGTCGGCCGGTAGGCCATCGCGTAATCGAACGCCGCGCGCACGTCGTCGACGCTGGCGAGCGGTGCGGTGCCGACGCGCGTGCCCGTGTACGGGTCCGTGACGTCGAGCGTGCGCTCGCGTATCGCGCGCGTGCCACACCAACGCAACGCTTCGGCACTAAACGACGGATGATCCTGCCGCGGATGAGCCATCATGTCGCGATCCGGTTCAACACGAAATCGAACACGTCGAAGTTGCGCGGGCGACGTGCGGGATCGTCCCGCTCGATACGGCGATTGAACAGCAGCGGCACTTCCTGCTCGGATACGCCGCCATGCGAACGCAACGGCACCGTGAGGCCCGACAGGTCGTGTTCGCGCTCGCGGGTACCGAGCGTCATGTCGCTGCGGCCGATCACGACGAGATCGCCGATCCGGTCGGCCGGCAGTTCGAAGCGAGCGGCGGCTTCCGCGTTGTCGAGCACGAGCTCGACGCCGTCGAGTCCGCCGATGCGCCACATCGCCTCGGCCCGGTCGACGCCCGGCGCCAGGTAGATCGTCGCGAACGAACCGAGCGCCCCGTGATGCACGACGTACGGATCGGTAATCGGCAGGATCACCCGCGCAGCCTGCGTGCCGTACCAGCCGTCGAAGGCATCCTGCAGATAGATCACGTTCGGTCGGCCCGTCGCCGGATCGTGCTTCGCGTTCATCCCGTGGTCGGCCGTGAGGCCGATCGCCCAGCCAAGCGCGTCGAGTTGCGCGAGGTAACCGTCCATCATCGCGTAGAACGCGTTCGCGCCGGCACTGCCCGGCTCGCACTTGTGCTGCACGTAATCGGTGGTCGACAGGTACATCAGGTCGACCTGCCGCGTCTGCGCGAGCCGTACGCCGGCCGCGAACACGAATTCGGACAACGCCGCGCTATAGACGTCCGGCGACGGCAGGCCGACCCAGTCGAGTACGTCGACGATGCCGTTTTCCGCGAGATTGGCCTGCGCGGCCTTCTCGGCCGAAAAGCAGATGCCGTTCAATTGCCAGCCGAGCAGCCGGCGCAGCTTGTCCTTCGCGGTCACGACGGCCACCCGCGCGCCGGCGTCGGACGCCGCCGCGAGCAACGTGCCGGCCCGCAGGTAGGCCGGATCGTTCATCATGACTTCGGCGCCGCGCCCGCCGTCGGCGGCCGGGTCCCAGAAATAGTTGCCGCAGATGCCGTGAACCGACGGCGGCACGCCGCAGACGATCGACAGGTTGTTCGGGTTGGTGAAGGTCGGCACGACGCAATCCGCGCGCCACGCGGTACCTTGCTCGATCATCCGGCTGATGAATGGCGCGACGCCGGCTTCCACCGCGCATTCGAGATAGTCGTACTCGCAGCCGTCGACACAGATGACGACGGTCGGCTCGACCGGCAGCCGGTAACGCCGGCCGTTGACGTCGATCGAGCGTCCCGCGAGATCCGACGAACCCTTGCCGGCGGCCGGTTGCTCGCCGGGGAGCCGCAATGCGAACGCGGCGTTCATGATGCCGCCCGCTTGCCGCGCGGCACGCGCGCGGCGATCAGCAGCAGCGCCGCGAGCGACGCGCCGAGCATCAGCAGCGACAGCGCCGACGCCGGCAGGTAATAGCCGCGCTCCACCTGGCCGATCACGACGATCGGCACGGTCGCGAAGCCGGGCGGATACACCGTCAGCGTTGCGCCGAGCTCGCCGAGCGACAGCGCGAAGCCGAGCGCGAGGCTCGCGCGCAGCGCCGGCACGAGCTGCGGCAGCAGCACGCGGCGCAACACCATCGCGGGCGGCGCACCGAGGCTCGCCGCGGCTTCGCGCAGCACGGTCAGTTCCGGGCGCAGCGCGGCGGCCGCGCAGCGATAGCAGAACGGCAGAATCAGCGCGAGCTGCACCAGCACGACGATCGCCGCCGAGCTCGACAGGTCGAGCGGCTTCTGGTGATACGCGATCAGCACCGCGAGCCCGAGCACGACGCTCGGCACGCCGTTCGGCACCATCACGAGCGCGTCGACGAGCGCGCCCAAGCCGCGCCGGTCGCGCCCTTCGAGCGCGAGCGCCAGCCACAGCCCGAGGATCGTGCCGAGCGCCGATACGCCGAAGCCGATTTCAAGGCTGGTCAGCAGCGCGTCGTATTCCGGCGAGCCGAGTCGCTCGAACCAGCGCAGGCTGTAGCCGGCCGGCAGAATCGTGCCCGACCATTGCGTCGACACGCTCGACAGCGCGACGACGACGACCGGCAGCACGAACAGCCAGAAGCACGCGAATGCGGCCAGCGCGAGCGCGGCCCGCGACGCATGCTTGAGCAGCGCGTCGGTCCAGCCGAGCGGGTGACGCGGCACGGCCTGCCCGATACGGAATTCAGCGGACATCGTTCCCTCCCGTCGCACGCCGGTTCACCCGGCGATAAACCGCATACAGCGCCAGCGACAGCGACAACATCACGACCGCGCCGGCCGACGCGGTCGGCAGGTCGAGATCGACGGTCGCGCTGCTGTAGACCGCGACCGGCAGCGTGACGAGCCGCGCACTGCCGAGCACAAGCAGGATGCCGAACTCGTTCAGCGTCAGCAGAAAGCACAGCACGGTGCCGGCGGCGATGCCCGGCCATGCGATCGGCAGCACGACGCGGCGCGCGAGCATCCAGCCGGACGCACCGAGACTGCGCGCCGCTTCCACCAGACGCAGGTCCAGCGTCGCAAACGACGCGAGCGTCGGCCGCACCACGAACGGCGTGTAGAACACGGTCTGCGCGAGAATCACGCCGCCGATGCCGAACAGGAAATCGAGCGGCGGATTCTCGAGATGGAACAGGTGCTGCAGCGCGATGCTGATCGAGCCCTGCGAGCCGTACAGGAAGATCAGCGTGAACGCGACGAGGAACGACGGAAACGCGACGTACAGCTCCAGGAAACGCGTGACGAGCGACGCGCCCGGGAACGGCCGGAAGAACAGCAGCGCGGCCAGCAGCACGCCGAGCACCGACGCGGTGCCGGCGCTCGCGAACAGCACGCCGAGCGTCGTCAGCAGCACGTTGCGCGTGTCGGGATTGCCGAAGAAGGTCCGGTACGCGGCGAAACTCAACCCGTGATCGCCCGACACGCTCAGCAGCACGAGCCGCACCAGCGGATAGACGACGAGCGGGCCCAGCACGACGATCGCCAACGCGGCCAGGTGCAGGTCGCCCACGCGCCTGCGGCGCCGCGCGGCCGCGGCGTGTGCGGCGGCCGACGCGAGCACGTGCGGCGGCAGGCCGGCTTCAGGGCTCGATAAGGACGACATCGTCTGCCTCGCAATGCAGGGACACGCGCGCACCGCGCTCGGGGGCCGCGCCGCGGCCGCGTTGCATCGTGACGCGCACGGGCTCGTCGGGCGCCGCGTCGATCACGACCGCGATCGACAGATCCGCGCCCTGCCATTCGACCGACGACACGGTGCCGTGCAGGCCGCCCGCCGCGGGCGGCATCACGGTGAGACGCTCGGGGCGCACGCACGCGACCTTGCCGCGCACCTCGTGGCGCGGATCGCCGAGCGGAAAGATCACGTGCGGCGGCAGCAGGTTCGCCGGGCCGAGATAGCGCGCGACGTAGCCGTCCCGCGGCGCGTCGTACAACTGTTGCGGCGTGCCGAGCTGCGCGATGTGGCCGTCGCGCATCAGCAGCGCGCGGTCGGACAGCACGAGCGCATCGTCGCGGTCGTGCGTCACGCAGACGACGGTCAGGTTCGGCAGGCGCTCGTGCAGCGCCTTCAGTTCGCTGCGCACCGACGCGCGCAGGTTGGCGTCGAGCGCCGACAGCGGCTCGTCGAGCAGCAGCACGTCGGGCTCGATCACGAGCGCGCGGGCCAGCGCGACGCGCTGCTGCATCCCGCCCGACAGTTGCGCCGGCAGATGGTGGCCCGCGTCGCCGAGCTGCACGAGCTTGAGCGCATCGGCGACGCGGCGCGTCACTTCCGACGACGCCATGCCGCGTGCGCGCAGCCCGAATGCGACGTTCTCGAACACCGACAGGTGCGGAAACAGCGCGTAATTCTGGAACAGCAGACCGAGATTGCGCTTGTGTGGCGGCGCATAGGTCAGGTCGCGTCCGGCCACGGTCAGCGTGCCGGTCAGGCCGTCGGCCTTCACGAACCCGGCGATGAAGCGCAGCAGCGTGGTCTTGCCGCAGCCGCTCTTGCCGAGCACGGTCAGAAATTCACCGGCGCCGATCGACAGCGACAGATCTTCCAGCACCGTGCGTGCGCCGTAGCGCACGCTCAGATGCTCGATCTGCACGCCGCCCGGCGCGCCGGACCGCAGCGTCGCGTGCGGTTCGGCGGCGCCGAATGCGCCGGGATGGGTCAGGGTGGTGTCCACCGGGTTCATCCTCTTGCTCGCTGATACAGGCGGCGTGCGCCGGTCACTTCGGCTTGACGACGTCGAGCTGCTTGCCCGAGCTGCCGATCACGTCCTTCTTCCAGCGCTCGATCCATTCCGGCTTCTTCGCCATCACCTGGGTCCAGTCGACCGGAATCAGCTTCACGCCCGCGATCGCCTTCTTGACCGCTTCGCCGTTCTTGCCGGCCAGCGGCACGTCGGTACGGCCCGGGATGCCGTACATGTCCGGCACCTTCGACTGCACTTCCGTCGACATCAGGTAGTCGATCAGCTTCCTGCCGGCGTCCTGGTTCGGGCCGCTCTTGATCAGGCCGATGCCGTACGGCAGCTGAAACGTGGTCGGCTGGTCGCCGGCCTTCGCGGCCAGGAAGATCGGCTTGACGGACAGCGCGCCGTGTTCGGCGTCGTCGAGGTCCATCTGCAGGTCGCCGTTCGCGACGCTGATCTCGTTACGCGACAGCAGCACGTTCAGGTAGCCGGTGCCCTTCGTGTGGAACTTCACGCTCTGCGACAGCTTCGCGAGGTAGTCGAACGCCTTGTCCTCGCCCATCAGCGACGTCGTCAGGATCAGCACGGCCATCCCGTCGCCGGCCGTGGCCGGGTTCGAGTACGCGACCTTGCCGGCATAGCTGGGCGACAGCAGATCGGCGAACGTCTTCGGCTGGTTCTTCACGACGTCCGGGTTGATCGCGAACGAGAAGTAGTTGTTCACGAAGGTCGCCCACGTGCCGTCCTCGGCCTTCGCGATGGCCGGCACGTTCTTGTAGTTCACGCTCTGGTACGGCTGCAGCAGACCCATCTGGCCGGCTTGCTGGATGAACGGCGGCAGCGTGACGATCACGTCGGCCTTCGGGGAATTCTTCTCGATGTTCGCGCGGTTCACCACCTCGCCGCTGCCCGCCGTCACGATGTTGACCTTCACGCCTTCCTTCTTCTCGAAAGCCGGCAGCACATCGCGATAGAGGTTCTCGAGGCCGTCCGCCGTGTACAGCACGACCGCGTTCGCCGCATGCGCCGGCATCGCGGCGCCTTGCAGCAGACCGGCGGCGCAGGCGGCCAGCGCGAGCTTGCGGAACGCGCCGGCGGCGGCGCGCGAGGGTTTCTGCAGTGTCATCTCACTTCTCCGTAGGCGGAACACCAAACGGCCGGGGCACGATCCGGCTCTCCTGTTATCTCCGGGCAGGCCGCTGGACGACCCGCCGCGCTACCGCGCTCAGGCTGGGTGTCGCGCGGCAACCGAAGGATCACAGCGTTCGATGACAAAGCCGTGACGAATGCCACAATTTCCAAAAAATGACACATTTTGCCACTATCATGCAAGTCATTCAGACATGCCGTCCGCTGTTTCGTCCGCCCTTTGCTGGAGATAAAAGCCATGCCCGCCCCGATCCTGCTCACGCCCGGCCCGCTCACCACGTCCGCCACAACACGCCACGCAATGCAACATGACTGGGGGTCGTGGGACGCTGCTTTCAATCAGTTGACGGCCAGCGTCTGCGCGGATCTCGTCGCCATCGCGCATGGCGGAGACGAGTACGTGTGCGTGCCGATGCAGGGCAGCGGCACGTTCTCGGTCGAAGCCGCGCTCGGCACGCTGGTGCCGCGCGACGGCGTCGTGCTGGTGCCCGACAACGGCGCGTATTGCGCGCGCATCCTGAAGATTCTCGGCCGGCTCGGCATCGACGCGATCGCGTTGCCGTTCGGCGAGGACGCGGCCGTCGACGCGGCGGCCGTCGAGGCCGCGTTCGCGCGCGAGCCGCGCATCACGCACGTCGCGCTCGTGCACCTGGAAACCAGCGCCGGGATCCTGAATCCGCTCGATGCGATCGCGGCCGCATGCCGGCGGCACGGCAAGCGGCTGATCGTCGATGCGATGAGTTCGTTCGGCGCGCTGCCGATCGCGCTGGCGGACAGCGGCATCGACGCGCTGATCTCGGCCAGCGGCAAATGTCTCGAAGGGGTGCCGGGGATGGGATTCGCGATCGTGCGGCGCGACGCGCTCGACGCGAGCGAAGGCAACTCGCCGTCGCTCGCGCTCGATCTCCACGATCAGTACGCGTATCTGCGCAAGACGGGGCAATGGCGCTTCACGCCGCCGACGCACGTGGTTGCCGCGTTGCGCGCCGCGCTCGACCAGTACCTCGCCGAAGGCGGGCAGCCGGCGCGTGGCGCGCGCTATGCGGACAACTGCCGGACACTGGTCGAATCGATGCGCGCGCTCGGCTTCGTGCCGTTCCTCGACGCGAGCGTGCAGGCGCCGGTGATCGTCACGTTTCACGCGCCCGACCATCCGGCCTACGATTTCCGCCGCTTCTACGACGCGGTGCGCGGCGCGGGCTTCATCCTGTATCCGGGCAAGCTCACGCGGCTCGAGACGTTCCGCGTCGGCTGCATCGGCGCGATCGATGCGGGCGATATCCGGCGTGCGGTCGTCGCGATCGCGGCCGCGGTCGAATCGCTCGGCATCGCGATGCAGCCCGTATGAAGCGGGGTGCATGCCGGCCCGCCCGCCGGCACGCGCAAACAAAAAAGCCCGGCGGCCGATTGGCCGCCGGGCGAACGCACCGAATGTGCGGGGAACCAGTGCTTACAGCTCGATCCGCTTGATGTCGCCGACGACGAAGATGTACGACAGCGCGCCGACCAGCGCGATCACGCCGATGAACACGAGCGCGCCGACGAACGAGCCGGTCGACGCGACGATGAAGCCGACGACGAGCGGCGTGATGATGCCGGCGAGGTTCGCCGCGAAGTTGAAGATGCCGCCCGTCACGCCGAGCAGGCCGTCCGGTGCGATATCCGACACGAGCGTCCAGCCGAGTGCGGCCATGCCCTGCGCGAAGAATGCGACCGACATGATCGCGATCACCGCTTCGTTGCTCTGCACGTAGTTCGCGAGAATGATCGTCGACGCGAGCAGCAGGCCCGCGATGATCGGCAGCTTGCGTGCGAGGTTCGCGGACTTGCCGCGGCGCAGCAGCCAGTCGGAGAAGATCCCGCCGAACATCACGCCGACCGACGCGGCGATGAACGGCATCACCGCGAAGAAGCCGATCTTCAGCCAGCCCATGTGGCGTTCGGTTGCCAGATAGGTCGGGAACCAGGTCAGGAAGAACACGAGCGTCGAGTTGCCGGCGAACTGGCCGAGGCAGATGCCCGCGAGCTGGCGCTTCTTCACCAACTGGCCGACCATCGACCAGCTGAACTGGGCCTGCGCCGGCTTGTCGCCCTTGTCGCCGCTCTTGCGCGCGCCGTGAACGAGACCGCCGCCCGCTTCGATGTACGCGAGTTCCTCGGAGTTCGCGCCCGGATGGTTGCGCGGCTCGTGGTAGAACTTCCACCAGATCAGGCCGAACGCAATGCCGACCGCGCCCACGACCCAGAACAGCGAGCGCCAGCCGAACGCGCCCATCAGCGCGAACAGCACCGGGCTGAAGAACGCGAGGCCGATGTATTCGCCGACGGTATAGGTACCCGTCGCCATCGCGCGTTCGTTCTGCGGGAACCACGTCGCGACGACGCGGCTGTTGGTCGGGAAGCACGGCGCCTCCGTCACGCCGAGACCGAGCCGGCACGCGAGCAGCGTCGCGACACCCGGCACGAAGCCTTGCAGGAACGTGCACAGCGACCACAGCGTCATCGACCAATAATAGGTGACCTTGCTGCCGAAGCGGTCGAGGAACAGGCCGCCGGGCACCTGCATCGCCACGTACGTCCACGAAAACGCGGAGAACATGATGCCCATCACGGCCGCATTGATGCCGAGCTCCTTGGTGAGCTGCGGCGCAGCCACGCCCAGCACGGTGCGGTCGAGATAGTTGATCATCGTGCCGATCGCGAGCAGCGCGAGGATCTTGTAGCGCGCCGACGTGCGCCGGACCGTGCCGGCCGCCTGCGCCGGCGCGGCGCTCGTGTGGGTGGTGTGCTGCATGGTCGTCTCCTGGTCTCTTTGTCTGTAAGGGGGTCAGCGCGCGACGAGCGACTGAAAGTGACTGAACATCCGCTCGGCGTCGGGCGTGCGTCCGGTGAAGAGCTCGAACGCGTCGACGGCCTGGTACACGGCCATCCCGCCGCCCGGCAGCGTGGCGCAGCCGGCCGCGCGCGCGGCGTGGATCAGTTCGGTTTCGAGCGGGAAATACACGATGTCGGCCACCCACATGCCCGCGTGGAGCAGGTCGGCCGGCAGCGGCAGGCCCGGATGCTTGACCATGCCGGTCGGCGTGCAGTGGATCAGGCCGGTCGCGGCGCGCATCGCGGCCGCGAGATCGCTGCCCGGCGTGACCCGGGCGGCGGGGAAGCGTTGCTGCAATTCGCCCGCCAGCGCGGTGGCGCGCGTGCCGTCGACGTCGAAAATCGTCAGTTCGGCCGCACCCATCTGCAGCGCCGCGTGCGCGACGGCCGCGCCCGCGCCGCCCGCACCGAGCTGGACGACGCGTTCGAGCGACGCGCCGGGCAGCCCGCGGCTGAACGATTTCGCGAAACCCGACCAGTCGGTGTTGTGGCCGATCCGCTTGCCGTCCTTGAACAGCACGGTGTTCACCGCGCCGAGCGCGCGCGCGTCGTCCGACAGCGCGTCGAGGTGCTCGATCACGCGCTGCTTGCACGGGTGCGTGATGTTCAGCCCGTTGTAGCCCATCCGCTGCGCGGCGTCGAGCAGCTGCGGCAGCGCGTCGGCGGTCACGCCGAGCACATCGAGATCGATGCGCCGGTACACGTAGCCGAAGCCCTGGCGGAACCCTTCTTCCTCGTGCATCGCGGGCGACAGCGAACCGCCGATGCCCTGGCCGATCAGGCCGATCAGAAACGACGGGCGGCTCATCGGGCGGCTCCCTGCGCGAACAGCGTGGCCAGGCGCTGCAGCGCGAACACGTAGCCTTCGGTGCCGCAGCCGCAGATCACGGCTTCGGCGATCGCCGAGATATACGAATGGTGGCGAAACGCCTCGCGGCGATGGACGTTCGAGATGTGCACTTCGATCACCGGCTTCGCGATCGCGGAAAGCGCGTCGGCCAGCGCCACCGACGTATGCGTATAGGCGGCCGGATTGATCACGATGCCGTGCGTGTCGTGACGCGAGGCATGCAGCCAGTCGATCAGCTGATGCTCGGCGTTCGACTGGCGGAACTCGATTTCCAGCCCGAGCCCTTCCGCCGCCGTGCGGCAGCGCTGCTCGAGATCGGCGAGCGTTTCCGCGCCGTAGATATGGGGCTCGCGTGTGCCCAGCAGATTGAGGTTCGGGCCGTTCAGCACCAGCACCTTGTGCTTGCTCATCGTGTTTCTGCTCCTGAAACAGGGGCGGACCACGATCGGCGCCGCCCCGAAGACATCGGAATTTGGCGCTAGTGTGCGCCCGCGCAAGCGGGCTGTCTTTTCGGGTTTTCGCTAATTTGTACCACCTAGTTAGTTTGTACAATACCGATGACTATCCTAGTAAATTCGGGATATGGCGCGCGCGTCGAACTCAACGACTGGTTCATTCAGGGTCGGTTCGGCGCGCGTCGTGTCCCGCTCATCCGCAGGAATCGCCCATGCAGCGCTCGATCGCCACCGTCTCCCTGTCCGGCACGCTCGCCGAGAAGCTCGCCGCCGTCCAGGCCGCAGGCTTCGACGGCGTCGAAATCTTCGAAAACGACCTCGTCTACTTCGACGGATCGCCGGCCGACGTCCGGCGCATGGCCGCCGATCTCGGCCTCGACATCGTGCTGTTCCAGCCGTTTCGCGACTTCGAGGGCGTGAGCCCGGCTCAGCTCGCGCGCAATCTCGACCGCATCAAGCGCAAGTTCGACGTGATGCATGCGCTCGGCACCGACCGCATCCTCGTCTGCAGCAGCGTGGTGGCCGATACGATCGCCGACGACGGGTTGCTCGTCGACCAGCTCGGCGTGCTCGCCGAAGCCGCGCGGCAGGCCGGCGTGGTGGCGGCATACGAAGCGCTCGCGTGGGGCCGCGTCGTGAAGCGGTACGGCCACGCGTGGAAGCTCGTGAACGCGGTGAACAGCCCGCACCTCGGCCTCGCGCTCGACAGCTTCCACACGCTGTCGCTCGACGATTCGCCGGACGGGATCGCCGACATCCCCGGCGACCGGATCGCGTTCGTGCAGATCGCCGACGCGCCGAAGCTCGTGATGGACGTGCTCGAGTGGAGCCGCCACTACCGCTCGTTCCCGGGCCAGGGCGACTTCGACCTGGCGCGCTTCACCGCGCGCGTGATCGAGTCGGGCTATACGGGCCCGCTGTCGCTCGAGATCTTCAACGACGGCTTCCGCGCGGCGCCGACCGCGCTCACGGCCGCCGACGGCCATCGCTCGCTGCTCTATCTGGAAGACCTGACGCGCGCGCGGCTCGCGCAGGAGGGCCGCGCGCCGGCCGCCAGCCAGCCGCTGTTCGCCCCGCCCGCGCCGCCCGCGCACGTCGGGTTCCAGTTCATCGAATTCGCGGTCGACGCGCAGGCGGCGGCCACCGTCGGCGAATGGCTCGGCCGGATGCGCTTCCGGCTCGCCGGCCGGCATCGCTCCAAGGACGTGACGCTGTTCCAGCACGGCGCCGCGTCGATCGTGCTCAACGCCGAGCGCGACTCGTTCGCCGATGCGTTCTTCCAGCAGCACGGGCTATCGCTGTGCGCGTCCGCGTTCCGGGTCGACGACGCGAACGTGGCGTTCGAACGCGCGGCCGGCTTCGGCTATGCGCCGTTCTCCGGCCGGGTCGGGCCGAACGAGCGCGTGCTACCGAGCGTGAAGGCGCCGGACGGCAGTCTCGAATATTTCGTCGACGAAGCGCCGGATACGCCCACGCTATATGAATCGGACTTCGTGCTGACCGACATCGACGGCCCGACCGAGGTCGGCCCGCTGACGGGCATCGATCACGTGTGCCTCGCGCTGCCGGCCGACGCGCTCGACACGTGGATCCTGTTCTTCAAGACGGCGTTCGGCTTCGAGGCCGAGCGCAGCTGGCTCGTGCCCGACCCGTACGGGCTGATGCGCAGCCGCGCGGTGCGCAGCGCCGACGGCTCGGTGCGGATCGCGCTGAACGCGTCGGTCGACCGTCACACGGCCGTCGCCGAATCGCTCGACCGCTATCACGGCACCGGGCTGAACCACGTCGCGTTCCGCACCGACGACATCGTGAAGACGGTCGCCGCGTTCGCGGCCGACGGCGTGCCGTTCCTGCGCATTCCGGCCAATTACTACGACGATCTCGCCGCGCGCTATGCGCTGCCGGACGAGCTGATCGACACGCTGAGCGCGCATCACCTGCTGTACGACCGCGACGAGTACGGCGGCGAATTCCTGCATGCGTATACGGAACTGGTCGACAACCGCTTCTCGCTCGAAATCGTCGAACGGCGCGGCGGGTACGACGGCTACGGCGCGGCGAATGCGGCCGTGCGGCTCGCCGCGCAGGCGCAGCGGCGAAAATAAGGACAGGACGCGGAGTTTGGGGCTGGACCGTGCTCGCGATTGGGCGATCGACGGGACGAGCCCCCTCCCGCCCGCGCCATCAGGGTATATCGCCCCGCCGAGTACCGGCCCGCGCGGCCCGTCACGGTCGTGTCGGAAGCCGCGCTTCGTCTGACGTTACATGCCGTAACCCATACCGCAGTGCAGCATTGCGTCGCCCGCCCCCGTTTTAAGAATCGCTTAAGTCTTCGACGGCACCATCCGCAACCAGTACCCGATGGTTATCTCGAAAAGGAGGAAAGCGATGAGCGCCGTAGAAGCACCCGCGGGCCGCCCGGCCGCGCCCCCTGCAAAGAAGACGATGCTGCGCCGCCTGCTCAGTCATCACGAAATCGCGACGCTGCTCGTGCTGCTGCATGCACCGATCGGCGCGAACGCCAAACCCGAATTGCCCGCGCTGCAGGAAGCCGGCCTCGTCGAAATGGTCAAGCTCGACCCCGATACGGCCCCGAGCTTCCGGCTGACCGAAGACGGCACGGCCGTCCTGAAAGGGCTCGGCTACCGCTGAGCCGCCGTTTCACCCGTTTCACCCTTTCCAGTTTCCCCGCCTTACCCCGATCCCTGCGACGCGCCGGCCACGCCGGCGAGTCGCGTCACCCCGCCCGCTCCTGCAGCATCAACCGGTATTCCGTCGGCGTCACGCCGACCGTCGCCTTGAACTGGCGCGTGAACGCGCTGTGATCCGTGTAGCCGCATAGCGCGGCGACGTCGGTCACCTTGTCGTGCGTGACGAGCAGCGCGGTGGCCGCGTCGAGCCGCGTCTTCAGCAGCACCTGGCGCGGCGTCAGGTGGAACACCTTGTGGAAGTAGCGTTCGAGCTGCGCGACCGACATGCCGGCCATCTGCGCGAGCTGCTTCAGGTTCAGCGGCTGCACGTAATGATCCTGGATGTGCTGGACCACGTCGGCGAGCCGGCTGTACGCCGGGTGCGAGCCCTCGTGCGCCTTCAGGTCGCGCGAGATGCCCGCGAGGCCGACCACCCCGCCCGCGGCGTCGCGCAGCGGCTCCTTGCAGGTCAGGCACCAGCCCGGCTGGCGGCCCGGATACAGGTGCAGCTCGAGCTGATCCATCAACTGCTGGCCGGCGTTGATCGTCGCCATGTCCTGCTCGAAGTAACTGCGGCCGAAGCGGCGCGGAAACACCTCGTCGGCGGTCTTCCCCAGCAGGTCGCGCTTGTCCTTGTAGCCGCAGCGCATCGCCAGCGTGCGATTGACGAGCGCGTAGCGCCCGCTCGCGTCCTTGACGAAGAACGCGACGTCCGGCAGCGCATCGAACACCGGTTCGAGCAGGCGGAAATGCGCGAGCATCGCGCCGAAATCGGCGTTGTCGGGCGGGTCGCGCAACGTGTCGGACAGGCTCATGGGCGGTACGGCAAGCAAGGTCGTCATCCCGGCAACCGCGAAGCGAGTGGCAGATGGCGTCGATTATAGGAGCGCCCCTTCGATCGCGTCGCGCCGAGCGCGGGGCGGGCAAGGCGGCAGCCGGTTGCATCGTGCGTCCCGTCGGTTACATCGGTGAGCAGCAGAGGTTGTGCACGCAACCGCTTCGCAGTACCTGCGCGGCCGGCGGCCGTTCCGCTTCCGCCATGGCCGGCGCAGCGCATCGACACCCCGGCACCACGCACCCGGACTCGCCATCCTAAAAATGCCGGCGCCCCGCGTCTTGGCGGGTTTGCGCATTCGTCATGACGATTTCGGCATATATCAGGGTAATCGACGATATGCCGATATCGTCGCCGGCCACGCATCGAACGCGCAAGACGCACGCATTTTCGCTATCTAGACTTCGCTTCACGGTCGCGAGACGACCTCCCGCCGCTGCCGGAATCGGCATGCAGGGGCCGCCGCATCCGCCGTCGCGCACGCCGATTCCGGCACAGCGCGCACGGCAGACGGCGTACTTGCATGGCCAACACATCGGCCTGCCGATCGAACCGTCTCGCCCGGTTTACCGGCGCCGGCCCGCATGCCGGCGGCGGCCCAACCACGCCATCAAGGGGAAGTGAAAGTGAAGCTGAAGGTATCGCACGTCGCGCTGGCCGCCGCCTGCGCACTGTCGGGCGCGCACGCCGTCGCCGCCGACGTCGTCAAGATCGGTTTCGCCGCACCGCTGACCGGCCCGCAGTCGAATTACGGCACGGACATGCAGAAAGGCGTGCAGCTCGCGATCGCCGATTTCAACGCGACGCATCCGACGATCGGCGGCAAGCCCGTCACGTTCCAGCTCGACTCGCAGGACGACCAGGCCGACCCGCGCACCGGCACGACCGTCGCACAGCGGCTGATCGACGACAACGTCCGCGGGATCATCGGCCACTTCAACTCGGGCACCAGCATTCCGGCGTCCGACCTGTACGATCGCGCGGGGCTGCCGCAGATCTCGATGGCGACGTCGCCGCAATACACGGCGCGCGGCTACAAGACGACCTACCGGCTGCTGACGAGCGACGCGCAGGCCGGCCGCATCGTCGGCACGTACGCGGTGAAGACGCTGCGCTTCAAGCGCATCGCGATCATCGACGACCGCACCGCCTACGGCCAGGGCATCGCCGACGAATTCGCGAAGGCCGTGGAAGCGGCCGGCGGCACGATCGTCAAGCGCGACTTCACGAACGACAAGGCGCTCGATTTCTCGGCGATCCTGACCAACCTGAAGGGCGTGAATCCGGATGCGGTCTTCTACGGCGGCGGCGACGCGCAATCGTCGCCGATGATCCGCAAGATGCGCCAGCTCGGGATGAAGTCGGCGTTCGTGACGGGCGAAATGTCGCGCTCGCCGACGTTCCTGAAGGTCGGCGGCGACGCGGCCGAAGGCGCGATCGTCTACATGGGCGGGCTGCCGAAGGAAAAGATGCCGGGCTTCTCCGGCTACGCGGCACGCTACAAGGCGCGCTTCAACGAAGACGTGATCACGTACTCGCCGTATTCGTACGACGGCACGATCGCGCTGCTCACCGCGATGAAGGACGCGAACTCGACCGACCCGAAGGTGTACACGCCGTATCTCGGCAAGGTGTCGATCAAGGGCGTGTCGGCGCCCAGCATCGCGTACGACCCGAAGGGCGACCTGAAGGACGCACCGGTCACGATCTACAAGGTCGAGCGCGGCGCCTTCAAGCCGGTCGATACGATCGCCGGCAACTGACAACCGATACGCGCCCCTGCCCCGCGCGGCGCGCTAGCGGCTCACCGGCCGCCCGCGCCGCGCGCGCTTTCGGCTGCATGGTCCGAAGCCGTCCCAGGCACGCTCGCGTGCAGGCATTTCGCGCTCCTGTAGAATCCCCCCACCCGCTTTGACGCTTCGTCTCCGCCGTGCCCCATCCCGGTGCGGCGGCGCGTGTTGCGTGCCTCACCCGGCACGCGGCGCGCTTCGACGACGCAAGCCGCGCCTTGTCAGTCCATGCCGAAAAGCGGGCCCTGGAGACGCAGCACCGACAACTACATTCGAAAACCGATCGTCCTGACCATGCAAGCTTCCGAATTGAGCGGCGTGCCTCGCGCCGCCGAACGCGCGCTCACGCGCAGCGACTACAAGACCCTTGGCCTTGCCGCACTCGGCGGCGCCCTCGAGTTCTACGACTTCATCATCTTCGTGTTCTTCGCGCCGGCGATAGGGCAGCTGTTCTTCCCGCACGACATTCCCGACTGGCTGCGCCAGTTGCAGACGTTCGGCATCTTCGCGGCCGGCTATCTCGCGCGCCCGCTCGGCGGCGTGATCATGGCGCACTTCGGCGACCTGTTCGGCCGCAAGCGGATGTTCACGCTGAGCGTGCTGATGATGTCGGTGCCGACGCTGCTGATGGGCCTGCTGCCGACCTACGACACGATCGGCATCCTCGCGCCGGTGTTGCTGCTGCTGTTCCGCGTGCTGCAGGGCGCGGCGGTCGGCGGCGAAGTGCCCGGCGCATGGGTGTTCGTGTCCGAGCACGTGCCGTCGCGCCATATCGGCTACGCATGCGGCACGCTGACCGCGGGCCTCACGGCCGGCATCCTGCTCGGCTCGCTCGTCGCGGCCGGCATCAACAGCCGCTACTCGGCGGCCGAAGTCGGCGCATTCGCATGGCGCATCCCGTTCCTGCTCGGCGGCGTGTTCGGGCTGTTCTCCGTGTACCTGCGCCGCTGGCTGCATGAAACGCCGGTGTTCGCCGAGATGAAGGCGAAGAAGGCGCTCGCGGCCGAGATTCCGCTGAAGGCCGTGCTGCGTGACCACGGCCGCGCGGTGATCGTGTCGATGCTGCTCACGTGGATGCTGTCGGCCGCGATCGTCGTCGTGATCCTGATGACGCCCGCGCTGCTGCAGAAGCAGTTCCACCTGACGCCCGCGACGACGCTGTTCGCGAACAGCGTCGCGACGCTGTGCCTGACGGCCGGCTGCATCACCGCGGGTTCGCTCGCGGGCTGGATCGGCGCGAAGCGCGTGCTCGCCATCGGCGGCATCGGGCTGGCCGCATGCTACTACCTGTTGTTCGCGCAGGTCGCGGCCGATGCGTCGACGCTGCCGCTCTACTACGGGATCGCGGGCTTCATGGTCGGCACGATCGGCGCGGTGCCGTTCGTGATGGTCAAGAGCTTCCCGGCCGTCGTGCGCTTCTCGGGCATCTCGTTCTCGTACAACGTCGCGTATGCGATCTTCGGCGGGCTCACGCCGGTGATCGTGTCGCTGATGATGAAGTCGAACCCGCTCGCGCCGGTCGTGTACGTCGCGGCGATCTGCGTGCTCGGCGCGATCGCCGTGCAGTTCTCGAAGGATGCGAAGGACGTGAAGGACGCACGCTGAACGTCGGCGCGCACGCGCCGGCCGGATGAACGAAGGGCCGAATCCCGCGGCGTGCGGGATTCGGCCCTTTTGTCTTGCGTCGGCCTGGCGGCGGCTACGCGAATCTGTGGTTCAGCGCAGCACGCCGTACGACGAACTCGGCCGGCGCAGCGCGTCGATGCTCGCGCCGCCGGCGCCGGTGACGAACAGCAGCAGGAACCCGCCGGCGATCGCGACGTTCTTCCAGAAGTGAATCACCATGTCGTGCTGGACGGCGGCGTTCGTCGCGTCCCAGAAATTGTGCCCGACCATCGCGGTCGCGATCGTGTAGACCGCCATCAGCAATGCGAGCGGCCGGACCTTGTAGCCGACGATCAGCAGCAGCCCGCCCAGCCCCTCGATCGCGACGACGATCGGCCCGACGACCTGTTGATAGGGCACGTTCATCCCGTGCAGATACGCGATGAAGTCGCTGTAGCCGAGCAGCTTCATGATGCCGCCCCACAAGAACAACGCCGCCAGCGCCAGGCGTGCGAAAAAAATGACGCCGGAATCGACGGTACGCGTCATGCCTCTCTCCTCGTATGCAATTCGGCCGCCGCACCGGGCGCACCCGGGCGGTTCGGCGCCGCACGGCCCCGGAGGGCGCGCGGCAAATGGGCCAGCATAGAGGGTCTTTCCGCGGTGTCCAAGGGCTTGTAGCAAATCTTTACAACGCGGCGATCACGCCGGTAGCCCGGCGCGCTGAGAAACGCGTTTAGCCCGCGTCGCTCAACAGCACGCCTTTCTTGAAGATGAAGCAGCCGTAGCCGCGCGTTTCGCCGGTGACGATCACCGCATACGTCTGCTGCGCACGCTCGTAGAACGCAAAACGTTCGACGCCGGTCAGCGGCACCGCACGCCCTTCCGCGCGGTCGATCTCGGCCTGCACTTCGCGCTGCACGGGCGGCACCGCGGCTGCGTCGCCGACGACTTCCATCCGCCACGCGGGCGTGTCGACGAACGTATCGAGCGGCAGCACCGACAGCACCGCACGCACGACGCGCGCCGAATCGGCGCCGTCGACCCGCAACGCGCGGCCGACCACCGTGTGCTCCGCGACGGATTCGGCCGGGAAATTCGCATCGCAGATCGCGATTTCGTCACCGTGGCCCATCGCGCGCAGCGTGTGCAGGATGTCGGCGTGCAGCAGCGGGTCGAGATTCTTCAGCATGTCGGTTGTCTCCAAGATCAGGAACGAATCGCATAACGTTACCCGATCCCGGCGACCGTGGTGCATGCATCGTTCGCGTCACGACGCGGCGGCCGGCATTTCGTCGATGAAACCCGTGACCGACGCGAGGCGGCCCGACGCATCGACGGTGCCGAAGTCCGAGCCCTTCACGATCGCCGCGCCGTCGGGCGACACGAGCGCCCACGAGAACCGCAGGTGCTGGCCGAACGCGTCGACGCCGGTCGTGCGGCGAAAGCGGTAGGCGGGGAAACGCTGCTGCACGGCCGCGATCATCGTGTCGATGCCCGCGTGGCCGTCGCCGGCCATCAGCGGATCGCGATAGGCCGCGTCGCTCGCGTAGGTCGCATCGATCAGTTCGCGGCGGCGCGCGGCGTCGGGTTCGTTCCACGCGTCGAAGTAGCGGTCGATCAGGTCGGCGTGAATGGACGATGCGGTTTGAGCGGTGTTCATGGCGAGGCTCCTTGTGTCGGTGGACGATGTCGCGGACGTTTCGGGTCCGCGTGCCGCTATCGTCGCCGGGCCTGCGCGGGCGGTCGATTACGCGGGAGGTAAGGAAATCGCGCCTCCGCCGCCGGCCGTGCTCAGCCGTCCGCGTAGTCGACCGCCAGGCTCCACGCCGGATCGCCGTGCTTCGCCCAGTACGCGTCGAACAGCCGGCGCGTCACCGGCCCCGGACGGCCGTCGCCGATCGCCGCGTCGTTCAGCCGCGTGACCGGCATGATGCCGCCGGCCGTCGACGTGATGAACACTTCGTCCGCGTCGCGCAACTGTGCATCGTCGATGCGCGCAGCCTGGGCGTCGATGCCCATCGCCGTCGCCAGCTCGAACACGGTCTGCCGCGTGATGCCATGCAGCACGCCGCGCTCGGGCGTCCGCAGCCGGCCGTCGCGCACGACGAACACGTTGAACCCGGGCCCTTCGGCGATGCTGCCGTCCGTGCACTTCAATAGGACCGACTCCGCGCCTGCGTCATAGCCCTTCAGCAGCCCGGCGACGAGGTCCAGCCAGTGATAGTTCTTGATCTGCGGATCGACCGATTCGGGCGGAATGCGCCGCACGTCGTCGATCACGTGGAGGTGCAGCCCTTCGCGCAACTGCCGCTCGTTCGCGACCGATCCGTACGGCACCGCGAACGCGATGAACTGGTTCACAGCATCGCGCGGGTCGCGGCTGAAGGTCGGCGACACGCCGCGCGTGCACAGCATCTCGACGTAGGCGTGGCGCAGCCCCGAGCGGCGCACGCATTCGACGAGAATGTCGCGCAGCGCATCGTCGGTCAACGGCACGTTCAGCCGCAACCGCGCAAGCGAGCGCCTGAATCGCTCGATATGCTTGTCGAGGCGGAAGAAGCGGCCGTTCCAAACATGCACGGTGTCGTACGTGACGTCGGAGTGCAGAAAGCCCCAGTCGAGCACCGATACGCGCGCGTCGGCGATCGGAATGAAGCGGCCGTTCATGTAGGCGGCGCCCTGCGGAAACGCGGGCGCTTCGACGGATGGAATGCCACGATGGGCCATGCGTGTCTCCCGCGGCACGTTCGGCGTGTAGTCGACCTGCGCCGCGAACGACGCACGGTCGGCGTCGAACACGCTGCGATGCACGACCGCGTTCGGCCCCGTCGCGCGATCGAACGACAGCTTGCCGTCGAGGTGATCGATCTCGTGCTGCATCAGCTCCGACACGTCGGGCGACAACGCGTCGCGCTGATGCGGCTCGCCGTCGAGCGTCGTGTAGCGCACGCTCACCGACGCATGGCGCTCGACGCGCACGAACAGGTCCGGAAAGCACATGCAGTCGTCCCACAGCATCATCCGCGCGTCGCTGCGCCACACGATCTCGGGATTCACGATCACGTCGGGCCAGCCGTCCAGCGCGAGCGCGATCATCCGCTGCCCGATGCCGATCTGCGGCGCGGCGACCGCGCGTCCAAAGCCGTGTTCGTCGCGAAACGCGCGCAGCGCGGCGCGCAGTGCGCTGGCCGCTTCGCGTACCGCGCGCGTCCCCACGTCGTCGACCGGCCGAGCGACGTCGCGCAGCGACGCCGTGCCCACGGGAAGAATCCGCGTATTCATTTGACCACCTCTGACAAAGTCACCTTGTTGCCTCCTTTGAACGTCGAAATCGTTGCCGCCGGATTGCGCAGTTCGCCGCGTGCGTCGAATGCGATCCGGCCGGTCACGCCCTGGAAGTCGACGCGATGCAACGCATCGACAATCTTCGCGGGATCGGTGGACTGCGCGAGCATCACCGCGTGGTAGACGGCCATCATCGCGTCGTACGCATACGGCGCGTAGAGCTGCACGGGCGCGCCGTATTTCTGCGTGAAGCGTGCAGCGAACGCCGGACCGCCCGGCATCTTCGCCAGGCTCCTGCCGCCGTCCGCGCACACGAGATTGCCGTCGAGCGCGTCGCCGGCCAGCTTCAGGATTTCGTGCGTGCACAGGCCGTCACCACCCAGCAGCGGCGCGGCAATCCGCAACTTCCTCATCTGCTTGAGCATCGGGCCGCCCTGCGTGTCCATGCCGCCGAAGAAGATCGCATCGGGCGCCTTGCCCTTGAGCAACGTCAGCGGTGCGCCGAAGTCGAAGGCCTTGTCCGTCGTGTATTCGCGTGCGACGACGGTCGCGCCCGACGCCCCGAGCCCGCCGACGAACACGTCCGCGATGCCCTGCCCGTACGCCGTGCGATCGTCGACGACGCCGATGCGGCGCGCGTGCAGCTGCTCGACCGCATAGCGGGCGACGGCCTGACCGAGGAAGTCGTCATTCGCGAGCAACCGGAACGTGGTGCGATAGCCCAGGCGCGTGAACTCGGGATTGGTCGCCGACGGTGTCAGCTCCGCGATGTTGGCCGTCGCGTAGAGCCGCGCGACGGCGATCGACGTTCCCGAATTCTGGTGACCGATGACGGCGCTGACATGCGTATCGACGAAGCGCTGAGCGACCGTCGTCGCGACCTTCGGGTCGGCCTGGTCGTCCTGTGCGTCGAGCGCGAACGTGACCGGATGCCCGGCGACGCTCGGATGGCCGGCATTGATTTCGTCGATCGCGAGCCGGATGCCGCGGGCGCTGTCCTCGCCGAAATGCGCCTGCGCGCCGGTGAGCGCGCCGGCGAAACCTACGACGACCGTGTCCGCGCCGAACGCGGAAACGGCCAGCACGAGCGGCGCAAGCGCCAGCAGCAGATGTCGGGAACGCATGATGATTTCCTCGCAGCTTCGTGGTTGACGGATGCTACGATTATCGGCAGCCGTCGCGAAATCCGATAAACATCGCGCCGCCCGATTCGTGAATTTGTTTCGTTTTTTCCTCCACAAGGAAATCCGATGAATTCCATCGCCGCACCGCTCGACGACTTCGATCTGAGGATCCTCGCCCGTCTCCAGCACGACAACCAGATCACCAACCAGGCGCTCGCCGCCGAGATCGGCCTGAGCCCGCCCGCGTGCCTGCGCCGCGTCAAGCGGCTGCGCGACGAGCGCTATATCCAGCAGGATGTCGCCGTCGTCGATCCGAACAAGGTCGGCCTCCCGTTGACGATGCTCGTGCTCGTGCAGGTCGAGCGCGAACGGGTCGACCTGCTCGACGAATTCAAGCGGTTCCTGAAATCGCTGCCGGAAGTCATGCAGTGCTACGTGGTGACGGGCCGCGCCGATTTCGTGCTGATGATCGCGATGCGCGACATCGACCACTACGAGGAATTTTCCACGCGCGTATTCCGCCAGCACCACAACATCCGCCACTTCGAAACGATGGTCGTGATGTCGCGCGTGAAGGTGGGGCTGTCGCTGCCGATCGGCATCGAGTGACGGTTGCCTGTTGCCGGCACGCGCTCCGCAACGAAAACGGGCGCCCGAAGGCGCCCGCATCGTCTTGCCGTCACCACCTTGCGCGTCAGGTCACCGGCGCCGGATTGAACAGCGTCAGCGCATTCGCGAGCTTCCATTGCTCGGCCCACGTGCGGCGCTTGCCGCTCGCGACGTCGAGCATCAGCCGGAACAGCGCCCAGCCCGTGTCCTCGATCGTCGCCGCGCCGGTCGCGATCTGCCCCGCGTCGAGATCCATCAGGTCGTGCCAGCGGCGCGCGAGATCGCTGCGCGTCGCGACCTTGATCACCGGCACCTGCGCGAGGCCGTACGGCGTACCGCGGCCGGTCGTGAAAATGTGCAGGTTCATCCCCGCCGCGAGCTGCAGCGTGCCGCAGATGAAATCGCTCGCGGGCGTCGCCGCGTACAGCAGCCCCTTCTGCCGCGCCCGATCGCCGGGGCGCACGACGCCGGCGATCGGCGCGCTGCCCGACTTCACGATCGATCCCATCGCCTTCTCGACGATGTTCGACAGGCCGCCCTTCTTGTTGCCCGGCGTCGTGTTCGCGCTGCGGTCGACGCGGCCGCGCTCGAGGTAGCGGTCGTACCAGTCCATCTCGCGGATGATCTCGCGGGCCACTTCTTCATTCGCCGCGCGCGACGTGAGCTGCGCAACGCCGTCGCGCACTTCGGTCACTTCGGAGAACATGATCGTCGCGCCTGCCCGCACGAGCAGGTCGGCCGCGAAGCCGACCGCCGGATTAGCGGTGAGCCCCGAGAACGCGTCGCTGCCGCCGCACTGCACGCCGACGACGAGATCCGACGCGGGGCAGGTTTCGCGACGGCGGCGGTTCAGCCGCTCGAGATGCGATTCGGCCATCGTCATGATCGAGTCGATCATCGAGTTGAAGCCGACGTGCGCGGCATCCTGCAGGCAAACGACGCCACCGTTGTCGGTCGCGCCGTCGGCGGTCACCGGAATCGCGCCCGGCGGCAGCAGGCGCTCGGGCTGCAACTTCTCGCAGCCGAGGCTCACGGTCATCACCTCGCCGCCGAAGTTCGGGTTCAGGCTGATGTTGCGCAGCGTGCGGATCGGGATGTCGGCGTCGGGCGCATCGATCGCGACGCCGCAGCCGTACGTATGTTCGAGCCCGACCACGTCGTCGACGTTCGGGTAGCGCGGCAGCAGTTCGTCCTTGATCCGCTTCACCGCATGCTCGACGACGCCCGACACACACTGCACGGTCGTCGTGATCGCGAGGATGTTGCGCGTGCCGACCGAGCCGTCGGCATTGCGGAAACCCTCGAACGTATAGCCTTCGAGCGGCTCGAGCGGCGGCGCGACGCGCGTGGCGAGCGGCAGGTCGTCGAGGCCCGGCGGCTCGGGCATGCGCATCGTGCGCTCGTTGACCCAGCTGCCGCGCCGCAGGTCGGTCAGCGCATAGCCGATCACCACGTTGTAGCGAATGACCGGGTCGCCGGCCGCGAGGTCGACGAGCGCGACCTTGTGCCCCTGCGGCACGCCTTCGCACAGCGTCAGCCCGTCGGCGAACGTCGCGCCTGCGGGCAAGCCGCCGTCGTTGACGACGATCGCGACGTTGTCGTCCGGATGCACGCGGATGTAGAGAGGGGAAGCAGTCATCGGAATTCCTGGAAGCTGTCTGCGATATCGTTAGTCATCATACGACATTCAACCTCAGTTGATGATGCTGCGTAAACCCTTATCCGGAAAGACCCTACCCTTGACCCGCCAGCAAACCGCTTGCGCCACTCTTTCTTGCGTTGTACGATGACATACAACGACATCGCCAATTCGGCTCGTATGCCGTTCCCGACGAACCAGCACTCGCGCTAGACGGACGACCCCAACCATGACTTCACCGCAAGAACTCAAACAGATCATCTCCCACGGCCTGCTGTCGTTTCCGCTGACGGATTTCGACGCCGACGGCAGCTTCCGCCCGAGCACCTATGCCGAGCGTCTGGAATGGCTGGCGCCGTATGGCGCGAGCGCGCTGTTCGCGGCCGGCGGCACCGGCGAATTCTTCTCGCTCACGCAGCG
This sequence comes from Burkholderia orbicola, assembly GCF_900100915.1. Taxonomy (NCBI): domain Bacteria; kingdom Pseudomonadati; phylum Pseudomonadota; class Betaproteobacteria; order Burkholderiales; family Burkholderiaceae; genus Burkholderia; species Burkholderia orbicola. The sequence goes on along the minus strand of NZ_FNKW01000002.1, from coordinate 2,200,373 downwards.
CGAGTACTCGGACGTGATCCGCGTCGCGACGGAAACCTGCAAGGGCAAGGTGCCGATCCTCGCCGGCGCGGGCGGCGCGACGCGCGTCGCGATCGAATATGCGCAGGAAGCCGAGCGCCTCGGCGCCAGCGGCGTGCTGCTGATGCCGCACTACCTGACCGAAGCGAGCCAGGAAGGGATCGCCGACCACGTCGAGCAAGTCTGCCGCGCGCTGAAGATCGGCGTCGTGGTGTACAACCGCGCGAATTCGAAGCTGAATGCGGACATGCTGGAGCGCCTTGCCGACCGTTGCCCGAACCTGATCGGTTTCAAGGACGGCGTCGGCGAAATCGAGAGCATGGTGACGATCCGCCGTCGCCTCGGCGATCGCTTCGCGTACCTCGGCGGCCTGCCGACGGCCGAAGTCTATGCAGCCGCGTACAAGGCGCTCGGCGTGCCGGTGTACTCGTCGGCCGTGTTCAACTTCATCCCGAAGACGGCAATGGCATTCTACGAAGCGATCGCGAAGGACGACCACGCAACCGTCGGCCGCCTGATCGACGAGTTCTTCCTGCCGTACCTGAAGATCCGCAATCGCCGCGCGGGCTACGCGGTCAGCATCGTGAAGGCGGGCGCGAAGCTCGTCGGCCACGACGCGGGCCCGGTGCGCGCACCGCTCGTCGACCTGACCGACGAAGAAGCGGCCGAACTCGACGTGCTGATCAAGAAGATGGGCCCGCAGTAAGCGGGTTCGCCGGCGGCGCGAGCCTTCATCGGCACGGCGCGCCGGCTCCCCCATTTCTCCGTATCCGACTCACGCGATGGCCGCGCGGCTCGACGAGCCGGCGCGGCCATCGCATTACATCTGTGCGATCGCGCCGATGATCCGCTGGCGCACACCGGTGAGCGTGCGCTGCGTCTCGTCGATCCCCTTGCGTGCCGCGAGCGGCCGGCCGCGCGCCGGCGACTCGGCGCCCACGATCTGCTCCAGCACGTCGCGGTCGACGACCGCATCGAAGAAGCGCCCGACCGTGAACATCGCGTATTGCTTCGCGGTCGCGAGATGCGTGTTGGCCTGCGTGAGCGCGTCGGCGCGCTGCGCGCCGTTCGGCCCGTCGATGCTGCGGCGGTGCTTCAGCGCGAACACCACCGCCTCCATGTCTTGCTTGAAGCGCTCGACGGCCCTGCCGAAGATCACCGAATGCGGATCGGGGCCCACGACGGGCCGCCCCTGGTTGATCGTCACGTCGAATTCGCTGCCGCCCAGCTCGCGCTGCAGCGCGAACAGCGCATCGGCCAGCACGCGCCCTTCGCTGGTTTCGCCGATCTGGGTACGGACCGATTTCGCGACGTCGCCGATCGCTTTCCACACCCCGGCCGCGAACAAGTGGTCGCCACGCTTGCTGATATTCATCGGATGGTTCCTTGTTGGTCTTGTGCGTCTCTCAGGCTCGCCCGCGGACCTGACGGTCCGAGGCTTCGCTACTGTAGGAGAAACGGGGGCAACAGGAAAGGCGAGGTGACCCCGCCACGGCATCGCATCAAAATGAGCACCGTTTGATGCGATAATTGATGCATCGATTTTCCCGGGAGCCGCCCATGCGCACCACCTTGTCCCTCGACGACGCACTGCTCGCCAAAGCGCAGCAATTGACCGGCGTCACCGAAAAATCGGCGCTCGTGAGGGAAGCGCTGCGCGCATTGATCGCCCGCGAAAGTGCGCGACGACTCGCCCGCCTCGGCGGCACCGAGCCCGACCTCGAATCGGTTCCACGCCGCCCGTCGGAGCCCGCATGATCCTTGTCGACACGTCCGTCTGGATCGATCACTTGCGAGCCGGCGACGCGACGCTCACCGCCTTGCTGGAAGCGGAGCGCGTATTGATCCATCCGTTCATCGTCGGCGAGCTTGCGCTCGGCAGCATGCGCAATCGCGAGACCGTGCTGGATGCGCTGCGCGACCTTCCAGCTGCAACCCTTGCCACCGACGACGAAGTCCAGCGCATGATCGATGCCGTACCGCTTCACGGGCTGGGCATCGGCTACGTCGATGCCCACCTGCTTGCGTCGGCCAGACTGACCAGCGACAGCAGGCTATGGACGCGCGACCGGCGCCTGCTGGCGGCAGCGGAGCGCCTGCAACTCGTCGCCCGCCCCGCTCACTGACCGAGCGAAACCGGCACGAAAGCCCGCGCTGAATAAAAAAGCGGCGAGGCCCGTGGGCCCCGCCGCCGTATTCCAACGTGCCGGGAAGCATCCCTCCCGGGACGCTGCCTTCACCGGTTACGCCCCGTCACTCCGCCTTGCCGTCCCGCAGCCGCGGAATCGCGAGCGGATTGCCTTCCCGCAGCCCTTCGGGCAGCAGGTCGTCCGGGAAGTCCTGATAGCACACCGGCCGCAGAAAACGCTCGATCGCGGTCGCGCCGACCGACGTGACGGCCGGGTTCGACGTCGCGGGGAACGGCCCACCGTGCACCATCGCATCACACACCTCGACGCCGGTCGGGTAACCGTTGACCAGCAGGCGCCCGGCCTTGCGCTCGAGGATCGGCAGCAACCGGCGCGCGAGCGGCTTGTCGTCGGCATCCATCTGCAGCGTGGCCGTCAACTGGCCTTCGAGCGCGTCGAGCACGCGCGCGACTTCGTCGAGATCGCGGCAGCGCACGATCAGCGACGCCGGCCCGAACACTTCGTGGCTGAACGCCGGCTCGCCCAGGAACGCCTGCGCGCCCACTTCGTATAGCGCGCCGCCCGCCTGGCAGTCGGTCTGTGCCGCCTCGCCCGCGCCGATTTCGCGTACGCCCGGCAGTTCGGCCAGCTTGCCGCGACCGTTACGGTACGCATCGGCGATGCCGCGCGTGAGCATCACGCCGGCCGGCTTCTTCGCGAGCGCCTGGGCCGCGACCGTCTCGAAGCGGTCGAGATCGGGGCCGTCGATCGCGAGCACGAGGCCCGGATTGGTACAGAACTGGCCGACACCGAGCGTCAGCGAATCGACGAAGCCCGTCGCGATCGCGTCGCCGCGCGCGGCCAGCGCAGCCGGGAACAGCACGACCGGGTTGATGCTGCTCATTTCCGCATAGACGGGAATCGGCTGCGGGCGCGCGTTCGCGAGCTGCACGAGCGCCATCCCGCCCTGCCGCGAACCGGTGAAACCGACGGCCTGGATCGCCGGATGGCTGACCAGCGCCGCGCCGATCACGCGGCCGGGGCCGACCAGCAGCGAGAACACGCCGGCCGGCATGCCGGTTTTCGCGACCGCGGCGCGGATCGCGCGGCCGACCAGCTCGGACGTGCCGAGGTGCGCTTCATGGGCCTTCACGATCACCGGGCAGCCGGCCGCGAGCGCCGACGCGGTATCGCCGCCGGCCACCGAGAACGCGAGCGGGAAATTGCTCGCGCCGAACACGGCGACGGGCCCGAGCGCGATTTTCTGCAGCCGCAGATCCGAGCGCGGCAGCGGCGTGCGCGCGGGTTGCGCGGGATCGATCGACGCGGCGAGGAAGCGCCCGTCGCGCACGACGCGTGCGAACAGCCGGAGCTGGCCGACGGTGCGGCCGCGCTCGCCTTGCAGCCGTGCGACCGGCAAGCCCGTTTCGGCATGCGCGCGCTCGATCAGCGCATCGCCGAGCGCGACGATTTCATCGGCGATCGCTTCGAGAAACGCCGCACGGGCCGCGAGCGGCTGCGTGCGGTACGCATCGAACGCGTCGCGTGCGAGTTCGCACGCGCGGTCGACGTCGGCCTGCGTCGCGACGCCGAACGCCGGCGCCTCGATCGGCGCGCCCTTCGTCGGATCGAACGCGTACAAGGTTCCGGCCGAGCCGGCCACCGCTTCGGCGCCGATCAGCATCTCTCCTGTCAGTTGCATGGGGTGTGCTCCGTGGTTCGGGAATGGATTGCTCATTGTAGCTCAACAGATACGATGTCTGCCGACGTCAGCGGCATATTCTCGCCGCCTGCGAAGGCGCCGACGATACCGCCGAAAGCCTTACCCGGCCAGCAAATCGCGACCTTCCCACACTGTGACAACGATCCCAAAGGGAAAACCCGAGGTTTCTGAATTCGAGCATTCTCAATAAACTTTCTTCCATGTCATACGACGACGTACATTTAAAGTGAGCAATCAGACCTCCCCTCGCGATCTTCCGCTCGACCTCGCGCGCACCGCGCGCCGAACCGCCGTGCGCTACTGGATCCTGGCGATGCTGTTCGTCGTCACGACGCTCAACTATGCGGACCGCGCCACGCTGTCGATCACCGGCACGCCGATCCGCAAGGCGTTCGGCATCGATCCGGTGACGATGGGTTACATCTTCTCGGCGTTCAGCTGGGCGTACGTGCTCGCGCAACTGCCGAGCGGCTGGCTGCTCGACCGCTTCGGCGCGCGGCGCGTGTATGCGGCGAGCATCTTCCTGTGGTCGGCGTTCACGCTGCTGCAGAGCACGATCGGCCTCGGCGGCAGCGCCGCGTTCGCGGTCGCCGCGCTGTTCGCGATGCGTTTCGCGGTCGGCATCGCGGAGGCGCCGGCGTTTCCGGCGAACGCGAAGGTCGTCGCGAGCTGGTTCCCGACCGCCGAGCGCGGCACTGCGTCGGCGATCTTCAACGCCGCGCAGTACTTCGCAGCCGTGGTGTTCTCGCCGCTGATGGCCTGGCTCACGCACGCGTACGGCTGGCACCACGTGTACCTGTGGCTCGGCCTGGCCGGCATCGCGCTCGCGTTCCTGTGGCTGCGCGTCGTGAAGGACCCGGCCGACCATCCGGCCGTGAACCGGGCGGAACTCGACCATATCGAGCAGGGTGGCGGCCTCGTACGGTCGACGGGCGGGGCGACCGGCGCGCGCGGTAGCGGCGGTGGCGGTGGCGCTGCCGAAGGCAGCCGCGTGGCGGGCTGGTACTACGTGCGCCAGTTGCTGTCGAACCGGATGCTGATCGGCGTGTACCTCGGCCAGTACTGCGTGAACGTGCTCACGTACTTCTTCCTCACGTGGTTTCCGATCTACCTCGTGCAGGCGCGCGGGATGTCGCTGCTGAAGGCCGGCTTCATGACGTCGCTGCCGGCGATCTGCGGGTTCCTCGGCGGCGTGCTCGGCGGGATGCTGTCGGACGCGCTGATCCGCCGCGGCGTCTCGCTGACGCTCGCACGCAAGATCCCGATCGTCGGCGGGATGCTGCTGTCGATGGTCATCATCGGTTGCAACTACGTCGACAGCGAAGCGCTGGTCATCATGCTGATGGCCGTGTCGTTCTTCGGCAAGGGGATCGGCTCGCTGGGCTGGGCCGTCGTCGCGGATACCGCGCCGAAGGAAGCGATCGGCCTGTCGGGCAGCCTGTTCAACATGTTCGGCAACACGGCGGGCATCGTCGCGCCGATCGCGATCGGCTACCTCGTCGGCGCGAGCGGCTCGTTCAACGGCGCGCTGGTGTTCGTCGGGCTGAACGCGCTCGTCACCGTGTTCAGCTATCTCGTGATCGTGAAGGACATCAAGCGCGTCGAGCTGCGTCATCGCGACGCGTGACGTTCGACCTTTGAAAAACGGCGGCCGCTTCATGCGCGGCCGCCGTTTTTTTACATCGGAGCGACGTCAGGTCGACGCGTGCACGGCGCGCAGCATGTCGTGCACGCCGGACGTCATCAACGCGAGGAACGCGAGCAGACCGACGTAGCAAAGCGCGTAGGTCGTCTTCGTCTCGATCGACGTCGCGTAGTACACGCGGTTCTCCGGCGCGTCGGGATCGTAGCGCCACGCGCGCTTCAGCTGCGGCAGCGCGAGGATCGCCATCACGATCAGCAGCGGGCTCGGCCGATACACGAACAGCGCGATCAGCACCGGCACGCCCGCGAACCAGATGCGCGGCGACAGTACCGCGGTGATCCGCCCGCCGTCGAACGGCGACAGCGGAATCATGTTGAAGAGATTCAGGAAGAAGCCCGTATACGACAGCGCGAGCAGCAGGTTGCTGTCGGTGTGGCGCGCGGCCGCGTAGCAGGCCAGCGCGCCGAGGGTGCCGACGAACGGCCCGGCGAGGCCGACGTAGGCCTCCGTTTCCGCGTCGTGCGGCATCTCCTTCAACTGGATCCACGCGCCGACGAACGGGATGAAGGTCGGCAGCCCGACGTCGAGCCCGCGCCGCTGCGCGGCGACGTAGTGGCCGGCTTCGTGCACCAGCAGCAACGCGACGAAACCGGCCGCGAAGCGCCAGCCATAGAGCAGCGCATAGACCGCGATCGACGCGAGCATCGTGCCGGCCGAGACGAGCACCTTGCCGAGCTTCAGGCCGCCGAAGATCAGCAGCAACAGCTTCGTCATTCCTTGCGCTCCGTGGCGGCTGCGTCGGATGCAGCGGTTGCATCGGCGACGGCCGGCGCCGCGGCCGCCTTCGGCTTGCGCCCGAAGAAACGCTTGAGCGCCGCGCCGCCGGCCAGCAGCGCGACCGCGCCGATCTTGAAGAACTTCACCGCGAACGCGCCGATCAGCGCGAGCAGGCCGAGCTTTTTCGCGCCGACGCCGACGATCAGCGCCGCGAGCCCATACTCGGCAACGTGGTCGGTCGACTGGTTGAAGTCGGCATAGCGCTTGCCGTCGTTGAAGCGGATGTTCGACAGCAGCGCGTCGGCCGAGGGCTGGTACTTCGGCAAATCGGCGAGCGTCGACGCCATCGTCAGCGACAGGTAGCCGTCGCGGCCGAGCACGAGCGTCCGGTAGTTCACGCCGTCGTTCGCGGCATTCGGCGCCGCACCCTTGTCGCGGATGATCGCCGACCACACGAGCCGGTGCGTGGCCGCGTCGTACGCAGGCGCCTTCGCCCAGCCGACCACCTCGGTTTCGGGCAGGCCGCGCTCCTTGCGCGCCGGGTTGTTTTCCTCGGTGCCGGCCTGCAGGCTTTTCAGCAGTTCGTCGGGCTTCCAGTCCTTCGCGTCGTCGTCGCGGATATAGCCGCTCGGCTCGAACGATACGACCGAGAGCCAGTCGGCATCGGGATCGTCGGGCAGCACGAGGCCGACCAGCTTCGATTCGTCGATCGAGTTGCCCATCGAGCGCAGGTAGCGGCCGGCTTCGGCGGCAGGCACGAACGATTCGCCGGCCTTCAGCTTCAGCACGGCTTCGTGTTTGACGTCGATGTCGGTCGGCCCCTTCACGACCGCTTCGTTGGCGGCCGCGGCGGCGGCCCTCATTTCGACCTGCGCAGCTTCGGTCTGCGCGTGGCCGCTGGTCGCGGCGAATGCGAGCGTCGCCACGCAGGCGAGCCGGACGGCAAGTTTTTTCATTGTTGGATTCCCCTGGAATGCCTTGTTGTCGATGTGCGCGGCGTCCGGCCCCGGCATCGTGGCCGCGGGTCCGGCGCCGCCTCTCAGGTGGCACGGGGGCTATGGTAACGCAGCGGCTGCGCACGCCCGGGCGGTGCGCGGCGCTTACCTCGCAGGTAATGCCGAAGCGGCGCGGGATTGCCTATCATCTCCCCATGAACTCGACCGCCGCCCTCCATTCGCCTTCCCCGTCCGCCGGCCGCGCGCCCGGCATCGGCCCGCTGTTGCGCACGTGGCGGCAACGCCGGCGCCTGAGCCAGATGGCGCTCGCGCTCGACGCGGAAGTCTCCGCGCGCCACCTGAGCTTCGTCGAATCGGGCCGCGCGCAGCCGAGCCGCGAGATGGTGCTGCATCTCGCCGAACGCCTCGACGTGCCGCTGCGCGAACGCAATGCGCTGCTCGTCGCGGCCGGCTTCGCGCCGCTGTTTCGCGAACGGCCGTTTTCGGACCCGCAACTGGATGCCGCGCGTCATGCGGTCGAAGCCGTGCTGCGCGGGCACGAGCCTTATCCGGCGCTCGCGGTGGACCGCCACTGGACGCTGCTCGCGGCGAATCGGATGCTCGGCACGCTGGTCGCGCAGGCCGATCCGGCGCTGCTGCAGCCGCCCGTCAACGTGCTGCGGCTGAGCCTGCATCCGGACGGTCTCGCGTCGCAGATCGTCAACTGGCATGAGTGGCGCGCGCACATCCTGCATCGGTTGCAGCGGCAGATCGATGCGAGCGGCGACCGCACGCTGCATGCGCTGCGCGACGAGCTCGCCGCGTATCCGGCGCCGGCCGGCCAGCCCGACGATTCGCACACGCGCACCGATTTCGCGGACATCGCCGTGCCGCTGCGGCTGCGCACGGCGAGCGGCGAGCTGACGTTCTTCAGTACGACGACGGTATTCGGCACGCCGGTCGACGTGACGCTGTCGGAACTCGCGATCGAGGCGTTCTTTCCGGCGAATCCGGAAACGGTGGAGGCGATGCGGGCGCTGGCGGACGCGTTACCGGTGGCGTAACGCCGGCAGGCGTGGCGGGGCCGTGGCCGCGCTCAGCGGCGTTCGAGCGCCAGCTTCACGCCCAGCGCGAGCAAGACCACCCCGCTGACGCGATGCATGCGCGTCAGAATGCGCGGGTTGCGGCGGATCGATGCCGACAACAGGCCCGCGAACAGCGCGACCGGCCCCTTGACGAGAAACGTCAGCCCGGCAAACGTCGCGCCCAGCACGAACAGCGACAGCATCGGATGCGGGGCGCCGGCCGGAACGAATTGCGGCAGAAACGCCAGATAGAAAAGCGCGACCTTCGGATTCGACACGTTGGACAGCGCGCCTTGCGCGAACGTCCGCAGCCGCGATGCCGGCGCATTGCCATTGCCCGCCAGCGTCAATTCGCCCGTCGAGCGCAACAGCGTGATGCCGAGGTACAGCAGATACAGCGCGCCCACCACCTTCAGCGCCGTGAACAGCCATTCGGAAGCCTGAAGCAGCGCACCCAGCCCGAGCGTCGCGAGCATCGTATGCACGAGCAGCCCGACGCTGACACCCGCGGCAGTCACGAGGCCCGCGCGCGTGCCGCCGGACAGCGTGCGCGACATCACGAGGACCATGTCCTGGCCGGGCGTCAGAATGATCAGAAGGGAGGTGGCCATGAACGGCAGCCAGGCGACGTGCGACATCGGGAAGCTCCTGAAGGGGGCCGCGGCGGGCGCGAATCGCGCGTTTTCGAGGGGCCGGGCAGTCGTCAGATTATCGGCAACTTCCCGTGGAGATTGGATGCAAACCCGGCTATTTTTGAAGTCAGATTTGGAGTTATTCTCCAACATCAACTTCATCTATAGCCAAAAATGCCAATCAAACTGGATGCGATCGATCGACGCATTCTGCGTGCGTTGCAGAAGAATTCGAACCAGACGAACGCCGACATCGCGCAACAGGCCGGCCTGTCGCCCACGCCGTGCCTGCGCCGCGTTCACCTCCTCGAGGAACAGGGCGTGATCGACGCGTACGTCGCGTTGCTGAACCCGGCAGCCGTCGAGCTGCGCTTCACGGCATTCGTGCGCGTCACGCTGGAGCGCCAGGACAAGACGACGGTCGAACGCTTCGCGCGCGAGATGGAGCACGCGCCCGAAGTGCTCGAATGCCATCTGATGGCCGGCAGCTACGACTATCTGCTGCGCGTGATCGCGAAGGATCTCGACGACTATCAGCGCTTTCAGATGGAAACGCTCACGCAGATCGAAGGCGTGCGCAACATCGAAACCGAGATCCCGCTGAAGCGCATCAAGCAGACGGTGCGGCTGCCGATCTAGGGGTCGAGAAACGTCACGGCCTCCCCGGCCGGTTGTCCGTTCAGCGCCTCGTCGCGCACGACGACCTGCCCGCGCACGACCGTATGCACGGGCCACCCCTTAACCGCACAGCCGTCGTACGGCGTCCACCCGCTCACGCTCGCGATCCATTCGTCGCGAATGATCCGCCGCGCGCGCAGGTCGACGATGCTGAAATCGGCGTCGTAGCCCGCCGCAATGCGTCCCTTCCCTTCGATGCCGAAAACGCGCGCCGGCCCGGCGCTGGTCAGGTCGACCAGCCGTTCGACGCTCAAACGGCCGGCCTGCACGTGATCGAGCATCAGCGGCAGCAGCGTCTGCACACCGGTCATCCCGCTCGGCGACTGCGGATACGGGCGGCGCTTTTCGTCGCGCGTATGCGGCGCATGATCGCTGCCGATCACGTCGACCACGCCGTCGCGGACGGCCTGCCACAGCGCGTCCCGATGATGCCGTTCGCGCACGGGCGGATTCATCTGTGCGAACGTGCCGAGCCGCTCGTAGCAATCCGGCGCGTGCAGACTCAGGTGATGCGGCGTGACCTCGACCGTCACGCGCCGCCGGTGCCGTGCGAGCAACGCCATTTCGTCCGCCGTGGATACGTGCAGCACATGCAGCCGGCGGCCCGTCTCGGCAGCCAGCCCGACGATGCGCCGCGTCGCGGCCAGCGCGCTTTCCGCGTCGCGCCAGCGCGGATGGTCGCGCACGTCGCCGCTTGCTTCCGCGATCGACTTGCGTTCGCGCAGCCGCGCCTCGTCCTCCGCATGCACGGCCACGCGCCGCCGGCCGTGGCGCAGTATCCGGCGCAACACGGTTTCGTCGTCGGCCAGCAGATCGCCGAACGAACTGCCCATGAAGACCTTCACCCCCGCGCAGCCGGGCAACCGTTCGAGCACCGGCAGCCGTTCGGCATTCACGGCCGAGCCGCCGATGTAGAACGCGTAGTCGCACCACGCACGGCCGCGCGCGAGATCGAGCTTCGCGCCCAGATCCTGCTCGTCCAGCGTCAGCGGATGCGTATTCGGCATCTCGAAGATCGTCGTGACGCCGCCGAGCACCGCGCCGCGCGTGCCGGCCTCGATGGTCTCCTTGTGCGTGAGCCCCGGTTCACGGAAATGCACCTGGCTGTCGACCACGCCCGGCAACACGTGCAAGCCGCGCGCATCGAGCAGCACGTCGGCGCTCCACGTACCATGCAACGCGCCCAGCGCGACGACGCGGCCGCCCATGCACGCGACGTCGATCCGCTCGGCGCCGTTGGGCGTCATCACCGTGCCGCCATGCACCAGCAGATCGGCGTGCCGCCGTGTCGATCGGTCGCCCGCTTCCTGTCGCAGCCGCTCGTCCATGCGTCAGAACTCGTTCTGGATCTGCTTGTAACCGAGCACCAGCGCATTGTTCGTCCGCGCGACGTCCTCGGAGAACTCGCTCGCATCGGCCGTCACCTGCGGCAGCGCGGCGAGATCGGTTTCCGGCCCGATGCGTTCGGTCGAGCGCACGTGGAAGCCCGGCGGCAGGTGGCAGCCGTCGACGACCGCGTTGTAGCGCACCACGCAGCCGTCGTCGATCGTGCAATTGAACAGCACGCTGTTGAAGCCGACGAACACGCCGTCGCCGACCGTGCACGGCCCGTGGACGATCGCGCGATGCGCGATCGACGTGTGCCGGCCGATCGTCACGCTCGCGCCCGATTTCGAATGGATCACGACGCCGTCCTGGATGTTCGAATGCGCACCGATCACGATCGGCGCGATCTGACCGTCCGCATCGGTTTCGTCGGCGCGGATCACCGCGTATGGGCCGATGAACACGTTCTCCTCGATGATCACGCGCCCGCACAGGATGGCGGTCGGATCGACGAACGCATTCGGATGAATGTGCGGCAGGTCGCCGCGCGGGTTCTTTCGGATCATCAGGATTCCTGCCGGGAAAGAGTATGGCCGCGCTTGAGCCGCTCGAACAGGCCGGGATCGCGCCACTGCGCGACGATGGCCGGCGCGAACACGATCGCGTCGAGGTCGATGCGGCCCATGCGCGGGTTGAATGCATCGTCGCGAAAGCACTGCGCGTAACCGGTCTCGGTCTCGTGAACGATCACCGAATGCAGCCGCACGTCGGCTTCGCCGTTCGACATGCGCGTACCGCACAGCGCCGCATCGACGAGGCGAAAGAACACGCGCGAGAACTGCTCGGCGCTCGGCGACACCGGCAGCCGCACCCAGCGCTCGGAATGCCGGCGCATGCTTTCGACATAGCGCGGATCGTCGTCCGACCACAGCGTCACCGCGTGGTCGAACGCGTCGATCAGGTCGCGCACGTCGCCCTTGAGCAGCCCGAAGTCGTAGATCATCTGGCCGTGATCGAACGCATGCGCTTCGAGCAGCAGCTCGACACGGTACGAATGGCCGTGGATCGAATGCGAGCAGCGCCGCGTGCTGCAGCCGCGCACGACGTGCGCATTCTCGAACCGGAACAGCTTGCGGATCAGCATGCGTCGGCGCCTTCGCACAGCGGAGCGGCCCACGCCACCGCATCGTGCGGATGCAGGCTTTCGAGATGGCGCACCCGCACGCGCGGGTTCGCATGACGATCTTCGAGCGCGGCCTGCACGCGCCGCGCCGCATCCTCGACGAACATCAGGTTGCCGCCGTTCAGCACCGCGAACGCCTGCTCGTCCGCGCGCTTGACGGCTGTCTGCACCGGCGTGCCGAGCGCCTGCTCGACGCGCTCGATCAGGTCGAGCAGCCCCAGCGTCGCGCCATCGGCGGGCAGCGCCACGCTGACGACGGCCTCGCTGCGCTGGCTGTGCGGCGTGGCGGCCGTCGCATGCCGCTTCAGCCAGGCGGCGACCGCCGCCGGCTCCACGCGAGCCTCATGCCCGAATGCCGTCAGGAATGCCTGTTCGATCCAGTGCCGCGACAGCGCGGCCGAGCACGGGCACGTCGACGAATAGACGACCGTCACCTGCGCGCGCAGCGCAAACGCATCGCCGGCCAGCGTCGCATCGAGACGCACCGGATAGGCCTTCCAGCCGGCCAGCCCCTCGGTCACGAGCGCCGTGCGGCGGGCCAGCAGGTCGAAGCGCAGCCGCACGCGCGCGCTGCGCGTCGCGCAGTCGCGGTGGCTGTCGACCATCGCGCGCAGCATGCGCTGCAAGCCGGCCGGCGACAGCGCTTCGCCGTCGGCGAGCCCGTCGAGCAGCCCGTACAGCCGCGACATGTGGATGCCTTTCACCTGCGGCGCAGGCAGATCGACCTGCACGTCGGCACGCGCATGCACGTCGCGCCGGCAGCCGGGCTCCGCCACGACGACGGGCAGGTCGATGCCCTGCATGCCGACCCATTCGAGCGGGCGGCGGCCCGGCGCGGCGTCGGTCAGGGAAATATCGGGAAGCGCTGCATTCATGCTTGAAATCCGGTGGAGCGCCTTCTCCATCCGGATCGATGCAGGCAGCGCGTTCAGGTCAGGCCCAGTCGCGAAACGGGTTGTCCCACGTGGTCCAGTGTTCGGGGCCGGCGGCCATCTCGGCGTCGGTCAACAGACACGCATCGAAGCGCGCGCGCAGCGCGGGCTCGTCCATGTCCATGCCGATCAGCACGAGCTCCTGCCGGGCGTCGCCGACGTGCTCGTCCCAGCGCGCGCGGATCTGCGCGACGGCTTCGGCGTCCCGCGGCCAGCGCTCGGGCGGCACGGCCGCCCACCAGTGGCCGGCCGGCCCGTGCCGCGCGACCGCGCCGGCCTGCGACCACGAGCCGGCGACGGCCGGATGCGTGGCCAGCCAGAAGAACCCCTTCGAGCGGACGACGCCCGGCCATTCGCTCTCCACCAGATCGAAGAAGCGCTGCGGATGAAAGGGCCGCCGCGCGCGATAGACGAAGCTGCGGATTCCGTACTCGTCGGTCTCCGGCGTGTGCGTGCCGCGCAGCTCCTGCAACCAGCCCGGCGCGCGCGACGCCTCATCGAAATCGAACAGGCCCGTGTCGAGCACACGTTCCAGCGGCACCTTGCCGAATTCGGCGATCTCGATCCGCGCGCGCGGGTTCAGCCCGCGCAGTAGCGCGATCAGCCGCTCGCGCGCGCTGGCGTCGATCAGGTCGATCTTGTTGATCACGAGCACGTCGCAAAACTCGATCTGGTCGATCAGCAGATCGACGACCGTGCGGGCGTCCTCGTCGCCCATCGATTCGCCGCGCGCTTGCAGGCTGTCGCGCGACGCGTAATCGCGCAGGAAATTGAACGCGTCGACCACCGTCACCATCGTGTCGAGCCGCGCGACTTCGCCGAGGCTGCGACCGTCCTCGCCTTCGAACGTGAACGTCTCGGCCACCGGCAGCGGCTCCGAGATGCCGGTCGATTCGATCACGAGCTGATCGAAGCGCCCTTCGCGTGCGAGCCGGTCGACCTCGATCAGCAGATCCTCGCGCAGCGTGCAGCAGATGCAGCCGTTGCTCATCTCGACCAGCTTCTCGTCGGTGCGCGACAGTCCCGCGCCGCCGTCGCGCACGAGCGCGGCGTCGATGTTGACCTCGGACATGTCGTTGACGATCACCGCGACGCGCCGGCCCTCGCGATTGTTGAGGATGTGGTTGAGCAGCGTCGTCTTGCCGGCGCCGAGAAAGCCGGACAGGACGGTCACGGGAAGCCGCGTGGACGGATGAAGGGCGGGGTTCATCGGGCGATTCCGGAAGAGGACGTTGAGGATAAAATGATATATTGTATCGCTACGATATAACATATCATTCCAGACGTCCAGCACGACGGTAGCGCGGCGATGCACGCATCATGCGGTTTGAAAGGTGAGGTTGATAAGCTGCCCGGCGAGACCGCCCCTTTCAAACACCATGAAAAACAAAACGCTTGCCACGCTGTTACTGTGCGCTGCCGCTCCCGGCATCGCACTCGCACAATCGATCGCGGCGCCCGCGCTGAAACCGGGCGACACCTGGACCTACGTCGATACGGTCGAAATCGGCCCGAACGGCTGGCGCCAGACGCGCGACGAGATTACCGTGCAGCGCACGACGCCCGGGCACATCTACGTCGAGTCCCGGCAAAGCGGCGCCACGCAGGCGCCGCACGAAATGATCGTCGATGCGGACTGGAGCCGTGCACGCAGCATCAACGGCACCGAAACCGTCGTGAACCGCCCGCTGGCGTTTCCGCTGACGATCGGCAAGACCTGGACGATCCAGTACAGCGAGTCACACCCGAATCCGCAGCATGCGTCGGAAGCGTACGACACGCACTACAAGGTCGTGGGCCACGAGACCGTCACTGTGACGGGCGGCAAGTTCGACGCGATCAAGATCGAGGCTGAAGGTTCATGGAAGGCGCAATCCGCACCGGGGCAGTCGATCACGTCCGGCGTATCGCGCAACGCGGGCGGTTCGACGATCGTGGTGCAAAGCCGCAACAACGGGACGGCGGAAGGAACCGGCAAGACCTACAAGGCGTTCTGGTACGTGCCGGCGGTGGGTCGCTGGGTCAAGTCGGTCGAGGAGTATTACGACACGAACGGCATGCGGACGGCGCGCTATTCGGACGAACTCGCATCGTACAAGCGCGCCGGGGCGGACGGCAGCGCACCGTTGGCCGGCGGCCCTGCGCCCGCCTCCGTCGCGCCGGATGGCCCGCCGCCCGGCGATCAATGACGGAGTGCGTGCTCGCTTACGTATAGAGCGACGCCGGCGGCAACTCGCCCGTCAGCGCATACCGGCCCACGTCGCGCAGCCGGTAGTCGAGCGGATCGTGCAGCGTATGCGTGCGCGCGTTCCGCCAGAAACGGTCGAGGCCGAGCGACGCGGCCGTCGCGCGCGCGCCGCATGCATCGAACAGCGCTTCGCCGTTATCCAGCGCCGCGCGCTGCGCGACGATCTTCGCTTCCGACACCGCGAGCGCGACTTCGGCGCGTTCGTCGGCCGTCAGCGCGTCCTGCCGCGCCCATGCGTGCTGCAACGCGTTGGCCGCGCGATCGGCCAGCGCCGCCGCGGCGATCGCGCGCACGCGCATGTCGCCGAAGCGCTGCAACGTGTACGGATCGTCTTCGGCCCGCTCGACGTCCGAATGAATCCACGGGCGGCCGTGCTGCCGCACGTAGTCGCGTGCCTCGGCCAGCGCGCCTTCCGCCAGGCCGACGAACAGGTTCGTCAGCACGAGCTGCGACACCAGCGTGCGCAGCGTCGCGCGCGGCGTCGGCGGCGCTTCCGACCGGTGCAGCACCTCGTCCGGCGCGAGCGTCACGCCGTCGAAGCGCACGCTGCCGCTGTCGGTCTGGCGCTGGCCGACCGGGTCCCAGTCGTCGTTGACGGTGATCCCGGCCCGATCGGTCGGCACCACGCCGAACACGGTGCGGCCGATGGCCGGATCGTGCGCGGATACCGTCATCCGCTGCGAGCCGCGCGTGCCGGAACAGAAGCCCTTCACGCCGTCGAGCCGGTAGCCGCCGTCGGGCGTCGCCGTGGCGACGAGCCGCGTGTCGAGCGGATTGACCGCGTTGCCCCACCACCAGCGCCCGTCGACCGTGCCGCGCAGGTAGCGCTCGCGCTGCGCGGCGTTGCCCCACACGTCGACGCTCACCACCTGCAGGCACTGGAAGCCGACCAGATGCGCGAGCGCGCTGTCGACTCGCGCGACCTGCCGGATCGCGTCATAAATCTCGGGCCACGCCGCTTCCTGCCCGCCGAACGCGCGCGGCACCGCGAGCGTCAGCAAACCCGCGTCGGCGAGCCACTGCTTCTCCTGGGCGGCATGACCGCCCGCGCGGTCGCGCTCGGCGGCGCTCACGCGCAGCGCGTCGATCGCGCGCGCAAGCGCCACGCGGTCGACGGCCGGTGCATCGGTATCCGGCGCCAGCGTCGCCGGGCCGCGGGGATCGTTCATGCGACAGCTTCCTGTTCAACGGTTTCGCCCGACAGCGGGACGAGCGCGCCAAGCTGACGGCCGGTCAGCCTCGACAGGATCTCGCGCCGCCAGTCGTCGTAGATCGCACGATATTCGGCGATATCCGCGCCGAACACCAGTGCGGTATGCGCGTACTCGTCGTGCAGATAGCCGTCGAGCCGCGCCTGGGTTTCCTCGTCAGCCGCGATCACGCGATCGATCAGCGCATCGCGCTCGGCGGGCGGCAGCGCCTGCAGCGTGTCGAACCACCACTGGACGATCTGCACGCGATGCCATTCCTCGTCCGGGCGAATCCGGTTCTCGCCGTGCTCGCGCATCGCGCTGTCGCCGATGCGGCCGGTCTTGCGCTGAATCCACAGCTTCGCGAGGATGTGCAGCTCGTAATGCCATTCGAACGCGAGAAAGCCCGCGACGTCGCGCACCGCGATGTCGCCGATACGCGCCCAGTGCGCGGCGACGAGCCGGTCGACTTCCGGCAGCGGATCGCGCCCCGTGAGTTCGGTCACGCGCTCACGGCCGATCACCGCGTGCGCGCCGTCGTCGCCGAGCTGGCGCGACAAGATCAGCTGGAAATGCGGATCGTCGCGGAACAGCGTGTCGATCGCCTTCGCGACGACCTGCACGATGAACAGGTCGTGCGACGCCATCTTCGTGTAGTAGTCGGCGACGGCCGCCAGCTCGTCGCCGTGGCGCGGCTCACGCGGCGGCGTCGCCACTTTGTCGGGGAAGTCCGGACGATGGCGTCGCGCCACCTCCAGAAACAGCGCTTCCTCGAATTGTCCGTTCCATTCGCGCGGCGCGCCGATGGGCAAGGTCATGGTTGTTCTCTCAGGATCAGGAATGAAACGAGCGGACGCTTGTGGCGTCGCTCAGGTGCGCCGGGTCACGCGTCGGACCAGGCGGTCGCCCGTGATTTGCACGGCCGAGACGAGCGCGATCAGGATCACGATCACGGTCGCCATGACGGTGGTGTCGAAACGTTGATAGCCATAGCGGATCGCGAGATCGCCGAGCCCGCCCGCGCCAACGGCACCCGCCATCGCGGTCGAGCCGATCAGCGCGACGACGGTGATCGTGAAGCCGCCGAGCATGCCGGGCAGCGCTTCGGGCAGCAGCACGTGCCACACGATGTGGCGGCGTTTCGCGCCCATCGCGAGCGCGGCCTCGATCAGCCCGCGATCGACTTCGCGCAGGCTCACTTCGGCGATCCGCGCGAAGAACGGGATCGCGGCGATCGATAGCGGCACGACAGCCGCCCACACGCCGATCGTCGTGCCGATCAGCACGCGCGTGAACGGCAGCAGCGCGACCAGCAGGATGATGAACGGCGTCGAGCGGAACACGTTGACGAGCGCGCCGAGCACCGCGTTCACGCCGCGCCGAGCGTAGATGCCGCCGGGCGCGGTGGTCACGAGGATCACCGCGAGCGGGATGCCGATCAGCGCGGCGATCGCGGCCGACGCGGCGACCATCGACAGCGTGTCGCGGATCGCGTCGAGCAGTTCGGGCCACCAGAGATCAAACATAGCCGAGCACCTCCGCATGATTCGCATGGCGGCGCGCACGTTCGAGCAGTGCGGCGACCGCACCACCGCGCGCCGTCGACGGGCCGGCGTCATCCGCACGCGGCGTCGCGGCGATCACGAGCCGCCCTTGCGCATGCCCCTGGATGCTTTCGATGCCGCCGTGCAGGAACCGCACGGAGCCGCCGAGCGCCGCCGCGAGCGCGCCGACGTCCGGCTCGCCGCCGCTCTCGCCCGTATAGCGGACGTCGAGCACGATCTGCGCGCCGTCGGGCAGCGCGGCCTGCTCGGGCAGCGGCCGCACCCGCGCGGCCAGTTCGGCCGGCAGGTCGTGCTGCAGCGTGCTCAGCAGCGCGCGCGTCGCGCCGTGGCGCGGATCGCCGAACACGCGCCACACGGGGCCGGTTTCGACGACTTCGCCCTGTTCGATCACCGCGACCGTGTCGCATACCGCGCGGATCACCTCCATCTCGTGCGTGATCAGCACGATCGTCAGCCCGAGGCGGCGGTTGATGTCGGCGAGCAGCGCGAGGATCGATTGCGTGGTTTCCGGATCGAGCGCCGACGTCGCTTCGTCGCACAGCAGCACCTCCGGATCGTGCACGAGCGCCCGCGCGATGCCGACGCGCTGCTTCTGCCCGCCCGACAGGCTCGCCGGATATGCGTCGCGCTTCGCGGCGAGCCCGACGAGCTCGAGCAGCGCCTCGACCTTGCGCACGCGCTCGGCCTTCGGCACGCCGGCGATCTTCAGCGGCAGCGCGACGTTCTCGAACACCGTCTTCGCGGACAGCAGGTTGAAATGCTGGAACACCATGCCGGTGCGGCGCCGCAACGCGACGAGGCCGTCCTCGTCGAGCGCGCCGACGTCCACGCCCTGCACGCGCACACGGCCCGAACTCGGCCGTTCGAGGCCGTTCAGGAGGCGCAGCAACGTCGACTTGCCCGCGCCGCTGCGGCCGATGATCCCGAACACCTCGCCGCGCCGCACGTCGAGCGTCACGTCGCGCAGCGCGGCGGCCTGGCCGCGCGGCGTAGCGAATACCTTGCCGACCTGCTCCAGCGACACGGCCGCGCCGCCGACCGGCGTCACGGCTTCCTCATGTGCCGCTGCATCGGCGCCGGCGCCGGCGCGCACGGCCGATGCCTCGATGAAACCCAGCGTATCGAACAATTGCGTCATCGCTTCGCTCCGTCACGTTCAGGCATGCGCGGGATGCGCGGGTTCGGCTGCGGCGGCCGGCCGGTGCTGCGCGCCGGTATGCCAGGCGGGCAGGCGCGAGCCCGCGCCGAACAGCTTCTCGCGCAGCGTCGGCGCGGGATCGTAGTCTTCCTTGTAGACGCCGCGGTTCTGCAGCTCGGGCACGACCCAGTCGACGAAATCCTCGAACGACTCGGGCATCACGGTGCGCGTCAGGTTGAAGCCGTCGATGCCGGTCTCGTCGATCCACGACTGCAGCTCGTCCGCGACCTGCGACGGCGAACCGACGATCGGCGCATAGCGGCCGCCCAGCGACATCTGTTCGAGCATGCGGCGCACGGTCCAGGTGCCGGTCGTGCTCTTCTTCGAGATCGCGTCGACGGCCGACTGGATCGAATCGGTCTTCACGTACGAGATCGGCTCGTCGAGGCCGTATTTCGCGAAGTCGATGCCGGTCGAGCTCGCGAAATGCGCGAGGCCGGCTTCCGGGCTCGCGTAGCGCCGGTACTCGTCGAACTTCTCGCGGGCGAGCAATTCGGTCTCGGCCGTGACGACGCTCACGCCGGCAAAGATCTTGATCGACGCCGGATCGCGCCCCTGCCGCGCGGCGGCGGCACGAATGTCGAGCGTCGCCGCGCGCGCCGCGGCCTTGCTCTGCCCGTTCACGAACACGCATTCCGCGTGACGGCCCGCGAACTCGACGCCGCGCGCGGACGAGCCGGCCTGGTACAACACCGGCGTGCGTTGCAGCGACGGTTCGCTCAAGTGGATCGCATCGATCGAATAGAACGGCCCGTCGTGCTTCACGCGCCGCACCTTGCCCGGCTGCGCGAACACGCGCGCCTGCGCGTCGCGGATCACCGCGTCGTCGTCCCAGCTCTGTTCCCACAGCTTGTAGACGACGTCCATGTAGTCGTCGGCGCGCTCGTAGCGGTCGTCGTGGCCGATCTGCTGCGCGAGCCCCATCCCGCGCGCGGCGCTGTCGAGGTAGCCGGTGACGATGTTCCAGCCGACGCGCCCTTTCGTCAGATGATCGAGCGTCGACATGCGGCGCGCGAACAGGTACGGCGGCTCGTAGGTCAGGTTCGCGGTCACGCCGAAGCCGAGATGCCGCGTGACCTGCGCCATCGCCGGCACGAGCAGCAGCGGATCGTTGACGGGCACCTGCACCGATTCGCGCAGCGCGGCGTCCGGGCCGCCGCCGAACACGTCGTACACGCCGACGATGTCCGCGAGAAAGATCCCGTCGAACTTGCCGCGCTCGAGCGTCCGCGCGAGATCGGCCCAGTAGTCGAGATCGGTGTAGTGCGCGGAGCGGTCGCGCGGATGCGTCCACAGCCCGTGGTTGATGTGCCCGACGCAGTTCATGTTGAACGCGTTGAGCAGGATCTTCTTGCGGTTCGCCGTCGTCATGCCGCCTCCGTCACCACGCGATCGCGTACAGCGAGCCGAACGCGTTGTCGAGCGCACGGCGCACCGCCGGCGAGTGCTGGTAGATCGAGATGAACTTGCGGATGCGCGGATCGTTCGCGCTCTCGGGCCGCACGACCCACTGGATCGCGAAGTTCTTGTTCTCGGTGCCGTCGAACAGCAGCGCGCTGTTCGGGTCGGTCGTGCCGGCGAGCTTGATGAAGCTCGGGTAGCCCTGCGCGAGATCGACGTCGTCGAGCGAGCGCGCGAGCTGCGACGCTTCGAGCGGGATGATCTTCAGGTGCTTCGGGTTGGCGACGATGTCGTGCGTGGTCGCCCGGTAGTCGGCGCCCGGCTTCAGCGTGATGAGCCCCGCGCGCTGCAGCAGCAACAGCCCGCGCCCGCCGTTGACCGGATCGTTCGCGATCGCGACGCGCGCGCCGTCCTTCAGCTCGGCGAAGCTCTTCACCTTCTTCGAATAGAGGCCGATCTTCATGATCGTGCCGGGCGCGATCGAGATGAAGTTGTAGCCGCCCTGCTTCTTCGCGTTCTCGAGAAACGGGATGTGCTGGAAGTAGTTGACGTCGATGTCCTTGTTCGCGAGCGCCGCGTTCGGCGTATTCCAGTCGGTGAATTCGACGATCTTCACGTCGAGGCCCTGCTCCTTCGCCTCCTTCGCGGCGATCTTCAGCGCCTCGATCTGCGGGCTGGTCGAGATGCCGACCTTCAGCGGCGCGGTGTCGGCGCGCGCGCCGTTCAGCAGCACGACGCCGAGCAGCGCGGCCGTCAGCAGGCGGGCGAGGCGGGCCACACGGCCGGCGGAAAAGCGGGCGGAAAACACGGGATGCAGCATGGGAACCACTCTCCTGTCCAAAGACGGTATCGATGGATGAGCGAAGCCGCGGCGAACGCGCGGGCGTTCTCCGGACAGTCGTCGTCACGTCGGAAAAAGATCAGCCGATGATAGAGAGCGGCGGGGAGGCGGTCTACGAAGCGATTGTGCGAAGAAAATCGCGCGCGGCGATATGGCGGGCGGGACGGCGGGCGCCGGGCATGACCGGGCGCCCGCGCCGCCGTCAGGCCGAAATCTCGGCCTGCCCGCCGCGCCGATTCCGAAATCTCGGCCACTCCGCGTGAAAAACCCTTTCCGCTGACGAAACAAATCCCTTATGAATCAATGGATTAAAAATATTCCGGCGCGTCGGCATTCTGGCATGGGGGTTGCGTAATAGACGGCACACGATGCCGCGAAGCGATGCAGGCATTCCAAACATCAGGAGACACGTCTTGCAGACCTCTATCCATACCCCGTCCCATCCCGAGCCGATTGCCGAAGCCGGCCCCGCCACGCGCGAACGCTTCTGGCCGGAAGGCTGGTGGAAGCTGATGGAAATCCGCATCGGCATCATCCCGCTGCCGGTCTACGTGATCCTGTTCGGGCTGATCGTCGGCTTCGCGGTGACGGGCAAGGTGCCCGGCGAGATCTCGATGGCGATCGCCGTGCTCGCGTTCTTCGGCTTCACCTGCGCCGAACTCGGCAAACGCCTGCCGCTGCTGCGCAACATCGGCGCGGCCGCGATCTTCGCGACCTTCGTGCCGTCGGCGCTCACGTACTACCACGTGCTGCCGAAGCCGGTGCTGAACCTGACGGTCGAATTCACGAAATCGACCAACTTCCTGTACCTGTTCATCGCGTCGATCATCGTCGGCAGCATCCTCAGTATGGATCGCCGCGTGCTGATCCAGGGCTTCGTGAAGATCTTCATTCCGCTCGCGGCCGGCTCGGTCGCCGCGGCGATCGTCGGCACGGCGGTCGGCACCGCGCTCGGCCTCGGCGCGCGCCACACGTTGCTGTACATCGTCGTGCCGATCATGGCGGGCGGCGTCGGCGAAGGCGCGATTCCGCTGTCGATCGGCTATTCGGAACTGATGCACCTGCCGCAGGGCGAGATGTTCGCGATGGTGCTCCCGCCGGTGATGCTCGGCAGCCTGACCGCGATCATCCTGTCGGGCGCGCTCGACATGCTCGGCAAGCGCCTGCCGCACCTGACCGGCAATGGCCGCCTGCAGGTCGGCGAAAGCGGCGACATGACGCCGGAGAACGAAGAGATCCGCGGTCACGTCGACGTCACGCACATCGCGGGCGCCGGCATCACCGCGATCACGCTGTACCTCGTCGGCCTGATGGCGCACAAGCTGTTCGGCCTGCCCGCGCCGGTCGCGATGCTGTTCCTCGCGGTGCTGGTGAAGCTCGCGCGTGCGGTGTCGCCGCCGCTGCAGGAAGGCGCGTTCGTCGTCTACAAGTTCTTCTCGACCGCCGTCACGTATCCGCTGCTGTTCGCGATCGGCGTCGCGATGACGCCGTGGGACAAGCTGACCGCCGCGTTCACGATCGTCAACGTGGTCACGATCGTGTCGACCGTCGCGACGCTGATGGGCACCGGTTTCGTGGTCGGCCGCCTGCTGAAGATGTACCCTATCGACACCGCAATCGTGAACGCCTGCCACAGCGGGCAAGGCGGCACCGGCGACGTCGCGATCCTGACCGCCGCGAACCGGATGCAGCTGATGCCGTTCGCGCAGATCGCCACCCGCATCGGCGGCGCGATCGTCGTCACGGTGACGCTGATCCTGGTCGCGCACTTCGGATAACGCGCGGCCGCGCGCACCGTCGCGCCGGCTGCTTCAGACGCGCCGCCGCCGGCCCTGCCGGTGCGCGGCGCGCGTCGTTGCGGGCGACCGGCTGCGGCAACCGGCCGGCGGCGACCGACGGTGGCGAACGGCCGACGTTGCGGGCTTCGATGAGGGCGAACGTGCAGAAGAGCTTCAAGGGAATCCCGTGGTGGGGCTGGGCCTCGGCCGCGGTGCTGTATGTCGGCGTGGCCGGCGCGGCCGTCGATTTCGCGTGGGAACGCGCGATCGACGCGCTCGAGGAGGCCGGCGCGCACCGGCTCGACCTGTATGCGTCGAGCCTGAAAAGCGAGCTCGGCCGCTTCGAGATCCTGCCCGGCCTGGTCGCGCGGCAGGACGGCGTGCGCGCGATGCTGAAAGCCGCGCCGAACGATGCGCCCGAGCTCGTGCATGCGGTGAACACCTACCTCGAAGCCGTGAACCGCGACGCGGGCAGCGGCGCGGTCGACGTGATCGATCTGCAAGGCGACGTGATCGCCGCGAGCAACTGGAACGAGACGATCAGCTTCGTCGGCACCAACGTGTCGTACCGGCCGTACTTCAAGGACGCGCTCGCGCGCGGCAGCGGCCGCTTCTTCGGCATCGGCACCAACACCGGCGTGCCCGGCGTCTACTTCGCGAGCGCGGTGCGCAGCGACGGCGTGCCGATCGGCGTGGCCGCCGTGAAGATCAGCGTCGACCCGCTCGAATCGGCATGGCGCGCGCCGGGCGTCGCCGCGCTGGTCGTCGACGGTAACGGCGTGGTCGTGATCTCGACCGAACCCGCATGGAAATTCACCGCGCTGCGCCCGATCACCGCGCAGCAACAGCGCGACATCCAGGCGTCGCGCCAGTACGCGGGCCGCACCGTCGACGCGCTGCCCTACCGCCACATCGGCGACCGCAGCTCGGCCGCGTGGTTCGGCACCTTCCCCGATCCGCGCCACGCCGGCCGCACCACGCGCTATCTCGTGATGTCGCGCCCCGCGCCGCAGGCCGGCGATTCGCTGATGGTGCTGCTCGACATCGCGGGCGCGCGGCGCCAGCAGCAGACGGCGTTCGTGTTCGTCACCGGCGCGTTCCTGATCGTCGCGCTGCTGGCCGGCTATGCGATCCAGCGCCGCCGGGCGATCCTCGCGCGGCTGAGCGCGCAGGACGCGCTGCGCCGCGCGAACGACCGGCTCGAACTGACCGTCGCGCAGCGCACCGCCGCGCTGACGGCCGCGAACGAGCGGATGCAGCGCGAGATCGACGAGCGCGAACGCACCGAGCAGCGGCTGCGTGCGTCGCAGCAGGAAGTCGTGCACGCGGGCAAGCTCGCGGTGCTCGGGCAGATGGCCGCCGGCCTCACGCACGAACTGAACCAGCCGCTCGTCGCGATCCGCACGCTGTGCGACAACGCGCGCACCTTCTTCGAGCGCGGCCAGCCGGCGCCGGCGCTCGCGAACCTCGAACGGATCGGCAAGCTGGTCGACGGCATGGCCGTGCTCACCGGCGAATTGAAGACCTTCGCGCGCAAGCCCGACGTCGAGCGCGTCGCGGTATCGCTGAACGAGGCCATCGCGCATGCGCGGCTCATCTACGATGCGCGGATTCGCGACGAAGGCGTGCGGCTCGACGTCAACATCGCACCCGGCACGACAGTCTCGGCCGAATCGAGCCAGTTGCAGCAGGTGATCGTAAACCTGCTCGGCAACGCGCTCGACGCGGTGCACGACGCGCCGGTGCGCCGCATCGTCATCGAGGCGGCCGAAACCAACGATGCGGACGACGCCGGCCGCGTGCGCCTGACCGTGGCCGACAGCGGCGCCGGCATCGCGCCCGACGTGCTGCCGCACCTGTTCGAGCCGTTCGTCACGACCAAGCCGCGCGGCCAGGGCCTCGGGCTCGGCCTCGCGATCACGTCGCGCATCGTCGAGGCGTTCGGCGCGAGGATCACCGCGACGAACCGCGACGAAGGCGGCGCGCAGTTCACCATCGAATTCGCGGCGGCGACGCCGCAACAGAGGACAGAGCATGGAAGATGAGATTCGGGTGCTGGTCGTCGAGGACGATGAAAACGTCCGGATCGGCGTCGAGCAGGCCGTCGCGCTCGCCGGGTTCCCGGTCGACGCGTTCGCGTCGGCCGCCGACGCGCTCACGCACGTCGCGCCCGGCGCGCCGGTGGTGATCGTGTCGGACGTGCGGATGCCGGGCATCGACGGGCTGCAGTTGCTCGACCGCGTGATGGCCATCGATGCGCAGATCCCGGTCGTACTGATCAGCGGCCACGCGGACATCTCGACGGCCGTCGGCGCGATGCAGGTCGGCGCGTACGACTTCATCGAGAAGCCGTTCTCGTCGGACCTGATCGCCGGCCGCGTCGCGCGTGCGGTCGAGAAGCGCCGCCTGACACTCGAGGTGCAGGGGCTGCGCGCGGCGCTGAACAACTGGCAGGGCATCGAGGCGTTCGTGCTCGGCAAGTCGCCCGCGATGGCCGACGTGCGCAAGAAGATCCTGCGCCTCGCCGATACGTCGGTGTCGGTGCTGATCACCGGCGAGACGGGCACCGGCAAGGAGCTGATCGCGCGCAGCCTGCACGACTTCGGCGGCCGCCGCGACGCGCATTTCGTCGCGCTGAACTGCGGCGGCCTGCCCGAGCAGGTGTTCGAGAGCGAGCTGTTCGGCCATGAGGCCGGCGCGTTCACCGGTGCGATCAAGAAACGCATCGGCAAGATCGAATGGGCGGATGGCGGCACGCTGTTCCTCGACGAGATCGAGACAATGCCGATCGCGCTGCAGATCAAGATGCTGCGCGTGCTGCAGGAGCGCGTGGTCGAGCGGCTCGGCGCGAACGACCTGATTCCCGTCGACTGCCGCGTGGTGGCCGCGTCGAAGGCCGATCTCGCCGAACTCGCCGCCGACGGGCGCTTTCGTGCGGACTTGCTGTATCGCCTCAACGTCGCGCAGATCGAGTTGCCGCCGCTGCGCGAACGGCGCGAGGACGTACCGCTGCTGTTCGAGCATTTCGTGCTCGCGGCCGCGCGGCGCTTCGGGCAGCCGGCCCCGGTCGTCACCGCCGCGCAGGTGTCCGAACTGATGACGCACGCATGGCCCGGCAACGTGCGCGAGCTGCAGAACGTGGCCGACCGCTTCGTGCTCGGGCTGACCGGCGACAGCCTGCTGTCGTCCGGCGAAGCGCCGGCCGTGGGCAGCACGCTCGCGGAACAGCTCGCGTATTTCGAGCGGATGCTGATCGAGGACATGCTGCGGCGTCACAACGGCAACGTCGCGGACGCGAGCGAGGCGCTCGGCATGCCGAAGAAAACGCTCTATCACAAGCTGCGCAACCTGCGGATTCCCGCGCGCGGCGACGCGGCGGCCGACGGCGGCGAATGACGCGCACGAGGACACGCACCCCAGCATGGATCGCATCGACATCACCGACCACGGCCGCATCACCGGCCATTTGATCCGCGGCGTCACGCGCGCGCGAAAAACCTTCCGCCCGAGCGACTGGCCCGAGCGCCTCGCGGGCGTCATCACGCTGTTCGTCGGCGAGCGGCGGCCCGGCTATCCGTGCGCGCTGTCGCGGCTCGCGATGCCGGTCGTCGACGGCGGCGTCAAATGCCTGTTCGTGTCCGACGAATTGCGCGCCGTGTGCGCCGATGCGTTCGAGTTCGCGATGCAGTTCGCGGCCGACAATGATCTGCCCGTCGAGCTCCAGGGCGTGCCGGCGTTGACGGTGCGCTGACGTCTAACCCTTCCCGTTCTCAAGGCAAAGGCGCGTGCGCGCAGGCCGTCGCACGCCCTTTCATCGGCGAAATGAATCGTCAGAAGATTGAAGGCTTCGGCGCATGATCACGCTCCGACAGGGGTTTCGAGCCGAGCCATCAATAAAATTGATCGTGACGATGAAAATTATGCGTTTTCCTTGCAGGTCGCCGTGATGCATAGTTGCGTCGTGTTGACGCACCTTTGAGTCTTTCAGTCATGAACATGCGAATCGAGCCGTCCGTGCTCGCGAACCCAGACCTGCAATTTGCGACGCTTTCGTCGGGCATCAGCCTGCCGTATGTCGAGCGGGGCAGCGGTGCGCCGATGGTGTTCGTGCACGGCTCGCTGTGCGACTACCGCTACTGGGATCCGCAACTGGCGGCGCTGTCGGCCCACTACCGCTGCATCGCGCCGAGCCTCAGCCATTACTGGCCGGCCGTCGAAGCGGGCATCCAGGACGAGTTCAGCTGGCAGAACCACGTCGACGAGCTCGCCGAATTCATCGACGCGCTCGATCTCGGCCCCGTGCACCTGGTCGGCCATTCGCGCGGCGGCAGCGTCGCGTTCAACGTCGCGCGCCAGCATCCGCACCTCGTCGAATCGCTGACGCTCGCCGATCCGGGCGGCCCGCTCCAGCAGCCGGGCGTGCGCGAAGCCGCGCTGCCGGCCGCGGCCCTCGCGCTGCGCACGAAGGCCGTGAACCTGATCGATCAAGGCGACGTCGAAGCCGGCCTCGAGATGTTCGTCGATTCCGTGAGCCTGCCCGGCGCCTGGAAGAAGAGCACGTCGCGCTTTCGCACGATGGCGATCGACAACGCGAGCACGCTGCCGAAGCAGCTGCGCGACCCGCTGCCCGCGTATTCGCAGCACACGGCCGGCGACATCGCGTGCCGCACGCTGCTGATCGACGGCCAGCGCAGCCCGAAGATGTTCCGCCACAACGTCGACACGTTGTCGCAGTGGATCGGCGATGCGCAACGGCAGACCGTCGCCGGTGCGTCGCACGGGATGAATGCGGCGAGCCCGGCGGTGTTCAACCGTTACGTACACGAGTTCGTCGCCGCGTGACGTCGCGGGCGGCAGGCGCGCCGCCCGGCCTTCCTCTTTCTTGCAGAAGCGAAACGTCGCGAAGCTGTCCGCATCGTTTCGCATCCCTCTGCATCCGTCTACATTACGCCGCCGGCGCCGCCTTGCGCGTCACCGCATCCGGCAACCCGAACACGCTGTCGAACGCCCAGTTGTACGTGAACGTGAAGATCGGGAAGAACACGATCAGCACCGCGTCGTACAGGAACGCCTGCCATAACGACACGTCGAGCCACCACGCGATCAGCGGAATCAGGAACGTCACGAGCGCGACCTGGAACCCGATCGCATGCACGACACGCCGCCCGACGGTGCGCGTCGTTTCCGCCCGCCGCCGCTCCCACGCCTCGAACCCGAGGTTGTACAGAAAATTGACGATGACGCCCGTCGTCGAGATCATCACGCCGAGCAGGCCGCTCGTCGCCGCGCTCGCGCCGCTCAGCATCCCGAGCACCGACGATGCGACGAGGATGCCGAGCACCTCGAACATCACGACGTAGACTATGCGTCTCTTCCATCCTTGCATGACCGACCACCTTCGTTTCGAACCAGGTGGCGAGACTACAGCGGGCACTGCGTCCGCCAAAGTCAGGTCCTTTCAATTTTTCTGACAGGAGGCGGCCGACCATGCTGACCAGCGATCACATCGACATGCTGCTGACCGTCATCGACAAAGGCTCGTTCTCGGCCGCCGCGCGTGCGCTCGGCCGTACGCCGTCGGCGGTCAGCATGGCGATCGCGAACCTCGAGGCCGAACTCGATCTCGTGCTGTTCGACCGCGGCACGCGCGAGCCGACGCCGACCGCCGCGATGGCTGCGCTGCTGCCCGACGCGCGCGCGATCGCCGAACGGCTGCATGCGCTGCGTGCGCATGCGCAGCACTTGTCGGAAGGCGTCGAGGACACGCTGCGGCTCGGGCTCGCGGCCGAAATCGACGGTGCGCCGATTGCGCGTGCGCTGAGCGCCGTGGCGGCGAAATATCCGGCGCTCGCGGTCAGCGTCGTCACGGCGCCGCAGGATGCGATCGTCGACGCGCTGCATCGCGGCGCCGTCGATCTTTGCGTCGCGTACGGCGGGCTCGATCTTCATCCGCAGGAACAGATTCACGCGCTGTGGACCGAGACATTGATCGCGGTCGCGGCGCCCGGCCATCCGGCGATTGCCGAAGCCGCGCATCCGGAGGCGATCGAGCGATTGTCGGGGTTTCGGCAGATCGTGATCGCCGATCCGGAGCGGCCGTTGACCGACGTGCGGCCGCTGATCGGCAATCGCACGTGGAAGGTCACCGACATGGCGACCGCGATCGCGCTCGTGAAGGCCGGGCATGGCTGGGCGAATTTGCCGGAATCGGTCATCGGCCGGTATGTGGCCGACCGCGAACTCGCGCCGCTCGTGTTCGCGAACATTCGCAACGGGCTGCCGCTGCCTGTGTATTTGCGGCGGCCGAAACATACGGGGCTCGGCAAGGCGGCGAGCGAGCTGGTACGGGCGCTGCGGGCTGAACGCGCCGACGCCTGAGCGCCGCCACTGATGACAGCATGCGTCAACTAGCGGGGCGCGTGGCGGGACGCCGGCGCACCGTCGGAAGGCGCTGGGTGAAACTGACCGTTAGTTGCAATACACGGTGCAATGAAGAAGGTGCTTCATCGATTTCCGTGGACGTCGCCTTCCGTTCCGGCGTGGTCGCTTATCGGCACGTTGCCCGGAAAGTCAGCGGATAAGCTGTCCGGAAACCCGCGCCCACGCCGCCCGAAGGCGTCGCGCGCGGTCTTCGAGGAGATAGGAAGCCGCCAGCGCCAAGAGACCTGAAATTACCCCTGTCACGATGTGCTCGACATAGGGAATACGGTAACGACTCGTGTGCGAGTAGGCGTCGCCCAGCGTCGTCAGGATGCCAACGACCAGCGCATTGCCGTATCGATGCGCATAGAGTTTCCCCACCGGCGTGAAAGTCAGAAGTACCGCCAGGAGTCCGGTCAGGAGCCCCGTATGAAATGCGATGGTCCAGTGGGGGAGGCTCGTGATGTTTCCCCAGCTCCCCGGCATGCAGGTCATGCACGCAGTGGTTGGCTGCCAGAAACGCTGGACGAACAGCCTGACGCGGTGCTTCCACTCGGTTGACATGATGCGTTCCCATCAATGCCGTCGCCACGGCCGGCGCCGCCACACGTATCGTTGAAGCAGTTTCCCAACGCTTGACGAGCCTACCGCCGTCGTCACGGGATGGTCGGCTGTCCGCCGAAGAGACCCGGCAATCACCTGGACATGGGGAAATACTACTCCACGATCAAACGGCCGCTGTGTCGACCGAGACCGGAATTCGACTCTTGCTTCTATCGGCGCGGCCCCGTCCGTGACGCGCATCGAACGATGCCCTGGCACGCGAAGTCGACGACGAGCGCCCTGAAGCGCGATGAACCATAAAAAAACCCCGGCATGCAGACCTGAGCCTGCATGCCGGGGTTCTTCGCTTCACGGGCGGCAAGCGACGAATCGCCCGCCGTTCGAGCTTACCGCGCAGCTACGTCAGCCTTGCCAGACGCCGCATCACCCAACGCCGTCGGCGCCGGCGCATTCCCCCACCCGCCGCCCAACGCACGAATCAGATTGACCGTCGACACCGCCTGCGCCCCCGTCAACTGGTTCGCCTGCAATTGCGACTGCAGCACCGAGCGCTCGCTGTCGATCACGTCGAGATATGCGACCTCACCTTCCTGATATTGCGTGCGCGACAACGTCGCCGCCCGACGCGACGCGTTGACGGCCGCATCCTGCGCGCGGATCTGATCATCGAGCAAACGCAGATCAGCAAGATTGTCCTCGACCTCGCGGAACGCGACGAGCACCTGCTGCCGGTAGTTCGCGACCTGCTCGTCGTACTGCGCGCGCGCCTGCTGCACGCCCGCCGCCCGCCGCCCGCCGTCGAACAGCGGCAGCGTCAGCGCGGTGCCGGCGAACGGCCCGAGCAGGAACGTGCGGCTCGACCACAGGAACAGGTTGCCGAGCGTCGACGCTTCATAGCCGAACGACCCGGTGATATCGAGCTTCGGGAAGTACGCCGACTTCGCGAGCCCGATCCGCGCGTTCGCGGCGGCCATCGCGCGCTCGGCCGCCGACACGTCCGGGCGGCGTTCGAGCAGCGCGGACGGCAGGCCCGGCGGAATCTTCACCGCGACCGGCACGATCGGCGTTTCCTTGAACGCGAAATCCGCGGGCGCCTTGCCGAGCAGGATGGCCAGCGCATGCTCGGACGCCGCGCGCCGGCGCGCGACGCCGACCGCATCCGCCTGCGCGCTCGCCAGTTCGTTCTTCGCGCGCGACACGTCGAGCTCGCTGATGTCGCCTTCATTGAAGCGGCGCTGCACGAGCTTCAGCGCCTGCTCGCGCAACTCCACCGTGCGGCGGTACAGGTCCTGATCCGAATCGAGCTGACGCAGTTCGAAGTAGTTCTGCGCGACGTCGGCCTGCAACGCGAGCTGCACCGAGCGGAACAGCGCTTCGCTCTGCGCCTGGTCGGCGCGCGACGCCTCGACGTTGCGGCCGACGCGGCCGAACAGGTCGGCTTCGTACGACACCGTGCCCTGCGCACGCCACAGCGTCGCGTTGGTCGGGCCGGTGCCCTGCGGCTGGAACTGCGACGCCGACGACAGCCCCTCGCGCGTCGGCCCGAAACCGGCGCCGACCTGCGGGAACCATTGCGAGCGCGCCGAACGCGTCGCCGCACGCGCTTCCTCGACCCGCGCGGCCGCGGCCTTCAGGTTCTGGTTCGCGGCGAGCGCCTGCGTCTCGAGCGAATCGAGCACCGGGTCGCCGAACACCTTCCACCATTCGCCGCGATGTTCGCCGTCCGCCGGCTCGGCCGTCTTCCACGTGCCGGCCTGCTCGCCGGCGGCGAGAGTCGGCGCTTCCTTGAACGCGGCGGGCGCCGCCGCGTCCGGACGCTTGTAGTCGGGGCCGACCGCGCACGCGGCGAGCAGCGTCGCGAGCAGGGTGCTCGCGGCCGCCACCTTCGCGAAGCGCATCAGGCCGTTCGTGTTGTGCAAGTTATTCATTTTCTGGTCCTCAAGCATCGGGCGCCGGCACGCCGTACCCCGTCGAATCCTTGCCGGCGACGTGGATCTTGCCGCCCGCGAGCGTACGCAGCACGACGTAGAACACCGGCGTCAGCATCAGCCCGAACAGCGTCACGCCAAGCATCCCGAAGAACACCGCGACCCCCATCGCATGGCGCATTTCCGAACCGGCGCCGGTCGACGTGACGAGCGGCACCACGCCCATGATGAAGGCGATCGACGTCATCAGGATCGGGCGCAGCCGCAGCCGGCTCGCCTCGATCGCGGCCTCGAGCGGCGTCCTGCCGTCGTGTTCGAGCTCGCGCGCGAATTCGACGATCAGGATCGCGTTCTTCGCGGACAGCCCCACCAGCACCATCAGGCCGATCTGCGTGAAGATGTTGTTGTCGCCCTGCGTGAGCCACACGCCCGTCAGCGCCGACAGAATGCTCATCGGCACGATCAGGATCACCGCGAGCGGCAGCGTCAGGCTTTCATACAGCGCGGCGAGCACGAGGAACACGAGCAGCACGCTGATCGGGAACACGTACATCGCCGAATCGCCCGCGAGGATCTGCTGGTACGTGAGGTCGGTCCATTCGAAGCGCACGCCGCGCGGCAGCGTCTCGTGCGCGATGCGCTCGACCGCGGCCTGCGCCTGCCCCGACGAGAAGCCGGGCGCCGGGCCGCCGTTGATGTCGGCCGCCGTGTAGCCGTTGTAGCGCACGACCATTTCCGGGCCGAACGTCGGCGTCACCGTCACCAGCGACGACAGCGGCACCATCTCGCCCTTGTCGTTGCGGGTCTTCAACTGCAGGATGTCGTCGGCGCGCTGACGGAACGGCGCATCGGCCTGCACGCGCACCTGGTACACGCGCCCGAAGCGGTTGAAGTCGTTCACGTACAGCGAACCGAGATACACCTGCATCGTGTTGAACACGTCGGTCACCGGCACGCCGAGCTGCTTCGCCTTCACGCGGTCGAGATCGACGTTGAGCTGCGGCACGTTGATCTGGTAGCTCGTGAACAGCGGGCCGAGTTCAGGCGCCTGCTGCGCGCGCTTGATGAAGTCGTTGGTCGCATCCGACAGCTTCGCGTAGCCGACCGCGCCGCGATCCTCGATCTGCATCTTGAACCCGCCGAGCGTCCCGAGGCCGAGCACCGGCGGCGGCGGGAACACCGCGACGAACGAATCCTTCATCGCGCTGTACTTCTGGTTCAGCGCACCCGCGATCGCGCCGGCCGACAGCGCCTTGCCGTGCCGTTCCGAGAACGGCTTGAGCGTGACGAACACGATGCCCGCGCTCGAGCTGTTGGTGAAGCCGTTCACCGACAGCCCCGGGAACGCGACCGCGCTCTCGACGCCCGGCTGCTTCAGCGCGATCGAGCCCATGTCGCGGATCACCTTCTCGGTGCGGTCGAGCGAGGCGCCGTTCGGCAGTTGCGCGAACGCGATCAGGTATTCCTTGTCCTGCGCGGGCACGAAGCCGCCCGGCACGACCTTCGACACGAGCACGGTCGCGCCCACCAGCACGAGGTACACGCCGAGCATCAGCGTCTTGCGCGACAGCACGCCGCGCACACCGCGGCCGTAGTTCTCCGCGCCGCGATGGAACACCTTGTTGAAGCCGCGGAAGAAGCCGCCGAGCACGCGGTTCATCACGCGCGTGAGCCAGTCTTCCTTGTCGCCGTGACCCTTCAGCAGGATCGCGGACAGCGCCGGCGACAGCGTCAGCGAGTTGAACGCCGAGATCACCGTCGAGATCGCGATGGTCATCGCGAACTGCTTGTAGAACTGGCCGGTCAGGCCCGACATGAACGCGAGCGGCACGAACACGGCGACGAGCGTCAGCGCGATCGCGATGATCGGCCCGCTCACTTCCTGCATCGCCTTGTAGGTCGCCTGCCGCGCGTTCATCCCGCCCTCGATGTTGCGCTCGACGTTCTCGACGACGACGATCGCATCGTCGACCACGATCCCGATCGCGAGCACCATCCCGAACAGCGACAACGCGTTGATCGAATACCCGAACGCCAGCAGCAGCGAGAACGTGCCGATGATCGACACCGGCACCGCGATCAGCGGAATCAGCGACGCGCGCCAGGTCTGCAGGAACACGATCACGACGATCACGACCAGCGCGATCGCTTCGAGCAGCGTGTGCACGACGGCCTTGATCGACGAGCGCACGAACTGCGTCGGGTCATAGACGATCTTGTAGTCGACGCCCGCCGGCATGTCCTGCTTCAGCTCGGCCATCGTCTTGCGCACTTCGTCCGAGATCTGCAGCGAGTTCGCGCCGGGCGACTGGTTGATCGCCATCGCGACGGCCGGCTTGTTGTCGAGCAGCGAGCGCAGGCCATATTCGGATGCGTCGAGCTCGATTCGCGCGATGTCGCGCAGGTGCGTGACGCCGCCGTCCGGCGTCGTCTTCACGACGATGTCGCCGAATTCGTCTTCCGTCTGCAGGCGGCCGCGCGCGTTCACCGACAGCTGCAGCGGCGTGCCGGGCAGCGACGGCGATGCGCCGATCACGCCGGCCGCGACCTGCACGTTCTGCTCGCGGATCGACTGCACGACGTCCTCGGCCGACAGCCCGCGCTGCGCGACCTTCTGCGGATCGAGCCACACGCGCATCGCGTAGTCGCCCGAACCCCACAGCTGCACCTGACCGACGCCCTGGATTCGCGACAGGCGATCCTTCACGTTGATCAGCGCGTAGTTGCGCAGGTATGTCATGTCGTAGCGGTTGTCCGGCGAGATCAGGTGGACCACCATCGTCAGCGTCGGCGAGCTCTTCACCGTGGTGATGCCGAGCCGCTGCACGTCTTCCGGCAAGCGCGGCAGCGCCTGGTTCACGCGGTTCTGCACGAGCTGCGTGGCCTTGTCCGGATCGGTGCCGAGCTTGAACGTGACGGTGATCGTCATGTTGCCGTCGCTGTTCGCCTGCGACTGCATGTAGAGCATGTCCTCGACGCCGTTGATCTGCTCTTCAAGTGGCGACGCGACCGTCTCGGCGATCACTTTCGGGTTCGCGCCCGGGTACTGCGCCTTCACGATCACGGAAGGCGGCACGACTTCCGGATATTCCGAAATCGGCAGCAGGAACATCGCGATCACCCCGCCGAGCAGGATGATCACCGATAGGACTCCTGCAAAGATCGGCCGGTCGATAAAGAATTTGGAAATGTTCATGTGTGGCTCTGTCTGGTTGAACGCGGATGCGAAGCGGCGCGCCGCTTACGAATCCGCCTTCGCCGGTGCGGCCGGCTTCGCGGTGCTCGCGAGCGGCGCGGACGGCTCGTCGCCGCCCGTCATCGGGACCATGTGCGGCTTCACCTGCGCGCCGGGACGCACGCGCTGCGTGCCGTTCACGACCACGCGGTCGCCGGCGGCCAAGCCGCTCACGATCACGCGCCGGTTGCCGTGCTGCATCCCCGGCTGCACTTCGCGATACGACACGCGGCCCTGCTGGTCGACGACGAACACGAACTTCTTGTCCTGGTCGGTGTTGATCGCCGCGTCGTCGACGAGCAGCGCCTCGTGCGGCGCGCTGCCGCCCACCTTCACCCGTGCGTACAGGCCCGGGACGAGCGTGCCGTCCGCGTTGTCGAAGCGTGCGCGCACGCGGATCGTGCCGGACGACGTGTCGAGCCGGTTGTCGACCGAATCGATCTCGCCGCTGCGCGAGTAGCCGGTTTCGTTCGCGAGGCCGAGCTCGACCGGCACCTTGCGGCCGCTGCGCGCGCCGTTGATGTATTGCAGGTAGGTCTGCTCGTCCGCGTCGAACGACGCGTAGATCGGCGACACCGACACCAGCGTCGTCAGCGGCGCGGCCGATGCGCCGGCCGACACGACGTTGCCGAGCGTGATTTCCGCGCGCGACACGCGGCCCGATACCGGCGCGGTGATGCGCGTATAGCCGAGGTTGATGCGCGCCGTTTCCAGCGCGGCTTCGGCGGCCTTCAGGTTCGCGTTCGCTTCGCGCGCCGCGTTCTGCTTCTCGTCGTAGTCGCGCTTCGCGATCGCGTTGTCGCCGATCAGCCGCTGCGCGCGCTGCCAGTCGGTCTGCGCATAGCCGTTGCGCGCCTGCGCGGCCGCGAGCTGCGCGGCCGCGCGGTCGACTTCCGCCTGGTACGGGCGCGGGTCGATCACGAACAGCACGTCGCCCTTCTTCACGAGCGCGCCGTCCTTGAAATTCACCGCGACGATCGTGCCCGACACCTGCGGGCGCACGTCGACTTTCTCGACCGCCTCGAGGCGGCCCGAATAACTTTGCCAGTCGGTCACGGTCTGCGGCACGACGGTCGCGACGTCGACTTCGGGCAGCGGCGCCGCCGCTTTCTCGGGGGCGTTCGCGTTGACGCGCATCGCGCCGAACGTGCCGAGGCCGACGACGGCGAGCGTGACGATCGCCGCGGTCGCGATTCGTGAACGGGAGGTGCGTAGGATGGCCATGTGGATCTCCAGGAAACGTGGATTGGTCTGGTTATGGGTTATTCGGGACGGTTCGGCTGACGCGCCTGGAAGCGGCACTGGAAGAAGCGCACGGCTTCCTCGAACGCGGCTTCGTGCGTGGCGAGCGCGGCGTGCGTGATGTCCGGATAGCGGATCACCTGCGTGAGCACGCCGGACGAGATCAGGCAGCCCGCATATTTCTCCGCTTCGACGTGCAGCACGTCGTTCTGCGCGGTGACGACGAGCGTCGGCGGCAGCCCCGCGAGGCGCACCGATTCGATCGGCGCCGCGTACGGGTGCATGCGCTGCGCCGCCTGCGGCAGATACGCGCGATAGCAGGCCGCGCATTCGCGCGCGGTGATGTCGGACGCGAGGCGCTCGGCGTCGCCGATGCGCGTCATGCTCGGGTCGAGCATCGGCCCGAACAGCGCCTGCGCGGCGATCGACACTTCGCCGCGGTCGCGGGCGATGAAGGCCAGGCAGTTCGCGAGCTGGCCGCCCGCGTCGTGCCCGGCGACCCCGATCTTCTTCGGGTTGCCGCCGAACGCGCGGGCACGCGTCGCCGCCCACACGGCGGCGCGATACGCATCCTCCGGCGCGGCGGGAAAAGGAAAGGCCGGCGCGAGCGAATAATCGACCGACACTACGAGCGCTGGTAAGCGTTCTGCTAAAAAACGCGCGGCGAAATCGGCGTCCTCGAGCGAACCGCGGACGAAGCCGCCGCCGTGGAAATAAAGCACTACTGGCAGCCCGGTCTTGTCCGGGCGGCGGTAGAGGCGCAGCACGATGTCCTGTGCGTAGCCGGGAATTTCCACTTCGGCAACCGTCAGCGCCGCGCCCGCCAAGGCTTGGGCGGGCAGCGCGGCTTTCAGGAATTTGCTGAATTCAGAGGCGTCCATGACGATGCAGCATCCATTTCGAGATGGAACGAATTCTGGGTCCGGCAGACATTGGGATAAATGCCTATAATCCGGCAACACAATTCAACGCCCCCGAACAATCCGAGGCTGCGTTTACCCACGAGGTAGCGCAGCCTTGTTGTTCCGGCGGCAAATTAAATTGCGGAGGTTGTGATGGACCGGCTTCAGGCCATGCAGGTATTTACTCGCGTCGTCGATACAAGCAGCTTCACCAAGGCAGCTGAAACGCTCGGCTTGCCGCGCGCGTCCGTCACGACGATCATCCAGAATCTCGAAGCCTTCCTCGGCGTGCGGCTGATGCACCGGACCACGCGCCGGCTGTCGCTCACGCCCGACGGCGCCGCGTACTACGAACGGTGCGTGCGAATCCTCGCGGACGTCGAGGAAACCGAGGCGAGCTTCCAGGCCAACAACCGGAAGCCGCACGGAAAGTTGCGTATCGACATGCCGGGCTCGATCGGGCGGCTGCTCGTGATTCCGTCGCTGTGCGAATTCCACACGCGCTATCCGGACATCGACCTGCAGCTCGGCCTGTCCGACCGGCCCGTCGACCTGCTGCAGGAAGGGGTCGACTGCGTGATCCGCGTCGGTGCGCTGCAGGATTCGTCGCTCGTCGCCCGCCGCGTCGGCCTGTTCGAATGCGTGACGGTCGCGTCGCCCGACTATCTCGAGCGCCACGGCGAGCCGCAGACGATCGACGATCTCGGCCAGCACAAGGCCGTCAACTACTTCTCCAGCCGCACGGGCCGCACGATCGACTGGACCTTCCTGATCGACGGCAAGGAAGTCGAGATGAAGATGGAGGGCATCGTGTCGGTGAACGACGCGGATGCGTACGTGACGTGCGGGGTCGAGGGCTTCGGCCTGATCCAGCCGCCGCTGTTCATGGTGCTGCCGCACCTGCGCGAAGGCCGGCTCAAGGAAGTGCTGCCCGGGGTCAAGCCGCTGCCGATGCCGATCTCGGTCGTGTATCCGCATAGCCGCCATCTGTCGCCGAAGGTGCGCGTGTTCGTCGACTG
Organism: Burkholderia orbicola; assembly: GCF_900100915.1. Lineage (NCBI taxonomy): Bacteria > Pseudomonadati > Pseudomonadota > Betaproteobacteria > Burkholderiales > Burkholderiaceae > Burkholderia > Burkholderia orbicola. Next base: position 2,161,779 of record NZ_FNKW01000002.1, on the reverse strand, counting down.
GATCGCCGAAGTGTTCGACCGCTGCCCGCTGCTGAGCGGCAAGGGCAGCCTCGACGCGACGTGCAGCAAGCGCACGTTCGAGGAAGCCGAGCGCGCGCCGGTGCTCGATACGCCGGTCATCAACGAGTGGGTCGCCTGAGCGGGGCGCGACCCGCCCCCATCACTTCGGCCGCCGCCCGCGAATGAACTCGCCGCCCGGGTCGCGCTGCACGGCGCGGCCGGGCTGTCCCTCGCGCGCCAGGATTCGCGCAAACTCGTCGCGCTGCAGATTCACGTGCCGCGCGCAATGGCGATCGACCACCTCGATCTGATGCTTCAGGAACGCGATCGTGCGCTCGATGCCGTTGCGTACGCTCGCGTGGCACCACGTCAGCAGTTGATATTCCGCGATCTGCATGTGCGCCAGCTGGCGGCGGCGTTGCACCAGCGCCTGCACATGCCGGAGTTGCAGATCGGGCAGCGGCTCGACCAGCCGCCCGCTACACGGATGCCGATCCAGCGCCCCGGCCAGCGCTGCCAGCAGGCGCGCCCGCGCGCCCTTCCCTTCGAGCGGGCCGCCGGCGTGGCCAGGAATCCAGTCCCGGGCCTGATGCGGCTTGGCGATCGCCAGCGGCAACCGCAGCGCCTGCAGCACGCACGCCACCTCGCATTCGGGCCCGCCGGCCGATTCCACCACGACGAGCGCCGGCGCCCATTCGGCGATCGCATCCGCCAGCGATTCGATGCCGAACGTCTCGTTGCGATAGCCGAGAATCACGCTCAGCGAGGAAATGCACACCTCGAGCGTCTCGCGCGTCACGCCGATACCGACGTAGACCGGCTCGAACGCCGCGTCGCCATCGTCTCGAGCAGCCGTTCCGTCGTTCATGCAGCCTTCCCCCTCGGCGTCGGCCTCGTTGCCCGCCTCGCGGCAGCCGCCGCCGGCAGTTACCAGAACTGTCACAATGCAGATGTAATATGAACGTATTGGAACCGGTTCTGCTTGCGATGGCGCTCCACCCACGGCCATCGCACCGCCAGCCGTCCGATCGAAGCACCGCGCGGCAGACGGTCGGCCCTGCAGGCAGGATGCGCGGCGCAAGGTGGCGCCCCCGCGACTCGAACCCACCCGCACTCCCGCGACAATTCGATGCCGTTTCTTAATCAGGAATCCTCTGATTTATCCGAGTCGACGGGCGCTGCATCGAGGACGAACCGGCTTCGGTCCTGACCCCGCATCCATGCAGGCTCACGGCCGACGCCGGACCACGTCTGGCCGGTCTGAGGATTGAAGTACTTCGCACGGCGCTTTCTCGGGGACATGCCGTCCTCGGCGGGAAAGACCTCACGCGACGTGAAGCCGAACTCTTCGACGCAGCGCCGCACTTCGATCAATACCGTTGCCGCGATGGCAAGGCGCTCCCGTTCAAGCTGTGCCTCGAGCAACGCCTTTTTTTCGACAAACGACCTGTAAATCAACATGACCTGCTCCCCGAACCGCTCATTCATGTCGTTGCGCCGACCGGCCGACACCATGACCCAAGCGTAATCGCGCCACTCGCGCACATTGACAACTTTTGTCAACAAAAACGCCGATTAAATTCGCTGTCCACGCTTAAAAATTGATTAACACCTCTAATTTCACGAATAGCTTGCGTTCAAAATCGTTGACAATTTTTGCGTCGCATCGATGCGAACATCGCAACACATTGCGTGACGCCGATCGCCGCGTGCCTGCGTCGACGTGCCCGTTCCTGGCTGGACGCTCGATATGTCCTGATCGTCACGATCAATATCGAAGGAGTACGTAACATGAACGTTCTCTATCTCGAGGATGATCCCGCCTATGTCGAACTGGTCACCTCGATACTGGAAACGTCCGGCTATCGCGTGCATGCGGTCAGCAATGGAAACCAGGCGATTCGTCATCTGGAAAGCGCGGTCGTCGATCTGCTGATCCTCGACTGGCTGGTGCCCGGCCTGTCCGGATTCGAAGTACTCCAATGGACCCGCGAACGGATCGGGAACCATCTGCCAATCCTGTTCCTGACCCAACGCGCGCGCGACGACGCCGTCTTCTCCGCGATCAACGCGGGCGCGGACGACTACATGGTCAAGCCGATCAATCAGTTCGAGTTGCTGGCGCGTGCCAACGCGCTGCTCAGGCGGGCGTATCGCAGCGGTAGCGGCGGGCACGACGCGTTCAGGCTCGGCGGCTACCAGATCGACACGCGAACGCGAACCGTGCTGCTGCATGACGCGCCGGTCAAGCTGACGCCCCGGGAATTCGATCTCGCGGTGCTGCTGTTCCGCAATCCCGGCCGCATCATGCCGCGCGACGCGCTGATTCGCTCGCTGTGGGGCCGCGATATGGCCGGCGTGTCGCGCAGCCTCGACACGCATATCTACAGGTTGCGCATGAAGCTCGTGCTGCAGCCGTCGAACGGCGTGCGGCTCAGCGCGGTGTACACGCTGGGCTACCGACTCGAAGCGATCTGACGCGCCGCCGGCCGTCATGCCGCGCAGCGGATTGCCGTCGGCGCGACGCGCGAAGAACGGCACGCGACGCCCGCCGCATCGTGTCGCCGTATGCAAAGGACTATTGCGCCACACGCGCCGATCGCCGCGACGCGCCCCCTGGCCGATGCGCTGATTCCGCTGTCGGCGCCGCCCGGCAAGGCCGTGCGCATGCCCTCACTGCGCGTGCGGATTCCGATTGTTCCTGTATGACGACAATTCAATTCGCGTCTGCGCCATTTATCGCGACGGAACGGATACCTAGAGTAAACCCTGTCGCGCACCTCGTTGCGCATCGAACAGATCCCGCCTGGCGGGACCGGGGTCAGCGCCCAGGCGCCAGCTCCGACATCTCTAGGAGTGACACCATGAACCGCCGCCATCTTCTCTCGGCCCTTGCTCTCACCCTCGCCGTGTCCGCACCGGCCTTCGCCGATTCGGGTACGCCGCACGCCGGCGACTACGCCAACACATCGTGGTACTCGCAGCACAACGGCCCGCGCACGCGCGCCGAAGTGCGTGCGGAAGTCGAGCAGGCACGCAAGGACGGCACGCTCGCGTACCTGCGCAAGGCAACTTCGTATCCGCAGGGGCTCGAGCTGGCCCAGGGCCCGTATCGTCCGCTGCCGGAAGGCAACCAGCTTGCCGGCGGGGGCCGGTAAACGCGCAACGCCGCGCAGCGGGGTTGCCCGCTGCGCGGCGTCTCGAACTACCTCGTCGACGACTCGCTGAGTCAATTAGTTGCAGGAGAACATGATGAACGACCAACTTCCTTCGCCGCTCGATCACTGGGACGACACCACGCCGGTATGGACGCCGTTCCGTTCGACCCAGCAATCGCATTGACCGCATTCACTGCATTGACCGCCGACTGAGTCGCTGTCCGGCCTTCAACGCCGCGGCACCCCATCGCGCCATTCGCCCCAGTGCGTGACGATGTCCTGCACCAGCGGATTGCCCGCGCGGTACAGGTTTTCGGTCGCCGGGGCGAAGCCGCCTTGATCCGCGTAGTTCAGCAGGTTGTCGGCGCTCGTCTGCCCCGCGTACGGCCGATCGAAATCGGACCCGGTGCGCAGCACGGCCACACGCGACAGGTCGACCCGCTTCACGCTCGCCGCGCGCTTGAGCGCTTCATACGTCGCGTTGTCCTCCTGGGCGGTCATGCAGTAGGTGCCCTTGCCGTCCGTCAGGATCTTGGTCCACTGGCGCGCGCGCTCGCCGATCAGCGTGCCCGAGAACCACGTGTTGCCCGATGACGTATCGCACTGGATCACCGTCGGCGGCCGGTTCGCCGGCGCGTACGTGAACTTCGCGCGCGCGGCCTGCGCCTGTGCGCTGTCGGCCAGTACAACGTTGCGCGACAGCGCGTAGGCGGCGTCGGTCAACTGCGGGTTGAGCTGGAACACTTCGGTGCGATAGTCGAGCGGCGGCTTGTCGTTCGGGCTCTTCGTGTTGATGCCGAGATAGCCGGTGTTCCAGCCGGCCGGGATCTCGCGCGCATCGAGCTCCCACTGCAGGCTGAAATCGACGAGGTATTTCGACCACGCGGCCGATCCGACCGTGCCCTGTGCGGGGTCGACGCCCGCGATACCCGAGACCAGGAAATATGTGCGGCGCAGATCGAAGCGTTGCGAGAACGTGAGCGCCATGATCGTCGCCGACGCGTTCGCATAGCCCATGCCGGTCGTGACCACGCACACGTCCTGCTTGTTGCAGTGGACCGCCGGATAGTCGGGCGACAGGCCGGGCACGGTGGTGTCGCGCCACGGGCCGAGCCGGTCGAGCCACGCCTGGCCTTCCGGCCCGAACATCGTGATGATCATGACCTTGACCGGGCGGCCATGCGAGCCGGTCTCGGCGAATGCTGCGTTGCCGGCATCGTTGCCCTGGTTGTCCTGCGCGATCGACGGCGCGGTCGCACAGGCGGCAAGCGAGAATGCAGCGGCGGAAAGGATGGAGCGAGTCAGCATCGGCGTTCCTTGTTTCGGTGATTGGATGAGAACGGCTGTCGGAGACTGCGCGACGAGTATAGAACGGGCGTGCGCGATGTGGAACCCGACTACGAAACGGCCGGCGGTGTTGCGTGCGAACGGCTGCGTGTTGCGTGACGGAAAGGCGCGTATTCGTCGCGGCCTTGCAAACATCAGGAATGCTATCGGGTTCGTCGCCGCGCGCGACGTCGGCCGCTTCGCGCCGCGCTACACGCGCATCAGCCCCGCGACGCCGTAACCGAGCACGACGAGTGCGGCGACCACATGGCTCGCCGCGAGCCACCCCGGCGATTTCACGAAGCGCCCGATTGCGCCGCCGCCGAACGCGAACACGAGTTGCCCGATGAGGCTGCCGACAAACACGCATGCGGCACCAGCAACCAGTGCCGATGCGCACCGGCGGCAGCCGTCGCATAGCCGTAGAACAGCAGGATGGTCAGCGGATTCGCGAGCGTGACGAAGAACATCGCCATGCACGGGCGATTACCCCGCGGCGGCGCTACGTCGCCATCGAGCGTGCGGCGCCGGTCGCGCAGCGCCTGCCACAGCATCCGCGCGCCCATCGCGAGCAGCACGAGCGCACCGACCCTGCGGAACAGCGACAGATGCGACGCCAACGTGCCCGCGAGCGTCGCGCCGATCGTGAACGCGACGACCGCATGACAGCCGTCGGCCGCGGCCACCCCGATCGCCGCGCGCACGCCGGTCGCCGTGCCGGCGCGCATGCCGTAGTTCGCGATCATCAGCGCGACGGGCCCGACCGACACGATCATCAGCCCGAACGGAAGTCGTTCATCGGTCGGCGGCGCCTTCAGCGGAAGGCCTCGATTCTATCGACCGACGGCGCGCCAGCGTGAGAGAAAACGCGTCAGGCGACGTCGACGCGTGCGGGCCCGTCCACCATCTCGCCGATCACGGCCGCGCGATCGAAACCGTCGGCGCGGAAGCAGGCGAGCACGTCGTCGACGGCCTCGGGCGCACACGCGACCAGCAGCCCGCCCGACGTCTGCGGATCGGTCAGCAGCGCCTGCGCGACGGGCGGCAGCCCGGCCGCGAGCCGCACGTCGGCGCCGTACGCGGCCCAGTTGCGGCCCGACGCACCGGTGAACACGCCGTCGGCCACGAACGTCTCGACGCCCGCCAGCCACGGCAGCGACGCATAGTGCAAGCGCGCGGTAAGTTGCGCACCGCGCGCCAGTTCGAGCGTATGGCCGAGCAGCCCGAAGCCCGTGACGTCGGTCAGCGCATGCACGCCCGGCAGCGTGGCAAGCTCGGCGCCCGGCCGGTTCAGCTTGGTGGTGGTCGCGACCATCTGCGCGTAACCGTCGGCATCGAGCTGGTTCTTCTTCAGCGCGGCCGACAGCACGCCAACGCCGAGCGGCTTGCCGAGCACGAGCACATCGCCCGCGCGCGCGGCCGCGTTGCGCTTCACGCGCGACGGATGCACGACGCCGATCGCCGCGAGCCCGTAGATCGGCTCGACCGAATCGATCGAATGGCCGCCCGCGACCGGAATGCCGGCCTCCGCGCACACCGATTCGCCGCCGCGCAGCACGGCCGCGATCGTCTCGTGCGGCAGCACGTTGATCGGCATGCCGACCAGCGCGAGCGCGAGGATCGGCTTGCCGCCCATCGCATAGACGTCGGACAGCGCGTTGGTGGCCGCGATGCGGCCGAAGTCGAACGGATCGTCGACGATCGGCATGAAGAAATCGGTGGTCGCGACGATCGCCTGCTCGTCGTTGAGCCGGTAGACGGCCGCGTCGTCGGAGGTCTCGGTGCCGACCAGCAGATCCGGGAACAGCGCGGGCGGCGTCGCGCGCTTGAGCAGCTCGGACAGCACGCCCGGCGCGATCTTGCAACCGCAGCCGCCTCCGTGCGACAGGCTCGTGAGGCGCGGAACGGCAGGCTGGGCTTGGGTGGCTTCGGTCATCGTCGGCATCCGGTGAATAACAACGTTCCATTATCGACAATTCCGCGCGAACGCGCCCGATACCCACATAATTGACGGCCCCACTTCCGCCCCTCCCGTCCGCCCTTCGTTCATGGATCACCTGTTCATCGGCCTCGTGCTGTGCTCCGCGCTGCTGCACGCCATCTGGAACGCGTTTCTCCACGTCAGCGAAGACCGGCTGGTCCAGCTCGGCACGATGTCGCTGCCGTATCTCGCGTTCGGCATCGTCGGCGCCGTGCTGCTGCCTGCGCCGGCGCCCGCTGCGTGGCCGTACGTCGCCGCGTCGGCCGCGCTCGAGGTCGCGTACTGCTTCACGCTGGCGCGCGCGTACCGCAACGGCGAATTCGGGCAGATCTACCCGATCGCGCGCGGGATCTCGCCGCTGCTCGTATCGGTGCTGGCGCTCGCGATGCTGCACGAGCGGCCGACGCCGTTCGGCTTCGCGGGCATCGCGCTCGTGTCGTTCGGGATCATGTCGCTCGCGCTGCGGCGCGGCTTCCGGTTTTCCGGGGAAGGCGTGCCGTATGCGCTGCTCACGGGCGTGTTCATCGCCGCGTATTCGATCTGCGACGGGATCGGCTCGCGCGTGTCCGGCAGCGCGCTCGGCTATATCGCATGGGTGTACCTGCTGTGGAGCGTGCCGCAGCTCGTGCTCGTCTGCGCGGTACGCGGCGGCCCGCGCGCGGTGCTCGGCTCGCGCCCCGCGCTCACGCAAGGCGCGATCGCCGGCACGATCTCGCTCGCCGCTTACGGGATCGTGATCCTCGCGTACCGGCACCTGCCGGTCGCGACCGTATCGGCGCTGCGCGAAACGAGCTCGATCTTCGCGGTCGCGATCGGCTGGTTCGTGATGCGCGAGCGGCCCGGCGCGCAGCGGCTTGCGGCGTGTGCGCTGGTGGTCGCGGGCGCGGCGTTGATCCGGTTGTAATGCCCGAACCGGGCGCCTGATCAGTGCCGGTGTTCACGACTGATTCGGTGCGGGGGCTTCCTCCGCACCGCTACGCTTTGCAACACTGCCCGCCGCTCTTGCCGTATCAGGAAGAGGCATGTTGGCGATTCCCGTTCGACGACGCGGAAGCAGGCTGGCCAGTAGCGCACGAAATTCCCTCGTCGTCGCGAAGCGTATCGAGCCTCGATCGGCCTTTGACGGCATCACGACGAGCCGATATTGCCGTGCTCGCACGTCAAGCCACCGCAACGGCCCCGCCGAACGCCCGCTCGTCGATCGCCTCGGCAAGCGTCGCGAACGCGGTCGCGATCTCGTCTTCCGGCACGCACGCATAGCCGAGCAGCAACCCCGAGGCAGCCCGCGAGCGGTCCGCGTAATACCCGGACAGTGGCCGCACGACGATGTTGCGCTCCAGCGCGGCCTGCGCGACCGCGCGATCGTCGACGCCCGCCGGCAATTGCGTGACGAGATGCAGCCCGGCGTCGCTGCCGAGCGCGTGCAGCGTATCGCCGTAGCGCCGCGCGACCGCCTCGAGCAGCACCTCGCGGCGTTGCCCGTACAGTGTGCGCATCTTGCGGATGTGCGACACGAAATGCCCTTCCGCGATGAATTCGGCGAGCACGGCCTGCTGCAGCAACTGCCCTTCGCGATACAGCTCGGCGCTCGCGGTCGCGAAACTCTCCGCGAGCGGCTCCGGCGCGACCAGATAGCCGACCCGCAGCCCCGGGAACAGCGTCTTGCCGAAACTGCCGACGTAGATCACCTGCCCGGCCGTGTCGAGACCCTGCAGCGACGCGAGCGGCCGGCTGCCGTAGCGGAATTCGCTGTCGTAATCGTCCTCGATGATCCAGCAGCCGTGCTGGCGCGCGTATTCGAGCAACATCCGCCGCCGCGCAAGGCTCATCACCATGCCGAGCGGATACTGGTGCGACGGCGTGACGAGCATCAGCTTCGGCGGCTCGGCCAGATCGGCGGCCGACGGCGCGATCCCTTCGTCGTCGACCGGAATCGGCCGCGTGGTCAACCCCGACACGTTCAGCACGCTGCGCACGCCCCAGTAGCACGGGTCCTCGGTCCAGATCGCGTCGCCCGGATCGGTCAGCAGCCGCACCGCGAGGTCGATCGACTGGTGGATGCCGGTCGTGATCACGATCTGCTCGGGCGTGCAGCGCACCGAGCGCGACGTGCGCAGGTAGTCGGCCAGCGCCTCGCGCAGCAGCGCGAGGCCGCCGCCGGGCGCGTAGGTCAGCAGGTCCGGGCGCAAGCGCCGCCAGTACTTGTTGTGCAGCCGCGTCCACACGCGCGCCGGAAAGCGCGACACATCGGGCACGCCCGGCATGAACGCGCCGCCCTGGCGCTTCGACACGCCGGCGCCTTCGACGAGCCGCGTACCGCGCGCGGACAGCCGCCGCACGGACGGCGTCACGACGGCCGGGCCTGCGCCCGCGTCGGGCGGCGCGCCGACGATCTCGTCCGGCGCGCTGTCGGCGACGAACGTGCCGCGCCCCGTCGCCGAGTTCACATAGCCTTCGAGCGCAAGCTGTTCGTAAACCTGCGTGACCGTGTTGCGCGCGATCCCGAGCTCGGCGGCCAGCAGCCGCGACGACGGCACGCGCGTGCCGGCCGGCAGTTCGCGCGACAGGATCGCCTGTTGCAGCAGCCGGTGAAGCTGCCGGTAGATCGGCTGTTCGCCGCCGCGCACGAGGCGCTGCGCCAGCCAGTCCGACAACACGCTCGCGCGCATGATTGGCTCCTGAATATTTATTGAAATGGCTCTGATTGCCAGAGCCAAATGTGATTATAGTCGCCTCCATGGGCTGCCAAGGCGCCCGATTCCCTACCCACCGGACAGAACATCAAGGAGATGACCGTGAAGAATGCCGACCTGCAGGCCCGCAAGAACGCCGCCACCCCGCGCGGCGTCGGCGTGATGTGCGATTTCTACGCCGCCCGCGCCGAGAACGCGGAGCTGTGGGATGTCGAAGGCCGCCGCTTCATCGATTTCGCCGCCGGCATCGCGGTGCTGAACACGGGCCACCGTCACCCGAAGATCGTCAAGGCGATCGCCGATCAGCTGAACAACTTCACGCACACCGCTTACCAGATCGTCCCGTACGCGTCGTACGTCGAACTGGCGGAAAAGATCAACGAGCGCGCGCCGGGCGACTTCCCGAAGAAGACGGCGTTCTTCACGACCGGCGCCGAAGCCGTCGAGAACGCGATCAAGATCGCGCGCGCGGCAACCGGCCGTCCGGGCGTCATCGCGTTCGCGGGCGGCTTCCACGGCCGCACGATGATGGGCATGGCGCTGACCGGCAAGGTCGCGCCGTACAAGCTGAACTTCGGCCCGTTCCCGGGCGACGTGTTCCACGCGCCGTACCCGAACGCCGTGCACGGCGTGACGACCGCCGACTCGATCAAGGCGATCGAGATGCTGTTCAAGGCCGACATCGATCCGAAGCGCGTCGCCGCGATCATCTTCGAACCGGTCCAGGGCGAAGGCGGCTTCAACCCGGCGCCGGCCGAATTCGTGCGCGCGCTGCGCAAGATCTGTAACGAACACGGCATCCTGCTGATCGCCGACGAAGTGCAGACGGGCTTCGCGCGCACCGGCAAGCTGTTCGCGATGCAGCACTACGACGTGCTGGCCGACCTGATCACGATGGCGAAGAGCCTCGCAGGCGGCATGCCGCTGTCGGGCGTCGTCGGCCGGGCGGACGTGATGGACGCGGCCGCCCCCGGCGGCCTCGGCGGCACCTACGCGGGCAACCCGCTGGCGGTCGCCTCCGCGCACGCGGTGCTCGAGATCATCGACGAAGAGAAGCTGTGCGAGCGCGCGACGCAACTCGGCGACGTGCTGAAGGCGAAGCTGAACGCGCTGCAGGCCGACGTGCCGCAGATCGCCGACGTGCGTGGCCCGGGCGCGATGATCGCGGTCGAATTCCTGAAGCCGGGTTCGGGCGAGCCGGATGCCGAATTCACGAAGCGCGTGCAGACGCGTGCGCTCGAGCGCGGCCTGCTGCTGCTCGTGTGCGGCGTGTACTCGAACGTCGTGCGCTTCCTGTTCCCGCTGACGATCCCGCAAGCCGTGTTCGACGAAGCGCTGGTGATCCTCGAGGAAGTGCTGAAGGAAACGGTCGGCGTGCCGGCCTGAGTGCCCGTCCACTTCAACTGAATGCGCCGCCGCCGTCGTGAAGACGGCGGCGGCCGTTTTCATCCGTCCTTTTTCGAAGCAGGTGATGCATATGAGCACGGTTCAGGAAACCCTGGCACTGAAAGATCCGTCGCTGTTCCGCCAGCAGGCGTACGTCAACGGCGAATGGCAAGGCGCGACGAACGGCGAGACGTTCGAGGTCCGCAACCCGGCCACCGGCGGCCTGCTCGGCACCGTGCCGGCGATGGGCACGACGGAAACGCGTCACGCGATCGACGCCGCGAACGCCGCATGGCCGGCGTGGCGCAAGAAGACCGCGAAGGAGCGTGCGGTCATCCTGCGCAAGTGGCATGACCTGATGATGGACAACGCCGACGACCTCGCGCTGATCCTCACGACCGAGCAGGGCAAGTCGCTCGCCGAAGCGAAGGGCGAAATCGGCTACGCGGCGTCGTTCCTCGAATGGTTTGCGGAAGAAGGCAAGCGCGTATACGGCGACACGATCCCGACGCCGGCGAGCGACAAGCGCATCGTCGTGACGAAGGAAGCGATCGGCGTATGCGCGGCGATCACGCCATGGAACTTCCCGGCGGCGATGATCACGCGCAAGGTCGGCCCGGCACTCGCGGCAGGCTGCCCGATCGTCGTGAAGCCGGCGGAAGCGACGCCGTTCTCCGCGCTCGCGATGGCGGTGCTGGCCGAGCGCGCGGGCGTGCCGGCCGGCGTGTTCAGCGTCGTCACGGGCGACCCGAAGGCGATCGGCGGCGAGCTGACGTCGAACCCGATCGTGCGCAAGCTGTCGTTCACGGGCTCGACGCCGGTCGGCCGCCTGCTGATGGCGCAGTGCGCGGCGACGGTCAAGAAGGTATCGCTGGAGCTCGGCGGCAACGCGCCGTTCATCGTGTTCGACGACGCCGATCTCGATGCGGCCGTGCAGGGTGCGATCGCGTCGAAGTACCGCAACAGCGGCCAGACGTGCGTGTGCACGAACCGCTTCTACGTGCACGAAGCGGTGTACGACCAGTTCGCGCAGAAGCTCGCGGCGGCCGTCGGCCAGTTGAAGGTCGGCCGCGGCACGGAGCCGGGCGTCACGCAGGGCCCGCTGATCAACGAAGCGGCCGTGCTGAAGGTCGAGGCGCACATCGAGGACGCGCTCGCGAAGGGCGCGACCGTCGTGACGGGCGGCAAGCGCCACGCGCTCGGCCACGGCTTCTTCGAGCCGACCGTGCTGACGGGCGTCACGCCGGCGATGAAGGTCGCGAAGGAAGAGACGTTCGGGCCGCTCGCGCCGCTGTTCAAGTTCGGCAGCGACGACGAGGTGATCCGCCTCGCAAACGACACCGAGTTCGGCCTCGCCGCGTACTTCTACAGCCGCGACATCGGCCGCGTGTGGAAGGTGGCCGAAGCGCTCGAATACGGGATGGTCGGCGTGAACACGGGCCTGATCTCGAACGAAGTCGCGCCGTTCGGCGGCGTCAAGCAGTCGGGCCTCGGCCGCGAAGGCTCGCACTACGGCATCGACGACTACGTCGTGATCAAGTACCTCTGCCTGGCCGTCTGACGGTTCGGGCCTGCCGCTTCCCGGCGACAGGCCCTCGCCGCCCGGCCGGAACCGGGCGGCCCGACGCGGGCCGGCGCCTCTCCGTCGCGCCCGCGTCACTTTCCCTTCCCGCGATCAGCGGAACACGTTCACCGCCTCCACCAGCCGCGTCGCCTGCTGTTTCAGGCTCTCCGATGCCGCCGTGCTCTGCTCGACGAGCGCCGCGTTCTGCTGCGTGATGTTGTCCAGATGCACGACCGCCTGGTCGACCTGCGCGACGCCCGTGCTCTGTTCGGCCGTCGACGAGCTGATCTCCGCGATGAGATCCGACACGCGCTTAACCTGCGTGACGATGTCCTCCATCGTCTTGCCCGCGCCATCGACGATCCGCGCACCCGACTCGACCCGCTCGACGCTCGCGCCGATCAGCGTCTTGATCTCCTTCGCCGCGTTCGCGCTGCGCTGCGCGAGTGCGCGCACTTCGCCGGCCACCACCGCGAAACCGCGCCCCTGATCGCCCGCGCGCGCCGCCTCGACCGCCGCATTCAACGCGAGGATGTTGGTCTGGAATGCGATGCCGTCGATCACGCCGATGATGTCGGCGATCTTGCGCGAGCTGGCGGTGATGTCGTTCATCGTCGCGACGACTTCGTTCACCGCCTGCCCGCCGCGCCCGGCCGCCTCGCTCGCGGACACCGACAACTGATTCGCCTGCAGGGCCGTCTCCGCATTGCTCGACACGGTCGCCGTCATCTCGGCCATCGATGCGGCCGTCTGCTGCACGCTCGTCGACGCCTGCTCGGTGCGCGCGCTCAGGTCGTTGTTGCCCTGCGCGATCTCGTTGCTTGCGCGCTGCACGTTCAGCACCTGTTCGCTGACGTCGTCGACGAGCCAGCGGAACATCAGCCCGAGCTGGTTGATCGTGCGCAGCGTCATGCCGATCTCGTCGACGCGGTTCATCCGCACGCCGCTGCGGCTCTCGCCGGTCGCCACGCGCAACGCCTCGTCGCGCAGCTGCCGGAGCGGCCGCACGATCTGCGCGTCGAGCCACAGCCCGGCCGCCGCCGTCACGCCGACCGCCGCACCGGCAAACGCCGCGAGCCCGCCGCCGGTCAACCCGGCCGCCCAGCCGGCGCCGATGACGGCCGGCGCCAGCACGCACAGCGTCGACACCAGCCGCGCCCGCACCGACATCGTCTGGAACAGCGACGCGACGCGCAGCGCGCCCGTGCGCACGATCAATCCCTTGTGGAACCGGCGGCTGCCGGCCTTGCCTTCGCGGAAATCGCGATACAGCGCCTCGGCGGCCGCGATCTCGTCGCGCGTCGCCTTCGTGCGCACCGACATATAGCCCTTCGGCTGCCCGTTGCGCATCACCGGAATCGCGTTCGCGCGCACCCAGTAGTGATCGCCGTTCTTGCGGCGGTTCTTCACGAGCGCGGTCCACGGCTCGCCGCCCTTGAGCGTCGCCCACATGTCGGCGAACGCCTCCTTCGGCATGTCCGGATGCCGCACCACGTTGTGCGGCTGGCCTTCGATCTCCTCGGGAGAAAAGCCGCTGACCTGGATGAATGCCGCGTTCGCGTAAGTGATATAGCTGTCGGCATCGGTCGTCGACATCAGCGTCGCATCATCGGCAAATTCGAATTCGCGTTGCGTGACGGGCTGGTTGTTGCGCATGGTGTGGAGCTCCGGGTGGCGGATCTTGCGTCCGCTCGTCGATTGATTCGAGACCCCCGCGCATGGCGATCGATTCGCATGCATGTGAGTCAGGCTCCTGCACTTTCGGCAAATTCGGCGAAAACATTATGCCGCATTCGGGTAAATATTCATTAAAGATGCATCAACTTGTTTTTGCCGAATAACTTGTTCATGGATAAAACGAAACGCCTTGTCTGGCAACGGTTTGGCGGCTATTCGTCTGATCATTGAGCGTCATGATTTCGGCGCGATTTAATGCGCAAACACGCAATCGGAAATACGAATATCTCCCATTCCAGGTCATTCGATTTAACCCGCAAACCTGAATGGGCGCTGTGCGCGACATCCGGCGTTCATCGATCACCCGCACGTCGCGCCCCCTTTCGCGCCATCACCTGAACACGTTCACCGCATCCACGAGCCGCGTCGCCTGCTGTTTCAGGCTCTCCGATGCCGCCGTGCTCTGCTCGACCAGCGCCGCGTTCTGCTGCGTAATGTTGTCCAGATGCACGACCGCCTGGTCGACCTGCGCGACGCCCGTACTTTGCTCGGCCGTCGACGAGCTGATCTCCGCGATGAGATCCGATACGCGCTTCACCTGCGTGACGATGTCTTCCATCGTCTTCCCCGCCCCATCGACGATCCGCGCGCCCGACTCGACCCGCTCGACACTCGCGCCGATCAACGTCTTGATCTCCTTCGCCGCGTTCGCGCTGCGCTGTGCGAGCGCCCGCACTTCGCCGGCGACCACCGCGAAACCGCGCCCCTGCTCGCCAGCACGCGCGGCCTCGACCGCCGCGTTCAGCGCGAGGATGTTGGTCTGGAACGCGATGCCGTCGATCACGCCGATGATGTCCGCGATCTTGCGCGAACTGGCGGTGATCTCGCTCATCGTCGTGACGACCTCGCTCACCGCCTGCCCGCCGCGCTCGGCCGCATCGCTCGCGGACACCGACAACTGATTCGCCTGCAGCGCGGTCTCGGCATTGCTGGACACGGTCGCCGTCATCTCGGCCATCGACGCGGCGGTCTGCTGCACGCTTGACGCGGCCTGTTCGGTGCGCGCGCTCAGGTCGCCGTTGCCCTGCGCGATCTCGTTGCTCGCGCGCTGCACGTTGTGCACCTGCTCGCTGACGTCGTCAACGAGCCAGCGGAACATCAGTCCGAGCTGGTTGATCGTGCGCAGCGTCATGCCGATCTCGTCGACGCGGTTCATCCGCACGCCGCGTCGGCTCTCGCCGGTCGCGACGTTCAGCGCCTGCTCTTGCAGCCGCTTCAGCGGTTGCACGATCTGCGCGTCGAGCCACCAGCCGGCGGCCGCCGCCGCGCCCACCGTCACGCCGGCAAACGCCGCGAGGCCGCCGCCGGTGAGCCCGCAGGCCCACCCCGCGCCGATGACGCCCGGCGCCAGCACGCACAGCGCCGAATGAACGCGCGCGCGCACCGACATCGTCTGCGACAGCGATGCGATCCGCAGCAGCCCGGTGCGGATGACGAGGCCCTTGTGGAACCGGCGCTGGCCAGCCTTGCCTTCGCGGAACGCGCGATACAGCGCGTCCGCAGCCCGGGTCTCGTCGTGCGGCGCCTTCGTGCGCACCGACATGTAGCCTTGCGGCGCGCCGTTGCGCACCACCGGAATCGCGTTCGCGCGCACCCAGTAGTGATCGCCATTCTTGCGGCGGTTCTTCACGAGCGCGGTCCAAGGCTCGCCGCGCCGCAGCGTCGCCCACATGTCGGCGAACGCCTCCTTCGGCATGTCCGGGTGACGCACCACGTTGTGCGGCTGGCCGACGAGTTCCTCGTTCGAGAACCCGCTCACCTGCGCGAACGTCGTGTTCGCGTAGGTGATGACACTGTCGGCATCGGTCGTCGACATCAGCGTGACGTCGTCGGGAAAATCGAATTCCTGTTGGGTAACGGGCTGGTTGTTGCGCATGCAAGGCTCCGAAAGGCGGATCTGTCGTCCGCGCCGCGCTGAAATCGCGCTCAGTAGCCGAAAAACGGTTGCTCGCTTTACGACACTCTCGTCCTTACTGTCGGCAATTCGCTGGAAAACCTTAATTCCGTTGCGCATAAAACAGGCAATTCCGCTATTGCCATGATTTCGATCAAATAATCCGGCGATAATCACCGCGCGCGTTTATCTGGCTGTCACGAAGCGCCGCGCGGCATTGACAATGCCCGCAGCCGTTGCGTGCGGCGAAACGATTCGCTTATCCTGCCCCATTCGACCTGAATTCGAATCCGATGAAAAAGGCATTGCATGAACTGAATCGGCTGTCCTGGAATACGGCGACGGTCGCGCATAACAGCCATAAAGGCGATCAGGCTGCATTTTTCCGCAATGGCGGCTCGACGCTGTTTCCGGAAGAACGCGAACTGCTCGGCGATCTCACCGGTTTGCGGCTCTTGCACCTGCAATGCAACGCGGGACAGGACACGCTGAGCCTCGTGCGCGACGGCGCGGATGCAACCGGCGTCGACATCTCCGACGAGGCGATCGACTTCGCGCGGCAACTGTCGGCCGACGCGGACCTGCCCGCGCGCTTCGAGCGCGCCGACATACTCGACTGGATGCCCGCAGCGGCCGCGCGCGGCGAGCGCTTCGATCGCGTGTTCACGTCGTACGGCGCGATCTGCTGGCTGTCGGACCTGAGCGCATGGGCGCGCGGGATCGCCTCGTTGCTCGCGCCGGGTGGCCGCTTCGCGATGGTCGAGTTCCATCCGTTCTCACTGTATTTCGACGAACAGTGGCAGCCGCGCTACGACTACTTCAACGGCGACGCGACCGAGGAACCCACAGGCGTCGGCGATTACGTCGCGGCGTCCGGCACGGGGCTCGGCGAGCAGCACGATCATCCGGGCATCGTCGGTTTCGCGAACCCGCATCCGAGCTACGAGTTCATGTGGGGCATCGGCGACGTCGTGAATGCGCTGATATCGGCCGGGCTCGCGATCGACCGCCTGAACGAATATCCGTACTCGAACGGCTGGAAGGGCTTCGACGGCATGCGTGAGCTGGCGGGCCGCCGGATGGTGCCGCCCGAAGGCATGCCGCGCCTGCCGTTGATGTACGCAATCGCCGCGCACCGGAGGGCCGCATGACCCGCCGCACCGCCGCCGAGCGCGACGCGCTGTCGGCCCGCCTGCTGGCCCGCGACGACGTGCCGCTCGTGTGGACCATCGACCGGCGAGAAATCATCGAACACCTGTACGTATTGCGCGACGGCGCGCTGCATCTCGTGCCCGAGTTCTACGACGTGGCTGGCTGGCCCGACGGCGAAGCCGACCACTACACGCCGATCCTGCTCGACTGCCACGACCGCGGCGGCTGGTTTCTCGGCCGGTTCAACGGCGCGCGGCTCGTCGCGGCAGCGATCATCGACAGCCGGCCGCTCGGCCCGCGGGGCGACATGCTGCAGTTGAAGTTCCTGCATGTAAGCCACGACTGGCGCGGTTGCAGGCTCGGCGAACAGCTCTACCGCGCGGCGCAGGTGCAGGCACGCGCGATGGGGGCCGAGCGCCTGTATGTGTCGGCGACGCCGTCGCAGCGCACGATCGACTTCTACCTGCGGCTCGGCTTCACGGTCAGCACGGCGCCCGATCCCGAGCTTTACGCGCTCGAGCCCGAGGATATTCACCTCGAAGGGCCGACCGCGTGACGGCCCGGCACGTGGATGAAGCGTAGAATTTTCCGCCCTGCCCCAGCCGTCATCCGCTGCCATCAGCCGTCACGGAGCGCGACATTGAACAACGACCCGCCACCGCCCGCCACGCCGAAGATCCTCGTCAGCATGTGCGTGGTCGGCCATCCGGTCCGTTACAACGGCTCGGCGAAGACCGCCGCGCACGAGGCGCTCGAACGGTGGCAGCGCGAGGGGCGTCTCGTGGCCGTCTGCCCGGAGCTGGCGGGCGGCTTGAGCGTGCCGCGCCCGCCTGCCGAGATCGCCGGCGGCGCATCGGGGCAGCAAGTGCTGTCGGGGCACGCACGCATCGTCGACGTGAACGGCGCCGACGTGACGGCGCCATTCGTTGCCGGCGCGCAAACCGCGCTGGCCCTCGCGCAGGCACACGATTGCCGCTTCGCGATCCTCGCCGACGGCAGCCCGTCGTGCGGCAGCACGTTCATTTACGACGGAAGTTTCGCGAGCCGGCGGCAGGCGGGCGCCGGCGTCACGGCGGCGCTGCTGCGCGAGCATGGCATCGAGGTGTTCGCGGACACCGAGATCGACGCGCTCGACGCGCGCCTCAGGCAATTGTCGCAGGCCGGTTAACGACGATGGGCGGCACGAGACACCTCGTGCCGCCCATCGTGGCGGATACAGCACAGCGGTGAAGCGGCGCATATCCGGCCGCTTCACCGCATCGCGCCGGTCACACGCGTTCGATCGCGATCGCGATGCCCTGACCGACGCCGATGCACATCGTGCACAGCGCGAAGCGACCGTTCGTGCGATGCAGCTGGTACATCGCGGTCGTCACGAGGCGCGCACCCGATGCGCCGAGCGGGTGGCCAAGCGCGATCGCGCCGCCGTTCGGGTTCACGCGGGGATCGTCATCGGCCACGCCGAGCATGCGCAGCACGGCGAGACCTTGCGACGCGAACGCCTCGTTCAGTTCGATCACGTCGAACTGGTCGATCGTCATGCCGAGCCGCGCGAGCAGCTTCTGCGTGGCCGGCGCCGGGCCGATGCCCATCACGCGCGGCGCGACGCCGGCCGTCGCGATTCCCAGCACGCGGGCGCGCGGCGTCAGGCCGAAGCGCTTCGCGGTGGCCTCGTTCGCCAGCAGCAGCGCGGCGGCGCCGTCGTTCACGCCCGACGCGTTGCCGGCCGTGACCGAGCCGTCCGGGCGCACGACGCCCTTCAGTTTCGCGAGCGCTTCGAGCGACGTTTCGCGCGGATGCTCGTCGCGCGACACGACCACCGGGTCGCCCTTCTTCTGCGCAATCGTGACCGACACGATTTCTTCGGCCAGCGTACCGTCCTGCTGTGCCCGCGCGGCTTTCTGCTGGCTGCGCAGCGCGAACAGGTCCTGATCCGCGCGGCTGATGTTGTAATCGACCGCGACGTTCTCGGCGGTTTCCGGCATCGAATCGACGCCGTGCAGCTGTTTCATCAACGGATTGACGAAGCGCCAGCCGATCGTCGTGTCGTAGATGTCGGCCTGGCGCGCGAACGCGCTCGCGGCCTTGCCCATCACGAACGGCGCGCGCGTCATGCTCTCGACGCCGCCCGCGACCATCAGCGCAGCTTCGCCCGACTTGATCGCGCGCGCGGCCACGCCGACCGCATCCATGCCGGAACCGCACAGGCGGTTGATCGTCGAACCCGGCACGCCCTCCGGCAAGCCCGCGAGCAGCGCCGACATGCGCGCGACGTTGCGGTTGTCCTCGCCGGCCTGGTTCGCGCAGCCGTAGATCACGTCGTCGATCGCCGTCCAGTCGACGTCGCGATTGCGCTCGACGAGCGCCTTGAGCGGCACCGCGCCCAGATCGTCGGCGCGCACGCCGGACAGTGCACCGCCGTAACGCCCGATCGGCGTACGGATCGCATCACACAGAAAAGCTTCGGTCATCAGTGTCTCCGGTCCCGTGAAAGGCGGGGAAATGAATAGGGCGCGCCCCTTGCATTGCCCGCCGGGATGCGCTCGGATGTTCTACATACGAACATAAGATCGTGTATCGAACGTTCAACGCATCATAGGGAGTGCGGGGACGACCTGTCAAGGGCACGGCCCGCCGGGAGGTTGGCGTGTCGGGCCCCATGCGCTATCTTCTCGGCTGCACGACATTCCAGGCGCTCATGACAACCGACGATATTCAGACGAAACCCGGCGACTCCTATGTACAGTCGTTCGCGCGCGGCCTCGCGGTGATCCGCGCGTTCGACGCGGCGCGCCCGGAGCAGACGCTCACCGAGGTGGCATCGGCCACCGGCCTCACGCGCGCGGGGGCCCGCCGGATTTTGCTCACGCTGCAGACGCTCGGCTACGTCGAGGCCGACGGCCGGCTGTTCCGGCTCACGCCGAAGATCCTCGAGCTCGGCTTCGCGTATCTCACCTCGATGCCGTTCTGGAATCTCGCCGATCCGGTGATGGAGCAACTGTCCGCGCAGATCCACGAAAGTTGCTCGGCCGCGGTGCTCGACCGCACCGAGATCGTCTACGTGCTGCGCGTGCCGACCCGCAAGATCATGACGATCAACCTGTCGATCGGCAGCCGGCTGCCCGCGTACTGCACGTCGATGGGCCGTGTGCTGCTGTCCGCGCTCGACGATGCGGCGCTCGATGAAACGCTCGCGCAGAGCACCATCCGCGCGCATACGCCGCGCACGATCACCGACATTGGCGAACTGAAGGCGGCGATCGCGCAGGTGCGTCAACAAGGCTGGGCCGTGGTCGATCAGGAACTCGAAGTGGGGCTGATGTCGCTATCCGCGCCGATCCGCAACCGGCGCGGGCAGGTCATCGCCGCGATGAACATCAGCGGCAACGCGCAGCGGCATACCGCGAAGCAGATGGTGAAGGAGTTTCTCGGGCCGCTGCAGCAGGCCGCGCAGACGGTATCGGAGCTGGTGGCGCGGCGCGGTTGAGCGCCGGGCGAGATCGTCATATCGGTGACGCGACAAAGCGCCAATAAAAAAGACGGGCGGCACAAGGCCGCCCGCTCAAACTCTGATCTCTGCAACGTTCTTCTCACGGAACACGGAGCGCACTCCGCGTCGCACAATTTAGTGATGCGCTCCAACACGGTCAATCTGACGAGAACGAAATTGCATCGCGTCGGCGGGACACCGCCCCACTCACGCGCCCAGCAGCATCCCCTTTCGCACCGGCACCGTGCCCGTCACGCGGCCGAGCGGCGCGCCGGCCGTCACGAAACGGATCGCGCGGCGCATGTAGAACACGCCATCGGTCGCGCTCGAGATCGTCGTGATCGCGTCCGTCAGCGGATCGACGATGTCGAACAGCGGATCGCCCGCACGGATCGTCGCGCCGATCGCCGCGCGGTGCACGAGGATTCCGCTCACCGGCGCATAAAACTGCTCGCTGCCCGCGAGCGGCGTGGCCGGCGCGGCCAGCGGCGGTAGTGGCGCACGTTCGCCGCGCACCGCGCCGCACCACACCAGATAGTCGACGAGCGCGTTGGCGTCGCGTTGCGCGTACTCGTACGTCACGTCGCGCTGGCCGCGGCACTCGACCGTCACGGCCACGGTGCCGGCCGCCATCGGCGTGCCGTCCGGCAAATGTGCGCGCAACCGCGACCACAGCAGGTGATGCGCATCGTCGAACGCATGGCCGCCCGAATCCTCGGCGAGCAGCGACACCTCGGCGCCGAGATACCGCGCGAGCGGCTCGACGTCCGGCCACGCGGTATCGCTCGTGTAGACGTGTATCACCGCTTCGAGCGAGCAATGCAGGTCGATCACCACATCGGCGTCGTGCGACAACTTCAGCAGCGCCAGTTGCAGCGCATCGAACTCGGTGCGCGGCGCGATTTCATCGAGCGCCGCGCCGACGCATTCGCGCACGATCGCGCGATTGCGTGTGCCGTCGTCGCCGAGCCGGTCGCGCGCACGCGCGGCGATCTCCGCGAGCGGCAGGAAGCCGCGATTGAAGTTGTGGCCGCTCGCAAGATCGAACCGGCCGATGAACTGCCCGAGCAGATGATGATTGAGGCCGATCGGGTTCGACACCGGCACGAGCACGATTTCGGCCGCGAGCCGGCCTTCGGCGTCGAGCTGCGCGAGGCGCTGCTTGAGCACGAACGCCGCGAGCATCGCGGGCGTCTCGTCCGCGTGCAGCGCGGCCTGCAGGTAGATCTTGCGGCCGCTGCCGGCCGGCCCGAAATGAAAGCTCGTCAGCGTGCGCTGCGTGCCGATCGACGGCGACAGGAGCGGCGTGGTGCGAATCTGCATCGATGGTCTCGAATGGATGAAAGCGGGGAATCGGGTGAACGGACCGGCACGGCGCTCAGTCGCCGTACGGATTGAAATCGAAATACTGCTTCGCGATCCGGTCGTACGTACCGTCCTTCAGCATCGACGCGATCGCGCCGTCGATCGACGCCTTCAGCGCGGTATCCGACTGCCGCATGCCGATGCCGACGCCGCGATCGCCCATGTCGAGCGGCGCGCCGACGAATGCGAAACCCTTGCCGCGCGGCTGGCGCAGGAACCCGTAGTCGGCTTCCACGGTGCCGAGCAGCGCCGCGTCGAGGCGGCCGTTCACGAGATCGGCGAACACGTCGTCCTGGCTCTTGTACGGCACCACGCCGACGCCGGCCGGCGCCCAGTGCGCGAGCGCCCACGATTCGAATTGCGTGCCCGACTGCACGCCGACGCGCTTGCCGGCCAGCGACGCCGCCGTGCCGTCGAGCCCGCTGCCGGGCCGCGCGACGAGCCGCGACTTGAAGCGGAACAGCTTCGACGAGAACAGGATCTGCTTCTCGCGCTTCGCGGTGATCGCCATCGACGACAGGATCGCGTCGATCTTGCGCGCCTGCAGCGCGGGGATCATCCCGGAGAATTCGAGCTCGACCCACTGGCAGCGCAACTGCGCGCGGCGGCAGATCTCGTTGCCGAGATCGACGTCGAAGCCCTTCAGGCTGCCGTCGGGCGCCTTCGCGTCCATCGGCGGATAGGTCGGGTCGATGCCGAGCCGCACCACGTGCGCGTCGAGCGCATATGCGGACGTGGCCGCCAGGCCAATACACAGGAAAACGAGCGGGACGAGGAAACGTTTCATGGTCGACGACGGGCAGGAAGAGGAACGAACGGCATGAGCCGGACTGCCTGCGATCGTAGGGGCCGCGCGCGGCCGCCGGAACCATCGGCTGGCTTATCATGATCGGTATTTCCGATCACCGGCCTCGCTGCTTCCCATGGCGTTCACGCTGTCCCAGCTCCGCATCTTCCAGGCCGTCGTCGAACACGGCAGCCTGCGCGCGGCCGCACGCGCGCTCGATCTCGCGCAAAGCGGCGTCACGCAGCAACTGCAGGGCCTCGAGGCGACGCTCGGCGCGACGCTGTTCACGCGCACCAACCGCGGGATCGTGCCGACGGCCGTCGGCCAGCGGCTGCTCGCGCGCTCCGGTTCGATCCTCGGCGAATGCGAGCAGGTCGAGCGGGAAATCCGTCAGTTGAGCGGCGCCTACGAAGGCACCGTCACGCTCGGCCTCGTGACCGAGCCGCTGATCGACGCGTTCGCGCCGGTGCTGACCGCGTTCCGCGCGCGCTTCGACAAGGTGGACGTGCACCTGCGCACCGGCACGTCGCGGATGATGATCGGCTGGCTGCGCGAAAGCGCGGTCGATTTCGCGATCGCGCTGGTCGCGAAGCAGACCGACACGACCGATCTCGCGGTCACGCCGCTGCGCACGTCGGCGCCGGTGGTCGTCTGCCGCAACGGGCATCCGGCGATGCACGCGCAATCGCTTGCCGAGCTGGCCGACTACGGATGGGTGTCCACGCGCTCGCCGAACCTGAGCGCCGACCCGGTCGTCAACCGGCTGCTCGCGTACTTCGATGTGCACGGCCAGCCGCCGCCGAAGATTCTCGCGACCGTCGAAGGAATGTTCGAGACGCTGCAGATCGTCACGCAGACCGATTCCCTCGCGCTCGAAACCGAAGCGATCACGCGGCACGGGCCGTTCGCCGGCGCGCTCGTGAAGGTGCCGGTGCGAGAGCAGGCCGAAGCGCAGGACATCTGCCTGCTGCAGCGCGCGGCCGTGCCGCTGACGCCGGCCGCGCAGGAACTCGCGACGATGCTCGCGTCGTATCTGAGGGTGGTGCGCGGGCGGTAAGGCCGCCCGCCTCGCGCGTCAGTCCAGCGATTCCCGCGCCGTCTCGCGCAGCATCGCGACCGCGATCAGCGACAGCACCACGCACGCGGCCACGTAGCCGGCCGGCGCGAGCTTGCTGCCGGTCGTCTTCACGAGCCAGGTCGCGATCAGCTGCGCGGTGCCGCCGAAGATCGTCACCGCGAGCGCATACGCGATCGAGATGCCCGTCGCACGCACATGGCGCGGCAGCGACTCGCACATCAGCGCCATTTCCGACGCCGAGCCGAGCGAATAGAACAGCAGCATCAGCGCGGTCAGCGGCAGGATCACCGACAGCGTCGGATGATGGTTCATCAGCCAGAACGCCGGAAACAGCAGCGCGACCAGCACGCCGCGGCCGACGAAGATCGGCAGGCGGCGGCTGCCGAGCTGGTCCGACAGCCAGCCGAACAGCGGGCATGTGACCAGCATCACGCAGCCCGACGCGACGCCGACGAACATCGACAGCTTCATCGGCAGGCCGAGCGTATGGATCGCGTAGGTCGGCATGTAGAAGGTGAGGATGTAGGTCGACACCGTGCCGCCCATCACCGTGAGCATCAGCAGCAACACCGTGCGTGTGTGCTTCGAGAACAGCTCGCGCAGCACGCCGCGTTCGATGCCGTGATGGCGGTCGCCGGGCGAGTCGTCCGCGAGCCGGCGACGCAAAAACATCCCGACCGGCGCGATCAGCACGCCGACGAGAAACGGCAGCCGCCAGCCCCAGCCTTCCAGCGCGTCCTTCGTCATCGTGTTGGACAGCAACGCCGCGAACCCTGAACCCATCAGCGCGGCGCCGCCCTGCGTCGCGAGCTGCCAGCTCGCGCGGAACCCGCGACGCGACGTGCCGCCCTGTTCGAGCAGCGTCGACGTCGCCGCGCCGAATTCGCCGCCCTGCGAGAAACCCTGCAGCAAGCGCGCGAACACGACGAGCAGCGGCGCGGCGACGCCCACCTGCGCATAGGTCGGCGCGATCGCGATCAGGCCGGTGCCGAGCGCCATCAGCATGATCGTCAGGTTCAGCGCGGCCTTGCGCCCCTTGCGGTCCGCGTAGACGCCGAGCACGACGCTGCCGAGCGGCCGCGTGAAGAAGCCGGCGGCGAACGTCGCGACCGACAGCAGCAACGACGTGGTCGGGTCGCTCGACGGGAAGAACAGCTTGCCGATCAGCACCGCGAAGAAGCCGTACACGGTGAAATCGAAGAATTCCAGCCAGTTGCCGATCACGGCCGCGGCGATCGCGCCGCGCCGCGTGACGGCAGGCGCGCCCGGCGCGCCGGTGTCGGCGGCCTCCGCCGACGCGGGGTGCAGCGCGAGATGATCTTTCTGCATCGCTATCCTCTCCTGTCAATGCGGCCGGAAGCGCCGGCCGCCCGCCGCCGCCGCGATTACTGTCCGAGGTAACGCTCGACGAGGCGCGTCCAGAACGCCGCGCCGATCGGCAGGTTGCGATCGTTGAAGTCGTATTTCGGGTTGTGCACCATGCAGCCGTCCTCGCCTTCGCCGTTGCCGAGCCGCACGAACGAGCCCGGCCGCTGCTGCAGCATGAACGCGAAATCCTCGCTGCCCATCAGCAGGTCGGTCTGCTCGACCACGTGCGCATCGCCGACGAGTTCGCGCGCGACCTGCGCGGCGAAATCCGTTTCGGCATCCGTATTGACGACGACCGGATAGCCTTCGATGTACTCGACGTTCGCGCTCGCGCCGTAGCTTGCGGCCTGCGATTCGGCCAGCTCGGTGATGCGGCGCTTGAGCAGCGCGCGCACTTCCGGGCTGAACGAACGCACGCTGAGTTCGAGGCGCGCGCCGTTCGGAATCACGTTGTTCGCGGTGCCCGCGTGCATCGAGCCGACCGTGACGACTGCCGGCTGCGACGGGTCGACGTTGCGCGCGACGATCGTCTGCAGCGCCATCACGATGCTCGCCGCGACGACGACCGGATCGACCGTCAGATGCGGCCGCGCCGCGTGGCCGCCGACGCCCTCGATCGTGATGATCGCCTTGTCGCCGGCCGACATGAACGGGCCGCGCCGCGTGAGAAATACGCCTGGCGCCGCGCCCGGATGGTTGTGCATGCCGAACACGGCATCGCACGGGAAGCGCTCGAACAGGCCGTCGTCGATCATCTTCTTCGCGCCGCTGTCGACGCCGTGCTCTTCCGCCGGCTGGAAATACAGGTGCACGGTGCCCGAGAAGTTGCGCGTCTTCGCGAGATGCTGCGCGGCGCCGAGCAGCATCGTCGTGTGGCCGTCATGGCCGCATGCGTGCATCTTGCCGTGCGTACCGCTCGCATACGGCAGGCCGGTCGCCTCGACGATCGGCAGCGCATCCATGTCGGCGCGAATGCCGATGCTGCGCGTGCCGTCGCCCACCCGCAGCGTGCCGACCACGCCCGTCTTGCCGACCCCGCGCGTCACCTGCCAGCCCCATTGCTCGAGCTTGTCCGCGACGAGCGCGGCCGTGTCGTGCTCTTCGTACGCGAGTTCGGGGTGGTGATGGATGTGGTGACGGATCTCGCGCAGCCCGCCGGCGGCGGGCATCAGATCCTCGACTTCGGTGAAGCGGGTATTGGGGGTATCGGCGGTCATCAAGGGGCTCCTGCTGATTGTCAGCGTGTCTCGCACGCGGCGTTTGCATGCGGGAAAGCGAGCCACTATATCCAGCCGATATCGGTTCAATAAGATGCGGAATTTTTCACCGTGATAAGTGTTTTTAATCAGGGTTAGTACGGAGGCGCCGGTCCGGCTTGTAGTTTTCGATTGGGTACCCGCTACTGCGGCGTAAGACTACTTCTTGATTGCACTCAACTGCCGATCGAAGTCCGCGGGATCGAAGTAGTCTCGCCAAACCGTGATTCGATCATCGACAATGGTCAGGGTACCCATCACGGGAAGCGTGATTTTTCCGCCTGATTCGTGTTGAAAGACGTCGATCCGCTCATTGAGGACGACGTTTCCCGCTGCGGCGATATGGGTCACCGTCCAGTCGACCTTGAACGTCGTGCCGATCCCGAAGTCACTGTGGAATTGGCGAACATTGTCCCGTCCAACGATGTCGGGGAACGGAACGTTGTCGTAGAGGACATCATCGGAGAGCATCGACAGCGCGTCGTCGATGCGGTTTTCGGTCCAAAGCGAAAAGAATCGAAGCGCCACGGCCAAAACATCGGTAGTCATCTCGGCTCCTCAAAATGGGGGTGAAAAGCAGGCACGGTACATCGCGCACCAACTGGTGCGCCATGTACCGCCAGTCTTATTCTTGAACGAATGCCAGCAGTTCCGCGTTCAAGACACTCGCGTTGACGGTCAACATCCCATGGGAGAAGCCCGGGAACGTTTTCAGCTTGCCGTTCTTCAACAGTTTGATTGCCTTGAGCGCCGCGTCCTTGTACGGGACGATCTGGTCATCCTCGCCGTGAAGCACCAGCGTCGGCACGCCGATCAACTGGAGATCTTCGGTCTGGTCCGTTTCCGAAAACGCCTTGATACCCTCGTAGTGGGCTTGCGCGCTACCCATCATTCCCTGGCGCCACCAGTTCTGAATCACGCCCTGGTGAACGGTCGCGTCCGGACGATTGAACCCGTAGAACGGGCCCGCGGGCACGTCTACGAAGAACTGCGCGCGATTTTCAGCGAGCCCCTTGCGTAGCCCGTCGAAGACATCCAGCGGCAGGCCTTCGGGATTCGATGGCGTCTTCAGCATCAGCGGCGTCACGGCGCTCACGAGAATGGCCTTCGCGACACGCCCCGTCGGCTCGCCGTGCCTTGCAACATAGCGCGCCACTTCGCCCCCGCCGGTGGAATGGCCGATATGCACGGCATGCCTGAGGTCCAGTGTCTCGACGAGCGCAAACGCGTCCGCTGCGTAATGATCCATGTCGTGACCTTCTGCGACCTGCGACGAGCGCCCGTGTCCGCGCCGGTCGTGGGCAATGACGCGATACCCGTTCGCCAGGAAGAAGAGCATCTGGGTATCCCAGTCATCCGCGGAGAGCGGCCAGCCGTGATGGAACACGATCGGCTGAGCGTCCCGGGGGCCCCAGTCTTTATAGAAAATGTCTACGCCGTCCCGCGTGGTAATGAATGACATGATCGTGTTCCTTTCGTACGGTTGCAGGGAAGTAACGGATGCTGCGGAAGTCGTCGTCGCGGCCCGTGCGATCTCGCAGGGTGGTCGCCGGAATGCGGCCGGCAGGCGAAAAGCACGCCCGCGGGTGCCGTCCGATCTCGAGCCGCCTCAGGAAGGAGTGGTTACGTCGACGCCGCGAACGGGTAATCGATGTAGCCCTGCGCGTCTTGCGTGAACCATGTGGCCGGGTCGTCTGACGCGAGCGGAATCGCTTCGGCCAGACGCCGAGGGAAGTCCGGATTGGAAATGAACGGGCGCCCGAACGTAACGGCGTCGGCAACGCCCGCATCGAGTTCTGCCTGAGCTCGAGTGGCGTCGAAATCCGAGTTGAGCACCAGCGGTCCTTTGAAAGCCGGTCGAATTTTCGCCGCGAGCGGGTCGAGGTACCCGACGCCGAAACTGCCGTTCAGCGGAGGCTCGCGCA
Source organism: Burkholderia orbicola (assembly GCF_900100915.1). Lineage (NCBI taxonomy): Bacteria > Pseudomonadati > Pseudomonadota > Betaproteobacteria > Burkholderiales > Burkholderiaceae > Burkholderia > Burkholderia orbicola. The sequence continues at coordinate 2,133,619 of NZ_FNKW01000002.1, read as the reverse complement.
GTTCCAGGAACCCGATCCCTACCGCGGACAGCGCCTCGGCGGCCGCGATAAACAACGGCAAGGGATCGCTGTCGCGCACGCCCTGCGTTTCGCCGTTCGGAGACAGGCGAACGCTGGTACGGCCGGGACCCGCTACATCCGCGACGGCCCGGGTTGCCTCGATGAGCAGCCGGAGCCGATTCGAGATCGATCCGCCATACGCGTCACCGCGGAAGTTGGCACTGTCTCGCAGGAATTGATCGATCAGATAACCGTTCGACGCATGCAACTGTACGCCGTCGAAGCCAGCCTGCAGCGCATTCCGTGCCGCGGCGGCGAACTGCTCGATGATCGCGGGAATTTCGTTTGTCTCGAGTGCGCGTGCCTGCGTGTAGGGCTGCTTGCCCGAGTAGGTATGAGCGTGGCCGGGCGCCGTCGTCTCGGACGAGGAGACAGGCGGTGCGTCATCCAGAAAGCTCGGATGCACGACTCGCCCCATATGCCACAGCTGCGCAATGATGCGGCCGCCCGCTTCGTGCACGGCATCGGTCACCGTGCGCCAGCCGGCAATTTGCGCAGCTGTCCACAGCCCGGTGGCGTAAGGCCATCCCAGGCCCTGCCGGGAGATGCCGATCGCCTCCGAGATGATCAGCCCCGCGGAAGCACGCTGACTGTAATAGTCCGCCATCATCGCGGTCGGTACGTGTTCGCGCGTTCCCCGCGCACGCGTCATCGGCGCCATGAGGATACGGTTGGGCACGTCGATCGCACCGAGTCGCAAGGGATCAAACAGCGTAGGCACCCCAACCTCCTTCTTGTTTTCGCCAACGTGGAAATGCCGGCAACGCTTCACCCAGTTCAGACGAGGCGAGCGCCGCCGTCGACATGAATCGTCTCGCCGTTCATCGATCCATTGCTCATGAGGAACACCACTGCCGCGCCCACTTCTTCGGCGGTTCCCAACCGATGCAGCGGCAATTTGTCTTTCAATGCGTTGACATACGCGTCACGACCTTCGCCGAGCGTGCGAGCGAGCAACGGCGTGTCGGTGGTGCCGGGCGAAACGGTGTTGACACGGCGAGGCGCAAGTTCCAGAACCAGCCCCCTGGCCAGCGCCTCCATCGCGGCCGATGCCGACGCAAGAATGGCGGTGCCATAGGCATTGGGTCGGTCGGCCAACACGCCGGAAATAAACGTGACGGAGGCATCGGCCGCCAGGCGGTCACCCAGCGCGCGCAAAGTATGGACGGCGGCCCAAACGCGCTCATCGAACGCGCGTCGTAGATAGTCGACGTCCGCGTCGAGTACCTTGCCTGCCACGAAGGTTCCCGCGAGGAGAACGAGATGGTCGACGTGAGCGATGTCGGCCAGTGCCGAGACGATGGTTTCCGGCCGGGTCACGTCGGCGCTCCGCCAACCCGCGAATCCATTCTCGATGGCGACCTGTTCGGCGCCCTCCGGATTGAACCCGACCACCGTGACGCTTGCACCCGCGGCCTTGGCCTGTTTGGCCGCCGCAAGGCCGATTCCGGACGTTCCGCCGAAGATGAGGACGGACTTGCTCTTGAGTGAATGGGAATCGAAATCAGAGGTCATGGAGTGGGTCCCTGTCAGCCGGCGCAACTCGAAACGGCGCCGTGCAGAGACTCTATACTTGACGGCCGACATTGATAATCAGCGCCCGATTCGCTTCTATATTTCCGCCATGGAACAAATCAGCCTGGACCGTCTCACCGGTCTCATCGCATTTAGCCGCGCGGCATCGTTGGGAAGCTATTCGGCTGCGGCGCGGGCGCTTGGCGTCACGCCTTCCGCGATAAGCAAAAGTATCCAGCGTCTGGAGCGTCACTTCGAGATCAAACTGTTCAACCGCACGACACGGTCATTGACGCTGACTCAGGAGGGGCGCGACCTGCATGAACGCACGCTGCGCCTGCTGTCGGAAATGGAAGCGATCGAACAGGCCGCTGCCTCGGCGCGATCCGAGCCTGCGGGCATCCTGAAAGTGACCGCGCCGCTGCCGATCGGGGTTCATCTCATCGCGCCCGCCCTACCCGCGTTTCGCCAGCGCTTTCCCAAGCTGTCGATCGACCTGCGCCTGGGCGATCATTTCGTCGACCTCGTCGGTGAAGGTATCGATGTGGCTGTTCGCGTCGGGGATCTCGCGGGCTCTCGTTTGGTCTCGCGAGCGCTTTCGCCTCACTACATCGGCGCCTATGCGTCTCCGGACTACCTCGCCAGACGCGGTGTTCCCAGCCATCCTGACGACCTCGTGGATCATGATTGCGTGAACTTTCGCTTTCAAAGTTCGGGGCAAGTGCTTCGCTGGACGTTTGCCACGGACGAAGGGCCGCTCAGCCTCACGCCGGATGCGGGCATCGTCGTCGATACCAGCGATGCGGTGGCTGCCGTCATGGCGGCTGGCGGAGGCGTGGGAATTTCGCCGACGTATGTCGCGGCATCGTACGTCCGGCGCGGGGAACTCGTGCCGATCCTCACCGAGTTCGTCGAACCGCGCTCCACTATCACCGCCCTTTGGCCGGAGAGCCGCCGTAGTAGCCCGAACGTCAAAGTATTGCTGGCATACCTCAAGAAGGTTTTCGCTTCGTATGCGGCAGAGCATTGACGGGCAGCCGATGGTTTTCGGACTACCTGGAGGAGCGGCCGAAGCGATCTTTCGACGGAACGATTCCGGCAGCCACGGCGAATGACGCGAAACAGCTCTTCGCTCATCGCAACCACATCCTTGCGGTCCTTCCGCGCAAGTTCGACGTTCTACTCTGAGCCGGCCATACCGACCACAGTTGCCCCAAGGCCTTTCGTCCATTGAGGGAGGGCCATGCCGACGCCGCCCGCGGCGGCATCGGCGGCGCACGCTCCACGGCAACGGACCGTCGCCCGCCGATCGCTTCAGCAACGCGTGCTTTCATCCGGTGATCAGTCGCGGCGCTTCCCGTGAACCTGCTGTACGGTCACCGTGCCCTTTTTATCGCCAAAATGCGCGATCACGTAGTTCGAGACAGCCGCCACATCAGCATCCGAGTACACACTTCCGAATGACGGCATCATGTGGGTCTGTCCATTGATCTGCACATTCGTTCCATGGAGCAGCACCTGCATCAGCGCTGTACCCGATGGATCGTTGACCGCACGACTGCCGACGAGGTCGGCATACGGCGATTGCCGTCCTGCACCGTTCCATTGATGGCATCCCGCGCAGTCCGCGGCAAACAGACGTCGACCACGACCATTTTCGTCGCGGGCGCTTTCCCCCGGCAGGACCGGATTCGACGCGCGCGCAGCGGCCGGCGCAAGCTCAACGGGGCCTGCACCGCCACCCTTCACAGGCGTTATCCCGCGAAGGTATGCGACCAACGCGCCGATGTCGTTTGACGTCAAATGTTGAAGACTATGCTCGACGACCTCCGCCATCGGGCCCGCCGCGGAACTGCGGCCGCGCGCATGCCCTGTCGATAGATAGCCGGCAATCTGCTCGTCCCGCCATGCGCCAATGCCGTAAAGATCGTCCTGCGTCGTGTTATACGCTTTCCAGCCATCGATGTCGGCACCCGACAGATACGCGCGGGATTGCATCGCAAATCCGGCATTTCGTGGCGTATGACATTCGCCGCAGTGCCCGAGCGGCCCTGCCAGATACGCGCCGCGATTCCACTCGACGCTTTTCGCTGGATCGGGCCTGAATCGCTGCTCGTGGAAGAAGATCGCATTCCAGAACGCCATGCCCCAACGCTGGTTGAACGGAAACGCGAGCGTATTGAGCGGCGCAGCCTGTCGCACCGGTGCCAGGGAAAGCAGATACGTCTTGATATCCAGCACGTCTTCGCGGCTCATTGCCGTATATGACGTATAAGGCATCGCCGGATACAGGTGCCCGGCCCGACCGACACCCTGACGCACCGCCCTGACGAACGCGTCGTCAGTCCAGTCGCCTATGCCGGTTTCCTTGTCGGGCGTGAGGTTGGTGGAATAGATCTTTCCGAACGGCAGGTCGAACGCGCGTCCGCCCGCATAGGGCGTGCCGCCCGGAGCCGTATGACATGCGACGCAATCCGCCGCCCGCGCGAGGTAGGCGCCGCGCGCGACACCTGCCGGTAGATCCGCCGGCACGCCCGCGAAAGGCGACACCGGTTCGGGCCCGGACGGTCGAAGCGCGGTGTATGCGAACCATCCTGCAGCGACGAGAATGACCAGCAGTCCAAAGCAAGCGATCCGGCGAAGGATCTTCATGGTGTCAATTCGTTTCAAGTCGATATTCCCGTTCAAGCTGCGAGCACGTCGTCACGCAAAGGCAATGCGCGAATCCGCCGGCCGGTGATGGCAGCAAGCGCATTCGCCACGGCCGGCGCCGGAAGCGGCGTGCCGGGCTCGCCGATGCCCGTAGGCGCGGCAGTCGACGACACCATGTACACCTCGACTCGCGGCATCGCATTCATACGCAGAATCGGATAGTCGTGGAAATTGCTTTCCTGGACTTGTCCCTGCTTGAACGTTATCGCTTGATGCAGGAACGAAAGGCCGAGCGCGGCAGCGCCCTCGATCTGGGAGGCAACAATGTCAGGGTTGATCACCGTGCCGCAGTCGACGGCACATACGATCCGGTCTACGGAGTAGGAGCCGTCCTGGCGCAGCGTGACTTCGGCTACCTGAGCGACGTGCGTACCAAACGACGCGTGGACGGCAATGCCTCTCGCTCGCCGGTCGCCGGGTTTCGATGCAGGCAGCGGCTTGCCCCACCCTGCCTTTTCGACGGCGAGATCGAGCACACCGAGGTCGCGTGGGCTTGACTGCAACAGTTGCCGTCGAAACGCATAGGGATCTTTCCCGGCCGCCGCGGCCAGTTCATCGATCATCGTCTCGACCACGAACGCGGTGTGCGTATGCCCTACCGACCGAAGCCACGCCACGGGTATCGCGAACGCGTTGTAGCTATGCTGCTCCACCCGGAAATTCGGAATCGCATAGCCCGTGTCGGCCGCTCCTTCCACGAGGTTATCGTCGACCGTCGTGGGATCGGGCGACGGCATGAAGCTCTGCCCGACGATACGATGGTGCCAGGATGCCAGCTGTCCGGACGCATCGACGATCGCACGCACACGATGGACGGTCAGCGGGCGATATTGAACACCGCGCATGTCGTCTTCGCGCATCCACACCATTTTTATCGGCGCGTCGATGCCCGCTTTACGGGCAGCAATCGCAATGCGAACGGCTTCGCGGACAAAATCCGATCGCGGATTGGCGCGCCTGCCGAAACTCCCCCTGCGTAGAGCTGATGCAGCTGGACCTGGTTCAGCGCGAAGCCAAGTTCCTTCGCGGCTGCATTGCTATCTCCGGTGTGCCATTGCTCACCGTTCCAGATTTCGCAGCGGTCCTTCGTCAAATGCACGACGCAGTTGAGCGGCTCCATCGGCGCATGTGCCAGATAGGGCTGCTCATAGATCGCGTCGATCACCTTGGCACCGCTGGGTGTGCCGTCCAGCACCTTGCCGCGCGCCTTCGCCACCACGCCCGGCGTACCGGCCAGTTCGCGAAACTTCCCGACGATCATGAAAGAATCCGCGGTCAGCGCACCGCGCTCGTCCCACTCGATCTTCAGCGCGTCCCTTCCCTGACGGGCCGCCCACGTGTTACGGGCAAGTACCGCCGCACCACCCTGAATCTCGTCGTCACCTGGAACCCGCACCACCGCGACCACGCCGGGGACGGCCAGCGCCTTGGCGCTATCGATACTGCGTATCTTTGCCCACAACTTCGGAGGATGCGCGATCGCGGCGACGAGCATGCCCGGAAGTCGAATGTCCTGCGTGTAGATCGCACTGCCGTTGACCTTGGCGGGAACGTCCAAGCGACGCGTACCGTTCTTGCCGATGAATCGGAACCGGGCGTGATCCTTGAGCACGACTTCCTTGGGGATCGGTTCCGCGGAAGCCGCGGCCACCAGACTACCGTACGTTGCCCGGCGTCCCGAACGCGGGTGAACGACGACGCCGTTCTCTACCACGAGTTCGTTCCGAGGCACACCGAACCGTTTGGCTGCGGCGGCAACGAACATGGTCCGCGCGGTGGCTGCCGCGTGCCTCATTTGAACCCAGGCGCCAGCCATCGCCGTGCTGCCGCCGGTCGCCTGCACCTTGAACCCTCGCGCCGCGAGGACGGGATTGATGTAATGCTCCACATCGGCAGGCGCCCCCGTCACGGTGATGTCACTCAAGCTCACGTCGAGCTCCTCGGCGGCGAGCGTAGCCAGTCCCGTAAACGTCCCTTGGCCCATTTCGAGGTAACTCGAGATCACGGTCACCTTGCCATCCGCGGCAACGCGGATAAATGCATTGGGCTCGAAAGACAACCGTGCCGTCGACTTTCCGATCACGGCCGCCGCGCGGGCCGTGCCTCCGTGGAAGCTGAGCGCAAGCGTGAACGCCGCCATGCTGCCCAGAAAGTTGCGGCGAGACATTGCGATGGAGGGACTGTCGCTCACAGTCGATTCCGCGTCTTCGTTCGGAACACCGGCGTGGTTCGTCATGGATTGCTTCCTGTTTTTTGTCACGAGCGTCGTGATAGCCGAGGATCCTGGCTGGCGTTACGCTCGCGCTGCGAGCACATTCGCGGCCTTGTGTATGGCAGCACGAATCCGGACATAGGTGCCGCATCGGCACGCGTTTCCGCTCATTGCTGCGTCGATATCGTCGTCGGTCGGACGCGGCTTCGTGGAAAGCAACGCGATCGCCGACATGATCTGCCCGGACTGGCAATAGCCGCACTGAGGCACCTGGTGCTCGATCCAGGCGGCCTGCAGCGCTTGGCCTATGCGCAATTGCTCGGCGGCTTCGATCGTCGTTACCTTGCGACCTGCAACATTCGCAAGCGGTGTCACACACGATCGAATCGGACTGCCATCGACGAGAACGGTACACGCGCCACACAGCGCCATGCCGCACCCGAACTTCGTCCCCGTCAGCCCGAGCTCGTCGCGCAAATACCAAAGCACCGGCATACTCGGATCGCCATCAAACGAACGAGTCTCACCATTGACCGCAAGCTTTACCATGACGCCATCCGTATCTGAGATTTACGCAAGCCTCGATGCTACGGTTATGCGGCCTGCGCTGAACCTTGAATTGTTGAATGCGGCCATGAGCAGAATTGATTAATCCGCGTTGGCCAAGCACGCTGTGAAGCGCTGTGTTGGCGTACGCTCGAACCGCTTCGGCAGGAAGCACCTTCGGCGCCGATGCCGCTGACACTGCTTTCCAGCAGCCGGCGCTTCGGGCAATTCCGCCAGCCTTTGCTGGCGGCGCAGCTTCGGAGGCGAACGGCGTACGTGCCGCCAAAACCGGGTCAGTCGAGCTTTTCGGTCTTCTTCAGGCGCGCACCATTACCAATGAGCAATGCCGAAAGAACGAGCAACACGACCCCGCCCATCAACGGAGCGAACACGCCGATGCGATCGACGAGTTCTCCTCCTAGCGCGCCGCCCAGCATGATCGCCAGCTGAATCGATCCGACCATCAAGCCCCCACCGCTTTCGGGCTCGTCGTCGATTTCCTTCGCCAGCCAGGTGGACCACGTGACGGGAATCGCTGCATTCACGGCGCCCCAGCCGATCATCATCGTCGCGGCGCCCGCGAACAGGTGGCCGAACTGCACCAATCCCAGCGTCGCGGCGGCGAGCGCAATCGGCAACCAGCGCAACAGAGGGTAAACATGGTTGCGGTGCAGCATCGTGCCCGCGAAATGGGTGCCAGCAAAACCGGCCACGCCCAATCCGAGCAATAGCATCGACAGTTGATTGGCGTCTGCTCCGGTTACCGCTTCCAGAAACGGACGGAAGTAGGTGAACGTCCCGTAGGAGCCGGCGAAGGTGAGCATGACCGCAACCATTCCGACCGCAACGTTTCGGCGCTTCAGCAGTCCGAACAACCGGGTGATGGGAATGGCTGCTCGGGGGGGCATGCTCGGCAGGCTTACCGCTTGCCATACCAGATTCACCAGTACCAAAGGCACCAGCGCAGCAAATACGAATCTCCAACCCAAATGGCCACCGACGTACGCGCCAATCGGAGCAGCAAAGGCTGTCGCGATCGCATTACCCATATAGATCGTTCCGAGCGCCTTGGGTACGCGTTGTGCCGGCACCAGTTGAATCACCGTGGCTGTGGACAACGACCAGAAACCTCCGACCGCAAGCCCCAGGAACGCCCGCGCAATCATCAGCACCGCGAAGTTCGGCGACACGGCGATCAGCACGATCGATATCAGCATCAGAACCGTCATGCTCATCAACACATGCCGACGATCGAAACGCCCGGCGAGCGGCGCGACGAACAAGCTGGCCAGGACGGCGAAGAAACCGGAAATCGAGATCGCCTGACCAGCGATGCCCTCGGTTGCATTCAAGTCATGCGCAATCGGCGTCAGCAAGCTGACCGGCATGAACTCCGAGGCGATCAGCATCGCCACACACAGCGCCATGGCGCCTACCGCGCTTCCTGTCTGGCGCGGCGAGGAAACGAATGAAGAAGATGAAGGGGTCATGATGTTCGCTCCCAAAAATGCAGGACGCAGCAACGCCAACCCATCCGGCGCGCGGATGAAGCATTGGTGCATCTCAACGGAGGTATTGGCTACCGACGGCTCGACGTGAGCGACAGGAATGCATCGCTAGCGGCCCCGGCTTCGAAGCCCATAATAGGTCGAGGAGGCCATTGGCGAATACGCCGATTCCGGAATAGACCGATGAATCGGATTGATAAATCCGACGATGAGCACGTGCTGGATTGCTCAACCACTTCGACGTGAACAGCTACTTCGTGTGTCGAAGTGCGTCGATCAGAACGTGCATCGCTCGCGAAATCTCGCGCTGAGCCGAGTAGTAGATGTGATATCCGGGGGACGTGCGCCACCATGGTTTCAACACCGACACCAATCTCCCGGTTTCGAGATGGGGTTGCGCCAGGTCCTCGTGGAGGTAGGCCAGCCCGTAACCAGACAGTGCCGCGTTCAACACCTGGTAAATGCCGTTGAATACGAGCCGCCCGTCGGCCCGGACATTCACTTTTCGCTGACCTTTACCGAGTTCCCATGCGCACAGGTTTCCCAAGGTCGGAAGGCGAAGGTTGATGCAATCGTGACAGACCAGATCCTGCGGCTTGGTCGGCACTGGTTTCGAAGCGAAATACGACGGCGCAGCCACGATCGCGAAACGTTGGTCGGGTCCAATGCGGACGGCAGAGATATCTTTCGACAACTCGTCGCCGAGACGCACCCCAAAGTCGTACCGGCTCTGGACGATATCGGTCAACGCATAGTCGGCGTTCACCTCCACCTTGATCTGCGGATACAACGCGAGGATCTTCGCAAGGCGCGGCCAGAGCAACGTATCGATGGCATGCTCCGGCGCTGTGATGCGGATCGTTCCTGCTGGAACGTCCCGCATTTCAATGATGCTCTTGAGCTCCGCTTCAATGTCGTTGAACCTGGGCTCGACGACCTGCAGCAATCGTTCTCCAGCTTCGGTCACGGATACGCTTCGGGTGGTACGTGTAAGCAAGCGCACACCCAACCGCGTCTCCATTCCGCGAATCGTATGGCTGAGCATCGACTGCGAGATACCCAACTGCGCGGCCGCACGAGTAAAGCTACGTTCGCGCGCAACCGCAATCAATGCGAGCAACTCGCTGTAGTTTTCCCGTGACATTTATCGATTCCATGCAGAGGGACGCGACGTCTTCACCTGCAATCTGGCCCGCGCAGACGAGAAGAGCGCTCGCACACTAATGCGCATGACGCAACGCGGATACAAGAAGGGCCATCGCTCCCGACGGTTGTCGCCGGCTGGGATAGTACAGATAGAACCCACCCCAAGACGGACACCAGTCCGTCAAGACCGGTATCAAGTGCTGCGCCTTGATATACGGTTCGGCGAGATCTTCCGGAACATACGCTAGCCCAAGCCCCGCCACCGCACCGGCCAGGCATTCGTAAATGTCGTTGCACGCCAACTGACCGTCGACGCGAACATTGACCGGTCGTCCGCCTTTTTCGAACTCCCACGCCCATAATCCGCCATGCGCCATCAGTCGCAAGTTCACGCAGCTATGGTGTACGAGATCACCGGGTGTCCGAGGCACTGCATGGGTGGCAAAGTACCGCTTCGTGCCCACGACGGTGAAGCGAACGTCAGGACCGATTTGAACGGCGATCATATCCTGCGCAATCGCTTCGCCAAGCCGGACTCCGGCATCGAACTGCTCGGCCACGAGGTCGACAAAGCGATTGTCGATACTCAGCTCGACCTTGATATCAGGATATTTGGGCAGAAACTCTTTCAGCTTGGGAGCGAGAATCGTCCGGCTCGGATAGTCCGGTGCGGTGAGGCGAATGGAGCCCCTCGGGCTGCCACCGAGATCCGACAGAGCGGACATCTCCGCGTCGATTTCCTTCAAGCGCGGCGCAACGATGTGAAGGAGCCGCTCGCCTACTTCAGTCGGCGTGACGGTACGCGAATTTCGCGCGAGCAGTCGAGCGCCGAGCCGCTCCTCCAGCGCACGAACTGCGTGACTGACTGCGGACTGGGACACACCCAACTGCACGGCAGCTCGAGTAAAACTTTTCGCGCGAGCAACGGCGATGAGTGCCGTCAACCCGCCAAAGGAATCGCGCAGTGTACTGTCTTCCATGATCGATCATCCACCGTCTCGTCATTGACAGCACCATACCATCGCCATATCCAACACGCAGCCAATTCCTTTCCACTAGCGCTCCCCGAAGCAGCGCCTCGCCCCGCATCGCCGCAACGAGCGGCCACGGTCGTACGCCGAACCATTTCACTTGTCCGCGTCGCCGCCGAACGCAACATGAGACGTGGGCTGGGCCGCGGTGTGCATGCCTGCAACCTCTCGCGATGCTGCTTGTGCATCGTCAACCCACGTACGTGGGTTCGCACGCGCCGGGTTGAAGCCCGCAGCTGCATATTGGTTCGCTTCCTGAAGGACTTGTTCACGAGTCGGGCCGTTCGACACCGACTGAGCCGACGCAAACAACGGTGCAAGCATACCGAGTGCAATAGCAAAAACACCAAGATGGATTTTCAAGGTATGGACTCCATAATAATTGCGATGATTTGGCCAAGGCCATCTGGCGCCTATCTTCGCCACGAGCAGTGGGGAACCCTCCCCGGAGGGTGGAATTGCCTCAAACCAATCTGCGATGGCTTGTACGCGCCAGGCTCGATGTCTCTCTACCCATGCACATCCGAAGCCGCCCGCTTATTGTGTGTGGATTGATATCAATGGCGACGTGTTGACCTACGCTTCGAACGATACGTTCGGCGCTCGACGGGATCAAGCTACGCGCTTGCTAAGACCTATGCACTGTATTAATAAATCGTCCCTCCAGCCCGTGAAACCTTGTTCAATGACGCATCTGCCCGGACGACCTTTAGACTGCTGCTTGCAGCCTTCGCCGCAAGCGCGCTAATTTCAGTGCCCAACCCGATAGATGCGGCCGCTATGCACCCCCTCCACGCTGCGCCGATACGCCATTGCCACACGTGTCGCGGGCACGCCTTCGTAACCGGGAAAGAACGGCCCGAACCGTTCCGCGGATTCGATCAGCATGGTGGGACTGACCGCATTGATTCGGATACCCCGACGAAAATCGCACGCAGCGGCACGCACGAACCCTTCAATTCCGGCATTCGACGCCGCAGCGTGAGCACCCTGCGCAATCGGATCATCGACGGCGATGCCGGACGTCAGCGTGATCGAGCCGCCATCGCTCAGGTAATGCTGCCCCACCAGCGCGACGCGCACCTGACCGAGCAGCTTGTCCTGCAGACCTCGATGGAAATCGGCCGCCGTCATCTTTTCGATTGGGGCGAGCACAACATTGCCTGCGGCGACGACGATCGCATCGACGCGCCCGACCTGCTCGAACAGCGAACCGACGCTGTCGTCACGCGTGATGTCGACCTGATGGTCTCCGCGGGTGCGGCCAACGCGAATGATTTCATGCTTGCCATCACGCGCAAGCTCATCTGCCGCGGCACGACCGACGTCCCCGCCGGCACCGATTACGACGATCTTCATCGAACACTCCTTTTCGCGTTCAGGTTGGAACGTCGCCATTCTTCACCGAACCGGGAACCCCATAAATATGCTCTAATTTCCGATACTCCTAACCTACAGTTCGCAATATGGACAGACTGCGTGTCATGGAAACCTTCGTTGCCGTCGTCGAAGGCGGCAACTTCACCGAGGCGGCGCGGCGGCTGGAAATCTCGGCGGTCATGGTCGGCAAATATGTGCGCGAACTGGAGGAGCGTCTCGCTGCGCGCCTGCTCGAGCGCACTACCCGGCGCCAGAACCTGACCGATGCCGGTCGCGTGTTCTACGAAGACGCCAAGCGCGCGCTCGAACACATGCGCATCGCCGAAACGTCGGTCGAACGGCTACGCGCGTCGCCCTCCGGTACGTTGCGAATCAGCGCGCCGATCACCTTCGGCGCCTGTGTCATCGCGCCGCTCGCCGCGACTTTCCGGCAGCGGTATCCGCTCGTGCGTGTCGAGCTCGAATTGAGCAATCGCAACGTCGACCTGATCGACGAGGGTTTCGATCTGGCGATCCGCATCGGCGAACTGGGTGATGCCGACCTCGTTGCAAGGCCGCTGACCCGGTATCGCATGGTGATCTGCGCGTCGCCGGGCTATCTCGCTCAGTACGGGCGTCCGCAAACGCCACAGGACCTGAGCGCGCATCACTGCCTGTTCCACACGGTATGGAGCAGCCGAAACGGCTGGAAGCTCGGGGACGACGACAGCACGCACTTTTCGGCTGAATCGGGGTTCACTTGCAATGACGGCAACGGCCTGCGGATGGCCGCCATCGCAGGCGCGGGATTGCTGCTGCAACCCGAAGTCCTGGTGAGCCACGATCTGGCGAGCGGCGCGCTGGTACAGGTGCTGCAAGGTTACGAGCCGAAGCCGCACCCCGTTCATATCGTGTATCGACAAGACCGGCGCCCGCTGCCGAAGCTCACCCGCTTCGTCGCGCATTTGCTCGAGCATGTGACGGAGCGCGACGCGTCGTAGCGTGCTTTTCGGTTCGACGACGTGCACGAAGATGCGTTGGTCGGACAAACGTCTTCGCCGATTCCGAATGACACGGTTTTGTCGGCGGCTTCACGTTTCGCGACCTCCTCCCCGCGCTATGCAAATCCGTACAACTTCGCCGGGTTCGTGACGAATATCCGCTGCTGCCAGTCCGGCCGCCCGATCCAGCCGGCGATCACGTCCAGCAAGCTTGCGTCGTCCGGCTTGTCCGTCTTCTGCGTCGGGTGCGGCCAGTCGGTGCCCCACAGCATGCGCTCCGGCGCCATGTCGATCAGCGCCTTCGCGACCGGCGCGACGTCGTCGTAGGCGGGCGCGCCCGTCTTGCTGTCGACGTACGGCCCCGACAACGTGATCCACGTATGGCCCTTTTCGACGAGGCGTTGCGCGGTACGAAACGCGGCCGACGACAGCCCGCCGGGCTGCGGCACATGCGCGATATGGTCGATGACGAGCGGGCAAGGCAGCGCTGCAAGATGCGGCTCCAGCTCAGGCAACCGCGCACCCTGCACCACCAGCTCGATGTGCCATCCGAGGTTCGCGATGCGCGCGGCGAGCGGCGCCAGCATGTCGAGCGTCGTCGCGCCCGGATAGCTGAGGTTGAACCGGATCGCACGGATGCCGCCGCGATCGAGCGCCCGAAGTTCGTCGTCGCTCACGGTGGCGTCGACCACGGCGACGCCACGCGCGTCGGCGCCGAACTGCGCGATCGCCGCCAGCGTGCAGCGATTGTCCGTCCCGTACGTCGACGGCGTCACGACCACGTTGCGCTTCACGCCGATACGCGCCTGCACGCTTCGGTATTGCGCGACGGTCGCATTCGGCGGCCGCAGCGTCGTACCCGGCGCGACCGGGAACCGGTCGTCGTAGATGTGCATGTGACAGTCGATCGCCCCGTCGGGCAACCGGAACGCCGGCCGCTCGGTGCCGCTCGACCACGTTTCGTCGGCCGCGGCCAGCCTCGGCAATGCAGCCGAAGCCAGCGTCGCGCCGGCGATCCGGAGGAACCCGCGTCTCGCGATGCGCGCCATGATCAGATGGTCCCCGTCTTGCCGACCAGCTTGCCGGCCGCATGATTGCGCGTGAGCAGCAACAGCGTCGCGACGCTGACGAGCGTGAGGATCGCGAGCGGCATCAAGGCGAGCGCGTAGCTGCCCGTCGCCGCCTTCACCCACCCGTACACGTTCACCATCAGCCCGCCGCCGAGCAGGTTCGCGATCGCGTTGACCGTCGCGAGCCCAGCGGCCACGGTGCTGTTGGACAGCATGTCGGTCGCGAGCGCCCAGAACGGGCCCTTGAACGAATATGCGCCGACCAGCACCGCGCAGAGCATGCAGACCGTGGGCAGCAGCGATCCGCTCAGCGACGTCGCGAACAGGCCCACGCCGATCAGCAGCATCGGCACGACCGTGTGCCAGCGGCGTTCGCCGACGCGGTCCGAGCGCCGGCCCCAGTAGACCATCAGGATCGAGGCCACCGCGTACGGCACCGAGTTCAGCAGGCCGGTTTCCATGACGGTCAAGCCGAACGACTTCAGCAACTGCGGCTGCCACACGGACAGCGTGCTGCCTGCCGCGGAAGCACACGTGTCGACGAGCGCGAGGCACAGCACGTAGCGGTTGCGGAACAGCTGCGCAAGCGGCAGCGACGGCACCTTCTTGCGTGTCTTGTGGCCGGCGGCCAGCGCGTTCGAGAGCCACGCGCGCTCGTCGTCGTCGAGCCACCTCGCGTTCTCCGGCTTGTTCGTCAGCATGAACAGGCACGCGATGCCGAGCAGCACGGTGGGAATGCCTTCGAGAATGAACAGCCACTGCCAGCCGCGCAGGCCCCAGACACCGTCCATCTGCAACAGCAGCGCGGAAATCGGCGAGCCGATGAAGCTCGCGGCCGGAATCGCGACCATGAACGTCGCGACGATCCGCGCCCGGTACTGCGCGGGAATCCAGTACGACAAATACAGCAGCACGCCCGGGAAGAAGCCGGCCTCGGCCGCGCCCAGCAGGAAACGCAGCACGTAGAACGTCGTCGCGTTGTGCACGAGCGCGGTCGCCGCCGACACGATGCCCCACGTGATCATGATCCGCGCGATCCAGATCCGCGCGCCGTATTTCTGCAGCGCGAGATTGCTCGGCACTTCGAAAAAGAAGTATGAAATGAAGAACAGGCTGCTGCCGAAACCGAAGACCTGCGCCGACATCCCGAGGTCGTGGTTCATCTGCAGCGACGCCATCCCCACGTTGCCCCGGTCAATGAAGGCAAGCAGGTAGCAGATCATCAAGAAGGGAATGAGTCGCCAGACGACCTTTCGTATGGTCCGGCGCTCGATCGCGGACGCTTCCATGAAACCGGCTTGCATGTTGTCTCCGTTTATTGTGCGCCTGAGCGCGTTCCTGTGAACCGTTGCCACGCGATGACCGCCACGACGCCGCACGCCAGCACGGCGGCCATGGCGGCGAAGGTGTGTCGCACGCCGAGCGCCTCCGATGCGCTGCCGACGAGCAGGTAACCGAACGGCATCGTGCCGTTGTAGGCCATGCCGTACATCCCGACGAGCCCGCCGCGCACGTGCTCCGGGCACTGCCGCTGAATCGTCGCGTTCGTCGACGTGGCCGCGAACGTGAGGCTGAAGCCGAGCGCATAGAACGCGGGAATCGATCCCGCCGCATCGGTCGTCGCGGCCAGTACGGCCAGCGCGCCGACTGCCGTCCACGGTGCATAGGCGATGAACCGGCGCGACGCGCGCGGCCCGAACGCCGACGACAGCAGCACCGCCGCGCTCAACGAGCCGGCGCCGGCGCACGCGAAGAACACGCCGGTAAAGCGCGCCGCGTCGTGAAAGCCCTGGTCCGCGAGCAGCGGCACGAGCGTCTGGTAGCTGCCGGCGAACAAGCCGATGCACGCGAGAATCGGCAGATAGCGGGCCGAGAACGCATCGGACAGCACGTAGCCGACCGCGTCGCGCAGGCCGCTTTCCGCGCGCGACGGGCGGTCCACCGTCGCGGTCCGGATCGACCGCACGCACGCCGCCATGAAGCACAGCGCGAGCGCATAGATCGCAAACGACGTCCGGGGCCCGAGCGTCGGATAGACGAATCCGGCGATGGTCGGGCCGACCATGCGCCCGACGTTGTAGACCATCGTGTTCATCGCGACCGCGTTGGACGTGTGCGTCGCATCCTGCAGGCTCGTCAGCAGCAGCACCTGCCGCGCCGGCGTTTCCACCGCGCTCGACACGCCGATCGCCAGCGCATGCGCGAGGATCAGCTTCACGCCGAGCAGGCCGAGCAGCGACAACGTGAAGAGGCTGCCCGTCAGCAGCAGCGACGTCGTCAGCACGCAGAGCGTCACGCGGCGCGCGTTGGCCGAGCCGATGCGGGAGCCCGCCACCGGTGCGACGATCAACTGCGGCCCGTACAGCAGGAAGTTGAGCAGCGCGAGGATCGCCGCCGAGCCGGACAGGTGATAGATCAGCAGATTCAGCGTGACGTTCTGCGTCCAGCTGCCGAGCACCGACGCGACCTGCCCGCTCAGGTAGCGCCGCAGCGATGCCTCCGTCAGCGCGGGAAACAGCCTGTTCACCCACCCCGCTTGCGTCGCCACGTTCATGACAGCGCCTTTCCGCGCGTTTCGGGCGCGAACAGCACGACCGCGGCCGCGGCGACGAACGCGACGATCGTCGTCGCGAGCCCGAGCACGAAGCCGCCCGACGTCGACGCCAGCGCACCGATGATCAGCGGCGCGATGAAGCCGCCGAGCCGGCCGCCGTTGTACGCGAGACCCATGAAGAAGCCGCGCGATGCCGTGTTGCCGATGATCTCCGCGAGGAACGGGCCGGCACCCGCGAAGATCCCGTTCACGCTGAAGCCGGTCAGAAAGATCGCAGTCGTCAGCAGCAACGGATTCGCCGACACGATGTACACGCCGACGGCCAGCGCGCCGACCAGCAGGTAGGCCAGGAACATCGGCCGCCGGCCGAGCCGGTCGACCCACGCAGAGAACAGCAGGAACCCGGTGATCGCGCCGAACTGCAACGCCAGCACGAACTTCAGGCTATGCACGAAGTCGAGGTGCTTCACCGTGATGAGGAACGTCGGCGTCCACGTGAATACGCCCCAATAGAGATACTGCAGAAAGAAGATGAAGCAGAAGGCGGTGAGCAGGCCGCGCACGTTCAGCTTCTCGTGACCGGCCGTGTCGGGCTTGCGAGCCTGCGGCTTCGCGTGCCGGCGTTCGAGCCAGATCGGCGACTCCGGCGTCTTGCGCGCGACCCAGAACAGAATGAAGAACGGCGACGCACCGATCAGGAACAGCAGACGCCAGCTGTCGCCGCCCAATCCGCCATGCGTGGCGCCGACGATGCCCGAGATCGCGATCGCGATCGCGAGAATCGCGCCGATCGGCAAGCCCATCTGCATCAGCGCGCCGCCTTTGCCGCGCCGGCTCGGATGCCAGGTCTCCGCGATGAGCGCCGCGCCGGCGGTCCAAGTCCCGCCCATGCCGAGCGCGCCGAAAAAGCGCAACGTGGCGAACGCGTGCGCATCGGGCGCAAATGCGATCAGGCCGGAAAACAGCGAGTAGATGCCGACGCACAGCAGCGCGGTGCGCACGCGCCCGATCCGGTCGGACACGAAGCCGAACAGAATGCCGCCGATGATCTGTCCGGCCGCCGTGACGCTCGTGAACATGCCGAGCTGCGCCTTGTTCAGCCCGAACTGCAACGCGAGCGTCGGCAGCAGCAGCGACAGCAGGAACGAGTCGTAGCTCTCGAACGTCCAGCCGAGCCCCGCGAGCGACAGCGAACGCCACTCGATACCGGTCACGCGCGTGAGCCCTTTTTCAGCGGCTGCGGACTCCATGTCCTGCGTCGCCGCGGTTGCACTCGTCTTCATGGGTTGTCTCCGGGATTCGCGATGCGATACGTCGAGGCGGCCGTCCGGCTGAACAGCGCGGCCTTTTCGTCGGCCGACATCGCGGACGCGAGTCGTTTGAAGGCGTTCCACAGCACGCGATAGCTGAACATCCCCTTGTCGACGGGGAAGTTGCTTTCGAACATGCAGCGATCGACGCCGAAAAGCTCGACGCAGGTGTCGAAATACGGCTGCCACGCGGCCGCCAGGTCCTGCGACGACGGCGGCAGCTCGCGCGCGGCGAAGTCGAAACCGAACACGGTCATGCCCGCACCGCCGAGCTTCATGCGCGTGTTCGGCAGCGCGGCGAGACGCGCGAGCTGCTGCTTCCACTGCGCATGCACTTCGGCACGCCGGCCGGCATGCGGCCCCACGCCGACGGGGCCGCCAAAGTGGTCGATGACGACGATGACGTCCTCGGACGCGCGCGCGAGTTCGTACAGGTCGTCGAGCTGCGTGTGATAGACCCACGTGTCGAGCGACAGTCCGTAACGGCCGAGCGTCGTCACGCCCTGCCTGAAAGCCTGCTCCGACATCCGGTCGCGCGGCGGCGTCACCGGGCTCGACCGCACGTCGGGGCTCGCATGCCACGCGAGCGGATTGCGGATGCCGCGCAATCGCCCGCCGGACACCTGCAGCATCGTGTCGAGCACCGCCTCGAGTTCCGTGCCGAGCGACAGATCGGCGCCGCCGACGATGGCCTCGCAACAGCGCGTGGGGCCGTATGCGCCGCTGTCGAACATCGCGGCAATGCCGCTCGCGAATGCCACTTCGCCCACCGGCTTGAACGCCTCCGGCCCGCTTGCGCGCAACATCGATCGACACTGCACGTAGACCGTCGACACGACCCGATGCCCGCTGCGCACGTCCGCGCCGAACTCGTCCGCGAGATAGCGACCGGTCTGGCGGTCCCACAGGTGGTGATGGGCGTCGACGATGGCGAGTTCGGGTTCGAGCACCGGCTCGTCGCGCAATGCGAGCCACTCGGGCCTGACCGGCAGATGGGGCGCGTGAACGGTCTGCATCGCACTCGCCTCAGAACTTCTGGCGCATGCCGATCACCACACCCGTCTGGTTGTGATCGGGCGCGACCGTGCCATAGCCGTTCACGCCGAGCGCGGAACCGCCCTTGTTGCGCGCGAAACCCGCCGTCGCATAGATATCGGTGCGCTTCGACAGCAGATAGTCCGCACAGAGCACGGCGAGCCACGGGTCGGCACTCGTCGAATGCACGTCCTGGTAATAGGCCGTCGCCGTGACCACGAACGCGGGCGACACCGCGTATTGCGCGCCGGCCCAGTACAGGTTCGCCGTGCTGGCTTCGGCGCCGTTCGCGACACGGATCGGGTTCGCCGGCAGGAACGCATTCGACGCACGAAGGTAGCGATAACCGGCGAATCCCTTCACCGGTCCGATCGCATACGACGCGGCGGCCGTGGCGCGCCGCTCGGTGCCCGTGTTGGTCGCGACGGTGTTGCTGTTGCGCTGCTCGTACGACACGCTCGCGGCGAGCGGCCCTTGCGAGAAAGTCAGCGCCCCGCTGAAGAAGCGGCCGGTGAGTTGCGCGCCCGGCACCTCGGCGCCGTACCCGGTGTCGTAGCGGGTGCTATACATGGCCTGCGCCGTCAGTGGGCCGAACACGCCGGTGTACTTCAGCGAGTTGTCGATGCGCGCGGCCGCCGCGTAGTCGACCGACAGCACCGAGTATCGCGACGACGCGCCCATCGGGTCGAAGGCCACGGCCTGTTCGTAAAAGAGCGCGTTCTGGCGGCCGAACGTCAGTTGCTGACCCCGGTACGCCAGCCCGACCCACGCCTGCCGGCCGAAAATCCGCGACGTCGTGGCGGCGTTCGAACCGAGACCTTTCGTCGACTGCGCGGTCGTGCCGTCATTGATGTTGAAGCCGTTTTCCAGCTGGAAAATGGCCTTCATGCCGCCGCCGAGATCCTCGACGCCCTTCAGTCCCCAGCGCGAACCGGACAGATTGCCCGACGCTTCGCGCGTCTGCGCGCCGCCGGTATTCGTATTGTTGATGTGTTCGACGCCGACATCGGCAATGCCGTACAGCGTGACGCTGCCTTGCGCATGCGCGGCAACGCACCACGAGGCCGCGCTCGCGACGGTGACGGCGCCGAGCATGAAGCGGGGTTTCGGGCGGGAATTCTGGCTGGCCTGATTCGACAACATGAAGTCTCCAAACTGTTTTTTGTGGGTGGGTGTTCTGGCGAAAGAAAATTCACGTCTCGCGGGTGACAGGCGCTTCGCCGGCGCCCGAGCCCGGATCGCCGAGCCATGCGATGGTCAACGCGCCGAGCAGCAGCACACCCGACACGGCGATGAGCGGCGCGGTGAAGCCGCCCGAGAATTGCTTGAGCGCACCGATCATCGACGGCCCGACGAAGCCGCCGAGATTGCCGACCGACACGATCAGCGCGAGTCCGCCCGCGGCGGCCCGGCCGGTGAGGAATCCCGACGGGATGGCCCAGTAAGTCGCCTGGAACGCGAGGATTCCGCTCACCGTGACGCACAGTGCGATCAGCTTGAAAACCGGCGCATGAATGAAGGCGCTCGCACACAACGCCGCCGCGGCGAGTGCGAGCGCACCGGCAACATACGGAATACGGTTGGCAGCGCGATTGGCGAGACGCGCCCACCAGAGCATCGCACCGGCGCCGATCGCATATGGAATGGCCGTCAACCAGCCGACCACCGCGTGTTCGACGCCGAACTGCTTGATGATCTGCGGCATCCACAAGCCGACGCCGAGCGAGCCGACGATCCCGCAGAAGTTGACGAACGCCAGCACGAACACGCGCCAGTTCGTCATCGCGTCGCGCAGTGTGCTGCCGTGCTTCGCGCCGATGTCGCGCTGCTCGAACGCGAGGCGCTTCGCGAGCGACGCCTTCTCTTCGTCACTGAGCCACGCGGCTTTCTCGGGACGGTCGGCCAGCACGAACAGGCACGCGATGCCGAGCATCACCGCAGGGACGCCTTCGATCAGCAGCAGCCACTGCCAGCTGCGCAGCCCATGCAGGCCGCCGAGTTCGAGCAGCGCGCCCGAAATCGGCGAGCCGATCATGTTCGCGACGGGAATGCCGACGAGGAAGGCGGCCGTCACCTTCGCGCGCCACTTGCCGGGAAACCAGTGCGTGAAATACAGGTAGATGCCGGGCGTGAACCCCGCCTCGGCGAGCCCGAGCAGAAAACGCGCGGCCGCGAAGCTCTTCGGTCCGACGACGAATGCCGTCGCCATCGAGAACAGGCCCCACGTGATCATGATTCTCGCGATCCATACGCGCGCCCCGACCTTCTGCATGATCAGGTTGCTCGGAATCTCGAACAGGAAATAGCCGATGAAGAACAGGCCGGCGCCGACACCGAACTGTTCGGCCGTCAGACCGAGATCCTTGTTCATCGTGAGCGCCGCGAAGCCGACGTTGGTCCTGTCGAGATAGCTGATCACGTAGCAGACAAAGATGAACGGCAGAATGCGCCGGAACGCCTTGGCGAGCGTGCGCTCGCTGGCCGCGTAATCGTCGCCGGCAAGCTGCGCCGAGGATGGCGCGTCGGCGCGCGGGGCGTCATCGCCGGCACGCAGCGCGTGCGAAATGGTCATGCTTGTCTCCTTCGTCGCGCGGCTGGCGGCGCGATCTTTCGGCATGCGGGCGGGAAGCCGATGCGCGGCTTCCCGGCTCGTGGGTCTCAGTCCTGCTTCACTGCCCGTTTCGCTGCCTGTTTCGGCAGCGGGCCGGCAATACTCATGTCCGCCTTCAGGACGGAACCGGACGTCGATTCGGTGATGAAGAGCGTCTTCATGTCGGGGCCGCCGAAGCACACGCTCGTGAGCGACGCCCCTTTCGGTCCGGTCAGGATCTCGACAGGCTCCGCGCAATGGTTGAGCACCCACACGCGGCCGAGCCCCGGATTCGCGACGAACAGGCGGCCTTCGAGATCGACGGTGAGGCCGTCGGGGCCGCTCGGTCCGTAGGAGGTAAAGAACTGGCTGACCTTGCTGACCGACCCGTCGGCCTGCAACGGCATGCGCCACACGGCATTGCCGCGCGTCATCGCGACGAACAGCACCTTCTCGTCGCGCGACAGGACGAGCCCGTTCGGGCTCGGGCAGGTGCCGAGCAGCATGTCGAGCTTGCCGTCGGGTGACAGCCGATACACGCGGCCCGTCGGATCGTGCAGCCCGGTCTGCCCCTGGTCGGTGAAATAGAGGTTGCCGGCCGAGTCGAACGTCAGGTCGTTCACGCCCTTGAAGCGCTCGGTGTTGCGGCGCTCGAGATGCGGGCGAATTTCACCGCGCTCGATATCGAGCAGCATCAGGCCGTTCCGGTAGTCGGTGATGATCAGGTGCGATGCGTCGAAGCGCTTCATCCCGTTGGGCTCGCCGTCGTATTCGACGACGAGATCCCAGTCGCCCGACGGCGAAATGCGGAAGATGCGCCCGTGCGGAATGTCGGTGACGAACAGATAGCCGTCCGGGTCCCAGACCGGCCCTTCGAGAAAGGAGTCCGTGACCATGCCGCCGCGATTCGCGCGCGCCCATTCCGTGCGGACGTCCGGCTTGCGAAACTTCTCCGGCATGCGCGTGAATACTTCGGCTTCGCGCACGTCGGGACTCGTCAGATAAAACATGCGTACCTCGATGTCCAGTTCAAGCCGCGCTGTGCGCGCGTTCGTCGAGCACCGCGAGAACGTTGGCGGCCGCGCCCTTCCCCATGTTCACGTACGCGGCATCGCTCACGCCGCCGACATGCGGAGACAGAATCACGTTGGGGATCTGCTGGAACGGGTGCGGCACCGTCATCGGCTCGACATCGAAGCTGTCGAGGCCGGCCGCGCGCAATTGGCCGCTCGCCAGCGCGTCGGCAAGCGCGGCTTCGTCGATCAAGCCACCGCGTGCGGTATTGACGAGAATCGCCCCGCGCTTGAAACGTGCGAACGTGTCGCGGTTGAGCATCCGGCGGTTGTCGGCCGTCAACGGACAATGCAGCGATACGACGTCCGACTCCGCGTACAGCGTGTCGAGCGCCACGCGCTTCACACCGGCCGGCGCTTCCTTCGCGAACGGATCGAACGCGAGCACCTTCATGCCGAACGCCGCGCCGATCGCGGCCACGCGCCGGCCGATCGCGCCGAGTCCGACGAGGCCGAGCGTGCGCCCGTCGAGTTCGACGGACTTGTGCGTCGCCTTGTCCCAATGGCCCTCGCGCATGCGGATATCGAGCTGCGGAACCGACTTCGCACACGCGAGCAGCAGCGCCCATGCGTGCTCGGCGACGGCGGCCGCATTCGCGCCGACCGCGGCGCGCACCGCGATACCGCGTGCGGCAGCCGCGTCCTGATCGATCACGTCGATGCCGCTGCCGTGCTTCGAAATCACCTGCAGGTTTTCGGCCGCGTCCATGATGCGGGCGTTGATCTTGCCGTACCGGACGATGATCGCGACCGGCTTGTGCCGGGTGCAGAGCGCCACGATGTCGTCCTCGGTCGGTTGCTTGCCGGCGAACACGACGTCGAACTGCGCAAGCATCTCGAGCGCTTGCGGCGCAAGGTCGGCGGCGGTCACCAGGACCACGGGCTGATGCGAAGCGGTCTGCATCACAGCGCCTCGCCTTCGGCCAGCATGCCGGCCGCGCGCAGTTCCTTCTCGATCCAGCCCGGGCGAAGGTCGCCCTTGTGGATCGCCGCGATACGCGCGGTTTCGACGTCGAGCTTTTTCTGCGCGAGATCGACGATGCGCGCGACGTCGGCGCGGGGAATGACGACGACGCCGTCGGCGTCGCCGACCACCAGGTCGCCCGGATTGACCGTCGTGCCGCCCAGCGAGATCGGCGCATTCACGCGCCCCGCGATGCTTTTGGTCGGGCCGCACGGATTGAGGCCGGCCGAGAAGATCGGGTAGTCGCCGTTGGCCAGTTCGTGCGCGTCGCGCACCGCGCCGTCGATGACGATGCCGGCGATGCCGCTCGCCTTCGCCTGCGCCGCCATGATTTCGCCGAGCAGCGCGCACGAGATGTCGCCCTTGCCGTCGACCACGACGACGTCGCCCGGCTTCGCGACGGCGAGCGCCGCATGGATCGCCAGGTTGTCGCCCGGACGGACTTCGACCGTGACTGCGGGGCCGGCGACCTTCATCTTCGGCGACAGCGGCCGCACGCGGCCATGCACCGTGCCGCGGCGGCCCGCGACGTCGGCAAGGATCGCGGCCTGGTAACGCGCGGCCGCCTGAACGAGTTCCGGCGAGATGCGTTCGATGTCGCGATTGATCGGAGAAGTGCTGACGGATGGCTTGCTCATGACTCGACCTCGGGTTGTGCGTTGTACTCTGTACAACACTGGTGTACATAGTGAAATCACTATAACGAGACAACCCATGCCAGGGCACTGGCGTTTACCCTTTTACGTGGTAAACCAGCGTTTTACTCTGTACAATCCCTATTGTGAGTCGACGGGAGAGAAGGAATGGGAAATGACGGCGTGGTTGCCGTGGAAAAGGCGCTTTCGCTGCTGGACTGCTTCAAGCCGGGCGCCGAATCGCAGTCGCTCGCGACGCTGTCGCAAGCATCCGGCATGCACAAGACGACGGTCTATCGGCTGATGAATTCGCTGGAGCGAATGGGCTATGTCGTGCGCGCGCAGTCCGGCAACTATTCGCTTGGGCACCGCGTGCTATACCTCGGCAAGCTGTACGAGCAGTCCTTCCATCTGTCCACGGTGGTCGAACCGGCGCTGCATGCGCTGGCCGCCCTGACGAAGGAAAGCGCATCGTACTACGTGCACGACAACGGGCAGCGGCTTTGCCTGTTTCGGGTCGAGCCGTCCGAAGGCCTGCGTGAAACGCGGCTCGCGGGCACGATGCTGCCGCTCGACGACACGGCCATCAGCCAGGTGATCCGTTTCTGGGGGCTCGGCGAACCGATCTATGACAAGCCGCCCGCACTGCCCCTCTTCACCGCGGGTGCACGCGATGTGCACACCGCAGCGTTCGCGGTGCCGGTCTTCGGCGCCGGCGACAAGTTCATGGCGGCGCTGACGCTGTCCGGTCCAGCGTCGCGCCTCAGCGTCGCGCACGAATCGGGTGAACTGGATCGACCGCAGCTGGATGCGGCCGCCGATCTATCGCGGAAGCTGGGTGCGAGTGTCGCGCTCTGCGAGAACGTCTACGGCATCTGATCGCCGCTTTGAGCAAGGCGTGGTTCAGGTCGGCGAACCGCTCGTCGCCTGACCGCGGCCACGTTCGCACCATGCCACGCCCGGGTCCCTAGGGCGCGACGCATGCGTCGCCGCACCGAGGCGACGGCCCGCCCAATCGGCCTGTCCGATCGGCTCGGCACGCGGGCCCTTGATTTTCGAGACGAACGGTCTATTATTCCGCCATGGACGCTCGAACCGATCCGCCGCGCCGCCGCGGCAGGCCACCCAAACAGCACGACGACCTCGTCGCCACGCGCGACATGCTGCTGCGCACCGGGCTCGAGATCCTCACCGAAAAGGGCTTTTCCGCCACCGGGCTCGACGAGATCCTCGGGCGCGCCGGCGTGCCGAAGGGCTCCTTCTATCACTACTTCGACAGCAAGGAAGCGTTCGGTCTCGAACTGATCGACCGCTACGCCGAGTTCTTCGCCCGCAAGCTCGACCGCCATTTCAGCCAGCTGGAACGCTCGCCGCTGGCGCGCGTGCGCGCGTTCGTCGACGACGCCCGCGACGGCATGGCCCGCCATGCGTACAACCGCGGCTGCCTGATCGGTAACCTCGGCCAGGAAATGGGCACGCTGCCGGAAAGCTTCCGCGCCCGTCTGCGCGCGACGTTCGAAGACTGGCAGCGCCGTCTGGCCGAATGCCTGGACGCCGCGCAGCAGGCGGGCGAGCTGGCGGAGTCCGCCGACCCCGCCGCGTTGGCCGCGTTCTTCTGGATCGGCTGGGAAGGCGCAGTGCTGCGCGCGAAGCTCGAACGCAGCGACGGGCCGCTCGCGCTGTTCGCGCAGTTTTTCTTCAATGGATTGCCTCGCCGCTGAATTTTTTTACGATTAATTAGACGATCGGTCTAGAAAGGAGGACGCATGTTCCAGGGCATCGTGATCGACAAGGACGAAACCGGCCAGCACGCGCGGCTGCACACGCTGGACGACGCGCAGTTGCCCGCCGGCAACGTGACGATCCGGGTGGGCTATTCGACGCTGAACTACAAGGACGGGCTGGCGATCACCGGCAAGAGCCCGGTCGTGCGCAAGTTCCCGATGGTGCCGGGCATCGACCTCGTGGGCGAAGTCGAAGCGAGCACGCACCCGGATTACCGCGCCGGCGATCAGGTCGTCCTCAACGGCTGGGGCGTCGGCGAAACGCACTGGGGCGGCCTCGCGCAGAAGGCGCGGGTCGACGGCGACTGGCTGGTGCCGCTGCCGTCGGCGTTTTCGCCGCAACAGGCGATGGCCATCGGCACGGCCGGCTACACCGCGATGCTGTGCGTGATGGCGCTGGAACGGCACGGCGTGCGCGCTGGCGACGGCGAGATCGTGGTGACAGGCGCGGCCGGCGGCGTGGGCAGCGTCGCGACGGCCATCCTCGCGCGGCTCGGGTATCGCGTCGTCGCCGTGACGGGCCGCCCGGCCGATGCCGACTACCTGCGGCAACTCGGCGCGGCGGAGATCCTGGATCGCGCTCAATTCAGCGCACCGGGCAAGCCGCTCGGCAAGGAGCGCTGGGCCGGCGCCGTCGACGTGGCCGGCAGCCACGTCCTCGCCAACGTGTGCGCGACCACGCGCTACCGCGGCGTGGTGACGGCCTGCGGCCTCGCCGCCGGCATGGATTTCCCCGCGACCGTCGCGCCGTTCATCCTGCGCGGCGTCACGCTCGTCGGGATCGACAGCGTGATGTGCCCGCGCGCCGAGCGGCTGGAGGCCTGGCGCCGGCTCGCGTCCGACCTCGACGTCGAGAAGCTGGGCGCCATCGGCCGTCGGGTCGGCCTGAGCGAGGTCATCCCGCTGGCTGCGGAACTGATCGACGGCAAGGTGCGCGGCCGCATCGTCGTCGACGTGAACGCGTGATCGTCATTCGTGCCGCTTTATCGAGGAGACTTCATGACCGCTTCAGACAACGCGCCCGTCAGCCGCTTCCCGGTGCCGGCGCTCGAAGACCTGCCCGACGACATTCGCGCACGCATCGCGGCCGTCCAGGAAAAATCGGGCTTCATCCCGAACGTGTTCCTCACCCTTGCGCATCGCCCGGACGAGTTTCGCGCGTTCATGGCGTACCACGACGCACTGATGGACAAGCCGGGCAATCTCAGCAAGGCCGAACGCGAAATGATCGTCGTGGCCACCAGCGCCGCGAACCAGTGTCAGTACTGCGTGATCGCGCACGGAGCGATCCTGAGGATTCGCGCGAAGGACCCGCTGATCGCCGACCAGGTCGCCACCAACTACCGCAAGGCCGACATCACCGCCCGGCAGAAGGCGATGCTGGACTTCGCGATGAAGGTGTCGCAGGCCGCGCATCAAGTGGGCGAGCCGGACTTCGACACGCTGAAGACGCACGGCTTCACCGAAGACGACATCTGGGACATCGCGGCGATCTCGGCCTTCTTCGGGATGTCCAACCGCATCGCGAACGTGACCAACATGCGGCCCAACGCGGCGTTTTACGCGCTGGGGCGCTGAGGGCGCCGGTCACGGCGATCACGCCATCGTCGCCCCGGAAGGCCGGCGCGCCTGCGTCCGGCCTTCCGCGCGTTGCGGCAGGCAACGCACCACCCTCGCTCAATGCCGCAATTCCCGCGCGATCGCGCTGTAGAACACCGACGCTTCGAGCGGCAGCGTATCGAACGACGGCTCGGCCTTCGGCCACGTCGACCATTGCACGATCACGAGATGCTCGGCGCGGTTGACCATGATGACCTGGCCGAAGATGCCGAGCGCCCACAGCGCGCCGCGCATCGATGCCGCGGGCGTCGGGTCCGTGCCCTTCGCATCGACCGGCACCGCGTTGTTCCACCACTGGTAGCCGTAGATGCCGTCGGGATGCCCGGCCGACACCGACTGCCGCGCCTGGGTCCAGTCCGACGCCTGGTCGAGCCAGCCCTCCGGCAAGATCCGCGTACCGTCGGGCAGCTTGCCGCCACCCAGCACGAATTCGCCGAAGCGGCCCCAGTCTTCCAGCGTCGCATTGAAGCCGTGCGCGCCGACGTCGTGCTGCCCTTCGCGATACGCGTGCCACACGCCATCGCTCGCCATCCCGTACGGCTTCCAGATCGTCTTTTCGAGATAAGCGGCGAGCGACATGCCGGTCGCGCGTTCGAGCACGTCGCCGAGCAGCCACGCGCCGCCGGAACTGTACGACCAGGTCTGCCCGGGCGGATGCGCGCGGCCGAGCCCCTTGACCAGCGTGCGCACGCACGCGTACGTGCCGGGCCGCGCCTCGCATTGGGTGAGCTTCGCGAAATCGGAGTCCGGATTCGTATAGCTCTCGTTCCACGCGACACCGGACGTATGCTGGATCAACTGCTTCAGCGTCACGCCGTCCCACGCGGTGCCCTTCAGGTCCGGCTCGTAATCGGTCACGCGATCGTCGAGCGACTTGATCTTCCCTTCCTGCAACGCGACCCCGACGAGCGTCGACACGACCGACTTGCCGACCGAGCGCGACGTCCACAACGTCGTATCGGTGTTGCCGTCGCCGAGATACTTGTATGCGATCTTGCCGTCCTTCAGCACCAGCAGGCCGGCCACGTCCTGGTGCTTCAGGTAGTCCTTCAGCGTGTAGCGTTTGCCGTGCACTTCGTACGATACGTCGGTCAGCATGCGGGCGGCGTTGACGAACGGCGTGGCCGCGCCATGGTGGAACACGTCGCCCGCATAGTTGCGATAGTCGTTGCGAAAGCCGATCACGCGATCCGGCTGGCTCCACGTCAGCATCCGCTTCGGGTCGGGCAGCGTCGCGTCGAACGGTGCGGGGCACGTGGCCAGCGCGACGCCACCGCACGTCGCGGCGGCGGGCAGCGCGGCAGACGACGCGGCTTGCGCGAACGACGCCGTCACTGCGCTGCCCGCGACGATGGCCGCTGCAAGCGCGATGCCGAATGAACGATCGAACCTCGGTTTCATTGTGTGTGTGTCCTTGTCGACGATGTCCGGTCGCGCCTGCGCAAGAAGGTTTCCGCCGCACGGCCCGAACGTTTCAGGGCGCGACGCGGGCGGTGCCATCGTCACCGGCGTCCGACGCGCGGCATACGCGCGTCGATCACGCCCACGGCGGCTCCCGCATCGCGCCCTCGAAAACCAGTATCGAGCGCGCGCGTCGACGAGGCAAAACGGCACATGTGGGAAAATCCCCCGCATCCGCCGGAAGGGACATCATGGGCGCACTGACTTACTCGCTCGCGCAGATCGAGGCGTTCGCGTGCATTGCCGAACACGGCAGCATCACGAAGGCCGCCGCGCATCTCGGCAAGGACCGCTCGACCGTCAGCGAACTGCTGGAATTCTTCGAAATCGAGTTGGGCTTTCCGCTCTTCGCGCGCAGTGGACGGGTGCTGTCGCTGACGTCGGAGGGCGAACGCCTGCAACGCCAGGCGCGCCTGCTGCTGCGGCAGGCGCAAGCGTTCGGCGCCGCGGCGAGAGGCGTGCCGTCGGGCATCGCCGACGCGATCCGCATCGCCTACGATCCGTTCGTGCCGCGCACGCTGCTGCATGCGTTGATCGACGATCTCGCCACGTCGGGCATAGACGTCAGCACGTGGAGCGCGTCACGCGACGAGGCCGAGGCGGCGCTCGTGTCCGGCGCCGCGCAGGTCGCGATCAGCCTGGCACGCAATCGGTTCATCGCGGCCGAGCTCGAATGGCGGGCCGTCGGCGCGATCGAGATCGGCTTTTACGCGTCGACCGACCTGTTTCCGGCGAACGGGTCGCCGGTCACGGTCCCCGCGCTCGCCGCGAAGCCGCAAGTGGTGATGCACCGGTCGCTGAGCACGCAGTTCGCGCAACTGCTGCAGGTCTCGGACCGGCTCGTGTACGCGAACGAACTCGAAACGGTGCGTCACCTGCTCCAGCACGGGCATGGCTGGGGCTTCCTGCCGACGCATTTCGACGCCGGCTGCTGGCCGTCCGTCACGCGCATCGACACGGAGGTCGGGCACGGCAGCCTCGTCCATTCGATCGTCGCGGTGTGGAAGCCCGGCACGTGGAACCCGTCGCCAATCATCGAAGCGATCGACGCCGCCAGCGCGGCATGGGAGAAAGCCGCGCAGCGGCAGCACGGCGCGCGCTGAACGCAGCGCGCCGTGCTGCCGGCCGCCGTTACTCGATCACCTTCAACGCATCGAGCCCGTCCGGCAGCTTCGCATCCGGAAACTGCGTCGACAGCGTGGCGTCCCGCCACCGCGCCGCCTCTTCCGCACGCTGCCGCTCCGCCTGCTCGCAGACGAACAGCGCATCGCCGCCGAGCAGCAAACGCAGCGGCACGTCGTCGCGGCGCGACAGGTCGACGATCAGCGCCGCGATGCGTGCGGGGTCGCCGATCTCGTGGCCGCCATACGCACCGAGCAGGTCGAGAATCTTGCCGACCGACGGTTGATAGTCGGGCAGCAGATCGTCGACGCCGCGCTTCGCCTGCGCGGCCCATTCGGTGCGCATCCCGCCCGGCTCGAGCGTGCACACGCGCACGCCGAACGGCGCGGCTTCCTTCGCGAGCACGTCGCTGAACCCGCCGACCGCCCACTTCGCGGCCTGATACGCGGACAATCCGGGCGTCGACGTGCGCCCGCCGACCGACGACACCTGGAAGATGTGCCCCGCGCGCTGCGCACGCATCGTCGGCAGCACCGCGCGGGTCAGGTTGATCACGCCGAACAGGTTCGTTTCGATCTGGTCGCGGAAAGCGTCGGCGCTCATCTGCTCGAACGGCGCCGTGTGGCCGTAGCCCGCGTTGTTCACCAGCACGTCGATGCGGCCGAACGCCGCGCGTGCCGCCGAGACGGCCTGCGCGGCCGCCGCTTCGTCGGTGACGTCGAGTTCGACCGGCAGCAGCCGGTCGCCATACCGTTCGGCCAGATCGGCCAGTCGCGCCGGATCGCGGGCGCCCGCCACCAGCCGGTCGCCCGCCGCCAGCACCGCTTCCGAAATCGCTCGCCCGAGGCCGCGCGCGGCCCCCGTTACCAACCAGACTTTCGACATTTTCCACTCCTTGATCGTGGTGAAACGATGAAAATGAATGATTACTCACTCATTAATATGGGCGACGCATCGATCGTTCATGACCTGCATCGCCCTGCCTGAAACGCCCTGCCCGTCGTCGCGGCACACGCCGCCACGACGGCAATCCCTGACTCACACCGTGTGCAACACGGCCCACATCGCGCGAAACCCCGCTTCCCGGTATGCGTCGGCCCGCGCCGGATCGCGTGCGATCGACTCCATCGCGGTTTCCGCGATCGACGTGAACAACGCCGAGCAGAACGCATGGGCTTCGTCGCGGTTCAGGCCGCCCGACGCGGCGACCTGTTCGCGCAGCAGCGAGCCGATCCCGCCGAAGCCTTCCGCGCCGGCCGCCCGATGCGCGTCGTCGATGCGGCCGCTCACGCCGAGCTGCTGCAGCGCGCGGCGCCCGTCCGGATTCGCGACGCCCCACGACACGTAGCCATTCCACGCATGCCGCACGGCCTGCTCGGCCGGCGCGTGTTCCGGAAAACCGGTCATCATCGCCTCGCGCAGGCCGGCCTTCAGGCTCAGGTACAGCGCGTTCAGCAACGCATCCTTGGTCTCGAAGTACGTGAACACCGTGCCTTCCGCCACGCCGGCGAGCTTCGCGATGCGCGCGGTCGTCGCGCTCGCGCCGTCCTCGGCGAGCGCACGCGCGGCCGCGGCGAGGATGGCATCGTGCTTGTCGGGACTGCGCGGTCGGGCCACGTTCGATTCCTTTAATGAGTGAGCGCTCAATCATAATCAACACGGTATCCGGAACGCAAGCCCTGTTACATCCGGGGGAACGCATACGCAAACCATCAAAACGGTGCACTATTGCGTTTTGCCGTACCGGCGCCCGAGCATCCGGCGCCTCATTGCCCTCGACGTTCGTTTCACGTTCACCGTTTCAAACCGCGAACCTCCCATGACGAATCAGCCTTCCCAGACGGCGGCCGACCGGCCCGTCGACATGATCATCTTCGGCGGCGGCGGCGACCTGGCCGCCCGCAAGCTGTTGCCCGCGCTGTACATGGCGCACCTGCACTGCAATCTTCCGCCCGAGACGCGCATCATCGCCGTCGGCCGCCGCGACTGGGGCATCGACGGCTATCGCAAGTTCATGGACGAGCAGTCGCGCCCGTTCATCGACGAGAAGGCGTTCGACGCCGACGCGTGGAGCCGCTTCCTCGACCTGTTCAAGTACG
Organism: Burkholderia orbicola; assembly: GCF_900100915.1. Taxonomy (NCBI): domain Bacteria; kingdom Pseudomonadati; phylum Pseudomonadota; class Betaproteobacteria; order Burkholderiales; family Burkholderiaceae; genus Burkholderia; species Burkholderia orbicola. The sequence goes on along the minus strand of NZ_FNKW01000002.1, from coordinate 2,101,212 downwards.
TGCTGATCGACGTGAACGCGCCGGACGACTATCTGCGCCTCGCCGAAGCGGCGCGTAGCGACGCGGTGCGCGTGTTCTACCTGTCGACGTCGCCGGAGCTGTTCACGACGATCTGCGACAACCTGTCGGCCGCGCACCTCGTCGACGCGCACTCGCGCGTCGTCCTCGAAAAGCCGCTGGGCCACGATCTCGCGTCCGCGAAGGCGATCAACGATGCGGTCGGCAAGCACTTCGAGGAATCGCAGATCTACCGGATCGACCACTATCTCGGCAAGGAAACCGTGCAGAACCTGATGGTGCTGCGCTTCGGCAACCCGATCTTCGGGCCGCTGTGGCAGGCGCCGAACATCCGCAGCGTGCAGATCACGGTCGCGGAAACGGTCGGCGTCGGCAGCCGCGCGGGCTTCTACGACCATACCGGTGCGCTGCGCGACATGGTGCAGAACCACCTGCTGCAACTGCTGTGCATCGTCGCGATGGAGCCGCCGGTGTCGCTCGACCCGGACGCGGTGCGCGACGAGAAGCTGAAGGTGCTGCGCTCGCTGCGCCCGATGTCGCTGTCGGACGTCGCGCGCGACACGGTGCGCGGCCAGTACACGGCCGGCGCGGTGGACGGCCAGCCGGTCAAGGGCTATCTCGAGGAAGACAACGTGCCGGCGGACAGCCGCGCGGAAACCTTCGTCGCGCTGCGCGCGCACATCAACAACTGGCGCTGGGCGAACGTGCCGTTCTTCCTGCGCACCGGCAAGCGGCTGCAGCGCCGCCAGTCGGAAATCGTGATCGAGTTCGCGGACATGCCGTTCTCGATCATCCCGACCGGCCCGCGCAATTACGGCAACCGCCTCGTGATCCAGCTCCAGCCGGAAGAGTCGATCCAGCTGCAGATGCTCGCGAAGGAGCCGGGCAGCGGCATGAACATGGTGCCGGTGAGCCTGAACCTCGATCTGCAGCAGGCGATTCCGGAACGGCGCGCGGAAGCGTACGAACGGCTGCTGATCGACGTGATCCGCGGCCGCCTCACGCACTTCATGCGCCGCGACGAGCTCGAAGCCGCGTGGTCGTGGGTCGAGCCGATCCTCGACGGCTGGAAGCAGCTCGGCGACCGGCCGCGCCTGTACACGGCCGGCACGTTCGGGCCCGCGGCTTCGTCGGCGCTGCTCGCGCGCGACGGGATGTCGTGGGCCGAAGAGGCGTAATCGCAGCACGACGGCGTGCCGCCGCGCGGCACGCCCGCTCCCGCCGCGCAGCGCCGCCTGCGCTGCGCCGCTACTGCGGCTCCATCCACGCGGCCTTGCGCCGCGCCGGCGCATCGCCGCCGCTGCCCCCGCCCAGCACCTCGATCAGGTAGTCGACGAACGACGCGATCCGCGACGAGATCGCGGTATTGCGGTAGTACACCGCGTGAATCGGCTGCTGGACGTCGAGCGTGTGGCGCGCGAGCACCTGCACCAGCCGCCCCGCGTCGCGATCCTGCGCGGTCACGAAATCCGACAGACACACGACGCCGGTGCCCTCCAGCGCAAGCTGCCGCAGCGTTTCGCCGCTCGACGAATACACGTCCGGCTCGATGCGGTACGCTTCGCCGTCCGTGCCGAGGATCGGCCATACGTTCAGCGATTCAGGCTGCGTGAAGCCGAGCAGCGTGTGCTTGTCGAGATCCTCGACCTTGCGCGGCTGGCCATGCGCTTCGATGTAGTCGGGGCTTGCCAGGATGCGCACCCGGCTGTTGCCGATGCGCCGGCTGTGCAGCGTCGAATCCTTCAACCGGCCGATCCGGATCGCGACGTCGGTGCGCCGCTCCAGCAGATCGATGATGCCCTCGTTGCTGTTCAGCTCCAGCTCGACCTTCGGGAAGCGTTCGCGGTAGCCGCGCACGAGCGGCACGATCACGTGCAGCATGAACGGCGTCGCGGCGTCGACGCGCAGGCGCCCAGACGGCATCTCGCGCCGCGCGAGCATCTGCTCTTCCGCGGTCTCGACCGATTCGATGATCGCGCGCGCGTTCTGCAGGAATGCGCGCCCTTCTTCCGTCAGTTCGAGCCGGCGGGTGGTCCGGCGCAGCAGTGTGGTCTTCAGCTTCTCCTCGAGCCGCGCGAGCGTGCGGCTCGTCGCCGACACGGTGAGGTCGAGCTGCTGGGCGGCGGCGGTGATCGAACCGGTGTCGACCACGGCGGCAAAGGCCTGGAGTTCGTCGAGGGTGATTTTCATTGTTGATTTGAAATCAAAACAATTTGGTTTATAGACCAGTTTTTCAGCAAAAGTAAAGCCGGCACACTGCGATCCATTCCTACTGAAACCCGGATCCCGTCATGCCACTCGCGTTGCTTGCGCTGACCATCAGCGCCTTTGCCATCGGCACCACCGAATTCGTGATCGTCGGCCTGATCCCGACGATCGGCGCCGACCTCGGCGTCAGCCTGCCGTCCGCCGGCCTGCTCGTCAGCCTGTACGCGCTGAGCGTCGCGATCGGCGCGCCGCTCCTCACGGCGCTCACCGGCCGCGTGCCGCGCAAGGCGCTGCTCGCCGGGCTGATGGCGCTCTTCACCGTCGGCAACCTCGTCGCATGGCAGGCGCCCGGCTACGAATCGCTGATCGTCGCGCGCATCCTCACCGGCCTCGCGCACGGCGTGTTCTTCTCGGTCGGCTCGATCATCGCGACCACGCTCGTGCCGAAGGACAAGGCCGCCAGCGCGATCGCGACGATGTTCAGCGGCATGACCGTCGCGTTCGTCGCCGGCATTCCGCTCGGCACCTTCATCGGCCAGCACTTCGGCTGGCGCGCGACGTTCCTGATCGTCGCGCTGTTCGGCCTCGTCGCGTTCCTCGGCGCGGTCGCGTTCGTGCCGCGCGGGCTGCCGCAGACGCCGCCCGCGCCGCTCGCCCGCCAGCTGCGCGTGCTGGCCCAGCCGCGCCTGCTGCTCGTCTATGCGATGACGGCCGTCGGTTACGGCGGCTCGCTGATCGCGTTCACCTATATGGCGCCGCTGCTCGAACAGATCGCCGGCTTCACGCCGTCGCAGGTCAGCCTCGTGCTGGTCGGCTACGGCGTATCGGTCGCGGTCGGCAACGTGTGGGGCGGCAAGCTCGCGGACGCCGTCGGCCCCGTGAAGGCGCTCAAGCGGATCTTCCTGCTGCTCGCGATCGTGCTGCTCGCACTGACCTTCACGATCCACGTGAAATGGCTCGCGGTGCTGACGATGCTCGCGTGGGGCGCCGTCGCGTTCGGCAACGTGCCGGGGCTGCAGGTGTACGTCGTCAAGCAGGCGCGCCACTTCGCGCCGGACGCCACCGACGTCGCTTCGGGCTTCAACATCGCCGCCTTCAACCTCGGCGTGGCCGGCGGCTCGTCGCTGGGCGGCCTGATCGTCGCGAACGTCGGCCTCGGCCACACGCCGTGGATCGCCGCCGTCGTCACGCTCGGCGCATTCGCCCTCACCGCGCTGAGCGGCCGTCTCGACAGCCGTCAGGGCCTGCCGGCACGCACGGCCGAACCCGTCGAACTCGCCCATTGAACGTCACCTTTTCACAGGAGCCACCAGCATGAACGCATCGACCCAACGTCCGCCGTTCGCCGGCAAGACTTTCGAAGTCCGTTACGACGGCCTCACCGCGCTCAACGCGTACGACGAGGACGGCCGCCACATGCGCTACGAGATCACCGAAGGCCCGTACGCGGGCGCGAAGGGCGAAGTCGAATACACGTGGCAGCTCGTCGCCGGCGAGACCTACGCGATCTCGTGGCAGGAAGCCGATCGCGCCACCGTCGTGCACATCGACGATTTCGCCGCCGGCACGTCGCGCTCGTTCTTCACCGCGTCGTCGCTCGATTTCTACCGGCTCGACGGCAGCCTGCGCGCGGTCTGAACGGAGCACCCCGATCATGTCCCCCTCCCTCGACAAGCTCGCCGCCGGCGGCTTCAGCATCGGCATCGAACTGCCGCTCGACAACGACTGGACCCCGTCCGGCAACGCGAAACGCCGGCATGACGGCCGCCACCCCGGCGAGCCCGACCTGGAAATCCACGCGGAACTCGCGCAACTGGCCGACACGCTCGGCTTTCGCGCGCTCTGGGTGCGCGACGTGCCGGTGTACGACCCGTCGTTCGGCGACGCCGCTCAGGTGTTCGAAACGTTCTCGTATCTCGGCTACCTCGCCGGCATCACGCGCGACATCCTGCTCGGCACCGCGGCCGTCGTGCTGCCGCTGCGCGAGCCGCTGCTGACGCTGAAATCGGCCGCGACGATCCAGGAGCTGAGCGGCGGGCGCCTGCTGCTCGGCGTCGCGAGCGGCGACCGGCCGGTCGAATATCCGCTGTTCGGCCGCGACTTCGCGTCGCGCGGCGCGAACTTCCGCGACCAGATCGCGCTGCTGCGCGACGGCGCGCGCGGACATCTGCCGCCCGGCCTGGAAGTGCTGCCCGTCGCCCGCTCGCCGGTGCCGCTGCTCGTCGCGGGCCTCGCGCAGCAGACGCCCGCGTGGATCGGCGAGCACATGGACGGCTGCCTCGCATATCCGGGCACGCCGGCCGATCACCTGCAGCGCGCCGCGAACTGGCGGGCGGTGGCGGGCGACAAGCCGTACGTGAGCTTCATCCACCTCGACCTCGCGGAAGATCCGCACGAACCGCTGCAGCGGCACCGCTTCGGCGCCCGCGCGGGGCGCATCGCGCTGACGGAGGAACTCGCGGCGATGCGCGACGCGGGCGTGCGGCACATCGGCCTGCATTTCCGCCGCAACCGGCGGCCGCTCGACGAGACGATGGCCGAGATCGCGGCGGACGTGCTGCCCGCACTCCATCCGAAAACGAATCCGCAGACGCTCGCCGCATAAGGCCGGCGAGCGTCTTCCAATAGGCGAATTGCCGGCCAATATTTGATTTCAAATCAAATATATTTGACCTCTACAGGCGTTTATTTCATCAGTCTCAAACGCCAGAATGACGTCCATCCCGCAATCGTTCCCCCTCTTTCAGGAGCACATGATGAGCAAGATTCCCGCATTCGGCCTCGGTACCTTTCGCCTGCAAGGCCAAGTCGTCATCGACTCGGTCCGCAACGGCCTCGAAGTCGGCTACCGCGCGATCGACACCGCGCAGATCTACGGCAACGAAGCCGAAGTCGGCGAAGCGATCGCCGCATCGGGCGTGCGCCGCGAAGACCTGTTCCTCACGACGAAGATCTGGGTCGACAACTACGCGCCGGAGAAACTGGCGGCCAGCCTCGAGGAAAGCCTGCGCAAGCTGCGCACCGACGTCGTCGACCTGACGCTGATCCACTGGCCGGCGCCGGGCAACGGCGTGTCGATCGACGCGTTCATGACCGCGCTGGCGGACGCAAAGGCGAAGGGCCTCACGCGCCAGATCGGCATCTCGAACTTCAACATCGAACTGACGAAGGAAGCGATCGCGGCCGTCGGCAAGGACGCGATCGCGACGAACCAGATCGAGCTGAGCCCGTACCTGCAGAACCGCAAGCTGGTCGAGTTCCTGAACGCCGAAGGCATCCACGTGACGTCGTACATGACGCTCGCGTACGGCAAGGTGCTCGGCGACCCGGTGATCGGCGCGATCGCGCAGCGTCACGACGCGACGCCGGCGCAAGTCGCGCTCGCGTGGGCGCTGCAACTCGGCTACTCGGTGATTCCGTCGTCGACCAAGCGCGAGAACCTCGCGAGCAACCTGCTCGCGCAGACGCTGCGCCTGACCGACGAAGACATGGCGCAGATCGCCGCGCTCGAACGCAACGGCCGCGAAGTCGACCCGGCCGGCCTCGCGCCGACGTGGGACTGAGCACGCGGCGGCTTCATCCGATATGACCCATCCGCGGCCCGCCGGCCGCGGCACCGACAGGACACCACCATGACCCAGGACCCGCTTTTCCAACCGCTGCGACTCGGCGCGCTGACGCTGCCGAACCGCATCGTGATGCCGCCGATGACGCGTTCGCGCGCCAGCCAGCCCGGCGACGAAGCCAACGAACTGATGGCCGCGTACTACGCGCAGCGCGCGAGCGCGGGCCTGATCGTCAGCGAAGGCACCTACATCGCGCCGCTCGGCAAGGGCTACGCGTGGACGCCCGGCATCCACACGCCGTCGCAGATCGCCGGCTGGCGCAAGGTGACGGACGCCGTGCATGCCGCGCACGGCCGCATCTTCGCGCAGCTGTGGCACGTCGGCCGGCTGAGCCACACGAGCCTGCTCGGCGGCCAGCAGCCCGTATCGTCGTCGCCGCTCCAGGCGAAGGGCGTGAACGTGTTCATCGCCGGTGAAGACGGCAGCACGCCGGGCTTCGTGCAGGCGTCCGAGCCGCGCGCGCTGTCGATCGACGAGATCCGCGAGATCGTCGACCAGTACCGCACCGCCGCCCGCCACGCGATCGAAGCCGGCTTCGACGGCGTCGAGCTGCACGGCGCGAACGGCTACCTCGTGAACCAGTTCATCGACTCGAACGCGAACACGCGCACCGATGCGTACGGCGGCTCGCTGGAGAACCGGCTGCGGTTCCTGCGCGAAGTCACGCAGGCGCTGATCGAAGGGACCGGCGACGCGTCGCGCGTCGGCATCCGTCTCGCACCGCTGACCACGCTGAACGGCTGCGTCGACGACGATCCGGAAACCACCTACCTCGCCGCCGCGAAGCTGCTCGGCGAACTCGGCGTCGGCTACCTGCACATCGCGGAAGCCGACTGGGACGACGCGCCGCTGATGCCGGTCGCCTTCAAGCAGCAGTTGCGCGCCGCGTTCCCGGGCGTGCTGATCTATGCCGGCGCGTACACCGCCGAGCGCGCCCGCGAAGCGATCGCCGCCGGCTGGGCCGACCTCGTCGCATTCGGCCGCCCGTTCGTCGCGAACCCCGACTTGCCGGAACGCCTGCGCACCGGCGCCGCGCTCGCGTCGCACGATCGCAACACGCTGTTCGGCGGCGGCGCCCACGGCCTGACCGACTACCCGACGCTCGCGCAAGCCGCGGCATAACGATCGACAGGAGTCTGGAATGAAAGCAACGCTCGCCCGGCTCGTGCTCGCCGCGATCCTGCCGTTCGCGGCAGCCCAGGCGGCGCACGCCGCGCCGGCCGCCCCCGCGGCCGACTGGTATCCGTCCGTCTATGGCGCCGATGACGAAATCGGCGCGGCCAACCTGCTGACGCCCGACGTCGTCAGGCAGGCGGTCGGCCTCGTGAAAGCCGGCAGGACCTATCCGCTGGCCGTGCCGGTGGACAAGAACCTGCCGGCGTACCGCCACCGCAGCTTTCGGCTGTACAACGTGCAGGTCGGCCAGCAGGCCGGCAAGAGCCTCGGCCCGAACAAGTTCACGTTCAACGACGAACTCGTCAACGCATGGACCGGCGTCGGCACGCAGCTGAACGGCATCGGCCACATCGGCATCGACAACGTCTACTACAACGGCAACAAGGCGGCCGATTTCGTGACCGTCGACGGCGTGAAGAAGCTCGGCGTCGAGAAGGTGCCGCCGATCGTCACGCGCGGCGTCGTGCTCGACATGACCGCCTACTACGGCAAGCCGATCGTGCCGGGCGGCACCGAATTCACGGTCGCCGACATCCAGGCCGTGCTGAAGAAGCAGGGGCTGACGCTGCGCAAGGGCGACGTCGTGCTGTTCAACACCGGCTGGCTCGAGCTGATCGGCAAGGACGACAAGCAGTTCCTCGACGTCGAGCCCGGCATCGGCATGGAAGCCGCGAAGTGGCTGGCCGACCAGGGGATCGTCGCGTTCGGCGGCGACACGTGGGCGTCGGAGGTCTATCCGAATCCGCATACGCAGGACGAATTCCCGGTCAACCAGTACATGCTCGCGAAGCGCGGCATCTACAACCTGGAGCTGATCGACAGCCGTGCGCTGGTGCGCGACAAAGCATGGGAATTCCTGTTCGTGCTCGGCCAGCCGCTGTACGTCGGCTCCACGCAGGTCAACATCAACCCGGTCGCGATCCGCTGATCGCGCGCCCGCCCTGGGCAATCGCGGCGACTATCGCCGCGATTGTCATTTCCGCATTGCAGCCTGTGCGATCGGCGTCTAACGTTGACGGGATCGACGCCATACGACCGTCACCCGACCTGAAAGGACGCTCCGTCATGCCAAGCCGCTCCCCGACACGCGACATGCTGCTGGCCCTCGCGGCCGGCCTTTCCCTGGCGGCTTTCACCGCGCCCGCCCACGCCGACGAGGCCGCCGGCCTCGCGCCGCCAGCGCCAGCCACGCCGGTGCTGGCGACCACCGCGACCGGCGTGCAGATCTATGCGTGCGAATACGATGCCGACCACCGGCTCGCGTGGGCCTTCAAGCGCCCGGAGGCGATGCTGTTCGATGAAAGCGGCACGCTCGTCGTGCGGCACGGTGCAGGGCCGTCGTGGGAAGCGCTCGACGGCAGCCGCATTACCGGCAAGAAGCTCGCGGAAGCGCCGAGCGCCAGCCCGGCCAGCGTTCCGCAACTGCTGCTCGCGGCGACGCCGGCCGCCACCGGCACGCTCGCCGGCGTGCGCTTCGTGCAGCGGCTCGACACGGCGGGCGGCACGCCGCCGGCCGCGACCTGCACGACCGAGCATGCGGTCGGCCGCTTTCCGTACTTCGCGCGCTACGTGTTCCTGAAATGACGCGCACGGCGTCGCAAGCGACGGGCATCATCCCGTCGCCTTTCGTCATGCGTCGATTTAATCAGCCATCCTATATTTGATGCGGGGAAGCGTGAAATCACCGGCACCCTCGTTCCGTCTGGTCAGCGCGTCCGCATCGACAGTTCGACGTCGCCGCCGAACGGCACCGACAGATAGCCGTTTTCCGGTGCGCGCACGTAAGCAAGGTAGTCGGGGCTGTATTCCGCGTTGTCGGCCACGACGAACGCGCCCGCCCTGAGCCGCGGCTCGACCCGCGCGAGAATCTCCGGATACAGCGCCTTCGCGCCGTCGAGCAGCAGCAGATCGACCGCATCCGGCAGATCGTCAGCCAGCGTACGCAGCGCATCGCCTTCGCGAATCTCCACGAGATCGGCCAATCCGGCCGCCGCCAGGTTCGCCCGTGCGCGCACGACCTTCGACGGCTCGAACTCGCTCGTGATCAGCCGCCCGCCGCCGTTGTCGCGCAGCGCGGCCGCGAGATGCAGCGTCGAAATGCCGAACGACGTGCCGAATTCGACGATTGCCTTCGCGCCGCCGCTGCGCGCGAGCATGTACAGCAGCATGCCCGTCTCGCGCGACACGGGAAGCGGGTAATCCTTCAGGCGCGCATACAGATCGGCGTAGTCCGTCTTGCTGCGCATCAGCCGCGCTTGCTCGTCGCGCGACACGTTGGCGAAGGCCGGGCTCGTCGCGGGCGACGACGCGTCGGCTTCGTCGAACAGGCGCGCCAGCAGCGAAGCCAGCGGGTCGAGCATCAGGGTGGTCATGCGATATCTCCGGTAGCAGTTGAGTGCGTCAGTGCACCCGACTAGAATATGACGAACTATTCAGGTTTTACTATTCGCATTGGCAAACCGCTCATGACCCACCGCCGAAACGCCCCGATCGCCACGCGCAAGCAGCCTCGGCAGGCGCGCTCGACCCGTCTCGTCGAGGACGTCCTGCAGGCGGCTATTCAGGTTTTGGCGAGCGAAGGCGCGCAGCGCTTCACGATGGCACGCGTCGCCGAGCGGGCCGGCGTGAGCGTCGGCTCGCTGTACCAGTACTTCCCGAACAAGGCGTCCGTGCTGTTCCGGCTCCAGCACGACGAGTGGCGGCAGACGCACGACATGCTGTGCGGGATACTGCAAGACACGCGGAAGACGCCGCCGGAGCGGCTGCGCACCGCCGTGCATGCGTTCATCCGTTCGGAATGCGACGAGGCGCCGATGCGGATCGCCCTCGACGATGCGGCCCCGCTCTATCGCGACGCCCCCGAGGCGCAGGACGTGAAGGCCGAGGGCAACCGGGCGTTCAGCGCGTTCATGCGCGAAGCGCTGCCCGACGTGCCCGACGCCACGCACGCGCTCGCGTGCGAGCTGATCCTGACGACGCTCACCACGGGCGGCAAGGCGTTCTCCGAAACGGCACGCACGCCGGCGGAAATCGACGCCTATTCGGCCGCGATGGCCGACATGTTCTGCGCGTATCTCGCGCATCTCGCGCACGATTGAGGCCCGCGCCGACACGGAAACCGCGCACGCGCGCCAGTCGTATCGTCCGGATGCAGGTTCTGCGCGGCGGCGAATCCCGTCACCCGCCCCGGTTCGCGCCGGCTTCCGGCCCCATTCTGAAAGCAATTCGTAAAATCCAGTGCCTCGCCCGCTTGCGCGCTGCCCGCCGACCCTGCATTCAAATAGTCGCCTTAACGGATTCGAACTAGGCGTATACACGCGGGCCGGCGCGACGGAGCCCCGTCGCACGCCGATATAAGCGCTGCGACATGCGCTGCATGCTCTTCCCCCGATGGGACGTGATGGGCGGCTCGCCTAACCTTCGCTACGGCAAAGCACACGTGACGGGGTCGCCCACACCACGCGTCGTCCGACGCGACACCCTCGCGATCGTTTCGACTCGCCCGTAACGACACACACCACGCGTCATGCGTCCCCACGACGTTGCCGATCAATCCAACTAGATACGAGACACCCTGACGACGGTTCGCTACGAGCCGTTTCAGCATGCTGATAAAGGAGCAAGCTCATGAGTGATACCCCGGTGCAGCCGACGGTCGGCGTCGGCGCGGAAGAAACCGGCCTGGGCGCCAACGGCGCCATCGACCGGTACTTCGGCATTTCGTTGCGCGGCAGCACGCAGCGCCGCGAGATCATTGCCGGCGTGACCACCTTCCTCGCGATGGTCTATTCCGTGTTCGTCGTGCCCGGCATGTTCGGCAAGGCCGGCTTCGACACGAGCGCGGTGTTCGTCGCGGTATGCCTCACCACCGCGTTCGGCTCGCTGCTGATGGGCCTGTGGGCGAAGCTGCCGATCGCGATCGGCTGCGCGATCTCGCTGACCGCGTTCACCGCGTTCGGGCTCGTGCTCGGCAAGGGGCTGCCTCCGACGGTCGCGCTCGGCGCCGTGTTCCTGATGGGGCTCGTGTTCACCGGCATCTCGGTCACCGGCGTGCGTTCGTGGATCTTGCGCAACCTGCCCGCGGGCGTCGCGCACGGCACCGGGATCGGCATCGGCCTGTTCCTGCTGCTGATCGCGTCGAACGACGTGGGCCTCGTGATCAAGAACCCGGGCGCCGGCCTGCCGGTCTCGCTCGGCCAGATCACCGCGTTCCCGGTCATCATGTCGGTCGTCGGCCTCGCCGCGATCTTCGGCCTCGAAAAGCGTCGCGTGCCGGGCGGCATCCTGCTCGTCGTGATCGCGATCTCGGTGTTCGGCCTGATCTTCGATCCGGGCGTGAAGTACCGCGGCATCTTCGCGCTGCCGTCGCTGAGCGCACCGGGCCACGCATCGCTGATCGGCGCGATGGACATCAAGGGCGCGCTGTCGATGGCCGTGCTGCCGAGCGTGCTCGCGCTGGTGATGACCGCCGTGTTCGACGCGACCGGCACGATCCGCGCGGTCGCGGGCCAGGCCGGCCAGCTCGACGGGAACGGCCGCATCATCAACGGCGGCCGTGCGCTGACCGCCGATTCGATCAGCTCGATCTTCTCCGGCTTCCTCGGCGGCGCGCCGGCGGCGGCCTACATCGAGTCGAGCGTCGGCGTGGCCGCCGGCGCGAAGACGGGCCTCGCGGCGGCCGTGGTCGGCCTGCTGTTCCTCGTCGTGATGTTCTTCTCGCCGCTCGCGGGCCTCGTGCCGTCGTACGCCACCGCACCGGCGCTGATGTACGTCGGCCTGCTGATGCTCGGCAGCGTGAGCAAGCTGCACATGGACGACATGGTCGACGCGATGTCGGGCCTCGTGTGCGCGGTGTTCATCGTGCTGACCGCGAACATCGTGACGGGCATCATGCTCGGCTTCTCGACGCTCGTGATCGGCCGCGTCGCCAGCGGCGAATTCCGCAAGCTCAACGTCGGCACCGTGCTCATCGCGGCCGTGCTCGTCACGTTCTATCTCGGCGGCTGGGCCATCTGAGCCCGAGACATGCGCGACGTCGCCGGCAGAAGGGCGGCGCGCATCGGGACGACATCGTCTCCTCCACCATCATCGTTGATGGTCTCCAGCCTGGGAACGCGAGTTTCCAGGCTTTTTTGCGGGTGCGACGCGCCACGCGCAAACGGCGCGACACCCGTTCGCGCCCGGTGCTACGATCGCGTTTTGCCTTCAGGAGTCGCGATGAACACACTCGGCATCGTCTCCGAATCGAGCACCCGGGCCTCGGCGCGCAAGCCGCCGTTCATTCCGTCGTTCGGCTTCCACGAAGTGCACGAATCGCAGCCGATCGGCGCACCGCCCGCGCGCATCATCGACGTCGTCGCGTCGCTCGACATGCGCGCCGATCCCGTCATCGACACGCTGCTGACGGTGCGTGAATTCCCGGCGGCCATCGCCGGCGCGCTGCGCCACGCGCCGGCCCGCCCCGAACGCGCGCGCTTCGGCTTCGACACCTTCACGCCGCTCCATCGAGACGACACGTCGCTGTCGCTCGGCCTCGTCGGCCGCTTCTGGCGCCCGACGCCCGACGTGCGCCCGCTCGCGGATGCCGACGCCTTCGTCCGGCACGACGACCCGCGCGATGCGAAGCTGGTGCTGCGGTTCGAGGTGGTCGGGCTCGCGTCGGGCGCGCACATCCTGCGCACCGAAACCTTCGTCCATTGCCCGAGCGCGCGCACGCGCGCGCTGTTCACGCCGTACTGGCTCGCGATCCGGCTGGGGAGCGGCTGGATTCGGCGTCGTACGCTAGCGGCGGTCGAGATCGCGCTGGCCTGATTCGCGCCGTCAGAACGGCTTGATCACGGCCAGCCCGATGACGAGCGCCATCACGACGATCACCGCGCCGGCCGCGTGCCCGAGCCACGGCGCCGGCACGACGACGAGGTCGTCGCGCTCCATGCGCCGCAGCGTGCCGGCCAGGACCCCGTGCAGCACCGACAAGGCAACGACGAGCACAAGCTTCACCGACAGCCACGCGGCGCCGAACCAGTGACCGCTCAGCGCGAGCGCGATGCCGGCGATCCAGACGATCGCGAGCGCGGGCGCCGTCACCGTGCGATCCCAGCGCCGCACCGCGCGATGCACGGCGAGATTCGCAATACGCACCGCGACGGACGACAACAACAGCCCGCCGACGAACGTGACGACGGCGGCCAGATGCACGGCCTTCAGCATCAGGTAGATCATCGCGCGTGCCGCCTGCGCGCGATCCAGCCGGCGCTCGCCAGCCCCGCGAACGGCACGACGGCCGACAGCACCAGCCGCGCGACCTCGGCCTTGCTCCACAGCCCGCTCGACGCGGTGCCGACCACCGCCCACACGTACATCGCGAACGCGATGCCGTGAACCGGGCCCATGATCGATACCGCGACCGGATATCCGGCCAGATGCTTGAGCGGCACGGCCACGCACACCAGCACGACGAGCGTGATCGCCTCCAGCAGCGACAGGTATTGCAGGTTCCGCAACGCGTTGCGATCGTCTTGTTTCATCGGCAGGCCTCCAGATGGTCCGCCGCGATTGTCGCGTGTGGCGCCGGGTCGAGCCACTGGCTAGAATGACATCTTTCAACGGATTCTGGCCACATCCCCGAACGTCATGCACACGGTCGCCGTTCTCGCCTTGCCCGATGTCGTGCCGTTCGATCTGGGCGTCACCTGCGATACGTTCGCGCGCGTGCGGGCGCCGAATGTCGAGCCGGCGTACCGCGTGCGCGTGTGCAGCGAGCAGCCGCGCGTCGGCGGCGAGCTGTTCGAGCTGCGCCCGCCGTTCCGCCTCGATGCGCTGGCCGACGCCGACACGATCATGGTCCCCGGCACGTCGGTGCCGCTCGCGCCCACGTCGCGCCGCGTGCTCGACGCGCTGCGCACGGCGGCCGCGCGCGGATGCCGGATCGCATCGATCTGCAGCGGCGCGTTCGTGCTCGCGGAAGCCGGGCTGCTCGACGGCCTGCGCGCGACGACGCACTGGCTCGCGGCCACCGAACTCGCGCGCCGCCATCCGAACGTCGACGTCGATCCGAACGTGCTGTTCGTCGACAACGGCCAGATCCTGACTTCGGCCGGCGCGGCGGCCGGCCTGGATCTGTGCCTGCACATGATCCAGGCCGACTATGGCGCGGCGGTCGCCGTCGACGCCGCCCGCAGCGCGGTGGCGCCGCGCGTGCGCGAAGGCGGGCAGGCGCAGTTCATCGCGCCCGAATGGCCGGCCGGCGGCGACGGGCTGCACGACCTGATGGACTGGCTGCACGCGAACCTGCGCCAGCCGCTGACGCTCGACGCGATCGCGCGCAAGGCGTCGACGAGCGTGCGCACGCTGACGCGGCGCTTCCAGGAGCAGACGGGCACGTCGCCCGGGCAATGGCTGCAGACCGCGCGTGTGCGGCATGCGCAGCAGTTGCTGGAGGTGACCGAGCTGTCGATCGAACACGTGGCGACGGAAGCCGGGTTCGGTTCGGTCACCGCGTTTCGCGAACGCTTCGCGCGTATCGTCGGCACGTCGCCGCAGCGCTATCGGCAGGCATTCCGCGCGCGCGCCGATGCGTGACCTTCAGCGGGCTCGGCCCCCGAACCCACCGCTCCCGCTCGCGCCAACCGGACCCGACCGATGACCCGCATCCGCAATCCCCTGAACATCGCGCAGCTCCAGGCATTCGTCTCCGCCGCGCACCTGAAGAGCCTGCGCGCCGCCGCGCGCGGGCTCGGTGTCACGCAGCCGGCGATCACGCACACGATCCGCGAGCTCGAAACGGCGCTCAACGCGGAACTGCTCGTGCGCAGCGTGCGCGGCGTCGAGCTGACCGCCTGCGGCGCGGCGCTGCTGCCGCGCGCCGAGCAGTTGCTCGGCGACGTCCGCCGCACGGTCGAGGCCGTCGAGCAGGTGAAAGGCGAGATGTCGGGCCGCGTCGCGGTCGGCACGATGCCGTCGATCGCGCTGACCGCGTTGCCGCACGCGGTGACGGCGTTTCGACAGTCGATGCCGAACGTCAGCCTGCATCTCGAGGAAATGACGGTGCCGGACGCGCTCGCGCAACTGCGCAACGGCACGCTCGACATCGCTGCGATGCACCATGTGCCCGCGCTCGACCGCGATTTCACGCAATTGCCGCTGCTGTCGACCGAATTCACGATCGTGATGCGCGACGGTCATCCGCTCGCGCAGGCGCGCCGGTTAGAGGAATTGCTCGACGCCGAGTGGATCGTCACCGTCGGCGCCGAGCAGTTCCCGCACAGCGTGATGGTCGGGATGTTCGAGGCGCACGGGCTGCCGCTGCCGAAACGTCTGCTGCGCTCGCCGATGTCGTTCGCGGTGACACTCGGGCTCGTCGCGCGCTCGGACGTGATCGGCTGCTTCACGCGCCCGCTCGCCGCGATGGTCGCGCCGCTCGGCATCCGCACGGCCGAACTCGACGAAAGCATGCCGCGCTTCGACCTGTCGATCATCGCGCGGCGCGACCTGCTGCCCACGCCCGCCGTGTCGCACTTCGTCACGTGCCTGCAGCGCGCGGTCAACGAAACGCTCGGCTGAATCGTTCCTGTGTGTGAAACGGCTGCGCATTCGACGCGCCGCCGCCGGGCCCGGTATCGGGGCTTGTCCTAGGCGCCCTGCCGGTATTTTGTCTTGATAATCTTGCGCACGTCGCGCGCCCCCATCGGGCGGGCGAAACGGACTGTCCGACGCGAAGCCGCGGCGGGCCGAAGGCTTACGGCGCGGCACAACCGCGCACCCATCGAACAAAACGAGGAGTCACCGAGTGAAAAAGATTCTTGCGGCTGTGACCGTGGCCCTGCTCGCCGTATCGGCCGGCAGTGCATACGCGAAGGACTGGTCGACCGTGCGGTTCGGCGTCGACGCAAGCTACCCGCCTTTCGAATCGAAAGGCGCCGACGGCAAGGTGGTCGGCTTCGACGTGGATCTCGGCAACGAGATCTGCCGCCGCATCAACGCGAAATGCGTGTGGATCGAAAACGACTTCGACGGGATGATCCCGGCGCTGAAGGCTCGCAAGTTCGACGGCGTGCTGTCGTCGATGTCGATGACGCCCGCGCGCGCCGAACAGATCGCGTTCTCGTCGAAGCTGTTCAACACGCCGACGCGCCTCGTCACGAAGAAGGGCGCCGGCCTGCAGCCGACGGCCGAATCGCTGAAGGGCAAGTCGGTCGGCGTCGAGCAGGGCACGATCCAGGAAACCTACGCGAAGGCGCACTGGGCGTCGAAGGGCGTGAACATCGTGCCTTACCAGAACCAGGACCAGGTCTACGCCGACCTGATCTCCGGCCGTCTGGACGGCGCGCTGCAGGACGCGGTGCAAGCCGAGATCGGCTTCCTGAAGACGCCGCGCGGCGCGAATTTCGACTTCGCCGGCAAGGATCTCGACGATCCGAAGACGCTCGGCAACGGCGCCGGCATCGGCCTGCGCAAGGAAGACACCGACCTGAAGGCGAAGATCGACGGCGCGATCGCCGGCATGCGCAAGGACGGCACGTACGACAAGCTCGCGAAGAAGTACTTCGATTTCGACGTCTACGGCAAGTAATCCGGCTGAACGACGCGCGATTCGGCGCGATGCAAACGGGCTCCGCAACGGAGCCCGTTTTTTTTGCGCCCGGCGCGGGCGGCGTTATTTTTTCCGCGCCAACCTGATGATTCTCAACGGAAAACCGCGTGGCCTGGCACCGGTTTGATGGCGGCGAGGAAGGCAACGTACAATCGATCTTCCACGCACACGGATCATTCGCGGCTGCGCCGCACTCCCCTCATCATGCAAACGCAGACCCATCCGCTGATTTCCCCCGCCGTCGGTACCGAACGCCAGATCACCAGCTTCCACTACGGCCCGCGCGGCGGCAAGAAGGTCTACATCCAGTCGTCGCTGCACGCGGACGAGCTGCCCGGCATGCTGGTCGCCACGCTGCTGCGCCGCAAGATCGCCGCGCTCGAGACGGCCGGCAAGCTGCAAGGCGAAGTCGTCATCGTGCCCGTGCCCAACCCGATCGGCCTGTCGCAACACGTGTTCGGCGATCACCTCGGCCGCTTCGAGCTCGGCTCGATGCAGAACTTCAACCGCAATTTCTACGATCTCGCGGCGCTCGTGCTGCCGCGCGTCGAACACCACCTCACGAACGACGCGCAGCGCAATCTGGCCGCCGTACGCACCGCGATGCGCGAAGCGCTCGACGAACAGAAGCCGCGCACCGAACTCGACTCGCAACGCCTCGCGCTGCAGAAGCTGTCGTTCGACGCCGATATCGTGCTCGACCTGCACTGCGACAGCGATGCGGTGATGCACCTCTACACGAATCCCGATCTGTGGGCGGACGTCGAGCCGCTGGCGCGCTATCTCGATGCCAAGGCGTCGCTGCTCGCGCTGAATTCGGTCGGCAACCCGTTCGACGAAATCCACAGCTTCTGCTGGTCGGATCTGCGCAACCGCTTCGGCGACCGCTTCCCGATCCCGAACGGCGCGATTTCCGTCACGGTGGAACTGCGCAGCGAACGCGACGTGTCGTACGAGTTCGCCGAAAAGGATGCGCAGGCGATCGTCGAATACCTGACCGAGCGCGGCATCGTCGAAGGCACGCCGGCGCCGCTGCCGCCGCTCGCGCATCCGGCCACGCCGCTCGCGGGCACCGATCCGCTCGTCGCGCCGGTGTCGGGCGTGATCGTGTTCCGCACGCCGGTCGGCGCGATGATCGAGGCCGGCCAGGCCGTGGCCGACATCGTCGATCCGCTGACCGATCGCGTCGTCACGCTGAAGAGCAGCGTGTCGGGCGTGCTGTATGCGCGCCAGGTCGTGCGCTTCGCGACGGCCGGCATGGAAGTCGCGCGCATCGCCGGCGCGACCGCGATCCGCACGGGTTCACTGCTGTCGGCCTGAGCCGGCTGGGCGCGGCCCGCGCGCCGGGCCGCGGCGCGCATCGCACGTCATCGCGCGCCATCGGCTGCATCAAACGAAATCGCCCGCTTACGCGGGCGATTTGCTTTCCGGAGCGCGCGTCGGCGGCCGATACCGCGCCGCCGGCCGCTGCCACGTGCGAAGGAAGTTCAGAACGCCGGCACGATCGCGCCGCCGAACTTCTGGTCGATGAACTTGCGCACGTCGTCCGATTCATAGGCCGCGACGAGCTTCTTCACCCACGGCTTGTCCTTGTCCTGCGCACGCACCGCGATCAGGTTCGCGTACGGGCCGCGCAGATCCTCGATCGCGATCGCATCCTTCACCGGCGTGAGTCCGGCCTTCACCGCGTAATCGGTGTTGATCGACGCGGCGTCGACATCGGGCAGCGCGCGCGGCAACTGCGCGGAATCGAGCTCGACGATCTTGATCTTCTTCGGATTCTCGGCGATGTCGAGCGGCGTCGCGTTCACACCGTTCGCGCCGACGCCCGGCTTCAGCTTGATCACGCCGTATTTCTGCAGCAGCAGCAGCGCGCGGTTGCCGTTCGACGGATCGTTCTGGATCCCGACTTTCGCGCCGACCGGCAGATCCTTCAGCGACTTGATCTTCTTCGAATAGAAGCCCATCGGTGCCGTATAGGTCAGCCCGACGTTGACGATCTTGTAGCCGCGCTGCTTGATCTGACTGTCGAGGAACGGCTGGTGCTGGAAGCCGTTCGCATCGAGGTCGCCCGCATCGAGCGCCGCGTTCGGCTGCACGTAGTCGTTGAATTCGATGACCTTGATCGCGAGGCCTTCGCGCGCGGCGACCTTCGTCACTTCGGTCCAGATTTGCGCGTCGGGGCCGCTCATCGTGCCGATCTTCAGCGTTTGGGAGTCGGCGTGCGCGCCGGGCGCGGCGAATGCCAGCGCGGCGGCGAGTGCGCCGAGGCCGGTCAGGATCGAACGTCGCATGTGGTGTCCTCTTGTCCCGTGTCAATTGTTGGAGGACGGATCGTGGCATAAGGCCCCGAACGCGATCAACCAAGCTTATTTCATGTGCATATTCCGGATCGGAATCGAATGACAGGCGAATTCGGTATAACCACCAATGGCACAACCGGGCAGAATTCAGTGTCGCATCGGCACCACACATTCTTCATATGACAGTCGCTGTCATATTCATTACGTGGCCCGCCGATAAAGTTGCGCCGGTCCGTGAAAGCGCCCGTAGAGAGCGCCGGAACCGCAACTGGACACGCCATTTATTCGCTCGGAGAATCCTTTGAACAAGAAACTGTTGACCATCGCCGCCCTGGCAGCAACGGCCGGCACGGCGCACGCACAAAGCAGCGTGACCCTGTACGGCGTCATCGATGCCGGTATCAGCTACGTGAACCACAGCAAGACCGCCAACGGCGGCACGGGCAAGCTGTTCAAGTACGACGACGGCGTGGCCCAAGGCAGCCGTTGGGGCCTGCGCGGCACCGAAGACCTCGGTGGCGGCCTGAAGGCGATCTTCGTGCTCGAAAACGGCTTCAACAGCGGCAACGGCACGATCGGCCAGGGTGGCGCGATCTTCGGTCGCCAGGCCTACGTCGGCCTGAGCCAGTCGCAATACGGCACGGTCACGTTCGGCCGCCAGTACTCGTTCTCGACCGACATCCTCGGTTCGAACTACTCGACGGGCGGCAACACGGTCGCGGGTAACTACGCGTACCACGTGAACGACATCGACCAGCTCACGTCGAGCCGCATCAACAACGCCGTGAAGTTCCAGAGCGCGAACTACTCGGGCTTCACGTTCGGCGCGTTGTACGGCTTCTCGAACTCGACCGACTTCGCTGGCGCACCGGCCACGACGACGGGCACGACGACGACCGCGGGCTCGTCGCGCGCATACAGCTTCGGCCTGAACTACGCGAACGGCCCGGTCTCGGTCGGCGCGGCGTACACGGACATCCGTTACCCGAGCCAGTCGACGCCCGGCTTCTCGACGACGATCGCGAACCTGAGCACCGGCAACGTCCGCGACCTGCGCACGTACGGCGTGGGTGGCCGCTACGTCTGGGGCCCGGCAACGGCATGGCTGCTGTGGACGCGTACGCAGTTCTCGACCGTGTCGGGCGCGGGCGGCACGTTCTACAACGCGTATGAAGCAGGCGCGAAGTACGCCTTCACGCCGGCACTGTCGGGCGGCCTCGGCTACACGTACACGAACGCGACGCAGAACGGCAACTCGTGGCACTGGAACCAGGTCAACGGTATCGCCGACTACGCACTCAGCAAGCGTACGGACGTGTACGGCCTGGTCGTGTACCAGCAGGCTTCGGGCAAGGGCGTGCAAGCGCAGATCGGCTCGAGCACGAGCTACTTCAATACGTCGGGCACCGGTTCGAAGAACCAGATCGCCGCACGTATCGGTATCCGCCACAAGTTCTAAAGCGTCCGCTTAACTGTCCGCGTCACGCGCGGATCACGACGGCAAGAAGCGCCCCGCTCCACGCGGGGCGCTTTTTTATAGGCTTTTAAGTTTCGCTTAATTCTGGGCTGAGAGGATGCTCTCACCCCCCCTGTTGGCCGCCTGAGCATCGGCGGCTTTTTTTTTAAACGCCGACGGCGCCGCCATCGATTGCCCACAAGACAGGATCGGAGGCCATGATGATCGAAGATACCGTTTTCAGCCATCTGCACGCGATTCTGACGTGCCAACACTCGCTGCCGGTCCAGAGCTGCCGCGTCTCGGTTGAAATGCAGCGCCCCTGGGGCCGCCCGTATCGCCTCGTCGAATGGACGATGCATCTCGACGCCCCCGCGCGGCGCCAGATCGTGCCGGCCGAATCGACCGACGAAGAGATCGCCGAGGTCGTCGCGTCGCACGTGCCCGGCCGGCTCTACGGCGACGGCCGGCTGCAGTTCTGAACGCGTTTCCGCTCCCCCGCCTCCCGTCTGTCGGCCACGCCGCACGCATCGTGCGGCAGTCGGTCTCGTTTGACGCGGCAACGAAACCTGCTACGCTGCGCGTTTTCGTCCACGCAACACACGATGGAAAACGCATTCAACGAACGTGGCGTCATGGTCACGCGCAACGGCCTGTCGGCCGCCGGGCAGGTATTCTCGCTGCGTGACATCCGCCACGTCGACGTCGTCAAGATTCCGAAGAACCGTCTCGTGCCGTCGCTGATCTCGCTGATCGGCGCGGCCATCGCCGTCGCGGGCGGCATCGGCGCATCGAGCGCCGCGCTGGTGGTCGGCGTGATGCTCGTCGTCGTCGGCTATCTCGCGTGGGCCACGCAGGACATCACGTACCGGCTGATGGTCGAGATGCCCGACGGCAAGCGTGAAGCGCTGTCGAGCGTCGACGCCGAATTCGTCGAACGCGTCGCGCAAGTCGTGCGCGACGCGCAGTCCGCCACCGCGGCCGGCTGATTTTCCTTCGCATGCGTGCCCGCGCCGGTTCGCGCGGGCCGCACACACTCGCGGCGAATATCGGCTCGCGCGGCGTTCGTCGCATCGCATACCGCCCGCCGCCCCGCACGCACCTCGCCTCCACGGCGGACGCCGACCGCCTAGTATGGAAAGAGCGGCTCCCCGCCGCATCGTCCGAGGAGGCCAGCATGAACGCTCAATCGCTGTCCGGCATGCTTCGCGCGCAGGAACTGCTGATCGTGTCGATGATCCGCGCGCTTCCCCCCGACACGCGCCGTGCACTCGTCGAGCTCTACACCGAACAGATCGCGTTCGCCGAACAGGCCGGGATCGAGAGCCATGGCGATCGCGCCACGCACGACGCGTTCATCGCGCATGCGCGCAACCTGCTGATCCGCATCGAAGCGCTGGCCTGAGTTTCTCGAAGACCTTCCCTACGGCTCGCCCGAGCCGCGCAGGCGAGTGCTCACTCGCACGAGCCGTTTTGCGTCCTTGAATTGATAATGATTCTCATTTACACTGGTAAAGTTGTCAGTTGCCTTTCAAATCGCCGTTTGCCGCATGCCGCGCGCAAACGGGCCAGCCAGGTGAACGCGTCACCCAGCCAGCCTTCGGGCTTGTTATCGTCAATGGGAGACCACCTGTGCATTGCTATACGCTGGCGCGGCGGCCGATCTGTGCCGCGCTGTTCGGCGCATTCGGCCTGTCCGCCGCCCCGGCTCACGCCGATTCGTCGCCGCAAGGCGCCACCCCGCCTTCCGCCGTCCTGACCACCGCCGCCGCGTCCGCGCGCGGCGAGGCGGCGCTGCTCGACCCCGTCACCGTCACGGCCACCCGCACCGCCACCGCGGCGAGCCGCACGGCGGCGTCCGTGTCGGTGATCACCGACGAGGATCTCGAAGAGCAGCAGGCCACCAACATCAAGGACGCGCTGCGCTACGAGCCGGGCATCACGGTGCGCCGCACCGCGTACCGGCCCGGCAGCGCCGCGCTCGGCGGCGGCCGCGACGGCGATTCGAGCATCAACATCCGCGGCCTCGAAGGCAATCGCGTGCTGCTGATGGAAGACGGCATCCGCCTGCCGAACGCGTTCTCGTTCGGCCCGCTCGAAGCGGGCCGCGGCGACTACGCCGATCTCGACACGCTCAAGCGCATCGAGATCCTGCGCGGGCCGGCGTCCGCGCTGTACGGCAGCGACGGCCTGACCGGCGCGGTGAACTTCATCACGAAGGACCCGCGCGACCTGCTGTCGATCTACCACAAGCCTTACTACTTCTCGTTCCGGCCGAGCTACGACTCGACCGACCGCAGCGTCGGCGCGACTGTATCGGCCGTGGGCGGCAACGATCGCATCCAAGGGATGATCATCGCCGACGGCCGGCGCGGCCACGAGGTCGACACGCGCGGCGACAACAACTCGGCGAGCACGCTGCGCACGACGTCGAACCCGCAGGACGTGTATTCGGAATCGCTGCTCGGCAAGCTCGTGCTGACGCCGACCACGCGCGACACGATCAAGTTTACCGCCGAAACGGTGCAGCGGCGCGTGAGCACCGACGTGCTGTCGGCGATCAATGCGCCGGCCACGCTCGGCCTCACGACCCACGACCGGCTCGAGCGCAACCGCTTCAGCGTCGACTACGACTTTCGCGACGACGCGTTCCGCTGGTTCCAGACCGCGCACGTGCAGTTCTACTACCAGGACGCGAAGCAGGATCAGTACGCGTTCGAGACGCGCGGCAGGCTACCCTCGCGTTCCCGCGACAACCAGTACAAGGAACGCACGTTCGGCGGTTCCGCGTTCGCCGAAAGCGGCTTCGCGACCGGCCCGCTCGCGCACAAGCTGCTCTACGGCGTCGACGGCAGCCTGTCGCGCGTGACGAACCTGCGCGACGGCACGGTGCCGGGCGTCGGCGAAGCGTTCCCGAACAAGGCGTTTCCCGACACCGACTACACGCTGTTCGGCGCGTTCGTGCAGGACCAGATCGGCTACGGCCGCCTGCTCGTCACGCCGGGCCTGCGCTTCGACACGTACCGGCTGAGCCCGACCGAAAACGATCCGCTGTTCACCGGCAAGGCCGTGTCGACGAGCGCCAACGAGCTGTCGCCGCGCGTCGCCGTGCTCTACGAGATCACCCCCGCGGTCATTCCGTACGTGCAGTACGCGCACGGCTTCCGCGCGCCGACGCCCGACCAGGTGAACAGCAGCTTCTCGAATCCGGTGTACGGCTACACGTCGATCGGCAATCCGAACCTGAAGCCCGAAACCAGCGACACGTTCGAAGCCGGCCTGCGCGGCAAGGCCGGCACCGGCTACGGCGTCGTGCGCTACAGCGCGGCCGCCTTCACCGGCCGCTACCGCAACTTCATCTCGCGTACGACGATCGCCGGCAGCGGCCGGCCGGTCGATCCGTTCGTGTTCCAGTACGTGAACTTCGCCGACGCGCGCATCCACGGCCTCGAAGGCCGCGCCGAATGGGTGATGCCGAACGGCATCACGCTGAAGACGGCGATGGCGTTCACGAAGGGCTCGACGCAGAACGACGGCGCGGCCAGCCAGCCGCTCAATACCGTGAACCCGTTCTCGGCCGTGTTCGGCGTGCGGTACGAGCCGACCGAACGCTGGTTCGTACAGACCGACCTGCTATTTCAGGCCGCCAAACGCGACAAGGACGTCGACAAGTCCGACTGTTCGAACAAGGCGTGCTTCACGCCACCGTCGTCGTTCGTCGTCGACCTGCGCGGCGGCTATCGCTTCAACAAGCACGTGAGCGCGACGATCGGCATCCGCAACCTGTTCGACCGCAAGTACTGGAACTGGTCGGACGTGCGCGGCATCGCGGCCGATTCGCAGGTGCTCGACGCGTATTCGTCGCCCGGCCGCACGGTCGCCGTCAGCATGAAAGTGGATTTCTGATGCGCGTTGCCCGCGCGCCCACCCCAACCGTTACTCGAAGGAGTCCGACATGATGCAATCCGCCCTTCCCGGTCAATCCGCCACGCCGGCCCGCGCGGCCGCCGCGCTGCGCGACGCGTTCATCAAGCTCAAGACCGAGCGCCAGTTGCGCAACCGCGACGTCGCGCAAGCGCTCGGTGTCAGCGAAGGCGAGGCGCTCGCCGCGTTCGTCGGCGAGCACGTCGTGCGGCTCGACGCGCGCTTTCCGGCGATGTTCGAGGAAATGCCGCGCCTCGGCCGCGTGATGGCGCTGACGCGCAACGACACGGCCGTCCACGAAAAGGATGGCGAGTACGCACAGATGAGCCACGACGGCCCGGTCGGCCTCGCGCTCGGCGACATCGACCTGCGCATCTTCTATCGTCACTGGGTATCGGCGTTCGCGGTGCGCGACGAGACCGCGCACGGCCCGCTGAAGAGCCTGCAGTTCTTCGATGCGCAGGGTCACGCGATCCACAAGGTCTACTTGCGCGCGCACAGCGATCATGCCGCGTACGACGCGTTCGTCGAACGCTGGCGCGCGCCGTCGCAGGAGCCGGGCCTCGAGGTCGTGCCCGGCGCACCGAAAACGCCGGAGCGCGCCGACACCGAAATCGACGTCGCGGGCTTTCGTGCCGCGTGGGACGCGATGACCGACACGCATCAGTTCTTCGGCATCACGCAACGTTTCGGCGTGAGCCGCATGCAGGCGCTGCGCCTCGCCGATCCGCACTACGCGTATCCGGTCGAAACCGCACATGCGTTGCGCCACGTGCTCGAGCAGGCGGCAAAGAGCGGCCAACCGATCATGGTGTTCGTCGGCAACGCGGGGATGATCCAGATCCATACGGGCCCCGTCGCGAACGTGCGCGAGGTCGGCGCGTGGATCAACGTGCTCGATCCGGGCTTCAACCTGCATGTGCGCGAAGACCTGATCGCCGCCGCGTGGGTCGTGAAGAAGCCGACGAGCGACGGCATCGTCACGTCGCTCGAACTGTTCGACCGGCAGGGCGACCATGTCGCGCTGCTGTTCGGCGAGCGCAAGCCCGGCAAGGTCGAGCGCGACGACTGGCGCGCGCTCGTCGCGACGCTGCCGACGGCCGCGCGCGGGGCCGCGCGATGAGCGCTCGCCCATTCGATCCGCGCCGCCGGTCGCTGCTGGGCGGCGCGGCAGCCAGCGCGCTCGCGGGCGCGCTGCCCGGCGGCGTGCTCGCCCAAGTCTCGGCGGCCGCCCCGAAGCGCGTGATCGTGATCGGCGGCGCGCTGGCGGAAACCGCGTTCGCGCTCGGCGGCGCCGAGACGCCGCGTTACCGGCTCGTCGGCGCCGACACGACCTGCACGTATCCCGACGCCGCGAAGCGCCTGCCGAAGGTCGGCTACCAGCGCGCGCTGTCGGCCGAAGGGCTGCTGTCGCTGCGGCCCGATCTCGTGCTGGCCTCGGCGGAAGCCGGCCCGCCAACCGCGATCGCGCAGGTGAAAGGCGCCGGCGTCGCGGTGACGACGTTCGACGAGCGCCACGACGTCGAATCGGTGCGCGCGAAGATCACCGGCGTCGCGCAGGCGCTCGACGTGCGCGACGCCGGCGCCGCGCTGCTGCAGCGTTTCGATCGCGACTGGCAGGCCGCGCGCGACGCGGTCGCCGCACGCGTGCCCGGCGGTGCGCAGCCGCCGCGCGTACTGTTCGTGCTGAACCATACCGGCGCCCAGGCGCTCGTCGCCGGCCAGCGCACGGCCGCCGACGCGATGATCCGCTACGCGGGCGCGCGCAACGCGATGCAGGGCTTCGATCACTACAAGCCGCTGACGACCGAGGCGCTCGCGGCGGCCGCCCCCGACGTCGTGCTGATCTCCGACGAAGGGCTCGCGGCCGTCGGCGGTCACGCCGCGCTGCTCGCGACGCCCGGCTTCGGCGCGACGCCGGCCGGCCTCGCGCGGCGCGTCGTGTCGCTCGACGCGCTGTTCCTGCTCGGCTTCGGCCCGCGCCTGCCGCTCGCCGTCACGACCCTGCATCGACGCCTGTCGGATGCGCTCGCCTGATTCCGGACCGACCCGATGCCCGCTCACGCTTCACCCTTCAACGCGCCGTCGCGCGCCCCGCACGCCGGCGCCGCGCGCCTCGGCACGTCGCGCCGCTTCGCGCCGTTCGTCCTGGCCGCGCTCGCCGTTCTGGTGGGCGCGATGTCCGTCGTCGCGCTGTGCGTCGGCGCATACCGCATTCCGCTGGCGGAAGCCTGGGCCGCGCTGAGCGGCGACGCGGCCGCGCAGCAGGCGCGCGCGGTGCTGCTCGACATCCGCGCGCCGCGCGTCGTGCTCGCGCTGCTGGTCGGCGGCGGCTTCGGCGCGACCGGCGCCGCGATGCAGGCGCTGTTCCGCAACCCGCTCGCCGATCCGGGGCTCGTCGGCGTGTCGAGCGGCGCCGCGCTCGGCGCGACTACGCTGATCGTGCTCGGCCCCGCGCTCTTCGCCGCCCATGCGAGCGCGGCCGCGTTGCCGGTCGCCGCGTTCGCCGGCGGCCTCGCGGTCGCGGCGCTCGTCTACCGGCTCGCCGCGTCGCGCGGCCGGCTCGCGCTGCCGCTGCTGCTGCTCGCCGGCATCGCGATCAATGCGCTGGTCGGCGCGGCGATCGGGCTGCTCACGTTCGTCGCCGACGACGCGCAGTTGCGTTCGCTGACCTTCTGGAGCCTCGGCAGCCTCGGCGGCGCGCAATGGTCGACGCTGGCGGCCGTCGCGCCGTGCGTGGCGCTCGGCTGCGTGCTGCTCGCGCGCGAACGCGACGCGCTGAACGCGCTGCAGCTCGGCGAAACCGAAGCGCTGCATCTCGGCGTGCCCGTGCAGCAACTGAAACGGCGCGTGCTCGTCGCGGTCGCGCTCGCGGTCGGCGCGCTCGTGTCGTGCGCGGGCATCATCGGCTTCATCGGGCTCGTCGCGCCGCATTGCGTGCGCCTCGCGTGCGGCCCCGACCAGCGCATCGTGCTGCCCGGCGCCGCATTGCTCGGCGCGTTGCTGACGCTCGCGGCCGATCTTGCCGCGCGAACCGTGGCCGCGCCCGCCGACATTCCGCTCGGCGTGCTGACCGCGCTGCTCGGCGCGCCGTTCTTCCTCGCGCTGCTGTGGAAGAACCGCGGCGCGCTCGGCGGATGATCCCTTCTTCACGACGACCATGCTGACTGCCCACCACCTCGACGTCGCCCGCCGGCACGACACGATCCTGCGCGACCTGTCTCTGTCGATCGAGCCCGGCCGCGTGACCGCGCTGCTCGGCCGCAACGGCGCGGGCAAGAGCACGCTGCTGAAAACCTTCGCCGGCGAACTGACCGGCAGCGTCGCGCCGAACGGCGTGCGCGTGACGGGCGACGTCACGCTGAACGGTGAACCGCTCGCGCATCGACGCACCGCGGCTCGCGTGCCTGCGCGCGGTGCTGCCGCAGGCCGCGCAGCCGGCCTTCCCGTTCAGCGTCGACGAAATCGTGCTGCTCGGCCGCTATCCGCATGCGCGACGCAGCGGCGCCCGCCACGTCATTGCGCACCGCGATCGCGACATCGCGTGGCGTGCGCTCGAACGGGCGGGCGCCGATGCGCTCGTCGGTCGCGACGTCACGACGCTGTCGGGCGGCGAACTCGCGCGCGTGCAGTTCGCCCGCGTCCTCGCGCAGCTGTGGCCGGACCACGACGCGACGGAACCCGGCCCGCGCTATCTGTTGCTCGACGAGCCGACCGCCGCGCTCGACCTTGCGCACCAGCACCGGCTGCTCGATACCGTCCGCGCCGTCGCGCGCGAATGGCAGCTCGGCGTGCTCGCGATCGTCCACGATCCGAACCTCGCCGCGCGGCATGCGGATGCGATCGCGATGCTCGCCGACGGCACGATCGTCGCGCATGGCGCGCCGCGCGACGTGATGACGCCCGCCCATATCGCGCAGTGCTATGGCTTCGCGGTGAAGATGGTGGAAACCGGCGACGGGACGCCGCCGGTGATGGTGCCCGCGTAGCGCGAGTGTGTATCGCATGATCATTGCGTCGATCGATGCCGTGCGCTACCTTGGACGGCGGCGTTCTCTCCAGGTCTGTCGTATCGCCCCTTCGAGGAAATCCCCGTGCCGCTTCCGATGACCCGCATCATCCTGTACGTCCGCGACGTCGCGCTGCTGAAGGCGTTCTACCAACGGCATTTCGCGCTACCCGTCGTTGAGGAAATCGACGGCGAATGGGCCGTGCTCGACGCGGGTGCGATCGAACTCGCGCTGCATCGGGCCGGCCCGGCCTTCCGTCATGCAGCCGCATCCTCAAGCACGAACGCGAGCGCGGCCACCAGCAACGTGAAACTCGTATTCACGATCGACGCCGATATCGACACGTATCGCGACCGACTCGCCCGCGACGGCGTGACCGTGCGCGATCTCAAGCGCTACGACGGCTTTCCGTACCGGATGGTCGACGGCATCGATCCGGAAGGGAACGTCTTTCAGGTGATGCAGCCGGACTGAATGCCGGCGCGGCAAGCCCAGGCGCGAGCGCTCAATGCTCGACGTCCGCCGCGCCGAAGCTCCGCATCTTCCAGCCGAGCCGCACGGCGAGCATCCGCATCGAGAAGCCTGCCGCCAATGCGACGAGCGTCGCCAACCCCGCGTCGATGCCGAGATACTGCATCCCGACGTACAGCGAACCCGTGACGAACGCGACGCTCGCGTACAGCTCCTCGCGCAGGATCAGCGGCATCTCGTTGCAGAGTAAATCGCGCAGCATCCCGCCGCACACGCCCGTGATCGCGCCGGCCAGCACGACGATGATCGGCGCCGTGCCGGTCGACGCGCCGATGTCGCAGCCGATGATCGTGAACGCCGCGAGGCCGATCGCATCGACGGTGACGAACAGCGTCTTCATCCGCGCGACGTGTCGTGCCGCCCACGACGCGACGGTCGCCGCGACCAGCGTGATCACCAGGTATTCGGGATGCGCGATCCAGCCGAGCGGATAGTGGCCGAGCAGCACGTCGCGCACGGTGCCGCCGCCGAGCGCCGTCACCGCGCCGACGAGCGCGAGCCCGAAGCGGTCCATCCCGCGGCGCATGCCCATCAGCGCGCCCGACATCGCTTCCGCGACGATCGCAATCAGATAGAGCGTATGCATGGCGCGCGTCAGTCGTCGGTCCGGAACAGGTCGAGCACGCGTTCGCGCTCGGCCGCGTCGACGGCGGCGGGCATCGGTTCATCGCGCTTGTCGTTATCGCCAGGCGCATCCGGCGCATCGCTGGCTGCCGCGCCGCCGCATGCAAAGCGGCTGCGGATATATGCCGGCACGTCGGCCGTGCACGTGCCGCGCGTGTATTCGGCGTAGACGAAATCGCCGTCCACCAGCGCGACGTCCTGCGGCGGCGTCGCAGCGACCGGCGTGCGCCCGTCGACGGCCGTCTTCATGTAGTCGAGCCACACCGGCAGCGCCAGCGTCGCGCCGGTCGCGCGCCCCATCGGGCGCGGCGTGTCATAGCCGAGCCACGCGACCGCGACGATGCCCGACGAATAGCCGGCGAACCATACGTCCTTCGACCCGTTCGACGTGCCCGTCTTGCCCGCCGCGTCGTCACGCCGCAGCGCGAGCGCGCCGCGCGCGGTGCCGGCCCGCACGACGTCGCGCAGCATGCTGTCCATCACGAACGCATTGCGCGCCGACACGACCCGCTCGCCCGCCGGCACGGTCGCCTCGTACATCGCGCCGCCGTGCCGCTGCTTCACCGACAGGATCAGGCGCGGCTCCATCCGCGTCCCGCCGTTCGCGAACACGCTGTACGCGCTCGCGAGTTCGAGCGGCGTCACGGCGCCCGCGCCGAGCGCGAGCGGCAGCGACGCCGGATTGCGCTGCGCGTCGAAGCCGAAATGCACCGCATGCTGCTGCACGTAGCGCGCGTCGGTGGCCTGCATCAGGCTGACCGCGACCAGGTTCTTCGAGCGCACGAGCCCGCGCCGCACCGGGATGAAGCCTTCGTAGCGATTGCCGAAATTGCGCGGACGCCACGGCCGCGCGCCGGTTTCCGCGTGCGTGAGTGTGCGCTGCGTATCGTCGACGAGCACGCCGGGGAAGTAGCCCTTCTCCAGCGCCGCCGAATAGACGAACGGCTTGAAGCTCGACCCCGGCTGGCGATACGCCTGCAGCGCATGGTCGAACACGTTGCGATCGAAATCCGCGCCGCCGACCAGCGCGAGCATGTCGCCGGTGGCCGCATCGAGCGACACGAGCGCGCCTTCGAGACCGTTGCGCATATCGCGCTTCGCGCGGGACTGGCGGCTCAGCGTACGGTCGAGCGCGGCTTCAGCTGCACGCTGGTCACGCATCGAGATGGTGGTCGTCACGTCGAGGCCGAGCGTGTACGCGTCGTCATGAAACCGTTCGACCATCATCCGGCGCGCCCGCTCGGCGACGTACGGCGCCGCGACGATGCCGGGCGGCGGCGTGGTCGCCAGTGCGATCGGCGCGTCGACGGCCGCGCGATACGTCGCCTCGTCGAGCTGGCCGAGCGCATGCATCCGGCCGAGCACATAGTTGCGCCGCGCGGTCGCGCGGGCCGGGTTGACGACCGGATTGAATGCGGACGGCGCCTTCGGCAGCCCGGCGAGCACGGCCGCCTCGCCCGCGCTCAGCGCGTCGAGCGGCTTGCCGAAGTACACGTGCGCGGCGGCCGCGAAGCCGTATGCGCGCTCGCCCAGATAGATCTCGTTCATGTACAGCTCGAGCAGCTTGTCCTTGCTGTATTCGCGCTCGAGCTTGGCCGCCATCAGGATCTCGGCGAGCTTGCGGCTCAGCACCTTGTCGCGCGTCAGGTAGAAGTTGCGCGCGACCTGCATCGTGATCGTGCTGCCGCCCTGCCCCGGCTGCCCCGTCACGACGTTCGCGAACGTCGCGCGCGCAAGGCCGCCGATGTCGACCGGGCCGTGTTCGTAGAACTTCGCGTCCTCGGCCGCGAGCAGCGCATGCCGCATCAGCGGCGGGATGCGTTCGAGCGGCACGAACTCGCGCCGCTCGACGCCGTATTCGGCCAGCAGGTCGCCGTCGCGCGAGAAAATCCGCAGCGGCAGCGCGGGACGATAGACGGCCAGGTGCTCGACGGACGGCAACTGCGTCCAGATGCGATCGATCGTCCATGCGCCGATGCCCGCGCACGCGAGCGTCAGGCCGAGCAGCGCGCCCGCGAGCGTGCGCCATATGCGGCGGCGGCGCGGCGGTGTGGATGGCGGCGCGGGCGGCGGCGACGGGTTGGCGGTGGGATCGGTCATGTCGGGCTCCTTCTGCAGTGCCGCGACGGCCGGCGCGCGAGCGGCGCCGATCGGTCACGAAAGGCGCGCATTGTCGAAGGGATGGCGCGAAACCGGAACATTCTTTAGCCAAAGTTTGGCTGGCTAAATTTTATTTAGGAAAGCGCTTTAGGTCCTGCTTGGACCGGGTATGCGGGTCGGCGGCATGTCGTTGCGGGCGCGCGAGCCGGTTCGCTTGTACCATCGTCGGATGTTCGATCGATATCTCGACCTGTGGGGCCTCATTCCCGACGGCGGCCCGATCCTGACCGCGAGCGGCGGCCTGCTGCCGGTCGTCTGGCACGCGCGGCCCGCGATGCTGAAAGTCGCGACGTGCGACGAAGAGCGCCGCGGCAATGCGCTGATGGCCTGGTGGAACGGGCAAGGCGCCGCGCAGGTGTGGCAGCACGACGGCGACGCGATCCTGCTCGAACGCGCGCAGCCGGCGCCGTCGCTGGCTGCGTTGTCGGCTGCGGGCCACGACGACGATACGATGCGTATCGCTTGCGACGTCGTCGCGCGGCTGCACGCGCATCGTGCGCCGCTGGTGCCTCCGGTCGTGCCGCTGCACGACTGGTTCTACGCGCTGCTGTGGAACGATGCCGACCACGACACGCTGCGCCGCTCGGCAACGATCGCTCGTCAGTTGCTGGCTGGGCCGTCCGTCGACGAAGTCGTGCTGCACGGCGACATCCATCACGACAACATCCTGCATTTCGGCGATCGCGGCTGGCGCGCAATCGACCCGAAAGGGCTGCGCGGCGAGCGCGCGTTCGATTACGCGAATCTGTTCTGCAATCCTGCGCATGACATCGCGGTCGATCCCGTGCGATTCGAGCGACGCGTTGTGCTCGTGGCTGACGCCGCGGGACTCGACCGGCGCCGGCTGCTGCAATGGATTCTCGCGTGGTCGGGGCTGTCGGCGGTGTGGTTGATGGAAGACGAGCTGCCGGCCGATACGCGGCTGGCGGTCGCGATGCTTGCGGCGGGGGCGCTCGGGCTGTAGCGATACACATCGCCGATGAAAACAGACTCGTTACGAGTTACGGGGGAATGCGGAGAGAATCGGCGCCTTTCGGCCAGGAAGCGTCATCCGCCGGGATCGTTGGCTGGACACTCAGGCGACGGTCCTGCACCGGAAAGCAGCCATTCAGTTTGCGGTGTTGAACGGTCACTTGGTCGGCCAAATTCGACGTGTCATATGTCGCGGAAACTGCCCTGCCGAATAGCGGCTATCGAGAAGTCTACGTTTGGAGGAGCGGTTAAACTCTAGCAGCTCGTTGGCACCGATTGAACTCCGGGGAAAAGATGGAAAAACGCTTATACACGGAAGAAGAAGTCCAAGACCTTACTGATCGAGTATTTCTCCTGCGGGAGCGGATCGAGCAAGGCAAGATGCGGTTCGCCGGACAGCTTGTCGAAGGCTTCACGAAGAGCATGCAGGCCATCCGACTGCGTCCGGATGGGAAAGTCGATCCAAATACTGTGGACGGCCGCGTGCGCGCGGCTACATTGGCCATTCGCGCAATGCAGTATCGAGACGAGGCCAAAAGCAGCATCAGCCTAGCTCAGATCCAAGGGCTCTATTTTGATTTTCTCTTCCAAGAGTTCGGCTGGCTGTTTGAACAAATGCAGAAGGCTGGGGTTGACCCTGCGCAGGTCGCGCACGGGATGCGCGAGAACAGCGACTTCGTAAAAAATCTTACAGATAACCTGCCAGACTTTGTTGACGCTTTACGCGAGTTTTGGGCAGGCGTCTTCGATTCAGGATCGTATCACTTGCAGGACGGTGAGCAATTGAAAGCCGCTTTTTGTGGCGATCTCTTTCCGGCGCATTGGGAAAACGCTGTGTCGACCGCGGGTCTCTACGTCGACACGATCATTCTTCCATGTCCGATCCTGAGAATTGCTCCAATGATTGGGATAGCATCAGATCGCGAAGTGGCGAGTATGCTGATCAAGCACATGCTGACGGCAATGACATATCGGGGGATCGCAACGGCTGAATTCGATCCGCCAGTGGCGTTAGTGCTGCCCAATCATGACGATATCCATACCGAAGAACGAAAGACTCTGGTGAAGCGAGCGATGCCTTCGGCCTTGAAACACGCAGAATATCTGTTCCATCGTCAGTTCGAATCGGTTGATCATCTCAAGGAATTCTGCGAAAAACTACAGACGATCGACCAGGTCATCGCGGAACTTAAGGGTTCAGACCGTCTGGTCTTCGATACCGACTGGGGATATACGGCGCGCGAGCAACTGCATCGCGCCGTCGATGAAGAGACTACGATGATTCCCGGCATGGATAAAGGCATTGCCGGAAATCATGTCCTGCAAAGCTGTCTCGGACGAATGTCGCAAGCCCTCGGGGCGCAGCAAAACGCCATCCACTTTGGCGGAACGCCGCTGATCAACGCCGAAACGTCGTGGAAATATTACACGTGGCTTCTCGACTACGAAGGGCAACCGACGGGAGCTCAAGGGGAAGAGCGAGCCCAGAGCATGCACGTCGTACACGCGTTGGCCCATGAGCGTGACAAAAATCTGTCGTGGCTCGGAAACGTCCCCGTACAGGCTGTGCTCGAACTCCGGAGAAATGGTTTGATGGACGAAATCCGCTCTCTGCTTGGAACCGGAGTTTCCGAGTTAATCAAGGCCGACCCGAACAACTATTTCCGAACCGCGGATCAAGTCGTCAGCAATCTCGATCGTGCGTTTGAGAAGCATCAAGCGGATCTCTTGGAAGCACGAAACAAGAAGCTAAAACTGTTTGGACTGGACGTTCCAGCTTGTCTCGCGGTGGGCGCTGTCGGCATCGCCGCTGCAACGATTACTAATAATCCTGTTTGGGGCGTCGCCGCCGCGATGGTTAGTCAAATCGGACTGCCAAACCTGAAAGACATAAAGACCAAATACACTCAAATTGCTGCTGAACAGAAAGTGCGGGCGGCGTCACCGACCGGGCTCCTTTTTCAGCATGTCGGCAAGCGTAAGTTGTAGTCGTCTCAAGCAAAGTGCTGATTCTACCTCGGTAGCGATTCGCGGCGATCCAGCAACGCGACCAAGATTGCCTTCGACACTGTCGGCCGAGCCGACACGATGAAGGGCCGTAGTATTTCGAAAACAGCCGTCTTGCGGTCGCAAAGTCGAATGGCTCAATCGGGTCGCCACCCGACATCCAAGGAAACCCGCGCGGAACCCCGAAAAAAAACCCGCCGGCTCACACCGACGGGTTTTCATATCCGACTTGCGCCGCGCTTCAGCGCGCCGGATTCAGCAACAAGTTCATGTGACGGTTCACATCCTTGTACAGCAGATAACGGAACCGCCCAGGCCCGCCCGAATAACACGCTTGCGGGCAAAACGCACGCAGCCACATGAAGTCGCCGGCTTCCACCTCGACCCAGTCCTGGTTCAGCCGATAGACCGCCTTGCCTTCCAGCACGTACAGGCCGTGCTCCATCACGTGCGTTTCGGCGAACGGAATCACGCCGCCCGGCTCGAACGTCACGATGTTCACGTGCATGTCGTGACGCATGTCGCTCATGTCGACGAAGCGCGTCGTCACCCATGCGCCGTTGGTGCCCGGCATCGGGATCGGCTCGACGTCCTGCTCGTTGGTCACGAACGCTTCCGGCAGCGGAATGCCGTCAACCGCCTGATAGTGCTTGCGCACCCAGTGGAAACGCACCGCGGCATCGCTGACGTTGTGCAGCGTCCAGTCCGCGCCCGGCGGAATGAACGCGTAACCGCCCGGTTTCAGCGTGTGCTTCTGGCCTTGGAGCGTCAGCTCGGCTTCGCCTTCGACGACGAACAGCACGGCTTCGGCGTTCTTGTCCTGCTCGGGCTTGTCGCTGCCGCCGCCCGGGTTCACTTCGACGATGTACTGCGAGAAGGTTTCCGCGAAACCCGACAGCGGGCGGGCGATCACCCACAGGCGCGTGTGGGTCCAGAACGGCAGCCAGCTCGTGACGATGTCGCGCATCACCCCCTTCGGGATCACCGCGTACGCCTCGGTGAACATCGCGCGATCGGTCAGCAGATCCGTCTGCGGCGGGTGGCCGCCGTGCGGCGCGTAATACGTTGTCTTAGACATATTGCATCCAGGCAATGGGTTGGTCCGGCCCCGGGCGCAAACGGCATCGGGCGGTTCGCATGCGCGTGGGGCACGCATGCGACGGCGGGACATCGTTGCCGGGGTGGCTTGAAGACGCATGCGCCTTCGGTCGGTCGGCCAGGCTTCGCGTCGGGTCCGTCCGGTTCAGCAGACACGGCGGCCCGGGTTGTCGGGCCGGCGGCCGGGCCGCGGCGCTCGCCGGTCAGGCGGCGAGGCGCGGATGGCGGCACGGTTCGGCTCCGTACGCGAGCATCGCCGACGATAGCGAAGTCGATTGCGATCGACCAATTAAATGTTGCGATGACATCCATTCGATTTCCCACTACCGGCCGGCGGCCGCGATACGCGGTCGGCATGCGTTGCGCGGCGTGCCGACTATCAGGGAAATCCTGACGGTCGCGATGTTCGCGCGATGCGTGAGCGCACGGCAATGCGGCGAGACACGCGCTGGTCTCGATGCATCCCGTTACGCAGGGCGACGCGAAAGCGGTCGATACATGCGCGGCAGCGGATCGCGGCGTGAGGGTCGCACGGAGACGGTCACGTCAGGTTGGA
The DNA here is from genome assembly GCF_900100915.1 of Burkholderia orbicola. Lineage (NCBI taxonomy): Bacteria > Pseudomonadati > Pseudomonadota > Betaproteobacteria > Burkholderiales > Burkholderiaceae > Burkholderia > Burkholderia orbicola. The sequence goes on along the minus strand of NZ_FNKW01000002.1, from coordinate 2,064,951 downwards.
ACGAGCCGACGCGGCGAAGAAAAAGCAGGCGTGATTCGGCCAACCCCGTCCGCGCGCATTGGGACGCGGCACGCGAGATCGTCGAGAAGCGGAGAAAACAGCAGGAGGAGAATTGCCGGCCCGTCGATCGGGCATTTGGCAACGGCTGATCGAAGCCGGAAGAGAATCGCCGGTCTGGCCGGCGAAGCGGCCCGGCAGGGCGCCGGGCGGAAGCTCGCGTCGGGATACCGACGCCGTCGGCGCGCCGGTGCGCGGTCGCGCACCGTGCCGCGCCAGCGACGATCAGTCCCAGTCGCGGTGGTGACGATGCTTGCGGTGACGGTAGCCGCGGTCGCCGTGATCGCGATCGTACGAGCTGCGCGACATGTTGCCGCCGAGTGCCGCGCCGGCGCCGCCGCCGACCGCCGCGCCCAGCAGGCCGCCCGTGCGGCCGCCCATCGCGTTGCCTGCCGCGGTACCCGCGCCGCCGCCGAGGGCGCCGCCGATGATCGCGCCGGTGCGCTCGCGACGGTTCGACGTCACCGCGCCGCCGGCGCCGCCGCCGATCGCGCCGCCGATGACGGAGCCGGTGCTGCCGCCGACCGCGCCGCCGACCGCTGCGCCGGCAACCCCGCCGAGCGCGCCGCCGAGCGCGTTGTTCAAGTCACCGGCCATTGCCGGCAGTGCAGTCGCGCCGGTCAACGCGGCGACGACGAGAGCGGGGGCGATTTTCTTCCACATTCCCGTATTCTTCCTTGTTCGCAATTCTGGTTATCGAGGTCCGCTCGGTACGACGATCTGAATCGATCGACGTCGGGCCAGGCATTGTGCCGGACTGCGGACCAATTCATTTCAATGAGCTTGCGGCGAAGAATAGCACCGGTCCCGCATTCCTGCCGTAGACATTGTGGTAACAAGTTGTTTACGAATCACAGACATTCAACGTACCCGCCGAATCCGGCTGAAACCCTTGTCGGGATTGGCTCCGGCGGCAGTCTGACCCCACGTCGCGACACGCCGATCATGCACGCGATCGCACGTTCGAGACACACGCGGCAACACATCCGCACACGCCGGTAACGGGCATCCGGACGACCGCGAGAGAAAAGATGACGGGGTCAGTACACGCCGGGCAGCAACCGCCACGTCCGCGCGCAATACGCGTCGTATTCGGCGCCGAATTGCGAACGCAGCAATGCTTCCTCCGAGCGGATTCGCGCGACGAGCGGCACGAGCGTCAGCACGACCAGCAGTACGCCGACGCCCGAGCGGAACACCAGCGCCCAGCCGAGCGAATTGACGACCAGGCCGAGATAGCTGGGATTGCGGATGCGGCTGTAGATGCCGCCGGTCACGAGCGTATGGCCCGGCTGGATCGCGACGAGCCCGCTGAAGCGTTTGCCGAGCACGAACACGGGCCACATGCGCAGCACGCCGCCCGCGAGGTACAGCCCTACGCCGATCCAGCGCACCGTATCGCCGCCGAAAGTCCAGACGTCGAGCCGGTCGGTCAGCGCCGGCAGGTACGCGAGCAGGAAGCCGCTCACCGCGAAGGCCGCGAGCACCCAGCGGTTGTCGCGGTTCTCGCGTTCGCCGCTGCTCAGGTTGCCTTCGGTGAACAGCGCGGCGACGGCCATCACAAGGGTCGCGATCGCGACGACGGTCAGTTGAGGATGCGAGAAGAACGCGGCAAACCCGCCGCTGCCGAGCACGGCGAGCCCGAGATAGACGAGCGTGGCTACGCTCGACAGGACGATGACCTTGGGGGTGACTGTCATGACGGCCTCGCGGGGATGCGCTTTCCTGTGAAGTATAGGAACTGCGCACACCGCGCGCCGTGCGCGGCCGTCATATGGCGCGGGAGTTCGCGCGCATCGTCAGGCCGAAGGCGGCCGACCGGGCCAGGACGGCCGGTCGGCGCGCCGCGACCGATCAGCGAATACGGAAATTGCCGCCGATCCCGACACTGACGGGCGGCGCGTAATACGCGGGCGCATAGCCGTAGTAGGCCGGCGCGGGCGCGTAGCCGTACGGCGGCGCGACGTAGCAGCCGGACAGGCCGCCGATCAGGGCAAGCGTGATGAGAAGTCTGGACATGGCTCGATTCCCGGCGCGAAAGACCAATGGCACCGCGCGAAGGCCGCGCCGCCGCACCACGCGGCGGCCGGCACGAAGAGGCAACGCCCCTTCCTGTCGCTCGATGAAACAATGCGCGGAGTCTAGCGCCGGGCGTGGCCGGCCGAGTTTCCCGGGCCGTTACACGTGTTACCCCGTGTGACCGCTGAAACAGGCTGGGTCGGCGCAACGGCCCGCCGGTGGGCGGCGGCCGCGCCGACAGCGCTGGGGCTGTTACACGAAGCGGGCACGAATGCGCTGCGCGAGCGCTTCGAGCGTCGCCGCGTCGGCGACGTCGCGCGCATGCATCCGCAGCTCGGCGCCTTCCCAGCGCGGAATCACGTGGAAATGCACGTGCGGGACGGTCTGGCCGGCTGCCGCGCCGTTGAACTGGCCGATGAACACGCCGTCCGGCTCGAGCGCCGCGCGCACCGCCGCCGCGACGCGCTGCGTCATGCGGATACCGGCCGCGGCCGCGTCGCCGGACAGCTCGAAGATCTGCGCGGCCGGCTCCTTCGGGATCACGAGCACGTGACCGTCGGCCTGCGGCATCAGATCCATGATCGCGAGCGTCGCGTCGTCTTCGGCGACCTTCACGCACGGCAGTTCGCCGCGCAGGATTCGGGCGAACGGGTTGTTGTTGTCGTAGGACATGGCGTTTTCCGATCTCGGTTGGACAGTGGGACTGGGAGAGCAATGCCGGACGATTATCGGCCGATGGCCGGCCCGATATCAACTCGCCGCCACGCGACGCCGGCCGAACCGTCGGGCACGCGGCAGCGCGAACGCCTGCGACCGTCATCACCGTCGCGCGTCACGCGTCACGCGGCCGCGATTGCACCGCCTCGCCCGAACCTGCGACACTGCCGGATCGTTGCCGGCCGGCACGCCACCGAGGACGCTCGCGCATGACGATTCCCCTCAAGAAGCTGATGCTGCGCGGTGCCGCGCTCGCGCTCGTGGCCGCGATCGGCTACACGGGCCATATGCTGTCCCGGCTCGCGCCGATCGCGACCGGCTATGCGGCCAAGGCGCTGTGTTCGGGCGTGTTCGTGTCGGGCCGCCCGGCCGCGTCCGTAATCGACGTCGACATCATGGCCGGCGTCCATCCGTTGCTGAAACTGGTGCGACCGTCGCTCGATCCCGACCATCATCGCGCGGTGGCGACCTTCGCCGGCTTCGCCGAACGCGAAGCCGACTTCCGGCCCGGGCTCGGCTGCACGCTCGCACTCGGGGCCCCGACCGGCGCGGCGGCGGCCACCTTGCCCGCCGCGTTACCGCCCCTCCCCGATCCGCCGGTCGCGCCGCCCGACCCGCCCGCACCTGCCACGCCGCCCGCCGGCATCGACGCGCACCAGTTGCAGACCGCGCTCGACCGCGCATTCGACGAACCCGATCCGGCGCGGCCGCGGCGCACGCGCGCGGTCGTCGTGATGTGGCGCGGCCACGTGATCGCCGAACGCTATGCGCCCGGCTTCACGGCCGATACGCCGCTGCCCGGCTGGTCGATGACGAAGACCGTCACGGCCGCGCTGGTCGGCACGCTGGTCGCGCAGCACAAGCTGTCGCCGGACGCGTCGGCGCTGCTGCCCGAATGGCGCGGCAGCGGCGATCCGCGCGCGGCCATCACGCTCGACGAGCTGCTGCGGATGACGAGCGGCCTGCAGTTCAACGAGGACTATGACGACCCGCTGTCCGACGTCGCGGTGATGCTGTTCACGCAGCCCGATACCGCGCGGTTCGCGTCGGCGAAGCCGCTGGCGGCGACGCCCGGCACACGGTGGTCGTATTCGAGCGGCACGAGTGCGATCGTCGCACGCGTGATGCGCGAAGCGCTGGGCGGCAGCGACGCCGACTATCTCGCGTTTCCGCGCCGCGCGCTGTTCGCGCCGCTCGGGATGCGCAGCGCGGTGTTCGAGCCCGACGCGTCCGGCACGCTCGTCAGCGCGTCGTACATGTATGCGAGCGCACGCGACTGGGCGCGCTTCGGGCAGCTTCTGCTGCAGGACGGCGTGTGGAACGGGCAGCGGCTGCTGCCGGAAGGCTGGGTGCGCTACCTGACGCGCGCGACGCCGCAGTCGTCGCGGCAGGAATTCGGCGCGCAGCCGTGGGTCAAGGTGCCGGAGCCGTTCAACGATCGCGATCCGCACGCGCGGGCGATGCCGGCCGACGCGTTTCATGCGGTCGGCCATGAAGGCCAGTTCGTGAGCGTGGTGCCGAGCCGCGAGCTGGTGGTCGTGCGGCTCGGGCTGTCGCGGCCGGAAGCCGCGTGGAATCACGAGGCGTTTCTCGCCCGCGTGCTCGATGCGGTGCCGGCGCCCGGTGCGTGACGACGGAAGGCGCGCCGGTGAATCGATCGTGAAGCGGCGGCGATTGCCCTACCGCCGCTTCAAGCGCGACCCGCGCTGCGTTACGGATTCGCGCTGCCGCCGTATTGCCTGAAACCTTCACGCGTCGCAAGACGTTCGACATAGCGCGACACCGCCGGCAGGTCCGGATGATCGAACGGCGTGCCGAACCAGCGGTTCGCCGACAGGCCGATCGGAATATCCGCGAGCGTGAAGGTGTTGCCGGCCACGTACGCGCCGGTCCTTTCGAGTTGCGCATTCAGCACGCGCATGTGCGTCGTCCAGCCGGCGATCGACTGTGCGATGCCGTTCGGATCCTGGTGGTCGGGCGACTTGCGCACGAGGCCGAGGAAGGCGCCGACCCACGAGCGGTTCAGGTCCGAACCCTGCCAGTCGATCCACTGGTCGACCCGCGCACGCGCCTGCGGCTCGGCCGGATACAGCGCATCGCCGCCGTAGCGGTTCGCGAGGTAGCGGATGATCGTGTTCGATTCCCAGAGCACGAAATCGTCGTCCTTGATGACGGGCACGAGCGCGTTCGGATTCAGCGCGAGATAGGCCGGATCGTGGGTCGTGCGGAAGCCCGCGCCCCAGTCTTCCTGTTCGAACGGCAGGTTCAGTTCGGTGCACAGCCACAGCACCTTGCGGACGTTGATGGACGGAATCTTGCCGAGGACGTGCAGCATGCAGTCTCCTTGTGAGGTCGGGTGCGGCGTGTTCGGGGCGCACGACACGCTCCGAACGGGTTCACGCCGATTTATACACGACCGCGCGGGAAACGGCAGACCGCGGGCGCGAAATCGGTGTGCGGCCGGTTCGTCAGGTCACGCAGCGCGTGCTCGGCCGTCGGGAAGCGGAACATGAACCCGTCCTGATGCAGGCGTGCCGGCATCACGCGCTGCCCGTCCAGCAGCAGCTCGGCCATCTCGCCCATCGCGGCGCGCAGCGGCGCGGCGGGCATGTGCAGAAATGCGGGGCGGCGCAGCACCTTCGTCACGACCTGCACGAATGCGCGCTGGGTCAGCGGCACCGGTGCGACCGCGTTGTAGACGCCGTGCATGCCCGGATTCGACATCGCGCGCGCCACGATTCGCAGCACGTCGTCGCGGTGAATCCAGCTCATCACCTGCGCACCGTCGCCGAAGCGGCCGCCCAGCCCGAAGTAATGCGGCAGCAGCATCGGGCGCAACGCGCCGCCGGGGCCGAACACGATGCCCAGCCGCAGCACCACCGCGCGCACGCCGTGCCGCTCGAGCGGCTGGGCGGCCGCCTCCCACCGCCGGCACAGATCCGACATGAAACCGGTGCCTGCGCTGCTGCCTTCGTCGAGCCGTTCGTCGCCCGGCCGCACGCCGTAGTAGCCGATCGCGGACGCCTGGATCCACGTGCGCGGCTTGACCTCGGCGGTTTCCACCCAGCGCATCAGCGCCTGCGTCACGCCGACGCGGCTGGCGAGCAGCAGCGCCTGCCGGCGCTTGCTCCAGCGCGCGCCCAGCACCGGCGCGCCGGCGAGATTGACGACCGTGTCGAAGCGCTCGTGCGGCTGCAACTGGTCGATGGACGTCACGCTGCGCACGCGGCCTTGAAAGAGGCAGGCGGCGCGCAGCGGATCGCGCGCCAGCAACGTGACCGTCTGCCCTGCGTCGAGCAGCTGGTTGACGAGCGTTTCGCCGATGAAGCCGGTGCCGCCGGTGACGAGCACGTGGCCGGGCCGCTGCCCCGCGAACGGGTTGGCGTCCGGCGCGCGGCGCGCGAGGCGGCACGCGGCGATCCCGTCGCGCACGCCCGATACCGTCACGCCGACGGCAAACAGGTTGAGCAGCCAGCCGCGCCAGCCGACGTCGATCGCGTGCAGCGCCGTCGGCTCGGCCGCCCACGCGGCGAGTTGCATCGCGATCATCCCGAACAGCGCGCCGCCGTTGACGGCCAGCAGCGTGTGCAGCACGCGCTCGGTCGCCGGCAGCTTGCGGCTCTGGTCCTCGACGATGAAATCCCACAACGTCAGCACCACCTCGACGAACACGACCGCCGCGAGGGCCGCGACCCACGCGCCATGAAATGCGACGTTCGCGATCGACGCGAACACGAGGCCGTAGAGCACGGACCGTACCGCGTGAATCGCCAGTTCGAGCCGCGCGCGCGGGCTGTGCGGCAGGTCCTGCGTGAGTTCGTGATGGTAGAGCGTATCGAATGCGCCCATCGCGCCCTGCACGATCAGCAGGTTGAGCGCCCAGTCGAAAGCAGGCAACGTGTTCATGCGGTATCCCTCCTCCACAGCCAGACCAGCGGCGGCACCATCGCGACGAGCGCGACGACGTCGATCACTACATGGCCCCACACCTGCGCCTGCCACGACAACAGCATGTCCTGCGGCGCCCAGATCACCAGGCCGGCCAGCAGCCAGCCCCAGACTTCCCGTTTCCGTAACCGGTTGCCGAGATGGACGAGCGCGAGCATCCAGATCGCGGCGCACTGCACCGTCGCGCCGAGCAGCGACATCCACCAGACCTGCTGGGCACGCGCGGCTCCGGGTGCCGCTGCCGACCAGAAATGGCGCTCGATGCCGCGGTGATACGCGTCGAGCCAGGATGCGCCCGCGATCCACGGGAGCACCACGCCGACGAGCAGATGCACGATTGCGGCTGCGTACATCCAGCGCACGACGATGCGGCGCGGGATGTCTTGTGGCGGGCGATTCGCTGCTGCGCTTTCGGCGTTCCTGCCGATGCTGCACGTACCGCCTTCGCAGCAGGCTTCTGCGCGATACCCGAGCCACCGCCATACCGCTTGCCGATTGCCCGCCAGGCGGCGATACAGCGATGCGAATACGGCACGCATCGCCGGCACGCGAAGCAGCCGGACGAGCCCGCGACGGCCGAGTAGCGTGTGAGCAGCGAGGATGCTGTCGATGCCGGTCAGCATGCGTCCGTCGGGTAGACGCGCATGCAGTTCGCGATTCAGCGCGGGCAGGTCGACGCCCAGCGGCGCCGGATCGAAACCCGGCTCGGCGATGTCGACGAACGCGAGCCGGTGTCGCACGTCGTGCTCGCCGAGACGCCGGATTTCCGCGACGCATAACGGACATCGCCCATCGAAATACAGCACCAATTCATTTGCATTCATGCTTTGCACTCCTTCTTCTTTTCGCAAGCATCATGAACCGATCGACTGCTGTCCCGCTTACGCCGCCGCTCCCGTGCGACGACGACCGGCTTACATCGGCTTGACCACCATCAGGAAATAGACGGTCAGCATCGCGAAGAACGCCGGATAACCGAGCAGTTCCCAGCGCTTCGCGTAGCGCCAGTAGCGCGCCGGCAATGCGGCATCGCCGTTCGCGTGCGCGAGCTTCGCCATCGATGCGAGTTCGAGTTGCAGCCAGACGACCGGCAGCCAGCACGCACCGGCGACCGCGTACAGCACGATCGACGCGAGCAGCCACGGCGTATGCCACGGCCAGCCGGCCGTGTGCGCGAGCCACAGCCCGGACGCCGGCTGGAAGATCACGGCCGGCGTCGTGAACCACCAGTCCGCGCGCACCACGAGCCGCGACACGGCCGCGATCGCGGGCACCGACCGCGTGCGGTTCGCAAAGAACAGGTAGAACGCGGTGCCGAACCCCGTGCCGACCAGCAGCACCGAGGACAGGATGTGAAGGGCCTTGATGACGAGATAGGTGTTCATGCTTGTTCTTCTTCTGAATAGAGGATCAACAGGATGGCGAGAATCGGCACGTTCTTGAGCACGGGGCCGAACGGTTCGGCCAGCAGGCCCGGCATCGTGACCGCGATGACCGCCGAGTACGCGACGATCAGCGCCGCCTGCGCGGCCCACAGGCGCCGCGACGGCGCGACGACGGTCGCGATCCCGAACGCGAAATCCACCGCGCTGGCCGCGTAGAGCGCGATCAGCGCGGGCACGCCCGTCAGGTGCGCGGGCGCAAGCAGCGCGAGGCTCGCGGGCAGCGGATGGATGAATGCGCTGGCGATGGCCGTCCAGATCCACACGATCGCGAGCGCGCCCAACAGCAACGGGCGCCGCCACATCGCGAGTGCGTCGCGGCGCAGCGCGGCGGTTTCCGCGCCGATGAAGCTGTCGATGCCGCGCGGCGGCCGGCCGAGCACGGCCGCGGTGGCCGCCGGATCGCCGGTGTTGCCGCCGCGCAGCATCGTCCACGTGTCGCGTGTCAGCATCGCCGCCGGCAGCGTGCCGAGCAGCGCGGCCACCGTGCCGACCAGCGGGCCCGGCAGCGACACGCGGGCCGCCGGCGGAAATCCGAGCGCGGCGCGGTAGGCGGCCAGCATCTCGCGGTATTCGACTTCGTCGCGTCCGACCACGTCGATCACGCGGCGAGCCCGCGCCGACGGCGAATCGCTCGGCTGCATCACGAGCCGCGCGACGACTTCGGCGAGATCGTCGACATGCACCGGGCGCAGCCGCTGATGGCCGCCGGCCGGCAGCACGTGCACGGGCAGGCTCGCGAGCATCCGGAAAAACCGCGCGGACGCGCCGGCCGCCCCGTAGACGAGCGCGGGGCGCACGATGCGGAAGTCGATCGGCAGCGTCTGCAGGAAACGGTCGGCCGCCTGCTTGCTCGCGAAGTACCGCGTGTCGCCGCGCTCGACGCCGAGCGCCGAGATCTGGATCACGCGCCGCACGCCGGCACGGCAGCACGCGGTAAAGAGCGCGCACGGCGCGGCGCGATGCACGGCGTCGAGCGTCGCGCCGCGTCGATCGGCCAGCATGCCGACCGCGTTGATCACCACGTCGACGCCCTTCAGCCGCGCGAGCCACGCGTGCGGATCGACGTCGTGCGCGAAGTCGATCGCGACGTCGTGCGGGCCGGCTGCGTGACGCACGCCGCGCAGCACGCGATGCCCGCCGGCTTCGAGCTGCGCGCACAGCGCCCGCCCGATGAAGCCGTTCGCGCCGCAGACGAGCACGGTCACGCCGCGTGCGCCGGTGCGCTCGGGCGGGCAGATCGACGGCAAGGCTGCGTTCATTTTCACTCTCTATTTACAGTTATTTCTGTACAGACAGAAATAACAATCCCGAAAAAAGCGGGCTCTCTGCCCGCTAGCACGTTACCGCTTACTTCGACGGCTTGCGCCTGACCGTCTGGCTGATTTTCGCGCCGATGCCGAGGGCCTTCATCAGCGTATCGGGCTTGAGCCGCAGCATTTCGTCCGACCAGGTCGTCAGCGTCTCGACGAACTGCAGCGTGTCGCGGATGCGCTGCTCGGTCTCGCGGCTCTCGTTCGCGATCTCCGGATTCGTCAGGCAATCGCGCAGCACCGTGAGCGTCGGCTCGATCTCGCGCTGCCGCCGCCCTTCGACGATCAGCTTGAACAGTTCCCAGATGTCGGTCGACGTCTCGAAGTGGTCGCGGCGGTCGCCCAGCACGTGCACGACCTTCGCGAGCCGCCACGCCTGCAGTTCCTTCAGGCTCGTGCTGACGTTGGAGCGCGCGACGTTGAGCGTCTCGGCGATCTCGTCGGCCGCAACCGGCCGTCCTGCCAGGTAGAGCAACGCGTGAATCTGCGAGACGGTGCGGTTGACGCCCCACCGCGAGCCCATTTCGCCCCAGTGGAGAATGAATCGTTCGGCAATCGGTGTGAGTTCCATGGTGGGGAATTTAGTTTTTTCAGTTATTTCTGTCAAGAGAGAAATAACCGGGCGATCCGACACCTTCCGGGCGCGTCCGCCCGCGATCGGCCGCTTCCTTTACAATGCGCGGGATTTTTCCGATTTCAGGCCGTCCCCGCCTTTCAGACAAGAGGTTTCCATGATCATCAAACCGCGCGTGCGTGGCTTCATCTGCGTGACGACTCATCCGGTCGGCTGCGAAGCCAACGTCAAGGAACAGATCGACTACGTGACTTCGCACGGCCCGATCGCCAATGGCCCGAAAAAGGTGCTCGTGATCGGCGCGTCGACCGGCTACGGCCTCGCCGCCCGGATCTCGGCCGCATTCGGCTCGGGCGCGGACACGCTCGGCGTGTTCTTCGAGCGCGCCGGCAGCGAGACGAAGCCGGGCACGGCCGGCTGGTACAACAGCGCCGCGTTCGAGAAATTCGCCGCGGAAAAGGAGCTGTATGCACGCAGCATCAACGGCGACGCCTTCTCCGACAAGGTCAAGCAGGTCACGATCGACACCATCAAGCAGGATCTCGGCAAGGTCGATCTGGTCGTCTACAGCCTCGCCGCACCGCGCCGTACGCATCCGAAGACCGGCGAAACCATCAGCTCGACGCTCAAGCCGGTCGGCAAGGCCGTCACGTTCCGCGGCCTCGACACCGACAAGGAAGTGATCCGCGAAGTGTCGCTCGAACCGGCGACGCAGGAAGAGATCGACGGCACCGTCGCGGTGATGGGCGGCGAGGACTGGCAGATGTGGATCGACGCGCTCGATGAAGCCGGCGTGCTGGCCGACGGCGCGAAGACCACCGCGTTCACGTACCTCGGCGAGCAGATCACGCACGACATCTACTGGAACGGCTCGATCGGCGAAGCGAAGAAGGATCTCGACAAGAAGGTGCTGTCGATCCGCGACAAGCTGGCCGCGCACGGCGGCGATGCGCGCGTGTCGGTGCTGAAGGCCGTCGTCACGCAAGCCAGCTCGGCGATCCCGATGATGCCGCTGTACCTGTCGCTGCTGTTCAAGGTGATGAAGGAAACCGGCACGCACGAAGGCTGCATCGAGCAGGTGTACGGGCTCCTGAAGGACAGCCTGTACGGCGCGACGCCGCACGTCGACGAAGAAGGCCGCCTGCGCGCGGACTACAAGGAACTCGATCCGCAGGTGCAGGACAAGGTCGTCGCGATGTGGGACAAGGTGACGAACGAGAACCTGTACGAGATGACCGACTTCGCGGGCTACAAGACCGAGTTCCTGCGCCTGTTCGGCTTCGAGATCGCCGGCGTCGACTACGACGCGGACGTGAACCCGGACGTGAAGATCCCGGGCATCATCGACACGACGGTCTGACGCGTCGATCCGCCGCCGCGCTCACGGCGCCGGCGGCGGATTCGCACGACCGGCGGCGTCAACGCGGCGCCGGCTCTTCCAGATAGACGCCCGACGACAGCGTGGCCTTCACCTGCCGCGTGAACTCGTCGGTCGACACTTCCTCCGCCCCTGCTTCGATGGCGTCGTACGCCTGGCGCACGACGTCGGCCGGCGTGGCCTTCGGCACGTCGAGGCCGGCCGTCAGGTCGGTATCGATGAAGCCGGCATGCAGCCCGACGACCTGCGTGCGCTGCTCGCGCAACGAATGGCGCAGCCCGTTGGTCAGCGCCCATGCGGCCGATTTCGACACGCCGTAGCCCGACAGGATCGGTCGGTTCACCCAGCTCGCGACCGACAGGATGTTCAGGATCGCGCCGCCGCCGTGGGCCGCGAGGGTGCCCGTGAACGCGCGCGACATCGCCAGCATCCCGAACACGTTGGTCTCCAGGTGCGCGCGCAATGCGTCGACCGCGCCGTCGTCGGTCAGGCTGCCGAGCCGCGCGATGCCGGCATTGTTGATCAGCAGCGTGACGTCGCGCGCCGCATCGGCCGCCGCGGCGACTGCCGCCGGATCGGTCACGTCGAGCTTCACGGGCACGACGCCCGGCAGCGTCACGCTGGCCGGATCGCGCGCGCCCGCATAGACCTTTCGCGCGCCCCGTTCGAGCGCCTGCTTCGCGAACTCGAGGCCAAGCCCGCGGTTCGCGCCCGTGATGAAAATGACTGCACCTTCGATCTTCATGACCCTTCCTTTCGGAGATTGAATCCCGCGCGTGCCGGTTCGCCGCACGCTCGAGACCCAGTGAAAAACACGCTGCCATCGCGTACCGAACCGTTGCCCCGCCGGTGCCGACAGCCGGGCCGTCCCGCCGCCCGCGCGTCGCCGCACCCCAGACCCCGACCGACTTCGATCCATGCTGCGCCGGTTGCTTCGCTTCGTCCGCGAAGTCGGCTACACTCGAATCTTAATGTCGATCACCATCGTCTTTGCGATGCATGGTGCCAGCGCGACTTCGGCACGTCAATGGTGATTGCCATTGTGTTTTTCAATCGACGCAATTGCAGGAATGAGGGAGGGATCGATGGGCGTCTCGAGACAACAGGCGGCGGAAAACCGCCACGCGATCGTCGCGGCCGCCGAGCGACTGTTCCGGCTGCGCGGCGTCGACGCCGTCGGGCTGACGGAATTGATGAAGGAGGCCGGCTTCACGCAGGGCGGCTTCTACAATCATTTCAAGTCGAAGGACGCGCTGGTCGCCGAAGTGATGGACAAGGCGATGCAGGATCGCGCGGATTCGCCGAACGCCGGCAGCGTCGCGAAACAGGTGACGGCGTACCTGTCGGGCGCGCATCGCGACAACGTCGAGGGCGGCTGCCCGCTGTCGGGCTTCGCGGGCGATGCGCCGCGGCTGACCGACGCGGCGCGCGCCTGCTACACGCGCGGCGTCGCCGCGTATCTCGAGCGACTGGAACGCATGGTGGCCACGGAAGGCTCGGCCGCGCCCGACGCGCGCGACGACGCGATCGCCGTTCTCAGCCAGATGGTCGGCGCGCTCGTGCTGTCACGCGCTGTCGCCGGCACCGATCCCGCGTTGGCCGACGAGATTCTCGATGCGGCGCGCCGCGCGCTCGTCGGGCAGCCGGACGATCCAGCCGCCGTGCCGGCATAGCGGCTCATCGCCATTCGCGCGATCGCGTCGCCATCGCGCGCTACCGGACTGCTCGCGCGGCATCCCACAGCGGCTGTGCACCGCGCGCCGCATTCCACGCGGCAAACTGCGTGCGCCACGATTCGAACGGCTGCGCGAGCGGATGGCGCGGGTCGTCGCTGAGCGCATACGCCATCCCTTCGATCAGCCAGCGCGGCTTCGTCACGACGGCGAGGTTGCCGAGCACTTCCGCCTGCCGGTGATGGATCAGCTCGTGCGCGAGAAAGTAGGTCTGCCAGCCGCGCGGCGCGATCACCACGCCGAAATCGCCGAGCGTCAGCCCGGCGCGCGCGCCGAGGCCGAACGCATCGGCGCACGTGCGCGTCGAGCAGAACACGACGCGCGGCGCGGCCCGGAACGGGCCGACGGCCGCCGCCGCGCGCGCGGAGCCGTCGCGATAGAGCTGCTGCGCCGCGCCGAGCTTCGCGACATCGTCCGTGCAGATGTCGGCGCTCGGGCACGACACGCCGGGAATCAGCGCGGGCGCGACGACGCGCAACGGCTTGACGAGCGCATACGCGGCAATCGGCAGCGCGACGAGCAGGCCCGTGAGAGCGAAAGCGACGTGGGCGCGTTTCATCGAGGCGGCGGTTCGACGGATGCCATTACGCGAGCTGCTTGTGGAAAAACGTCGTCGCGCACAGCGCGCCGTCGGGCATCAGCGCATAGTTCGGCACGACGCCGACGCGCTGCCAGCCGGCCCGCTCGTACAGCCGTTCGGCGTCGCCGCCCGTCACCGTGTCGAGCACGAGCACGGTCTTGCCGGCGTCGCGCGCGGCCGCTTCGGCAGCCGCCATCAGCCGCGCGGCGATGCCCTGCCGGCGCGCGTACCGCGACACGAGCATCTTCGCGATATCCGCGCGATGCGGCTGGTTCTCCGGCTGCGCGGTTACGACCTGCACGGTGCCGACGATCCGGCCGGACGCATCCTCGGCGACGAGCAGGATGCGCTCGTCGTTCGCGACGCCCTCGGCCACGCGCGTCCAGAACGCGACGGCGGTCGGCCGCGCGATCGGCAACATGAAGCTGACGGATGCGCCGCCTTCGACGCAATCGATCAGCACGTCGGCCAGCGCATCGATGCAGGCCATCGCTTCGCTCGCGCCGACGCGGCGCACGGTAACAGGTTCGGTCATGCCTTCTCCGGTTGTCAGGTGGGCCGCACGCACGGGTTCGGCATGGGCCGGAATCGGAAACGACACCGGCCAGGCGTCGAGCCGAGCTCGACGGCGGCGGGCGTCCGGCAACGCGGCGCCCGGTCGGCGCGTGTTGCCGCCCCACTATCGTACGTGACGAAAATGTTCGCTGCATGCCTGCAGCATCGCCTACACTTAGCCGAATGGATAACCTTCAACCCGGCCTCAGCGACGTGTTCCATGCGCTCGCCGATCCGACGCGCTGCGCGATCGTCAGTGCGCTCGGCCAGGGCGAGCGGACCGTCTCCGCGCTGGCCGCGCCGTTCGACATGGCGCTGCCGTCGTTCATGAAGCACGTCGCGGTGCTCGAGCGCAGCGGCCTCGTCGCGACCCGGAAAACCGGCCGCTCGCGCACCTGCGCGCTGGTCGGCAGCCGGCTGACCGAGGCCGAGGCATGGCTCGCCGCGCAGCGCGCGCAGTGGGAAGCGCGATCCGATCGTCTCGTCGAATTCGTCGAACGCCGTCACCAGGAGGAGCAAGATGTCAGCCAGCCACGTCGAACCCGCTGAAGCCCACGATCTCGTCATCACGCGCACGTTGCGCGCGCCGCGCCAGGCGCTCTGGCGCGCCTGGACCGACCCCGCGCTGCTGAAGGAATGGTGGTGCCCGAAACCATGGACCACCGAGGTGCGCGCGTTCGACCTGCGGCCGGGCGGCGCTTTCCATACGTTCATGCGCGGCCCCGACGGCGGCACGAGCGACAATCCCGGCTGCTTCCTCGAGATCGTGCCGGAATCGCGCCTCGCGTTCACGTCGATGCTCGCGGGCGGCTGGCGGCCGCAGACGCCGTGGCTGGGCTTCACGGCGATCATCACGATGGCCGACGACGACGCAGGCAGCCGCTACGAAGCGCGCGTGATGCATCCCGACGCCGCGACGCGCGAGCGCCACGAAGCGCTCGGCTTTTTCGAGGGCTGGAACACCTGCATCACGCAGCTCGACGACTTCGCCGCCGCGCTGCGCTGACCGCCGCCTCGCGTGCGGTCATTGCATGCCGCCGCGCCCGCGCCTAGGATTCCTGAAGGAAGCATGACGACACGCCGGGCGCCGGCGTGCACCGTCTCGCACGCTTCGCGGGAGGCGACATGTTGCACACGCACACGCATTCGACCCGGGTCAGCCGACACCTGAACGCACCGCGCGGGCGCGTCTATCGCGCGCTGCTCGACCCGCACGCGGTCGAGCAATGGAAGGTGCCCGACGGCATGACCTGCCGCGTGCACGCGTACGACACGCGCGAAGGCGGCGCGTTGCGCGTGTCGCTGAGCTACGACGCGCCGTCGGCCGGCACCGGCAAGACCACCGCGCACACCGACACCTATCACGGCCGCTTCGTCACGCTCGTGCCCGACCAGCAGATCGTCGAGATCGATGTATTCGAAACCGACGACCCGATGCTGCGCGGCGCGATGACCATCACGATCACGCTGTCCGACGAAGCGGGCGGCACGCGCGTAGACGCCGTGCACGACGGCGTGCCGCCCGGCGTGCCGGCCGCCGACAACGAGACCGGCTGGCAGATGGCGCTGGCGCGGCTCGCGGCGCTGGTGGAAGCCGGGTGACGCCGCGCACGCGCGTCAGCCGAGCCGGTACGCGTGCGTGACCGTGCCGCGGAACAGCGCGTCGCGCTCGTCCGCGCTGGCTTGCACCGTCAGTCGCTTGAACGCGTTCCAGCCGTTCACGAACGAATACGAGCCCTTGTCGACCGGGAAATTGCTCTCGAACATGCAGCGCCCCGGGCCGAACGCGTCGATGCAGGTCATCATCCACGGCTTCCACGCGTCGGCGAGTTGGGCCGACGACGGCGGCTTCGCGCCTTTCTCGAAATCGAACCCGTTGATGCGCATCCCGAGGCCGCCGACCTTCACGTACACGTTCGGCAATTGCGCGAGCATGCGCATCGACGCCGACCAGCGCTCGAACACCTCCGGCCGCTTGTCCGCATAGCTGCCGATCCGCACGACGCCGCCGCAATGGTTGACGATGATCCGCGTCTCCGGGTTCGCTTTCGCGAGATCGAACAATTCGGGCAACTGCGGGAAGAACAGCCACGCGTCGTACGACAGCCCGAGCGGCGCAAGTTGCGCGACGCCGGCCCGGTACGCGGGATCGAGCAGCAGCCCGCGCGGCACCGCCGACAGCGGATTGGCGAGCGTCGGATCGGCATCCCACGTACTCAGGTGCCGCACGCCGCGAAACCTCCCGCGCCCCGCTTCGAGATGCGCTTCCAGCACGTCGCGCACGCGTTCGCCGAGCCGCAGGTCCGCGTGGCCGACGATGCCTTTCGCGACAGCCACGGGGCCGTGCTGCAGCGGCTCGGTCACGCCGGCGACGTAAGCCGTCTCGCCCACCGGCTTCAGTTCGGCCGGGCCCGAATCGCGATAACGCGTCTGCGCCTGCATGTAGACGGACGCCTGGATGTTGTGGCCCGAGCGCGCGTCGCGCAGATAGTCGTCGAGCATGTAGATCCAGCCCGGCCGTTCGTAGAAGTGATGATGCGCGTCGACGATCGGCAGGTCGGGCTCGAGCGCAGGTTCGAGCGCCGACGCGAGCCAGTCGGGGCGGACCGCGAGGTAGTTGCTTTGCGTCATGCGGGAGGCTCCATCGTGGGCCGGCATATCGGCGAACGCGGGCAGCGCGAGCGAGGCGGTGGCCGCACCGATCAACCGGCGCCGTTTGATCGAAAAGGTCATGTCATTCACTCCGGTCGAACGCGTACAGCGACAGCGTGAGCAGCGTGGTGACCGCCAGCACGATCGCGAGCCCGAGCATCCCGGCCGTGAAGGTGCCGAAGCTGTCCTTCAGGTAGCCGACGAGATAGGGGCCCGCGAAGCCGCCGAGCGCGCCGATCGAATTGATCAGCGCCAGCCCGCCGGCCGCGGCCTGGCCGGACAGGAAGCGCGACGGCAGCGTATAGAAGATCGTGCGGCCGGCAATCGTGCCGATCAGCGCGAGCGTGATGCCGACGAGCGCGGGCCCGAGCGTCAGGAAATGGGTCGACACGCCGAGCGCCACCGCGCCGATGCACAAGCCGATCGCCAGGTTCGCGACCGGGCCGCCGCGACGGTCCACCCGTTTCGCCCACCACAGCAGCGCGATCGTGGCGAAGAAGTAAGGCACCGCGGAGAGCCAGCCGGTCTGCATCGTCGACATCCCGTGCGCCTTCAGCATTTGCGGCAACCAGATGCCGATGCCGTACGAACCCATCGTGAAGCCGAACGAGATCAGCGCAAGCACGTACACGCGTACGTCGCGCAGCGCGACGCCGAAGCGCTTCTTGCGGCCGGCGGCCGCGCCGTCGCGCTCGAACGCGCGCTGCAGCGCGGCCCGCTCGTCGTCCGACAGCCACGCGGCATTCGCCGGCGAATCCGACAGCAGCTTCAGCACGAGGAAGCCGAGCGCGCACGCGGGCAGCCCTTCGACGATGAACATCCATTTCCAGCCGGCGAGCCCGAACGTGCCGTCGAGCTGCAGCAGCCACGTCGACAGCGGGCCGCCGACCAGCGACGACAGCGGCGTCGACACGGTGAACCACGCGAGCACGCGCGTGCGGTAGCTCGCCGGAAACCACACCGCGAGGAAGAAGATCACCCCGGGAAAGAACCCGGCCTCGCCGATGCCGAGCAGCAGCCGGATCGCGTAGAAGCTGGTCGGCCCGGTCGCGAGCGCGGTCGCGGCCGCCATCAGCCCCCACGTGATCATGATCCGGGCGAGCCAGCGGCGCGCGCCGAAGCGGTACAGCGCGAGATTGCTCGGTACTTCGAACACGCAGTAGCCGGCGAACATGATCCCCGCGCCCCAGCCGAACTGCGTCGCGGTCAGCCCGAGATCGCGGTTCATCGTGAGCGCCGCGAAGCCGACGCTGGTGCGATCCAGGTAGTTGAAGAAATACGCGAGCGCGAGCAGCGGGATGAAGCGCCACGCGGCCTTACGCACGGCCCGTTGCTCGATCGACGTGTCGGTCTCGCGATCGGCGGGCAGCGCCGGGGAAGCGGATGTCATGGTTGTCTCCGTGGATGCGGCGCTCCTCTGCCGCGCGGTGCGCGGCCCGGACGCCTTTGTTCGTTCGATGAATCGCGGCCGCGCTACGCGCTCGCCACTTCGTTCGCCGACGGCGCGCCGCCCGGCGCGTCGCCGTGCGCGGCGGCGTCCGCGCCGTACCGCCCCGCGACGACGCCGGCCTCGATCAGCGCACGCGCGTCGTCCGGCGTGTAGCCGAGTTCGCCGAGCAGCGCGCACGTGTCCTGGCCGAGCGCGGGCGGCGCCGAGCGCAGCCGCAGGCGTTCGCCCGCGAGCGTCAGCGGCAGCAGCGCGGTGCGCGTGTCGACCGGCCGCCCGGCGCTGCTCGCGTCGGCCGGCAGCGTTACGGCTTCGAGGCCGCCCGTGGCGAGCAGATGCGGATCGTCGAACAGGTCCTGCGGCTTCGTGATCGGCGCATACGGCAGGCCGGTCGATTCGAAGATCGCGCCGATCTCCGCGGCCGAGTACGGCGCAAGCCGCGCACGCAGCTCGGGCAGCAGCCATTCGCGCGCCTGCACGCGCAGGTTGTTGGTCGCGAGCCGCGGATCGTCCTTCAGCGCGGCCAGGCCGAACGCGTCGCAGAACAACACCCACTGCGTGTCCGACACGACCGCGAGAAAAATCTGTTCGTCATCCTTGACGGAGAACACGTCGTAGACGGCCCACGCGGAAATCCGGCTCGGCATCGGCGACGCCGCCTGCCCCGTCACCGCGAACTGCATCATGTGCTGCGCGACGAGGAACACGTTGTTCTCGAACAGCGAACTCTGCACCTGCTGGCCGCGGCCGGTGCGCTCGCGCTGCGCGAGCGCGGCCATCGCGCCGATCGCGCCGAACATGCCGCCCATGATGTCGTTGACGCTCGCGCCCGCACGCAGCGGCCGCCCTTCGGGGCCCGTCATGTAGGCCAGCCCCCCCATCATCTGCACGACCTCGTCGAGCGCGGTGCGATGCTCGTACGGCCCCGGCAGGAAGCCCTTGTGCGACACGTACACGAGACGCGGATTCAGCGCGTCCAGTTGCGGGTAACCGAGCCCGAGCCGGTCCATCGTGCCGCTCTTGAAGTTCTCGCTGAAGACGTCCGCCGTCGCGACGAGCCGCCGCACGATCTCGAGCCCGCGCGGGTCCTTCACGTCGACCGCGACGCTCTTCTTGTTGCGGTTGAACATCCCGAAGAAGCCCGCGCCGGAACCGCGCAGCGCCCGCGTGCTGTCGCCCGCGATCGGCTCGATCTTGATCACTTCCGCGCCGAGATCCGCGAGCAGCATCCCGCACGTCGGGCCCATCACCATGTGCGTCATCTCGATCACGCGCACCCCCGCGTACGGCAGCGCGGCAGCCTGTTGTCGATCGTTCATCGTGCGACTCCCGTCATGCATCCTTCCGGTTGCGCGGCCGACGGCGCGCGGCCATCCGCATAGCGGAAGCCCTTCGGCAACCCTGCGTCCGGCACGTGGCCGTACAGCGCCTCGGACGGCAGCGCCGCATGCAGGATCGCGCGCGCGGCGAGCAGTGCGTCGACGTCGATGCCCGTGTCGTATCCCATCGCCTCGAGCAGGAACACGAGATCCTCGGTGACGATGTTGCCGGTCGCGCCCGGCGCATACGGGCAGCCGCCGAGGCCGCCCTGGCTCGCGTCGATCGTCGTCACGCCGACGTCGAGCGCCGCGACGACGTTCGCGAGCCCCTGCCCGCGCGTGTTGTGGAAATGCGCGCCGCCGGCCTTGTCGCCGACTTCGCGCCGCAGCCGCGTGAATAGCCGGCGCACCTGCGCGGGGTTCGCATAACCGCTGGTATCGGACAGGCCGATTTCGTCGACCCCGCATTCGGCCATCGCCACCGCCATCGCGATCGTCTCGTCGTCGGAGACCGCACCCGCGATCGTGCAACCGAACGCAACCGACACGCCCGCCTCGATCTGCACCGACGGAAACCGCGCATCGCGCAATGCGACGATCGCGCGCACCTCGTCGATCATCTGCGCCGGCGTCTTGCGGATGTTCGCCAGCGAATGCGCTTCCGTTACCGAGACCGGCAGCGTCAGCTTGTGCACGCCCGCGTCGAACGCGCCCTCGGCGCCGCGCAGGTTCGGCGCGAGCGCGGCGACGTGCAGCCCGGGAATCGCAAGCGCGTGCGCGACGACTTCGCGCACGTCGGCCATCTGCGGCAACAGCGCGGGCGGCACGAACGACCCGACCTCGATCTCGCGCAGGCCGGCCGCGGCCAGCGCGGTGATCCAGCCCAGCTTGGCGGCTGTCGGCATCACGGTCTTGATGCTCTGCAGCCCGTCGCGCGGACCGACCTCGCTGACCAGCACCTTCGTGTTTTCTGAAACCTTCATTCGACACCTCATCGTTCTATCTGAAAGAACATAGTTCTGTTTGACAGAACTTTAAGCGTGCATCGAATAGGCGATAAGCGGGGTATACCCGTGAAATCGCGTTTTTCTGGAACTTGCGTTCTGTCAGATAGAACGATATAGTCCGCCGACCATCATTCGAAGGAAGCAGGCCGTGCCCAGGAATCCAGCAGATCACGCCGGCGACGCAGCCGATCCGGCGACGGAAGAAACGTCCAGCGGCGTCGCGGTGCTCGACCGCGCGTTCGCGATCCTCCGTGCGTTCGGCCAGACCGACGACCGGCTGTCGCTCGCCGAGTTGTCGCGCCGCACCGGGCTGTACAAGAGCACGATCCTGCGCCTGCTCGCCGCGCTCGAGCATGGCGGATTCATGCGCAAGCTCGACGACGGCCAGTACGCGGTCGGGCACGAGCCGTTGCGGCTCGCTGCGCTGTACCAGCGTTCGTTCCGCGTCGGCCCGGTGGTCGAGCCGCTCCTCGAGACGCTGAGCCGCGAGCTCGGGGAAACGGCGTCGTTCTACGTGCGCCAGGGCGACGTGCGCTCCGTGCTATATCGCGTCGAGCCCGCGCGGGCGGTGCGCGTGTCGATCCGCGTCGGCGAGGAGTTTCCGGTCGGCCAGGGCGCATCGGGCAAGGTGCTGCTGGCCTTCACCGACACGCACGACGCCCGCTGGAACGACGTGCGCGAACAGCTGTGGGCCGCGTCGTACGGCGAGCGCGACCCGGAAACGGCCTCGGCGTCCGTGCCCGTGTTCGGCGCGGCCGGCGAATGCGTCGGTGCGCTGACGGTGTCGGGCCCGAAATCGCGGCTCGCCGCCGTGCCGGCGATGACGGCGGCGCTCACGATGCTGCTGCCGCTCGCGCAGAAGGCGACCGTCGCCCTCGGCGGCGCGGGCGCGCGCTACGACGCGCCGGCCGTGCGCGACAGTCTGGCGCGGCTCGCATCGTCGGCGGACGACGCCGCCCGGTCGTAGGGAACAGGTTGCGGGCGGCACGCGATACGGCAGCGCGAAAAGCGGCCGCATGCGACACTGGCCGCCGATGCACGCAGCGCGCCGTTTGCCGGCGACGCACCGAACGTGCAACCGTCAACCGGACCCGCCCGAGGAGACACCCGCGATGAACGCCGCGCGCAGCGCCAGCTGGTATTTCGATTTCGTTTCGCCGTTCGCCTACCTGCAACAGGAGCAGTTCGACCGGTTGCCGCCCGCCGCCGCGTTCGAACCGCGGCCGATCGTGCTCGGTGCGCTGCTCACGCACTGGGGCCAGAAAGCGCCGGCGGAGATCGCGGCCAAACGCGTGTTCACCTATCGGCATGCGCAATACCGCGCGGACAAGCTCGGCATTGCGTTCCGGATGCCGCCCGCGCACCCGTTCAATCCGATCAAGCCGCTGCGCCTCGCGATCGCGATGGGCAGCTCGCGCGACGCGATCCGGCGGATCTTCCGGCATATCTGGCGCGACGGCCAGGACGTATCGACCCCGGAAGGCTTCGCCGCGTTGTGCGAAGCGGTCGGCTTTCCGGAAGGCGTGACGGCCGTCGAGGCCCAGCCGGTGAAGGACGCACTGCGCGCCAACACGGATCGCGCGATCGCCGAGAACGTATTCGGCGTGCCGACCTTCGTACTCGACGGCGACCTGTTCTGGGGCGAGGACGCGACCGACATGTTCGTCGACTGCGCGACGTCGCGCGCGTGGCTCGATTCGCCCGAGGTACGCCGCATCAGTGCCCTGCCGGAAGGAATCCGGCGCGGCTGACCGCGAGCCGCCGCCCGGCACCACCCGCTTCAGCCGTCGCGCCCTTCGACGAGCGCCGGCACGGCCTCGCGCATCATCGCGGCGAACCGCACGAGCCGCGACGGATAGAACTGCGCATGCGGATAAGTGAGGTAGACCGGTAGCGGCGCGGCCTGCCACTCCGGCGCGAGGTGCACGAGATCGCCGCGCGCGAGATCGTCGGCCAGCATCCACGACGACCCGACGCACGCGCCGACGCCCAGCAGCGCCGCGCTGCGCAGCGCATACAGGTTCGCGGTCGTGATGCGCGGGCGGATCGCGATGCGCCGCGTGTCGCCGCTGGCCGCATGGGTCAGCGCGAGCTCCGTGCGGTAGTACGTGCGCAACGCGAGCCACGGCAGCGCGGCGAGCGCGTCCGGATCGGCCGGCACGTCGGCGCCGTTCAGCACGGACGGCGCGGCGACCACGAAGCGCGGCACCTTCGTCAGGCGGATCGCGACCACGCCCGGATCGGTCGGCTCGCCGACCTGGATCGCGCAATCGATGCCGCTGCCGACGAAATCGCGCACCTCGTCCTGCAGCAGCCACTCGACCGACACACGCGGGTAGTCGCGCAGGAATTGCGCGAGCGGCGCGACGAAACGCTGCTGGCCGAACGCGTGCGGCACCGCGACGCGCAGCAGCCCGTCCGGCTCCTCCTGCGCGCCGCGCAAATCGGCCTCGAACGCCGCCCAGCTCGCCAGCAACTCCTTCGCCTGCTTGAAGCACCGCTCGCCGTCGACGGTCAGCCGCATCGTATGGGTCGTGCGTTGCAGCAGCCGCATGCCGAGCGAATTTTCCAGCGCCTGCAGCCGCCGGCTGATGGTCGGCTGCGTCGTATGCAGTTGCACGGCGGCCGCCGACAGGCTGCCGGCCTCGACTATGCGCACGAAGGTTTCCATCAGCTCGAAACGATAGCCGGCGCCGTCCACCGGCACCGCCTGGATGCGCCGAGACCCGCCAGCAGCGGGAGAAGAAGAGGGTTTTTCGGTCATTCGTGGAGCGTATAACAAATCTGCGCGGGGCGGCACTACCGTCGCCGGCCGCGTACCGCCACACTCGCGTCCATCCCATTCTTCCACCGAGGATGTACGCGATGTCCACCCCGACCCGTCTCGATGCCGCGCCCCGCGCGGCGCACGCCCCGGCCCGTCCGGCCGCGGCCGCCCATTCGATGCCCGATCGCCGGCTCGTGCTGCTGCTCGCGGCCGCCGCCGGCCTCGGCGTCGCCCCGCTCTACTACGCGCAGCCGATGCTCGGCGCGCTCGCGCCCGATCTCGGCGCGTCGGCGCGGGCGATCGGCTTCGTGCCGACGCTCACGCAGCTCGGCTATGCGCTCGGCATCCTGCTGCTCGCGCCGCTCGGCGACCGCTTCGACCGGCGCCGCGTGATCGTGACCAAGGCCGCCGCGCTGGTCGTCGCGCTGCTGTTGGCGTCGATCGCGCCGTCGCTCGGGCTGCTGCTCGCGGCGAGCTTCGCGATCGGCCTCGCCGCGACGATGGCGCAGGACGTCGTGCCGGCCGCCGCGACGCTCGCACACGACGCGCATCGCGGCCGGATCGTCGGCACGGTGATGACGGGGTTGCTGCTCGGCATCCTGCTGTCGCGCGTCGTGGCCGGATTCGTCGCCGAGACGGCCGGCTGGCGCGCGATGTTCGCGCTCGCGGCCGCCAGCGTCGCCGTGATCGGCGCCGTGGCCGCGCGCGGGTTGCCGCGCTTCGAGCCGACCACGCGGCTGCCGTATCGCGCGCTGATCGGCTCGCTCGGCGCGCTGTGGCGCGCGCATTCGGCACTGCGCCGCGCCGCCCTCGCGCAGGGGCTGCTGGCCGTCGGGTTCAGCGCCTTCTGGTCGACGCTCGCGGTGATGCTGCACGGCGCGCCGTTCCACCTCGGCAGCGCGGCCGCCGGCGCCTTCGGTCTTGCGGGCGCCGCCGGCGCGCTCGCCGCACCGGTCGCCGGGCGCCTGGCCGACCATCACGGCCCGGAGCGCGTCACGCGGATCGGGATCGGCATCGCGACGCTGTCGTTCGCGTCGATGGCCGCTGCGCCGCTGATGTCGCCGCATGCGCAGCTCGTGCTGCTCGCGGTCGCGACGATCGGCTTCGATCTCGGTGTGCAGGCGACGCTGATCGCGCACCAGTCGATCGTCTACCGGATCGATCCCGCGTCGCGCAGCCGCCTCAACGCTGTGCTGTTCGTCGGCATGTTCATCGGGATGGCGGCCGGCGCCGCGATCGGCAGTTTGTTGCTCGCGCAACTGGGCTGGAATGCGGTGACCGCGCTGGCCGTCGCGACGTCGCTGGCCGCGCTCGCCGTGCGGGTGTGGCGCAACTGAAGTCGGGCATCGCGTCACGCCGACGGGCAAGCCTATGAGGCTTGCCCGTTTTTTTTATCGGTGCGCGTGACGCTGCGCCGCCCGGCAGATTCGCGCCGCGCCGGCACGGCAATCGTTCATCCGGCGCAAGGTCCGCGGCGGCATACCGAATTGTCCAGTTCACCCAAATATTTTTCCGGCGGCCCTGCACGCCCGCACGCAAACGTCGGACGATTCGGCCTTGCCGCGCCGCACGGCGCGCACCCATCCGGCCCCACCATCCGGTCCCGCTTCATCAGGGGAATCCCGGTATTTTTTCGCATTTTCTTCGAAATAACGGGTGACATACTTGCCCCCCATTGCGCTCCGTGCGAGCGCGCTTTTCGATCCAGCCGGCCGCCTGTCATGCGCTGCGCGTCCGTCCGGGTCGCACAGGACATGAATAATTTCGACACCACGATCCAGGTCTTCCTCACTCATGTGACGTTCGGGCCGCTGATGAATCACGCAATCCGCGTGATCGCCGGCCTCTACACGTTCAAGGGCTTCGTGCTCATTCCGGTGCTGTGCTGGCTGTGGTTCCAGCCCGGCCCGACCCGCGAGCGACAACGCGAGCTGGTCGTCGCCACCGTCGCGAGCGGGCTCATCGCGCTCGCCGTCGGCCGCGTGCTGGCGCAGGTGCTGCCATTCCGCGTGCGGCCGATCTACAACCCCGACCTGCACCTGCACTTTCCGTCGGCCGGATTGCGTGCGGCGACGCTGCAGACATGGAGTTCGTTTCCGAGCGATCACGCGATGCTGTGGATGGCGATCGCGACCGGCATCTTCATCATCGCGCGCCGCGTCGGCATCGTCGCGCTGCTGTATTCGGTCGTGTTCATCTGCCTGCCGCGCGCGTATCTCGGCTTTCACTATCCGACCGACCTGATCGCGGGCGCGGCGATCGGCATCGCGATCGCGTGGCTGCTGACGCGCGACGCGATCCGCTCGCGCTTCGCGCCGCAGGTGCTGGAGATGATCCGGCGCTTCCCCGCGCCGGCCTATACGCTCGCGTTCCTGCTGTGCTTCGAGTTAATCACGCAGTTCGACGAACTGCTGACGCTCGCGCAGTCGGCCACGCGCACGATGTGACGGCCACCGCGCGATGCTGCCGCTGCTGCTGTCGTTCCGTCGCCCCGGCGCGCGCTGCCGGCCATGCGCGGCCGCGGCACGCGGTGCGACGGCCGCGCCCGTCAGTCGCGATCGGGCGCACCAAGCGGAAAGAACGAACGATACGGCCGTGCCTCGTCGACCGCGCGCGCAAACGACGGCCGCGCGAGCAGACGCTTGCGGTACGCGATCACGTTCGCGAACGCCGGATCGATCCGGTGCGTCCAGTCCGCGTAGAACAGGAACGGCGCCGCGCCGCAATCGGCGAGGCTGAAACGGTCGCCGGCCGCCCATTCGCGCTCGGCCATCGTCTTGTCGAGCCACGCATACGACGTGTCGAGCATCGCACGCGCATCGGCCACCCCGCGCGCATCGCGCTCGGCTTCCGGCCGCAGCGCATCGAACACGACCTTCTGCTGCGGCGTCGCCACGTAGTTGTCGAAGAAGCGGTCCATCGTGCGCACCTCGAGCGCGGCGCGGGGATCGTCGGGCAGCAGGCGCACGGGGCCCGGATGGGCGAGACCGAGATACTCGATGATGATCGTCGCCTCGATCACCGTGCGGCCCGCGTCGACGAGCACCGGGAAGCGCTTCAGCGGCCACAGCGCGGTCAGTTCCTGCATCGGTTTCGGATCGTCGTGCGCGAGCACGCGATACTCGAACGGCGTGCCGTTCTCGTACAGCGCGGTCAGCACCTTCTGGCAGTAGGACGAAAAGGGATGGGCGTAAAGCGTCGGCATCATCGCGGGGTCTCTCTGGGTTTCGGCGCCACGTCGTGCGGCGCCACGTGATCGGATACCTTGACGACGAACGGCGCCCGGCCGTTTCGACATCGGTCCGGCATTTTTTTCGAGAGACTGCCTGGGCCGCTACGATCGGCCGTCCATCACGACGCGCCCTTCGGCGCGCCAGCGCAGCATCCCGCCGCCGAGGTTCGCGACCGCGTCGAAGCCGGCCTTCTTCAGGATCACCGTCGCCTGCGCGGAGCGCCCGCCGGCCCGGCACACGGTCACCACCGGCCGGTCGTGCGCGATTTCGCCGATGCGCGCGGCCAGTTCGCCGAGCGGGATCGGCGTCGCGCCGGGCAGATGGCCGAGCGGGCCCGCGAATTCGTCCGGTTCGCGCACGTCGACGACCTGCACGGCCGGCAGATGATCCTCGAGCCATTGCGGATCGATTTCCCAGAAGCCGGCGAACGTATAGACGAGCGGCGCCCAGTCGGCTGCCGCCTGCGCGTCGGGCGCGTTCGCGGCGACGCCGCACTGCAGGTTCGCCGGCACCGCGACGTCGATCTGGCGCGGATGCGCGAGCCCGAGGTTGCGCATGTAGCCCGCGAAATCGTCCTCGCTGAGATCGCCGCCGAGACGCGGGTTGAAGCGCCGCTCCTCACCGACGCTCGTCACGGTGAGCCCCCGATAGTCGTGCGCAGGATAGAGCAAGCACGCGGCCGGCAGCGTGAAGATCCGGCCGTGCACCGCGCGATACAGCGCACGCGGGTCGCCCTGCTGGAAGTCGGTGCGGCCGGTGCCGCGGATCAGCAGGCAATCGCCGGTGAACGCCATCGATTCGTCGTCGAGTACGAGGCTGATGCAGCCGCTCGTGTGGCCGGGTGTCGCGCGCACGGTCAGGTAGCGCGGGCCGAATGCACAGCGGTCGCCGTCGTTCAGGTAGCGGTCGGCGCCGTGCGCGCCGCTCGCGGCCGAGATCGCGATCGCGCTGCCCGTGCGCTGCTTCAGCAGCCACGCGCCCGTCACGTGATCGGCATGCACGTGCGTATCGACGGTCGCGACGAGCCGCAATCCGAGTTCGTCGAGCAGCGCCGCGTCGCGGCGCACCTGCTCGAACACGGGATCGATCAGCAGCGCCTCGCGCGATGCGCGGTCGGCGAGCAGATACGTGTACGTCGACGATTGCGGATCGAAAAGTTGCCGGAAGATCATTGCTCTGTGGCTCCGTCGCGGGTTCTTCAGTGGGGTGTAGTCGGATCGGCATACTGCATATCGTCGTCGGGCGTCGGCATGACGACCTCGCCGCCACGCGCGCGGCATCGCACCCGCCGCATCGCGCACACCCATACAGCGTAGATCAAAATGCCCGCATCGCCGCGCATCCCCTACGCGGTGCGCGATTCCGACGACGAATCGGGCAGCGCGGACGATTCACCGCCGGGACCGCAGTGCATGCTGCCTTACACTACCGCCTGTTCTCGTCTCCGATCACAGGAATACTCCCGACATGTCGATGACGATCGATCCGAAGCAGGCCGCCGCGCTGCTGGCCGTCGCCGACACCGGCAGCTTCGAGCAGGCGGCCGTGCGCCTGCACGTGACCGCGTCCGCCGTCACGCAGCGGGTCCGCGCGCTGGAGGCGAGCCTCGGCACGCCGCTCGTCTTGCGCACGCGGCCGTGCCGCCCGACGGTGGCCGGGCAGCGCGTGCTGCAGCACCTGCGCCGCGTCGCGCTGCTGCAGGCCGACTTGCAGAGCACGCTCGCGGCCGAGCGCGAATCGCCGATCTCGGTCACGATCGCGCTGAACGCCGACAGCCTCGGCACGTGGTTCCTGCCCGCGCTGACGTCGGTGCTCGCCGGCGAGCGAATCCTGTTCGAGCTGATCGTCGAGGATCAGGATCACACGTTCGCGCTGCTCGAAAGCGGGATGGCGGTCGGCTGCGTGACGACCGAGCCGAAGCCGATGCGCGGCTGCCTCGCGACGCCGCTCGGCACGATGCGCTACCGGCTGCTCGCGGCCGCCGCGTTCGCGGTGCGCTGGTTTCCGCGCGGGCTGAACCGCACGAGCGCGCGCCACGCGCCCGTCGTCGCGTATTCGCGGCGCGACACGCTGCAGTCGTCGTTCCTGAAGGAGAAGTTCGGGTTGCCGGACGGCGCGTACCCGTGCCATTACGTGCCGGGCACCCATTCGCACTTCGCGGCGGTGCGGCACGGGCTCGGCTACGCGATGGTGCCGGAGCCGCTGATCGGCACCGCGCCGCTCGATGCGCAGGGGCTCGTCGATCTCGCGCCCGCGCATCCGACCGACGTCACGCTGTACTGGCACGCGTGGACGGTGCAGTCGCCGACGATGGCGTCGCTGTCGGAGCGGGTAGTCGAAGCGGCGCGGCGGTTGCTCGCACCGTTGCCGTAACGCGCCGGCAGCCGCGCCGGCGATCGACACGGCCGGCCGGCGCGGTACGCACTCCGACGAGAAAGTCGGCCGCGCCGCCTATACTTTTTCCATCGGCCTCGCGAACGCGCCGCGCGGCCGATCATCCCGGTCCGGCCGTTCCCTTTCATGTGAGGAGAACATCATGTCCCGCCGCTATATCGATTGCCGCGAGTTTCCCAGCGCGATGCATTGCTCGGTCGCGATTTCCGCCGACTCCGACAACGAACTGCTGGAGGCCGCCGTGCAGCATGCGGTCTCGGTGCACCAGCACACCGACAGCGCCGAACTGCGCACGCAGCTGAAATCGCTGTTCCACGACGGCACGCCGCCCGCCGACACGCCGCGGCAGGCGTAATCCGCCGGCACGGCATCGATCGACCGACGACGCGCCGCGTCAACCCTCCGCGTCTTGCGTCATGCCACGTCGCGCCGGCCCGTCGCCGGCCGGCGCGTTCCGTTTCACGCGCGCCGCTGCGAGAAATACGCGCCCACCGCGCCGAGGAACGTGTCGATGTCCGCGCGCGACACGTCGCAATGCGTGACGAAGCGCGACGCGTACAGCATTTGCGTGAGAATCCCGCGTTCCTTGAGCCACGCCTCGAGCGGCGCGCAATCGGCTTCGGGGAATTGCGCGAACACCATGTTCGTCGCATGCGACAGCACCTTCACGCCGTCGATGCGCGCGAGGCCGGCCGCGAGATGCGCGGCGTTCGCGTGATCGTCCGCGAGCCGCTCGACGTTGTGATCGAGCGCATACAGGCATGCCGCCGCGAGAATGCCCGACTGCCGCATCCCGCCGCCCAGCACCTTGCGCCAGCGCTGCGCGCGCTCGATCAGCGCACGGCTGCCGACCAGCACCGAGCCCACCGGTGCACCGAGCCCTTTCGAGAAGCAGATCGACACGGTGTCGAACGGCGCGCACAGCTCGGCGATCGGGCGCCCCGACGCGACGGCCGCGTTGCACACGCGCGCGCCGTCGAGGTGCGTGGCCAGCCCACGGCTGCGCGCGAACGCGACGGCTTCCTGCACATAGCCTTCCGGCAGGACCTGGCCGCCGATCGTGTTTTCAAGCGCGAGCAGGCGCGTGCGGGCGAAGTGATTGTCGAGCGGCTTGATCGCCGCGGCGATCTTCGCGAGCGGCAGCGTGCCGTCCGGCGCGTTCTCGATCGGTTGCGGCTGGATGCTGCCCAGCACGGCCGCGCCGCCGCCTTCGTACTTGTAGGTGTGGGCGAGCTGGCCGACGATGTACTCGTCGCCGCGCTCGCAATGCGACATCAGCGCGGCCAGGTTGCTCTGCGTGCCGCTCGGAAAAAACAGGCCGGCTTCCTTGCCGGCCCGCTCGGCCGTCACCGCCTGCAGGCGCAAAACGGTCGGGTCGTCGCCCCAGACGTCGTCGCCGGTTTCGGCGGCGGTCATGGCGGCCAGCATCGCCTGGCCCGGACGTGTCACGGTATCGCTGCGTAAATCGATCATCGCTGTGCCCTGAGTGAACGCGGACCGGTATCCCTGCGCCCGGCCCCGCCGAAAACGAGACTCAGAGTGTACGCAATTCACGCGGCATGTGCCGATGGATACGCCGCGATCGCGCGTCAATATCGCGGCGGCGGCGGCTGGACGCCCGCCGGCGGCATCGGCGGCGCCGCGCGCGGCGCGGTGCCGTATCCGCCCCCGCCATATCCGCCGCCACTACCGCCGCTCATCCCGCCCGGCACCGGCACGCGATTGCCGGTCGCATACATGCACTGCAGATACGCGTAGTCGTAGCGGCGCTGGACGTCATAGGCCGAGCCCTGCGCGGCGCCCGCGCCGACGACGCTGCCCGCGAGCAGCCCCGCGCCCGCGCCGACCGCCGCGCCGGTGCCGCCGTTGAACGCGGCGCCGGCCGCCGCACCGAGCGCGGTGCCGACGGCCGCGCTGCCGACCGCGCTCGCGGTCGACGCCTGCCCGGCGCTCACGCCGCCCGATTGCTGGAACGCGTACTGCCGGCAACTGCCGTCGTCGGCGCGGAACTGGTCGAATGACTTGCCGGTGCCCGGCAGCGCCATCACGCTCGGCCCGGTCGGCAGGTAGGCGCACGCACCGAGCAGCGCGGCGAGCGACAGTACCGCCGGCACGCGCAGCGGTCGAAATACGGTTTTCATCGTTGCGCCTCCGTCACTGCGGCCGCGCCGGCACCGAGCGCCAGCCCGACTTGCAGGTCTTCACGTACGGGTAGTAATGCTTCGACGCGTCGCAGTAGTACCAGAGGTCCGCGTCGCCGTTGTCCTGCGGCTGCCCCTGCTCGACATACTCGGTCGGCGGCGGCGGAGCGACCGGCACCGCGACGACGGGTGGCGGGTAGTAGTAAGGCGCAGGGACGACCGGGGCGTAATACGGGTAGCCGGGGCCGATATAGACCCCGACCCGGGCGGCATGCGCCACGCCGCCCGTCGCGACCGCCACCGCGGCCGCCGCGCCCAGTGCGAGCTTCAATCCATTCACGTCACGTTCTCCGGCTGGCCGGTTCGCCGATGCGAACCCGGCATCCCGAACGCTACGCCGCACGCGATCCGGCATCCATTACGGGCGAGCGCGCGAATGTTGCGCGACGTTACCCGTGTGACAAACGGGGCCGCCCGTCCGGACGGTCGCGTTACGCGCTAACGGATCGAAACCGATCGCCGTCCCGGCACGCGGTTGGCGCATGCGCAAAACCGTTCCGATGACGCGACGCGCCATATTGACGCACGTGCGTCAGACCGCCACGCCGCGACCGCACGCACTGCGAACGACCTTCTTGATACGAATCAACGATTTATCCCGAAATGGTGCGCGACAGACTGGACATCTGCGACGAGTTGGCGCATTTCGCGGTGCAACATCGCGGCCCATACTCCAGCCAACCCCGACGCCTGTCCGCCGGGGTCCGCCGGCACCCGCCGGCGGGTATCGTCAGCTTCGGTCATCTGGTATGGACACCGCACTTTCGGCCCTCGATCTGGCCCGCCTGCAATTCGCGTTCACCGTCTCCTTTCACATCGTCTTCCCGGCGCTGAGCATCGGCCTCGCCAGCTTCATCGCCGTGCTCGAATATCGCTGGCTGAAGACCGGCAAGCAGTACTACAAGACCCTCTGCCTGTTCTGGTCGAAGATCTTCGCGGTCGCGTTCGGGATGGGCGTCGTGTCCGGCGTCGTGATGAGCTATCAGTTCGGCACCAACTGGTCGGGCTTCTCGAGCTTCGCCGGCGCCGTCACCGGCCCGCTGCTGATGTACGAGGTCATGACCGCGTTCTTCCTCGAGGCCGGCTTCCTCGGCATCATGCTGTTCGGCTGGAACCGCGTGAGCCCGCGCGCGCACTTCGGCGCGACGCTGATGGTCGCGATCGGCACGCTGATCTCGACGTTCTGGATCCTCGCGTCGAACAGCTGGATGCAGACGCCGCAGGGCTTCGAGATCGTCGACGGCCGCGTCGTGCCGACCGACTGGTTCGCGATCATCTTCAACCCGTCGTTCCCGTACCGCCTGTTCCACATGGCGATCGCCGCGTTCATCGTCGCCGCGCTCGTGGTGGCCGCGACCGGCGCGTGGCACCTGCTGAAGGGCCGCCGCGACAAGGGCGTGAAGAAGATGTTCTCGATGGCGCTGTGGCTGCTGCTGGTGCTCGCGCCGCTGCAGGCCGTGATCGGCGACCAGCACGGCATCAACACGCTGAAGCACCAGCCCGCGAAGATCGCCGCGATCGAGGGGCTGTGGGAAACCGAAAAGGGCGGCACCGCGCTCAACCTGTTCGGCATTCCGGACATGCAGGCGGAAACGACCCGCTACGCGGTGAAGGTGCCGCACCTCGGCAGCCTGATCCTCACGCACAGCTGGGACGGCGAAATCCGCGGGCTGAAGGACTTCCCGCCTGAGGACCGCCCGAATTCGACGGTCGTGTTCTGGAGCTTCCGGATCATGGTCGGCCTCGGCTTCGCGATGATCGGCCTCGCCGCGCTCGCGTGGCTGCTGCGCCGCCGCGGCCGCCTGTACGAATCGAAGTGGTTCCAGCGCTTCGCGCTCGTGATGGGCCCGACCGGTTTCGTGTCGCTGCTCGCGGGCTGGGTCACGACCGAAGCCGGCCGCCAGCCGTGGGTCGTGTATGGCGTGATGCGCACCGCGCAGGCCGTGTCGCCGCTGTCGGTGCAGCAGGTCAGCCTGTCGATGATGACGTTCGTGATCGTGTACTTCCTGGTGTTCGGCACGGGCGTGTACTACATGCTGAAGCTGATGAAGGCCGGCCCGGCGCTGCCCGACGTCGAGCACGACGATAAACCGGACACGCGCCCCGATCACACCGCGCGCCGCCCGATGTCGGCCGTCGACGAGCTGATCGAGACCGTCTGAGCCTACCCCATTCGCAAACGAGAAAACCTATGGACGTCACCGTAATCTGGGCCGCAATCATCGCATTGGGGCTCTTCATGTACGTCGTGCTCGACGGCTTCGACCTCGGCATCGGCATCGTCTTCCCGTTCTTCCCGGACGAAAAGGAACGCGACCTGATGATGAACACGGTCGCGCCCGTGTGGGACGGCAACGAGACGTGGCTCGTGCTCGGCGGCGCCGGGCTGTTCGCCGTGTTCCCGATCGTCTATTCGACCGTGCTGTCGGCGCTGTACCTGCCGCTGATCTTCATGCTGGTGTGCCTGATCTTCCGCGGCGTGTCGTTCGAGATCCGCGCGAAGGCGCGGCGCACGAAGCAGCTGTGGGATCTCGCGTTCATCGGCGGCTCGGCCGGCGCGACGCTGTTCCAGGGCATCGCGCTCGGCGCGTTCCTGCAGGGCATCGACGTGAAGGACGGCGTGTACGCGGGCGGTGCGTTCGACTGGCTCACGCCGTTCAGCCTGCTGACCGGCCTCGGCCTGATCGTGACATACGCGCTGCTCGGCTGCTGCTGGCTCGTCGCGAAGACCGAAGGCGACCTGCAGCGCCGCCTGCATCGCGTCGTGTGGCCGCTGACCGTCGTGCTGCTCGGCTTCATCGCGATCGTCAGCCTTTGGACGCCGCTGCAGGACCCGGCCATCGCGCAGCGCTGGTTCGAATCGGGCCTGTTCTGGCGCCTGCTGCCGGTGCCGTTCCTGGTCGCCGCGTGCGCGGTGTGGATGCGCCGCGCGGTGCGCGACCGGCACGACATGACGCCGTTCGTGCTCGCGCTGGCGCTGGTGCTGCTCGGCTACGTCGGCCTGCTCGTCACGCTGTTCCCGTATGCGATTCCTCAGACGATGACGATCTGGGAAGCGGCGGCGCCGCGTTCGAGCCAGACCTTCACGCTGGTCGGCGCAGCGGTTATCCTCCCGATCATCATCGCCTACACGACGATGGGTTATTGGGTATTCCGAGGCAAGGTGCGCCATGAAGACCAGCATTACTACCACCACTGATTCCACCGCCGGCCAGCCCGGCGCGCCGCGGCCGCGGATGCGCGGCTGGATGTGGTTCGTCGTTCTGTGGGCGGGCGGCGTGGTCGGCGCCGTCACGCTCGGCTATGCGTTCAAGATCTTCATGAACCTGACGCTGTTTGCGGTGAAGTAGGCGGAGCGGCCGCTGCGATCGAACGACGATCGTAGCGGCCGTTTTCATATCGCCGGCCGATTTGCCAGGTTCGCATGCGCCGCTTGAAACGCGACGCCACCACGCCCTCCGCCTACCCCCGTCCGCGCAGCGCCGCGTCGATCTTGCGATCGGTCTTGTACTGGCTCAGCGCATACACCGACCAGATCGCGGCCGGCAGCCAGCCGATGATCGTGAGTTGCAGGAGCAGGCAAATGATCCCGGCGATCGGGCGGCCGATCGTGAAGAACTGGAACCACGGGAGCAGCAGGGCAAGCAGTAGACGCATGAACGATCCTCTCGGTACGTCGTTGAACGGGTGATGCGCGACGAATATGCCGGTGCACGCGCCTGAATTCAAGCCATGCACCGGCATCGCGGCGCCGTGATGCGCCCGGGTCATGCCGCAGGCGTACCGCCCTTCCCCACGCTCAACGCCCGATACCGAGCCCCGGCAGCACGCGCGTGTTCTCGGCCACGACCGCCTGCAGCAGGCGCGGATCGGCGCCGAGCAGCGCGAGGATCGTCGGCGCGACCTGCTTCGTGCCGACGACATCGTTCACCGTGCGCGCACGATGAATGCCCGGATACGACACGAGCAGGCCGAGGTGGCTGTCGTCCGGCGCGTTGCCACCGTGCTCCTCGTCCTTCTTCGTGCTCGACGTGTAGATCACGCCCGGATTCGGCTGGACGACGATGTCCGGTGTGCGGCCGTTGGCCGGATCGCCGAAGCGGTCGGCCAGCGCCGCGCCGTACAGCACGTACGCCTGCGGGCCGTCCGCGCAGATCCCCGGCGCGTTGCAGCCGAGGTTCGCCTTCAGCGCCTGCACGACGGCCGTGCGCTGGCTGCGGTCGCGCAGCCAGATCAGCCCGACGTCGTCGGTCTGCACGAAGCCCGTGCCGACCAGGCCCGAACCGTCGTTCAGGTTGCCCGTCGTCGTGTTGTTCTGGCCGAAGTTGCCGTTCGGGTCGAGGAAATTGTTCGCTTCGAGCAGCTTCGTCAGCGTGTCGCCGTTCTTCACGAGCTTCGTGTGATCGCTCGGCGACTGGCCGTGCTTCGCCGTGACGATCACGGCCGTCGACGAATACAGGTTCGCCTGCTTCAACGCCGCGACGACGTGGCCGATCGCGTCGTCAACATACGTGATCGCGTTCGCAACCTGCCCGTTCGGCGTGAAATCGGCGTCGAGATAGCCGCCGCCCTTCGCGACCGGCGCCTTCTGCGCGACGCTCAGCGTCTGGAAGTTCGCACCGAACAGCGTCGGCACCGGCGCGGTCTTCGTGCCGCTCGAATCGCGGCCGCCGATCTGGCGGATCAGCGCCTGCACGTGCAGGTTGTCGAAGCGCGCGGTGTGCGAGTAGACGTCCGTATAGTCGGTGTTGGTCGCCGGGTCGATCGAATTGATCTCGGTGCGCATCAGGTCGTCGACGCCGGTGCCCGACGGGCCGTTCAGCCAGTCGTAGCCCCACGCGTGCTTGTCGGCCCACGCGGTGCGCGCATTCGGCACACCGGCCTTGACGGCCTCGAACACCGTGTTGGTCTTCACGTAGTTGTGCGGGTAGACCGGCACGCACTGGCCGTTGACCTTCGCATGCGGGATCGCCTGCGGATTGAACGCGCCGCCGCCGTCGAGGTGCACGAGCGCGCCGCCGTTCTGCGCGTCGATGCCGGTCGTCTCGTCGAACACGACGTTCCAGCCCTGCTTGCCCGAGCACGTCGTGTCGCTCGGCGCGTACAGGTTGCGGTCGTACGACACGTCGTAGAACAGGCCGGCCGTCTTCGGCGAGCCACCCGTCACCAGTGCGGCGAGGCCGGGGAACGAATCCGACAGCCCCGGCGTGTACGCATTCGCGTACGTCACGCCGCTCTTCGCGAGCACTGCGAGGTTCGGGCACGTATTCGCGCCGATGCAGCGCGCCAGATCCTGCTCGTGCAGGCCGTCGATGCTCAGCAGCAGCACGTGCTTCACGACGCGGCTCGGCCGGCCGTTGCTCTCGCCCTGAGCGTTACCGTCCTGTTGCGCCGCGTACACGCCCGCGCTTGCGAGCGCCAGCGCACCCGCCACCATCACCGCCACGTTTCGTTGCTTGACGAACCTGGAAATCATCACCCCACCTCATCGATTGATGTTGAACTGCGTGGCCTGCCATCAGGCGCGCAAAATATCGCCGGGCCGTGCGGCGGTCGGATGAAGCGGGGCTTTCTGTTCTCTGTCAAACGTAACCAATCGCAAATGACATGAAGGGGTCGCAATCCGCGACACTCGCGTGCGCACGGCCCGTGCGACGGGATTTTTTTCGACTTGGCCCGCGACTATTGGCGTGTGATAAAGGGTTTTCCCTGACCCGGAGCACGACTATGTCAACCCTGGAAGCTCTCCGGTTCGTGCTGGACGATGCACGTACCCCCGAAATCATTCGCCATCACGTCGTCGACGCGCTGCAGTACGCGTTGCGCAACTACGGACAGGTGTTTACCGCGAAGGAAGTCGAATGGCTGACGCAGTGGGACGACGCGCGTCTGCCGCTGGCCGCGAGGAAGGAGCTGGACAAGCGCGAACCGGCGATCGCCGGGCGCTGAAAAAAACGCCGCCACGCCCGACGGGTGCGGGCGTGGCGGCGGATGAGGGATGACGGGCGGCGGTAACGCTTACTGCAGCCCAAAGTCGACGCGGGTCGTCGCGCCCTTGTCCGAGATGCCCTTCGCATCCAGCTTCGGCGCGACGACGAACATGCGGCTCGAATCGATCTTGCCGTCGAGATACTGGCGCACGGCCTGCGCGCGCTGCTGCGCGAGCGCACGCAGCGCGTTGTCGTCGGCCGGCGCGTGATCGGCGAGCGCCTGCTTCATGTCCGCATCGGGCAGCGTCTTCTGCAGGCCCACCAGGTTGCGCGGCTTCTTGAAGTCGGCGGCCTTGTACGCGCGCGTCAGGTACTTCGAGTATTCGGCCTTGTCGACCTTCACCGACATCGGATCGATGCTCTCGCCCTGACCCACCACGTCCTTCAGCTTCTGCTGGCGCACCAGCCGCTCGACGTACGCGTCGCGCAGGCCCGGCGTGTCCTGCGCCGGATCGACGCGGCCGATCAGGTCGAGGCGGATCGACGGCTTCTCGGTCAGCATCTTCACGACGGTATCGAGCTTCTTCTGCTGCGCGTCGGTCAACGCGTACGAGCCCGGCGCGAACTCGACGTAGCCGAGATCCTCGCCGCCGCTGCCGCCGAACGCATTCGCGAGCAGCGTGAACGGCGACGTGACGGCCTTCGCGATCAGGTTCAGCACCGCGTGCCAGATCAGCCCGCCGACGCTGAACTCCGGATTCGACAGCGAGCCCGACACCGGCAGGTTCACGTCGATCTGGCCGCGCGTGTTCTTCAAGAGCGAGATCGCGAGCTTCACCGGCAGCTTCGTCGCGGTGTCGTTCTCGACGCGATCGCCGAACGTCAGCTGGTCGATGAAGATGTGGTTGTTCGCCGACAGCTGGTCGTTCGCGAGTTGGTAGTGCAGGTCGACGTTGAGCTTGCCCTTCGTGATCGGATAGCCCGCATACTTCGCCGAATACGGCGTCAGGTTGGTCAGCTCGATGTCGTGCGCGGTGGCCGTGAGGTCGAGCGCCGGCTTCTCGATCAGCGGGTTCACCGAGCCCTTGATCGAGATCGGCCCGTTGCCCGCGAGGTTCGCGGCGACGTCGACCGGCGCGGACGTCGTCGAATCCGTACCGAACGCGCCGACCGTGCCCTTGATCGCGACGAGGTTCGCCGTGTAGTTCGGCTTGATGAAGTTGTCCGTGTACGTGACGCGGCCGTTCTGCAGCAGCAGTTCGCCGAAGTGCATCCGCACCGGGTTCTGCGGCTGCGGCGCGGCCTTCACGACCACGGACGCCGACGCGGCGGCCGGCACGGACGCCTGCTGCGCGGCCGCGGCCGAGGCGGCCTGCGCGGCGGCCGGCGGCGTCACGCCCGGCGACAGCGGCACCGGCTCGCCCTTGCTCGCGTCGCGCGTGAGCGACTGCGCGGGGCCCGTCTCCTTCGCGACCACGTCCTTCAGGTTCAGCCGGCCCTGCGCGTCGAGCAGCACGCGGCCGTAGAAGTTCGAGAACGTCACGCGCGCGGCGTCGACGTCGGTGCCCTTCTCGTCGTAGTTCGCCTTCAGGTTCGACAGCGCGAGCGAGCGCCAGCCGGCGAATGGGTCGGAAGTCGCCTTGTCGAGCATCCGCACGTCGACCAGCGCGACGTCGCCGCGATAGGTCGCGCGCGGCGTGTCCTTCACCTGCGCGAACGTCAGATTGCCCTGCGCGTTGAGCAGCGCGCTCGCGATCGTCGCGTTCAGCGCGCTGCCGAAGTACGGCTCGAACGCGGCCGCATCGAGGCGGTTGCCGTTGATCTTCAGGCCGAGCTTCAGCGGCTGCGCGGTCACGTCGCCCGTCACGTTCAGCGAGCCCTTGCGGTTCAGCGTCGCCTTCAATTGCACCGGCAGCGGCTTCGTCAGGTCGTCGCTCACCTTCTGCACCGACAGCTCCAGCGGCTTGATCGCCAGCTTCACCGGGCGCGGCGTCGACAGGTCGGTGAAGTTCGCGGACGCGTCCTTCACGTTCAGCGCGTCGATCCGGTAGTGCCACGACGGCGCGGCGGCCTGGGCCTTGCGCGCGACCGTGCGCGGCGGCACCGCGGCTTGCGCCGGTTCGGCCAGCGCCGCGAGGTCGATCTTGCCGTCCTTCAGGCGCTTCACGTCGAGCGCGAGCCCGCTCGCGTCGACGCTCGCGATCTCGGCGGTGCGCGCGGCGACGTCGATCTTCGCGATCTTCGCGCTCGCGTCGGGCAGCGCGATCGCGGGCGCCTTGTTGTCAGGCGCGGCGATCTTCAGCGACTTGAGGCTGACCGTGCTGTCGGCGACTTCGGCGGCGAGCGGCGTCTTGCCCCAGTCGGTCTTCGCGTTGACGGTCGCGCCGAGCGTGCCGTCGAGCACGCGCGCGCGCGTCGCCTCGCCGAGATACGGCTGCAGCGCCGGCAGCGCGAGCGCGGCGACCGTCAACTTCGTGTCGGCCTGCTTCGCGGCGAGATTGAACGCGCCTTCGGCCGTCACGTCGCCGCCGCGCGACAGCGACGTCGACAGCGTGTATTTCGCCGGTGTCTTGCCCTGCAGCGTGAAGCCGTCGAGCGTCGCGGCGAGCTTCGTCAGCGACAGCGCGGTGGGCGTCGCCGGCACGCGATCGTCGACGTTGATCGTGCCGCCGTCGATCGCGACATGACGGATCGTCAGGTCGAGCGGCGGCGCTTCCTTCGCGGCGGCGCTGCCTTCGGCCTTCGCGGTGCTGGCGGCGGCGACAGCACCGGACGACGCGCCGGAAGCGGTGGCGGCAGAAACGGCGGCGGCCGACGCGGCCGGCTTGCCGGCTTCGGCCTTCGGCGCGGCGGCCGGTTGCGCGACGAGCTTCTCGACGTTCAGCACGCCCTGCTTGTCGCGCGACAGGTCGATCACCGGCTGGTCGAGCCGGATCTCGTCGAAGTGCATCGCGTTGCGCAGCGGTTCCAGCCCGGCCGCCGCGACGTGCACGCCGCGCGCGGCGAACAGCGGCGCCGACGCGCGGTCGGTCACCTTCGCGTCGTTCAGGTCGACGGTGCCCGACACGCGCAGCGCGGGCGTCTCACCACTCATCACGAAATTGACCGTGAGGTTGCTGCTGAGCAGGCCGCTCGTCACGGCCACCGGCAGCTTCGCCGGCACGTACGAGATCAGCTTCGGCACGTCGAGGCGGTCGAACTTCAGCGCGATCTCCGATTCGCGCGATTGCGCGAACGGCTTGGTCTTGCCGTCGATCGAGATCGGGCTGCCGTCGAAGCGCGCGCGCAGCTTCGGCTCGACGAAGATGTCGGTCTTCGAGGCCAGCGTCGCGATGTACGGAATGCCGAGCGTCCAGTTGTCGACCACGTGCTTTTCGTTCAGCAGGCGATCGTCGAAGTCGATCCGGCCGTCGTTGACCTGGATGTTCGACACCGAGAATTGCGTCGGCTTACTGTCCGGCTTCGGCGTCGGCGACGAGAACTTCTCGATCAGGTCGGTGAAGTTGAAGCGCTGCGCGTCGTAGCGAACGACGTGAAAGCGCGGCGAATCGAGCCGGACCTCGTTGACGATCGGCGCGCCGCGGAACAGCGACGACCACGACGGCCTCACGACGAGCTTGCCGATGTCGATGAAGTCGCCCTGGCCGCCGCGCTCGCCGAGGTGGACGCCGTCGGCCTCGAGGTTCAGCGTGTACGGGTTCAGTGCGATCCGCTGGATCGTGGCCGGCCGGTCGAGCTGCTTGCTCAACTGCTGTTCGGCGACATGGCGGATCAGCGGCGGCGCCGCGAAGAAGCCGAGCAGTCCGAATAAAAGGAGGAAGATCAGCACGCCGATGCCGATGCGCCGGGTCCGGCGCGAGCGTGCAATGCCGCCGAGGGCATGGAGGGTCGAGGGTACGTTTTCTTTGTCTGCGCTTGCCATGCTTGAATGCCTCGGGAATGGATGCCGGGCCGCCCCGGAGAACCGGGCGGCCGCGCACGCTATCCCGAAAGTATAGGCTCAGGAGGTGACGGTACGGCGGTCGGGCGCCGCCGCCGCGCCCGCCGATCGGACAACGGCGGCGGTCAACCGTTCATTTCCGGACGACGACGGGCGGCATCCACGAGCCGTCGCTCGCCTGCGGCTTCGGCGCGTAGAGGCGCAACGCGAGCGCGAAATCGGTACGCGGCGCCGGCAGCCAGTTGGCCGCATGCGTGCCGCCCGGCGACGCCGACACGACGATGTCGATCGAGCCGTCGTGGTTGCGGCGCAGCCGGTCGCGATCGCCGAGCGAGCGGCGCGCCGACCCGACGTCGGGCAACGCGCCGTTGGTGGTATACGGCGTGAGCGTCCAGAACGCGCGCACCGGCGGCAGCGCGCCCGGCGCGAAATGCAGCACGTACCGGTTCGCGCCGTTCAGCGCGTGGCCGTCGCTGTCGACGCGGGTAATCGCGAGCGTCTCGTCGTCGCGCGTCGCGGTGCCGAACTGCGTGTAGGCCGCATACGCGCGCAGCGCGTAGTCCTGGCCGTACTTGCCGGCCGTATCGCCCAGCCAGGTCCAGCCGTTCGCGTTCAGCAGGTTCGACGGCGGGGTCGCGAGCCGCGCACGCGCCTCGGCGACGCCGGCCGTCGCGGCCGTCAGACGGTCGCCCGTCCACAGCACCGGGTAGCCGGCCGTCACGCCGATGTCGCCGAGCGATTCCTGCGCGTGTGCGTCGTCGGCCGGCGCCGGATTGTCCTGCAGCGCCCGCGCGAAGCGCGTGAAGAACGCCTTCGGGTCGAGCGCGGCCACTTGTTCGGCCGGCGTGCCGCCACCCACCGCTTCGGATGGGGCACTGCCCGCATGGACCGCGACCGATGCGCCGCGCTCGGCGCCCGTGTAGACCGACAGCGGCACCACGCGGATCGCGCGCTGCAATTTCTTCACGTTCGTCAGGTCGCGCCCGCCGCTCGTCTGCAAGCGCACTTCGAGCCACGCATTGGCGGACGGCACGTCGACACGCTGCACGCCCTTCGGCAGCGTGCCCTGCCAGTCCTTCGCGGCGAAGGCAATCGTTTGCGACCGCCCGGCGCCACGGGCGCCGCGCGCCGCGACGCTCGACGACGACCACAGCACGTTCGTCCACATGTCGAGCGCGCGGGCGTCCCAGTAGCGGCCGCGCGTGTCGGGCAGCGTGACGATCACGGGTTCGGCCGCGACGTCGAGCCAGCCGGTCGAGTCGAGCGTGTCGACGCCCGGCAGCGGCGGATTGATCGCGCCGACGGGCGGCAGCGCCTGTGCGTGGCGCAGCGTGTTGAGCGGCGCCTGCCCCGGCTGCGCGCCGTCTCCGCCCGTCGCCGCTTCCTTCGCGACGTCCATCAGCACGAGCGGATACGCATAGATATAGGAGTCGGCGACTTCCGCGCGCATCCAGCCGGTTTTCCGCTGGATCGCGTCCGGTTGCGACGCGCATCCTGCAAGCAACGCCGCAATGGCCAGCGACGCGCACGCGCGTCGCAGAGAAACTGATTCTCGCTGGTTTTCAATCATCGATTACTGGCCGAATATCGTTCTTTTCAGTCAACGCCCTGTTCGTCTCGCGAACGGCGAAGCAAGGCACCCCAGCGTGCCCGGATGACCGTTTCGCTACGTTTCGTAACGGTGGGCGCTGATGTCAGGCCGGTATCATAGCGCCTAAGGGCATCCCCCAATATGCCGAATAACGGGTAAAACGCTAGCCGAATCGTCAAAAAATCTGAAATAGTTCACGGGATTCCGCAAAAAACTGGAACAGCGTCGGGAGCATCGGCCCGTAAACCCCTCGCGAGCGCCAAGCTCGGCGCTTCAGCGCGCACCGGCGCGTCCGTACGGAAGCCGGGCGATCGCTTTTCCCGCGTTGTGACACCCTGTGCGCATGACCTGCGTCGCATCGTCGCCGACGCTTGACCTTACCATCATGGGAATGTTGATACTGGAACCATTCGCGGCACGAACCGCGCTTTTGGGGAATCCAACATGACTGAACCACTTGCCTCCGCGGCGCTGCAAACGATCGAGCTGAGCGTCGACGGCATGCATTGCGGCGGCTGCACGGGCCGCGTGCAGCGCGCGCTGGCCGCCGTGCCGGGCGTCGTCGATGCGGCGGTCGATCTGGATGCGCATACGGCGACGGTCACCGCGCAGGAGACCGTCGAGCCGGATCAGCTCGTTGACGCCGTCCGTGAGGCCGGCTACGGCGCAGCAGTGCGCGAAGCGGCCGGCGAAGCGGTTGCGCCCACGCATGTGGCGCACGCGACGCCCGACGCAACGCCGTCTGCGCCGGCTGCCGCCACGACGATCGAACTCGATATCGATGGCATGACCTGCGCGTCGTGCGTGTCGCGCGTCGAGAAGGCGCTCGTCAAGGTGCCGGGCGTCACGCGTGCATCGGTCAACCTGGCGACCGAACGTGCGACGGTCGACGCGTCGGCCGGCGTTTCGGCCACGCAATTGGCGGATGCCGTGAAGCAGGCCGGCTACGGCGCGACGCCGACGGCGTCGGACACCGACGTCCCGGCCCGCGCCCCTACCCTGCCCACCGCGCCCGCAAACATCGAACTCGACATCGACGGGATGACCTGCGCGTCCTGCGTGTCGCGCGTCGAGAAGGCACTCGCGAAGGTTCCGGGCGTCACGCGGGCATCGGTCAATCTTGCAACCGAACGTGCAACGGTCGACGCGTCGAACGACGTGTCCGCCGCCCAGCTTGTCGATGCGGTGAAACAGGCAGGCTACGGCGCGACACCGATCGCCGTCTCGGCTCGGCCCGCAACTTCCGCTGCCACGCCCGCTTCCGCAGACGTCGAACTCGACATCGACGGCATGACCTGCGCGTCCTGCGCCGGCCGCGTCGAAAAAGCGCTGGCCGCCGTGCCGGGCGTCGCCCGCGCGACGGTCAACCTCGCGACCGAACGCGCGTCGGTGCACGGCGCCGGCGCACTCGACGCCGCCACGCTGATCGCGGCGGTCACCACAGCCGGCTACCGTGCGTCGCTTCCGGCCGCGTCATCCGCCAGCGCACCGGCCGGCGCCGACTTACAGCCAGCCCGCCCCGCGCAGGACCCCGACGCCCGCAAGCGCCGCGAAGCGATTCGCGAACGCAACCTCGTGATCGGCGCCGCCGTGCTGAGCGCGCCGCTCGTCGCGCCGATGCTCGCCGCACCGTTCGGTATCGACCTGATGCTGCCCGGCTGGCTTCAGCTCGTGCTCGCGTCGATCGTGCAGTTCGGCTTCGGCGCGCGCTTCTACCGCGCGGCCTGGCATGCGGTGAAGGCACGCACCGGCAACATGGACCTGCTCGTCGCGCTCGGTACGTCGGCCGCGTACGGGCTGAGCCTGTGGATGCTGCTGCGCGATCCCGCGCATCCGGGCCATCTGTATTTCGAAGCGTCGGCCGTCATCGTCACGCTCGTGCGCTTCGGCAAG
This sequence comes from Burkholderia orbicola, assembly GCF_900100915.1. Classification (NCBI taxonomy): domain Bacteria; kingdom Pseudomonadati; phylum Pseudomonadota; class Betaproteobacteria; order Burkholderiales; family Burkholderiaceae; genus Burkholderia; species Burkholderia orbicola. The sequence goes on along the minus strand of NZ_FNKW01000002.1, from coordinate 2,020,261 downwards.
TGGCTCGAATCGCGCGCGAAGCGCCAGACCACCGAGGCGATCCGCGCGCTGAACGCGCTGCGCCCCGACCGTGCGCGCGTCGTCGAGCACGGCGTCGAACGCGACGTGCCGCTGTCGCAGGTGCGCGTCGGCACGCGCGTCGGCATCCGGCCCGGCGAGCGCGTGCCCGTCGACGGACGGATCGTGTCGGGCCACTCGCACATCGACGAATCGCTGATCACCGGCGAAAGCCTGCCCGTGCCGAAGGACGATGGCGACGCCGTCACGGCGGGCTCGATCAACGGCGAAGGTGCGCTCGTCGTCGAAACCACCGCGATCGGCGCAGAGACGACGCTCGCGCGCATCATCCGCCTCGTCGAATCCGCGCAGGCCGAGAAGGCGCCGATCCAGCGGCTCGTCGATCGCGTCAGCGAGGTGTTCGTGCCGGCGATCCTCGGCATCGCCGTGCTGACGCTGGTCGGCTGGCTGATCGCCGGCGCCGGGACGGAAACCGCGATCCTCAACGCGGTCGCGGTGCTCGTGATCGCGTGCCCGTGCGCGCTCGGTCTCGCGACGCCCGCCGCGATCATGGCCGGCACGGGCGTCGCGGCCCGGCACGGCGTGCTGATCAAGGACGCGCAAGCGCTCGAGCTTGCGCAACGCACGACCGTGATCGCGTTCGACAAGACCGGCACGCTGACCGAAGGCAAGCCGTCCGTGACGGCGTTCGACGCCGTCGGCATGCCGCGCGCCGAAGCGCTCGCGCTCGCGGCGGCCGTGCAGCGGCAGAGCGACCATCCGCTCGCGCGTGCGGTGGTCGTCGCGCACGACGCGGACGTGGCCGCACAGGGCGGCGCAGCCGCGTCGGTCGTCGCGACCGATGCGCGCGCGGTGGCCGGGCGCGGCGTGGAAGCGCACGTCGGCGGGCAGCGATTGGCGCTCGGCAGCACGCGCTGGCGCGACGAACTCGGCATCGCGGTGCCGCCGGCGCTCGATGCGCGCGCAGCGGAACTCGAACGCGCGGGCAACACGATCTCGTGGCTGATGCGTGCCGATGCGCCGCGCGCGGTGCTCGCGCTGATCGCGTTCGGCGACACCGTGAAGCCGGGCGCCCGCGACGCGATCGCGGCGCTGTCGGCGCGCGGCGTCGCGAGCGCGCTCGTGACGGGCGACAACCGCGGCAGCGCGGCGGCCGTCGCGGCGGCGCTCGGCATCGCCGAAGTGCATGCGCAGGTGCTGCCCGACGACAAGGCGCGGGTCGTCGCCGAGTTGAAGCGCACGCACGGCGGCGTCGTCGCGATGGTCGGCGACGGGATCAACGATGCGCCCGCGCTCGCCGCGGCGGACGTCGGCATCGCGATGGCGACCGGCACCGACGTCGCGATGCACACGGCCGGCATCACGCTGATGCGCGGCGACCCGGCGCTCGTCGCCGACGCGATCGACATTTCCAAACGCACGTACCGCAAGATCCAGCAGAACCTGTTCTGGGCGTTCGTGTACAACCTGGTCGGTGTGCCGCTCGCTGCGCTCGGCCTGCTGAACCCGGTGATCGCGGGCGCGGCGATGGCGTTCTCCAGCGTCAGCGTCGTGACCAACGCGTTGCTGCTGCGGAGATGGAAAGGCCGCGCGCGTTGATGCGGCGGGCCGTGAAGGCGGGATAGCCGAATGGGCCGTTCGGCGGTCGGTGGTCGGTAGTCGGTGGGCGGTGGGCGGTGGGCGGTGGGCGGTGGGCGGTGGGCGGTGGGCGGTGGGCGGTGGGCGGTGGGCGGTGGGCGGTGGGCGGTCAGGAAGGATCACGAAGCGTGCCGGCATTGGCCAGCTACGCAGTGTGTCGAATCGCAACCCCATGACGATGCCTCGCGAGCTGGCGGATTCAGTCCGACACGACCGGTTTGATCAACGTCGTGGTGATCGGCACGAAGCCGCATGAACGATACAGCGCACGCGCCGCCGCGTTGTGATTGAACACCGACAGCCCGATCTCGGTGACGCCGTAGCGACGCGCCTCGGCGTCGAGCGCATCGAGCGCACGCGTGGCCCAGCCCTGGCGGCGCCGGGACGGGACGATGTCGAGGTCGTAGATGAACAGCGTGCGGTTCGGCCCTTCGGGGACGATCGCGTACCAGAGGTCGCCCACCGTGTCGCCGCTGGCGCCATCGATGAGCGTGACGAGGGTCTGGCCGGCGGTCAGCAGGCCGTCCGGCAGCAGCGTGTCGAAACAGGCGCGTGCACGATCGGCCGCGTCTTCGACAGCATTTTGTCCGGAGGAAACGAGATCGCGCGCGTAGCCTTCAATGGCTCGCGTGCGGTACGCGTGGAATTCGCCGGCCGTCATCGGCCGCATCTGCAGCATGGCCCGGTCGCCGTGAACGGAATCGGACTTCCGGTGTAGCGGGACGGTCGCACCGGCGCGCGAGGCGGCGGTGGAAAACGGGCGAGCAGGTACGGCGGACGCCGCGCCGAATCAGCGAATCAGCGAATCAGCGAATCAGCGAATCAGCGAATCAGCGACGGTACAGGACGATCGGCACCAGGTTTGCACGGCGCACGCGCTCGGCTTCCGCGTGACGTGCGGCGTACGAGTAGTCGGCGTCGAGCGGCAGGTGCGGGGACACGAACAGGTCGTCGATTTTTTGCAGCAGGGCGAAGATGAAGCTCATGTGAGACTCCTGACAGATGTGGCTAGGGTTTTCCCTTAGAACGCCTCCATTCTAAGGGTTTTCCCTGAACTCTGCCAGCGAACTGCATCGGTTTGCTGCACCCGCGCGACAGCCGATCGCCGGCGGGAAACAGCGATCCTTGCTGCGTCGGGCTGTCAGGATAGGGTCGAAACGTTAGCGGGTGCGACGAACCCGCTTCGCGACGGCCGCCTCGCGGTTCGCGTTGCGCTGAAGCCGGTCGACTTGCGACAGAAGCGCTTCGTGGTGCTCCTCGAGCGTCATCAGCGTGGCCTGCTGCGTCGACAGATCGGCCGCGAGGCGATCGATCCGTTGCTGCTGGGTGGCCACGTCCTGCTTCAGGTGCGCGATCTGCCGCGTTTGCAGCACCAGCGCGACGAGCCCCACCAGCACGACGACGGCCAGCGCCAGCAGCAGCCGGTTGACGCGGCGCATCTCGCGATCGGCCGACCGCGTCAGGCCGTCCACGTCGGACTGCAGCGCGGCGAGCCGGTCGGTCAGCGGGCGCAGGTGCGTGTCCGGATCGAAGACCGGCGCGGGCGGTTGCGTGCGCTCCGACGAGGGCTTGGTCACGAACGAGGCGGCGGATACCACCGGCTGCGCAACCGGCGACGGCGAAGCGTCGGGCTGCGGGGTCGTGTCGCGGGGCTTCGCGGAAGGCGCGGCGATTGCCGGTTCGAGCGGCCGCACCGACTGTGCCGACTGGACCGGCTGTGCCGGCGTCTGTGGCTCGACCGGCACGGCGACGACCAGCGGCGGGTTCGAGTCAACCGCTTCCGGCTTCGAATCGACGCTCGTCGCAACCGGTGCGGCTGGCGTTGCCGCCGCTTCGTTGGCGCCGGCAGCGACCCGGCGTTTGCTGCCCGATGACGCGCGGCGCTCCTTCACGGCGTCGCCCGAAGATTTCCCTTCGCGGGATTTGACGACCGCCGCCTCGACGACAGGCTTCGCGACTTCGCCATTTGCCGCTGGCGACTCCGCCGCCTGCGCCGCAGCGCCATCGGCGGCTTGCAGCTTCGTCTCCGCATTCGCGGCGCGGTCGACCGCGGGCACGTCGATCTGCGTTACGCCGCCGTCGACCGCAGGCGAATCGGCGGCCTGCGTTGCAAGCCCCTCTGCCGATGCGCCGTCGACGTTCGCGGCCACATCGCTTTCAGGCGTCGAAACGGAAACGGCCTCGACCGCCCCATCCTCCGCCGCCGTACCTTCAGCTTCCGCATGCGTTGCCGCCGCCGCGTCCGCCGGCGGGATAAACCCGTCCAGCGTAGCCTGTCGCCCGTCATCGGCAACGGCCGCCGCATCGGCTTCCACCAGCGCTTCCTCGTGCGCCGTCACCGGCATGCGCTCGCCCGGCTCCAGCACCGGATCGCCGAACAGGTCGAGCGTCCGTTCGTCGCGCGGCGCGTCGCCGGCCGGTGCGCTGCCGGACCGTACCGTCGCCTTGGCGGACGTGCTGCCTGCGGCAGCGGCCGAGCGCGGGCGCGAACGGGCCGACGAACGGGTGGAACGGGAGCGGGAGCGAGGCGTGGAAACGGATTCGGTCATGGAAATCGGATAGCGGGGCCCGCAGACGCGAACCCGGATGTCGAACGGAATCGGTGGTCGGCCATTGTCGCACGCCCCGCAACCGAGTCACGCAATCGAGTCACGCTATTCGTCGCCCGCCAGCCCGTTCCCGCCGTCGAAGCGCGTGACGCCCGGCAGCGCGCGCAGCTTGGCGCAGATGGCCTTGTATTCGAGTTCCGACACGCGCGCCAGCGCGATGCGCACCTCGTCCTGCTCGCCCGTGTCGTCGGCACGCTGCACGATGAACTGCTTCACGCGCGCACTGTCCGGGCCGAGCGCCGCGTGCAGCGAATCGAACGTCAGCGTGCCGCTCGCGACCGTCAACGCGAGTTGGCGCCGCTGGCGAACCGTGAAATAGCGCCGCTCCAGCGGCTTGATGCCGGCCAGGATGATCAGGATGATGATCGTCGCGGAAATCGCCGCGACATAGAGCCCGCCGCCCACCGCCAGGCCGATCGCCGCGACCGACCACAGGCTCGCGGCCGTCGTCAGCCCGCGCACGATCTCGCCGCGCAGCAGGATCGAGCCCGCGCCGAGGAAGCCGATGCCCGACACGACCTGCGCGGCGATCCGCGACGGATCGAGCACGACGTGGTCGCTGGTGCCGAGCACGTCGGCGAAACCGAACGCCGACACGATCATGATCAGCGTCGAGCCGACGCACACCAGCATGTGCGTGCGCAGGCCGGCCGCCCACGACAGGCGCTCGCGCTCGAAGCCGATGACGCTGCCGAGCGCCGCCGCGAGAACGAGCCGCATCACGAGTTCCAGGTTGCTGAGCATCCGATTTCTCTCCTTTTTTTTGGTGCCGGCCGCGCGGAATGTTTTATCCTTGGCCCCGGCCGCGCCGATTCTCCGGGCCGCGCCGACACGTTTCGATCCAAGCGCTCAACCCCGCCATGTCCGTTTCCGACTCCGCTTCCGCCCAGGCCGCCCAGCTGCGCCACCATTTCGCGCACGTCGTCTTGCCGATCTGGCGGGGTTCCGGGTTCGACTCGGCGTTGCAATTGCCGTTCGAGGCCGTCGATCCGGTTACCCACGCGCCGCTGCCCGTGACCCGTTATCGCGCAATGGCGTGCGCAAGGCAACTGTTCGTGTTCGCGCAGGCCGGCGACACCACGCACGCGGCCACGCTGTTCGACGCGCTGTGCCGGCACTTTCGCGACCCGCGCCACGGCGGCTGGATCTACAGCGTCGATGCGCAGGGCGCGCCGCTCGATACGACCAAGGATCTCTATACGCACGCGTTCATCGTGTTCGCGTGCGCCGCGTGGCATGCGGCGTCGGGCGACGCCGCCGCGCGCACGGTGGCCGAAGCAACCGCCGCGCTGATCCAGGACCGCTTCGCGCCACGCCACGGCGACGCGTTGCTCGATGCCGCGCGCCATGCCGATTTCTCGTCATCCGGCAGCGGTGCGCTGCAGAATCCGCTGATGCACCTGACCGAAGCGTGGCTCGCGGCCGCCGATGCGTTCGGCGACCCGGCATTCGACGATGCGCTCGCGCGCACCGCGCAAGCCGTCGAGCGCACGTTCGTCGATGCGGCGACCGGCTGCGTGGCCGAGCTACCGCTCGGATCAGCCGACAACCGTTTCGAGCCCGGCCATCAGTTCGAGTGGTTCTATCTGGTGGACGCGGCCGGTGCGCGGCTCGCGCGGACCGGGCTGCCCGCCGCGCTGTCGCGCGCGTTCGCGTTCGCCGAACAATACGGCGTCGATCCGCAGACGGGCGGCGTGTGCGCGGCGCTCGACGCTCGAGGCGCATGCATCGACGGCACGCAGCGGATCTGGGCGCAGACCGAATACCTGCGCGCGCTCGCGACGCACGGCGGCACGCCGGCCTCCGCGCCGCTCGCACGCCAGATCGAACGGTTCGCCGCGCGCTTCCTGCATCCGCGCGGCTGGTTCGAATGCAAGACGGCGGACGGACAGGTATCGCGCGCCGACATGCCGTCGACGACGCCCTATCACCTCGCAACCGCCTACGCGGCGCTGCCGACCGGTTCGTAATCCGTCGCGGCGAACGACGGCGCCGCGCGGCCGCCGTGGGCGGCGCGTCCGTCGCCCAGTTCGAACACCGACACCGCCTGCATCAGGTGCGCGGTCTGGTCGTTCAGCGATGCGGCGGCCGCCGCGACTTCCTCGACCAGCGCCGCGTTCTGCTGCGTGAGCTGATCCATCTGCGTGACGGCCTGGTTCACCTGCTCGATCCCGACGCTCTGCTCGACCGACGCCGCCGTGATCTCCGACATCGTCTGCACGACGCGCGTGATCGACGCCGACACCGTGCGCATCGCGTCGCCGGCGCGCTCGACGAGTTCCGCGCCGCCGTTGATCTGCGCGACCGAATCCTCGATCAGCGCCTTGATCTCCTTCGCCGATTGCGCGCTGCGCTGCGCGAGCGAGCGCACTTCGCCCGCGACCACCGCGAAGCCGCGCCCCTGTTCGCCGGCCCGCGCGGCCTCGACCGCCGCGTTCAGCGCGAGGATGTTGGTCTGGAACGCGATGCCGTCGATCACCGAGATGATCTCCGCGATGCGCCCCGAGCGCTGCGCGATGCCGCGCATCCGGTCGATCACGCTGTCGACCACGCCGCCGCCGTGGCTCGTCGCTTCGAGCGCCGCGTCGGCCAGCGCGCTCGCCGCGCGCGCGCTGTCGGTGTTCTGCCGGACGGTCGCGGTCAATTCCTCCATGCTCGCGGCGGTTTCCTCGAGCGACGCGGCCTGCGTGCCCGTGCGCGCCGACAGGTCGGCGTTGCCGCCCGCGATCTCGCCCGCGCCGAGGTGGATCGCGTCGGACGCCTGGCGCACCGTGCGCACGGTGCCCGCGATACTCGTCTGCATCGCGCCGAGGCTGCGCAGCATCCGGTCGATCTCGAACACGCCGCCCGCCTGCACGGCTTCGTCGAGACGGCCCTGCGCGATCCGCTCGAAATGGCGGCCGGCCTGCTCCAGCGGCGCGACGACCGCGCGCCGCGCGGCCGCGTAGATCGCGGCGCTCGCCGCGAGCATCGCCACCAGCAGCACGATGCCGACCGACTTGAACCACAGCATGCCGCCGTCGATCGTGTCGAGCGCCGCGCGGCTCGACGTGCCGCCATAGTCGGTGAAGCGATGCAGCTCGGCGATGTACGCGTCCTGGAAGCCCTGGGTCGGCTGGTCGAGGAACGCCTGGATGTTGTCGGCGTCGAGGAACTGCACGAGCTCGCCCAGTGCGCCGCGCAGCGCGCGATAGCGCTCGGTGAGCGCCGCGACGCGCGCGCGGTTGGTGTCGTCGACCGCCTGCGCGGCCGTCAGTACGGCGAACGCCTTGTCCGCTTCCGCGAGCGACGTGCCCGCGTGGCGGATGATGTCCTCGGGCTTCGGCCCGCCGCGCACCATCCGCGTGCCGGCACGCGACAGGTTGATGCGCGCGTCGAGCAGTTGCTCGGTCGCCCGGCTGGCCGCGTCGACCTGCGCGATCGCGACGTTGGACAGATCGTCGACGCCGCTGCGCGTCGACGTGAGCGCCCAGAAGCCGAGCGCTTCGATCGCGAACAAGAAGAGGCAGAACACGGTCAACACGCCGAGCAGACCCGACGCGAGCTTGATTTTTCCGAACATGGGGATTCCTGGAGAGCGGACGATGAGGCAATGCCCCGGCATTAGCGGCATTTCTTCGTCGGACTTTAGGCGGAATGGCCACCACGCAGGTCAATCGCGCGCATTCGCGTCGAATCGCCCGCAAACGCGGAGATCTTGCGTATTCGACGCAATAATCGCGTCGCATCGCGCCGGGATTTGCACGAAACGCGGACGAATTTCCTTGCTTATCCGGAGCCCCCTTCCTAGAGTTCAGCGCAAGCGGGCACTCATTTCAAGGAAGTTCGATGACCGACATCACGGACCACGCGCGCGGCGCATTGCGCGCGCAGCCGTTCAGCATGCTGCTGGGCACGGAGCTGATGCATATCGGCGACAACGAAGTGTCGCTGTGTCTGCCCGTGCGCGAGGAACTGCGGCAGCAGCATGGTTTCGTGCACGGCGGCGTCATCAGCTATCTCGCGGACAACGCGCTGACGTTCGCCGGCGCGCTCGTGCTCGGCCCGCGCGTGATCACCGCCGAATACAAGATCAACTATCTGCGGCCGGCCGTGAACGGCACGCTCGTCGCCCGCGCGAAGCTCGTGTACGCGGGCCGGCATCAGGCGACCTGCCAGTGCCACGTGTTCGTCATCGACGGCGACCACGAGCGGCTCGTCGCGATCGCGCAAGGCACGATCAACCGCGTCGGCGACGGCAAGATGCCGGATGCGCCGGTGGAGACGGCGTGAGTTGCTGCGTCGGCAAGCATCGATGCCGCGACGCCTGTCGCGCTAGCGTTTCATCGCAGCCAGATAGACCGCATCACGCTCGCGGCGGCCCACCGCGACCACCAGCACGATGACTTCCGCGTCGCGCACTTCGTAGACGAGGCGATAACCGACACCGCGCAGCTTGATCTTGTAGCGATCCGGGTGGCCGTGCAATTTGGCTGACGGGATGCGAGGATGCTCCAGCCGTTCGGGCTAGCTCGCTTTGAACTGATCGCGCACGGCGCGATCGAGCTTCTTCCACTCCTTCAATGCGGGGTCGAGAAAGGCGAGTTCAAAGGTCATTCAAATTGACCTTGACGACCTTCTCCCTGGCGCGCGAATCGGCCATCGCATTGTCTTCGGTGTCTTCCAGGCGTTCGACCATCGCCTCCCACGTCTTCGCTGGAATGCAGTAGAACGCGGGTTCGTTGTGATACAGGATGGCGACCGGAAAACCCTCGCCCGCGGCAACGGTTCCCATCGGATTCCGCTTTAGCTCCGAGATGCTAGCCGTCACGCTCGCCAGAATGGTGTGAGGCATATCTGCTCTTTCTCCAATCGAGCGCCGATTGTACTTAATTTGATACGAGACTAAGCACCAAAATTGACACTCTGATGCAGTCGACACTCGGCCGTCGACGAACGGAAACCACCTCCTGAAAGACAGCCCTAGTCTGTTTCATCCCCCGCCAACGGCAAAAACCGCGGCGCCACCCGCGCCCGCACGTTCCCGTGCTCATCGGTCCGATAGATCCCGCGCGCCGCGTTGTGCGGGTGCACGGCCGCGTCGGCGACGCTCAGCACCGGCGCGAAGCACGCGTCGGTGCCTTCGAGCAGCGCGCGCCAGTGCGCGGACGGCTGCCGCGCGAACACCTCCGCGAAACGCGCCTTCAGCGCAGGCCAGTGCGCGCGGTCGTACTGCGACGCGGGATCGACGTCGGTCAGTCCGAGCCGTTCGACCAGCAGCGCATAGAACGGCGGCTCGAGCGCGCCGATCGTCACGCATTCGCCGTCCGCGCAGCGATACACGTCGTAGAACGGCGCGTCGTGGAACAGGCTGGGCTGCGCGCCGTCGAGCTGCCCGTTTGCGCGCGCCCACAATGCGAGCGATCCGAGCATCGACACGATATCGACGATCGCGCCGTCGACCACGCGCCCCGGCCCGCCGCCGCGCACGTCGAGCAACGCGCAGACGATCCCGAACGCGAGCCCGAGCGCGCCGCCCGCATCGCCGACGACGGTCGGCGGCACGCCTGGCCGGCCGTCACGCGGCGCGGACAGCGACAGCAACCCGGTCAGCGCGACGTAGTTCAGATCGTGCCCGGCGGCGGTCGCGAGCGGTCCGTCCTGGCCCCAGCCCGTCATGCGCCCGTAGACCAACTTCGGATTGCGGCGCGCGCAAGCGTCGGGCCCGAGGCCGAGCCGCTCCATCACGCCGGGCCGCAAGCCCTCGATCAACGCATCGGCCTGCGCGATCAGGTCGAGCGCGGCGTCACGCCCGGCCGGCGCCTTCAGGTCGAGTTCGACGATCGTCTTGCCTTCGCGCAACAAGTCGCCGTCGCGAGCCCGCAGCGCGTCCGGCGCGCTGGTCCGGCCGGACGGGCGTGCAATCAGTGTGATGCGTGCCCCCATGCCGGCGAGCATCCAGCCCGCGAGCGGGCCGGGGCCGAGACCTTCGAATTCGACGATGTGGATACCGGCAAGCGGTGCATTCAATGACATGGCGACCTCGCTGAACTGCAGTCGGAACAGGAGCGGCGAAACTTTCCGATTCTATGCGAATGCCTGCGCGCACCGGCTTCGCGGCCAGCGCCTGCTCACGCTAGTGACGGGCTTGCGCTGGCCCTAGCGCAACCCGTCGCCCGCCCGCTCCGCCAGCGCCGACCGCATCGCGCGCACGATCGCGTCCCGATGCGGGTCGATCCGCTCGACCGGCCCGGCCACGCCCATCGCCAACGGCAGCCCGTTCCAGCCGTCCGCGATCACCATCGAGATCATCGCGGCGCCCTGCGTCACGGTATGCGCCGAATACGAATAGCCGAGCCGGCGCGTCTGTTCGACCTTGTCGAGCACGACGTCCTCGTCGATCGTCCTGCCCGACTTCCCGATCCGGCGGATGCTGCGCGACACGAGCCGGCGAATCGCGCTGTCGGGCTGAATGCTCAGCAACGCCCAGCCGAGGCCCGACATGCAGATCTCGCGACGCGTGCCGATCGGCGCATAGAACTGCACCGGAATCGAATGCGAGCCCTCGACCGCGTCGATGTACTGCACGTACAGGTCGCTCTGCACCGCGATCACGACCGCCTCGTGCGTGCGCGCCGCCAGTCGCTTCGCGACCGCATGCCAGTGCCGCCGGCTGCCGGCCGCCGAATCGACCAGCGCTTCGCCGAGATTGACGAGCCGCGCGGTGGGCGCATACGCATGGGTTGCATCGTCGTAGGCAAGATAGCCGAGCGTCTTCATGCTGGTGAGCAACGCCGCCGCGCTCGACCCCGGATACCCGCAGCGCGTCGCGATCTCGCGCACGCTCAGCGGCCGCTGCAAGGTGCTGAAGAGTTCCAGCACCTCGAATACGCGCGCCGCGCTCTTGACCACGTTTCCGCTCATCCCGCCCCCTCCGCAGCGACCGGCAGGGGCCTTCCACGTATGTGGAACGGAATTTCCCGCCGCCGACCGTCGTGACGATACTAGGCTTCGGCCCGCGACGTGAAGTCCCGCGGCACAGAACATACGGAGACACCATGGCAGCCTTTTTGATCCGTGAACGGCAGGGCCCGATCCTGACCGTCACGATGAACCGTCCCGACACTCGCAACGCCATTTCGGACACCGATGCGATCGACGCGTTGACCGAATGCTGCGACGAAGCGAACCGCGACGAATCGATCCGCGTGCTGATACTGACCGGCGCCGGCACGACGTTCTCGTCGGGCGGCAACGTGAAGGCGATGCGCGCATTCGTGGAAGCCGGCCCACACGACCCTGCCGCGATCCGGACCAGCTATCGCCGCGGCATCCAGCGGCTCGCGCATGCGTTCGAGCACCTCGAAGTGCCGGCCATCGCGGCGGTCAACGGCCCGGCCATCGGCGCCGGCACCGATCTCGCATGCATGTGCGACATCCGCATCGCCGCCGAGCGCGCGCGCTTCGCGGAGAGCTTCATCGCGCTCGGTCTCGTGCCGGGCGACGGCGGCGCATGGTTCCTGCCGCGGATCGTCGGCGCCGCCGTCGCCGCGGAAATGTCGTTCACCGGCGATGCGCTGGACGCGCAGGCCGCGCTGCGCTGCGGGCTCGTGTCGCGCGTCGTGCCTGACGGCGACCTCCTCGCGCATGCGCACGAACTGGCCGGCCGCATCGCCCGCCATTCGGGCACCGCGCTGCGGCTGACCAAGCGGCTGCTGCGCGAAGGCCGCCACGCGAGCCTCGACACGCTGCTCGACCTGTCGGCGTCGTACCAGGCGTTCGCGCACGCCAGCCCCGAACATCGCGCGGCCGTCACCGCGCTGTTCGCCGCGCGCGGCTGAGCCCGCGACGCATCGCGGCCGTGCAGCCGGCGCAGGCCGGCCTGCCGGCCCGCCGAATCCACATCGAAGGAGACATCGTCATGACCAGCAGCAACGAAGGCGCACTCGCAGGCGTGCGCGTGGTGGACCTGAGCCGCGTCTATGCGGGGCCGTTCTGCGCGCAGACGCTCGCCGACCACGGCGCGGACGTCATCAAGATCGAACCGCCGCAGGGCGACGAAACGCGCGACTGGGGGCCCGCGATGCCGAACGGCATCTCCAGCTACTACTGGGGGCTCAACCGCAACAAGCGCAATCTCGCGCTCGATCTGTCGCATCCCGACGGACGCGACGTGCTGTTGCGCGTGCTCGAAACGGCCGACGTGCTGATCGACAACTTCAAGCAGGGCACGCTCGAACGCTGGGGCATCGGCTACGAAGACTGCCTGCGCGCACGCTTTCCGCGCCTCGTCCACTGCTCGATTTCCGGCTACGGCACCGACGGCCCGCTCGCGCGGTTTCCGGGCTACGACGCGGTCGCGCAGGGCCTCGCCGGCTTCATGTCGATCAACGGCGAGCCGGGCGGCATGCCGCTCAAGGTGCCGTTTCCGGTCGTCGATTACGCGGCCGGCCTGAGCGCCGTCTCCACCATCCTGATCGCGCTGGTCGAGCGGACGCGCTCCGGCCTCGGACAGCACGTCGACATCGACCTGTTCAGCACCGCGCTGTCGATGCTGCATCCGGTCAGCACGAGCTGGATGGCGACCGGTAACGTGCCCGTCGCGACCGGCAACGTGTACGGCGCGATCGCGCCGTACGGCGTCTATCCGTGCAAGGACAAGCCGGTTGCGACCGGCGCCGGCAACAACCGCACGTTCGCGCGGCTCGTCGACGCGCTCGGCGTGCCCGAGCTGGCGCGCGATCCACGCTTCGCGACCAATGCGCAGCGCGTCGCGCATCGCGAGGCGCTCGACACGCTGCTCGGCCAGTTGACCGCCGAACTGCAGGCGGACGAGGTCGTCGAGCGGCTGATGCACGCCGGCGTCGCGACGGGGCCGGTGAACACCGTGGCCGATGCGTTCGGCCATCCGCAGACGGCGCGCAACGCGATGTTCGTCGACACCGATACGTACACCGGCGCGGGCATCCCCGCCAAGCTGTCCCGCACGCCCGGCGCGATACGCCGGCCGCCCCAGCCGTTCGCCGCCGACACCGACGCCGTGCTCGACGCATTCGGGATCGACGCGGCGCGCCGCGACGCGCTGCGGCAGGCCGGCGTGCTGCACGACACGCGGGCGGACGTGGCCGGGAGCGCGTCATGACCACCCCGCGCTTTTCTTCACCGGCGGGCGACGATGCCCCGTCGATCCTGCGCGACGACGCCGACGGCATCGCGTGGCTGACGATCCATCGCCCGCACGTCGCCAATGCGCTGTCCGCCGAAGCGATCCGCCGCCTGTGCGACGAACTCGTCACGCTCGACGACAACCCGTCGATTCGCGTCATCGTGATCCGCGGCGCGGGAGAACGCGCGTTCAGCGCGGGCGTCGATCTCGGCGACCCCGAGATCCGCGGAATGCAGCCGATGCGCGGGCTCGCACGCAACGTGCACGAGCTGATCCTGGAGCTGCGCAAGCCGACCATCGCGGCCATCAACGGCTACGCGATCGGCGGCGGCTGCGAAATCGCGCTCGCGTGCGATCTGCGGATCGCCGCCGATCACGCGACCTTCGCGCTGCCCGAAGCGCGGGTCGGCATGGGTGCGAACTTCGCGAGCGTGCTGCTGCCGCGCATGTTGCCGCACGCGATCGCGATGGAGCTGCTGTTCACGGGCCGCCGCTTCGACACGGACGAAGCGCAGCGCGCCGGCCTGCTCAACCGCGTCGTGCCCGGCGCCGCGCTCGACGACACCGTGCGCGAGCTCGCGCAGACGATCGCCGCGAACGCGCCGCTCACGATCCGCCGCATCAAGGAAACCGCGACGCGCAGCCAGGGGCTGCCGGTGGCCGCCGCGCTGCGGCTGGACGTCGGCCCCGACGTCTACGCGAGCGAGGACCGGATCGAGGGCGCCCGCGCGTTTCTCGAGAAGCGCAAGCCGGTGTTCAAGGGACGCTGAGCCCGGCGCCGCACCGCAGCACCCGCGCGCACCGCTCCCAGAACGCGGGCGCGCCCAAAAAACATGGACGGAGACACCTTCATGCAACGGAAAGCATTCCTGGTCGGCGCGTGCGTGCTGTGCGCCACGCCGGCGCACGCGTCGTCGGTCACGCTGTACGGGATCGTCGACAGCTACGTCGAATTCGATCGCATCGGCAGTCTATCGAGCATGCGGCAAAGCGGCGGTGGCGCGTCGACGAGCCGCTTCGGCCTGACGGGCGTCGAGGATCTCGGCGGCGGCACGTCGACGAAATTCGTGCTGGAAAGCGGCTTCTCGCCGGCCGACGGATCGTTCCAGGGCGGCACGCTGTTCTACCGGCAGGCGTACGTGTCGCTGCAGAACACGCGCTACGGCGACCTGCGGCTCGGCCGGCAATACACGCCCGCGTTCTACGTCGTGTACGACGGCGATCCGTTCGGACTCAACGAACGGCTGTCGCCGCTCGCGCTGCTCGCCACGTCGACGGACACGATCACGAGCAACACGACGCCGCCGATTCCGCGCTTCAACCAGGCAGCGTCGTACCTGAGCCCCGACTGGAACGGCCTGCGCGTGATGGCCACGTACGGCTTTCCGACGCCGAACGCGCTCTCGACGCAGGCTGGACGCAACTACGGCGCCGGGCTGCAGTACCGGATCGGCGGACTGTACGTCGGCGCCGGCTTCCAGGGCGATACGTCGGCCGGCAACCTCGCACCCGTCGTCTCCCCGTCGACGACCCGCCACTACGTGTTCGCGGCCAACTACGCGTTCGCGCGCGTCAAGCTGTACGCCGCGTTCCTGTACGGCGTCGGCACGGCCGCGCGCCTGCCCGCGTTCTCGACCGCGAGCGTCGGCGCGTCGATCAACGTCGGTGCGCTCGATCGCGTGCTCGTGTCGGTGGTGCGCCGCGACGTGAAGGGCGCGGCGAACGACGCGACCGCGCTCGGCGTCGGCTACGACCATCCGCTGTCGAAGCGGACCTCGCTCTACGCCCGCTATCTCTACATGAAGAACGGCGGCGACGCCCGCAATACCGTCGTCGCCGGCCTGCAGCCGCAACCGGGCGGCACCGAGCAGGTGTTCGCGCTCGGCATCGTTCACCGCTTCTGACGGAGTGCCCATGGCCTCGACCCTTTCGACCCACCCGGCCGCCGTCGACGACGGCGCGACGCAGGCACTCTATCGCCGGATCTCGCGCCGGCTGCTGCCGTTCCTGATCCTGTGCTACACGCTGTCGTTCATCGACCGGATCAACATCGGCTTCGCGCACGCGCAGATGGCCGCCGAACTGCACTTCTCCGACGCCGTCTACGGGCTCGGCGCGGGCATCTTCTTCATCGGCTACATGGCGTTCGAGATTCCGAGCAACGCGTGGCTCGCGCGGATCGGCGCGCGCCGGACGATTGCCCGGATCATGGTGCTGTGGGGCCTCGGCTCGACCGCGACGATGTTCGTCACGACGCCCGCGCAGTTCTACGCGTGCCGCTTCCTGCTGGGCGTGTTCGAGGCCGGCTTCTTCCCCGGCATCCTGTTCTATCTCGGCGCGTGGTATCCGCCGCGGCAGCGCGCCAAGGCGTTCGCGCTGTTCATGACCGCGCTGTATCTCGCGGGGTTGATCGCCGGCCCCGTGTCGGGCGCGATCCTGTCGTACTTCGACGGCGTGGGCGGCCTGAGCGGCTGGCAATGGCTGTTCGTCGTCGAAGGGCTGCCGAGCAGCGCGCTCGGCCTCGTCGCACTGCGCTTTCTCGACGACCGGCCGGACGACGCCCACTGGCTGTCGGACGCCGACAAGGCCGCGCTGCGCGCCGCCCACGCGCAGGCCGAAGCCGATACGCCGGCCGCGAACGCGGCGCGGCCGTTGCTCGCGCATCGCGATTTCTGGCTGCTGTGCGCGGCCAATTTCGCGATCGCGGCCGCCGGCTACGCGCTCGTGTTCTGGATGCCCGTGATCCTGCATCGCGGCGGCCTGCATGGCGCGATGCAGATCGGACTGCTGTCCGCGCTGCCGTACCTGTGCGGCATCGTCGGCATGCTCGCGATGGGCTGGCGCACCGAGCGCCGGCGCGAATGGCGCAAGCACGGCGCCGTCGCGATGCTCGCGTGCGCGGCGGCCCTCGCCGGCCTCGCGAGCAGCGCCGGCACGTCGCATCTGATGATCGCGCTGTGCATCGCGGTCGCCACCCACGCCGCGGCACTGCCCGCGTTCTGGGTGCTGCCGGGGCTCGCGCTGCCGAAGCGCTCGATGGCGGTCGCGATCGCGGCGATCACGATGACCGGCGCGATCGGCGGATTCGCGAGCCCGTTCCTGATGGGCGTGCTCAACACGGCCACCGGATCGATGCGCGGCGGCCTCTATTTCAATGCCGCGCTGCTGGCGGCCGGCGCGCTCGCGTTGCTCGGCACGCTGCGCGCCCGCGCGGCGGTGCACACGAACGCCGGCTGACGGCGCGCCTTCTTTCTCTCCTGAACGGACCACCCTCATGAATTTCGAACTCGAACTCGAACACCGGATGATCCGCGACCTCGTCGCGCGTTTCGTGAAGGACGAACTGATTCCGCTCGAAGCGGCGGTGATGGCGCGCGAGGCCGACGGCCAGCGCTTCGGGCTGCTCGCCGACGAACGTGCGCACCTCGACGAACGCTCCCGGCAACTCGGCCTGTGGGGACTCGACGCGCCGCTCGACGCGGGCGGCTCGGATCTGCCGGCCGTCGCGATGGTCGGCGTGAACGAGGCGATCGGCACGACCGTGACCCCGTACATCCTGCCGCCCGACTCGCCGAACCTGCGGATGCTGTGCGATGCGGCCGACGCGGCGCAGCGCGCGCGCTATCTCGACCCGTACGCACGCGGCGCCACGCGTGCCGCGATGGCGATCTCCGAGCCGGGCGCCGGCTCCGATCCGGGCGCGCTGTCGACGACCGCCGTGCGCGACGGCGACGGCTGGGTGCTGAACGGCCGGAAGATCTGGATCAGCCACGCGGCCGAAGCCGACTGGACGATCGTGATGGCGCTGACCGATCGCAGCAAGGGCAAGCGCGGCGGCATGTCGGCGTTCATCGTCGAGCGCGACACGCCGGGTTTCGTCATCGAACGCCGGATTCCGATGATCGGCGGGCTGTCGACCTACGAAATCGCGCTGGAAGACTGCCGCATTCCCGGCACGCAACTGCTGGGCCGGGAAGGCGCCGGCTTCGCGCCGATGCAGGCACGGCTCGCGAACCGGCGGCTGGAGATGGCCGCGTGGTGCATCGGCCGCGCCGAGCGCGCGGTCGCGCTCCTGTGCGACCATGCGAAACAGCGCACGACCTTCGGCGTGCCGCTCGCGGAGCGCCAGGCGGTCCAGTGGTGGGTCGCCGACGCGCTCACGCAGATCCACGCATGCCGCCTGATGACTTACGAAGCGGCCGCGCGCGTGGATGCCGGGCAGGACGCCCGCACGCAGATCTCGATGGTCAAGGTGTTCGCGACCGAAATGGCGTCGACCGTCATCGATCATGCGATGCAGACGCTCGGCGCGATGGGCATGACGAAGGAAATGCCGTTGCAGCAGATGGCCAGCGAGGCGCGGCTGATGCGCATCTTCGAAGGCCCGACCGAGGTGCACCGTTGGGTCGTCGCACGCAGCGTGCTCTGACCGTGGCGCGCCGCCCACTCCCACGATGGAGCCCTGCGTTGAACACCCTGCCTCTCGTCGATCCCGAAATCCGCCCGCTGCTCGAGACCTGGCCGACCGTCACGCTCAGCGCCGACAACCTCGCACAGTCGCGCCAGCGCGTGCTGCCGCTGCCGCCGCCCGATCCGGCCGGCAGCACGCTCGAACGCCGCACGGTACCCGGCCCGGCCGGCGCGCCGGACGTCCCGGTCCTCGTCTATTTGCCCGACGGCCACGCGCGCCCGCTCCCGGCGATCGTCCACATGCACGGCGGCGGCTACGTGCGCGGCGCGGCGAAGGAGCTCGAAGCGGTGCACCGGTTGCTCGTCACACACCTCGGCTGCGCGCTGATCTCGATCGACTATCGCCTCGCGCCGGAAACGGTGTTTCCCGGCGCGATCGAAGACTGCTACGCGGCGCTCGCATGGGTGTTCCGTCACGCCGATACGCTCGGCATCGACGCCGCGCGGATCGGCGTGGCGGGCGAAAGCGCGGGCGGCGGACTGGCCGCCGCGCTGGCGCTGCTGGCCCGCGACCGCGGCGAATTCCGGCTTGCGTTCCAACACCTGATCTATCCGATGCTCGACGATCGCACCTGCACGCGCCCGCCGCATCCACATGCCGGCGAATTCATCTGGCATGCGGCCAACAACCGGTTCGGCTGGACCGCGCTGCTCGGTCACGCGCCGGGCATCGACGGCGTGTCGCCGTACGCGGCGGCCGCGCGCGCCACGCGACTCGACGGCCTACCGCCCACGTTCCTGTCGGTCGGCTCGCTCGACCTGTTCCTCGACGAAAATCTCGACTATGCGCAGCGCCTGCTCCGCGCGGGCGTGCCGACCGAACTGCACGTGCTGCCCGGCGGCGTACACGGATTCGACATCGTGCCCGGCGCGCGGGTCTCGGAAACGGCGCGCCGCCTCAGCCACGACGCGCTGCGCCGCTTCCTGCACGGCTGACGAAAACGACGCGGGCGGCCGAAGCCGCCCGCATCCGCGCCGATCCCAACGGCAACGCTCAGAACGCATCCCCCGGCACCCGCACCCACCCTTCCATCAGCACGCGCGCGCTGCGGCTCATGATCGCCTTCGTGACGGTCCATTCGCCGTTCTCCCGCCGCGCTTCCGCCCCCACGCGCAGCGTGCCCGACGGATGCCCGAAGCGCACCGCGTTGCGTTCGCCGCCGCCCGCCGCGAGATTGACGAGCGTGCCGGGGATCGCCGCGGCGGTGCCGATCGCGACCGCCGCCGTGCCCATCATCGCGTGGTGCAGCTTGCCCATCGACATCGCGCGCACCAGCAGGTCGACGTCGCCCGCGTTCACGCGCTTGCCGCTCGACGCGACGTAGTCGGCCGGCTTCGCGACGAACGCGATCTTCGGCGTGTGCTGCCGCGTCGCGATTTCGTCGAGCGTGTCGATCAGACCCATGCGCAGCGCGCCGTGCGCGCGGATCGTCTCGAACTTCGAGAGCGCCTTCGGGTCGCCGTTGATCGCGTCCTGCAGCTCGGTGCCCGTATAGCCGATCGCTTCCGCATCGACGAAGATCGTCGGGATGCCCGCGTTGATCATCGTCGCCTTCAGCGTGCCGATGCCCGGCACGGCCAGGTCGTCGACGAGGTTGCCGGTCGGGAACATCGAGCCGCCCGCGCCTTCTTCCTCGGCGGCCGGGTCCATGAATTCGAGCTGCACTTCGGCGGCCGGGAACGTGACGCCGTCCAGTTCGAAGTCGCCCGTCTCCTGCACCGCGCCGTTCGTGATCGGCACATGGGCGATGATCGTCTTGCCGATGTTCGCCTGCCAGATCCGCACGGTCGCGACGCCATCGCGCGGCACGCGCGCCGGATCGACCAGCCCGCCGCTGATCGCGAACGGGCCGACCGCCGCCGACAGGTTGCCGCAGTTGCCGGTCCAGTCGACGAACGCCTTATCGATCGCGACCTGGCCGAACAGGTAGTCGACGTCGTGGCCCGGCCGCGTGCTCTTCGACACGATCACCGTCTTGCTGGTGGACGACGTCGCGCCGCCCATCCCGTCGATCTGCTTGCCGTACGGGTCGGGGCTGCCGATCACGCGCAGCAGCAGCGCGTCGCGCGCGGCGCCCGGCGCCTGCGCGGCATCCGGCAGATCCTGCAGCCGAAAGAACACGCCCTTGCTGGTGCCGCCGCGGATATAGGTCGCGGGAATCCTGATTTGAGGAATATGAGCCATGTTTGCGTAATCCCTGTGTGCGCCGGTCAAGCCGCCTGCGACGATTCGAGGAAGTCCTGCGCGAATCGCTGCAGCACGCCGCCCGCCTCGTAGATCGACACTTCCTCGGCCGTATCGAGCCGGCACGTCATCGGCACCTCGACGCGCTCGCCGTTCTTGCGGTGAATCACGAGCGTCAGATCGGCGCGCGGCGTGCGCTCGCCGATCACGTCGAAGGTCTCGGTGCCGTCGATGCCGAGCGTCGTCCGGTTGGTGCCCGGCTTGAACTCGAGCGGCAGCACGCCCATCCCGATCAGGTTCGTGCGGTGAATCCGCTCGAAGCCTTCGGCGGCAATCGCCTCGACGCCCGCGAGCCGCACGCCCTTCGCAGCCCAGTCTCGCGACGAGCCCTGGCCGTAGTCGGCGCCGGCCACGACGATCAGCGGCTGCTTGCGATTCATGTACGTCTCGATCGCTTCCCACATCCGCATGACCTTGCCTTCCGGCTCGACGCGCGCGAGCGAGCCCTTCTTCACCGCGCCGTCGACGACCGCCATCTCGTTGACGAGCGTCGGGTTCGCGAAGGTCGCGCGCTGCGCGGTCAGGTGGTCTCCCCGGTGCGTTGCGTACGAGTTGAAGTCTTCTTCCGGCAGGCCCATCTTCGCGAGATATTCGCCGGCCGCGCTATCGAGCAGGATCGCGTTCGACGGCGACAGGTGGTCGGTCGTGATGTTGTCGCCGAGCACCGCGAGCGGGCGCATGCCCTTGAGCGTACGTTCGCCGGCCAGCGCGCCTTCCCAGTACGGCGGACGGCGGATGTACGTGCTCTGCGCGCGCCAGTCGTACAGCGGCGCCGCGCGCTCGCCGGCGTCGGCGCTGCGCGCGAACATCGGCTCGTAGACCTTGCGGAACTGCTCGGGCTTCACGCTCGACGCGACGATCGCATCGATCTCCTCGTCGGTCGGCCAGATGTCCTTCAGCGTGACGGGCTTGCCGTCCTGATCGTGGCCGAGCACGTCCTTCTCGATGTCGAAGCGGATCGTGCCGGCGATCGCATACGCGACGACGAGCGGCGGCGAGGCCAGGAACGCCTGCTTCGCATACGGATGAATGCGGCCGTCGAAGTTGCGGTTGCCGGACAGCACGGCCGTCGCGTACAGGTCGCGCTCGACGATCTCCTGCTGGATCTTCGGGTCGAGCGCGCCCGACATTCCGTTGCAGGTCGTACATGCAAACGCGACGATGCCGAAGCCGAGCTTCTCGAGTTCGGGCAGCAGGTTCGCTTCTTCCAGATACAGCTCGACCGCCTTCGAGCCGGGCGCGAGCGAGCTCTTGACCCACGGCTTGCGCGTCAGGCCCTTCGCGTTCGCGTTGCGTGCGAGCAAGGCCGCGGCAATCACGTTGCGCGGGTTGCTGGTGTTCGTGCAGCTCGTGATCGCGGCGATGATCACCGCGCCGTCGGGCATCTCGCCCGGCTTCTCGTCCCACTGGCCGGCGATCCCGCGCGCGGCGAGATCGGACGTCGGCAGCCGCTTGTGCGGGTTCGACGGGCCGGCCATGTTGCGCACGACGCTCGACAGGTCGAACGTCAGCGTGCGCTCGTATTGCGCGTTCGCGAGCGTATCGGCCCACAGGCCGGCCGCCTTCGCGTAGGTTTCGACCAGCTTCACCTGCTCGTCGCTGCGGCCGGTGAGGCGCAGGTAGTCGATCGTCTGGCCATCGATGAAGAACATCGCGGCCGTCGCGCCGTATTCGGGCGCCATGTTCGAGATCGTCGCGCGATCGCCGAGCGTGAGGCTCGCCGCACCTTCGCCGCGGAATTCCAGGTACGCGCCGACCACCTTTTCCTTGCGCAGGAACTCGGTCAACGCGAGCACGACGTCGGTCGCGGTGATGCCGGGCTGACGCTTGCCGGTCAGCTCGACACCGACGATGTCGGGCAGGCGCATCCACGACGCGCGGCCGAGCATCACGTTCTCGGCTTCGAGCCCGCCGACGCCGATCGCGATCACGCCGAGCGCATCGACGTGCGGCGTGTGGCTGTCGGTGCCGACGCAGGTGTCCGGGAACGCGACGCCGTCCTGCGCCTGGATCACCGGCGACATCTTCTCGAGATTGATCTGATGCATGATGCCGTTGCCCGGCGGGATCACGTCGACGTTCTCGAACGCCTTCTTCGTCCACTCGATGAAGTGGAAGCGATCCTCGTTGCGACGATCCTCGATCGCGCGGTTCTTCGCGAACGCGTCCGGATCGAAGCCGCCGCATTCGACGGCGAGCGAGTGGTCGACGATCAGCTGCACGGGCACGACCGGGTTCACCTTCGCCGGGTCGCCGCCGCCGTCCGCGATCGCGTCGCGCAGGCCGGCGAGATCGACGAGCGCCGTCTGGCCGAGGATGTCGTGGCACACCACGCGCGCCGGGAACCACGGGAAATCGCGTTCGCGCTTGCGCTCGATGATCTGCTTCAGCGAATCGGCGAGGATCGCCGGATCGCAGCGGCGCACGAGGTTTTCGGCGAGCACGCGCGACGTGTACGGCAGCGTGTCGTAGGCGCCGGGCGCGATCGCGTCGACTGCGGCACGCGCGTCGAAATAGTCCAGCGACGTGCCGGGCAGGGGTTTGCGGTTGGCGGTATTCATGATGTGGGGCGGAATTCGGGGTAAGACGTGCCGCGCGCGCCGGCCGCCCGCATCATGGGCGCCGACGTGCGCGGCAGACGATCAGCGCTTCTCGATCGGCACGAACTGCAGGTCTTCCGGACCGGTGTAGTTCGCGCTCGGACGGATGATCTTGTTGTCGATGCGCTGCTCGATGATGTGCGCGCTCCAGCCCGACGTGCGCGAGATCACGAACAGCGGCGTGAACATCGCGGTCGGCACGCCCATCATGTGATACGACACCGCGCTGAACCAGTCGAGGTTCGGGAACATCTTCTTCGCGTCCCACATCACCGATTCGAGGCGCTCGGCGATGCTGTACAGCTTGGTGTCGCCCGCTTCCTTCGACAGCTTGTGCGCGACGCCCTTGATCACCTTGTTGCGCGGATCGGAGATCGTGTAGACCGGATGGCCGAAGCCGATCACGACTTCCTTGTTCTCGACGCGGCGGCGGATGTCCGCTTCGGCGTCGTCCGGCGAGCTGTAGCGGCTCTGGATCTCGTACGCGACTTCGTTCGCGCCGCCGTGCTTCGGCCCGCGCAGCGCGCCGATCGCGCCGGTGATCGCCGAGTAGATGTCCGAGCCCGTGCCGGCGATCACGCGGCCCGTGAACGTCGACGCGTTGAATTCGTGCTCCGCGTACAGGATCAGCGACGTGTGCATCGCCTCGACCCACGACTTCGACGGCGTCTTGCCGTGCAGCAGGTGCAGGAAGTGGCCGCCGATCGAGTCGTCGTCGGTTTCCGTCTCGATGCGCTTGCCGTTGTGCGAGAAGTGATACCAGTACAGCAGCATCGAGCCGAGCGACGCCATCAGGCGGTCGGCGATGTCGCGCGCGCCCGGCAGGTTGTGGTCGTCCTTCTCCGGCAGCACGGTGCCGAGCACCGACACGCCGGTGCGCATCACGTCCATCGGGTGGGCCGACGCCGGAATCTGTTCGAGCGCGGCCTTCAGCGCGCTCGGCAGGCCGCGCAGCGCGCGCAGCTTGGTCTTGTAGGCGGCCAGTTCCGTCAGGTTCGGCAGCGTGCCGTGCACCAGCAGGTGCGCGATTTCCTCGAATTCGCACGATTCGGCGACGTCGAGAATGTCGTAGCCGCGGTAGTGCAGGTCGTTGCCGGTCTTGCCGACCGTGCACAGCGCGGTGTTGCCGGCCGTCACGCCCGACAGCGCCACCGACTTCTTCGGCTTGAATGCGCCTGCGGCGGCCGGTGCTGCTGCGTCTTTCGTCTCGCTCATGTTGTCCTTCTCCAATGGGTATCGGGGGGTGCGGGCCGCGTTACTTCTTGCCCTGCGCGAACAGTTCGTCGAGCTTGCGCTCGTATTCGTGATAGCCGAGGAAGTCGTACAGCTCGGCGCGCGTCTGCATCGTCGGTACGGCCGCCTTCTGCGTGCCGTCGCGGCGCAGCGTCTCGTAGAAATTCAGCGCGGCCTTGTTCATCGCACGATACGCGCCGCAGCAGTACAGCGCGATGTCGACGTTCGCCTCCCGCAGTTCGTCGACGGTAAACAGTGGCGTCGAGCCGAACTCGGTCAGGTTCGCGAGGATCGGCACCTTCACGGCGGCCTTGAAGCGGCGGTAGTCGTCGAGCGTCTTCATCGCTTCCGGGAAGATCATGTCCGCGCCGGCTTCGACGTACGCGACCGCGCGCTCGATCGCCGAGTCGATCCCTTCCGCGGCGGCCGCGTCGGTGCGCGCCATGATCACGAACTGGTCGTCGGTACGCGCATCGACCGCGGCCTTCACGCGATCGACCATTTCGTCGATCGGCACGACTTCCTTGCCCGGGCGGTGGCCGCAGCGCTTCTGGCCGACCTGGTCCTCGAGGTGCACGGCCGCGACGCCGGCGTTGATGAACGAGCGGACCGTGCGCGCGATGTTGAACGCGCCGCCCCAGCCCGTGTCGATGTCGACCAGCAGCGGCAGGTCGGTCGCGTTGGTGATCCGGGTCGCGTCGATCAGCACGTCTTCCATCGTGCTGATGCCGAGGTCGGGGATGCCGAGCGAGTTCGCGGCGACGCCGCCGCCCGACAGGTACACGGCCTTGAAGCCGACGGCCTGCGCCATCTTGGCCGCGTACGCGGTGATCGCGCCGACCACCTGGAGCGGCTGCTCGGCC
The DNA here is from genome assembly GCF_900100915.1 of Burkholderia orbicola. Classification (NCBI taxonomy): domain Bacteria; kingdom Pseudomonadati; phylum Pseudomonadota; class Betaproteobacteria; order Burkholderiales; family Burkholderiaceae; genus Burkholderia; species Burkholderia orbicola. The sequence goes on along the minus strand of NZ_FNKW01000002.1, from coordinate 1,995,440 downwards.
GCGACTGCCGCGCGGAACTTCGCGCCGGCGCTCTGAAGATGCGTATTGCTCATGAACGGCCTCCTGATGGAATGCCCGATAACAGCAAGGTCCGGGCCAGCTTGCGAAACGTCGCTAACCCACTGATTCTTAAGCAAGCGCCTTCAGCATTGCATCGCCCGTCGATTTCAATTTGGCAATTCCATGTTTCAAAAATGAAATCGTGCGCGCATAATCGGCCGTCATGGACCTCTCCTCGACCAAACCCGTCGGCCCCGCCGACCGCACCGTGCGCCCGCGCATCTGGGCGATGGGCATCAGCCGGCTGCGCGAGCTGTTTCGCGAGATCGCCGGCGAATTCGACGAACGCGCCGACGTGCGGATCGTCACGCGCGCCTACGAAGATGCGCTGAGCGCGATCGCCGAGGCCGGCACCGCGCGGCCCGACGTGATCGTCGCGGCCGGCTCGAACGGCGGCTTCCTGAAAACACGTGCGCAGGTGCCGGTGGTGGTCGTGTCACCCACCGGCTTCGACGTGATGCAGGCGCTCGCGCGCGCGCGGCGCGATGCCACGCGGATCGCGCTCGTCAGCGCCGGGGAAACGCCGCCCGAGGTGCGCCGCTTCGTCGCCGCGTACGGCCTCGACGTGCAGTTTGCGTCATATCAGTCCGCCCAGGAAGCGGAGGCCTGCGTGCACGACCTGCGCGATCGCGGCATCGAGACGATCGTCGGCCCGGGCCTCGTCACCGATCTCGCGGCCAGCGTCGGCATGGGCGCGGTGTTCCTGTATTCGCATGCGTCGGTGCGCAAGGCCGTCGAGACGGCGCTCGAAGTCGCGTATGCGACGCACGCCGAGGCGTTCCGCCGCCAGCGGCTCGATACCCTGCTGCAGCATTTGCGCGACGGCGTGGTCGCGCTCGACGCGCACGGCCGCGTCGAAGCGATCAACGAGCGGCTCGCGTCGGCGCTCGGGGTCGAACCCGCGGCGGCGGTCGGCCGCGCGCTCGTCGACCTGCGACCCGAACTGCGCACGCTACGCGGCGAGGACGGCGACGCGCTCGCGACCGTACGCGGCGTGCGTTACGTCGTGCATCGCGGGCCGCTGGTCGATCGCGGCGTCACATCGGGCAGCGTGCTGACGTTCCAGGAATCGCGCGCGGTCGAACGGCTCGATCGCGCGTTGCGTTCGCAACCGACCACGCAGCAGTTCGCCGCCCGTTACGCGCTCGACGACGTGATCGGCGCCTCGGCGCCGATGACGCGCGTGCGCGAGCTCGTGCGCCGCTACGCGAAATCCGATGCGACCGTGCTCGTGCTCGGCGAGAGCGGCACCGGCAAGGAGATGATCGCGCAGAGCCTGCATGCGCTGTCCGCGCGGCGCAGCTATCCGTTCGTCGCGGTCAACTGCGGCGCGTTTCCCGAAGCGCTGCTCGAGAGCGAACTGTTCGGCTATGAGGAAGGCGCGTTCACCGGCGCGCGACGCGGCGGCAAGACCGGCCTGTTCGAGGCCGCGCACCGCGGCACGCTGTTTCTCGACGAAATCGGCGAGATGCCGCCGTCGCTGCAAAGCCGGCTGCTGCGCGTGCTGCAGGAGCGCGAGGTGATTCGCCTCGGCTCGACCGAGCCGATCCGCATCGACGTGCGCGTGATCGCCGCGACGCACCGGCCGCTGCTCGCGGCCGTCGAGGGCGGCACGTTCCGCGCGGATCTCTATTACCGGCTCAACATCCTGAACATCGGCCTGCCGCCGCTGCGCGAGCGCGCGGCCGACATTCCCGCGCTCGCGGCGACACTGCTCGTGCAGGCCGCGCGGCGCGAGCCGCGGCTCGCCGAACGCGTGCGCGACACCGACGACGCGCTGCGCGTGCTCGACGCGACGCAAGCGACGCTCGCGCGCTACCGCTGGCCCGGCAACGTGCGCGAACTGCAGAACGTGGTCGAGCGGATCGCGGTGGAGCTGGCGGAGGCAGTCGACGAAAGCGATCCGGGCGCCGCGTGCGCGGCGCTCGCCCCCGATGCGCTGCACGTGATCGCGCCCGAGCTGTTCGCCGCGCCGCTCGACACAGTCGGCACCGGCGACGAGGATGCAGGGACGCTCCAGGCGCGCCGCCGTCGCGCGGAAGCCGACGAGATCCGCGCGGTGCTCGACGCATGCGGCGGCGACCGCGACCGCGCTTGCGCGATGCTCGGCATCAGCAAGACGACGCTTTGGCGGAAGTTGTCGGCGAAATAGGTTCGCGGTTCGGGCCGCCCCGTCATTCGGCCTTGTGATAGTGGCGATACGCCTTCGCGCGATTGCCGCACGACGACATCGAGCACCAGCGTCGGCTGCCGTTCTTGCTGTCGTCGATGAACAGCCACTGGCATTCGTCATTCGCACAGCGCTTGACCTTCGCGAGCCGCGCGCCGCCAAGCAGGTCGATCGCCGACCACAGCACCGGGCTCAACAGCCACACGAGCGTCGCCCCCGACGCATCGATCCGCCACGCATAGCGGCCGTCCACGCGCGCCAGCGCAACACGCGGCGACGCTTCCGCCAGGAAACCGCCGAGCAGCGCGAGATCGTCGGGCTGCGGCTCGCGCTGCTCCGCCTGCGCATGAAACAGCCGGTATAGCGCCTCGCGCAACGCGAGCGCCCGCGCAAGCATCGCCGGCTCGTCGCCCGTCTCCTTCTCTTTCTCCTTGTCGGGCACGCGACATGCGTCGACCAGACCGGCCGGCACGCCCGCCTGTTCGCGACACCACGTCAGCAAGTCGTCCAGCCGGCCGAAGGTTTCCGTCGGCGGATCGCTGCCGCGCCAGTACAGCGTGTTCGCGAAGTCAAGGCTCAAGGTCTCGGGCGGCGCCGGGATCAGGCAGTCGATCGTGACGGAAGGTTGCGTTTTGCTCATGACGCGATCGTATCTAACCACCATGCCGGTTGACAAGCGCCCGAGCGATTTCTAACATAACCGGCATGGTGGTTAAAAACAGGCTTCGCTGCACCGACGCCCCTTCAATCCAAGGAGACACAGATGATCGATCGCTTTTCGTTCAGCGTTATCCACACCGTCGCCGGCCGCACGTACGAGACGAGCACGCTCGGCGCGCTTCGCTACAAGCGGCTGGCATGGTGCCTCTAGACAGGTTTGCTGCACTGAAGTCCTCTCTCGGTTCAAGGAGCCCACACTCATGATCGACCACCTTTCATTCGGCGTTGCCCACATCGACCGCAGCCGCACCTTCTACGACAGCGCGCTCGGCGCACTCGGCTACAAGCGTCTGTATAGCGACGACAGCGCCATCGGGTACGGCACGACCGAGCCCGAGCTGTGGTTGCAGCACGCGGCCCGGCCCGTCGTCGCCGATCCCGAATCGGGGATGCACCTGTCGTTCAAGGCCGCGTCCCCGGTCGAGGTCGATGCGTTCTACCGTGCCGCGCTCGCACACGGCGGCAAGGACAACGGCGGGCCCGGCAAGCGCGAGCACTACGGCCCGGGCTACTACGCGGCGTTCGTCGTCGACCCCGACGGATATCGGCTCGAGGCGCACTGCGAACTCGACAACGTCGTTTGATCCGCTTCGCACGGACGCGGACCAGCGACAAGGGCCCGATTCCGCATCGCGCGGAATCGGGCCCCTGGTTTTGGCTACATCGTCGTTCGGCACGCGCCGGTTATCGTCGGCGGTCATGCCGCCGGGTCGGGCAGCATGGCCAGCGCGCGGGTGGCTACGTCCAGGAGCCGACCCGCGCCGCTCACGCGCTTATTGCGCGTCGCGCGTGCGCTGCAACTGCTCGCCGAGCCCTTCGATGCCGAGGCGCACCGTCTGGCCAGCCTTCAGGAATACCGGCGACGGCTTGACGCCCATGCCGACGCCCGGCGGCGTACCGGTCGTGATCACGTCGCCCGGCTGCAGCGTCATGCAGGTCGACAGATAGGCGACCAGCTGCGCGACGGTGAACACCATCGTGCGCGTATTGCCGTTCTGATAACGGTGGCCATCGATTTCGAGCCACAGGTCGAGGCGCTGCGGATCGGGCACTTCGTCGCGCGTGACGAGCCACGGGCCGATCGGGCCGAACGTGTCGAAGCCCTTGCCCTTGTCCCACTGGCCGCCGCGCTCGATCTGCCATTCGCGCTCGGACACGTCGTTGACGACGCAGTAGCCCGCGACGTAATCGAGCGCGCGCGCTTCGTCGACGTCCTTGCACTTCGCGCCGATCACGACGCCCAGTTCCACTTCCCAGTCGGTCTTGACCGAACCCTTCGGGATATCGATGCCGTCGTTCGGGCCGCAGATCGAACTCGTCCACTTGCCGAACACGACCGGCTCCTTCGGCACCGGCATGCCGGCTTCGGCCGCGTGGTCGGCATAGTTCAGGCCGATGCCGATGAACTTGCCGACGTGGCCGACGCACGCGCCGATGCGCGGCTCGCCGGACACGAGCGGCAGCGTGGCCGGATCGATGGCGCGCAGCCGCGCGAGACCCGCGTCGGACAGCACATCGCCGGCAAGATCCGGCACATGCGCGGACAGGTCGCGAATCCGGCCGGCCGCGTCGAGGATGCCAGGCTTTTCCTGGCCGGACGGGCCATAGCGAAGCAGTTTCATCGTGCTTAACCTCTGTTGTCGAATGGGACAGGATACCGGCCGACGCAGCCTTTCGCAGCCGCGCGCCGGACTGATCGTCGATCGTCGACTGCACGCGTCGGCGCCGCATGCGGCAGTCGACGCGCGAGGGTCGCGCGGGCGCAGCGATCGCGGCGCCGTACGCCAGTAGGGCGCGCATCGAACGGGCGGCCGCCGGTCTGCGCATCGGCGACGACGGCCGGCGTCCGCGACGCGTGCCGGCCCATGCCGGCCGGCTGCACGCGCGGCCGCGCCGTCGCTGGCCCGCCAGCCTTTGTACCATCGGCCGCGCGCCGTGAAATGACGCGCGACGGATACCGACTATTGGTGCACCTGCCGACGCTGCGGCGCAGCACGCGCTGCACCGGCGTCGATCGATCGGCTGTCGTTCGGGGCAGCGCCTGCCATCGGTGCATGAATACTGGCTATTCGGGGTGCCCCTGTCATCGAAAACGTTTGACCATCCGTTCTTGTCCGGTAATGATCGGTAAAAAGACGCTGCATTGCACACCGTATGTTTATTGCTAAGCTCATACGAATGGCTTTCACCGCCATACGCGGGCCCGCTCCTATACGCGTGCAGAACCGGCCAGCGTGCGTCGCCAACCGATCGACGGTAATCCCCCAACCTCACATCGACAATGCAGACAACCAACGACCCGCTTCCCGGCTGCGACGCACGGGAATCGATGGCCGCTATCGACCGCTATCGCGCACCCGCGCTCGACAAGGGCCTCGACATTCTTGAACTCCTGTCCGAGCAGAAGGAAGGACTCACCCGCACCGAAATCACGAAGGAACTCGGCCGTAACGCGAGCGAAATCTACCGGATGCTCGAACGTCTCGTCGCGCGCCGCTACGTGATGCGTTCGACCGGCGGCGACCGCTACACGCTCAGCCTCAAGCTGTTCGCGCTTGCGCACCGGCATCCGCCGATGAACCGGCTGATCGCCGAGGCGCTGCCGCCGATGCAGCGCTTCGCGGATGCCGCCGAACAGTCGTGCCACCTGTCCGTCTACGATCGCGGCAACATGCTCGTGATCGCGCAGGTGGACGGGCCCGGCCCGTGGGGCGTATCGGTGCGACTCGGCTCGCGGGTCGGGCTCGCCGATACCGCGTCGGGGCGCATGCTGCTGGCGTTCCAGGGCCCCGAGCAACGCGCGCACATGCTGGCCGAGCATCGCAAGGTCAAGGGTGAAGCGCCGCTGAACGAGCAGGAACTCGCGAATGCGTGCCAGTCGATCCGGCAGTCCGGCTACCTGCGTCAGGACAGCCGCCAGGCGTACGGCGTGACCGACCTGACCGTGCCGATCCTCGGGCCGGCCGGCCATGCGATCGCGGTGCTGACGTGCCCGTACATGCGCCGGATCGACGCGCACATGGCGCCGTCCGTCGACGTGGTCGTCGACGCGCTGCGCGACACGGCCGCCCATCTGTCGATGTGCCGCACCGAGGCCTGCTGACGCGCGGGTTTCCCGGCAAAGCACGCCGGGCACAGCGCAGCGGCACCGACTCCGGTTGCGCGCAATGCCCGCGGTGGCCGATGCGCGATGTCGCATCGGCTACCCGCGGCGCTACGCTAGAATAGCGGCCCTCTCAAAAACTACGGCGGCCGGTTGTCGCGGCCGTCGTGTCCGATGGATGTCATGGCCAAACTTCTGAACGATCAAGAATTCCAGCGTTTCTCCGAACTTCAGCAGAAGCAGGCAAGCTTCACGATCACGCCCGAGGAAGCGGACGAGCTGCGCGATATCGTCGCGCGCGCGCAGAAGAAGCGCGACGATCGTGCCGCCGCAATGCAGGCGATCGAGAACTACATCGAGCAGTTCGACATCACGCCTGACGAACTCTTCTCGCCCGAACAGATCGGCGACGCGGCGCGTACCTACGGGCTCATCACGGCGACCAAGAAGGAACGCACGCTGCCGCCGTCGATCACGTTCAACGGCAAGCCGTACCAGTGGACCAAGACGCTTCCGGACGACGTGCGCAGCGCACTGTTCGACGCGTTCACGTCCGGCGAGTCGGTCAAACGCTTCATCGCGATGCCGAAAGACACCGCGCGCTGTGCACTCACGATCGCCCGCCTCGAGCGCGAAACGGGGGCCGTCTATGCCGATCCGCACCTCGAGGAACTCGCGATTTCGCGCGACCAGGTGAACGACGCGGCGTCGAAACTCGCTGCGTGAATGTAATCACGGGCACGGTTCCTGCGTGTCCGTACCGCCGCGTGACGCCGGCATTGGCCGGCGCCGCGCCCACGGGAGCCGTGCATTCGCATGCTCCCGAAAAAGCTCACCTCAGCATCCCGCAAGCGCTCACCACAGCCTCCCGTAAAAGCTCACCCAAGGCTCCCGGAGACGCTCACTGACGCCTCCCGAATGTCCTCACCGATCGCTCCCGCAAGTGCTCACCGGGGTGTCCCGGAAAGGCTCACCGGCCTCTCCCGCAGGTGCTCACCGGCCGTTCCCGGGAAGGCTCACCGAAGGCTCCCGTATCGGCTCACCACGCTGTCCCGGAAAAGCTCACTCGCCGCTCCCGAAAAGTCTCACCTTGGTGACGGCTGCGAATTTGCAAGGCCGGAATACGGCCACGCACGTGTGCAAGCACATCGCTTGAAACGGCTGCGCAGGGCGAACACAGGATGAACGTCGGCGGCACGTGACGAGCATCACCGGACATCGTGCGCGCTTCGCGGTATCGCTGCGATCAACGGGTTCGACACGTTCGCAGGCGCTTCACGCGGGAGGCTGGCTCAAACGCTTTGCATTCCTGAGTTAACTTCCGACATGGCGAAACGTCGGGACGCATTGCTGCCATGCGCTACCCTCGAGCATCGAACCACAGGGTGACGCCTACGGCTGCAACTTCATCCTGAAACCCACGACGCCGGGTTCCTCCGTCGTCGACACCGCAAACCCGCATGATTTCGCGAGCGAGATCATCGCCGAATTCTCGCGCAGCGCCTCGCCGACCATCCAGGCGGTGCCGCGCGAGCGGGCGTAGTCGATGATGCGGGTCATCATCAGCCGGCCGAGCCCCTTGCCCTTTTGATCGGGCCGTACCGCGATCGCGAACTCCGCCGTCTCGTTGTCGGGATCGGCAACCGCACGCGCCACCGCGAGCGTATGGTCGCGCCCCGACACATCGGTAAACGACACGATGAAAGCCATCTCGCGGTCGTAGTCGATCTGGGTCATGCGCGCCACCTGTGAATGATCGAAGCTGCGCACCGCGCCGAAGAAACGCATCCGCAGATCTTCCGGCGTCATCGCACCGAGCAGTTCGTTGTGTGCGGCCTCGTCCTCGGGACGGATCGGACGGATCGTCACCGTCTCGCCATGCCACTCGAGTGTCTGCTCGAGGTGTCGCGGATACGGCATGATCGCGAGCCGGCTGCGCCCCGAGGCGAGCGTGATGCGCGGCGCGATCACCCATGCGCGGTCGGACAGCACGCGCAGCGTGACCGACATCGCCACCACTTCCCGCACGTCGCAGACGACCTGCGACAGCGCCGTCAGCGCGTCGAGCGTCGGCTCGACGGGCGTGCTGCGCGCATACGGCGAGCGCTCCATCACCGCGCGGGCGAGCACGGTGTTCAGCGGCGGCAGGCCGTAGACGACGAATGGCGCCGATACACCGTCCGCAGGCGGCACGGCATAGCGAAACACAGGACCGAAATTCGAATCGTCGTACATGTCGACCGTGATATCGACGACCTTCTTGCCGGCCGGTTCGTTGGACTGCTCGCCCTGCAGACCGAAATGGGACAGCCAGCGCAGCGCGGCTTCACCGGCCAGTTCATGCTGACCGGCTTCGACCAGGCGGCGCGCGTCGGCCTGGGCGGACGCCACGCCCTCGGCCGGCTGCGGCGGCGTGCCCTCAGGTGTCTGCATCAGCAGTTGGCGCCCGAGGTTGTAGTCGACGAGACGTGCATACGCGCGTGCGAGCCGCTGCGGCGTCGTGTGCACCGGAATGCCGTTCGCGTGCAGCGCATCGCGCGTCGCCGCGTCGACCGCGCCGAAGAAACACGCGAGGATGCCGCGATGCGCGTACTGCCGCGAGTCGATCAGCGTACGCGCGACCGAATCGGCGGGCGCGCTGTGCGAAGTGGAATGGACGACGAACAGCGTGCCCGTCTGCGGAAACGGGGCGAGCGCCTTGATCGCCGCCGCAAAGTGCTCGGGGTGTGCATCGTCGCCCAGCGTGAGCGGATTGCCGGGCGCCGCGAGATGCGGCAGCGCGGCCGCGACGGCCGACGTTGCGGCAGGCGACCAGTCGGTCAGCACGTCACGCACCTCGGCCACCGCATCGACCGCGAGTTTCGCCACGCCCGCGTCGCTCGTCACGAGCGTCGCCGCCCCTCGCGCGGTGACGCGGCCGACGCCGAGCGTCTCGATTTCGTCGAGCAGATCGTCGAGCGCATCGACGCGCACCATGCCCGCGCGCTGGAATGCCGCCGTGTAGAGCGCGTCGCCAGGATCGGCACGGCCGGTGCGCAGCGCGAGCACCGGCTTGTTGCGTGCCGCCGCGCGCGCCGCCGACATGAACTTGCGCGCCGCGCGCACGGTATCGAGCTCGAGCAGGACCGCGCGTGTGCCGGGATCGCTCGCCAGATAGTCGAGGACGTCGCCCGCATCGACATCGGATTCGCTGCCGAGCGCGACGACGTGCGAAAAGCCGAGGCCCCGCGCATCGGCCCAGCCCAGCACCGCGTTCGTCAACGCATTCGATTGCGACACCCACGCGACGCCGCCCGATCGTGCCGTGTAGGCAGGCGCGCCGAAATGCGCATGCCGCGCGGGCGACAACACGCCCAGGCTGCCGGGCCCGACGATACGGAGCACGAACGGCTTCGCCGCCTTCAGCATGCGATCGACCGCGGCGCGATCGGCATCGGTGCGCGCCTCGCCGACGATCACCGCGACGCGCGCACCCAGCTCACCGAGCTTGCGCACGATGCCGGCCCAGGTCGCGGGCGGCGTGCAGATCACGGCAACCGACGGCGGCGCGGGCAACCGGTCGACGTCGGAAACGACCGCATGCCCGTCCAGCTCGCGATATTTCGGATTGACGGGCCACACGGGCCCCTGGAACGCGCCGTCGAGCACGCGCGACCACACCATCGCGCCGATACTGCCCGCGCGCGACGACGCGCCGACGACCGCAACGGACTTGGGCTGGAACAACGCATCGAGATGGCGAACGGTCACATCGGCTCCCTGCGGTGGCGAAAGACGACACGATCGGCATGCGGCCGGCGGGCCGCGCGCCGATCGACGCGAACCCCAAGCATAGGCGAAGCGCCTGCGACTGCCTATATGCCGATCGGCCGACTATTCGACGGACGTCAACGCTCGCACCATGGACTGCAACACACGCGGCCCGGCATCGCGGCGCCGCACGCACGATGCACGCAATGCGGCACGACGCTGCTGCCGCTTTCTCAAAGGTGAGGATTTACAGGAGCCATGGTGCGTATCTTCGGGAATCGCACGACACACCGCGCCAACACGCGAAAGGTGATGAAAATCGGCACCATGCATGCACCGCGAAAATCGCGAATGCCAATGCGTGTGCGTTACGCCATTACACGCTTGTTTACGGAAATTCCCCGCAATATGCAGCCGGATCGCAGCGAATTCGCAAAACAGGAGCCGTTAATTGCGCGGCATTGCACTTCAATTCGGCGGGGAAAATCGCATGGCGACCGCACCAAAACAAAACGGTGCGAAGGCCGGAAGGCCGTTCGCACCGTCAGTCGGTACACGAAAGGTGAGGGTTTTCGGGAGTCAGTCCTTGATCAGGAAACGTCCGCGATTCTTGCCGAGCCATGCCGGCGCGCGCCCGCGGCCACTCCACGTTTCGCCCGTCTTCGGGTTCAGGTACTTCGGCGGCAACGTGCGCTTCGGCTTCGCGGCGGCAGCAGCGGTGCTCGATCCTGCGGGGCGAAAACCGAGCTCTTCCGGCGTAATGTCGTATTCGTCGATTTTCGCGCGGATATGCGCAATCGCGTCGGCAATCGCCTTTTCGCGTTCCTTGTCGATCTTTTGCTGAAGCCGTTCGAGCTGCGCGCTCAGTTGCCTGTAGGTCGCCATATGGATGGGACTCCGTGAGTGTTATTCGTGAAAAACAAGTGACTCAAAGCAAACAGAAAAGCGCCTTCGCCCGATCGTGGTGTCCTCAGCCGGTCATGTCGGGATCAATAACCGCTCTTCTTCTTGCATGCGAAGAGAAGATTTCGCACGACGTCATCCGTCGATTGCTGGATCACGTCGAAATCGCCGTTGCACATGGCCCGGGCATTGTCCGTGCAATTGCTCCAGTCGTTGCCGGTGCATTGCACCTGGGTGGTCGGGCGCCCGTCCGAAGTGAACAGCGGAGCACCGCCGCCGCACCCGCCGAGCCCTGCAACCAGAGCCAACATCACGGCCACCCGAGGCCACCGACAAACCGACGCAAGCATGTGTTTCATTGTGGTTCCCGTCAACCTTTTTTTGAATGTGGCGAGTATGCCATGGGCGGCCCTTCGACCGTCAGTCCGGCGTGCGGTCGGGTTGCCCGCGCGCCTTGTAAGGCAAGCGCTTGCGCGGATCGTCGGTGATGCGAATGAAAACCTGCTCCACGTCCGGAAGCGCCTCGAATTCGCGTTGCAGCGCCTGGCGATCGAGCGTCGTATCCGCGCATCCCTCGACGTAGATGAAACGTCGCTGCACGGTGATCCACAGGCTCGTGCCGCGCAGATGATCGGAGCCCGCGAAGTGTGCCTTCGCCGCATCGGCGATCGACGCGTCATACATATACGAGTTCGGCTTCGTGCAGCGATGCGCGAGCCAGCAGGTCGTGCCACGTTCGGCGCGGTAGTGCGCGTCGTCCGTCATCTCGGCGCGCGTCATCCACGGGCCGAGCGGCAACGGGCATTCGGCCACGTCCTGCGACAGCGCGACGAACGGATCGTTGTACCAGTTGCGCCGTGCGTCCGGCGCATCGGGCGCGTCGGGCCCGTCGATGTTGCCGGCCTGCGCGCGTGCGGCGCTCGCCAGCACCATGGTCAGCCATCCTGCGATGCCGATTCGCTTCATCGTGATCTCCTGTTCGATGCGTTACATCGGGAAGCACCGGCCTCGCCGATCGGCCTACCGGTCGATGCCCAGTGCCGCCAGTTTCTTGTACAGCGTCGCGCGGCCGATGCCGATACGCGCAGCCGCTTCGACGACCTTGCCGTCACAGGCCGCGAGCGCATCGGTCAGGAACTGGCGCTCCCACGCCGCCAGTGCATCGGCATACGAGGCAGCCGGCCCAGCGGATGCCGTCGGGGCATCGACCGCGCGCTGCTCGGCCGGCACCGCGCCAAGCCGCTGCGCCGGCGCAGCGCCGTCCGGCGAAATGCGCACCGGCCCGAGAAACGGCGCGAGCGCGCGCGCATCGATCACCGAGCGATCCGACAGCATCAGCGCGCGCTCGAGCGTATTGCGCAACTCGCGCACGTTGCCGGGCCACGGATACGCGCACAGCATCCGCAACGCATCGTCGGTCAGTTCGCAGTGCGCGGCGCGCCCGTGCTGGGCGGCCAGCTCCTCGAGTGTCGCGTAGACGAGCGCCGCGATGTCGGAAGCGCGTTCGCGCAGCGGCGGCGCATGGATCGTCAGCACGTTCAGCCGGTAATAGAGATCCGCGCGAAAACGCCCTGCCGCCACCAGCGCCGGCAGGTCGGCCGACGTGGCGGCGATGATGCGCACGTCCGCGCGCACGATCCGGTTCGAACCGACCGGCTCGAACTCCTTGTCCTGCAGCACACGCAGCAGCTTGCCCTGCAACGGCAGCGGCATGTCGCCGATCTCGTCGAGAAACAGCGTGCCGCGATCGGCCAGCTCGAACTTGCCGACGCGCCCCTTGCGATCGGCGCCGGTGTACGCGCCGGGCGCCGCGCCGAAGAATTCGGTTTCGAGCAGCGTATCGGGAATCGCGGCGACGTTGACGGTCACGAGCGGCTGGAGCGCACGCGCCGACGCCGCGTGAATTGCGTGGGCGAGCAACTCCTTGCCGGTGCCCGTCTCGCCGAGCAGCAGCACCGGCGAATCGACTTGCGCCGCGCGGCGCGCCTGGCGCTTGGTCTCGAGGCTCGCGGCACTCGTGCCGACGAAGCTCGCGAACGTGTATTTCGCGCGGCGTGCCTGCGCGAGCGAGCGCTGCGTTGCGATCAGTTGCTGCTGAAGTTGCGCGTAGCGGGAAAAAATCGGCGTGAGGGTCTTCAACTGGTCGAACAGCGCGAAGCCGATCGCGCCGACCGTCTCGCCGGCCTCGTTCTTCAACGGCAGGCGCGTGACGACGAGCGGCTCGCGGCCCGTCTCCATGATGTCGAGCAGGATCGGCTGCCCGGTCGACACGACTTCCCGCATCAGGCTGTTCGGGATCACGGCCTCGCAGTCGAGGCCGACGGCCTGCTGCGGATCGGCGAAACCGAAGCGTGCCGCGTAACGCTCGTTCATCCACACGACGCGCGCGTCGCGATCGACGACTACCGTGCCCGCACTCGAATCCTCGAAGGTCCGGAACAGCGACTCGGCGGCGCGCCGCAGCACGTCGCCGTAGTTGACGGGCAGGCGCGCCCAGTCGTTCATCATCGTGTCTTCGTCTCCGTATATCGTCGACCGGATGTCTCCGGAACGAGACGGATTATCTCACTCTGGAGACACGTCGCAATCCATTGTCAGGGAAAGCCCTGCCCGATTTCGAGGATCGACCGAACGGCCAAATCGTCTCCGGCTGGAGACGTTTTATGTAGAATCGTCAGACCTGCACCGGCGCGGGCCCGCCGGCCGCCTGCGGACCCATGTCCGGCGGCGCAATCCGGCCGATGGCACGAAACCTGCACGAACCCGAACTGGTCCGCAGCGCATCGCGCGATCGAACAACAACCAAAGCCATTCCAAGCTTTTAGGAGACTCCCTTGTCTTTCGTGATCGTCCTCGCCGCGCTGGCGTTCCTGATGTTCGCCGCGTATCGCGGCTACAGCGTGATCCTGTTCGCGCCGATCGCCGCGCTCGGCGCGGTGCTCCTGACCGAACCCGCCGCCGTCGCACCGGTCTTCTCCGGCATCTTCATGGAGAAGATGGTCGGCTTCGTCAAACTGTATTTCCCGGTCTTCATGCTGGGCGCCGTGTTCGGCAAGGTGATCGAACTGTCCGGGTTCTCCGAGTCGATCGTCCATGCGGCGATCCGCTACATCGGCCGCTCGCGCGCGAATGCGGTGATCGTCGCGGTGTGCGCGCTGCTCACCTATGGCGGCGTCTCGCTGTTCGTCGTGGTGTTCGCGGTCTATCCGTTCGCGGCCGAACTCTATCGCCAGAGCAACATCCCGAAACGGCTGATGCCCGGCGCGATCGCGCTCGGCGCGTTCTCGTTCACGATGGATTCGCTGCCCGGCACGCCGCAGATCCAGAACATCATCCCGACCACGTTCTTCAAGACGACCGCCTGGGCCGCGCCCGCGCTCGGCACGATCGGCTCGCTGTTCATCATCGTCGTCGGCCTCACGTATCTCGAATGGCGCCGCCGTTCCGCGATGGCGAAGGGCGAAGGCTACGGCACGTCGCTCGTCAACGAGCCGGAGCGCGTCGAGGCGAAGGCGCTGCCGCATCCCGCGCTGGCGATCCTGCCGCTGATCCTCGTCGGCGTGTCGAACTTCGCGTTCACGAAGCTGATCCCGCAGTGGTACGGCGCCGCGTCGTACACGGTCGCGCCGGAAGTGCTGCCGGGCGTGCACGCGCCGGTCACGACGTCGATCAAGACGGTCGTCGCGATCTGGTCGGTCGAGGCCGCGCTGCTGCTCGGTATCGTGCTGGTCGTGCTGACCGCCTTCAAGCGCGTCAGCGACCGCTTCGCGGCCGGCTCGAAGGCCGCCGTCGCCGGTGCGCTGCTCGCCGCGATGAACACTGCGTCGGAATACGGCTTCGGCGGCGTGATCGCCGCGCTGCCGGGCTTCCTCGTCGTCAGCGACGCGTTGAAGAGCATCCCGAACCCGCTCGTCAATGCGGCCGTGTCGGTCAGCTCGCTCGCAGGCATCACGGGCTCGGCGTCCGGCGGCATGAGTATCGCGCTCGCCGCAATGTCGGACCTGTTCATCAAGGGTGCACAGGCGGCCAACATCCCGATGGACGTACTGCACCGGGTCGTCGCGATGGCGAGCGGCGGCATGGACACGCTGCCGCACAACGGCGCGGTCATCACGCTGCTCGCGGTCACGGGCCTCACGCACCGCGAGTCGTATCGCGACATCTTCGCGGTCACCATCATCAAGACGCTCGCCGTGTTCTTCGTGATCGCCGTGTACTACGCGACGGGGCTCGTGTAAGCGTCGGCATCCCAGGCGGCACTTCATTCGCCGCCTGCCCCTCGCCCTTCAAGATCGGACCGCATGCGCACCGGAACGGATTCCGGAATGCGCATCCGGTCCGATTTCATTTCGCTGCCCGTCGAATCAGGCCAAATCCCCGCCGCAGCGCTTGTACGCGCCCGGCGGTCGCCCCGGTCATTGCATAGCCTGCGCCCTTACTCGCCCATTGTTACCGGCAGCAGAACACTGCGTTGGGCGCGATCGCATTTTTCGCGCGGCCGCCCCGGCCTACACTGGTTTCAACGTCGCACGGCGCTTCGACGAACGAAGCGCTGCGATTCACCGGAATCGTGGAGGTCCCGATCATGAAGCGCCTGATCCAAGCCGTTGCCATCGCCCTGGCCGTCTCGGCCCCGTTCGCCGCGCAAGCCCAGTCGAACCAGCCGCTCACGCGCGCGCAGGTCCACGCCGAAGTCAAGGCGCTCAAGCAGGCCGGCTTCCAGTCGAGCGACTGGTTCTATCCGGCCAGCATCGTATCCGCCGAAGCGAAGATCGCCCGCGAGCACGACGCCGGATACGGCAGCGATCGCGGCGCATCGTCGGAATCGGGCCGGTAATCCGTCGTCCAGCCCGCCCGACGATCCTTCCGCGCGTCGTTACGACTTTACAGGCTGGATCAGCTTCGTGCATGCCGCCGCCTGCGGATCGCCGGCCGGCAGTTTCCCGCACACGCCGTCGAACTGCTTGACGACCGACCTGACCGACGCATCGTGCGCGCCGCTGCCGCGCCAGCGATTCAGCTGCGTGACGACCTTGGTCAGCGCGCGAAGGTTCGCGCCGTAGAACGCGTCCCGGGTCTTGTCGGTCTGCGCGAGCACACTGGCGGCAATCCCTTCGATGCGCGCCGAATCGTCCGGCGCCAGTTCAACCGCATTCGCGAAGTAGGTCGCGCCCCAGCGGAGCTTCGTCGCCGGGCCGCTCGCCGCGTCGTACGCCTTGCGATACCAGTCGAGCGCGGCCGCCTTGTCGCCGCGCGCCTTCGCGTTCGCGGCCAGCCCCGACATGAAGTAGTACGGCGTGGACGAACGCGGCAGCTCGGCCTTCAGCAACGCATCCGATTCGTCGTACAGCCCCGCGTCGGTCAGCGTGTCCGCGCCTTCGCTGACGAGCGCCTGCCGCTCGTATGCATTCGCCGCGCCCTGCACCGATGCGGCAATCTGCTTGCGCGCGGTATCGGCGAGCGCCGGTGCGGCGAGTGGTGCGCCCTTGCGTGCGTCGCCGCGCGCGAGCAGCACGCGGCCGTGCAGCGCCATCAGCCGGTCGATCGACGACAGCGTGGTGTCGGTCGACAGGCGCGCCAGCGCCGTGTCGTACGCGCCGCGCAATTTCGTGCGCTGCGCGTCGTCGCCGCCGAGATACGCGACCACGCGCGCGGGCGCGGCGACCAGCACGTCCGAATCGGCCCGCGACAGCGCGGCATCGTGCAGCACCGTGCGCAGCGAATCGGCGAGCGCGGCCTTGTCGAGCGCACCGGCCTGCGTCGGGTCGTCCGACGCGGCGACCACCGCCGACTTCAGCGCGAAGCGCGCCGATTCGGTTTTCGCACCGGCCGCCCGCGCGCGTTGCGCGAGCGACTGCAGCGTCTGCGCGACACGATCGGCCGGCACCGGCAGCGCGCCGTCGGTATCCCATGAATAGTCGGCCAGCAGGCGCCATTCGTCCGGCGTCAGCGACGCGCCGTTCTTCAGCGCCGTCGCGAGCGTCTGCCGCACCGGATGCGCGGCCGTCATCCCGAGCGACAGCGCCTGCATGTAGCGGTCGAGATCCGCTTCGCCCGGCAGCCGCGTCACTTCGGTGCCGTCGGGACGGAACAGGATCATCGTCGGATAGCCGTGCACCTTGAAACGCTCGCCGAGCTTCTGCGCGCTTTCGGTATCGCCGTCGAGATACACGGGCACGAAGAACGACGAGCGCGTCTTGAATGCCTGCTGGCTGAAAATCGTCGACTTCACCTGGTTGCACGACGGGCACCACACCGCGCCCCAGTACAGCAGCAGCGGCTTGCCCTCGCGCTTCGCGAGCGCGAACGCGGCATCGACGTCGCCGTGTTGCCACGCGATGCCGGGCGGCAGATGCGCCCCGTCGGGCGATGCGCTCGCCACCGTGGCGCCCGCGGGCGTGGCGGCGGCGAGCGCCGCACCGGCGGCAACGAACAGGCAGGCGGCGGTGAGATTGCGGAGAACGGTTTTCATCGAAGCGGGTTCCGTTGAAAAAGACGGTTTCAGGGCGATGCCGCGCACGCAACGAGGGCCGTGAAGCGATGACGATGAGGCCAGCCGACAGGCAGCGCCGCGCATGCATCGATACGGAAAAGCGAAGCCGGCCGCAGCGACCGGCAAATCGTTCGACGATACGACGGGTACAGCCGAAGGAAAACGAACGAATTCTCGATTGGATATGACGGGCGGCAGCACGTGCCGCGTGTGCCGTCACGTCCGCGACGGCCAGGCCTTCATTGCCGCGCCTTGATCCGGGCCATGTGATACACGGACGCATGCACGCCGTCGCGCAACGCGTAATCCGGCGATTCGCCTTCGATGCGGAAACCGTGTTTCTCGTAGAGCGCGATCGCCGCGCGGTTGTCGGTGAACACGGTCAGCTCGAGACGCGTGATGTTCAGCCAGTTCTCCGCGAGGTCGATCGCGGCCGCGAGCAGCCGGCCGCCGATGCCGCGCCCGTGACGGGCCGCGTCGACCATCATGCCGAGCGCCGCCGCGTGGCGCCGGCGCGGATTCGGTTCGGGATGCAGGCCGAGATGGCCGACCACCGTGCCGTCGATTTCGGCGACGAGGCTCATGCCGTGCTCGCGCACGCTGTCGAGCCGCTTCTGCCATTTTTCGAGCGACGGAAACGGCTGTTGCAACGTATTCATGTACACCGCGGGATGCGCGGCGATCTGCCGGATCGCGTCGACGTCGTGCGTCTCGCTGTGCCGGATTCTGATATCGGTCATGGGTGGGCCGGTTCCGAAAAGTCACGCCGAAGGCGCGGACTGCGCAGGCGCGCAGCAACGCATCGAGCTTAGCCGATTTCACGCCTTTGAAACACAGGTGTCACGCGGTCGTCAGTCAGGTTGCATCCGCAACGAAACGCGCGCGCCATCCCCGAAAATCCGGAAAATTCTGACCGGCCACGCCCACGGAGATCGGTAATTTCTTACCGTTTTCAACCCGCATCGCGCCTGAACGAATCGTTGCGCACGCAACGTCACGTGCGCGACATGCGATGTCATTTCTTCATCACGTCGACGTCATGTCGACGCCCTAGACTGGGCGCCGCCGCAGTCCCGCATACGCCGGGTTGGTAAGTCTGCCGGCACCTGCCGCCGCGCATCACGAGCGCGCGGCGTACAGGATCGCGACGACGAAGCCGCGGCATCCGCGCGACGTCGGGCGTCGGGCGTCGCGTGTCGGGCGCAATGCGTGCCCCGCTGCGACACGCGGCCAACGCCCCTAACGCGCACGCATCGGCGATCGCCCCGGGGCCGGACGACGCCCGGGCACCCCTAGACGAACGCACGACCGCTCCCACCCTCACAGGACACGAACGCCATGACGTCACGCCGCAAATTCCTTCAGCAGACCGCCGGTTCCGGCCTCGCCGCCGCCGCGCTCTCCGCGTTTCCGCCGAGCATTCGCCGCGCGCTCGCGATTCCCGCCTTCCACGAAACGGGGACCATCCAGGACGTCAAGCACGTCGTGCTGCTGATGATGGAGAACCGCGCGTTCGACAGCTACTTCGGCACGTTCAAGGGCGTGCGCGGCTATGGCGACCGCTTCGCGGTGCCGTCGCCGAACGGCCGCGACGTGTTCTACCAGGCGTACACGAAGGCGACGCCCGCCGCGACCGTGACGCCGTATCACCTCGACGCGCGCCAGGGCAACGCGCAGCGCGCGGGCGGCACGCCGCACACGTGGGCCGACGCGCAGGCCGCGTGGGACCACGGCCGGATGAACCGCTGGCCCGACGCGAAGACGCCGCTGTCGATGGGCTATTACGACGCGGCCGAAGTGCCGTTCCAGCGCGCGCTCGCAGATGCGTTCACGCTGTGCGACCACTACCACTGCGGGATGCACACGGGCACGATCGCGAACCGCCTGTTCTACTGGAGCGGCACCAACGGCCCGAACGGCATCAGCCCGGCCGACGGCAGCCGCGTGAAGATCGCCGCGCTGAACAACCAGTTCAACGGCGGCAACGACATCGGCCCGTCGAGCCAGGGCTGGACCTGGACGACCTATGCCGACCGGCTGCAGCAGGCCGGCGTGAACTGGAAGGTCTATCAGAGCCTGATCGACAACTTCGGCTGCAACGAGATGATGAGCTTCCGCCACTGGCGCGCGGCGATCGAGCAGATGCCGGCCGCGCGCCGGCCCGCGTACGTCGCGTCGACCGACATCACGCAGCCGGTGACGGCGGCCGGCGCGTTCTACGATCCGGCGATCGACGATCCGCTGAGCCCGCTCGCGAAGGGCTTCGGCAACACGATGCCGTACGGCTTTCTCGAAACGTTCCGCGACGACATCCGCAACGGCAAGCTGCCGGAAGTGTCGTGGATCATCCCGCCGTCCGCGTACAGCGAACACCCGGGGCCGTCGAGTCCCGCGCAGGGCGGCTGGTACGTGCAGGCCGTGCTCGACGCGCTGACGGCGAACCCGGAGGTCTGGAGCAAGACCGTGCTGCTGGTGAACTACGACGAGAACGACGGCTTCTTCGATCACATGCCGTCACCGGCCGTGCCGTCGCGCAATGCCGACGGCACGCTCGCGGGCGGCCATACGCTGTCGGCCGCCGACGTCGCGGCCGAGTACCACGACTTCGCGCCGGCCACGTCGAGCCAGCCGGCCGTCGATGGCCGTCCGTACGGCCCGGGCCCGCGCGTGCCGATGTGGATCGTGTCGCCGTGGAGCCGCGGCGGCTGGGTCAACTCGCAGGTGTTCGACCATACGTCGACGCTGCGCTTCCTGGAGAAGCGCTTCGGCGTCGCGGAGCCGCAGATCAGCGCGTACCGCCGCGCGGTGTGCGGCGACCTGACGAGCGCGTTCAATTTCCGCACGCCGAACAACGAGCCGCTGCCGACGCTCGCGGGCCGCACGACGAAAAGCCAGGTCGACGCGCTGAGCGCCGCGCAGCAAACCGCGCCGAAGATCGTGCCGCCCGCCACGCCCGCGCCGCCCGCACAGGCGACCGGCGTACGTCCGTCGCGCGCGCTGCCGTACGAACTGCACGCGAGCGCGCGCACCGATGCCGGCACCGGCACCGTCACGCTGAAGTTCGCGAACACCGGCCGCGCCGCCGCCGTGTTTCACGTCTACGACAAGCTGCACCTCGACCGGCTGCCGCGGCGCTACGTCGTCGAGCCCGGCAAGCGGCTGCACGGCGACTGGGCCGCGCGTGCCGACGATGGCGGTAAATATGACCTGTGGGTGCTCGGCCCGAACGGCTTTCACCGCCGCTTCACCGGCGACCTGAGCCGCGTGGCCGGGGCGCGCGCGCCGCATCCGGAAGTGCGCGTCGGCTATGCGGGCGCGAGCGGCAACCTCCACCTGCGGCTGCGCAACGACGGCGCTGGCACGGTGCGCTTCACGGTGAAGTCGAACCAGGTCTACGGGCCGCTGTCCGGGCGGGGCGGAAACGACGACCACGGTCATGGCCACGGCAACGAAAACGGCAACGGCAACGGCCATGGCACCGGCACCGCATGGACCGTCACGGTGCGCGCCGGCGACCAGTCCGAACTGCACTGGAAGCTCGACTCGACCGGCCATTGGTACGACTTCATCGTCACGGCCGACAGCGACGCGAGCTTCTCGCGCCGCGTGGCCGGCCGCGTGGAAACCGGCCGCCACTCGGTCAGCGACCCGGCAATGGGGCTCGCCGACCGCTTCTGACGCCGCCTCGGCGACGCGCGGCGCAGCGCGTGTCGCCGCCCGCGCCGGCGTGGCCTCGAACGCCGTTCGGGTACCGGTTTCGGCCGGCGCCCGATCCGGCGGAAACGCCCGCCCGGCGCGGCTCAAACATCAGAAGGATCGGTGGTATAGCCCTCTTTTCGTCCCCACGAAAATGCTCCGTGTCGCGGCCCGTTCGCGTTAAACTGCGTCAAGCTGTATTCAACAAAGACATCTTTGCCGCCACGGCATCCACGACACGACACGAGGATAGGTTCGATGCGCACTACCGGCTCATCCGGGGCAATGACCCTGCTCACCGAACACGACGCGGCCGACGGCCGCGAACTGCGCTCGCTCCGGCTCGAGGCAACGGGCGACGGCAAGAGCGTGCTGCTGATCGAGATCGACGAACGCAAGCCCGGTATCCACCGCGAGGTCCGCTACGAGATCACGCCGGCCGAGCTGATCGCGGCGATCCGCTCGCACGGCGCCGAGCTGCCCGGCGAAAACCATGGCGCCGCATCGCTCGCCCGTACGCCTTCCTGATTCCGAACGGTGAGCCGCGTGCAACACGCCGGCTCACCCACATCCCCCTGCCGCCGTCATGCGCTTTGCGTCATTCCCGCCGCTGCCTTGAAAAAGGCCGATAATCGGCGCATCTGCATTTCCCGCCCACGCGTTTCCTTTTCGGCCAGCCGTCATGCTCCGTGACCTCGTCGCCCAGTACGGGCCGCTTCTCGTATTCGCCAACGTGCTCGCGGCGGCGGTCGGCCTGCCGGTGCCCGCGATGCCGACGCTCGTGCTGTTCGGCGCGATGTCCGCGATGCACCCGGCGATGATCGGCTCGCAGCTCGTGACGGTCGTGGCGCTGTCGGTGCTCGGCGCGCTGATCGGCGACACGGTCTGGTACGTCGCCGGGCGGCGTTACGGCGGCACGACGCTGAAGACGATCTGCCGGCTGTCGCTGTCGCGCGATACCTGCGTGAAAAAGACCGAGCGCTTCTTCGGCCGCTATGGCGTGCGCGTGCTCGCGGTCGCGCGTTTCATCCCGGGGTTGTCGCTGGTGTCGGTGCCGATGGCCGGTGCACTCGGCACGCGCTATCGCACGTTCGCCGGCTACGACGCGCTCGGCGCCGCGCTGTGGACGATCGTCGGGCTGGGAGCCGGCCTCGTGTTCTACCGGCAGATCGACTGGCTGTTCGCCGGCGCGAGCCGGCTCGGCCGCGCGGTGCTGCTGGTCATCGTCGCGCTGCTCGCCGTCTATGCGGCCGTGCGCTGGATGCGTCGCCGCGCGCTGATCCGCCAGCTCGCGAACGCGCGGATCGGCGTCGACGAACTCGACGTGCTGCTGCGCGACGCCGCCGCCCCGGTGGTGCTCGACGTCCGCTCGCCCGAGCACCGCAAGCTCGACCCGTTCACGATTCCCGGTGCGCAGTTCGCCGACGAGCGCCAGATCGGCGACATCGTCGCACGCTATCCGCTCACGCAGAAGTTCGTCGTGTATTGCTCGTGCCCGAACGAAGTGACGGCCGCGCTGATGGCGAAGCGCCTGCTCGATGCAGGCTTCACCGATGCGCTCGCGCTGCGCGGCGGGCTCGACGCATGGCGCGATACCGGCCGCCAGCTCACGTCGCTCGTGGAAGAGATGCCCGCCGCGAACGATCCCGTGGCAGGCTGGCACAAGCCGGCCTGATCGCACCGATCGCAGGCCGGCCGTGCGAGACAGGGGGCCTTGCGCCCCCTTCCATCAGAACGCGTGCAGCGGCAGGTTCACGACCAGACGGTACTCGGTGTTCGTCGCGTCCGAGTAGTGGGCCGAACCGGCGTGCCACATCGCGATGAACGTGACCTTCGTGTTCTTCAGCTTGCCGCTCTGGAACGTGTACGACGGGATGAAGCCGAACTCGTGGTGACGGCCCTGCACCGGCGCGCCGTTGCTCCAGTAGATGCTCGACTTGCTCGGATCGTTCGCCGCGCCCGCGCTGCCGTCCGCGCCCCAGCCCGTCACGCCCCACACCATCGCCTTGAAGCCCGGCAGGCCGGCGTCCTTGCCGTAGAACGTGTAACGCAGCTGCAGCGATTTCTCGTGCGGCGCGTTGTAGTCGACGTCCATCGAGTTGGCCAGGAAGATGCCGTTCGTTTCGTTCAGGTAGTCGAAGAACTGGTCGCCGAGCACCTGCTGGAAGCCGAGCAGCAGTTCATGCGGGCCATGCTGCGCGGCCAGCGACAGGCTGTACGCGTTGTTGTTGATCTTGCCTTGCAGCGCATCGCCCGTGTCGTGCGTCGAGTAGACGTTGCCGAAGCCGGTCCACTTGATCGTCTGCGGGCTGCCGATGCTGTGCTTCACCGACGCGTAGTACTGGTGCCACACGTCGTCGGCCTGGTTCGCGTACAACGCGACTTCGCCGTTCGGCGAGTAGTCCCACGTACCGCCGACGTAGGTCAGGCGATTGATGCGCGTGCCGCCGTACTGCGTCGTCAGGTTGGTGAGCGTCGTATGGCCGCGCGCGTCGGTCTTCGTGAAGCTGCCGGCCTCGAGCATCACGTTCTTGAATTCATTGCTGACGAGCGTCGCGCCGAGGAACGTCGGCGGCAGCGCACGGTTGTCGTGCTGCTCCATGAACGGGTTGTCGACGGCCTGCAGACCATACTTGACCACCGTGTTCGAGATGCGCGCCTTGACGTCGTAGATGCCCGGGTAGGCCCACGCGAGCTGGTTGCCGCCGCCGCCGCCCTTCGCGATGTGCACCATGCTGCCGGCGCCCTGGCCGCCGTCGAGCTTCAGCGCCGCATACAACGACGCATCGAAGCCGATCCCGATCAGGCCGGTCGTGTAGCCCGACTCGAAGTTCGCCATCGCGCCCTGGACCCACGCATGACGATGCGGGCCGCCCTTGTTGTCGAGCACGTCCGCATAGTTGCGGAACAGGAAGTCGAGATGGCTGTCGGCGATGAAGCCGTTCGACTTCGACTGCGCCGACGGCTCGTCGGGCGGCGTGACGGCCTGGCTCGCCTCGGCGTTGACAATGGCGTTCGGGGTCGTTGCCTGCGCAACGGATGCGCCCGACCCGGCGGCCGGTGCGGCCTGCGCGACCGTCAGCGGCGCGGAGGCCGCGTCGTCGGCGTGCGCGACGCCCGTCAGCGACACGCCGGCGAGCGCCGGCAGTCCCCAGGCAAGCAGCATCTTCGATGCCGTCCCGATCGTCTTCTGCTTTTTCATCGTAATAATTCTCGTCTTGTGTTGATATCGTCCACGCCGGTCGCGATCCGCTCCCAGCCCCCCGGCGAGCCCGGCTAAGGACGCGCCTGTACCCGCGGCGCGAAGATCGTTCGCGCCGCACCTACCCCTGTTGACCTGCCTTGGTTTTGTTTGCTGCGTTACTTCACATCACGCCGCGCCCGCGCGGATGCACGCGACGCGCGCCTCCGACCCCTGCCGCACTTCCGGCAGCGGCACGTCCTGCGCGCACGCGTCGATCGCGACCGGGCAGCGCGTGCGGAACGCGCAGCCGGACGGCGGGTTGAGCGGCGAGGGCATCTCGCCCGCCAGCAGCATCGGACGGCGAGCACGCTCGCGCGCCGGCTCCGGCGTCGGCGCCGCATCGAGCAGCGCCTTCGTGTACGGGTGTTGCGGCACGCCGTACACGTCATGCCGCGTGCCGAACTCCATCACGCGGCCGAGATACATCACGAGCACGCGCTGGCTGATGGCCTTCACCACCGCCAGATCGTGTGCGACGAACAGATAGGACAACGACAGTTCGCGTTGCAGATCGCGCAGCAGGTTCACGATCTGCGCCTGGATCGACACGTCGAGCGCCGATACGGGTTCGTCGCAGATCACGAGCTTCGGTTCGCTGATCAGCGCACGCGCGATGCCGACGCGCTGGCACTGCCCGCCGGAAAATTCATGCGGATACCGCAGCAGGTGATGCGCGTTCAGGCCGACGCGCTCGAGCATCGTGACCACGCGGCGGCGCACTTCGGCACGGCCAAGGCCGGCGTGGTGCGTGACGAGCGGCTCCGCGACGACCTGCTCGATCGTCATGCGCGGATCGAGCGACGCGAGCGGGTCCTGGAAGATCATCTGCACTTCGCGCCGCATCGCGGTGCCGCGCAGGTGATCCGGCGCCACGGTCTGGCCGCGCCATTTCACGGTACCGGCCGTCATCGGCACGAGGCCGATCAATGCGCGCGCCAGCGTCGACTTCCCGCAGCCCGATTCGCCGACGAGCCCGACCGTCTCGCCGCGCTTCACGTCGAACGACACGCCGTCGACCGCGCGCAGCGTGCCCTTCGGCGACCACGGATAGCCGCCGAGCGGCACGCGGAAATGCACTTTCAGATTGTCGACGGACAGCAGCGTGTCGTCCGTCGCGCCGGCTTGGCGGCGTTCATCGACGCTCATCGCAGACCTCCCGTCAGATCGGCCACGGGCCGGTGGCACGCGCGCACCGCGCCCACGGCGCCATAGGTTTCGAGCGCCGGGCGGGCAATGCCGCAGCGTTCTTCCGCATAGGTGCAGCGCTTCGCGAACGCGCAGCCGGCCGGCGCGGTGCCGGGCATCGGCGGGTTGCCGGGGATCGCGACGAGCGGCGCATCGTCCGCGTCGGTCAGGCGCGGCAGCGCATTGAGCAGGCCGATCGTGTACGGATGCGACGGCGCCGCGAAAATCGAGTCGGCCGGCGCGTATTCGACGGTGCGGCCCGCATACATGACCATCACGTCGTCGGCGAGGCCGGCGACCACGCCCATGTCGTGCGTAATCAGCACGATCGCGGTGCCGCGCTCGCGGTTCAGCTCGCGCAGCAGGTCGATGATCTGCGCCTGCACGGTCACGTCGAGCGCGGTGGTCGGCTCGTCGGCGATCAGGATTTCCGGCTCGGAGAGCAGCGCCATCGCGATCATCACGCGCTGCCGCATGCCTCCCGAGAACTCGTGCGGATACATGCGGATGCGGCGCGCCGCGTCGGGAATGCGCACCGATTCGAGCGCCTCGATCGCGCGCTTGATCGCTTCCTTGCGCGACAGCTTGCGATGCAGCTGCAGCGTCTCGGTCATCTGCCGCTCGATCGTCAGGAACGGATTGAGCGACGTCATCGGGTCCTGGAAGATCATCGCGATCCGGTCGCCGCGCACCGCGTTCAGCGCGCGCGTATCCATGTCGAGCAGGTTGTCGCCGCGGTAGCGCGCGGTGCCGGTCGTCGTGCCGTTGCCGGCCAGCAGGCCGAGCAGCGCCATCACGGTCTGGCTCTTGCCCGAGCCCGATTCGCCGACGATGCCGAGCGTCTTGCCGGCTTCGAGCGAGAACGACACGCCGTTGACGGCGTCGATCGGCGGCGCATCCTTGCGCGTGAAGCGCACGCCGAGGTTTTCCACTTCCAGCAAAGCAGCCATTTCAGCGATCCTTCGGGTCGAGCGCGTCACGCAGGCCGTCGCCGACGAAGTTCACGCAATAGAGCGTCACGCACAGCATGACGGCCGGGGCCAGCAACAGCCACGGCATCGATTCCAGTTTCTGCGCGCCGTCCTGGATCAGCACGCCCCAGCTCGTCATCGGTTCCTGCACGCCGAGGCCGAGGAACGACAGCACCGATTCGGTCAGCACGATGTTCGGCACCGAGACCGTCGCGTACACGACGACCACGCCGAGCAGGTTCGGCACGACGTGACGCAGCACGATCGACGCCGGCGACACGCCGATCGCGCGCGCCGCATCGACGAACTCGCGATTGCGCAGCGACAGCGTCTGGCCGCGCACGACGCGCGCCATGTCGATCCACGAGAACGCGCTGATGGTCAGCACGACCAGCATGAACGAGCGGCCGAACAGGGTCATCATCAGGATCGCGATCAGCAGGTACGGGATCGCGTACATCATGTCGACGACGCGCATCATCACGGAGTCGACGCGGCCGCCCGCGAAGCCCGCGGTCGCGCCCCACGCGACGCCGAACAGGCCCGACACGAGCGTGCCGAGCAGGCCGACCTCGATCGATACGCGGCCGCCGATCAGCGTGCGCACGAGCAGGTCGCGGCCGAGCTCGTCGGTGCCGAACCAGTGCTGGTTCGCCCAGGTCGGCGGCAGGCTGATCGAGGCCCAGTCGCTCGCCGCGGGATCGGCCGCGAGCAGCCACGGGCCGACGAAGCAGGCGAGCGTGATCAGCGCGAGCAGCACGAGGCTGAACAGCGCCGCGCGGTTGTGAAGGAAGCGCGCAAACGCCAGCTCGAGCGGCGAGCGCGAACGCGGCGGCGAATCGGTCTGCACGGGCAGGCCGACGACGGGAGTGGTCGGAGTCATCGCTGTGCCTCGCTCAATAACGGATGCGCGGATCGAGCCACGCGTACGCGAGGTCGACCAGCAGGTTGAACAGCACCGCGCAGACGGTCGTCAGCACGACGAGGCCGAGCACCAGCGTGTAGTCGCGGTTGATGGCGCCGTTCACGACGAGTTGCCCGAGGCCTGGCAGCGCGAACACCGATTCGGTGACGACGGCCGCCGTGATCGACGTGATGCAGACCGTGCCGAACAGCGACACGACCGGCATCAGTGCGGGCTTGAGCGCGTGGCGCAGCACGATCGTCGAGCCCGGCAGGCCCTTGGCGCGCGCGGTGCGGATGTAGTTGCTCGACAGCGTCTCGATCATCGAGCCGCGCATCACGCGTGCGAGCAGCGACACGTTGATGAGGGTCAGCAGCGCGATCGGCAGCAACCGGTACCGCCAGCCGCCGTCGCCCCAGCCGCCGGCCGGCAGCCAGCCGTTGCCTTCCGACGTCTTCAGCAGGATCGCGAAGATCCACACGAGCACGGGGCCGAGCACGAACGGCGGCACGACGTTGCCGAAGTTACCGATCAGCATCACGAAACGAT
Source organism: Burkholderia orbicola (assembly GCF_900100915.1). Taxonomy (NCBI): domain Bacteria; kingdom Pseudomonadati; phylum Pseudomonadota; class Betaproteobacteria; order Burkholderiales; family Burkholderiaceae; genus Burkholderia; species Burkholderia orbicola. The sequence goes on along the minus strand of NZ_FNKW01000002.1, from coordinate 1,967,692 downwards.
CGATCACGCTGTCGCGGCGCACGGCCGCGACGGTGCCGAGCAGCACGCCGAGCACGATCGAGATCGGGATCGACACGCCGCCCACGCCGAGGCTCACGGGCAACGCCTTCTTCACGAGATCGTTCACCGACCAGTCGACGTAACGGAACGACGGGCCGAGATCGCCGTGCAGCAGCGAGCCGAGATACAGCAGGTACTGCTTCCACAGCGGCTCGTCGAGGTGGTACTTCGCGTTCAGGTTCGCGAGCGTCGCGGCGGACAGCTGCTTCTCCGTATCGAACGGGCCGCCGGGCGTGAAATGCAGCAGCAGGTAGCAGACGGTGATGACCGCGAGGATCGTCGGCACCGCCCACAACGTGCGCCTCAATGCGTAGGCCAGCATGATCGCTCCGCTCAGTGCTTGATCAGGTACATGTCCTGCGAAGCACGCATGTCGATCACGTTCTTCAGCGAATAGCCACCGACGTAGGACTTCACGAGACGGTCGGCCGAGTACTGGAACAGCGGCACCATCGGCGTGTCCTTCATCGCCATGTCGTGCGCCTGCGTGAGCAGCGCGGTGCGCGCGTTGTCGTCGAGCTTCTGGTTGCCTTCCTCGACGAGCGCGTCGACCTGCTTGTTGCAGTAGCCGACGGTGTTCTGCGAGCTGCCGCAGCGGATCAGGTCGAAGAACGTCATCGCGTCGTTGTAGTCGGCGAACCAGCCGTCGCGCGCGATCTGCACCTTGCCGTCATGCCGCTGCTTCATCAGCACCTTGAACTCGACGTTCTCGAGCTTCGTGGTGACGCCGAGCTTCGTACGCCATTCCGATGCGGTGAACAGCGCGACCTTCTTGTGCAGGTCGTTGGTGTTGTACGTGAGCGTGAACGACAGCGGCTTCGCGTCCGAATAGCCGGCCTGCTTCAGCAGGTCCTTCGCGGTCACGATGCGCTTGGCCATCGGCCACGACGCCCATTCCGGCGTGAACGGCTGCACGCCCTTCGTGCCGTTCGGCATCAGCCCGTACATCGGCTTCTCGCCGGCCTGCGTGAGCTTCGACGTCAGCACGTCGCGATCGATCACCATCGACAGCGCCTGGCGCACGCGCTTGTCCTTCAGCGCCGCGTCGCTGTTGTTCAGGAAGTAGTAGTAGGTCGCGAGCTGCAGGCCCGGGCGCAGCTCGGCGCCGAACTGCTTGCTGACCTGCTGAAAGATGCCCGACGGAATCGAGTAGCTGTAGTCGATCTGGCCCGCCTGGTACATGCGCATCGCGGTTTCGTCGCTTTCGATCGGCAGGTACGTGACCTTGTTGATCACCACCTTCGACGCGTTCCAGTACTTCGCGTCCTTGGTCGCCACGATGCGGTTGTTCGGCTGCCAGTCGACGAGCTGGTACGCGCCGTTGCTGACGAGGTTGCCCGGGCGCGTCCATGCGTCGCCGAACTTCGTCACCACGTCCTTGTTCACCGGCACGAGCGGCGCCATCGCGGTCAGTTCGGGGAAGAACGCGACGGGCACGTCGGTCGTCACTTCCAGCGTGTACGGGTCGACCGCGCGCACACCGAGCGTGGTCGGCGCGGCCTTGCCGGCGATGATGTCCTTCGAGTTCTTGATGAACTCGACGAGGATCGTGTATTTCGAGCCCGTCTTCGGATCGACGAGGCGCTGCCACGAATAGACGAAATCGGCGGCCGTCACCGGCTGGCCGTTGCTCCACTTCGCGTCGTGGCGAAGCTTGAAGATCCACGTCTGCGGCGTCTTGCGCTCCCACGACAGCGCGACGCCCGGCACGACCTGGCCAGCCGCGTCGATGCGCGCGAGCCCTTCGAACAGGTCGAGGCCGATCGTGTTGCCGGTCCACGATTCGATGTGCGCCGGGTCGAGCGACTCGACTTCGGCCGGCACCTGTCGCGTCAGGTCCTGTTGGGGAGCGAGTGCGACGTTCGACGGAACGGTCACGGCGTGGGCGACGGGCGTCGTCAGGGCGAGCGCGGCCAGCACGGCCGACATGGCATGCAAGGATTTCATCGTGGCAGTCTTGAGAAGGTTGTTCGGTGAGCGTCGCGCGGCGGATGCCGCGGATTACGCGTGAGACGCTGACGGGCGCAGCGATTGAGGAGGCCCGTGATTCTCGTATTGCATGTTAGTATTCCTTACATTTCTTTCGACAGGCATTCCGTCGAATGAAACGAAGGAATACCCGTGCGTTAGAACAGTCGCGGCGTACCGACCCAGACCACCACTGACTCGATCTTCGCGGTGTTGACCCAGCTGTGCGGCACCGTCGACTGATAGTGCGAACTGTCGCCGGCCTGCAGGACGAACGTCTTGCCTTCCAGCGTCAGCGACACTTCCCCTTCAATCACGTACAGGAACTCCTCTCCTGCATGTGTCGTCACCTCGGACCGTTTCTGCCCCGGCGGCATCCTCACGAGGATCGCCTCAAGCTGGCGCCCTTCGGACACGTTCGTCAGTCTCGCAAACAGGTTCGCCGAATCGGCAAACCCGAAGAAGCGCAACTGATCGCCTCGGCACACCGAGCGTTCTTCACTCGGCGTATCCACGAAGTACTGCACCGTCACGCCGAGTGCGTGGGCAATACCGGCCAGCGACGTCAGTGACGGCGACGCGAGCCCGCGCTCGACTTGAGACAGAAACGGCTTCGAAATCCCCGCGGCGGTAGCGGTGTCGTCGAGCGTGCGCTTCAGACGTTGGCGCAACGCGCGAATCTTGCTGCCGAGTGCGACAGCGTCTGCCGATCGCGAGTTTTCAGTGGGGGGAACCATAGCAGGCCGAAAAGTGGTCGTCAAAAAATGTTTGATGGAAAGTAACTAAGTTAATTGGAGATAGCTTAATCTTCGGGTTCGTACACGCCTTCGGCGTTGAGCCCGGTGCACTAAACAGGGCCCGAAGCGCACGAAACGACGCGCTATCTTGCCAGACTCGCAGGCTTCACAGGCAAGCTGCAAGCGGCTCTCCGGGAATTTGCGGAGAACCGGCGTCAAGCTTACAAGTAGATGATGAGACAAATGTTCCTGAAAGCTGCTGCCATATCGGGAGTTTCCCTAAGTGGCGCGGCCCCGACGCACCGGACCGGCAAACGTTACCATTCGCGCGCCGGTCGGGGCCGCGCTCCGCCTTCCCAGGTGGAATCCGACCCCGGCCCGGGCTAACCGCCCGACTGCTCCATCGCCGACGCAAGCCTACCCGGCCTCAGTGCTCCGGCGCCAGTTCGACCCCCAAGGCGACGCGCGATCCGCGCCGTCCGTTTCAAACGAGATTGATGATGCACGCACCTGTTTCACAGACCCGATCGTTTACGACGGTCTTCCTCATCGAAATGTGGGAGCGCTTCGGCTACTACGGCATGGCCGCGCTCCTGGTCCTCTTCATGGTCGACCGGCTCGGCTTCACCGACAGCCACGCGAACCTGACCTGGGGTGCATTCACCGCACTCGTCTACGCCGCGCCGTCGATCGGCGGCTGGATCGGCGACAAGGTGCTCGGCGCCCGCCGCACGATGATCATCGGCGCGTCCGTGCTGTGCGCCGGCTACCTGATGCTCGCGGTGCCGAACGATCACCTCGCGTACATGTACGCGTCGCTCGGCGTGATCGTCGTCGGCAACGGCCTGTTCAAGGCCAACGCGGCGAACCTCGTGCGCCGCATCTACGAAGGCGACGACGCGCGCATCGACAGCGCGTTCACGATCTACTACATGGCGGTCAACATCGGCTCGACGGTGTCGATGCTCGCGACGCCGTGGATCAAGGATCACTGGGGCTGGCACACCGCGTTCGCGGTCTGCTGCGGCGGCATGCTGCTCGCGATCCTCAACTTCATGCTGATGCACCGCACGCTCGCGCACGTCGGCTCGCAGCCGGACGACGAGCCGATCCGCTGGAAGCGCCTCGGCGCGGTCGCGGCCGGCGGCATCGCGCTCGCGCTGATCACGCTGTACGTGCTGCAGCACAAGCAGCTCGCGGTCGCCAGTGTGTGGACGGCGGCATTCGCGATCCTCGCGATCTTCGCGTACATGATCGCGAAATCGGAGCGCTCGGAGCGCGCCGGCCTGATCGCGGCGCTCGTGCTGATCGGCCAGGTGATCCTGTTCTTCATCTTCTACGTGCAGATGTCGACGTCGCTGACGCTGTTCGCGCTGCGCAACGTCGACCCGCGCTTCATGCTGTTCGGCACGACGCTGTTCACGTGGAGCGCCGCGCAGTTCCAGGCGCTGAACCCGATCTGGATCATGCTGCTGAGCCCGGTGCTGGTGTGGGTCTACAACGCCGTCGCGAAGGGCGGCCGCGACCTGCCGGTCGCCGCGAAGTACGCGCTCGGTTTCGGCGCGGTCGCCGCCGGCTACCTGGTGTTCACGATCAGCGGCCGCTACGCGGTCGACGGCCGTGTGTCGTCTTGGTTCATGGTGTGGGGTTACGGCCTGTACTCGCTCGGCGAACTGCTGGTGAGCGGCCTCGGCCTCGCGATGATCGCCCGCTACGTGCCGGCGCGCATGAGCGGCTTCATGATGGGCGCGTATTTCGTCGCGACGGGCGTGTCGCAGTATCTGGGCAGCGTCGTCGCGAACTTCGCGCAAATGCCGTCGCACGAACTGCCGGCCACCGAATCGCTGCCGCTCTACCTGTCGCTGTTCGAGAAGCTCGGCTGGCTCGCCGCGATCGGCATGCTGCTCGCGCTGCTGCTGCTGCCGCTGATGAACCGCCTGTCGCGCCAGCATCAGCGCTGCACCGAAGAGCGCCGCGAAGAAGCGTTGCAGGCGCAAGCAGCAGCAGCGCAGTAAGTACTATCCCTCGGCGTGCGGCGTGCACGCCACATTCTCCCGCCAGAAACGCGAACGCGTCCTACACTGGTTGCAGGCAACGCATCCGCGTCGCGAGATGCGCACTGGCGGGAGAACACGATGAAAAGCAAGACAACGCGGCTTTTGAGGATCCTGTCGGACATCCGGCACGCGCAGCGCTGCACCGCGATGCGCGCCGCCCGGGCCGCGGCCGAAGCCGACGCGGTGCTCGCGGAGCGCGACGAGCCGGCGCAGGACGAACGCGACGACGCCGAATCCGACGACGCAACCGCCACGCCCCGCTCCCGTATCGGCTCACCTCACTGACACCGCGCGGCGCCTGCCGCGCCGCACACCACCCTGCGCGCGCCAGAGCCTGTTCACGCTAATAACGGGCTTGCGCTGGTCCTACGCCGCCGCGCCGCGCCATCGCGCGATCCACGTTCCCGAACCCGCCACCGCCATCATCAGCCCGACCGCGCACGCGTCGGCGACGAGGCCCACGCCGACGTGCCGCAGATCGACGCTGCGCACGACCGGGTGCAGCAGCGAATCGATCACGAGCGAGATCGCCGCGCCCGCGACGAAGCAGATCAGCCCGCGCTGGCCGACCGCCACGACGGGCTGCACGCCCTGCGCGATCCGCGCGATCCAGCCGAAGCGCACGCAATCGGCCATCAGCCACGCGATGGCCGCGAAGCTCACCACGCGCGGCAGCGCGAGATCGCGCTTGAGCACGCCTTCGGGCACCGGCAGCCCCGAGAACAGCTTGTAGCTCGCGCAGCCGAGGACGATCGCGCACGCGAGCCCGGTCGCCGCGACGCCCCAGCGACCGAGTGCGACGTGCCGGTAGAACGGCTGGCAGCGCGCGAGCACGCCGGCGACGAACATCAGTTGCCACGCGAACGGGTTGAAGCTCCAGCGGAAGCCGTCGGTGTCCAGCAGTTCGGGGCCGAGCCAGCCCGCGGCGAGCCACGACGCGGCGCTGATCGCGACGAGCAGCCACGGATGGCGCCGCGCGAACGGCACCAGCACCGGCGACGCGAGCGCGAACAGCACGTACATCGGCAGCACCGACGCGAGATACGGCTGGCGCTGGAACGTCAACAGTTCGGCGAGACCCGTGAGCGGCGACGCGAGCATCACGCTGACGTCGTCGAGCGCGAGGTTCGGCGCATCGATGCCGAAGTGATCGAGCACGGCCGACACGACGAGCATCAGCGTCGAGGTCGCGAGAAACGCGCGGTAGATCTGCATCGCGCGCCGGACGAACCGCTGCTGCGCGGCGCGCGCGCCGTGCCGCTCGGCGATCGCGCCATATGCGCTCGCGGTCGCGAAGCCGCCGAGGAACACGAACACCTCGGCCGCATCGCACAGCGCGAACGCGTGCAGCGTCACGCGCGACAGCACGCTCGCGCCGATGTGATCGACGACGATCATCAACAGCACGAGCCCGCGAAAGAAGTCGACTTCGATCAGACGGCCGCTGCGCGACGGCTGCACCATGGCGGAACGCGGCGGGCTCAACGACATGAGCGCACCTGCACGACGGCGGTGCGGCGCGCACCGGGGAAAGGATCGGGAGAGAGACGGCGAGCGCGATCAGCGGCGATGCGCGTATGCCCGCATCGCGCCAACCCGGCTGGCCAGGCACGGAGATGACCGTTCATGGAAAAGCTGCATACGAAGGGAAGTCAGTCAGGCCAGTCTAGTAGCCGATCAGGGGAGACCCTAAGTAACAAAGTGCAACCGAATCTTCTGTTCGATTACAAGCGCGAGCGTTGCGCAGCGAAGCAGACAGCACCGCCAGATTCGCGTCAGCGCGTCGCCAGTTGGCGGTCAGGATCGAGGGATTCGGCGGGAGTCGGCAGCGCGACGCGCGGTGTTCGACGCTCGGGATGAAGCGCGCTGCGCGGCACGTTCCGCACGGCCGGCGCATCGCGACGAGGCGGTTATCCGCGCGCGGGCAAGCGCCGCATCAGCATCGCGCTGTGCCATGCGGTCAGCGCGACGGCGACCCAGATCGGCCCGTACGTCGCGAGCTGCGCGACGCTCAGCGTTTCGCCGAGCAGCAGCAGCGACACCACGACGAGCAGCACGGGCTCGACGTAGCCGAGAATCCCGAACAGCGCCATCGGCAGCATCCGGCTCGCCTTCAGGTAGCTCGCGAGCGCGAGCGTGCTGAGGATGCCGAGCCCCGGCAGCAGCGCGGCCCACAGCAGCGGCTGGCCGGCGACCTGCGTCGCGCTCGTCGCGACCATCGCGAACGCGATCGGGCACAGCAGCACGATCTCGACCGCGAAGGCAGCCAGCGAATCGGCGTTGATCCGCCGGCGCAGCACGAAATACGGCGGATAGCCGAGCGCGACGACCAGCGTCGGCCACGCGAACGCGCGCGTCGCCCACACCTCGTGCGCGACACCGAGCGCCGCGCACGCGACCGCCGCCCATTGCAGCGGGTCGAGCCGTTCGTGATAGTAGAAGCGGCCGACGAGCACCATCGTCAGCGGCAGCAGGAAATAGCCGAGCGACACTTCGAGCATGCGGCCGTGCAGCGGCGCCCACAGGAACAGCCACAGCTGCACGCCGAGCAGCGCCGCGCTCACCGGCAGCGCGATCAGCAGGCGCCAGTCGCGCGCGCTGCGTCGCGCCAGCTCGACGAGCGCCGGCCAGCGGCCGCGCAACGCGATCAGCGCGAGCGCGCCCGGCGCGGTCCACACGATGCGCCACGCGAAGATGTCGAGCCCGGTGAGCGGCGCGAGCAGTTTCGCGTAAGCCGACATCAGCGCGAACAGCGTCGACGCCATCACCGACAGCGTGAGACCGCGCCCGGCTTCCGGATACCCCGTCATGATCGTTTTGTGCCTTTTTACTGCTGCTGGAAGCGTTCGAAGCGCTTCTCGGTCCGGCGTTCCTCGAACGTCACCTCGGTCACGCGCGCGGCGGGCGGCCCGTGACGCAGCCACGCGAGCATCCGGTCGATCTGCGCGCCGGGGCCCTGGATCATCGCCTCGACGGTGCCGTCCTCCAGATTCGCGACCCAGCCGCGCAGCTTCAGCGCATGCGCCTCGCGCACCGTCGCATGACGAAAGCCGACGCCCTGCACGACGCCGCGCACCCGCACGTAGTAGGTTTCGATCCGTTCGTCCAGTTCATTGCGGCTCATCGCGTCGCCCTCCCGTTGCATTCAAGCCCGGCATTGTAGTCGCGTCGACCGCTTCGCACACGCGCCGGCCGGGCGTCGCCGCGCACGCCGACCACGTACAATCTCGCCGATGCCCAACCGCCGCGCCGCCCGCGCGGCCCAGAAGGAAACGCATGACTGATACTTCCCGCGATCTCGTTCTCGTCACCGGCGCGTCCGGTTTCGTCGGCTCGGCCGTCGCGCGCATCGCGCAGCAGAAAGGCTATGCGGTGCGCGTGCTCGTGCGCCCCACCAGCCCGCGCACGAACGTCGCTGATCTCGATGCCGAGATCGTCACCGGCGACATGCGCGACGAGGCGTCGATGCGCGCCGCGCTGCGCGGCGTGCGCTACCTGCTGCACGTCGCGGCCGACTACCGGCTGTGGGCGCCCGACCCCGACGAGATCGAGCGCGCGAACCTCGAAGGCGCGGTCGCGACGATGCGCGCGGCCCGCGCGGAAGGCGTCGAGCGGATCGTCTACACGAGCAGCGTCGCGACGCTGAAGGTGACGAGCGCGGGCGACCCGTCCGACGAGAACCGGCCGCTCACGGCCGAGCAGGCGATCGGCGTCTACAAGCGCAGCAAGGTGCTCGCGGAGCGCGCGGTCGAACGGATGATCGCCGACGAAGGGCTGCCCGCCGTGATCGTCAATCCGTCGACGCCGATCGGCCCGCGCGACGTGAAGCCGACGCCGACCGGCCGCATCATCGTCGAGGCCGCGCTCGGCAAGATTCCCGCGTTCGTCGACACGGGGCTGAATCTCGTGCACGTCGACGACGTCGCGCACGGCCACTTCCTCGCGCTGGAGCGCGGCCGGATCGGCGAGCGCTACATCCTCGGCGGCGAGAACCTGCCGCTGCAGCAGATGCTCGCGGACATCGCGCAGATGACCGGCCGCAAGGCGCCGACGATCGCGCTGCCGCGCTGGCCGCTGTACCCGCTCGCGGTCGGCGCCGAAGCGGTCGCGAAGTTCACGAAGAAGGAGCCGTTCGTCACCGTCGACGGGCTGCGGATGTCGAAGAACAAGATGTATTTCACGTCCGCGAAGGCCGAGCGAGAGCTGGGCTACCGTGCGCGCCCATATCGCGAAGGGCTGCGCGATGCGCTGGACTGGTTCGGCTCGGCGGGCTACCTCAAGTAACACAAAGCGGCGCACGTCGCGCCGCTTTGCGCACTTTGTTACACGTCGCGCGCGGACCGGCATCGGCGCAGCGGTTAAAATCGCGGGTCTTACGCAGAGAAGACACGCATGAACCTGAACGATCAGATCGCTTCGCTCGCCACGGGCGTCGATCAGCTCCTCCACGATCACCACGCCGCCCAGCAGGCGGCACGCAGCGCGGAAGCGTTCGCGCGCGCCGCGGCAGCGGAAGCCCGGGCCGCGGCCGAGCGTCACGCGGCGGCGGAAGCCGAAGCGCAGGCCGCCGCGCGGCGCCACACGGCCGCGGCCGCCGATGCCGAAGCCGCGCAGCGGCGCCATGCCGACGCCACCGCCGCCGCCGAAGCGGCCGCCCAACGTCATACGGATGCCGCCACGCAAGCCGAAGCCGCGTCGCAACGCCATGCGGAAGCCACCGCGCTGACCGAAGCGCTCGCGCAACGTCACGCGGATGCAGAAGCCGCGTCGCAGCGCCACGCGGCGGCGATCGCCGAAGCCGAGGCCGCCGCGCAGCGTCATCATGCCGCCGCGACCGAAGCCGACGCGGCCGCCCAACGCCATGCCGCGGCCACCGCCGAAGCCGAAGCCGCCGCGAAGCGCCATGCGGAAGCGACCGCCGAAGCCGAGGCCGCCGCGCAGCGCCACATGGCCGCGATCGCCGAGGCGGAGGCGCTCGCCCAGCGTCACACGCAGGCACTCGCCGACACGCAGGCCGCCGCCCAGCGTCACGCCGAAGCCACCGCGGAGGCCGAAGCCATCACGCAGCGTCACGCCGAAGCGATTGCCCAGGCCGAAGCCGCCGCGCAACGCCATGCCGAAGCAACCGCCGAAGCCGAAGCCATCACGCAGCGCCATACCGAAGCGATCGCCCAGGCCGAAGCGGCCGCGCAGCACCACGCAAAGGCCATCGCCGACGCCGAAGCGCTGGTCGAGGCCGTCGTCAAGGAAGCCGCGACGAGTGCGGTTGCAGCCACGGCGGTGACGGTCGAAGCCGTCGAGCCGGCACCGGCGGACACGCCGGCAACGGAGCCGGCCGCACACGCAGCCGCACCGGTCGAGGCCGACGCTGCCGAGGTGTCGACTGCGGCCGTCGACGCCGAAACCGCGATCGTCCCGGCGGCGCAAGCCGACTCCGCGGTTGCAACCGACACCGCTGCCGCACCGGCCGACAAGGCGACGCTGCACGTCGCGCGCCCGTCCCAGAACGAACTCACGCTGACCATCAACGGCCAGTTGATCACGCTGCATCCGGAGCAACTGGGCCAGCTGATCGAGGAACTCGCGCACGCGCGTGCGTCGATGCAGCCGGAGCCGCCGCCCGGCATTCCGGCCGGCTGGCGTTTCGTGACGACGAAGAACCCGATGATGGCCGTGCAGAAGCAGTCGAACGGCGACCGCCTGCTGGTCGCCCGCCACACGGGCTACGGCTGGGTGCCGTTTACGTTCTCGCCGGACGTCGTGGTCCAGATGTACATGATGCTGACGCAGCGGTAAGCGCCGGCATCGGCACACGACACAGCCGAAAACGAAACAGCCCGACCGGTTCGCACCGATCGGGCTGTTTGCTTTCCGGCTGCCGGGAGGCATGCCTCCCGGGGCACACTCGGCGTCAGCGATCCACCGGCGCCTGCACACGCGCCTTCCATTGCCCGCCCTTGCCGCGCCAGTAACGCCACGCGGACGCGAACGTCGCACCCACATAGAACAGCGCGACGAGCGGCAGCGCGGGCGCCCACAGCGGCGAGCGCCGGTAGTAGCGCAGCATCGGCGCATATGCGGCGCACATCGACGCCCACGCGAGCCAGGCCGGCCACGCACGCGCGCCGTAGGCGAGCGCAGCGACGGGCGGCACCAGATAGATGATCGTCATCCCGAGCAGCGTGCCGGCCAGCAGCAGCGGCGAATAGTGCAGTTGCGTGAACGCGGTGCGCGCGATCATGTTCCAGATGTCGCGCCAGCTGTCGTACGGGCGCAGCGACACGCTGCGATCGGCGAGATCGAGCCGGATCGGATGGCGGCCGCTGCCGCGATGCTTGATCTGCGCGGCGAGGCTGCAGTCGTCGATCAGCGCGCCGCGAATCGATTCGATACCGCCCGCTTCCTCGAGCGCCGTGCGCTTCACGAGCATGCAGCCGCCCGCGGCGCCGGCCGTCCGGTTGCGCGGGTTGTTGATCCACGAGAACGGATACAGCTTCGCGAAGAAGAACACGAACGCCGGAATCAGCGCCTTTTCCCAGAACGAGTCGCAGCGCAGCCGCACCATCAGCGATACGAGATCGCGCTGCTCGGCCTGCGCGCGCGTGACGAGCTGCGCGACGGCGTCGGGCGGATGGCCGATGTCGGCATCCGTCAGCAGCAGGTAATCGGCCGGCAGGCCGAGCGTCCGCACCGCCGCGATCCCCTGCGACTGCGCCCACACCTTGCCGGACCAGCCGGCCGGCAACGGCTTCGCGCTCAGCACCGTCAGCCGGTCGGCACGGTTGATCGCGAGCGCGGCCGCGCGGGCCGCGTCGGCGGTACCGTCGTCGCTGTGGTCGTCGACGATGATCAGATGGAAGTCGCCCGGATAGTCCTGCTCGAGCAGCGAAGTCGCCGCACGGGCGATCACGTCGGCTTCGTTGCGCGCCGGCACGACCGCCACGACGGCCGGCCAGCCGGCGTCGGCCGCCGCGCCGCGGGCTTCCGGCGGCAGCGGCCGCGCGGGCTGCGCGCGCCAGAAGCCGCCGCGCGCGACGAGCAGCACGATCCAGATCACCAGCGACAGGCCGGACACGAGGAAAGCGATCGCCAGCATCATCGGCCTGCCTCCTGCCGGGCGCCGGCGGGTTCGACATAAATAGGGGTCTGGAACAAAACACACGAAACCCCACGAACGGAAGGGCAATACGCGTAAGAATCGACGGTCATCGAATGGCCTTGAAATGAGCGCGATGGCGGGCAGCCGGAGCGGCCGCCGGCGAAACCGCGCAGTTTACCGGGTTCCGCGCGCGCCAGCGCCGACGCGGCTCTCCCACAATTGCAACGGTGCCGACACAGCACCAAAGCACGGACGGCCCGATAGGGTTAAAATGCGCGATTAATTCGGGGTTCCGGGGCCTGGCCGGCCGGTTCGTTCCTGCCTTCATAACATCAAGCCGGGGCGAGCAAGCGCGTGCCAGCGCCTCGAACCCCGGCGTCTGTCGTCGGAGTTCGCTCACCTATGCGAGTCATCCTTGCCCAGCCCCGCGGCTTTTGTGCGGGGGTTGTCCGTGCGATCGAGATCGTCGATCGCGCGCTGCAACAGCACGGTGCGCCGGTCTATGTGCGTCACGAGATCGTGCATAACCGGCATGTCGTCGAAAATCTGCGTAATAAAGGGGCACGATTCGTTGAGGAACTCGACGAGGTGCCGCACGGCGCTGTCGCGATCTTCAGCGCGCACGGTGTCGCCCAGACGGTCGAGCGCGACGCGCAGACGCGCGGGCTCGACGTGCTCGACGCGACCTGCCCGCTCGTCACGAAAGTGCATGTGCAGGGGCGCCAGTACGTCGCGGCGGGCCGCCGGCTGATCCTGATCGGCCACGCGGGCCACCCGGAAGTCGAGGGCACGATCGGCCAGATTCCGGCCGAGGTGATCCTCGTGCAGAGCGAAGCAGAAGTCGATACGCTGACGTTGCCCGTCGATACGCCGGTCGCGTACATCACGCAGACCACGCTGTCGGTCGACGACACGCGCGGCATCATCGAAGCGCTGCAGCGCCGGTTCACCGACATCGTCGGCCCGGATACGCGCGACATCTGCTATGCCACGCAGAATCGCCAGGCCGCCGTGCGCGAGCTGAGCGAACAGGTTGACGTGCTGCTCGTCGTCGGTGCGACGAACAGCTCGAACTCGAACCGCCTGCGCGAGATCGGCACCGAAAGCGGTGTGCCGAGCTATCTCGTCGCCGACGGCTCGGAAGTGAAGGCCGAATGGTTCGCGGGCGTGCAGACGGTCGGCCTGACCGCCGGCGCGTCGGCGCCCGAAGAAATGGTCGAGGATGTAATCGGCGCGCTGCGCGCGCTGGGGCCCGTCGATGTCGCGACGATGGCGGGCCGTGAAGAAAAAGTCGAATTCAAGTTGCCGGCGAAGCTCACGCAAGCTGTCGCCCGCGAAGTTTAAGGAGGACATCCCTTGTCTATTCCGCTGCTCCAGCAAGTCCGTGTCGGCGCCTACATCGTGCGCCAGCACCTGTCCGGCAACAAACGCTATCCGCTCGCGCTGATGCTCGAGCCGCTGTTCCGCTGCAACCTCGCGTGCAACGGCTGCGGCAAGATCGATTATCCGGACCCGATCCTGAACCAGCGCCTGTCCGTCGAGGAATGCCTGCAGGCCGTCGACGAGTGCGGCGCGCCCGTCGTGTCGATCGCCGGCGGCGAGCCGCTGCTCCACAAGGACATGCCGGAAATCGTCAAGGGCATCATGAAGCGCAAGAAGTTCGTGTACCTGTGCACGAACGCGCTGCTGATGGAAAAGAAGATGGACGACTACCAGCCGAGCCCGTATTTCGTCTGGTCGGTCCACCTCGACGGCGACAAGGAAGCGCACGATCACTCGGTGTCGCAGGAAGGCGTGTACGACAAGGCCGTCGCGGCAATCAAGGAAGCGAAGCGCCGCGGCTTCCGCGTGAACATCAACTGCACGCTGTTCAACGATGCGGTGCCGGAGCGCGTCGCGAAGTTCTTCGACACGCTGGGCCCGATCGGCGTCGACGGCATCACCGTGTCGCCGGGCTACGCGTACGAGCGCGCGCCGGATCAGCAGCACTTCCTGAACCGCGACAAGACGAAGAACCTGTTCCGCGAAATCCTGAAGCGCGGCGAAGGCGGCAAGCGCTGGTCGTTCAGCCAGTCGTCGCTGTTCCTCGACTTCCTGGCCGGCAACCAGACGTACAAGTGCACGCCGTGGGGCAACCCGGCGCGTACGGTGTTCGGCTGGCAGAAGCCGTGCTACCTGGTCGGCGAAGGTTACGTGAAGACCTTCAAGGAACTGATGGAAACGACCGAGTGGGACAACTACGGCGTCGGCAACTACGAGAAGTGCGCGGACTGCATGGTCCACTGCGGCTTCGAGGCCACCGCCGTGATGGACACGATCTCGAACCCGCTGAAGGCGCTGCGCGTGAGCCGCAAGGGCATCAAGACCGACGGCCCGTTCGCGCCGGACATCTCGATCGCGAAGCAGCGTCCGGCCGAGTATGTGTTCTCGCGCCACGTCGAGATCAAGCTCGAGGAAATCCAGCGCGCCGGCAAGGGCAAGCTGCAGAAGCCGGCGAAGTCGGCAACGGCCGCTTAAGTCGCGCGTTGCGCCGCGAGAAGGTTCGCGCCTTCGCAGCGGCTGGAATCGAAAAAGCGCCACGGAGCTCATTCGCTCCGTGGCGCTTTTTGTTTTGACGGACGCCGTGTGACGCGCAGCGCTTGCGCCCTGCGTGCGAAGGCGAACGTCGGTTGCCTAGCTTCGAGACTCCGCCGCGGCGATCAGTTGCCAGGCGGTCGGCCCCGGATCGAGCAGCGGGTCGGACGGCGGATCGAGATCGTGCGGATGCGCTTCCTCGGACGGCAACGTCTGCGCTTTCGCAATGCCGATTTCGTCGCCGCATACGGTGCATCGATAGATGCCCGCCACCGTCACCTTGCTGCCCGGCGGCAGATTCTCGCTGAATGCGCGGCCACTTCCGCACGTGAAGTAGCCGCCGCTCCTGTATAGCGCCATCGCTCCTCCTGACTGAAACGAATGCGTTCGCGCCGACACGCACGACCGTCGCAAACGCGAGGATGGATCGTCGTCCGGACACGCCGGGCTCCAGTCAAGTCATTAGACGGCGCGCGTCCGCGCGATGGAATGGGACGCGTATGAAACACGGCCCGTGGCAGCCCCTCAATGCAGAACGGCCGGCTCCCGCATCTTCGCCGCAGCCTGCGCGACCAGCCCAGGCTGTTCGGCAGAAGCGAACGTGCACACATGACGCCACAGCTCCGCCAGCCGATGCCGCGTGAGCGTCGCGACGCACGCGTCGTTCGCGGTGAGCACGCGTTCGAGCACCGCGCATTCGTCGTCGTGCAGCGCCCATGCACCGCTTTGCACGGCGCGCGCCACGCTCGCGTCCAGCACGCGCTCCGCGTCGACGCACAGGTCGATGGTCGCGTCGGGAGAGACCGCATCGTCGAGCGCGAGGAACACCAGATACACGCTCGTGCGTAGCCGCATCAGCAGCGTTTCGCTACCGTGCTCGCCGCGCAGCGCGACCAGCGCCATGTGGCATTTCAGCGAGATGTCGCGGGCATGCGCGGGCGGCAGCGGCAGCAGCCATTCGCGCGTCAAAGGCGGATGGCGGCGGCCTTTTCGGGCAGCCTTCATGATTCGCCCTCGCTCGCGGACGCGTCGTCCTCCACCACGCCCGGCCACGCGCTACGGCACACGACGGCGCCGCGGCCCGCGTCGCGCAGGGTGTTCGCCCGGCGTCGCATGCCGTGCATATCGGCGCGCCGTCGCGTCGCGCCCGCTTCCGGCAGCCTGCGTATCGCCGGCGCACGCCACACGCCGGACAATCGGTTGGGGCATGCCATGTTCGTCTCCTGCATCAAAACGTGTTCTCGCCCTTCAGGTAATACGCGGTTTTCACGAAGAACGCCTTCACCGGATGGCCGGTCTGCGCGTCGCGGGCCGCCCGCGCTTGCATCGCGGCCTTCTCGTCGGGCCACCGGTCGGGCATCGGGTTGTACACGCGCTCGAGCGCACGCTGCATCGCGAGCGGATAGTTCTGGTTGCCGGCCGTCGTCGCGCGATAGCCGGCACGCGTCATCTGCATCAGTTGCACATCGGTTTCGGCACGCGCCGCCGACCAGGTCAACGGCGCGGCATGCGGGATGTCGCCGGCACCGATCGACTGCGCAAAGGCGACGGCAGGCAGCGCAACGAGTGCGCAGGAAAGAACAGTAACGGGAACGAGGGATCGCATAATGGCCTCCAGATGGTTGTCCCCGCATCGATCCATCATCGATGCGTTGAAATCATCGTATGTCGGGCCGCATCCCGCTTGAATAGCCGAATCCGCAATTGTTATTTTCAGGTGCGGCATTCGGCCTGCGCACCGCGTCGTTCGCGAATCCCGCCGACACGGAATTTCTTTATTTCATTCAACGATCTGATCGGATTTTTACCGACGATCCGGTGGGCACTCACCCGGCTCTTTCAATTTCCGAAATGGCGTGTTGCCGGTGCGATGCCGGCCGGCGCGCCTGCCCGCAAGGCTCCGGCGTGATATCGCGCACGCGGATACCGCCGAAGCGATTTGATCGGACCGGTCGATTCTTCTGATGCAGGACAAATCATCCGCATCGGCTTTCCGGATTGAGACACGACGCAAGCAGCAAGGACGCGCGATAATCACGCATCGGCCGTTTCGCACGGCATCTCCAGCATTCCCCTTTTTAATCGAGTCTTTCCATGGCTGCCCTCGACACTACCGCTATCGACAGCTGGCACGCGCACGTCTATTTCGATGCGGCGAGCCGCGACGCGGCCTGGGCGTTTCGCCAGATCGTCGACGCGCGGTTCGGCGCGGTCATCGAACTCGGCCGCTTTCACGAACGCCTCGTCGGCCCGCATCCGGCCTGGTCGTACCAGATCGCGTTCGACGCCGCGCGCTTCGACGACATCGTGCCGTGGCTCGTGCTGAACCACGGCGCGCTCGACATCTTCCTGCATCCGAATACGCACGACGAACTGCGCGACCATCGCGATTGCGCGGTGTGGATCGGCAAGTCGTATACGCTGAATCTCGACGCGCTGGCCGGCTAAGGGACGGCGCCCGGCCGCCTTCGCCACGGCAGGGCATCCACGTTTCGGGTCGACGTGAAACGTCTCGCGACGGCGCGCCCCTACAGTGGTTTCCGTGATCGACTTCCGGAAACCCGCCATGACACCCGCAGACACCGACGCCGACGCCCGGCGTATCCATGAAGACTGGCACGCAGCCGTCGTCGCCCGCGACTTCGACGCGCTGATGTCGCTGTATGCCGACGACGCGGTGCTCGAAACGCCGCTCGTCGTCGCCACGCTGCCCGCGCACGGCTCGGGCGTGCTGCACGGCAAGGCCGCGATCGGCGCATTCTTCGCGGCCGGCCTGCGCAATCCGGACAACCAGCTCGGGCGCTGGTACCGAACCGGGCTGTTCTTCTCGAACGGCCGCCGGCTCGTCTGGGAATACCCGCGCGCAACGCCGGACGGCGATCAGGTCGATCTCGTCGAGGTGATGGACCTGCGCGACGGGTTGATCGCGCATCACCGCGTGTACTGGGGATGGGTCGGGTTCAATGCGTTGCGGGCCGCCGCCTCGCCGTCGCCCGAACGCGCATGACGGCCGCCGTACCCGATCAGGCCGCCGCACGCCGCGTGCTCGCCGCGACCTGCGTGAGCTACATGCTCGTGCTGCTCGATGCGTCGATCGTCAACGTCGCGCTCACCGACATCGCGCACACGTTCGGCAGCCGCGTGGCCGGTCTGCAATGGATAGTGAACGCTTACACGCTGGCGTTCGCGAGCCTGTTGCTGACGGGCGGCACGCTCGGCGACCGGCTCGGCGATCGCACCGTCTATGTGGCGGGGCTGGCCGTCTTCGTCGCCGCGTCGGCCCTGTGCGGCGTCGCGCCGACCTTGCCGGCGCTCACGGTCGCCCGCGCGTTGCAAGGCGTCGGCAGCGCGATGCTGGTGCCCTGCTCGCTGGCGCTGATCAATCGCGCGTTCCCCGAACCGGCCGCGCGCGCATCGGCGATCAGCGTGTGGATGGGCTGCGGCGGCATCGCGATGGCGTCGGGTCCGCTGATCGGCGGCTTGCTGATCGATCTGTCCGGATGGCGCAGCCTCTTCTTCGTGAACCTGCCGCTCGGGCTCGCCGGCATCTGGCTCGGCCGAACGGTCGCGCCCGCCGCCGTCGACCGGTCGCGGCAGTTCGACTGGGGCGGCCAGGCGGCGGCCATCGTCGCGATCGGAGCGCTGATCGGCACGCTGATCGAAGGCCCGTCGCTCGGCTGGCGCTCGGCGCCGATCGTCGGCGGCGCGGTGGCCAGCGTCGTCGCGTGGATCGCGTTCATCGCGATCGAGGCGCGGCGCCACGCACCGATGCTGCCGCTCGCGTTCTTCCGCAACCGGCTGTTCGCCGGATCGACGTTCGTGTCGATGGCGTCGGCGTTCGTGTTCTACGGTTTGCTGTTCGTGCTCAGCCTGTTCTATCGGCAGGTTCGCGGCGCCAGCCCGCTCGATACGGGGCTCGCGTTCCTGCCGATGACCGCGATGGTCGCGCTCGGCGGCCTTAGCTCGGGGCGGATCGTTGCACGCTTCGGCGCGCGCGGGACGATGTGCACGGCGTTCGGGCTCTACGCGGCGGGCGCGCTCGGGATGACGGCCATCGGCGCGACGACGCCCGCGTGGCTCGCCGTCGCGCTGATGCTCGCGATCGGTTTCGCATCGGGCTTCATCTCGCCCGCCGCGACGGCGCCGGCGCTCGGGACGATCGACCGGCAGCGCGCCGGCGTGGCGGCAGCCGTGCTGAACGCGGCACGGCAAAGCGGATCGGCGCTCGGCGTCGCGATCTTCGGCGCGTGCATCGCGACGCTGCAACCGTTCCCGGTGGCGATGCAGCTGGTGCTGGCAGTGGCAGCCGGATTGTCGGCGCTCGCCGCGGCAACGTGGTGGCTGACGGTGCAGGCAGCGCCGGCAACCGCCGAAACGACCGCCCCTTCGCGAGCCGCCGCGCGCCGCTAGCGCCTTCCCCGGCGGGCACACCGCTCGCCCGGGGTTACCTGCCGGCTCGACGCCCCATGCCGCTTACGCGACATACATCGCGACACTGACGAACTGGCACAGGCTGCCGGCCAGCACGAACAGGTGCCAGATGCCGTGCCCGTGGCGAATGCGTTCGTCGTTGATGAAGAAGTAGATCCCCGCGCTGTAGATCACGCCGCCGGCCACGAGCCACGCGGTGCCGATCGGCGGCAGCGCATGGATCAGCGGACGCACGGCGACGAGCGCGAGCCAGCCCATCAGCACGTACAGGATCATCGACAGCAGGCGCGTGCGGCGCCCGAGCGTGAGCTCCTGCACGATGCCGAACACGGCGAGCCCCCAGCTCACGCCGAACAGCGACCAGCCCCACGGGCCGCGCAGCGTGACCAGCGTGAACGGCGTATAGCTGCCGGCGATCAGCAGGTAGATCGCCGCATGGTCGCATTTCTGCAGGATCGCCTTCAGGCGCGGGTTGCGCACGCTGTGATACGCGGTCGAGATCGCGTAGAGCAGGATCAGCATCGCGCCGTACACGCTGAAGCTCACCACCTTGTACGGGTCGCCTTCGAGCGCGCCCATCGTCACGAGCGCGACGAGACCCGCCACCGACAGCACCGCGCCGACGAGATGGGAAATGCTGTTGAAACGCTCACCGACATGCACGACGTGTTCTCCTGCGGTCCATCGGGAAAAGAAAGTGCCCTAATGATACCGGCGGCCGGACGCCGCCGTGCTGCGCCCGGGCAAACGGCACGCGAGCGCCGTGCGATGCGCGCCGCCGGCCCGCCAAAGAAAAAGCGCCGCGACATCCGTCGCGGCGCTTGCGTTTCGATACCGGGCTGATTCGTCAGGTCATTGCAACGGCCCGGTTCAGCAACACTTCCCCGCTCCCGACCCGTACCGCGCATTCTGACGCTCGCGGAAGAATTCCTCGTACGTCATCGGTTCGCGGTCCGGATGGGTTTCGCGCATGTGCGCGACGTAGGTGTCGTAGTCGGGCAGGCCGACCATCAGCCGCAACGCCTGCCCGAGGTAACGCCCCGCGCTGCGCAGGTCGCTGCCAAGATCGCTGAACATCGCGGCCTCCCCTCAACGTCCGCTGCCGAGCGCCTGCGCGGCCGGCATCGCTTCGTACGGCGTCTCGCGCACGGTCGGCTTCGACTCGCGGCGCGCGCGCAGCACGGCGATCACGCCGTACACCGCGATGGCCACGACGACGAAGATGAACAGCCCGGCCAGCGCCGCATCGATGTAGTCGTTGAAGATGATCCGTTTCATCTGCGCGATCGACTTCGCCGGCGCGAGCACCTTGCCCTCGTCCACCGCGGCCTGCAGCTTCGCGGCGTGCGCGAGGAAGCTGACCTTCGGGTTCGCGTCGAAAATCTTCTGCCAGCCGGCCGTCAGCGTGCAGATCAAGAGCCATGCGGTCGGCACCATCGTGACCCACGCATAGCGCTCGCGCTTCATCTTGAACAGCACGACGGTGCCGAGCACCAGCGCGATCGCGGCGAGCATCTGGTTCGAGATGCCGAACAGCGGCCACAGCGTGTTGATGCCGCCGAGCGGATCGACCACGCCCTGGTACAGGAAGTAGCCCCACGCGGCCACGCACAGCGCGGTGGCGACGAGGTTCGCGGGCAGCGACTCGGTGCGCTTGAGCGCCGGGTGGAACGTGCCGAGCAGATCCTGCAGCATGAAGCGGCCCGCACGCGTGCCCGCGTCGACGGCCGTCAGGATGAACAGCGCCTCGAACAGGATCGCGAAGTGATACCAGAACGCCATCATCGCTTCGCCGCCGATCACTTGGTGCAGGATGTGCGCCATGCCGACGGCCAGCGTCGGCGCGCCGCCCGCACGCGCGATGATCGTCGTTTCGCCGACGGCCTTGGCCGTCTGCGTCAGCATGTCGGGCGTCAGCACGAAGCCCCATTGCGTGACGGTGTTCGCGACCGCTTCCGGCGTCGAGCCCAGCACCGCGGCCGGCGCGTTCATCGCGAAGTAGATGCCCGGTTCGATCACGCACGCGGCGACCAGCGCCATGATCGCGACGAACGATTCCATCAGCATCGCGCCGTAACCGATGAAGCGCGCGTTGGTTTCGTTGTCGATCAGCTTCGGCGTCGTGCCCGAGGAGATCAGCGCGTGGAAGCCTGACACCGCGCCGCACGCGATCGTGATGAACAGGAACGGGAACAGGTTGCCCGACCACACCGGGCCCGAGCCGTCGACGAACTTCGTCAGCGCGGGCATCTTCAGTTCCGGTGCGACGACCAGGATGCCGATCGCGAGGCCGAGGATCGTGCCGATCTTCAGGAACGTCGACAGGTAGTCGCGCGGCGCGAGCAGCAGCCACACCGGCAGCACCGATGCGACGAAGCCGTAGCCGATCAGGATCCACGTGAGTTGCGTGCCGCTGAACGTGAACCATGCGGCGACCGTCGGCGAGGCGGCCACGTTCTGGCCGAACGCGATCGCCGCCATCAGCCCGATGAAGCCGATGATCGACACTTCGCCGATGCGGCCCGGACGGATGTAGCGCGTATAGACGCCCATGAACAGCGCGATCGGAATCGTCGCGGCGACGGTGAACGTGCCCCACGGCGAATTGGTCAGCGCCTTCACGACGATCAGCGCAAGCACCGCGAGGATGATCACCATGATCAGGAACGCGCCGAACAGCGCGATCACGCCGGGCACCGTGCCGAGCTCCATCTTGACGAGGTCGCCGAGCGAACGGCCGTCGCGACGCGTCGAGATGAACAGCACGATGAAATCCTGCACCGCGCCGGCGAACACGACGCCGGCCAGGATCCACAGCATGCCGGGCGTGTAGCCCATCTGCGCGGCGAGCACGGGGCCGACCAGCGGCCCGGCGCCGGCGATCGCGGCGAAGTGATGGCCGAACAGCACGTACTTGTTGGTCGGCACGTAGTCGAGGCCGTCGTTGTACTTGACGGCCGGTGTCATCCGCAGCCCGTCGAGCTGCATGACCTTGCTGGCGATGAAACGGCTGTAGAAGCGATACGCGATCAGATACACGCAGACTGCGGCGATCACGATCCAGAGGGCACTGACGCGCTCGCCGTGCGCGAGTGCGATGGTGCCGAATGCGAACGCGCCGAGCAGCGCGACCGCGATCCATAGCAGGGTACTGGAAGCCCGATTCATGGCGTCTCCTGGTCTCCAATGTGTTTTTGAGTGGATGCGGCGAGGGGCCGAACCCGCGTGACGTCAATGCGTCGTGCCGCAGCCTCGCGGAGACCGCGGCGATGGGCCGTAGTATTCCGCGCGACGGGGGCCGCTTACAAGCGGATAACTACGTATGACGATATACGTAGAATTACGTAGATCGTCGGCGCGTGCGCGCCGTCGGGCGACGATTGCCCGCGACCGGCGAGCCACGTACAGTATTTGCCTGCCTCCATTCCGGAACCCTCATGCCGATCGCATTTCAGAAGATGAACGCGAATGGCGATGACTTCGTCATCGTCGACCTGCGCGGTCAGGAACACGATCGCTCGCATCCCGTCGACGACGACCTCGTGCGGCGCATGGGCGATCGGCATCGCGGCATCGGCTTCAACCAGCTCGCGGTGATCTCGGACGGCGACGACGCGGCCGCCCGCGTCGCGTTCCGGAATCCCGACGGCTCGGCGCTCGATACCTGCGGCAGCGCAACGCGCGGCGTCGCGTGGAAGCTGATGCGGGAAACCGGCGCGGCGTCGGTCGTGCTGCGCACGAATCGCGGGCGCCTGCACTGTTCGCAGGATGCGGACGGGCTGATCAAGGTCGAAATGGGCACGCCGCGGCTCGGCTGGCAGGACGTGCCGGTCTCCCAGGTCGTCGACACCCTCGCGTTGCCGCTGCCCGGTGCGCCGGCCGCATGCAGCATGGGCAATCCGCATTGCACGTTCTTCGTCGATGATCTCCGCGCGATCGACGTCGCGACGCTCGGCCCGACCATCGAAACGCATCCGCTGTTTCCGCTGAAGACCAACGTGCATTTCGTGCAGGTCATCGATCGCACGCATATCCGTCTACGTATCTGGGAACGCGGCGGCGGCGTGCCGCTCGGCTCCGGCTCGTGTTCATGCGGCGCGGCGGTCAACGGCATCCGGCGCGGGCTGCTCGACGATACCGTGCGGGTGACCTGCGACGGCGGCGACGTCACCGTTCAATGGGACGGCGCCGGCAGCGTGTTCCTGAGCGGCCCCGTGACGTTCGGGTTCAGCGGGGTGTGGCCGTGACGACCGACGACGCACGAACCTTCCACGCGCTGCGCCCGCGCCTGCAGAAGATCGCGTACCGGATGCTCGGCTCCGTCGCGGATGCCGAGGACATCGTGCAGGACGTGTGGCTGCGCTGGCACGACGCGGCGCGCGAGCGCATCGAGAACGCCGAGGCGTGGCTCGTCGCGGTCACGACGCGCACGTCGATCGATCGTCTGCGCGCGGCGAAGCTCCGGCGCGAGCACTACACGGGTATCTGGCTGCCCGAGCCGGAACTCGGCGAATCGCCCGCGACGCCCGAGGAAATGACGGAGCGCGCGAACGACGTATCGGTCGCGTACCTGCTGTTGCTCGAACGGCTGACGCCGGAAGCGCGCGCGGCCTTCCTGCTGCATGAAATCTTCGAATTCGACTACGACCGGATCGCCGACGCGATCGGCAAGAGCGAAGCCGCGTGCCGGCAGCTCGTCAGCCGGGCCCGGGCGCGGCTGCGCGACGATACGCAGCCGCGGCACGCGGTGCCGCACGAAACGCATCGCCGGCTGCTGCAGACGTTCACGCATGCGCTCGCGCACGGCGACTTCCCGTCGATCCAGGCGCTGCTCGCCGAAGACGCGATGCTGATCGGCGACGGCGGCGGCCATGTCCAGAGCTTCCCGAAACCGATGGTCGGCGGCCGGCGCATCGCTCAACTGTTCTATGCGACGTGGTTGCGCTGCGGCAGCGGTGTCGAGATGCGGCCGGTCGTGCTGAACGGCCAGTGGGCGATGCTGCGCTTCATCGACGGGCAACTCGAAGCGGCGATGTCGTTCGAGACCGACGGCACGCGCATCGGCCGGATTCTCGTGCAGCGCAACCCCGACAAGCTCGCGCGGATCGCGGCCGCCTGCACCGCCGGCTGACGCATGCGGCGCGCGCCGGAGCCGCCCGCGCCCGTCGCCGGGCGCCGGGCGCCGGGCGCCGATTGGTGCAGCGCGCGCAACACGATGCGTCCCCGTGCGTGGCTACCGCACACCGGCGCACCCTCCTAAGATGATTTCGCGCGGCGCCCTGCCGCCCACGACACCCGCGCAGCGCGGGCCAGCCTCTTCGTCGCCAGGAGAAATCATGACGCAGCGTATCAACTACATTCAACAGTCACCCGAGTTGTTCAGGAAATTCCTCGAGCTCAGCAACCTGCTGCGCAGCAGCGCGATCGAGGAATCGATCCGCGATCTCGTGTCCCTCCGGGCATCCCAGATCAACGGCTGCGCGTTCTGCGTCGACATGCACGTGAAGGAGGCGCGCATCCACGGCGAGCGCGAGCTGCGCCTGCATCATCTGGCGACGTGGCGCGAATCGACGCTCTTCTCGCCGCGCGAGCGGGCCGCGTTGGCCTGGACGGAAGCGCTGACGACGCTGCCCGCGCACGGCGTGCCGGACGACGTCTACGACCGCGTGCGCGGCCAGCTCTCCGAGAAGGAATTGTCGGACCTGACGTTCGAAGTGATGGCGATCAACGGCTGGAACCGCGCGAATGTCGCGTTCCGGACCGTACCGGGCTCCTCCGACAAGGCGTTCGGCCTCGACAAGGCCAATCTCGCCTGACGGCCGCCCGCCGCCCTCTCTCGCTGCCGGCCGTCGGCCGGCGGCCTACAGGAAGCCACCACCATGATTCGCATGAAACACGTGATCGCGTCCGCGCTCGTCGTCGCGGGCGTCGCGACCGGCGCCGTTCGCGCGGCGCCGTCGGCCATCGTCACGCCGCTGATGACGAAGCCGCTCGACGCGTACCCCGGCAAGGAAGCGCAGATGATCTCCGTCGAGTATCCGCCCGGCGCGGTCGACCCGGTGCACCGCCACCACGCCGACGCGTTCGTCTATGTCGTCGAAGGGTCGATCGTGATGCAGGTGAAGGGCGGCAAGCCCGTCACGCTGACACCGGGCCAGACCTTCTACGAGGGCCCCAACGACCTGCACACGGTCGGACGCAACGCGAGCCGCACCCGGCCCGCGAAGTTCATCGTGCTGCTGTTGAAGGATCAGGGCGCACCCGTGCTCGTGCCGGAAAAATAGCCGGCTCGCACGCCGCCGCACCCTCTTTGAAAAAAATGCGGCGGGCAGTGTCACAGGCGGCAGCGCTGAAACGTCTAGTCGCATACGGACACCACGATTCCAGCGCCTCCATGCCTGACACTTCCATCCGCCGCCCCGACGCCGACGACCCGTTCGCGCGCAGCTTCTCGACCTGCTATGCCGGCGTGGTCACGTTCCTCGCCGTCGTCACCGAAGGCAGCTTCGCGCGCGCCGCCGATCGCCTCGGCGTCGGCCGCTCGTCGGTCAGCCGCCACGTGCAACGGCTCGAGGACCGGCTCGACGCCCGCCTGTTCCAGCGCACCACGCGCAGCATGTCGCTGACGCGCGAAGGCGAGCTCTTCTACGAAAACTGCCGGCCCGGCATCGAGCATCTGGCGCAGGCGCTCGAGGACATGCGCGAGCTGCGCAGCGGGCCGCCGAGCGGACACCTGCGCGTCGGCTCGACCCCGGGCTTCGGCCGCAAGGTCATCGCGCCGCTGCTGCGCGATTTTCATGCGCAGTATCCGGACATCACGCTCGACCTGCTGCTGAACGACCGCCCGGCCGATTTCTCCGCCGATCGCATCGACGTCGCGTTTCGCGACGGCCGCATGGAGGACAGCGCGATCGTCGCGCGCCGGCTGATTCCGATGCAGATGATCGTCTGCGCGTCGCCGTCGTACGCGCACCGGCACGGCTTGCCGCGCCACGTCGACGAACTCGCGCAGCATCGCTGCATCAACCTGTGCACCGCGTCGGGCCGCGTGACGGAATGGGAATTCAGGATCGACGGGGTGACGCAGCAGCGCCAGCTCGCCGCGCATCACACGTTCAACGACATCGATCTCGTCGTGCGGGCGGCGCTCGACGGGCTGGGCATCGCGCAATTACCCGCGTACCAGGTGTGCGACCTGCTCGCCGACGGCCGGCTGGTGAGCTGTCTCGGCCAGCACGCGCCGGACGACGGCGGCCACTATCTCTGCTACCTGAGCCGCAAGCACCTGCCCACGCGCATCCGCGTGTTCATCGACTACATGATCGAGCAGACGCGTGCGCGCGACCTGCAGTGCCCGACGACGATGACGACGATCGCACCGCTGGAGACGATCGATTGATGCATGCGCGACAACATGATGAGGGCTTGCCGGCCTCTACCGGATCGCGCGGCGCATGCCTACGATGCGGGCTGTTCGACAGGCACGCGCACACGGCGCCGCGCGGTTCGGCAAGGGACCGGCGCGATCGCGCGAATGCGAGGGGCCCTGGTTTCGGCAGGTTCAAGCGGCGCGCATGTCGCGCGCCCGTTCAAGGAGAGCAATCGTGAAAATCGTCGTGATTGGTGGTACCGGCCTCATCGGCAGCAAGGTCGTCAGGAACCTGATCGCACGCGGCCACGACGCGGTGGCGGCCGCGCCGTCGACCGGCGTCGATACGATCACGGGTGCGGGGCTCGACGACGCGCTCGCCGGCGCGGAGGTCGTCGTCGATCTCGCGAATTCGCCGTCGTTCGAGGAAGCGGCCGTGAAGGCGTTCTTCGAGGCGGCGGGGCGCAACCTGTTCGCCGCGGAACGCACGGCCGGCGTGCGGCATCACGTCGCGCTGTCGGTGGTCGGCACCGACCGGCTGCAGCAGAGCGCGTATTTCCGCGGCAAGATCATCCAGGAGAATCTGATCCGTGAAGCGGGCGTGCCTTACACGATCGTGCGCTCGACGCAGTTCTTCGAATTCGTCGGGGCGATCGCGCAGGCGGGCGCGCAAGGCGACACGGTCCGGTTGACCACCGCGCATTTCCAGCCGATCGCATCGGACGACGTCGCAGCCGCGGTGACCGATTTCGCACTCGACGCGCCGCGCAACGGCATCGCCGAAATCGGCGGCCCCGAGCGCGTGCGGATCGCCGATCTGGTCGAGCGCTTCCTGTCGGCGACCCACGATGCGCGCACGGTGACGCGGGATGCGGGCGCCGACTACTTCGGCGCGGTGCTGCAGGACGACACGCTCGTGCCGGCGCCCGGTGCGCGGCTCGGCGCGACGACCTTCGACGCGTGGTGCCGGCAGAACGCGCTCGCGCGCTGAACGCTGCAGCCGGATCGCACACCATGACGCCGCTGCGCCCGCCGCCGCTATCGCTGCTCGACCGGTATCGCGGACGAGAACCGCAAACGCTGTACTCGACGACGGTGACCGTCACGGGCGGTGCGGCCGAGCACGGTCGCGCATCGGGCGTCGCGCGTTCCGACGACGGGCGGCTCGATGTCGAGCTGCGCCTGCCGCCGGCGCTCGGCGGCCCCGGCGACGGCCCCAATCCGGAACAACTGTTCGCCGCGAGCTATGCGGCATGCTTTCACGGTGCGCTGAGCCTGCTGGCTGCACGGGCGGGCGTGTCGATCGCCGGCGCATCGGTGTCCGCATCGATCGACTTCTGCCGCGATCCGGTGGACGGGCTGTTCATGCTGAACGCGAACATTCGGGTGCGCCTGCCGGGCGTCGAGCGCGCGGTGGCGGAGGAGCTCGTCCGCAATACGGAGCGTTTCAGTCCGTACACGAAGATGGCGCACGAGGGGATCAGCCACGTCGTGGCGCTGGCGCCGGCGGACGAAACGTCGAAGCGCTGAGCGGAAATGAAAATGCGGCGCCCGCCGCATCGCGCAACGGGCGCCGCATCGATACGACGGATCAGTGCTTTTCGTCGACCTTCTTCGGCTTCGGCGGCGACGGCACCTTCGCGTACTGGAACGCCGGCGTGGCCTTCAGCGCTTCCTTGGTCGCACCCGGCAGATAGATGTTGCCGTTGCGCACGTCGAGCGACGCGATCGGCACCGCGACGTCGTGCGCGGCCACGCCGAGGAAACCGCCGGCCGACACGATCGCGGCCGACACCGAGCCGTCCGGCGCGACGATCAGGTCGCGCACCTTGCCGACTTTCTGGTTCTCGTCGTTGTACACGGTCTTGCCGAGCACGCTCTTCTTCACGCTCCAGCCTTCGAGCAGCGCCTGCGATTGCTCGACGGTCACGCTGATCGGCTGAGCGCCCGCGATCTGCGCGTGCGCGCTGACGCTCGAGGCGAGGACGGTTGCTGCGATGAGGGTCTTGTAGAACTTCATATGTGTTGCACTCCGGTTCGGTTGTTGTTGATTCCGGGACGAAGCGGCGCGGGTGCAACGGCTGATCGGTGCGCACCCCGCGGATGGCCGCCCCGCACTTCGTCGGTCGCATGGCGGCCGGCCGCGCCGCCACTGCGTGTGTGCGTGGCGGACCGGCATGGCCGGGCCGCAGCGTGCAACACGTCCTTCATGGTAGCGGCATTCGCCGGATCGTGCGCTCAGGGTGCAACGCGGCAGGTGGGGCGAGCCGGATCAAGATCAATGATCGTGCAGACGGATGGGGCGCGCGGCGCGGAAAAATCGCGCCGCGGCGTGTCGATCAGGACAACCCCATAGATGGACACCCGATCTTCGTGGCGCATCGAACGACGCGGCGGTCGCCGTGCCGCCGCCGCGGCATCACGCATTCCGCGAATACACCCGGCGATGCCGCACCGCCTCCGCCAGCACATCGAGCACCGGCTCCGTCTGCGTCCAGCTCAGGCACGCATCGGTAATCGACACACCGTACTTCAGCGGCACACCCGGCTTCAGATCCTGCCTGCCGGCTTCGAGATGGCTTTCCACCATCACGCCAACGATCCGGTGCTCGCCCTGCCCCAATTGCCGCGCGAGATCCTGCGCGACATCGATCTGCCGCTCGTGCGACTTGTTCGAGTTCGCATGCGAGCAGTCGACCATCACCTGCTCGCGCAACCCGGCCTTGCGCAGCACCGCGCAGCTCGCCTCGACGTGCTCGGCATCGTAGTTCGGGCCGTTCTTGCCGCCGCGCAGGATCACGTGCGCATCGTCGTTGCCGCGCGTCTCGAAGATCGCGGCCATCCCCATCTTCGTCATCCCCATGAACGCATGGCTGGCCGCCGCGGCGACGATCGCGTCCGATGCGACCTGCACGCCGCCGTCGGTGCCGTTCTTGAAGCCGATCGGGCAGCTCAGCCCCGACGCAAGCTGGCGGTGGCTCTGGCTCTCGGTCGTGCGCGCGCCGATCGCGCCCCACGCGATCAGGTCGGCGATGTACTGCGGGCTCAGCAGGTCGAGGAATTCGGTCGACGCGGGCAGGCCGAGCGCGTTGATGTCGAGCAGCAGTTGCCGTGCGGCGCGCAGCCCTTCGTTGATGCGGAAGCTGCCGTCGAGGCGCGGATCGTTGATGTACCCCTTCCAGCCGACCGTCGTGCGCGGCTTCTCGAAGTACACGCGCATCGTGATCAGCAGGTCGTCCTTCAGCGCGTCGGCGGCGACCTTCAGCCGGCGTGCGTAATCGAGCGCCTGGTCGTGATCGTGGATCGAGCATGGGCCGACGACGAGCAGCAGCCGGTCGTCGCGGCCGTGCAGGATGTCGCCGATCGCGCGGCGCGTATCCTCGACGAGCGTCTGCGTCGCGGCCGGCACCGGCAGCTCGTCGAGCAGCAGCGCGGGCGAAATCAGCGGACGCACGGCGCCGATGCGGACGTCGTCGATGCGCGTGGTGTCCTGCGTCGCGTCGGCGCTGCCTACCTCGCGATCGTGGGAAGGATTGTCGAGGTTCTGCATGGTGATTCTCCGGGGGACGTCTGTCTGGAATGATGGGCAGGCTCGATTATGGCACCCGGAGAAGGTCGCGGCCGGTTACGGCGGGGGAATGCGGGCGACGGCCGCCGCAGTCAGGCGACCGACGTCGAAACGACGCAAAAAAGGCGACCCGCAAAGGGGTCGCCCGACCGTTTGCCGCATTGCGCGGCGTGGCTAGTGCCGCGTCTCGGGCGCGAGCGAATTGCTCGGCAGCAGCGACGTCAGCCAGCAATTGTTCGGTGCGGCTTTGCCGTTGAAGCGATCGTAGAGCCACGGCAGCATGCCGGCCACCCACGGCACGATCGCGCCCGCGTGTTCGAGCGGATATTCGGTGTACGTGACCGCCGTGCCGCTCGCGCAAAATTTCTGCGCCAGCGCGCGCACGTCGTACGCCAGCATCACGCCGTCGCCCACCTGGCTGCCGAAGGTGCCATCCAGCGCGCCCGCGGTGCCCTGGCCGATGAACATCGGGATCGCCGGCGACGCGGCCAGCCCCGCATTCACCTTGTTCGCATAGGTGACGTACACCGGAATGCTGTTGATGTCGTTCGCGTATTGCGGCTTGAACAGCGTGCCCCAATGCAGGCCCGTGTACTTCGGCAGGATGTAGGCGAGCGACTGGCTCTGGATGTCCTTGAACACGGCGACGCCCGTCTCGCTGAGGTACGGCGCCAGATCGAAACCATAGCCGCGCGACAGGCCGGCCAGCGCGGCCGCGGCGACGCCGCCCCACACGATGCTGCCGTCGACATAACGCAGGTTGTGCGCCGGGTCGACCAGCACGCCGCCCTCCGCCGCGCCGACGAGCTGCCGGTTGACGTCGGGCGCGTAGCTCGGCGCGAGTTGCGCGGCCCAGTTCGTCGCGATCGCGCCGCCGGAATAGCCGATCATCGCGACCTTGCTCGACGGACTCAGCCCGGTCGACGGCGTATTGAGCACGGCGCGGATCGAATCGAGCGTCGTCATCCCGTATTCGGGGCCAGCCGCGAAATCGGCCGTCTGGCCCTCGGTATCGGGCACGATGATGTTGTAGCCGAGCAGCAGCAGCGTCGACAGCGGAATCGATTCCGCGCTGTACAGCAACGTGCCGACGTTGATGACCTTGGTCACGTCGCGATCGCCGGCGATCACCTGCGACGGCTCGTCGTACGGGTTCAGCGAATCGTAGGCCGACTGGTACGAGATCGCGTGGCCGTTGCTGACCGGGCTGCGGATCACGGAGGTCACGTTGACGACCGGCTGGTTCAGCGCGTTGCTGGTGCGATACAGCAATTGCTGCGCGGTCACCGCGGTCGGAATGCCGGCCACGTGATAGGTGACGTTACGCGTCTTGATCACGGTGCCCGGTGGAACCGATGCCAACGGCGTGGTGCCGGTGTACGTGTAGAACGGATCGGAGACGGCTGGCGCCGCGGCGCTGGCCGGCGGTGCCGTGGCGACGAGTATGGCTGACACCGCGGCCGCAGCCGCGACAATCATGAAACGTCTGGAGGACATGGGTGGAGGCCCCTGGGATAACCTGCTTGCATCGAAGGAAATTCGGCGGTGTTGCAGACCATCGCGATTGCCGCTTCAACAGCGTTTCGGTGCCATCGACTGTCTCCTGTAAATGAATGATCCGGTTTGTTCCGATTCTGTAATTTAGTAGAACTGCAAATCTGATTTATTGAAGCACAACGAGAATGTGTTCGAGACGCGTTTTCGCTTGTTTGAAGGTAAACGCCTAAACCGGTTGCCACGCGAGGTCGGCGGCCCGGCCGTTCGGCCGAGTGTTCGCGTTGGAGGGAAGACCGTAGGATCACCGTTGTCCGGTACCGAAGCGGCCCGTCGTGCGACGCCGGTCGCTCCGCACACCGCTTGCCTGTGACCGATCGTTTCCTGCCCAACCGACACGCCACGATGACCGTCTCCGAACTGCTCCGCGCCATCCGCCAACCCTATGTCGACCTGCTCGCGAAAGCGACCACGCAACCGGCCGTCGTCGTCGAGCCGGCCTATCGGCAGGCCGACGGCACGCTGGCCACCGAAGGCCCGCTCGCGCTGCCATGCCGCGCCGACACGATCGCGACCGAAGGCGAGGCGGCCGGCCAGCCCGCGATGGTCGATTCGGCCACGCAGCTGGATTTCGAGCCGTTCGCGTTCGAACTCGAAACGGCGGCCGTATCGATCCAGCCGTTCGTGTGGGATTGGGCCGCGGTCGAGGCCGATGGCCTCGACGAAAGCACCGCAAACGACGCGTTCAAGACGTGGTTCCTCGCGTGGTTCGACGCGGACGACGAGAACACGCCGGCCGAAGATGGACTGCACGGCATCGTTCACTACCTGTCGGAACCGGTTCGCACGGAACAGGGCTGGCGCATCCATGCGGATCTCGGTTCCGCACCGGAGACGGCCGTCGAGGATCTGCTGTTCCGGCTCGTCGATGCGGGCGCGACGCGGATCAGTGTTGGTTGATATGCGTCTTCATCGTTCCCGCACCGTCATGAAAACCATTCGGTTGCCGCCGTGATGCGCCGGTTGATCCGAAGCGCGTGCGTGGCACCTCGTCCCCGGCGTCGAGCTGAAGTAACACGGCGGTACGCGCGCACCGCCGTCATCGCATCAGGACGCGATCAGCCCGCGTCGCCCGGTGCGTCGACGTCGATGCCGAGTTCGCTCGCCATCCGCTGAACCAGCGCATTCAGGCGCGCCACTTCGTCAGCGAGGCGTTTCTGTTCGGCCTTCAGCGCTTCGAATTCGGAAGGCGGCACCGAATCCGCGCCGCCGCCGGCATCCGCGCTCGCGAAATCGGCCATGTTCACTTCGCCGCACATCAGGTGCATCCAGCGGTTCTCGCGCGCACCCGGCGCACGCGGCAGCCGGACGACGAGCGGCTGCGCGCGCGCCGCGAGTTCGTCGAGGAACGCCTCGACCGACGAGATATCCGCGAAGCCGTGCAGGCGTGCGCTGTTCAGGCGCAGCTCGGCGGCCGTCTGCGGGCCGCGCAGCAGCAGGATCGTCAGCAGCGCGATCGCCTGGCTCGGGATGCCGAGCACGCGGTTCATGTTGTGCTCGAAACGCGGCACGCGGCTGCTGCTGCCCTCCATCACGAGGCTCAGGCGCTTCAGCTCGTCGAGCGCGGTCGTGACTTCGTCCTCGCTGACGTTCATCACCGGCGAGCGCGCGGTTTTCTGGTTGCAGCCCGCGGTCAGCGCGTTCAGCGACAGCGGGTAGGTATCCGGCACCGTGTGCTGTTTCTCGACGAGCACGCCGAGAATGCGGGCCTCGAGAGGCGTGAGTTCGCGAAGGGCGCGGGGCGTGGGCGTATCCGGCGTGGTGTTCATGAGTGGCGTCGCAGCGTGCAGCAGGTGAAGGGAAACGATCGCGGCCCGTACGGCATCGCGTACGGGCGAGCCATATGATAGCTCGCGACACGCGGCCCGGCGCCGCTCGCCACACCAGCGTGCGCACGTGCCGCAGCGGGCTTTCGTCCGACGTAGCGGCGTACCGATCGCACGTGGGGCAACGCGACGATGCATGCGCGCAGCGCCGGGGATTCGGCCTCCACGCAATCCCCGGCGTTTGCGCGATGCACATGCCGGCGCTACGATATACCTTTATCCCGATATCAACGGCGCCGCGCGATCGTCTCCGCACGCCGATACCACGCATCGCCCCGCGTTGAATGCGCTGCCGCCGTGCCTGCGCGCCGCTCGTCAAATCCGTTCACCCCCTCACCCGTTCACCACCATGACTGCATCTTCTTCCGCACCCGTGCGCGCCATCGTCACCGGACACACCCGCGGCGTCGGCGCGGCGCTCGCCGAACAATTGCTGCAGGAAGGCATCGCCGTGCTCGGCGTGTCGCGCAGCCGTCATCCGTCGCTCGCGTCGCAGGCCGGCGAGCGCTTTACCGAGGTCGAACTCGACCTGTCGGACTCGAAGACCATTGCGAGCTGGCTGGCCGGCGACACGCTGCGCCGCTTCGTCGACGGCGCGTCACTCGTGCTGCTGTTCAACAACGCGGGCATCGTCGATCCGATCGGCCCGCTCGCCGCGCAGGACCCGGCGATCGTCGCCCGCGCGGTCGGCCTGAACGTCGCCGCGCCGCTGATGCTGTCGGCCGCGCTCGCGCAAGCCGCCTCGGCCGCGACCGAATGCCGGATCGTGCACCTGTCGAGCGGTGCGGCCCGCAATGCGTATGCCGGCTGGAGCGTCTACTGCGCGACCAAGGCCGCGCTCGATCATCATGCGCGCGCCGTCGCGCTCGACGCGAACGGCGCGCTGCGGATCTGCAGCGTCGCACCGGGCGTCGTCGATACGGGCATGCAGGCCACGATCCGCGCAACCGGCGAAGACAACTTCCCGATGCGCGAGAAATTCGACCAGTTGAAGTCGAGCGGCGCGCTCGCCACGCCCGAGGCGACCGCCCGGCAACTGATCGGCTATGCGCTGAGCGATGCATTCGGTACCGAGCCGACGGCCGACGTGCGCAACCTGCCGACGAAGTAAGCGCCGGACACGGCCCGTCATCCTTCGAGCCGCTTCGTCCAGTCTTCGACCTGCCGCTCGGTCCGGCGTTTTTTGAGCATCTTGCGCCAGCCGGGCGGCAGCAGCGGCACGTCGCACAGCGCCTCGAGCGCGGCCATGTCGAGCGTGCGTCGATACAGCACGTCGAGCACCGTCGACAGCGGCCATTCCGGGTAGCGGCGCGCATGCAGCGCCAGCATATCGCCCGCCGCCACCCAGCCTTCCTGCAGCACGCGGTAGTACCAGCCGGTCCGGCCGCTGTGCTGCACGAGCGCCGCCATCCGCGGATGGTCGAAGCGCGCGTTGAGCTTCCAGCACGGCTGCCGCGACTGCGACACCTGGAGCACCGCGCCGCCCAGCGTGAACACGTCGCCGAGGCACACGTCGTGCTCGGTGATGCCGCGCGTCGACAGGTTCTCGCCGAATGCACCCGGCCGGGCGAGCACGTCGCGCGCGCCGATCTGCCCGGCCCACCACGGATAGTGATCGTACGCATAGTGGTGAACGGCCTTGTCGGGGCCGCCGTGATGCCGCGCATTGGCCTGCTCGTCGCCGGCAAAGCCGAGCGCGCCCAGCCACAGGCGCGCGTCCACCGGCTGCTTGTCGATCGCACTCGCGTGCGACGTGCCGGCGAGCGGCCGGCTCACGCCGATCCACACCGCGCCGATGGCGACCGCGATCGCCGGCCGTGCGTCGCCGCTCATGCCGCCACACCGTCCGGCAGCGCCGCGAGCAACCGCTCGAGTTCGCGCATGCGTGCGTCGCCGAGCGGCAGCAGCGGCCGCCGCGGTTCGCCGGCGTCGAAACCGCGCAGCCTCAGCCCGGCCTTCACGGTCACCGGCAACCCGCCGTTGACGACGAACTGCAGCAACGGCAACTGCGCGTGAAAGGCCGATCGGGCGCGCGCGAGGTCGCCCGTGCGCATCGCGTCGAA
Organism: Burkholderia orbicola; assembly: GCF_900100915.1. Taxonomy (NCBI): domain Bacteria; kingdom Pseudomonadati; phylum Pseudomonadota; class Betaproteobacteria; order Burkholderiales; family Burkholderiaceae; genus Burkholderia; species Burkholderia orbicola. Next base: position 1,932,386 of record NZ_FNKW01000002.1, on the reverse strand, counting down.
CAACGCGAGCGGCAACGCGGCATTCAGGTTCGGCGCGGCCGTGCACCATCCGGCCGCGCCGGCGGCCAGCGCGGCGAGCGCCATCGGATTGCTGCCGTTGTAGAACGGGATCGCGCCGTCGCTCAATTGCGCGAGCCGGTGCATCCGGCCGATGTCGCCGGTGCTTTCCTTCACCATCGTCACGTTGTCGACGGTCCGGCAGATCGTCGTGATCAGCTCGGGCGACATGTCGACGCCGCTCGTCGCCGGGTTGTTGTACAGCATGATCGGGATGCCGATCGCGTCACCGATCGCGCGATAGTGCGCGACGATCTCGTCGTTGCCGAGCTTCCAGTACGACACCGGCAGCACCATCACCGCATCGGCGCCGGCCTGCTCGGCAAAGCGGGCGCGGCGCACCGCGCCCGCCGTGGTGAGATCCGAAATTCCGACGACGGTCGGCACGCGCCGGCGCACCGCGCGAATCGACGCGGTAGCGACGGCCTCCCATTCGGCGTCGGACAGGTACGCGCTTTCGCCGGTACTGCCCAGCGGCGCGATCGCGTGAACGCCGTCGGCGATCAGGCGTCCGATCAGCGCATCGAGCGCTGTCAGGTCGACGTCGCCGTCGACGGAGAACGGCGTGACCGGGTAGGCAACGATGCCTTTCAACAGGATGGACACGATTTGTATTCCTCAATGATTGACTAAAAAGATCGCAACGGCGCACTCGCTTACGCGACGCAATCCTGATGCGTACGCAACGCGCGGCGCGCGTAGTAGTCGAACGTCACCGCATCGCGCTTCGGCTTCGAGATCCAGTCGTGCGCTTCGCGCGCCAGCGCGGGCGGCACCGGTTTGATCTCGCCGGCCGACATCGCGAGCAGCTGAAGCTTCGCGGCGCGTTCGATCAACAGCGCGAGAATGCACGCTTCCTCGATCGTCTTGCCGACCACGAGCTGGCCGTGATGCGACAGCAGGATCGCGCGCTTGCTGCCGAGCGCCTTCGAGATGATCTCGCCCTCCTCGTTGCCGACCGGCACGCCCGGCCAGTCCTTCAGGAACGCACAGTCGTCGTACAGCGGGCAGGTATCCATATGCGACACGACGAGCGGCTGTTCGAGCATCGACAGCGCCGCGACATGCGCCGGATGCGTATGGATGATGCAGTTCACGTCCGGCCGCTCGCGATAAATCCACGTATGGAACCGGTTGGCCGGGTTCGGAATGCCTTTGCCGTCGACGACGTCGAGATCCTCGTTGACGCGCAGCAGGTTCGCGGCCGAGATCTCGTCGAAGCCGAGCCCGAGCCGCTGCGTGTAGTACGTGCCGGCCGCGTCCGCACGGCAGGTGATCTGCCCGGCCAGGCCGGAGTCGTGGCCGGCGTCGAACAAAATCCGGCACGTCAGCGCAAGCTTTTGCCGCGCGGACCAGCCGCTGTCCCCCACCTCGTTTTCCAGACGCCGCTCTGCCAGCGCGACCAGCGCTTCCTTCGTCAAATTCAGCGTTTCCGCCATGTTCGCCTCCTGAATGAACCGGGTCTGCCGCGCCGTCCGCGGCCGTTTCCCCGATCACGAATGACACACGATACACCTAATGACACTTTGTGTCATGCGTTACAATCGGTTTTTCGAAGGACACCTGGCGCCCCATGACGATTCGCCTGAAGCTGCTCAGAAAACAGAAGGGCTGGACGCTCGACGTGCTGGCCGACGAGACAGGCCTCACCAAGAGCTACCTGTCGAAGGTCGAGCGCGGCCTGAGCGTGCCGTCGATCGCGGTCGCGCTGAAGCTGTCGAAGGCGCTGAACGTCGACGTCGAGCAACTGTTCTCGGAAAGCCGCAACCGCGAACTGATCACGGTCACGCGCGCCGGCGAGCGCACGGCAATGGGGGCGGCGGCCGACAGCCATGCGCATCGCTTCGAAAGCATCGCAGCGGGCGTCGCGCCGAAGAAGATGCTGCCGTTCGTCGTGCATCCGCCGCACGAATTCGTCGCGTCGACGTTCCGCGAGCACGAAGGCGAGGAATTCCTGTTCGTGCACAAGGGACGCATCGAAATCGAATTTCCGAACGAGACGGTGCAACTCAAGGCCGGTGATTCAGTCTATTTCAACGCACTGATCCCGCACCGCACGCGCAGCCTCGGCACCGCGCAGGCGGAGATCCTGGTCATCGTCAGCCACGACGACTAGCCTCGTCACTTCTCGTCACTTTTTCGCGCAAGGATCTTCCGATGGTCACCAAGGCCACCGCACCGTTCCAGCAGATCAAGACGCTCGTCCGCCAGAACGTCGAGTCCGGCGACTGGCGCCCCGGCGACCGCATTCCGTCCGAGCTCGATCTCGCCGCGCAGTTCGGCGTCGCACGCATGACGGTCAACCGCGCGCTGCGCGAGCTGACCGAGGAAGGCGTGCTCAAGCGCATCGCAGGCGTCGGCACCTTCGTCGCCGAGGTGAAGCCGCAGTCGAACCTGCTGATGATCGCGCACATCCGCGACGAAATCCGCGCGCGCGGGCACGAATATCGCTGCCGCGTGCTCAGCCAGTCGAGCGAACCCGCGTCGTTCGACGTCGCGGCCGCGTTCGGCCTGCCGGTCAACACGCCGGTCTTTCACGTGGTGTGCGTGCACGAGGAAAACGGCCGTCCGATCCAGCTCGAGGATCGCTACGTGAACCCGGCCGCCGCGCCCGGCTTCATCGACCAGGATTTCCAGACCGAGCCGCCGTCCGAATACCTGTACAACAACGTGTCGCACTACGAACTTGAAATCGAGCACGTCGTCGACGCGTCGCTGCCCACCAGCGAGCAGGCGCGGCTGCTCGACATGCGCGCCGACGAGCCGTGCCTGACGCTCACGCGCCGCACGTGGACGGACGGGCTGCCCGTCACGTTCGTGCACTTCCTGCATCCGGGCAACCGCTACCGGCTCGGTTCGCGCTTCAAGCCCGGCGCGGGGCGTCACCCGACCTGATCGTTCGTCGCAAGCCCCTCAACGCACGGCGGCCGTTTCGTCATGAAACGGCCGCCGCGTTCGTTACCTGCGCTGCTCAGATCGCGCCGACCTGCCCCGCATCCCGCGACCACACCACCGGAAACAGCGGATGATCGAGCGGCGCGCCGTCCGGCAGTTGCTGCGCGAGCCCGGGGAAATCGGGCGACGTCTTCCAGCGGCGCGGCGCGTGACGGATATCGTCGCCGACGAAGCGGATCGAGAACGCGCGCCGGCGGTTCTGCGTGCCGCCCGACGCATGCAGCGTCAGCATCCGGAAGCACACCATGTCGCCGGGTTCGAGCGCCCAGCGGCGAATCGGGAAGGCCGCACGGTCGGCTTCGATGTCGGGCAAGTCGGCGAGGCTGCCTTCGGGGAACCACTTCGCCTCCTTGTCCATGAACGTGCGCGGCATCAGCCATGGCCCGCGATGCGAACCCGCGACGAATTCCAGCGTCGATTCGAGCGGCACCGGATCGACCGGAATCCACATGCTGACGTTGTCGTCGCCTTCGATGTCGTAGTACGGCTGATCCTGGTGCCACGGCGTGCGCTGCCGCGTGCCGGGCTCCTTCACGAGCAGGTGGTCGTGATGCAGCCGCACGTGGTCGGTGCCCATCAGCGCGGCGGCGACCGACGGCGCCGGCGAGCGCACGATGAAATCGCGATACGCGTCGTTGTGCTGCCAGTTGCAGAAATCCTCGAAGAACCAGCCCGGATCGTCGGGCCGGCTCGCGACTTTCGCGCGCTCGCTCGGCTGCGCGAGATTCGCGTCGATGCCGGCCCGCAGCGCGGCCACTTCGTCGGGCGAAAAAATGCCCTTGATGCAGACCGCGCCTTCCTCGCGGAACGCGGCGATCAGTTCGGGCGTCACGGCTTGCGCGACGCGCTCCTGGATACTCGTCATGGTGTGCCTGTCGATCGAATGAGTCACGGGGTCACGGCGCCGAAGTCAGTTGCTGCTTCGCGCCGTAGATGTCGAAGTCGAAGTATTTCGCGGCAATCTTCTGGTACGTGCCGTTCGCACGAATCGCGACGATCGCGTCGTTCAGCCGCTTCTTCATGTCGGCGTCGCCCTTGCGTATGCCCATCGCAACGCCGTAGCCGGTGATCCGCGCGTCGGTCACGTCCGGGCCCGCGAACGCGTAGCCCTTGCCGCGTGGCGTCTTCAGGAACGAGTAGCCGGCCTGCGTCTTGTCCTGGAAGGTCGCGTCGAGGCGGCCGTTGACGAGATCCTGGTACACCTGGTCCTGATTCTGGTACGAGACGATCGTCACGCCCTTGGTCGCCCATTCGGCCTTCGCGTACGCCTCCTGCGTCGTGCCCTGGTCGATCCCGATGCGCTTGCCGGCGAGCGACGCGGCGCTCGGCAGCAGCTTCGAGCCGACCGGCGCGACGAGCGCCCCCGGCGACGCATACAGCTTGTTCGAGAAGTCGATCTGCTTGAGCCGTTCGTCGGTGGCCGTCATCGCGGACATGATCACGTCGAACTTGCGCGCGCGCAGCGCCGGGATCATCCCGTCGAAGCCCTGCTCGACCCACACGCACTTCGCATGCAGCTGCTCGCAGATCGCATTGCGCAGGTCGATGTCGAAGCCGGCGAGCGAGCCGTCGGGCTGCTTCGCCTCGAACGGCGGATACGTGGGGTCGATACCCCAGCGGATCGTCGCCGTATCCTGCGCGAACGACACGAGCGGCGCGAACGCCAGCGCGGTGACGAGGAGCTTTGCGGTGCGGTTCATGGGGGGTCCTTGTGAGTCTCGACGCGGCGGGCGATGCCGGCGTCCGGTGGGGCGTCGCGACGGGAGGCCGGCGCGGGGCGTGAAAGACGACGGACTTCGGTGAAACTGCGATGCAGTCTAGACTGCTTGATTTTTGAGCGCAAGCGGGGGAATCAAGAATAGAAAGGGGCAAAGACGGCCGCGAACCCGAAGGCCGGCACAGTGCTTGATTTACCGCCATCCATCCGGGAATTTCGAGCGTTTACCCTACGCGACGCGCATTCGCCACGGAGCGTGTTTCCTCGGATATTCGCCGAACGGCGATGTCTATACAGGCAATCGGCGTAGCGCTTTCCGAATGCGGTTCCCGCCGTTCTTGCAACGCACCCTATACCGCTCGTTGAATATGCGCCAGGCGCCTTCAAACCCCGCCAAACACCACTCCCAAGTCCGGCGAAACCGCGATTGCCCGCGATGTCCGGCCATGTTAAAAGTCGTCGCACGCATTTGAAAATGAAATGCCCGAATCCACAGAAGTGCAGAAATGAATAGACCCCTGTTCGACATCGACCTGCTGCGCGCGCTCGTGATGGTCGCCGATTGCGGCAGTTTCACGACCGCTTCCGCGCGCCTGCATTCGACACAGTCGACGGTCAGCCAGAAGGTACGCCGGCTCGAGGAAATCGCCGGCCACCGCCTGCTCGATCGCGGCGCGCGCGACGTGCGGCCGACCGACGCGGGCGTGACGGTGCTCAGCTATGCGCGGCGCATGCTCGCGCTGAACGACGAGATGCTGGAGGCGCTGTCGGGCGCGACGGTCGCGCTGACGATCCGGCTCGGCGTACCCGACGATTTCGCGGCGGGCCGCACGACGCACGCGCTCGCGGCGTTCAAGCGCGAGCATCCGCAGGTGAAGCTCGAAGTGACGTGCGGGCTGAGCCGCGACATCAGCGCCGCGTACGATCGCGGCGAACTCGACCTCGTGCTGATCAAGCAGCGGCGCGACAGCCGCGAGGCGGTCGTGCGCTGGCCGGAGAAGCTGCGCTGGATCGACAGTGCGAAGCATCCGTCGATCGATCTCGACCCGGTGCCGATCGTCGTGTTCCCGCCGCGCGGGCTCTATCGCGACGACATGATCAAGGCGATCGAGGAGCGCGGCCGCCGCTGGCGGATCAGCTTCACGACGTCGAGCCTGAGCGGCATCCAGGCGGCCGTCGCGGATGGGCTCGGCATCAGCGTGCTGCCCGCGCGCGTGGTGACGGACGAGCATGTCGTGCTGACCGCGAAGCAGGGCTTCGCGCCGATCGAGCACATGGACATCGCGATCCTGCACCGGCCGACGGCCGACCCGATGGTCAGCGCGTTGACGAAAGCGCTCGCGGCGATGCTCGAACTCGAAGAGCGGTAGGCGAAGCGGATTGCAAACGGAAGCGGCGCACAGGGGCGCCGCGCACTACACGCGTCAGAACAATCAGAACATCGTGTTGCCGTTCGCCGCCTGCTCGGGCACCGGCTGGTTGACGTCCCAGTGTTCGACGATCTTGCCGTGTTCGAGCCGGAAGATGTCCATGATCGCGCTGCCGCGCGTGCCCGGTTCGCGCACCGCGTGCACGTGCAGGATCACGTAGTCGCCATCGACGAACGAGCGCTTGATCTCGCTGTGCGACTGCGGATATTTGTCGCGCAGGAACGCGACGAACTTGCGGAAGCCGTCGCGCCCGTCGGCCGCGTTCGGGTTGTGCTGCACGTAGCAATCGCCGACATACGCGAGCGCGGCGTCCGCATCCTTCTCGTTCAGCCCTTTCTCGTAGAACGCGAGTACCGTGCGCCGGTTGGCTTCCTGCTGCGCGTCGGCCGGACCGGCCGCCACCGCATGCGCGGCGGTCACGGCGAACAGGGCCGCCGCCATCCATCGTGCGGCTCGTGCCGCGGTCGTGCGTCGCATCGTCGTCTCCCCTGAAATCCGGCTGAAAACCGGATCATACCGGGGCGACGCGGCGCTCAGACCAGCGCGCCGTTGCGCGCGACGATCTTTCCGGACGACACGACGAGCCGCCGCACCGGCCGGGCGACGACAGCCTCGGCGAACGTCAGCGCATCGACGAGCACGACGTCCGCGCGGCTACCCGGCTGCAGCCCGTAATCCGCGAAACCACAGCCGCGCGCCGCGCCGTGCGTCACGCAGTCGAGCGCAACTTCGAGCGCATCGTCGCGGCGGAAATCATTGCGCATGCCGATCAGCATCGCGCGTTCGAGCATGTCCGGCGAGCCATACGGCGTCCACGTGTCGCGCACGCCGTCGTTGCCGCCGATCACGGTCACGCCCGCCGCACGGCATGCGGCCACCGGCGGCACCGGCACCGCGGCCGGCGCGGTCGTCACGATCGCGACGCCGAGCTCGGCCATCCGCGCGAGCAGCGCATCGCGCTCGCGTTCGGCGATGTCGCCAAGACAGAAACCATGGCTGATCGTGACCTTGCCGTGCATCCCGTGCGCGGCGGTGCGCTGCAGGATCAGGTCGAGCGAGTACGCGCCCATCGATCCGCGCTCGTGCAGATGGATGTCGAGCCCGCGGCCGTGACGCTCGGCGATCGCGAACAGCACGTCCACCGCCTCGACCGGATCGCCCTCGATCGCGCACGGATCGAGTCCGCCGAGCAGGTCGGCGCCGGCGCGGAGCGCGTCGGACAGCAGCGCATCGGTGCCCGGCCGCTTGAGCACGCCCGATTGCGGAAACGCGACGATCTGGATCTCGACCTGCCCGCGCAGCGTCTCGCGCGTCGCGAGCACGCCGTGCAAATGGCGCAGCCCGGCTTCGGTATCGACGTCGACGTGCGTACGGATGCGCGTCGTGCCGGCCGCGAGGAACGCGCGCGCCAGCCCGAGCGATGCGGCACCCGCGTCATGGCCGCTCGTCGCGCGATAGTGGCGTTCGTTCTCGATGCGGTCGACGAGGCGCGGCCCGACCGCGTTGCGATACCACGGCATCCCCCAGTGGGTCTTGTCGAGGTGAGTGTGGCCCTCGACGAGGCCGGGCAACGCCAACGCGAGCGCGCCGTCCTCGATCGCGCAGCCGACGGGCGCGTCGAGCGCCGGGCCGACACGGGCGATGCGATCGCCTTCGATCAGGATATCGAGTGCCGCGTCAGCGCTCGTGCGGACATTGCGGATCAGCAGGTTCGTCATGTCGGTTCCGGTCAGGTCGGTCAGTGCAACGCAGGCACGGCGCGGGCCGTGCCGCCGATCGGGTGGGTGGGTCAGCGCGTGAAGCGCAGCGACGGCGCGAATGGTGCGCCCGTATCGCTTTCGCCGCGGCGGAATACCCAGCGTTCGGCCGGCACACCCGCGACGGCCGCCGCCGCGTTCGGCGCACGCACCGCGACGAAGCTCGCGTCGCAGCCGACCGCGATTCCATAGTTCTCCTTGCCGATCGCGCGTGCGCCGGCGTGCGTCGCCATGTCGAGTGCGATGCCGAGCGCTTCGTCGGTGTAGAAGCCCGACCGGTAGCCGACCATCATCGCACGCTGCAGCATGTCGCCGTTGCCGTACGGCCACCACGCGTCGCGAATGTTGTCGTTGCCCGCGAACACATGCACGCCCGCGTCGCGCAGCCGTTGCACCGGCGGAAACGCGCAGTCGCCCGGTGCATTCGTCAGGATCGACACGCCGGCTTCGGCCAGTGCCACGGCGGTGCGCTGCACGTCGTCGTCGCTCACCTGACCGAGCGCATACGCATGGCTTACGTTCACGCGGCCGCCGAGCCCGGCCGCGCGCGTACGCGCCGCGATCCGCAGCAGTTGCGCGATGCCCGTGTCGCCCGGTTCGTGCAGGTGAATGTCGATTTTCGCGCCGCGCTTCTCGGCGATGCCGAACACGATGTCGAGCTGGCCGTCCGCGTCTCCGTCGAGCGTCGTCGGGTCGATCCCGCCGACCACGTCCGCGCCTTCGCGCACGGCTGCGTCGAGAATCTCGGCGGTGCCCGGGCAGGTGATCACGCCGGCCTGCGGAAACGCGACCAGTTCGATGTCGACGATGCCGCGCCATTGTTCGCGCGCGGCCATCACGGCATGCAGGTTCGACAGGCCCGTCGTCGCATCGACGTCGACGTGGCTGCGCATCGCGATCGTGCCGAACGCGGCGGCCTGCGCGATCAGCGCATTCGCCCGCTCGACGATCGGCGGTGCGGCCGCGAGTTGGCGCTTCTCGACCGCGAGCCGCTCGCGCAGCGAGCCGACCGGTTCGTGCGGCACCCAGCGATCGCCGACGAAGCTCTTGTCGAGATGGATGTGGCCGTCGACGAAACCGGGCAGCACGACGCGACCGTCGAGGTCGATCGTCTGCGCGCCGGGCGCGGCTGTGCAATCGGCGCCGATCGCGGCGAAGCGGCCGTCGCGGACGACGAGATTGACGGGCCGGCCGCCGGCGTCGCGGGCGTTGATGAAGAGTCGTTCGGTCATGGCTTCGAATGTGGGGCGGTCGCGGCGCGACACCGGCGCGGATCGAGGAAGGACCGCGGCCGGCGCGGCGCGACCGTTGGCAGGGAATCCGGCCACGATATCGAACGCTGCCGCCCGAGGCCAATTAAATGTCGCGATGCCGCGCATTCGATTTCGCGATGCGCGGCGCGAAGGCCTGCCGGGCCGGGCGCGACGGGGGGCGCGATCGTCGATGAAATGGCCGAAATGTCTTCGGCAATGCACGGGCCGCGTCGTCGGCACGCGTGCGCCGGGAAGCCGCGCCACGTCCTTGCCGCGCACGGCTTCGACGCCCCGCCCCACCGGGGATTTACGCGGCAACAGACTTTACACGTTGTTACCCGGCCGCACCGGACGCGCATCCGGCCATTCCTTATACTCACGCCGAGTTCGCCACCCATCACGGGAATCCATCGGCGGACACGTTGCCGATGCAGGAATCATCATGATGCGCATGCCTTCCACGAAGACCGTTCTGTTCGCCTCGCTCGTCGCCGTGGCGGCGCTTCCGCTCACCGCCTGCGTCGCGCCGGGCTACTACGGCGCGCAGCCGGGCTATCCGCAACAGCAGCAATACGCGACGCCCGGCTATGGGCAGCCCGCGTACTCGCAACCGGGCTACGTGCAGCAGCAACCGGCGTATCCGAACCAGGCGCCGCAACCGTACGATCAATACGGCAACCCGTCGCAATACGGCTCGCAGCCGTATGATCAGTACGGCAATCAGCAGCAGCAATACGCGACCCCGTACGGCGCGCAATACGGCACCGTGTCGAACATCCAGCCGGTCAATGGCTCGGTCGCCCCGTCAGGCATCGCCGGCACCGTCGTCGGCGCGCTGGTCGGCGGGCTGGTGGGCAACCAGTTCGGCCGCGGTCACGGCCGCGATGCGGCGACCGTGATCGGCGCGCTCGGCGGGGCGGTGGCGGGCAACCAGATCGGCCAGCAGATGGGCGCGGCGCAAGGCCCGAGCAGCTACCGGATCGACGTGCAGGTGAGCGACGGCTCGATGCGCTCGTTCGACGTGCAGTCGCCGGGCAACCTGCGTCCGGGCGACCGCGTGCAGATCAACGGCAATCAGCTGTCGCGCTATTGATTCCGCCGGCGTGCGCGTGAATTGATCGCGCGCACGTCGCCGATTTGACGTCGGGGGGCCGGTGCGGTCCGACGGCGCATGCGCTTTATACCCTTTACGCCCGCCCTCCTTGATCGCGGCACGACGCGCCGCCATCCCTGTCTTCTCCGTTCACGATCGTGCGCGCAGCGCGTGCGACGCACCGACCATCGCCACGCGGCATCCGGATTCCTATTAGGATAACGACGATGCATCCCGCGACCGCAGCAGCGGCGCGCCGGCATGCACGGCCCACAACCGGAATGCTGCCGATGACGATAAAGATCACGATCCGCCTGCTTGACGCCGCCGATGCGGCGCAGTTCCAGACCGTTCGCCTGCGTGCGGTCGACACCGCGCCCACGTCCTTCCTGCCGACGCTCGACGAGGAATCGCAGGTGCCGGTCGACGAATTCGCGAAGCGCCTCACGCCGACGCAGGCACAGGCCGTGTTCGGCGCGTTCGACGGCGACACGCTCGTCGGCATCACCGGCGTGCGCCGCGACGCGCGCACGAAGATCGCACACAAGGCGACGATCTGGGGCGTGTACGTCGATGCCGCGTATCGCGGGCAACGCATCGCGCAGGCGCTGCTCGACAGCGCGACCGGGCATGCGGCGAACGCGTGGGGATGCAAGCAACTGATGCTGTGCGTGAACGACGTCAACCGTACCGCAGAGCGGCTCTATGCATCGCAGGGGTTCGTGCGGTTCGGCACGGAGCCGCGCTCCCTGTTCGTCGATGGCCGCTTCTACGACGAGCACTACATGATCAAGACGCTGGCGTAACGCATGCGCATTCGCGCTCGCGTGCGGGCACCGGCCGGGCCGCACGCGAACGCCTCTGGATGAGCGCGCCCTACCGCTTGTCGTTGATCGTCGTGTTGACGACCTGCCCGGCGATCGTCACGTTCGTCAGCGTCATCGCGCTCACGTTGAATGCATAGATCGGCCCCGGCGACGTGACCGTCGGTGCGCCTGACGCGACCGGCGTGCCGAAGTCGCAATTGCTGATCGTCACGCCGGAAATCGGCTGCACGACCGGCGTCGGCGGCGTGCCGTTGTAGTCGAACGCGACCGGCCCCTGCGCGACGATCGCCTGGAAACACGACGCGGTCACGCCGTTCAGCGTCACGTTGCTCGCCTTCACGTCGGCGATCGTCACGTTCTGGACGACCGGTGCGCGCGTGCGCACCGCATCGTTCGCCGGCTGGTAGTCGCAGTCGAACGTGACGATGCCGCCCTGCGCGGCCGACGGATTGCCGGCCGACGGCGTCACGACGCCGAGCGGCACGCTCGCGTTGACCGGGCTGCCCGCGAGCAGCGCGCTGCCGTAGCCGCCGCCCTTCAGCGTCACGCCGTTCGGCAGCGTGACGCCCTTCACGTGGAAATCCTTCACGTAGCCGCCGCGGTTCATGTTGGTCTTCACGCGAATCGCGATGTTCAGCGGATTGGTCTGCCAGTTCGCGTTCAGCATCGACAGGTTCGTCGCGTAGATCTGCTCGACGCCGCCGCCCATCTCGCTGCCGAGCGTGATGCCGCCGTGCCCGCTGTTCATCGTGCAGTTGCGGATCAGGTGCCGCTTCGCGGGGCCGTATTCGGTGTCGCGGTCCTTGCCCGACTTGATCGCGATGCAGTCGTCGCCGGTGTTGAACGTGCAGTCCTCGCACAGCACGTCGGTGCACGCGTCCGGATCGAAGCCGTCGTTGTTCGGGCCGATGCTGTTGGTCGTCACGCCGCGGATCACGACGTTGCGGCTGGCGGTCGGATGGTGCTGCCAGAACGGCGTGTTCTGCGTCTGGTAGTTCGCCATCAGCACGTTCGTGCAGCCGATGAATTCGACCATGCACGGCCGCAGGTAGTGGCCGAGGCCGAAGATGCGCCGCTCGACCGGCACCCCGGCCTCGGACAGCGCGGGCAGGTAGTTCTGGTCCTGCTGCCACGGCGTGACGGGCGACGTCAGCAGCGCGTAGAGCGCGTCGGGAATCGCGGGCGCGACGATGCGCAGGTCGACGTTGTTCGGATTCGCCGAGTTCTGCGCCGGCACCGTCGCGCTCGCGCCGTACGCGCCCGACGAGCCCTTGTAGGTCCACCAGCAGACGCTGTTCGCGCCGCTGCCCGAGAACGGCGTCATCGCCTGCCCGTTGAGCACCGACGTCGGGCCTTCGCCGGTCAGCGCGATGTTGGTCGCGTTGCGCGCATAGACGGGCGCGCCGTAGTTCAGGCAATCGTTCGCCTGCCAGCGGCTGTAGTACAGCCGGCCGTTCGCGCCGCAATCGACCGGGCCGTCCTTCGCGTAGTCGGTCGGGTTCGGGCTGAAGTAGATCGTGCAGTTCGCGCTCAAGTGGAACGTGACGTTGCTCTGCAGCACGATCGGCCCCGCGCAATACCAGTTGCCGGGCGGCACGACGACGCGGCCACCGCCTTCGCGCCGGCATGCGTCGATCGCCGCGAGAAAGGCCGGGCGCGAATCGAAGGCGCCGGGCGCGGTCGTCAGTTCGGAGCCGGGGCTGACGGGCGATTTCGCCACCGGGTACGGCGACGTCTGCGCGACCGTCGCGCAGGGGCGCGCGCCGTAGTGCGTCACGTCGAAGTCGCGTCCGCGCCGCGCGAGCCGCGACACGTGCGCGAGCGACGCGGCAATGCGCGCCGCCGCGCCGTGCTCGCCCCACACGAGATCGACCGCCGACGCATTCGGCGTCGCGCCTGCCGCCAGGGCGCGGGTGGCCGCGAACGGTCCGCCGAGCATCGCGCCGCCGGCAAGTGCGCCGGTCCAGCCGATGAAGGCGCGGCGCGATACCCGTTTCGATGCGGGCGATCGGACGGACGAAGACGGACGGCGGCGATGGGCGGCCATGGGTACTCCTTCTGGGTGGAAGTATCGATGCGCCGCCGGGCGGGCGGTCGCCATTTATACGTCGTCGTACTACATTGCGCAGTCTAGACGCGATTGGCGCAGGGTATGTATTTGTCGTTTACCCTGTTTTTACTGAATATATGGCCTGTATGTGTGCGCACACTCACATCGGGAAAAGAGGGCTTAGAGATAAGTTGTCGTATGTTTATGCGCAAAAATTTTTACTGAACCGCGGCGTGCTGATCACGCCGTTCCACAACATGATGCTCGTGTGCCCGCAAACGACGGCCGACGATGTCGATCGGCTCGTCGCGCAATTCGATGCGTGCCTCGGTGAACTGGCCGGTTGATCGAATGCGACGATGGATGATCCTCGACGCGCCGGCACCCCGGTGCGGTCGAGCATCGATGCGTCGTCGATGACAAAGGCGCACCGCGCGCGCAGCGCAGCGACCCGCCCCCGCCCCGCTACACCGCCTTCAACGCGCGCCGCGCCACCTCCGCGAAATACCGCGCGCCCACCGGCAAAATCTCGTCGTTGAAATCGTACGTCGCGTTGTGCAGCGGCACACCGCCTTGCCCGGCCGCTTCGCCGTTGCCGATGAACACGAAATTGCCCGGCACCGCCTGCAGGAACGCGCCGAAATCCTCCGAGATCATCATCGGCTGCACGTCGGCGTTCACCGCGTCGGCGCCCACGATATGTGCGGCGGCCTGCACGGCCGTGTCGACCCATTCCGGGGAATTCACCGTCGGCGCGAACTCGTGCGTGTAGTCGAACGTGCAGGTCGCACCGTGCGTGCGGCAGATTCCTTCGCTGATCTCGCGCATCCGCGCCTCCAGCAGCGCCTGCACGTCGCGCGAATAGCTGCGCGTGTCGCCCTTGATCGTCACCGTCGACGGCAGCACGTTGCGCAGCCCGTCGGTGATGAATTCCGTGCACGAGACCACCGCCTGCAGGCCCGGGTCGAGATTGCGCGACACGATCGTCTGCAGCGCGAGCACGATCTGCGCGCCGATCACGATCGGATCGATGCCCATGTGCGGACGCGCAGCATGCGTGCCGCGCCCGTCGATCCGGATCACGAAGTTGTCTTCGCTCGCCATGATGCCGCCCGCACGCGTCGCGAACGTGCCCGCGCGCATGCCCGGCATGTTGTGCGCGCCGAAGATCGCATCGACCGGAAAGCGCTCGAACAGCCCGTCGGCCATCATCGCCTTCGCGCCGCGGCCGTGCTCTTCCGCCGGCTGGAAAATGAAGCGCACCGTGCCGTCGAAATCCTTGCGCTCGGCCAGCAATTGCGCGGCGCCGAGCACCATCGACATGTGGCCGTCGTGCCCGCACGCATGCATCTTGCCCGGCGTGCGCGACACGTGTTCGCGGCCCGGCGCGTGCTCGGCGATGTTCAGTGCGTCCATGTCCGCGCGAATGCCGATCGCGCGCTGGCCGGTGCCCGCCGTCAGGTTCGCGACGAGCCCCGTGCCGCCGATACCGCGATGCACGTCAAGCCCGAGCGTCGTGAGAATCCGCGCGACGTAGTCCGACGTATTCAATTCTTCGAAACCCGTCTCCGGATACTGGTGCAGATGGCGGCGCCAGGTCTTCAGTTGCCCCTGCAGCGTGCTTGCTTCGATTGCGTCGATTGCGTCCATCGTGTTTGCCTCGTCGGTCGTCATGTCGGTCGTCACGTCGTTCAGGCCGCCACCACCGCGCGGCTCAGCCAGTCGCGCTGGCGCGCCAGCACCGCGTCGGCCGAATCGCCCACGCAATCCCGGTATACGGACGGCGCGGTCGCCCCTTCCGTGTTGATCGCCAGCACGCGCGCATTCGCGTCGAGTCCGACCTGCCGCGCAAGCGCCGGGTCGCGCATCAGCACGTCGAGCCCCGCCACGCCGGCCGCCCCCGATTCGCCGGCGACGAGCGGCACGTCGCGTTCGCTGCCGGCCGCGAGCCCGCGCATCGCCTGCACCGCGTCCTCGTCGTCGATCAGCATGAAATGGTCGATGCACATTTCGAGGAAATCCCACGCGAGCGGCGACGCCTCGCCGCACGCGAGCCCGGCCATCACCGAATCGACGCTGCCGCTCGCCTTCGTCGCGCGCCCGGCCAGCGCGCTCTGGTACAGGCAATCGGCCTGGCGCGGCTCGACGACGACGAAGCGCGGCCGCCGCGCGCCGTCGCGTTCCCACAGGTAACTCGCGACGCCCGCGGCGAGGCCACCCACGCCGCCCTGCAGGAACACGTGCGTGAACGGGCGGCCGTCGTCCTCCGCCGCCTGCGCGGCCGCTTCAGCGGCGATCACGCCGTAGCCCTGCATCACGTCGCGCGGAATCGCTTCGTAGCCGTCGTACGACGTATCCGACACGACGTACCAGCCGTTCGCCTGCGCGAGCTGCGCCGCGCAGACGACCGATTCGTCGTAGTTCCCCGCGATGCGCACGATCCGCGCGCCGTACGCCGAGATCGCGCGTTCGCGCTCCGCGTCGACGTTCGCGTGCAGCACGATCACGCAGCCGCAGCCGATCGCGCGCGCGGCGGCGGCCAGCGCGCGGCCGTGATTGCCGTCGGTCGCGCTGATCACCGTCAGGTCGGCCAGCTCGGACGCGTAGCGGCCGGTGACGAGCCCTTGCGGATCGAGTTCTTGCGTGCGGCGCAGCCGCTTCACGAGCCGCACCAGCGCGATCGGCGCGCCGAGCGCCTTGAAGCTGCCGAGCGGCGAGCGGCACGACTCGTCCTTCACGCTGACGCTCGCGACACCGAGCCGCGCGGCCAGATCGGGCAGCGCACGCAGCGGCGTGCGCGCGTGGCCGACGAGCGGCCAGTGCGCGAGCCACGCACCGCTTTCGTCGGCCGACGCGATGTTCATCACGCGGCGCAGCGCGTTCGGATAGGCGGTGCGCGACGCACGCGGGTTGGCGATCAGCATGGCGAAAAGGCTCCGGAGCGGGACCGCGCAGGCGGGCGGTCGTGTGAGACAGATGGGTCTGGGCAGGCAGGCGCGTATTGCGCTCACCGTCGGTTGGAAAAATAATATTGCGCATACCGGTGAATGAAATCGCCAAATCGACCGCTCCGACGCAAAAATTTCTCATTCTTTCGAGGTTTCACGCGCCATCATGACGACCCCTCTCGATGCGTTCGATCGCAAGCTGTTGATGGAACTCCAGCGCGACGCGCAGACGCCGCAGGCCGAGCTCGGCGCGCGCGTCAACCTGTCGACCGCCGCGGTGAACCGGCGGCTGCGGCGCCTCGCGGAAGATGGCGTGATCGAGCGCTACACGGCCGTCGTCGCGCCGGACAAGGTCGATCATCCGCTGACGATCGTCGTGAACGTCGAGGTCGAAAGCGAGCAGATCGACCAGCTCGACGCGATGAAGCGCGCGTTCGAGCGCTGCCCGCAGATCCAGCAGTGCTACTACGTGACGGGGGAATGGGATTTCGTGCTGATCCTCGCGGTGCGCAACATGGATCAGTACAACGCGCTCACGCGCGAGCTGTTCTTCGCGAACAACAACGTGAAGCGGTTCAAGACGCTGGTGAGCATGAGCCGCGTGAAGGTCGGGCTCGACGTGCCGGTCGATGCCGGCGAGTGAATGCGGCGATGAAACAGCCGGCGCGCGACAACGTGCGCCGGCTGTTTCCCATCGACGGTTACCTCAACGACAGCTGAAGCTCGCCGCCGAGTTCAGGTCGCCCGAACCGTTGTAGCGCGCGACCTGCGGATACGGGCACAACGGACGCGTACGGCCCGCGCCCCACGACGTCGGCACGTCCGCATTCGGCATCGCGTTCGTCGTATCGCGCGCGGTCGCCACGACCGCCGCGGGCGCCTGCCCCTGTTCGACCCACGCGACGAGCGGCGTCAGCATGTCGAACTGGTCGGCGGCCGGCCCGCCCGAGCAGTGGTTCATCCCCGGCACCGGATAGAAGCGTGCGAAGCTCGACGCATCGCCGCCGTTCGCCTGCGCGACCTGCGCATACCAGTCGCGCGTGTCGTTGAACGAGAACACCGGGTCGCCGGTGCCGTGATAGACGAGCAGCTTCGCGCCGCGCGACTTCAGCGCGGCGAGGTTCGTCTCGTCGGGCGGCGTCATGAACGACCACGACGATTGCGTGTAAGTGCCGTTCGTCGCGAAGATCGCCGGCGCGTCGTTGTCCATGTCGAAACCGAGCGCGAAACCGGGCAGGTTCGCGAGCGCCGCGGCGGTTTTCGGCGGCGTCATGAACGTGAACGCCATCGCGGCCGGATCGAGCGTGACGGAATTCGACTGCTTCCACCCGGCCCAGCCAGGGCCCGAGATGCCCGGATCGTACGGAAAGCTCGCGTAGAGCGCCGTGCCCGCGCTGTTGCGCGCACCGGCGAACACGTTCTCCAGCGCGGTTTTCTGCGCAGGCGTCAGGCACGACCCGGTGCGCGTGCCGTTCGCGCAGGTCGGGATGTCAGTGTCGACGCTGAAATGCGCCTGGCACGCGGCGACGTCCTGCACCATCCCGTCGGCCGCGCCATCGAGCGCATCGCATTTCTCGAGAATCTTCGCGCCGACGAACTGGCGCTCCGCATCGTTGAAACCGCTGCGGATGTCCGGCAACCCGTTCGTTCCGGTGGCCGACGCGATCTTCGCGAACTGCTGGGCGCCGTACATCTCGCCGATCGCCGCCTTCGGCAGATGGAAGCCCGGATCGCCCGCGATGATGCCGTCGTAGTCGGCCGGGTTGCGCACCGCCGTGACCATCGCGTGACGGCCGCCGTTCGAGCAGCCGCCGAAATAGCTGCGATCGGGCGCCTTGCCGTACGCGAGCCGGATCACCTGCTTCGCCATCGGCGTCAGCGCGTCGACGGCGCCGTAGCCGTAATCGATCCGCGCCTGCGGATCGAGACCGAACAGCGGATTCTGCGCGGCGCTGTGCCCGGAATCCGAGCTGATCACCGCGAAACCCTGATTCAGCGCGTTGGTCAGCGGGCCGCCGCCGCCGATCTCGCCGGTCGCGGTCACGACGTTGCCGTCGAGCCCGCCGTTGGCCTGGTAGAAGAAGCGGCCGTTCCACGCTTTCGGCAAGCGCATCTCGAAGCCGATCGCATAGGTGTTGCCGTCCACCGCGCTCACGCGCTGGTTCATCTTGCCGGCGATCACGCAGTGCTCGGCGACCGGCTTGCCGGCCACCGTCAGCGTGCCGGCCGCGGCGGTCGTCACCGACGTGAACGACGTGTTCGCATACGCGAGCTTCGCGGCGAGCGCGTCGCAGGTCTGCGCCATCGTGGCCGGCGTCGCGGCGCTCAGGTGCGTGGGCGGGGCGCTGATCGAATCGTCGCCGCCGCAACCGGCGAGCAGGGCGGCGGCGGACAACGGCGCGATACAGAGGAATGCAGATTTCCTGTTCAAGATAACTCCCGTTGGGTTCGTCACGCCGGTGAATCAGAACATGTGCCGCATGCCGACCATCGCGCCGAGCTGCCCCATCCCCGCGCCGGGTGTCGTGCCGGGCCCGCCGCCACTGACCGAGTAGCGTGCATGCTCGCTGTTCCACAGATACGACGATTGCGCGTAGACGGCCGTGCGCTTGGTCAGCAGATAGGTCGCGCGCAGCGTGGCCATCGTCGCGCGCGTGTCGTGCGCGCTGTTGACGATCCGGTAGCCTTCGCCGTCGACGATGAAATCGGGCTTCACCGCATACGACGCGCCGACGAAGAACAGGTCGGAATGCGCGCCCGCCGCGGCCGGCGAACCGGTCGACACGCGCCGCCCGATCCAGCCCGCGCCGATCTTCGCGCCGGCCGCCTGCGCATACGCGCTGACGTGCGTGCGCGCATCCTTGCCGCCGCTGCTCGTGAAGGGAACGGGCGCCACGCCGTCGAAGAAGTTGGCGGCCGCGCCGGTGCCGCCGCGCTGTTCCTCGTACGACGCCGCCGCACCGAAGTACGCGCTGTCGTACTTGAGCATCACCGACCAGTTGCGGCACTGCACCGCGTCGCCCGGCACCTGCCCCGCGCACGTGCCCTGCCCCGGCGAGTTGCCGGTGCCCGCGCCGTCGCGGCCGAACGAATAGGCGGCGCCGAGCGTCACGCCGCGATACGTGCCGAGGTAGGTCACGGCGTTGTCGGCGCGGCCGTTCGGCACGTACGCGTCGAACGAGCCGAGCCCGTAGATGTCGGGGCCGATGATGTCCGCGCCCTGCAGCGCGAGATAGGTCATCGTGTACTGACGGCCGAACGCGAGCGTGCCGAAGCCGCTCTTCAGCCCGACGAACGCCTGCCGCCCGAACAGCCGGCCGCCCTGCCCGAGATCGCCGCCGCGCACGTTGAAGCCGCTTTCGAGCGTAAACACCGCCTGATAGCCGCCGCCGAGATCCTCGGTGCCGCGCAGCCCCCAGCGAGACGGCAGCTCGCCCGTCACGCCCGGCATCCGCACCACGTGATCGCCGGCCGCGTTCGCATGCGACACGAATTCGACGCCCGTATCGATGATCCCGTACAGCGTCACGCTCGACTGCGCATGCGCGCCGGGCGCCGCGAGCGCGCAGCACGCGCCGGCGGCCAACAGGCCGTTCCTTGTCTTCGTCTTCATCGTTGCGTCTCCAGACCTTGAGTAAGCGCGCTCTGACGGCGCGCATTGAAAAAAACCGAAACCTCAGTCGCCGGCTTGCGGGCGGCGAATCAGCACGAACGCAGCGAAAGCCGCGACGAGCGTGACCGGGATGCTCGCGCCGATCACGACCGGCGCGCTACGGCCCGCGGCCAGCAGCGTCGCGGCCGCGAGCGGCCCGACGACGGAGCCGAGCCGGCCGACGGCCACCGCCGCGCCGACGCCGGTGCCGCGCATCGCGGTCGGGTAGTAGATCGCCGCGAGCGCATACAGCACCGACTGCCCGCCGACGACGAACATCCCCGCCGCGAACGCGGCGGCCGCGAGCGACCCGAAACCCGGCGCGGCCGCGAGCGCGGCGAGCGACAGCACGATCCCGACGTACATCCCGCCGACCACGCGCGACGCGCGCATCCGGTCGAGCGCCGCGCCGATGCCGAGCGCGCCGAGCCCCGCGCCGACGTTGAACGCGATCTGCACGAGGCCGACGTGTGCGCGATCGAGCCCGCGCGAGGCCATCAGCGACGGCAGCCAGTTCAGCAGGAAGTAGAGGACGATCAGCGTGCAGAAGTAGCTGACCCACAGCGCGACCGTCGACGTCGTGCGGCCGTCGCCGAACAGCGTCTTGCCGACGCTCGCGCGTGCGGCCGGCGTGCCGGCGACGTCGAGATACGCGCGCGATTCCGGCAGGAACCACACGAGCAGCGGCACGAGCAGCAGCGGCCCCACGCCGCCGACGTAGAAGATGTGCCGCCATTCGGTGTCGCCCGCGAGCAGCACGCCGATCACCGACGCGATCACGCCGCCGAACGGAATCCCGCAGTACATCGTCGCGACCGCGCTGCTGCGCGAGCGCGGCTCGACCGCTTCGGACGACAGCGCGATCAGGTTCGGCATCGCGCCGCCGAGGCCGATGCCGGTCAGCACGCGCACGACGACGAGCATCGCGAACGTCGATACCTGCGCGGTCGCGATCGACAGCAGCCCGAACAGCACGACCGATGCGATCAGCACGCGCTTGCGGCCGATCCGGTCGGCGAGCCGCCCGCCGAGCATCGCGCCCGGCAGCAGCCCGAAGGTGCCCGCGCTGAACGCGATGCCCATCTGCGACACGGTCAACCCGAATTCGCGCGCCATCCGCGGCGCGGCGACGCCGACCGACTGCAGGTCGAGCCCTTCGAGGAGGGCGATCGCGAAACACAGCGCGAGCGTGGTCGCGACCGTGGATTTTTCGGCAACGTAAGTGTTCATGTCTCCAGTCCCATGTCTTTGTAGTCGGTCGGCCGTGTAACGACCGCCGCGCGCCACCGCCGGCCAGTGGCGGTTCGGCGCGCGAGGTGTCGTATGAACGGCCGCCTTTATCAGGCAACCTGATTCACTGGCCGAAAGAGCGCCTGCCGGTGTCGTGGCCGGCCGGTCGTTGTGCCTGCTCGCTGCTTACTGCTGTAACTGCTCGCGCGTGCTGCCTACGCGTAAATCACGTCGGGATCGCGCCGCGCCGGGTCGTACAGCGCGTCGATCGTCGCCGCGCGATGCTTCTGCACGGCCGCCTGGTTCAGCGAACCCTTGTCGGTCACCTCGCCGAGATCCAGCGACGGCGGCGTGTCGATCAGCCGGATTCGCGCGACGAACGTCGAACCGCCGCTCGCATTCCGGTTCAACGCAGCCAGCCACGCCGCGAACGCCGCGCGCACGGCCGGCGCGCGCAGCACGTCGGTCACCGAGGCATCCGCGGCGAGCCCTGCCAGCGCCCGGCACGCGTCGACGCGCGGAAACACCAGCAAGCCGATGTCGTCGCGATTGATCCCGGTGACGACCACGTCCTGCACGTACGGCGCCCCCGTCGACACGGCATTCGCGCGCAACGGCCCGACGCTCACGAACGTGCCACTGCTCAGCTTGAAATCCTCGGTCAACCGCCCGTCGAACAGCAGCCCGAGTTCCGGCCGCTCCGGATCGGCAAAGACGCCCGCGTCGCCGCTGCGGTAATAGCCTTCTTCGTCGAACACGTCGCGCGGATCGACGTCCGCGTGCCAGTAGCCGCGCATCACGTTCGGCCCCTTGAAGCGCAGTTCGTGCTTGCCGCCGCACGGCACGAGCTTCGCGTCGCAGCCGGGCGCGGGCAGCCCGATATAGCCGGCGCGCATCAGCGGCCCCGTCGTGAACAGGCACGACGGCGACGCCTCCGTCATCCCGAGGCCGGCCATGATCCGGATACGCTCGCCGCAATGCGCTTCGGTCACGCGGTCGAGCCGATCCCACGCGGCCTGCGACAGCCCCGCGCCGCCGAAGAAATACAGCTTCACGCGCGAGAAGAACGTGTCGCGCAATTCGGCATCGCGTTCGAGCGCGGCGGTCAGTTCCTCCCAGCCCTTCGGCACGTTGAAATAGATCGTCGGGGCGATCTCGCGCAGGTTGCGCACGGTTTCGTCGAAGCGGCCGGGCATCGGGCGGCCGTCGTCGATATACAGTGTGCCGCCGTTGTACAGCGCGATGCCGAGGTTGTGGCTGCCGCCGAACGTGTGATTCCACGGCAGCCAGTCCACCAGCACCGGCGGCTCGCGCGTGAGTTCCGGCATCGTCTGGCGCAGCATCTGCTGGTTGCTGCACAGCATCCGGTGCGTGGTCGGCACGGCCTTCGGCTGCTTCGTCGAACCGGACGTGAACAGGATCTTCGCGAGATGGTCGGGGCCGACCGCCTCGTGGATCGCGTCGATCGTGCGCGGTGCGGTGGCGAGCAGGCGCGACAGCGGCACCGCGCGGCCGCTTGCATCGGCATCGGCATCGACATCGCGCGCGACGATCAGCGCCGCATCGGCCGGCAACGTCGCGTCGAGCGCCCGCGCGAATGGCGCGCGTTCCGCGACGAACACCGCGCCCGGCCGCAGCACGCCGAGCGTGTGACGCAGCTTGCCGTAGTCGGTCGACACCAGCGAATACGCGGGCGAGATCGGCGAGTACGGCACGCCGGCCAGCATCGCCGCGAACATCAGTTGCAGGTGCTCGAGATCGTTGCCGGACAGCACCGCGAGCGGACGCTCGGCCGACAGCCCGAGATCGACGAGGCCCTGGCCGAGCGCGCGGGCACGTTCGAGCATCTGCGCGTAAGTGATCTCGATCCAGTTTCCGTCGGCGCCGCGCCGCGCGGCGAGCACGCGGTCGGGGTGCGCCTGCGCGCCCCGCACGAGGCAGTCGGTGACGCGCGTCGGGTAATCGCCGAGCGGCTCGCGCGAACGCAGGTACCAGGTACCGTCGTCGGCGCGGCGAATCTCGGCCGCGCCAACGGCGACGGCGGCCGCGCGATAGCGCACGGCGTCGGCGTGTTGACCGACCTGAAGCGGCGCCTTCTCTGCATTCATCGTCGGCTCGCTCATATCGGGTAGTGGCGCGGCGTGGTCTGCACGGTGATCCAGCGCAGCTCGGTGAATTCGGCGATCGACGCGCGGCTGCCGAAGCGGCCGTAGCCGCTCGCCTTCGTGCCGCCGAACGGCATCTGCGCTTCGTCGTGCACGGTCGGCCCGTTGACGTGGCAGATCCCCGACTCGATCCGCCGCGCGACCGCCATCGCACGTGCGATATCGCGGCTGAACACGCTCGCCGACAGCCCGAATTCGCTGTCGTTCGCCAGCGCGACCGCCTCGTCGTCGCTGTCCGCGCGCAGGATCGCGACGACTGGCGCGAACGATTCCTCGCGATAGAGCCGCATGCCGGGCGTGACGCCGTCGACGATCGCGGGCTGCATCGTCGCACCCTCCACACGGCAGCCGAGCGGCAGTTGCGCGCCCTGCGCACGCGCATCCTCGACCAGCGACGCCGCGCGCGCGGCGGCCGACGCATCGACCATCGTGCCGAGCGGATGGCCGGCCAGCGGATCGCCGGCGACCAACGTGCGCGCCTTCGCCGCCAGCCGCTCGACGAGCGCATCGGCGATCGGCCGCGCGACGATCACGCGCTCGGTCGACATGCAGATCTGCCCCTGGTTGAAAAATGCGCCGAACGCGATCGCGTCGACGGCCGCGTCGAGATCGGCATCGTCGAGCACCAGCACCGGCGCCTTGCCGCCGAGTTCGAGCAGCACGGGTTTCAGGTGCGCGGCGGCGTGGCGCGCGATGATGCGGCCGACGTGCGTCGACCCGGTGAAGTTGATCCGCTTCACGTGCGGATGCGCGATCATCCGCTCGACGAGTTCGGGCGCGTCGGCCGCCGCGTGCGTGATCACGTTGACCACGCCGGCGCCGAGCCCCGCTTCGTCCAGCACCTCGCCGATCAGCGCGTGCACGCCCGGGCACGCCTCGGACGCCTTCAGCACGACCGTGTTGCCGCATGCGAGCGGCATCGCCAGCGCACGTGTGCCGAGGATCACCGGCGCGTTCCACGGCGCGATGCCGAGCACCACGCCGCACGGCACGCGCATCGCGAGCGCGAGATTGCCCGGTACGTCGGACGGGATCACGTCGCCGTCGATCTGCGTCGTCATCGACGCGGCCTCGCGCAGCATGTTCGCCGCGAGCGTCACGTTGAAGCCGAGCCAGCCGGGCGTCGCGCCGGTTTCGGCCACGCCGGTCGCGATGAACGCGTCGATGCGCGCATCCATCAGGTCGGCCGCCTTCAGCAGCCGGCGGCGGCGCTCGGTCGGCGCAAGCGCCGCCCATGCGGGGAACGCGCGGTGCGCGGCGTCGATCGCCGCGTCGGCGTCGGCCACGCCGGCCGCCGGCGCGCGCGATGCGAGCGCGCCGGTCGCGGGGTTGAAGCGGTCGAAGGTGCGCCCGTCGCGGGCGTTGCACCACTCGCCGCCGATCAGCATCCGTCTGTCTGTCATGTCGTCTCCTGCCTTGCCTGTCTCTTGCGATTACGCCGGCGATGATGCCGGCGGCTGCGTCGGTGCTTGTCTCAGCGCTTGTATGCCTGCAGGCCCGGCTTGATCGTCTTGTCGTCGAGGAATTGCTTCAGCCCCTGCTCGCGGCCGCGCTCCGGGTCGCGCAGCTGCGCCTGGTCGAGCTTCGCATACAGGTAATCCTCGCACTGTTCCCACGTGAGCTCGCGCGAACGCTTGAAGCCGTGCTTCGCCGCGCGCAGCACGACCGGGTTCTTGTCCATCAGCCGCGCGGCGAGCGCGATCGTCGCGTCGCGCAGTTCGGCGAGCGGCACGCTGCTGTTCACGAGGCCCATTTCCGCCGCCTCTGCGCCGGTGAACGTGTCGCCGGTCATGATGTAGTGCAGCGCGCGGCGATGCCCGACCGTGTCCGCCATCGCCTTGCTGACGAGGTTGCCCGGCGGGATGCCCCAGTTGATCTCCGACAGCCCGAACACCGCGTCGTCCGCCGCGATCGCGAGGTCGCACGCGACGAGCGGCGAGAACCCGCCGCCGAAACACCAGCCGTTCACCATCGCGATCGTCGGCTTGTTGTACATCCGCAGACGGCGCCACTGCCATTCCGATGCGTCGCGGCGCACTTTTTCCTGCAGCGCGTCGGAGCCGCCGTCGATCTCGCGGAAATATTCCTTCAGATCCATGCCGGCCGTCCACGCGGCGCCCGCGCCGGTCAGCACCAGCACCTTTGCCTCGTCGTCGAACTCGACCGCGTCGAGGACTTCCAGCATCTCCCGGTTCAGCGTCGGGCTCATGGCGTTGCGCTTCTCGGGGCGATTCAGCGTGACCCACGCGATGCCGGCCTCCACTTTCACTTCAACGGTCTGCCAGCGGTTGTCGTACTTGCTCATGTTTGTTCCTGTCGTTCGTTTCCAGTGCGATTCGGTGCGCAGCATCCCTGCTGCGGACGACTTCATTTAATATCAGGCTACCTGATATTGCAAGCGGCACGAGCGCCGGTGTAAACCCGGAGCGGAACGCGGAAAGCGCGGGGGAAATCAGGGCGCGGTCGGGCGAACGCCGATGGTGCGTACGCAGCGAGCGCGGGCCTGGCGGGCCCGCGTCGTGAAAACGGGGAAGCGGTCAGCCGCGCAGGTTGCGCGAGAACAGTTCGAGCGCGCGCTGCACGTGCGCGGCGTCGTCGGCCGAGATGTCGCCGAGCATGCGTGCCTCGACCGGCCGCAGCGCGGCTTCGCATTCGCGCAGCATCGCCGCGCCGGCGTCGGTCAGCGTCAGCAGAATGATGCGGCCGTGCGACGGGTCGGCTTCGCGCGTGACGAAACCGCGGGCGGCCATCACGCTCATCACCTCGTTCGCCGATTGCGGCGTGATCCACGAGCGCTCGGCCAGCTGTGCGTTCGACGATGCGCCGCGCGCCTCGAGCACCGACAGCGCCGTGTATTGCGCGAGCGTGATGCCGAGCGGCGCGAGCGCGTCGGTCATGTGGCGGCGCAGCAGCCGGTCGAGGCCGCCGATCACGTAGGTCAGGCGCTGTTGCACGCGCGCTTTCGGCTTGTCGACCGGCGTGCGGGCGGCGTCCTTCGCGGCGGGTTTCGAACGGGCGGGCTTGGTCGGGGTGGAACTCATGGCGCGTGCTGGATGGAATTGCGGGCCATCTTACCAGCAGGTCGGGGAGAGGAACGGCGTGTTCGGGCAGACGGGCAGCCGCCGCGCGTTCGCGCATGCGCGGCGGGGCGCCGGCATGAGCGTGAAGCCCGCCGCGTCAGCGCGATCCCATGGACGGGAACCCGGATGCGGCGGCCAGGCGATCAACCACGCGGCGTGCCCGCGAACCGTGCGGTCGGCAGCCCCACGTGCCGCGTTTGCGCGACGAACACGCCACCGGCGTACGCGTCGCTCGCCAGCGCATCGTCGCTCAGGTCCACACGCGCACTCGTCACGTACAAGCGACCATCGCCATCAAGCGCCACGCAGCTCGGCTGCGCGGTCGGCACTTCAACGCGATCCGTCTCGATCCCGTCCGGCCCATAACGCACGACGCGCCTGCCGCCCCACTGCGCGTTCCACAGCCCGCCGTCACGATCGACGATCGAGCCGTCCGGGTCGCCGTCAGCATCGGTCAGCCGCGCGAACGGCCGCACATTGGCCACATCGCCCCCCGCGCGGTAATCGCACACGAAAATCTCGCGCACCAGCGAATCGCAGAAATACATCTTCGAACCATCCGGCGAGAACCCGATGCTGTTCGCGATCGCGGCCGGCGGCAACGCGAGCCGTTCGAGCGTGAGATCGGAATTGAGCCGGTAGAACCCGCCGACCGCACGCGGCGGCTCGGCGCCTTCGTCCTTCATCCCGAACACGAATGCGCCAGAACCGTCGCAGCGCCCGTCGTTCAGCCGCGTGGGCAGATCGGGTTCGACGTCGACGATCCGCGTGAACGCGCCGCTGCGCAGATCGAAAAACGCGAGATGGGTCGCGAGTCCGACGAGCAGCACGTCCGGATCGTCGGTCAGCGCGAAGCACGCGAGCCGTTCGGGCATCGCCCATTGCGCAAGGTCCGAGCCATCCGCCCGGCAGCGCCACAGCCGCGCGCCTTCGATGTCCACCCAGTACAGTGCGTGCGTCCTGTCGCACCACGTCGCGCCTTCGCCGAGCGTGTTGCGGCTGTCGGCCAGCAGCGTCGCCGACGCGGCCGGATGAGTCTGTTGCATGCCGTCTCCCGATATCTGATCTGTCGCGTTCGCGGGCGGCCGCGCCATCACCGAAGTCAGATCTTCATCGCGCGCCGCTGGTTGCGACGATACTGGTCGAACAGCACCGCGAGCAACAGAATTCCGCCGCGTATCAGATATTGGTAAAAGGTCGGCACGTTCAGCAGGCTCATTGCGTCCTGCACCGAGCCCATGATCAGCACGCCGACCAGCACGCCGGAGATCGTCGCGACGCCGCCCGTCAGCGACACGCCGCCGAGCACGCACGCGGAGATCACGCCGAGCTCGAGGCCGACCGACGTCTTCGGATCGCCGAGGCTCATCCGCGACGCGAGCATCACGCCGGCGAAGCCCGTCACGAGCCCCTGCAGCACGAACACCGCGATCTTGATGCGCATCACCGGCAGCCCCGCGAGCAGCGCGGCCTCGCCGTTGCCGCCGACGGCCAGCACGTTCTTGCCGAACACCGTCTTGCGCAGCAGGAAGCCGAACACGACGAAGCCGACGATGTTGCTCCAGATCGGAAACGAGATGCCCAGGAACGACCCGCCGCCGAGATCGAAGAAGCGCTCTTCCGAGATCATCACCGCGTCGCCGTTCGACGTGATGAACGCGAGCCCGCGCACGACTTCCATCATCGCGAGCGTGACGATCAGCGAGTTGATCCGGTAGCGCGCGATCAGCACGCCGTTCACGAGCCCGACCGCGCCGCCCGCCAGCACGCCGGCCGCGATCCCGAGCACGACGCTGTGCGTCGCGGTGATCAGCGTCGAGGCGACCACCCCCGAGAACGCGACGATCGACGCGACCGACAGGTCGACCTCGCCGAGCGCGAGCACGAACATCATCGTCACCGCGATCGAGCCGATCAGCGTGACCGACAGCAGCAGGCCCTGGATGTTGCGCGGGGTGAGGAAGTCCGGCACGGTCAGCGACAGCGTCGCGAACAGCACCAGAAACACCATCACGATGCCGGAGCGATTGATCAGCTGCCACACGCCGTTGCGTGGTCGCACGGGCGTGGCCGCGGCGGCGGCATCCGGGGACGGGGAAGTACGTTGGGGTTGCATTGCCTGGCTCATATCAGTTCACTTGCTTTCCGGTTGAACAGCACGCCGCTAGCGCGGCAGCGCGAGCTTGATCAGCGCATCGGGCGTCGCGTGCGCCTTCGCGACCTCGCCCGCGATCCGTCCTTCCTTCATCACGACGATGCGGTCCGACACGCCGATCACCTCGGCCAGATCGCTCGACACGAGGATCACCGTGCGGCCCGCTTCCGCGAGTTCGTAGAACAGGTTGTAGATTTCCGCGCGGGCGCCGACGTCGATGCCGCGCGTCGGCTCGTCCATCAGGAACACGTCGATGCGCTCGGCCAGCCAGCGCGCGAGCACGACCTTCTGCTGGTTGCCGCCCGACAGCGCACCGATCGGCGTGTCGCCGTCGCGGGTCTTGATCGCGAGGCGCTCGATGTATTTCTGCGCGAGCTCGCGTTCGCGTCGCCCGTCGAGCAGCACGCGCGCCGGGCTGAAATGACGGCGCGCGCTGATGTTCAGGTTGTCGGCCACCGACGCGATCGCGACGATGCCTTCCTGCTTGCGGTCTTCCGGGCACAGCGCGATGCCGGCGCGCACCGCGTCGCGCGGGCTGCCGAACGCCACGCGCTTGCCGTTCAGCTCGACGTGCCCGGCGCTCGGTCGCACGGCGCCGTACAGCAGCTTCATCAGTTCCGAGCGGCCCGCGCCGACGAGCCCGAAGAAGCCGACGATCTCGCCGCGCCGCGCGGTGAACGACACGGGCTCGGCCAGCCCCGGCCCCGCCAGCCCCTTCGCTTCGATCAGCACGTCGCCCGCCGGGCGCGGCCGGTAGCCATACACGTCCTCGATCGAACGGCCGACCATGCAGCCGATCAACCGGTCGCGGTCGAGATCGGCGACGGAATCGAACGTGTCGATGCGGCGGCCGTCGCGAAACACCGTCACGCGGTCGCACAGTTCGTAGACTTCCTCCATCCGGTGCGTGACGTAGATGATCGCGCGGCCTTCCGCGCGCAGCGCGCGGATGATCCGGAACAGTTGCGTGGTCTCGCGCGCGGACAGCGAACTCGTCGGTTCGTCGAACGCGATCACGCGCGCGTCGCGCATCAGCGCCTTGCCGATCTCGATCATCTGGCGCTGGCCGATCGACAGATATTTCACCGGGATGCCCGGATCGATGTGCTCGCCGAGCCGCTCCAGCGCATCGAGCGCGCGTGCCGCGAGCGTGCGCTCGTCGACCACGCCGAGCCGGCTCGGCAGTTGCCCGAGCATCAGGTTTTCCGCGACCGTCAGCTCGGGCACCAGATGCAGTTCCTGGTAGATGATCGCGATGCCGGCCTCGAGCGCCGCGCGCGTCGACGCGAAGCGCTGCGCGGTGCCGTTCAGCGTCAGCGTGCCGGCCTGCGGCTGGTTCACGCCGGACAGCACCTTCAGCAGCGTCGATTTCCCCGCGCCGTTCTCGCCCATCAGCCCGTGCACTTCGCCCGCGCGCACCGACAGCGACACCGCGTCGAGCGCACGCACGCCCGGAAACGTCACGGTGATGCCGTCGAGCGCGAGCAGCGGGCCGTCCGGCGGCGTACCCGCTTCGGCGTCGTGGCCGGACGCGGCCGTCATCGTCTGCATCGTCATCGCGTTCTCGCCTCGCCCCGCTCAGATACCGAGTTCGGCGCGCACGGCCTGCCAGTTCGCGCGCGTCATCAGCTTGCCGCTCGTCTGCGTGTCGGCCGGCGGCGTCTTGCCGTTGCGGATCCAGTCGACGAGGTTCTGCGTGCTGTCCTTGCCGTGGTTCGTCGAGCTGACCGCGATCGTCCCGTAGAAGCCGGTCGGCTCCTTCTTCTGGAACTCGGCGAACGCCTCGCCCGCGCCGTTGATGCCGACGCCGATCACGTCGGCCGCCGGGATGTGCAGCTGTTCGGTCGCGCGCACCGCGCCGAGCACGGTTTCCTCGTTCAGCGCGTAGATCACCCATTTCTTCACGTTCGGATGGCGCGCGAGCACGGGCGCGGCCGCGCTGAAGCCGCCTTCGTCGTCGGTCGTCTTCTGCGGCGCGTCGAAGATGTTCTCCTTGCGGAAGCCGTTCGCGAGCAGCGCCTGCGTCGCGCCGTCGGTGCGCAGCTTCGCGGTCGGCAGCTCGTAGTTGGTGATGCGCAGCGCGCCGACTTCCTCCGGTTTCCAGCCGCGCCGCTTCATCTCGTCGGAGATCGCCTGGCCGACCTGGTTGCCGATCTTCGTCGCCGACATCCCGAGGTGCGGCACGTTCGGCAGCGGCTTGCCGCTCGAATCGACGAGCTGGTCGTCGACCGTCACGAACTTCATGTTGTAGCGCTTCGCGCGCGACGCGATCGCCGGCCCGAGACGCACGTCCGGCGCGCAGATCACGAAGCCCTGCGCGCCTTGCGAGCCGAGGTTGTCGATCGCGGCCAGCACCTTCTCGCCGTCCGGCGTGCCGATCTTCACGACCGAGAAATTCTCCTTCTGGCCGAGCGCGGACGCGGCGTTCTGCTCGTTGATGAACCACGCCTGCTCGGGCATCTTCACGAGGAAGCCGATCTTCAGCGGCGCATCGGCGTGCGCGGCGCCCGTCATCCCGAGCGGCGCGATGCAAAGCGCGGCCAGCAGCGCGCGCAGGGTGTGTCGACGGATCGTGTGAGTCGTGCGGTTCATGGGTGTCTCCTTTGTACCGGCTGATGCCGTGATGTGTGCCGTAATCAATCATTCGTCGTGCGCGCTTCGCCGTACCGAAGCGCGCACGCAGGTTCAGCGGCCGAACGCGTCGGTCTGCACGCGCCGGCCGAACAGGAAGGCATCGGCGACGAGCCGCAGCGGCCGCACGTCGACGTCGCTTTCGCCACGCGCGATCAGCGCGTGGAAGTGCGCATACAGCGCCGGGTACTCGCGTTCGGGCCCGATCTCGACCGGCTCGCCCGCGATCGACAGTTGGGCGCCGCCGCGGCTGATCGCGAGCACGCCGTCGGCCGTGTCGACCGCGATCTCCCACTGCTCGACCGGGCCGTGGCGCCAGTCGAATTCCGCGTGCACCGGCACGCCGTCGGTATCCGCGCAATCGAGTTCGGCCGCGATCGGCGTCTGCACGTCGCTCGGCACGATAAGCGTCGCCTCGCGCAGCACAAGCTCGCGCGGCAGGATTCGCGTGACGATCGACAGCGCGTTGATGCCGGGATCGAACACGCCGAGGCCGCCCGGCTCCCAGATCCACTGCTGCCCCGGATGCCAGCGCCGCACGTCTTCCTTCCAGCGCACCTGCACCGCGCGGATCGTGCGTTGCGCGAGCCATGCACGCGCCGGCTCGACCGCGCTCGCGCAGCGCGAATGCCAGGTCGCGAACAGCGTGAGGCCGCGCTCTTGGGCCAGCGCGTCCAGCGCGGCCACTTCGCCGAGCGTCGCGCCCGGCGGCTTCTCGAGCATCACGTGCTTGCCGGCTTCGAGCGCCGCGCGCGCCTGCGCGTAGCGCACCTGCGGCGGCGCGCACAGCGACACCGCGTCGAGTTCGGGCTCGGCGGCCAGCAACGCGCGCAGGTCGGGATAGTTGCGCACCCCCGCGACTTCCGCATGGCGGCTCGCGCAGGCGGTCAGCGCGAAGCCCGGCTCGGCGGCGATCGCCGGCAGATGCTGGTCGCGCGCGATCTTGCCGATCCCGACGACACCCAGCGAAATCGGATCACTCATCCTGCATGTCTCCTTCGTGAATCGCTCAGCGCGCCCAGCGCAGCACGAGCGGATCGAGCCGGCGCGCGATCGCGAGCAATTCCGCGCGCGTGTCCGGGTGCAGTTCCGGCATCGGATGCCGCGGCCGCTCGCACGCGATCACGCCGCCTTCGCGCATCAGCGCCTTCGCGGTGAGGATCCCGGACTGGCGGTTCTCGTGATTGATCAGCGGCAGCCATGCCTGGTAATGCGCGAACGCATCGTCGTGCCGGCCTTCGCGGAACGCTTCGAGGATCGGCCGGATGCCGTCCGGGAAGCCGCCGCCCGTCATCGCGCCGGTGGCGCCCGCATGGAGATCGGCGAGCAGCGTGATCGCCTCCTCGCCGTCCCACGGCCCCTCGATCGCGTCGCCGCCGAGCCGGATCAGCTCGCGCAGCTTGTTCGCGGCGCCCGGCGTCTCGATCTTGAAGTACGCGACCTGCTCGATCTCGCGAGCCATTCGCGCGAGGAACGGCGCGGACAACGCTGTGCCGCTCGCGGGCGCATCCTGGATCATGATCGGGATGTCGATCGCATCCGACACGCGCGCGAAGAAATCGAAGATCTGCGCTTCGGGCACGCGGAACGTCGCGCCGTGGTACGGCGGCATCGCCATCACCATCGCCGCGCCGAGCTGCTGCGCGCGCAGGCTGCGCGCCGCGCACACCTGCGTGCTGTAGTGCGACGTCGTGACGATCACCGGCACGCGGCCGGCCACGTGCTCGAGGATCGTGCGCGTGAGCACGTCGCGTTCGTCGTCGGTGACCGCGAATTGCTCGGAGAAGTTCGCGAGGATGCACAGCCCGTCCGAGCCGGCGTCGATCATGAAGTCGACCGCGCGCTTCTGGCTCGCGAGGTCGAGCTCGCCGGTATCGGTAAACGTCGTCGGAACGACGGGAAAGATGCCGCGATGGCGCGGCGTGCTGCTCGATGTCATGGTTCGCGTCCTGCTTCGGCCTGGTTGTCACCGGCCGTCATGCGTTCACGGTTTCATGAAGCGCGGACCGGGAAGGCCCGCAACCGGCGGCGGCGCACATCGCGCCGCCCGCCTGCTCAATGCGAATGGCTCGGCACGTCCGCGCCGCGCGTGCCGACCAGGAAGTCGAGGTCGCACCCCTCGTCGGCCTGCAGCACGTGATCGATATACAGCCGCGCGTAGCCGCCCTTGCCGAGCTGGCCGGCCACGCCCGGCGCCGCGGTCGGATCGACGTCCGACAGGCGGCGTTGCAGTTCCTCATCCGTAATGTCGAGATGCAGCGTGCCGGCCTCGCAGTCGAGCTCGATCCAGTCGCCGTTGCGCACCGCGGCGAGCGGGCCGCCGGCGGCCGCTTCCGGCGCGACGTGCAGCACCACGGTGCCGTACGCGGTGCCGCTCATCCGCGCGTCGGAAATCCGCACCATGTCCTTCACGCCCTGGCGCAGCAGCTTCGGCGGCAGCCCCATGTTGCCGACCTCGGCCATGCCCGGATAGCCGCGCGGCCCGCAGTTCTTCAGCACCATCACCGAGCTCGCATCGATGTCGAGCGCTTCGTCGTTGATCGTCGCCTTGTAGTGGTCGAGGTTCTCGAACACCACCGCGCGGCCCCGATGCTTGAGCAGTTCGGGGCTCGCCGCCGACGGTTTCAGCACCGCACCGCGCGGCGCGAGATTGCCGCGCAGGATGCAGATGCCGCCGTCCGCGATCAGCGGCCGGTCGAGCGGGCGGATCACTTCGTCGTCATAGTTCGGCGCTTCGCGCACGTTGTCCCACAGCGACTTGCCGTTCACCGTGAGCGCATCCGGATGCGGCAGCAGCCCGCCTTCGCCGAGCCGGCGCAGCACGGCCGGCAGCCCGCCCGCGTAATAGAACTCCTCCATCAGGAAGCGCCCCGACGGCATCAGGTCGACGATCGTCGGCGTGTCGCGGCCGATGCGCATCCAGTCTTCCAGTTCGAGCGGCACGCCGATGCGGCCGGCGATCGCCTTCAGGTGGATCACCGCGTTGGTCGAACCGCCGATCGCCGCGTTCGTGCGGATCGCGTTCTCGAACGCCGCGCGCGTCAGGATCTTCGACAGCACGAGCCCTTCGAGCGCCATCTCGACGATGCGGATGCCCGACATGTGCGCGAGCACGTAGCGACGCGAATCGACCGCCGGAATCGCCGCGTTGTGCGGCAACGCGACGCCGAGCGCCTCGGCCATGCACGCCATCGTCGACGCGGTGCCCATCGTGTTGCAGGTGCCGGCCGAGCGCGACATCCCGGCTTCGGCCGACAGGAAGTGATGCACGTCGATCTCGCCGGCCTTCAGCGCTTCGTGCAGTTGCCACACGGCCGTGCCCGAACCGATGTTCTTGCCCTCGAGCTTGCCGTTCAGCATCGGGCCGCCCGACACGACGATCGCCGGTACGTCGCAGCTTGCCGCGCCCATCAGCAGCGCGGGCGTCGTCTTGTCGCAGCCGGCGAGCAGCACGACCGCGTCGATCGGGTTGCCGCGGATCGCTTCCTCGACGTCCATCGACGCGAGATTGCGCGTGAGCATCGCCGACGGCCGCAGATTCGATTCGCCGTTCGAGAACACCGGGAACTCGACCGGGAAACCGCCCGCTTCCGAGATCCCGCGCTTCACGTGCTCGGCGAGCTTGCGGAAGTGCGCGTTGCACGGCGTCAGTTCGGACCACGTGTTGCAGATGCCGATGATCGGCCGGCCGTCGAATTCGTGATCGGGAATGCCCTGGTTCTTCATCCAGCTCCGGTACATGAAGCCGTTCTTGTCGTTCGTGCCGAACCATTGGGCGGAGCGCAGCCTGGGTTTTGTTGCCGACATCGTCAGTCCTGTGGTGACGGGATACCGGCGCAGTCTAGGCAGAATTTTGATAACTGGCTAATGACGATTTAGGCGATTACGATATCTATTCCGATATCGATATAAACCCGTACGATGACTGAAGCCAGCCCGTGGGGAAACCGCGCCCGTCTGAAGACGCGCCAGTTGCTGCTGCTCGTCGCGCTCGCCGACGAAGGCAGCATTCACCGCGCGGCGGCCGCGCTGAACATGACGCAGCCGGCCGCGTCGAAGCTGTTGCGCGAGCTCGAGGAATCGATCGGCGCGGTGCTGTTCGAGCGCCTGCCGCGCGGGATGCGGCCGACGCTGTACGGCGACGCGCTGATCCGCCACGCGCGCGCGGCGCTCGGCAGCCTCGACCAAGCGCGTGAGGAGCTGGCCGCGCTGAAGGCCGGCCATCTCGGCCACGTGGCGGTGGGGGCGATCACGTCGCCGGCCCTGCGGCTCGTGCCGCCGGCCGTCGCCGCGGTGAAGGGCACGCATGCGGGCCTGCACGTGTCGGTCGAGATCGACACCAGCAACGTGCTGCTCGAACATCTCGCGCAGGAAAAGATCGACATCGTGCTCGGCCGGCTGTCCGCCGAACATGACAAGCTGCGCCTGCGCTACGAGCCGCTGACCGGCGAATCGGTGGCCGCGGTCGTGCGAACCGGCCATCCGTTGCTCGCGCAAGCGCCGGTTGCGCTCGCCGACGTGCAGCGCGCCGCGTGGGTCGTGCCGCCGGCCGGCAGCGTGCTGCGGCACCGCTTCGAACTCGTGTTCCAGCGCGCGAGCCTCGCGCCGCCGGCAAACCTCGTCGAAACCTCGGCGCTGCTGTTCATCACGCAACTGCTCGAACAGAGCGACATGATCGCGGTGCTCGCCGAGGACGTCGCGCGCTACTACGCGCGGCACGGCATCGTCACGGTGCTGCCGCTGGAGATGGATTGCCGGATGGACGATTTCGGGATCATCACACGCACGGATCGGCTGCATTCGCCGGCGGTGACGGTGATGGTGGAGGCGATTCGGGCGGCGGCAACGGAGGTTTACGGCGTCGGGCTGTGACAACGCAGCCGCGGTTTCCTATGCCGCGTCAACCTCGATCACCGGCTCGCAGCGAATCGGAAAATTGACCGAATTCGCGATATAGCACTTCGCATGCGCATCGTGATGCAGATGCGCCGCGCGTTCGCGATCGTCGCCGGCCCGGATCGTCACGTGCGGGCGCAACACGATTTCGGTGAAGCGCCCCGCTGCGCCGCTGTCGAGCAGCGTGCCTTCCGCGTGGTCGACATAGGCCAGCACACGAATGCCGGCCTCCGAACACAGGTGCAGATACCACAGCTTGTGGCACGCCGATGCCGACGCGAGCAGCAGGTCTTCGGGGTTCCAGCGCGCCGCGTCGCCGCGGAACGCCGGGTCCGACGAACCCGGGATATCCGGCTTGGAACCTGCGCGGATCACGTGATCGCGGCCGTACTCGCGATACCCCGACGTGCCGGTGCCGCGATTGCCCGTCCACTCCACTACGACGCGATACTGGTGTTCGCCCGATGCCATCTCGCTCTCCATTGATGTCGGTTGCTTGACCGGGCCGGACGCCGTTGCGTGACGCCCGCCGGGAGCCACCATTGTGGCACCGCATAGCTGTTTGGTATACCATTATTCCAAAATGACGAAACAGGCAGGCATGGAAGCCAAACTCGACTCCACGGCGGACGCGGTCGCCGCGTCGCTGCGCGACATGATCATCAACGGCGAGCTGGCGGGCGGCGAGCGGCTCGTCGAGCGCGATCTGGCCGAGCGGTTCGGCATCAGCCGGATTCCGATGCGCGAGGCGATCCAGCGGCTGGAACGCGAAGGCTTGCTCGACATCTTCAGGAATCGCGGCGCCGTCGTGCGCATGTTGAGCGCGTCGGACGTGCAGGAAATCTACGACCTGCGCGTGCTGCTCGAAGGCGATGCGATCTACCGCAGCGTGAAGCAGCTCGACGACGAAACGCTCGCGCGCGCCGAACTCGTGCATCGGCTGCTCGGCGATGCAACCGTGCCGCGCCGGCAGGGCGAGCTGAACCGCGAATTCCACGCGTTGCTGTATTCGTGCTGCGGCAACGCGCGGCAATTGAAGTCGATCGCCGAACTGCGCGGCCAGGTCGAACGTTACGAGCGCCTGCAGGCCACGCTGCTCGCGGATACGCCGTCGTTCCAGGTCGAGCACGACGATATCCTGCAGGCATGCCTCGAACGCAATGCGCGCGGCGCCCGAGCGATGACCGTCGCGCATCTCGACTCGGCCCGGCGCATCGTGCTGCGGCTCGTCGAAGGCGGCTGAGGCCGGCGCGGGGCGCGTGTGCGTCGCGTGCGCGGCCCGCGCGGCGATCGACGCTATTCGATCTGGGTCCCGATACGCAGCTGATTGCGAACGGCCGTCACGCCGGTGACCTGCTGCGCCGCATTGACCGCCAGCGGAATCTGCACGTTGTCCGTCACGGTGCCCGACAACGTCACCGTGCCGTCGGCCGCGCGAATCAGGATGCGGCTCGAATCGAGCCCGCGCGTGCGTGCGAGCACCGCGGCCACGCGCTTGACGAGCAGCCGGTTCGATTTCCGTCTGGCCCGCGCCGTATCGCGGTTCGGCGCGGCGGTGCCGGCGACACCGGCATCGCTTCCCGCGTCGACGGCCGGCACGGTGGCGCGCGATGCCGACGGCTGGGCCAGCGCCGGCGCGACGGGTGCCAGCAGCAACGCGGCGAGCATCAGTACAACCCGAGGGTTCGAATAAGTCATGGATGAGTTCCGCAACAGGATGGAGAACGAACTACACGCTGGCCGTTAGAGCCACGCGCATCAGAACTGCGTGATCATGCCGACCGACACGCCGGTCACCGTGCGTCCGTCCGGTCGCAGCGACAGCCCGCCGATGTTGGTCTGATCCTTCTTGTAGGCGCCCGAGAAGCCGTTTCGATCGAACTCCGCATACAGGCTGGTCCGCTTCGACAGGAAGTACTGCAGCATCGCGTACGACGTCAGCTTGCGGCCGTCCGCACCGGCGGTGTTCTTCAGGTTCTGCGCGAAGTCGTAATAGGTGGCGCCGGACAATTGCAGGAACGGCGTGACCTGATAGACGATCCCGACCGCCGGAATCCGGTCGCGCCGCTCCGGCGCGCCGGCCTTCGCGGCGCTGACGGCGAGGTCGCTGTAGCTCAGGTAGAGCCGGGCCGGGCCGACCTGCCAGGTCGCGCCGCCCATGATCGTGCGCGCCCATTGCGATGCGTCGGCGTTCCAGGTCGTCTGATAGGCGGTGCCGAGCAACAGCGTCCGGAACCGGTAGCTCGTGCCGACGGCAACGTTCGAGCCGGCGCGCTGATTGCCGGCGACCCCGCCGGGCGAATAGCTGCCGCGCACGGTCGCGCCGCCGAACGTGCCCACGTACTTGATCGTGTTGTTGAAGCGCGAATCGTTCGTGAAGAAGTTGCCGCCCCACACCACGCCGGGGATCGTCGACAGCGACTGTCCTTGCGCGGAATTCGGGTCGAGCGCGATGCCGATGTCCTCGAGCGCGTTCAGTTGCCGCCCGAACGTGACGCGGCCATACGCGCCGCTCAGGCCGACATAGGCCATCTGCGAGAACAGCAGGCCGGGCGATTTCGCCAGCGCACCGGTGCCCGTCAGGAACCCGCTCTGCAGCATGAAGATCGCCTGCATGCCGCCGCCGAGATCCTCGGCGCCCTTGATGCCGAAAATGTTGCCCGATATCGCGTTGTTGTCGAACCCGACCTGGCTCCCTCCTTTCACGCCGTCGGTCCAGCGCACGCCCGCGCCGATGTAACCGAACAACGTCACGCTCGATTGCGCGACCGCGTCTGCTGCAACGCATGCCAACGCCGAAACCACGATGATTCGCTTCATGTGTCTCCATCCATATGTTTCGTTTTACTTAGTGTTGCGACATCGCCTCGGTATGTTCCTGGTCGATGTGACAGCGTCGACCGGCTCGCCCAGAGGCGATCCGCACGGGCCGGCCGTCACGCGTTCGGGAAGCGCTAGCGGCGCGCTTCCGTCTGCGGGAACGGGGAGTCGAGCGTCGCGGCCGTATAGCCGATCCGCATCGCGTTGACGTGCAGCACGTCGCCGGGGCGCAACGGAATCACACGCCCCGCGTCGTACACGGACCAGGCCGTCGACACGGGCCGCTGATCGCCGAGATGGGCGAAGCGC
Source organism: Burkholderia orbicola (assembly GCF_900100915.1). NCBI lineage: Bacteria > Pseudomonadati > Pseudomonadota > Betaproteobacteria > Burkholderiales > Burkholderiaceae > Burkholderia > Burkholderia orbicola. The sequence continues at coordinate 1,893,361 of NZ_FNKW01000002.1, read as the reverse complement.
GCACCGAGCTTCGGCGGCAGCATTTCGCCGGCGAGCCGTTCGAAGTCCCAACTGAGCACGGTGTGCGAGAGGCGCGGCGTCGGGTCGTCGCGACGTTCGACCCAGTAGCCGATCGATGCGCCCTGGGTCGCGCATGCGATCGTCACGCCGCCTGGCGCCGGCCGGATCTCGGGCATCGCCGTGGCGGGCGGCGCCGAGCCGCCGAGCCACATCCGCGAGATCATTTCGGGTTCCGGTATGCCGCCCATGTCGCCGTAACGATCGGTCCACGCGTGGAAGGCGGCACGCAGTTCGTCGAGCTTGGCGCGATAGCGCGGATCGTCCGCGAGGTTGTGCAGCTCCCACGGGTCCCCATCGGCGTCGTACAGCTCCTCGACCGGCTTCGTGCCGAACCACGCCGCGGTGGCCGGCGGCAACTTGCCTTCATCCTTCAGCCGCAGGATGTCGCGCATCATCGGCATGCTTTCGCGGAACCGGATCGGCTGGTAGTACGGCTTCTCCGGCATGTAGTTGTACAGATAGCGGAAGCGTTGATCGCGCACCATCCGCACGCGGTCGTATTCGTTGTCCATCCGATCACGCGCGGCAAACACGTAGCGGCGCGGCGCCGATGCGCGCGCCGGCCCGAGGAACGCCTGCCCCTGCATGTACGACGGAATCGGCACGCCGGCCAGCGACAGCACGGTCGGCGCGAGATCGACGCCGCTCACGAGCTGCGCATCGGTGGACCCGCCTCGCGGCGCGCCGGGGAAGCGAATGATCAGCGGTACGCGCGTGCCGCGCTCGAGCACCTCGCGCTTCATCCACGGCAACGTGCCGCCGTTGTCCGCGAAGAAGAAGATGATCGTGTTGTCGTACACGCCATCGCGCTTGAGCATCTCGATCAGCTCGCCGACCTGCCGGTCCATCGTCTCGATGTTGGTGTACATGCGCGCGATGTCGCCGCGCACCGCCGGCGTGTCCGGATAGATCGGCGGCACCGTGATCGACGCGGGATCGACGCGCAGCGGATCGTTGCGATAGGTGATCATCGACTCGTGCGTGACGAAGAAGTTGAACACCGCGAAAAACGGCTTGTCCTTCGGGCGATAGCGGTAGGACGCGGCAGGGCCGTTCTCGTCCCACACCGTCACCGGCGGCACGAACTGGTAGTCGGTCTTCTGGTTGTTCGACGTGTAGTAGCCGGCCTTGCGCAGCAGCTCGGGGAACGCCTTCACGTCGGGCGGCAGCACCACCGAATAGGTCGCCGGCACGCCGTTCGGCTTGTCCTTCACCGTCACGCCGGGAACCGAGATCTCGCCCGGCCCGGTCCGGTGATGCTGCGCGCCCACCGAGGTCGGGTACACGCCGGTGATCAGCGCGGAACGCGACGGCGCGCACACGCCCGACACCTGGTACGCATGCGTGTACAGCACGCCTTCGCGTGCCAGCCGGTCGATGTTCGGCGTCTTGACCTGCGGGTCGCCGTATCCGCCGATGAAGGTCGTGATGTCCTCGACGGTGATCCACACGATGTTCGGTCGCGCCGTACCGGCATGCGCGGCGCCGGCGCACAGCATCAGGAGCCAGGCCATCGCGCACGCGATGACGCGTGACAGCGTATGCCGGCGGAATCGCCGGGTCAGGGGGGAATTCATGTTCGTCTCCTCGATTGCGTTGATCTCGGCCGGTCAATCCGTTGCGTTTGCGCCGGCGTGCTTGTGGCCGCGCCAGGCGAGCCACGCGCGCTCGTCCATCGCCAGCCGGAAGCCGAGATGCGACATCCCCGCTTCGGGATCGACGCCGCGCCGCGCGCTCGGTCGATAGCTCTGGCAATACGATTCGTTGCAGAGAAACGAGCCGCCGCGGATCACGCGCTTCGGCGCATGCGGCGGCACGCCGGGCTCCGTCGGGTCCCAACTGTCGGCGGGCCCCTGCGGATCGACGACCGGACGGCCGCTCTCGACCGCCAGCAGGAACGCATCGGCCCGATACCAGTCGGCCACCCATTGCCACACGTTGCCGGCCATGTCGTAGAGCCCGTAGCCGTTGGGCGGATAGGTGCCGACCGGGCTCGGGGCTGCCGGCTTGCCGCTACGCGCATCGACGACCGGAAACGGCTGCGGCTGCTGCCCTTCCCAGATATTCGCCATCTGCCGACCCGCCGGCTTGAGCTGATTGCCCCACGCGTAATCGGCCTGCTCGAGGCCGCCGCGCGCCGCGAATTCCCATTCGGCCTCGGTCGGCAGCCGCTTGCCGGCCCACTGCGCATACGCGCGCGCATCGTCGTACGAGACCTGCACGACCGGGTAGTCGTCCTTGCCCGCGATCGTGCTACCGGGCCCGTCGGGGTGTCGCCAGTTGGCACCGGGCAGGAAGCGCCACCAGCGCGCGTAATCGTCCAGCGGAACCGGGCTCGCCGTGCCGACGAACACGAGCGCGCCCGGCACCAGCGCACTGTCGGGCGGCCGCGGCGTGCCGGGCGGCAATTGCGCCTTCAGCGCGTTCCAGTCCGGCTTGCGCTCGGCGGTCGTGACGTACCCGGTCGCATCGACGAAGCGCCGGAATTCCACGTTGGTCACGTCGTGACGATCGAGCCAGAAGCCGCGCACGGTGGCCCGATGCGCCGGCCGCTCGTTCGGCTGCGCCGCCTTCGCATCGCTGCCCATCAGGAAGGTGCCGCCGGGAATCCACGCCATGTCGAGCGGCCCGTCGTGTCCGTTGCCAATGACGGCGCGCGCGCCCTCGCCACGGGACGGCGTTACCGGGGACAGCCAGCCGATCGCCGCACCGGCAGCCGCGCACGCGACGACCAGCGCGGTCACCAGCCGGACGCCCCGCCAGCCGCGCGGCAACAGCGTGCGACGGTCGGAGGCCGGCGAGTCGGAGGAACGAGGCGCGGCGCTGGCCGGTACGATCCGGCGCGGGCGGCGCCGGGCGAGCGAACGGGATTTCATGCGATGCCGAGGGTCGATGACGAATGAGGAAAGCAGCCGCGCATCACGCCACCGCGTTCTGCGCGATGCATCGCGAGTAGTACGCGAGGCTGCGTTTGGGTGTACGAACCTGCGTGTCGAGATCGACGTGCACGAGGCCGAATCGCTTCGAAAACCCCTGCCCCCATTCCCAGTTGTCGGTGGCGGCCCAGTAGAACAGCCCTTTCAACCGCACACCTTGCCGATAGGCGTCGTGCGCCGCGCGCAGATAGCGCGACAGGTAATCGCCGCGCGGGCCGTCGTCGACGACGCCGTCATGCGGCGCCGGATCGTCGAGCGCGAAGCCGGTTTCGGTGATGTAGATGTCCGGCGCGCCGTAATCGCGATGCACGCGCAGCAGCATCTCGGTCATCCCGTCCGGCTCGACCTGGAAGTACGCAGTGCGCGGCAGATCGGCCGGCGGTTCGGCCTGCTCGACGCCGAACGGGGCGGACGGATTGGCCCGAACGTAGATGCGCGAGTAGTAGTTCATCCCGAGGAAATCCGGCTTCGCGGCGACGATGGCCATGTCGCCGGGCCGCACGAGGCCGGCGAGCGAATGCGCGAGCGGTTCGGGATACCCGTGGCCGTACAGCGGATCGAGGAACGCACGATTCCACAGCACGTCGACGAGGCCGGCCGCCTTGCGGTCTTCGTCGCGCGCCGCCGCCGGGCGCACCGGCTGAAGGTTGATCGTCGTGCCGATCCGCGCGTCGCGCAGGTTCGCCCGCAGCGCCTGGAATGCGAGGCCCTGCGCGAGGTTCTGGTGATGCATCGCCGCGAACACGCCTTCCGGCGAACGCAGCCCCGGCGCATGCACGCCCATTCCGTAGCCGCGCAGCGCGAGGCTATTGGGCTCGTTCAGCACGATCCAGTGCTTCACGCGATCGCCGAGCCGGCGCGTCACCCGATCGGCGTAATCGGCCAGCCGATAGGCGATGTCGCGTGTCCGGAAATCGCCGGCCCAGACCGGCGTATCCCAGTGAAACAGCGTCGGAAACGGCTCGATACCGCGCGCGAGCATCGCGTCGACCATCCTGTCATAGGTGGCGAGGCCGGCGTCGCTCGGCGCGCCGGGCCCTTGCGGCTGCACGCGCGGCCACGCGATCGAGAAGCGGAAGGCGCGAATCCCGGCGGCCGCCATCCACGCGATATCGGCCGGATAGCGTTGCTCGAATTCGGTGCAGCGTGCATTGGTCGAGCCGTCGGCGATCATGCCGGCGCGCTCCGCGAACACGTCCCAGTTGCTCCGCCCGCGGCCTTCCCGGCTTTCCGTTTGCGGAGCCGACGCCGCGACGCCCCACACGAAATCGTCGGCAAAACGCATGCCGTCGTCGCGGGCGAACGTGGGTGCGCAGGCCAGGCCGGCGGCCGCGCCGCCGGCGCGCAGGAAGGTGCGGCGCGCCGGCGAGCGCGGAATGGACGTATCGATGGGCATTGATGTCTCCAGGTAGCGACGGACGACCGTGTGGAATGCGGCGTCGCCTTAATCAAGCAATACACACTGCTTTTAAATTGCGTGCGGAGGGTGCGCGTTGCGCCGGGCGCCGATTACGGCGCCGGCGTGACCTCGACGATCACCTCCGCCGCATCCGGGCGGGCGGCCACCAGCAGCGCGCTCGCATTGGGCGCGGATTCGACCGTTCCCCCGGTCACCCGCGCGCGATAACCGTGCGGATAGCGGTAGTCGGGCACGAAGATCTGCGTCAGCGCACCGGGCCGCAGCGCCGGGCCGGCCGGGCGCGTCGCATAGCGCAGCTCGAAACGCTGCGTTGCCGGGTCGAAGCGCCAGCGTGTCGGCGTGCCCGCGATCGCCTGCGGATAAGGCCGCACCAGCACGTCGCGCACCGATTGCCACGACGCGGCCGTGGAATCGGCCGGAACGGGGAAGCGCCAGTAGATCCACGGAATCATGTCGCGGTCCGCGGCGTCCGCCATCCGCTCGACCAGGCGCCCCGCAGGATCGAGCGCATCGAGGCCGCCGAATTCGGTCATCAGCAACGCCTCGCCGGTCGCCTCGACATGGGCGAGCGCATTGCCGAACACGCGCGCCTCCTTGTCCGCATCGGTGCCGCCGAGCAGCGGCGCAAGCCGTCCGGACAACGGCGGCTGGCCGGCGGGCAGGGTCGTGTCGACGGCTTTCGCGAACTGATCGACTTTCGACGCATAGTTGTGGAACGCGAAACCCGAGCGCGCATCGCCTGGGTCGAGCTGCGTCGGAAAACCAAGATTGAACAGCGGATTCGGTTCCTGAAAGACCAGCGTGCCGCGATCCGTATCGCGAATCGCGGTTCGCAGCGTGCGGTTGAAAACCGACATCACCTTCTGGTCGAACGCCGCGCAGCCTTGCGGCCCCGCACAGTCGAGCCAGCGTGTGCCCGGCCACGGCTCGTTCAGCAATTCGTAGCCGAGCAGGTAAGGCCGGCCCGCGAACCCGGCGGCGACGTGCCGCCACGCAGCGGCGAAACGGTCCGCGAGGCCGACGCCTTCGGGCCCGCGCGCATTCCCGTAGAGATGGTCGAACGCGCGGTTGATCGCCTTCGACGTAACGTAGTAGTACGGATGGCCGGGGTTGACGTTCGCCAAGCCGTCGTCGAGCGCCATCCAGTCGGCGAAGCCGTTGTTGATTTCCGCGCCGCCGGGATTGCCCGCCGCGACTTCGTCGCGGCGACGTTCGGAGACGAACCGGCGCGAGTAGCCGTCTTGATGCATGTCGAGCAGCGTGTAGATGCGGCGATCCGCGAGTTGCCGCTGGATGCGGGCGAGCGACGCCAGGTACGCGCCGTCGTAACGCCCGGGCGCGGGTTCGAGCTGTTGCTGCGCGACGCCCAGACGCACGGCGTTGAAGCCATCCGCCGCAAGCCGGTCCATGTCCTTCACGCCGAAGCCGGCGGCTTCCGGCGCATACGGCGGCTGCTTGACCACGACGTTGACGCCGTGAACGATCAGCACGCGCCCTTCGTCGTCGATCAACCAGCGGCCGGCATGCGAGACGGCGGAGGGGGAAGCGGAGGCGGCGGTATCCGCACGATCGGCATCGGCGGCATGCGGCTTCATGCTCGCGCATGCGGACAGCATCAGGAGCGCGGCGGCGAAGCCGGCGGTTCGGTACAGGTGTGTTGCTCGGGTCATGTCGGCAAGAATCCGTGATCGGGTCGCACAGGCATGCGTATCGGTTCGACGCATTGCCATCAGCAACAGCGCAGCCACGAACATGCATGAGCTGCAACATACAAGTAGGCTATATTGCTTGTCAATTGAGCAAACCGAGCGGTGTCTCGAAATGCGGCGCGGCCGGCACGATGACGTGCGCGGCCGGAATCGTCAGCGGAATCTCAGCGCGAAGCGCGGCGCTTGTCGGTTTTCGTCGGCGCGGGCGCGGGGGATTGCGTCATGTCCGTGATTTGCCGCAGCGCGATGTCGCGCCACAGCGCGAATGCGGCCCGCGCCGCGGCCGGTTCGCCGCCCGTCACGACGTCGATGGTCAGCCCGCGGATCATCGATCCGCCCAGCAACTGCAATTGCGTGACCTTGAGCGCGGTCTCCCGGTCGAAACCCGCGACGACATCGCGCATCAATGCGCGAAACCCGTCGTCGAACGGCTGGAGGATGCGTGCCACGGCCTCGTCGAGTTCCTTGTCGGCGCGTCGCGCCAGCTGGATCTCCATGCTGGCGGCGAACAGCGGCGTACCGATGAGCGCGCCGGCGACATCGAGCATCCGGTCGATCCGCTCGAGCGGCGTCGTGGCGCTGCGCGACGCGCGTTCGAACTGCGCGAAGCGATCGCCGGTGAGCCGTTCCTGCACCGCGGCCATCAATTCCGCCTTGGTCGGAAACTGGTGCTGCAGCGCGCCCATGCTGACGTCGGCTTCGCGCCGGATCGCGAGCGTCGTCGCGCCCGAATAGCCTTCCTTGTGCAGCAGCGCGATCGCGGCGGCAATGACGCGCTCACGCGTCGCCTGGCTGCGCTCCGCCTGCGTCGGCCGTCGTGCGCGCGCCGTGCCGGAAGCCGTTGCCGTACCTGTCTTGACGGTTTTCTTCATTCACGTATGGGGTCGAGCGCCGAAGGGGGCGCGGGTCGGCCGTCGGGCGCAGCCGCAGGCGGTCTGGATCGCCGCCGGCGGCTGTCTACGGATGCGAATTCTACCAACGAACCTCGCGCCGTCACCTGGCCCGTTCGTGGCCTTACGTGCGGCGCGCGCGGCCGGTACGGCGCGGTGCGCGGTCGTGCACCGGCCCGGTCGTGCCGCGCACCGCCAGCGTCGGCAGCGACGCGACCCGCACGCGCGACGCGTCGTCGCCCTGCCCGGCCGCCTCGCGCAGCGTATTGAGCAATTCGACCGCGAGGCCGGCCGCTTCGGCGGTCGGGATCGCGACGGTCGTCAGCGTGGGCCGCGTGTCGCGGGCGAGATGGATGTCGGTGATGCCGACGATCGACAGATCGTCGGGCACGCGCCGGCCGCGATCGGCCGCTGCGTGCATCGCGCCGATCGCCGGCAGGTCGTTGGTCGCGACCAGCGCGGTCAATCGCGGGTGCGCATCGAGCAGCCGGCCTGCCGCACGGAGGCCGCCTTCGATCGAATCGCGCTCGGCCGCGACGATCGACGCGTCGAGCCCCGCGTCGCGCATCACGTCGACGAAGCCGTCGTAGCGCGCCGCCTGCACGCCGCACGCCGCGCCGCCGACGATCACGCCGATCTTCTCGTGACCGAGTTCGAGCAGATGCCGCGTCGCGATCCGTCCCGCCTCCCGGAAATCGATCGCCACGCACGGCAACCCGTCGGGTGGCGCCTCGGGCCGCTCCCACAGGCACAGCACGACCGGCACGCCGCGCCGCGCGACGTCGAGCAGATCCGGCAGGTGCAGGTTCGCGTTGGTCACGAGAATCCCCTCGGAGATCGTGCCGGCGATCTGGTCGAGATACGCGCGCCCCTGCAACGGATCTTCGTTCGTATTGCAGACGATCAGGAACTGCCCGTTGCGGCGTACCGCGCGCTCGACCGCCAACGCGAACTCCGGATAGAACGGGTTCGCGATGCTCGATACCATCAGCGCAACCGTCGGCGCGCGCCCTTCCGCCAGCGCCCGCGCGGCGAGATGCGGCCGATACCCGAGCGCGTCGACCGCTTCGAGCACCCGTGCCCGCGTCGCGTCGCCGACCCGGCCGCGGTCGCGCAGCACGTTCGACACCGTCGCGGCCGTCACGCCGGCGCGGCGCGCCACTTCATCCAGGGTTGCCATCGTTTGCTCACTATATGAGACGTCGATCCAGTATTTGCTTCGCTCACCGAAGCGGCGCACTATCGCCGGACACCTTGCCGCCCGACCGACGGGCGCGACTCGGCCGCGATCGCATCGCCCTTTTTTTGATCGCGATGATTAAGCGCTTAATCAAGCAATACGGCGCATTAAAACATGGAGCGGAGACAATGGCGAGCATCTCGATGCGACGCGTGCAGAAAGCCTACGGCGAGCACGCGCCGGTCATTCGCGACGTCGATCTGGAGATCGGCGCGCACGAGTTCTGCGTGTTTCTCGGGCCGTCCGGCTGTGGGAAGTCGACGCTGCTGCGCATGATCGCCGGGCTCGAGGATCTGAGCGCGGGCGAGCTGTCGATCGACGGCCGCCGCGTCGACGACGTGCCGGCCGCCGAGCGCGGCGTCGCGATGGTGTTCCAGAGCTACGCGCTGTTTCCGCACATGACGGTGTACGAGAACATGGCGTTCGGCCTGAAGCTCGCGCGCGTGCCGAAGGCCGAGATCGACCGCAAGGTGCGCGACGCCGCGCGCATCCTGCAGCTCGACACGCTGCTCGAGCGCAAGCCGAAGGCGCTGTCGGGCGGCCAGCGGCAACGCGTCGCGATCGGCCGTGCGATCGTGCGCGAGCCGGGCGTGTTCCTGTTCGACGAACCGCTGTCGAATCTCGACGCGGCGCTGCGCGGCCAGACCCGCATCGAGATCGCGCGGCTGCACCGGCAGTTCGAACGCGCGAGCGTCGTCTACGTGACGCATGACCAGACCGAGGCGATGACGCTCGCCGACAAGATCGTGCTGCTGCACGCCGGCGCGGATACCGCGCAGCACGGCAGCATCGCGCAGGTCGGCGCGCCGCTCGACCTCTACCACCATCCGGCCAGCCGCTTCGTCGCGGGCTTCATCGGCTCGCCGCGCATGAACTTCCTGCCGGCCGTCGTGACCGCCTGCGACGCGCGTCGCACGACCGTCACGCTCGTGCCGTCCGGCGAAACCTTCACGCTGCCGCGCGACGGCTCGGCGCTCTCCGTCGGCGCCGCCGTGACGCTCGGCATCCGTCCCGAACACCTGACGCTCGGCGCCACGCCCGACGCGACGACGCTCGCGCGCGACGTCGCGCTCGTCGAACGCCTCGGCGAGCAGACCTACGTGCACCTCGACTCGCCCGGCCTACCCGACGCGACGCCGTTGATCGCGAAAGTGCCCGGCGACGCGCAAGTACGCACCGGCGAACGCGTGCACGTGCACGCGCAGGCCGCGGCCTGCCACCTGTTCACCGAAGACGGCCGCGCGGTGCCCGCGTGCGCCGACCTTCCCGTCCACCACTACGCATAAGGATCGGGCATGCGCCTCGGAGTCTGTTACTACCCGGAACACTGGCCGGAATCGATGTGGGCCGACGACGCCCGCCGGATGAAAGCGCTCGGCATCGAGCAGGTGCGGATCGCCGAATTCGCGTGGAGCCGCATCGAGCCGTCGCAGGGCGAATACGACTGGGGCTGGCTCGACCGTGCGGTCGACGTGCTCGGCGCGGCTGGCCTCGAAATCGTGATGTGCACGCCGACCGCGACGCCGCCGAAATGGCTGGTGGACCGCCATCCCGACATCCTTGCGATCGGCGCCGACGGCCGGCCGCGCGCGTTCGGCTCGCGCCGCCACTACGATTTCTCGTCGCCGGTCTATCTCGAAGCGTCGCGCCAGATCTGCACGGCAGTCGCCGAGCGCTACGGTCGCCACCCGGCCGTGCGCTACTGGCAGACCGACAACGAACTCGGCTGCCACCAGACCGTCGTCAGCTACTCGCCGGCCGCGCTCGTGCGCTTTCGCGAATGGCTGAAAGCGCGCTACGGCACGATCGACGCGCTGAACCGCGCATGGGGCACCGTGTTCTGGAGCATGGAATATCGCCATTTCGACGAAGTGGACGCGCCCGTGGGCACCGTGACCGAAGCCCATCCGTCGCATCGCCTCGACTACCGGCGCTTCGCGTCCGACGAGCTCGCGCGCTATCACCGGATGCAGGTCGACGTGATCCGCGCGCACTCGCCGGGCCGCCCGGTCGCGCACAATTTCATGCAGCTCTTCACCGAGTTCGATCACTACGAAGTCGCGCGCGACCTCGATCTCGCGACGTGGGACAGCTATCCGCTCGGCGCGCTCGAGGAGCTGTGGTTCGCGCCCGACGTGAAGGCGCGCTGGCTGCGCACCGGCCATCCCGATTTCGCGTCGTTCAATCACGACCTGTACCGCGGCATGTCGAAGCTGCCGTTCTGGGTGATGGAGCAGCAGCCGGGCCCGGTGAACTGGGCGCACTGGAACCCCGCGCCGCTGCCGGGCATGGTGCGGCTGTGGAGCTGGGAAGCGTTCGCGCACGGCGCCGGCTGCGTGTCGTACTTCCGCTGGCGGCAGGCGCCGTTTGCGCAGGAGCAGATGCACGCGGGCCTGAACACACCCGACAACCGGCTCGACGAAGGCGGCCGCGAAGCGCAGCGCGTCGCGCAGGAAATCGCCGCCGTGCTCGACGCCGGCGCCGATGCCGACGCGAACGGCGCGGTGCGCGCCCCCGTTGCGCTGGTGTTCGACTACGACGCGAAGTGGCTGTTCGAAGTGCAGCCGCAAGGCGCCGATTTCCACTACCCGCGCTTCGCGTTCGAGTACTACTCGGCGCTGCGCTCGCTCGGGCTCGACGTCGACATCGTTTCGGCGCATGCGCCGCTCGACGGCTACCGGCTCGTCGTCGTGCCGCCGCTGCCGGTCGTGCCGGACGATTTCGCGTCGCGGCTCGCCGCATCGGGCGCCCATGCGGTGTTCGGCCCGCGCACCGGCTCGAAAACCATCGACCTGCAGATTCCGCCGGCGTTGCCGCCCGGCCCCCTCACGTCGATCCTGCCGGTACGCGTGTGGCGCGTCGAGTCGCTGCGGCCGAACGTCACCGAACGCGTCGACGGCACGCTGCGCGACGGTTCGCCGCTCGTGGGCGACGCGCGTCACTGGCGCGACCTCGTCGAGCTCAACGACGACGACACACGCAGCGTCGTGCACGCACGCTTCGCCGACGGTCACCCGGCCTGCCTGTCGCACGGCACACTGCATTACTGGGCCGCGCTGTTCGACGAGGCGACCACCGTGCGCCTGTTCGCCGATATCGCGGCCGAAGCGGGCCTGGCCCCGACGCAGCTCGGCGACGCCGTGCGCATGAGCCGGCGCGGCGGCCTGACTTACGTATTCAACTACGCGGGCACGCCGCATACGATCGACGGCGTGCCGCCGTCCGCGTTCGTGGTCGGCGCCGCGCAGGTCGAGCCGCAAGGCGTCGCCGTGTATCGAAGCCGTTCGTAACAACCGCCCCCGGCGCCGCCACGCGCCGGTCACGCACAACGACACACAGGACTGGAGACACTCATGACCCATCGCCCCCTTCGCGTCGCTGCCCGCCTGGCGACCGCCGCCGTCACCTTCGGCCTTGCGTCGCTCGCCATGACGACGCCTGCCGATGCCGGCACGCTGACCATCAACATCGCGTTCAAGGGCGCGAGCCAGCGCGCGGTGTGGCAGTCGACGATCGAAGCGTTCCACAAGGCACATCCCGACATCGACGTGAAGCCGACCTTCGTCGACGAGGAAGCGTACAAGGTGCAGCTCCCCGCATGGCTCACCACCGTCGCACCGGACATCGTGAACTGGCACGCGGGCGAACGGATGGCGTATTACGCGAAGCGCGGGCTGTTCGAGGACCTGAGCGGCGACTGGACGAAGAACGGCTGGGACGCGATGTACGCGTCGACGCGCAGCGCGTCGTCCTATAACGGCAAGCAGTACGCGGCGCCGACCGTCTACTACTCGTGGGGGCTGTTCTACCGCAAGGACCTGTTCCGCAAGGTCGGCATCGCCGACGAACCGAAGACGTGGGACCAGTTTCTCGACGCGTGCAAGAAGCTGAAGGCCGCGGGCATCACGCCGATCGCGATCGGTGGCCGCGACGCGTGGACGCTCGCCGGCTGGTTCGACTATCTCGACCTGCGCCTGAACGGCAACGCGTTCCACCAGCAATTGATGGCCGGCGACGTGCCGTACACCGACCCGCGCGTGAAGAAGGTCTACACGACGTGGAAATCGCTGATCGACTCGGGCTACTTCATCGACAACGCGCTGTCCTACGATCTCGACGGCGCGCAGCCGTTCCTGTTCCAGGGCAAGGCCGCGATGATGCTGATGGGCACCTTCATCGCGGCGGGTTTCCCGCCGAACGTGAAGCCGGACATGGGCTATTACCGCTTCCCGATCATCGACCCGAAGGTGCCGACCGCCGAGGACGGCCCGGTCGAATCGCTGCACATCCCGACCAAGGCGAAGAACAAGGCCGACGCGCACACGTTCCTCGCATTCGTCGAAACGCCCGAGATGGGCGCGAAGCTCGCCGAAGGGCTCGGCTCGCTGTCGGCCAACAGCAAGTCGCCCGAGCCGGCCGATCCGATCTCGCGCATCGGCTTCCGGATCCTCGCCGACACGAAGGGCGGCGTCGCGCAGTTCTACGACCGCGACATGACCAAGGAAATGGCCGACGAGGGGATGAAGGGGATGCAGCAGTTCCTCGCGAATCCCGCGCAGCTCGATACGGTGCTCGCGCAACTCGAACAGACCCGCAAGCGGATCTACAAGAAGTGACCGCGTGACCCAACCGGCGGCCGCGCGCCGCCGTGTCCGTTCAGGAGGCTTGCCGTGTCCAGTCCGATCGCGTCCCCCCCGCCCGCCGACACCGCGCCGCCGCGCGATCCAACCGCCACCGCGTTGCCCGCGCGCCGCCCGTCGCCCGCCGTACGGCGGCAACGGCGCGCCGCGTGGCTCTTTCTCGCGCCGGCCTGCGCGATGGTTGCCATTTATGTGGTCTGGCCGATCCTGTCCACGCTGTGGCTGAGCCTGTACAACTGGGACGGGATGACCGAGCGCACCTTCGTCGGTCTCGCGAACTACGCGGAGCTGCTGCATGCGCCGACGTTCTACACGGCGCTGCGCAACAACGTGATCTGGCTCGTGCTGTTCATGCTCGCGCCGCCGCTCGGCCTCGCGCTCGCGCTGTACCTGAACCAGGCGGTCGGCGGCATCCGGCTCGTGAAGTCGCTGTTCTTCGCGCCGTTCGTGCTGTCGGGCGTGGTCGTCGGGCTGATCTTCTCGTGGTTCTACGATCCGACCTTCGGGCTGCTCGCGCTCATCGCCGGGCACGGCATCCCGGTGCTCGGCGACGCGCGCTATGCGACCTTCGGCATCGTGTTCGCCGCGCTGTGGCCGCAAACGGCGTACTGCATGATCCTGTACCTGACCGGCCTCACGTCGGTCAACCCGGAACAGATCGAAGCCGCGCGGATGGAAGGCGCACGCGGCTTCGCGCTGCTGTGGCACGTCGTGCTGCCGCAACTGCGGCCGACCACCTTCATGGCGATCGTCGTCACCGTGATCGGCGCGCTGCGCAGTTTCGACCTGATCTCGGTGATGACGAGCGGCGGCCCGTTCGAAAGCTCGACCGTCCTCGCGTATTACATGTACGACCAGACGATCAAGTACTACCGGCTCGGCTATTCCGCATCGATCGCGGTCGTGCTGTTCGCGATCATGCTCGTCTACATCGTGTTCCAGTTGCGCCGGATGCTGCGCAACGAACAGTGACCTTCCGGGAGTTCACTCATCATGTTTCCGACACCCGTTGCCCACTGGAAGCCGATATCGCGCCGGCTGTACAAGCTGTCGCTGCCCGTCGCGCTCGTGATCTGGCTGCTGCCGATGATCGCGGTGTTCGTCACGTCGGTGCGCTCGACCGAGGAGCTCGTCGAAGGCCACTACTGGGGCTGGCCGCGGCATTTCTCGATGATCGAGAACTATCGTGACGCGCTGACGACGTCGCCGATGCTGCATTACTTCTGGAACAGCGTGCAGATCACGGTGCCGTCGGTCATCGGCTCGATCGCGCTCGCGGCGATGGCCGGCTTCGCGCTCGCGACCTACCGGTTTCGCGGCAATACCGCGCTGTTCGGCACGTTCGTCGCCGGCAACTTCGTGCCGGTGCAGGTGCTGATGATTCCGGTGCGCGACCTGTCGCTGCGGCTCGGCGTGTTCAATACCGTCGAAGCGCTGATCCTGTTTCACGTGGCATTTCAGACGGGGTTCTGCACGCTGTTCCTGCGCAACTTCATCAAGCAGCTGCCGTTCGAGCTGATCGAAGCAGCACGCATCGAAGGCGCGGGCGAATGGACGGTGTTCTGGCGCATCGTGCTGCCGCTGATCCGGCCTGCGCTGGCCGCGCTCGCGATTCTCGTGTTCACGTTCGTGTGGAACGATTACTTCTGGGCGCTGTGCCTCACGCAAGGCGATGAGGCGGCGCCGATCACGGCGGGTGTCGCGGCGCTGAAGGGGCAATGGACGACTTCGTGGAATCTTGTGTCCGCCGGGTCGATTCTCGCCGCACTGCCATCGGTCGCGATGTTCTTCGCGATGCAGAAGCATTTCGTCGCGGGACTCACGTTCGGCGCGACGAAAGGCTGAACGCGCGCCGCTCGCGTTTCGAATCTCCCCCTCCGCATCGTGAGGTTGCCCGCTTCGGCGGGCTTTTTTCATGCTTTGCGGATCGGGGCGATGTCGGTTGGCGAGCCTGGCCCGCCATCCACGCTCCAATGCCGCCAACCGATTAAACGCGCAGCTTGCTGGCGGTTTCGACGCGCCTGGACGTCTGGGCGCCACTTTGCTCGACATCGATTCGGCTACGCGTACTTGTCGCCGACCGTACTGCGAATCGGATGGGTGTCGTAGACGATGATCATCCGTTCGATGAGCCCCTGGATGTCGAACTCGAACACGTCGACGCACTCGAAGCGCGTCACCGAACCGTCTTTCAAGGCCCAGTCGTAGATGAAGTAACCTGTCGCACGTGGGGCCCCGGTTGCGCTGACGCAGATGTCGATCGGTGTAATCCTGCTGTCTCCCGACGCGGCAGCGACCTTCGAAAAGAAGGGCTCGGGCTGCATCCAGCCGAGAAATGGCGAGAAAATCTGCGCGTCCGGCGTGAATAGCGCGCAGATGGCGCCGACATCGCCTCGCTCCAGTTCTCGAAGGTAAGCGCGAACCTGTTGCGTATGGAGTGATTCCGACGTTGAGTCCAAAACTATCCTCCGATCATTCGTTGACGACCCCGTTCGTTCCCAAGAACAGGGCATCCGGTACACGCACGATAGCGACGCCCCGATGACCGAACAATCGAAAAATTTGCAACCCGGGTATGCCGCGCATGCATACCCGCTGGCCGACCTGACGCGGCCGCTCCCGCCGCTGGCGGCGATTCAGTCGTTCGTCGCCGCGGCACAGCTGGGCAGCGTCAGCAAGGCCGCGGATCATCTATGCCGCACGCAAGGTGCGGTCAGCCGCCAGATACAGCAGCTGGAAACGCATTACCGATGCGCGCTCTTCGTGCGCCATGTATCGGGCCTGACGTTGACGGCAGAAGGCAATGCACTGCTGACGGTCGCGATCGACGTACTCACGCAATTGGTCCGGCACGCGGACGTTCATGCACGGGCGACTTCGGTGCTCACGTTGAAGTTGCCGTCCACGTTCGCCGTTCGCTGGCTGCTCCCGCGGCTGCCGGACATTCATCGCGCGATGAGCGGCACGGAGCTTCGTATTTCGACATCCGCGGACGATACGCCGGATTTCACGACGTCCGATGTCGATGCCATCGTCGTGCGCGGCACGGGACAGTGGACCGGCATGGAGGCGATACCGCTGTTCTCCGAGAGGCTCACGCCGATGTGCGCGCCCGCATTGGCACCCTCACTGCGATCCGTTGCCGATCTCGCGCAGGCCGATTTGCTTCATCCCGGGCCGAGCCACGCAGAGTGGCGGTGCTGGCTCGATCATGTCGGGGCACGCCAGATCGACGCGGGACGCGGACTCGTATTCGATACCCTCGAATTGACGCTCGCGGCATCGACGGAAGGACACGGCATTGCCATCGGCGACCCGCGAATGGCGAGAGACCGGCTCCGTGCCGGATCGCTGGTGACACCGTTCGAGGATGTGGCTCAAGACGGCCTGTCCTACTTCCTCGTCTATCCGCCCCAACGTGCGGCACAACCGAAAATCCGCGCGCTCGCCGACGTATTGCTACGACTTGCGCGAGAAGACTGATTGATGGGCGGGAGTCGAGGCACCACGCTCACCCGTGGTCAGAGATCCCCGCGCACTTCACCGGTTCCCAGCGCGCTCCGCTGCCGGTTGACTTCCGCCCACAGCTCGTCGCTGTCGTCCTCGCGCAGCGCGACCATGCAGTCCAGTTGATCGTCGGTCACGCCGAAGTACTCCAGGATTTCCCGCCGAACCCCATCGACGAACGCCGCGTATTCCGGCGTTGCCTGGGCTCGCGCGTGCAAGGCGTCGTATTCCGCATCGTCCGCGCCGCCGCCATGCTCGTCGATATAGCGCGAGATCCACTGGTCCCGCTCGTGGTCATAATCGGCCTCGGCGCGCATCGCTTGCACGGCCGTGTACAAATCCAGTTGGGCAAACGCGGCGATCGCCGCCGTTGTCGCCTCGTCGAATGTCGTCGTCATTCCCTCTCTCACTTCAGTCATCGCACATCGTTGGTCACGCCGGGAAGCCCTTGTCGCGGGCGGTTTCAGGTCGCTCACGAGAAAACCGGCAGCGCTGTTCCGAACCGCTCGTATTCGTTCATCGTATCGGACGAATCAATCCTGTCAGGCGCCTTGAACGGGAAGGGTTCGGGCTACCTGGACGGTTTGCCGGGCTTGCCCCGACCACCCGCCGATTTGCCGGCCGGCTTCCCCGCCCCCGCCTTGCCTGCCGGTTTGCTGCGCGGCTTCTGCACGCTGAACGGGCTCCCGATGGTGTAGTCCGTTCCCGTGCCGACGGCGGGCTTCGCATGCTGCGCCACGGGCTTGCGCTTGCCTTCGCCACCTTGCGTAGGCGGCTTCTTGCCCGGCTGCGCCTGTCTGCCGACGGGCGCAGCTTGCTGCACCTTCGGCTTCTTCGGCTTTTTCGGTTTCTTGATGATCTCGCCCGTCGCGCTGGTTTCCGGCACGCGGTGTTCGGCTTCGAAACCCGGCTCTTCTTCGCGCCGCAGCGTCTGCCGGATCAGCGCTTCGATCGCGGCGAGTTGCGGCGCTTCGTCGGCGCACACGAGGGATACCGCCACGCCGCTCGCGCCCGCGCGGCCGGTCCGGCCAATACGGTGCACGTAGTCTTGCGCGACGATCGGCAGATCGACGTTGATCACGAGCGGCAGATCGTCGATATCCAGCCCACGCGCCGCCACATCGGTGGCGACCAGCATCTGTACTTCACCCGTCTTGAAACGCTCCAGCGCGCGCAAACGCGCGGGTTGCGGCTTGTCGCCGTGGATCGTATCGACCGCATAGCCGGCCTTCTCCAGCACGAGCGCCAGATAATCGACGCCGTTGCGGGTCTTGACGAACACCAGCGCGTGCTCCCACTTGTTCTGGGCCACCAGGTGCATGAAGAGGTCGGGCTTGTTCCGCTTGTCGACCGGCACGACCCATTGCTTGATCTTGCTGGCCGTCGCGTTGGGCGGGCTGACGCTGATATCGACCGGGCTGCGCAGAATGCCGGCCGCCATCTTGCGGATTTCGTCGGAGAACGTGGCCGAGAACAGCAGCGTCTGGCGCTTGGCGGGCAACGCGGCAAAGACCGCGTCGAGTTCGCGCGCGAAGCCGAGATCGAGCATGCGGTCGGCTTCGTCGAGCACCAGCGTCTGCACCTGGTCGAACTGCACCGCGTTCTGGCGATTGAGGTCGAGCAAGCGGCCCGGCGTGGCAACGAGCACGTCCACGCCCTTGCGCAGCTTCATCATCTGAGGATTGATGCTCACTCCGCCGTAGGCGGCCAGAAATCGCAGATCGAGACCTTTGCCGTACTCGACGAAGCTTTGCAGCACCTGTTCGGCAAGTTCGCGCGTGGGCACCAGCACCAGCACGCGCGCGCGGTTGCTGGATACCGCCGGGCCGTGCTGCACCAGCCGTTGCAGCAGCGGCAGCGCGAAACCGGCCGTCTTGCCGGTGCCGGTCTGGGCCGCCGCCATGACGTCCTTGCCACCGAGCACCACAGGAATCGCCTTGGCCTGCACCGGCGTGGGTGTCTGGTAATTGAGGCCCTGCAGATTACGCAGTAACGGCTCGATCAGGCCAAGCGAGGCAAAAGACATGGACGTGTTCCGGGCTAAAACCGCAATTCTAGCGGTTACCGGGCGGGCCAAGCCCCGTCCCGCTTACGTCCCTCGTTCGAGCCGCAACGTCGACGCGTGGTGGCCCGCGATCGCAGCCGGCGCGGAAGCGATCGTACTGACGCGAGCGGCTGCGGCGCGTTCGTGAAGGAATACGGCGACCTGCTGCGCTCCGACCCCGTCTATGCGGACAAGGCGCGTTGCGTCAGCGCGCTCGCACGCAGCCGGAATCGATTGTCACCGCCGACGTTGGCTGCCAGACTCATCTGCACGACGCGGGCCGCACACCCGTGCGCCAATGGATCGAGCTCGTCGACAACCGGCTGGTCAACCGACCGCCGTTTCCGGAGGAACGCCATGCAAACGAAACCCGAACTCGAACTGGCCGATGCCGAGCGCATGCTCGCCGCCGCCCGCGCGGAAGCGGAACACCACGGCTGGGCCGTGTCGATCGCCGTCGTCGACGATGGCGGCCACCTGCTCGCCTTCGTGCGGCTGAACGGCGCCTCGCCGGCCAGCAGCACCATTGCGCAGGACAAGGCGCGCGCGGCGGCGCTCGGCCGTCGCGAGACGAAGGCGTATGAAGATATGATCAACGGTGGCCGCACCGCGTTTCTGAGCGCGCCGCTGTCGGGGTTGCTCGAAGGCGGCGTGCCGGTCACGGTCGGCGGCCGGATTGCAGGCGCGATCGGTGTGTCTGGCGTAAAGTCCGAACAGGACGCGCAGATCGCCCGCGCCGGTACACAAAGCGTCGCGGAATAACCAGCCAAACCGCGCGCATTTTCCCCGGGAGGAATCACGATGATCGACCAAGCAGGACTGCAAGTCGCGCCAGCGCTGAGCCAGTTCATTGAAAACGAAGCGCTGCCGGGCACCGGCATCGACAAGGCCGCGTTCTGGAGCGGTTTCTCGGCCCTGGTGCACGACCTCGCGCCGCGCAACCGCGAGCTGCTCGCCGAACGCGACCGCCTGCAGCAGGAACTCGACGCGTGGCATCGCGCGCACCCCGGCCCGGTACGCGACCATGCCGCGTATCGCGCGTTCCTCGAAAAAATCGGCTACCTCGTGCCGGTCCCGTCGAACGTCGCGGCAGCCACCGCGAACGTCGACAGCGAGATCGCCACGCAGGCCGGCCCGCAGCTCGTCGTGCCGCTGTCGAACGCACGCTATGCGCTGAACGCCGCGAACGCACGCTGGGGCAGCCTGTACGACGCGCTGTACGGCACCGACGCGCTGCCGGAAGACGGCGGCGCCGAACGCACCGCGGCCTACAACCCGACGCGCGGCCAGCGCGTGATCGAGTACGCGCGCAACGTGCTCGACAACGCCGCGCCGCTCGCGAGCGGCTCGCACCGCGACGCACTGCGCTACCGCGTGCAGGACGGCCAGCTCGCGGTCGAAACCGCGCAGGGCGTCGTGCACCTCGCGCAGCCGGCGCAGTTCGTCGGCTATCAGGGCGCGGCCGATGCGCCGTCCGCGATCCTGCTGAAGCACAACGGCCTGCACCTCGAGATCCAGATCGATGCGTCGACCCCGATCGGCCGCGCCGATCTCGCGAACGTGAAGGACGTCGTGCTCGAAGCCGCGGTCAGCACGATCATCGACTGCGAGGATTCGGTCGCGGCGGTCGACGCCGACGACAAGGTCCAGCTCTACCGCAACTGGCTCGGCCTGATGCAGGGCACGCTGAGCGAGGAAGTCGCGAAGGGCGGCAAGACCTTCACGCGCCGCCTGAACGCCGATCGCGAGTACACGACGCCGGCCGGCGGCACGCTGTCGCTGCACGGCCGCTCGCTGCTGTTCGTGCGCAACGTCGGCCACCTGATGACCAACGGCGCGGTGCTCGGCCGCGACGGCAACGAGATTCCGGAAGGGATTCTCGATGGCGTCGTCACGACGCTGTGCGCGCTGCACGACCTGAAGGCGAAGCGCAATTCGCGCACGGGCTCGATCTACATCGTGAAGCCGAAGATGCACGGCCCGGCCGAAGTCGCGTTCGCCGACACGCTGTTCGCACGCATCGAAGATCTGTACAACCTGCCGCGCAACACGCTGAAGATGGGCATCATGGACGAGGAACGCCGCACCAGCGTGAACCTCGCCGCATGTATCGCGGCAGCGGCCGCGCGCGTCGCGTTCATCAACACCGGCTTCCTCGACCGCACCGGCGACGAGATGCACACCGCGATGGAAGCGGGCCCGATGATCCGCAAGGGCGACATGAAGTCGTCGGCGTGGATCCAGTCGTACGAGCGCAACAACGTGCTCGCGGGCCTGTCGGCCGGCCTGCGCGGCCGCGCGCAGATCGGCAAGGGCATGTGGGCGATGCCGGACCTGATGCATGCGATGCTCGAGCAGAAGATCGCGCATCCGCGCGCCGGCGCGAACACCGCATGGGTGCCGTCGCCGACCGCCGCGACGCTGCACGCGCTGCACTACCACCTCGTCGACGTGCAGGCCGTCCAGCAGGAACTCGAGAAGACGCCGTATGCCAGCGAGCGCGACGCGCTGCTCGAAGGGCTGCTGACCGTGCCGGTCGTCGAGCGTGCCGCGTGGAGCGAGGCCGAGATCCTGAGCGAGGTCGAGAACAACGCGCAGGGCATCCTCGGCTACGTCGTGCGCTGGGTCGAACAGGGCGTCGGCTGCTCGAAGGTGCCGGATATCCACGACGTCGGCCTGATGGAAGATCGCGCGACGCTGCGCATTTCGAGCCAGCACATCGCGAACTGGCTGCGCCACGGCGTGATCACCGAGGCGTTCGTGCTCGACGTGTTCAAGCGGATGGCCCGCGTCGTCGACCAGCAGAACGCCGGCGATCCGAACTATCGCCCGATGGCGCCCGGCTACGACCAGTCGACGGCCTTCCAGGCCGCGTGCGCGCTCGCGCTGCAAGGCACGTCGCAGCCGAGCGGCTATACCGAGCCGCTGCTGCATCGGTTCCGGCTCGCGTTCAAGGCGCAGCAGCACGGCGCATAAACCTGCGCAGGCGGGCGCGTCCCGCATGCGGGGGCGCCGGTTGTACACCGGCCTGGCGAAACGGGCAGCCTCACGGCTGCCCGTTTTTCATATTCGCGTTCACCCGATCGTTGAAACCGATAATCGGCGCCTATCGCCGGCTTTCGCGTGCGACGGTCCGCCGATCGTTAATTCGCCGTTTCCGCGGCCGTATGGCGCGCCGCCTTCCGCCGCGCCGCAAAGCCTTGCGGGGCAACGCTTCCCCCGATATTTGCAAGCCCGGGATTACACCATAATTTGACCCCGATCAACCCGGTGCAACATTTTCCGCGCGTGCAAACACGCGCGTTATACTCCGTGGAATTCGCATCGCGCGATTCATCGGATCGTCGAATTGCAGTAGACGTTTACCTATGAATATAGGGTTTATCCGGCCGCGATCGTCGATAATCGGTGCCCGTTTTCTCAGCTGAACGGAGGGCTGGTACAGGCAGGGCTGCGCACCGGATCGCCACCGGTAGTCATACGAACAATCGCATCGGCCCGCCGCCCGGCGACGATGCCCCCGATCCACGGACCATGGCCGAAACCGACTACGCAATGCCCAGCGAATCCGGCCTGACGAGCCGTGTCGCCGCTCATCTGCGCCGGTTCCTCCTGCCGCACCTGATCTTCTATACGGGGCTGCTGATCGCGCTGATTCTGCTGCTCCTGTGCGGGATCGTGCTGTACGAAGGCCGCATCGATGCGCGCGACCGCTCGCGCAGCATGCAGCAGAACCTCGCGCTGATGGCGTCGTGGGACATCGAGCGCAACATCGAGATCTATTCGCTGTCGCTGCAGGCGGTCGTCGAAGGCGAGAACGACCCCGAGGTGGTCAAGCTGCCGATGCCGCTGCGCCGTCAGGTGCTGTTCGACCGCGCGACGACGGCCAAGTACCTCGGCGGCATCTACGTGCTCGACGCGAAGGGCGACATCTCGGTCGACGGCAAGAGCGACGTGCCGCGCAGGGCCAACTTCGGCAACGAGCCGTACTTCACCGTGCATCGCGACCACGCCGACGTCGGCCTGTACGTCAGCCCTCCGTATCATTCGCGGCTGCGCGGCGGCTCGCCGAGCATCGCGCTCAGCCGGCGGATCACGCGGCCCGACGGATCGTTCGGCGGCGTCGCGGTGATGTCGATCCGGCTCGAATATTTCCAGAACCTGTTCTCGCGCCTGTCGCTCGGCGATCGCGGTTCGGTTGCGCTGATCAACACGGACGGCAGGATGGTCGCGCGCGAGCCGTACGACCCCAAGATCGTCGGCCGCGACATCAGCCGCGCGAGCACGTTCCGGCAATTCATGACGGCCAACGAGGGCAGCTTCGCCGATACCGCATCGATCGACGGCGTGCGGCGCCTGTACGTGTTCCGGCACCTCGACGGCCTGCCGCTCATCGTCATGGTCGCGCGCTCGGAAGCGGACACCTACGCTGCGTGGTACGACCGTGCGATCCCGATCGGCTCCGCGATGGTCTTGCTCGCGATCGGCTTCGTCGGCCTGTCGCTGCTGCTCGACGTGCAGCTGCGCAAGCGCCACCGCGCGGAAACCGAGCTGCAGGCGCTCGCGCGCACCGACGGCCTGACGGGCCTCGACAACCGCCGGATGCTCGACGTCACGCTCGCGCGCGAATGGCGCCGCGCCGCACGTTCGCAACATGCGCTGTCGCTGCTGTTCATCGACGTCGATTACTTCAAGCACTACAACGACACGCAGGGCCACCAGGCCGGCGACGACGCACTCGCCGCGGTCGGCCACTGCATCGCCGGCTGCCTGCGTCGGCCGGCCGACTATGCGGCGCGCTACGGCGGCGAGGAATTCGTCGTGGTGCTGCCGGACATCGACACGGACGGCGCAGTGACGATCGCCGAAACGATCCGCACGGGTATCCTCGATCTCGGCATCCGGCACGACGCCGGCACGGTCGGCCGGCTGACGGTGAGCATCGGCGTGACGACTAGCTATCCGGAGCGCGACGACAACATCCAGGCCGCGCTGAAACTGGCCGACGAGGCGTTGTACCGGGCGAAGGAAGGCGGGCGCAACCGCATCGTCGTACAGGCGGCCACGTCGCCGGACGATCTCGAATCGCGGCAGGCCTGAGCGTACGGGCAACGGCGGGGCCGCCGCCGTCCGCGTGCAAAATCACCGACAATATCGGCTCGATACGCCACCGCGCCGCCGCGCGGCCGATGCGCGCGGCCAGCCGGCGCCTGACCGGCCGCACCCGTTCGCGGCCGCTTCGCACCACCATGAGACTCAAGGCAAAGATCTTCCTTCTGGCCATCGTGCCGTTCCTGCTCGCGATCGCCGGCATCGGCTTCGGCGTGCGCCAGCAGGCGACGTCGCTCGCGCGCACGCAGCACGCGACGATCCAGGCCGCGTACCTGTCGAGCAAGGAAGTCGAGCTGAAACACTATGTCGAGCTCGCGACGAGCGCGATCATGCCGCTCTACGACGCGAGCGGCCGCAATGCGCGCGACGATGCGCTGCTGCGCACCCAGGCGCTCGCGATGCTGCAGAAGATGGATTTCGGCCCCGACGGCTATTTCTTCGTGTACGACCTGCACGGCAATTCGCTGATGCACCCGCGCGAGCCGGAGCGCGTCGGCCACAACTTCTGGTCGATGCGCGACCCGCAGGGCGCGCTGACGATCCAGAAGCTGATCGGCGCGGCCTCGCACGGCGGCGGCTACGTGCGCTACGCCTGGCAGCGGCCGTCGACGGGCCGCGTCGCGCCGAAGCTCGGCTATGTCGTCGCGCTCGAGCGCTGGGGCTGGATGGTCGGCACCGGCATCTATCTCGACGACGTCGACACCGCGCTGCAGCGCATCGACGCGCGCGCGTCCGCGAACATCGAACGCACGATGAGCTGGCTCACCGCGATCGCACTTACCGGCGCGGCGGCGATCGCCGTGTGTGCGCTCGTGCTGAACGTCAGCGAGTCGCGCAGCGCCGATGCGAAGCTCAAGCTGCTCGCGCAGCGCGTCGTCGAATCGCAGGAGCAGGAGCGCGCGCGGCTGTCGCGCGAACTGCACGACGGGATCAGCCAGATGATGGTGTCCGCGAAGCTGATGCTCGAATCGGCGCTCGCACGCTTCGAGCGCGGCACGTCGCGCGTGCCCGAAGCCGAGCAGGCGCTCGCGTCGGGCGTCGGGCGGCTCGGCGACACGCTGCGCGAAGTCCGGCGCATCTCGCATGCGCTGCGGCCGTCGATGCTCGACGATCTCGGCCTCGCGGCCGCGCTCGAGCAACTCGTGCGCGAACTCGGCGCCGAAAGCGGCATCGACATCGGCTATACGCAGGTCGCGCACAGCGGCACGCAGCCGCTGCCCGAAGCCGTCAACACCGCGCTGTTCCGGATTGCACAGGAAGCGCTCAGCAACATCGTGCATCATGCGCGGGCGTCGCGCGCGGCCGTCACGCTCGACGTCGGCGCGCACACCGTCACGCTGACGATCGCCGACAACGGCTGCGGCTTCGACGCCGAACGCTCGCAGGCCGACGTGCGCCGCGGCATCGGCCTGCGCAACATGCGCGAACGCCTCGACGCACTCGGCGGCACGCTGACGATCACGTCGCAAGTGGGCCACACGATCGTCGCCGCGAGCGTGCCGCTGCCCGGCGCGGCGTGACGACGCGCCCCATCACAGGAGACTTTCACGCATGAGCGCCCCCGATACCGCCCGGCCCGCTGCCCGACTGCTGCTCGTCGACGATCACCCGCTCGTGCGCGACGGCTTGCGGATGCGGCTGGAAGCGGCCGACCTGTCGGTGGTCGGCGAGGCCGGCAACGCGGACGAGGCGCTCGCGCTCGCCGAGTCGCTCGAACCCGATCTCGCGCTGATGGACGTCGGCATGAACGGAATGAACGGCATCACGCTCGCGGGCGTGTTCCACGAGCGGTTTCCGGGCATCCGCGTGCTGATGCTGTCGATGCACGACAACATCGAATACGTGACGCAGGCGGTGCGCGCCGGCGCGAGCGGCTACCTGCTGAAGGATTCGCCCGCGAGCGAGATCGTCCGCGCGATCGGCGCGGTGCTGGCCGGGCAGACGTTCTTCAGCGAAGGGCTGGCCGCGCGGATGATCCAGGCCAGCGCGACAGCGTCGCCGCTGGACCGCTTGACGCCGCGCGAGCGCGACATCCTCGACGCGCTGGCCGAAGGGCTGTCGAGCAAGCAGATCGCGCAACAGACGGGGCTGTCGGTGCGCACGGTCGAGACACATCGGCTCAACCTGAAGCGCAAGCTGGAGATCGAGGGGCAGGCCGAGCTGATCAAGTTCGCGGTCGAGCATCGGCGGCGGTAGGCGCGCCTGCCGCACCGATTCGCAACGAAAAAGCGACCGGCCGGTACGCCGCCTCATTCCGGTTCCGGCTGCGAAGGCGTCACGCACGACACGGCCATTCGCGGCTCCTTTTCACGCCGCATCATCAACATCACCACGACCGCCATACTGAGAATCCCGGAACACAGGATCGCGATCGAAAACCCGTGCGCCATCGCATCCCGATACGCGCCGAGCATGTCAGGTCGCCCAGCCACGAACACGTGCTCCATCACTGCCTGCCGCGCGAGCGTATCCGCTTGCGCACTGCCCGCCGCGTGCATCGCCGCCGTCATCCGGTGCAACGCGCCCACGCTCATCATGCTGCCGAGCACCGCGATGCCCAGGCTCATCCCGGTCTGGCGCAACGCGTTCATCGTCGCCGACGCCATGCCCGCGCGCTCCGCCGGCGCCAGCTCCATCACGGTCATGCCGGTCGCCGGCACCGCGAGCCCCATGCCGACACCGAGCAGCGCCAGCACCACGCCGACCGCCGCATAGGGGGTTGCCGCACCGAAGCCGGCCATCACCGCGAGCATCGCGCCGATCAGCCCGTATCCGGCCACCATCAGCGCGCGCAACGGGATACGCGCCGCGATGCGCCCGAACAGCACCGACGTGATCGCCGTCATCACGAACTGCGGCATCAGTTGCCACCCGGCTGCGGCGGGCGCACGGCCCTGCGCCTGCTGCAGGAACAACGACAGGAAGAACAGGCTGCTGTACCCCGAGAACCCGAGCACGAACGACGCGAGATTCGCGCGCACCAGCCGCCGGTCGCGAAACAGCCACACCGGCAGCAGCGGCCGCGCGACACGCGTTTCGACACGGACGAAGACGACGAACGCCACCGCCGCGCCCGCCAGTGGCGCCAGCACCTTCACGTGCGAGGTGCCGGCTTCGCCGATGCCGATCAGCCCGTAGGTCAGCAGGCCGAGCCACGCCACGCTCAGCACCTGCCCGAACGGATCGAACGCCGCATGCTCCGGATGCCGCCGCTCCGGAATGCCCCAGGCGCCGAGCAGCACGGCAACGATACCGATCGGCACGTTGACGAGAAAGATGTCCTGCCATCCGCCATGCTCGACCAGCAGGCCGCCCAGCAGCGGCCCGACGATCAGCGCGAGTGCGCTGAACGCCGACCATCCGCCGATCACGCGGGCGCGTTCGCGCGCGTCGGGAAACGCATGGGTGAGGATCGGCATCGCGCCGGGAATCAGCAACGCGCCGGCAAGCCCCTGGATCGCGCGGCCCGCCAGCAGCGGCTCGATCCGGCCCGCACACGCGCAGACGATCGACCCGGCCGTGAACAGGATCACGCTGGCGAGCCACACGCGCTTGTGACCATAGCGGTCACCGAGCGGGCCGGCCGACAGCATGAAAGCGGACAGCGCGAGCGCGTACGCGTTGACGACCCACTGCAGGCCGCCGATATCGGTATCGAGCGCCGTCTGCAGCGTCGGTAACGCGACGTTGACGATGCTGATGTCGAGCGTGGCGAGAAAGGTGCCCAGACACGCGGCCAGAACGAGTGCGGCACGACGGTAACGAGACATGGCGGTCGACCCGCGGCGGGCCTGTCGATGAGAATGCTTCTCATTTTATTTATCGACTGACCGTCGGTCAATCAACTGCGTTGGCCGTAAACGAGGTGCTGGCCTAAACTGCGGGCTTTGCATGAACGGGCGTCGAGCCGCGCGATGACGGACAGGACCAAGGCAGGGATCAGGACAGGGAAAGACGACGGGGCGGCGGGCAAGCCGCGCACGAAGCCGGCGGAAGTCCGCCTCGAAGAGCTGATGGCCGCGGCCGAGACGCTGTTCCTCGCGCAGGGCGTCGAGGCGACGACCATCAGCGAGATCGTCGAGCACGCGCAGGTCGCGAAGGGCACGTTCTATCACTACTTCGAATCGAAGGCCGACATGCTCGCGGCGCTCGCGCAGCGCTACACGGCATCCTTCCTCGACCAGTTGCAGCACGCGGTGAACGGGTGCGACGCCGACGACTGGCTCGCGCGCCTGCGTGCGTGGATCCGCGCCAGCATCGAGATCTACGCGGCGACTTATCGCACGCACGACATCGTCTACACGAACCATCATCACCACGATCGCGAGAATGCCGACAAGAACGCGATCCTCGAGCAGCTCGGTGCGATTCTCGACGGTGGCGTCCGGGCCGGCGCCTGGCGGCTCGCGCACCCGCCAGTCACCGCGCTGCTGATCTACGCCGGCGTGCACGGCGCGACCGACCACATCATCGCGTCGCCGGAAACGGATCGCGTCGCGTTCGTCGATGCGGTGGTCGACGATTGCCTGCGGATGCTCGGCGTCGGCACATAGCGGCAATCCACGCGCCACCATGAAAAAAGGGCGCCCGAGGGCGCCCTTCCTGCATTCGGACCACGGCCTTGCAACAGCCGTCAGTTCGTCCGCGAATTGTGTTTCTGCAGATACGCGATCAGGCCGTCGATCCCGCCCGTCGCGAGCTGGCTCTTGAATTGACCCTGATAGACCTGGATCAGCCACGCACCCGACATGTCGATGTCGTAGATCTTCCAGTCGTTGCCGACCTTGCCGAGACGATAGCCGACCGACTGGCTGTCGCCCGGCGTCGTCACCGTCGATTGCACGAGCGCGTCCGCGCCCGACGCGCCGCCCGGCTTGAACGAGAACTTCGCGTCCTGGTTGCCGAGCTGCGCGAGCGACGCGGCGTAGGTGCGCGTCATCAGCAAGCGAAACTGCTTGTACAGTTCTTGCTGCTGTTGCGGCGTGGCCTGCTTCCACGCGTCGCCGACCGCGATGCGGGTCGTGCGCTCGAAGTTGGTTACGGGCAGGAAGCGCTGCTCGACGACCTGCGTGATCTTCGCCATGTCGCCGCCGCGCGCGGCCGGATCGGCCTTCATCGCATTGACGGTACCCTCGACCGCCGTGCGGACGACATCGACCGGCGCGCTCTGCGCGAAAGCGGAAACCGACACGGCGGCCGCCGCGACGAAAGCAAACAGATGACGTTTCATACGAATTTCGCACTCGATGGGAAAAAACGGCCGGCTCTTTGCATCGGCCGGTGGAGCAAAGTATACCGGGCCTGACGCCCCGTTGCCGCGCGGTGACCGACTGTTACCTTTCAGCGCCGTTTGTCACAGGCCCTTGGCGGCGTGTCGACGCATCGCCGTGGCGATTATGTAAATATCCCCATACAAATGGGCCGGCTGCGCGATCCGATTGCCACGCCGGTAGCAAATATCCTTCCCGCCCCGATTCTCTGCAACGTCACGACCGTCGCCGCGCCGCGCCGGTATACTTGGCTACTTTGCCCTAGCCAGCCGCTCCCCACCGCCACATGGTGACATCTCTCATCGTCCGACTCGTTGCGTGGTCGGTGCGCCGCCCCGTCTGGGTCGTCGTCCTGTCGCTCGTCATCGCCGCCTTCAGCGGCGTCTACGTCGCGCAGCATTTCAAGATCAACACCGACATCAGCAAGCTCGTCGATGCGGAGCCGCAATGGGCCGCACTCAGCAAGGCGGTCGACAACGCGTTCCCGCAACGCAACGGCACGATCCTCGCCGTCGTCGAGGCACCCGCGCCCGAATTCGCGACTGCCGCCGCGCATGCGCTGACCGAAGCGCTGCGCAAGGACGCCGATGCCGGCCGTATCGGCCCGGTCGCCGAACCGGGCGGCGGGCCGTTCTTCGAGCACAACGGGCTGCTGTTCCTGTCGCCGCAGGAGGTCTCCGATACGACCGCGCAGCTCGCGAGCGCCCGCCCGCTCGTCAACGAACTCGCGAAGAACCCGAGCCTCACCGGGCTCGCCACCACGCTGTCCACCACGCTCGGCCAGCCGCTGCTGACCGGCCAGGTGAAGCTGCCCGCGATGGCGAAGCTGCTCGCGCGCAGCGCCGCGACGGTCGACGACGTGCTGGCCGGCAAGCCGGCCGCGTTCTCGTGGCGCGCGCTGGTCGACAACGACGCGGCGCGGCAGCCCGCGCGCGCGTTCGTCACCGTGCAGCCGGTGGTCAACTACGGCGCGCTGAAGGCCGGCGCGGCAACGAGCCAGGTGATCCGCGACGCGGCCCGGTCACTCGAGCTCGACAAGCGCTACGGCGCGGCCGTGCGCCTGACCGGTGAGCAGCCGCTCGCCGACGACGAATTCGCGTCGGTCGAAGACGGCGCCGCACTCAACGGCGTGCTCACGCTGCTCGCCGTGCTCGTGATCCTGTGGCTGGCGCTGCGCTCGAAGCGGATGATCGGCTCGGTGCTCGTTACGCTGTTCGTCGGCCTCGTCGTGACGGCCGCGCTCGGCCTCGCGATGGTCGGCTCGCTGAACATGATCTCGGTCGCGTTCATGGTGCTGTTCGTCGGCCTCGGCGTCGATTTCTCGATCCAGTACGGCGTGAAGTATCGCGAGGAACGCTTCCGCGACGAGCGCATCGACCACGCGCTGATCGGCGCCGCGCATTCGATGGGCATGCCGCTCGCGCTGGCCACGGCGGCCGTCGCGGCGAGCTTCTTCTCGTTCATCCCGACCGCGTATCGCGGCGTGTCCGAGCTCGGTCTGATCGCGGGCGTCGGGATGTTCGTCGCGCTGCTGACCACGCTCACGCTGCTGCCGGCGCTGTTGCGCCTGTTCGCGCCGCCGGGCGAATCGAAGACGCCGGGTTTCCCGTGGCTCGCGCCCGTCGACGATTACCTCGATCGCCATCGCAAGCCGATCCTGATCGGCACGCTCGCGGTCGTGATCGGCGCGCTGCCGCTGCTCGCGTTCCTGCATTTCGACTTCAACCCGCTGCACCTGAAGGACCCGAACAGCGAATCGATGGCGACGCTGCTCGCGCTGAAGGATTCGCCGGAAGCCGCCGTCAACGACGTCACGCTGCTCGCGCCGTCGCTCGCGCAAGCCGACGCGGCCGCGAAGCGCCTCGACGCGCTGCCCGAAGTCGGCCGCACGACCACGCTGTCGACCTTCATCCCGGCCGACCAGCCGGCCAAGCGCGCGGCGATCGCCACGACCGCGAGCGAACTGCTGCCCGCGCTGACGCAGCCGGCCGCGCCGCCCGCGACCGACGCGCAACGCGTGGCCGCGCTCAAGCGCGTGTCCGACCTGCTGGGCTATGCAGCCGAAGATCACCCGGGCCCGGGCGCCGCCGCCGCGCAGCATCTGTCCGCGTCGCTCGCGAAGCTCGCCGCCGCCGACAGCGCGACGCGCGACCGTGCCGAGCGCGCGTTCTCCGATACGCTGCGCATCGCGCTCAACCAGCTCGCCGCGCTGCTGCAGCCGCAGGACATCACGCGCGAATCGCTGCCACCGCAGATCGTGCGCGACTGGGTCGCGCCGGACGGCCACGCGCTCGTGCAGATCTCGCCGAAGGTGCCGAAGGGCGTCGATCCGAACGACGACACGATGCTGCGCCGTTTCGCCAAGGCCGTGAAGGCCGCGGAACCGGGTGCGACCGGCGGGCCGATCTCGATCCTGCATTCGGCCGACACGATCATCAACGCGTTCCTGCATGCGGCGCTGTGGTCGATCATCTCGATCACGGTCCTGCTGTGGGTCACGCTGCGCCGCTTCGGCGACGTGCTGCGCACGCTGGTGCCGCTGCTCGTGTCGGGCATCGTGACGCTCGAGATGTGCGTCGTGCTCGGCATGTCGCTGAACTTCGCGAACATCATCGCGCTGCCGCTGATGCTCGGCGTCGGCGTCGCGTTCAAGGTGTATTTCGTGATGGCGTGGCGCGCGGGGCAGACGGGCCTGCTGCATTCGAGCCTCACGCACGCCGTGCTGTTCAGCGCCGCGACGACGGCGACCGCCTTCGGCAGCCTGTGGCTGTCGCACCATCCGGGCACGTCGAGCATGGGCAAGCTGCTCGCGCTGGCCCTGACCTGTACGCTGATCGGCGCCGTGGTGTTCCAGCCCGTCCTGATGGGCAAACCGCGCGTCAAGCGCGCCAAGAACCAATCGCAAGGAATCAATGAATAAGGTGCGAATCATTGCGGCGACCGTCGCCGCCAGCGCGATGCTGACCGGCTGCGCGACGGGACCGAACCGCAACCCCAACGACCCGCTCGAGCCGATGAACCGGGCGATGTACAAGTTCAACGACACGGTCGACACGAACATCGCCCAGCCGATCGCGAAGGGCTACCAGAAAGTCACGCCGACGCCGGTGCGCACCGCGATCAGCAACTTCTTCTCGAACCTCGGCGATCTCGGCAACATGGCCAACAACCTGCTGCAGTTGCGCATCACCGATGCGACGCAGGATTTGATGCGCGTGGCGATGAACTCGCTGTTCGGCGTCGCCGGCCTGATCGACATCGCGACGCCGGCCGGGCTGCCGAAGCATCACCAGGATTTCGGGCTGACGATGGCGCGCTGGGGCATGCCGTCCGGCCCGTATCTCGTGCTGCCGGTGTTCGGGCCGAGCACGATCCGCGACGGCGTCGGCCGTGCGGTGGACGTGCGCTTCAACCTGCTGAACTACATCGAGCCGGCCGCGCGCAATCCGATGTACATCGCGCAGTTCATCAGCGCGCGTTCGGACCTGCTCGGTGCGACCGACCTGCTGAAGCAGGCCGCGCTCGATCCGTATTCGTTCGTGCGCGACGCGTACCTGCAGCAGCGCAAGTCGCTCACGTATCACGGCCAGTCGGCGTCGGCCGCGGCGCCGAACTACGCGGAGCCGGGTGAAGCCGGTGCGGTGCCGGCGGCTGCGCCGACCATGCCGGGCGGCTTGCCGAACTATGAGGATCCGGGCGAATCGGGCGGCACACCCGGCGGCGCATCGGGCGCCACGCCGAACAATGCACCGGCCGCGCCGGGATTGCCGCAGTACGACGATCCGGGTGCGGATAGTGCAATGCCGGCGAGTGCGCCTGCCGCGGCACCGGTCGCTGCGTCGGCTGCTGCACCCGCAGCTGCGTCGGCCGAAGCGACGACGGCGCCGGCTGCCAACGGCGCGCCGATCGCGCCGGCGATGCCGACGCTGCCCGCGAGCAGTCCCGCCGCGCAGTAACGCCGCCACGGCGGCCGCGCAAAAACAAAGAGCGCTGCATGATGCAGCGCTCTTTTTTTGTCCGTGCGAAACGGCAGACCGAAAAGCAGAGAGAAGGCAGCGGCGAACGCCGCTCAAACGATCCGCATCGCGCCCGCCCGTCCGAACGCGTGCCGAGCCTGGATCAGCGTCGTGCGCGCTGCGCGCGCATCGCTGGCAACTTGCAGCAGCGGCCCGAGCTGCGACGGCTGCTTCAGCAGTTCGCGCAGGATCGGCAGGATCGCCGTGCTGCCGTCGTCGCGCAGGCCGGCCGTCGCCGCGCTCGGCAGCGTGCGCCACGCCGGATCGACGATCGCGCGGCACACCGCGAACGGCACGCCGCGTGCGGCCGCGAAGGCCGCCGCGATATGCGACTCCATGTCGACGGCCAGCGCGCCCTTCGCGTGATGCAGCGACGCCTTGTCCTGTTCGCTGACGACCGGCGCGCCGACCGCCGCGATCGTGCCGCGCGTGACGCGCGCCCACACCGGCGTGTCGTGCAGCGCGGCGACGAGCCGCGTGCTCCAGCCCGCATCGGTCTCCACGCGACCGAACGGCCCGTCGATCGCGTTCGCGATCACGAGCGCACCAGGCGCGAGATCCGGTGCGAGCCCGCCCGCCGTGCCGAAGCTGACGATGCCCGCGCAACCGCGCGAAGTCGCCTCGGTCAGCGCCCGCTCGAGCCGGTCGGCCCGCGCGGCGAACACGGCTTCGACGCCGTCGCCGCGCGCGATGCGCGCCTCGAACGCCATCCCGGTCACCGCGATGACGGGCAATACGCCGTCGTGCTGCGTCGTCGCCACGCGTTACATCCCGACCGTCACGCGCGTCGCGTTCGCGCGCTTCAGGTTGCGGTAGCGCGCCAGCGCCCACAGCGGGAAGAACTTGCGATAGCCGTGGTAGCGGAGGTAGAACACGCGCGGGAAACCCGTTGCCGTGAAGCGCGTCTCGTCCCACAGCCCTTCTTCGTTCTGCTGGGCGACGAGGTAGTCGACGCCGCGCGCCACGGCCGGGTTGTTCACTTCGCCGGCCGCCATCAGGCCGAGCAGCGCCCAGGCCGTCTGCGACGCCGTGCTCGGCGCCTGCTCG
Source organism: Burkholderia orbicola (assembly GCF_900100915.1). Lineage (NCBI taxonomy): Bacteria > Pseudomonadati > Pseudomonadota > Betaproteobacteria > Burkholderiales > Burkholderiaceae > Burkholderia > Burkholderia orbicola. Next base: position 1,859,470 of record NZ_FNKW01000002.1, on the reverse strand, counting down.
TAACCGCGGTAGTTCAGCTTGTAGCTGTCGCCGTCCTCGCCCCAACCGCCGTCCTTGTTCTGGATCGACAGCAGCCACTGCGCGGCGCGCTTCATGCGCGGGTCGTCCGGCGTCAGGCCGGCCGCGTTCAGCGAGCACAGGGCCGTCCACGTGCCGTACACGTAGTTCATCCCCCAACGGCCGTACCAGCTGCCGTCCGGCTCCTGTTCCTTCAGCATGTAGTCGAGCGCGCGGCGCGCCGGCTCGCTGTTCAGCGGCGTCTCGCCGAGCTGCGACAGCATCGACAGGCAGCGGCCCGACACGTCGGCCGTCGGCGGATCGAGCAGCGCGCCGTGATCGGAGAACGGGATGTTGTTCAGGTAGTACTGCGTGTTTTCCGGTTCGAACGCGCCCCAGCCGCCGTCGCTGCTCTGCATGCCGACGACCCATTCGCGCGCCCGCGCCATCGATTCGCGATACGTGTCCGACTGCTTGAGCTTTTGCGCGCGATCCATCGCCATCACGACCACGGCCGTATCGTCGACGTCAGGGTAGTGCGCGTTCGCGTACTGGAACGCCCAGCCGCCGGGCCGCACGTTCGGGCGGCGCGAGATCCAGTCGCCGCGCACGTCGAGAATCTGCAGCGGGCGCAGCCATTCGAGGCCGCGCAGCACGGCTTCCTCGGCACGCGCGTCGCCGGTCTCGAGCAGCGCATGCGCGACGAGCGACGTATCCCACACGGGCGACAGGCACGGCTGGCAATACGCCTCGTCGTCGTGCACGACGAGCAGCTTCTCGAGCGCCTTGCGCGCGATCGCGCGGTTCGGATGATCTTCCGCGTAGCCGAGCACGTCGTACATCATCACCGCGTTGGCCATCGCCGGATAGATCGCGCCGAGGCCGTCCTCGCCGTTCAGGCGCTCGTCGACGAACGACACGGCCTGACGGATCGCCCGTTCGCGCGTATAGCTCGGAAACAGGCCGTCGACCGCGCGCAGCGCATGGTCGACCACGCGGAAGAACGCGAACCAGCCGGCGCTCTGGTGGCCCTGGCGCGGCAGCAGCCCGGCGTTGACGGGCGGATCGATGAACAGCTCGTCGATGCGCACGCCGCGCGGGTTCTTCGCGAGCGGACGCTTCGCGTTCAGCACGAGCAGCGGCACGATCACGGTGCGCGCCCAGTACGACACCTTCGACAGGTGGAACGGGAACCACTGCGGCAGCAGCATGATCTCGACCGGCATCATCGGCACCGCGCGCCACGGAATCGCCCCGTACAGCGCGAGCTGGATGCGCGTGAACACGTTCGACATCTCGGCGCCGCCCATCGCATGGATGGCACGGCGCGCGCGCTGCATGTGCTCGGCGTTTTCATCGTCGCCGATCACCTTCAGCGCGAAATACGCCTTCACGCTCGCGCTGATGTTCGGCGCGCCGTCGGTGAACAGCGGCCAGCCGCCGTCGGCCTGCTGGATGCGGCGCAGATACTTGCCGATCTTCTGTTCGAGCTCGAGGTTCGGCGTCTCGCCAAGATAGTGGACGAGCAGCACGTATTCGGCGGGAATCGTCGAATCCGCCTCGAGTTCGTAGACCCAGTGGCCGTCCGCTTGCTGCGCGGCGAGCAGCGCGTCGGTCGCACGCGCGACAGCCGCGTCGACGCCGGCCGGCACGGCGCCGGCGGACAAGGTAGCCATTTCGGTGAGATCGTTCATCGGTCCCTCTCTTTATTGCGTCTGGAGCACGTCCGCGGCCAGCTGGCCGGAACGGATCGCGCCCTCGATCGTGGCGGGCAAGCCGGTGGCAATCCAGTCGCCCGCGAGTACAAGATTGGTCCAGCGCGTACGCACGGCCGGACGTTTCATTTCCTGCGACGGCACCGCCGCAAAGCCCGCGCGCGGCTCGACGACGAGCTGCCACGCGGGGATGGTTTCCGGGTTCGCGCCGCTCACGCGCGCGACGTCTTCCCAGATGCGCCGCGCGAGCGTGTCGCGCGGCATGTCGAGCCAGCGGCCCGCATCGCGGATCGTCGCCGCGAGCAGGCCGTCGCCGGTCCGCACCGCATCGACGACGCCGTTGACGACGGTCGTCTGCAGCGGATTGCCGGTCGACGCGTCGACCGCGAAATACGCGGTCACGACCGCGCTGAACGTGTCGGGCGCGGTAAGTTCGGGCACGAGCGGCTGCGCGACCTCGGGCGGCACGGCCAGCACGACCGCATCGCCCGGCGCGAGATCGATGCGCTCGCCGCCGATCGACACCGCATCGACCGCATTGCCGTGCGCGCCGAATTCGAATGCGTCGAGCCGCGAATTCAGGCGGATCTGCGCGCCGCCGTACTGCAGCATCCGCAGCGCCGGTTCGACGAACGCGCTGCCGAGCCCGCGACGCGCGACGAGCGGGCGGCAGCCGGGGCCGCCCGCGGCAAACGCGCCGCACAGCGCGGCGCGCGCGAGCTCGGCGCTCGCGTGGCGCGGCTCGATATTCAGCACCCCGAGGAAAAACGGCCGCAGCCAGCGATCCCACAGCACGCCGTCACATCGCATCGTCTGCGCGAGCGAGCGGCCCGTGCGGGCGAACGCGAGCGGGGCGAGCGCGAGGTAGTCGAGCGGCGTCGTGCCCGGCGCGCGCGACGCGGCATCGAACAGCCACGACGGCCAGCGGCTGTTGCCGAAGCGCAGCGTCCAGCGCTGCTGCGACGCGATGTCCATGACCGGGCATTCAGCCAGCGCGGGCCCCACGAGTTGATCGGCCGCGCCGATCGCGCGCAGGTAGCGCTGCGTCGCGGGCTGCCCCGCGAAAACCGTATGCAGCCCGCTGTCGAGCGTCGTGTTCAGCGTCCCGTCGAACCACGAGCGGCAGCGGCCGCCCGCGTGTGCATGCGCGTCGTGCAACACGATGCGGCGCCCGCGACGTTGCAGCTCGACCGCGGCCGACAGGCCCGCGAGTCCTGCGCCGATCACGTGGACGGTTCTGGGCATCGCCTCGGTCGACTCAGAACAGCGCGTAGCGCGCGGCGATCATCAGCATGCGCGCCTTCGGCTTGCGCAGCGGCGCGCGCGGCGCGGCAAAGCCGCGTGCGATCGCGGCCTCGAGAATGCAGCGATACGCGCCCGACATGATGCGCGGCGCCTTCACTTGCGCACGCGGGCAGGTGTCCATCACCGCGTCGGCCTGGCGGAAGTGCTCGAGCGCGCGCTCGACGAGCGTCGCGCACACGCGCGGCAGCGCCGGATCGCGCACGATCGTCGCCGGATCGGTGATCGCGATGCCTTCGCGCGCGAGCAGCTCGCGCGGCAGGTAGCACCGGTTGATCGCCGCGTCGTCGTCGATGTCGCGCAGGATGTTCGTCAGTTGCAGCGCGCGGCCCAGGTGGTGCGACAGCGTGATCCCTTCGGCTTCCGGCATCCCGAAGATCCTCACCGACAGTCGGCCGGCCGCGCTCGCCACGCGATCGCAGAAGAGATCGAGCGTCGGCTCGTCGGGCGCGCAGATATCTTCGGCCGCGTCCATCGCCATCCCGTCGATCATCGCGTGGAAATCGTCGCGCTGCAGGTTGAACGCGCGAATTTCGCGATCGAGCGCGACCAGGTGGCGCGGCGGGCGGCCGGCGAAGCAGGCATCGATGTCCGCGCGCCAGCGATTCAAGCCCGCGTTGCGCTCGGCGCGCGGCAGATCGCTGTCGGCGATGTCGTCGACCGCGCGGCAAAACGCGTAGACCTGGAACATCGCATCGCGCTGCACGGCCGGCAGGATGCGCATCGCCAGATAGAAAGAACTGCCCGATGTGACGGCAGCGGCGTCGGTTTCTTGTTCGTCCACGACGGAATGGGAAACGGCCAAGACGAGCTCCACGGAGACACCCACGCGGGGCGATTGAAGAAGCCATGCCCGGCTGGGATGGTCAGGGCGTCGAATGCGTGCGGGATAGGCGAACGATCGACGCAGACAGGCACAAATTACCGGCCGGAAGCCGGAATTGGCCGAAAGTATAGCAATCTTTGAAGTTCGATGGCGGACACGCGCCATGTGTGGCGGGGTGTTGAGCGCCCTGGAGAGGGCGGCGCGGCCGGCCTCGGCGAATGGGCCTCGCGCGACGCGTCAGCCGTAGACGATGTCGCGCTGCAGATCGAGTGCGATGAGCCCCATTTCGCGTGTGAGCTGCAGCATCGAGCGGCGCTCGAGGCGCGAGCCCATGAAGCTCGTCACGCGGCCGTCGGGCTCGGCGGTGAACTGGAAAACCGCGCCGCCCGTACCGAACCACGCGCCCGGCACGTCGGGCGATTCCTGCCAGTCGATCTGCTCGAACACGCGCGCGATGCCCGCGCGCACCAGGTCGCCAGGGCCGATCGGCGGCGCGATGTCGCCCAGGTCGTCGAGCGAATAGGGGCCGGGTTTGTTCGGCTTCCGGTAGAAGAGATAGTCGACGTTCATGGGGCGCAATCGCGAGTAAAGCAACAAATTAGCGTGCTTCCGCACAAATTCAAATCAGATATAGACGAAATGTGGCCTGCGCGACACAAAGGGGCGGATCGTTGCCGCCGGGAGACGCGCCGCGCGAGCGCGTTTCGATGGCGGCGGGTTCGTCTAAGATGACACCTTTCTCGAAAAAATACGGACACCATGGAGACGAACGACACCGCCAACCCGCAGTCCGATCATCCCGTTTTCGTGCTCGTGCACGGCGCGTGGCATGGCGCGTGGTGCTACGCCCACCTGGCGGCCGCGCTGGCCGCGCGCGGCTACCTGTCGATCGCGCGCGACCTGCCCGCGCACGGCATCCATGCGCGCTTTCCCGCGTCGTACCTCGCCCGGCCGCTCGACAAGGACGCGTTCGGCGCCGAGCCGTCGCCGGTCGCGAACACGACGCTCGACGACTACGCGACGCAGGTGATGCAGGCCGTCGACGATGCGTACGCGCTCGGCCGCGGCAAGGTCGTGCTGGTCGGGCACAGCATGGGCGGCCTCGCGATCACGGCGGCCGCCGAACGTGCGCCGGAGAAGATCGCGAAGATCGTCTATCTCGCGGCCTTCATGCCCGCGTCGGGCGTGCCGGGCCTCGACTACGTGCGCGCGCCGGAAAACAAGGGCGAGCTGCTCGGCCCGCTGATGCTCGCGAGCCCGCGCGTGGCCGGTGCGCTGCGCGTCGATCCGCACAGCGGCGATGCCGCGTATCGCGAACTGATGAAGCGCGCGCTGTACGAAGACGTGCCGCAGGCCGACTTCGATGCGGTCGCGAACCTGATGAGCTGCGACGTGCCGGCCGCGCCGTTCGCGACCGCGATCCCGACGACCGCCGCCCGCTGGGGTGCGATCGACCGTCACTACGTCAAGTGCCTGCAGGATCGCGTGATCCTGCCCGCGCTGCAGCAGCGCTTCATCGACGAAGCCGACGCATTCGCGCCCGGCAACCCGACCCACGTACACCAGCTCGACAGCAGCCATTCGCCGTTCGTGTCGCAGCCGGCCGTGCTGGCCGGCGTGCTCGCCGACATCGCGAAAAGCTGAGCGGGGCGGGCGCGGTCAGTCAGCGTACGCGACCGACCGATCGCGCCCGAGCCGCTTCGCACGATAGAGCGCGGCGTCGGCCTCGTTGACGAGTACGTCGCAGGTCAGCGCGCCGGCTTTCGCGCAGGTGCCGCCGACGCTCGCCGTGACCGGCACGCTGACGCCCTCGGCATCGACCGGCATGCTGCCGATCGCCTCGCGCACCTTGTCGGCCACCCGCATCGCCTCGTCGAGATTCGTGCACGGCAGCAGCAGCGCGAATTCCTCGCCGCCGAAACGCCCGAACGTATCCTGCGCGCGCACGATCGACGCGACGCGGCGCGCGGTCTCGCGCAGCACGGCGTCGCCCGCCGCATGCCCGAAGCGGTCGTTGATCGTCTTGAAGTGGTCGAGGTCGAACAGCAGCACCGACAGGTCGCCGCCGTAGCGCTGCCAGCGCGCGAATTCGTCGCCGAGCCGCGCCTCGAAGAAGCGCCGGTTCGCGATGCCGGTCAGCCCGTCGCGGTTCGCGTGTTCGCGCAGCTTCGCGACCGCTTCCTCGCGCTCTCGTTGCATCACGCTCACATGCGTGACGTCCGAGATCGTCACGCATACGGCCTCGACGTCGCGGCCGCGCGTGAGCGGCATGAACGTGCAGTCCTGCTGCATGTAGTCGACGCCGCCCGTGATCGGCCGGTCGTGCTCGAAGCGGAACAGGTAGGGCCGCTGCTCCCACGAGCTGAACGCGAAGCTGCCCAACTGGAACACGCTCTCGAGCTTGCGCGACAGCCACGCGCGCGGCAGGTCCGGAAAGCAGTCGAAGATGTTGCGGCCGATCACGTCGGCGGCCGGGATGCCGCTGTGGTCCTGCATGAAGCGATTCCACATCAAGACGGTCATCGAACGGTCGAGCACGAACAGGCCGAAGCCGACCCGCTCGATCACGAGGTCGCTCAGCGACGGGGCGGCGGCCGTCATAGCGCGGACAGCAACGCGTCGAGCGCGTCGCCCATCAGGCGGATCGAATCCTCGGCCATCAGCATCACGAAATGCGCGCGGAACGTATGGTCCTCGAGCCCGAAGTTCACCTCGAGCAGCAGCGCGACGCTCCACCCCAGTTCGTTCGGCTGGAAGACGTCGTCGAACGACACGTTCGCACCGAGCAGCCCCGGCGGAAAGAACACGGGCTTGCGGCCGAGTTCATCGAGGATCGACGCGACGCAGGCACCCATCAGCACGTTCGCGACGTCGAACACGATCTCGTCCGGCGTCGCCATCCCGCCGTACACGCCGTCGCCGAACGTGCGGTCGACGACCGACATGAGCCGCGCGACACCCGCCGTTCGGCACAGCACGATCGCCTCGCCCTTGATGTCGGAACGGAAGCCCTGGCGCACGGCAGTCACGTTGTCGTGGATGCCCGTCATCTCGCGCAGCGCGTCGCCCGCGTCGGCCGCTTTCACGACGCGCACGCGCGGCACCGACAGCTCGATGAAATGCCCGAGCAGCAACGCAAGCCGCGCGGCGGCGCGGCCCATTGCAAGGTTGGCGATTTCCTGCAACGCGTCGCGTTGCTCCGCCGTGAACACCGATTCAGGCATACAACCCATACTCCTTGAGAATGGGCAGCAATGCCTCCGACGTCACGGGCTTGGCAACGAATGCGATCGCGCCCAATTCACGCACGCGTGCTTGCGCCTGCGGCTGGATATCGGCGGATACCACGATCACGAACGTGTTCAGATCTTCGTGGCGCAGTGTTTCCAGGACCTGATATCCGCTCATGTCGGGCATCGTCAGGTCCAGAAACATCACGGAAGCTTTGCCGTCACGATAGAGCGCCAAGGCCTCGCGACCATTCGCTGCATACGCGACGTCAACGTCCCAGTCTCCCGGCAGCGCCTTTGTCAGAAGTTTGCGAGCGAGCAGCGAATCGTCGGCAATTACAATCGGCAAAGGCATGGGGCGATGCGGTATACGGAATGGTCTCTCTCGCGTTAACGACCGCGCGGCGCTCTTCTTTAGTGCCTTGCGTTTCGGGCGCGGCCAACCGCCTTGCGACCAGGCACGGGCGCCGCGACGCAGGTGCGCGCGACGCACCGCGCGGCAATCGCCGACGGGCGCATGTATCTGTCATAGGGAAAGCAAGGCGCGATTCTCGGAGTAAACCGGAGGCGATGCAACTCGCCATTTTCACCATTTCGAACAGAATCGGTCCGATCGCGCGTGATTCCGAAAACAGCCGCGACCATTTTCGAGATAAGCACGCAAAATTTTTCCTTGTGTACGTTTGCGCTGCCGGATTCGTCGCGTTTTCAATCTGACGGTTTACCTCTGTCATATACGACAGGTTTGCGCCCGTACGGCACCGCACGGCGGGCCGCCGCAACTCGTTTATGATGGCAGATACCTCTGCCTCACCCGCTTTCCTCGATGAAGTCCGAACGGCCTGCCGACTCCCGCGCCCCTGCCCCTTCTCCCGCCGACGACTGGCAGGATGACGGCAGCTACGCGTCCGGCGCGCCCGAGCACGATTTCGCGGTGCGCCGCGTGACGCTGATCGTGCTGCTCGTCGCGGCGATCGTGCTGCCGTGCATCTACGTGGTGGTGATGGCGTACAACGACCTGAAGGCGCGCGAGGCCGCCGCGAGCGACGTGACGATGCGCACGGTGCGGGTCGCCGAAGAGCACGCGCTCAAGGTGTTCGACCTGAGCGAAACGCTCGATGCGCGCATCGTCGACCTCGTGCAGGACATGGACGACGCGACCGTGCGCAGCAAGGAGTCCGACATCCACGAAGCGCTGAACACGATCGGCGGCGGCTATCCGCAGGTGGCCGCCGTGTCGATCTTCGGCGCGAGCGGGATGCTGCTCGCCAACAGCCTCTACTATCCGGCGCCCTATGCGTCGATCGCGAACCGCGACGATTTCGCCGGCATCCGCGACGGCAAGGTCATCGAACACATCTCGAAACTGATGATGGGGCCGCTCAAGCTCGAGAACATTCCCGTCTTCAACACCGGCGTCGCGCGACGCCATAGCGACGGTTCGTTCGCCGGCATGGTGTCGATCGCGCTGAAGTCGTCGTATTTCAATGCGTTCTACCGCGACCTGCTCGGCGGCGCGAGCACGCCGATGACGATGGCGCTCGCGCGCTCGGACGGCGCGGTGATCGCGTCGTATCCGCCGCCGCCGTCGCTCGCGCATACCGATCGCTCGGTCACGTTCGGCAACCCGCGCAACGATCCGCGCGCGGGCGTGGTGCGCGTGGGCCACGACGGCGCGAGCAGCGAGATCGTCGCGTATCGCCAGGTCGGCAGCTATCCCGTCTACGTGAGCTGCGCGTACCGCACGTCGGCGATCTGGCATGAATGGTACGAACACCTGAGCGTGCTGTTCCTCTCGATGTTCGCGCCGTCGGTCGCGCTGTGGTCCGTGATCTGGCTGTCGCTCAAGCGGCTGAAGGCAGAAGAGGAAGCGTGGGACCGCTGGCAGGCCGAAGCGTCGATGCGGCGCTCGATCGAATCGGCGTACCGGCAGTCGCGCAAGATGCAGGCGCTCGGCAATCTCGTCGGCAGCGTCGCGCACGACTTCAACAACCTGCTGATGATCATCTCGAGCAACGTGCAGATCGCGCGGCGACGCGGGGTCCAGCATCTCGACAAAGAGCTCGGCGCGATCGAGCGCGCGCTGAAGAACGGCCAGTCGCTCACGCGCCAGCTGCTCGGCGTCGCGCGCAAGCAGCCGCTGCACAACGAGACGATCGACATCGGGCAATGGCTCGGCACGTGCCGCGAACTGCTGAAGACGTCGCTCGGGTCGAAGTCGTCGCTGGTCGTCGCGATCGAGCCGGGCGTCTGGCCGATTCGCGTCGATGTCGCGGAGCTCGAGCTCGCGGTGATCAACCTCGCGGTCAACGCGCGCGATGCGATGGCAACCGGCGGACGCTTCACGGTCGGCGCACGCAACGTCACGCTGCGCCGCGAGGACGGCTTCCCGCTCACCGGCGACTTCGTGCAGATCTCGCTCGACGACACGGGTTCGGGCATGGCGCCCGACGTGCTCGCCCGTGCGTTCGAGCCGCTGTTCACGACGAAGGCGCAGGGGATGGGGACGGGGCTCGGCCTGCCGCAGGTATTCGCGTTCTGCGAACGCTCGGGCGGGCTCGCGACGATCGACAGCGCGGTCGGCGCGGGGACGTCGGTGCGTCTGTACCTGCCGCGCGCGCGGGCCGAGGACGTCGTCGCGCGGCCGGCGGCCGTCGCGCACGAGGCGGGCAACGGCGCGCTCGCCGGTCTGCACGTACTGCTGGTCGAGGACAACGACGAAGTCGCGGCCGGCACGGAAGCGCTGCTGTCGCTGCTCGGTCATCGCGTGACCTACGCACCCACCGCCGACGACGCGTTGCGCCTGATCGAAGGCGCCGCCGCGAACGACGCGTTCGATCTCGTGATTTCGGATATCCACATGCCGGGCCGCCTGAACGGCATCGACCTGGCAGAAGCGGTCGAAAAGCGGCCGGGGAAGCTGCCCGTGATTCTCGTCACGGGTTATGCGGAGGAGCTCGACCGCACACGCACCGTCAACGTCCGCGTGCTGTCGAAGCCGTTCGACATCGCGCTGCTCGACGAGATCCTGCTGGGCATCCGCGAAGCGCGCGACGCACGACACGCCGGCGCGTGATCCGCTCTTGGTTGGGGGGCGGCGCCGCCGCGACGGCGTGAGCGCGCGGGGCGGCGGTCAGGCCAACGAGGTCAGGCCGATTTCAGCAGGCGCACCCAGCTCGCATAGCGATCGACGAAGCCCTGCAGGAACTTGCGGGTGTCCTCGCTGACGATCTGCCCCTGGTCGTCGATGCGCGCCGGGTCGTGCTTGATGAACATCTCGGGCTGACCGAGCGTCTTCACGTCGAGGTACGCGAGCACGTTGCGCAGGTGCTGCTGCGCGAGCGCGGTACCCACCGCGCCCGGCGACGTACCGAGCACCGCGCCCGGCTTGCCCGACCACGAGTTGGACCCCCACGGGCGCGAGCCCCAGTCGAGCGCATTCTTCAGCACGCCGGGAATCGACCGGTTGTACTCGGGCGTGACGAACAGCAGCGCGTCGGCGGCTTCGATCGACTGCTTGAAGCGTTTCGCGACTTCCGGGAAATCCGCGTCGTAGTCCTGGCTATACAGCGGCAGCTCGCCGATCTCGACGAACTCGAACGAAAAATCGGCGGGGGCGAGCGAGATCACGGCGTGCGCGAGCGCGCGGTTGGTCGAAGCACGACGCAGGCTGCCGACGACGACCGCAATACGATAGGACATGGCATTCTCCTTCCGGTGAGTAAGGAATCGGATTGATTGCTTCCGAATGGGCGACAAAGGTCTGTTTATAGGCAAGCCAGCCCGCGAGCCGTCCCACGGGGCCGTCCGGCCGACTTTCCACAAGGTTTTCCACAGAAATTGTGGATAACTCGACCGTTATGTTCTGACGTTACAGATTGCCCGACGCGCGTCGCCGACGACGCGCGAGACGGGGTTCGGCAAGCATAGCGCAGCGCGGCAGCCGGTTCCGTGAATTCGTGACGGAACATTGCGTTGCAGGCGGAGACCGCGCCCAGTAAGCTGCTCGCACCGCGATGCGTCAGCTCCGTGACGCACGCGCGATCGCTTCGAGACACCGCCATTCACCCATGCTGTCCGCACACGACGACCCCGCCTATCTCGCGCAACTGCGGCACGACCTGCTGCGCTTCGCACGACTCCAGCTCCGCGATGCCGACGCGGCCGAAGACGCCGTGCAGGAAGCGCTCGCTGCCGCGTGGTCGCATGCCGGCGAGTTTGCCGGGCTGTCGGCCCACAAGACCTGGGTGTTCGGCATCCTGCGCAACAAGCTGATCGACGTGCTGCGCGCACGGCAGCGGATGGTGAGCCTGACCGCGCTCGATGCCGAGCTCGACGGCGAATCGATACTCGATCGCGAATTATTCAAGGACAACGGACACTGGGCCGCGCATGCGAAACCGCGACCGTGGCCGAAGCCCGACACGCTGTTGCAGCAACAGCAGTTCTGGACGCTGTTCCAGGTCTGCCTCGACCATCTGCCGGAGCAGATCGGACGCGTGTTCATGATGCGCGAATTCCTCGATGTCGAGATCGCGGACATCTGCAACGAATTGACGTTGACGACGAATCATTGCAGCGTGCTGCTGTATCGGGCGCGCACGCGCCTGCGAACCTGCCTGAGCGAAAAAGGACTGACGACCGAAGATGCTGCCGGGGAAATGTACTGACGTGACACGCCTGCTGTCGGATGCGCTCGATCGGCATCTGACGCTGCACGAGCGCCTGCAGGTGCGCGTGCATCTGCCGACCTGCAGCGGATGCCGCGCCTATCGCGGGCAGATCTCGCTGTTGCGGATGGCCGCGAAGGCGGCGGCGGGGCGGGAGCCGGACGATGATGATGGGGCGTCTTCCGGTAAAGGCTAGACGCCGCGGTGGCGACATATCGTTCCGGTGGCGGCTGGCGGCTGGCGGCGCGTGCGGCCTGACGGTCGCGTCGGTCTGGATTGCCGTTACGTTTACGTGTGCAGGGCTGAGTCAGGCCGCGTTGATGCAATAAGAAAAATACGCCGGGCAAGAATTATTCGAACAGCGCCTTCACCGCCTCGGGCGGACGACCGATAGCCGCCTTGCCGCGGTACACGACGATGGGGCGTTGCAGCAGGATCGGATGAGCGACGATCGCCGCGTAGGCTTCAGCGTCGGCCAGGTCCGCACGGGCAAGGTTCAGTGTCTGGTACGGCTCCTCGCCGTCGCGCAGCATGTCGCGAACCGGGCGGCCGAGTTGCCGATGCAGCGTTTCCAACTCCTCGACTGTCGGCGGCGTCTTCAGGTACTCGACGACGTTCAGCGGCGCGCCGGCCGTATTCAGCGACTCGACCAACGCAAGCGTCTCGCGGGACTTCGAGCATCGGGGGTTGTGGTAGATCGTGATCATCATTCAAGCCTGGATGGTGGAGCCCTGTATTGTAGCCAGTCTGCATGGGAGGCTCGGCGGGCGGGGCAGCTGAGATCGTGTGGCTTTCCTCGTGGCAGGTCTGTCGCTGGCGCGGTTCGGTTTAGTGATGCGTCGTGATCGCGAGAGGGTGAGTGTTTGATGTCGTGAGACACGCGTCAGCGAGTGGTTGTTTATGCGCATAAAGTGCGGGCAGGCAAACGGCTTCATGGAGACTAGAGAGCGGCGGTTAGCCCGCCTAATGTCTCGTGAGGGCTGTCTCGTGAGGGCTGTCTCGTGAGGGCTGTCTCGTGAGGGCTGTCTCGTGAGGGCTGTCTCGTGAGGGCTGTCTCGTGAGGGCTGTCTCGTGAGGGCTGTCTCGTGAGGGCTGTCTCGTGAGGGCTGTCTCGTGAGGGCTGTCTCGTGAGGGCTGTCTCGTGAGGGCTGTCTCGTGAGGGCTGTCTCGTGAGGGCTGTCTCGTGAGGGCTGTCTCGTGAGGGCTGTCTCGTGAGGGCTGTCTCGGGCGGCGAAAAGAGAGCGGGGACCGCGGGACACTTCGGGTCGCTTTATGCGCATAAAGCCTGCGAGGTGAGGTGCGGCTCCAGGCATCGACGTATGGTGACAGAAGACGGCACCGGACGACGGTCGTATCGATAGACTATCGTCCCAACATCATTGCGCGCCTGACGTAGGCTAGGTCTCTGCCTTCCCCTCCACCGTAGGTCATCGTTGCGTCCGGTTTATGCGCATAAACGTTGCGGGCAAACGGAACGTTGCCTCGATGCATACACGTTCAACGACGTGCCTCGGGGCCGTGCATCTGACTCCGGCCAGCAGATCACACCTCTCGGTGGCGAATCCCGAGCGCTCCAGCCACGAAGTCGATCACCCCGACCGCCGCGGACTTTATGCGCACAAACTTCCGGCTCGCCGGCCACTCGCCGCGTCCAGCGAGAGGGCAGCACACCGAGACATCGCCGCGACGAACCGCCCCGGCGATGGGGCAGGTGAAGATCCCACCATCGAGCACTGCATCGACCGCTCTACATCAGTCTCGCCATCTCCCACACGCCGTCCCAACCAGCAATCCAATCTCCACCACCTCGTTTATGCGCATAAACCGATAGTCCGAATGGCCAACGCGTAGTTGTTCAACGACAATTTCATTGAAATTCAAATATCGTCCTGTAGAATTCCAACGACCAAAACAGGAGTGAAAATTGGCCGCGGAAATCATTGCAGTCACTCAACAAAAAGGTGGCGTCGGCAAAAGCACGATTGCCATGCATCTCGGCGCCGCGTTCCATGAAAAAGGGAAGCGCGTCCTCGTCATCGACGCAGACCGTCAAAACACGCTGGTTCACTGGTCGAGTGCATCCGGCGACAGCGACAACGGCATCCCGTTTCCGGTTGTCAATCTTGCCGAAGCCGACGGCCAGATTCATCGCGAGATCAAGAAGTTCATCAACGACTACGACATCATCGTCGTGGACTGCCCGCCGTCGATCACCGAGAAAGTGTCCGGCGTCGTCCTACTGGCCGCATCGATTGCCGTGATCCCGACATCGTCGTCGCCGGCCGATTACTGGTCGAGCGTCGGGCTGGTCAAACTGATTCAGCAGGCACAGGTGATGAACGAAGACCTCCGCGCGGTCTTCCTGCTGAACAAGACCGAAGAGAAGCGCATGCTGACCCGCGAGCTCAAGCGTGCACTCGAAGAACTCGGCTTCCCGCTGCTGAAGACGCAGATCCCGACTCGGGAAGCGTACAAGCAGGCGATGGCGCTCGGTCAGACCGTGCTGCAAATGAACGATCGCGGCGGCAAGCTAGCCGCCGCCGAAATTCGCGCATGTGCCGACGAAATCGTCGCCATGCTGCCCTGACTTTATGCGCATAAAGGAGTCACATGAAACCCTCCCAATTCGCCAAAGGATTCCAAGCGCGCCCGGATATCACGACGAGCGAGAAGCGCACGGCGCTTGATCGGCTCAATGCGATCGACGGCATCGTCAAGTCCGAGACGCCGACCCCGGTGCCGACCAAATCCGCGAAGAAGGACATCGCACCGCCGCCTGCTCCGGAATTCGCGATCGATCCGTCCATCGACGAATCGCCGCAATACCGCGCGTGGCGCCTCGAGAATCGCTATGCGCCCGGGCAGGTGATCGAACTGCCGCTGAAGGCCATCAAGCACAGCCCGTTCAATCCGCGGCACTTCTATCTGAAATCGTCGATTGCCGAACTCGCGGTCAACCTTGCGAAGCAGGGGCAGCAGCAGGCGATCCACGTGATTCCGGATTACGACAATCCGGGCACGTATTTCGTCAGCGATGGTGGCCGCCGCGTGCGGGCGCTGAAGGAAGCGAACAAGGAGTCAGTCAAGGCGATCGTGATCGACGTGCCGATCGGCATCCAGAGCTACAAGCTCGGCTACGACCTCAACGTTCAGCGCGATTCGCAGACGGTGTTCGACAACGCGGTCGTGTGGCGCCGTTTCCTCGACGACAAGCATTTCCAGAGCCAGAAAGAGCTCTCCGAGCATCTCGGCCTCGACGAGTCGACGGTGGCCGTCGCGCTGTCGATCGGCAAGTTGCCGGAAGCGATCATGCAGGAAATGGTCGCGCGTCCCGATCGCTTCGGGTCGAACATGGCGTATCAGGTCGGCCGCTATCACAATGCGCGCGGCACCGAGGCCACGCTGCGGCTGATCAACAAGATCGTGTCGGACGATCTCAGCACGCGCCAGGTGTCGGACATCGTCAAGGGCCGCGTCGCGGCGCAGGAGACGCCGAAGGCCGCGGGCCGTCAGCGCTATGCGCAGCGTCTCGAGATCAAGCTTGGCGGCAAGTCGGTCGGCGACCTGAAGTCGTATGGCGAAGACCGCATCGAACTGCGCCTGCGTGGCCTCCCGAAGGACAAGCGCGACGCGATCCTCGAGCAGCTCGAGCGAATGCTGTTGTCGGAGTAAGGGAAACGGCCGGCAAGGCCTGGTGAGGCCGCCGGCCCTGCCCGATCAGGGGTGGGGACCGGCGGTGGCCCGTCAGCGGGCCTGAGCGGGCCTCAAGCGGCCCGCGACTGGTTCAGCGTGAACGACAGCAGGTCGCCGTCCGTCGGCTCGCCCCAGGTCTTCTGGGCCAGCCAGTCGAAAAAGGCCGTCTCGGCCAGCTTGGAGTCGAGGCCGCGCTTGCGCCAGTCGTCGCGCAGATGCGAGCCCATCGTCGGCAACGCCTCGGACTCGAACGACTCGCGCGCCACTTCTCGCTCCGCGTCGCCCTGCTCTTCGTACAGCACCTTCGCTTCCTTGCGGCGGAACGCTGCGAACTCGCTCAGCAAGCGCGCCTTCAGATCGTCCGGTTGCGCAGCCGCAACCTTCGCGGAAGGCGTGCCAGCCGGCAGCGCGTCGACCGACTCCACCGGCGGCGCATAACCCTTCTTCAGCGCGTCCTTGAACAGCGCCGGCGCGCTCCGCACCGGCGGCAGCGTCGTGCTGCGCATCCGCTGCTCGGTCATCTGCAGCGCGGCGCGAATCCGGTTTTCCTCGCTGTCCGCATAGAGCGTCTGCGCTTCCTTCAGCGGGATTCCGAGCTTCACCATCCGGTCGACCAGCGTGCTGTCGAACACGTTCGGGTGTTCGTCGAGCGCGAGCATCGGCTGCTTGCGCTCGGTCACGCGGAATTGGATCTCGGCCACCCGACGCCCTTCGCGGTGCTCGATCAGCTCGACGAAGATGTTGGTGACCGCGTTGACTTCCGCGATCGCGGGACGCAGGTAGTCGCGCTTGAAGTACTTGTACTCGCGCTTCGCTTCGTCGCCGGCTTCCGTGTCGGGCGTGCCCGACAGGATCGGCCGCCACCATTCCCACGGCTCGCGCATCGTCAGGTGGCTCGGGTTCGTCAGGTAGCGCACGCAGATCTCGTACAGCGCGAGACCGGCGCTGCTGCGCAGCTGGCTCTGGAACTGCAGGCTCAGCCGCGCATACTGGACCGGGTCGAGCAGCTTCTTCTTGATCTTCGGCGCGAACGAGAATTCGACCCACACGCGGCGGGTGGTCGGGTCCTCGAGAATTTCCGCATCGGCGATCAGCGTGGAGATCCCCCACTTGCGGCCCGGCTTCTGGCTCGACGTCCCCGTGCTCCATTCGACCTGCACCGACACCATGCGGCGCAGGTGTTCCTTCACCAATGCGGTGTCGTTCGAATCGAAAGCGGAGTTCGCGACGATGTCCGACAGCAGCGCGCGATATGTATCGCCCGAGTCGTCGGCCTGCTGCGCGACGGCCAGCAGGACATTGAACAGCTTGCGAGTGAGGAGCGTGATCTTGCCGCTCTTCGGCTGAATGGCGATCGCCTCGACGGCCTTTCGCAATTCGGCTGAACTGGCACTCACCACATCCACATCGGTTTTCTTGGCGCGCTTCGTCGTGGCCATACGTCGGGTCGGAGGAGAAGTTTCCCGGAAGGATAGCGCCTGCGGTGATGTGCGTCCAGAACGACATGCTCACCATAGCCGGTGAAGCGTGCCGGCAAAACGGCACTCACCCGAACCGCTCCCGAAAACGCTCACCGGTCCGCCAGTGCGGCGTTCCGGACTCTTCCAGACGTGCCGCGGCATGCGCCGATTCACAGAATTTCACCTGTGCACGACACGTGCGAAATTGGCTCCCGTATCGGCTCACCTTTCGATTTGTCGTAATTTTGCGACTGCGCAGACGTGAGTTCGACACAGGGCCGCGATTGCACCTCACCGTACCTTTTCCGACTGTGCCGATGGGCCTGTATGCATGTACAGGCGCGGCTCGCCGAGATATCGATCTGGCTTCGACACATGGAAAAGCTCGGTCGAAACCGGCACGCGCGACCCGATCGGTGCCTATTTGGCCGGGCCGGGCGCGCATTGTACAGCGCGCAGATCGTATCCGGTCCCGAAAATGCTCACCTCAAGCACAGCATGTTGATTCGTCCGGGTGCCGACGAAGGCCCGACACACGGGCGAGCGGCTGCCAATGACTCCCGAAAACACTCACCTCAACGAAAAAATGCGGCACAGCAACGGGTACGGAAATGGCTCCCGAAAAATCTCACCGTAACCGCCGCGGTATCAAAAATCCCAATCTCTTCCGATACTTATGCACAGAAGGCATTTGGCTGTGCATCGCCGAGAGCCCCCGAAAAGCCTCACCTTTCGACGGGTATCCTTCATACGACAACCGTATGTCGCCCCCCGAAAATTCTCACCTGTGCCAAAAAGTGGCACAGCAAAAACGAGATTTCTTCCAGTCCTGGCGGGCTTTTCGACGAATTCCGCCCCTCACAGGTCCCGAAAAGCCTCACCTTTGACCATTTTTTCAGCAAATACGTCCCCCGGAAAACCTCACCTGTAAGCCAAGTCGGAGCCTGTGAGCCGTGCCCCGAAAAAGCTCACCTTAAGGCGAACGGGGCAGGAAAACCCGGATTTCCCTCCCGAAAAGTCTCACCTTTGGGGCATCACAGGCCCAGGAGAGCACTTTTGCTGTGCAAAATGGCGTCCACTTCCCGGAAATCCTCACGGCAAATTCCCGTGGAGTCCCGTGGAACCTCACCTTTCGCCAAATCTGCCCAAAAGATGGGCAGAATCGGGGCGCGAAGCAGGTCCTGCAAATTCTCACCTATGTCTGCACAGGCAGAAAACTGTGAAGTCAGGCACAGCGCGGCTTCTACGGCTGTGTGGCCCCGAAAACCCTCACCTTCAGGAAAACGTGTGTTTTACTGTGATCCCGAATCCGCTCACGACCCTTCCTGCAACGGCTCACGCAGCTCCCTGAACCCCATCACGTCAGCTCCCGCAGAAGATCACCTTGGCTCCCGTAAAACTTCACCTTGTCGGCCGGAGAGCCTTGCAGCATAAGGCTGTGCCGTGGCGTTAACGTTTTTAACTAAGGGTTCAAGGGTGTTTACTTCTAATACTCTCAAGACATCGGGCTGACGAGTTTTCCACAGATACCTCAACCCCTGAACACCCACGGGCGAACAGCTCCGCTGTCATGTGAAACAAAGGCCAAAATTCGGGGTCCGCTGAAAAATGCTTGCAGGACAAGGACTTGGATAACTTTCTTCGCTTTGTTTCACGGAATTCCGGCTCACCTTCGGCAAGATCGGCTCCCTGGTCCGATTTCTGTGCAAAACGACGTAAATTCACAACGGACCCTCGAAACAGGTATCAAGTAATACGTATTTCGTTATGATTGCCACAATTCATTGTCTGTGAGCGTGGTCATGACCCTGGACGAAATGCGTCAAGTCATTCGGGAAGAACTGGAATCGCTGCGTGCAAACGGTGCGCGGCGCCAGGAATTGTCGCTGCACGCATGCAAGCGGCTGTTTTTCGATCTCGGCATTCGGCCGTCGGCCGCCAACGTCCGCGATCTCACCCAGACCGGCAGCGCCAGCGACATCCCGAAAGACATCGACCATTTCTGGGAACGCATCCGTTCCGCCTCCAAGATCCGGCTTGACGGCGCGGCGATCCCGAAAGCCGTCGAGGAAAAAGCCGGCGCGTTACTCGGCGCACTCTATGAAGAGGCATTGAAAGCCGCGCGCGACAGCCTCGACGCCGACCGCGAACAGGTTCGCGCCAACATGGCCGACGCCGAACAGCGCTTGCGCGACGCGACCATCCGTCAGGAAACGCTTGAAGGTGCGCTCGCGCGCGGGGAAGCGAGAAACGAGCAATTGCAGGCGCGGGTGACCGAACTCGAAGTTCAGCTCGCGTCGCAAACGACCCACGGTTCGGCAAGCGAAGCAACCTTGCTCACCACAGTCGCCCGACTCGAAAAGGAGCTGGCCGCAGCCGCCGGCCGCATCGATGCCGAACAGGCGCAGAACGCCGCGCTGCGTGACCGCATCGATGCTTTGCAAGCCGAATTGCAACAACGCACCGAGCACTACGCGCAGCAAATCAAGGATGCGGTGGCCGAAGCCGAACGCCGCGTCAAGCCGATGCTGGTCGAACTGGACTCATTGCGCAGCATGGCGTCGACCTACCAGAGCGGGTTGCGCGACGTTCAGCGCAAGGAATTCGATTTCCTGCAGCAGTTGAGTTCTGCCAAGGCGCGTGCTGATCGGCTCGAGGAACAGTTGCGCAGCCAGAGCGACGAACTGGAACGCGCCACACGCGACGTGAATTCGTTGCGCGCGAACCGCGGGATGAATCCGGAAATCGCCGCGCTGCTGCGGCGCCTGGCCGATGCCGGACAACTGGACGCGGACGCGTATGCCGCAATCGGCACCTCGCTGGATCAGGAGATTCCGGCGCCGGCGCGGTGCCCGCATTGCGACGGCGAACCGGAGCTGTCACATGGCGACGAGGGTTTTGAAGTCGCGTGCCCTGAGTGCGAGCACGCTTCGGGCGCGTGGCCGTCCCGCTTCGAAGCCGTCGCCCGTTTTGCGCAAACCTGACCGGGAAGCCGGCGATGCGCACAGGTGAGATGATCCGGGAAGCTTGAGGTGAGGTTTTTCGGGAGCTGTGAAACGGTGAGGCTGCGCCACGCAAGGCTGCTCACGGATCGCGTCGCGCGAGCAGCCGTTTCCTGATCAGTGAGTTTCGTCGCGGTCGGACGCGTCACCGTTGCTGTCGGCCAGCCCGTCGCGCCAGTTTTTCCACGCGCGATGCAGGCGATTCGACGAGATCGGCCGCATGAAGCCCAGCCATTTGCCGACCCGCTCGGGCGGCACGTCGTGCTCGAACAGTTCCGCCGCGTAGGTATTGCGCAAGGTTTGCGGGCTGGTGCGTGCAGTGCGCGACGACGTGAGCCCGGCCGATTCGACGATCGCGTCGATCGCGCGCAGCATCGTCGCCTTGTGCATCGGCCGTCCGGCGTGCGACGCGGGGAAGACGAGCTCCCCCGGAATCTCCTGGCGTTTGCGTTCGGTGAGCCAGGCTTCCAGCAACGCGATCGCGAATGAGGCCAGATGAGTTTCGCGTGCGTAATCCGGATGCGTCGATTCGATCCGCAGCGACGTGTTGCTCGTATTGATGCAACTAATCGTAAGCGCGCGCGCTTCGCCGGTTTTGATGCCGGCGCCGAGAAATGCGGCGACGAGTGCGCGGTCGCGACGCTCCTTCCAGTACGCGGAACCCGACACGCCGATCGGCGAAAACAGATACGCGAGCAACGTCGCGCGTTCCGCCGGCGTGAGGAAGCCGGTCGGTTCGTTGTCGCGGGCCTTGCGCCAGGTCGCTTCGCCATCCTGAGCAATGAAACGGGCCGGATTGGTCGATGCATATTCGGTGCGGCGAATATGGTCGAGCACGCGCTCGATCAGCCGCAGATAGCGCATTCGCTGCGTTTTCTTGATCGGCAACTCGCCGACGAAGTTCGCGATGGTCGGTGTATCGACCGTCGCCAGGTTCTTTTGATGCGCGCGCATCCACGCGAGAAACGCGCCCCATTGCGCGCGATAGACATCGGCCGACGAGCGGCGATAGTCCTGCATTGCCAGCCATGCGTCGAACGCGGCTTCGGGCGAAAGAACCCAGTCGGACGCATCGCGGTCGAACAGGTCTTTTTCTTCCGGCGGGGCGGCGGTGTCGGGGGAGGCGGGAAGGGACATGGTATTAATTCCGTTAGTTGCGTATATGGTAGCCCTTTCCGCAACGTCTCGGGCAGCAAAAGGGTGAAGCGGCCGCCCTGCGCGGCGGCCGCGGTTGAGCCGTCAGTCGCCCCACGCCTTGGACGGGCGGTGAGGGCGCGACGGACGCACGGTATCGTGTGTCGTTGCCGCGGCTTCGTACGCGAGAACGGCGAATGAAAAGACCGCGGGCAGCGCGTTCGAGCGCCCGAAGTCGATCGGATCGTCGGTCTCGGGAAACGTCATGTCCGACGGCCGTTCGAACAGTTGACGCATGCCGGCGTCGTGCCGGCTCGCAAAGCCGAGATCGGCGAGCGCCTCGGCTTCGATCGCGTGCAGCAGGCGCCACGTCAGCGGCACGCGCTGACGGATGTAGCGCCCGGCGATATGGCGAACGATCAATTCGAGGTCATGTGCGGCAGCCTTGAAGCTGAGCGCGGCCAAATCTTGTTCTTCTGTCATTGCAGGCTCCTGTCGACCGGAGCGGGCGCCTTGGTGCGCCGGCTCCGGCCCATGCATGGCGGAATGTCCGTATACTGTACAAACATACAGTACTTTCCGCAACTGGCCTGCAACTGACCTTTTGGCCGACTACCCGCGCCGTCAGCGATGGATCACGATCAACAAGGCCCGTGCTTCGGCCTTGCCGGGATTGCGGATTGCATGCGGCTCATCGGCCGGGTAACGCGCGGTGTCACCCGCCTTCAGGCGTCGGCTCGCCGCGGCGGCCTCGATTTCCATCGCGCCCTGCAGCACGGTGAGGTGCTCGCGCGTGCCCGGTTCGTGCGCGTTCGATACCAGGGCGCCGCCGCCCGGCAGCGTCAGCTCGTACCACTCGAACTTGCCGGCGAGGTCGATCGGGCCCCATACGCGCAACTGGTACCGGCCGTCGTGGCCGGCGAGCGTCGGAATGTCGTGCGGGCCGTCCACGCGGATCGTCTCGGGCGCTTTCGGCTGCGAGAACAATTCGTCGAGCGTGATGCCGAGCGCGTTCGTCAGCCGCCATGCCACGGCGATGGTCGGGTTGGCCTTGTCGCGTTCGATTTCGGAGAGCATCGATTTCGATACGCCGGCTGCGCGCGACAGGTCATCGAGCGTCAGCTTGCGCTCGTTGCGCAGGCGCTGGATCTGCTCGCCCACACGCGGCGGGGTCGCGGCCGGCGGCTGCGGGGCGGCGTCGGCGGCCGGGCGCCGCGATCCGGAGGAACTTGCCATTTGGATTCCGTTCGCTTAGAGTTGTTCGATATTTCGAATTCTAGTTCGGAATATCGGATAAATGCGGTCAACCGAACGACCGACTATAACAGTAGCAGGCCGTCGCGCCGCCACGAGCGGTGCGTTGCGGAATGCGAAACCCTGTCAGGAGCTTTGCGATGCGTGATGCCTTTCTCGCCCAGGTGCGCGGGACGCTCGACCAGATCCGCGCGGACGGTTTTTACAAGACCGAGCGCGAGATCGCGAGTCCCCAGGCGGCAGCCGTGCGGCTCGCCGGCGGTGCCGGCGTGCTCAATTTCTGCGCGAACAACTATCTGGGTCTGGCGAACGATCCGCGCCTGATCGACGCGGCGAAGGCCGGCCTCGACCAGGACGGCTTCGGCATGGCATCGGTGCGCTTCATCTGCGGCACGCAAACCGTCCACAAGCAACTGGAAAGCGCCCTGGCCACGTTTCTCGGCACCGAGGACAGCATCCTCTATTCGAGCTGCTTCGACGCGAACGGCGGCCTGTTCGAAACATTGCTCGACGAGAACGACGCGGTGATCAGCGACGAGCTGAATCACGCGAGCATCATCGACGGCATTCGTCTGTGCAAGGCGAAGCGTTTTCGCTACAAGAACAACGATCTGTCCGACCTCGAGGCCAAGCTCAAGGAAGCCGACGCCGCAGGCGCGCGCCACAAGCTGATCGCGACCGACGGCGTGTTCTCGATGGACGGCATCATCGCCGACCTCAAAGGCATCTGCGATCTCGCCGATCGCTACGGCGCGCTCGTGATGGTCGACGATTCGCATGCGGTCGGTTTCATCGGCACGCACGGCCGCGGCACGCCCGAGCACTGCGGCGTCGAAGGTCGCGTGGACATCATCACGGGCACGCTCGGCAAGGCGCTCGGCGGCGCATCGGGCGGCTATGTCGCCGCGCGTCGCGAGGTGATCGAGCTGCTGCGCCAGCGCTCGCGTCCGTATCTGTTCTCGAACACGCTCACGCCGAGCATCGCCGCGGCGTCGCTGAAGGTGCTGGAACTGCTCGGCAGCGACGAAGGCGCGAAGCTGCGCGAGCGCGTGCGCGAGAACGGCGCGCGGTTCCGCAAGCAGATGACCGAAGCCGGCTTCACGCTCGTGCCCGGCGCGCATCCGATCATCCCGGTGATGCTCGGCGACGCGCAGCTCGCGACGAACATGGCCGACAAACTGCTCGGCGAAGGCGTCTACGTGATCGGCTTCTCGTTCCCCGTCGTGCCGCGCGGTCGTGCGCGCATCCGCACGCAGATGAGCGCCGCGCATACGCCCGAACAGATCGACCGGACGGTCGCCGCGTTCGTGCGCGTCGGCAAGTCGCTCGGCATCATCTGACGGAGGCGCGACCATGAAAGCACTGGCAAAGCTCGAACGCGGCCCCGGCCTCACGCTCACGCGCGTGAAGCGTCCCGAAGTCGGCCACAACGACGTGCTGATCAAGATCCGCCGCACGGCGATCTGCGGCACCGACATCCATATCTGGAAGTGGGACGACTGGGCGCAGAAGACGATTCCGGTGCCGATGCACGTCGGCCACGAATACGTCGGCGAGATCGTCGAGATGGGGCAGGAAGTGCGCGGCTTCGCGATCGGCGATCGTGTGTCCGGCGAAGGTCACATCACGTGCGGTTTCTGCCGAAACTGTCGCGCCGGGCGCCGGCATCTGTGCCGCAACACGGTGGGCGTCGGCGTGAACCGCGAAGGCGCATTCGCCGAATACCTGGCGATTCCGGCGTTCAACGCGTTCAAGATTCCGCCGGAGATCTCCGACGATCTCGCGTCGATCTTCGATCCGTTCGGCAACGCGACGCATACGGCGCTGTCGTTCAACCTCGTCGGCGAAGACGTGCTGATCACCGGCGCGGGCCCGATCGGCATCATGGCCGTCGCGATCGCGAAGCACGTCGGCGCGCGCAACGTCGTCATCACCGACATCAACGACTATCGGCTGGAACTCGCACGCAAGATGGGCGCGACGCGCGCGGTCAACGTCGCGCGCGAGTCGCTGCGCGACGTGATGGCCGACCTGCACATGACCGAAGGCTTCGACGTCGGGCTCGAGATGTCGGGCGTGCCGAGCGCGTTCACGAGCCTGCTCGAGGCGATGAACCACGGCGGCAAGGTCGCGCTGCTCGGCATTCCGCCCGCGCAGACGGCGATCGACTGGAACCAGGTGATCTTCAAGGGGCTCGAGATCAAGGGCATCTATGGTCGCGAGATGTTCGAGACCTGGTACAAGATGGTCGCGATGCTGCAGAGCGGTCTCGACCTGTCGCCGATCATCACGCATCGCTTCGCGGCCGATGATTACGAGCAAGGCTTCGCCGCGATGCTGTCCGGCGAAAGCGGCAAGGTGATTCTCGACTGGACGGCCTGAGTCGAGTGAGTGTCGAGACGGGGCAGTGCGGCGCGATCGCCGCCTGCCCCGTCTTCGTTTGCACGCGCATCGTTACGCGTCGGAACGCGTGATTCAGCGCTTGAGGTGAGATTATTCGGGAGCTGTGTGTGCGTGCCGAATCGCCGCGCGATCCCGCATCGGTGAATGGCGATTTCACGTCCGCTTCACCTGTCGGTAGCACCTCGCTTCTTCTCATCACGCCATTCGGCGCCTGCTTTTCCCTTCTTCCACACACTTCCCTGCTTCGCCTGGCAGGCGAGCGTTTGCTTGCCGCCGTATGCGACATCGCGCCGAATCGGGACATCAACCGTGAGCCGCACACAGCGTTGCGCCTCACTGATAGGCGATGCGATCGACATCGATCGACCTCGACCGGTGCGCAGGCCACCACTTGATCCGTTCACCATTCAATCAGCGCGGATCGAGCTGACGACCCGACGAGGCGAGCCGGCGCTCCAGGCACGATTCAGCCTTTCCAGCGGCAGGGTCTCTCCATGCGGGTATTGACGGCGGAGAACGATCGTTCTACCGTAAACCCATGAACACACTTCTCGACTCCTCCGGCGAACCGGGCGTTCGCGACCGGCTGCTCGACGCGGCCGAAGCGCTGATCTATTCCGGCGGCATCCATGCGACCGGTGTCGATGCGATCGTCAAGCGATCCGGTGCGGCGCGAAAGAGCTTTTATTCGCATTTCGAATCGAAAGAAGCACTGGTGGTCGCCGCGCTCGAGCGGCGAGACGAGCGCTGGATGCGCTGGTTCGTCGACGGCACGCTGGCGCGCGGCAAGGCGCCGCGCGCGCAATTGCTCGGCATGTTCGACGTGCTGCGCGACTGGTTCGGGCAGCCCGACTTTCACGGTTGCGCATTCCTGAACGCGTCGGGCGAGATACCCGACGCCGACGATCCCGTGCGCGTCGTCGCCCGCGTGCACAAGGCGCGCCTGCTGGCATTCGTGCGCGAGTGCCTCGACGCCTATGCCGACGAAACCGGCATCGAGCGCCGCGGGCTTGCGCGCCTCGCGCGTCAGTGGCTCGTATTGATCGACGGCGCGATCGGCGTGGCGCTCGTCAGTGGCGATGCAAACGCCGCGCGCGATGCGCGCGCGACGGCTGAACTGCTGCTCGATACCGCCTCGCGGTAGCCGACGCAGCGAATCCGAACCGGCTGCGTGCGTTCGCGGCCAGAACCCTGAACAGGAGCTACCCATGTCCGCTTCCCCCGAAGTTCGTCCGCCCGTTCCGCCCTTCACGCTCGACACGGCGCGCCAGAAAGTGCGCGCCGCCGAGGACGCGTGGAACACGCGCGACCCGCAACGCGTGTCGCTCGCCTATACGCCGCAAAGCCGCTGGCGCAATCGCGCGGAATTCGTGACGGGCCGCGACGAGATCGTCGGGCTGCTGCAGCGGAAGTGGGCGCGCGAACTCGACTACCGGCTGATCAAGGAGCTGTGGGCGTTCGGCGGCAATCGCATCGCGGTGCGCTTTGCGTACGAGTGGCACGACGATGCGGGCAACTGGTTCCGTTCGTACGGCAACGAGAACTGGGAGTTCGACGAAAACGGCCTGATGGCGCATCGCCACGCGAGCATCAATGATCTGCCGATTCGCGAGGCGGACCGTCTTTATCACTGGCCGCTCGGCCGTCGTCCGGACGATCATCCGGGGCTGTCCGATCTCGGGCTGTGATGATGCGCGCACGCGTTCAACGGATCGGCGAACGCGTTACCGCGGTTCAATGGTGAGGAAATTCGGGAGCTGCCCGCTGAAGGTGAGATTTTTCGGGACGAGGTGAAATGTCGCGTCGAACTGGGTGCGTTGAACCGATCGACGCGACATCGCACGGGTAAAGCGGCGCAGATGTCGACGTGCAGCGGTGTGCTTTCCTCCGTGATGCATCTCACCGATCGCATCGAAGCGATCGTGCATTGCCGATCGGTGTGTGTGAGCGCGACGTGCAACTCACCGATCGAATCATCTTTCGACTTTCAACGAAAAATCGCGCAAGCAGTGCGCGTTGCGATAGGGCGTTGCTCACCGCTCGATGTTCACCGCCGCCGCATCGTCAAAGTCGGCACACGTGCGCAACCGCATCGTGTATCGCTCACCGCAGCCGATTCACGAAGGGCCGCCCGGCGCCAGCGCCGGGCACGACCCTCACCTCTCACTCCGCGATCCGCGCGGCGATCGCCTCGCCCACTTCCTGCGTGCCCGCATTGCCACCCAGATCGCGGGTACGCGGCCCCGTGCGCAGCACGTCCTCGATCGCGGCGACGATCGCATCGTGCGCTTCGCGTTCGCGGCCCGTGCCGTTGCCGAGGAAGTCGAGCATCATCGCCGCCGACCAGATCATCGCGACCGGATTCGCGATGTATTGCCCCGCGATGTCGGGCGCGGAACCGTGCACGGGCTCGAACAGCGACGGGAACGTGCGGTCGGGGTTCAGGTTCGCCGACGGCGCGATGCCGATCGTGCCCGTACAGGCCGGCCCGAGATCCGACAGGATGTCGCCGAACAGGTTGGACGCGACGACGACGTCGAAGCGGTCCGGCTGCAGCACGAAGCGCGCGCACAGGATGTCGATGTGCTGCTTGTCGACCGCGATCTCCGGATAGCGTTCGGCCATCTCGGCCGCGCGCGCATCCCACCACGGCATGCTGATCGCAATGCCGTTGCTCTTGGTCGCGACGGTGACGCGCTTCGCGCGCCGCTGCGCGAGCTCGAACGCGAATTTCAGCACACGCTCGGTGCCGTGCCGCGTGAAGATCGACTGCTGCATCACGACTTCGCGCTCGGTGCCTTCGAACATCGTGCCGCCGACCGACGAATATTCGCCCTCGGTATTCTCGCGCACGATCATGAAATCGATGTCGCCCGGGCGGCGGCCGGCGAGCGGCGACGGCACACCGTCGAACAGGCGCGCGGGCCGCAGGTTGATGTACTGGTCGAATTCGCGGCGGAATTTCAGCAGCGAGCCCCACAGCGAAATGTGATCGGGCACCGTCGCCGGCCAGCCGACCGCGCCGAACAGGATCGCGTCCATGCCCGACAGCTGCGCCTTCCAGTCGTCCGGCATCATCGTGCCGTGCTGCGCGTAGTAGTCGCAGCTCGCCCAGTCGATCTCGACGAAATCGAAGCGCACGCCGAAGCGCGCGGTCACGGCGGCGAGCGCGCGCAGGCCCTCGGGCATCACTTCGCGGCCGATGCCGTCGCCGGGGATCACGGCAATCCTGTAAGTCCTGTCGGTCATGCAAATCTCCTTGGCTGATTGGCCGGCTGCCGGAAAGGCAGGGGCCCGTCACGTCATTCTATTTGTTTCCATCTGGATTAAAATCGCTCAAAAGTTAATCGACTTTCCACGAATCGTGAATAAATCGCCGAACCTCGACGACCTGCGCGTGTTCAGCCTGGTCGTCCGCCTTGCGAGCTTCAGCGCAGCCGCCGAGCAGCTCGCCGTGTCGCCCGCGTACGTCAGCAAGCGCGTCGCGATGCTCGAGGCGCAGCTCGGCACGCGCCTGCTGCATCGCTCGACACGCCGCATGACGGTCACCGACGCCGGCGAACGCGTGTTCGCGCGCGCCGAAAAGATTCTCGACGACGTCGATCATCTCGTCGAGGACGTATCGACCACGCGCACGGTGCCGCGCGGCACGCTGCGCATGTCGAGCAGCTTCGGCTTCGGCCGGCACGTCGTCGCGCCGGCGCTGCTCGACTTCAGCGCGCGCTATCCGCAGTTGAATGTGCGGCTCGATCTGTTCGACCGGCTCGTCGACGTGGCGGGCGAAGGCTACGACCTCGACGTGCGCATCGGCGACGACATCGCCGATCACCTGATCGCGCGCCGCCTTGCCACGAACCATCGCGTGCTGTGCGCGTCGCCCGACTATCTCGCCCGACGCGGCACGCCGCGCTCGCTCGCGGATCTGGCCTCGCACGACTGTCTCGCGATCAAGGAGCGCGATCATCCGTTCGGCGTATGGCGGCTGAACGTGCGCGGTGAAACGGTCACGGTGAAGGTTGGCGGTGCGCTGTCGACGAACCATGGCGAGGTGGCCGTGCAATGGGCGCTGGCCGGACGCGGCATCGTGCTGCGCTCGATCTGGGAGGCCGGGCCGCTGATCGAACGCGGCGAACTGTGTCGCGTGCTGCCGGACGCGACCCAGCCCGCGAACATCTGGGCCGTGTACCCGGAACGCGTCGCGGCGTCGGCGAAGGTACGCGTGTGCGTGGATTTTCTGGTGGAGACGCTGGCCGGCCTGAATGCCGCGGCGGGTGACGATACGGCCTGAAACCGGCTAAAGGTGAGCTTTTACAGGGGCGTGCGCGGGCATCGTCGACGATGCCTGCGGAGCGTCACGCCGCGAGTCGCGCGCCGAGCATCAGGTCGAGATTCTGCACGGCGGCGCCGGATGCCCCTTTGCCGAGATTGTCGAACACGGCGGACAGCAGCACCTGCCCACCGTTCGCGTTGACGAACACGCCGAGCCGCAGATCGTTGGTGCCGTTCAGCGCTTGCGGATCGAGATGCGCTGCCGCGCGTGCGTCCGCGAGCGGCATCACATCGACGTGACGGGCGTCCGCGTAGTGGTGCGCGAGACACGCATGCAGCCGCTCACCCGTCACGCCGGCCGGAAGCAGGCGCAGCTCGATCGGAATGGTGAGCACGATGCCTTGCCGATAGGCACCGTAGGCCGGCACGAAGAACGGGCGGTGCGCGAGCCCCGCATGCTGCCGGATCTCGGGCACGTGCTTGTGCTCGAGCGCGAGGCCGTAGACCTGCAGCGGCAACGCGCGTGCCGCGGCGTCGCCCGATTCGAATGCGTCGACGGCGGCTCTTCCGCCGCCCGAGTAACCGGACACCGCGTGGATGCTCACCGGGTAGTCGCGCGGCAGCAGCCCGGCCTGCAGCAGCGGGCGAAGCAGGCCGATCGCGCCGGTCGGGTAGCAGCCGGGATTGGTCACGCGTTTCGCATGCGCGATCTCGTGTGCGTGTCCGTCGGCCATCTCGGGAAAGCCGTAGACCCAGTCGGGCTGCGTGCGATGGGCCGAACTCGCGTCGATCACGCGTACCGCCGGGTTCCGGATGAAGCCGACCGCATCGCGCGCGGCCGCGTCGGGCAGGCACAGGATCGCGATATCGCACGCGTTGAGTGCATCGGCGCGCCGCGCCGCGTCCTTGCGTTCGGCGGCGGGAAGCGTGAGCAGCCGAACGTCGGTGCGGTCGCGCAGACGCGCGTGAATCTGCAACCCGGTCGTGCCCTGGTCGCCGTCGATGAAGACAGTGGGGAAGCTCATGATGGTCGTGCTCGTCGCGTTCGGTCGTCGTGGGAAACCGTATCGTCCACCGAACGCCTAGAATAGGAAAAGTTGAATTTACTGACTGTCTGATTCAGCTTTCCTGAACGAGAGGTGTGTGATGCGCGAGATCAGTCTGGACCGCCTGCGTACGCTGGTCGCGATCGCGGACCAGGGTTCCTTCGTGGCGGCGGCGCAATGGCTTCATCTCGCGCCGCCGACCGTCAGCCTGCATATCGCCGAGCTGGAAAGCCGCGTCGGCGCGCCGCTGCTGTCGCGTACGCGCGGCAACGTGCGCCCGTCGGTGATCGGTGAAGTGCTGGTGGAGCGGGCGCGGCGTCTGCTGGCGGAGGTCGAATCGACGCTGGACGACGTGCAGCGACAGGTGCAGGGGTTGACCGGGCGCGTGCGTCTCGGCGCCTCGACCGGTGCGATCGCGCATCTGCTGCCGCAGGCGGTGGCTGGACTGCGCGCGCAGCATCCGGATATCGACGTGCAGATCGCGGTGCTCACGTCGCAGGACACGCTGGCGCGCATTGCGCAAGGCACGCTCGACGTCGGGCTGGTCGCGCTGCCGCAAGCGCCGGTCGCGGGGCTGTCGATTCGCCCGTGGCGCCGCGACCCGGTGATGGCTTTCCTGCCCGCGGACTGGCCGCTTCCAGCCCGTGTGACGCCGGCGTATCTGGCCGCGCGGCCGCTGATTCTCAACGATGCGACGACGCGCCTGTCGCGGCTCACGACCGAATGGTTCGCGCTCGGCGGCCACCGGCCCGTGCCGCGGATCGAACTCAACTACAACGATGCGATCAAGAGCCTGGTCGCCGCAGGGTACGGCGCGACGCTGCTGCCGCACGAGGCGGGCGCCCCGCTGCCGGATGCGCGTATCGTCATGCGGCCGCTACGTCCGGCGTTGTGGCGCGAACTGGGGATCGCCCATCGGGCCGGCCCGATCGAACGGGCGACGCAGCACGTGCTCGATGCGCTGCGGGCGCTCGGCGCGCGATAGCGGGCCGTCGTGCGGCTGGCCCGTGCGGGCCGCCCGGCCTGAACGCAGGTTCAGAGCCGGTTGTCCTTCGCCAGCGTGAGCACGCGCGCCCAGCGCTGCGCATCGCGCTTGTCCATCATCGGCAGCTTCCATTCGCCGCGCACGGCGTCGCGCACGCGCACGACGAGATGCCAGCGGCCGTCGATCGGCGCGGCCTCGCAACCGTCGAGCTGCGACAGCGTATAGCGGCCGTCCGCGCCGTCGTGCGACAGCCACAGCAGCCCTTGCGTCGTGGACACGCGCAACTCGCCCCACGCGCGATGCACGATATGCGTCCAGCCTGCTTCCTTCGTGTTCGGTGCGATGTCGCGGCGGCGCTTGAGCCACCACGCGATCAACGCGATCAGGAGCGCGGCGGCGAGCACGGCGGCCGCGATCGCGACCGGCTGGCCGAACTGCGCGGCGATGACGTGAAACAGGTGAACGGCGCCCCATCCGAGGGCGATGAGCGCGAATAGCGCAATGAAAATCGGCATGTCGAATCGGAAAGGAGGACGGGCCGGCGCAGGCAGCGCACCGACCCGTTGCACACGGCATTACCGGCGGCGGTGAATGTCGTGC
Organism: Burkholderia orbicola; assembly: GCF_900100915.1. NCBI lineage: Bacteria > Pseudomonadati > Pseudomonadota > Betaproteobacteria > Burkholderiales > Burkholderiaceae > Burkholderia > Burkholderia orbicola. Next base: position 1,827,884 of record NZ_FNKW01000002.1, on the reverse strand, counting down.
GTGACGAAGCCCGCGTCGTTGGTGGGCAGCGCGAGGCCGTCCTTCACCGCGAGCGTCTTGCGGATGTCGTCGAGACCCGCGGACCAGTGGTCACGCATCGTCGACAGACCGAACTGATAGTCCTTGTAGTGATGCTCGTACGCCTTCTGCTGATAGATCAGGTGCTGGATGTTGTACTTCTTCCCGCTCGACATCGCTTCGGCTTCGACGCACCACGGATCGTTCTTGCGTTGCTCTTCCGGCACCTGTTCGAGCACGTGGCGCAGCACGTTGCGGTAGCGCTGTTCGCGCTGCAGCGTGTCGGTCACGAAACGCGTGCGGCTCGAATACTGCACGTCCTTCGTGCGCTCGGCCACGTCGGCCATCGTGCGCGGCAGCGGCCCGCGCGCGCTCCACAGATCGACCTGGAACGCGAGCGTATCGCAGCGCGGCCGGGCGCGGAGCACTTCCATCAGCGGCGTGTTCGACACGACACCGCCGTCCCAGTAATACTCGCCGTCGATCTCGACGGGCGGGAACGCGGGCGGCAACGCACCGGACGCCATGAAATGCTCGGGCGCGAGACGGATGCGCGAGTTGTCGAAGTACACGAAGTTGCCGGTGCCGACGTTGACCGCGCCGACCGACACGCGCGTCTCGCCCGAATTGATCCGGTCGAAATCGCACAGCTTGAGCAGCGTCGTGCGCAGCGCCGACGTGTCGTACCAGCTGATCTTTTGCGGATGATCGGCCACGCCCGGCAGCGGCGGCGGGAAGCGCGGCACGAAGAACCCTTGCTGGCCCTGCATCATCGCGCTCGCGGCCTGCGACGCGGTGAAGAACGTGCGCACCTGGTCGATGCTGTTGAACAGCGCGAATTCGAACGCGGCCGGAATCGCGGGAAAGAACGCCGGCTGGCAGATCGTTTCCCAGAACTCACGCAGGCGCTCGACGCGATGCTCGGGCGCATTGCCGGCGATCAGCGCGGTGTTGAGCGCGCCGATCGAGATGCCCGCGATCCAGTCGAGCGGAATGCCCGCCTCGTGCAGCCCTTCGAACACGCCGGCCTGGTACGCGCCGAGCGCGCCGCCGCCCTGCAGGACGAGCGCGATCGTTTCGTACGGCAGCGACCGCGCAGCGGCCGGTGCGCCGGCTTCGTGGTGCAGGTCCGCCGCATCCACGGCCTGCTTTTCGGTGCGGGCGTGCGGCTTCATTGCATGAACCAGCCGTGGCTGACGATGAACGACTGGCCCGTGAGCGCGGCGCTCGGGAACGCCGACAGGAACAGCACCGTCTGCGCGACGTCCTGCACCGTCGTGAACACGCCGTCGACCGTGTTGCCCAGCATCACCTTCTTGATCACTTCCTCTTCGCTGATGCCGAGCTCCTTCGCCTGCTCCGGAATCTGCTTGTCGACCAGCGGCGTGCGCACGAAGCCCGGACACACGACGTGCGAGCGCACGTTGTGCTTCGCGCCTTCCTTCGCCAGCACGCGGGCGAGGCCCAGCAGGCCATGCTTGGCCGTCACGTACGCCGACTTCAGCGGCGACGCTTCGTGCGAGTGCACCGAACCCATGTAGATCACGACGCCGCCGCGATCGTCCTTGTACATGTGCTTGAGCGCGGCCTTCGTCGTCAGGAACGCGCCGTCCACGTGGATCGCCTGCATCTTCTTCCAGTCGGAGAACGAATAGTTCTCGATCGGGTTGACGATCTGGATGCCCGCGTTCGACACGAGGATGTCGACCGAGCCGAACGCTTCGGCCACCTTGTCGATGCCGCTGTTCACGGCGTCCTCGTTGGTCACGTCCATCGCGACGCCGATCGCCTTGCCGCCTGCCTTGTTGATCTCGTCGGCGACCGCGTTCGCGCCGTCCTGGTTCAGGTCGGCGATCGCGACGGCCGCGCCTGCCTTGGCCAGCTCCAGCGCGATTTCCTTGCCGATGCCGCTTGCGGCGCCCGTGACGACTGCGGTCTTGCCATTCAGGTTGCTCATGTTCGAATTCCCGTGGTGAAAGGATTGACAGGGAGAAAGGACTGCGGACGTGTTACTGGGCCAGGTAATCGTAGACGACTTCGCCGAGGCCCAGCGTCAAATCCGCGACGAGGTGGCGCGCTTCGACGATTTCGAGCACCGGCAGATCGGCCACCGGCGCGAGCGCGTGCGGCGCCAGCTCGAGCGATGCGGGGCCCGTCCACGCGCCCTTCATCTTGATGTCCTGCATGTAGTAGCGCACCAGTTCGCAGACGCGCGCGGTGCCGTCGACGTGCGGGATGATCTTCAGCAGGAAATTGGGGCCGGCGAGCCGCTTCGTCTGCTCGTCGATGTCGAGTTCCTTGTGCTTGTAGCCCATCGTGCCGGTCGCGACGCGCACCTTGCCGTAGTCGAGCGTGCCCAGGATGTGATCGGTGTTCACGTGCAGCGTGGGCGACGCGAGCTTCTTCGGGAAGCCCCACAGCTCGCGGCCGCCGGCGATCGGCGGGTGATCGTCGAGATACATCGCGAGCGTATAGCCGCCCGGCTGGCCTTCGTATTCGACGGGGATCACCTGGCCGCTTTCGGTGTAATCGCCGAAGCCGGTCGAATCGGCCATGCGGATGAATTCGTAGTGGACGAGCGGCTCGGTGACCTGCAGCGGCTCGGGGACGATTTCACGGAGGCGGTCCGGATCGGTGCGGTACGTGATGATCAGAAACTCACGATCGACGAAACGGTACGGGCCCATCGGGAAGGCAGGGCTGGTCAACGGCATCGCAAACGCTTTCGATCGGACATCGCTGGGTTTCATGCGGACTCCTTGTTGTTGATCGCTTCGTGGATGAGTGGACGTAATCGTATGCCTGTGCGTTGCCGTTGTGCGATGCCGCATCTGGAATTAATTGTTGCCGATTTCGAATAATTTGCGGCGTAAATATTGAGATGAATGAGACAAACGGCCTGGACGGCGTGCCGGCCCGGGCGATGGTCGCAGGCGTCGATGACGCCCTCATGTGAAAAGGGTGAGTCTTTACGGGAAAGGTGGTGAGCTTTTACGGGAGACGGTCGCGCGGGAATATGACAATTGTGTGAACTTGTGTTGCAGTGCAGGCTCTAAGTGCGTTCGCCGCGCGGGCCTTGCCCGGGCGGCGGCCGCATTAAGCACCGCTTAAGCGGCCACGCCCTAGCATCGTTCGACTCCGGCCGGGCAACCGGCCGATCTTTTACGCCCCACGCAACCGGATTCATGCAGAACCTCAATCTCGCCCTCTTTTCCGCCATCAACGCCGGGGGTGCACCGCACCCGGGCGTCGCCCGCCTCGCGATCTTCGCCGCCGACTGGCTCGTCTATGCGCTGCCCGCGATGCTGCTGCTGACCTGGATCTTCGGCGCGCGCCCCGCGCGGCGCCAGGCGATCGAAGCCGGCGTCGGCGTCTGCGTGGCGCTCGTGCTCGCGCAGGTGCTCGGGCATGTCTGGTTCTCGCCGCGCCCGTTCATGGCCGGCGTCGGCACGCAGCTGATTCCGCACGCGCCGGACAGTTCGTTTCCGAGCGATCACATGACGTTCGCGTGGAGCATGGCGGTCGGCCTGCTGCTCGGCGGCACGACGCGGGTCACCGGTTTCGTGATGGCCGCGATGGCCGTGGCGATCGCATGGGGGCGCATCTATGCGGGCGTGCACTGGCCGTTCGACATGGCGGGCGGCGTGCTGGTCGGCACGGTGGGCGCGCTGGCCGCACACCTGTACGGGCAACGCGTGACCGCGCTGCTCGAACGGCTCGGCGATTCGGTGCATGCGGTCGTGATGGGACGCCGGCAGGCGCCGTAAGCGGAACGAGGCGGAACGCCGCGGCAGGGACGCCGTCAGCCGGGCGAGCCGGGTGTGCGGGCCGATTCGGCCGAGGCGGACGGGCCGTCGCTCGCGTCGTGCAGTTCGGGCGTATCGGCCGGATGCCGCGCGGCATCGCGGTCGAGGGCGCTTTCCTTCAGGATCGCGCACATCGCGACGAACAGCGCGAGGACGACCGCGGCGAGGCCGCAATAACCGGCGATCTTCAGATGGCGAAGGAAAGGCGAAGCGTGGCTTGCTTTTGTCATGACCGGGCGCTCCTGGACGGGCTGCGGCGGCTGTCGCCCGACAGCGGCGTCGCAGACATACATATATACCAGCCGGGATGCCGGTGCCAAGCCCGCCGCTGCGCCGGCGCCACGATTGTTTCGGCCGCCGGTCGAGCGGGCGCTCCCGGTCAGTCTTCCAGCGTTTCGTGCACGGCCGCCGCGCCGCGCTTCCAGTAGGCCGCCGCGCGGATGCGCGACTTGTCGACGCCGCGCTCGCCGGTCAGGTGCTGGCGCACCGCGCGCATCGACAGCGCTTCGCCGGCCGCCCACACGTAGCCGTCGCCGGACGACGGCAAAGGCAGATCGCGCACGGCATTCAGCAGCACGTCGCCGTCTGCCGCGTCGGCTTCGGCGCGGAAGCGCCAGATTTCATGCACGTCGGCGCGCGTATCGAACGAGATCTGCGCGGTGCGATCCGCGACTTCCAGCACGACCGCCGCGCGCGCGCCGGCCGGCAATTCCTCGAGGCGCCGCGCGACGGCCGGCAGCGCCGTATCGTCGCCGATCAGCAGATGCCAGTCGAAACCGGTCGGGACGACGAACGAACCGCGCGGGCCGCCGATGCCGAGCCATTGGCCGACGCGTGCCTGCGCGGCCCACTGCGATGCCGGGCCCGGATGGTTCAGCACGAATTCCAGATCGAGTTCGCGGGCGGCGCGGTCGAAGCGGCGCGGCGTGAAGTCGCGTGCGACCGGCTTCGGTTCGCCTGCCGGAAACTCGGGGCCGTTCGCGCCGAGCGTCGGCAGCGCGGGGCGTTCCGCGCCGGGCGGCGGGAAAAAGACCTTCACGTGATCGTCGAACGATGCGGATTCGAAATCCGCGAGATCGGGGCCGCCGAGCGTGACGCGCAGCAGATGCGGCGTCACGGCATGCACGCGCAGGACTTGCAGCAGGCGGAACTTGAGGGTGTGGCGCACGCGGGTCACGGTGCGCTCGGACGTGTTCTGCATCAATCCATTCTCCTTGGATGGTGACGGGGCGGCGCGCATCACGCGCCGGCGCCGCCTTCGACTTCGGCCGTCGCGCGGCGCAGGATGGCCGCGATGCGGCGCTGTTCGTCGGCATCGGCGGCGCTCTTGTGCAGCAGCGCGCGCTTGAGCGCGAGACGGGCCTCGACGAATTCCGGCAGCCAGCCGGCCTGCGATTCGTCCTGCGCTTCGTTGCCCGCCGATTCCCCGGCGAACGCGCGGCGCATGAACTCCATCTTGCGGGCGAGGTGCGTGAGGCGCGCGAACAGCGTGTCGACGCGTTCGCGCTGGGCGTCGAGATGCGCGCGGCCGGCGTCGGTCAGCGCATAGCGCTTGCGGTTGCCTTCCGCCTGCGATGCGACGAAGCCGACTTCCTCGAGATACGTGAGCGCCGGATACACCATGCCGGGGCTCGGGCTGTAAAAGCCGTTCGAACGCGTGTCGAGCGCCTTGATCAGTTCGTAGCCGTGGCTCGGTTGTTCGGCCACCAGCGCGAGCAGCAGCAGCTGGAGGTCGTCGGAGCTGAACTGGCGGCCGCGCGGCATGCCGTCGTCGCCGAAATCGCCAAAGCCGCCGCGTCCGCCCCGGCCGCCGAACGGGCCGCCACCGCCAAACGGGTCGTGGCCGCGGCGATGGCGGCCGATCGCGTGCAAGACGCCGGTGAACCAGTCAGGGCCGGCATGCGCACCATGACCGTCGCATCGGGCATGGCCGCGGGAGGGGTTGTGTCGCATGATCGTGTCCTATATGTCGTAAAACATATCTAAAGATATATATCGAAAGATACAGCGTCAAGGGGATTATTGAGGGCGGGATGGTGGTGGGGAGCTGTGGTGGATGGCTGGTGCCGGCGTGGTTCGTGGGCGCGCTCCGTCGAGGGCGTCGGTGGATGGCTCCTCGACAAACAGAGGGCGCGATGCCGCATCACGTGTCGCTGCGGTCGGGTGACCATTCGCGATGCACGGTCGTGCCGACACCCCCTGCGTTCGCCGACTATATCGCGGGATATTTGCTGCGGCACGACGTGATTCATGAACAAGTTAAACGGCGGTGATTATAAAAACACCAGAGAAAATTATTTATAAAATCGAAACGGTTTTATTTTATTTTCGACCGGCCAAACAAAACTTCCGCGCGGGCAAAGATCAATTATCCCGCTCCGTCGTTCAATGTCGTCGTGCCGGCCTTGCGCATGACTGGCGGCATATCGCGCGGCGATGAAGAATTTCGACCCTTTATTTGCACCCCAAAAATTCATCGAAAAGGTAAAGCATTGCAATATAAAATCGTTATCCAGGTATGCCGGTTGCGGTGCACGATTTTATTTGGCAGGATTTTCATCGAGACGATCGTTTTTAAAACAACAAAGTAATCGACCATTCAATTTACTGAAATGACGCGCGGCGCTTGGGTAACGCCCGGCAAGGCAACTGACCAGAAAAACAGGTAACGAGGCGGCGAACGGGCGGCACTGTTCGCAATCATCGAATCAATCGCTTGCCCGGCAGCGTCGATGCGTCACTCGAACGATCCGGGCGAATCCGACACGGGGCGGCCATGGCGATACTCAAGAACGACGCTTCCGGAGACGCATGCCTGCTCCGCGCGTATCACGTGTTCGGCCGCGACGACGCGCGCTGCGACACGGTCATCCGGGATGGCTCGGTGTCCCGCGTCCATGCCCATATCCGCTGGGTCGGCGGGCTCTGGGAACTCCACGATCACAGCAGCAACGGCACGTCGGTATCGGGCGTATCGCTGCGCGATGGCGAGCATGCGGTGCTGCAGCAAGGCGACGTGATCCGCTTCGGCAGGGCCGGCACCGCGCCGTGGCGGGTCGAGTCGCTCGACGATCCGGCCGATACGCTGTGGCCGATTCGCGGTGCCGCCGCGCCGATCGTGCTGGCGCCGCGCCAGATCCTGCCGGTGCCTGCCGCGCAGCCGGTCACGATCGTTCGTTCGCCGGCCGGCGAATGGCTGTGCGACGACACGTTGCCGCCGCGCGCGCTCCATGACGGCGACGAAGTGTCGACCGGGGACTTCGCGTGGCGTCTCGCGCTCGCGCGCCACGGCTCGACGGTGATGCTCGCCGCGCCCGCCGATCCGGCCGCGCCGGCGCCATTGCTCGAATTCCTCGTCAGCCGCAACGAGGAGCACGTGCGGATGCTGCTGCATGTCCGCGGCGGCGTGGTCGACCTCGGCGAGCGCGCCCATCATTACAGCCTCGTCACGCTCGCCCGCGCCCGCTCGGCCGACATGCAGGCCGGCTACGACGCCGCCACGCAAGGGTGGATCGAACTCGACCGGCTCGCGCGGATGCTCGGCATCGACGCGTCCCATGTCAACGTGCAGATTCATCGCGCGCGGAGCCAGTTCGCGGCGCTGCCGGGGCTCGGTGCGAGCCAGCTCGTCGAACGTCGGCGCGGCAGCGTCCGCTTCGGCGATGTGCCGTTCCGGGTCATGCGCGGCGAGCATCTCGAATGCGAGTCGGTGCCGGCCGCCGGGCTGCGTATCGGCGTACCGCGCGCGGCGCCGGGCCCGATCGTCCATTGCCCGTGAACGCGGGAGAACCGGCCGTGCTGCCGACCGTATCCCGCGCCCTCGCCCGGCCGGATGCACCTGAACCGCCGAAGCACGCGGTGCCTTTTGCAACGCTCGCCGGCAAATGGCATTACCGGCTCGGCCCGCTGCTCGGCGAAGGGGGCAACGGCATGGTGTTTCGGGCGACCTGCGACGAGACGGGGCACGCCGTCGCGATCAAGCTGATGCGCGACGATGCCGCGCTGACCGCGCCGGAGCGGATGCACCGGCGTGCGCGCTTCCGGCGCGAGACGAGCCTGTGCGAGGCGCTGCGGCATCCGAACATCGTCGCGCTACTGGACCGCGGCGAAGCGCCCGACGGGCGGCTGTTCGCCGTATTCGAACTGGTCGAGGGCCGGACGGTGCGCGACCGGCTCGCGGCGGACGGGCCGCTGTCGGCCATCGACACGGGGCGGCTGATGACGCAGGTGCTCGACGCGCTCGCGGCCGCCCATCGGCGCGGCATCGTGCATCGCGATCTGAAGCCGCAGAACATCGTGATCGCGATCGCCGACGACGGGCCGCACGCGAAGCTGCTCGATTTCGGTATCGGCGCATTGCTGCCCGGCACCGAAGATATCGCGCGCCAGACCGCGACGCTCGCGACCGAAGTACTCGGCTCGCCGCCCTACTGCGCGCCGGAGCAATTGCGCAACGAGCCGCCGACGCCCGCCAGCGACCTGTATGCGTGGGGCCTGATCGTGCTCGAATGCCTGACGGGCGAAGTCGTGATGCAGGGCGCCAGCGTGGCCGAGATTCTCTATCAGCAGCTGAGCCCGGTGGATGTCGCGCTTCCGCCGTCGATTGCGTCGCTGCCGCTCGGCGCGGTACTGCGGCACGCGCTGAACAAGAATCCGCGGCAGCGTGCCGCGTCGGCCGAGGCGCTCGCGACGCAGTTTCGTGCGCTCAACTTCGCCGCGCTGGTCGGCCAGTTCGACGCCGGTCGCGCCGGCCGGCAAGCGCGCTCGCGCCCGCTTGCGCCGCGCGGAGAAACGCTCGCCGAAGTGGGCGAGTACCGGCAGATCACCACGCTGTGCTGCTGCGTGACGATTGCCGGCGAGGGCCGCCAGCGCCATGCCGGCACCGAGCACGGCGTGGCGCTCGACGGCTACGAGGAACAGTGGCTGACGAAGTGCGCCGATATCGCGGTCGGTTACGGCGCGCATGCGGGCGGACGGCTCGGCGACACGCTGCTGTTCCATTTCGGCCTGCAAGGCGACATTGACCGGCCCGCCCGCCGGGCGGTGCGGGCGGCGCTCGACATGGTGCGCGTCGCCGGGCGCGCGCGGTTGCCGGTGCCGCCAGCCGCCGGCGGCCATGCTGCCGAGGGTGAAGAAGGCTGGCGGGTCGAAGTGGCCGCCGCGATTCACGTCGGGCAGGTGCTCGCGCATGCGTCGCACATGTCGGGCGTCTCGACGCCCGCCGCGGCGTCGCGGCTGCTGCGGCTGGCCGGCCCCGGACAGATTCTGATCAGCGACGATGCGCGGCTCGTGCTCGAACGGCATGCCGATTCGCGGCCGACCGCGTTGCGGCTCGCACGGGCGGGCCTGGTGCCGCAGCCGGTTCATGAATTGCTCGGCGAGCGGCACGCCGATACGCCGTTCGATTCGCTCGACGCCGGCAGACGGACACCCATGGTCGGTCGCGCGCGCGAGTTCGACGCACTGCTGCGCGCGTGGCAGGACACGCTCGGGCGGCATCGTCGCGCGCTGCGCGGCGAGCCGGCGCCGGATGGCGTGCCGCGGCTCGTCGTCGGCGAGGCGGGCTTCGGCAAGTCGCGGCTCGTGCACGAGCTGTGCGAGGCCGTGCGGACCCGGGGCCACGCGTTCGCGCAGTGCGGTTGCCTGCCCGAACGCGAGAATCATGCGCTGTTTCCGGTCCTGCGGTTCATCGCCGCGCACTGGCACGTCGATGCCGATCGCGCGCCCGGCGTGGCGCTCGCGGCGATCGACGCGATGATCGCGCCGCTCGATTGCGACCATGCGGCGGCGCGTGTCGCGCTTGCGACCTGGCTCGGGCTGCCCTGCGACGCGAACGGGCTCTTGTGGTCGAGCGCGCGCGAACAGCACGCGCTGTTCGACGTCCTCGAGCAACTGCTCGTATCGCTCGGCAACGGCGCGCCGGTGCTGCTCGTGATCGAGGACGTTCAGTGGCTCGATCGCTCGACCGAGGAGTTTCTCGCGTATCTGCGGCGCTCACCGCGCGCGGCGGCACTGTGCATCGTGCTCACGTCGCGCCCCGACAAGCTCGCGCGCTGGCGCGGCGCGGCCGACCGCGTGGTGCTGCGCCGCCTGCCGCGCGACGACGCGCAACGCCTGATGTCGGCGCATCTCGGCCCGGGCGCGTTCGATCCGGCGTGGCTCGACCGGCTCGCCGATCGCACCGCGGGCATCCCGCTGTTCATCGAGGCCGTCGCGCGCGAACTGACGGTGAGCGGCGCGGACGGTCCGCTTGCCGGGCCCTCGGCAACGGACCCTTATCCGCTGCCGCTCAGTCTTGGCGGCATGCTCGGTCTGGCCTTCGACCGGATCGACGACGCGCGCGACACCGCGCAGCTTGCCGCGACCATCGGGCTCGAAGTGGATGCGCAACTGCTCGCCGATGCATCGCCGCATGATCGTGCCACGCTCGATGCCCATCTGCGGCTGCTGCTCGAAGAGCGGATCGTGTACGCGCAACATCGGCGCGATCGCGTGTTCTATGCGTTCCGCCATGCGCTGATTCGCGACGCCGCATACGAATCGATGCCGCCGGCGGTGCGGCGCGGCAACCACGCGCGCGTCGGCCGTGCGCTGCTCGCGCGGGCCGATCGCGGCGCCGGTGCGCACGCGTTCGGCGTCGCCGGGCACTTCGCGCGCGCCGGCGCGTGCGCGGACGCGATCGCTCAAGGCATCGATGCGGCGCGGCGCGCGCTCGAACATTCGCGATACGACGACGCGATTCGCTACGGGCAGGCCGTATTCGACTGGCTCGCGACCGCCGATCACGCGCAGCGCGAGCACGACAGTGCGCGCATTCGCGCCACGTTGACGCACGCGACGATGGCGCGATTCGGGTGGGCCGATCCGCAGGTACGCGAGCATGCGGAACGGTTGCTGCGGCAGACCCGGACGCTCGACGACCCGGAGCTCGAGATCAGCGCGTTGTGGACGCTGTCGACCTACTACCACGTCGCCGGCGACCGCTCGACCGTGCGCCGGATCGGCAAGCGGCTCGACACGCTCGCGACCGAGCGCGGCGAGGCGGGCGTGCAGGTCGCGGCGGACGCGATGCGCGGCATGAGCCTGTGGGTCGACGGCGACTATGCGCGCGCCCGTGCCGCGTTCGACGCGGTGCTGGCCGGCTACGACGCGCGGCGTGACGCGGGCCACCGGCGCATCCTGGGGCTCGATACGCGCGCGTGGACGATGGCGTCGCTCGCCAGCGTGCGCTGGTGCATGGACGACGATCCGCAACCGTCGCTCGCGATGGCGCGCGAAGCCGTGTATTGCGCGACCTGCCTCGACCATCTGCCGACGCTCGGCGTCACGATGATGTACCTCGCGCGCACGCATCAGCTCGCGGGCGACCACGACGCGGCGCGAGCCGTGTCGGAGGCGATTCTCCGGCTGGCAGATGCGCACCGGCTGCGCGCGGTCGGGCACTACGCCGCGATCATTCATGCATGGACGCAACGCGATCGCGCGGGCGTCGTCGCGCATCTCGACGCACAGCGGCAGTCGGGCGGCCTGCTCGGGCTGACCTACTACGCGTCGCTGCTTGCCGAGCTGGATGCCGAACGCGGCGACTACGACGCGGCGCTCGCGCAGGTCGGGCAGTGCCTCGCATGGTGCGAAACGAGCGGCGAACGGTATTACGAAGCCCAGCTGTTGCTCAAGCAGGGCGAGTACTTGCGCCGGGCCGATCCGCGCTGCGGCGGCGTGGCCGCGCTGGACGCATGCCGGCGCGCAGTCGAAATTGCAACGACGGCGGGCATGGGCCGGATCGCCAGGCTTGCCGAAGCGACGTTGCAGTCGTTGCCGTAACCGTAAGCAGTTCAAACCGTCATTCAGGAGAGCAGAACGATGAGCAAGGATCTTCGATTACCGACGTACGAACAGTTTCTCGAATACCGCGCGACCGTTATCCGCGCGATCGCCCTCGCCTGGCATTCGCCGGCGTTTCTCGACAAGCTCGAAGCCGATCCGGTCCACGCATTGCGCGAGCAGTTCGACTATCACTTCCCGTTCAAGCTCGACCTGAAGGTGCAGCTCAAATCGTCTGAGTGGACACCAACCGTCAACGGCGACTGGACGGCCGGCCAGAAAAACAAGCTCACGCTGTACCTGCCGCCCGCGCCGGCGGACGACGCGCAGTTCGCGCAGGCGCTGGCCGCGTACAACGCGGACCACATCACCATCATGGAATGACTCCGGGGAAACCGACATGGCAAAGGACAACGCTAATCCGACGCTCGAATCGATGCTGGAGTTTCAGAAGGTCTATCTGCGCGCGATCGCGCTCTCGTGGCGCGACCCGGCGTTCAAGGCCGAACTGCTGGACCGGCCGCTGGATACGCTCGCGAAATACTTCGGCTATCAGTGCCCGTGGATCATCGACATCGACATCGAGAAGACGGGCGGCGATCATGGCTGGACGAGCGACGGGAAAGGCGGCGGGAGCTGGAACCTGCCGCGCAACGTGATGACGGTCGGCATACCGGAGCAGCCGACGCACCTGGACGAGGAGGCCGTGGCGCTCGCGGCCTACTGCGACGCGGGGCCGTGTTACCTGTTCACCTGCTGTTGACCGGGCGCGGCCGACCCGCGCACCGTCGCATGGCCCTGGGCGGTTGCCCGGGGCCGCGCGACGTTTGTCCGACCCGTCGCACGGAACCCGACGCATGCTCGATGACCTTTCGCGCGTATTGCGCTTCAAGTCGCACCTGCTCGTGCTCGATGCCGGGCCCGAGACGCTGTTCGTCGTCGACGAATTCAGGCGCGCGATGCTGTCCGGCGCGATCTTCGTGCGGATCGCCGCGTGCCTGCGAGCGCGCATGACGATTGCCGAGATCGTGACGTCGCTGGCCGGCACGTTCGGTGAATGGGACGTGCTCGCGCGGCTCGATCATCTGGTGCGGCGCGGCTACGTGCGCGCCGATCCACCGCACGGCGACGATGCGGCGCGCGGCTTCTTCGAACGGGCGGAGCTCGACGGCGACGCCGCGTGCGCGCGCATGGCCCAACTGCGGGTCGCGGTGGAGACGTTCGGTGCGGACGGTGCGGCGCTCCGGCGTGCGCTCGACGCGGCTGGTATCGGTATCGCGAAGGAGGCCGAACTGACCGTCGCGATCGTCGATACGCATGACCGCGACGATCTCGCCGCGTGCGCCGCCCGCGTGGCGGCGCGCGGCGGTGCACTGCTCGTCGTGGCGACCGGCGGCGTGCAGACGCTGATCGGGCCGTTGCTGGCCGGCGGCGGCGCGCTCGCCGAGGCGCCGTGCATCGAATGCGTGCGCTACTGGATGCGCGTCAACCGGCCGGTCGAGGCGTTGCTGGCGCGCCATCACGGCAACGACGCGACGCGTGTACCGGTGGCTGCGTCGCGTGCGGCGGCCGCCGCCGCGGCCGCGCTCGTGGCCGCGACGGTCGAGCAGATCGCGGTCAACCGCGCTGTCGCGGAACGTGCGCAAACGCACCTCATCGCGCATCGCCTCAACACGCTGGCCGTCGAACGTCACCGCGTGGTCAGGCGGCCGCAATGCCCGTGCTGCGGGAATCCCGCGTGGATGCGCGAGCAGGCGGCGCGTGCGCCGCGGCTCGCCGGGGATGCGCCGCTGGCGCGGACGGACGGCGGCTACCGGAGCGCCGATCCGCAACAGGTGTTCGCGCGTCACGCGCATCTGATTTCGCCGGTCAGCGGCGCGATCGCGTATCTGCATCCGATGCCGAAGCGGCACGCGGGCTTGCGCAAGGTCTATGCGTCGGGCTTTCTCGTATGCCCGGCCGCCGTGCCGGACAGCAACCGGTTCGACCGGCTCTGCTCCGGCAAGGGCCGCACCGACGAGCAGGCCCGCACGAGCGCGCTGTGCGAGGCGCTCGAACGCTTCAGCAGCGTGTATCAGGGCGACGAGGCGACGGTGACCGGCAGCCTCGACAGCCTGCGCGCCGATCCGGCCTGCGACGCCGAACCGATCCATGTGAACGTGCTTCAACAGTTCAGCGAACGGCAATTCGACGCGCGCGACGCGATCAACGCGTTGACTCGCGATGTGCGCAAGCAGGTGCCGCCGCGCTTCACGTCGCGCGACGTGATCGACTGGACGCCTGCGTGGTCGCTCGTGAACGGCCGGCGTCGCCTCGTGCCGCTGAGCTACTGCTACGCGGAAACGCCCGACAGCGCGCAGGCCATGGCCGCCTGCGTGCACAACCCGAACGGCTGCGCCGCCGGCTCGAGCCTCGACGAGGCGATTCTGCAAGGCATGCTCGAATTGATCGAGCGCGATGCGGTCGCGATCTGGTGGTACAACCGGATCGCGCGCCCCGGCATCGATCTCGCGGGTTTCGACGATCCGTATTTCGACGCGCTCGTGCACGAATACGCGACGTTCGGATGGCGCGTATGGGCGCTCGACATCACGACCGATCTCGCGGTGCCGACCGTGGTCGCGCTCGCGGAGAATCCGCGGGACGGGCGTTTCTCGATCGGTTTCGGCTGTCATCCCGATGGCCGGATCGCGGTGCAGCGGGCGCTGACCGAAGTCAACCAGTTGCTCGATATCGCGGCGGATGCGCCGCATCCCTGGGATCGCGACACGCTTTCGTCGACCGGATTTCTATATCCGGCGGCAGGTATGCCGGCAACGACGCCTTCGACGTGGCAGCGGGCCGATGCCGCGTCGTTACCGGCGGTGATCGCGGCGTGTGTCGAGCGCATCGCGGCAGCCGGCATGGACGTGCTCGTCGTCGACAAGACGCGGCCCGACATCGGCTTGTCCGTGGTGCAGGTGATCGCACCGGGGCTGTGCCATTTCTGGCCGCGTTTCGGCGCGCGGCGGCTGTATTCGGTGCCGGTGGCGCTGGGCTGGCGCGCGCAGCCGTGCGACGAAACGGCGTTGAATCCGGCGCTGCTGTTTCTGTAACCTGACCGCGGAATCGCGTTTCGCGCTTTATTGTCGAGACACACTCGCCCGAGTGGCGACAGCGCACGAAAGATCGATCCGCGGATCGATTGCCCATGCTGACCGGCGCGCATGCATGCGAATCCTGCATCCGGCGCACGGATGTCCCAGCGTCGCCGTCACCCGCGCCCTACAGTGGGCCAGACAAGCCGATCCTTCCTGCCCCGGATCGGCGCCTGATCTGGAGATCACGACATGACAGCCGACTACACCCTCACACACCGGATCGCAGGCGAGCCGTGCGACGCCGCGCACGGCGAGTGGTTCGAGAAATTCGAACCGTGCACCGGACACCTGCTGGCCCGCGTCGCGGCCGGCACCGAAGCCGACGTCGACCGGGCCGTGCGCGCGGCGCGCACCGCATTCGACGGCGGGCCGTGGAGCCGGTTGCCCGGCGCCGCGCGGGCGCAACTGCTGCATCGGCTGGCGGATCTGCTCGAGCACGACGCGGAACGCTTCGTCGAGCTGCTGGCGCGCGAGCAGGGGCGCCCGGCCATGGAGGTGCGCATGATGGACCTGCCGATGTCGATCGACACGCTGCGCTATTTCGCCGGCTGGGCCGACAAGCTCGAAGGCCGGCAGATTCCGACCGGCGGCTTCATGGGACGCCCGACGGTCAACTACACGGTGCGCGAGGCCGTCGGCGTCGCCGGACTGATCGTGCCGTGGAATGCGCCGCTGATGATCGCGTGCTGGAAGCTGGCGCCCGCGCTGGCGGCAGGCTGCACGGTCGTGATCAAGCCATCGGAGGACGCGCCGCTCGCCGTCGGCGCGCTGGTGGATCTGGCCGCGCAGGCCGGCTTTCCGCCGGGTGTCGTCAATCTCGTGCACGGCATCGGTGCATCGGTCGGGGCCGCGCTCGTCAATCATCCGGGCGTCGACAAGATCAGCTTCACCGGCAGCACCGAGGTCGGCCGGACGATCGCACGCGAAGCCGGCGCGCAATTCAAGCGGCTGACGCTCGAACTCGGCGGCAAGGCGCCGCAGATCATCTTCGACGATGCGAATCTTGAGGAGGCGGTGGCCGGCGTCGCGATGGGGTTGTTCGTCAACCAGGGGCAGACCTGCGCGGCCGGCACGCGCGTGCTCGTGCAGCGCCGTCGCTACGACGACGTCGTCGGCGCGCTCGCGCACGCGGCGCGATCGGTCAAGGTCGGCACGCCGTTCGACCCGGCGACGCAAATGGGTGCGCTGATCAGCGCGCGCCACGCCGAGCGCGTGAAAACGCATATCGCAACCGCGCTCCGCGACGGCGCGACGCTGGTCGCGGGCGACGAGCCGGTGCCGTCGCAAGGCTTTTTCGTGCGGCCGACGATCTTCGCGAACGTCGACCCGGCGCTGCGCATCGCGCGCGACGAAGTGTTCGGGCCGGTCGGTACGATCATCCCGTTCGAGACGGAGGACGAAGCCGTCGCGCTCGCGAACGACACCGTCTACGCCCTGTCGGCGACGGTGTGGACGCGCGATCTCGCGACCGCCCATCGCACGGCTGCCCGCCTGCGGGTCGGCGCGGTCGCGGTGAACGCGTGGAGCCCGCTCGACGCGCGGCTGCCGTGGGGCGGTTTCAAGGACAGCGGCGTCGGCCGCGACCTGTCGCAAAGCGGGCTCGATGCGTATCTGGAAGAGAAGGTCGTCACGATCGCGCTGTAGCCGAAGCGGTGCCCGTTCCGGCACGGAAACACCACCACCACCACAACGAAACCACGGGCGTTGCGCCACCGGCCCGCTCACCCCTATCGACAGACACATGACTACTCAAGACCTGACCTTCGATTACGTCGTCATCGGCGCGGGTTCCGCCGGTTGCGTCGTCGCCGCGCGGCTGATCCAGCAGAACGCCGGCTCGGTGCTGCTGCTGGAGGCCGGCACGCGCGACGACAATCCGTTTCACCGGATTCCGGGCGGCGTGATGCAGGTGTTCCAGAAGAAATCGTGGCCCTACATGACCGAACCGCAGCCGAACGCGAACGGCCGCCGGATGATCATCGCGCAGGGCAAGGTGCTGGGCGGCGGCAGTTCGGTCAACGGGATGATCTACATCCGCGGGCAGCGCGACGACTACGACGACTGGGCGACACAGTGGGGCTGCACCGACTGGCGCTACGACGACGTGCTGCCGTACTTCATGAAGGCGGAAGCGAACGAAAGCCTGGGGCCCGCGTATCACGGCCAGACCGGGCCGCTGCCCGTCAGCGAGAACCGCTATCGGCATCCGTTGACGGCCGCGTTCATCCGGGCCGGGCAGGAGATGGGGCTGTCCTACGTCAACGATTTCAACGGCGAAGTGCAGCAGGGCATCGGCTATTACCAGACGACGACGCGCGACGGCGAACGCGCGAGTACGGCCCGCACGTATCTGGCGTCGGTGCGCGACGACGCGAAGCTGAAGGTGGTGACGGGTGCGCTCGTGCACCGCATCCGCACCGATGCTGAGCGTGCGGTGGCAGTCGAATTCAGCGAAGGCGGCAATGCGCCGGTGGCGGTGCGCGTGCGCCGGGAGGTCGTCGTGAGCGCGGGGGCGATCGGCAGCCCGAAGGTACTGATGCTGTCCGGCATCGGGCCGGCGGAGCAACTCGGCGCGCTCGGGATCGACACGGTGGCCGCGTTGCCGGTCGGCAAGAACTTCCACGATCATCTGCACATGTCGGTGCAGGCGTCGATCCGCACGCCGACCAGCCTCTACGGCGAGAATGCGGGGCTCAGGGCGATGCGCCATTTCCTGCAATGGAAATGCTTCCGCAGCGGGCTGCTGACCAGCAACATCCTCGAAGGCGGCGCTTTCATCGACACGCTCGGCACCGGGCGGCCGGACGTCCAGTTCCATTTCCTGCCGCTGCTCGACAATTTCGACAATACGCCGGGCGAGAAGCCGCCGGCGAGCGAACACGGCATGTCGGTCAAGGTCGGCCATCTGCAACCGAAGTCGCGCGGGCAGGTGGGGTTGCGCAGCACGGACCCGGCGGATCTGCCGACGATCGATGCGAACTTCCTCAGCGATCCGGCCGACCTCGAAGGGCAGATCCGTGCCGTTCAGGCCGGGCTCCGGATCCTGTCGGCGAAGGCGCTGCAGGCGCACGTGAAGGAGATCGTCGCGCCCGCGCGGATCGATCCGGACGACCGGGCGGCGCTCGAGGCGTTCGTGCGGCAGGACATCAAGACCGTCTATCACCCGGCCGGCACCTGCCGGATGGGCACGGACCCGCGGACCTCGGTGGTCGATCAGAAGTCGCTGCGCGTGCACGGCTTCGCGAACCTGCGCGTGATCGACTGCTCGATCTGCCCGCAGGTGCCCAGCGGCAATACCAATGCGCCGGCGATCATGATCGGCGAACGCGGCGCCGATCTGCTGCTCGGCCGATGAAGGACGCGGCGCAGGGACGACCTGCGCCGCCGCCGCGCCGGCCGACGCCGGCGCGGACGCGTTCGGATCACAGCGGAAACACGGCCTTCAGCCAGAATGCCGCGCCTTCGGGGCGGTTCCGTACCGTGGTTTCCATCTGGTATTTGGCGGTCACGAACCAGCCCTTCCCACTGTCGTACTTGATCGACGGGCCGATCGCGAACGAACGGCCGCGATTGCCGGCGATGGTCTGTCCGGCCTGCGAATCGTCCGTCATCTGCCGGTAGAAATAGCCGCCCGCACCGACCGTCAGCCCGTTGCCGAAGCCCCAGCCCGCCGAATAGTCGACGATGAATTCCTGACCGGACCGATAATCCGTGGCCGGGTTGCGCCGGTTGAAGGTCCACATGACCTTGGCGTCGAACACGGGCCCGGTGCGGCCACCGTACGAGAGGCCGGCAATCGGCTGGATCGCCCAGTAGTGCCGGCCGATATTGGCGAGGTCGTTCCTGTCGTACCGGCCCGTCGGCGCGAAGACGTCGACGGCGAGCAGCGTATGGAGCGTCGGCGTGACGTGCCAGCCGAGCGCCGGCCCGAACGTCATGTCGCCGATGCCGGTCCTTCGTTGCGATTGCCCGCCCGCGTGGACGTCGAGCGTGACGAGCGGCAGCAGCGCATGCATGGCCAGCGACGCGCCGGCGAAGGTGTACGGCGTCACCCACACGATCCGCGGCGTGACCGCATACGCGGTGAGGCTGAAATCCGGCGGTGCGACGTTGCGGCCGTCGTTGTCGCGCAGTTCGCCGGCGTGGTAGCGCTCGGCGTAGATCAGCGCATAGCGTCCGGGCGGCGGCAGCGCGCAGCACAGGTAACCTTCCGCGCCGGTCGGATAGAGGGAACCGCCGCCTTCGGTCGCATGAGCGCCGTGCGCGGCGACGAGCGCGGAAAACATCAGGGAAATGCGTAGCTTTTTCATCGTTTGTTTCCTGCTGCGGCGCATGAGCGGCCGCTGTTGGTCTTCGGGCGGTGTGTTTGACGGCGTGAGCCGGCAAACCCGAATGGATGGGGGGCCGCTCGTCAGCAGGGTGCCGCGCCGTATTGCGGGTCGCATGTGTTTGCGTGCAGAGCCGTCAGGAGTGCGGTGCATCTAGGTGAAATCTTTACCGCATCAGGTAGCGTCCCGGCCGGGCATGGGCGTTATGTGAATTTTTTTTTGCGCGGCCGCGTCGTATGCTTCGATCCGATCCCCTCGATGCATGACCGGCACGCGTCGCCACACGCAACCGGGAAGTCGGACGAGTCGATCATCGCGCCTGCGGTGCAGGGATGCTTGCGGCCAGGTAACGGACGGACTTGAAAGCCGGATTCTTCTGGAGATGAACGTCATGATCGATTCGGGATCGCTTTCGCGGCGGCGGGACGGCGGCATTGCGTGCTGGTCGGAGCAGATCCGGCATCGATTCTTTCCACTGGAACTGAGCGCCGGCGCATCCGGCGAATTCGACGCACGCGTCGACGTGTTCGATCATGCGCGCTGCCGCGTCGCGCGTGTTTCGGCAAGCGCGCACAGCGCCTCCATCGGGCGCGACGCGTGCAGGACGCTGAAGCACCGCTACGTGAAGGTGATCTGGCAACTGAGCGGGGCGGCGACGCTCGAACAGCGTGCGGGCGAGGTGGTCGTGCCGCCCGGACATTTCACGCTGTACGAGGCGAGCAGCCCGTACTGGATTCAAAGCGACACCGGCGGCGAGTTCGTCACGATGCTGTGCGAAGTGGCCGATCACGACGCGCTGCTGGCATTGGCCCGGCACGCAATCGGCCGCGCGATGCCGACGACGGGCGGCGCGGCGGTCGCGCTCGCCAGCCTGCAGGCGATGATCGCCGAGGGCCCGCGCATGAATCCGCGCAGCCGCTTCGGCGTGCTGGAGCTGGTGGCCGCGCTGATCGCCGAGGACATCGATTTTGCGGACGGGACGGCGCCCGCGTCGCGGCGCAGGCTCCGCGACGCGTTGCTGCGCGACGCGCAGCACTACATTCATCGGCATCTGGACGACGGCGAACTGTCGCCCGATCGCATCGCGGCGGCATTGAAGGTCTGTCGCCGCACGCTCTACCAGGCATTCGAATCGATCGGCGAAAGCCCGCAGGCGATGATCCAGCGTCTGCGGCTCGAGAAGTGCCACGACGTGCTGTCGCAGACCGGCGCCGACGGCGCGAGCATTACGCGCCTCGCGCTGCAGTCGGGCTTTTCCGATCCCGCGTATTTCGCGCGGCTGTTCCGCAGGCGTTTCGGCGTCACGCCGTCGCAGTGTCGCGATGCGGCGAGGACGCGCGACATGGGCGATCCGCTGCGGTAGCGGTCGTCGATGGGGACGCAGGCAGCGGGCCCAACCGGCGCCGCGCCTTCGTCGCGCCTTCGTCGTCAGCATGCTCCGCATGCCGGAACGCCGACCGTTCGCGTCCGCGCCGGATCAGAACCGCGTACTGAACCCCACCCGCGCGATCGACTGCAACGCGCCGCTCGATGCGCCGTTCGCGTCCATCACGCCGTTGATCTGCGCGTTGCTGCCGTGGCTCGCGCGTTGATGCACGCCCGCCACGTACACCATCGTGCGCTTCGACAGCCAGTACTGGACGGCGGCGAGAAGCTGATGCGCGTGCGCGTCGTCGAGCGTGTCGTTGCCCTTCATGTACGTGTAGCTCGCGCCGATCACCCATACCGGCGACGGCCGCCACGCGGCGCCGGCTTCCGCTGACCACGCGCCCGCGCCGTTGCGCGCGTTGTGCACGGTCGTGAAGAGCGCCTTGCCCGTGACCGTACCGACCGTGTAGTGCACGCCGGCGCCCCAGTTGCGTACGCTGGTGGGCGGCAGCCCGTCGGCCGCGCCGTATTTCTGGTTCGTATAGGCGGCGCCCGCGCCGAACGGGCCGTGTTCGTAGCTGGCGCCGACGCTGACCGTGTTGTTCGCGCCGATCGACCCCGCGACGTTGCCGAAACCGTATAGCGCGCCGAAGGTCAGGCCCGACAGCGACGGGCTCGTGTACTTGACCGAATTCGCGACGCGATTGCTGCCCGCGACGCGGTCCCAGTCGAATGCGCCGGTCGGGTTGTTCGGCAGCGCGAGCCGATCGAACGGCCCGTTGCGAAAGCCGTACAGGCCGACGAGATCTTGCGCGATCTCGTTGCCGCTGGCGGCCAGCGCATCGACCATGAATTCGTACTGGTTGCCGAGCGTCAGCGTGCCGTACCGGTCGTTCTGCAACCCGACATAGGCGGTGCGCGCGAACAGTCCGCCGCCGATGATCGAGCCGTTGCCGAGCGAATACTGGTTGACGAGCCGGAAGATCGCACGCGTGCCCGCGCCGAGATCCTCCTTGCCCTCGAAGCCGAGCAGGTTCGGAAAGAAGATGTTGTCGTCGAATTTCGCGGCGCCATGGCCGCCTTGATTGCTGACGTAGCTGATGCCGGTATCCATCAGCCCGAACATCGTCACGCTGCTCTGCGCGAACGCCGCGGCCGGAAGCGTGCAGGCCGCGAGCGCCAGAAAGGTCTTTTTCGTCATCTCCAAAGTGCTCCTCACATGATCCGATCGAGCCGGATATTTTTAATGGGACTACTGATTGATATGAAGAAACATGAACCGGGAGAACCCGGTTCGGCGACGGTCAAAGGGAGCGTGGCGCGCAACGGGCATCGGCAGGTCGCGTCGATCCGGCGACCTTCCGCGGCCCGCGCGCCGCGCGCTAGACCGTCGAATACCCGCCGTCCACCGGCACGACCGCGCCGGTGACGAACGACGCGCCGGGCGAGCACAGGAACAGGATCACTTCCGCGACTTCGTCGGCCGTGCCCCAGCGCCCGAGCGGCGTGCGCTCGAGGATGCGGCGCGATGCCAGTGGGTCGGCCATCAGAGCGCTGCTGAGCGGCGTGTCGATCCAGCCCGGGGCGACCGCGTTCACGCGGATACCGGGATCGGCCCACGCTTGCGCGAGCGAACGCGTGAGCTGTGCGATACCGCCCTTGCTCGCGCTGTACGCGGGCCGGTCCTTGCTGCCGAAGTACGTGTACATCGACGCGATATTGACGATGCTGCCGCCGTTGGCCGCCAGCGCGGGCAGCGCGGCGTCGGATGCCCGCATCACCGACGTCAGGTTCAC
Organism: Burkholderia orbicola; assembly: GCF_900100915.1. NCBI lineage: Bacteria > Pseudomonadati > Pseudomonadota > Betaproteobacteria > Burkholderiales > Burkholderiaceae > Burkholderia > Burkholderia orbicola. The sequence goes on along the minus strand of NZ_FNKW01000002.1, from coordinate 1,805,604 downwards.
GTTCAGCACGTGCTCGAACTGGTCCATCCGGTATTCGCCCGCGTGCCGGCTGATGCCGACGCCGTTGACGAGCACGTCGAGCCGCGGCAGCGCGGCGATCGTGCGCGTCAGCGCCGCGCCGTCGGCCACGTCAAGTTCCACGCATCGGACACCGGCATGCACGGGCGCATGCGGGCCGGTGGCGTCGAGCCCGAGCGCGACGACCGATGCGCCGGCCTGCGCGAACCGCAGCGCGGTGCGCGCGCCGATGCCCGATGTGCCGCCCGTCACCACGACGGACTGCCCGTCAAACGCCCACTGACGACTCATGCTCGATGCTCCCGGTGGTGGACGCGCGACGGGCCGGCCGTTGCGTGGGTGAAACGAGGATCTTGATCTGCGCGCGATCGGCGAGCAGCGCGTCGAAGCCGTCGGCGACGGCATCCTCGAGCGACACGGTGCGCGTGACGATCGACGTGAGGTCGAGCGCGCCCGACACGACGATGCGCAGCAGGTCTTCGTATGCGTGCCGGTAGCCGACGCTCGTGGTGACGGTCAACTCGTCGTTGACCGCGCGGAACGCGTCGAAACCCGCGTGCGGCATCAGGCCGGCCATCACGACGCGGCCGCCCTTGCGCAGTGCCCGCATCGCCGATTCGAACGTGGCCTGCAATCCGGCCGCCTCGAAACTCGTATCGACGCCGAGCCCGCCCGTGGCCGCGCGAATCGCGTCCTGCAACGCGGATGCATCGAGCGTGCGCGCATCCAACGCATGCGTCGCACCGAAGCGCGTGGCGGCCGCGAGCCGTTCGGGCGACACGTCGACGGCGACGATCGTGGTCGCGCCCTGCAGCTTCGCGAGCATGATCAGCAGCAGGCCGATCGGCCCGAGCCCGAACACCGCGCAGGTCTCGCCGAGCCGCAGTTCGCCGCGCCGCAGCGCATGCAGCGCAACGGCGGCCGGCTCCATTACCGCGGCCTGTTCGAGGCTCACGCCGTCGGGCAGGCGATGCAGCATGTAGGCCGGCACGACCGCGAAGTCGGCCATCCCGCCGTCGCCCATCAGCCCGGCGAAGCCCATCGACACGCACAGGTTGTACGACCCCGAACGGCAGTACGCGCACTGGCTGCAGCGATACTCGGGTTCGACCGCGACGCGGTCGCCCGCGCGCAGCGTCGTCACGTCGGCGCCGACTTCGACGACGGTGCCGCAGAACTCGTGGCCGAGCGTCAGCGGCGCGGTGCGGCGCGACAGCGGATGCGGCGCATCGACTGGAATCGCGTGCGGGCCGTCCGCGTATTCATGCAGGTCGCTGCCGCAGATCCCGCAATACGCGACCGCGATGCGCACGTCGCCGGGGCCGACGCGCGGCGTGTCGATTTCCACGAGACGGACGTCGCGCGGGCCATGCCATTGAAGTGCGCGCATGTCAGCGTCCTCCGAGGTTGGGCGTATTGAGGCGGCCGGCCGCGGCGCCTTCGAGTGCGCGCTTGCGCAGCACGGCCGGCGCGGTTTCGACGAGGCCGAACGACAGCACGCACGCGAGGATCGCGCCGGTGGTCGAGGTCCACATCGCGAACTGCAGGCCGTACCTGTCCGCCGCGAAGCCGGCGACGGTCGGCGCGACGAAGCCGCCGATCAGCTCGCCGGCGCCCATGATCAGCCCGAGCGCGCTCGCGATCGCACGCGGCGGCACCGTTTCGGCCGGGATCGTCGCCATGAACAGCGTGAAGCAGCCGAGGCCCGTGTACGTGACGAACACCAGCGCGCCGAGCGCCCAGACCGAGCCGACGTGGATCAGCACGACCGGGCACATGGCCGCGATCAGCGCGAACCCGATCATCGTCGGCTTGCGGCCGATCCGGTCGGAGATCGCCGGCACCGCGAAGCCCCAGAACACCCACGCGGCGCCGAGGCAGGTCATCACGACGCCCATGTCGGACGGCGCCAGGTGGCGGCTTTCCACGAGGAACACCGGCGCGAACGAGATGATCACGACGAACCACGTGAGAAAGAAGCAGCTGATCAGCACGCAGAGCAGGATGTTGCGCTCCTTCAGCAATGCCCAGCGGCTGACCTGGGCGCCGCCGGCTGTCTGAGCGCCATGCGTGGCCGCGCTTTCCGCCTGCACGTGGCGCACGCCGCCGGGCGGCATTTCGCGCACCCAGCGCCAGATGCAGAACGCGATCAGGAAGCCCGGAATGCACGACACGTAGAACGCCTCGCGCCAGCCATACGCGGTGGCGATGCCGATCACGACCGGCGGGCCGATCATCGCGCCGAGCAGGCCGGCGGCCGAGCCTTGCAGCAGGCCCATGTTCAGCCCGCGGCGGCTCGGCGTCGAACTTTCGACCATCAGCGATTGCGACAGCGGCAGCACGGGGCCTTCGGCGATGCCCATCAGCGCGCGAAACGCGATCAGGCTCGCGAAGCCGCCGACGAGCCCCGACAGTGCCGAGCACACGGAAAAGCCGAGCACGGCCGCGACCAGCAGCGGCTTGCGGGTGCCGCGCGCGTCGGACCACGCGCCGGTCGCGGCGCCCGACAGCGCCCACGTGAGCGCGAGCGCGGACGACACCATGCCGAGCTGCGTGTTCGTCAGGTGCAGCTCGGCCGACATGAACGGGAACAGGAACGACAGCGCGAGGCGGTCGAAGAACACGAAGCCGAACGTCATGAACAGGATCAGCAGCAGCCTGTTCTCGTACGTCCAGGCGCGCCTGGAGGAGGAAGGGGACGTCATCGTGAGCCTCGCCGCGCGTCAGCGGAACAGCTTCTCGACCGCTTGCGCGCCGAGGCCGACCTTCTCGTAATGCGCCTTGCACATCGCGATGTACGAATGCACGTCGAAATAGCCGTCGGGATTGCCTGCGTCGTCGAGCCAGATCAGCGGGCCCTTGACGATGAAGAACGCGCGCATCGGCTCGGGGTGATCGAACGCGACGAGCGTGTGGCCCTCGCCCGGCGTCTCGTACACGAAATCGCCGCGCGTCGCGGTCCATTCGTGTTCGAGGTAACCCCATTTCCCCGACAGCGTGTACGCGAACACCTCGTGCGGGTGATAGTGCCGGTTCACCAGCCCGGCTTCCTTCGCCATCAGGATGTCGCACCATTTGTTCTGCGACGGCGAGATCCACAGCGGCCGCGACGAAACCGTTTCGGTGAACGGAACGTAATAGCGCTCGTCGTCGGTGGCCGCGTTCGGGATGTAGGCCTCGGGCAGCGCATCGGGCTTGAACGGATTGGCAATCGCCGGAATGTTTTGCCAGAATTCGGATACGGCTTTGTCGACCACGGGGTGTCTCCTTCATGGGTTGTCGTGGGCTCGACTTTATCCAGCCGGCGCGCGCCGCTCTTGACTGGGCGGGACGCATTGCTTGACCGCGCCGGACATTGCATCGCACCAGAATCCAGACGAACCATCCCCCAATCCGTGCCGCTCCGCACGACAGGCGCCAGCAGGAGGCGACGTGACGAATTCGACCGTTTTTTCACGCACGCGAGGCTCGACGGCCGACGTGCCGGCGCGCGACCGGATGGCGTACTGGGATGCGTTCAACGCGGCGACGCTGGTCGGCCTGCGCTGCTCGTCGCTGTCGCCGGCCGGGCTGGAAGCCGAGAAGACCGATATCGCGCTGCCGGGCCTCGGCATCGCCGACATCAGCGGGCAGGATCACGTGATCGAGCGCAGCCCCGCGCTGGTGCGCCAGTTGCCGAAGGAGTCGCTGTTCGCTTGCCAGATCCTGAGCGGGCGCGCGTATTTCATCCAGCACGACCGGTGCCTGCTCGCGGAGGCCGGCGATCTCGTCGTCTACGACACCCGCGTGCCGTATCTGTTCGGATTCCTCACGCCGATGCGGCAGTTGCTGATCGATATCCCGATCACGACGTTCGACGACCGCCTCGATGCGGAACTGGCCGCGCTGCCGCTGCGGATCGCGCCGAAGCCGGGCGCGGGCGCGATGCTCGGCGCAACGTTGCGCGCGAGCGTCGAGCGGTTCATGAAGGCGCCGGTGGAGCGCGACGCCGCGCGGTTCGCCGAGCACACGCGCACGCTGATCGCGGAACTCATCGACGCGGAAGTGAACGGTGCGGGCGCCTCGCGCGCGTCGCTGTCGTACCTGCTGACCGCGAAGCAGTACATCGCGACGCATCTGGGCGAGCCGGAGCTCGGGCCGCAGGCCGTCGCCGATGCGGTCGGGCTGTCGCTGCGGCATCTGGGCCGCCTCTTCGCGGCCGAAGGCGAGTCGATCACGCAGCACATCTGGTCGGAACGGCTGTCGCACGCGCATCGCGAGCTGACGGATGCGCGGCTGCGCAAGACGAGCATCGGCGAGATCGCGTTCCGCTGGGGGTTTTCGAGCCAGGCGCATTTCAGCCGCGCGATCCGCGAGCGCTACGGCGCGTCGCCGATGGCGCTGCGCGATGCGGCGCGCGAGGCCGCGGGCTGACGGCGGTTTGCGGATGGTTTGGCGGCGGCGCGTGCATCACGCGCCGTTTTCGTTTGCGGCGCGGCGAGGGTGTGGTCAGGTTCGGCGCGAGGAAGCGCGGTCGAACCGCGCGGCCATCGGCTGCCCGCCATTGCATTCATTCACCTGGCGCGCATCGCAGGCAGGCCGTGGAACCGCGATGCGGTTCTCCCGGCCGGCGCTGCCAGTGCCACGGACTTCAGGGCGCGCTGGCTTCGTCGATCTGGCGGACGTCGTCCTGATCGAGCGTGACGCGGATCGCTTCACCGAGCAGCGCGAGCTGCTCGAGCGACGTCGCGCTCGCGATCGGCGCGGTGATCGTCGGCCGCGCGATCTGCCAGGCGAGCGCGATCGCGGCCGGCTGCGTGCCGTGCTTCGCCGATACGGCGTCGAGCGCCGCGAGAATGCGCAGCCCGCGTTCGTTCAGATAGCCGGCGACGCGATCGCCGCGCACGCTCTTCTTCAGGTCGGCTTCGCTGCGGTACTTGCCCGACAGGAACCCGCTCGCGAGCGCGTAGTAGTTGACGACGCCGAGCTTCAGCTCGCGCACGACCGGCTCGAGATCGCGTTCGTAGTCGGCGCGGTTGAGCAGGTTGTATTCGGGCTGGATGACCTGGTAGGCGGGCAGTCCGTCGCGCGCGCTGATGGCCGCGGCTTCGCGCAGCCGTGCGCCGCTGTAGTTCGACGCGCCGATGATGCGCACCTTGCCCGCATCGATCAGCGTTTGATACGCGCCGAGCGTTTCTTCGAGCGGGGCCGTGTCGGCGAGATCGCGGTGCGAGAAATACAGGTCGATGTAGTCGGTCTGCAGGCGGCGCAGCGAATCGTCGACGGCCTTCAGGATGTTGTCTTTCGACAGCCCGGCGCGCGTGCCGAGGAGCCCGACCTTGGTCGCGATCACGACCTGCTCGCGCTTGCCGGAGCGCTTCAGCCACTTGCCGATGATCGTTTCCGATTCGCCGCCGTGGTTGCCGGGAACCCAGGCCGAATAGACGTCGGCCGTGTCGATGAAGTTGATGCCGGTGTCGGCGAGCGCGTCGAGCAACGCGAACGATGCGTTTTCGTCGACGGTCCAGCCGAAGACGTTGCCGCCGAACGCGAGCGGCGAAACCTGGATGCTGGATGTACCGAGGGTGCGATGTGCCATGTTCTGCTCCGTAAGCTGCGGGTGACGGGAGGGGACTGCGGGACGTGAAGCCGGTCGCGTTGAGACGGCGACTACGTGGCGAGGTTCCGCCCCCGGCGCACCAACCGGCAGGTTTCGCGCGCGTGCGCCGGCATGCCGGACGCGGTGACGTCATCACGGCGGCGACCTCCGTTCGAGCGCCGGCCCCGCCGCGCGCAAGGCGCTGTATTTATTACCGATTTTCCGTGCCAGGTTAGGGAAATGACGCATGGCGTCAATGTTGTCGCGATGCGTTGTCTACGATATCCTTTCATCCCAAAATTAAGGGAGGCAGCGGGCCGCTGCCATACGAACGAAAAATCATTCTGAGGCGGTCATGGCTGACCTGGCGGCATTCATTCGAACCCCGTTTTTCCTGCAGGACAAACGCCTGCTCGCGCTGTCCTTTCCTCACGACGACGCGCCGTCGGTGACCGACTCGTACGGGCGGCAACGTCCGGCGCGGCTGGTGGCCGAGCGTCTCGTCGCGCACGAAGGGCTCGGGATCGATTTCACGTTCGAGGTGACGCTGTTGTCGGGCGAGGCGGGCGTCACGCTGGCCGACATGCTGGGCAAGCTGCTCGCGGTGTCGATGGTGCGCCCCGACGGCGGCCTGCGTTATTTCACCGGTTACTGCACCGAGTTTTCGCTGGTCCGCAACGACGATTCGATCGCGGAATATCGCGCGGTGCTGCGCCCGTGGAGTTACTTCCTGCGGACCCGCGTGAACAACCGCCTGTTCCTCGGCCAATCGCTGCAGCAGCAGATCGGCACGCTGCTCGCCGACTACCAGGGGCTCGCGCCGTCATGGGAGTGGCGCGTGCGCGGCGACGATCCGGCACGCACGATGAACGTCCAGGGCGGCGGGCTCGGCGAAAGCGACTGGAACTACATCGTTCGCCATCTGGAAGCCGTCGGGTTCCTGTATTGGTGGGAGCATGACGAGAAAGGCCTGAAGCTGATCGTCGGCGACGACAGCACGGTGCAGTGCCCGGCCGTCGACGGCCGCTCGCCGCAGATCCGCTTCCAGACGCACGACGGCCCGATGGCCGCCGACGCCATTTCGCAATGGTCCGCGGTACGGTCGCTATCGGCCGGTAGCTACAGCGCGACGGCGTTCGACTTCAAGGCGCCGCATGCGGCCCACGCGCAGATTCCGACGCTGCATCCGCCGGGTGTCGCGCCGCAGGTCGAGCATCATGAATATGTGGGGCACTACGGCTTCGCGAAGCAGACGCGCGCCGGCGACGCGCTCGCGCGTGTGCGGATGGAAGAGATCGAGGCGGCCGCGACGCGTTTCGACGCGGCCGGCAATCATCACGGCATCCTGCCCGGGCGCTGGTTCCAGCTGTCCGATCACTTCAGCGTGGCGTCGGGCAGCCCGCAGGATCACGAGTACCTGATTCTCGAAGCCTGTCACGAAGCGGCGAACAATTACCTGCAGGCCGACGGCAAGCCCGAGTATCGCAACCGCTTCGTCGCGGGCCATCGACGTACGCCGTGGCGACCGGGGCGCGGGTTCAACAGCGAACCGGTGCGCGTGCTGGCGCCGCAAACCGCGACCGTTGCCGGCGCGAAGGGAGCCGGCAGCGTCGACGTCGACGAGTACGGCCGCGTCTGCATCGTCTATCACTGGGATCGGGCGGCGCAGATCAGCGCGCGGATTCGCGTGGCCGCCGGCTGGGCGGGCGGCGAGAAGGGCATGATCGCGCATCCGCGCGTGGGCAGCGAGGTCCTCGTGATGTGCCTCGACGGCAATCCCGACCGGCCCGTCGTGTCGGGCACCACGTACAACGCGGAACGGATGCCGCCGTGGGCGCTGCCCGACCAGCACGTGCTGACCGGCTTGCGCAGTCGCGAGCTGTCGGGCGACGGCGGCAATGCGGCGGGCGGGCGCTCGAACCACGTGCTGCTCGACGACACGCCGCAGCAGCTCCAGCTGAAGCTGCGCAGCGATACCGACGCGAGCGAACTGACGCTCGGGCACAACGTCCGCATCGACGCGACCCAGGGGCGCACCGATCAGCGCGCCCGCGGCTTCGAATTGCGGACCGACGCGCATGGCGCGGTACGGGCGGCCAAGGGCCTGCTCGTGACCAGCGAGGCGCGCTACGACGCGCGTGCCCATGCGACCGACATCGGCGAGACCGTCGCGCGCCTCGACAAGGCGCACGACCTGCACGAATCGTTGTCGGGGTCCGCGCACGACGTGAAGGCGCAGGAGTCCGGCGATCAGGACGCCGTTCATCAGGCGCTCAGGACGCAGAACGACGGCCTGAGGGGCAGCGGCGGCAATCCGCAGCAGGGCGAGTTTCCGGAGTTCGCGCAGCCGTTCCTCGCGCTCGCCAGCCCGGCGGGGATTCTGGCGACGACGACGGGGTCGACCCATGTCGCGAGCGACCAGCACGTCGCGTTGACGAGCGGCGCCCACACGAGCATCGGCGCGGGCAAGAGCATGCTGGTCAGCGCGCAGGAAGCGGTGCGCGTCGCCGCGTTCGAGAAGGGCATCCGGCTCGTGGCCGCCGCCGCCGACATCGACATCCAGGCGCTCAAGGACAGCGTCAACGTGCTCGCCAAGCTGGACGTGAAGGTCGATGCGAACCGCATCACCATCACCGCGAAGGAAGAAGTCCTGATCAACGGCGGGACCAGCTATACGCGCTGGAACGGCAGCGGCATCGTGCACGGGACCAAGGGCGAATTCACCGCGCATGCGGCGTCGCATACGTTCATCGGGCCGGACAGCCTGCCGGTGCCCGCGCGCGCGTTCCCCGGCACGGCGTGCGCGCCGTGCATGGTCAACGCGGCATCGATGGCGTCGCCGTTCGCGGCCAAGGCGTGAGGCAGGGCCGCGCATGACGAATGACCTGATCGCCGCGCAGACGGCCGACGCGCTGCAGGCGACGCTGTCGTCGCAGGACGGGCTGCGCGCTTACGTCCTGATCGACGGCGCATTGCTGGATACCTTGCCGGACGATGACAAGGCGGCGTGGCCCGCGTTCGTCGCGGCCTCGCTGCTCGGCGACGACACCGACGACGACGCAAGAGTCGTCGGGCCGCTGCTGTTCGAATGGCAGCCCGCCGCCGACAGCGCCGAGGCCGAGGCTGCGGACGCGATCGAGCCGCCCGGCATTCCGTGGCTGGCGGCGAGCGTGCTCGTGTCGCCGCTGTCGCTCGAGCGACTGGCCGCGCATCTGGCGCCGATGGTCGATGTCCAGCTCGAGCAGATGGAGAGCGTGATGCTGATGCGCTTCTTCGATCCGCGCGTGCTGCCGTTCTGGCTCGACATGCTGCCCGCCGCCCATCGAGCGTATCTGGCGCAGGGCGTGCGGCACTGGATTCACCGCGATACCGCGCTGCAGATCCGAACGGCGGACATCGCCGCGCCCGCCAACGTCAGGCAGGCCGCCGAGTTTCCGCTGCAGTTGACCCAGGCGCAGGAAGACGATCTGCTCGCCGCCTGCTATCCGTACACGATGCTCGAGCGGCTGCGTGTCGAAAAGCCCGCGCTGCTGGCGTCATTGCCGGCCGCGCAGCACTACGGCTTCGTGCGCGATCAACTGGCACGCTGCCAGGCGCACGGCGCCGAAAGCGCGGCGTCGCTGCTGATCTATTGCGAACTGGCGTTGCGCTACGGCGCGCGCTTCGACGAAGATCCGGCGATGGCCGCCGTGTTCGACGCGGTGGCGCAGGGAGAGGCGTTCCCGGACGCGCTGGCGCGGGTGCCGGCGGAGGACTGGCGGCGGATGCAGGAAGCGGCCGGGTGATGGCGCGTGCGCGACGCGACTCGAATGAAATCGACTGGAAGAGAAGGAAGTTCAATATGAACCGCTGCTGGATCACTTTGCTGTCCGTGATGGTTTTTTCCACGGCTGCGTGCAGCAAGAGCGTGAACGATGCCGAAAAGGACAGCTTGGCGCCGGGCGAAGTGAACAAATGGAACGACCCGAACTACGACGTCATCACCGCCGGGTCCTTCAACTATACGGATTACGACATCTACGGCGTCTATCTGCTGCCGCCCGACAAGAACAGCCTCGACGACGCGGCGAGCGCCGACGGCGCGCATGCCACGCCGCGGAGCGCGAAATACTGGTCCGGCGGCGGCGGCTCGCGCCCGAGTCTCGCGTGGGATTTCCGCTGGAAGACCCCGAAGACGTTCAAGGTGTGGTGGGAGCGGGTGGTCGACAAGCGCGCGATGGAAGCGTCGTCCGCGAACTACGACCCGTATACCCACCGGGAAACCCAGCCGGGGATGGCGTGGTGCGAAGGCGAGATCACGGTCACGCGCCCGCCCGTCAAGGACAAGAGCGGCGGTATCGTGCTGCACTTCTTCCCCGATGGCCGCGTGGAAGGCGACATGGATTTCGGCGTCGACGGCCCGGACCCGAAAGTGGCCCTGTCGAAGCGCGACGCGCAGCGCAAGCTGACCGACCGCGCGTGCCTGAAGGAAATTCCCAATCCGTTCTATGGGCGCAAGAAGCCGGCCCAGTGGAATTGACGCTGGACGCGTGACCGGAACAGGAGCGTAACCGCCATGAGCAATCCCCCCCTCATTCGACGCATCACCGATATCACGCCGGTCGAGGACTCGATCCGCAACGGGCATCGCGAGGCGCTCGATCCGCTGCGGGTCGAGCAATGCAAGGAGTGTCCGAAGCCCGTGTGGTTCACGGCCTTCTTCGACGGCACGGGCAACAACTACGGCGAGGACGGCAACGGTTCGACGGACGTCGCGAAGACCAAGTACAGCAACATCGCCAAACTCGCGATGTTTGCCCATGTCCCGTTCAACAAGGCCAATCCGCGCACGATGGGCCGGTACGTCGAGGGCGTCGGCACACCGTGCAGCAAGGTCGGTGATTCGGGCAAGGGTATCGACGGCGCGCTCGGCATGGCGGCCGCGAGCAAGGGCGAGGCGCGCATCCGCTGGATGCTCCGCGAGCTCGAAAAGCACGTGGCGAACCACATGCCGGCCGTGAGCCAGATCAACGTGGCCGCGTTCGGCTTCTCGCGCGGCGCCACGGAGGCGCGGGCGTTCGTCCGCATGCTGACCGAGCAGCTGGCCGAGAACATCGGCGGTCGGCTCTGGTGGAACAAGAAGAACATGAAGGGGATGCGTCCCGAAGTGGTCGTCTACTTCATGGGCATCCTCGATACGGTGGCGTCGACAGGCTTCGGCGGCAGCCGCCTGGAGAAGGCGGCGCCCTACATCGTCGGCGCGATCCTCGGGCCGGTCTATGGCGGCATGCTCCACAGCATCGACAAGGGCGGCCATGCGGAATGGGCGAACGACATCCGCATTCCGGACTACGTGCGGGAATGCGTTCACTATGTCGCATCGCATGAAGTCCGGGAGAAATTCCCCGGCGACTCGGTGCGCGAGGATCAGAAGCTTCCCTCGAACTGTCGCGAGGTGTATTACCCCGGCATGCACTCGGACGTGGGCGGCGGCTACGAGCGCAACTATCAGGAAGGGCGCACCAACGAGCTGGCCAACGTCGCGTTGAACAATCTCTATATCGACGCGTGGAAGGCCGGCGTGCCGTTTCGCGAGCCGAAGGAGATCGTGGAATCGGCCGGCGGGCTGTTCGCGATTTCCCCCGAGCTGGAGACGGCCTGGAACGTGTACATGGGGCAGGGCAACGAGCGGCGCGCGGGCGTGGCGTCGAACAGCGGCCGGCTCGAGTCGCAGATCATCTGGCACATGAACCGCTACTACCAGTGGCGCGCCAGCCGCAGCCGGCGCCTGCACGACGGCCGGCTGAAGCCGCCGGGCGGCGTGAATTCCTACATGGCGATTACCGACCGCGAATGGAACGAGGATGCGGATCTCATCCGTCGCGCCAACGGGGGCGTCCTGACCCGGACCATCTCGGAGCAGTACAAGGCGATCGACGCGGCCACGCGGGTCACCGGCAACTGGCTGGGGGGTATCGATCCGGCGGCGCGCGCGACGTTCGACCGGTTCTTCGATCACTACGTGCACGACTCGATCGCGGGTTTCAAGAAGCAGATGGAAGACGGTCACGTCGGCTTCGCCGAATCGAGCCGCTGGTCGGTCAACCGTCAGTACTTCATGGGCAAGCGCGGCAAGAAGTTCCTGTACTGGCGCTACGAGGGCGACAAGGCCGAGCAGGCCGCCACGCAACTCGCCAAGGTCGATCCGGCCAAGCAGCAGGACCCGACGGCAGCCAACGAACCGCAACTGGCCAGCAACCAGCCCGCGGCGATCGGCGGTCCGCTGCCCGACGCGACCTCGACGGCCTGACGCCGACCCCATACCGGTCGCGACCGCGGCCGGCTGCCCGACGTCGCGGCAGACAGGATCTGCCGCGACACGCCCCTCCCTACCGCAACTGCACGGCCGCGAGAAACAGCACCATGCTGCCGATCGCGCCGTCCAGCACGCGCCACGCGACCGCCTTGCGGAACCACGGCGCCAGCAATCGCGCGCCATAGCCGAGCCCGAGGAACCACACGACGCTGACCGTCATCGCGCCGATCGCGAACGCGAGCCGCGCGCCTTCCGGCTCGCGCGCGCCGGCCGTGCCGATCAGCAGGAACGTGTCGAGGTAGACGTGCGGGTTGAGCCACGTGAATGCGAGCGTCATCAGTACGATCGCGAGCGCGCGTTGCGGCGGCGGGGCGACCGCGTCGCCGCGCACGTCGAGCGTGTCGTGGCCCGGCTTGAACGCACGGCGCAGCGCGTTGATGCCGAACCACGCGAGATACGCGAGGCCGACGTACAGCACCGCATGGACGAAGGTCGGATAGCGCTCGACCAGCACCGATGCGCCGCCGACGCCCGCGCCGATCAGGATCATGTCGGACACCGCGCACAGCAGCACGATCTTGCCGACGTGCGAGCGCATGATGCCCTGGCGCAGCACGAATGCGTTCTGTGCGCCGATGGTGACGATGAGCGACGCGCACAGTGCGGCGCCGTGGGAAAAAGCGAGCCAGTTCATGATGGGGGACAGCCGTGGAAGCAGTAGACGGATGAATCGGGTAGCGCTAGTCTGCGATCGGGGCGGGAATAAGAGAAGCTAAATCACCTAATGCGGATTAAGGAAATCTAATGCTCGACTACGCGTTGCTCGATGCCCTCGCGGCCGTGATCCGGCACGGCTCGTTCGAGCGGGCGGCCAAGGAGCTGAGCGTCACGCCGTCGGCGGTGTCGCAGCGCGTGAAGCTGCTGGAGGAGCGGGTCGGCAGCGTGCTCGTCAAGCGCGGGCAGCCGTGCGTCGCGACCACGTCGGGCGCGCTGCTGTGCCGGCATACCGAACGCGTGCAGCTGCTGGAGGCCGAACTGGGCGGCCGGATGCCCGCGTTGCCGGGCCAGGTCGCGAGCGCCTGGCCGACGCTGCGCGTGGCCGTCAACGACGACAGCGTCGCGACGTGGTTCATCGACGCGGTCGGGCCGTTCTGCACGGAGCGCGAGACGCTGCTCGACCTCGTGATCGACGATCAGGATTACACGGCCTCGCGCATTCGTGACGGCAGCGTGCAGGGCGCGGTGACCGCGCAGGCGGAGCCGATCCAGGGATGCCGGTCGGAGCGGCTCGGGCGAATCCGCTATCGCGCGGTGTGCTCGCCGGCGTTTTACGCACGTTATTTCGATGCGGGGATCACGCGCGATGCGCTGCGCCGCGCGCCGTGCGTGATGTTCAATCCGAAGGACGGGTTGCAGGCGCGTTTCATCCGACGCGTGACGCGCGCGGATCTCGATCCGCCGCAGCACTGGATACCGCACGTCGCAGGCTATCTGCGCGCGTGCGAAACGGGATTGGGATGGGGGATGTGCCCTGACCGGATGGTCGACCGGCAACTGGCGGCGGGCGAGCTGATCGACATGTCGCGCGGCCGAACCATCGACATCGATCTGTACTGGCAGAGCTGGCGTCTGTCGATCGGCTGGCTCGACGATTTCAGCGCGGCGCTGAAGGCGCGTGCCGCGCTGTTTCTCGATTGACCAGCGACGTCATGCGGGCGGCGCGCACGCGGTGCGCGCCGTGCGACGTCAGAGGTGTTGCAGGCCGTCGAAGTCGACGATCTGCACGTGGCGGCCCTGCATTTCGATCAGGCCGCGCTTCTGGAATTTCGACAGCGTGCGGCTGACCGTTTCGAGCGTCATGCCGAGATAGCTGCCGATGTCCTCGCGCGTCATCCGCAGGTTGAATTCCGACGGCGAGTAGCCGCGTTTCAGGTAGCGCGACGAGACGTCGAGCAGGAAAGCGGCGACGCGCTCCTCCGCATTCAGCGAGCCGAGCAGCATCGTTTGCGACGTTTCGCGCACGATCTGTTCGCTCATCAGCTTGTGCATGCGCAACTGCATCGAGCCGGCTTCCGAGCACAGCGCCTTGAGCGCGCTGTACGGAATCACGCAGACGGAGCTGTCTTCCAGCGCGACCGCGGTGCGCGGGTGCGTATCGTCGCAGATGCCGTCGAGGCCGAGCGCTTCGCCGGCGAGGTGCAGGCCCGTGACCTGTTCGCGGCCGTCGTGGCGCGTCGCGACGGTCTTCAGCGAACCCGAGCGCACCGCGTACAGGTTGTCGAATGCGTCGCCTTCGCGGAACAGCGCTTCGCCGCGCTTGACCGGGCGTGCCGCGCAGATGACCGATTCGAGGCGACTGAGCGCTTCGGGCGCCAGGCCCTGCGGCATGCACAGGTGCCGCATCGCGCACGACGAGCAGTGCGGGGCCTGACGGGGAGCCCAGCTACCGGGATGGGGCGTGGCGGCGGGGCGGGTGGCGACGGGCGTCAGCATGATCGTTTACTCCGGCGTTGAATCGACGAAATCATTGTCCCACCGCAAGTTGCCGCTGTCGGGCGACAAAACGTCGCGACCGGGCGCACGTGCCGAACGCCGCTCAGGCAGCCGGCTCGTCCGCGTTGGCGGCGGCCGGAATCAGCAGCACCGGCAGCGTTGCGTGGCGCACGCATTGTTCGGCGATGCTGCCGAGCACGAGGCGGCGGAAGCCGCGGCGGCCATGCGTGCCGAGCACGAGCAGATCGGCGCCGAACGCTTTCGCGCCGTCGAGGATCAGCGACGACACGTCGTTGAGCGACGTCGCTTCGTTCAGCTGCGTTTCGCCCTTCACGCCGGCGGCCTGCATCAGCTTCGCGAAATCCTGCGCGAGTGCGTTGCCCTGCGCGAGGAGCTGATCGCGCAGCACGGACGGATCGTAGCCGGGCACGTTGTAGTAGATCGCGGCGTTCTCGACGACGTAGAACGGCTGCAGCTCCGCGCCGTGCGCTTTCGCGAGCGCCAGTGCGGCATCGAACGCATGGCGGGACGTGTCGCTGCCGTCGACGGCAACCAGAATACGCTTGTACATAGTGTCTCCGAGTGGCGGGTTGAAACGAAGTCGGCCGGATGGCCGAGCGGGCCGGGCAATGCTGCGAGGCAGAGTAAACCAACGGGCACGATCGTGCAGCGAGGTGCCTGTCGTGCCGCGCGGCCGCGTGGTTTCTGTCGCTGTCGCGCATGGCCATGCGCGCGACGCATGCTGCGCCGCGCGACGCGTGTCGCGTGAGGCGGCAAGCGTCGAGCCGCATTGCTGACGTAAACGTATGCGCACGCATCGACCCGGCCCGGCTGCACCATGCCGATGCGTCGCACGCACCGCCATTCAATCGCAATCGCACCGTGGCGCCATGACTTCGGTCAATGCCTGTGCGTCGATGCGATGCGCGGCATGCATGACTGCGAAGCCGATGCCAGGGCGCGGAATCGTTCGTTGCGACAACGTGCGAGCGGGTATCGGCGTGCAGTCCGATCACACGCGCCGACTCACCGCCATCGATCATCGTGATCGACCGATAGCGCATCCCAAACGAACGACCGATTCAAACGCCGCGCCGGCTATCTCGGCACGGCCGTCAGCTCGATGACGCGCTCCGGCCGGCGGCTGTGGCCGGGCCAGTATGCGCTGCCGTACATCCGGTGAACGGGGCCGAACGGCGCGTCGCCCGCAGGCGGCGTGTCGAAGCCTTTCTCGATCACCGTGTAGCCGGCGCGCAGCGCAAACGCCGGATGATTGCCGTCGGGGCGGCTGTCGAAACCGGCGAAGCCGTCGCCGGCCTCCGGCATCGCATTGACGAGCGACGCATTGCTGCGCGTGATCTCGTCGGGCGAGATCGGCCCGACCCCGGCGAGCCGCGACGCTTCGCGGTGCTTGCCGTCGGTGTCGACCGTGCTGTCGTGCGTGTCGTCGTTGTCGAGTTCGATGCTGCGCGGATGCGTACGACCTGTTTGAGCGGAGGATTCCATCGCGGCTCTCCTGGCGGCGACACGCTCCGGATCGAAGCAAATCCCGTTCCGGGCACGACGGGAAAAGGCGCGCGGGCGATCGCCGCGGTCGCGCGACGCGCACTGATTTGTCATGATTTATTTCAGCTAGAAGACGCGTTTTCTACAGAGTATGATTCTTTTCCTGCGAAGCGGCGACAGGGGATGAAGTCTCGCCGCCTCTGCCCGCGCCGGGGCGCCGCAGCACCCTTAAAGACGGGTAGCGAACAACAAAGCAAGGGACTAGAGGTGGCGGATTCATGCAAGCGACTACTGCCTTCACGCACCGCGGTTATCTGTTGAATTGCGCGCCCGCACGCGCCAGTGACGGTTCATTCAAGCCCTACGTCGTGATCTCCCGATCGAGCGACGGGGAGCTCGTGGCGAACCGGTTTTTTCCGATCGAGCTCCAGTTCAACGACGAAGGCGACGCGATCGCGCACGCGCGCGACTGGGCCGTGCGCTGGATCGACGCGAGCAGCATCTCGATGTGACGCCGCCGCACGCATGCGGCGTCGGCCGTCCGGCCGATCCCCCGGGGTGCCGCTCCCGGACAAAAAACGCGGTAATCTTGCGGAACCCGTCACTTTATTAGCGGCCGCGCATCCGCGCGCGGCTGCCCGCATTGGCTTATGTCGACATCACCCGCCCGTCAGTGGGGCCTCGAAGAAATCGTCGCCGGCTTGCGCGAGTCGCGCGAGGAACTCCATCGCACGCGCCATCCGCGCGGCATCCGCGAACTGCCGTCGCGCGATGCGATCTGCAAGATTGTGACCGGCCTGCGCGCGTCGATGTTTCCGACGCACTATGGCGCCCCCGACCTGACCGACGAAAGCGTCGACTTCTACGTCGGCCACACGCTCGAAAGCACGCTGCGCGTGCTGTCCGAGCAGATCCGCCGCGCGCTGCCGTTCCTGCCCGAGCACGTCGATACGCCGTTCGCCGAGCTCGACGAACGTGCGTTCGAGATCGCGCGCGAGTTCGGCCGGCAGTTGCCGGCGATCCGCGCGCTGCTCGTCAGCGACATCCAGGCCGCGTACGCGGGCGATCCGGCCGCGCAGCACATCACCGAGATCCTGCTGTGCTACCCCGGCGTGTTCGCGATGATGCACCATCGGCTCGCACACGCGCTGCACCAGCTCGGCGTGCCGCTGCTCGCGCGGTTCATCAATGAAATCGCACACTCGGCCACCGGCATCGACATCCACCCCGGCGCGCAGATCGGCCCGAGCTTCTTCATCGATCACGGCACCGGCGTCGTGATCGGCGAAACCGCGATCATCGGCGAGCGCGTGCGCGTGTACCAGGCGGTCACGCTTGGCGCGAAGAGTTTCCCGGCGGATGGCGAAGGCGCGCTGGTGAAGGGCAATGCACGGCACCCGATCGTCGAGGACGACGTGGTGATTTATGCGGGCGCGACGATCCTCGGCCGCGTGACGATCGGGCGCGGCTCGGTGATCGGCGGCAACGTGTGGCTCACCCACAGCGTGCCGCCCGGCACGAGCGTCGCGCAGGGCAAGGTCCGCGAAGGCGGGAGCGCCGAGAAGCCGTAACGCGGCGAGCGAATGCGCGGGCGTCGTTCCGCGCAACGCCGCGGATGACGCGCAATGGTTCGGCGGCCGGGCCGCCGTCGGGCGCTCGCGGGCGTGAGCGGCGCGAAGCCGGTTCGTCCCGGCGCACGAAGGCGGCGCGCAGCCGCCTGCGTTCATCGAAGCTTCAGTGCTTGCCGTCCGGCGAGCGGTGCTTGTACAGTACGTCCTGGTCGACTCGGATCAGATTCTGGCCCGCATCGACGACGAAATCCACGCCGTTGTACGCATTGCCCGTGAGCAGCAGGATTGCGCTGGCGACGTCGTCGGGGCCCGCGATGCGCGCGAGCGGCGTCGATGCGCGGCTCGCGTGTTCGAAGTCGGCCTGCGTCTGGTCGTCGCTCGGCAGCATCAGCCCCGGGAACACCGCATTCACGCGCAGCACCGGCGCGGACGACAGCGCGAGCATCTGCGTCAGGTTGCCGAGCGCGGCCTTCGCGACCGTGTAACTGAAATGGTCGCGGTGGAAGTTTTCCTTGATCTTCTGGTCGACCACGTTCACGACGACGCCCTGCGTGCCGGCCGCGCGGGCCCGCTCGTAGAACGCGCGCGTGAGCAGGATCGGCGCGCGGCAATTGACGGCCCACGCCTGGTCGAACGCGGCGAGATCGAAGCTCGGGAAATGGTCCTGCCAGAACACCGACGCGTTGTTGACCAGCACGTCGAGGCGGCCGAAGCGCACATAGACCGCATCGATCAGCGCGGTGATCTGCGCGGCATCGGACAGGTCGGCCTGCAGCGCCACCGCATCGTGCCCGCGTTCGGCAATCGCGCGGGCGGCGGCCTGCGCGGCATCGGCCGAACGGTCGTAATGCACCGCGGTGCGATAGCCGTGCGCGGCGAAATACTCTGCGAACGCGCGCCCGGCCCGGCGCGCGGCGCCGGTCACGAGCACGACGGGCGCGTGCGCCGTTTGCTTCGTCTGCTCCATCAGGTATTCGTCAGGTTGACCGAGGAAGGATTCGCGACGATCGACAGGAATTCGCGACGCGTCGACGGATCGGTGCGGAACGTGCCGAGCATGCGCGACGTGACCATCTCGACGCCCGGCTTGTGCACGCCGCGCGTGGAGATGCACTGGTGCGCGGCTTCGAGGATCACGCCGACGCCCTTCGGCTGCAGCACGTCGAACAGCGTGTCGGCGATCTGCACGGTCATCTTTTCCTGGATCTGCAGGCGCTTCGCGAACGCGTCGACGAGGCGCGCGAGCTTCGAGATGCCGACGACGCGATGGTTCGGCAGATACGCGACGTGCGCGCGGCCGATGATCGGCACCATATGGTGCTCGCAGTAGCTCTCGAAGCGGATGTCCTTCAGCACGATCATTTCGTCGTAGCCGTCGACTTCGCTGAACGTGCGCGCGAGGATGTCGCGCGGCTCCAGCGCGTAGCCGGCGAAGAACTGCTCGTATGCGCGCACGACGCGTGCGGGCGTGTCGAGCAGGCCTTCGCGCGCGGGATCGTCGCCGGCCCAGCGCAACAGCACGCGGACGGCGTCTTCGGCTTCTTCACGGCTCGGCCGCGAGGCGACCGGCTGGGGCTGTGTGGTTTTCTTTCCCTTACCCATGTAGTGGCTCCATCGAAGGCCGCCTGCGGCGGCCGATATCCGGCCATTGTTTCATGCTTTCGCCGCTCGTGCGTGCGGGCCGCCGCGCCTCCTTCCTCACTTCGGCCATTCGTCCTGCTCGTCGTTGAACAGCGACGCGACGACGCCGCGCAGCCACGCGGTGCGCGGGTCGTTGTGGTACTTGCGATGCCAGTGCTGTTTCAGGTCGAAGCGCGGTAACGCGAGCGGCGGCTCGACGGGCACGATGAACGCGTGCTCGGCCGCATACGCATAGCCGATCGCGTGCGGCACCGTCGCGATCAGGTCGGTGCGGCTCAGGATGAACGGCAGGCTCATGAAGTGCGGCGTTTCGAGCACCGCGCGGCGCTGCATGCGCTGCTTCGCGAGATATTTCTCGAGCACCTCCTGGCTGCGGCCTTCGGCGCGCACCACCGCGTGCCCGCACGCGAGGAACTGCTCGACCGTGAACGGCGGCGTCTGCTCGAACGGATGGCCGCGTCGCATCAGGCAGACGAACCGGTGCGTGAACAGCCGCTGCTGGAAGAAGTTGTTGCCGTCGAGATCGGGGAAGTAGCCGACCGCGAGATCGATCGACCCGGCTTCGAGGCCGCGTCCGACTTCGTCGTGCGCGAGCGAGACCGAACGCAGGTTCGCGTGCGGCGCATGCGTCGCGAACGCCTGCAACAGCTTCGGCAGGAACACGATCTCGCCGACGTCCGACAGCGCGATCGAGAACGTATGCGTGCTCGCGGCCGGATCGAAATCGTGCGGCGCGACGAGGCCGCGCTCGATCTGCGCGAGCGCGTCGCGGGCGGCCGGCAGCAGCGCCAGCGCGCGCGGCGTCGGCTCCATGCCGCGCGATGTGCGCACGAACAGCGGATCACCGAAGTATTCGCGCAGCCGGCCGAGCGCCGTGCTCACGCGCGGCTGGCTCACGCCGAGCAGGTCGCCCGCGCGGCTCACGTTGCGCGTGTCGTCGAGCGCGACGAGGTAGGGAATCAGGTTCAGATCGAGCGCATCCATGGCCGGGTCGGTATCTCCAAAACGTATACAACATATCTCCTGAATCGCGTTGCCGCATAGTCGGGAAAGCGCTCAAATGTGTTCCATTACTCGAACCAATTTGCTTTGCATGGGGCCCGACTAAGCGCTGAAGCGCTAAGTCGGGCCGACACTGGAGACGAACAATGCGCACCCAAGTCGCGATCATCGGCGCCGGTCCGTCCGGCCTTCTGCTTTCCCACCTGCTGCGCCTGCAAGGCGTCGATTCCATCCTCGTCGAAGCGCGTTCCCGCGAATACTGCGAGAACCGCATCCGCGCCGGCGTGCTGGAGCAGGGCACGGTCGACACGCTGAACGACGCCGGCCTCGGCGACCGGATGCGCCGCGAGGGGCTCGAGCATCACGGTATCGAGCTGCTGTTCGACGGCCAGCGCCACCGTATCGACCTGTCCGAACTGACCGGCGGGCGCGCGATCACCGTCTATAGCCAGCACGAAGTCGTGCGCGACCTGATCGCGGCCGGCGTCGAGCACGGCCATCAGATGCACTTCGAAGTCAGCGACGTCGCGCTGCACGACGTCGAAAGCGAGCACCCGTTCGTCACGTTCAAGCACGCGGACGGCCGCGCGGACCGCATCGACTGCGATTACATCGCCGGCTGCGACGGCTTCCACGGCATCGCGCGCCAGACGATTCCCGCCGAGCGGCTGAACACGTTCGAGCGCGTCTACCCGTTCGCATGGCTCGGCATCCTCGCGGACGCGGCGCCGTCGCTCGACGAGCTCGTGTACGCACATCACGACAACGGCTTCGCGCTGTTCTCGATGCGCTCGCCGACGGTCACGCGCCTGTACCTGCAATGCAAGCCGGATGAAGACCTCGCCGAATGGTCCGATGCACGGATCTGGGACGAACTGCATACGCGCTTCTCGAACGACACCGGCTGGACGCCAACCGAGGGCCGGATCACGCAGAAGAGCGTGACGCCGATGCGCAGCTTCGTGTCGGAGACGATGCAGCACGGCCGCCTGTTCCTCGCCGGCGATGCCGCGCACATCGTGCCGCCGACCGGCGCGAAGGGGATGAACCTCGCGGTGGCCGACGTCCGCGCGCTGTCCCGCGCGCTCGGCGCGCGCTACCGGACGGGCGACGCGACGCCGCTCGAGCGCTATTCGGCGACCTGCCTCGAACGCGTGTGGCGCGCCGAGCACTTCTCGTACTTCATGACGAACCTGCTGCATGCGTCGCCGGACGACTCGCCGTTCGTCAATCGCCTGAAGTTTGCCGAGCTGAAATACGTGACGCGCTCGCGGGCCGCCGCGCAGTCGCTCGCCGAAAACTACGTCGGTTTGCCGTTCGACGACGCGATGCCCCCCGAGGCAACCCGCCTTGACAACGCGCTGTGCGCGACTCTATGATCGGCCCATCGTTCGCTAATCGAATCTAGGTTCGAATAGCGAACAAAAGCCGAGGGTCGACGACGGCCTCCGGCGCGGCACGCGACACGCGCGTGTCCCCTCGACAGGCCGCGCACGAGCCGCGGGTTCGCATCAGGAAGAGACATGGTCAACAAGATTTTCGAATCGCTTCAGTCGGCGGTTGCCGACGTCCACGATGGCGCGACAATCATGATCGGCGGCTTCGGCACGGCCGGCATGCCGTCCGAGCTGATCGACGCGCTGATCGAACAGGGCGCGCGCGACCTGACGATCGTCAACAACAACGCGGGCAACGGCGAGACGGGTCTCGCGGCGCTCCTGAAGGCGAAGCAGGTGCGCAAGATCATCTGCTCGTTCCCGCGCCAGAGCGACTCGCAGGTGTTCGACGCGTTGTACCGCGCGGGCGAGATCGAGCTGGAGCTCGTGCCGCAGGGCAACCTCGCGGAGCGCATCCGCGCGGCGGGCGCGGGCATCGGCGGTTTCTTCACGCCGACCGGCTACGGCACCAAGCTCGCGGAAGGCAAGGAAACGCGCGTGATCGACGGCAAGCCGTATGTGTTCGAGACGCCGATCCACGCCGATTTCGCGCTGGTGAAGGCGTACAAGGGCGATCGCTGGGGCAATCTCGTGTATCGCAAGACCGCGCGCAACTTCGGGCCGATCATGGCCAGCGCCGCGAAGGTCGCGATCGTCCAGGTGTCGGAAGTCGTGCCGCTCGGCGGGCTGAACCCGGAACACATCGTGACGCCGGGCATTTTCGTGCAGCGCATCGTCGAGGTGCCGCAGGCCGCGCACGCGGCCGAGCTGGCCGCCGAGCACGCTGCATCGCAAGCCGCCTGACCCACCTGGAGCAAACCGACATGAAACGACTGACCCGCGATGAAATGGCCAAGCGCGTCGCCCAGGACATCCCCGAAGGCGCGTACGTGAACCTCGGCATCGGCGTGCCGACGCTGGTGGCCAACCACCTCGACCCGAGCAAGGAGATCTTCCTGCACAGCGAGAACGGCCTGCTCGGCATGGGCCCGGCGCCCGCGCCCGGCGAGGAAGACGACGAACTGATCAACGCCGGCAAGCAGCACGTGACGCTGCTCACCGGCGGCGCGTATTTCCACCACTCGGATTCGTTCGCGATGATGCGCGGCGGCCACCTCGACTACTGCGTGCTCGGCGCGTTCCAGGTGTCGGCGAACGGTGACCTCGCGAACTGGCATACGGGCGCGCCCGATGCGATTCCGGCGGTCGGCGGCGCGATGGACCTCGCGATCGGCGCGAAGCAGGTGTTCGTGATGATGGAGCACCTGACGAAGCAGGGCGAGAGCAAGATCGTCGCGCAGTGCTCGTATCCGGTCACCGGCGTGCAATGCGTGAGCCGTATCTATACGGATCTCGCCGTGCTCGACGTGACGGCCGACGGCCTCGCGGTGAGCGAGATCTTCACCGACCTGTCGTTCGACGAGCTGCAGAAGCTGACCGGCGTGCCGCTGATCGACGCGACGCAGAAGGCCGCCGCCTGAACGGCAAGCATGCCGGTGCGCGCATTCGAGCGCACGCCGGCACGCTTGGGTAGACAATAGGCGCACGCCGTTTCCCCATTCTGACGCCATGCTCGAAGACAGCGCCCGCCTGACCTCCCTGATTTGCGGCACCGAGCCGCTCAACCGGATCTGGTCGCCCCGCGCGACGATCCAGCGGATGCTCGACGTCGAGGCCGCGCTCGCGCGCACGCTCGCCGCGCAGCAGGTGATTCCCGCCGCCGCGGTCGCGCCGATCGAACGTGCGTGCGATGCCGGCCGGTTCGACGCCGAGGCCCTCGCGCACGGTGCGGCGCTCGGCGGCAATCTCGCGATTCCGCTCGTCAAGCAACTCACCGCGCAAGTGAAGGCCGACGACCCCGAGGCCGCGAAGTTCGTGCACTGGGGCGCGACGAGCCAGGACATCATCGATACCGCGACGGTGCTGCAGTTGCGCGACACGCTCGACGTGCTCGAGCCGCTGCTCGACGAAGCCTGTGCGTCGCTCGCGGCGCTCGCGCGTGCGCATCGCGCGACGCCGATGATCGGCCGCACGTGGCTGCAGCAGGCGCTGCCGATCACGCTCGGCCTCAAATTCGCTCAGTGGCTCGATGCGCTGCTGCGCCATCGCGCGCGTTTTGCCGAGCTGCGCGAGCGCGCGCTCGTGCTGCAGTTCGGCGGCGCGGCCGGCACGCTCGCGAGCCTGCGCGAGCATGCGGCCGGCGTGAGCGCCGCGCTCGCGGCCGATCTGAAGCTCGCGCTGCCGGCCGTGCCGTGGCATACGCAGCGCGACCGCATCGCGGAAGCCGCGTCGTGCTTCGGGATGCTGACCGGCACGCTCGGCAAGATCGCGCGCGACGTGTCGCTGCAGATGCAGACCGAAGTCGGCGAGCTCGGCGAACCGGCGGCTGCCGGCAAGGGCGGCTCGTCGACGATGCCGCACAAGCGCAACCCGGTCGGCTGCGCGGCCGTGCTGACGGCCGCCGTGCGTGCGCCGAACCTCGTCGCGACCGTGTTCGCGGGGATGGTGCAGGAGCATGAGCGCGCACTCGGCGGCTGGCAGGCCGAATGGGATGCGTTGCCCGATCTCGCGCGCCTGACCGGCGGTGCGCTCACGCAGATCGCGCAGATCGTCGCGGGCCTCGACGTGAACACCGACCGCCTCGCCGCGAACCTCGACCTCACGCACGGGCTGATCCTCGGCGAAGCGGTGATGCTCGCGCTCGGCGATCGCATCGGCCGGCTCGATGCGCATCACGTCGTCGAGCATGCGTCGAAGGAAGCCGTGCGCACCGGGGCGACGCTGTTCGACGTGCTCGCCGCCGATGCGACCGTGTCGGCGCACCTGTCGCGCGACGCGCTGGCGCGGCTGCTCGATCCCGCACATTACGTCGGCGAGGCGCAGGCCTATGTCGACGCCGTGCTCGCGCTGCACGCGGGTGCGAAATAACCAGGAGAACCTTGAGATGCCTTTCGCCACTGTCAACGGCGTGAAACTGCATTACCGGATCGACCGTGCCGCACGCGACGACGCGCCGTGGCTCGTTTTCTCGAACTCGCTCGGCGCCGACCTGCAGATGTGGGCGCCGCAGATCCGCCCGCTCACGCAGCACTTCAACATCCTGCGCTACGACACGCGTGGTCACGGCCATTCCGACGCGCCGGCCGGTTCGTACACGATCGAGCAACTGGCGGGCGACGTGATCGGCTTGCTCGACCACGTCGGCATCGACTGCGCGCATTTCTGCGGCATCTCGATGGGCGGGTTGACGGGCGCCGCGCTCGCCGCGCGCTACCCGTCGCGCATCGTGCGCGCGGTGCTGTCGAATACCGCTGCGAAGATCGGCTCGCCGGAAGTGTGGGCGCCGCGTGCGCAGAAGGCGCGCGCCGAAGGCATGGCCGCGCTCGCCGACGCCGTGCTGCCGCGCTGGTTCACCGACGCATTCGTCGAACGCGAGCCGCGCCTGTTCGATGCGATCCGCGACACCTTCGTGCATACCGACAAGGATGGCTATGCGGCGAACTGCGACGCGCTCAATGCGGCCGACCTGCGCGAGGAAGTGAAGGGCATCGCGTTGCCGGTGCTCGTCGTGACCGGCGCGAAGGACATGTCGACGCCGCCCGACCAGGGCCGCGCGCTTGCCGCCGCGATTCCCGGTGCGCTGCACGTCGAATTCGACGCCGCGCACATTTCGAACATCGAGTGCACCAGCGGTTTCAACCGCGCGTTGCTCGATTTCCTGACTGCGTGAGGCACCGGCGATGGACGACCAGGAACGTTATGAAGCAGGAATGAAGGTGCGTCGCGCGGTGCTCGGCGACGCGCACGTCGACCGTTCGATCGAGAACCGCACCGAGGTGACCGACGAATTCCAGAATCTGATCACGCGCTATGCATGGGGCGAGATCTGGACCCGCGACGGGCTGCCGCGCCATACGCGCAGCCTGCTGACCATCGCGATGATGGTGGCGCTGAACCGCGGCGAGGAACTGGCGCTGCACCTGCGCGCCGCGCGCAACAACGGCGTGACGCGCGACGAGATCAAGGAAGTGCTGCTGCAAACCGCGATCTATTGCGGCGTGCCGGCCGCGAATTCCGCGTTCCATCTCGCGGACAAGATCTTCAAGGAACAGGATGGTGCTGCTGGTTAAGCGCCGGCAGTGATCCGATCGCGCGGCCCGCTGATGCTGGCGAGCCGTGACGATCAACGAGCGCACCGGCAGCGAATCGGTGTGTGAACGAAGGAAAGGCGCGGCCATGAGGCCGCGCTTCTTGCATATATCAATGTTGGATGCGACCGATCGAGCGCTGACGCGCCCACTTCGGCCGACAAGGAGACTAGCGATGAATCGCACACCCGTGGTCGATGTCCAGACCTTCATCAACGAGCAGCCGTTCGGCGGCTTTCAGTGGCTCGTGTTCCTCATGTGTTTCGTGATCGTGCTGCTCGACGGCTTCGATACGGCCGCGATCGGCTTCATCGCACCGTCGTTGCTGGGCGAATGGAACCTGACCAAGCCCGATCTCGCGCCCGTGTTGAGCGCCGCGCTGTTCGGCCTCGCGTGCGGCGCGCTCGTGTCGGGCCCGCTGTCCGACCGACTCGGCCGCCGCTCGTTGCTGCTCGGCTCGGTGTTCCTGTTCGGCGTCGCGTGCCTGATGTCCGCGTTCTCGAACACGATCGGACACCTGACGATCCTGCGTTTCATCACGGGCGTCGGGCTCGGCGCCGCGATGCCGAACGCGGTCACGATGATGGGCGAATTCTGCCCGGACAAGCGTCGCGCGACCGTGATCAACCTGATGTTCTGCGGCTTCCCGCTCGGCGCCGCGTTCGGCGGTTTCCTCGCTGCGTGGATGATTCCGCATTTCGGCTGGCGCAGCGTGCTGATGCTCGGCGGCGTGACGCCGCTGCTGCTCGGCGTGCTGTTGCTGCTGAAGATGCCGGAATCGGTGCGCTTCATGGTCGCGAGCGGCCAGTCCATCGACAAGATCCGCGCCACGCTCGCGCGCATCTCGCGCGACGCGCTGAACGCCGGCTCGTTCGCATTGACCGAAGCCGCGCCGCAGACGGGCGGCAAGGGCCTCGGCGTCGTGCTGTCGCGTTCGTACATCGTCGGCTCGGTGATGCTGTGGCTCGCGTATTTCATGGGCCTCGTGATCTTCTACGCGTCGATCAACTGGATGCCGATCCTGCTGAAGGATGCGGGGCTGACGCCGAAGAGCGCGACGCTGATCTCGGCACTGTTCCCGCTCGGCGGCGTGGGCGCCGTGCTGTGCGGCGTGCTGATGGACCGCTTCAACGCGAACCGCGTGATCGCCGTGTGCTATGCATTGACGGCGGTGAGCGTGTATGCGATCGGGCAGGCGGCCGGCAACGTCGGGTTGCTGGTGCTGGTCGTGTTCGTGGCCGGCGTGCTGATGAATACCGCGCAATCGTCGATGCCGGCGCTGGCCGCCGCGTTCTATCCGACCGAAGGGCGCGGCACGGGTGTCGCGTGGATGCTCGGCGTCGGCCGTTTCGGCGGGATCGCCGGGTCGTTCCTCGTCGCCGAACTGACGCGCCGGCACTTCTCGTTTGCGGGTGTGTTCGCGACGATCGCCGTCGCGGGCGTGCTTGCGTGCGTCGCGCTGCTGATCAAGCAGATGGCGCGGCCGCATGGCGTGGCGCAGCCGGCAGGCAAGATCGAGTCGCTCGGGCATTGAGCGACGGGCGGGCCGGTGCGTGGCGCCGGCTCCGTGCAGGATCGATTCAGGCCGGTCGCGAGCGGAGCGACCGGCGCACGACAGCAGACCGGGCCGCCTTCGCGGCCCGTCAATATTTCGGCCGTCGCACCTTACTCCTCCGCGTCGTGCTCCTTGACGAAGTTGCGCAGATACGCGCGCAGCGCGGCTTCCCGGCCGCGATGATCGTCGTGGTTCGCGGCGCCCATGCCTTCCTCGTCGCCGAACAGCGTCGGCGGTGCGCAGTAAGTGCCGACTTCGATGTTCTCGCGCAGCACGCGGATATCGTGCGTGAGCGGGTGATACTCGGCGATCCAGTGCATGCCTTCGATGTGCTCGCCCGCTCTCAGCATTGGCTTCATCAGCAATCTCCATGCAGAGCAGCGGTGCAACCGCCGAAGCGGCTGCACGCGCCCGTACCGAAAGGGTACGCCTGCATCACGTGAAGCTCAACGGGCGCTTGTGAGCGCTCACTGCGGCAGCAAATGGGCGACGAGCGGATACAGCGACAGAATCAGCAGCACGGCCATCGTCACGTTGAAGAGGCGCAGCGCGCGGGGATTCGACAGGAAGCGGCGCAGGCCGAGGCCGAACGCGGCCCACAGGCAGATGCACGGGAAGCCGATCAGGATGAATACGACGGACATCCATGCGGCGTTCATCCCGTAGTCGGCGGACAGCCGGATCGTCGTCGCGGCGGTCAGCACCATCATCCACGCCTTCGGATTGACCCACTGGAACGCGGCGGCTTCGATGAACGTCATCGGCCGCGGCTTGGCGCCGTGCGCCTTCACTTCGCCCGACGTGCCGATGCGCCACGCGAGGTACAGCAGGTACGCGACGCTCGCGGCTTCGAGGATCGTGTACAGCAGCGGCAGGCGCTTGAACGCTTCGCCGAGGCCGAAGCCGACGCACAGCATCAGGATCGCGACGCCGATGCTGATGCCGAACAGGTGCGGCATCGTGCGGCGGAAACCGAAGTTGACGCCGGATGCGAGCAACATCGTGTTGTTCGGGCCGGGCGTGATCGATGTGACGAGCGCGAACAGCATGCCGGCGGGCAGCGCGCTGAGGGTGAGGAATTCCATCGCGGATTCTCCGTTCGGTTCTAGGCTGGGATGGAGATCAGTGTAGCGACGGTTTTCTGTACAGTACCGGTACAGTTAGATTGACGATTGCCGGTACGGGAGGTGTGGGGGTACGTAGGTGCGGGTATGTAGGTGTCTTGGATGTGTAAACCTGACATTTTTACGGCGTGGGTGATCCTTTAGCTATTTAATTGATGTTGGTTGATAGTTGTGGAAAAGGTGAGAGGAATTTGTATTTTCCAGCTAAGAAAAGCGAAAGCGAAGTACGGAAAATGCGCATCACGCATTCGGTGGAAGGGGACGTTGTGGATGAAGGAAGATTTTTCTTGTGCTACTTAAATTTGTTAACTTAGGATTGAGGGGCATCAAATCATGGGACCATATCCGGAACCGAAAGTCTTTCAGATTCCTTCTTCCTGACGGCTGCAAGCGATAATTTGGTAAGCGTGCAATGGTTCTCGGCGATCTCGACTGAACATGAATAGAAGCTATCGTGTTCCGCATGTTGAAGCGGAAGTAATCAATCATCGAAGAAATTTATTTTCTTTAATCTCCGCCTCTCTGTGTCATTCGGTAGGCTGAGTAGCGTAGCGCTCACATTTCATTATTATCGTCGCGCCGTGCGTTGTGTCTTCTGCCATTACTGCAGGTTTGATTGAAAATCAAAAACTTATCCACGGGTCGAAAGTTCCACCGTTCCCTTGTTCGCACGGCCGCTGACGGATTTCCTCGATACCGTGATCGTGAACGACGCCGTGCTGTACCACAGTGCCAATGCCGTTCAGCAAGCCAACCCGGACGAACTCGCGTTCCGGGACATGTTGCTGATTTCCTTTTCCTCAGCGAGATGAGCTGCCATGAAATCCGAGCTGGTTCTAGAAAAACGCGCTTCTTCTTCGTTGGCGCAGTTGTACGTCTGGTTGTCGTTCAAGACGATCTCGGACATCAGTTCGACGATGATCAGCATCGTTCTGGCGACCTACGCGCTGGAGGTCACGGGCTCCGCCGCGCTGCTCGGCCTGACGATGGCGTCGCGCCTGCTGGGCGCGGTCGCGGGCGGCGCCGCGGTGCCGCGGCTGAGCCGGTTCTCCCGCCGTACCCTGATCTTCGCCGCGGAAGCGGGCAGTGCACTGGCGATCGGCGTGCTGGCGATGTCGTCGCGTGCCGCCGACGCGTCGCTCATCTATTTCGTGCCGTTCTTCATCGGCCTTTTCCAGGGGATCTACCGGGTGTCCATCATGTCCGAGGTGCCGGAAATGGTCGGGCACGAGGGGCGGCATCGTTTCAATGCGGTCCTCAGTGCGACCGATGGGGTGTCGGTGGTCGGCGGTAGCCTGCTCGCATCTGTGATTACGCAGTACCTGGCCTACAAGAGCGTATTCCTGATCGATTCGATCACGTTCGCGATCTCCGCCATCGCATTTCTGATGCTGGTGGGCAACATGCCGCGCCGGCATCGACCGGCCGAGGAGACGCGCGCTGCGGCCGAGGCCGGCGCACTGCCGCGCGCGGCGCGCTATCTGTCGGTCATCGTGATGCTGGTGATCGGCGCGCGCTTCGTCGAAGCGTTCGGCTCGGGTACGCACAATGTCGGCTTCCCGATCAGGTCGCAGCTGTTCGACCCGAATCAGCCAGCATTTCTGTACGGCTGGCTGATGGCGGTGTGGGGCGTCGGACGGCTCGTTTCCGCGGCCGTGACGCCGCGCTTGCTGGAGCGTCTCGAATCGCGTCACCAGCCGCTCGAGCCGTATTTCATCGCGTTGCTGATCCTGACCTTCGCGTGCTTCCTCGGCGTCTTCGAGGTGCGCGGCATGCCGGGGATGTTGGGCTTCGTCTTGCTGGCGGGCATTTTCGACGCCGCCACGGAGACGATCTACTATTCGCTCCTGCAGTCGACGCCGGCCGCGTCGCGCGATCGCGTGATCGGTATCTCGTACGTTGCCGAGCGCACCGGCCTCGGATTGGGCATGCTGGCGGTCGGGTTCGTGTTCTCCCGGCTCGGAACGGACGTGACGGCACTGCTGTTCTATGGTGGCTCCATCGCGCTGGCCGGCGTGGCGTTCGTGGGCGTCAAAAGACGGCTGGCGCAGGGGGCAGCGGTCGGGCAGGTCGACTGATTCCGGATGTTTTCCCTGGTTCGTCAAGGCGACCCGAGACATCTTCTCCGAGCGCCCGCAACGGGCCGACGAGCGAGAACGTCCAATGAGCGTCGAACAATCAAAGAGGCTTCAACTTCAAGCCCGAAGCCGACGAAGCGGTTTTTTCGGTCCGCCGGACGACGTAGCAGAACGGTGTGGCAGCCGTGCCCCGAAGGAACAGATAGTCGCCGTCACGGGATACCGTCCGCAGTCCGAAATCATTGAGAAATCGTTCGGCCCTGCGGCAGCACCCAAAGCATCCGTCCGACCGCTTCGGCCTGATTCCGCGAATGGGTCTTTTCATAGATTGCACGCAATTGAGTACGCACCGTCGCCAGCGACACACCCGCGCTGGCCGCGCATTCATCAGGCGTCTTGCCGTTGATCAGCGCCTCAGCGACCGCGGCCTCGGCGCTCGACAAGCCGAACGACTGCCGCAACTGTTGTGCGACGACGAGCGGGGCGGCGCTGCGGCGCCTGACCGTGATCAGCATCGTCGCATCGCCGAACGTTGCATGGAGCGCCTGTCCGGACAGTGCCGCGATGCCGAGAAAAACTTCATGCGCCGCGACCAGCGTGCCGGAAAGCGCAAGGCTCTCGCTCTTGCGGGTCTTCGCGACGCGCGTCAACGCCGCCTTGAGTGCGTCGTTCTGCGGCGCGCTCGTCGCGCTCAGGTATCCGTTCTCGAGCTTGAGGCAGGTGGTGGCGCGCAGCATCGATTCTGCCGCCCGGTTGACGAAGACGACGCGCGCGTGCCGGTCCAGCGCAAAGACGGAAAGACCCAGTTCCTCCATCAGCTCGGCGCCGAGCGTGGCGTCGCGATGCAGCACGCGCGCGTCTCGCCACAGGTTGATCGAGCGTTGCAGATGCCCGGCCATACCGGTCAGCGTCGCGCGTTCTTCCGACGAATACGGCGCGCGGTCGCGCGCTCGCAATAACCCGAGCAGAATGTTGTCGCTGCCGGGGCGTGCGAAACGAATCCCCATCAGGTAGCGAAATCCCGATGGAATCTGAAAGTCCTGGAAGAACTCGCTGCGTTCGACGTCGCGGTCGGTGAGGTGATCCTGACAGCAAACGAATTCGCCGAGCGGTGCGTTCTCGACGAAGCCGCGGCGTGGATCGAGCGCGCCGTAATACTGATCGTAAAGGGCGATGATCTCGGTGAATTCCGCGCGCGGCGAATAAATCGAGAATTGCGGGGCATTGCGCGCGGCGTCCCAACTGAACATGTGAAAAACGTTTGCGCCGAGCGATTCGGATACTCGATGAAAAACTTCGAGAAAACCGTCCGGCTGCAGCGCGGCCTCATAGAGGTCCCCGATGAGTTGGTCCCGTTGCATGCTTCCCCCCGTCGCTTCGCGATCTTCGTATGTGAGTTTTGTCTGACGATATTGCTTCGAATACCGAATTTTTTTCAGGCTAACACAGGTTGTTTGCGTTTCAAGCGATGTTATTTCGCGATTTTCATCCACCTGAATGATGATCGCAAAAATCGCCTTTGCGAGAATCTTCGCCATCCAGCGTGCATGAGCAGTGCATATGACACGCATCAACCAGAAGGATGTCGGGGGAAACGCAATGAAACTCACGCCTGTGGTATCCGGTATTGCAGCGCTCGTCCTGTCGGCTTGCGGTGGCAGCGACAGTTCTTCACCGCCGCCCGGGCAACCGGCGGCCCAGACGGTCAGCGGGGTCGCGGCGGCTGGCGCTGCGATGCAGGCCGCCACCGTGAAGCTGGTCGATGCGACCGGCAAGTCGGTCGACTGCCCGGCCGATGCGTCAACCGGCGCGTTTCATTGCGCGGTGACCGGCCTGACCGCGCCTTTTGCGTTGTCCGCATACGGCAACGTCGCCGATTCGCAGGCCACGCTGATCGCGCTCAGCGCCACGGCCGGCACGCAGACGATCAACATCACGCCGATCACGAACGCGATCGCCGCCACGATCATCGGCGACAATCCGACGAAGCTGCTGGCCGACACCGGTTTGCTGAAAAGCAAGGTCACGGCCCAGGCCGTTGCCGGCACGGTGCAGGCTTATTCGACGGCGCTGGCCGACTTGCTGGCCGCCACCGGCAATACGGGCGTCGACCTGATTTCCGGCCCGTTGACGGCGGGTGCGCCGGGGCTCGACCGGTTGCTTGACCAGGTGAAGATCAACGTCCTGCCGGATGGCGGCGTCCAGATCAGCTCGGTGGCGGGCGCGTCCAGCGATACGCCGGTGCAGCTTCAGCTCGCGCCCGGCGTCGCGCCGCAGGCGAGCGACAAGGCCAGCCTGCCGGCCGCCGCGACGATCAATGGCGCGGTGGTGTCGAACCTGCCGAGCGCCAGCGATCTGGCGGCGTTGCAGCGCGCGCTCAACCAGTGTTTCGCCGGCTCGACCGGCGCTGCGCGCACGGGCGGCAGCGTATCGGCGTGCGGCCAGATCTTCGTCGACGACGTCGCGTCCGGCGCGCTGAATGCAGGTGTGCCCGCCGCGTATCTGAACAACGGGATGTCGGTCGACCAGGAATTCGGTGCGCCGGCCGGCGGCACGCCGGGCATCGTGGCCGACGATGCGATGAACGGCGCCAGTTTCAGCTTGCCGGAAGTCATCCGCGTCGTCGCCAGCGACACGATGTGGGTGAAGCTCGCGTGGACGCGCAGCGACGGCATTCGCGACGGCATGCAGCAACATGTGCAGCTCGCGGTGCGGCCGGGCAGTCTCGCGAATGGCGACACCGGCTGGCGCGTGGTCGGCAATCAGCGCGCGGTATTGAGCAAGGTCAACGCGAACGCGCAGAAGTGGGACTGGTTGAATCCGGCCAATCCGTCGACGGGGACCAACGCGTTCGTCGATTCGCTGAATCTGCAGGTGGGCGTCGTCGACGCGGCCGGCACCGCGGTGGACTTCGCGATCGTCAACGGCCCCGGCTTGCGCAACGGCGTGTTCCTCCAGCCGTCGAGCGGCACCTGCGACACGCTGAACATCCGTGCGCAGATCGCGAGCGGCCAGACGCCGGCGCAGCTCGCCGCCTTGGCGAAGAGTGCGCAGTGCCGCAACAACTTCCGCCTGGCCGGCGTCGCGCAGGATTCGGCCAACCAGGGCCTGTTCACGTGGCCCGGCGACGCGCCGCGCAACAATACCGCGTGGGCGAAGCCGCAACTGAGCGCCGCCGAGCTGGCCGACATCAAGCCGTTCAGCGCCTATACGATCGACGTCTACCAGAACGGCAACACGTCGACGCCGGCCAGGCACTACACGGTGCGGGTGCGTACGCCGTCGCCGTTGCCCGATGCGCTGCGCCAATACGCGTGGCACGATCTCGCGCAGTCCACGCGCGACAAGCTGACGCCGGGCTCCGCCGGCACGTTCGCGGGCGGCGCGGCCTTCCCGCTGGGCTGGACGTCGAAAGCGGGGCTGCCGTTCGTCAAGCGCGGCAACGTGCAGATTCGCGCCACCGCGGCCGGGCAGACCGTGGCGACGTTCGTCAACGGTACTGCGTCGGCGCCGCCGGTCCAGCCGGGTGCGGCGGTGACGCTCAACGTGCCGGGCGATCAGGGCGTCGCGTTCCCGTCGGTGGCCGGCTGGGCGGGCGGCGCGGACTTCTCGTTCGTGAGCCTGACCTGGTCCGATCCGATCGACACGGTCTTCACCGAGTCCTTCGAGTACGACCGGTAACGGACAGCCGGGACGATGCGTCCGGCGAACACGCAGCCGGCGGGACGATGCGTCATCCGGTCGGCGCGTTCCCGCTCGCCGGCCTGGCGTGACGGCGGGGCCCGTCCATGTGCACGCATGGCATGGACGGGTATCGAGCGATCGGCGGATGAGCCGCGTTCCGGCGCATGCACCGGCGACGACGCACGCTACCAGCCCGCCCCAACGCGCCCCTTCCAACACTTGAACCACAGCCTCCCAGCCCCGACCCCGCCCGCCACCGGCATCCGCGGCAGCAGAAACGGATCGTCGGCCGCACCGGCGCATCCGCGCCGGGTCGTCGTCGCACTGCCGTAACCGGCAGCGATGACCTGATCGCGCACGCGCGCGTCGAGATCACCGTACGGATAGCAGAACGATTCGACGCATTGCCCGCTCAGCATTTCGAGTTGCCGCTTCGATTCGGTCAACTGAAACGCCGAAACAGGCGCCGGCACATACGACAGCGCGACGTGATCGAGCGTATGCGAGCCGATTTCATGGCCGTGATTGCGCCACGCGAGCATGTCCTCGCAGTTCATCAGCGGCGAGCGCGTGGTCGGCGCGCCCGCGTCCCAGTCGTTCGCGCCGCCGAACCGTCCGGCGACGAAGTAGCAGGTCGCGGTGAATCCGAGCGCATCCAGCACGGGCATCGCATGCGTCAGCACGTTGAGAAAGCCGTCGTCGAACGAAATGCCGAAGACCTTGCCCTGCCGCTCCCCGCGCAGGTACGGCTGCAGTTCGCGCACGCTCAGGCCGCGGTAGCCGAGCTGCCGGAACAGCGTCATCTGGCGGCGGAACGCGTCGGGGGCGACGCTCAGGCTGCGCAGCCGGTCGGTCGGCGGCGGCAGCGGGCGGATCTGGTGATACATCAGGATCGGATAGCGTGAGGTGCGTGCAAGCATCGGGCGGATCGCTGGAAAGCGGGATTACGCGGCCTTGCGGAAAATCCGCAGGGTCTTGAAGTCGCCGACCTCGGCGAAATCGGCACGAGCGGCCCACTGCGCGATGATCGGCTCGGCCTTCCGGTAGGCCGACGAGCCCTTGTAGAACAGCAGATGGCCATTGGGTGCGGTATGGCGCGCGAACAGGTCGAGCACCGCTTCGTCGGTCTTCGCGCCGTAGCGGCTGTTCGCTTCGTCGCGGAATTCGCACAGATGAAACAGCGTGACGACGTCGAACGTCGGCAGCAGGTTCGAATTGCTCGTATAGATGTCGCCGAAATACGCGAGGTAGGTCCTGCTCACCTCGGGCTGCCGCGTGACGAGATCGACGTACGACTTGTATTCCTTCGGCGATGCCGTCACGCCGAAGACAGTGTTGTTCAGATGCGGCCGCGCGCATTCGACGCCGACATGGTGATGCCCGCCGGTACCGAAGTGATAGATGCGGATGCCCTTGAGGCGCACGGATTCCAGCCATTCGACGAAGTGCACGTCGCACGGACATTCCTGCGTGCGCAGGTCCCAGTACTTCTTCCAGATATTCATTGCCATTTCGTGGATCTCAAGGAGGTCACCCAGCGGTAGGGGTTGTGTCGAATCGATTTGTGATAGACGGACAAGGTCGCGTCGACGAACGCGTCGAACGAGAATTCGCGCTTGCCTTTCAGCCGCGCGCTGCGCCCCATCGCACGGACGCAGCCGGGCTCCTGCACGATCGCGCGCAGGATCGCTTCGATCGCTGCGGGCTCGCGCGGCGGGACGACCCAGCCGTCCACGCCCGGTTCGACGTTTTCGGGCAGCCCGCCCACGCGCGTCACGATCGCGGGGCAGCCGAGCGACATCGCTTCGCGGCACGCATACGACAGGCTCTCGTGGTACGACAGCACGAACGACACGTCGATGATCGAGAACGGCGCCCGCACATCGTCGAGGCGCCCGGTGAACGCGGTGCGCGACGCCATGCCGTGCCGCGCGAGTTGTGCGCGCTGCTCACCGGACGGCTCCGCGCCGACCAGCAGCACGCGAAACCGCTCGCGCTCGGCTTCGGGCAGGCGGCCGAGCGCGGCGATCAGGTCCATCCAGCCTTTTTCGGGCGCGGTGCCGGCGCTGCTGCCCAGCACGATCGCATCCGCGCCGGACGCGCCGAACAGCGCGATCTTGCGGCGGCGGATCTCGTCGGCCGCGAGCCGTTCGGCAGCCGGCCGGCGCACGCCGTGCTTGACGACCGTGACGTCGCTGTACGGCGAGCGCAGCGCGAGCATGCTGGCGACGTAGTCGCTGACCGCGATCGTGTGGTCGGTGGCCAGCCGGGCACGCAGCAGGTTGCCCAAGCTGTCGGCGCGATAAGTGTTGTGCTTGGTCAGCACGACGGCCGGCCGATACCGGCAGCCGAGCAGCGCCAGCATTACCTGCCGGTGATCGGCGGACCCGTTCACATGGATCACGTCGAAGCGCTCGGCGGCGATCCGCTGGCGCAGCCTGAGAATCTCCCGGCACAGCCGGTTCCAGCGCGGCTTGAATTCCATGTCGAAGATCGCCACGCCGGGACTGTCCTTCAGCAGTCGCGACAGGCGGCTGCCTTCCGGCGACGCCACGGTCACGCGGTGATGGCGGCTCATCGCGACGGCGAGATCGCGGACATAGGTGTCCTGGCCGCCGCCGTAATCGCCGTGGAAGTTGGTGTACAGAATGTTCATCACGATGCCGCTTTTTTATCGATCCGTCATTTCAGAGGAATACTGATGAAATGACGGACCCGACCTGATGGAAACCATGGCGCGAACGCGGTGCCGCGTTTCCGGCCCGGGATTGCGCGTTGACGTCGGCGCACGGCGGCAACGCGAATCATTTCCAAATATTACAGATCGTTTACGTGACGTAGTGTCGAGGTCTGCGCATCTTTGTGAGAATGTGTCGCGATCGCTGAATCGTGTCGCCCCGGGCGTGGCGATCTCTCGCGGAGCCGCGACCTGAAACGGCGGCGCCGGATTTGATCCCGACAGGTACCTTCCCTATAATGCGACGATTTAATCCGGTTATTTCGGGAAGCATGGCGCGCACACGAAACGAAAACCTTCACCAGCAACGCCGCGCGCAGATCCTCACCGCGGCCGCCCGGGTCTTCAAGGCCAAGGGGTTCCACGGCGCGCGTACGGAAGATATCTGTGCGGCGGCCGACATGAGCGCGGGCGCGGTGTTCCGGTATTTCGCCGACAAGCGCGAGATGATCGACGCGATCATCTCGGTCGAGGTCGAGCGTTATACGCAGGAATTCGATCGCATCCTCAGCAAGGACGGGCTGCGTTGGCTGGCCAACATCACGGCTGACGAACTGACCGGGATGCTGGCGCAGGGCGATGACGGCCTGGGTGTCGACAGCTGGCTCGAACTCGCGCGCGATGTCGAGCGCCGCCCCGATATCGTCGGGCTCGACCGGAAGATGCGCGCGGATCTCGCGGGCTTGCTGGCAAGCGGCCAGGCCGAAGGCTGGGTCAGGCCATCGCTGGATCCGGCAGGCACGACGAACATCGTCTTCGCGATGTTCAACGGCCTGTGGCTCGACCGCAGCCTCGGCACGTCCGTCGACATGGAACGGACGGCCGCCGCGCTCGGCGATTTCTTCCGCACGTACGTACTGGTTGCCTGACGCCCGACATGGCCGGCGCGCCGCGTTGACGCATTCGCCCTCCCGCCGTGCCTTTCCGGGCAAGCTGCGTCCTACCTGATCCGCTGACATTCCCCGACATCCGGCCGCACCGGAAGCCGGCCGGACCGCGACACCGGCCGTTTCCCGACGACATCAGGACGCAAATCAACTCGCGGGGCTTTCACATTTGAAAGCCGGTGCACCATTTGCGTTAGAATGCCCCCCCTTGTCCGCCCTGGCGACCGTCCGACGCGGACAGGTACCCGCATGGAGACACAGGTTTCGATTCGCAGCCGGACGCGAATGATCGACCCGCCGTCAGCAACATACGCCTTGTAATTTGGATCACTAATGAAGAAGAAGCACAACATTACCAAGTACATCGTTGTCGCGATGATGCTTGGTATCGCCGTGGGTTACGCCTGTCATAGCGCGTTTCCCGACCCGAAGATGGCGAAGGAAGTCGCCGGCTACGTGTCGTTGCTGTCCGATGTATTCCTGCGCTTGATCAAGATGATCATCGCGCCGCTGGTGTTCGCGACGCTGACCGTCGGCATCGCGCAGATGGGTGACGGCGGCGCGGTGGGCCGCGTGGGCGTCAAGGCGTTCGGCTGGTTTTTCATCGCGTCGTTCACGTCGCTGCTGCTCGGTCTGCTGACCGCGACGCTCCTGCAGCCGGGCAGCCACCTGAGCCTGCCGCTGCCGCCGTCCGATGCGGCGCTCAATCTGAAGACGGGCGCGTTCACGCTGAAGGATTTCGTGGTGCACCTGGTGCCGAAGTCGATCGCCGAGGCGATGGCGAACAACGAAATCCTGCAGATCGTCGTGTTCTCAATCTTCTTCGGCACCGCGCTGTCCGCGCTCGGCGAATCGGGCAAGCGCCTGACCGGCGTGATCGACGATCTCGCGCAGGTGATGCTGAAGGTCACGGGGGCGGTGATGTGGTTTGCGCCGGTCGCGGTGTTCGCGGCGCTCGCGTCGACGATCACGACCGAAGGCCTCGGCATCCTGCTCACGTTCGCGAAGTTCATGGCGAGCTTCTATCTGGCGCTGGCGCTGCTGTGGGCCGTGCTGACGTTGGCCGGCGTGACGTTCCTCGGCAAGCGCGCGTTCACGCTGATCCGGCTGATCCGCGAGCCGTTCCTGCTGTCGTTCGCGACGGCCAGCTCCGAGGCCGCGTATCCGAAGCTGCTGGACGCGCTCGACCGCTTCGGCGTGAACCGCAAGATCTCGAGCTTCGTGCTGCCGATCGGCTATTCGTTCAACCTTGACGGCTCGATGATGTACTGCACGTTCGCGGTGCTGTTCATCGCGCAGGTGTACGGCATCCATCTGCCGCTCGGCACGCAGATCACGATGCTGCTGATGCTGATGGTGACGTCGAAGGGAATGGCCGGCGTGCCGCGCGCGTCGCTGGTCGTGATCGCGGCGACGCTCAACCAGTTCAATCTGCCCGAAGCCGGCTTGCTGCTGATCATGGGCGTCGACATGTTCCTCGACATGGGGCGCTCGGCCACCAATGCCGTCGGCAACTCGATCGCCGCGGCCGTGGTCGCGAAGTGGGAAGGGCAGCTCGACGCGCCGCGCGACGACGATGATTCGGACGGTGCGCGCGTAGCCGAGGTGAAGGTGCGGGAAACGTCGGCATGATGCGTGGCAAATGCGGCAGTGCAACGTCGCGTTGCCCGACGCGCGGCAAATGACATTCGCCGGCCCGGATTCGATACGGATTCAGGCCGGCGATGTGTTTTGGGGCAGTGGCTTTTCCCGATGTTTCCGAAATGGCATTCGCCGTTTCAATTGATCGACGTCGAATCGGCGGCGATATTCCTGCAGGCGCTCGCCAAAAGCGCGGGCGATTCGCAATTTTTTTCGATTTATATAACGCTATTCTCGCCCTGCGCATTATCGAATGCATGCCGTATGTCATACCGACTGCGCCGGATGATTCGGGGAAGAATTTACATCTCGCGGGCTTCAAGCCATCTGGCCGGCCGATCCCTCATGTGAATGACTACCCTGTTCAGGAGAGCATCCGTCATGGTCGCCAGAAAACGCATCCACGCCGCGCTCGTTGCCGCGGCGATCGCCGCATTTGCGCCCGCTGCTCACGCAGCCAACACCACCGACTGGATCGCGAACACGTACGGCACGCTCGCCGCGCACGTCGGCAATGTCGCACGCGCGATGTGGGTTGCGCCCGAAGGCGTGATCTACACGGCGTCGATGTGGGACGAGGATGAAGGCGGCGTCGCGATCTACCAGAACGGCAAGAGCATCGGCTCGATCGGCGCGCATTCGGAATTCCAGGGCAGCGCGATCACGGGCAACGCGACGTCGCTGT
Source organism: Burkholderia orbicola (assembly GCF_900100915.1). NCBI lineage: Bacteria > Pseudomonadati > Pseudomonadota > Betaproteobacteria > Burkholderiales > Burkholderiaceae > Burkholderia > Burkholderia orbicola. The sequence goes on along the minus strand of NZ_FNKW01000002.1, from coordinate 1,765,525 downwards.
TCGTCGCGCTGCAGCCCGGCAAGACGTACGGCAGCGGCGCGGTGGGGCGCTACAACCGCGCGACGAAATATCGCGACCTCGTGATCCAGATCAGCGCGGCGACCAACCAGCCGCGCATCGACGTCGTCACCGGGCTCGCGACGGCCGGCTCGCTGCTCTATGCGAGCGACTTCTACGGCAATCGCGTACGCGTGTTCACGACCGATGGCGTGTGGCAACGGGATATCGCCGTGTCGGCGCCGGGTGCGCTCGCGGTGGACGGCGCGGGCAACGTGTGGGTCGCGCAGAAAAGCGCCGGCTCGATCGTCGGCTTCAACCCGGCCGGCGCGCTGCTCGATACGATCCGGATGCCGGCCGGCTCGCATCCGTCGGCGCTGTATGTCGATGCGACGGCCGGACAACTGCTGGTGGGCGACGAAGGGCCCGACCAGAACATCAAGCGCTATTCGATCTCGGGCCGGCCGGCACTGGCCGGCACGTTCGGCGTGCGCGGCGGTTATCTCGACACGACGACGGGCATCAAGGGGCAGGTCGGCCCGCAACGCTTCACGCGCATCGTCGGGATCGGCAAGGACACCGGCGGCAACCTCTACGTGCTCAACAACCCGTGGGGCGGCAGCTGGGATCTCGGCCGCAACGGCGCGACCGACGTTCATGCGTACGGCAGCAACGGCAACCTGCGCTGGACGCTGCAGTCGCTGAACTTCGAGGGCATCGCCGCGCCGGACCCGGTCACGGACGGCGCGCTGTTCTACGGCGCCACGCATATCTACAGCGGCAGCGCGGGTGGCAAGTTCGTCGCGAACACCGTCGATCCGTTCACGTATCCGTCGGACCCGCGCATCAACATGAACGATACGCAGCGCGACGAACACTTCGGGCTGCTCACGTCGGTCGGCGCGAACCGGATTCTCGTCGCGGCCGGCCAGAACCCGCCGGTCTTCTACTTCTATCACTTCAACGCGGCGAACGGTTACATCGCGATTCCGGACGGCTCGATTCCCGGCCCCGCCTTCAACACGACGCAGCGCGTGACGGGTGGCTTCAGCCTCGACAGCCAGGGCGGCGTATGGGCCGGGCTCGACAAGACCGGCGCGATCACGCATTACCCGCTGACCGGCTTCGATGCGAACGGCAAGCCGGCGTGGGGGCCGGGTGTCGCGACCCGCATTCCGGCCAGCATCGTGCCGCTGACGCGCATCGTCTATCTCGCGGACAGCGACACGATGGTGCTCGCGCAGGGCGCGGTCGGCAGCAACGACTGGACGTCGATCGGCACGCGCATCGAGGTGTATCACGGCTGGCGCGCGGGCAACACGACGAAGCCGGACCCGGTGATCACGCTGCCGCACAGCGGCGCGAAATCGATCGACGCGGCGGGCAACCATCTGTTCGTCGGCTACTGGTTCAGCAGCAGCGGGCCGCTGTGGCCGAACGTCGACGCGTTCAACCTCACTACCGGCGATCTCGACACGACGCTGGTCAATGCGAGCCCCGCGACGGTCGACACCAGCAGCGCGATCGACGCGATGTACAGCATCCGCGCGTACCGCCGGTCGAACGGCGAGTACGTGGTGATGAAGAACAACGTGAAGGGGAACAGCATCACCGTGTACCGGTGGACGCCCTGACGGGCTGAAGGTGCCGAACGTGCGGCCGCTTCGGGCAGCGGCCGTACTCGCGAAGTCGTGAAGCAATGGTGAGCATTTTCGCGGGATTGTTGCGCAATGCGCATGCAATGAACCGCGGGCACTCTGCGCGCCGCGCCGTGCCGGACCCGCTTCCCGAACCTCCCGACGTGGAAATGCGGTTCCGTGCACAATGGCAGCGGCTCCCGCGGACGTTGTGCGGGCGTGCACGATGAACGAGCGCGGCGGTCCCTGCCGCGTTTCTTATGCTTGAAGCGACCCAACGATGAAGAAGAAAACGATCCCGAATCGCCTGTTGACGATCGTCGCGCTGGCCGGCGCACTGAGCGGCCCTGTCCACGCGGAGACGGTCGCGACCGTCAACGGCACGCCGATCACTCAGGCCGACGTCGATACGCTGCTGCGCGCGTCCGGGCAGCCCGATTCGCCGCAGATCCGCCAGGCGATCAAGAACCAGCTGATCACGCGCGTGCTGGTTCAGCAGGCGGCCGAGAAGGCGAACTACGCGGACAAGCCCGAGGTCAAGGCGGCGATGCAGCAGGCGAAGGTGACGGCCGAGGTGCAACTGTACCTGCGCGACCACGTGAAGCCGGAGCCGGTGACCGACGAGCAGGTCAAGGCGCGCTACGACGAACTGGTCGCCGCGCTCGGCAAGAACGAATACAAGCCGCGCGTGATCGTCGTCAAGGACCCGGTCGCGGCGGCGACCGTGCTGAGCGAGCTGAAGGCGGGCAAGTCGTTCGACGGGCTGGCACGCCAGTACAGCCTGGCGCCGAGCCGCGATACCGGCGGCGAGCTGCCGTGGGTGAGCTTCAATACGCCGGCAGCGGAAGGCAAGACGGCCGGGTTGCCGCTGCCCGTTGCACAGGCGCTCGAGAAGCTGACGGTCGGCGCGACGACGAAGGATTCGATTCCGGTCGATGGCGTGCGGGCGATCGTGAAGCTGGATGCGAAGCGGCCGACGCAGGTGCCGGGTTTCGAAACCGCGAAGCCGACGCTTCAGCAGCAGTTACAGGCGATCGCGGCCGAGAAGGCCAGCGCACAGATGATCGGCAATTTGCTGAAGGACGCGAAGATCACGCAGTAAGGGCCATGCGATGGCGTCGACATGACGCGCGTCACGCGTGCCAGACCATGCTCGCGCTCGTGTCGGTTTCCGACGCGACGCGAAAGCCGAGCCGTTCGTAGAGCCGCCGCGCCGGGTTGCCGTGCAGCACGCTGAGCGATACCGGCACGCGCGCGTGTGCCGCGTCGGTCAGCAATGCGTGCAGCACGGCTTCGCCGATTCCCTGGCCCTGGCGCGCGGGGAGAATCTGGATCTGATGGATGTGCCATTCGCTGGCTGCGCGCGTCACCTTCAGCAGGCCGATGGCATCGGCGCCTTCACAGACGATCATCGCGTCGTCGAAGTTCGCGCGGATGCGGCGGTCGTGCGCGTCATCGTCGGTCGGCGCGCCGACGCGCTGCAGATGCTCGGTCATCGTGAGTCGACGGAGCGTCAGCAGGAACGGGAGATCTTCCTGGGAGGCAGCACGCAGATGGATCGCGGGTTTCATCAGTGATGAGAGGTTGCGTCGGGCGCGACGCTTCGGTGCGGATCACATGCCCGGCAACCGAATTTGCAGGCCGGCCGGGCGATGTTCGAGGACATCCGTGACCTCGTATTCGGTTTTTGCCCCGTCCGAAGTTTGCCACTGCTGCATACGGACATTGCACAAGAGCACGTCTCCCTTGCTGAAACTGATCTGGCTGTTGTTCACGCGCGACAGGAAGCCGGCATCGGTGATCGTCGCGTGAATCGTCGACGTGCCGTCGTACAGGCGCCACTTGTTGTCGTCCTTGAACGCGAGCGACACGATCGAGAACGCCATCTTGCGATGCTCGTCGAGCAGGAGCGCATCGGTTGGCTCCGGCGCGTGAAACCATGCGATCTCGTTGTGGGCGACCGTCTCGTATACCTCGGTATCGGTGCCGGCAGCGAAAATCTCGATGCCTTCGCGAGCGAGCGGCGCAAGCACTTGCGCGATGGCTTGGCGAACGCGGACGTCACTCAGCAGCGTGAGAACGGGCAGGTCGATTTCCAGTTCGTCGCCGTCGACGTCCAGCACCGCGGTGTTGTTCTGCATCCGCACGTGCGTGATCTCGCGCCCACGCAGCCATTTGAGGACGGCGAAAAGCCCCTTCCTCGCCCTGGGCGCGGCGATGCCGAGCGCGGTCAGGATCGTCACCGCATTGGCGAGCGCCGTGCCTTCGTTGCCGCTCAGCATGTCGCGCATGCGGCCGAGCAGCGAGGTCGCGAGCGTGAAGTCGATGCTGAAGCTGCCCGTCTTGAAGCTGCCGCGCACGTTGACCTGCGGCCGGACCTGAGCACCGCACAGTGCGCGCGTCGACGCATCGAGCAAATCGCCGAAGGCCAGCAGCGCGGGCGCGAGTTCGCGTACGTCCATCTCGGACGAATCGAGCGTGGGCCCGTCGTACGTGATGCGAAATCGGCTCATCGCGTCGAAGGGGCCGATATCGGCCGGGCCGGTACTGTTTTCATCGTGTGCGGTCATGTCGAGTGCTGGCAAGAGAGCTGGACGATACCCGAAACGAACGCTTTCGGATGCCTTTCATCGTAGGGCCGAATGACCGGCCGCGGCCGATTTTGGCCATCAGGACAAGACGGCTTGCAGACATGTCCCGATAGCGCCCGGCGAGCAACGAACTTTTCCGATACTTTCCCGGTCACACTCGCCAGCTTGCGGGGGCGCGCCGGTGCCCCGAACGTGCTGCCGCCTTCCGGTATTCCGTCGTTCCACCCGCCCGCCTATCATGCGCACATCGCTCGCACGCACGGCGCAATACACAGGGATTCTCGATGGACACCAAACGATCGCGGCCGGGGCTCGTCGCCGCGCTGCTCTGGGCGGCGCTGTATCTCGCGACCGGCTACATCTCGCACGAATTCAACGGCCCCGTCCGGCTGACGGGCTACATCTGGCTGCCGGCCGGTGTGACGGTCGGCGCATTCATGCTGCGACCGATGCGCGAATGGCTGACGCTGGCCGGCGCATTCCTGGCCGGGCAGCTCGCGCTGTCCGCGATCGAGCACGGCAGCCTCGTCAACGCGGTGCTGTTCACGGTCGACGAGGTCGGCGCGGCCGCACTCGCGGTCTGGCTCGTGCAGCGCGTGCGCTTCTCGCTCGAAGGGCTGTATTTCCTGCGCTCCGTGATCCTTGCCGGCTTGATCGCGGGCGTCGTCGGCGCGATCGGCGGCGCGGCGTGGTACACGACGCTCAAGGGTGCGCCGTTCTTCGACGTGTGGTCGGTGTGGGCCGCGTCCGATTTCGTCGGCGTGCTGCTGGTCACGCCGGTGCTCGCGTCGTGGTCGCGCTTTCGCGCGCACCGCTCGGGCGACCACGAGCGCTTCGACCTGGTGCTCGGCATCGTCGCGTTCGCGTTGCTCGCGGTCGTCGCGCTCGTGATCTTCGACGGCGATACGTCGCGGAAATTCGGCACGGGCGCCGGCTTCGCGCTCACGTATGTGCCGCTGTTCCTGACGGTCGCGGTGACGCTGCTGCTCGGCGGCCGTGCGGGCTCGTCGTCGGTGCTGGTGCTCGCGCTGATCGTGATCGAGCAGACCGCGCAGGGCGACGGCCCGTTCGCGTCGCTCCACGAGCATTACGGCAGTGCGCTGCTCGAAGCGCAGCTCTATCTGGCGGTCGCGTCGCTGCTGGTGCTGACGGTCAGCACGCTGAAGACGACGCGCGAGCGCGTGCACGAGCATGCGGCGGTGCTGCAGAACAACATGGAGCTCGCGCTCGCGAGCGCTGGCCAGATCGCGTACGTGCTCGATCCCGAGTCGGGCCGGATCGAATGGAGCGGCGACGTCGAGCGCGTGTTCGGCGTCGGCGTCGACGCCGCGCAGATCGCGAGCGTGCCGCTCGTGCTCGAACGCGTGCAGCCGGGCGACCGCGACGCGTTGCGCGACTACTGGAATGCGGAGATCGCGGGCGAGGACCGCGCGTCGCTGTCGCTGCGCATCGTGCTGCGCGACGGCGGCACGCGGACGATCACCGACCACGGCGCGCCGTTGCTCGATTCGAACGTCGACGTGACGGTGGTGGCGGGCGTGTGGCAGCTCGAACGCGTGTGGCCGGCGGACGAATGAGCGGGCACGCGTCATGACGGGCCGCACGGCCGTGCTGCTGATCCACGGGCTCGGCGGCACGCAATACGATCTCGGTTCGCTGCACAAGGCGATGCGGCGCGCGGGCGCCGACGCGCACATGATCACGCTGCCGGGGCACGGCACGCGCCCGGAGGATCTGGTCGGCGTGCGCGCGGAGGCGTGGCTCGACGCGGTGACCGAGCAGTACCGCGCGCTGGAACGCGAGTACGACACGCTGCACGTCGCGGGGATGTGCATGGGCGCGCTCGTCGCGCTGCTGCTGTGTCATCGTGTGCAGCATGCGCGCGGCCGGCTCGCGCTGCTGGCCGCGCCGGTATTCATCGATGGTTGGTCGACGCCGTGGTACCGGTCGCTGCGGCACGTGCTGTATCGCGTGCCGGGTGTGGCCGAGCGAATGCGCGTGGAAGAAGGCGATCCGTTCGGCATCAAGAACGCGACGATCCGCGCGATCGTGAAGAAGAAGTTCGAGCGGCAGGACAGTTTCCACTATGCGTGGGTGCCGCTCGCGTGCGTGCGGCAGGTGGACCGGATGCGCGACTGGGTACGCGATGCCGCGCCCGGCACGCCGTGCCCGACGCTCGTGCTGCATGCGCGCGAGGACGAACTGACGAGCCTGCGCTCGGCCGATTTCCTGCTGGAGAAGCTGCCCGACGCGCGCGGGATCGTGCTGGAGAACAGCTATCACATGATCTGCGCGGACAACGATCGCGATGACGTCGCGCGGCACGTGCTCGAGTTCTTCGGCTTCGATCCCGTGCATGCGGTGAGCCCGGCGATGGCGCGCAGGATGGGGCGGCTGGGATCGTGACGGTGGCTCACGCCGTCATCGGCCGCCGCGCAATCCGCTCCCGGACCTCCGGCGCCGCCAGGCACGTGGCCACGGCTTCATACCCCGGCGCGCCGGGGTAAGGCGCCACGCGCGCAGGCGGGCTGTGATTGGCCGGGCACAGCAGGATGGTTTCGTCGGGGCCGACCGCCGCGAGATCGAGGATGGCCGACGAGCGCGTCAGCAGGAACAGCGGCCGCATGCCGGCGGCCGCGCCTTCGCGCAGATGCGCGATCAATGCCAACTGCGTGGCCCGGTCGAGACCCTGTTCGATCATGTCGACGATCCGCACGCGCGGGCCTCGCGCTTCGAGGCTGACGAGGAGTGCCGTCAGCGCTGGTGACGGCGTCGCGCCTTTGGCGGCGAGCAACGCCGACACGCGATCGACGCGCGACTTCAATTCCGGATCGGCGCGCACTGCATCGAATGCCGCGGCACAATCGTCGTCCAGCCGATCGAGGCCGACGAACACCGCGCCGGGCAACGCATCGGCCAGCCGAAGCGCGAGCCGCGTCTTGCCGCTCCCCAGCGAACCGATGATGTAGTTCAACGGCCGGATATCGCGACACTCGAACCATTCGCCACCCCACGGCCACGGCAGGCTGAACGCGACGCCGGCGCTGCCTGGGTCGACGAGCCGCGCGAGTTCTCCGTTCGTCGGCATCCGCCCCCGTGCCAGGTCGGCGCGCATCGCGCGCACGCTGTCGAGCTTGGCGACGAGATCCTGAATCCCGCGATCGAGCGCCGCTTCGTGAGCGGCCAGCGCGGCATCGAGACCGCGCGCATCGCCGTCGAGCACGCTCGCGACCTGCGCGAGACCGAGGCCGAGCTTGCGCAGCGCCGCGATGTCGGCGGCGCGGGCGAGGTCGACCGGGCCGTACGCGCGGTATCCGGCCGGCGTGCGTTCGGGCGTGACGAGGCCGTGCCGCTCGTACAGCCGCAGCGCCTTGATCGAGACGCCGAGCCGCGCGGCGGCGGCCGATGCGTTCAAACGGGGCGTGTCGGTACCCATCCGTCACCTCTTTGCTGTCGATTCGTTGCGGTCGGCATAAAGGCGATCCCAAGGGCCGGGTCAAGCGCGATCGCGCGGCCGTTCCCGTTCAATCGGCGGCCGCGAACTCGTCCCGCAGCGCGCGATACAACCGCCGGTAGCGCGCGAGCCGCCCCGCCAGCAGATCGACCGACGCGGCATCGGGCGCGACCGTCTCCGTGACGGGCGGCGCGACGCAGACTTCTTCCAGCGTATCGTCCGTCGCCGCCAGCCGTGCGAGCCGCGCCGCGCCGAGTGCCGCACCGACCGCGCCGTCTGCATGGCGCTGCATCGAGAGGCCGGTCGCATTCGCGCATAGCCCTGCCCAGAACGCGCTCTTCGAGCCGCCGCCGATGAACGACACCGCGTCGAGCGTCGTGCCGGCCGCGCGCAGCGCGTCGTAGCCGTCGGCCATCGCGAACGCGACGCCTTCCATCACCGCATACGCGAGATCGTCGGCGCCGTGTTCGTTCGACAACCCGAAGAACACGCCGCGCGCATGCGCGTCGTTGTGCGGCGTGCGCTCGCCGCCGAGATACGGCAGGAACAGCGGCGCGCGGGCCGGATCGGCGTGTTCGGCGCGCGCCGCCAGCACAGCGGGCGTCGTGCCGTGCGCACGCGCGAGCCAGTCGAGGCTCGCCGCGGCCGACAGGATCACGCTCATCTGGTGCCAGCGCCCTTCGACGCAGTGACAGAACGCGTGCACGGCGGCGTCCGGGTTCGGCGCGAAGCGGTCGTTGCCGGCGAACAGCACGCCCGACGTGCCGAGCGACAGGAAGCCGCTGCCGGCACCCGTGACGCCCATGCCGATCGCGGATGCCGCGTTGTCGCCGGCGCCGCCGGCGATCGTCACGGGCCCGTCGATGCCCCATTCGCGCCGCAACGCGTCGCGCAACTGCGCGGCGGGCGCGTTGCCTTCGACGAGCCGCGGCATCTGCGCGCGCGACAGCTCGGTCGCGGCGAGCATCCGGTCGGACCAGTCGCGGCGCGCGCAGTCGAGCCACAGCGTGCCCGACGCGTCGGACATGTCGGACACGAATTCGCCGGACAGGCGCCAGATCAGGTAGTCCTTCGGCAGCAGCACCTTGTGCACCGCGCGAAACACGGCCGGCTCGTATTTCGCGAGCCACAGCAGCTTCGGTGCGGTGAAGCCGGGCATCGCCATGTTGCCGGTGATCGCGCGCGATTCCGGCACCAGCGCTTCCAGCTCGACGCATTCGGTGCCGGCGCGCGTGTCGTTCCACAGGATCGCGGGGCGCAGCACCTGATCCGCGCGGTCGATCAGCGTCGCGCCGTGCATCTGGCCGGACAGCGCGATGCCGCGCAGCGCGGCGAAGCCGGCCGGATGCGCGGCGCGCACCGACGCGATCGCGTCGAGCATCGCGTGCCACCACGCCTGCGGGCTTTGTTCGGACCAGTGCGGATGCGGCCGGCTGATCGACAGCGTGGCCGCGCCGGTGGCGAGGGGGACCGATCGGGAATCGGTGAGCAGAACCTTGACCTCGGACGTGCCGAGATCGATGCCGAGGAATGTCACGTGTGAAGCGTCCTGTCTGGGGTGCGCGGCGGCGGCGCGCGTCGCGGGGGCGGTGCGTCGTCGCGGCCGTGCGGTTCGTTGAGCCGGTGCAGCGCGCGGAATTTCGACGGCGGCACCTGCTTCATCGCGAGAAACTGACGGTTGAAGTTCGACAGGTTGTTGAAGCCAACCCGGTAGCAGATGTCGGTCACCGTCAGGTCGGAAAACATCAGCAACTCGCACGCCTCGTTGATGCGCAGCCGGTTCAGGTAGCGCACGAACGACGAGCCGGTGTGACGCCGGAAAAACCGCGTGAAGGTGCTGACGCTCATGCCGGCGAACGCGGCGACGTCGGTTTCGCGCAGCATGCCGGGCAGGTTCTGCTGGAGATACGACAGCACCTGGTTGATGGTCGACGACATGTAGTGCTGCGCGTCGCTGCGGTAGCCGGGCCCCGCGAGCACGCGCCGCTCGCGGCACGACGACAGCCGGTCGAACAGCGACATCAGGATCTCGACGCGGCGGCAGCCGTGCGCGTTCGCGAGTTCGAGCATCAGCGGCGCGACCTCGACGCCCACGCGGTCGGGAAACTGCACGCCGCGCGCCGCGTCGTCGATCAGGTCGATCACCGGCTGCAGCTCGCTGAACGCGCCGACCATCTTCTCGATCGCATCGCGCGAGAACTGCAACACGACGTCGCGCGACGGCACGCGTTCGCCGTCGGCGAGCTCGCTGACCCAGTTGTGCGGCAGGTTCGGCCCGGTGACGATCAGGTTGCCCGGGCCGAAATCGCCGATGTGATCGCCGACGAACACCTTGCCGCGCGACGCCTGGATCAGGTGAATCTCGTACTCCGGATGGAAGTGCCACTTCGCGACCGAATGCGGATAGTCGTGGACCCACGCGCGAAACGATTCGTCGCGGTGGGTGGGAACGATCTCGAGATCCGGGTTCATCGTGTGCTCCGTCGGGGCGTGCCGGCGTGCTACGGACGGGACATCGACCAGCCCGTCGCGGCGGGCGGCGTGGCGCGCGTCGCGGCCGTCGGCGGCACCGCGTGCGCGATCGGGTTCGCATCCGGCAGCGTGACGTTGCGCTCGGTGCCGGCGTCGAACAGATGCAGGGCTTCTTCGTCGAAGCGAAACGCTACCACGGCGCCGGGCGCCGGGGCCATCGGGGCCGGCACGAGGGCCGCGCACGGCTGGCCGCGCCAGTCCAGCGTGACGAGGGCCTCGGCGCCGAGCAGCTCGACGAGCTCGACCGTGCCGGTCAGCGCGAGCGTACCCGGGGTCGGATCGCCTTCGGCGACGAGCCGCAGGTGGTTCGGCCGGATCGCGGCCTTCACCTGTTGACCGTCGTGCAACTGCGCGAAGCGCGGTGACGCGAGCGGCCAGCGCGCGCCGTTGCAGTCGACCCACACGTTCGCGCCGACGCGCTCGATCGTCCCGTCCGCGAAGTTCATCGCGGGCGTGCCGACGAACCCGGCCGCGAATACCGTGTGCGGCTGGCCGTACAGCTCGGCGGGCGTGCCGATCTGCTCGATGTGGCCGCCGCGCATCAGCACGACGCGGTCGGCGAGCGTCATCGCTTCGAGCTGATCGTGCGTGACGTACAGCGTGGTGGTCTTCAGTTGCCGGTGCAGCCGCTTGATGTCGGCGCGCAACTGCGTGCGCAGCTTCGCGTCGAGGTTCGACAGCGGCTCGTCGAACAGGAACACGGCCGGCGTCTTGATCATCGCCCGCGCGATCGCCGCGCGCTGCTGCTGGCCGCCCGACATCGCGCGCGGGCGGCGGTCGAGCAGCGCGTCGAGGCTCAGGATGCGCGCGACGTCGCGCACGCGGCGGTCGATCTCGTCGGCCGGCACCTTCAGCCGCCGCAGGCCGAACGCGATGTTGTCGTACACCGTCATGTGCGGGTACAACGCGTAGTTCTGGAACACCATCGCGACATTGCGCTCGCGCGACGGCAGGTCGTTGACGACCGCGTCGCCGATCACGAGCTCGCCGCCGGTGATCGCCTCGAGGCCCGCGATCATCCGCAGCATCGTCGACTTGCCGCAGCCGGACGGGCCGAGCAGCACGATGAATTCGCCGTCGGCGATCTCGAGGTCGAGCGGATGCAGCACGGCGGGGCCGCCGTCGTAGTGTTTCGACAATGCGTGGCAGACGATTCGGGCCATGGCTCAATCCATTTCGATCTGAATCTTGACGTCGCGCGGATGCCCGCTCGCCGCTTCCTCGAACGCGCGCACGCCTTCGGAAAACGGAAACGTGCGCGAGATGAACGGCTTCACGTCGATCGCGCCGGACGCGATCAGCGCGAGCGCGCGCGGAAAGATGTTCGCGTAGCGGAACACCGATTCGATGCGGCCTTCCTTCGCCTGCAGCGCGACGACGTCGAGCGGCACCGGCGCGACCGGCATCCCGATCAGCACCGCGCAGCCGCCCGGGCACATCAGGTCGACGAGGCCCGCATACGCGTTCGCGCTGCCGCTCGCCTCGAACACGACGTCCGCGCCCCAGCCGCCGGACGCCTCGGCCACCGCGTCGGCCAGCGGCCGCGTACGCACGTCGACGGTCGTGACGGCCGGGTTGCCGGCGAACAGCGCGAGCTTGTCCGGCACGACGTCGGCGAGGATCACGCGCGCGGCGCCGCCGGCGAGTGCGGCCAGCGCCGTCATCGCGCCGATCGTGCCGGCGCCGATCACGACGGCAAGGTCGCCCGGCTTCATCGCCGCCTTCTTCGCGGCTTGCAGGCCGATCGACAGCGGCTCGACGATCGCGCCTTCGGCGAACGACACGTTGTCGGGCAGCCGGTACGTGAACGCGGCCGGATGCACGACGAACGGCGTCAGGCAGCCGTGGATCGGCGGCGTCGCCCAGAAGCGCACGTCGGGATCGAGGTTGTAGAGGCCGCGCAGCGTCGCGGGCGAATCGAGGCGCGGCACGCCGGGCTCCATGCATACGCGGTCGCCGACGCGCAGGTGCGTGACGTCGGCGCCGGTCTCGACGACGGTGCCGGACGCTTCATGGCCGAGCACCATCGGCGCGTCGACGCGGAACGGGCCGATGCCGCCGTGAACGTAGTAATGCACGTCGCTGCCGCAGACGCCGACCGTATGCACCTTGATCCGGACGTCGCCGGGGCCGACCGCTTGAGGCAGGTCGATGTCGCGCAGCGCGAGCTCGCGCGTGCGTTCGAGTACGAGCGCTTTCAACGTGTTCTCCTTATTTTCCCTTGACCATCGAATTGAGCAGCCGGCTCAGCATGCCGACGAAGACGAGCGGCGGCAGCGCGAGCAGCACCGTCGACGCGTTGATCACGCCCCACGGCACTTCCTGGCCGAGCGACGTGAACGCGGACGCGACCACCGGCAGCGTCGCGCTGCGCGACGACGTGAGCGCGAGCGCGATCATCAGTTCGTTCCACACCAGCACGAAGCTGAACACGATGCCGCCGAGCAGGGTGCTCGCGCACACCGGCAGCGCGATATGCCAGAACACCGCGTACGGGCCGTAGCCGTCGAGCGCGGCGGCTTCCTCGATCTCGCGCGGCAGCCGGCGAAACACCGGGATCGACAGCCACGTGATGGTCGACAGCGTGACGAGCAGATACGTGACGATCATCGACAGCTTCGTGTCGTACAGCCCGAGATCGACCCAGATCGTGATCAGCGGCAGCGCGACCGCGACGGGCGGCAGGAAGCGCAGCGACAGCAGGAAGAACTGGATGTCGCGCTTGCCGCGTATCGGGTAGCGCGCGATCGCATACGCGGCCGGCACGCCGAGCACGGCGCCGATCAGCACCGCCGCGCCGACGATCGCGATGCTGTTGCCGAGCCCGATCAGTACTTCGGGGCTCGACAGCACCTGTTCGTAGTTCGCGAGCGTCGGCGTGAAGAAGAAGCGCGGCGTCGGCGTGACGATGTCGAGCAGGTGCTTGAGCGAATTGAGCACGGCCCAGAACAGCGGGAACGCGGCGACGAGCAGGATCGCGCCGGCGATCGCGACGGTCGAAACGTTGGCGGCACCGCGGCGGGCCATCAGTCGTCCCATTTGTTGACCCTCTTCCAGATGAGCGTGAAGACGAGCGTGGTCGCGACCATCATCAGCACGGCCATGCCCGACGCATACGACACCTTGCCGGCGAGGCCGATGCCCTGCTGGTACGCGTAGAGATCGAGCGTCTCGGTCGCGATGCCGGGGCCGCCCTTCGTCATCACATAGATCAGGTCGAACGAGCGCAGCGACTCGACCATCTTGATGAACACGAGGCTCACGAGCGGCGCCTTCAGCATCGGCAGCGCGATGTACGCATGCACCTGCCACGTCGTCGCGTAGTCGAGCCGCGCGGCTTCGAGCGGCTCGGGCGGCAGCGTTTCCAGCAGCTTCAGGATCACGACCGCGAAGAACAGCCCCCACTGCCACACGTCGACGAGCGCGACCGCGTACAGCGCGAGATGCGGATCGGCGAGAAACGCGGTGTGCTCGATGCCGAGCGCGCCGAGCAGCCAGCTCAGGATGCCGGTGAGCGGCGCGTACATGAACTTCCAGATGAACGCGGCCGACACGCGCGGCAGCAGCACCGGCATGATCAGCACCAGCGACGCGAAGCGGCGCCAGCGGCCGTGCACGCGCTCGAACAGGAACACCGCGAGCGCGATCCCGACCAGTACCGCGCCCGCGACCGTGACGACCTCCCACAGCACCGATACTTCGATCGCGTTGAGGAAGCGCCGGTCCGAGGCGAGTCGCACGAAGTTGCGCAGGCCGACGTATTCGCTGTCCGGGTAGCGCAGCACGCGGTTGCGCAGCGCGAGGTTGATCGCGGCGATCGTCGGGACGAGGCTCAGGACCGCGAGCAGCGCGAGCGTCGGCGCGAGGAACACCCACGGCAGGCTCGTGCGATCGCGGCGTGCGCGGCCGCGCGGGGCCGACGTTGCGGAAGGGGCCGGGCGGACGCCGAGCGCGCGTCCGCCCGTGCCGTCATTTGCGAGCGCCATGTTCGAGCGCGTCCTTCGCGTACTGGTCCGCTTCGTCGAGCGTGCCGCGGATGTCCGTCTGCGTGCCGGTGAACACCTGTTCGAGCGCGATACCGAGGTTGTCGCCGATATCCGGCCACTGCGGCGTGCGCCAGATCGTCACCTGCGTGACGGGGTTCGTGTCGTTCAGCCCGGCCTGGATCTGCGGCGCGACGTGCTGCTTGAAGTACGGGCTGGCGATCGTGCTCGAGCGGTTGTAGTCGCTGAACACGCCGTTGCGCAGCCGTGCCTGCTCCTGGTCCTTGCTGGTCGCCCACGCGATGAAGCGGCCGGCTGCCATCCGCGTGCAGTCGTCCTTCGCGCCGACCGCCGAGATCGCGAAGCCGTGGCCGTACGCGGCCGACGGCAGCGGTGCGGGCGGCCGCGTGTAGCCGACCTTGCCGGCCACGCTCGACTTGCTCGCGTCTTCCATCCAGTCCGCGAACGGTGTCGATTCGATCATGAACGCGACCTTGCCCGAGCGGAACGCTTCGAGCGCGTTGCTCCAGTCGTAGGTCGCCGAGCCCGGCGGCGCGTACTTGAACAGGTCGCTGTAGAGCTGCGTGGCCTTCACCGCGGCCGCCGAGTCGAACGCGGGCTGGCCGCCCTTGTCGGTCCACGCGCCGCCCATGCCGAGCATGAACGGCGACCAGCGCCACACGTTCATCCCCGAGCCGCGCTGGCCGCGCGCGACCCAGCCGTACAGCTTCGGCGGCGCGTTGAGCTTCTTGATCGCGGCGACGAGCTGGTCGAGCGTCTTCGGCACCGGGATGTGCGCGGCGTCGAGCAGGTCGCGGCGGTAGAACAGGAAGTCGCCGCCGCCGATCAGCGGCGCGAAGTACGCGACGCCGTTGTAGCTCGCGACCGCGCGGCGACCGGGCAGGAAGTCGTCGTAGTCGTAGTCCTTCGGGTAGTACTTGAGGAGCGGCACGATCCAGTTGGCCGACGCGAATTCGGCGACGTTCGCCTCGTCGACGTAGTAGATCTGGTAGGAACCGGCGCCGGTCGACGCGTCGAGCCGCGATTTCGCGCGGCGGTCGTTCTCGCCGAAGTAGCTGATCTCGACCTTCGTGCCGTTCTTCTTCTCGTAGTCGGCCAGCGATTTCTCCATCACCGACAGGCCGAGGCTCTTCTGCGCGAGCACGCGGAGGGTCGGCACCTTGCAGGTTTGCGCGGCCGCGACGCCCGGCAGACAGGCGCCGAGCAGCACGCCGGCTGCGACGATTCGCATCTTGTTCACCCGTGTCTCCTTGATTCTGCTTGTTCGAATGCCGCCGATGACGGCAGGGACAATGGTGTGACGCGGGCGATGCGATCACCACATCAAAAGAGTTCGTGAGCCGATACTTTTTGCTCACGGTGGGTCGTGCGATGCACAAAATGTGGTGGTCGGGGTGTGCGTGGTGCGGCCAGGCGGGGAGGAATGGCTGGAAGGCGGCGTTACCCGAGCGCCGGTTGATGCGGCGCGTCGAGCGCGATCCGGTACACCCGCAGTGCGTTGTCATGCCAGATCGCACGGCGCGCAGGGCCATCGAGATGCGCGATCGCACCGGCGAACGTGCGCAGCAGCGCGGGATACGACACGCGCAGCCCGGCCACCGGGAAATTGCTGGCGAACAGGCAGCGCTGCGAGCCGAAGATCGCGATCGTGTCGCGGATGATCCTTGCGTTGTCCGCGTCGTTCCATACCGCATCGCGCAGGCCGAGTTCGGAGATTTTCACGCTCACGCGCGGCAACGCGGCGAGCGCCGCCATGCCGCTGCGCCAGCGCGCGAGCCCGGCTTCGGAACGGTCCCACGGCAGCCCCGCGTGTTCGAGCACGACGTCGACCGCGGGCGCGTCGGCGAGCATCGCGGCCGCGTCGCCGAGATGCCAGAACGGCACGCGCAGATCCCAATTCAGGCCGTGCGCGGCGAGGTGTTCGAGCGCGGCCGGCCAGCGTCGATCATGCAGTGCGCCCGGCCCGTCGATCAACGCATCCGGCGCGGCCGCGGTGCGCGGCTTGAACCGCACGCCGCGCACGCGAGGCCACGCGGCCTGTTCGGCGAGCCGTTCGTCCGCATCGCCGGCCAGCAGGTCGACCCACGCGACGATCGCCGACGGTAGCGCGTGCGCGGCGGCAACTTCATGCAGCCAGCGCGTTTCCGCGAGTGCCTCGTCACGCGCGCGTTCGGCTTCGACGTGCACGCTGGCGACGAGCGGCGCGCATTGCGCCGCGCGCCGGAAAGCGTCGACGTCGAAGTCGCGGCACAGCGCCGCATAGTCGCCGAACATGAAGCGTGCCGGGTCGTAGTGCGTCTGCAGCCACGGGTAGTGCGCGCCCGCATCGAGTCGCCACAGATGGTGATGCGCATCGACGAGCGCATCGGGCATGCCGTCGGGCGGCGCTGCGTCGCGCATGTCAGAGGGCGCCGGCGAGCACGTACGACGCATCGGGCTCGCGCAGCGTCGCCAGCGCACCGACGAAACGCCACGCATCGAGGTCGAGTTCGCGCACATGATCGTCCTGGAACGACACGTACGCGACGCGTCGCGACGGATGGAACGACAGCGCGGTCGGGTTCGCGGGCAGCGCGATGCGCTCGATCTCCTCGAGCTGCCGCGCATCGAACACCGAGATCGACCGCTCGCCCGAGTTGGTCAACAGCAGCAGGTCGTGACCATCGGGCGCGCTCGTCCGGTAGATGCGGTTCGGGTCGCTGCGCGTTTTCACGCGGCGGCCGCAGGTCATCGTCGCCGTGTCGATCTCGACCAGCGTGTCGTCGCCGCGATTCGCGACGAACAGCGTGCGCTCGTCGCTCGACAGCGCATTGCCTTCGGGGCGCGGGCCGGGCATCACCGCGCGCGGCGCGACGGTCGCGTCGCGCGGATGGAATTGCGTGACCGTATTCGACAGCAGATGCACGCCGTATGCGCGGCTTGCGTCGCGCGTGAGCGTCACGAGATGCGTCTTCACGCCGCCGGACGGCACCGCCATGTTCGGGACCTGCTGCCGGGTCGGCTCATCGAAGACGAGCAGCATGTCGTGCGCTTCGCTCATCGCATAGAGCCGCCCGTCGCCGTCGCTCGCCATCCCGTGCGGCCGGTAGTACGGCCACAGGTCGAGCATGCGCGTGTGGGTGCGCTCGGCGAGATCGATCTCGGCGATCCGGTGATCGCCTTCATGGCCGCGCGACCACGCGGTCTCGATCCCGAAGATGCCGACGTACGCGTAGCGGTTGTTCACGTCGACGGTGAACTCGTGCGGGAAGTTCGGCAGCACGATGTGCTTGAGCGGCGCTTTCGTGTCGAGGTCGTAGAAGCTGAAGGTATGGGCGCATTTCTGCACCAGCAGCAGGATGTCGTTCATGGTGGGTCTCCGGTGTGTCGTTCCGTCCCGTGCAGGCGTCGTCAGCCCTCGCAGCGCTTCGGCAGCGTCAGCGCGAGCAGGCCGGCCACCGCGAGCGTGACCGCGAGGCTGTACACGCCGGCCGCCGAGCTCACGTGCTGCGTCAGCACGCCGACCGCATACGGCCCGCAGAAGCCGCCGAGATTGCCGAGCGCGTTGATCAGGCCGCGTGCGCTGCCGGCCGCCTCGACGCTGCAGAGCTTCGGCGGAATCGCCCAGAACACGCCGGCCGCCGCCTGCAGGAAGAAGCCGCAGCCGATCAGGAACGCGAACGATACGGCCATCGACGCATGCGTGAGCACCGACAGCGCGAGGCACGCGGCGAACCCGACGAGCGGCAGCAGCACGAACAGACGCCGCTTGCCGGTCCGGTCGGACCAATACGACGTGACGAGCATCCCGATCACCATCGCGACGTACGGCAGCATCGCGAGCAGGCCGATTCTGCCCATCCCGCTGTGCGTGAGGTTTTTCAGCAGGGTCGGCAACCACATCGTATAGCCGTAGATGCCGGCCTGATAGCAGAAGTTGATCGCGATGAGCAGCCAGATCGTCGGGTGGCGCAGCAGTTCGCCGAACGATGCCGCCGCCGGCGTGCCGGCCGCGCGCTTGCGTTCCTGCTCGTCGCGCAGCGCATCGAGGATGTAGGCCTTCTCGCACGGCGATACCCAGCGCGCGGTCTCCGGGCCGTCGTCCGCGAACAGCATCCACACCACCAGGCACAGCAGCGACAGTGCGCCCGCGCAGAAGAACAGGTGATGCCAGTCGTACGCGGCGAGGATGAAGCCGGACAGCGGCGCGGTGATCATGCCGGCGAGCGGCACGAACAGGATGACCATCGCATTCGCGCGGCCGCGTTCGCGATCGGGAAACCAGTGGCTGACCATCGTGAGCACGACGGGCAGCATCCCGCCTTCGGCCACGCCGAGCAAGAAGCGCAGCGCCAGCAACTGCCACGTGTGCGTGACGAGCCCGGTCAGCACCGACAGCACGGCCCAGCTCACGAGCGACCACGCGATGAACGCCTTGCCGCTGCCGAGTGCCGCGCGCCGGCCGCCGGGAATCTGCAGGAACAGGTAGCCGAAGAAGAAGATGCCGCCGGCGAGGCCGGCCATCGTCGCGTCCATGCCGAGATCGGCATTCATCCCGCCAGGCGTCGCGAACGCGATGTTCACGCGGTCCATGTAGGAAATGATGCAGGCGAGCAGCAGCGGTGGAATCACGCGGAGCCAGCGGCGGCGCGGGATGACTTCGCCGGCGTCGTATGCCGGGGTCGCGGGGTTCAGCAGGTTCATGGTGTCTCCGTCCATCTGATGAGCGGCGGCGGCCTTCTGTCGGGCCGCCGTCACGCCGATGCGCAACGCACGCGCGTTGCGGGTGCAAGCCAATGTCGGGTCAGCGCCCCCAGCGCAGCACGAGCGGGTCGAGCCGCCGCGCCGTGTCGAGCAGGCCGGCACGCACCTGCGGAGGCAACTCCGGCCACGGCGCGCGCGGCCGGTCGCACGCGATCACGCCGCCTTCCTTCATCAGCGCCTTCGCGGTGAGGAAGCCCGACTGGCGGTTCTCGTAGTTGATCAGCGGCAGCCAGCGCGCGTACGCGTCGCATGCATCGTCGCGGCGCCCGGCGAAATACGCGTCGGTGATCCGGCGAATGCCGTCCGGATAGCCGCCGCCCGTCATCGCGCCGGTCGCGCCGGCGTCGAGATCGGCGAGCAGCGTGATGCCTTCCTCGCCGTCCCACGGCCCCTCGATCGCATCGCCGCCGAGCGCGATCAGCTCGCGCAGCTTCGACGCGGCGCCGGCCGTCTCGATCTTGAAGTACGACACCGCGTCGATCTCGCGTGCGAGCGTCGCGAGCAGCGACGCCGGTAGCGTCACGCCGCTCGCCGGCGCGTCCTGGATCATCAGCGGAATGTCGAGGCCGTCGGCGACTTCGCGGAAGTACGCGCGCACCTGGGCTTCGGGCACGCGGAACGTCGCGCCGTGGTACGGCGGCATCACCATCACCATCGCCGCGCCGAGCGCCTGGGCCTGCCGGTTGCGCGCCGCGCAGATCCGCGCGCTGAAGTGCGACGTCGTGACGATTACCGGCACGCGGCCGGCGACGTGCTCGAGCGTCGTGCGTGTGACGAGATCGCGTTCGTCGTCGCCGAGCGCGAACTGCTCGGAATAGTTCGCGTGGATACAGAGCCCGTGCGAACCGGCATCGATCATGAAATCGACGCAGCGGCGCTGGCCGTCGAGATCGAGCGCGCCGTGCGCGTCGAAGATCGTCGGCACGACGGGAAAGACGCCCTGGTAGCGTGCGTTCATGGTCGGCCTCACTCGACGATGTCGAACTGGTCGAGGAATTCGGTCTTCAGCGTGAGGCCGAGGCCCGGCACGTCGTCGCGCAGTTGCAGGAAGCCGTTCTCGGCCACCGGCTCGCCGTCGAAGATGTAATAGAACAGCTCGTTGCCGACCTCGACGTCGAACATCGGGAAGTACTCGCTCATCGGCGACGCGAGCGTGCTCATCGTCAGGTGGTAGTTGTGCATCTGGCCCGCATGCGGAATCACCGGCACGCTGTACGCCTCGCACAGCGCGTTGATCTTGTGCGCCATCGTGATCCCGCCGACGCGGTTCGTGTCGTACTGGACGACCGACACGGCCTTGCGGTCGAGCAGCTGCTTGAAGCCGTACAGCGAGAATTCGTGCTCGCCGCCGGAGATCGGGATGCGCGTCAGCCGGTTCAGCTCCGCGTAGCCGTCGAGGTCGTCGGCGATCACCGGTTCTTCCAGCCAGCGCGGCTGATACTTCTCCAGCTTCGGCAGGATGCGCTTCGCATACTCGAGGTTCCAGCCCATGTAGCACTCGAGCATCAGGTCGTTGTCGTAGCCGATCACCTCGCGGATCGCCGCGACCGATTTCAGGTTCTCGACCACGCCCTGCTGCCCGTGCGCGGGCCCGTAGCCGAAGCGCATCTTGAACGCGCGGAAACCTTCCTTCAGGTACTGCTGCGCTTCCTCCTGCATCGCCTTCAGGTCGGTGCGGTACAGCTTCGAGTAGTAGCAGGGAATCCTTTCCTTGGTACGGCCGCCGAGCAGCTTGAAGACCGGCTTGCCGACGCTCTTGCCGAGGATGTCCCAGATCGCGATGTCGACGGCCGAGATCGCCGCCATGCCGATGCCCTTGCGGCCCCATGCGTGGGTCGCGCGGTACATCCGCTGGTTCAGGTACTCGTAGTCCCACGGGTCCTGGCCGATCACGAGCGGCGCGAGGTACTGGTCGATGATGACCTTCGCGACGTGCGGCGCGAGCGCGACGTTACCGAGGCCGACGATGCCGTCGTCGGTTTCGACTTCGACGACCGTCCACGCATGGAAGCGGAACGTGCTCATCGTTTCCTGCGGCGCGTACAGCAGGTCCATCGCATTCGAACAGAAGTTGCCCTGCGGCGGGACGGTCTTGCCTTTCCACTGGAATACGCGGGCGCGCACGGAACGGATCTTCATGAGGGTGTCTCCGGAATCGATGTTGTCGGGGGTAGAAGGCGTGCGAGCGTCACGCTGAAACGATGGGCGAGCGCCGCGCGGCGCCCATTCGGCACGCAATCTGCAGCGCCTGCCAGGTCGCGCCGACGTCGGCCGTGCCGCGGCCCGCGATGTCGTATGCGGTGCCGTGCGCGGGCGTCGTGATCGGTACGGGCAGCCCGCCCTGCACGGTCACGCCGCGCGAGAAGCCGAGCAGCTTGATCGCGATCTGCCCCTGGTCGTGATACATCGTGACGATCGCCTGGTAATCGCCGGCCTGCGCCTTCAGGAAGATCGTGTCGGCCGGGAACGGGCCGTGGAACGGCGCGTCGGTCGGCCAGTCGCGCGCCTGCAAGCGGCGCACGGCCGGCTCGATGATGTCGACTTCCTCGCGGCCGCAACTGCCGCCGTCGCCGCCGTGCGGGTTGAACGCGGCGATCGCCACCTTCGGCGCGGCGACGCCGTTCGCGAGCAGCGACCGGTAGATCAGCTCGGACGCCTGCTCGATCCGCTCGATGCTCAACTGGGCCGCCGCATCCTTCAGTGGAATATGCGACGAGATCCGCGCGGTCCACAGCTCGCCGAGCGTGTTGAATTCGCAGAAATAGCCGGTCACGCCGAGCGCCTCGGCGAAGTGGTGCAGCTCGTCGTCGTGGCGCAGCCCGCCGAGTTTCATCGCGTACTTGTTCAGCGGCGCGAAGCAGATCGCGTCGATGTCGCCGGCCAGTGCGGCGTCGAGGCAGCGGTCGAGCACGGCGAGCGTCGAGCGGCCGCCGGCGGCGCTCGCCTGGCCGACCGTGACCTGCGCGGGATCGACCGTGTCGACGGCGACGAACGCGGCGCGCGCGGCCGACGGCCGGTCGCGCACGGCGGCCAGCGACGCGACGGGTTCGACGTCGACCTTGACGCCGGCGACACGCTGGCCGGCTTCCCACAGCCAGCGATCGCCGATCAGCACGAGGTTCGCGCGGGCGGTGGCGTCGGGGCGGGCGAGCAGTTTCGCGATCAGTTCGGCGCCGATACCGGCGGGGTCGCCGAGCGTCAGCGCGACGACGGGCAGGGCGGCGGCGGTCGAGGGGGTGGGCATGCGGTGTCTCCGGTGCGGCGCGTGGCCGTTGGTCTATGGGGTTGATGCTAGGTAGACGGAATGAGTCGGTAAATTGAAAACTCTTGATGAATCGATAACCTGGAGTAATCAAAAATGGGCTCGATCGACCGACGAGACTCGACCCCGCAACTGCTGAACCGGCTGCGCATGCGGCAGATCGCGCTGCTGCTGGCTGTGGACGAATGCTCGACGCTGCGCGCCGCGGCCGAGCAGATGGGCCTCACGCAACCCGCCGCGACGAAGATGCTGGCCGAACTGGAGAGCGCGCTCGGCCAGCGGCTGTTCGATCGCATCGGGCGCGGGCTCGTGCTGAATCCGGCCGGCGAGCGCGTGCTCGGCTATTTCCGCGGCATCCGCGGCAGCATGGAGGCACTGAACCGCGAGCTCGGCGAACTGCAGCTCGGCAGCGCGGGGCGGCTCGCGATCGGCAGCATCATGGCGGCGTCGCCGGGGCGGCTGACCGAGGCGCTGGTGCAGTTGAAGGCGCGCTATCCGCTGCTCGCGATCGACATCGCGGTGGATACGAGCGACCGGCTGATGCCGCAGCTTCGCGAAGGCGTGCTCGAAGTGGTGATCGGGCGCCACGTCGGGACCGACTGCGACTTCCGCGTGGTCGACGACGAGGCGCTCGCGATCATCGCGGGCCGCGACCATCCGCTCGCGGGCGCGGGGCCGGTCGAATTCGATGCGCTGCTCGATTACGCGTGGATCCTGCAGCCGGCCGGCAGCCCGGCGCGCGAGGTCGTCGAGCGCGAATTCCGCATGCGTCACCAGCCGATGCCGCGCGGGCTCGTCGAAACGGGCTCGATCCTGACGACGATGAACCTCGTCGACCGTTCGCACATGCTCGGCGTGATTCCGCTGACGGTCGCGCGGCGCAATGCCGAACACGGGCTCGTCGCGATCATCGATTTCGCGCTCGAACAGAAGCTGCCGTCGTACGGCAGCCTCGTGCGGCGCGATCGGCCGTTGAGCATTCCCGCGCAGCAGTTTCTCGCGCTGTTTCACCGGGACGGCGCGGGGGATGACGGCGATGCGTAATGGCGCGGTTTGCCAGCCGCGGCGGCCGAGCCAGCCGCGCCAGCCGATTAGACCGATCAAGCCGATCAAGCCGATCAAGCCGAACCAGCCGCACCAACCGCACCAACCGCACCAACCGCACCAACCGCACCAACCGCACCAACCGCACCAACCGCACCAACCGCACCAACCGCACCAACCGCACCAACCGCACCAGCCGAACAACCCTGGCAAGCCAAGCCACCACCACAGCGGAACGCGGTGAAGCGTGATCGCGACGCCGGCGAGGTGGCCGAGGCAGGCGAACCCGAAGTGAACCGCTTCAGCGCACCGACGGCGCAGCAGGCGCGTCGACGAGCGCCGGCATCGATTCGGACAGCGCGCGGTCCGGGCGAATCCGCAGCGCGGCGACGATGCCGATCAACAGCATCGCGACCGAGCCGACGAACGGCACCGTCCAGCTGCCGGTGCGATCGACGAGATAGCCGAACAGGATCGGCGACAGGATTCCCGAGATCGCGGAACCGGCGTTCATCATCCCGCTCGCGATGCCGGCATGGGTCGGCGCGATGTCGCTCGGCACGGCCCAGATCGGCCCGATCGTCAGTTCGAGGCACAGGAACGATCCCGACAGGCACAGCGCGACGCCGGCCGTCGAGTGCACGAACGCGAGCGGCAGCAGGCAGACGAGCGCGCCGACGAAGCTCGTGACGATCACGCTCTGGCGTGACAGCGCGAGGTTGCCGGTCTTCCGGTAGATCCGGTCGCAGAGCCAGCCGCCGAGCGTATCGCCGACCACGCCCGCGAAGAACACGCCGGACGCGAACAACGCGGTCGATTTCAGGTTCAGGCCCTGGCCGTTCAGGAAGAAGGTCGGCAACCACGTGAAGAACAGCCACGCGGTCCAGCCGTAGCAGAAGTAGACGAAGATGGTCGGCGCCATGCGTCGGAACAGCGGCCCCCACGGCGCCGGGCCGGACGGTGGGGCAGGGCGCGCGGTGCGCGTGCGGCCGTCGTCGTCGCCCGCCGGATGCTCGCGGAAGCCGACGATCCACCACGCGAGCCACGCCAGCGTGACCGCGCCGATCACGAAGAACGCCGCGCGCCACGACAGCCACGTCATCAGTGCGGCGACGATCGGTGGCGTGACCGCGTTGCCGAGCCGGGAGAACGAATGGGTGAAGCCCTGCACGACGCCGCGCCGCTCGCGCGGGAACCAGTGCGTGACCGCCCGGGCCTGGGCCGGCAGCGTCGCGCCTTCGCCGATGCCGAGCAGCAGTCGCGCGGCGAACAGCAGCGTGAGGCTGTGCACGAGCCCGGTCGTGAACGTGGCGACGACCCAGATCAGCCCGCAGCCGATCAACGTGATGCGCGCGCCGAACCGGTCGGCGATCCAGCCGCCGCCGATCTGGCAGATTGCATACGAATACGCGAACGCGGAGAATGCGACGCCGAGCTCGGTATTCGACAGCCCGAGTTCGGCCTTGATCGCGCCGGCGGCGGTCGCGAGATTGACGCGATCGACGTAGAGGATGAACGAAAGCGCGCACAGCAGCCACAATGTGTGGCGCCGTTGACGATGGTCGTTGGGCATCTGCCTCACTCCATGTTCGTGCGCGGCGTTGCGACGACGCTGCGTTCACGGGCGGGCCCAGCATCGCGCGGCGGCGAAGACACTGTCCAATGAATCTTTGGGATCAATCGATAACCCCAGGTGTTCATTCCGCTTTCAGCCGCACCGGGCGCATGGATGCAACGGACCCACAGGTGAAGCATTGACCGACGACGACGAACTTTCGCTCCGCCCGGAGAGCCGCTTCTGGCAGCTCGCGCCGGTGAAATGGTGGGTCCGCGGACACGGCCGCGACGGCTATTCGTTCCGTCTGCTGCTGTGCCCGCTCGCGATCGTGTTCGTGCTCGAATTCGTCTGCGTGATGGCCGGTGCGCTGTACACCAGCATCGCGGTCAGCGCGGCCGCGACGCTGTTTCTCGGTATCGCCGGGTTTTACGGTGCGCAGCGCGAATGGCTGATGACGTCCGAA
Organism: Burkholderia orbicola; assembly: GCF_900100915.1. Taxonomy (NCBI): domain Bacteria; kingdom Pseudomonadati; phylum Pseudomonadota; class Betaproteobacteria; order Burkholderiales; family Burkholderiaceae; genus Burkholderia; species Burkholderia orbicola. The sequence continues at coordinate 1,740,240 of NZ_FNKW01000002.1, read as the reverse complement.
ACCGCCCGCGCGCTCGTGAAGGCCCGCATGAAGAAGGCGGCCGAGCGGCTCGCGTCGCTCGGCGTCGGTGCGACCGTGCTCGCGATCTTCGTCGCGGCGACCTCGCTGTCGCTCGTGATGTCGGGCCGGCCGGTGCTGGACAGCGTGTCGAAGGAAGCGGTGTCGATCTTCATCGCGCTGGCGTTCCTGCCCGTGTACGTGTCCGGCGCGGTACGCAAGCTGGCGATCGCGCGGATCGAGGAACTGGAGGCGTTGCGTAACGCGACCGTCGGCACGCGGCTGAAATTCGACCGCGCTGGCGCGGTGCGCGCGGTGGTCGTGCAGGGCGCGGCCGGGAAAGGGACGGTATCGGTGATGGAATACACGGTGCTCGGGTTCAGCCCGCCGCTCGACCAGGTCGGGCGCGAACCGCGCGCGTGAGGGTGTCGCGGCGTAACGGCGTAACGGCGGCGGGTTACGCCGGGAACCGCTCGCTTTCGGGCGCCGGCACGAGATCGTCGGGCCACTGCACCTCGAACCGCGTGCCGCCGGCGCCGGTCGGCACGCACAGCGCTTCGCCGCGATGCGCATGCGCGATCGCCGCGACGACGGCGAGCCCGAGGCCCGTGCCGCCGGGTTGCGACTCGTCGACGCGCCGGAACGCCTGGAACACGTGCGGCGCGAACTCGGCCGGGATACCGGGGCCGTCGTCCTCGACGCGCAGCCGGCACATGCCGTCTTCGATGCGGGTCTGGATTCGAATCGCGCCCGGCACCGCGTGGCGGCGTGCGTTTTCCAGCAACGCGAGCAACGCCTGGCGGATGCGCACCGGGTCGCAGCACATGCGCCGCGGGTCGAGATCGAGCACCGGATGCTGGCCGGCGGCCTGCAGCGCGTGCGCGAACACGTCGACCACGGCGCGCACCTCGGCGGCCAGGTCGGTGTCGCGGATCTCGATGCTCAGATGGCCGCTGTCGGCGAGGCTGACCACGCGCAGATCCTCGATCAGCCGCGTCAGCCCTTCGACCTGCACGAGCAGGCTGCGGTACAGCGCATCGCTCGGCGTGAACACACCTTCGGCGAGCCCCTGCAAGCGCCCGCGCAGCACGGTCACGGGCGTGCGCAGCTCGTGCGCGATCGCCGCGTTCCAGAAGGTTTGCTCGTCCGTCACGCGCTGCAGCTCGCTTGCGAGCGCGTTGAAGTTGTCGGCGAGCAGCGCCGCTTCCTTCAACGAACGATCGCCGGCGACCGCGCGCGCCCCGAGATCGCCCCGCGCGACGCGGCGGATGCTGTCCGTCACCGAATTCAGCGGCACGAGGATGCGGCGCGACAGGTTGATCGCAACGATGACCGCGATCAACAGGCCGACCAGCGTGGTCGAGATGATCCACACCCATTCCGGCCCGCTCGGGAGCCAGCTCACCGCCTGGAAAGATTGCGGCGAGTACTGGTACAGCAGGTAGTAGAACGCATAGGCCGTCACGACGATCAGCACCGTGATGCCGAAGGCGATCGCACCCATCGTCAGCGCGATCTGGCGGCTCAGGCCATCGAGTCTCACTCGCCGCTCCACAGTTTGTAGCCGACGCCGCGCACGCTGGCCGGCACGCCCGCAACGCCGAGATCGTCGAGTTTCTTGCGCAGCTTGCTGACGTGGCTGTCGACCGTGCGTTCCAGCGCGTCGCCTTCCGGCAGGCAGGTCGCCATCAGCTCGGCGCGGCTGAACACGCGGCGCGGTGCGCGCGCGAGCTGCGCGAGCAGCTTGAATTCGGTGAGCGTGAGCACGAGCGTGTGGCGCGCGCCGTCGACTTCGACCGTCGCTTCGTGGTGCTCGAGATCGATCTCGAACGGCGCGGCGCGCAGCACGCGCTGCTCTTCCTGGCGCGAGCCGGCCATCGACCGGCGCAGCACGGCCTGCGCTCGCGCGACGACTTCGGCCGGGTTGAACGGCTTGACCACGTAGTCGTCGGCGCCGATGCGCAGCCCGGTCAGCTTGTCGATGTCCTGGTCGAGCGCGGTCAGCATGATGACCGGCGTGTCGCCGCGATGGCGAATCTCGGCGAGCACCTTCCAGCCGTCGACGTGCGGCATCTGCACGTCGAGCAGCACGAGGTCGGGCTTCAGCGACAGGTGGAGTTCGAGCGCGCGGCGGCCGTCGGCGGCGTGCACGGTGCGCAGGCCGTTGCGCGCGAAATAGGCGGTCAGGATCTCGGCGATCTCGGGTTCGTCCTCGGCGATGAGGACGAGCGCTTGCGCGCCTTGGCCGGCGCCGGGAGATGAAGAAAATTCGGGCATGGCCACTCGTTCGGATTCAGCGGGGTTCCATCGAATCGCCATACTACCGTACGGCTCTGGCGGTCGAGTGGAGACGGGCGGCCACGCCCCGGCAAGACGCCGCGCCAGGGCGGCGCGTACCGTCAGTGCCCGACTTCCTTCAGCAGCGCGGCGGCCGCGAGCTTGCCGATGCCGTTCGACGCGAGCGGACTGTCGCCCGTGATCAGTTTGCGGTCCTGATGGCAGCGCCCGGTCATGTCCTTGTTCAGCACGCGCGCGCCGAGCTTTTCGAGGCTCTGCGCGACGAGCCACGGCAGCGGGCCCGGCATGTAGCCGATGTCGAGGTTCGGCCCCGTGTCGAGTGCATCCGGAAACACGCAGAGCTCGTAGTCCTTGAACGGATAGTCCTCGGGATCTTCGTCGACGGCGGCCGACAGCAGGCATGCGGGCCCGTGACACAGCGTGATGATGTGCCGGTCCTGGTCGAGCGCCCAGCGCAGCGTGCGCTTGACGTCCTTGCTGTGCGGAATGCCGGCGAGCACGCCGTGGCCGCCGGGAATGAACACCGCGATATACGGCGAATCGGCGCCGGGATGCTGGTCGAGCACGTCGGACAGCTTGAGCGGCGTCTTCAGCTTCGGCAGGTACTTGCGGTAGGTGCTCTGCACGGCCTCGTCATCGCTCGGCATCGCCCAGAGTTCGAGCTTGGCCGGATTGCCCGACAGCGTCGCGATGTCGATCTCGAAGCCGGCCTTGTCCATGTGGTGCATCGGCAGCAGCATCTCGACCGGATGGTTGCCGGTCGAGAACATCTTGCCGTTCGTCATCAGGATGTAGCGCTCGTCGGTCGCGATCATCAGGACCTTCCACTTGCCGCCGGTGTACGGATTCGGGTAATCGGAGCCGTCGAAGTCGGTCTTCGACGACGTGTACTGCGACAGCGAATACGGCGACGGGAAATACGCGTTGTTCTCCGCCGGGTCGGCGGCGGGCGTGCGGTCCGTCTGCGTCGTGTCGGAAGTCATGGCTGCTCCTTGCTCGGGGGATGGGTTCGGATGGGGCGGGCGTGGCCGGTGGGCGCCTGCGTGAGTCGTCGCGGCGATTCCGCGGCGGCGACCTGGCGTTCCGGTCATGTCCCGGTCGTGCGGACGGGTATCTCGCAGGGACGATACGTGCTGCGATGAATCCTACAACGCCGTTCCGCGGCGAACGCCTCCCCGAACGGGTGGGTATCCCGTATCCGTCGCCGTGATACGCGTCTGGACGGCTCGTCGCCGGTTTCGACGAGGGCTCGCTCCCCCCGGACAGGGGGGATGCGAAAGCCGGCCGGTCCGGTATCGTGGCCGCACGCTCGACGACCGGACCGGTCGCCCATGGAGACCTTCATGCATTCGTCATACCCGTACCCGCAAGACGAACCGGCACCGTCCGGCCATGCGTATCCGCTGCTGATCAAGCAGTTGCTTCATGCGCCGCTGGCGACGCGGCCCGAGCAGGAAATCGTGTACGGCGACCGGGTTCGGCACGATTACTGGACGTTCCGGCATCGCATCGGGCAACTCGCGAGCGGACTGTCGTCGATCGGCGTCGGCGCGGGCGACGTCGTCGCCGTGCTGGACTGGGACAGCCATCGCTACCTGGAGTGCTACCACGCGATTCCGATGATGGGCGCGGTGCTGATGACGGCCAATGTCCGGCTGTCGCCCGACCAGTTGCTGTATACGCTCGACCATTCGGGCGCGCGCGTCGTGCTGGTGCACCGCGATTTCCTGCCGTTGTGGGCGGGCATGCGCGACCGGCTCGACACGGTGCGGCACGTCGTGCTGATCGCCGACGGCGACGAAACCGGGTTGCCGGACGGTTTCACCGACGAATACGAGGCGCTCGTCGCGGCCGGTTCGCCCGATTTCGCGTTCCCCGATTTCGACGAGCAGACCCGCGCGACGACGTTCTACACGACCGGCACCACCGGCCTGCCGAAGGCGGTGGCGTTCACCCATCGGCAGCTCGTGCTGCACACGCTCGCGGGCATGGCGGCGTTGTCGAGCGCGCGCGATCGCGGCCGCGTGCATCGCGACGACGTCTACATGCCGATCACGCCGATGTTCCATGTGCACGCCTGGGGAATGCCGTACATCGCGACCGCGCTCGGGCTCAAGCAGGTCTATCCGGGCCGTTATTCGCCGGACGGATTGGTCGCGCTGATCGCGCGCGAAGCGGTGACGTTCTCGCATTGCGTGCCGACGCTGCTCGCGATGATTCTCGACAGCCCGGCGTCGGCGGCGGCCGACCTGTCGGCGTGGAAGGTGATCGTCGGCGGCTCGCCGCTGTCCGACGGGCTGGCGCGGGCGGCGCTCGCGCGCGGGATCGAGGTCTACACCGGGTACGGGATGTCGGAAACCTGCCCGCTGATGACGATCGCGCAGATCGACCCGCCGCGCGCGGCCGGCGGCGCGGCGGCCGATGACGACATCGCGCGCCGGACGAAGGCGGGGCTGCCGTTGCCGCTCGTCGACCTGCGCATCGTCGATGCGCAGTTTCGCGACGTGCCGCACGACGGCCGCTCGGCGGGCGAGGTCGTCGTACGGATGCCGTGGGCGACGCAAGGCTATCTGGGCGATGCGCCGGCGTCGGCCGCGCTGTGGGCCGGCGGCTATCTGCATACGAACGACATCGGCGTGATCGATCCCGACGGCCGGCTGCAGATCACCGACCGCATCAAGGACGTGATCAAGACGGGCGGCGAATGGGTCTCGTCGCTCGAACTCGAGAGCATCCTGTCGCGTCATCCGGCCGTGCGCGAATCGGCGGTGATCGGCGTGAAGGATGCGCGCTGGGGTGAGCGTCCGCTCGCGCTGGTCGTGCTGACCGACGAGCAGGTCGGTCGCGTCGAGCCGGAGGAATTGAAAGCGCATGTGAAGCAGGTGGCCGACCGCGGGCTGATCTCGCGCTATGCGGTGCCGGAGCGGCTGCTGATCGTCGACGCGATCGAGAAGACGAGCGTCGGGAAGATCAACAAGCGCGCGTTGCGCGAGCGCTACCAGCCCGACTGAGCGGCGCGCTCGGCCGTCGAAGACGCCGGCGGTCGGGACGAGGCGACTTCCCCGCCCGGGGTAACCCCCCGAATGGGGGGCTGAACATCGCGCGCCGGTTCGAGAACAATGCGGGTCCCGTGTCGCGGCCGATACGCGCAGCGCGCACCCACGCCGGTACGGACATCACCTACCTTTGACGGCCGGCGTCGAATCGTTATGCTGTTTTCGGCGCACGGCGAGACCGGCCCGGTCGGCGGCTTCGCTTGCCGTGCCGGCGGACACGCGATCACCGCGAGGAGAACAGGAACAGCATGGCGCCGACGGACAGCAGACAACCGGCTCGCCCGCCGGACACCGATGCGATCGAAGTGCTGGTGCGCACCAAGCTGGCGCCGGCGTCGGCGCGCGGGATCGTGGCGCGCATCGCGCGGCTCGGGCGGCTCAGGCGCGGCCTCGACCGCCGGCTGACGCTCGTGAGCGCGCCGGCCGGTTACGGCAAGACCACGCTGCTGGCCGAGTGGCGCCACGCGCTGGTGGCGTCGGGCGTGAAAGTCGCGTGGGTGAGTCTCGACCAGGACGACGACAACGCGTCGATCTTCGCGTCATACGTGGTCGCCGCGATCGTCGACACGACCGGCGGGGTCGGCGCCCGCGCGCAGCAGTTGTTGCGCGATCGCGCGCTGATTCCGCTGAAGACCGTATTCGACGAACTGCTCAACGAACTGGACAGCGCGGGCGTCGAGCTGTTCCTGATGCTCGACGACTTCGATCGCCTCGCGTCGCCGGTCATCCACGACGCGATGTTCGACCTGCTGCGCTATGCGCCGTCGAACCTGCATGTCGTGCTGTCGTGCCGCTCGGCGCCCGCGTTGCCGCTCAGCTATTTCGAATCGCGCGACGAACTCGTGCGGGTGGACGAGAACGACCTGCGTTTCGACGACGCGGAGACGCGCGCGTTCTTCGAGCGGGTGGCCGGCAAGCCGCTCAATGCGGACAACGTCGGGCGCCTGCGCGCGGCGACCGAAGGCTGGGTGTCGGGCCTGCAACTGGCGGCCCTGGCGCTGCACGACGACAGCGACGCGGCGCGCGTGGCCGAGCAGGTCAGCCACGCGCGTGCCGGCATCGCCGCGTACCTGAACGAGAACGTGATGACGCAGGTGCCGGACGCGATCCGCCACTTCCTGCTGCATACGGCGGTGCTCGACCGGATGACGCCGGCGCTGTGCGATGCGCTGACCGGCCGCGACGATGCGCTCGACTGCCTCGAATGGCTAACCGCGCACAACCTCTTCATCCGGTCGATCGACGGCGACCGCCGGCGCTACCGCTATCACGCGCTGTTCCTGCAATACCTGCGGGAGGAGCTGGCGCTGCGCGAGCCCGGCGCGGTGGCCACGCTGCATCGCCGCGCGAGCGCGTGGTACGCGGCCGAGCGGCAATGGCCGGACGCCGTCAGGCACGCGCTCGCGGCCGGCGACTTCGATGCGGCCGCCGGGTGGGTCGAGGCGTGCGCGATGAAGCTCATCGCGTCGAGCGACGTGCGTACCGTGCTCGACTGGGTGTCGCGCCTGCCCGCGCAAGCGCTGACGGGCCGCCTGCGGTTGCGGATCGCGCATACGTGGGCGCTCGCGCTGTCGATGCAGATCGTCGATGCGCGCCGTGCGCTGGAAGCGCTGGAAGCCGACATCGCGGCCGGGCGGCTCGATACCGACGCCGTCACGGCGACCGAACTGCTGGCCGTGCGCTCGCTGATCGCCGGGCTGTCGGATCGCAGCATCGAATCGCTGCAGCTCGGCGAGCGCGTGCTGGCGGCCGCCCCGCCGGCCGGTTCGTGGGTCGAGCAGATCGGGCAGACGACGCTGATCTTCGGGCTCGGCTACGCGGGCCGCCTCGGCGACGTGCGGGATCTCGGCGCGCGCGCGGAACACGCGGCGTCGGGGCACGAGCCGCTGTACGCGAACGTGTACCGCCAGAACATGTCGGGCCTGGCCGAGTTCGTCGCCGGGCGGCTGCACGACGCGTCGAAGACGTTCGAGACGGCGTTGCGTGCCGCCGAACGCTCGGCGGGTCGCCTGTCGGCGGCGACGGCGCTGTCGGCCGGCTATCTGTCGGCGATCTACTACGAATGGAACGACTGGGCGAAGGTGCGCGACGCGCAGGCCGACCGCTTCGACATCGCGATGCAGGCCTGTTCGCTCGGGCCGTTGCTGAGGTTCATGCAGACCGCCGCCTTGCTGCAATTCCGGTCGGGGAACGACGCGCGGGCGCACGACATGCTCGACGAAGCCGATCGCATCGCGTGCAGCCGGCAATGGCTGCGGCTGCGCGTCGCGTGCATGGCGACCGGTATCCGGCTGCATCTGGACGCCGGCCAGCCGACGCAAGCCCACCGTGTGGGGCGCGCGCTGGCGTCGCTGGTGTCGCCCGTGTCGCCGGACGAAGCGTCGAGCCACGTCGAGACGTGGCAGATGGCGCAATCCGCGCAGGCAAGGCTGCTGCTCGCCGATGCACGCGCGAACGAAGCCGCGCAGCGCATGGCGACCGTGCACGCGGTGCTGGCCGCGCGCGGGTTCGACTGGTTCGCGGCGCAGGCCGCCGTGTTGCATGCGATCGCGCTCGACCACGCGGGCGACGAGAGCGCGGCGCTCGCGGCGTTCGCGCGTGCGCTCGAATACGGCCAGGGCAACGGACTCGTCCGTACCTTCGTCGACGAAGGCGCGGCGGCCGAGCGCCTGCTGGCGCGCATGCAGAAGCGTGCCGACCGCTTTCCGGCAGTCGGCGCGTGGTATCTGCGCGACCTGGCCCGTGCGTTCGACGCGCAGCGGGCGTCGGGCGGGGCACCGGCCACGCGGCCGGGTGCGACCGGCAACCTCAGCGCGCGGGAGCTCGAGATCCTCGACTACGTCGCGTGTGGCCTGTCGAACAAGGAAATCGCCCGCGCGCTGCGGGTCGCGCCGGAGACGATCAAGTGGCACCTGAAGAACATCTTCGAGAAGCTCAACGTGACGTCGCGCATCCAGGCGGTGCGCAGCGGGCTGGCGCTCGATCCGTCACGCGTGCGGCGCGACGACGAATGACCGGCTGACGCGCTGTCGCCCGCGTTAGCGGTGCGCGGCGAACGCGGCCACGATCTCGTCGATCGCCGTACGGATGCGCGCGGTGTGGCGCAGGTCGCGGTGCGTGACGAGCCAGACCTCGTACGGCGACGCCCGCGTGCGATCCGGCCAGATCCGCGCGAGCCCGTCGCGCTCGCCCATATGGACGGGAATCTCGCCGACGCCGAGGCCCGCACGCAGCGCCGCACGCAGCATCAGGTTCGAGTTGGTGCGCGTGACGATGCGGCCGCCGTCGATCGGTTCGCCGGCGAGGGTCGGCTTGCGGCTGGCGTCGATGTACGGCTGGTAGACGGCGAGGTCGTGGCCCGCGAACGCGCGGCCGCGCTCGGGCTCGCCGTGCCGGTGCAGATAGTCGGGCGACGCGAACAGGCCCATGTCCCAGCACGCCAGTCGGCGCGCGACCAGATCGGGGTTCTCGGGGCGCACGGTGCGGATGGCGATATCGGCTTCGCGTTTCGCGAGATTCAGGATGTGGGTCGACGTGTTCAGCGCGACGGAGACGTCGGGATGTTTCGCGTGCAGCCGCGCGATCGACGGCATCACGAACTCGATCGCGAGCGCGTCGGTCGTCGTGATCTTCACCTCTCCGGCGAGCCGCCGGTCGACCCCCTGCGTCAGTCGCACCAGCTCGTGCGCGTGCTGCTCCATCGCCTCGGCGGCGCGCAGCGCCAGTTCGCCGACCGGCGTGGGCAGATAGCCTTTCGACGAACGCAGGAACAGCGTCGCGCCGAGCATGTGCTCGAGCGTCGCGAGCCGCCGCCCGACCGTCGCCTGATCGACGCCGAGCGTCTGCGCGGCGCGGCGCAGCGTGCGCTCGCGATGGATCGCGAGAAAGACGCGCGCGTCGTCCCAGTTCATCGTGTGTCCCGACTGATGCATTTTTGCATTCCCCGACCGGTAATTCGCTGCGTGCCCGCGCGCGGCATCGCCCATAGACTGGCTTCACCTACATGGCGATGCCGCGATTCGGGGATGGCCCGCGAATCGGCCGCGCATCGACGAACGTTGAGGATCATATCGTGATTGATGACGCGAACCCCCTGCCCACCCACATGACCGCGATCGAAATCGTGCGGCCCGGCGGCCCCGACGTGCTCGTGCCGGCGACCCGCGCCGTACCGGTGCCGGGCCCCGGCGACGTGCTGATCCGGATTCACGCGGCCGGCGTCAACGGCCCGGACGTATTCCAGCGCAAGGGGCTGTACGATCCGCCGCCCGGCGCGTCCGACATTCCCGGCCTCGAGATCGCCGGCGAGGTTGTCGCGGTCGGGCGTGACGTCACGCGGTTCGTCGTCGGCGATCGCGTCTGCGCGCTGATTCCCGGCGGCGGCTACGCGGAATACGCGGTGGCGAACGAGAGCAACACGCTCGCGATTCCCGACGGCCTCGGGATGGCCGAGGCAGCGGCGCTGCCGGAGACCTTCATGACGGTCTGGCTGAACCTGTTCCAGCGCGGTCGGTTTTCCCCCGGTGAAAGCGTGCTGATCCACGGTGGCGCGTCGGGCATCGGTACGACGGCGACGATGCTCGCGAAGGCGTTCGGCGCGGCGACGATCATCACCACCGTCGGGTCGGACGCGCAGCGCGACGCGAGCATGCGGCTCGGCGCGGATCTCGCGATCGACTATCGCAGCGAGGATTTCGTCGAGGCGGTCGCGCGCCTCACGGGCGGCAAGGGCGTCGACGTGATCGTCGACATCATCGCGGGCGACTACGTCGCGCGCAATTTCGCGGCGGCCGCGATGAACGGGCGCATCGTGCAGATCGGCGTGATCAATGGCCCCGCGAAGGAGCTCGACCTGTTTCCGATGCTGACGAAGCGGCTCACGCACATCGGCTCGACGCTGCGCTCGCGCACTTACGCGGAGAAGGCGCAGATCATTCGCGAGCTCGAGGAGGCTGTATGGCCGCTGATCCGGCAAGGCACGGTCAAGCCGCAGGTCTATCGGCTGTTCGATTTGCGCGACGCGCGCGCGGCGCACGAGCTGATGGATTCGGGACGGCATATCGGCAAGATCGTGCTGGCGACGCCGGCCGCGGATCATGCGCTTCGGGCTGCCATCGACGCAAACGCCAAGCATTCCACATGATCGGCAGACGCTTCAGCCCCCCGGTCGGGGGGCTGAAGCCGCGGCGGGGATGGCCCGACAATCGGGGCACCGAATGCGTCGCCGCGCCCCGCCGGCGCGTCGCGTGGATGCAGCACCGCACTGGACGATGAGTCGAAATGGACATGCTCGAGAACATGCGGACGTTCGTTCGCGTCGTGCAGGCCGGCAGCTTCTCCGCCGTGGCGAAGCAGACCGATGTCGCGACCGCGCAGGTGTCGCGGGCCGTCGCGAGCCTGGAGGCGTATGCGCAGATTCGTCTGTTGAACCGGACCACCCGGAAAATCGCACTGACCGACAGCGGGCGCCGCTATTTCGAGCGCCTGCAATCGATTCTCGGCGATGTCGACCAGGCGAATGCCGAGGCCCGGAACGCGCTGGTCCGCCCGTACGGACGCTTGCGCGTGCATACGATGCCGGGGCTCGGGCAGAGCCATGTGACCGCGTTGGCCGTCGCCTATCGGGCGCGCTTTCCCGAAGTCGCCATCGAGATGACCTATTCGCAACGGATGCCCAATCTCGTCGAGGAAGGCTACGACGTATCGGTCGTCACGGCCGCGAGCCTGCCTGATTCCGCCTGCATCGCGCATTCATGCGGCACGTCGTTCAGCGTGCTGGTCGCGTCGCCGGCCTACCTGGCCCGCCACGGCGTGCCATCCGCGCCCGCCGACCTGGCACGCCATACCTGCCTGCGCCTCGATACGCCGGCCGAAGCGAACGACGAATGGCTGCTGCACGGCCCCGGCGGCCAGACCGCATCGCATGCGGTCACGGCCGCGCCGTTCCACGCGAATGCGCCGGAGGCGCTGTCGATCGCGCTGCGCGCGGGGCTGGGCATCGGCTCGCTGGCGATCTATTCGGCGATCGACGACCTGCGCAGCGGGCGGCTCGTGCGCGTGCTGCCGGACTACCGGTTGACGATGCTCGACGTGTACGCGATGTATGCGTCGCGTCGCTTCCTGGACGCGAAGGTCCGCACCTTCGTCGAGCATCTGCGCTTGGGGTTGTCGCCCGCGCTGAAAGCCGACGCCCGCGCGCTCGACGCGCTCGCGGCGCCGCGCGGCCGCGAGCGTGCCCGTGCGGTGGCCGGTGTCACGGCCTGACGGCTGGCCCATCCGTCGTACCCGTTGTACCTGTTCGTTTCTGTCGAGGAGAATCCGATGAAGTCCCGTTTTGCAATCGTCGTTGCAGGTTTCGTTGCGTTGTCGCCGCTGGCCGGTCACGCGCAGTCCGCCGTACCCACCGCGCCCGCCGAGCAGGCGGCGTCGGCGGCCGCGTCGCCGCGAGCGGCGAAGAAGGCCGAACGCGCGGCCGACCGCGCATTCGCGAAGAAGGTTCGGCAGGCCATCGTGAGGGCGCCCGGCGTGGGCAATGCGCAGGTCACCGTGTTCGCGAAGGCGAAGACGGGCGACGTGACGCTGGCCGGGCAGATCGCCGACGAGTCCCAGGACCGGGCCGCGGTGGACGCGGCCCGCCAGGTACCGGGCGTGACGTCGGTGAAGAGCAAGCTCCAGTTACGCCTGGAGGGTGGCCAGTAACGGAAAGGGTTGACGGCATCGGGTGCATGTCTTTGCGGGTCTCGTCGTGTAAAGAATCCACGGCGAAGGCTCGGGAAGGCACACACCCGTGCCGGCTGCGACGCGTCCCGCCGGTGGCGGGGGCGTCAGATGCGACCGAGCAGCACCAGTATCACGACAATGACGACGATCAGCCCGACGGTGCCCGATGGCCAGTAGCCCCAGCTTCGGCTATGCGGCCATGCAGGAAATGCTCCGATGAGCAGCAGAATCAGAACAATGATGAGGATCGTACCGAGCATCGCATCCCTCCTGGATTTATTCGACACGGTGTCGGCTGTCGCAATTCGCGTGCCGCGAGGCGACGATCGTTCCGGAGGGCGCCGCTGCCGCATCGGACAGTGCGCGGCGGGCGACCGGGATTACGCGCCGGCCTCCGTGCCGGCGGTGTCCGGCCAGAGCAGGGCCTGGGCGACGACGACGTGATCGCCGTTGAAGGTGGCGGCGGGCGAACCGTACAGGCGATAGCCAAGCGCCAGCGCATCCGACACGCGGTGGCAAAACGTGGCGTCGTCCTTGCCCGTCAGCAAACGATAGCGGGGCAGGTCGTTGGGCGGGGAATGCGACATGGGCGGGACTCCTGTGAAGGGGGCGGATCGGGCAGTATAAGTCGGACAAAGCCACGCTATTTGCGAAGGCACGGGCATTTCCACCATGAATGCCTGTTCATTCAACAAATAAATTTTAAAAATGGCCGCCCGCTCGCTATGCTGAATCCTTCACTCAGGCGGGCATGCAATGGCTGAACTCTTTCTGGTACGGCACGGGCAGGCGTCATTCGGCACTGACGACTACGACCGGCTTTCCGCGGCGGGCGACCAGCAGGGCGTCTGGCTCGGCGAATATTTCGCGCGGCAGGGCCTGACGTTCGACCGCGTGATCTGCGGCACGATGAACCGCCATGCGCAGACGGTTGCCGCGATCGTGCGCGGGATGGGCCGCGAAGGCGTCGCGGTGGACCGCCATCCCGGCCTGAACGAATACGATTTCCACGGGCTGTTCGCGGCCGCCGCCAGCGACTACCCCGAGATCGCGCGGCTCGCGGCCGGCTCGATGAAGGAGCATTTCCGCGCGCTCCGGCAGGTGCTGCAGCTGTGGACCGAGGACAAGCTCGGCGATGCGGCTCCCGAAACCTGGGCCCATTTCCAGCAGCGCGTGGCCGACGCGCGTGCGGCGATCCGCGCAGGCGGCGGCCAGCGCGTGCTCGCGGTGAGCTCCGGCGGCCCGATCGCGGTCACCGTGCAGCAGGTGCTCGCGGCCCCGCCGTCGAGCGCGATCGCGCTGAACCTGCAGATCCGCAACAGCAGTCTTTCGCAGTTTTTCTTCAACGCCGAGGCGTTCCACCTCGCGTCGTTCAACGGCATCCCGCATCTGGAGGACCCCGAACGACACGCGCTGCGCACCTACGGCTGACCCACGAACGATCGCGACGATGACGAACCCTTCCCAGCAACTCGACGTAGCCCGCCTCACGCGCTATCTGGAAACCCACGTGCCGGGCTTCGAAGGCCCGGTCGACACGGAGAAGTTTGCCGGCGGCCAGTCGAATCCGACCTTCCTGCTGAATGCGAAGAGCGGCCGCTACGTGCTGCGCCGCCAGCCGCCGGGCGAACTGCTGAAATCCGCGCACGCGGTCGACCGCGAATTCCGCGTGCTCACCGCGCTGTCGGGCACCGCGGTGCCGGTCGCGCACCCGTATCACCTCTGCGAAGACCGCGACGTGATCGGCAGCCTGTTCTACGTGATGAGTTTCGAGGATGGCCGGATCTTCTGGGACCCCGCGCTGCCGGAACTGCCGAAGGCCGAACGAGCGACCTGCTACGACGCGCTGCTGCGGACGATGGCCGCACTGCACGACGTCGATGTCGACGCGGTGGGCCTTGCCGACTACGGCCGGCCGGGCAACTACTTCGAGCGGCAGATCGGCGTGTGGACGAAGCAGTATCGCGCGGCCGAAACCGGGCGCCTCGATGCGATGGAGACGCTGATCGAGTGGCTGCCGAAGGCGTGTCCCGAGGATACGGGCCGGCCCGCACTCGTGCACGGCGACTTCCGGATCGACAACCTGATGTTCGCGCGCGACGGCTATCGCGTGCAGGCCGTGCTCGACTGGGAATTGTCGACGCTCGGCAACCCGCTCGCCGATCTCGCGTACTTCTGCATGTGCCTGCGGCTGCCGTCCGGCGGCCAGGTGCGCGGGCTCGCGGGCCAGGATCGCGCGGCGCTCGGGATTCCCGACGAAGCGGCGATCGTCGCGCGCTACTGCGAACTGCGCGGCATCGCGCCGATCCGCGACTGGCATTTCTACCTCGCCTTCAGTTTCTTCCGGCTCGCGGCGATCGCGCAGGGCGTGAAGGCGCGCGCGTTGCAGGGCAACGCATCGAGCGAGCAGGCGCTGCGCGTCGGCGAAATGGCCGGCCGGCTGGCCGAACTGGCCGTCGGCGTGATCGACGCGCATCGCTGATATCGCCGCGAAGGGTCACGATCGTCACGATCGCCGCGCGGCAATACGACAACTCAATCAATGGAGGAGCACAGCAACATGGCAACGAATCTGTTCGACCTGACGGGCAAGATCGCACTGGTGACGGGCGCGAGCCGCGGCATCGGCGAGGAAATCGCCAAGCTGCTCGCGGAGCAGGGCGCGTACGTGATCGTGTCGAGCCGCAAGCTCGACGACTGCCAGGCGGTTGCGGACGCAATCGTCGCGGCGGGCGGTCGCGCCGAAGCGCTGGCATGCCACGTCGGGCGGCTGGAGGACATCGCCGCGACGTTCGAGCACATCCGCGGCAAGCACGGCCGCCTCGACATCCTCGTGAACAATGCTGCCGCGAACCCGTATTTCGGGCACATCCTCGATACCGATCTCGCCGCGTACGAGAAGACCGTCGACGTGAACATCCGCGGCTACTTCTTCATGTCGGTCGAAGCCGGCAAGCTGATGAAGACGCACGGCGGTGGCGCGATCGTCAACACGGCATCGGTGAATGCGTTGCAGCCGGGCGACCGGCAGGGCATCTATTCGATCACGAAGGCGGCCGTCGTCAACATGACGAAGGCGTTCGCGAAGGAATGCGGGCCGCTCGGCATCCGCGTGAACGCGCTGCTGCCGGGGCTCACGAAGACGAAGTTCGCGGGCGCGCTGTTCGCGGACAAGGACATCTACGAAACCTGGATGACGAAGATTCCGCTGCGCCGCCACGCGGAGCCGCGCGAGATGGCCGGCACCGTGCTGTATCTCGTGTCGGATGCGGCGAGCTACACGAACGGCGAATGCATCGTCGTCGACGGCGGCCTGACGATCTGAGCGCGCGATGAAACTGGACAGCTACGCCGGCCAGGCCGTGATGATCACCGGCGCCGCGAGCGGCTTCGGCGCGCTGCTCGCGAGCGAACTCGCCGCGATGGGCGCGCGGCTCGCGCTCGGCGACCTGAACGGCGATGCGCTCGAACGCGTGGCCGCGCCGCTGCGCGCGGCCGGCGCCGACGTGATCGCGCAGCGCTGCGACGTGCGCGTCGAAACGGAGGTCGCCGCGCTGGTGCAGGAAGCCGTCGCGCGCTTCGGGCGGCTCGACGTCGGCATCAACAACGCGGGCATCGCGCCGCCGATGAAGGCACTGATCGACACCGACGAAGCCGATCTCGACCTGAACTTCGCGGTGAACGCCAAGGGCGTGTTCTTCGGGATGAAGCACCAGATCCGCCAGATGCTCGCGCAGCGCGAAGGCGTGATCCTGAACGTCGCGTCGATGGCCGGGCTCGGCGGCGCGCCGAAGCTGGCCGCGTATGCGGCGTCGAAGCATGCGGTGGTCGGGCTCACGAAGACGGCCGCGCTCGAATACGCGCGCCACGGCATCCGCGTGAATGCGGTGTGCCCGTTCTACAGCACGACGCCGATGGTCACCGACAGCGAGATCGGCGGGCGCCAGGATTTTCTGGCGCAGGGCTCGCCGATGAAGCGGCTCGGCCGGCCCGACGAAATCGTCGCGACGATGCTGATGCTGTGCGCGAAGGACAACACGTATCTGACCGGGCAGGCCGTCGCCGTCGACGGCGGCGTCTCGGCCTTCTGAACCGAACGAACGGAAACACGGAAATCTCGAGGAGTCGATCATGGACTTTGGCTACACCCCGAAAGTGGAAGCACTGCGCGAACGCGTGAGCGCATTCATGGATGCGCACATCGTGCCGCGCATCCGCCAGTGGAACGACGAAGTGCACGCGGGCCAGTATCCGGTGTCGTTCATGGAGGAACTGAAGGAACGCGCGAAGGCGGAAGGGCTGTGGAACCTGTTCCTGCCGCACCTGAAGGACGACGAGCCGGGGATGGGCCTGACGAACCTCGAATACGCGCCGCTCGCGGAGATCATGGGGCGCGTGAGCTGGGCGTCGGAAGTGTTCAACTGCAATGCGCCGGACACCGGCAACATGGAGCTGCTGCACATGTTCGCGACGCCCGAGCAGCGCGAACAGTGGCTGCTGCCGCTCTTGCGCGGCGAAATCCGCTCGGCGTTCGCGATGACGGAGCCCGATGTCGCGTCGTCGGATGCGACCAACATCACGACACGCATCGAGCGCGTGGGCGACGAGTACGTGATCAACGGCCGCAAGTGGTTCATCACGAACGCCGCGCATCCGAACTGCAAGATCTTCATCGTGATGGGCAAGACCGATCCCGAGGCCGAGTCGCACCAGCAGCAGAGCATGATCCTCGTGCCGCGCGACACGCCGGGCGTGACGGTCGTGCGCAACATCACGGTGGTCAATCACCACGCGCCGGAAGGGCACTGCGAGATCACGTTCGACAACGTGCGCGTGCCGGCGCGCAACCTGCTCGGCGAGGAAGGCAGCGGCTTCGCGCTCGCGCAGGCGCGCCTCGGGCCGGGCCGTATTCACCACTGCATGCGCTCGATCGGCGCGGCCGAGCTGGCGCTGGAGCTGATGGTCGACCGCGCGCAGTCGCGCGTCGCGTTCGGCAAGCCGCTGAACCGGCACGGCACGGTCGGCGAATGGATCGCGCGCTCGCGTATCGAGATCGACCAGGCACGCCTCTTGGTGCTGAAGGCTGCGTGGATGATCGACAAGGTCGGCGCGAAGGCGGCGCGCAAGGAAATCTCGATGATCAAGGCGCTCGTGCCGACCGTCTATACGGACGTATGCGACCGCGCGATGCAGGTATTCGGCGCAGCGGGCTTGAGCCCCGATACGCCGCTGGCCGACCTGTGGACCTGGGGCCGCGCGCTGCGCTTCGCCGACGGCCCGGACGAGGTGCACCTGCAGGCCATCGCGCGGATGGAGATCAAGGACGGCGAACCCGGCGCGACGGCGCCGTACCTGACGCCGCCGCCGCGCGGCTGAGCGCCGCGCCGCACGGGAGCGCGACGTGGGTGAACGGGAGGCGCACGCCGTATTAAGATGCCGGCAAGGAGATCCGGCGATGCGCCTTTCGAAGATTGATCTGAACCTGTTCGTCGTATTCGAGGCGATCTACAACAAGCGCAACCTGACGCGCGCGGCCGAGGTGCTGAACCTCACGCAGCCGGCCGTCAGCAACGCGCTGGCGCGGCTGCGCAAGACGCTGAACGATCCGCTGTTCGTCAGCACGCCGGCCGGGATGATGCCGACGCCGATGGCCGAGAACATCGTCGGCCGCGTGCGCGAGGCGCTGCAACTGCTGGATTCGAGCGCGCACGAAGGCGACGTGTTCGATCCGGCTTCGTCGGAGCGCGTGTTCCGGCTCAGCATGAGCGACCTGACGGAAGCGCTGTTGCTGCCCGCGCTCGGCGAATTGCTGCAGACGCATGCGCCCGGCATGCACGTGCGCAGCTACACGATGGACCGGCGCGAAGTCGCGACCGCGCTCGCGAACGGCTCGGTCGACATCGCGATCGACGCGCCGCTGATCGGCGATCCGCATCTGCACCAGGCGCTGCTCGTGCAGGACCGCTACGCGTGCATGATCCGCGACGATCACCCGTTCAAGGGCGACACGCTGACCATGGACGACTACCTGTCGATGGGCCACATTCACGTATCGAGCCGCCGCAAGGGCAGCGGGCACGTCGACGCGGAACTGACGCGGCTCGGGCTGCGCCGCAACATCCAGATGCGCGTGCAGCACTACATGGTCGCGCCGCTGATCGCGATGCGCAGCGATCTCGTGCTGACGGCGCCGCTGCGGCTGCTGCAGCGCTATCCGGCGCGGATTCTCGAACTGCCGTTCGAGATGCCGGGGCTCGACTACTTCTGCTACTGGCATCGCAGTGCCGATCAGGATCAGGGCAGCCAGTGGCTGCGCGAGCAGTTGATGGCGTTGATGGGCGGGATGGGGGCGGTGTGGTGATGGGCGGGGCGTGCGCGTCGCGCGTTACCCCTGGCGCTTGCCGACTCAATACGAATCGTCGTCGAAGCGGGACGATGCCGGCCGGCGCTTCATGTCCTTCAGCCAGTTCCTGACCTGATCCGGGTCCTCGAACTCGCGCAGCGCGACGGTCAGATCCTGGTTGCTCCGCTGCGTGCCGGCAATGTCGCGTGCCAGCATGCGCAGCACGGTATCGGGCGCAACCTTGGTGGACGACGCGATCCCGTACGTGCGCCGGAAATCATTCTCGACGTGCACGATCTCCTGATCGAGTTCGCGCAGCTGTTCCTCGAGGATGCCGTTGTAGCGCGTGAGCCGCGCTTCGCTGAGGCCGTCGATCGCACGCCGGTCGATCTGTTCGATCTCCAGCTGCAGTTCGAGCAGTTGCAGCAGGTTGCCCTTCTCGTAGGCACGGTTGACCCGCTGCATCAGCACGGTCTTGCGTTGCTGCTCCTGCGGATCGGGTTCGCGATCGGGATGCAGCGCGCTGGCCAGCTTGCGATAGATCTCGCGGATGGATTTGCTCGATTCGGCCTGCTCGGCTTCGATCCGGGCCTGCGCGGCCGATTGCTTCGGTGCCTTCTTGCGCTTCGCGCGCTGCGCCTCGCGGGCCGCGTGGGCGGCCATGTCGCGCTCGAACTGGGCGTCGAGTTCGGCCTGCATGCGTGCCGCGAGTTCGTCGGGCGACAGCGTGTCGAGATCTTCTGGCGATTGCGGTTCGGGTTCCTGTTCCCGTCCCGGTTTGGCGGGCTCGGGAGCGGCCGCTGCGTGGGCAGTGTGCGCGGGTCCTGCATGCCGGTTGTAGACGATCTTCAACGTCGCGTCGTCGCTGACGTCGAGCAAATCGCGCGCCATGTCGACGATCAGGTCGGACAGCGTGCGCTGCTCGGCCTTGCTCAGGCCCTTCTGCAGGAACGCATCGTCGAGCAGATGGATCAGCCGGATGCGCAGCGCCGTCGCTTCCTGTTCGAGCGGCAACAACCCATCGACGAACTTCTTCTGGAACGCCGGCATCACGGCTTCCCACGCGCCGAGCCGCTCGCGCCGCTTTTCGATCTGCTTGACGAGCGTATTGAACGTTTGCTGGGCTTTCGACAGGCTGGCTGTCTCGTGGCCGGGCGCGATGGCGACGGCGGCACCGCGACGTGCGGTCATGATGAGTGTCCTCCGGCCGCGGCGGGACGCGCGGCAGGCCGGTATTTTAGCTGCATGCCCGCGGGGCGGTGCGGAGTGGGGGGCTTCCTCCCGGCGACCGGCGGCGCGTCAATGCGTCACGGCCGCCGCTGCCGGCGCGCCGGAATCCGAACCCGGTGCGCCGTTCGGGCCGTAGGCCGCTTCGGCATGCTTGTGTTCGGCGAGGCGCTTCGCGACCAGGCGTTCCTGCGCGGCGACGATGTCGTCCGGATAGCTGTCGCCGTCGCCGATCGTCGGGTTGTAGCCGACCGATTCGAGGTCGAGCAACTCCTGGCGCACTTGCGCGCGGGTGAGCGTCGAGTGCGACGACGATTGTGCGTACGACATGGTCGGTGCGGCGAGCAGCGCGATGGCTGTAGTGGCGACGGCGGTGATGGTAACGATGAGCGATTTCACGATTTCCTCAGACAGTTTCGTTTGCGGTTCGGCGCACTGGGGCGGTCGAACCGATGGAGCAAGTTTAGGAACCCGGAACGGCCGGATAAACGGCGATTCCTGGCGAGCTGTGTTCCAGAATGCGCGAGAGTGCGCAACGTGCATGCCGTGGCGATCACGCATCGGCGATTGCTGCGGCGGTGCTTGTCGCATCGACCGATCCCGACGCGCGCGGCGTGGCGACCGCGATCGCATCGATGGTGCCGCTTGGGCCTGCCCAGCTCAGCGGTAGGTGCGTGCATCGGTCGTGCGGCCAATGATCCGATACGTGGCCAGATCGACCGGCCGGCCCAGCGTCCAGGCTGGACTCCTGATCGAGGCAATCGGTTTTACTTGTCGTGCGGCAGGTGGGTGCGCGCGAATGCCGGTCGATGCGGCTGCGGATCGATCGGTAGACCCATGGTCGACGCACGAGGAACTGCCTGAAAGAATGGGTTGCGTGCGCAGTCGGCGCGGGCTGGAGGGTGGCCCTTCAATCGCCGAACAACTGCCCCTGCCCGGAGATCACGCGTTCGAAATCGTCGCGCAGGAACGGCAGGATCGCATCGGCGACGGGCTGAAGCTGGCGGCTCAGATAGAACGCATAGTCGATCGGCGAACGCATCGTTTCGAGCGGCTCGGGGCCGGCCGTCGTCATCACGTAGCTGATCCAGCCGCCGCGCTGATACTGCAGCGGCCGGCCCTGCGCGTGATTGAACTCGTCGGCGATGCGTGCCGCGCGCACGTGCGGCGGCACGTTGCGCTCGTATTCGCGCAGCGGCCGGCGCACCCGCTTGCGGTAGACGAGCTGGTCGTCGAATTCGCCGGCCAGCGCGCGCTGCACGTAGTCGCGAATGAAATCCTGGTACGGTTCGCGCCTGAACACGCGCCGGTACAACTCGCGCTGGAATTGCTGCGCGAGCGGCGTCCAGTCGGTGCGCACCGTTTCGAGCCCCTTGAACACGAGATCCTCGCCGCCGTCGGCCGTTGCCGCGAGGCCCGCATAACGCTTCTTGCTGCCTTCTTCCGCGCCGCGCACGGTCGGCATCAGGAAGCGGCGGTAATGCCGCTCGTATTGCAGCTCCAATGCGCTGTCGAGCCCGAACTGTTCGCGCAGGTGGGTATGCCACCAGCGATTCACGTGCTCGACGAGTGCGCGGCCCTTGGCGCCGGCTTCGTCGTCGTCATGTGCGCGGCCGAGCCACACGAACGTCGAATCGGTATCGCCGTAAATCACTTCGTAACCCTGAGCTTCGATCAGTGTGCGCGTGCGGTGCATGATCTCGTGGCCGCGCATCGTGATCGACGATGCGAGGCGCGGATCGAAGAAGCGGCAGCCCGTCGAGCCGAGCACGCCGTAGAACGAATTCATGATGATCTTCAGCGCCTGCGACAGCGGCGCGTTGCGCTGCCGCTTCGCGTCGTCGCGACCCTCCCACACGCGACGCACGATGTCGGGCAGGCAGTGCGCGGTGCGCGAGAAGCGCGCGCCGAGAAAACCGGGCACCGATGCGTCGTCGCCAGGATTCGCGAGCCCCTCGATGAGGCCGACCGGGTCGATCAGGAACGTGCGGATGATCGACGGATAGAGGCTCTTGTAGTCGAATACGAGCACCGAGTCGTACAGCCCGGGCCGCGAATCCATCACGAAGCCGCCGGGGCTGTTCTGCCCCGTCACGTCGCCGAGGTTCGGCGCGACATAGCCGAGCCGGTGCATGCGCGGCAGGTACAGGTGCGTGAACGCCGCGACCGAGCCGCCGGTGCGATCGGCCGCGAGGCCCGTGACGCTCGCGCGTTCCAGCGCGAAGGACAGCAGGTCGGCCTTGTCGAAGATGCGCGTGACGAGCTCGCAGTCCTTCAGGTTGTAGCGCGCGAGCGCGGGCTTGTCGTGCTCGAAGCGGCGCTGGATCTCGTCCATCCGCTGGTACGGGTTGTCGATCGACTTGCCTTCGCCGAGCAGCGACTGCGACACGTATTCGAGGCTGAACGACGGGAAGGTCCACGTCGCGGATTTCAGCATGTCGATGCCATCGAGGATCAGCCGGCCGGCCGCGCCCGCGAAGAAGTGGTCGGGCTGCTGGCCGTGCGCGCGCCAGTCGAGCACGCTGCCGCCGCGCCCGAGCTTCAGCGGGATGCCGTATTGCTCCGCGTGCGCATGCAGGATGCGCAGGTCGAACTGCACGAGATTCCAGCCGATCACCGCATCGGGGTCGTGCCGGTCGAACCAGTCGTTGAGCCGCGCGAGCATCGCGGGGCGGCTGTCGCAGTAGTCGAGGTCGAAGTCCAGGGCGCCTGCGCTGCCGCTTGCGTCGCCGTTCGGCGGCCCGAGCATGTAGACCTGGCGCTGTCCGCAGCCTTCGAGCGCGATCGAGTACAACTCGCCGTGGACGCTGGTTTCGATGTCGAGCGACACGCAGCGTAGCGCAGGGCGGTAGCCGGTTGCGGGCTTCAGTTCGCCGCCGGTGAGCGAGCCGTCGCGGCCGGGCTGGCCGCGAAACTCCACGCATGCGGTGATGAAGCGCTCCATCGCGTAGCGGTCGGGCGGCTGCACGTCGGCTTCGTAGACGTCGACGCCGGCGGCGGCGAGCCGCTTCTGGAGCCCGGACAGATGCCGGTAGCGCTTGCAATAGAGGCCGACGACCGGGCGCTGCCGGAAGTCGCGCAGCGCGAGCGGGCGCAATTCGGCTTCGCGCTCGCCGGCCAGTGCGCGTTCGGCGAGTGCCTGCTGTTCGGCCGGGATGAACGCGACGGCTTCCTGCGGGCGCAACCGCACGCGGCGCGGACCGTGTTCGGTTGCCAGCCAGAACTCGATCTCGATGCCGGATGCGGTGTCCCGCCAGTGGCGGGTAAGGATGAAGCCCTGCTCGAACGCCGTCAAAACGCTTGCTCGTCGTGGATGCCCAGGCGGCGGATTTTAGCGCCTGGAAGCGGTTCGCGCCGATAGCGGCGCGATGGCATCAGGTGGCAGGAAGCCGGCGCGTGATGCGCCATCCCGTGCGGGCCGCATCGACCGGCCGCAGCAACCAGCGGCGCGCGACGATCGCGTGGCGCTTCTGCGTGACGTATTCGTCTACGGCAAGTTCGAGGGTATCGTCACCGACGCGGGACAGTGTCGCGGTGGCGCCGGAGCCGTCTGCGAATTCGATGACGGCGGGGTGTGGTTTGGCGGTGCGCGGCGCATCGTGGTCGAGCGTCACGATGCTGCCCGGATAGAGGTGCGAATGGCGGGTACGCAGCAGGACGGCGGTGGGCATGGAAGGCGCTCCGGAAAACGCCGGCTTGGGCAACGTGAGCCGGATTCCGGAGCCTACCTGAAGGTGAGCGTTCGCGGGGTTATGGCGAGCGGCCGCCAGGATGGTCGGTGCCTGAGGCCGGACCCGAACCGGCACCCCCTCAAACATGCCCCTCGTGCTCGATCGCCCCACCATGCGCCGCCCGCGTCACGACCCGCACCGGCACCCCTGACGCCCTGGCCGCCCGCTTCGCCCACATCGCCGTCAGAATCGGCACGAGAATCGCCGTCACGAGGCACGCGGTCGCGACGATCGCCGTCGCCGCCGGCACCATCGGTTTGAACTTCGGAATCATCTCGCCGATGATCGCCGGGTTCGCGACCGCGGCGCCGGCCGTCGACGACGCGGCCAGCCCCGCCGTCCCGTTGCCGCCGCCCAGGAACTTGTCCGCGAGAATCAACGGCACGCCCGTCACGACGATCACCGCGAGCCCGAGCGCGATGCCCGGTAGCCCGCTTTTCGCGATCACGTTGAGATCGATGCCGTTACCGAGCGCGAAGCCGAAGAACGGAATCAGCGGATGCACGCAGCGGCCGAACAGCTCGCGCAACTCCACGTCGAGATTGCCGAGCACGAAACCGATCAGAAACGGCAGCACCGCGCCGACGAAAAGCCGCGTCTCGAACACCGCCACGCCGGCCGCGCCGAGAATCAGCATGCTGACGAGCGGCCCCGATTCGATCGACATCAGCACGAACGCGCCGGCCTCTTCCTTGGTACCGTATTGCTGCATCACGGCCGCATAGAGGCCGCCGTTGGTCATGTCCATCGACGTCGTGATCGCGAGCAGCGACAGGCCCGCGAACAAGCCCGTGCGGATGCCGTCGTCGGGGATGAACCGCGCGGCGATCACCGTCGCGAGCCACGCGACCACGATCTTCGTCGCGAGCAGCGTGCCCGACTTGCGTAGCACGACACCCGTCGCGCGCACGTCGATCGTCGCGCCCATGCAGAAGAACCAGACGGCGAGGATCGGCACGGTACCCGCGATCAGGCCGTTGGTGAACGAGCCGAAGTACTTGCCGGCATTCGGTGCGAACGTGTGCACGCACGCGCCCAGCAGCATCGGCACCAGCATGAGGCCGCCCGGAATGCGGTCGATGGCCTGTTTCAGCTTCACGTCTCCTCCGTGGACGTCGATGCGCCCCGTTGTCGAATGATGTCTGCTGACTGACTATAGGACATGATTCGCAACGGTGGTCCGTTTTCGTGAATTTCGATGGTAGTCGTATCATCCGGACGCGGCCGGCGCCGAGGTGACGACTGTGACGACCGTCGCGCAGGATCGAGCGTCTGCCGGCCGCGAACCGGCAAACCGAAAAAAACTACGGCGTGGAGGGCGAATGATGAAAATGACGATGCACATGGGCATCGCGTTGCTGGTGCTCGGCGCGAGCCTGGGCGCGAACGGCGCGCAAGCGAAGAGCACGGTCGATTGCGGGAAGCTCGATGCGGCCACGAGCGGCCCCGACGACAACTTCCGGCCGCCGGCGTCCGGCACGGTCATCGGCACGGGCCGCGCGTATTTTTACTCGGCGCCCGACGCGCAATGCATCACGAAGCGGACCTTCATCGTCCCCGGCGATTCGGTGACCGTCTACAAGTCGCACGGGCGCTGGTACGACATCATGTACGTGAACGGCAAGACCGGCGACGACTTCGAAGGATGGGTCGAGCAGGGCCGCGTGCGCCTCGGCGGCCAATACGGCGCGCAGTAGTCGCCGTCGGCGGCGCCGCTACACCGTCGCCCCGGCGAAATCGCGCTGCAGGTTCTCCGCGCGCAACGGCCGCTGGTACAGGTAGCCCTGCGCGTAGTGGATTCCGACCGCATGCAGCGCGCGATGCTGCGCTTCGGTTTCCACGCCTTCCGCGATGATCTTCAGGCCGTAGTGATGCGCGACGGCTGCGATTCCCTCGATCAGCCTCGAGCTGCCGCTGTCCAGTTGCGACACGAACTGTCGATCGATCTTCACGTAGTCGAACGGAAAGCGCGACAGCATGTCGAGATTGCTGTGATGCGTGCCGAAATCGTCGATCGCGAATTTCGCGCCTTTCGATCGCAATGCATGGAAGATCTCGGTGGTGCGCGCGTTTTTCTCGAGCAGGATGCGCTCGGTGACTTCGAGCACCAGCGTGAAGCCCGGCGGCAGCGCACGGATCGCTGCCTCGACGTCGGCTACGAACTGCCCGCGCTCGAGATCCTGCGGCGCGATGTTCACGGCAATGCGCAGCGGCGCGGACGGCGTCAGCGCGGTCAGCTCGGCGACCGCCGTGCGCAGCACGAATTCGGTGACCTTCGGCAGCACGGTGCTCGATTCCACCTGCGGGATGAACACGGCCGGGCTGATGGCCCCCCACTTCGGATGGTGCCAGCGCAGCAGCGCCTCGACGCCGACCGTCCTGCGCGTCTGCACGTCGACGATCGGCTGATACACCACATGGAACTCGTCGCGCCTGAGCGCGTGGCGCACGGCTTTCAGCAACAGCCGCCGTGGTGCCATCGCGAGCAGGTAGGCGGCCATCACGAGGCTGTCGGCGAGCAGCACGATCGTCGCGCAGATCAGCCGGTAATGGCGCTGGACCTGTGACGCGTAGCGCGCCGATGCGATGACCGACACCGTGAACGGCCAGCGCTGCGAAGCTATCGTGCTGCCGCCCGCGGGGGCCGCCTCCGTTTCCGGCGAGAACTTCCCGTGCTGATCGAGACGGCCTGCACCCGCGATCGACAGCGTGGCCGTTTCCGCTCCGTTGCCGGTGCCGTGGGCGAGCGCGTCGGCCACGTAGTCGCCCTCGATCACATACAGGACGCCCGCGCCGCGCGCGGTGGATCGGAATACGGACAGCACCGGAATGCCATGCTGGAACGGCGTCTGGCGTAGCAGCGTGACGGCCATCGAGCCCGGTTCCGGCTCGCGCGCATACGCGGTGAGCGGCAGGTCGATCGAACCGAGCGCCGACGAGCACATGAGGCGGCCGTCGCTCACCAGCCCGACCGCACGCAGATAGCGCAGGCGAGTGCCCACTTCGGCGAGTGTCCGGAACACCGTCGCGCATGGCCGCCCGACGAGCGCGCTCAGCTCGTCCGCGTGTCGGAGGCGCACGCCGTCCAGGATGCGGTCCACGGAAGCCACGATGTCGTTTGCCACGACGCGCTCATTCGTGGTGACGGCATCGCGTGCGTAGCGGTCGGCCAGTACGATCGCGAACGCGGGCACGAGCACGCAAATGATCACGGCGGCGAGAAACATGACGCGCGGCCACGCGCCGCTGCGGTGGAAAAGGAGTGTCGAGCCGGGCGTGAGCGCCCGCAGCCCCGCGATTGCCTTTGGTGTTATACGCATGACGTGGCAAGTCGAACCGGTCGATACACCAGCGGCACGCACTTCGCATGCCCGAGTCGGGCCATGCGGCTCGCGCGCCGGTTTCGGATGCCTATCGATTCGGCCGTCGCTTGTCGCGATCGTCCATCGATCTGGCGGTATCCCTCAATAACATGCGTACATTAAGCATGTATATAGGCGCAGCGTATCGAAAAAAGCCCCGGCCGCACAGTGTGTGCAGCCGGGACGAAAGACACCGTCTCTTGGCACGAGGATGGTGCGCGGCAAGTATATGATGCGGCGCGCTATTACGAAATATTGTTGTCTAAAAATTGGTGCCGTTTTGTGATTGTGTCTCAAAAAGAAACATTTCCGCGTGGCCCGCTTTCGGCGGTCGGCCGCGAGGGTGTCGAGCAGGAGCTTTGCGATGGAAGAAAATACTGCGCCTACGGTCATCGTGACCGACGGCGCCGCCCTGGCGGACGGCGGTTCGCTGTGGATCAGGATTTCGGTGGACGGGCAGGCCCAAGACTATTCGCTCGATCGCGCACTCGCGTCGCGCGGTACGCCGAGCTACGACAGTATCCGTGGTGTGCACGGCGTACTGTCGAACGAAGAGCGACGGGAGTTGCGGGTGCTGCTGGAGCGCATCGCCGATCCCGCGATGTGGGCCGGCATCGTCGACACGTTCATCCAGGTGCTGAAGCGCTCCGACGCGTGATGAATGATGGCATGCCGGGCGAGATTCAGAAATCGTTGCGCATCTTGTGGAGCAGGCCGCTGGGTGATTGATGCGTGTCCACGGCAGTGAGGACATCGGTCAGGAACCACGGCAGGTTCAGCTGCGTGTTGGAATCGCCGACGCAGACGCGGATCGGCGGCGCGCTGGAGGGGGCGCGGGTGCCTTGTGTGGCGTCCCGCGACGGCACGCAATTTTTCGCGTATGCCTGAGCCGGCACCGGCGGCGCGACGGCACCCGAGGGCGCACCGGCAGTGGCCGGTAGGCTGATGGCGGCAAATAGGGTCAGGGCAGCGGCAAGGGCGACGCGTTTCATGAGGGTTCTCCGACGATGCTCGTTCGACCATGCGGGCCGGTGCGAGTTCGTCGGCGCAAGATACGAATCACCTGCCAGAACAGACTGCTCAGCCGCGCGCAATGCCGGTCGTCCGCGTCGGTCGCTCGCCGCACGGGTGTCGTTCCACGCATGTATATTGTCGCCATGCATCGATCGGCCGGCGATATCGCGCCGCTTCGTTTGCACGTCTCCGTGCGCGCGCACTGCCAACCCGCCCGAGCGCGGTGCTCGCGGCGAAGCATCCAGAGCAATTACAAGAACCAGAGAGCGTTCCGAGCCCACCCATGAGCGATACCGAAGTCGTTTTTCAAATAACCGCGGACGCTCTCGTCCACGCATACCGCCTGCATCTTTGGCGCAGGTACAACTGGAAATACCTGCTCAAGTCATTTGCGATCGGTGCGATCGTGTACATCGCCCTGCTGGTCGGCGGCGTCCGGATAGCAAGCGGACGTTTTCCGGAATGGCGCTATGTCTGGATGGCCGCGGGAATCGCGGCTGTCGTCGCGATCGGCGTGCCCATCCTGAATCATCTGATACTGCCGCGCGCAGGTCGCAAGATCCACGACCAGCAAAGGACGCTTCATCAGATTCACACGGTCATTTTCCAAGGCGACCGGTTCATTGTCGAAACACCGACTTCGCGCGACGAAATTCACTATGTGGATCTCATTCACTGGAGCGAGGATCGTCAAATGATCCTGCTTTATCAGTCGTCGGTGATGTTCCGCGTGGTACCGAAGCGCGTGCTGAACGACGGGCACGTGGCGTTCCTGCATCGAGCGCTGCTTCAGAACGGCGTGCGCAAAGTCTAGCGTGCCGCGGAGCGCATGACGAAGTCCGAACGGTTTGCGCCGTCCGGGTTTCAACGTGCGCTTGCGGCCAGAAGGCCCCGCGCATCACATCACTGATACCCGTAACACTGCTTCAACCCAGCGTAGTCGTAGAAATGGCTGCCCGGCGCGAGCTTCGCGCCGTCGCACGCGGCCTGGAAATCCGTCTCGCGCTCGTTGTACAGCATCTTCACGATGAGCCGCGACCCGTTGCGATAGACATCCCACTGCATGTTCGCGGCCATCGGCGAGACCTGGTCGCCGCGCCACGGGTTGTTCGCATACGTGTACGTCTGCGCCTGCGGCGTCGGCACGAACACGTTCTTCAGGTTCATGATCGACGCGAACGGAATCACGATCTCCGCATGCGTGAAGCGCAGCTTCGCGGCGTGCGTCAGGTCGCCGCGCGCGATCGCGTCGACTTCGCCGAAGAAATCGTCCTGCAGCACCTTCGCCATCCGGTACGTCACCGGGTTCGCTTCCTGGATGCCGGGCCCCTTCTGGTAGTAGTCCTCGGCATCCTGGAGGTACGCGAGATACTGCGCCTGCTCCGCACCGATGTACTTCTCCATCGTGACGCCGCCGGTTTCCGCGGTCATGGCCGGCGCGACCTGCAGCAGGTTGTACAGCACGTTCACCGCATCGACGGCCGTCGCGATCTTCGTCTTGCCGTCGCCCTTCAGCGTGTTGGTGAACTTGCCGTCCGTCGACGTGAACGCATAGGTGCCGGTGTTCGCGAACGTGTAGCCGTCGGAGCCGAGCTTCGCGATGAAGGCCGGCGACACGAGCGCGGCCAGCACCGTTTGCGCGACGTCGGCCGCCTGCGGCGCGGCCTTGATCGCCTTCAGCTTCGCGGCCACCGTCGCGTCGTTTGCATAGGTCTGGTACGCCTGGCTCGCCTGATAGGTCGCGTAGTACGGATCGCTCGTGTCGGTCACGAGATCGGTGGCCGGCTTCAGCGAGTGGAAATACAGCAGGAAGCGGTTGGTGCCGGCCGGCTGTGCAACCGGTGCGCTCGCCGGATAGCCGGCCAGCGCGGCCGGCAGCGTGATGGCCGGCGCCAGTGCCGGCTGCGCGGCAACGAGCGCCGCCGAGAAATACGTCGAACTGTCGACCGCGCGATCCTGGCCCGAGTTGACGACGACCACCTGCCGGTTGCCCGTCGCAAACAGCGCGGGCAGCCGCTGCGCGAGACGCGCGGCGAGTTGCTGATGTTCGCGGATGCCGGTTTGCGTGAGGTTGCCGTACCCGGGTGTCGAGATGCCCTGCACGTCATAACCGAGCAGCGCATTGGCCTTCATCATCGCGTACGTGTCGGCCTTGAGTTGCGCGCCGAGCGGGGTCAATGCGCCGTCGGCCTCGGCCTTGACCAGCATCGCGTAGATCGCGCCGTCGTACTTGAAGCCCGACAGCCCGCGCGAGCCGTGACGGGCGACGAGTTCGGTATAGACCGGCGCGTAGCCGGCCGGCGGCGCTTCGTACGTCGCGGCGTCCTGCTGCGGGCGGTACGGCGTCTTCGTCTGGTAGTAGGTCGCGGGTGTCGGAGTCGGCGTGGGCTGAGGTTGCGGCTGCGGCTGCGGTTGCGGCGCGGGCGCCGTGCCGTTGTTGTCGGCCGACGTGGCGGGCGGCGTCGAGTCATCCCCGCCGCAAGCGGCGAGCAACAGGCAGGCAATCGTGAGGGCGGCGGCGGTGCGGGTCGGGCGTGTCATCGTGGCGAGCAACGGACGGGACGATGCGCATGCGCGCCGTCCCGTCTCCGGGGGAATGTGGTCGAGCCCCGAAGTGTTGCAAGCGACTTTGACAGCAGAATGTCAGGATGCGGTCGGACAATCGTCGGATGGCCGCCGAGTCGACGATGACGGCCGGCCGCTGCCAGCCCGTGTGCTGGCGTTCAGTGCAGCCCGGCCGATGCGATCGAGCGCACCGTATCGGTGATGTTCACGCAGCGCGACAGGCCGAAATGCTCGGCTTCGCGGCGTTCCGGTTCGCTGCTCGCGATCCCGACCGCGCGCTCCGGCGGCACGCCGAGCGCTTGCAGCGCGACATCGAACGGATGCTGATTCGATCCGGAGTCCTGTTGATTGGAATCCGTGACGACGACCGAGAAGCGGTCGAGGTTCGCGCGGCCGAACTGGCCTTCGAACATGTCGCTGAGCCGAGCGGCCGGCAGCGTCGTGACGAGACCGAGCCGATACCCTTCTTCCGATGCCCGGTCCAGCCACTGGATGATCGCGTCGCGTTGATGGCGCGATTCGCGCGAATCCGGTGTGGCTTCGATCTGCGCGAATGCTGCGTCGAGACGGGTGACGATGGCTTCGATGACCACGGGGATTCCTTTTCAGAAACGTGATGATCCGTTCGCCGACGGGAATGCCACACACCTTAGCGTCGATCCGGAAAATGCGACCAATTAATATTTTTCGCCGACTCATACGATTCGGCTAATGAATGGGCGGCAAGCCAGCGGGGGCGCGGGATGTGTGTCGCGCGGCATGTGCCGCATGAATTGCCTCGTATCGGTCGCGTTCAACGTGATGCACCAGCGTGGCGCACATTGTGAATGCGTCGAGTATATGCATATGGAAAAACGGCATATCGAGCGATGCCCGCCCGATATGCCGCGTCGTGATGCTGCGCGCGAACAGCTGCGATCAATGCAGCTTGATCGACGGCTGGTGACGGCTTTGCAGCCAGTGGCTCAGCGACTGGAACAGCGCGCGCTTCATGCCGACCACGCTGAACAGGTGCTTGCGATACAGGAACTTGTACAGCCCGATTGCCGCCAGCCCGTCGACGATCAGCGAGCGCGAGCGCCCGCCGATGTCCGCCTGATACACGGCGCCCGCATGCCCGAGCGACACGACGGTGCCCGCATCGCGGAACGTGAAGCCGGCCACCGGCTTGCCGGCGACGCGACGCGCGAATGCGTTGACCAGATACACCGCCTGCTGATGAGCGACCTGCGCGCGCGGCGGCAGGAACCCGCCTGCACCGGTCGACGGGCACGCGGCGCAGTCGCCGAACGCATACACGTGCGGATCGTCGGGGGTCTGCAGCGTGTCGGTCACGATCACCTGGTTCGAGCGGTTCAGCGCGATGTCGCCGATGTCCCGCAGCATCGCGGGGCCCGCGACGCCGGCCGCCCAGATCGTGATGTCGCTCGCGAGCCGTTCGCCCGTCGCGGTCGTCACGGCATCCGCGCCGACTTCCGCGACGCGTGTATCGGTCAGCACGTCGACGTTCAGCGCGCGAAGCTGCGCGTGCATCTTGCCGGACAGCCGTTCGTCGAGCGCGGGCAGGATGCGCGGGCCGCCTTCGATCAGCCGAATGTGCACGTCACGCGCGGACACCAGCGCCTTGAAGCGGTACGTCGTCAGTTGCTGAACTGCATGGCGCAGCGCGGCGGCCAGCTCGACACCCGTCGCGCCCGCACCGATCACGTTGATGCAGATCGGCGCGCCGCGCCGCGCGGGCTGCTGCTCGGCCAGGTGATTCGCCTTCGTGCAGGCAGCCAGGAACTTGCGGCGGAAATCCTCGGCCTGGTCGAGGTTTTCGAGCGGCAGTGCATGGCGCTCGGCGCCCGGCACGTTGAAGAAGTTCGTCACGCTGCCGACCGCCAGCACCAGATTGTCATAGTCGAGCGTGCGCTGCGGCAGGATTTCCGTGCCGTCCGCATCCTGCACGGCCGCGATCGTCGCCGTGCGCGCCGCGCGGTCGACCTGCTGCAGCGCGCCCTGCACGAAGCGGAAGCCGTGGCGCTTCGCCTGTGCTGCGTATTCGATCGTGTGGGAGGCCGGATCGCGATGGCCCGATGCGGCTTCGTGCAGCAGCGGCTTCCAGAAGTGCGTCGGATAGCGGTCGACGAGCACGACGTCGGCCTGCCCGCGGCGCCCGACCGTATCGCCGAGGCGCGTCGCGAGCTGCAGGCCGCCGGCGCCGCCGCCGACGATCACGATGCGCGGCAGGCGCGGTGCGCGATCCGTTGCAAGGGTGGGCGTGGTGTTGTCCATGTTGGGCTCCCGCTGAATGACGATTCGGATGACATTGCTCAAGAACCGACGATATAGTTTCGAACCCACTCGAACAATTTAATGTTTATAAGCGACTCATATGTATTCACTTATAGGAAAGACCGCGACGTTCCGGCAGTTGAAGGCGCTGGACATGATTGCGCGGCTCGGCAGCGTGTCGCGCGCGGCCGAGGAGCTGAACCTGACGCAGCCGGCCGTGTCGCTGCAGGTTCGCCTGCTCGAGGAGGCCGTGGGCGCCGCGTTGCTGCAGCGGGTGGGGCGTGGCGTGCAACTGACCGCGGCCGGCGAGATCGTGGCGCGCTACGCGCGCGAGATCCTGCATCTGTGGAGCGAGGCCGGCGACGAAGTGGCCGCGCTGACGGGCGATCTCGGCGGCACGCTGCGGATCGGCGCGATCACGACGGCCGAATACCTGATCCCGCCGCTGCTCGTCAAATTCACCGCGACGCGCCCGCACGTGAAGACCTATTTCAAGGTCGGCAACCGCGACGACATCATCCGCATGCTCGCGACGCATGAAATCGATCTCGCGGTGATGGGCAGCGCGCCGAAGGAGCTGCGCACGCACGCGGTCGAGTTCGCGAAGCATCCGATGGTGTTCGTCGCGGCGCCCGGCCATCCGCTGATGCAGCGCAAACGTGTGGCGCTGAAGGATCTCGAATCCGCGCACCTGCTCGTGCGCGAACGCGGCGCGGGCACGCGCTCGACCGTCGAGAGCCTGTTCAAGAACGCGGGCCATCGCTTTCATGTGGGCTCCGAACTGTCGAGCAACGAGGCGATCAAGCAGATGGCCGAAGCCGGGCTCGGCGTCGCGTTCCTGTCGTTGCACGCGTGTGCGCTCGAACTGCGCACGGGGCTGCTCGGGCAACTGCCGTTTCCCGGCAATCCGATCGAGCGCGAATGGTACGTGGTCACGCTCGCCGACCGGCGGATCTCGCAGGTGACGGGGCTGTTCCGCGACTTCCTGATCAAGCAGGGCGCGCCGGTGATCGACGGCGCGACGGTGGCGCCGCACGAGCGGCGGCGCAAATAGGCGGCGTGTCGACCGGCCCGTCAGACGAGCCCGAAGTCGTCGTTGCTGTCGGGAATCGATGCGAGCAGCCGTTCGAGCCGGTACCAGCCGACCACGCGCAGGCACCACGCGGCGATGGCGGTGCGGCCGTTGCGGGAGTCGGGGCCGGATGAAGGGCGGGCGGCGGACGGCGAGCGCGCGATGAACGCCGCGCGCTGCGGGCAGGAATGGGGCATGACGGGCTCCGTAGGTGTCGGATGAGGCGATCGTAAGCGCCGCGGCGCCCGGCGGCGCGCACGCAAGGATCGTTCCGAGCAGAAACGGATGATCTTTTTCTGTTCGATTCGGGGGCGGCCGCGCAGGGCCGGCGCGCCGGCCCGAAACGCGTCACAATGCGTGTTCGGCACCTGATCTGGTGGAGACCATCAATGAGCGATCCGATTCTTGCCGCGCCGACGGACAACGGCGTCCCGGTCAGCCTGCGCTCCAGCCGCGGGCTGGGTTGGCGCGGCTTCGGCGCGTCGCTGCTGGAGATTCGCGCGGGGACGTACCGGATTCCGGCGGCCGAGCATCACCGGATCGGCGTGCATATCGGCGCGCCGGTGCGCGCGGATTGCGTGTGCGACGGCGAGCGCGTGTCGCGCATCCAGGCGCACGGCGACGTCGACGTGATTCCCGCCGGCCTGCCCGGCCAATGGACCGACAGCGCCGACTGCCGGATTCTGCACATCGCGCTCAGCGACACCTTCGTGCGGCGCACCGTCGAACAGCTCGAACTGAAGCCGTCGCACGCGCAGATCCGCCGGCGGCTGCAAGTGCGCGACCCGCGGCTGCAGCACATCGCGTGGGCGATGGCCGCCGAACTCGAAGCGGAAGACGCATCGGACCCGCTCTACGCGGAGAGCCTGTGCACGGCGCTCGTCGCGCGGCTGGTCGACGGCCAGCCCGTGTTTCGCGAACGCCGGCGCACGCTGGCGCCGAAGGCGGCGGCGCGCGTGATCGACTATGTCGAGGCGAATCTCGATCGGCGCATGACGCTGGCCGAGCTCGCGGCGCTCGTGTCGATCAGCGTGCCGCATTTCAAGGTGCTGTTCCGCGAAACGCTCGGGATGCCCGTGCACCAGTACGTCGTGCGGCGCCGGGTGGAGCGCGCGAAGACGCTGCTGCTCGAAGGCCGGCTCAGCATCAGCCAGATCGCGCTGGAAGCCGGGTTTGCGCATCAGAGCCACATGGCGAACTGGATGAATCGCGTGCTCGGTGCGACGCCGACGGAGATTGCGCGGTCGGGCGTGCGGGGCGGGTTGCGGCTGGCGTATGACGGTGAGGATGGCGGGAAAGACGCATAACGCAACAGCAATACATGGACGTTGCGTTTGATCCGAGGGCAATCGTCCAACAGGTCGTTGGGCAATTGTCGCGTTCGGCTTCTCCGGTTTTGACGAGCATGTATCGGAGAGCACGCATGGTTATGGCGTACTCAGCACGTCATCCTTTCCTGCTCGATTCATCCCTCCGTGCGCGTCTTCTCGGCCGCGCAACCCGACAATCACAGCACCTTCATCCCTCAGGAGCGAATCGTGTTCGTGATCTTCGGAGCATCCGGCAACGTCGGCCTGTCGACCGTGACGACCTTGCGCAACGCAGGCCATTCCGTACGCGCGGTACTGCGCGACGCGCGCCATCGTGAACGTTTCGTGCAGCTTGGCTGCGATGTCGCGATCGCGGACCTGACGGACGCGAACGCGATCGCCGCGGCGATCGACGGCGCGCAGGCGGTGCAGATACTGTGCCCGGTGCCGGCTGCCGACCCCGATCCGGCCGCGACGATGACGCGGACGATCGACGCAGCGACTGCCGCGCTCGCCGCGAATCCGCCGCCGGCGCTGCTCGCGTTGTCGGATTACGGCGCGGAGCTTGAAGGTAATACGGGTATCACGCGTCTGTTCCATGACTTCGAGGCACGTCTGAAGACGATCCCGACACAGTTGACGCTGCTGCGCTCGGCCGAGCATCTGCAGAACTGGGCGCGCGTGCTGCCGGTCGCGCTCGGTACCGGCGTGTTGCCGAGTTTCCATCATCCGGTCGGCAAGGTGTTTCCGACGGTCTGGGCGCCCGACGTGGGCGTCGTCGCGGCGCGGCTGCTGCTCGATGCGCCGGAAGGCGGCAGCGGGCCGCGCATCGTCAGTGTCGAAGGGCCGCGGCGGGTGAGCGTGACGGCGATTGCGGAAACGTTGGGCACGGCGGCAGGTCGCGCGATCGTCGCGCACGCGCTACCGCGCGATACGTGGAGCGCGACGCTACTGCGTGCCGGCCTCAGCGAGCGTCATGCGCAGCTGATCGTCGACCTGTACGACGTGCACAACGCGGGGCGGATCGATGTGGAGGACAGGGTGTCGGAGCGGGTGTACGGGACGACCACACCGGAGGAAGCGCTCGCCGTGCTGGTGCGCGCACATGTGGCGCCGGCGTGACGGAGATAACCGGCATCCGGGTCGATATCGATGGACCAGGATTCGCAACTCGCGAAACCCGGTCCTGACTTCGGGGCGCACGTTAACCGTGCCCGGTGCTCCGGCGTTTCAACCACATGCGCCCGGGAGGCTCGAAATACGTACCGAACCGCACGAGTCCGGCCTTCTTCAGATGGCACGTCATTTCAAAACTCACCAGCACGCCGGGATCGTCATTCTCGAGGATGGCGACGTCGATGGAGCGGATGCGAGGCTCATATTTCAGGAGCGTCGCCTCCATCTGCTGCTTGAGCATGTGGGCTGACGCGGGCAGCGCCTTGTAGATGTTCGTCAAATCCGGCAGACCGTAGTCCGGCAGATGCTTCAGCGCGCCGGCACGCGAGTTCAGGATGCGCTGCACATTTTGCTGGACGCTCATGCATTCGAGTGTCCGGTCGTCGTAAGCATCGAGCGGCTCGCCGCCGATCTGGCCGAGCAGCATGTCGTAAAGAGAGGGACGCGCCTGCATGATCCTGGTCTCCGGTTACGCGGTCGCGTGTGTCGGCTCCGTCGCGCCCGCCGCGACGTCGCTCCGAGCGATGAAATCGATCGTCAAGTTTCCGTCGGCCGTGCTCGAGAGCACGATCCTTTCCGGCGCGGCACCGGTAGCCATCCGCGCGAGCAGTTCACGCGACACGTTCGGCAGAATCCGCTGATTGAGGAACGCATCGACGCTGCGTGCACCGGACTTGCGCGCGAGGCAAAGCTCGGCCATCGTGTCGATCAGCGACTCGTCGCACACCAGCTCGACGCCGTGTTGCCGGCGCAGGCGGTCGGCGACCTTCGACACCTTGAGCCGCACGATCGACGCGAGCGCGACAGCATCGAGCGGCCGATAGACCAGTGACTGGAAGCGCGCGAGCAGCGCGGGCTGGAAGTGCGCGACAAGCTGCGGGTGGATCGACTCGAGCAACGCCGTCTGGGAAATCCGCGGATCGTCGGCGGTCATCTCGTCGATCCGTGCGCTGCCGAGGTTGGACGTCATCAGAATCACGCAATTGCGGAAGTCGATCTCGCGTCCTTCGCCATCGCGCATCATGCCGCGGTCGAACACCTGATAGAACATGTCGAGCACGTCGCGGTGGGCCTTTTCGACTTCATCGAGCAGCACGACGCTGTACGGCCGCTGTCGCACGGCTTCGGTCAGGATGCCGCCGCGGCCGTAGCCGACATAGCCCGGTGGCGACCCTTTCAGTTGCGATACCGTGTGTGCTTCCTGATATTCCGACATGTTGATCGTCGTGAGCGCGGCCTCGCCGCCGAACAGCAGGTCGGCCAGCGCAAGCGCCGTTTCGGTCTTGCCGACGCCCGATGGCCCTGCGAGCAGAAAGACGCCGAGTGGCGCATGTTCGTGCTTGAGGCCGGCCTTCGCGGTGCGCAGGCTCTCGGCGAGCGCAGCCAGCGCATCGTTTTGCGCGACCACGCGCGTGGCCAGTTGCTGTTCGAGATTCAGCAGGCTCAGCAGTTCGTCTTCGACGAGGTTGCCGACCGGCACGCCTGTCCATTCCGCAACGACACGCGCGACGGCCGCCGCATCGACATCGACGGAGATCAACGGCGCCTTGCCTTGCCGGTCGGCCAGTCGGCGTTTGACGTCGTCGAGCTGGCCTTGGCTGGACGCCGAGCCGCCTTCGGCGATTTCGGCTCGATGCTGGTGAACGAGGCGGACCAGCTCGAGTTCGCCGATGTGGCGCGCCTGCAAGCCGGTCAGAATGTTCCGCGCCTCGGAAAGCGCGTGCTCCAGCGTCACGCGCCGGGGCGCAACCTCATCGATGCCCGCTTGCGCGTCCGCGTCGAGCGTCGCCAGTTCGAGTTCGAGGGCGGAGACGGTTGCGTGTGCGCGCTGCAGTTCCGCTGGCGGCGATTCAAGTCCGATTCGCACTCGTGCGGCTGCGGTATCGATCAGGTCGACCGCCTTGTCCGGCAGTTGACGCGCGGGGATATAGCGCCGCGAGAGTTTCACGGCCGCGATCAGCGCCTCATCCCGAATGTGTACGTTGTGATATTCCGCATAGCGGCGCTTCAGGCCTCGCAACATCAGGCATGCCGCATCGTCGTCGGGTTCGTCGACCTTGATGATCTGGAAGCGGCGCTCGAGCGCGGCGTCGCGCTCGAAGAATTCCTTGTACTCCGACCATGTCGTTGCGGCGATCGTGCGCAGTTCGCCGCGCGCGAGCGCCGGTTTGAGCAGGTTCGCGGCATCGGCGCCGCCGGCGGCGTTGCCTGCACCGATCAACGTGTGCGCCTCGTCGATGAAGAGCAGGATCGGCTCGGGTGACGACTGCACCTCGTCGATGACGTTCTTCAAGCGTTGCTCGAATTCCCCTTTCACCCCGGCGCCGGCCTGCAGCAGGCCCAAATCGAGTGTCAGGATGCGCACGTCGCGAATCACGTTCGGGACGCTTGCCTCGGCGACGCGCAGCGCGAGGCCTTCGACGAGCGCGGTCTTGCCGACGCCCGGCTCGCCGACGAGGATCGGATTGTTCTTGCGCCGACGCGCGAGCACGTCGACCATCTGCTGGATTTCGCGATCACGGCCGAATACCGGATCGATCGCGCCGCGTCGAGCCTTGTCGGTCAGGTCGATCGCGAAGCGGGAAAGGGCATCACCGTCGGTGGTTCGCTGGGGCGTGCGCGTTGCCGTCGCGACGGGCGCGGCTGATGCGGGCGTCGGATTGGCTGCGGGGACGATCGGATGGTCATCCGCGCCGGCTTCGATATCGTTCGGACGCGAGCGCTCGCACGAACGATGGGCAAGGCGCGGCAGAACGCGCTGGATCTGCGCACTGCTGACGGACAGCAGAGGCCACGCGTTTTGCGCACGCAGTACATGGGGCCGATCGACGATCGCCCGTAGCAGATCGCCGGACCGGATAGTCGGGTCGTCCGTCTCGGACGCAGCGTGCAGCCATGCGTCGTGCAGCAGGGTCGCCAGTTGCGGAGACAGTGCCGGCTTGCCCCGAAGATTGCGGGGAAGATGCTCGATCGATGCGAGCAGCGCATCCCAGACGATGTCGAGGTCGATACCGTAGTGCCGCAGGATCGCCGGGATGTCTCCGTCACCGGCCTCGATCAGTTTCAGCAGCCAGTGCTCGACGGTGATCTCGTCCGCGAGACGCGTCTGGCATAAGCTCACGGCCGCTTCGAGCGCTTTCGCGCAGTGCGGATTGAGGCGGCGGAGCAGGTGGGTCGTGTCGCGCGGAGTCATGTCGATGGTTGAAGAGGGAAGCGGCGACGCGTAGTCGTTGGTCAGACTCGGTCGCGAGGGCAGAAGGGCCAGCCTGACCTGGCCAGGCTGGCAAAAGAACCGCTCGACGAGCAGGCGGTTCGATCATCGATCGGGATCAGGACCGCTCGTTCCAGGTGTCCTTGTGGATAATGTTGCCGTCCTTGTACGACCAGGTGATCGTTTCGTAGCGAAGCTCCACGTTTTCGAGGTGGTTGTGCTTCTCGTAGTCGGGATTCTTGATGTCGTGCATGACCGGATTCACGGCGACGATCTTCACGTTGTCGAGCTTCGTGTTGAAGTACTCCTTCTCCTTGCCCGCGTCGTCGATCTTGTACCACTTGATCTCGACCAACTTGAGCGTCTGGCCGCTCGTCACGGCCTTGTACAGGTACGGCGTCGACGCGTCGGTTTCCTTCGTCAGCGTGATCGGCTTGTGCACGCGCGTGCCCGTCAGCTTGCCGGTATTGCCGTCCGTGGGGATATGCACGCCGTGGTCGAAGGCGACGAGCTCGACGCTGCCTTCGCGGTCTTGAACCGTCACCGAACCCTTGATGTCAGCGCCACCATCGTCCTTGAGCCACATGTAGGCCGGAATTGCCATTGCCTTACTCCTTGATATTGCACTGTACGCACTACTAAACTCGCCAGGAGCCAACCCCTGAGCTTGAGAATCCCGAAGCGGGCTGCTTCGGGGGCTAAACCTGGATCGCTACTTTCTCGTGTCGGGTACCAGGGTAATTTCCACGCGACGGTTTCGCGCGCGTCCGTCGGGGGTATCGTTGCTCGAGAGCGGGCGGGTCATGCCGTAGCCCTGAATCGCAAACCGGGTCGCGGAAATGCCGGACGCGTCGACCAGCCAGTCGCGCACGGCTTCCGCACGTGCAGTCGACAGCTTCAGGTTGCTGTCCGGATTGCCCACGTTGTCGGTGTAGCCGGCGACGAGGATGCGTTTGTCGGGATGCGCGTTGATCATGTCGAGCGCGCCGACCATCGCACGGTTCGACCCCGGCTTCAGCAGGGCCTTGCCACTATCGAACAGCGACATGCTGTCCAGAGAGACGACCGCAGGGGGAGGCGGCGGCGGCTCGTAAGATGCGATCGTGTTGTTCAGCACCGGAATCAGTTGCGCGCCCCGATACATGCCGAATGACAAGCGCAGCGGAATACCGGTGCGCGCGTAGCGATCGAGTTGATCGCGATCGGCCACGAGCGTCCGCAGTGCGTCCCGCTTCGCGGCGTCGTGCTGTGCCGGGATCGTCGAATAGCGGCCCAGATCGGTGGCGATACGATCCAACAGCGCTTCGTTGTTTCTGGCCGCACCCCAGAATGCGACGGCAGCGGCGCAGGCGAGCAGGGCGAGCGCGTGGCCCACGGCGGCCTGACGGGGAGACATCCAGTATCGGCGCGGCAGCGCTTCGATCAGCGGCTGCGGGAGCGGCCACGGCGTTGGCGAGGCGACGGCGGTGGCACGCGCCACGCGCGTCTGCATTTCGACATCGCGGTCCCACAGGTGTCGAGGCGCACTCGCCGGGCCGCAGTCGATCCAACCGGCGCCGAATAGCGCGCAGGGCGTCGCCGGCTGTTGTCGGTCCGTCAGTGCGCCGAAAACCACGCGCTGCGTCCAGCCGACGATGGAGGCGAGTGCGGCGGCGCGTGCCGCCGCGACGCAATCGCCGGCCGTGAGTTGGACCTCGTTTTCCGCTGCGCGGACCACGGATTCGAAACGTTCGCCGCCCGCCAGGCGGTTGGCCGACGACACGCCGTACCACGTTGGCGTCGAAAGCTCGACGCGGGTGGTGGTGAGCCGTTGGTAGACCGCTACATAGCCCGGCAGTCGCGTACCCAGCATTCGGGCCGCATCGGCGATGGCTTGTCGTATGGCACGCAGGTTCTGGGTCAGCGTGTCGGTTTCCGCGTGCAGCGCGGGCGCGACCGACAGCACGACGCCGTCCGGGGCGCGCCCGTCGCGCCACTGCCTGACTGAAACCGCCAGGCGCGGCAGATCCTGAGGGCGATCGACGCGCAGCCAGATACCACCGTCGCCGACGTGTACGTGCCGGACTTCTCCCGTACGGTCGAACAGCGCGGGCAGACCGTCGCCGGTCACCAGCACGAGCGGCATGCGCGTGCGCAGCTTCACCGGAATGTCGGCCGTCGCGGCGCCCAGCGCAGCCAGCACATGCGCGCTCTGGCGACGCGCGCGGGCAAGCGTGCACGTACACCACACCATGAGTGCGCAGGCGGCAATCGCGGCGGCGACCGAGAGTGCCCAAGCGACGCCTGGACCCAGCGGGAGCACCAGCCAGATCAACGCGAGTCCCAGCACGGTTGCGAACGCGACCAGCAGACGGGACGGATACCCGAGCCCTTCGTGGCTGCGATCGGGCGGCCGCTGCGATTCCGCGGAGAGAACAGGCAGGCCGGAATTCACGGGCGAGCGGCCTTTGTCGCCACGAGATGCGCGAGCTGTCCGTCGAGCGTGACCGACCAGACGCCCCATACGATCGCGGCAGCCACGCACGCGAGTCCGGCGATCGCCCAGGGAGACAGCCGGTAGAACCAGTCGGACATACGTCGTCCGACGCGATCCGCGATGAATGGCCGATCCGGGGAAGGGCGCAGCGTTTCCAGTCTGGCATTCAACGACGCGATCAGCGCAATCCGCTTGGCTTCGCCGTCTCGGGCATACCGGCCCACGAATCCCATTCCCAGGATGGCCGAGTAGCACTCGAGCAACGCGACGGGCGGCGCGGGTTCGCGCATGCGCGTTTCGAGCCGCTCGAACACGCGTTCACCCGCTTCGTGCAGGTTGAACTGCTCCACCTGCAGCGGCTCGCGCTCCCATGCGGACCGGGATTCGCCGGGCAGGTGTCGCAGTGCTGCTTCGTCGAGCAGCCCGCACTGCGCCACCAGCGCCTCGTTGCGCACGTCATCCGGAAAGCCCCGGTGCCGCAGCGCGCTCGCGAATTGCTCGACAAGCTGCTTGCACCGGGCCCGCAACGCGACCGCGTCCTGCGTCCGTCCGCCCGACGTGAGTGTCGTCACGAGCAGCGCGGTGTCGCGCAGCAGATCGCGCATCCCGTCGCCGCGCGGGGTGCCGGTGCCCGTCGCGTTCGGCATCAGGGCGGTGTCGCTTCGATTGGGAGTCAGGGCATTCATGAACGCAACACCGCGTAAAGTTCGAGCGAAGCGTCCGGTACCGACGCAGGCAGATAGATCTGGCAGGCTCGCGCGGCGAGCATCTTCGCGTGCAGGGGACTGGACGCATCGAGCGCGAAATAGTGATTGTCCAGGCGTACCGGGATCGCGCCGGGTACACGCTGGACAGCCTTGAGCGGGACGCCCAGAAGCGCCGAATTGATGATGTGTTCGACGTCGTCGGGCGCGCCGATCTTGCAAAGCCGCGGAAACTGTTCGACCAGCTCGAACGCGGGCACCGGTGCGTTGACCGACAGATACCAGTCGGCGGCATCCGCGACGATCCGTTCGTCGAGGAACTGGGCGGTCCACGTGGTCGACCCCTTGCGGGTGAGCCCGATCGACACGACCCGTGACGGAATGATGGCGTCGAGCAGCGTGCGGATCAGCGATTCCAGTTTCGCGAACACCTCGTCGGCTCGCACATGGTCGTACGCCGGGATGTCGGTGAGCCGCGCTTCGGTCGAGAACGTCATCAGTGCGCTCGTCAGTTGCGCGAGCGTCGTGTACAGATGCTCTGGCGGGCGGTTCGGATGCGTGGCGAACAGGCGCAGCTGCGGCCATGCCGCGTGGATGCAATGAAGCAGCCAGAAAAGTTGCACGTCGGCCACGCCGTATTCCGCGACGTCGGTCATGCGTTCGCTACGACGCGTACCGAGCGCGAGGGTCCTGGCGTGAAGGATGTCCGTCAGACGATCGATCCGTTCGACGTGCAGCGGATGGCTGGCGAGCGTGAGGCACGGCGGCACGAACTGCTGATCGATCTGGAACTGGCCGCCGGCGCCGCGCGTCAGTCGTGCGATCGCACAGACCGTATCGTCGGCGTGCGACTCGAAGCCGAACGCGAGCCGGACTGCATGCCGTTCGACCGCGATTTCGACGTCGCCGGTCCCGTTCAGGTCCGTGACCTTGACGAATTCACGGTAAGCGCGCCGCGGGCGGGCGAGCGACGCCTCGTCGAAGCGGCAGTTGCTGCCATTCGCATCCGGCAACGCGAGCGCCGCGAACACGACGACGCTCTGCATGTCCGCTGGCACGCCTTGCGTCAGATCGCGCGCAGACGGCAGCGTGTCGGCGACGGTCGTATCGATCGGCGTACCGTCCGGAAAAACCAGCCGCAGGCGGGTGAGTTTCAGGCGCCCTGTCGACAGCGCTTCTTCGTCGACTTCGACGGCGAGCGTTCCCCACGGCTGCGCCATTGTCGCGCCGGCGTACTGACGTAGCG
Source organism: Burkholderia orbicola (assembly GCF_900100915.1). Classification (NCBI taxonomy): domain Bacteria; kingdom Pseudomonadati; phylum Pseudomonadota; class Betaproteobacteria; order Burkholderiales; family Burkholderiaceae; genus Burkholderia; species Burkholderia orbicola. The sequence goes on along the minus strand of NZ_FNKW01000002.1, from coordinate 1,696,455 downwards.
CAAATTCAGCCCATCTATCCTGTTGCTGAAAATGCTGCTGCGTCAGGATGAGGCCCTCGTGCCATAGCGGCTTCGCGATTCGCATGGTCTCTCGTGTGGTTTGTCTGATCGTTATTCGGTTCAAGGGCGTAATCTATACACGACATTTTTATGGGCGTGCAAGACATTTAGGAAAATATATAAATTTGGATTCTTAATTGTCTCTTTGATGAATGTGAACAAATATAACAATCGGTTGGATGGGTGATTTTTGAGATATTCCAGTTTTCTTGTGAATTTGATCGCTGCGAGGTGAGTGGCATTCAAGGCGCTGGAAAGTCTCAAAGTGCCGTGTGATAAGGGGTTTGGAGCGATTCGAGATGTGTTTGTACGTACATGTTATTTCCCGACACAATTTATCTCATAAATACGAAGTAGGCTTTGTTTCTGTAAACTTTTTCTAAATGTTTGCGATTTTTTGCATTTGAGCGGTGTGGTTTATGTGCGACTCGCTTTGACTATGTCGAGGTTGGGCGTGTATAAGTCCAATGCGATTTCGCCGTGCGAGCGGAGACCATGCGTTGGAATATCGATCGACACATGTTGCGCATTGCGCCACGCGTAACGTATCGACGAAACCGTCGGGTCGAATACGTCGTGTTCCTGCCCAATGCTTGACCATCACTAAATAAGGATTGCAAATGGATAGCTTCCAGAGAGAAATTCCGAAGAGCCGTGTCTCGATCACGCTGGATTTGCATACGGGCGGGGCCCAGAAAAAGGTCGAGCTGCCGTTGAAGCTGCTCGTCGCGGGCGACTTCAGCGCGGGCCGCGAACAGGCGCCGCTGGCTGAACGCAAGAAGGTCAACATCGACAAGAACAACTTCGATGCCGTCCTCGCCGATCACGCGCCGGATCTGAAGATTGCTGCCGAGAACACCCTGGCTGGCGACGGCTCGGAGCTGCCGGTGAATCTCTCGTTCCGCTCGATGAAGGATTTCGAGCCCGAGCAGGTTGCTCGGCAAATTCCCGAACTGCAAGCGATGTTGGCGATGCGCAATCTGTTGCGCGACCTCAAGTCGAATCTGCTCGACAACGGCATGTTCCGTCGCGAGTTCGAGAAGATCCTGAAGGACAAGCGCCTGTCCGACAAGCTGCGCGGCGAACTGGGACAAATCGCCACGGCAACCCTGCAACAGGAAGGCCATGCGTGAGCGCGGCCGGCCCAAGACGGCCGTCACCGCCTCCCGCAACCACGCAGCCATACCAAACATGACTGAGAGAAACATGAACCAGAATGAATCGCGCCAGGGCGCCACGGAAACGATCGTGCTCGAAAACGACAGCGTCTATGCCGCGCTGTGCAACAAGATCAACCTGAAACCGGTCGCCGAGGCGCGGCCGCTGGAAGCATTCCGCGACAACGATGCGTTGTCGGAAGCATCGGCCGACGAACGAGTCGCACGCGGCATGGACGCGCTGCTCAACCTGATCGCGAAGGAAAGCAAGCCGGTCGACCGGCTCGACAAGTCGCTGCTCGATTTCTACATCGGGCAGCTTGACCGGCAGATCAGCCGCCAACTCGACGCGGTCATGCACGCACCGGATTTCCAGGCGCTCGAAGGGCGCTGGCGCGGCCTGAAGATGCTCGTGTCGCGCACGGACTTCCGCAAGAACGCCCGCATCGAGGTGCTGGATGTATCGAAGGAGGCGCTGCAGCGCGACTTCGAGGATTCGCCGGAACTGATCCAGAGCGGCCTGTATCGCCTCACGTACATCGAGGAATACGACACGCCGGGCGGCCAGCCGATCAGCGCGATGATCAGCGATTTCGAATTCGCGAACTCGCCGATGGATGTCGCGCTGCTGCGCAATATTTCGAAGGTCGCGGCTGCGGCGCACATGCCGTTCATCGGCTCGGTGGGCGCGGCATTCTTCGGCAAGCATTCGATGGAAGAAGTGGCGTCCATACAGGACATCGGCAACTACTTCGATCGTGCCGAGTACATCAAATGGAAAAGCTTCCGCGACACCGACGATGCGCGTTACGTCGGCCTGACGATGCCCCGCGTGCTCGGCCGCCTGCCGTACGGCAAGGATACGACGCCGGTGCGTGCGTTCAACTACGAAGAGGCGGTGAAGGGCCCGGACCACGACAAGTATCTGTGGGTCAACGCGTCGTTCGCGTTCGCGGCCAACATGGTGCGCAGCTTCGTGAGCAATGGCTGGTGCGTGCAGATTCGCGGCCCGCAGGCGGGCGGCAAGGTGGAAGACCTGCCGGTTCACCTGTATGACCTCGGCACCGGCGTGCAGCCGAAGATTCCGACCGAAGTGCTGATCCCGGAAACGCGCGAGTTCGAGTTCGCGAATCTCGGCTTCATTCCGCTGTCGTTCTACAAGAACCACGATTTCGCGTGCTTCTTCTCGGCCAGCTCGACGCAGAAGCCGGCGTTGTACGAGACGAAAGAGGCGACGGCCAACAGCCGCATCAACGCGCGCTTGCCGTACATCTTCCTGCTGTCGCGCATCGCGCACTACCTGAAGCTGATTCAGCGCGAGAACATCGGCACGACCAAGGACCGGCGTCTGCTCGAACTCGAGCTGAACAACTGGATCAAGGGGCTCGTGACCGAGATGAAGGACCCGGGCGACGAGCTGCAGGCGTCGCACCCGCTGCGCGAGGCGAAGGTGACGGTCGAGGACATCGACGACAACCCGGGCTTCTTCCGCATCAAGCTTTTCATCATCCCGCACTTCCAGGTCGAGGGCATGGACATCGGCCTGTCGCTCGTGTCGCAGATGCCGAAGGCCAAGGGCTGATCCGGCGTTTCATGCACCCGCCGGGGCGCTGATGGCCGCCCCGGTGGTGCCGTTGTGTTCGTGCACCTGAGAGAAAATCCATGTCGATGATACTGCCGTCGCAGGCTTATGAATTGAAGTTGGCGCCGCACCCGGCGCCGACGTCCGTGCTGCGGTTTACGGGCCGGGACGCCGTGAGCGAGCTGTACCGCTACGACATCGAATTCATGAGCCCGATGGCCGGTATTCCAATGGATCAAGTGATCGGTCGTCCCGCGAAATTCATCATCGCGCCGGTCGATCCGAACCTCGACTATCTGCGCAGGATGTTCGGCGAGAACGCCGACCAATTCAGCACGATGTCGCCGGCTTATACGATCCACGGCGTCATCACGCAGTTCGACGAGTTCGGCAGTTCGGCCGATCAGACCCACTATCGCGTGCGGCTCGAGCCGAAGCTCGCCGACTTGAATCGGGGTGTGACGAGCCGGCTGTTCCAGAAGCAGTCCGTCGAGGAGATCGTGACCGACACGCTGCGTCATTACGGCTACCGGGCCGGCGTCGATTTCCTGTTTCAGTTGCGCGGCGAATACAAGCGGCGCGAGTACGTCACCCAGTATCACGAGACGACATTCGCGTTCATTCAGCGCCTTTGCGCGGAAGAAGGAATCTGGTTCCGCTGGGAGCAGAAGAAGGATCACGCCGTGATCGTGTTTGGCGATGATCTGGATGCCTACGCGCGCAAGCAACGGACCGTGTCGCACCGGCGAGACTCGGGGCTCGAAAGTGCGGGCGTGGATGCGATCAAGACGCTCGAGAAGCGGACTCGGCGCGTGCCTGAAGCCGTGCGTCTGCACGACTACAACCATCGGCAGGCCGGTGTGTCGCTGCTGGTCGAGGTAAACGCCGCGCGCGACGACACGACGACGAGCGGCGTTGATTACCGCTGGGGTGAGCATTACGAGATGCCGGAAGAGGGTAAGGGCTTGGCCCGCCGGCGTCACGAGGCGCATCTCGCTGCGCAGATCACGTTCAAGGGTACGGGTAATCCGTTCTGGCTCGAAGCCGGTGAAGTCATGCGGATCGAGCCGAACCCGGCTGACGCGAAGCACGGAGTCTTCGTTACTGCGGTTCAGTCGCAGGGCGGTCGCGATCAGTCGTATTGGATGACGTTCGAGGGGATTCCGTCTGATCGTGTGTGGCGTACGTCGATCGATACGATCAAGTGGCCGGCGATCGACGGTATTTTGCCGGCGCGTATTACCTCTCCCGGGGATTACAAGTACGCGTATCTGACCGAGCAGGGTTGGTATGTGATCAAGCTGCCGTTCGATCTCGATGAGTGGAGCCCGGGTGGGACAAGCCGGCCGGTGCGGTTCGCGAAGCCGTATAGCGGTGACGACTATGGGCATCATTTTCCGCTGATCGACGGGGCGGAGGTGGCTGTTGTTTTCACGCAAGGTCATCCGGATCGGCCTGTGATCATTGGGGCGATGCATGACAGTCTGCATCCGGATCTCGTCAACAGTCAGAACCATACCCGGAACCTGATCCGTACCGCCGCGCGGAATGAAATGCGGATGGAGGATAAGGAGGGTGTCGAGCACGTTCATCTTGCGACGCCGTTTCAGGCCAGTGAGCTGAACCTCGGCCATATGGTCGATGAAAACGGAAAGGAGCGCGGCAGGGGCGCCGAGCTTCGTACCGACGAACACGTTGCGGTGCGGGGAGGAAAGGGCGTTTTCATCTCTGCCGACATGCAGTCGGTGCCGAATGGCCGACAGCTCGACATGCGACCGGCCCTGGGACTGCTAGAGCTTGCGCTGCAGCGGATGCAGTCGCTTGCCGATGCGGCACAAGCTGCTGAAGCGGTCGCCGCGGACTATTCGCAGCAGAAGATCCTGCTGGACGAGACCTTGACCGAGCTGAAGAAGGCCGGGGTGCTGATCAGCGCCCCGGCGGGTGTCGGGATCGTATCGGATGACCATCTGCAACTCGCATCCAGCAAGAACCTGATCGCGACCGCTGGGGGGAATGCCGACATCGGCGTTGTCAAACGATTCACCGTGGCCGCCGGCGAAACCATCTCGATGTTCGCTGCAAAACTCGGCATCAAGTTATTTGCCGCGAAGGGTAAGGTCGCCATTCAGGCGCAAACCGATGAAATGGCGTTGGCGGCATTGAAGGACGTGACGATCACCAGTTCGGAGGGGCGGCTCGTCCTGTCCGCGGCGAAGGAAGTGTGGATTGGCGCGGGCGGATCGTATATCAAGATCGATGCGAATCGCATCGAAAACGGTACGCCGGGAGACATTCTCGAGAAGTGCGCGTCGTGGAACAAGCCTGGCGCGGCCTCGGCGCAGATCAGTCCGGCGCTGCCGAACAGTTTGCCGGCAGAACGTTTGATGCTGAACTTGGGCGCCTCGCCTTCGGCCATGGCGGCCATTCCGCAAGACATCCCATACAAGCTGTATGCGCAAGGCGCCCTTGTCGCTCAAGGCGTTACGGATTCGACCGGGCGAATCGCCGTCGATCATCGCCCCGGCACGCAATCGTATCGGGTCGAATTCGCCAATGGCGTGGCCTATCAAATCCCGGTGAGCGAGGAGTTCCGCGGCGATGCAACCAACGGACAGTTGGCCAACCAGGGTTTCCATTTCTTCGAGCAAGGGCCTGACGGCGACGGCGCTGATCGCGCAGCCCATCGTCGGCATTACTACAGCCTGATGAATCCCGAAAGTGACGCTGAAAGCACGGGGACCCCGTCATGAACCAATCCGTAACCATCACCGTACCGATCGCACGATCGTGTGGCAATACGGCGACGCTGACGTTGCCTTATCACGTGCAAGGCGCGGAATACGACCCGAAGCATGCGACGCACTACCCGCTCGTCAACGGCGAGGAGGCCTTCGGTGCCGTCTACGATGCGATTGCCGCGGCACAACATAGCGTCGACATTGTCTGTTGGGGATTTCAGCCGTCAATGTATTTCAAGCGCGGGGCATCGGGCCAAGGCTCGCTTTCGATCGGAGAGTTGCTGCTCGAAAGAGCACGGCACAAGGTAAAGATTCGGTTGCTGGTGTGGGGCGATAAAACCCACGTCGCACAATTTATTGAAAACATGATGCCCGGTGGTCGTTTTTCGCACAAACCGGATAATCGGAACTCGGCGCAGAGGGAGTTCGATCTGTGGTGGTATTGGCAGGTCAAGCTCGATAAGAAAAACAAAATTGGAACCGAAATGACGGGAGCCGACTTGTTTCCGTTTCCGACGAATTACCTGGTAAAGAGTATGGAGGGTGCCGCCAAGCGTGCCCAGTTGCCGTCCCGTGATCCAGCATTTCGCAATATCGAATTCGCAACCCGTGATTTCGGCATGATCGAGCGCACCGAAATCGCATGGCGCACGCTGACGGATAGTCAGTACAACGAGCGCAGCACCCAGGCGAAAATTCAGAATGGCGCAATGATGGGTGGGTGGCCCTCACACCATCAAAAAATGGTGCTGATCGATTACGAATATCCGGAACTGGCGACCGGATTCGTGATGGGCCACAACACGCTCGATGAATACTGGGATACCAGCCGGCATAGCTACGCGCGTATGCACTCGAAAATGGGGCGCAACGGCTTCTTGCCGCGACAGGATATTTCAGCTCGCGTAACAGGACAAATCCTGGTCGATTTGAACGAGAACTTCTGTCAGGCATGGGATGCTACGACGGGGCAGCAACTGGAAAAGCAACGGGCTTCGGCGAAAGCTCCGTTACTCCGCAGCAGCAAAGACGATCTGCCAGTGATGGCGCAGATCCTGCGCACTCAGCCCCAGGTCGGTAAAGGTGGCGTTAAAGATATTGAACGACTGTACCTGCAGGTCGTCAACAATACGACAAATTTCATTTATATCGAAAATCAGTATTTCCGGTTTCCGCCGCTCGCCGAAAAGCTGACAAAACTAGTGAAATCGTGCCAGGCTGGCGGACGCAAGACTCCGCTTTACCTATTTGTCGTGACCAATTCGAGCGACGACGGGATTGGCCCCGGTACAGTGAGTACCTATCACATGCTCAACGCGCTGGGGCGGGCCGATGTCATGCCCGGCGTGGCGCAACTGGAGCGCGCCGATGAGTTGGAGAAGCAATACAAAGACGCTCTGAAAATGAAGGAGAGAGCTGACAAAGCGTATGAGAGCGCAAGGCGTGTATCGGTCGGCCCGTTCACGAGTTCGGTGCAGTATGCAATGAACAATATCATCGCAGCCCAACTGGACGTTAGCGAGGCCAATCAGCGTGTGAACGATCTGAAGGTGAAACTGGACAAGGCTAGGATCGAGAGCCCGGAGAAACTCAACATTCCAGGTCTCAAGGTGCATATCTGCACGCTCGTGCCGCCGGATACGCCAAAAGGAAAGCCGTGGGACGAAGTGTATATCCACTCGAAGCTGATGATCATCGATGACGTGTTCGTTACGCACGGTTCCGCGAACGTGAACCTGCGCAGCATGGAGGTGGATAGCGAGCTGAATATTTGCCACGAGTCAATGCGGATCACGCAGCCGCTGCGCGAGAAGCTGTGGAGAATTCATGCCGGCGATGACGGGATGGGGTCGAAGGATAAGAATGGACGGCTGAACGCAGAAAGTGCGTTTAAGGGTTGGGCGGATATTGTAAAGGATAATAAAGATTCAAAATATAAAGGCAGGGCGCCGTGCGCATCACTAGTGGAGTTTTATCGAGACGACCCAAGCCGCTCCTATCTGGATTAACGAATGCGCATCCTCATTTCAATCTGTCTGGCCATTGCCAGTTTATCCGCCTGCTCGAAGGAGAGCGCTTTGCCTGGATTGTCTGACCTTGCCAATGTACGCGCCAATCTGGCGTTCACCTGTACCCACGAAGCGGATCGGCTGCCAGCCCTGGACCCGGGCGCGGAGGCGTTGTTCCGCTACGGCCGCTATCTGCAAACGCGCGATGGACCGAAGAATTTCGACGAGGTTGCGCGCTACTTCCGGATCGCCGCTGCGCATGGCCATTACAAGGCAAATCACAACGTGCAGCAATTGGTGTCGCAGGGGCTGTCCAGTTCCCCGAATGCGGCGCACGAGGCAGTCGAGTGGGCAAGCCAACTGGTTAATCAGGGGGTGCCGATGGGTTACTACGACATCGGCTACTACCTGAAGTCCGGGTATGGACTGAAGCAGAACCAGGAACTGGCGCTGAAGTACATCCGGAAGGCGGCCGACCTCGGCAATCCCGATGCCCAGTATTACGTCGCCGGATTACTGGCGCCTCATGACCGGGCGCCGGATATTGCGCGACAGATGCGCCGGTGTGCGGCCGATCAAGGACACGGAAGTGCGGCTTATGAGTTGGCAATTGATCTTAAACACAGTGACGATTTCCACGGCGCCGTGCTCGCCTATCAGAAGGGGGTGGCGGCAGGGATCAGTGGGACGGCCATGAATCTTGAGCGTGCATTTCAGTCGCGAGAGTCGTATGGCGGAAGGTTCTTTCTCGACTTACCTAACGATCCGGAGCGCTCGCGCCGCTATCAACTAATCGGTGAATTTCTGGACAACAACACACTGGCCAACCCGAAAGTCCCGGACGTTGACCAGATTGTCCCGCTGCCGCCCGCAAAGCTGCCTCCATGGGACGGCACGTTCGAATGGGAAAAGCAACGCGCGCAGGTGCCGCCCAAGCCGTCAGAAGAACTGATCGACCGATTGGCGAAGGAAAAGCACCTGGATCCAGCAACCGGGTGGCCGCTATCGGCCGACGCTCAGACTTCGCAGACGTCAGCGCGGGACGAGGTGATCGCTCGACTGCCGCTGGGCTCCACGGCGCGAACCGGGATGCGGTGTCCCGAAGGCGGGGTCTGGTGTGCGCAGCTTCGCCCTGGGCTTCAGGCCGAGACGACCCGAACTTTCGAGAAGGGCGAGGTGTTGCCGATGATTGACTTCTACGAGCCGCGTGCGTTGCCCTGGCTCGATCGCGTGATGGGCGAACGTCGTTTGACGACGGAGGTCGTGTGGAAACTGGTTGCCTACGAGGACAAGGCGTGATGACGCTTATTCGGTACGGGCAGACCACTAATAAGATGCTGCTCGGGTTACTGCTACTCGCTGGACTAAGCGCGTGCTCGAAGGCGGATTATTCGTTGATGCGGCCCGAGCTTGCTGATGTGCGCGCTAATCTGGCGTTCACCTGTAGTCACGAAGCAGACCGGCTGCCGGCCATCGATCCGGATGCGAAGACGTTGTTCCGCTACGGCCGCTATCTGCAAACGCGCGATGGCCCGAAGAATTTCGACGAGGTGGCGCGCTACTTCCGGATCGCTGCGGCGCATGGCCATTACAAGGCGAACCACAACGTGCAGCAACTGGTGTCGCAGGGGCTGGCCAGTTCTCCGAACGCGGCGAACGAGGCGGTCGAATGGGCAAGCCAACTGGTTAATCAGGGGATTCCGACGGGCTACTACGACATCGGCTACTACCTGAAGTCCGGGTATGGACTGAAGCAGAACCAGGAACTGGCGCTGAAGTACATCCGGAAGGCGGCCGACCTCGGCAATCCCGATGCCCAGTATTACGTCGCCGGATTACTGGCGCCTCATGACCGAGCGCCGGATATCGCGCGACAGATGCGCCGGTGTGCGGCCGATCAAGGGCATGGCCGTGCGGCTTATGAGCTCGCAATTAATCTCCGGGGCCGCGGTGATTTCCACGGTGCTGTCTTGGCCTTTCAGAAGGGGGTGGCGGCAGGGGTCAGTGGGACGGCCATGAATCTTGAGCGTGCATTTCAGTCGCGAGAGTCGTATGGCGGAAGGTTCTTTCTCGACTTACCTAACGATCCGGAGCGCTCGCGCCGCTATCAGCGGATCGGTGAATTTCTGGACAACAACACACTGGCGAACCCGAAAGTGCCGGACGTTGACCAGATCGTGCCGCTGCCACCGGCAAAGCTTCCGCCCTGGGACGGCACCTTCGAATGGGAAAAGCAACGTGCTCAGGTGCCACCTAAGCCATCGGAAGAACTGATCGACCGATTGGCCAAGGAAAAGCACCTGGATCCAGCAACCGGTTGGCCGTTATCGGCCGACGCTCAGACTTCGCAGACAGCAGCGCCGAGTGATGTTGTCGCTCGACTGCCGCTAGGCTCCACGGCGCGAACCGGGATGCGCTGCCCCGAAGGCGGGGTTTGGTGCGCGCAACTTCGGCCGGGTCTTCAAGCCGAGGCAACCCGCACTTTTGAGAAGGGCGAGGTGTTGCCGATGATTGACTTCTACGAGCCGCGTGCGTTGCCCTGGCTCGATCGCGTGATGGGCGAGCGTCGCTTGACGACGGATGTCGTGTCGAAACTGGTTGCCTACGAGGACAAGGTGTAATGACGCGAGATCGATTTGGTTGCGCAATGGACGAGCGCTGATCACCCTGCGTGGGCTGGCAAGCTTCTCCACACATTCGAATTCGAACACCTTCCCGCTTTCGCCGCGCATGTCGGTTTGCATGTCTGTCTCGCGATTCCTGCCGCGCGAGCGCGCCGAGTGTCGCGTGGACCACCGGAATGCAGCGGCGCTTCGCGCGTTTCTCTCACTTAAGGAATACTCAAGTTATGATCGATCTCATTCGTCTCGGCGATGCCACCGACCACGGTGGAGCCGTCATTACGGCGTCAAAGTCGATGTGCTTCGACGGCAGGTACGTGGCGCGCAAAGGTGACGAGGTGACGTGCCCGAAGCACGATATCCGTCCCAATCTCATTATCGAAGGCGACGAGACCATGCTGGATGACGGCGTACCGGTCGCGCGACATGGCTATCGCGCGATGTGCGGATGCCGGCTGCTTTCGAGCCTGGTGTGAAAGAACAATCATGCCAGTAGAGCTTCCGGAACTCGCCCCACCCGGTGCGGAACCGAAAGCGCCGCACCCAATCGTGTGGATGATTCTGTTTGTTGTGGTGATGGTTGTCGGCGTAGCGATGGCCCTGTTGACGTGGCCGAACGGTGAACCTACCGATACCGTGTGGTTTTGGGTGCGTTTGCTTGGACTGCCTGCGTTGACGTGGTGCGCGATGTTTGGGCTGCGGCTGCACTACTACGACCAGGCGCGCCAGCGACGTCAAGCCGAACGCGAAGTACGCGCCGCCGATCGGGAGAAAAGGCTGCGGTTCGCACGCGAGCCGCTCGCAGTCCTGGACTATGCGTATGTGACCGCGCCGGGCCGTGCGGATGTCGCTCGCCAGATAGCGGGGAGCGAGCTTGCGTTAAGCGCCCGGACAACCCTCGCAGGTATTGATGCAATCCGCCACACCGCGTTGGAACTGACTGAAGACCCGGAAGCGCCCGGACGCTATCGGACATGTTTCAACGCGTTGCTGGACAAATTGTCGGATGCGGTGACGGCCGTACCGAACGAGGTACCGCTCATTGTCCGTTTGCAGCTGCCTGATGATGTCGATCGGAAGGATCTTCTCCAGACGTGGCAATCGTGTTGGGCTGCCAAGAACGCTCGGCCTGTGTCAGCTGAACTGCTGGGTGTTGAGCAGGGCGCAATGTTTCTCGATGAATGGCTGGATATCTGCGGCGGTCCTGCTCTCGAGCGCGCGACGTTATTGGTTTCCGTGCAACTGCACGACGAGCCGACACCGTCGAGCGCCGAAGCCGCGGTCGGCATGCTGCTTGCGTGGGCGCCGCTTGCTGAACGATATGGTCTGGAGACGCGCGCGTTGCTTCATCGACCGGTCGAAACCGACGCGTCAGGTCCGGACACCGCCCTGTCCAACGCATTGCTGTGGGGGGAAACGACTGCGAACGAGATTGGTGATCTGTGGCAGGCAGGATTGTCCACTACGGACAAGCGGGCGTTGCTTCAAGCCGCGTCGGATATGAAGTTTGGCATTTCGCAAACAGCCGGACTGTCGGGTGTGCACGACGTCGATCTGGCAATCGGCCATCCCGGCGTGTGTGGGGGATGGCTCGACATTGCATTCGGGATTGAACATGCGGTGCACACCGGCACGCCTCAACTCATGGCGTGGCATGAGCAGACGCTGCGGTTCGTGGTCGCCCGTGTTCCCCGCACAAACTAGATGGTGTATCACACATGATCGTTCGCAAGATTCTGGGTTACTGGATTCTCGTACCAGCAGTCACCGCGTTCCTGGCGATTCTGGCGTACTTCAAGGGAGGCGATATTCATCCGTCGCCTTGGTTCCGTGTCTGCGTCGTCATCGCGAGCGGCTTTGTTCTTCTGGCGCTACATCCCCTTGTGATCGGTGCCTGGGGGGTAGTCGCCCGGCACACTTCCAGCCGATCGGCGAGCAGGTACGACCGCCATCCGATGGCACGGGTTGGTGCGCCGCAGAATAAGGATGTGGTAGATCTCAATGCATACCGTGGTGCGACTCTTTGCGAGGCGCTGCGCAACCGGCATGGCCGGCGCTGGCGTTATCGCGCGCGATGGGTTCTGATTGCCGGCGACGTCCCGCTCGTCAAGCGCCTGGCGCCGGAACTCGTCGACGCCGGGTATCTGATCGTTGGCGGTACGGTCCTGCTCTACGCAAAGCAATTCCGCGATACCCTCGATACCGCCTGGCTCGACCAGATCCGCCGCCTGCGCCGCCGTCGTCCGGTTGACGCGATCGTCGCAGTCACACGTAACCGCAGTTCCGTCGATACCCCATTCGACACCGACAATCTGTCGCAACGGCTCGCACGCCACGCGCGTGCGCTCCGTTGGGCCGCGCCGGCCTATCTGCTCAATGTGACGGATTTCGGCAGCGAAGCGTCGAGTCCCGACGAGGCGATCGGCTTCACCTGGGCCAACGCGCGCGTCAGCTCGGATGCGCTCGACGCGTCGCTGCAAGACCTGACTGACAATCTGGCGGATGCCGGTGTCGTGCGCCTCACGAAGGATGCAGGCGACCGCTACCCAGCTGAGCTGTCGCAGCACATTTCGAATCTCGGAAGTGCGCTATCTGGTCTGGTGCTACAAACCTCCCAATCACGCATCTGGCGGCACGCGGTCCACGGCCTTCTGTTCGCACCGCTATTCAAGGAACGGGAACTCGCACCGCCGCAGGCACCGGCCAGCGCGAACAATGACGACCCGCCCATCGAACCGCCACACCGCACGATCTGGCAAACCGTCGCCGAGCACAGTCGCAAGGTCCACGGCCGCCGCGTGGGCTTCTCGTTGTCGACCGCGGCCGCGTGGCTAACAACCGGCCTGATCGGCTGCTGGATTGCCGGCACGATGCTGTCCGGCTTCGTCAACCGCGCGACGATCCAGAGCACCGCGGACACGATCGCTAACCTCTCCACGGTTCAGGACCACACACAGGCGTTGCAAGCCCTGAACACGTTGGGCCAACAGATCGACACGCTCGAAGTCCATCAGCGCGAAGGCGCACCCTGGTCATCGCGATTCGGCTTGAATCGCGATAGCGCACTCCTCGACGCGTTGTGGCCGAGTTACGCCGGCGCGGCGAACCGCATCCTCGTCACCCCGATTCGCCAGAAGCTCGAAGCGCGCCTGCAACAGCTCGCATCGCTGTCCGACGCTCAGATTGCCGACGGCGGCGACGCGCAGACCCAGGCCGCCTACGACACGCTTAAAGCCTACCTGATGCTTGCGAAGCCGGAGCGCGCCGTGGCTGCCTTTCTGACGCCCCAGCTTGCCGCGACAGCCGTGCCTGCACGTCCGTCCAACTCATCCTTGTCGTCGGGCGCCTGGGAAGACCTGCGTCTGCACGCTATCGCGTTCTTCGCCAACCATCTCGGCCGCGCTCCCGCATCCGATGCATCCGCGTTCGCAATCACGCCGGACGGCAACCTGATTGCATCGGCCCGCCAAACGGTGATCGGTGTGCGGGGCATCCAGAATTCGACGGACGCGCTCTACCAGCAGATCATCGACGAAGCGACGCCGAAATATCCGCCGGTTTCTCTCGCGACGCTGCTCGGCGACACGGCGAGTCGCGGCCTGTTCAATACGACCGTGACCATCCCCGGCGTTTTCACGCGTGCGGCATGGGAGGAGCGCATCTCGAAGGCGATCGACGACGCAAGCGCGAAGCGCGACGTGTCCGGCGATTGGGTGTTGCGCCCTGAAGGAAACGCCGTTGGGGCAACCGACAACAAGGACAGCCGCCACCCTCCGCCGACCTTGAAAGCCGAACTGCGCCAGCGCTACTTCGACGACTACGCGCGTGCGTGGGCGCTGTTCCTCAACAGCTTGCGCTGGCAATCCGCGCCAACGCTGTCGGCCACGGCCGACCAGTTGACGCTCTTGGGCGACTCGCAACGCTCGCCGCTCGTCGCGCTGATGAACGCGATCGTCTACCAGGCGGGCACCGGCGCGAGCGCGCAGTCACTCTCCGAGAGCCTGATCAACAAGGCGCAACAACTGGTCGGCACCGATGAAAAGGACCCGTCGAAGCTGGCTCAGCCGCAGCTTGCGCCGCTTGCCGCGGCCTTCGGCCCGATCCTGCGCCTGACCGGCAGCGATCTGGTGTCCGGCGCGTCGGCCAACGGCAAGGCCGCCACGCAACTGGCCGCGACCGGCGACCTCAGTCTCGCACGCTACCTCGAGCGGGTCACGGCGATGCGTCTGAAGGCATCGCAGATCGTCTCGGGCGCCGATCCGGACGCGATCGCGCGGCTGGCCGCTCAGTCGGTCCTGCAGGGCAAGACGTCCGATATTTCGGACAGCCGCGACTATGCGAGCCGCGTAGCCGCGAGCCTGGGCGAACAGTGGGCCGGCTTCGGTGCGCTGTTTCGTGCACCGTTCGATCAGGCGTGGCAAGTCGTCGTGCAGCCGGCCGCGGCGAGCCTGAACGAAATCTGGCGGACGGCGATCCTGGCCGACTGGAACAAGTCGTTCGGCGGCCGATATCCGTTCTCGGACGCCGACAACGACGCATCGCTGCCCGAGATGGCGCGCTTCATGCGGCCCGACCATGGCGTGATCGCGCAGTTCGTTGCAACGCAGCTTGCCGGCGTGATCGAGCGGCAGGGCGATCGGTGGGTCGTCGCGCAAGGCGCCGACCAGGGTGCGCTCACGATCGATCCGGTCTTCCTGAGCAGCCTGAACAAGCTCACGCGGATTTCGACCGTGCTGTTCCCGTCCGGAGACGCGCGTGTCCGGTACGAACTTCAGGCCGTACCGACGCCGGGCGTCACCGGCATGAAGTTCGTGCTGTCCGGGCGCGAACTGCGTTACTTCAACCAGAAGCAGGAATGGGTGCCGTTCGAGTGGCCGGGCCAGTCGCTCGAGAACCTGTCGCACATCGAATGGCAGACCGAGCAGGGCGGATTGCGCACGGCGCTCGACTCGCAGGGGCGCTTCAGCCTGATCCGGCTGCTGGAGCGTGCGAAGGTCGCGCAGCAGGACAACGCGCGCTACTTGCTGACCTGGATGCCGGACACGAGCCAGGGCATTCCGCTGAAGGTGCAATTGCGCAGCGAGGCGGGTGCCGGGCCGCTCGACGTACTCCAGTTGCGCAACTTTGCGCTGCCGGCACGGATTTTCGTGACCGGGGCGACGGGTACCGGGCCAAAGATGTCGACAGCCAATCCGCCGCCGTTGCCGGCTGCGGCGATCGCTGCGGCAAAGCACGCTGCTGTGCCGTTGCCGCCGGGGCTTCCGGGGGCGATGTCGTGGCAGGACGCACCGATCCCGACGGCGCCGGAACCGGCGTCCAAGCCTCGTCGAACCGCCGCTGCGGAATCGGCCCGAGCGGACGCGCATCTGGCTACGTCCGGGATGAAGTCGCCCAAGGCCAATCCGGGGATGACGGTGTCGTCGCTGGCGACGACTTCGATGTCTTCGGAGGCCTCCTCCAAACCGTTCGGACATGCCCTCCGTTTGCTGGGCGACGCATTTGCGTTTTGAGACCTGCGATGACGCTAGCCAATTTTGTAAAGACACTCGTCGGCGGTCCACGCATCGATTCACTGCACGAAGCGCGCCGGCATACCTGGGCGGCATGGCTTGCGCCGATACCGGGGGAGCACGCGCATGGCCGCGACCCCGGTTACGAGGATGCGTTCTTCGAACTGAAGGACGAAGCGACCAAGCTGTCCGGAATCGACGACGGATTGATTACCCGCGCATGCGAGCAGTTGCTCAAGGAAACCGGAAAGGATCTGCGTCTGGTCGGTTACTACGCGTTTGCGCGGCTGCGTCAGGATGGTCCCATGGGGTTCGCTGATGGGCTCGAGCTGGCCGCTTCGCTGGTCGACCGGTTCGGCGAGACTCTGCTGCCCGCGCGGGCGGAGGCAAAGCGCGCGGCGCTGGAAATGCTGTCGACCGCGCGAATGATCGAAACGCTGGACAGCCGCGGCGACTTTGCGCCCGTGGATCTCGAGCGCGCGATTGCGGCGCTCGACGTGCTCGTCACCCGCACCGGTACGTGGTCCGACGCCGCCCGCCCGAACCTGCATCCGCTTGTTGCCCGCTTCGGGAACAAGGATGAACCGGTTCGCAACGCGAGCCCGGATTTGGCGATACCACAGACGCCTGCTTCGACAATCGTATCGAACGGATCGATCGCATCGGCGCGCGACCTGCTCGATCATGCCCGCGCGATGTCGGCATGGCTGCGCGATCAGGAAAACGGCTATTTGCCGTCGGTGCGTATCGCGCGCAGCGTTCGGTGGGACACCTTGCACGACGTGCCGCCGTCGGATGTCGCGTCACACACGCGCGTGACACCGCCACGCGCCGAGTTGCGCCAGCAGTTGAAGCGGCTGGTGCTGCAGAAGCAGTGGCACGAACTGCTCGAACGCGTCGAAGGGGCGTTCATGGAAGGCGTGAATCACCTGTGGTTCGACCTGCAGTACTTCCAGCACGTCGCGCTCGATCACGTCGGCGCTCCATACCACGCGTGGAGCGAAGTGCTGCGCACGGACTTTGCGTTGTTCCTCGCGCGATTGCCGGGCATCGAGCGGCTCTCGTTCAGCGATGGCACGCCATTCTCCGACGACACGACGCTCGAGTGGATCGCCCGGCACGCGGTCGTGCGCGACCTCGAAGCGGGCGAGACCGTCGCGCCGCTGCCGGTGTCCGCGGATGGCGAAGGCGATGCGGGCGACTGGCCGGAGATCGAGGCGCAGGCGCGCGAGCTGGTCGCGCGCGACGGTGTCGAGGCCGCGTTCGCATGGCTCGATGCGCTGCCCGGCATGAAGACCGAGCGCCACCGCTTCCTGCAGCGGCTTGTGATGGCGCGCCTGGCCGATCATGCGGGGCGACCCGATACCGCCCTCGCGTTGCTGGTCGAACTCGACACGTCGTCACGCTCGCTGCCGGTGATGCGCTGGGAGCCTGCGCTGGCGTTCGAGGTCAAGCAGCAACTCGTGCGCGCGTTGAAAGCGACGAGCAACCGCAAGGACGCCGACAAACCGACGCTCGCGCGCCGCATCGGCGAACTGCAGGCAGAACTTACCGTGCTCGACCCGGCTCGAGCGCTGACTCTTTCGTAACGAGAATCCATGGCAAACGACGATCCCATCCTGCGCTACTACGAAGCGGAAATGCGCTATTTGCGCGAATCCGGCAAGGAATTCGCGAAGGCGCATCCCGATCGCGCACGGCTGCTCAACCTCGACCGTGTCGGCGATCGCGATCCGTACGTCGAGCGGCTGTTCGAGGGTTTCGCCTTCCTGACCGGGCGCCTTCGGCAGAAGCTCGACGACGAGTTGCCGGAGCTGACGGAAGGGTTGGTCAGCCTGCTATGGCCGCACTACCTGCGCATGATTCCCTCGTTGTCGGTTGTGGAACTCGTCCCGCTGTCGGAAAAGCTTCAGAAGACCGAAGTCGTGCCGGCGGGCGTATCGGTACGCTCCGCGCCGATCGCCGTACCGCCGCCCGCTGGCGCGGAAGGGGTATCGCCGAAGGCCGTGCAATGCATTTACAGGACCACGCAAGCGGTCACGCTGCAACCGCTCTCGGTGACGCATGCCGGGCCGACCGTGCGCCACGACGGCCGCTCGGTGATCCGGCTCGGCTTCTCGCTCGGCGGGTCGGCCCGCCGGATGGAAACGGATCTGTCCCGGTTGCGCCTGTACCTGAATGCGGATCTGCCGACGGCGTTCGCGATGCATCTCGCGCTCACGCGCCAGGTCGACACGATCCAGTTGCGCATTCCGGAGATCCGCGACGGCGAGGCGATGCCGCTCGCCGGCGTCACGATCGAACCGGCCGGCTTCTCGGCCGAGGAACGACTGTGGCCGAAGGCCGATGCGGCTTTCTCCGGCTATCAGTTGCTGCTCGAATACTTCTCGTTCCGCGAGAAATTCCTGTTCGTGGATCTTTGCGGACTGGACGTCACGACGCTGCCCGAACGTGCCACGCGGTTCGAGCTGGAGATCGTGCTGACGCAGGCTTATCCGTCGGACCAGCGCTTCAGCGCGGAAAACGTGCGGCTATTCTGCGCGCCCGTGATCAACCTGTTCGAGCTGGATGCCGAGCCGATCGAGATCGATCATCACGAAACCGAATATCGCGTGGTGCCGGCGGGGCATCAAGGCGAGCATGTCGAAACGTATTCCGTCGACGCGATCGAGGCGTTCGACCACGAAACGGCCGAGCGATATGAATACGTGCCCTTTGCGACGTTCCGCCATCGTGGCGGCATGCTGCGCCACGAGGCGCCGGAGCGGTATTTCCATTCGCGCGTACGCTCGGGCGTGGCGGGGTTGCACGAAACGTGGGTGGTGCTCGGTGGTCACGCATGGGAAACCATGGAGGTGCTGCCCGAGGAAAGCCTGTCGTTGCGCGTGACGGGCACGAACGGGTTGCTGCCGCGCAAGGGGCTGCGGGAAGCGAGTCTCGACGAACTTGCGACCAGTTCACAGAACGTCACCGGCGTGCGCAATCTCGTGTCGCCGACGCTGCCGCTGTATCCGCCGACGGAAGACCGGTTCCAGTGGCGGGTGCTGTCGCACCTGGCGCCGAACTTCCTGTCGATGATGAACGCGGAAGTGCTGCGCGGGGCGCTCGCGCTCTATGACTGGACGGACGACGAACTGAACCGTCGAAGGCTCGCGGGCATCCTGTGGGTGTCACAGGCGCTGCTCGAGGAGGTGTCGGGCGGC
Organism: Burkholderia orbicola; assembly: GCF_900100915.1. NCBI lineage: Bacteria > Pseudomonadati > Pseudomonadota > Betaproteobacteria > Burkholderiales > Burkholderiaceae > Burkholderia > Burkholderia orbicola. The sequence continues at coordinate 1,677,575 of NZ_FNKW01000002.1, read as the reverse complement.
GCGGTCGAGCGGGGCGTGCTGATCGAGGTCACGCTCGACAGCCATGCGTTCGCCGGGGACGGTGACGTGATGCTGTTCGGCGAACTGCTGCATCGGTTCTTCGCGCTCTACGCGGACATCAACCTGTTCACGAAGCTCGCGATCGTCAGCCTGCCTTCGCAGGCCCGGATCGAATGGCCACGCAGCAAGGCCGAGCGGGCGCCGCTATGAAACTGCACGACTTCCCGAATCTCGATCCGCTGGTCGCCTCGCTCCTGGCACGTGCACCGCGAATGAACTTCATGCAGCTTTGCCGGTTGCTCGAGGTGCGTTTTCCCGATCAGCCCGGGTTCGGTACACAGGACATGCTCGAGCATGAACCGGTGCGCTTCCGGCCGCGACCGCGAATGGGTTTTCCGGCGAGCGAAGTTGCATCAGTCGAATTTGACGATGGATCGGACACCTTCGGGCCGGGTTCACGGCCGACCGTGCGCACGACTTTCATGGGGCTGTACGGCGTCGATGCGGCGATGCCGTCGCACCTGATCGACGAGATCGTGCTGCGCGAGGAAGGACACGAGGCGGTCGAGGCGTTTCTCGACCAGTTCAATCACCGGTATGTCACGTTGCTGTATCGCGCGTGGCGGAAGTATCGCTATCCCGAGCATTTCAGGCCTGGCGGCATCGACGCGCATTCGCGCAACCTGTTGTGCCTGGCCGGGTTCGGCTGGGGCGACAAGCCGCAGCGCGCTGGCCTGCCCGCTTCGCGGATGCTGGCGCTGCTGGGGCTCCTGATTCAGCGCACGCGCACGCCGGAGGGGCTGGCAGGCGCCATTGCACTGGCTATTCCGCGCGTCGAGGTTCGGGTCGACGAATTCTGGCCGGTCGTCACGTCGACGGGGCGGCCGCGGGCGTTGACTGGCGCCGGGCGTGCTGCCGGGACGGGAACTGGTCAACGTAACGGGTTGGGCGGAGGCTACGTATTGGGAAAGCGGATGGCGTATCGAAGCCGGGCGGTACGGGTGACGTTGCGCCCGGCCGATGCTCGGCAGGCGCAGGACCTTTTGCCGGGGGCGGGGCTGCATCGCGATTTGATGGCCTTCGTGCAGTTATACGTCGGTGTCAAGGCAGACGTACACCTGCGTATGGAGGGGTCGTCGCGATACACGCCGGAGCCGGCGATCGGGCCGGGAAATGCCGGGCCGGTGCCCCGACTCGGCTGGACTACCGTGCTGCCCGCGGACGAGGAGCGAATCGTCAATATTGCGCTCGGCGTCTACGAAGCGTTTCCCGCGACGGCGCCGAATCCATACCTGACCGCATCGCATGCTTGACCAGGAGTGACGCCTGATCTTCAGATTTTCCGCGTCAGCCGTTGCATCCGTTTTGATGCTATCGGCTTGTACTTTCCGTCTGGCCGACAACGCTTGACCCCAATACGCTCATGACCCGCACCATGCATTGCCGAGGAGGACCAATGTCCATTCGTTTCGCTGTTTCAACCGTCTTGTCCGTTCTGCTGCTGTCTGCATGCGGCGCCTGGCAGTCCGTCTCGGATGCCTCGTCGAGCGCGTATCACGCGGTGTTCTTCAAGCAGGTCAAGGTGCTCAACGTCGATCTGTCCGCCCGGGAGGCATTGAACCCCGATGACGCTGGCCGCGCGACATCGGTCGCGGTGCGCGTATATCAGTTGAAGGACCGCAAGACGTTCGATGGTGCGTCCTACGAGGATCTGCTGAAGAATGACCGGACGGTGCTTGCGCAGGACCTGCAGGCCAACCTTGCCGCGGTGTTGAATCCGGGGGCGTCGGCAAGCCTCACGCAGCCGATGCAGGCCGATACGAAATACGTCGCGATCGTGGCGTTCTATCGCAACCCCGGCAACGGCGACGGGTGGAAGTACGTGATCGAAAAGAAGCAGCTCGACGCGGACAAGCCGTTGAAGCTCGAGCTTGTCGACCAGCTTCTGTTGGCCAGCGGCGCTATTCGCAGCACATCTAGGTAGTGCCTGACTGGCCGGGAAACGCATGGTATCGAGTGTTCGAGGACGGCGTCATGCGCGTGCTCAATCCCCCCGACGCCCCCGCACCCAGTTCAACACCGCATACGCCGCCGACCCGATCACGATCCCCCAGAACGCCGACCCGAGCCCGAGCCACGTCATCCCCGACGCGGTCGCAAGAAACGTGATCATCGACGCTTCGCGATGGTTCTCGTCCTCGAAGATCCCGTGCACGTTCGCGCTGATCGCGCCGATCAGCGCGAGCCCCGCCAGGATCGCGACGAACGCCTTCGGCAGCGCGAAGAACAGCGTGACGATCGTGCCCGCGAAGAGGCCGCCGATCAGATAGAACGCGCCGTTCGCGAGCCCGGCGACGTAGCGCCGGTCCGGATTCTCGTGCGCGTCCTTGCCGGTGCAGAGCGCCGCGGTGATCGCCGCGACGACGATCGTGATCCCGCCGAAGCAGGCGACGACGAGCGACATCACGCTGGTCGCGGTGATGATCGGGCGCGCGGGCGTGTGATAGCCGGACACGCGCAGGATCGTCATCCCCGGCAGGAACTGGCCGGTGAGGCTGACGACGACGAGCGGCAGCGCGAGGCTGAGCGTCGTGCCGACCGTCCATTCGGGCGCGATGAAGATCGGCCGCGCGAGGCTCGGCGACACGTTGCCGAGATGCGTCATCCCGAGCAGCGTCGCGAGCGCGGCACCCGTCAGCAGTACCAGCACGATGCTGTAGCGCGGCAGCAGCTGTTTGAAGATCACGTACGCCGCGATCATCCCGAAGCCGAGCACCGGCTGCGCAGTTGCGGCGGAGAACGCGTGCATGCCGAACGGCAGCAGGATGCCGGCCATCATGCCGCAGGCGATGCCGCGCGGAATGTGGCGCACGAGCCGGTCGAAATAGCCGGAGACGCCGATCGCCAGGATGATCAGCGCGGCCGTGAGGTACGCGCCGACGGCCTGGTTGAGCGTCAGTTGCGGAAACAGGCCGACGAGCAGCGCGGTGCCGGGCGCCGACCACGCGGTGACGACGGGCACCTTCAGCTTCCAGCTGGCGAACAGGCCCGATACCCCGGCGCCGATCGAGATCGCCCAGACCCACGACGACACCATGTCGTTGGACGCATGGGCAGCCTGCGAAGCCTGGAAGAAGATCGCGAGCGGGCCCGCATACGAAATCAGGACCGCGAGAAAACCTGCGGTGATCGCGGAAACGGACCAGTCGTTGCCGATCGTTCGGATCGCGCCGGATGGGGTGTTCGGTTGCATCGTCGTCGGGGAATGCGGCGCGCGGCCGTGCGGCGGAGCCGGGGCGAATGATGGTCGGAAACCCCGGAGGAGCGGCCATTCTGGGCATTGCCGACGCAATTGGCAATTCGCGGACGACGATCGGTGTTGTCGGCTTTTCGTAAGGATCGGTGCCGACACGCGGAAACTTCTGACGTCAGGTGCTGATCTGCAACACCCGGTCGACCACCGCCACCTTGATCCCGCTGCCCGTCGACAGCGATGCCGTGCCCGCGTCGAACGGATGCACGGGCGGATCGGTCGGCGTCCACGCATGGCGCGCGAGCAGTTCGCGATATCCGCCGCGGATCACGAAGCCGCCGCATTTCTTCGCATACGCGTCGCGTCGCATCCGGTATGCGCGCGGCAGGTCGTACCAAGGCAGCTTCGGCAGGTCGTGATGGACGAGGTGATAGTTGTTGTTCAGGTACAGCAGCCGCATCGCGAAGCCGGTTTCGTTGATCGTGATGCGCGCCTTCGGATGCGGCGCCGCGCGATGCTCGTACAGCGAGCGGATCATTGCGAGCGACAGCGCGGGCCACGTGACGGCCAGCAGGTAGTACCACCACGGCACGCCGATCGCCCATTGCAGCCACGCGAGCAGCACAACCACGCACGCGGCATGCGTCGCCCACATCGGCAGATAGCGGAAGTCGCCGCGCCGGAACGCGGCGAACGCATCGCGGAACGTCGCCGCGATGGCGAGCGGCGGCCCGACGACGATGCGTCCGAAGAAAGTCTTGCGCGCGACTGTCAGCGCCCGGCGCCAGCGCGGCAGCCGCGCCCAGCGTTCGCGCGTCACGTAGTTCGTTTCGGGATCGATGCCCGGCACGGTTAGGTCTTCGTCGCGATGATGCTCGAGGTGCGTGTCGCGATACAGTGTGTACGGATACCAGACCGTCAGCGGCGGATAGCCGAGCAGCTTGTTCACGAAGGCGGAACGCGTCGGATGGCCGTGCAGCAGTTCATGCTGCAGCGACAGGTGCCACGCGCCGAGCAGGATCAGCGGCGGCGTCGCGGCGGCGAGCGACAGGTGCCCTTCGCGCACGAGCAGCAGCACGGCGAGCCAGCCGCCGTAGATGACGACGACCAGCAGCCAGGTCGGCCACTCGGTGCGGGCAGTGAAGCGGGCGTCGAGCGCAGCGATCGCGCGCGCGTGGTCGACGTCGAAGTATTCGGCCATGGCGTTGAGGCGGATGGATCGGGCAGTGCGGGGAACGAGCGATGGAACCGGGGCGCTCGGCCCGGGTGCGCTGGTGTCTCGCGGATCACGGTCGGCTTGCCTGGCATCGCGCACGGTGGCGGCGCCGGCGGGCCTTCGAACGGTACCGGGGCGGCGCGGCTATGCCAACCAATCGATTCGCATTTGCTTATCGTCGTGCGGCCGATAAGCATCCGGACCGCCGTCGATGCGTAGAATGCCCGCATGAAACCCTGGATCGCAGTCCTGCCGATGTACAACGTGACGCCGCGCCACGCCGCCCTGTGGCGCGCGCTGCTGCGTGATGCGCTCGATGCGTTCGCGAACGCGGGCGGGCCGGCTGACGTCGTGCTGCCCGACGCGCCGTTCGACGATCTGCACGCACTGTGGCGGCGCGACGACCTGCTGCTGTCGCAGACCTGCGGCTACCCGTACCGGATGCTCGGCTTGCACGACGTCGTGCGATTGATTGCGACCCCGATTTTCGATGCGGAGGGCTGCGACGGGGCGCGCTACAGCAGCGTGCTGGTCGTATCGGCGCGGGTGCATGCGGGCGGCGCGACGACGCTCGCCGCCTGCCGCGGATTGCGGGCCGCCTTCAACGGCGAGGATTCGCACAGCGGGATGAACGCATTCCGGCACGCGGTCGCGCCGCATGCGCACGACGGACGGTTCTTCGGCTCGGTCACGCCGTTCGGTTCGCACCTGAACGTGCTGCGTGCGCTGGCCTCGGGGGAGGCCGATTGCGCGGCGATCGACTGCGTGACGTTCGCGTATGTGCGCGACGCGCTGCCCGACCTGCTCACTGACATCCGGATCATCGGCACGACGGCATCCGCGCCGGGCTTGCCGTTCGTCGCATCGCGGGCAGCGCTGGCGGATACGCAGGTGGGCGCGTTGCAGGAGGCGCTCGAGCGCGCGGCTGCCGCCGATGCGGAACGGGCGCGCGTGCTGAGGCTGAAGGGATTCGACCGGCTGTCGCCGGCCGACTACGACACGATTGCGCGGTTCGAGCAGGCCGCCGCGACGCACGGCTATCCCGAACTCAGGTGACACACGGGGCGGCGCCCGGCGGTGCTGCGACCGCCCGCGCCGCGGCCCGCTTATTCCTCGTCCATCAACCGGACCTTGACCCGCTTGCCCTTGATCTTCCCCGCATTGAGCTTGCGCAGCGCGTCGCGCGCGACGCCGCGCTCGATCGCGACATAGGTCGAGAACTCGGTCACATTGATCTTGCCGATCTGCTTGCCGTCGAATCCGGCGTCGCCGGTCAGCGCGCCGAGCACGTCGCCCGGGCGGATCTTGTCCTTGCGCCCGCCGAGGATCTGTAGCGTTTCCATCGGCGGCAGCAGCACGCTGTCGTCCGCCGGCTTCAGCTCGGCGAGCGGATGCCATTCGACCTCGCGCTTCTGTGCCTGTTCGATCGCGCCGACGCGGCCCATCTCGTCCATGCTCGCGAGGCTCAGCGCCCAGCCGTCCTGATCCGCGCGGCCGGTGCGGCCGATGCGGTGTACGTGCACTTCGGGGTCGGGCGTCACGTCGACGTTGATCACCGCTTCGAGCTGCGCGATGTCGAGCCCGCGCGCGGCGACGTCGGTCGCCACCAGCACCGAGCAGCTGCGGTTCGCGAACTGGATCAGCACCTGGTCGCGCTCGCGCTGGTCGAGCTCGCCGTGCAGCGCGAGCGCATGGAAGCCTTGCGCGTGCAGCACGTCGAGCAGGTCGCGGCACTGCTGCTTGGTGTTGCAGAACGCGATCGTGCTCACCGGCCGGTAGTGGTTCAGCAACTGGCCGACCGCATGCAGCCGCTCGTCCTCGGTCACTTCATAGAAGCGCTGGCGGATCTTGCTGTCGTCGTGGCGTTCCGCGAGCTTGATTTCCTTCGGATTGCGCAGGAACTGCTGGCTCAGCTTCGCGATGCCGTCCGGGTAGGTCGCGGAGAACAGCAGCGTCTGACGCGTCGTCGGGCACATCCGCGCGACCTTCGCGATGTCGTCGAAGAAGCCCATGTCGAGCATCCGGTCGGCTTCGTCGAGCACCAGCGTGTTCAGCGCGTCGAGCTTCAGGTTGCCGCGATCGAGGTGATCCATGATGCGGCCCGGCGTGCCGACGACGATGTGCGCGCCGTGCTCGAGGCTCTGCGCCTGCGGACGCATCGGCGTGCCGCCGCACAGCGTCAACACCTTCACGTTTTCCTCGGCACGCGCGAGGCGGCGCACTTCCTGCGCGACCTGGTCGGCGAGCTCGCGCGTCGGGCACAGGATCATCGCCTGCACGTCGAAGCTGCGCGCATCGAGGCGCGCGAGCAGCGCGAGCGAGAACGCGGCGGTCTTGCCGCTGCCCGTCTTCGCCTGCGCAATCAGATCCTGGCCGGCCAGCGCGACCGGCAGGCTCGCGGCCTGGATCGGCGTCATGTCGACATAGCCGAGCTGCGCGAGGTTCGCGAGCGTGGCGGGCGTCAGCGGCAGCGCGCTGAACGGCGTGGCGGTCGGTTGGGTCAAGACAGGTCTCCGAGGTAGGGGCGGCCTTCCATCTGTTCGTAGACGACGTTGCCTTCGTCGTCCTCGAAGCGTTCGAGATAGTTGCGGGCGCCGCACAGCGGGCAGCGGAACAGCAGCCCCTGGCCTTCGTCCTTGATGACGACGTCGGACTGCTCCCACTGCGTGCCGCAGCTCTGGTTTCGGCAGGTAAACACGGTCTTTCTCCAGCTGAATTCGGTTGATGGCGCGCCCGGGCGGGCGCGGCCACGGCGGGCGGCGCTCGCGCGGCTCGGGCGCGGGCCGCACCGGCGGTGGCTCGGGTTGTGTCGATGCGGGTGATGGATCGGGCGGCGACGGGGGCGCGCGTGCCGCAATTCTAGCGGAAGCCGGTGCCTCCGCCCGGCGCGCACCAGGAAAAACGGCCGCCCCGGAGGGCGGCCGTGTCGGGCGGCATACCGGTGCCGCATGGGTGCCGCGCGGCTGTTGCGCGGCGTCGGGCGCGTTACAGCGCCATGTCGGCCGATGCCTTCGCCGGGCGGGCCGGCGCGTTGCCGGTCGGCTGCGACGGCGCGCCGAGGTCGATCTTCGGCGGCGGCGACAGCTGCAGCACGTCGCTCGTATAGGTCCATTCCTCGACGACCTTCGCCGGGCTGTCGTTCAGCTTGGTGCCGTAGCTCGGCACGATCTGGCGGATCTTCTGCTGCCACTCGGGCGTCGCGACCTTGTCCTTGAACACCTTCTTCATCAGGTTCAGCATGATCGGCGCGGCGGTCGACGCGCCCGGCGATGCGCCGAGCAGGCCCGCGATGCTGCCGTCCTGCGACGCGACGATCTCGGTGCCGAGCTTCAGCACGCCGCCCTTGACCGGGTCGCGCTTGATGATCTGCACGCGCTGGCCGGCCTGCCACAGGCGCCAGTCTTCCTTCTTCGCGTTCGGGAAATATTCCTTCAGCGCATTGAAGCGGTCGTCGTCGGTCAGCATCAGCTGGCCGGCGAGGTACTGCACCAGCGGGAATTCGTCGACGCCCACGCGCATCATCGGCGCGACGTTGTGCAGGTTGGTGCTCTTCGCGAGGTCGAAGTACGAGCCGTTCTTCAGGAACTTGGTCGAGAACGTCGCGAACGGCCCGAACAGGATGATCTTCTTGCCGTCGATGATCCGCGTGTCGAGGTGCGGCACCGACATCGGCGGCGACCCGACCGACGCTTTGCCGTAGGCCTTCGCGAGGTGCTGCTTCACGACCTCGGGGTTGTCGGTCACGAGGAACGAGCCGCCGACCGGGAATGCGCCGTAGTCCTTCGCCTCGGGGATGCCCGACGCCTGCAGCAGGTGCAGCGCACCGCCGCCCGCGCCGATGAACACGAACTTCGCGTCGACCGATTGCGGCGGTTCGTCGGAATGCAGCTTGACCCACGACACGTGCCACGTGCCGTCGGCGTTGCGCGTGATTTCGCGCACTTCGCTCGACAGCGACAGCGTGAAGTTCGGCTGCGTCTTCAGGTAGCCGACGAACTGGCGCGTGATCTCGCCGAAGTTCACGTCGGTGCCGATCGGCGTCCACGTCGCGGCCACTTTCTGGTTGCGGTCGCGGCCTTCCATCATCAGCGGCACCCACTGCTTGATCTGGTCGTAGTCTTCCGAATACTGCATCCCGCGGAACAGCGGGCTCGCCTGCAGCGCTTCGTAGCGCTTCTTCAGGAAGCGCACGTTGTCGTCGCCCCAGACGAAGCTCATGTGCGGCGTCGAGTTGATGAATGAGTGCGGATTCTTCAGCACGCCCTGCTTGACCTGCCACGCCCAGAACTGGCGCGAGATCTGGAACGACTCGTTGATCTCGATCGCCTTCGAGATGTCGACCTTGCCGTCCGCCTTCTCCGGCGTGTAGTTCAGCTCGGCGAGCGCCGAGTGGCCGGTGCCGGCGTTGTTCCAGCCGTTCGAGCTTTCCAGCGCGACGCCGTCGAGGCGTTCGACCATCGTCATCGACCAGTCGGGCTGGAGTTCGTGCAGCCAGACGCCGAGCGTCGAGCTCATGATGCCGCCGCCCACCAGCAGGACGTCGACCTTCTTCGTGTCGGCGGCGTGCGCCGACGATGTCGCGACGCACAGCGCGAGCGCCGACAGTATTACCCGTAACGTTTTGATCACAGCAGATCCCTTTTTCAACTTGGATGCATCGGTTTGCCATGCCGCCCGGCGCGCGGTTCCGTGGCGCCGGAACGCGGGTCCGGAGATTCGGACCGCGAATCCGGAATTCCGGATCGGCGCGGCGCGCCGTTGCATTTGCGCACGCGAAGCGATTCGGAAGGACACCTTCGGATCGGCTTCCCGCGGGTAGGCAAGCGCCTGCGTCGCGAGGGTGCGCCACGCGCCCGGGCCCGGGTGGCAAGCCTGAGCGGACGGCGCTTCAGGCTGCGTTGAAAGAGGCCGCGTGCGACGCGTTTTGCGGGGGCGGGGTGGCAAGGGGCGCGTAATATAACCGAACTCGGACAACGTGTCGCAGGCGGCGAATATCCCTGTTTTCGTGGGGTTTTTTGTGCGTCCGGGTTTCCGGAATGACGGGGCGCGACGCGGGAAAATCGACGGGGATCGGCAGGGTGGAATGCGTACGATGGACGGGCCATGGAGCAGACCGGAACATCATCGGATCGCGGCGTTGCACCACGACCCGTTCACGCGCATCCCATCACTTCGTTCCGCCGTTCCGGCAGAACTGCTCATAAGCCTGAGCTGAATTCGCGAAGCCGCGCGCCTTCGCAAGTTCCCACGGACGCTCGCACTGCTGCGTGCGCTCGCACCACGCGTAGCCGGCGGAGCCGATGCAGCCGTGCGCGTCGCGATCGCCGCCGACCAGCGGCGCGGCCACTGGCGCGGCAGTACCGGCCGGTGCCGAAGAGGTGGCCGGCGCGGACGATTGGGCCGCACAGGCGCTCAATGCGAATGCGCAGGCGATCGAGGCGGCAAACGACACGGTGGGAAAGTAACGTTTCATCGGGTAGCGCTCCATGGGATAACGATCGACAGCGGATGCCCGTGCGCGGGCGCCTGACAGGCATGAACGGTCACGCGTCCGGCACCGGCACGCGTGACGAGAACTTCACCTCGCGCAACGCGAGGCTCGACTGGATCGACGACACGCCGGCCTGCTTCCTCAGCACGCGCTCGACGAATTCCGCATACGCATCGAGATCGGCCGCGACGACCTGCAGGATGTAATCGGCCGCGCCGGTGATCTTGTGGCACGACGTGACTTCGTCGTGACGCCGCATCACGTCCTCGAAGCGATCCGAATCCTCGTCGGAATGCATGTTGAACGTCACCTGCACGAACGCGAACACGTTCATGCCGAGCGCGCGCCGGTCGAGGTTCGCCTGGTAGCCGGTGATCACGCGTTCGTCCTCGAGCCGCTTGCGGCGGCGCCAGCACGGCGTGACGCTCAGCGACAGCTTCTCGCCGAGCGTGGCGTTCGACAGTGCGCCGTCCTCCTGCAACAGACGGAGCATCGCGCGGTCGACGCCGTCCAGTTCAACTGAAGCGCGATTTTTGCTCATATCCGGGATTCCGTAGGCAGATTGCTCAAAATTGTACGAAACGAAGAAGTGAAAAGCAAAGTTATTGCCGGCCGGCCTCAATAGACTGTTGTCACCCCTTTCCCTCGTCATCCCTGCAACGGTCAACCATGCTCACGGTCTACAGCAGCGATCACCTCCTGCATCGCGGCGTCGAACTGAAGGACGGCGCGATCACCGAGTCGTTCGAAAACCCCCTTCGCGCCGAAACGGTGCTCGCGCAGGTCCGTGCGGCCGGCCTCGGCGACGTGATCGCGCCGCGCGGGTTCGACCGGGCCAGCTATGCCGGCGCGCACAGCGCGCGCTACGTCGATTTTCTCGCCGGCGCGTGGGACGAATGGGCCGCGACCGGCCGCACCTGCCAGGCGCTGCCGCTCGTGTGGCCGGTGCGCGCGATGCCGGCGTCGGCCGATTTGCCCGATTTCATCGACGGCAAGCTCGGCTTCTTCGCGATGGACGCCGGCGCGCCGATCAACGCGGGCACGTGGGACGCGGTGAGCGCGAGCGCGAATTCGGCGCTGACCGGCGCCGACCTGCTGTCCGGCGGCGGTGCGCACGCCGCGTTCGCGCTGTGCCGCCCGCCCGGCCACCACGCGGGGCGCGAGTACATGGGCGGCTACTGCTACCTGAACAACGCGGCGATCGCCGCGCAGCACGGCATCGCGAGCGGCGCGTCGCGCGTCGCGGTGCTCGACGTCGATTTCCATCATGGCAACGGCACGCAGGACATCTTCTATGAGCAGTCGGACGTGCTGTTCGCGTCGCTGCACGGCGAGCCGGCGGTGTCGTATCCGTACTTCTCCGGCTACGCGGACGAGCGCGGCGCGGGCGCCGGCGCGGGCTTCAACCTGAACCTGCCGCTGCCGAAGGGCACGCAGTGGGACACCTATTCGGCGGCGCTCGACCAGGCCGCGGCGGCGATCGCGAAGCACGCGCCCGACCTGCTCGTCGTGTCGCTCGGCGTCGACACGTTCGAGCACGACCCGATCAGCCATTTCAAGCTGCGCTCGCCCGACTACCTGCGGATCGGCGAGACGCTCGCGCGCTTGAACCTGCCGACGCTGTTCGTGATGGAAGGCGGCTACATGGTCGACGAGATCGGCATCAACGCGGTGAACGTACTGCTGGGATTCGAAGGACGTGCTTGAGCGCACGGCACGACCTTCGGCGAACGACGAATCCGAACACGAACGAAGCGCGACAAGGAAGGAGACAAGCATGAACCGGCATCACAAGACCGTACTCGCCACCGCAGCTGCACTGACGTGCGCGCTGCCAGCATGGTCCGCGCATGCGGACGACGTCGTGCGCATCGGGCACGTCGCGCCGCTGACCGGCGCGATCGCGCATCTCGGCAAGGACAGCGAAAACGGCGCACGGCTCGCCGTCGAGGAAATCAACGCGAAGGGGCTGACGATCGGCGGCAGGAAGATCACGCTGCAACTCGACGCGCAGGACGATGCGGGCGATCCGCGCACCGCGACGCAGGTCGCGCAGCGGCTCGTCGACGACAAGGTCGTCGGCGTCGTCGGTCATCACAACTCGGGCACGTCGATTCCGGCGTCGCGCGTGTATCGCGACGGCGGCGTCGTGCAGATCTCGCAGGCCGCGACCAACCCGACGTATACGCAGCAAGGCTTCAAGACGACCTATCGCGTCGTCGCGACCGATGCGCAGCAGGGGCCGGCGCTTGCCATGTATGCGGCGAAGAACATGGGAATCCGGACGGTCGCCGTGGTCGACGATTCGACCGCGTACGGGCAAGGCCTCGCGACCGAATTCGAGAAGGCCGCGAAAGCGGCCGGGATGAAGGTCGTGTCGCGCGACGCGACGAACGACAAGGCGATCGACTTCCGTGCGATCCTCACGAAGATCAAGGGCATGAACCCGGACGCGATCATGTACGGCGGGATGGATGCGACGGGCGGCCCGCTCGCGAAGCAGGCGCGCCAGCTCGGCATGCGCGCGAAAATCCTGGCCGGCGACGGCGTGTGCTCGACCGACCTGCCGAAGCTCGCCGGTCCGGCGTCGGACAACGTCGTGTGTTCCGAGGCCGGTATCGCGCTCGAGAAGATGCCCGGTGGCGCGGCGTTCGCGAAGCGCTACGAAGCGCGTTACCACCAGCCGATGCAGGTGTATGCGCCGTTCTCGTACGATGCGGTCTACATCATCGTCGACGCGATGAAGCGCGCGAATTCGACGGACGCGGCGAAGGTGCTGGCCGCGATGCCGGCCACCGACTATCGCGGCGTGATCGGCGAAACGCGCTTCACGCCGCAGGGCGACCTGAAGCACGGCGCGATCTCGGTGTTCACGTACAAGAGCGGCAGGAAGGCGCTGCTCGACATCGTCCGGATGTAACGTCGCAGCCGGGGCGCGGCGCGCTCCGCGGCACTACAAGACCCGCACGCGCGCGTCGCCTGCGCGGCGCTCCGCGTCGTGCACGATGTGCAGCTCCCGCGTGCGGATCGGCAGCGCGCAGTCCGCCTCGGCGAGCGTCTTGCGCACCTGGCGCGCGAGGCGCCAGCGCATCGCCCAGAACTTGTCGGTATGCGTCCACACGCGCATGTTCGCGACGGCCGTGCTGTCGTCGAAACGCATCACCATCACGTCCGGCGCGGGGTCCTGCAGCACGTCGGGATCGGCCACGGCCAGCGCATGCAGTGCAGCGAGCGCGCGATCGATATCGTCGTGCACGGACACTTCCACTTCGAGATCGAGGCGGCGCGTCGGGTTGCGCGTGTAGTTGCGGATCGAGCTGCCCCACAGCGCGCTGTTCGGCACGTATTCGCAGATGCCGTCCGGCTTCGTGAGGCGCGTCATGAAGAGCCCGACTTCGTCGACGGTGCCCGCGACGCCCGTGCCGCCGTCGATGTAGTCGCCGACCTTGAACGGTCGCAACAGCAGAAGCATGATGCCGGCCGCGATGTTCTGCATCGTGCCCTGCAGCGCGAGCCCGATGGCGAGGCCCGCGGCGCCGAGCACCGCGACGATGCTCGAGGTTTCGATGCCGAGCTGCGACAGCGCGCCGACGATCGCGACGATGCGGATGCCCCATACCGCGACGTCGCAGAGGATCGGCCGCAGCGTGTCGTCGACGCGCTCCTTGTTCGAGAGCAGCCGGTTCAGCCAGTTGCCGACGCGTTTCGACAGCCACCAGCCGACGATGAGCAGCGCCAGGCCGGCGGCAAGCTTGAGAGAGAGGGTGGACAATGCGTTCCACAGGAACGTCCAGCGTTCCGGATGAAGATGATCGAGAAACATGACGGGATTCCGGTGTTGAAGACACAGTGCGCGGCGCGTGTCGCGCGCCGGCAGCCCTCGACTGTACACGGCGCGGCGGGTTTCGCGCGAATGCATGGCGTCCCGGCGGCATTGTTTTAGTACTAGTATTAAGCGGCATTCTTAACAAATAAGACGAGTCCTATTTAGCCGTTTCGGCCACGCCGATACACTCGCTGTCGAGTAGCCGGATCGCGACGATCGTTCCTCCGCGATGCCCGGTTCTTTCCCGATTTTTCATTGAATAGCGAGTGACGACGTCATGCGGTCAGACCTGCGTTTCCGTGTCGCACGCGAGCAAGGTCAACCCGCGTCACGCGGCGTTCATCGTTTTCCGATCGGTCGCGCGTTCTTGCGCGGCATCGTCGCGGCGGCCTGCGTGGCCGGCGCACAGGGCGCGGCAGCGCAGGCGTTTCACGACGCCGCGCCGGCCTTGCCCGAGGCGGCGGAAAACACCGACCTTGGCGACGTGCCTTTCTTCAATTCCGCGCGCACCACGTGGGGCGGCCTGCGTGCATCGTCCGCTGCGCCGCTCGACGTCGCTTATGCGTCGCACGCGTTGAACGTGTCGGCGGGCATCGAACGCGACGATCCGGGGGCGCGCTTCGGCGCCTGCGTCGCGTATCGCGTGCTGTGCGATACCGCGCGCGGGGCGGTCGAACGCGGCTACGCGTCGCGGTTCGATTACGGGCTGGCGTCGGCGTTGCCCGCGACGGGTGCGCAGCCGGCGTTCGCGCCAGGTCCGGTCGATCTGGCCGCCGCCGAGCCGTTCACGCTCGCGCAGCCGGATCGCGGCACGCGTGCCGGCGCGATCGTCGGCAGCCTGCATGCGTCGCTGGCGCGCGCCGATCTGCCCGCCGGCGTCGCCGCGCAGATCGTTCGCATGCTGGCCGGGCGCATCGATCCGAAGCAGCGCGGCGCGCATGGCGATACTTTCCGCGTGGCATTCGAGCCCGACCACGACGCAACGCGGCCGGGCCGCGTACGCGTGACGGCGCTCGACGTCCGCTTTCGCGGGCAGCGGGTCGCGGCGGTGTGGTTCGCCGCGCAGGCCGGTTCGCCGGGCGCTTATTACGACCTCGATGGCATGCCGCTCGCCGGTGCTCGCTTCGCGATGCCGGTCGCCGCGACGCGCATCAGCTCGCCATTCGGCGGGCGTGTGCATCCGGTGAGCGGCGCGCGTCACGTGCATTCGGGCGTCGATCTCGCGGCGCCGGCCGGCCGCGCGGTGCATGCGTCGGAGCGCGGCGTCGTGACGTTCATCGGCACCGAGCCGCGCGGCTACGGCAAGTACGTGGTGATTCGGCATGACGGCGGCTACGCGTCGTACTACGCGCATCTTTCGGCGTTCGAGCCGACGCTGCGAACCGGTGCGCGCGTGATGCGCGGTCAACGCGTCGGCGCGGTCGGCAGCACGGGCACCGCAACCGGCCCGCATCTGCACTTCGAGGTGCGCCGGCATGCCCGCCTCGTCGATCCGATCGAACTCGTGCACGCAGCCCGAGCAGCGAAACTGAAGGGCGCGCAGCGCGTGGCGTTCAACCGCGTGGCGCGTGATGCACGCGTGCAACTGGCGTCGGCCGCGTTCGCGCAGCCGGTGGCGCTGTCGAAGGTTGTCGCGCGGGAAGCGGGCTGATCGGTCGCGGATGCCGGCCGTGGGCCGTGATGGCCGGCATCGTAATGGTGAGCACGCGTGTGGGCGTCGCCGCGCGGATAGTCGGAAATGCGCTCGCGGTCGAATGGCACGACATCGTGCGAAGCAACATCGTAAAATGGCGAGCAGCATCCCGAGCGGGCTATTATTCATCGGACTACGTCAAATTTTCCGATTGATTCGGATCGCGTCACGTTTGCTGAGTGTGGTTAAGCAAAAGATGGCAAATTCAACCGGCTTTCCTTCTCGCTCGACCGCTCTGCCCCGCCGGCGTTTCACATGCTGCATAGCGGCAATTTCAGCCCCTTTGTTTCCTGATGCGAAATTAATCGCGCGGTGATTGCCGACATCACGCATTCTGATCTTGCGATTATTTCAAGACGGGTGATATAACCCGTTTCACGCACCGATTTGCAGCAATAACGTCACCAATAAATGCGAGCGGAAAAATGAAAAGGAAGGCGCGACACCTGGGTTTGGGTGGAATGGCGATTCTCACCGGCGCAGTGCCGGTCAGTGCATATGCGGCGTGCTCGGCTACCGCGCCGGGCAGCGGTACGACGGTGACGTGTACCGGCGCGAGCGCGCCGTCGGTCGTGGCCACGGCCGGCAGCACCAACGTGACGATCAACCTCGATTCGACCGTGACGGGCAGCTACGTGCTGACGTCCACACCGACGCCATTCTCGGTCGACACGACGAGCACGATCACCAACAACGGCAACCTGTCGATGTCCGGCAACGGCACGGGCGTCGCGAATCGCGGCGCGGTGCTGCTCGGCGTGAACAACGGCAACACGCTCACCAATGCGGCGACAGGCGTGATTTCGACGTCGGGCGCGTACAACGACGGGATGGCCGCGAACGGCAACAACAACACGCTCATCAACAACGGCACGATCACGACCACCGGCAACAACGCGTACGGGATGACGGCCGCGTGGGGGCAAAGCAATCCCGGCGCATCGGGCAACCAGATCGTCAACACGGGCACCGTGACGACATCCGGCAACAACGCGCGCGCCGCGTCGCTGCTCGGCGGCAACGGCACGATCACCAACAGCGGCACGCTGACGTCGAACGGCCGCGATGCGCCGGCCGTCTACATGCAGGGCAACAACGACACGCTCGTCAACAGCGGCACGATCCAGACCAGCGGCACCGCGACGAGCGGCGGCAGCGTCGACGCCGTCGTATCGAACACGCTCGGCAGTTCGTTCACCGCGACGATCACGAACCAGGCCGGCGGCAGGATCATCAGCAACAACGGCATCGGCGTGCGCTCGACCAACGGCGCGACGACGATCACCAACGCGGGGCTGATCCAGGGCGGCGGCGGCACCGCGATCCAGGGCGGCAACGGCAACGTGACGCTGATCCTGCAGACGGGCTCGCAGATCGTCGGCACGGCCAACGGCGGCGCGGGCACCAACACCGTGACGTTGCAGGGCACCGGCACCGCGTCGAATGCGTTCACGAATTTCCAGAGCCTGACGATGGCCGGCGCCGACTGGACGTGGGGCGGCACCGGCACGTTCTCGACCGCGCTGGTGCAGAGCGGCACGCTGAACCTTACGGGCACGCTCGGCACGACGACGGCGTCGGTCGCCGCGACAGTCAACGCGGGCGCGACGCTGCAGGCGAATGCGTCGAACCTGCCGCTGTCCGTCACCGACAACGGGCTGGTGCGCTTCCAGCAGGACAGCGCCGGCACGTACACGGGTACGATCAGCGGGTCGGGCGCGGTGGAGAAAACCGGCGCGGGTACGTTGACGCTCACGCCGTCCGCGGCGGGCGGCAATACGTATTCCGGCGGCACGACGATCACGCAGGGCACGCTGTCGGTTGCGGTGGACAACGCGCTCGGCGCTTCGTCCGGAGGACTGACTTTCAACGGCGGCACGCTGCAGTTCGGCAGCGCGTTCAATCTCGCGTCGAGCCGCGCGATCTCGACCACTTCGAACAACGGCGCGATCGATACGCAGGGGTTCAACACGACGATCATGCAGGACATCACGGGTTCGGGCGGACTCACCAAGCTGGGAGACGGCACGCTGACATTGAATGGCGTACACAGCACGTATTCGGGTGGAACGAACGTGGCAGCCGGCACGCTCATTGTCGGTGATCTCGATGCGGCGGCGGGACTGCGGGGCGGTGGCCCCTTGACCATCGCGCCCGGTGCGACGCTTGGCGGGTATGGCAGTGTGACGGGTAACGTGACGAACAATGGCACGATTTCAGTCGCGAATGCGCTGCCCAGTCTGGCCAGCGGTTTGCCGGGAGACTTCCGGATATTCGGAACCCTGACGAATGCGGGAGTGGTGGAGCTCCGTGGGCGCGTTGTCGGTAACGGATTGGCCGTGTCGGGCAATTATGTCGGGCAGAATGGAGCGGTCAACATGAATACGACGCTTGCCGGCGACGGTGCGCCATCGGACACGCTGCTGATCGGCGGTGTGCCGGCAGTGGCGACGGCAAGCGGCAAGACGACACTGAACGTAACGAACGTCGGTGGTGCCGGTGCGCTGACCAAGTCCGACGGTATTCGGCTGGTTTACGCCGTGAACTTTGCGAATACGGGTAACGCGTTTACGTTGGCGGGCGGTACGGTCAGCGCTGGCGCTTACTCCTATTATCTGGTGAAAGGCGGGGTTACCGCCTTGACGGGGGAGGACTGGTATCTGCGCAGCACGGTTCCTCCGCGGCCGGATCAGCCAACGCAGCAACCGCCATTCAGTGTTGCCGACGGTACGCCGGAATCGATCGTCGAGGCTGTCAAGAACGCGGCACCCGACGCCAAGCCGGAACCTGTTTACCGTCCCGAAGTCCCGCTGTACTCGGAAGTGCCGGCTGTCGCGCGCCAGCTTGGATTGCTGCAGATCGATACCTTCCATGATCGCCAAGGCGAACAGGGACTGTTCGCCGAAAACGGTTCGGTGCCCGCGTCGTGGGCGCGTGTATGGGGCGGCAACAGCAACATCAAGCAGAAGGGCGATGTGACGCCGTCGTTCGACGGCACGGTGTGGGGGATGCAGGTCGGGCAGGATCTCTACGCCGATACGACCGCCCGTGGCCATCGCAATCACTACGGCTTCTTCCTCGGCTTCTCGCGCGCGGTCGGCGACGTGAAGGGCTTTGCGTTCGCGCAGCCGGATCTGGGTGTGGGTTCGCTGCAGGTGAATGCGTACAACCTCGGTGGATACTGGACACACATTGGCCCGGGTGGCTGGTATACGGACGCAGTGGTGATGGGGAGCCTGCTGACCGTACGCACGCATTCGAACAACAATGTGAGTGGTTCGACGGACGGCAACGCGGTCACCGGTTCGGTCGAAGCGGGCGTGCCGATCTCGCTCGGCTATGGGCTGACGCTGGAGCCGCAGGCGCAGTTGCTGTGGCAATGGCTGTCGTTGGCCCGATTCAACGACGGCGTGTCGGACGTCACGTGGAACAATGGCAATACGTTCGTCGGCCGGATCGGCGCGCGGCTGCAATACGCGTTCGATGCGAGCGGCGTGAGCTGGAAGCCGTACTTGCGCGTGAACGTGCTGCGTTCGTTCGGCACCGACGACAGGACGACGTTCGGCGGTTCGACGACGATCGGCACGCAGGTCGGGCAGACGGCCGGCCAGATCGGCGTGGGCCTCGTCGCGCAACTGACGAAGCGCGGCAGCGCGTATGCGACGGTCAGCTATCTGACGAACCTCGGTGGCGAGCACCAGCGCACGATTACCGGCAATGCAGGCGTGCGGTGGGCGTGGTGATTCGACGGGCGAGGATGCGCGGAGCGATCGGCCTTGGCGCGTATCGTCGCGGCCGATCGCATCATGGCGGCGCGGGCTGGGGCTTGCAGATGACGGACGCGCACCGGCCCATCGCCACGCCGGGCGGCGTGGCGACGCGCGTCAGGCTGCCGCGCCTCAACCCAGCGGCCAGTTCAGGATCGCGATGCCGTCGTTGTAGTCGCCGTCGCCGCCATCTTCCGATCCGACCAGCCCGAAGTAGGTCTTCTTGAAGATGTCGACCTGGCGCGAGCCGATCTTCGACGGTTTGCCGTTCACCGTCACGACCACGCGCACCTTCCCCTTGCCCGAGTTCACGATCTGCGTGTTCAGGTTCGCGTCCTGCGTGCCGGCGCCCTGGAACGTCGCGGCGGGTTTCGGGTTGTCGTCGACGAAGACCTCGATCGTCTGCGGTGCGGACGAATTGACCAGCGCGGTCACGCCGAATGCGATGTTCGGCGGCAGGTTGAAGATGCCGTCGCGTTCGCCGCCGCCGGTCGGCGCGGGCGCCGGCTGTACCGGTTGCGGCGTCGCTTTCGAGAAGTAATTGACCACCGCGCCGACGCCGAACTTCGCCGCAGCCCCGGGCAACACACCCGGCGCGCCGGCCCACGTCACCGTGCAGGCGACGACTTCGCCTGCCGCATCGGCTTTCACCTTGTTCTGCCAACTGCCGACGTCGAAGCTGTACGGGATCGTCGCGATATCGACGAACACGTCGTATTGCGGGAGTTTCTCGACGAGCTGCGCGGTCATGAACTGGCGCATCCGGTCGAGCACGGCCTGATCGCCGTTGGCCTGCACGGCAGTGGCGTCGTTGCCCGCGAGTTGCAGCAGCGCGTACAGGTCGTCGTGGGTAAAGGGTTGTGACATGTCGTCCTCGTCTGGATGGAAGGTTCCGCATCGCGTGACCGGCGAACGGATTTCACCGGGCCGCGCGCGGTGTACAGCAGTGGGACTGCAAATGATTGCTCGAGCGACGCGCAATGCGTGGCGGGCCCCGTCGCCATTGCGATGTTTCGTGATGGCCGTCGATCAACCCAGCGGCCAGTTCAGAAACACGATGCCGTCGTTGTAGTCGTCGTCGGCGCCGTCTTCCGACCCGACGATCCCGAAGTACGACTTCTTGAAAATGTCGACCTGTCGCGAACCGAGCCGCGACGGCTTGCCGTTCGCCATCACGATCACGCGCACGCGTCCGTTGCCGGAATCGAGCACCTTCGTGCCGAGGTTCTGGTCCTGTGCGCCGGCGCCCTTGAACGTCGCGGCCGGTTTCGGGTCGTCGTCGATGTAGATGTCGATCGTCTGGTCGTTCGCCGCGTTGGTGAGCGCGGTCACGCCGAACTTGATGTGCGGCGGGAGATTGAACGTACCGTCGCGTTCGCCGCCGCCACCGACGTTGCCGGCTCCGGCGCCACCGGTTTCGGCGCCCTGGTTCCCGCCGCCTTGCGACGACGAGGGCGCAGCCGTTTCTCCGCTCGCTGACAGGCTCGCGTACGAATCGATGTGCATCGCGCTGCCGCGCACGCTTTTCCATCGGCCCTTCACGTACGTGACGCCGCTGCCGACGTCGATCGTCGCGACGAGCGTGAACGGCATGCGGCCGGTGCTTTCGGGCACCTTCGCCGAATAGGTGAAGCAGCCGTCCGCGACGACGCCCTGGTTCGTCGCGATCGCGAAATAGATGCCGGGGAAGTTGTTGCCGGTCGCGTAAGGCGTCGGCACGTTGAGGATGACCTGCAGTTTCCCGTCGCGAATCCCGGCCTTCGCGATGTCGATGTAGAGGCCGGGGATGTCGACGTAAGCCTCCGACGTCGCGACGGGCGCGCTGACGATCGAAGCCGAAAGGAGCGGCATGGAAGTCTCCGATGATGAGGCGGTTCTGGGTCGGGTGAGATCCCGCTGAACGCGGCGCAATCCCGCCAGCCGCCCGGGAGGCGGCCGGCGGCGATCGATGGTCGATCCGCGTCAGGTCAGCCGATCGGCCACTGGAGCACGACGATTCCGTCGTTGTAGTCGCTGTCGTGGCCGTCTTCCGACACGACGATCCCGAAGTTGACCGTGAACGGCGAGCCGTCCGACTTCTTGCCGTTGATTGGCGCGAGGCGCGCGTCGGTCGCCGACGGCTTGCCGTTCACCGACACTTCGAAACGGATCTTGCCGTTGCCGGAATTGAGCGTGGCTTCGCGCGGGCCGTCGCGCGTCGTCAGCTTGTGATACGCGGCGGGTTCCTGGCTGTCGCCGATAAACAACTTGATGTGCTGTTGTTCGGCTGCATTCGCAAAGAAAATCGCGCGGAAATCGGTATTCGGCGGAATCGAAAACTCTCCGGCGCGGTTTGATGACGTTTGAGAGTCGGCCATGCTGTTCTCCTGTGGCTTGTTAGGTAAGGCCAAGGGCCTTGTCGCACAAACGTTTGCCGTTTGAAATGCGACATGGCGAGCATGACGAAAAATAAATAAAAAAATATTCGGATGAGAATGGGTATTGTTCAGTAATTCGAAAAGCAGCGCTAATCGATTTAATGAAACATGCTTAATGAAGCGAGTTTGGATATATTCAGGAAACTATATCGATGCGTGTATCGCTTTCCTGAATGATGCGCGAGCGCAACGCGAAGGTGGGGCAGGAGAGGCGGGGGGCAATCGGACTTCGGAGCAGACGCTCGGCGTTCGCATATGGCAGCGTTTCGTTTCAACATCAGCATCTCTGTCGTGGCCGCGCCCACCGGCCACCGTCGAACGCCCACACCGAAGCCCGATTGCAAGGAGGGGGGTGCGGCGCCGGCGAAGAGGATGGACCGACTCACTCCGAACATGAATAGGGCCTCACCGGCGCCGCACCCGTGAAGCATATCGACGGGGCACGCCGCCGCCTATCAGACGGGACTGATTCTGCGCAAACGCGCGCGTCGGGGGGACGGAGCGGGATGGATGCGTACCGGGTTGACAGCCGTGGTCACCCTGTGATTTGATGCCGGTCATGCACGCCGCCCAGTTCCTCTTCTCGCTACGACTACTAGCCCGCTTCTCCGGGCTGGGTCTGCGGCTGCGCGCTTTCCATCTGCTTCTTTCCTGAAGCGCCAGATTTTCCCCGCATCACCGACCTGGCCCCGGTTGTCGACCGGCGCCTGAGTTCGTCTTTCTTCCGTCACCACTCCGCTCCGTCCCGGTCGCTCAACCGCCAAGGCCGTCGTTTGCCGTACCGCTTTGCCGTTGTGCCGCTTTTTTGCCGTTTTCACCGCTGCGCACGTCGCCGGCTCCTGACGCCGATGGCTGCCGCGCCGCGCTTCACCGACAAACAGACCGAGGACCGACATCATGATGCTGAAGAACCCCGCGACGAAATACCGACCGTTCACGCCCGTCAACCTGCCCGACCGCACGTGGCCGTCGCGCACGATCACGCAGGCGCCGATCTGGATGAGCACCGACCTGCGCGACGGCAACCAGGCGCTGTTCGAACCGATGGACGCCACGCGCAAGATGCGGATGTTCAAGACGCTGGTGGCGATCGGCTTCAAGCAGATCGAGGTCGCGTTCCCGTCCGCGTCCGAAACCGATTTCAATTTCGTCCGCGAACTGATCGAGGGCGGCCACATTCCCGACGACGTGACGATCGAAGTGCTGACGCAGGCGCGCGACGACCTGATCGAGCGCACCTTCGCATCGCTGCGCGGCGCGAAGCGCGCGATCGTGCACCTGTACAACGCGACCGCGCCGGAATTCCGCAAGATCGTGTTCAACCTCGATCGCAACGGCGTGAAGCAGCTGGCGGTGAACGCGGCGCGCACGATCAAGCGGTGCGCCGATGCGGCGACCGACACGCAATTCACGCTGCAGTACAGCCCGGAAACGTTTACCGCGACCGAACTCGATTTCGCGAAGGAAGTGTGCGACGCGGTGTTCGACGTGTGGCAGCCGACGCCCGAGCGCAAGTCGATCGTGAACCTGCCGGCCACGGTGGAAATCGGCACGCCGAATTACTACGCGGACCAGATCGAATGGATGCACCGCAACCTCGCGCGCCGCGATTCGCTGATCCTGTCGGTGCACCCGCACAACGACCGCGGCACCGCGGTCGCGGCGGCCGAGCTCGCGGTGATGGCCGGCGCCGACCGGATCGAGGGCTGCCTGTTCGGCAACGGCGAACGCACCGGTAACGTCGATCTCGTGACGCTCGCGCTGAACCTGTACACGCAGGGCGTCGATCCGGGCCTCGATTTCTCGCAGATCAACGAAGTGGCGCGCACGTCCGAGGAGTGCACGCAGTTGCCGGTCCACCCGCGTCATCCGTATGTCGGCGACCTCGTGTTCACCGCGTTCTCCGGCTCGCACCAGGACGCGATCAAGAAGGGCTTCGCGGTACAGCGCGCCGACACCGTATGGGAAGTGCCGTACCTGCCGATCGATCCGAACGATCTCGGCCGCACGTACGATTCGATCATTCGCGTGAACAGCCAGTCGGGCAAGGGCGGGATCGCGTACCTGCTCGAACAGGGCTACGGCGTTGCGCTGCCGCGCCGCATGCAGGTCGATTTCAGCGCGGCCGTACAGCGCCTGACCGACGAGAGCGGGCACGAGGTGACGAGCGCGCAGATCTGGGCGCTGTTCCAGCAGGAGTACGTCGAAAGCGACACGCCGCTGCGTTACGTCAGCCATGAGCTGACCGAGCGCGACGGCCGCGAGACGATCGTGCTGACCGCCGACGTGCACGGCGAGCGCCGCGTGCTGCGTGGCGAAGGCAACGGCCCGCTCGACGCGCTGATGCATGCATTGCACACGCCGCTGCGGATCCAGCATTACGAGGAACGCGCGCTGTCGCAGGGCGCCGATGCGAAGGCGATCGCGATCGCCGAGCTGGCCGGTACGGGCGTGCGCGGCAGCGCGTTCGGCGTCGGCGTCGATGCGAACCTGACGACTGCGTCGATTCGTGCGGTGATCAGCGGCGTGAACCGCGCGTATGCCCGTGCGGATGAAGTTGTGCAGGCAACCTTCTTTGCCGAGCAGCCGGCGGCGCAGGCCGCCGCATAAGCGGGTCGAAACCCGGGCGGCAGGGCCGGCCCGGGTTTTCTTTTCAGATCACGGCGTGCGCGTGCGCGCCGTCAGGGCAGCAGCCCGAGCATCGCGGCCTTGGTGGCCGCATGCGTCTTGTTCATCGCGTCGAGCTTCACGACGGCGTTCTGCAGGTGGAACTTCACCGTCCGCTCCGCGATCCCGAAGATCATCCCGATCTCGTAGGCCGTCTTGCCGTCGGCCGTCCACGCCAGTACCTCGCGCTCGCGCAGCGTCAGCCCGGTGCCGACCGGCGCGATCGGATCGGCGAGGCGCGGCATCAGGTATGCGTGCGCCGCATGCGCGAGGCTCGCGCAGGGTGCGCGCAATCGCGAGATTTCGTCCGCGTCGAGCGGCGTCGTGTCGCGCACGAGCGTCAGCACGCCGAGATTGCCGGCCCGGTCGTAGCCGCCGTGCGACCAGCCGTAACGCATCCCGAAGCACGCCGCGTCGTGCCAGAACGCGGTGTCGCCCGGTTCGTCGAACGCATTCCATACGACCGGCCGCGGCTGGCTCGCGACCCGCTTGATGATCGGATCGATCGTCACGTAGCCGAATTTCACATAACGGTGCTCCCATTCGCGTGGATGATTGCCGACGATCTGCAGGTCGGGCCGGGCGAGCGGCAGCGTGCGGCGCAAGCCGTACACGCAATACCGGAACCCGAGCGCGGCCGCGGCGGCGGCAATCGGCGGAAACGCGGCTTCCGCGGTGGGCGCGCGTTGTAGTGCGTCGAAACAGTCGTGCAGTATTGTCAGGTCCATCGGTGATCCTCGTCGGTGTGGGCGGGCCGTGCATTGCGCCCCGCGCGTATCCTGTTCAAAAGGACAGTTTTGAGGCGAAGCCGACGCCGGTTTAATGGCGGCTGTTCGCACGACGGGCCCGCTTGTGCGGGCACTGTCCCCCCGTCGTTTCACGTGTTGCGGTACCCCTCCGGTTTCGTATCAGGACTGATCGACCATGACCAGCGTTCAAGACGTGCCCCTCCTCGCGCGCGCCGGTGCGCGCGCGTTCGCCTTCGGCGGGATCCGCGCGATCGAACCGCCCTGCGCGTCGGCCCCCGCCCGCGCGCTTGCTCACGAGTATGCCCCGCACGCGCATCAGGCCGGGCAACTATTGTTTACGACGCGCGGCGTATTGGTACTCGACGTCGAAGGCCAGCGCTGGATCACCCCGCCGCTGCGCGCGATCTGGATTCCGGCGCGCACCGTTCATGCGATGCGCGTGGCCGACGACGTCCAGCTCTGCTCGCTCTATCTCGGCGACGCGCTCAGCGCGCGACTGCCGGCCACGCTGTGCGCGATGACGGTATCGCCACTGCTGCGCGAACTCGCCACGCGCGTGTCGCATCCGTTCGATTGCAGCGTCGACCACGATCCGCTCGCGCGCCTGTTCGCCGACGAACTGAGCGAGCTCGCGCAGACGCCGCTCACGCTGCCGCTGCCGCGCGACCGGCGCTTGCTGAAGCTGTGCGAGCGGCTGCAGCGCGAGCCGCACTGCGAGTTGCCGCTCGACACGCTCGCGCGCGACGCCGCGTTGAGCGCGCGCCACCTGGCGCGCCTGTTTCGCAGCGAGACCGGCATGAGCGTGGCCGCGTGGCGCCAGCAACTGCGGCTGTCGATGTCGCTCGCGCTGCTCGCGAGCGGCATGCCCGTCACGCAGGCCGCGCATCAGGTGGGCTATCGCAGCCCGACCACCTATGCGGCCACCTTCAAGCGCGCGTTCGGCGTCACGCCGAGCCAGTACCTCGCGGCCGCGGAAGCGGCGGCACGCTGACCGCCGCCGCCCCGCCGCCGCGCTCAGCGTGCGGTCCAGCGCGGCACCGTTTCGAACGCGTGCTCGACCGCATGCACGATCCGGTCGACGTCTTCGCGACCGATCACGAGCGGCGGCGCGATCGCGAGCCGGTTGCCGAGCGAGCGGATCAGCACGCCCGCATCGCGCGCCGCGTCGGCGAGTGCGGCCGCATAGCCGTCCGACGGCTCGATCGATTCGCGTGTCGCCTTGTCCTTCACGAGGTCGATGCCGACCAGCAGCCCCTTGCCGCGCACGTCGCCGACGACCGGATAGCGGTCGACGAGCGGCTGCAGCCGCTCCAGCAGGTACGCGCCCTCGCGCGCCGCGTTGCCGGCGAGATCCTCGTCGACGATGATCTGCAGGTTCGCGAGCGCGGCCGCGCAGACGATCGGGTGGCCCGAATAGGTGTAGCCGTGCATCAGCGTGCCGATGCCGCCCGGGTTGGACGCGAACGCATTCTCGATGCGGCGGTTGACGACGGTCGCGCCGAGCGGCAGATATCCCGACGACACGCCCTTCGCCAGGCACATGATGTCCGGCGCGACGCCCCAGCCGCGGCTGCCGAACGCGGCGCCGGTCCGGCCGAAGCCCGTCACCACTTCGTCGGCGATCAGCAGCACGCCGTGGCGGTCGCACACCTCGCGCACCAGCGGCCAGTAGTTCGCGGGCGGCACGATGATGCCGCCGGTCGCCTGCACCGGTTCGGCGATGAAGGCGGCCACGGTGTCGGGCCCCTGGAACAGGATCTCGCGCTCGACGAGCGACGCGCACAGCCGGCCGAGTTCCTCGGGGTCATGCGTGAACGGGTTGCGATAGATCCACGGCGTCTCGACGTGGAAGCAGCCGGCGAGCGTCGGCTCGTAGTTGCGCCGGTAGACGGTGTTGCCGGTGACGGAGCTGCCGCCGAAGTGCGAGCCGTGATAGGCCTGGCGCAGCGCGATGAACTTGGTGCGCTCGGGCTGCCCGGACACCTTCCAGTACTGCCGCGCGATCATCAGCGCGGCCTCGACGGCGTCCGAGCCGCCGGAGCCGAAGATCACGCGGCTCATGTCTTCCGGCTGGAGCATGTCGATCAGCCGCGCCGACAGTTCTTCCGCGCGCGGATGGCTGAACCCGGCGAATACCGGGTGATATTCGAGTTCGTCGAGCTGCCGGACGATCGCTTCCTTGATTTCCCGCCGGCCGTGGCCGACGTACACGTTGAACAGCGACGCGACCGCGTCGAGATACGGCCGGCCGGTGTCGTCGTACAGGTAGCAGCCTTCGCCGCGCGTGATGCGGATCGGCGAGCGCGACGCGGCGAGCGGATGTTGCCGGGGATGCCAGAAGCGCGATTCCGAATAAGACATGACAGGACTCCGTAGTGATTCGGTTGGATGGAGCAACACGGTGACGCAGACGATTTTCAGCCGGCGAGCGCTGCCGGTTGAAAGCCGAGCCGGCTTTCGAGGGCGCCGAGCGTCGCGAACGGATCGTCGAGCGCGATGCGCATGAACGTCAGGAACTGGCCGACGTGGGCGTTCAGCGCGTCGCGGCTGTAGTACTGCGGGCTCGCGTCGAAGTCGAAGCGCAGCGGTTCGCCGTTGCGGCGGTCGGTCAGGTTCACCATCAGGTCGTCGGTGGTGCCGACCGACAGGTTGTGCGACGTCGTCACGCAGTCGCCGAACCGCAGGTCGTAGTCGAACGCCATGATGTTGATCTCGGGGCCGAACACGCCCTGGCCGTTGTCGAGCGACGTCAGTTCGCGGTGCAGGTCGCCCATCCGGTAGCGCTGGTGCTGGCGCAACGCGGTCATCTCGCGGTTCGCCTGGCGGCACAGGTCGTCGAGCGTGTGGCCCGGCTCGACGTGCAGGCGCAGCGGCAGCATGTTCGCGCACTGCGTCGGCGTGCGGCGCTCCCGGGCCGACGTGCGCGCCATCGCGGCGACCGACAGCACGATGTCGTGCGCGCCGGTGTTCAGGTACAGGTAAGCGGCGGTCAGCGCGGTGACGAGCCGCGGCACCGTCGACGTGAACAGCCCCTTGGCGACCGCCTCGATGCGCGCGCTCTCGTTCGCACTCGCGATGCGCGTCTCGCGCAGGTCGGGCCCGTCGTCGCGCTCGGGAAAGCGCGCGGGGCCGGCGAGCGTGACCGTGCGTGGCTGGTCCGCGAAGCGTTCGAGCCAGTAGCGGCGATCGTGCGCGAACTGTTCGGACGCGCGGTACGCGTCTTCGTCGAGTTGCAGCTCGGCGAGCGACGCGAAGCGCGCGGGCGGCGCCTTGGCGCCCGCCGCGAACGCGCTGTACAGCTCGGCGGCGCGCGTGGCGATCAGGCTGCCCGAATAGCCGTCGACCAGGATGTGCGCGTAGCCGTGATACCAGTAGTAGTGATCCGGTGCGATGCGGTACAGCGTGTGGCGGAAGAACGGCCCGCGCGCCAGTTCGATCGCGCCCGTGCAGTGCGCACGCATGCCGGCGAGCGCGACGGCGTGCGCGTCTTTCGTGCCGGCGAGATCCACGCGTTCGAGCACCCAGTCGTCGGCGAGCGCGGCGTCGAGCACGCGCACGGGTGTGTCGCCATCCAGCACGATCCGCGTCGTGTGCAACGTCTGCGCCTCGCGAATCACCTGCCGCAACGCGCGTTCGAATGCGTCGGTGTCGAGTGCGCCGCGAATCTCGAAATACTCGGCCGCATAGATATGCGTCGACGGGACGGGATACGCGAGGGCGGCCTCCCAGAAATCCCGCTGCGGCGCGGACAGCGGCAATTGAAGCGTCGAATCGATCACGTCGTTTCTCCTGGAAAGCTTATTCCGGTGGATGAATTAAATGCGTGTATTTGTTTAATGAAAAATACATATTCGCATCGTGCATTTCATTTTTTGATGAATCGCAATTCTTATCCTAGACAGTCCAATTTGCGGCTGTCAATTCCGTGCGGTTTTGTCGGTAATTCGTAAAGTCCTTGCCAGTAAAGGCTTTGAGGCGTGAGTGAATAGTCTGGTCCGGAAAGAATATGAGAATGTCCGTTTTGAATAGGCGGCAAATTGGCAGCTTATTTAGCATCGACGCCTGAAATTGCTGCGCAAGCCGAAAACGGCATGCAGGCAATTCGCCGGAAACGGTTTCCGGCGCCGGAAGCCGGCGCAGTGGGCTGGCGCGAGCGGACATTACTAGGAGAGTCCCGTGAATCAACTGGAAGGGCTGGAGCGAAAAATCGGCGAGCAGCACGAGCGGCTCGCGCATCATCCGGTGTTCGGATCGATCCGTACCATCGACGAGCTGCGCGTGTTCATGGAATGGCACGTATTCGCCGTGTGGGATTTCATGTCGCTCGTGAAGCGGCTGCAGCAGGACCTGACGACCGTCGCGGTGCCGTGGGTCGCGCCGCGTAACGCGAACGCGTCGCGTCTCATCAACGAGATCGTGCTCGGCGAGGAATCGGACGAAACGCCGAACGGCCACATGAGCCACTACGACCTGTACCTGCACGCGATGCGCGATGTCGGCGCGTCGACGTCGCGCATCGAGGAAATGGTGTCGCTGGTGCGCTCGGGCTTCTCGGTGTCGGCCGCGCTGAAGGCCGTCGATGCGCCGGAGCCGGTGATCTGCTTCGTCGAGGCGACGATGGCCGCGTGCACGTCGGGCGCGACGCACCAGGTGCTCGGCAACTTCTTCTACGGCCGCGAGAACGTGATTCCCGACATGTTCCGCACGCTGCTCGACGAATGGAAGATCGAGCGCTCGTCGATCCCGCTGCTCGTGTATTACCTCGACCGCCACATCGAAGTGGATTCGGGCGAGCACGGGCCTGCGGCGCGCGCGATGATCCGCGAGGCGGCCGACGGCGACGCGGCGAAGCTCGAGGAAGCGCTGCAGGCCGGGCTCGACGCGATCGACGAGCGCATGCGCCTGTGGGACGGGCTGCTCGCGCATCTCGGCCAGACCCGCAACGTGGTGCCGGCATGAACGCGCGCGGGCTGTCGGAGCGCATCGTCGATTTCGCGGCGCTCGAGTGGGAGCACCCGGCGGCGTTCGACGACGGCATCGACCAGGTCGTGCTCGTCGATACGCTGGACGAGCACGCGAAGCGCGGCATCCGGACCCGGATCGTGCGGTTCGATCCCGGCGCGGGCACGAGCGTGCCGTTCCTGCACGACTACCACGAGGAAGTGCACCTGATCGACGGCGACCAGAGCCTGGTCGACGTCGCGACGCGCGAGTATCGCGCGACGTATCGGGAAGGCAGCTACTTCGTGCGCCCGGCCGGCACGCCGCATGGCCCGTTCCGCAGCGACGCGGGCTGCCTGCTGCTTGAAATCCATTACTACGGTTCCCCGGAGGACACGCGATGACGACCGCCGTCACCTACGTGAGCCACGTCGATCGCTGGGAGGCGCGCGCGACCGTGCGATCGCGCCCGCGGCGGATCGTCGAGGACGACGAACTGCGCTACTACCCGCTCGAACGCCAGCCGCTGTGCGCGCACCCGGCGATCGTCGATGCGGGCGATGCGGTGCGCGATTTCGTCCTGCTGCAGAGCTTCTACAAGTACATCCAGGACGTGATCATCTTCGAGACGGAGATCGTCAACGCCACCGCGCTGCGGATCGCGCGCGGCCGCTTCGCGCATCCGTTTCCGTTCGCGTGCCGGCAGGATGCGATGACGGTGGTGATCGACGAGGACTACCACGCGTACGTCGCGATGGACTACCTGCGGCAGGTCGAGGAGGCCACCGGCATCGCGCCGCTGCCGCCGAACAGCGAGATCGAGCTGTCGCGGGCGATTCCGCGCGCGGTCGAGCGGGTCGGCGCGCAGTATCGCGACGGCATGGAGCTGCTGTGCGTCGCGATCTCGGAGAACACGGTCACGGCGGAAGTCGCGGCGTTCTCGCGCGACGCGACGCTCAAGCGCTCGGTGAAGGGCGTGATGGCCGATCACCTCGCGGACGAAGGCCGTCACTCGGCGTTCTGGATCAATCTCGTGAAGCTGTACTGGTCGGAGATCGACGAACCCGCGCGGCTCGCGCTCGGCGAAGGGCTGCCGTGTTTCCTGCGCGAATACCTGAGCGCCGACCTGCAACTGCAGTTCGATCGCCGCCTGATCGACGCGCTCGACCTGCCGGCCGCCGAGCGCGCACGGATCGCGGACGACATGGTCGGCGCCTATCCGATCACGAGTCAGCATCCGATGATCGTCAACATCCGGCAGTTCTTCCGGATGAGCGGCCTGCTCGATCACGCGCCGACCCGCGCGGCCTTGTCCGACTACCTGTGAGTCACGTCGATGAAAGCGATCATCATTGCGATCGGCGGGCAGACCCGTCTCGCTGCACGGCTGGCGGCTGAACTCGAGGCGACCGGTCATACCGTCTGTATCGCCGACGGACGCGACGGCCCGCTGCGCGACGCGGCCGATGCGCTGCTGTTGCCGGCGCCGGCGCCTGATACGTTGCGCAACGCGGCCGAGTGGTCGATCGTCTGCGGTGCGCCGGACCCCGCCGTGCATTGCGCGCACGCACGGCCGCTGCATTGCGAGATCGTCGCCGATGCGTTTCCGCCGCGCGAGGTGCGCGTCGCGTGGCTCACGGACGCGGCGCCCGGCGACACACGCGTGCTGGCCGACGCGACGCTCGCGTTCGGCGCGGCGCTCAACGGCGCCGACCTCGCGGACGAGATCGCCGCGTGCGCGGTCGATCTGATGCACGAAGTCGCGAGCGGGATTGCGCGCGAACTGAGCGATCCGAACGACGCGCCGCGCGCCACGCCGCCGGGGCCGGCCGATATCGTGCTCGATCTCGAACGGCTGGCCGGCTGGCATGCGTCGAACGACACCGCCGCCGCGTGGCCGTGCGAGCCGTCGCTGCCGGAACTCGTGTCGCGTGCGGCGGCCGCTGCGCCGGACGCCTGCGCGCTCGTCGCGGCCGACGGCCAACTGACCTATCGCGAGCTGGTCACGCGCGCCCGCCAGGTTGCCGCGCGCATCGCCGCGCGGCCGGCCGCGCCGCGCGTGGTCGCGGTGCGGCTCGACAAGGGCGTCGCGCTGTACCCGGCGATCGTCGGCGTGCTGGGCGCCGGCGCGACCTGCGTGCCGCTCGATCCCGCGTTTCCGCCCGAGCGGGCCCGCACGATCCTGCGTGAATCGGGGGCGCAGGCGCTCGTCGTCGGCGGGGCGGTCGAGCCGGCGCTGCTCGACGGATTCGACCTCGACGTGATCGACTGCGGCGCGCACGCGGAAGCGGACGCGCACGCCTCGCCCGATGCGCTGGCCGGCCAGTGGCCGCTCGAACGGGATGCCGACCGCGCTGCGCGCTGCGCGGTCGCGATCTACACGTCGGGTTCGACCGGCGTGCCGAAGGGCGTGATGCTGTCGCACCGGAACATCGTGCAGTTCTGCCACTGGTATCGCGCGCACGTGTCGCTCGATGCATCGTCGCGCGTGCTGCAGTTCTCGACGGTGGCGTTCGATGCGTCGCTGCTCGACATGTTCCCGACCTGGCTCGCCGGCGCGACGCTGGTCGCGCCGAGCGAAGCGCAGCGCCGCGAACTCGACGCGCTCGCGGCGCTCGTCGCCGACGCACGCATCACGCACGCATTCCTGCCGCCCGCGCTGCTCGCGGCGCTGCCGGATTGCGACTGGCCCGCGCTCGCGCATCTCGTCACGGGCGGCGACGTGTGCGACCCCGACACGATCGCGCGCTGGAGCGCGAACCGGCGGCTGCACAACATCTACGGGCCGACCGAATGCACGGTGCTCGCGACGACGGGCGAACTGCGCGCCGGCGACAGCAACCGGCGCATCGGCCGGCCGATCGCGAACGCGCGCTGCCATGTGCTCGCGGCCGATGGCCGTCCGACGCTCACCGGCGAGGAAGGCGAGCTGTGCATCGCCGGCGCGGGCGTCGGGCTCGGCTATCTCGGCCGGCCCGACCTGAGTGCCGAGCGTTTCGTCGCCGATCCGTACGGCACGCCGGGCGCGACGATGTACCGGACCGGCGACATCGCCAGCTGGGAGCCGGACGGCACGCTGCGCTACGTGGGCCGCCGCGACACGCAACTGAAGATTCGCGGTTTTCGGGTCGAGCCGGGCGAGATCGAGACGGCCGCGCTGGCGGCGGGGCTGTACCGCCAGTGCGCGGTGGTGCCCGACGAGCGCAAGCGCATCCGCCTGTTCGCCGCGAAGCCGGTCGATGCGGCGGCGACGCCCGACGCGCTGCGCGCCGTGCTGGCCGCCACGCTGCCCGACTACATGGTGCCGTACGACATCACGACGCTCGACGTGCTGCCCGCGACGCCGAACGGCAAGATCGACCGGGCCGCGCTCGCGCGCCTGCCGGTGTCGCGTGCGGGGAGCGACACGCGCGACGCCCCGCGCGGCGCGCTGGAGATACGGCTCGCCGAGATGTGGGCCACGCTGCTCGAACTCGCGCCGGACGAGATCGGCCGCGATGCGTCGTTCTTCGAACTGGGCGGCCATTCGTTGCTGGTGTCGCGGTTGATGCTGGCGGTGAAGCGCGAGCTGGGCGGCAACGCGGCGCTCGCGCGTTTCATGGAGCGGCCGACCATCGCCGCGCTCGCGGCGCTGCTGACCGACGAGTCGGGCGAGCGCGGCGCGAACGTGCCGGCGCGCGTGCACGACGATCGCCGCCTGCCCGACGACGTGCGACTGCCGGCCGGCCAGCCGGCGGGCGACGGCCCCGGCGCGGTGCTGTTGACCGGCGCGAACGGCTTCCTGGGCAGCTTCATCCTCAGCGAACTGATCAGCCGCACGAACCAGATCGTCTACTGCGTCGTGCGCGGCGACGACGATGCGAGCGCGCGCCGGCGGCTCGACGAAGCGGCGTTCGTCAACGGGCTCGGCCATCTGTGCGGGCATCCGCGCGTGCGGGTGCTGCGCGGCGATCTCGGCGCGCCGCGCCTCGGGTTGTCGGATGCGGTGTGGCAGACGCTCGCGGCCGAGGTCGGCGCGATTCATCACAACGGCGCACACGTGAACCACGTGTACGACTACCCGTACCTGCACGCGGAGAACGTCGGCTCGACGCTCGAACTGCTCCGCCTGTGCTGCAGCGGCCGGCGCAAGGCGCTGCATTTCGTATCGACGCTATCCGCGGCGAGCGCGACGGGCCCGACGGGCCGCCTGATCGAGGCGGCCCCGTCGGAGGCCGGCCCTGCCTTCGTCAACAACGGCTACAACCTGACGAAGTGGGTGTCCGAGCATCTCGTTGCCGAAGCGGGTGCGCGCGGGATCGACACGACGATCCTGCGGCCCGGCAACATCACGGGCCATTCGCGCACGGGGCTGTGCCAGCCGGGACGCAACCGCATCCTGCTGTTGCTCAAGGGCGCGGTGCAGTTGGGCTGCGCGCCGCTCGCGAGCGAGGGCGGGCTGTTCGACCTGAGCCCGGTCGACTACCTGGCGCGGGCGATCGTCGCGTGCACGCTCGACGGTGCGCGCACCGAGCGCGTGTTTCATCTGCACAACCCGCGCCCGCTCGACTGGGCCGGCTATCTGCGCGCACTCGCGCGGCGCGGCTATCCGCTGCGTTTCGAGGCGCCCGAGGTCTGGCGCGAGCGGTTGTTGTCGATCGACGAATCGAATGCGTTGTTCGACGTCGTTGCGTTCTATCTCGACGACCGGCAGGACGATATCGGCGACATGGCCGTGATCGACCACGCACGCACCGAGGCGACGCTGCGCCGGCTCGGCGTCACGTATCCGGACAAGGACGACGCGCTGCTCGATGCGCATTTCGGCTATCTCGCCGAATGCGGCTTCATGCCGCCGCCGCCCGAGCCGGCACCGCGCGCGAACGACGCTCGCCGCGACGCCGAGCCCGAACCCGCGTGGTGAAGACGTACCCCGTTTGATCAATCGCTGTCATCGCATCATTCATCAAGGAGGCATCATGCTGCAACGTACTGCAACGCAACCCCGTCCGTCCACGCTCGTCTATGCGCCGCAAACGCCGATCCTGTCCGGCTCGGCCGATCTCGACGTGCCGGCGCGCGACGCGTGGCGCGTGGTCGGCGACTTCGCCGGCTTCTCGCGCTTCATCACGGGGCTCGACCATACCGACATGATCGGTGAAGGCGTGCGCTCGCTGCGCATCAAGCATTTCGCGGATGGCAACGTCGTCGTCGAACAGCTCAACAGCCACGACGACGAAGCGATGGTGATGACGTGGAGCCTGATCCATACGTCGTTCGACATCGGCAATCTGTGGGCGCTGATGCGCGTCGAGCCGCGCGGCGACCAGGCCTGCACGGTGACGTGGGACATCGCCGGCGAACCGTCGCACGGCGGCGCCGCGCGCCAGCCGGAATTCGACGCGTTCGTCACCGGCTTCCTCGACATGGCGATGACGAACCTGCGCGCGCTGTTCAAGCCGCAGTAACCGTGCATCGCCCGCCGGCGCCGTGCCGCTACGCGGCCGCGCCGGCCCACGCGCCGGCCTTGCCCGGCGCGTGATTTTTTTTCCCGGCCGGCGGTGCGCACGCGTCGTCGCGCGCTTGCGCGAACGCGTCGCGCAGCGCGGCCTTCATGAAGTCGACCCAGGCGCGCGTCTTCGCATCGAGATGCTGGCGCGACGCGTACACCAGGAACACGCCGATTTCCTCCGCCTGGTAGTCGGGCAGCACGCGCACGAGCGCGCCCGAGCGCAGGTCGGCCGCGGCGACGAAGTCCGGCAGCAAGCCGATTCCCGCGCCTTCGCGCACCGCGATCGCGAGCGACGCGGCGACGTCGGCCGTCATCGACGGATCGACGTCCACCGTTTGTGCTTCCGCACCGTTCCACAGCGTCCAGATGCGCTCGTGATAGGCGGGCGCGACCAGTTGCACGCAGCGATGGTGAACCAGCGCGCCCGGCGAATCGGGCATGCCGTGCGCATCGAGATACGCGGGCGACGCGCACAGCACGCTGCGGATGCGGCCGACGTCGATCGCGACCTGCTCGGAACTCGGCAGGCTCGGCATTGCGATCACCGCGACGTCGTAGCTGTCGCGGACCAGTTTCGGCAGGTGCGGCGCGAGCGTCAGGTCGACGCTGACGTCCGGGTAGCGCGCCTGGAATTGCCCGATCAGCGGAATCACGAAATGGTTCGCGATGCTGGCGCTGCAATGCGCGCGCAGCCGGCCGTGCGGATGCACGCGCGCGTCGCGCGCCTCGCGCTCGCTCGCATCGACGGCCAGCGTGATGTCGCGGGCGCGCGCCAGATAGCGCTCGCCGGCCTCGGTCAGGCACATCGAGCGCGTCGTGCGGTTCAGCAACCGGATGCCGAGACGATGCTCGAGCGACGCGACGAGCCGGCTGACGTGCGCGGTCGTGATGCCGAGCCGTTTGCCGGTCTCGGTGAAGGTGCCCGCGTCCGCGAGCGTGACGAACGCCTGCATGCTTTGAATCAGATCCATCGGGATAACGAAACCTCCGGCTGGCCGTATGGCAATGCCGCTACTGTAGCGACGGCCACGGCACGCCGCGCGCGCGCATCAGCGATCGATCGTCGCAAAACGGACAATCGCCGCGGATCAGCGCCGCCGGAAGTATTCGCTCGGCGCGACGCCGAGCGCCTTGCGGAACATCGCCGCGAACGCGCTGGGGCTGTCGTAGCCGTGTTCGAGCGCGAGTTCGAGGATCGGCGTGCCGGCGGCGAGGCGCGGCAGGCTCAGCAGCAGCCGCGCGTGGCGGCACCATGCGCCGTGCGTCATGCCCGTCTCGCGCTTGAACGCGCGGGCGAGCGTGCGCTCGTTCATGTGCGCGTCGCGCGCCCAAGCCTGCAGCGTGACGGCCGACGACGGGTCGTTGATGAGCCGCGTGCACAGCGCGACGAGCGCGGGATGGCGCGGCATCGGCACGTGCAGCGACAGCGACGGCGCGATCTCGATCTCGTCGAGGATCAGCGCGAGCACGCGGCCCGCGCGGTGCGACAGGTCGTAGTCGGCGGGCAGGTCGCAGGCCGTCACGATCAGTTCGCGCAGCAGCGTGCCGACCTCGATCACCCGGCATTCGGTCGGCAGGCTCGGCCGCACTTCGGGGCCGACGAACACGGTGCGCATCTGCACGTCGCCGGCCGAGCGGATCTCGTGCTGCGTGCCGCCCGGCACCCACACCGCACGGCCCGTCGGCACGACCCAGCTGCCCGCGTCCGCGTGCACGATCATCACGCCGGAAATCGCGTGGATCAGCTGGCCCTGGCGGTGCGAGTGCGGCGGGTACGCCATGCCCGCCGGCGAGTCGGAGGCGACGACGGCGATCTGCTTGTCGCGCGCCTGACGCTCGAGTGCGATGAAGAAATTTTCCAATTGATCGGGATTGTCCTTTTCTCGACGACGAATGCGCTTTACGCGCGAGATCGACCGCATAGGTCGAAATTACCATAAGCCCATCGTTTGTTCGACCTCCTTGCCACCCGATGCGCGTTCCGTCCCTTCCGTCCGCTTCGCCCGTTTCTCCCGCCGCCGATGCCCGCGCGCCGCGCGTTCGGCGCGCCACCTGTGCGGCCGTGCTGCTGGCCTCGGCCGCGCTGGCCGCGTGTTCGGTCGGCGAGCCGTACCGGCCGCCGGTGTCCGACGCAACGCGCACCGGGCCGTTCGACGCGGTGGCCGACGTGCCGGCCGCGGCGGCCGGCGAACCGCCGCAACGCTGGTGGCGCCTCTACGACGATCCCGTGCTCGACGGTCTCGTGCGCGACGCGCTCGCGCAGAACCGCGATCTCGCGGCGGCCGTCGCACGGGTCGAGCGTGCGCGCGCCGTGTTCGACGAGGCCGGCGCCGCGCGGCTGCCCGACACGACGGCCGGCTTCGGCGTCGACTACGGCAAGCACGCGCCCGACCAGATCGTCGCGGCGGCCAAGGATACCGATGCGCGGACGCGCTGGGGTTTCGCGCCGTCGTTCTCGCTGTCGTGGGAAGTCGATCTGTGGGGCCGCGTGCGCCATCTGGTCGATGCCGCGCAGGCCGACGCCGACGCGGTGCAGGCCGCGTCCGATGCGATGCGCGTCGTGGTGGCCGCCGAGACGACGGCCGCGTATGCGCAGGTGTGCGCGTACGGCGAGCGGATCGACGTGGCCGAGCAGTCGGTCGGCATCGCGGACCGGCTGGCCGCGCTGACGGCGAAGCAGCGCGCGCACGGGCTCGTGTCCGACCTCGAAGTGGCGCGTTCGCGCGCGTTCGCCGACGACACGCGCGCCGATTTGCCGGCGCTCGTCGGCTCGCGACGCGCGGCGCTGTACGAACTCGCGGTGCTGACCGGGCGCGCGCCCGGCGCGCTGCCCGACGCCGTCGCGCATTGCCGCACCGCGCCCGTGCTGGCACGGCCGTTCCCGGTCGGCGACGGTGCGTCGCTGCTGCGCCGCCGCCCCGACCTGCGCGAGAGCGAGCGCCAGCTGGCCGCCGCGAATGCGCGGATCGGCGTGGCGACGGCCGAGCTGTATCCGTCGATTTCGCTCGGCGGCTCGGTGAACTGGCTGTCGACCGGCGGCGATCCGTCGACGCTCGGCGACAAGTACGCGATCGCCTGGGGCGTCGGCCCGCTGATCACGTGGCGCTTTCCGAACATGGCGGCGAGCCGCGCGCGGCTCGCGCAGGCTCGCGCCGACGACACGCTCGCCCGTGCGCAATTCGATGCGCAGGTGCTGCGCGCGCTGAAGGAAACCGAGCAGGCGCTGGCCCGCTACGGCGCCGCGTGGCGCCGCCGCGCCGCGCTCGAAACCGCCCG
This sequence comes from Burkholderia orbicola, assembly GCF_900100915.1. Lineage (NCBI taxonomy): Bacteria > Pseudomonadati > Pseudomonadota > Betaproteobacteria > Burkholderiales > Burkholderiaceae > Burkholderia > Burkholderia orbicola. The sequence continues at coordinate 1,638,788 of NZ_FNKW01000002.1, read as the reverse complement.
CGCCGAGCATGCGCGCGCCTATCGCCTCGCCGAGTTGAACTACGAAGCCGGCGCCCTCGATTTCCTCGGCGTGCTCGACGCGCAGCGCAGCCTCGTCGCGGTCGATTCGGCGCTGGCCGAGTCGACGCAGCAGGTCTCGCTCGACCAGGTCGCCGTGTTCAAGGCGCTCGGAGGCGGCTGGCAACCGTAGCCGGCCGCGTTCGCAGTGTCCCTGTCCGTTCTCTTGCACGCCAACTCATCATTCCGATCATGAGCACGACTGCCGTACCCGAAAAAGCCAAAACCGCCCGGTTCTCCCGGCGCCAACTGATCGCCGCGGGCGTCGTGCTCGCCGTCATCGCGCTCGCCGTGTTCGGCTGGCACTGGTGGACCGTCGGCCGTTTCATCGAAAGCACCGACGACGCGTATGTTCGCGCCGACGTCGTGACCGTCAGCTCCCGCGTGTCGGGTTACGTCACGCAAGTCGCCGTCGACGACAACCAGCCGGTGAAGCGCGGCGACGTGCTCGTGCGGCTCGACGACCGCGACTATCGCGCGAAAGTCGACGATGCGCAGGCCGCCGTCGCGGCGGCCGACGCGACGCTGCAGGCCGAGCAGGCGGCGGCCGCGACGCTCGACGCGCAGATCGGCCAGCAGCGCAGCCAGATCGCGCAGGCCGACGCCGATGCGGCCGCCGCGCGCGCCGAAGCCGCGCGGCGCGACGCCGATGCGACGCGCTACAAGCAACTGCTGGCCGAATCCGCCGCGAGCGGGCAGCGCTGGGAGCAGGCCCACGCGGACGCGTTGAAGGCGCGCGCCGAACTGACCCGCGCCGGCGCGGCCGTGCGGGTGCAGACCGACCAGCAGACCGTGCTGCAGCGCCGCCGTGAACAGAGCACCGCGGCGATCGCGCAGGCGCGTGCCCGGCTTGCAGCGGCCCAGGCGAAGCTGGCGCTCGCGCAGCTCGATCTCGACCATACGGTGATCCGGGCGACGCGCGACGGCAGCGTCGGCCAGCGCGCGGTGCGGGCCGGCCAGTACGTCGAAGTCGGGATGCCGCTGCTCGCGGTGGTGCCGCTGAGCGACGTGTACGTGGTGGCGAACTTCAAGGAAACGCAGTTGGGCGCGATGCACGACGGCCAGCCCGTCCAGATCGACGTCGACACCTATTCGGGCCATACGCTGCACGGCCGCGTGATCGGCCTCGCGCCGGGCTCGGGCGCGCAGTTCGCGCTACTGCCGCCGGACAACGCGACCGGCAACTTCACGAAGATCGTGCAGCGCATCCCGGTGAAGATCCGCGTCGATGCGCCGCCGGCCGGCGTCGTGCTGCGGCCCGGGATGTCGGTGATCGCGCGCGTCGACACGCGCGGCACGCAGGGGGCCGGCACGTGAGCACGACGACCGCGCAGGCTGCGCACGAAGACACCGTTTCGCTGCGCGCGTGGGTCGCCGTGCTCGGCGGCGTGTTCGGCTGCTTCATGGCCGGCATGAACGTGCACGTGACCAATGCGTCGCTGCCCGACATCCGCGGCTCGCTCGGCGCGAGCTTCGAGGAAGGCTCGTGGATCACCACCGCGTACCTGGTCGCGGAGATCGTCGTGATTCCGCTCACCGGCTGGCTCGTGCAGGTGTTTTCCGCGCGACGCGTGCTGCTGGTCGGCGCGAGCGGCTTTCTCGCGTTTTCGCTCGCGTGCTCGGTCGCGCCGAGCATCTCGACGATGATCATCGCGCGGGCATTGCAGGGCGCGTTCGGCGGCGTGCTGATTCCGCTGTCGTTCCAGCTGATCGTCACCGAATTGCCGCCGTCGAAACACCCGCTCGGGATGGCGCTGTTCGCGATCGCGAACAACGTCGCGCAGGCGGCGGGGCCGTCGGTCGGCGGCTGGCTGACCGACATGTATTCGTGGCGCTGGATCTTCTACCTGCAGATTCCGCCGGCGATCGCGCTGGTCGCGGCGATCGGCTGGGCGATCCGGCCGCTGCCGGTGCAGCTCGGGATGCTCAGGCGGGCCGACTGGTTCGGCATCGCGACGATGGCGGTGGGCCTGAGCGCGCTGCAGATCGTGCTGGAGGAGGGCGGGCGCAAGGACTGGTTCGCGTCGGACCTGATCGTCGAGCTGTCGATCGTCGCGGCGCTCGGGCTGGCCGCGTTCGTCGCGATCGAGCTGCGGCGCAAGGAGCCGTTCATCAACCTGCGGCTGCTCGGCCAGTACAACTTCGGGATCGCGAGCCTGATGCAGTTCCTGTTCGGTGCGGTGGTGTTCGGCGTGGTGTTCCTCGTGCCGAACTACTTTGCCGAGCTGCACGGCTACAGCGCGCGCGACATCGGCCTCGCGATGATTCCGTACGGGCTCGTGCAGTTCGCGATGTCGTTCCTGACGCCGCCGCTGATGCGCCGTACCAGCCCGCGCACGACGATCGTGCTCGGCTTCGTGCTGGTCGCGGCCGGTTGCCTGATGAACATCCATCTCGACGCCGATGCGGCGTCGAACGTGATCGTCCCGTCGCTGATCGTGCGCGGGATCGGGCAGTCGTTCGTCGTGATCGCACTGGCCGTGATGGCCGTCGACGGGATCGAGAAGGCGCAGCTCGGCTCCGCGTCGGGCGTGTTCAACATGGTCCGCAACGTCGGCGGCGCGATCGGCATCGCGGTGATGAGCCAGATCGTCGTCGAGCGGCAGAAGCTGCACGCGATGCGCATCGGCGAGGCGGTGACGCCGTTCTCCGAAGCGTTCCAGGAGCGCATGGCGATGCTTGCGCGGCTGCTTTCCCGCGTGCATGCGCCGCGCGCGGACGTGCTGCCCGGCGGGTCGATCTCCGGCGTGCAGGAGCTGGCCCTCGGGCTCGTGAACCAGCGCGTGATGCGCGAGGCGCTGCTGATGGCGTACAGCGACACGTTCCTGATCGCGGGCATCGCGATGATCGGGTGTACGGCGGCGGCGTTCGTGTTGCGGGGGAAGAAGAAGGCGTGACGGCGGAGGGTTTGCAGCCGGTCGCCGCGTCGCCATGCCGATAGCGGTATGACGACAGTCGCGGCGCGCGCGATGCCCTCCGGTCAGCCGACGAGATCGCGCAGATCAGCGGTGGCTTCGTCCAGCACGGGCTGCCAGTCGGCGAACGTCTTCTGCCGGTATAGCGACACGCTTGGATAGAACGCGCTGTCGCGGCGATCGTGCTGCCAGACCCAGTGCGGGTTCGCATCGAGCAGCACCCACGTGAACTGGCCCAGCGCGCCGCTCAGGTGAGCGGCCGACGTGCAGACGGTGATCACGAGATCGAGCGCGCCGATGAAGGCGGCGGTGTCGTCGAGCGTTTTCCATTCGCGGGTGGTGTCGGTCACGACGAAGCCGTTCGAGCGGGCGGCTTCGATGTCGTGCTGCGCGCCGGGCTGCAGCGAGTAGAACGCGACGTCCTGCTGCAAGCCGCCGAATGCCTCCGCGAATCGTTCCAGGCCAACACGGCGGAAGCGGTTGCGCGGGTGCGTGAGGTTGCCCGTCCACGCGAGCCCCACCTTCAGCCGCTTTTCGTCGGCGAGCGCCGTGCGCCACGCGTCGGTGGCTGCCGGGTCGGCATGGAGATAAGGCACCGTCGTGGCGATCGTGTTGCCGTCGAGGCCGAGCATGCCCGGAACGCTCATCAGCGGCAGTTCGAAATCGAATGCGGGCAGATCCTCGATCCGCGTGCTGGTGTCGAACACGTCGACATGCCGCGCGACGCTGCGTTCGAGCAGCGCGCCCATCACCGGAAACGCATTCCACACGATCCGGCCGCCTTCGCGATGCACGCGCTCCGCGAGCTGCGGCACGTAGCGACAGAACTGCAGCGCGTCGCCGAGCCCCTGTTCACCCCATACGAGCAACGTCTTGCCTTTCAGCGATTCGCCGCGCCAGCGCGGGCCGGAAAACGCCGGCAGGTTGCCGCGCAATTCGGCCGACCCTTCCCAGCGCGATTCGTAGTTGACCCACCCCGAGGCGTAATCGCCGCGTGCGAGTTCGAGCAGCGACAGGTTGTGGCGGTAAGTCGCGCTGTGCGGCGCGCGTTCGACCGCGAGCGCGGCGTATTGCTCGGCCTCGTCGCGGCGTCGCGCTTCCTTCAGCGCGAGGGACGTGTTGTTCAGCGCCAGCGCATTGTCCGGTGCGAGCGTGGCCGCTCGGGTGGCGGCGCGCAACGCGCCGTCGAGATCGAAACGGTCGAGGCGCGTGACGACGGCGTTGGTCCATGCGCGCGGATCGTCGGGGTTGTCGTCGAGTGCACCTTCGATCAGCGCGAATTCCACTTCGGGATCGCCGCCGGTGAGGCGGATCGCCAACGCGAGGTTGTTCTTGAGCGATGGCCACGACGGGGCGAGTTCGAGCGTGCGGCGATACGGTGCGAGGGCGTCCGCGTGGCGGCCTGCCATCTGCATCGCGTAGCCGCAGTTGAATGCAGCCGTGGGCGAATCGGGACGCAGGTCCCAATGCGCGGCGGCCAGTGCGGCCGCGCGTCCGACTTCACCGCGATCGATCAGCGTTTGCGTGGCGGTCGCGACGGCGTCGTCGTTCACGTCGAGCGTCGTGTCGTCGATGCCGTGTACCTGCAAAGCGGTGTCGTCGAAAGCAGGCGTGTCATGGGCCGGGTGGGTCTGCATGGGATGGGCTCTCCGGAAATCCGCACGCATGTCGATGCGGCGGGCGATTGCGTGGTCTATGTCGGGGCACTGGTGGCTTGCGCTTTCGGGCACAAGCGGCGCGGCGCCGTCTTGATTCCCACTTTATGGATCGGCATCCGGCAACTGAATAAGACCAGTCCGATTTGGCGATTTCGTACTCAATCACTGGAGTACGCCGACTTCACGTGCCGTCGCGTTTGTAGTCCCAGTCCTATTTTTACGTTCACGGTGTGCCAATAAGACCTGTCCGATAGAGATCGCGGCCGACGATCTTTTTAATACGCGGTATTCCGGCTGACGTCGTTCGGCCAGCTCAGACAGGGAGTACTGATTGATGCGTACGGCAGATTTTCCGGTGAATGGCACCGTGTTCGGGAGCGGCGCGCGCGAGGCTGGGTTTCCGCCACGCGCCGTGACGATGAATGCGCACCCGACATCGACGATTCAACGGTGATGTCGTGCGGAATAGGACTCGGCTGATTGTGCGGACGTCGTATGCGCTTCGACAATGCGAAGGTCGGGCGGCTGCATGGTACGCGCCCGATACCTCGTATCCGAAGCTCCGCTTCGTTGGACGCGCTGCCCGGTCGCCGGGCAGCGTATTTTTCTCCGTGCGTGACCGAAGCGAACGATGTCCTCGGCATCGGCCAAACCGGACGGACACACATGAATGCCTTGCGGCGACCGGTGGGCTCGGTCGCGTCTGCACCATTTGGGTCGCAGGTTGGGAGAACGCTGCCTCATGCGAGCGCAGGGCATTCATCTCTGTCTTTCCGTCCGTTGATCGTCGCCGTGTGACCGGAGACGACGCTGCAAAGCCTTGCGCAACTGGCCCGACCGGTTCGCACGTCAGGTCTGGCCGTGATGCGATCGCTCGCGCGCGGCCTGTCAGGCACCGACCCGGTCGGTTGTCCGCGGCGAAGCTGCCGCACCTCCTCCCGGCCGCCATCGCGTGCGGCACCTCCCTCCATCGATGAAGGAATCGTCATGAAGAAGCATCACATTTCCATTGTTTCCACGCTGATCGCACTCGCGTGCGCCTGCGGCGCCCCTGTCGCACGCGCCGCAGGCACGAAAACTGAAACGCCGCTGCCGTCGGGCGTCGAAGCGGTCGTCAACGACACACCCATCGCGCGCAGCGATGTGGACGTCCTGATCCATCAATGGGGTCAAGCCGATACGCCGGCGCTGCGCGAGCAGGCCAGGCGCGAGCTGATTGCCCAGCAACTGGTCGAGCAGGCGGCGGAAAAAGCCAACTACGGCAGCCGCCCCGAAGTGAACCGCGTCGTGATGCGTGCACGCACGGTCGCGGCGACGGATCTCTACCTGCGTGACAACCTGCACCCGCAAGCGGTGACCGATGCGCAGGTGAAGGCGCGTTACGACGACGTCGTCGCGAATGGCGGGCAGTTCGAATATCGCGCGGACGTGATTGCCGTGGCCGATCCGGCCGAAGTGAACGCGCTGGTCGCGGAGCTGAAGCAGGGCGCGTCGTTCGATGCTGTGGCGAAGAAGTACAACACGACGCCGAACGGTGGTGTCGCGCAGTGGGTCGAGTTGCGTACGCCGGTGGCCGAAGGGAAGACGGGTGGTTTGCCGTTGCCGCTCGCGCAGGCGATTACGTCGCTGCAGCCGGGCGCTGTCGCGGGTCCGGTCCGCGTCGGTAACGCGTTCGCGATCGTGAAACTCGACGAGAAGCGTGCGACGGTCGTGCCGACCTTCGAGGCGGCGAAGAACGTGCTGCGTCAGCAACTCGAAGCGCAGGCGCAGCAGCGTGCGATGACGGCGCTGGTGGACAAGCTGGCCGGGCAGGCGACGATTCAGCAGTAAGTGGGTGTATCGGGAAGACGGCGGATCGGGTGATCCGTCGAGGGAGCCGCTGCCGTGGACCACGGTGGCGGCTTTTTTTGTGTCGAGCACGTACGGCCGCTATTGTTTGAACTTCATTCGCTCAGCATTGCGGGTATTGTTCGCAGGCAATTGAAAGAGGAAAGCAACAATGACTGATTCTTACGTAGACGAAGACCGGTATGTTCCCGTGCCGCACACCGCGGCCGACACCGCTCGACTGCTTGAAGATCCGGCCGTCAAGGCTGCATACGACGAGTTGGAGGAGTTCGCTGCACTCCGTGCACGGCGTGCACAGAATCAGCCTGGTCCGATTGGTTGTAACGGTCGTTCACGTTAAATTGAAGGAGTGTGGCGCCGGAGCCGCTTCGGCGGCGGCCGTTGGGCCCGGCCGTCGTCATGCTATGTGTTTGATAGCACCTACTCCTAACGCTGCCTCATGCGAGCGCCGAGGCGCTTCCGGCCGCCACACATTTCTTTCTGCCCGCTCCGCGGGCCGTCAGACCGAAACCGTAATCCCCGCCGGCCCGAATTCCCCCGCCGGCTTCACCACGATCTCCACATGCTGGCCGAACGACGCCAGCGTCAGCATCAGTTGATCCAGCGTCACGTTCCGGAGCCGCTCGCGCTGCTCGGGGGTGACTACTGGCCGCGCCATTTCGGTGAGCGCCGCAGCCTCTTCTTCGGTCAGGCCACGCGACGCCATCAATGCGTTGAGTTTCAGTACGAGTATGGACTTGGCCGTCAGTTCACCGACGTCGTAGTAGTCGAAATCGTCCGGCACGTCGTCGGTGTAGGGATTCGAGGCATCGTGGTTCATTACGCTTCCTCCGTCGTTACCGAAAGTCGCTGTTGCTGTCGCATCGTTGCAGGATCGATATCGGGGAATCCTTCTTGCGCACCATGATCGCAATCCGCATCGTCGATCGGCGTGATCACCAGCCGCTGATGGGACACCTCGATTCGCAGGCGCTGCTCGGGATCGAAGCCGGCTGCCTCGATCCAGCGGCCGGACAATTTCATCCACAGATGCATGACAGGCGGCGCCATGTCGGCGAGCCGGATGTGCGGAACGATGCGGCGGGATTGAAGAGACGATCGAGGGGAGACAAAACGATCGCGGAAATACGTCGGTGCGTTATGATTCGCGCCAGCCATGGTCAACTCCGTTGGTTGAGTTGGTTGTGGTCAGCGGCCCGCAGGTGCTGTTTCACCTGCGGGCCGCGCTCGTTTACGCAGCGGATTTCGATCGTCGCTCCATCACATGCTTGGCATGTCGAAATGACGTGAAAGTCTTCGCGAAAACGTGCAACCACTGTAGCCGAGAACATCCGGCGTCAGGGACCAGTCACGTACGAATTCATCGGCATTGGCCATCCGGCCAATGCGTCGAATGCTTGCTGCATAACGGTTCCGGGGCATTCGCACTGGCCGGACGCATCATCGTTTCAATGCCGATATGTCAGAAATCGTTTCAACCGACGATTTCGATCAGCCTGCCGTGCGCCGCATGAGGATCTCGTTCGCGCTCTGTCGGTAGCGCTCGAACGCCCGCGCGAATGCCGCTGCATCGCCCGCCAGCGCCAGCGCTTCCATCGACGCACAGAGCCCTGAAATCTCCCGCTCGCCGATCATCGCGAACGCGCCGCGCATGCTGTGAATCTCCGACCGCGCGACCTTCAGGTCGCCATCCTGCAACGCCCGCGCGATGGTCGCGCTGGAACGTCGCGTCGCATCGACGAGCACCGTGTGCAGGTCTTTCGGCAACGGGCCCGGCGCGCGCGGCGGTGCGGGCGGATACGTCGGGCGCCGCCACGTCCCCGCGTACTTCGCGATCGCCTGTTCGAGCGATTTCAGCGACGTTGGCTTCGTGACGATCTCGTCGATACCCGCTTCCCACGCCAGCCGCAACTCGTCCGGTTCGGCATGCGCGGTCACTGCCAGAATCGGCTGCACGCGGCCGCGTTCGCGCAGCACGCGGGCGAACGCGTAGCCGTCGAGGCCCGGCATGTTCAGATCGGTGAGCACGACCGCGTAGTCGTGACGATCCACCAGGTCGAGCGCTTCCGCGACATTCGATGCGATATCGGCCTGATAGCCGAGTACGTCCAGCTGATCGTGGACGAGCGAACGGTTGACCGGATTGTCGTCGACGAACAGCACGCGTACGTTCGGCGCTTCCTCTCCTGAAAGCGCCTGGGCCGCGCCCGGCTGACGATCGAGCGGCAGCGGCAACGTGACGACGAAGGTCGACCCGACGCCCGGCACGCTGTTCGCCTCGATGCGCCCGCCCATCGATTCCGCGAGCTTGTAACTCAGCGCGAGGCCGATGCCCGTGCCGCCGAAGCGGCGCGCGATCGACTCGTCGGCCTGCGCGAACGGCTCGAACACGTGCGCGAGCTGATCGGCCGTCATGCCGATGCCGGAATCGCTGACGCGGATCGTCACGGGCGTCGCGTCGCCACCGGACGGCGCCGACACCGACAACGCCACCGCGCCGCGATCGGTGAACTTGATCGCGTTGCTGACCAGGTTCACGACAATCTGCCGCACGCGCATCGGGTCGCCGAGATACGTATGCGTGACCGCCGGATCGACGTCGATCCTCAGCGCGATGCCCTTCGCGCCGGCCACGGGCTCGAACAGGTCAGCGACGTCGCGCATCAGCTCGTCGATCCGGAAGCCGGTCGCTTCGAGCGTCATCCGGTCGGCCTCGATCTTCGTCATGTCGAGCACGTTGTTCAGCATGTCGAGCAGCATCCGCGCGGCCGACGTGACCGCATGCAGCCGCGGTTTCTGGCGGCTCGGGTCGGGCGCCTTGTCGAGCAGTTCGAGATTGCCGAGCATCGCGTTCAGCGGCGTGCGGATCTCGTGGCTGATCGTCGCGAGGAACGTCGATTTCGCGCGGTTCGCGCTGTCGAGTGCCCGTTCGGCGTCGGCGCGCGTCGTGATGTCGGAGAAACTGCACAGCAGCGCGTCCTTGCCCTTGTAGCGGACGCGTACGAAATTGACGAGCAGGTCGCGTGCGCGGCCGTCGTCGAGCGTCACCGGCAGTTCGACGTCGAGCTGGACCGGCGACGCATCCGCATGCTCGCGGTAGCGCGCCAGCAGCCGTTCGTGCAGCGGCGGGTCGCCGGCCTCGCGCTCGTACAGCTCGAGCATCCGGTTGCGCAGCAGCACCTGGTGCGTGTCGGGCGCGACGAGACCGATGCCGAACGGCGCGGTCGCGACGATCGTGCGGCTCATCCGCTCGCTTTCGAACACGCGGCGCGAGCGGCGGAACAGCGGCGCGAACACTCGCAGGTCGAACGCGATCACGAGCGTCCACAGCACGATCAGGATGGTCGCAGTCGTGCCGAATTCGCGCAGCATCGTCGACCAGATCGCATAGGCGATCGTGTGCCATGAATACGCATAGACGATCGCGTAACCGGTATCCGAGATCCGGTCGGTGATCGTGAACACGCCGTGCCGGTAGCTTTCGTCGAAATTCACGAGGCCACGGCGCCACGTGCCTTCGGCGAGCGCGTGCTTCATCAGCGCGGCGCCGTCTTCCGCGTCGCCGGTGCGATCGACGTGCAGCAGCACGCGGCCGTTCTCGTCGATCAGCATCGCGACCGCATCGTCGGGCGCGTGCTTCATCCGGTCGGCGATCACGTCGACGTCGAAGTCGCTGACGAACGTCATGAAATGCTTCTGCCCGTCGAACGCGGGTTCGACCAGACGGAACACCGTCTTGCCGGTCAACGGATCGATCGCCGGCGCCTGCCACGCGATCCGGCGCGACAGGCGCCAGTAGCGTGCGATCGCCGGATCGGACCAGTCGGCGACGTCGAACGCGAGGTGCTGGATCAGCGCGTGCGTGTCCGGCACGCCGATGCGCGCGAGCACGTCGTGATACGGCATCGACGGCGGCGGCGTGATCGCGATCACGTTGCGGTCGGGGCTGTACGCGTAGCCGCGCACCGCGCGCCCGGTCTGGCGCTCGGCGGCCGCGACGGAAATCGTCTGGCGCTCCATCAGTTGCACGTAGCGATCGGTTTCATTGTCGGCCAGCGCTTCGGGCGACGCGGCCAGGAAGATCTCGCTCACGCCGCGCATCGGCGCGAGCAGCACGTGGCCGTCCTTGCGCAGCGCGTCGGACGCTTCCCACGCATGCGGCGGATGACCGTTCCACAACAGCTCGGCGTTGATGACAGCGCGGCGCATCGACGCCTGCTTCGCGTCCATTTCGAGCTGCACGAGCGCCTTGTGCGTGATGAACAGGTCGCGCCGCTCCGCGATGTAGTCGCGCACCGAGCCGACCAGCAGGATGCCGGCGGTGATCAGGATCACGAGCGACAGCACGACCGCGCCGCCGTACAGCGTGAAGCGCTGATACCGGTTCAGCAGGCTCAGGTCGCGCGCGTCGTCGTCGATCGACGCGAACGGCGCGCTGGCGTCCGTGTGGGACGCGAAGAGATGGCGGATGGGCATGAGACGAAGACCGGTGAATCAATGCGCAAATCGGGAGACACGCACGGCGCACGCGGCAAGAGCCGCGGCGAGGCCGGGACGCGGACGATATCCGCGAGCCATGCTGATGGCAGCGCAATGCGTTGCCGGCTCGGGGAACGGGAAAATTATCGGGATAGCGGACGGGCCTGTATGTAGGGCAGTCCGAAACACTCGCGCGCGATGGATAGGACCAGTCCTATTCATGCAATCGGTTGCGCGCTGCGTATATAAGGCCTGACGCGCGGATGTGTCAAACGGAATCGATCAAGCGAACGGTGCGTCGGGCGTGTTTTGCATGACCGATTGTCAAGCAACGTCATGTTAGGACTGGGCCTACAAAATAAGTCATCACACGTCCAGCCGTCTGATTATCGAAATGACAGGCGATCAATACATTGGCAACTGTGGACGAGGTTCGTCCTTCCCACTTCTCTTCTACAGGGGCTATCAACGTGAACAAGTCATATCGGACCGTCTGGAACGCGACGACGGGCACATGGGCGGCGGCGCCCGAAACGGCGCGGATGCGCACCAAATCGAAAGCGAACTCGACGATGCGCTCGTCGGTGACGGCGGCTGTCGCGGTGATGGCCGGGGTTGGGGGTGGCACGATGTCCGTCGATGCGATGGCGCAGGCGACCGGAGGGGGCCTCAATCTGTGCTCGACCACAGCCTTGTCGAACGGGGTAAGGCTCGGGCAAACCTTTGGGGCGCTGAGTAACACGACCAGCGCGAACTGCGGGCCGATCAATTCCAGTCTGCCGTCGTATCAGGGGCATACGGCTGCATTTATCCTCGCCAACAATGCCGGTACGAACGGTGCCACCGCCGGCGTCGCGCCTACGGCGTCGGTGATGGGCGGTACTGACGGCCATCTGGTCGTGTACGGTCAGAACGGCGTACACATCAGCGGCCCGGCCGATTTCAACAACAACGTCAACATGACGAACCACCGCATCACGGGGCTGGCCGCGGGTACGGCCGGGACCGATGCGGTCAACCTCAACCAGCTGAATTCCGCGATTGCTTCTGCGGCGACCGCAAGCAACCCGTACGTGGCGATCAGTACCGGAACGTATGCTGCGGCGACGGCTGCGCGGGCAGGCAGCAGCGCGACCGCGATCGGCGCCAATGCCAACGCAACGGGTACGTCCGCCGTGGCACTGGGCGGCAACACTGTGGCGAGCGCTCAGAACGCTACCGCCATCGGCACGCTGTCGCGTGCGACCGGGTCGGAAAGTGCTGCGGTCGGTACGAGCGCAAATGCTGCGGGTGCCAACGCGTCCGCCTTCGGGCAGGCCGCTGGCGCTCAGGCTGTCAATACGACTGCCATGGGTTCCCGTTCCGCTGCCACCGCGGATGGCGCGACTGCGCTTGGCTATTCGGCGAGCGCTGTCGGCGCGAATGCCATTGCGGTCGGTCGTCAAGCGAGCACCAGCGGCACGTACGGCACGGCGATCGGTTATCAAGCGAAGGGCGCGACCAACGCGGTCGGCGTGGGCGTGCTCGCGGATGCGAGAGGGACCGCGAGCGTCGCGCTGGGCAACCGTGCAAGCGGCACGGGTACGAACTCGGTTGCCGTCGGCAGCGGCGCGACGGCTGGCAACGCGAATGCGGTTGCACTGGGCGCCGGATCAGTAACGAATCGGGACAACTCGGTTTCGGTCGGGTCGGCCGCTCAGCAACGGCAGATCACGAACCTGGCTGCCGGGACGCAAAACACCGACGCCGTGAATCTCGGGCAGATGAACACGGCGCTTTCGACGAAGGTCGACAACACGTACTTCAAGGTCAACAGCACGGCAGCAGGCTCGGTCGTGACCTCGGCGAATTCGATTGCGATCGGACCGGGTGCTTCGGCTACGCCGGCGGGGGCGGTCGGCTCCAACTCGATCGCGATCGGTAACGGCGCGGCGGCGGGTGGGACCGACTCGATCATGATCGGCACCAACGCGCGCCATGCAGGATCTGGCGGGACGGTCGTCGGTGGCAACGCCAGCGCGATGGGTGGCGGCGGTGCCGCAGCATTCGGGTTGAACAGCGCGGCTGGCGGGGTGTCGAGTCTGGCGTTGGGGACGGGCGCGCTCGCGAGCGGCCGAAATTCCGTCGCTCTGGGCGGCGGCAGTGTTGCAAACGCTGACAATACCGTTTCCGTCGGTTCGACGGCGGTACAGCGACGCATCGTGAACCTGGCCGCCGGTACGGGCGCGACCGACGCGGTCAACGTGAGCCAACTGACGGGCGTGACGAAGGCGCTCGGCGGCGGCGCGGCCGTCGGTGCGGACGGCGGCATTACGAACCCGACCTACAACGTTGGTGGAACCGACTATCACAACGTCGGCGATGCGCTCGATGCGCTGGCCGCGAGCGGTATCGGCAATCCCAATGCGGTCATTTACGACGATGCGACCAAGAGCACCGTGACGCTGGGCGGTACGGCTGCGACGGCGCCCGTCGCGCTGAAGAACGTCGCGGACGCGAAGGACGATCACGATGCACTGAACCTCGGCCAGCTGAAGAACGCGGGCCTCGTCGGCGACGACGGCGCGGGCAACCTGACGTCGCTCGCGGTGACGTACGACGACGCGACGAAGGACACGGCCACGCTGGCCGGTGCCAGCGGCACGACGCTGTCGAACGTGAAGGCCGGTGTGGCTGACATGGACGCAGTGAACGTTTCGCAACTGAAGGGCTCGGGCCTGATCGGCGACGACGGCAAGTCGATCGCCGCGGTGACGTACGACCGTAATGCGGACGGTACGCCGAACTATGGCTCGGTGACGCTCGGCAACGGCGCAGGCCCGACGCAAGTCAAGAACGTCGCAGACGCAACGGACGACCACGATGCGCTGAACCTCGGTCAGTTGAAGGACACGGGTCTGGTTGGCGACGACGGCGCAGGCAACCTCACGTCGCTCGCAGTGACGTATGACGATGCGACGAAGACCGCAGTCACGCTGGGTGACGGCGCGACGCCGGTCGCCATTCATAACGTAGCGGACGGTGTGCTTGCTGCCGACAGCAAGGACGCGGTGAACGGCTCGCAACTGTTCGCAACGAACACGCGTGTTGGCGATCTCGAAGATTCGCTCGGGAAGGGCGGCGTGATCGACCCGGTGACGGGCGAATCGCTGGCGGTGGTGTACGACAGCAATGTAAAGGACACCGTGACGCTGGCCGGTACGAACGGCACGACGCTGTCGAACGTGAAGGCCGGTGTGGCTGACATGGACGCGGTGAACGTCTCGCAACTGAAGGGTTCGGGTCTGATCGGCGACGACGGCAAGTCGATCGCCGCGGTGACGTACGACCGTAACGCAGACGGCACGCCGAACTATGGTTCGGTGACGCTCGGCAACGGCGCAGGTCCGACGCAAGTCAAGAACGTCGCAGACGCAACGGACGACCACGACGCACTGAACCTCGGCCAGCTGAAGGACGCAGGTCTGGTGGGCGACGACGGCGCAGGCAACCTGACGTCAATGGCGGTGACGTACGACGGCGCGGCACGCGACAAGGTGACGCTGGCCGGAGCGGACGGCACGACGCTGTCGAACGTGAAGGCCGGTGTGGCCGACATGGACGCGGTGAACGTCTCGCAACTGAAGGGTTCGGGCCTGATCGGGGACGACGGCAAGTCGATCGCCGCGGTGACGTACGACCGTAACGCAGACGGCACGCCGAACTACGGTTCGGTAACGCTCGGCAATGGCGCAGGTCCGACGCAAGTCAAGAACGTCGCGGACGCGACGGATGACCACGACGCGCTGAACCTCGGCCAGTTGAAGGACGCAGGCCTGGTCGGCGACGACGGTTCGGGCAACCTCACGTCGCTCGCAGTGACGTATGACGGCACGACGAAGGACAGCGTGACGCTGGGCGGCGTAGGCGCGACCGCACCGGTGGCGTTGCACAACGTGGCGGACGGGGTTCTTTCGGCGACGAGCAAGGACGCGGTGAACGGTTCGCAACTGTTCGCGACGAACACGCGTGTCGGCGACCTCGAAGATTCGCTCGGCAAGGGCGGCGTCATCGACCCGGTCACGGGCGAATCGCTGGCCGTGGTGTACGACAGCAATGTAAAGGACACCGTGACGCTGGCCGGCACGAACGGTACGACGCTGACGAACGTGAAGGCCGGCGTGGCCGACATGGACGCGGTGAACGTCTCGCAGCTGAAGGACTCGGGCCTGATCGATCCGTCGACGGGCAAGTCGATCGCCGCGGTCACGTACGACCGTAACGCAGACGGCACGCCGAACTACGGCACGGTGACGCTCGGCAACGGCGCCGGCCCGACGCAGATCAAGAACGTCGCGACGGGCGTCGACGACCTCGACGCGGTCAACGTCAAGCAATTGAACACGGGCCTGTCGGACCTCGAAGACCGGATGTCGGGCGGCAACCTGCGCTTCGTCAAGGTCAATGCCGACCCGCTCACGGGCACGCCCGCGGTCGCAAGCGGCGCGCTGGCTGTCGCGATCGGCTCCGACGCCCGTGCCACCAGCGCGAACTCGCTGGCACTCGGCAGCGGTGCGCGCGTGACCGGTGCCGGCTCGGTCGCGATCGGCTACAACTCGGTCGCGAACCAGAACAACGTCGTGTCGGTTGGCGACGTGGGCCGCGAACGCAAGATCGTCAACGTGGCGGACGGCGACGTCGCATTCCAGAGCACGGACGCCGTCAACGGCGGCCAGCTGTACGCGGCGCTGAACACCCTGTCGACGTCGGTGACGTCGAAGACGCAGCAGGCCATCGACACCTTCTCGTCGGAAATCGACAAGAAGACGAAGGCCGCGATCGACGAGGTGAGCGCGCGCTCGATGCAGCCGATGGACGTCAGCGACCCGCTGGTCGCGGTCGAAGGCCTGCAGGGCAACAACGTCGCTTCGCTGAACGGCGCGGACCCGACCAAGGCCACGGCGGCCGCGATCGGCTCGTCGACGGCGGCAAGCGGCGCCAACGCGGTGGCGGTGGGCCTCCAGAGCGGCGCGGGTTCGAACAACTCGGTCGCGATCGGCAGCTTCGCGCAGACCGGCGCCGGCCAGGACTACTCGGTCGCCGTGGGTTCGAACGTCCAGACGAACGGCACGCAAGCCGTCGCGCTGGGGGCGAACGCGCAGGCGAACGGCGATTACGCGCTGGCAGTCGGCAACAACGGTGCGCAGGCGATCGGCGACGGCTCGATCGCGGTCGGTAACGCCGCGAACGTGCGGGCCGGCGCGACCAACGCGGTCGCGATCGGTACGGGTGCGAACGTCGCGCGCAGCGTCGAAGGCGCGATGGCGCTCGGCGCGAACGCGACCGCAGGCGCGGCCAACAGCATCGCGCT
Source organism: Burkholderia orbicola (assembly GCF_900100915.1). Classification (NCBI taxonomy): domain Bacteria; kingdom Pseudomonadati; phylum Pseudomonadota; class Betaproteobacteria; order Burkholderiales; family Burkholderiaceae; genus Burkholderia; species Burkholderia orbicola. The sequence goes on along the minus strand of NZ_FNKW01000002.1, from coordinate 1,622,481 downwards.
TGGCGCGAACGCGTTTTCGGATCGTGCGAACGCGCTGTCGGTCGGCCGTGCGGGCGCGGAACGCCAGATCGTCAACGTCGCGGCAGGTACGCAAACGACCGATGCGGTGAACGTCGGCCAGCTGAAGGGCGTGACGGATTCGCTCGGCGGCGGCTCGACGGTGGGCGCGGACGGCAAGGTGACGAACCCGACGTACTCGCTGGCCGATCCGGCGGATGCGTCGAAGTCGGTCGCATACGACAACGTGGGCGACGCGCTGTCGAACCTCGACGGCCGCACGGCGACGAACACGCAAAACATCACCGTGATCAACAAGCAGCTTGCCGATTCGGGTCTGGTCGATCCGGTCACAGGTCAGTCGATCGCCGCGGTGACGTACGACCGTAATGCGGACGGCACGCCGAACATGGGTTCGGTGACGCTGGGCGGCGCGGGTGCGACGGCGCCGGTGGCACTGAAGAACGTTGCCGACGGTACGGACCGTCACGACGCGATCAACCTCGGCCAGTTGCAGGACGCAGGCCTGGTTGCGCCGGTCGATCCGTCCAACCCGGGTGCGGGCCTGACGTCGCTGGCCGTCGCGTACGACGGCGTGGCGAAGGACGTGGTCACGCTGGCTGGCGCGGGTGGCACGACGCTGTCGAACGTGAAGGCTGGTGTGGCCGACATGGACGCGGTGAACGTCTCGCAGCTGAAGGATTCGGGCCTGATCGATCCGTCGACGGGCAAGGCGATTGCGGCGGTGACATACGACCGTAACGCGGACGGCACGCCGAACTACGGCTCGGCGACGCTGGGCAACGGCACGGGTCCGACGCAGCTGAAGAACGTCGCAGATGCGAAGGATGACGGCGATGCGCTGAACCTCGGCCAGCTGAAGGATGCGGGCCTGGTCGGCGACGACGGCTCGGGCAACCTGACGTCGATGGCGGTGACGTACGACGGCACGGCGAAGGACAGCGTGACGCTGGGTGGCGCAGGCGCGACCGCGCCGGTCGCCCTGCACAACGTGGCCGACGGCGTGCTCGCCGCAGACAGCAAGGACGCGGTCAACGGTTCGCAGCTGTTCGCGACGAACCAGAACCTCGGCGACCTGAAGGATTCGCTGGAGAAGGGCGGCGTGATCGACCCGAAGACCGGCGAATCGCTGGCCGTGGTGTACGACGGCGCGGCGAAGAACAGCGTGACGCTGGGCAACGCCGGCGTGCCGGTCGCGATCCACAACGTCGCAGCCGGTGCGGTGAACGCAACGAGCCACGACGCAGTCAACGGCTCGCAGCTGTTCACGGTGTCGCAGAGCGTCGCGGACAAGATCGGCGGCGGCGCGGGCGTCGGCGCGGATGGTTCGCTCACCGACCCGACGTACTCGGTCGGCGGCCAGGACTACCACAACGTGGGCGACGCCCTCGGTGCGCTCGACAAGAACAGCGGCGGCAATCCGTTGGCGGTGGCGTACGACAGCGCGGCGAAGGACACCGTGACGCTGGGCGGCGCGGGCGCGACCACGCCGGTCGCACTGAAGAACGTCGCGGACGCGAAGGACGACGGCGACGCGCTGAACCTCGGCCAGTTGAAGAACGCCGGTCTGGTCGGCGACGACGGCGCGGGCAACCTGACGTCGATGGCGGTGACGTACGACGGCGCGGCACGCGACAAGGTGACGCTGGCCGGCGTGGACGGCACGACGCTGTCGAACGTGAAGGCCGGCGTGGCCGACATGGACGCGGTGAACGTCTCGCAACTGAAGGATGCAGGCCTGATCGATCCGTCGACCGGCAAGCCGATTGCGGCAGTGACGTACGACAGCGCGGCAAAGGACAGCGTGACGCTGGGCGGCGCGGGCGCAACCACGCCTGTGGCGCTGAAGAACGTCGCGGATGCGAAGGACGACGGCGATGCGCTGAACCTCGGCCAGTTGAAGAACGCCGGTCTGGTGGGCGACGACGGCGCGGGCAACCTGACGTCGATGGCCGTGACGTACGACGGTGCAGCGAAGGACACGGTCACGTTGGGCGGCACGGGCGCAGCGGCGCCGGTCGCACTGAAGAACGTTGCCGACGGTACGGACCGTCACGACGCGATCAACGTCGGCCAGTTGCAGGACGCGGGCCTCGTTGCGCCGGTCGATCCGTCCAACCCGGGCGCGGGCCTGACGTCGCTGGCCGTCGCGTACGACGGCGTGGCGAAGGATGTCGTCACGCTGAAGGGCACGGATGGCACGACGCTGTCGAACGTGAAGGCCGGTGTGGCCGACATGGACGCGGTGAACGTCTCGCAGCTGAAGGATTCGGGCCTGATCGATCCGTCGACGGGCAAGGCGATTGCGGCGGTGACATACGACCGTAACGCGGACGGCACGCCGAACTACGGTTCGGTGACGCTCGGCAACGGCACGGGCCCGACGCAGCTGAAGAACGTCGCGGATGCGACGGACGACGGCGATGCGCTGAACCTCGGCCAGTTGAAGAACGCCGGCCTGGTGGGCGAAGACGGCTCGGGCAAGCTGACGTCGATGGCGGTGACGTACGACAGCGCGGCGAAGGATGCCGTGACGCTGGGCGGTGCGGGCGCCACGACGCCGGTCGCACTGAAGAACGTCGCCGACGGCACGGACCGCAACGACGCGATCAACCTCGGCCAGTTGCAGGACGCAGGCCTGGTCGCGCCGGTCGATCCGACGAATCCGGGCAAGGGGCTGACGTCGCTCGCCGTGGCATACGACAGCGCGACGCAGGACGTGGTTACGCTGAAGGGCACGGACGGCACGACGCTGACGAACGTGAAGGCGGGCGCGGTCACGGCCACCAGCACGGACGCGATCAACGGTGCGCAGCTGCACGGCACCGCGCAGAGCGTGGCCGATTCGCTGGGCGGCGGTTCGACGGTGGGCGCGGACGGCAAGGTGACGAACCCGACGTACTCGCTGGCCGATCCGGCCGATGCATCGAAGTCGGTCGCGTACAACAACGTGGGCGATGCGCTGTCGAACCTCGACGGCCGTACGGTGACGAACACGAAAAACATCACCGTGATCAACAAGCAGCTCGCCGATTCGGGTCTGGTCGACCCGGTCACGGGTCAGTCGATCGCTGCTGTGACGTACGACCGTAATACGGACGGCACGCCGAACATGGGTTCGGTGACGCTGGGCGGCGCGGGTGCGACGGCTCCGGTCGTACTGAAGAACGTTGCCGACGGTACGGACCGTCACGACGCGATCAACCTCGGCCAGTTGCAGGACGCAGGCCTGGTGGCGCCGGTCGATCCGACCAACCCGGGTGCGGGTCTGGCTTCGCTCGCGGTGACGTATGGCAAGCATGCCGACGGCTCGGCGAACTTCGACCAGGTCACGCTGGCCGGCGCGAACGGCACGACGATCTCGAACGTGAAGGCAGGCGCGGTATCGGCCACCAGCACGGACGCGATCAACGGCGCGCAGCTGCACGGCGTGTCGCAGAGCGTCGCGAAGTCGCTCGGCGGCGGCGCGAGCGTCGACGCGGACGGCAACGTGACGAACCCGTCGTACAAGGTCAGCGACAAGACGTTCGACAACGTCGGCGATGCGATCGAGAACATCTCGAACAGCCTCGTCCACGGTTCGATCGGCCTGGTTCAGCAGGACGATACGACGCGCGACATCACGGTCGCGAAGGACACGGACGGCACGACCGTGAACTTCGCGGGCACGGCGGGCAACCGCGTGCTGACCGGCGTGGCGGCGGGCGCGGTGAGCGCGACGAGCGTCGACGCGGTCAACGGTTCGCAGCTGCACGGTACCGCGCAGAGCGTGGCGGACGTGATCGGTGGCGGGACGACGGTCGATGCCGACGGCAAGCTCGCGGATACGTCGATCGAGGTGAACGGCAGCAAGTACAAGACCGTGGCCGAAGCCGTGCAGGCGGCAGCCCAGTACGGCGCGACCGATTCGCTCGCGGTGCGTTACGACCTGAATCGCGACGGCACGCCGAACTACGGTTCGGTGACGCTGGGCGGCACGGGCGCGGCGCCGGTGCGACTGACGAACGTGGCGGACGGCGCGAGCCAGTACGACGCGGTGAACTTCGGCCAGTTGAGCGAGCTGAGCGACCGTATCGGCGGTCTCGACGATCGTGTCGGCGATCTCGAGCAGCGGCCGCCGGGCAGCGGTGGTCCGGGCAACGGTGGTTCGGGTAACGACTACTTCGCCGGCACCGACGTGGGCACGGGCAGCACGACGCCGGCCAACGCAGGCGCGGGTACGGGCAACACGGCCGCCGGTTCGGGCGCGACGATCGGCACGGGCGCGAACAACGCCACGGTGATCGGTTCGAACGCGGGCGCGTCGCAGAGCAACGGCGTCGCGATCGGCTCCGGCGCGAAGAGCGCGGCCGAAGGCGCCACGGCGATCGGCAGCGGCTCGAACGCATCGGGCAACCAGTCGGTCGCGATCGGCTCGGGCGCGAACGCGTCGGGTTCGAACTCGGTGGCGCTGGGTGCCGGTTCGACCGCGTACGGCGACGATACCGTGTCGGTCGGCTCGATCGACCGGACCCGCACGATCTCGAACGTGTCGGACGGTGTGAGCGCGACCGACGTCGCGACGAAGGGTCAGCTCGACCGGGCCATGGGCGGCATGCAGGGCCAGGTCAACGACCTGTCGCGTAACGCGTACTCGGGTATCGCCGCGGCCACCGCGCTGACGATGATTCCGGGCGTCGATCCGGGCAAGACGATTTCGTTCGGTATCGGCGGCGCGACCTACAAGGGCTATCAGGCGGTGGCGTTCGGCGGCGAAGCCCGCATCACGCAGAACCTGAAGATGAAGGCCGGCGTGGGTATGTCGAGCGGCGGCAATACGGTCGGCGTGGGCGCTTCGTATCAGTGGTAACGCGCCGGGCGGGGCAGCAGCTTGCCCCGCCCGCCCCGACTTCCCTTATTCAACTTTTTTACGCGCCCGCCTTCGTGGCGGGCGTTTCATCATGACCATGAAAACCTTGTTGTTGCGCGCCGCGTCGATCGGCGCGATCGCGATGGCGCTCGGTGCGTGCACGACGCAATCGGGCGTCACTTACGACATCCGCGCGGTGTCGATTCCCGGCAAGCCGGACAACGTGTTCCGCGTGAGCTGCGACGGGCTGCTGGGCAGCGCGAACGCCTGTGCCCGCGCGGCGGAAGAATTCTGCCAGGGCAAGGGCTTCACGCCGCTCGAGATGATCGACCGCGTGTACAGCCGTGCGCCGATGAAGGACCCGCGCGAAATCACGTTCATGTGCGGCAAGCCGCAGCCGGCCCCGGTGGTGGCCCCGGTCGCGCAACCGCAGCCGCAGCCGCGGCCCGCGCCGGTCCCGCAGCGCCAGGTGCTGCTGCAGGGCGACGCGAATTTCGCGCTCGACAGCGCGGTGCTGACGCCGCAGGCGCGCAGCAATCTCGACCGGTTCATCGAGGTCAATCGCGGCGTCGAATTCCGTCGCGTGACGGTCACCGGCTTCACCGATTCGACGGGCAGCGCGACGCACAACCTCGCGCTGTCGGCTTCGCGCGCGCGCAACGCGATGAACTACCTGAGCGCCAACGGCCTGAAGGCGCAGTCGTTCGTGTCGCAGGGCCAGGGTGCCGCCGAGCCGGTCGCGTCCAACGCGACGGCCGAAGGCCGCGCGCAGAACCGCCGCGTCGAGGTCCGGATCGACGCGCAGTAAGGCTGGGGCGGCATGACCGGCTGATGCCGGCCTGCTTTCCCCGGAAGAAGTTCGAAGCCGCCGGCGCTCGATGCGCCGGCGGCTTTTTTCGTGTCGGCGCCCGGCCCCGGGCTGCGGCCCGCCGGGCGATCCATGGTTGCCGCCCCGGTTTCATGCGAAGATAGCGCCCAATTACGATCCACGACGCCGCGATGCGCGCCGTCGCCGCCCGCCAGGCGGCGAGCCGGCTGCGACGATTGCCGCGCACATCTGGACGACTATGGGAAGCTATCTGATACGCGTGGTACTGGCCGACGACCACCCGGCGATGCTGGTCGGCGTCGAGCACGGCCTGTCGTCGGTGCCGACGATCCAGTTGACCGGCAAGGCCGTCAATTCGACCGAGCTGATCCGGCTCGTCGAGGCCGGCGTGTGCGACGTCGTGGTGTCCGACTATGCGATGCCCGGCAGCGCACACGGCGACGGCATCACGCTGTTCTCCTATCTTCAGCGCAATCACCCGGCCGTGAAGCTGGTCGTGCTGACCATGCTCGACAACCCGGCCGTGATCGGCGCGCTGACGCGGCTCGGCATCGAATGCATCGTCAGCAAATCCGACACGATCGATCACCTGATTCCCGCGATTCACGCGGCCGCGACGGGCGGCACGTATTTCTCGCCGTCGGTCGAGAAGGTCGTGCGCACGCTCACGTCGCATTCGAGCGCCCGGGCGGCCGACCAGAAGCGCGACCTCAGCGACCGCGAGCTCGAAGTCGTGCGGCTCTATGCGTCGGGCCTCACGGTCAACGAGATCGCCGACAAACTCAGCCGCAGCAAGAAGACGATCAGCACGCAGAAGGCGCGCGCGATGGAAAAGCTCGGGATCGAGAAGGACATCGACCTGCTGCGTTACGCGATCGAGCACGGGATCGTCGCCGCGTCGGCCAGCGAAGGGCGGGGCGGTGACACGAAAGAGGAAGGCAGCGTCGATCCGGCCTGACGGCACGCGCGACGATGCCGGCCGCGCGGGATGGCGGCCATCAAGTTGAGTGCGCCGGATCGTACCGATGCACCGAAACCCCGGCGCCTCGCGGCTGCCGGGGTTTTTCGTTTCAGGTCACGGCGGCGGTTTCAGCCGCCTGCTTCATCGCCGCGCGCGGGCGGCGCGTAGCCGTAGTCGGTGACGAGCCCGCACGCGATCGCATAGCGCACCAGGTCGACGTCGCGCTCGATGCCGAGCTTCTGCATGGCCGAGCTTTTCTGCGTGCTGATCGTCTTCTTGCTGCGGTTCAGCTTGTCGGCGATCTCGTTGACCGACAGCCCCGACGAAAAGAGACGGATCACCTCGACCTCGCGCACCGACAGCGCGGGTGCCCGGCCGCCGACGCTGCCCGTATTGCGCAGGATTCGGTCCATCGACGGCGACAGGTAGCGGCCGTTCGTATAGGCCGCGTGAATCGCCATCGTCAGGTGATTCGGCATGTCCGACTTGCTGACGATGCATGCGATGCCGATATCGATCAGTGCGCGCAGCGCCACCGCGTTTTCCATCATCGTCATCACGACGATCTTCAAGCCGGGAAAGCGCTTGAGGATGGTCGTGAACATCGCGAGGCCGTCGCCGTATTCGGTGCCCGGCATCGCGTAGTCGGACACCAACACGTCGCATGGATGGTTGGACAGCGCGTCCATCAGCTCCGTCGAGTTGTGCGCGGTCGCGACGACCGCGACGGTGTTCGTCGCCGACAGCTCGTAGCGGGCGCCGATGACGACCGCCGGATGATCGTCGGCGATCGCGATGCGAATGGGAAAGGTTCTGTTCATGGGTTTCTCGCGCGTTGCGCGGTGCCTGGCGGCACGCGCTCGGCGTCGTTGACGCGGATTGGGGCCGGCGCGGGGCGCGATCGGTCGCGGCGAAACGGCTGGCCGGACGCGATCCCGTCGCGCCGACGGCCGGTGGTGACTCGGATGAATCGCCACTGGCCGTCGGCCGAATAGCGGAAGGGCTCGCGCCCTTCCGCTTCGGGTCGACGCTCCGCTTGCGCGGAGCGCGCCGGTCAGAACTCGTAGCCGACCTGGGCACGCACCCCCACATCGCCGACCGACGTGATCGACGTCGCGCCGTTCACCAGCCAGTTGCCGTTGCGCGACCGATAGGTGGCGCCGGCGGCAATCGCCGAGCCGCTCTTGAAGTTCGCGGCGCCGACCGCGACGACCGTCTTGCCCGGCTGCGACGGCGTCATGTTCGGCATCGCCATCGCGGCCGCGATACCGGCGTACGCGTTCTTCGCGACGTCGTTGATCGCGCGGTTCGTGTCGTTGAAGCGTGCGTCGACCGATTCCATCGCACGGTCGAGCTGGCCCTTCGTCGCCGCGTCGGACGCGTTGATGCCGTCCGCGATGTTGACGAGCCGGCGGTTGCCTTCTGCCGTGCCGTCGCCGAACGAAACGGTGTTGGCTTCCGTCGCGACCGAACCCTGGCCGATCGCGACCGAGCCGCTGCCGGTGGCCGACGCGCCCTGGCCGAGCGACGTGCTGTTCTCGCCCGATGCGACCGCACCCTGGCCGACGGCCGTGCCGTTCGCGCCCGATGCCGCCGAACCCTGGCCGAGCGCCGTGCCGTTTTCGCCCGACGCGACCGCGCCTTGACCGAGTGCCGAGCCGTTCTCGCCCGACGCCACGGAGCCCTGGCCGATGGCCGAGCCGTTGTTGCCCGATGCGACCGCGCCCTGGCCGACCGCCGATGCGTTTTCGCCCGATGCGAGCGCGCTGTCGCCGATCGCCGAGCTGTTCTCGCCCGACGCCACCGCACCCTCGCCGACGACGGTCGAGCCGTCGCCCGTGCCGGGGCCGCCCGTGCCGGGGTTCGCCTCGAGATCGCCGAGGCGGTCGGACAGGTCGCCGAAGCGGCTCGACAGGTCGCCGAGCTGGCCGCTCAGGTCGCCGTACTGCTTCGCGAACTGCTCCTGCAGATCGAACAGCTGGCTGCCGTTGACGGCGTCCATGCTCGTCGCGCTGATCTCGCCGGCGGCCACGCGCTGCAGCTTCGTGCCGAAGGTGCCGGCGAACGTTACGGTGTCGAAATTCAGGCCCGAGTCGTAGGTGACCGCGCCGACTTCCTTGCCCGTGTAGTCGATCAGGCCGGTCGCGCGGAGCTGCGACACGGTCACGACGTCGTCATCGTCCACGCCGTTGGCGACGCCGGACAGCACGCGTGCGCCACTGCTGCCGGTGAAGTTCACCGACGTGCCGCCGGCCAGCGCGCCGACGGTGATCGTGCCGGCCGAGTTTTGCTGGACGAGGCCGAGCGAGCCGTTTTCGAGCTGCTCGGAGAGCTTCTTCAGGCCGCCTTCGTTGGTCGTCATGCGGCCGTCGAGGTTGGTGACGACGTCGCCGACCGAGTTGACGATCTTGGTGCCGCCGCTGCCGTCGCCGACGGTGAAGACCGGCGCGGAGATCGAGCCGTCCGGGTTCACCGTTGCGCCGCCGCCGATGGCCGATGCGACGCTGTCCGATACGCCGTGCAGTTGTGCGCCGTTCACGGCCTCGTTGCTGGCTGCCGACACGTCGCCTGCCGCGACGCCCGTGAGCTTGCGCGTGCCATCCGAGCCGGTGAAGTCGACGGCGCGGCCGCCGGTTTTCGCGCCGACGGTGATGTTGTCATCCTTGGCGGCTTGCTGGACGAGGCCGACCGTGCCGCTGCCGATATCGTCCGAGAGCTTCTTGATATCGCTTTCGTTGGCCGTCGTACGGCCGTCGAGATTGGTGACGACGTCCCCGACCGAGTTGACGATCTTGGTGCCGCCGCTGCCGTCACCGACGGTGAAGATCGGCGCGGAGATCGAACCGTTCGGGTTGACGATCGAGCTGCCGCCGATGGCTGCTGCGACGCTCTCCGATACGCCGTGCAGCTGCGCACCGTTCACGGCCTCGTTGCTGGCTGCCGACACGTCGCCTGCCGCGACGCCCGTGAGCTTGCGCGTGCCGTCCGAGCCGGTGAAGTCCACGGCGCGGCCGCCGGTTTTCGCGCCGACGGTGATGTTGTCATCCTTGGCGGCTTGCTGGACGAGGCCGAGCGTGCCGCTGCCGATATCGTCAGCGAGTTTCTTGATATCGCCTTCGTTGGCCGTCGTACGGCCGTCGAGGTTGGTGACGACGTCACCGACCGAGTTGACGATCTTGGTGCCGCCGCTGCCGTCGCCGACGGTGAAGACCGGTGCGGAGATCGACCCGTCCGGGTTGACGATCGAGCTGCCGCCGATAGCGGACGCGACGCTTTCCGACACGCCGTGCAGCTGTGCGCCGTTCACGGCTTCGGTGCTGGCCGCCGAGACGTCGCCTGCCTTGACGCCGGTGAGCGTGCGGGTGCCGTCCATGCCGGTGAAATCCACGACGCGGCCGCCGGTTTTCGCGCCGACGGTGATGTTGTCATCCTTGGCGGCTTGCTGGACGAGGCCGAGCGTGCCGCTGCCGATATCGTCAGCGAGTTTCTTGATATCGCCTTCGTTGGCCGTCGTACGGCCGTCGAGGTTGGTGACGACGTCACCGACCGAGTTGACGATCCTGGTGCCGCCGCTGCCGTCGCCGACGGTGAAGACCGGTGCGGAGATCGAACCGTCCGGGTTGACGATCGAACTACCGCCGATAGCGGACGCGACGCTGTCCGACACGCCGTGCAGCTGTGCGCCGTTCACGGCTTCGGTGCTGGCCGCCGACACGTCGCCTGCCATGACGCCGGTGAGCGTGCGGGTGCCGTCCATGCCGGTGAAGTCCACGACGCGGCCGCCGGTTTCCGCACCGACGGTGATGTTGTCGCTCTTGGTGGCCTGCTGAACGAGACCGAGCGTGCCGCTCGACAACTCGCCCAGCTTGTCGTTGAGCTTCGTGATGTCGGACGTGTTCGTCGAGATGCCGGTCTTTGCGGCCGTCATGTCGCCCTGGAGCGAAGCGATCTGCGAATTGGCCGTCGACAGCAGGGTATTGGTGGTGGACAGCGACGAGTTCGTCGTCGAGAGGGTTGCATTCGTCGTCGAAAGCGATGCATTGGTCGTCGACAATGCCGTGTTCGTCGCCGCAATCGAAGCGTTCGTGGTCGACAGGCCGGCGTTCATCTGGCCGACGTTCACGGCGTCGGTATCTTCCGTACCGGCGGCCATGTTGGTGATCTGGCGTTGCTGAGTGGTGGAACCGACCGATACCGTGAAATCGCGGTCCGCGAGTGCGCCATACCCGATCGCGACAGCTTGATCGCCGGTGGACGACGCAGTGATACCCAGTGCGATTGAACGACGACCGGTGGCGTGCGATTGGGCGCCGATCGCCGTTGCGCTGGCGCCGTCTGCCTGTGCCATCGAACCTAACGCGGTGGTCCATGCGGAGCTCGCAGATGCACTCACACCCACGGCCGTCCCGTTGTTTCCGCCAATAGCAGCCGAACTATTCCCGAGAGCGACAGATGACTGCGATGTTGCGGAAGCGCTATTGCCGATTGCAACTGAGCCTGCGCCAGTCGCACTGGTAGCGCCGCCGATCGCGATACCGTTGCCGCTGACTGCAGCCGGACCAGCGGTGGTGCCGATCTTGATGTACGTATCGTCGACCTTTGTCGACAGGCCGGCGTTCATCTGGCCGACGTTCACGGCGTCCGTATCGGCCGTACCGGCAGCAAGATTTGTCAAGCGACGTTGCTGAGTTGCGGAACCAATAGATACGGAGTTATCTGCGCTCGCGGTACTGTTCGTACCCAGGGCAACGGAGTTGCGTCCGCTGGCCGTTGCACTGGTACCAAGTGCGACGCCGCCGGTACCTGCGGCCGAGCTGCTGTATCCCACTGCGACGCCCGCGCCGCCACCCATGACGCTGGCCTGGGCGCCGATTACTGTCGCCCCCGATCCCGTATGACGCGCATTCGTCCCGATCATGATTGTGTCGGTACCGCCGGCTGTCGCCCCGTAACCGATGGCGATCGACGAATTGGCGCCGGTGACGCCACCGTTAATGACCTGAGCGTTCGGCCCAATGGCAATCGAATTCGGGGTGCCTGCCGATGCAGCGGCTACAGAACTGTTGACCTTCACGTACGTCGTGTCGTCGGCCGCCATGGTTCCGATCGAGCCCATCGTGCCGATCGTCCCGCCGCCTGCTACCTTGCACACACCTGCCGCATCGACCGTACCGCTCGATCCGTCCTCTGCCGTGCACGCTTCGGCTGCCATTGCGCCGCCGATCGACGCGCTCCCCAGCGCAATCGCGATCACCGCCTGCCGCGCCGCGCGCGACGAACCCTTCGAATGCGACTTCGCCGTTTCGGCTGCGGCCGTCCACGTGCTGGTCACGGCGTTCCAAACGCTGCGATAGGTCTTGTTCATATCCCTACTCCTTTCAGTTTGTCAGTTCACAAACCGATGGTAGGGATCGGCCTCGTCCTAATCAGTCGTCCTTGGCTGATTCGAGATAGCGTCTTTGTAGGCCCAGTCCTACAGGCGTGCGATGTCCTCGCCGGCGTGATCCGAACGTCAGGTAGGGAGAGAGAAAGAGACCGACCGGCGAGCGCCGGTCGCGCCGTGTTCAGGCAGACGGTGCTTGCGTCGCGCGCCGTTGAAGTGCTTCACGCGCAAGACGTTCCATATGCGCCAGCTGCGCGTCGAAAGCGCTCATGTCACCACCAGGAATGGCCGCCTGCAACACGCCGACCGCATCCGCGACCTCATGCTCGTGAATCGTCGCAAACGCCCCGCGCAGCGAATGAAGTTCGTGCCGCAACGCGGCCACGTCGTCGCATGCTTTCGCATCGCGAATCCCCGCCAGCGATTGCGCGAGGCTCGTTTCCAGCAGCGTGTGCACGTCCGGCGGCAACGGCCCTTCCGCGAGATCGACGAGCGCGCGCCGGGCCGGCGCCTGCGCGGCGGCCGCATGCGCATATCGCCGCACGGTCCGGTCGATCGTGTCGAGCAGCACGGGCTTCACGAGCACCGACACGATCCCCGCTTCCGCACAGCGCGCATGTTCGGCCGCGCTCGCATGCGCGGTGACGGCGACGATCGGCAGCCCCGGATACTGCGCACGCAGCACGCGCGCGAGCGTGTAACCGTCCATGCCCGGCATGTTCAGATCGGTCATCACGAGGTCGTAGCGCGTATCGGCACAGCGCCGCAGCGCCGACGCGCCTTCCTCGGCCGCATCCGCCGCATAGCCGAGCGTGACGAGCTGCCCCTGCAGCAGCGTGCGGTTCACCGGATGATCGTCGACCACCAGCACGCGCGCGGTGACGCTCGGCAGCGCACCGTCGTCGGCGAGCGCCGCGTCGTGCTCGGCCACCTGCGCGTCGCTCGCCGCCCGCATCGGCAACGTGACGACGAACGTGCTGCCCTTGCCGGGCGCGCTCTTCACTTCGACCGCACCGTGCATCATCTGCGTGAGCTGCTTCGTCAGCGCGAGCCCGAGGCCCGTGCCGCCGTAGCGCCGCGTGATCGACGTATCGGCCTGCGTGAACGGGCGGAACAGCGCCGCGCGCTGCGCGTCGGTCATGCCGATGCCGGTATCGCTGACGCCGATCGCGATCGGCGAATCGGGGTTCGTGTCGTCGCGCAGATACACCTCGAGCGTCACTTCGCCGTGGTTGGTGAACTTGATCGCGTTGCCGAGCAGGTTCGCGGCGATCTGCCGGATGCGCGTCGGATCGCCGAGATAGCGCGACGCCAGCGCATCGTCGACGAACACGTCGAACTGCAAGCCCTTCGCTGCGGCGAGCGGTTCGAACATCGCGCCGGTCTGCCGGATCGTCTCCGCGAGATCGAACGGAATCGCCTCGATCGTCATCTGGCCGGCCTCGATCTTCGACAGGTCGAGGATGTCGTTGATCAGGTCGAGCAGCACCGACGACGCGCCTTCGACCGTCTGCAGCCGTTCGCGCTGCGACTCGGCGAGCGGCTCGCGGCCGATCAGCTCGAGATTGCCGAGGATCGCGTTCAGCGGCGTGCGGATCTCGTGGCTCATCGTGGCGAGGAACGCGGATTTCGCGTCGTTCGCGGCGTCGGCGGCGCGCGCCGCTTCGTCGAGCCGGCGCTCGATGTTCTTCTGCGACGTGATGTCGGAGAAGTTGCACAGCACGACGTCCATGTCGTGAAAGCGCGTGCGCACGAGGTTGACGAGAAGGTCGACCGCTTCGCCGCCGGCGGTGGGCAGCGTCACGTGCAGATCGGGTTGCCACGCGGCGGCGGCCGGCGAACGGTCGAAGCGTTCGAGCAGCCGCGCCGGCAACGACGGCTCGCCCGCGCGGCGCGCATCGTAGTCGCGCATCGTGTCGTTCTGCAGCAGCACCGCGCCATCGGCGAGCGACAGCAGCGCGATGCCGGACGGCGCCGCTTCGACGATCGTCCGGTTCAGGTTCTCGCTGTCGATCACGCGCCGCGTGCGCGCGTCGTCGGGTTTCAGCACGCGGCGGTCGAAACGCACCAGCAGCCACCACACGAGCGCGATCACCGCGAGCATGATCGCGACGTACCAGCCCGCGCGCAGGCCGATCGTCGCGAGCAGCGAGCGCAGCGTGAACGCCTGCACGAGCGTCCACTCGGTTTCGGCGATCGGCTGGCTCAGCGAGAACAGCCCGTCGCCGAACGCGGTGCGCGGCCCGCCGCGGCGGACGGCTTCGCGCGTGTGCGCGCCGAGCCGCTCGACGGCCGCGCGGGTGGCATCGTCGTCGGCCGCGGTGCCGGCACGCAGCAGCGTGCGTCCGTGCGCGTCGACGATGATCGCCGAATCGGCCGTGTCGCCCGTCGCGAGGCGCGCACGCAGCACGTCGACCGGCACCGTCGACAGGAACACCGCGCGCGGCACCTGCATGTCGTAGACGGCGCCGGCGATCCGGAACACGTCGCGCCGCTGCACGGGATCGTAGACGGGCGGATGCCATTCGTATTGCCCGGGCGGCGGCGTCGTGATGCCGGCGGCGACTTTGTCGACCAGCGTGGCCGCATCGGTGGCGGGCGACGCGGTGAGCGGATCGGGCGGCACCGGTTCGGGGATGACGACCGCAAAGCTGCGGTCGGGGCGATACACGTAGCCCGCGATCGAGCGATCGGCATCGTGCTTCGCGACGTACGCGCCGACGCGATAGCTCATGTCGCTCGCCATCGCCAGGTCGTGCGCGTAGCTGTCGGCCGGGTGCGCGGGCGACAGGTCGGCCAGCACGAGCGTCGGCGGGAAAGTCGGGCTGCCCTGGATGATCAATCGGCCATGGCCGGCCGCGAGCGCGGCGACGCGCGCCGGATCGGTCGCACGGGAATTCCACACGGCTTCGTCGTGCGTGACGAGCGTGTCCATGCCCGTCGTGCGCATCTTGAATTCGATCTGGACGAGGAACTGGCGGACCGCGAAGGTCGTATAGCGCGCCTGGATCGCCTCGCGCGCCATCGTGTACAGCATCAGGCCGCTCGCGAGCAGGATCGCGACCGTCACGGCCGCGCCGCCGGCATAGAGCAGCGCGCGCTGGCGGCGGCCGACGCGGGTGGGCGCGGCAGGCGCGGGCGCGGCGGCGGAGCGGGCGGGATCGGGTGCGGCGCGGTGGTCCATCGGGAGCGGGGCGGTCGGCCAGGGTGCCCCCATGATAATGGAGTCCGATCAGCGCGCAATGGGGCCTGTCAGGGTTGCGGGGGCGGCGAGTCGACCGGGTGACGCACGTGCGGCGCAGGCGCGCGACCGGCGACCGCGAGCCCGCAGGATTCCCGATGCGCAGCCGGCTATTGCCGCGCCGCGTCTTCCTGTGCGGGCTCCGCACCCGGCTCGCACGTGACGAGCCGATAGCCGAATCCGTACATCGTCATCATCTTCACGCCGTGCCGGCCGTCGAGTTCGAGCCGGTCGCGCAGATACGCGACGTGCGTGTCGAGCCGCCGGCTCGTCGATGCGACGAGCGACCCCCACACGAGCTGGCTCATGTGCGTACGGTCGAGCGCGCGGCCCATGTTCAGGAAGAACGCGGTCGCGATCTGGAAGTGCTTCTCGGTCAGCACGTGCTCGCGGCCCGCGACGTTCACGCTGCGCGTGGCCGTGTCGAATTCGAACGCGCCGATGCGCCAGTGGCGATGATGGGTCGCACGATGATGCGACCAGCGCAGCCAGGTCGCGATGCTGGCGATCAACGTGTCCGGCGCCACGGTGTACGGATGGTGCTCGTTCGCGCCGGCGACGAAACACGCGGAGCGCGCGAGCTCGGCGTCGCGCTGGCTGATCGACACGATCGCCACGGTGCCGGCGAACCGCGCGCGCAGCGCACGGATCGCGTCCGTCGTGCGGCGGCAGGCCGTTTCGCACTGGACGATGAATAGATCGAACGCGCGCGTGTCGCAGCTCGCGAGCAGGTCGGGCAGATACTCGAAACGCGACGGCCGGTAGCCGGCGCGGCGCAGGATGTCGTCGATGCGCAGGCGGTCGTAGCCGTAACCGGCGCGACGCAGCCGATCGTCGAACGTGCCGCGGCTCGGATGGTCGATCGTCAGGATCGCGACGGTGGTGGAAGGGGCGTCGGTCACGATGCGATCGCACCGGGCGTGCGCGAATGAGGAGAGGAGAGCGCGATCATGGCCGGACAGGTTCCGGGCAGGTAGCGGCGTGACGCCGTCCAAAAAAGTCCCGCCGGGGGCGGCGGGAAAAGGGTATCGACTATGGAGCCTGTACTCCAGGAGGCCACGGAGAACAAGCAAGCCGATTGTGGTGCGTTCGGTGCGTGAAGAACATCAGCCCAGTCTGAAATTCGCGCCGTGCGATCCGTGCCGCAGCGGTTTGGGACTGGGCTGACATCCGGCATAACCGGATTCGGACCACGCGCCGGGTCGATTTGCCGACAATGACGGCAACCCGGCGCCGGGTGCGGCAATCGTTGCGTGTTGCTCACCGGCGCGCTTTCCGGCTTGCCATCGAACATGAAACCGTCTTTCCGAATCGCCGCGCTGGCCGCGTGGCTCGCGCTGAGCCTCGCCGGCACCGCGTTCGTCATCTCGCGCGCCGTGTCCGACGCGTACGGCCGCTTCTTCCAGGATTCGAGCATCACGATCCGCCTGCTCGCGCAGAAGGCCGCGCAGCACGAGGCGATTCTCGCGACGCTCGGCGCGTCGTCGCTGGCCGCGCCGCCCGCGCACATGCTCGACAACCTGCGCGAGCGGATGCCGCAGCTCGACGGGCTCGCTTACTGGCGGCCCGGCGTGGGCTGGCAGACCGACGGCGGCCCGGCGCCCGATGCGCTGCCGCAGCAGCGGCCCGGCAAGCCGTTCACGCTCGCGTTCGACGGCCCGGCCGCGTACTGGCTCATTGCGGGGACGGGCTGGGCCGTGCGCGTCGATCCGCGTCGGATGTTGCAGCCGGGCGACTGGTCGACGGCGATTTCGTCGGCGGCGCTCGAATTGCGCGACCGCCGCGTCGATCTGCTGCAGCGCATGAGCGGCGACGCGACACCGTTGTGGACGATGCATCTCGACAAACACCTGCCCGCGCAGCCGCAGGCGTTCGTGCTGCGCACCACGCGCACGCTGACGGCCGCCGATCTGCCGTGGCTGCCGATCGCGCTGTGGAACGCGGTAGCGGCGTTGCTCGCGGCGGGCGCGCTCGGCGCATGGCGGCTGCGCGAGGCGCGGCGGCGCGAGGATACCCGCGCGCGCCTCGACCGCTTCGGCCGCCTCGACACCTTCGGCGAAATGGCGGCCGGCCTCGCGCACGAGCTGAACCAGCCGCTGACCGCGATCGTCAGCCACACGCGCGCGGCCGAGCGCCTGCTCGATCAGCCGGCCGAGCGCGACAGCGTGCGCCGCGCGCTGCAGACGAGCGTCGCGCAGGCGAAGCGCGCGGCGGCGATTCTGGAACGCATGCGTGATGCGGTGACCACCGCGCATGGCGGCGAGCGTCGGCCGCTCGATCCCGATGCGATCATGAATACGCTGCTGTTCCTGTACCGCGACGAATGCGCGCGCGAGCACATCGCGCTCGGCTGGCACAACGCGGCGGCGCGCGAGCGGCCGTTCGCCGAGCCGATCGCGGTCGAGCAGATCCTGCACAACCTGATCCAGAACGCGCGTGACGCGCTGGCGGGCACATCGCGTGGCGAGATTCGCATCAGCGGCGCACGCGTCGGCAAGCACTACCGCTTCAGCGTGACCGACAACGGCCCCGGCGTGCCGGAAGACGCGCTGCCGCGCCTGTTCGAACCGTTCTTCACGACGCGGGCGCGCGGGCTCGGTCTCGGGCTGCCGCTGTGCGACACGCTCGCGCAGCGCCAGGACGGCACGCTGACGGTGCGCAATCTGCCGTCGGGCGGCGTCGAAGCCGCGTTGCTGCTGCCGCTGGCCGGGGAGGCCGCATGAACGATTCGCGTCAACCTTCTTCCACGCGCGACGCGTCCGTCGTCGCGATCGTCGACGACGACGAAGCCGTGCGCGACGGCCTCGCGTTGCTGCTGCGCACGGTCGGCGTGGCGACGCGCTGCTACGCGGACGCGTCGGCCTTTCTCGCCGAGGCCGACGACGCGGCGCTCGGCTGCGTGCTGCTCGACATCCGGATGCCCGGCATGAGCGGCCTCGATGCGCTCGACGAGCTACGCGCGCGGCGCGACCTGCCGGTGATCGTGATGACGGGCCACGGCAACGTCGACGCATGCCGGCGCGCGTTCAAGCGCGGCGCGCTCGATTTCCTGCGCAAGCCGGTGGACGACGACGAGTTGATCGACACGGTGCAGCAGGCGCTGCGCCGGCAGGCCGCGCAACGCGGCCAGGACGACGCCGACCAGACCCGCGCGGCCCGCCTCGCGACGCTCAGCGCGCGCGAGCGCGAGGTGCTGGACGGGATCGTGCGCGGCGGCAGCAACAAGGAGATCGCCCGTGCGCTCGGGCTGTCGCCGCGCACCGTCGAAACCTATCGCGCGAACGTGTTCGACAAGCTGCGGGCCGCGTCGCTGGTCGAGCTCGTGCGCGATTACGCGGCGCTCGCGGGCGGCTCGTCTCCGTAGCGCTACGGAGGTGCCACCCGTAGCCGAACGGGTTCAACGATCGCAGCGCGATTCCTACGATGACGGCTTCTCCGACTCGTCATTCATCGTCAAGGATTCGATTCATCATGATCAAGCGCTTTGCCCTGCCGTCCACGCTCGCCCTGCTGTTCTCGGGCGCCGCCTTTGCCGAACCCGTCGCCGCACCGGAGACGAAGAAGACCGCCGACGCGGGCGACGCCGGCTACTACGCGACGGGCCGCGTCATCGGCGCGTTCGACAACGCGGTGAACATGGAGCTGACGAGCCCGCGCGTCGCGAGCCGCGTCGGCGGCCCGGAGACGGGCTCGAACGTCACCAGCTCGCTCGGCCTCGGCTACCAGTTCGGCAACGGCTGGCGCGCGGAAGGCGAATACGTGTTCAAGCGCACCAACAACTTCACCAGCTACTGGGCGCCGTTCGACGCGAACGCGAACGAATTCCACGTATCGGCGCAGCGCCTGATGCTGAACGGCTACAAGGATTTCGACCTCGGCCGCGGCTTCTCCGTGTACGGCACGCTCGGCATCGGTGTCGCGATCGTGTCGGCCGACGGCTGGCAGACCAACGATACGCGCCGCTTCGCGTCGAAGACCCAGACCAACCTCGCGTACTCGGCCGGCGCGGGCGTCAGCTACGCGATCAACAAGCGCTTCTCGATCGACCTCGGGTATCGCTATGTCGACATGGGCAACGTCGAAACCGGCTTCAACACGTTCGCGAACCGCATCAACGCACGCGACGAACAGTTGAAGTCGAAGCTGTCGTCGAACGAAGTGTTCATCGGCCTGCGCGGCCGGTTCTGATGGAAGGCCGGGCACGCCGCCCGCGTGCTCGCGTAAGGAGGCGCATCGCATGAAGGACGTGATCGATTCAGGGCGACGCAGGCTCGTGCTGGCGACGGCCGCGCTGGCCGCGGTGCCCGCGTGGGCGGCCGACGCGCAGCCGGCGCCGGGCCATGCGCGCGGTGTGCGGCGCGCTGCGTCGCCCGACCTGACGGTTCGGATCGTCGACATGCTGCACGGCGTCGCGGCCGAAGGGATGCGCATCGAGCTGTCGCGCGTCGACGGCGGGCACGACGTGCCGCTGCATACCGCCACCGTCGGTGCGCGCGGCGGCACCGGGGTACCGCTGCTGGCCAGCGACGCGTATCGCGCGGGGACGTATACGTTGATGTTGCACGTCGGCGAATACTTCCGCGCCCGCGGCGTGCAGTCGCCGTTCCTCACGGTCGTGCCGATCCGGTTCCGGATCGCGCGCGCCGACGAGCGGCTGCATCTTCCGGTGCAGTTCGGGCCGTGGAGCTACACGGTGTATCGCGGCACATGACGCACGTGACCCACGTGACCCACGTGATGCATGCGGCTACGCAACCGCGAAAGGACACGACATGACAGGCATCAGCACGCACGTGCTCGATATCGCGAGCGGCCAGCCGTTGGTCGGCGTGCGCATCGAGCTGTACGACATGGGCGAGACGCCGCCGCTGCTCGTCGCGCGCGCGGCCAGCAACGTGGACGGCCGCAACGACGCGCCGATGCTCGACGGCGATCTCGCGCGCCGCGGCGACTTCGAGCTGCGGTTTCATCTCGGCGAGTATTTCAGGGAGGCGGATGCGTTGCTGGACGTCGTGCCGGTGCGCTTCACGGTGACCGACCCGGCGCAGCACTATCACGTGCCGCTGCTGTGTTCGCCGTGGTACGTGTCGACGTATCGCGGCAGTTGAGCGGTCGACGGACGGTGCGAGGGCGCGCGGGTTCGATGCAGGGCTCGCGCGGGGAGGCGCCGTCCGTTCGACCGCCCCGGGCACGGGTAGGACCAGGCTGACCGCCGTATCGGACCGAAGGTGACGCAGTCCGATTTACCGTAACCGGTGCGACGGCGATACTCGGAGCCATTCGTTCAACTACGGGAGCACGGATTGCCGCGGCGGATGTCGCGCAATGCGTCGTCGACATCATGAGCATGCAGGACATCACCGGGCATTACGCGATTCCGCTCGCGCATCCGTTCTCGGATGTGCCGCCGCCGTACGGCCGGCGACGCCGACCGTTCGTGGCGAGCCGACGCGCGCGGCAACACGTGTTCGATATCTACGGCGCGCCTCGCGTGCCGGCCCCCGCGGCTGGCGGCGGCAGCGTTGCCAAGGCCGCGCGGCCGGTCAAGGTCGTGCGCGCGACCGACTTCGGCTCCGACAACCGCGCGTGGGTGCGCCCGCATCCGCTGCGCCGCCGCTGGCGGCTCACGTTGATGGCGTGTGCGCTGTTCGGCGCGACGTGCATCCTCGCGACGCATCTGGTCGACGAGCGTCAGCACGCGGCCGAGCACGACGCGGTTTATTCGGCGGCGATCGCGGCCGGGCCGACGGCGGCCGTCGCGGCGACCGAAGTCGCGCGGGCGACGGGCCACGCGGCGGAAGTCGCGATCGTGCGGGCGGATCGGGCGGCGCCGAGGGATGCGCAGATGAAGGCTGCCGCGACGGTGGTAGCGGAAACCGCGTCCGCGGAAGCGCGTGCGTTGCACGTCGCGGGGAGCGGCTCGGCGGGTGAGCCGGTGGCGGTGGCGATGGCGGTCGCGTCGAATGCCGTCGTCGCGGAAGCCACGGCGCCGCGTGCCGATCGTGGATCGCCGGCGCGCAAGCCGGTTGTGGTGGCTGCGGCGCGGCCGGCGGCGAAATCCGCTGCGGCGTCGCGCGGCAAAGCGACGCGTCAGGTGAGCGCGAACGCGCCTGCCGCGCAACATGCTGCGACTGCGGCACGCGGTGCGACGCCGCATTCGCCGCAGGCGGCCCGCGCGACCGATACGCCGCCGGCCACGCCGGTATCGAGTTCGGCCCAGGCCGTCGGCATGACCGCCGCCGAGTTCACGCAATGGCTCGCCGCGACGCGCGATACGTCGCGACCGGCCGCGGGCGGTACCGATCTGTCGGTCGAGCTGCCGAGTCATACGCGGTTGATCGGGCAATGACGCGTCGATGCCGGGCAGGCGGCACCCGGCCGAATCGATGTGCGGAAAGTTCTCCTCTCTTGAGCGGCCGCTCGTTCCGACCGGCCGCATTTTTTTTTTTGCACGCACCGCATGGCCGCCGGCGCGTGATCGTGACGCCGCACAACGTTGCCCTGCAACCTCGATGGATCTCACTGCACGCCACGCGCGGCGTGCATGCAGAATCAGACCCGACTGATTCCCTTTCCGGCCCACATTCCCGACAATTCAGTTTCTGCGGCCCGGCATACCCCCCGTGTGCCGGATCATGGAGATATCTCCTCTTCGCGGCCGGTCTTCTCGACTGGCCGCTTTTTTATTCCCGTTCGTTACCGGAGAGCACGATCGCGATGCAGCTCGACCGCCTGATTCCTGAAATCCTGTTCGGCTTCACGGGCCTGATCGGCATCATCAACCCGTTCGGCATGGCGTTCGTGTTTCTCGAACGCACGCAATCGCTGACCGAAGCCGAGCGCGCGATCCTGTCGAAGCAGCTCGCGACGAACGTGTTCTTCACGCTGCTCGTGATCTTTTTCGTCGGTGCGCCGGTGCTGAACTTCTTCGGGATCTCGATGGAGGCGCTGCGGATCGGCGGCGGCTTCGCGGTGGCGGTGGCCGGCTGGTCGATGCTGAACGCGCCGGACGTCCCGGCCGGCGGCGACGTCGCCATGCATGGCGACGATCTGCAGAAGCTGATGTCGCGCGCGTTCTTTCCGCTGACGGTGCCGCTGACGATCGGCCCCGGCTCGATCGCGGCCGGCATCGCGCTGCATGCCAATCGAGCGCATACGGCGAGCGATTACCTGGTGTCGGGTGTCGTGTCGGTGGCGGTCGCGGCGCTCGTCGCGTTCGCGATCTGGCAGATCTACAGCCGCGCGACGACGCTCGCGCGCTATCTCGGCAGCGAAGGGACGAAGGTCGCGATGCGCGTGTCCGCGTTCCTGCTGCTGTGCGTGGGCGTGCAGATCATGCTGACGGGGTTGGCCGCGTTCGTGCAGATGCTGGGCGGGCAGGCGGGGTGAGAAACGGGCGCATTCATGGCTAGTGCTGGCGACAAATAAAAAAACCGCTCCATCAAGGAGCGGTCCGTCGCGTTACATCAGCTTGGCCTGTACCCGCGCAATCCCCTGCAGCGCACACGCTTCGTCGAGATGCCCGCCCGGCGCACCACCGACACCCACGGCGCCGATCACTTCGTCGCCAGCCTTGATCGGCACGCCGCCGCCGAGCACCAGGAAGCCGTCGATGGCCGTCATCTGCGCGGCGGCCGGGTTCTTCTGCAGGTTCGTGGCCAGCGTGGCGGTAGGCGTTTTCGTCGACAGCGCGGTATAGGCCTTGCGCTTCGACGCATCCACGGTATGCAGCCCCGCGTTGTCGCCACGCAGCACCGCGCGTTCGATACCGCTGCGGTCGACCACCGTGACCGTCACGTCGTAGCCGCTGGCCGAGCATGCCTGGATCGTTTGCTGCGCGATGTCGGCGGCGAGATTCAACGGCAGGTTTTTTTCGTGAAGCACCTGGGCGGAAGCGGCGGTCGTCAGCGTGGCGGCGACGAGCGTCGCGAGGGTAGCGCGAATGATCATGTGAACTCCTCGATGAAATGACGGATGCGAGCGGGGCATTGGGCGGGCGGTTTCATGCGAACTTTCATGAAAACCGCCGGCGCTTGCGACCGATGCGCGGCCGTTACGGCCCGGAGCGATCGGTCGCGGCCGTCCGCTCGCTGAGTTCAGTGTCGGCCAGCGGGAAGGGAAGCTGAATAGGACGGGGCTTATTCTTGCCGCGGCTATCGCGCGTCGCGGCCTTTGGCGGGCACGCGGCCGTGCGCATGAGTATCCGCCGCACCTTGCACGGGGAGCGTGCCGCCGCAATGCGGGCAGCACGGCCCGTCGCCGTCGGCCGGCCGCGCGTTCGCCCTGTTGCGCTCCATCGCCGATGCGACGAGTTCCGCGCCCATGATCCCGGTTGGAAACGCGATGATCCCGTAGCCGAGCAGGATCGCGCACGACGTGA
Organism: Burkholderia orbicola; assembly: GCF_900100915.1. Taxonomy (NCBI): domain Bacteria; kingdom Pseudomonadati; phylum Pseudomonadota; class Betaproteobacteria; order Burkholderiales; family Burkholderiaceae; genus Burkholderia; species Burkholderia orbicola. Next base: position 1,598,820 of record NZ_FNKW01000002.1, on the reverse strand, counting down.
TCAGCCGGCCGAGCGGCGTGACGGGCGTCAGGTCGCCGTAGCCGGTCGTGCTCATCGTCACGGCCGCCCAGTAGACGCCCACCGGAATGCTCGTGATTCCGTGCTCCGGCCCTTCGACCAGAAAGATCACGGTGCCGAGAATCACGACGAGCACGAACATCCCGCCGATGAACACGAAGATCTTGCGCCGCGCGCGCGTGAGCGCCCGGATCAGCATCTGCCCTTCCTCGAGATAGATCGACAGCCCAAGGATGCGGAACACGCGCAGCAGACGCAGCAGCCGCACGTCGATCAGCGCATGCAGGCCGGGGAAGAAGAACGCGAGATAGGTCGGCAGCACCGACACGAGATCGACGATGCCGAAGAAGCTGCGCGCATACGCGGCCGGCTTCTTCGCGGTGCAGAGGCGCAGCAGGTACTCGGCGGAAAACAGCAGCGTGAACGCCCATTCGGCCGCGTAGAGCGCGGGGCCGTATTGCTGGTGCAGTTCCTGCACGCTGTCGGCCATCACGACGAGCACGCTCGCGACGATGAGCGCGAGCACCGCGATGTCGAGCTTGCGCAGGAACGAAGGGCGGCGCACGACATGCGTGACGGCATCGCGCGCCGTATCGAAGGAGGACTGGATCAGCGAAATCATGCGCCCGAGTGTACGAGCCGCGTATCGCCGGGCCTATCGGACGAGTCTGATTCCGGCGTTGCGTGTCACGCGGGCAGCACGCCCCTCCGCTTGCGCGGGTTTCCCGGCTCGACGTTGAAACCGAGCGGTTTCATGTCAGCGCCTTCGCGCAGCGCAGCACGTGAGGCAGTGCGCTGTCCGGCACCGGCAAGCCGTTGGCGTGGCTGGTGGCCGTGCGCTCGGCGAGGAACGTATCGATCGGCGTACCGGTTTGCGTCGACGCGGTGTGGCGCCGCTTCCCGTCAGCCCCGGGGCATCATTGCCCGAAGCGTTGAGTGATGGCGTCCTTCAGCCGCGCGGCGGTCAGCTCGCCCATGTGCGATTCGACGAGTTCGCCTTTCGCGTTGAAGAACAACGTGGTCGGCAGCCCGCGCGAGCGATACGCGTGCATCGCGTGCAGCGGAGGGTCGAGCAGCACGTGATCGAAGCGCAGGCTCTGCTGCTCGAGGAACGCACGCACGGCTTGCGCGTTTTCCCCCTGGTTGAGCATCAGCACCGTGATGCCCGGATGGTCGCGCTGCGCCTGTTCGAGGATCGGCATTTCGCGGCGGCACGGCGCGCACCACGTCGCCCACAGGTTCACGACGACCGGCTTGCCGACGAAGCCCGCCGGCAACACGGGCGTCGAGTCGAGTGCCTGGAGCGGCATCGCGGCAAGCGGCGGCGCGCCGCGCTGCAACGTCGCCAGCGTGCCTTGCGCGATGCCCCACGCACCGAGGCCCGCGACGATGCCGGCCAGCACCGGCCGACGCAGCGCGGGCAGGCGGCGCAGGCGCCAGACGGCGAACACCAGCGCGGCCGCGATACCGATACGCGCGTCGAAGCCGCCATCGCCGAGCGCGACGATCGCGCGCGGCGACGCCGCATAGTCCGGCCACCATTGCGCGACATAACCGGCCCGCGCCGCAATCAACCCGAGCAGCAGCACGTCGAGGATCAGGCTCGACGCGGTCTTGTGATGCCCGTCGGGGGGACGGCGCTGGATGAAGCGCGCGACGAGCCACGCCAGCAGCGCGGCGACGGCTACCGCGACGACGCGGATCGAAAAGGGACCGATGCTCAGCATGAGAGAGGAAGAATGGACGTGATCGAGCGGGACAGGAGAACTGGTGGTCCGCCGAGGCGATCGAGCCGTCGACGGTCGTGCGGCGTTTCGACCGGTTGCCGCGCATGGGGGTTCCGTCGGAGAACGTAACGGCGTGTTGCGGATCGCGACAGGCGCCCGGGCAGCTCAGACGTGCGCGATGTTCACGCCAGCGTACCGCGAATCAGACCGGTCCGATGGTCAACGGCATACCGTTCATCAACAATATGCAGGCCGGTCTGGTGTGGTGTCCGCCGGTATCCCGCCTAGGGATCTCTCCTTGACGGCCGCTCCGCTTCGGAGCGGCCGCTTTTTATCGACATGCGTTCGCGCGTGAATGCCTTGTGGCGGTCGGTGGGCGCGGCCGCACTCCGATGCATATCGGCTGATTTAACGGAATAGGACCGCTGCCAGATGCGAGCACAGGGCATTCACTCGCGCATTGCATGACGGATGATGGTCGGTTCGCGACCGGCGAGGCCGGTCGTTGGCGGAGGTACAGGGTCCGCCGCCATGGCCCGACGGGCCGCGCATCTGCGCTCCGTCGGGCGTCGGGTCTTACAGCTTTTTCGACGCTGCCAGTGCCGCGTCGCCTTGCGTGGCCGCGGTCGCCGGATCGAGCGTCGCGAGCGTCTTCTCGGTGAATTTCTCGTACAGCCAGTCCATGCGCATGCTGTCGATGCCGGCGATACCGCCGAGCGCATACGACGCCGACACCTTGAAGTGGTCGACCGGATGATTGTCGGCATCGGCGAACGTGATGGTGCCGTCGACGTAATCGCTGCCGGCCATGAAGCCGAACATGACGGCCGAGAAACTCGAGCGCACGCGAATGCCAGTGACTTCGACATTCAGGTGCATCGCATCCGTTGCATCCGCCTTGGCCAGCAGCTTGCGTGCGTCCAGTGCGTGTTCGATTTTCTCCTGCAGTTTCTTCGCGTCGAACTTCAGGTTGTCTTTCAACGCTTCCTGCGCGGCATTGTCGAGCGTGACCGTCACGATCACGGGTTTCTTGCCGAATGGGGTCGTCGATGCGGTCACGGCGGCCCCTGCCGGATCGCTGGCGTCGCGCGTCACGCTGCTGGCGCAGCCCGACAGGAAGCCGATCGTCACGAATGCCAGAGCGGCATGGCGGATAAGAGATTTCATGTTTTGGTCTTTTGATCGAGGTTATTTGAATGGGCTCTGTGGCCGAGCGGGAATCTAGCACGGAGCGATTCGATTCAAATCGTCGAATAGATCGAAAATCGCTGCGGTGTTTGGTCGACGTCGCGCGTTTGCACAGGGGAATGGCCGGGATAATGGACGGCGCGTGATGGACGGCGGTGGAGATTCGCTATTGCTTGCGCAGCGGCGTCTCTTGGCGGGCGCTTACCGGCCGTTGCCCGACACCGCTTCGCCCAGCCGATACGCCGTAAAGAACTCATACCACGGCGTCCCTTCCCCGACGGGCACGTCGAGCGCCGTCGTTCGCCGTTTCAGCACGCCGAACACGTCGTTGATGAGCGCGCTCAGCGTGCCGTCGCGGAACGGAACCGGTTGCGCCCGCCCCGCGGCGAACGCGCCGTATGCGATGGCCAGCAGGCGTACGCGGTCATCGGTGTCCGCGATGGCCTGGTCGATCGTTTCGACGAAGCGGGGCCGGTCTTCCGCGCGTGGCGCGGACAGGCACAGGTACACGATCGCCGACAGTTCGTGCCGATCCTTCACGCGCAGCAACGCAGGCAGTTGTGCAACGATCCGTTCCACCGGTTCTTCCTGCAGCGCAGCGCCGAAGTCGAGCACGGCGGTCATCGGGTTACTGTCCGTTTTCAGGCGTTCGAGCGCAGCCTGCGAGGCCGCCGCACCATCGGGTATCGAAGGCGGCGCGGACCGCAACGCATCGGCCACCTGCTGCGCCCACTCCGGAAAGATCATCCGCACGTTGCCGAACTGCTCGCCGCCTTCCGCGGCCGGATTCCACCGATAGACGATCGTGCCGCCGCGAATGAACGGCGAATACAGGTGCTCGGGCGTTTGCGGCAACGGCCGCCGGTTGATCTGCAGCCACGCGAGCGTGAGCCAGTCGTAGCGGCCCGTTGCTGGCACGGCGGGGCTCGAACTCGCGACGACCTGCCAGGTGCCGCGATTCGCATAGCGGCGGCGCGCATCGGGTACCGGGACGGTGCGGCCTTTCGCGGTGTCGAAATACGTATCGCCCGTGACGCTCGCGCCGCTGCCCGCGGCCGGCGTGATGGTCGAGATGACCCACGACGCGCCGTCCGCCGAGCGGTAGTCGGACAGCTTCAGCGTCGCCACGTCGTGCACCATGCGCGTTTCCGCCGCGACGGGGCTTGGCGTGGCATCGGCGAGCGCGGAGAAGATACCTGGCATGGGCTTTCCTCGGAATCGGGTGCGTATCGTCGAGCGGGGCGATGCGCGGTGGCACGGGTAGTTGTGTCGTAACTGTAGAACGTCGTGGCCGGAAACGGAAACTGGCCAAACGGGTAATCGGCGCACACGGTTTGCCGCTTCGGCTTACCATGCGCATCCTGAGCCAACGATGCATACCGGGCAGGAGTACGCATGACCGACACGAAAGCCATTACCGAACACTGGACGCGGGTTGCCGACCAATGGATCGGCTGGGCCGGCAAGCCGGGCCACGATGCGTTCTGGAAATATCGCGCGGGGCTCGCGGCCTACATCGGTCGCGGCACCGGCGTTGCGCTGGAGATCGGCTGCGGCGAAGGCCGCGTGAGCCGTGAGCTGAAGGCGCTCGGCTACGACGTGACCGCGAGCGACGCGGTGCCCGCGATGCTCGACGCCGCGCGTCACGCGGATTCCGCGCATCGGTATCAACTGGCCGACGCGGCGGCGTTGCCGTTCGACGCGGCCAGCTTCGATCTCGTGATGGCGTACAACGTGCTGATGGATCTCGACGACATGCAACGCGCGTTGAACGAGGCGCGCCGCGTGCTGAAGCCGGACGGCACGCTGTTCATCTCGATCGTGCATCCGTTCCGCGATCGCGGCGGCTTCGCCGGGCCGCAGCCCGATGCGCCGTTCGTGCTGACGGGCAGCTATTTCGGGCGCGAGCATTTCGACGGCGTGGAAACGCGCGACGGGCTGTCGATGCACTTCGCGGGGTGGTCGCTGCCGCTGCAGGCGTATATGGAGGCGCTGGAAGCGGCCGGGTTCGCGATCGTGTCGCTGCGCGAGCCGCCGCCCGATCATGCCGATACGGATCAGTTGAAGCAGTGGGTGCGCGTGCCGCTGTTTCTGTGGATCAAGGCGCGGCCGCTGGGGTGAGTGCGGCCGGGGCTTGGGCCGGTGGATTGAATCGGGCGGAAAAATTGGCGCGCACGAATGGTGTCTCGTGGGCGACTGAAAATGAACAGCGGGCCGGTTTGGTATCCCGCGGGTTACCGGGTGGGCGGGGCGGCCGTCCGGCAGCAGCAGCGCGTACCGGCCTGATGCCGCTGCGTTGGCGTGTCATCCGCGCATCGGCGGATTGAGCCGCGCGAACGCCGCCTGCCGGCGATATGGGAAGTACGGATACGGTGCTTCCACCGCGCTCGCCGCATCAAGTTTCGCGACCTGCGCATCGGTCAGCGCCCAGCCGACCGCGCCGAGGTTTTGCCGCAACTGTTCCTCGTTGCGCGCGCCGACGATCACCGACGACACGGTCGGCCGCTGCAGCAGCCAGTTCAGCGCGATCTGCGGCACCGTCTTGCCGGTTTCTTCCGCGATCGCGTCGAGCGCATCGACCACGTCGTACAGGCGCTCATCGTCGACCGGTGGCCCGTAGCTGGCCGTTTCATGCAGGCGGCTGCCCGCGGGCAGCGGTGCATTGCGCCGGATCTTGCCGGTGAGCCGGCCCCAGCCGAGCGGGCTCCACACCAGCGCGCCGAGGCCCTGGTCGGCGCCGAGCGGCATCAGGTCCCACTCGTAGTCGCGGCCGACGAGCGAGTAGTACACCTGGTTCGCCACGTAACGCGACCAGCCATGCCGGTCGGCCGCCGCGAGCGACTTCATGATCTGCCAGCCGGCGAAGTTCGACACGCCGATGTAGCGCAGCTTGCCCGCGCGCACGAGATCGTCGAGCGTCGACATCACTTCCTCGACCGGCGTGCCCGCGTCGAACGCGTGCAGTTGCAGCAGGTCGATGTAGTCGGTGTCGAGGCGGCGCAGCGCGTCGTCGACGGCGCGCACCAGCCGGGCGCGCGACGTGCCCGCGTCGTTCGGGCCGTCGCCGGTCGGCAGGCCCGTCTTGGTCGAGATCAGTACCTGATCGCGACGCCCCTTGAGCGCGGCGCCGAGCACGCGCTCGGACGCACCGTCGGAATACACGTCGGCCGTGTCGAACAGGTTGACGCCGGCTTCGAGACAGATGTCGATCAGGCGGCGCGCTTCGTCGACGCCGGTATTGCCCCATGCACTGAACAGCGGGCCGGTGCCGCCGAAGGTGCCGGCGCCGAAGCTCAGGGCGGGGACCTTGAGGCCGGAGCGGCCGAGCGTACGGTATTCCATGTGCAGTTCCTCTCGTCGTGTGAGCGCGGCGCGGCCGCGCGTCGATCGTCAGGCGACCAATGTACCGTTTGCGCCTTTCCCGGATAATCCAGAAGATGGCGAAAATATCCTTCGGAAGGAGCGAATAATGCTGCTCGACAACCTCGCGCTGTTCCTGCGCATCGTGGAGAAGGGCGGGCTGGCCGCGGCGGGCCGCGAGGTCGGCCTGTCGCCGGCCACGGTGTCCGAGCGGCTGACGGCGCTCGAGCGCCACTACGGCGCGGCGCTGCTCACGCGCACGACGCGCGCGATCAGCCTGACCGACGAGGGGCGCACGCTGGTGGACGGCGCGCGACGCCTGCTGGCCGAGGCCGACGAACTCGAAAACCGGGTGCGGCTGGGCGTGCAGACGCTGTCGGGGCCGGTGCGGCTGAGCGCACCGGCCGATCTCGGGCGCGAGCGCGTGGTACCCGTCGTCGACGCGTTCCTGGCCGAACATCCGGGCGTGACGGTCGACCTGCATCTCGGCGACGGGTATGTCGACCTCGTCGGGCAGGGGCTCGATTTCGCGATCCGCCGCGGCATGCTCGCAGACAGTTCGTTGCGCAGCCGGTCGCTCGGCCGGGCGCGGCGCGTGGTGTGCGCATCGCCTGCGTATCTCGCCGCGCATGGCACGCCCGCACATCCGGACGAACTCGCTTCGCACGACTGCATCGTGATGCGCTTCGGCCAGGAGCTGTATGCCGAATGGCCGTTCAGCATCAATGGCGTCTTGAAGCGGGTGGTGGTGCGCGGTCGGCGTGTCGCCAACGACGGGGCGCTCGTGCGCGCGTGGTGCATCGCGGGGCACGGCGTCGCGCTGAAGTCACTGGTCGACGTCGAGCGGGATCTGGCGTCGGGCTTACTCGTCGAGATCCTTCGCGACTTCTCGCCGGGTGAAGTCGATCTGCAGATCGTCTATCCGGGCAGCGTCGCGCAGCCGCGGCGCGTGCGGGCGTTGATCGAAAGGCTCGCGGAAGCGCTGGCGTAGCAGTACGTTGTCCGCGCACGGCCTGCGAGACGTTGCGATGTCGATTCAGCCGCGATCGCAGCGAATACCGAAGGTGCATACCGACGAACGACATCACACACGAAAATCGTCCTTCAAACCATTTGCCCACATTTCGTCATTTAGCTAATATTCAAAACGTCAAACGAATCCGAATCCCGATGGACGACGTCACTCGCATCAGCGCCCTGGCCAACGAAAGCCGTCTCGCCGTGATGCGCTGGCTCAGGCAGCCGCGCAAGCATTTCCCGCCACAGCCGCATGGCGACTTCGACGAGCTCGGCGTGTGCTGCACGTACATCACCGAGAAGCTCGGCATCGCGCCGGCCACGACCACGCGCCACATGCGCATCCTCGCGGACGCCGGCCTCGTGCAGGCGACCCGCGTCGGCAAGTTCACGTACTACAAGCGGATCGACGGCGCGCTGCAACAGCTCGGCCGCGATCTCTCGCAACTCTGACCCTGACCGAGGCACCCGACATGGACGAACTGGCACTGCTGGCCGACGCCGACCGGCGCGCGCACGCGTATCTGGCCGCAACGAACGAACGGCGCGCGTTTCCCGATGCGGCAGCACTCGCCGGCCTCGCGGCGTTCGACGAGCCGCTGCCCGATACGGGCCGCCCGGCCGACGACGTGCTGCGCCTGCTCGACGAGCACGGTACGCCCGCGACGGTCGCATCGAACGGCCCGAACTACTTCGGCTTCGTGATCGGCGCGACGCTGCCGGCCGCGGCGGCGGCCGAGCGGCTGATGCTCGCGTGGGACCAGTGCGCGTCGTCGTATGCGAATTCGCCGGTGGCCGCGACGCTCGAGCGCCAGGCCGCGCGCTGGGTCGTCGATGTGCTCGGGCTGCCCGAAGGCAGCGCGGTCGGCTTCGGCACGAGCGCGACGGCCTGCACGCTCGTCGCGCTGGTGGCCGCGCGGCGGGCGCTGCTCGCGCGCAAGGGCTGGGATATCGATGAAGATGGCCTGATCGGCGCGCCCGAAGTGAAAGTCGTGATCTCCGCGCTCGCGCACATCACGGTGAAGAAGGCACTGCGCGTGCTTGGCTTCGGGATGAAGCGCATCGTCGTCGCGCCGGTCGATACGCACGGCCGGATCGACCCGGCGCAGTTGCCGCCGCTCGACGACATGACGATCTTCTGCGTGCAGGCGGGCGAAGTGAACACCGGCGAATTCGATCCGTTCGCGGCATTGATCCCGCCCGCGAAGGCGGCCGGCGCATGGGTGCACGTGGACGGCGCGTTCGGCCTGTGGGCGCGGGCCTCGTCGAAGCGTGCATTGACGGACGGCATCGACGGCGCGGACAGCTGGACGACCGACGGTCACAAATGGCTCAACACGCCGTACGACGGCGCGATGGTGATCTGCCGCGACGCGGCCGCGCTCGCCACCGCGATGAACAGCGACGCGGTCTACCTGAGCGGCGCGCAGGATGCGCAGAAGAACCTGAACCTCGAATTCTCGCGACGCGCGCGCGGCATTCCCGTGTGGGCCGCGCTGCGCTCGCTCGGCCGTGCCGGCGTGGCGACGATGGTCGAGCGGCATTGCGCGCAGGCGGCGCGCGTCGCGGACGGCCTGCGTGCCGCCGGCTACGACGTGTTGAACCGCGTCGTGCTGAACCAGGTGCTCGTGCGCGCCGGCACCGACGAGGAAACGGCGGCGATCCTCGAAGCCGCGCAGGCGTCGGGCGACGTGTGGTTCGGCGCGACGGTGTGGCAGGGGCGGCCCGCGTTCCGGATCAGCGTATCGTCGTGGCGCACCGAGGACGCGCACGTCGATCGGCTCGTCGCGTTGCTGACGAAGCTGCGCGGCGTGCACGTCGGTTGAGCGTCACGCGTCGTCCGTGGTCGTAACGGTTGCGTACGCAACCTTATGGCATTCGATGAAGTGCGACGCGGCCTGCGGGATCGCGACACATCCGCAAGCGTGAAAATATCGGACAATAGCTGCTGCGCGGGCCGCGCCGGCATCGCGTCCAACAGAAAACAGCAGCATTCACGCTTGCGAGATCCCCATGTCGACTCCCTTTCCCCGGGAACTGCTGAAGGCCGCCGATATCGCGAAGATGGAACCATCGCGCGAGGTGCATTCGCTCAATCCCAATGCCGTGCGTCTGAAGCGGCAGCTCAGCGACCTGACCGGCCTGACGCAAATCGGCGTTCATCTGCTCACGCTGATGCCAGGCCACGAATCGGCCGAATATCACCGTCACCTGTACGAAGAGGAATTCGTGTACGTGCTGTCCGGCACCGGCACGGTGACGATTGGCGAGCACGCCAGTGAAATCGGGCCCGGCGATTTTCTGGGCTTTCCGCGCGGCGGCGAAGCGCATACGGTGCAGAACACCGGCGATGCGCCGCTGCAGTTGCTCGTCGGCGGGCAGCGGCTCGAACATGACGTGTGCGAATACCCGCGCGTCGGCAAGCGGCTTTATATCGCGGGCGAACTCGAGGATTATGTCGAGCTGCCCAAGCAGCCGTGACGGCGGAGAATAGCTGTAGATAGCGGCTGCCTACATCGATGCGTCAGATCCCTTTTCTTGCGTTTGCGCTCTCGGCCCTCGTGCCCGGCCTGGTGTGGTCGTATTTGACCGACGATCCCGGTTCGCTCGGATATTCCGTTCCAATCGCCTACTTCGGCACGGCAGCGTTTGCGATTCCGCTCTATCTGCTGGTCACGAAATACGGGCGCGTTTCCGTCGTTTCATCGTGCCTGTGCGGCAGCATCACGGGGTTGCTGACGTGGATTGCCACCTATTTCATTTACACCGCCATCCGGGATGACGATGTTTTCAAGGAGGGCTTGTCGGCCGCTTTGGGATGCTTGGCGTTCGTGGGCCTGGGGGCAGGGGCGGGCTTCGTGTTCTGGCTCATGCATCGTTGGCAGCGAGCCGGAGAATGAATCAGCTTGGTGCGAGCGGGGCGGCGACCCGATGAACGACTCGCGGCAGGTTGAAGTTCGACGACGCGCGATGCCGCCCGATTCACGGGGCAGCGCCGCCGGCAGGCACGAAGGGGCCGGATCGATTGCGCTTCGATCCTGTGCCCCGTCGCGCTTATGATGCGGGAACGCCACTGACAGGGTTCCACGCCATGGACGCGCCGCTGCCGCCGATGTCTGCCCCGATTGCCGAAACGGCACCTGAAACCGAAACCGCCGGCGAGCCGCGCGCGGCGCGCGCGGCGCGCGTGCACCGGCCGGTCGCGCTCATCACCGGCTCGACGTCGGGGATCGGCGCGGCCGTCGCACGGCGTCTCGCGGCCGACGGCTACGCGGTGATCCTGCATTCGCGCCGCTCGGCCGACACCGGCCGTGCGATGGCGCGTGAACTGGGCGGCGCATATGTGCAGGCCGATCTCGCCGACGATGCCGAGCGCGTGCGGCTGATCCGCGATGCGCTCGCCATGCACGGGCGGCTCGACGTGCTCGTCAACAACGCGGGCGTCAGCCGCGTGATTCCGCATGACGACCTCGCGGCGGCCACACCCGACGTGTGGCGCGAGATGCATGAAATCAACGTGATCGCGCCGTTCCGGCTGGTGGCCGAAGCGGAGGCGGCGCTGCGCGAAGCGGCGTCGCACGGGCGGGCCGGGTGCGTCGTGAACGTCAGCTCGCATGCCGGCGTGCGGCCGAAGGGCGCATCGATCCCGTATGCGGCCGCGAAGGCCGCGCTCAATCACACGACACGGCTGCTCGCCCGCACGCTCGCGCCGGCGATTCGCGTCAATGCGGTCGCGCCGGGGCTCGTCGATACGCCGCTGACCGCCGACTGGACGGACGCGCAGCAGCTCTGGCGCGAACGCGCGCCGATGCGTCGCGCGGCGACGCCGGACGATATCGCGCAGACGGTCGCGATGCTCGTCGCGTCCGATTACGTGACGGGTGAGATCGTGATGCTCGACGGCGGGTTGAATCTGACCTGAGGCGGCTGAGGCGGTAATGCAGTGATGCGGCGGCGCGCAGGCATCGCGTGTTGCGCAACCGCCGAGGTCGTTCGAACGCGCGATCGATCAGCCGAGGTTCGATCGCAGCCGCGCGAGCGCCTGCTCGTGCGTGCGCTCGAACTTCAGCGGCGTGACCGCGATATACCCTTCGCCCAGTGCGACCGTTTCCGAATCCGCATCGTCGTCGCGCGGTGCACGCGCGAGCTTCAGCCAGTGATAGTCGATCTCGCGCGGATCGCGTCCCGACACGATCTCGACGCCCTGCAGCGTGCCGGCGCCCTGGTTCGTCACCTTCAGGCCGCGCACGTCGTCGGCCGGCCGCGGCGGGAAGTTCACGTTGAGGCACGCGTCGCTGTCCCAGCCGGCCGCGACGAGCCGGCGGATGACGTCCGGCGCATGCGCGAGCGCGGTGCCCCACGGCACCGCGTTGCGATCGGTGAAGGCCTGGCTCAGCGCGATGGCCGGCACGCCGACCAGCATGCTCGTCATCGCCGCGCCGACCGTGCCGGAAAACACCGTTTCGGTGCCGAGGTTCGCGCCGCGATTCACGCCGGACAGCACGACGTCGGGCCGCGCGCCCTGCATCAAGTGGCTGACCGCGATCGCGACGCAATCGCCGGGCGTGCCACGCACCGCGAAGCGGCGCTCGCCCTTGCGATGCACGCGCAGCGGTTCGTGCAGGCTCAGCGAATGCGACGTGCCGCTCTGGTCTTCGGCAGGCGCCACGATCCATACTTCGCGGGCGAGTTGCGTGGCGACCTGTTCGAGTATGTCGAGGCCGGGGGCGTCGAATCCGTCGTCGTTGGTGAGCAGGACACGGTCGAACAGCGGGCGGGTTGCTTGCATCGGGACGATCCTCGTGAAGGGCAATGAGCGGGGAAGTGCGGCATGGCGCAAGCCACAAGGCTAGCACTCCGGCGTGAGGATCGTCGTGTCGCGCCCGTGGCGCCGGTCGGCGCGGACGTGAAAACGGGCGCATCGTGCGCCCGTTCGTCGTGTCGTGGAATGTGCGTGCCGGTGTGGCGGGCCGGAACCGTTCAGCCGAGCACGTAGCGCAGCAGGCCGGCCGACACGACGCCGACGATGACGGTCGGCAGGATCGACAGGCGCGTCGCCGCAAGCAGCGTGACCGCGAGCGCCAGCAAGTCGGCCGGGCGCGTCGACACGAAGGCCGGCGCGATCACCGAGATCAGCACGCAGCCCGGTACGTTCTCCATCACCGACGCCATCCGCGGGCTCAGCGTGCGGTTGCGCAGCAGCACGTAGCCGAGGATGCGCGACAGGTAGGTGGTCGACGCCATCAGCACGATCGTCGCGACGGTGCCGAAATCCGGAAGCTCAGGCATCGCGCGGCTCCCACAGCAGCGCGGCGATCAGCCCCGCGCAAGCGCCGGCCGCGACGTACCACGCACCGGGCAGCGCGAGATGGGTAGCCGCCGCGACGACGAGGCTCACGAACCACGGACGGCTCGCGCGCACGCCTTTCCACATCCCGCGCAGCAGCACCAGAAACACGGCCGTGAACGCCATGTCGAAGCCGTACTGTTCGACGTCGCCGATCGTCGGGCCGACCGCCGCGCCGAGCGTCGTCATCGAGATCCACGTCAGGTAGAGCCCGACGCAGATGCCCGCGTAATAGGGCACGCTGATGTGCGTGGCCGAGCGCTCGCGCGCGTCGGCGAGCGACATCGCCCAGCTCTCGTCGCACATGAAGAACAGGGCGACGAACGCGCGGCGGCGCGGCAGGCGGCGGATATACGGCTCGAACGCGGCGCCCATCAGGATGTGGCGCGAATTCACGAGAAACGACATCGCGACGATCAGCGCGATGTGCGGCGGCGACGTCCACAGATGGATCGCCGCGAATTCGGAGCCGCCGCCGAAGTTCAGGCCCGTCATCATCGGCACCTCGAACAGGCTCAGCCCTTTCTGCGCGGCCTGCGCGCCCAGCACCAGCGCGAACGGCACGAAACCCAGCATGACGGGCAGCGCCGCGCGCAAACCGCGGCCCATCTCGGCGACATAGGCGGGCTTGTCGCGAAGCCCGGACGACGTTGAAACGCTACTGCTCATCACTCCTCCTTCGGGGGAGGGATTGTCTGCTTTTTTGACTCGAATCGGGTTGCGTTGTCGCCAGATTTTTCTCAGAATTTGGCATCGAACGCGTGATACGCGAATTTTTTGGAATCGGATGCCACATGAAACTTGACGCTATCGACCGCCGGATTCTGAGCGCGCTGCAGCGCGACGGCCGCATGCAGAACGTGGAACTCGCCCACGAGGTCGGGCTGTCGCCGTCGCCGTGCCTGCGGCGCGTGCGGCTCCTCGAGGAAGCCGGCGTGATCGAGAAATACGTGGCCGTGCTGAATCCGGCGAAGGTCGGCAAGGGGCTGACGATCTTCACGCGCGTATGGCTGAAGGGGCAGGACGCGGAATCGGTGAACCGTTTCGCCGAGGCCGTCCAGCAGATGCCGGAAGTCGTCGAATGCCACCTGATGGCCGGCGACTGCGATTTCCTGCTGCGCGTCGTCGCGGCCGACATCGACGATTACCGGCGCTTCCAGATGGAATACCTGACGCGCATCCCCGGCGTGCTCAGCGTGAAGACCGACATTCCGATGCAGAAGGTCAAGCTCACGTCGGCGCTACCTACCTGAAGCGGGGCGACGCGCGGGGCGCGTGACGATGCGTCGACGACGAGCGGTCATTGCACGGTGACAATCGCCCGATACACTGACGGAGTGAGTCGCATCGCCTGCATTGCCGGCACGGTCATGCGGTGTTCGATGTGCAAGCAACTAACGGTCAATGCCGACGCGCTCGGCCGAGCGGCGCTGCGTAGCGCGCCGGGGTTACGCGTCGGCGCGAGTGCGTCTTTTCCTGTCGAGCCCTACATGCAGCCATTCAATCCGCCGTGGAATTCGCTGGAAATCGTCAAGCTCGTGCTCGGCGTGCTGACGCCGTTGTCGGTCGCGTGTCTCGGCTGGCTCGTCGCGCGCCGGCTGAAGCGGCTCGAACTCGTGCAGTGGACCAACCAGCGGCTGATCGAGAAGCGGCTCGCGCTGTACGACGCGGTCGCGCCGCAGCTCAATGCGCTGCTCTGCTTCTACACGTGGATCGGCTACTGGAAGGACATCTCGCCGGACGACGTGATTCGCGCGAAGCGCGACCTCGACCGCACGTTCCACATCTACCGCTACCTGTTCGACGACGACGTGTACGACGCATATCACACGTTCATCCACGCGCTGTTCGAGATGCATACGGGGCCGGGCCGCGACGCGCGGATCCGCTCGCTGATCCAGGCGCCCGACGGCGACCGCAGCGTGCACGGTTCGTATGAATGGAAGCCGGTGTGGTCCGAGCGTTTCTCGACCGCGAATGTCGTGTCGAAGGACGACGTGCTGCGGCATTACACGCGGTTGATGGAGCGGCTGCGCGTGGCGCTGGGGGCGACGCGCTGAAGGGTTCTGCGCTTGGGCGCCTCGCGCGTCATGCCGGTATCGAATCCGTCATGGACGGCCGACCGCTTTGAGCGCGCGTGATTCAGGCGAACGAGATCACGAGCGTCTTGCCGCAAGCCGCCGCATACTTGCGCAGCGTATCGACGGACGGGGAATGCTGCCCCGTTGCGAGCGCGCGCTCGAGTCGGGTAATGGCGGGCGCTTTCGTGCCCATGCGTGCCGCCACGTCGGCTTGCGACAAGCCCGCTTCTCGCCGCGCAGCCAGCATCGCATCGAGCAGCGCGAATTCCTCGCGATTCAATCGTTCGTATTCCGTGCGCACCGCGGGATCGGCCAGTGCCCGCTCACGCAGTTCCTTATACGTTGCCATCTCGAACCTCCTTCAATCGACGACGCGCGATTTCCAGTTCCTTCAGCGGCGTCCTTGGCGTCTTCTTCACGAAACAGTGGAGCATGACGATTCGGCGTTCGACGATCGCGCAGTAAAACACCCGGGCAATACCTTCCGCGCCTTTCAGTCGCATCTCATACAGGCCGTTTCCCATCGATTGGGAGTGCGGTTCCCCCAGATGCGGGCCGTACCGTTCCATGCGGTCCGCGAGTGCAAAGTACCGGGCAAGCAGCGTCGTCGGCAACGACGCTACGCCTTCCGCTACACGCTCATTGAAGAACTGGATCTCGTAACCATGAGTCGGCATAGTAACAAATATGTTATATCGATACAAGAACGGTGACCGACCGCGGAAGCGGACACAGCGGTGGGTCAGAAGTGAGGGGAGTTCGCGACCGTACTTCTTCGGTCGGAGAGATCGGTGGGGAGGTGCGGACCCGAATGCGCTCGGGAAATTCGGGTCCGGAAAGCAGTGTGGCCGAGTATCAGGGTGGACTGGGCGCCAGGAAATCGCGACGGGGTTAGTTCCGCCCCGCCACCGCGAGCCGCGCCGCCAGCCCCACGAACACCGACCCGAGCAGATACTGCGGCACCTTCGACGGCCGGCGGCGCGCGCCGATCCGCTGGCTCAGCCGGCTCGCGGAGAGAATCACCGCGCCGTTCACGGCGAGTCCGATCAGGTTGAGCACCGTCGCCAGCACGAGAATCTGCACGGCGATCGAGCCTTGTTCGGGCCGCACGAACTGCGGGAACAGCGCGAGCACGAACAGCGCCATCTTCGGGTTCAGCAGGTTGGTCGTCAGCCCTTGGCGGAAGATCGTCGCGGTCGAGCGGCGACGTTGCGACGCGACGGGCGACAGCGCGGTCGCGTCCGAACGGAACGTCTTCCAGGCGAGATACAGCAGATACGCGGCGCCGGCGAAGCGCACGACGTCATACGCGAGCGGCACCGCGACGAAGAGCTGCGACAGACCGAGCGCGGCCGCGAGCGCGTGGCAGTAGGTGCCGGCCTGAATGCCCGCGAGCGTCGCGAAGCCGGCGCGCCGGCCCTGGCTCACGCTGCGGGACGCGATCAGCAACATGTCGGGGCCGGGCGTGATGGTCAGCGCGAGACACGCGCCGGAGAACAGCGCGAGCGTGGAGAGGTCGATCATGGCAGTCCCTTTTGCTGGTGCGGCGTAAAAGGGAACTCAGTGTAGAAGGGCGCGCGAGGCCGGTCAATCGAGCGAACGGACGATGGCCGGACGGCACGAATCGCGTACGCGCATCGCCCATGCGCGGCCTGGGCACCGCTTACTATTTGCGACAGCCGACCTGATAGTCGATCACTGTGTTTGCCGACGGCTCATCCGGCTCGCCGCCCACCGTCGTCACGCCGAGCACGCCGGCCGCATTCCGGTAGCGCAGCGCGCAATACCCGACGCCGGTGCCCGAACATGCTTCGGCTTCGACGATGCCGTGCTTCGCGAGCGTCGCCGCGCCGTCCATCGCATCCGGCTTCTCGCGCGGTCGCAGCGGTTGCCAGCCATGCGCGATCAGGATTCGCCGTGCCACATCGAGCGGCTTGGCATACACGTTCGGCACGACCGCGCGGCCGTCGCAGAACGCGCGCTCGGCGGCGACGCGGGTCAGCCGCAGGCCGCCGCTTGCTTCGTGCAGTTCGCCGACGGGTGCGCCGGGGCCGTTGCCGCCCCACACGAGCAGCGCGCCGTTTTCCATACGATCGACCGAGCCGAGCTGCCAGCCCGCCTTGCGTGCCGTATAGCCGAGCGCGACGAGCGTCGTGCCGTCGAATACGCCGATATTGCCGTTGCGCACGAAGCAGATCGCGCTCGTGCCGGCGTTGAATCCGCTCGCGAAGGTCACGACCGTGTAGCGCCCGAGCGGCGCCTCGGACGTCACGATCCAGTTGCGCTGCGCGACTTCGCGGCCGGCCGCCGTGGTCGTTTTCGCGCGATATTGCGTGCAGAACGGATCGAGCGAACCGCTTTCGGGCGAGTGCGGCAGCGTGCCGAGCGGCACGAGCGACGCCCCGGCGATATCGGAGCCCGTGCGCAGCGGCTCGGCCGACGCCGTGCCGCCGAACGTGGTACCGGCAAATATCGCGATCGAAACGATCGAGGCAAGATGGCGGGCGAGCGGTGAGGCAACGGAAAGAAACACGCGGGCTTGCTCCGGGGAAAGTGGGACGGGCGTGACAATCGTTTTTTTGCCCGTCAGTCAAAGTCGCGCGCATCGCCCGGCGGCACGCGCGCGCATTTCACCGCCGACTCAGCCCTTCGCGACCACGTCGATGCGCAGCGCTTCGCCGCCCGCGACGATCGCCAGCAGACGATCGACGTTCGGGTGCGCGCCCGGGCGATTGCGCGCGTCGGCCGTATGTTCGGCGAACACCGCGAGGCCGTGCTCGGCCGCTTTCGCGTCGAGCGTACCGAATGCCTGCTTCAGATAGTGGTACACCGCGAGCGAGCCCTGCTTGCCCGGCTGGTTCTCGATGGTCGCGATCACGTCGCCGTTCGCGCCGACGAGATCGATGCGCGCGATGCCGTCGATGGCCGGCAGTTGCGCGAGGTTGTCCTTGAATACTTCGGTCGGTTGAATCACTGAAAACACTCCGTCGGTTCGGTCATGGGCCAAGGTGCGTGGCCGGCCGTATCTTATCCGATCGGCTTCGGCGCGCCGGCCCGTGTGCCGGTGCCGGCCGTGCGCCACGCGAGCGCCGCGCCCGCGAGCGGCAGCATCGCAACGCCGAATACCGCGCCGATCATCCGCGTCACGTTCATCAGCGCCGCCGCGTGCGGCGTCATGACCGTCCGGTCCCTGTCAGCATGCCCGCCTCGCGCGAGCGCTCGATGTCGGGGCTGCGATACGCGTGTTCGGGAATCTCGGCGAGCCGCGACGCATGCACTTGCCGCGGCGCCAGCCCGTAGAACTTCTGGAAGCTCATGATCAGCGGCGACCACTTGTCCGGATCGATGCGATCCGGATGACCGTCCATCAGCAGGTCGGGATGCGCGTGCACGCGCTGGATGCGCACCTCGAACACGCGGATGCGGCCGCGCAGGTCGGGCAGGTCGTCGCCGATGCCGTGCGTGGCCGCGACGACCGCCTCCATATGCACCGGGCATTCGAGCGCGCGCGGCGGCGCGACCGTGTGCGACGCGGCCTCGGTGAACCCGGCCGTGCCGAACTTGTCGGGTTCGAATACGTAGCCTTTCGCGCGCTTGCCGTCGGGCACCGGGTATGTGCCGGTCGTGCGCGCGATCCGGTCGACCGCGTCCGCCTGCGCCGACGACGGCAGGTTCAGCACGCATTCGCCGGTGCGCAGCAGGTTGCGGGTGGTCTGCGAGCTGGCGGCGATGCCGATCACGCCGCGCCAGCCGAGCCAGAACGCCGACGAAATCGGCGCGAGATTGGCCGTGCCGTTTTCGTTCAGCGTGCTGACCAGCACGACGGGCGTGCCGAAGTACAGGATGTTCGGTTCGGTGACGCAATGCGGCGCATTCATGGTCGAGTCCTTCGTTGACGGGATCGGTTCCCATGCTGATCCCGTCGCGGCGGCGCGGCGCTCCGAATCTTGTCGTGTCATTCCGGAAGGCGCACAAAAGGGGGCCGGCGCGGCGCCGGACCGAGCCGGCAGCGCCCGGCCTTTTCCGCTACAGTAAGAAATCGAAGGCCGCACCCCCGCATCACGCCGGCGCGTGCAGTCACGTTCCGCCAACGCACACGAGGGCCTGATGGACACCGAGCAACGCTATACCGCCAACGCGCCGACCCGCGCGGAAGTCGACGCACTGGGCGGCGCAACCGTCATCGAATTCGGCGCGAACTGGTGCGGGATCTGCGCAGGCGCGCAGCCTGCGATCACGGCGTCGTTCTCCGCGCATCCTGCCGTGCGGCACCTGAAGATCGAGGACGGCCCCGGCCGTCCGCTCGGTCGCTCGTTCGGCGTGAAGCTGTGGCCGACGCTGGTCTTCCTGCGCGATGGGGTCGAAGTCGCGCGCGTCGTGCGCCCCGCCGATGCGAAACAGATCGAAGCCGACGGCTTCGCCGCGCTGGCCTGAGGTCATGGCGATGCAACAGGCGATTACGCATGTCGGTGTCGATACGCGCGGCAGCGGCCTCGTCGAAGTCACGCCGCAGGTGCGCGCGTTCGTCGACCAGCAGGCGATCCGCACCGGCCTGCTCACCGTGTTCTGCCGCCATACGTCGGCGTCGCTGCTGATCCAGGAGAATGCCGATCCGTCGGTGCAGCGCGATATCGAACGCTATTTCGCGACACTCGCGCCCGAGGACGACACGCGCTACGAGCACGACACCGAAGGCGCCGACGACATGCCCGCGCATCTGCGCACGGCGCTCACGCAGGTGCAGTTGTCGATTCC
Source organism: Burkholderia orbicola (assembly GCF_900100915.1). Classification (NCBI taxonomy): domain Bacteria; kingdom Pseudomonadati; phylum Pseudomonadota; class Betaproteobacteria; order Burkholderiales; family Burkholderiaceae; genus Burkholderia; species Burkholderia orbicola. The sequence goes on along the minus strand of NZ_FNKW01000002.1, from coordinate 1,579,327 downwards.
GGTCGAGCACGGACGCATGGTGCTCGGCACGTGGCAGGGGATTTATGTGTTCGAGCATCGCCGCGCGGCGCACCGGCGTGACATCGTGCTGCATCTGATCGGCGAATAAGCGAGCAGACGAGCGGACGGAAACGCGTGACGCCGCGCTCAGGCGAGCAGCTTCTCGACGAGTGCGCCGAGTTCGCGCAGGTGAACCGGCTTCGGCAGGAATGCGTCGAATACCCGCTGGTTCTCGCGCAGCGCGGCTGATTCATACGCGCTGACGCCGAGGATCGCCGGATGCCGGCCGTCGTCGTCGGGTTGCGCCATCGCGCGAATGCGCCGCGCCACGTCGAATCCGCTCAGGTCCGGCAGTTCGAGATCGAGCACGACGAGATCGTAGCGGCCCGTACCGAAGCGCGCGGCGCCTTCCTGCCCGGTGCCGCACAGATCCACTTCGAGGCCGAGCGCCGACAGCATCGCGCCGAGCGTTTCGCGCGCGTTGTCGTTGTCGTCGACCACCAGCGCGCGCCGGCCGCGGTGCGCCGGTACGGGCGGCAGCGCGGGCGCGTCGCCAGCCGCGGTGCCGGCCGTGTCGACGCCGGGCACTTCGACCGGCAGCGTCACGACGAACTCGCTGCCTTCGCCGACCACGCTGCGCACGTCCACATGCCCGCGCAGCGTCGTCACGATTTCGCGCACGACCGCGAGCCCCATGCCGATCCCGTCCACGTGCAGCCCGACCGCGTCGTTCGCGCGATAGAACGGCTCGAAGATCTTCGACAGATGTTGCTTCGCGATGCCCGCGCCGGTGTCGCGCACGGCGATCCTCACCTGCTGGCCGGCCGGCGCGTCGGCGAGCGTGATCGCCACCGTGATCGAGCCGCCGGTCGTGTACTTGACCGAGTTCTCGATCAGGTTCGACAGCACCTGTCGCAGCAGCTTGCGATCTGAGCAGATCGCGAGGCCGGCCGGCTCGACGTGCTGCGTGACCGTGATCCGTTTCGTCGCGATCCTCTCGCGCAGCGGCTCGAGCACTTCGGCAAGCAGCGGCGCGATGCCGACGGTATCGAGTTCGGCGACGCGCTTCGTCGAGCGCAGCTTGATGTAGTCGGTGAGGTCCTTGACGAGCGCCTCCAGCGACAGCGCGGAATTCTGCAGCCGCCGGATCGTCTTCAGGTTCGCGTCGGACTGCGGGCGCGCGAGCAGGATCTCGATCGATCCGCAGATCGCCTGCAGCGGCGTACGCAGTTCGTGGCTGACCATCCCGAGGAACGCGTTTTTCGCCTCGATCATCTCGAACGCGCGGTCGGACGCCTTGCGTTCCGCGTCGAGCGCCGCGTTTTGCCGCTCCAGCAGGTCGTCGCGCGTGCGCATCGTATAGAACAGCAGCAGGAACAGCGCGCACAGGATCACGCCGAGCACGATACCGAGGATCAGGATCGCGCGCTGCTTGTCCTTCAATTGATGGAACGTGAAATCGCGCTGCGCCATTTCGATCGCGCGGAAGTAGTTCGCGAGGCCGTTGACCTTCGGCCAGTACGCATTGACTTCGTCGATCACCTGCCGCGCCTGCTTCGGCGAGTCGCGCAGTAGCGGCACCTCGCGCTTCAGGCGCGTCATGAATTCGCCGAGCGCGTCGATCTCGTTGCGCGCGCGCGGGATGCGCAGCCAGTATTGGGACACCTCCGACGGCCGCTGCAGGAACCCGAACGACACCGACAGGCTGTCGAGCTGCATCTGCACGTGATCGAAATCGTCGTCCTCGTGCGTCGCGTAGAGAATCAGCTGCCGGTCGAAGCGCGTATAGACGTTGCGGTATTGCGCGGCGGTCCAGAACACGCCTTCGCGCGGCCCCTCGAGTACGCCCTCGTTGACCGAGGTGGCGAGGAGATCCCACAGCAGGAACGCCCACGCGGCGAACCCCATGATCCACAGCGAGCCGAGGACCAGGATGATTTTTCTATTTTTCCATCGCCGCCGCGTCATGTCATTTCACGGTCAGACCGATGATCTGCCACGCGAACTTCGCTTCGCCGAGCGGCGTCTTCAGCTCGTCGGGATACTGATCGCGCGGATACATGATCCACAGCGGGCCGTAGTTGTCGTTGCCGAGCACCTTGCCGTTCATCGTCCGCGCGAGGATCACGCCGTACCTGGCGGCATCGGATACGGGGATCGTGAACGTGTATTCGTCGATGCAGCGGAATTCGATCTGCGTGCCGTGCGCGCCGACCGTCTTCAGCACGTCGGACAGGCGCGGCCCGGTGAAGGTCGCTTTCGGCGTCCAGCTCGTCGACGTGACGATCGTATGCTGCGGCAGCGCCATCAGCGCCTGCTCGGAAAAGACGTAGGTCATCTTCCCCTGCTGGTTGCTCTTGCTGATCTTGCCGTCGACGGTGAACGTGAACGACGACGCGGCCCACGCCGCGACGGTCATCCCGAGCAGGCAGGCCGTCAGCAGGCTTTTGATCCAGATGGTTGAAACGCGCATGTCTTTCCCTCGGTCTGGTGGTGCGGTAGCAGGTTGTCGTTCCGGCCGCGGTTTCCGGTTCTCAGTTCGCGGCCGACGCCGCCGGCAGCGTGAGTTTCAGTTCGCGGGCGACTTCCGCGAACAGGATCGGCAGGCGCACCGGCTTTTCTTCGCAGCGCGCGTTGTAGTGCGACACGATGTGCGCGATTTCGTCCTCGCTCGCTTCGCCGGTCGAGATCTTGCCGGTCAGCAGGAAGATCGGTGCGCCGCTGTTCTCGCTCGAGCGGATGCCGCGCACGAGTTCGGCGGCCGTCTGGTCGCCGAGCATCCAGTCGAGGATGTAGCCGTCGAAATCCTCGACTTCCAGCGCCTTGCGGAAGCTCGCGCCGTCGAAGTATGGAATCGCGTTCACGCCTTTCTCGATGAAATATTCACAGACCGTTTCGGCGACGTCGTGCGAATCGTCGACCACGGCGATCCGCGCCGCATACACGTTCGGCTGCGCCGAGCGCAGCTCGATCACGTCGACCGGATAGGTGCGGCCCTCGCGCGCGTGCTCGCGCTCGGTGACGATCCATTCGCCCTGCCACTGCAGCGCGACGAAATCCGTTTCGATCTGGCTGGTGGCCTTCGTCGAGATCGCGGCGCGGCAGCGCAAGCGCTTCGACTCGATCACGAACGTCGCGTCGATCATCTCGGCCGCGGCCGGCTGCGTGCCCTTGTCGTCGAGCAGGATCGCGGGCGGCACGCCGAAGTGCGTCGCGATGTCCTGCAACTGCGACAGGTTCCACGGAATCAGGCCCTTCATCTTGCGCGTGACGACCGAGAAGCTCAGGCCGAGCACGTTCGCGATCGTCGTGTTGTGACTTCGCGGCGGAATGCCGTTCCGGTTCAGGAGATCGCGCACCTTGTTGGCGGTGATGAGATCGACGTTGGCCTGCTCGGTGGTGGACATCTCGATGGGGTCTCCAGGGGTTTTTGGCGAGGGAGAGCATATCAAAACTGACGTGTCACGCAAACTTCAAACACGCCAAGGGCCTTGACATGCCGTTTTTCTCCATTATTATTGCTCACCACGTCACTATTGTTTGTTGCGTCATGTTTGGAGATCGTTGCCGACCCCGGTCGGGCAGCGAAAATCGGCAGCAATGAAATAGTGACGGAACGATTCGAAGAGAGCCTGAGAGAGCCTAGGACTGCGTGTCGGCGTTGGCGGATGGAATTGTATCCGCTGCGCCGCGCGCAACCGGGTCTGCGCTCACGGGGTGGGATAGCTCGAAGAATTGCGGCGCCAATAAAACTTGAGGAAAGTACCCATGTATCGCCGTTTACTCGCACCGGGGCTGCTGTTGCTGTTGGCCGCGTGCGCGCAAGACCCGTCGGTCACCGCCAGCACGGTACGGATCTGCGACGACACAGGGTGTTCCGATCGCCCTAAAGATCAGGTCTCCTATCAAAAAAGGGACGATGCGGAAGACCGGGACGATCCGCGCATCGCCGCGCTCAAGCAAACCGCGAAAACCCAGCCGAAGGCCGCCTACGACCTCGGCCTGCGCTATTTCCGCGGCGACGGCGTGCGCCAGGACAGCTACCAGGCGCTCAAGTGGATGCGCGAAGCGGCCGAACGCGGCGACCTGAACGCGCAGAAGGCGCTCGGCAGTTTCTACCTGTTCGGCCTCGAGGAAATGGGCTCGGACGCGCGCGAAGCGGAGAAGTGGCTGTCGATCGCGGCCGCTCGCGGCGACAAGGAATCGAAAAAGCTGCTCGATCTCGCGCGCAAGGCGAAGAAAGAGGACGAAGAAGACTGGAAATGGCGCACGCAATGGCGTGACACCTATTACGGCTACTGGTACTCGGGCTATCCGTACTACGGCGTCTGGCAGCAGACGTACTGGTACTACTGACCGGGCATCGAGCAACGGGGGCAGCCGCGGGGAGACCACCATCGCGCGCCACGCCGGGGGGCTTATCGAAGTTCGCACGGACACATAAGCCGAACAACGACTCTAATCGATCGACAACGACATGAAGACCAACCTTTCCCAACGTCTCACTCAAGGTGCGCTGGTGGCAGCGCTTGGCGCGTCCGTCGCGGGCTGCGGCGGCGTGGTGACGCCTGGCGGCCAGAACGCCGGCGTGACGGGCGCGGCGGCAGGCGGCGCGAGCGCCGGCGCCGATTCGCAACTGCAGCGCTGCACGTCGCCGCTCGGCACGATCGCGGTCGACGACGGCCGCAACGCCGACTGGTGGGGCCAGTTCGGCAGCGCCACCAAGGTGACGAGCATCGATCCGCTGCTGCGGCTGGCGGTGCAGCAGTCGAACTGCTTCGTGATCACGTCGATCGGCAATCAGAAGAGCGACGCGCGCCTGTCGCGCATCACGCAGCTGCAACGCAACTCGGGCGAATACCGCGCGGGTTCGAAGCAGCAGAAGGGCCAGCGTGTCGCGGCCGACTACTACATGGAGCCGCAGATCGTGATCAACGATTCGCCGATCGGCGGGATCGGCAGCATGATCGGCGGGCTGATCGGCAATAGCGCGGTGGCAGCGGTGGCGGGCCATCTGCAGACGAAGGCGTCGGTGGTGACGTTGACGCTGTTCGACGTGCGCTCGGCGGTGCAGATCGCGGCGTCGGAAGGCAGCTCGACGGCGACGAACTACGGCGCGGCGCTGGGCGGCTTTGGCGGCGGGGTGGGCGGCGCGCTGGCGGGCTTCTCGTCGACGCCGGAAGGCAAGGCGACGGTCGTGGCGTTCATCGACGCGTACAACAAGATGGTCGTCGCGCTGCGCAGCTACAAGGCGCAGGACGTGAAGGGCGGGCTGGGCCGCGGTGGCCAGTTGCAGGTGAACTGACGTTGCCGGGCCGGCGGGATGCCGCCGGCCGATTCCTGATCTCTGATTCGTGATTCTTGATTCGTGATGGCCGGTGCGTGCGGCGTGATTCGCGCGTACGGGCTGCGTTCGTCCTGTTCGTTCAGAAGGTGACCCCGATGAAAGCCGTTGCACTGATCGCATTGACCTGCCTCGCGCTGACCGCTTGCGGCGGCGGTGACGACAATTCCTCGCCTGCCTCATCAGGCGGATCGGGCACGAGCAACAACGGCGGCGGGACGGGCGGCACCGGTTCTGGCGGCACGGGTTCCGGCGGTAACGGCTCGGGCGGCTCGGGTGGTTCGGGCGGCAGCACGTTGACGTGGCGCTACGAGGCGCAGCCCGTCGCGGCGGATCGCGCGAGTTTCCTGACGCTGGTCAACAACGAAGGCGCGAAGGGCTATCGCTATCTGGGCGACTACTTCTACACTGCGGGCAATGGCGGAACGCAGTCGATCTTCGTCAACGACGGCACCGCACAGACCTACACGTACCAGTTGCAGACGGCGCCGGCCGACATGACGTCCTTCGTCAATACGGCCAATGCGCAAGGGGCGAGCGGCTACCGCTACGAAGGACCGCTCACGTACGGCGATCTCTATCGCAAGGATGGTGGCTCGTCCGCCACCTACACGTACACGACGACGGGCCTGCCGGCCGACGCGAACGCGTTCCTCACGCAGGCGAACGGCCAGGGTCAGTCGGGCTACTGGTTCTTCGGCCCGATGGTGGTGGGCGGCGCGCAGGCGAACGTGTACATGAAGAACAACGCGTCGAACGCGACCTATACGTACGACGCGCTGGCGCCGGCGTCGACCGTCAGCGACTTCATCGCACAGGCCAACAGCGAAGGGGCGAAGGGCTATCGCGCGAAGGGCGGGATGGCATTCGGCACGGCGATCTCGTGGGTCTACGTGAAGGACCAGACGCAGTCGCCGACCTTCGCGTACCAGTCGGCCGCGATCCAGTCGACCGGCGCGAGCTTCGTGCAGCAAGCCAATACGTTCGGCGCGCAGGGCACCGCGTATCTCAGCGATATCGCGCTCGGCACCCCCGTGCCGGTGACGGCGTCGTTCTATTTCACGCCGAAGAACTGCACGGGCTTCCTGTGCACGACGCTGAATCCGCTCACGCAGAACTGAGCCGGCGTCCCGTACGGCGGCAACGCGCGGGTCGTGTGTTCGTAAACGATCCGCGCGCGTCGAATCGAGTGCCTCAGGTGCGCCACGTGGTCCGTGGTTGCATCTTTTGCCGCCGGCTTGCCGGCGGTATTTCGTTCGCAGATACGCCGCCTGGTGGCGGTCGGTCGTGACGGGTCGGATACGACCGCCCGGAAATTTCACGACAAAGAATCGGTCAAGTTCAAAACAATAAATCAAACAGGTCGGATTTGTACTAAAAAGACCATACACGACTGATTTCCCCCGTGTCGTTTGGCATGATCGGGACACTCCATCCCGTTTGTTTCCATCGTGACGTCCGTTCGGGCCGGGCATTCGCTCGACTTTCGAACCCGACGTGCCGTCGCGACACGCCATGCCGTACAGCACGCTTCAGTCCATCCGGCGCTATCAGAGCATTTCGATGTTCGGTGGCGCCATCGTCGTCACGATCCTGATCCTGATCGCCTGCGGGCTCGGGATCGCATCGATCGTTTACGGCCATCTGGACAGCGAGCGGCGCAATTTCCTGAACGGTGTCGAGGAAGCGGTCGACGAAATCCAGGTGAGCGAGACGTCGTTTCGCAACGGCGTCACGAACACGCAACTGATCTGGCGTGAACTCGACGCGGCGCCTGCCGACGTCGTGAACGATTTTTTCGACCACGGCCAGCAGATCGCGATCACGCCCTATCCGTCGCTCGTGGTCGGCGTGCCGGGGCAGACGACGCAGCGTGACGAGGTCGCGCACTATCTCGCGCTGTCCTTCCTGCTGTCGCGCATCTGCGCGGCGAGTTCGATCAATCGCGGGCGCACGCTGGAGGGGTACCACTACAGCACGCACACGGGGCTGTTCGGCATCGTGCCGCACCTGTCGCGCGACAACCCGGTGCTCGCGACCCCCGACGCACGTGCGCGCGTGCTGGATGCGTTGCACATCGATTTCGCCGACGGGCCACCGCTCGGGGAGGATGGCCGGCCACACGTGCACTGGCTGCCGCCGTACATCAATCCGGTCACGGGCCAGAGCCGTATCCGGATCGCCGCCGAAGCGCGCGACGACGGCCGGCCGTTCGCGGTGCTGGTGACGGAATACGCGCCCGAATACCTGCTGTCGTGGCTGCCCGGCCGCAACGTCGCCGGCGTGTTCTTCATCACGACGGCCGACAACCGGCTCATCGCGGTCGATCCCGATGTCGCGCGCACGCCGGCGCTCGACGCGCACCTGCTCGGGCTGGACGTGGCGCACGGCGAGGCGGCGACCGGCGAAGCGATGTTCCGCGACGGCATGATCGTGTTCCGCAGCCGGCTCGGCTCGACCGGCTGGACCATCGCCTATGCGCTGTCGTGGGCGGACGTCGCCGCCGCGATCGGCGTGCGGGCCGGCGCGCTCGTCGCGGCGTCGCTGCTCGCGATTGCCGTGATGTGGCTGTTGCTCGTGCTGTTTTACCGGCGCGTGCTCGTTCCCGTTTACGCGCGTTCGGCGCGTGTGTTCGACAGCGAGGACCTGTGCCGCAGCGTGATCGGCATGGTGCCGGTCGGCATCGGTCTCGTGTCGCTGTCCGACCGCCGCGTGATGCTGGCGAGCGACGCGCTGGCCCAGATGATTCCGTCGCATGACGGCGGTCACCGCGCGCTGTCCGGACAGGTGCTGGCGAAGTACGACGCGTTCGTCGCGAACGCCGGCGCGGGCGGCACGATGCAGACCGAGCTCGTGCTCGACGAAGGCGTCGCCGCCCCCGTGCATCTCGAAGTGATCGCGCGCGGCGCGCGCTACCAGGGCGAAAACGTGCTGGTCGCCGCGATCTCCGACGTCAGCACGAAGCACCGGCTCGTGCATTCGCTCGAAGAGGCGGTGCGCGCGGCCGATTCGGCGAATGCGGCGAAATCGTCGTTTCTTGCCGCGACGAGCCACGAAATCCGCACGCCGCTGAACGTGATCCTCGGCAATCTCGAACTGCTCGAACGCACGGCGCTCGACGCGTCGCAGCAGAGCCGCGTGCAGACCGTGCGCGCGTCGGCCGAAGGGCTGCTCGCGATCGTCAGCGACATCCTCGATTTCTCGAAGATCGAAGCCGGCGCGATGTCGGTCGAGTCGATCGAGTTCGACGTGATCGCGGTGATCGGGCGCGAGCTCGCCGCGTTCGCGCCGGTCGCGAAGGCCAAGGGGCTGTCGCTGTTCGCCGATATCGATGCGAACGGCGCGCAGCGGATGCGCGGCGATCCGACCCGGCTCGCGCAGGTGCTGGCCAATCTGCTCAGCAACGCGATCAAGTTCACGAGCGCCGGGCACGTCGTCGCGCGCGTGTCCACCGGCTGCAATGCGAGCGGTGCGGCCGAGATCGCGATCAGCATCGAGGATACCGGCATCGGGATCGACGCCGCGCAGCAGGAGCGGCTGTTCAAGCCGTTCTCGCAGGTCGATGCATCGATCACGCGGCGCTATGGCGGCACGGGGCTCGGTCTTGCACTGTGCGATCGGCTCGTGGGGGCGATGGGCGGCACGACCGCGGTCGACAGCACGCCGGGCGTCGGCAGCCGCTTCACCGTGCGCCTGCCGCTCGGCATGAGCATCACGCCGGAAACGCCGTCCGATGCATTCGTCGGACGCACGCTGATCGTCGTGTCGCCGGACGATGCGTGGCGAGCGTTCGCGTTTCCGCATCTGCGCGCCTGGGGGTTCGAGGTCGCGATGCATGCGAGCCCGATCGGCATCGCGGCAGGATGTGTCGCGCAGGCGCATGCGATCGTGCTCTTCGGCGATTCCGACCGCTGGCGGCGCGACGAACTCGACAGTCTCGGCGGCTGCACGTCGATCGTGCTGGCCACGCCGGACGGTCCGTTGCACCCTGACGTCGCGGGCCGCACGATTCGCGTGTCGAGTTATTCGCTCAGCGGGCTGCGCGTGGCGATGACGGCGGCAGGTGTCGCCCGTCGCGAGCGACTCGGCCCGCCGAGCACCGCCCTCGATGCCGGTCGCGTGTTGGCGCTCGCCCACGGCCCGCGCGTGTTGCGCGTGCTGGTGGCCGACGATGCGGCCGTCAACGGCTCGATCTTTCGCGAGCAGCTGGACGTGCTGGGCTGCCCGTCCGGCAGTGCGGGGCTCGCCAGCGACGCGCTCGACATGCTGGCGCTGGGTGCATGGAACGTGCTGCTGCTGGGCGCCGACCTGCCCGACATGCGCGCGGCCGCGCTGGCGGAGGCCGTGTTCGAGCGCGAGCTGCCGTGCGACGTGATCGTCGTCGCGTCGCACCTGGCGCCCGAGGAAGCGCGCCGATATGCGGCAGCGCATGTCGAATGCGTACTGACCAAGCCGGTGATGCTGGCCGATCTGCGTCGTGCGCTCGCGCGCATCGCCCGGCGGCGGGGCATCGATTTGCAGGCGGCAGGGACGCAATGAAAACCATACCTACGCAACAAAGAAAGGCAGACGCGACGCATCGCTCCGATGCATCGCGATAACGACTGAAGAAGAAAAGGAGAGAGCCGTGCGCCACATGGATAAGGTGTTCGGACTGTTGCTGGGGTTCGCGACGCTACCGGAGAAGTCCCGACGGGATTTTCTGACGATGCTGAACGAGTTCATGATGATGTCGCCGTCGCAGAAGCGGCGCGCGGTCATCGAGTGGCAACGGGCGGCGGACGAACACGACGGGTCGATCGCCAAGCGATAGCGCGTCGGGCCGGCACGCAGGGCAAGCCATCCCGGCCGGTTGCGTCGGGCTTGACGCGGATGGCGCGCGCTGTCCATCCCGACGAACCGGACGCGATCCGGTCCACCATGAAAACGCCAACGCGCACGGTAAGTTGCGGTGTCGAATGGCCGCTCTGACGCCGGCTCCGACAGTTACCTTAAAATGTGACAAATACGATCCGGCTTGCCGCGCACGGTTTGCTGTCCGTGTCGGGAACGGCAGCCGAGTATCGTCCTGTCAAGGCATGAAGGGCCGCGCCGCGCGTATCGGGGAGAAATGAAGTCATGGATGAATTTTTTGTGCGTGTGATCGTGGCGGATGATCATCCGTCGTCCGCACTCGGGATGTCGCAGGCACTGTCGGGAAGCAGCACGATCAAGCTGCTCGGAACCGTCGCGAATTCGACCGATCTGGTGGCCATGCTCGACGAGCAGCAGAGCGACGTGCTCGTCGTCGATTACGTGATGCCGGGCGGCAAGTTCGGCGATGGCCTTGCGCTGCTGTCTTTTCTCCAGCGCCGTTTTCCGGCGCTTCACCTCGTGACGATCACGATGCTCGACAACCCGAGCGTGCTGCGCGCCATCCAGAAGCAGGGCGTGAGCTGCATCCTGAGCAAGTCGGATGCCATTTCGCACCTGGTCGGCGCCGTGCACGCCGCGTTCGTCGGCGCGAACTACCTGTCGCCGTTCATCAAGCAGTTGCTCGAAAACAGCGAGGTCGCTCCGAGCACGCGGCCGCTGACGAACCGCGAAATCGAGGTCGTGCGGCTGTATTGCGCGGGCTACACGGTCGGCGAGATCGCGACGCAACTGCACCGCAGCAAGCAGACGATCAGTTCGCAGAAGTCGAGCGCGATGAAGAAGCTGGGCATCATCCGCGACGTGGACCTGATCCGCTATGCGAGCGAAGGACACCTGCCCGAGGAATCGGGAGGGACTGAATAGCAGACGGGCACAGCGCCGCGCATCGACGAATCGCCGGCATGAGCCGACCCCGGGGACCCCATGCCATCCACACTGAAAACACTCGTTGCGCAGGCCGCTGAAGCCGCGCGCAGGCCGTTCGATCCGAGTCGCGTCCGGCGCCAGCAGCTGTGGCTGCTATATGGCGGCGGCGCGGCGATCACGCTGTTCATCCTCGTGTGCGCGGCGCTCGTCGTGCGGCTGGATGTCCACGATTACCTTGCGCAGGCGCGCTCGACCTTTCTGCAGCGCGAGGCGCAGTTCTACGCCAGCACGAACACGGCGGATGCGATGCTGACGGCCTACGGTGCGCCGATCGAGCGCGTCTGGAGCCACGGTGTCACGGCAACCCCTGACGTGGTCAGGCAATTGGACGAGGGCCATGGCACGCTGATTTGGCACAATGCGAGCGGCGCAGACCGGGTGCTCGCGCTGGCCGACGTGACCGCGGACCGCCCCGCTGCATCGTACGCGCGGTATCTGGCGGCGGTGATCGAGCGAATGGACCCCGTCGGCCCCCCGCCGACGCAAGTCGGCGGCGTCGAGCCGGTCGGCGCGTACGTGATCGACCTGGATGGCCGCTTTCTCGCCATGTTCGGCCGGCCGCTCGTCGCGCATGCGCGCGGGCGTGATCTTCAGGCAGACAAGGACTTGCCGTCGCTGGCTGCCGCGTTGATGCCGACGGGCGCACAGAAACAGAAATGGGGTATTCCGAGCGGGATCTTCATGCTCGACCGTCGCTTCGATCCGGTGATCGGGCACGAGGTCGTGCGGTTCGCGCGACGCCTGGACGGCTGGGATGGCCAGCCGTTCGCGTGGCTGGTCATGAATGGCCCGTTCGAGCTTGCCGATATTCTCGCCCCGCAGTCGAGCGACGAGGACACGGCGATCATCGACGGGCGCGGCAATATCGCGATCGGCAAGCTGCGCGATCCTGCCGTGATCGAGCAGCGGCTGAACAACGTGCGCGCGCCGTTCGGCGAACATGTGGTCGTGAACCGGGTCGGGATGCGCTTCGTCATCAGCGACCGCCTGCCCGGTTCCAGCCTGGTCATGGTGACCACTTTCTCCTGGCGCAGTGTCGTGAAGGCCACGATCCTCCGCGTGAGCGCCACGCTCGGGTTGGCGCTGATCGCCATCGCGCTGCTTTGGCTGGCCATCGTGACGTTCGACCGGCGTGCGCTGCGCCCGGCGAATCGACGGACTATCCGGTTGATCGAGAGCGAGGCGCTCAACCGGACGTTGATTCGTGCGGCCCCGGCCGGGCTGATGCTGCTGTCGGTCGCGGATGGCGAGACGATGGTGCGCAACGACACGATGCGCGCGTACGACGAAGCCACCGCCGGGCCGCCGCTCGGCAAGCGGATCTGGCAGGCGTTCGGCGCGCGTGCGCACGGCGCTGCCGTCGTGACGCAGGAGCTGGCAGTCGAGCTGGCCGGGCAAGGGACGACGTACCTTGCGGTGAACGTGCTGCGTACGCGCTATCGCGGCGCCGACGTGCTGTTGTGCACGCTGAACGACGTCACCGCCCGCAAGCAGGTCGAGGACAAGCTGCGCGAGGCCCGCGAGGCGGCCGACGACGCGAACCGGGCGAAATCGACGTTTCTCGCGACGATGAGTCACGAGATTCGGACGCCGCTCAACGCCATCATCGGCAATCTCGAGCTGATGGAGCGCGCGACGCTGCCTCCTCAGGAAGCACGGCGACTCAAGACGATCATGTCGTCGTCGGACGTGCTGCTGCGCATGATCAACGACGTGCTGGATCTGTCGAAGGTCGAATCGAACCAGATGGTGCTCGAGCATGTGCCGTTCGATGTGCGGGACGTACTGCGCGACGTCGTCGCGATCTTCCGGCCGCTCGCGGATGCGAAGCATTTGACGCTCGAATGCCGAATGGCGCCGGATCTCGCGGACGGCTATGTCGGCGATCCGACCCGGCTGCGCCAGATCGTGTCCAATCTGGTCAGCAACGCGATCAAGTTCACCGAGCAGGGCAGCGTCGTGATCGACGCGCGGGTGACCCTCGATCAGGAGAACACACGACGCATCGAGATCGCGGTGCGCGATACGGGCGTCGGGATTCCGCCTGAGGCATTGCCGACGCTGTTCGACGTCTACATCCAGGCCGATCCGTCGATCTTCCGCCGCTTTGGCGGGACCGGGCTCGGGCTGCCGCTGTGCCGCCGCATCACGGAGGCGATGCAGGGCGAGTTGACGGTCGATACCCGGCCCGGCGAGGGGGCGACATTCGTGGCCGCGTTGCCGTTGCCTGAAGCGGCGGCCGGTTGGCGGGCCATCCATGCCGATGACGATTCGGCGCCCGATGCCGCTCAAGCGGGCGACGATATCTCCGCATTGCGCGTGCTGGTGGCGGAAGACCATCCGGCCAGCCGCGCGCTGCTGCGCGACCAGTTCGCGGCACTCGGCCACGACGCGACGATCGTGACGAACGGCATCGAGGCGATGCGCGCGTATTTCGGTGAACCGTTCGACCTGGTGCTGACCGATCTCGGTATGCCCGAACTTGACGGTTTCGCGCTCGCGAACTTCCTGCGTGAGCAAGGTGCGACCGTACCGGTGGTTGCGATGACCGCGCACGCGACGGATGAGGACTACCGGCGTTGCGCGCAGGCGGGGGCCGTCGAGGTGGTGCTCAAGCCGCTGTCGATCGACGCGCTCGACGCGGTGTTGCGGCGGCACGGAAGGCATGGCGGAGGGGAGCGGCTGCATCTGACTGAAGCTGACGACCGACAATCGCGAGTTGTGACGGACGAGATGCGCGTGCAATTGCGAATGGCAACGCAGCGCTCATTGGCAGCGATCGACGAGGCATTGTCGATTGGCGATGGCGATCCGGTGAGGATCGAGCTGCATTCGATGCGAGGCGGTTTCGCGCTCGCTGGTGACATGAAGGCGACGGATGCGTGTGCGGAGATGGAGCGGGCGTTGCATGCCGGCGGAGTGACGGCGGTGAAGGGGCGCTGGCCGGGTTTTCAGCGTGCCGTCGAGCAGGCGCTCGACCGGCTGCACGAGTGAATATGTCGAGAGACGGTCACGCAGGGTGAGTGCACGAAGATACGTTGGGCGTGCACTCGGAAAGCGTTCATCGGCATGGTTCGCGGTTTTGCGGATAGCGTGCGCCGTGATGATCGGCATCGTATCCGGCCATGCCGTCCCGAGGGGCAATCTGCTGCGATCGATACTCACGGACGACCACTCCGTGGCGTATTCGTCCGCCGGACCAGTTTCTACTGGTAGATGATCGAGAACGTTGATTGTGATTTGACTGAGCCGGGTGTCGGAGTGGGTTGAGTAACGACGTACTCCGCATAAAGGTCGAGCGTTGCCGTCGTGCCCAGGAGCGGCACGGTACGGGTGTTACCGGTGCCAGTGGGCGGAATGACGGTGTTGTCACCCGCGCTGCCAAGGTAGAGCGCGATGCCGGTCGCGGTACCCGTATTGGCCAGCGCCTTGGCGTTGGTCGAGTCCGGTTTGCCGGTGAAGGTGAACGACGCACCCTTCACGCCTTCGTCGCAATTACCGACTTGAAGCGAAAACGGGGCTCTTGCGGCCGTGCCACCGACGGATGGCAGATTTTTGATCAGTACCGGTTGCAAGTCCACGGTCTTGGTGACATCGCCGACCCGCAGCGAACAGGTGCCGCGTGTGAATTTGACACTGCCGTTCACCAAGTGTCGAAAATTATTGCCGGACGCGTTATTGACACCACCTGCCCCATCAAGCTGGAACACGCCATAGTTATTGATGATCGTCTGACCACTATTGGGAGCCGCTCCTTTACGGAGCAAAACGAGCGAATAAGTGATGGTGAAAGTCTTGGTATATTCATTTGTATAATGATCCGTGCGGTATCCGGTGTCGATCGCGCCGCTTGTTTTCGTGTAGGTTATTCCGTTGAAGACGATCCCGACTTCGACGCCCGATGCGATCGTAGTTCTGGCAGGATTGACCCATAACGAAATACCTTCGTTGTAGTACGAAAAGCATGAAAAGGTTCGGGTATAGGTCGGGGATTGCCAGATTACGGTTTTTTCGGGCGTCGACGCCAGAACGTACAGATCGGACGGCAACTGGGCGGTGTCCGTTACCGGACCATTTTTCGATTCGCCTAGGTAGCACGAGAGCGCGAAACTCTTGAGCGGAACGAGCAGCAAAAGAATGAGACAGGCTCGAAAAATCTTGATCATGTCGTTGTTCCAGGTTGTGTGAACTTGAAATGCGTCGTTCCATAGTTCAGTAGGGACGTCTTGGAAAATTCGCATCTCAAGTCGACACATCGAGCGCTTCTTCAACGTTCCTTAATATGTTGATCCAGCGGTTGAAGGCCTTTGTGTCGGCCGACCGAGCGCTCGATGACGTCAGTTCAGTCGCGCGGTCGGCGCGTCGGTTTTGCACACGCCGGTAATCTGCTGGTAGGACGTCGACCGACGCGTGCTCGCCTTGACCGGCAAGTCGTACGCGATCCGGCAAACCGACCGGCCGTTGTCGCCCCACTTGACGACGAGTTCGCCGTGGTCTTTCAGGCCACGCACGAACACCTTGCTGCCCTGCCCGACGAGGCCGAGTTCCTTGCCGGCTTCGTCCGTGACAGCCGCACCGAACGGCAGCGGGGTGCCGTCCGACTTGCGTGCCTGGATCACGGCGGAGCGGCCGGTATCGGTGTCGAACTTGAGGAGCGGCACGGCGCCTGCCCGCGGGGCAACCTGTTGGCTCGTTTCCTTCAGCTCGACGTCCGTCGAGATGCCCTTCGGATCCAGTTCGACTGTATTCAGGTTGTACGGCGTCAGGAACGGCACGATCGCGTAGCCACGGCTGTCGACGCGCACGCCCGACGCGTTCGTGACGCGGGCGCCCTCGGCCCCCTTCGCCTCGACGATGCCGAACGTTTCCGACAGCGGCTGCGACAGGGTGACACCACCCGGGTGGGCAACCGCCGCACCGCGAATATTGACCGAGCCCTGCTGGTAGTTCGAGCTGCCGCCCGCGCTGAGGCTGAGTTCCGCGAAGCGTGCACGATAGGTGAGGTTGCCGTTGCCGTCGGTGCTCGAACCGCCATTGCCGTTGGTATGGTTCGCCGAGACGCTGTAGGCCAGATCGTTGTCGACGCCGAGCGAGCCCGACAGCATCGACTGAACCTGCGTGCGGCCACCCGTGTCGTGCGTGACGTTGCTCGTGAGCGTGGCCGGCCGCGTGCGGCCGAACGGGATCGTCACGCTCGCGTAGTACAGCGTGCTCATCTCGCCGCCGAAGTTTCGCTGGCGGGTGGCGGACAGGCTGTACGAGATATTGCGGAACGAGTTGTTGTAGCCGACCGAGTAGTCGACGTCCGAACCCGGACGATTCCAGTAGTTGGCGGCGGCCGCGGTCAGGCTGAGCTGGCCGGCCTTTTCTCCGAGCCGCTGGGTGAGCATCAGCGACGCGCGGTTGCGCTGCCGCCAGACCGTATCGACCGGATAGCCGATACGTACGGCGTCGCGCGCGCTCATCGCGTCGTTGAGGTTGAAATAGCCGCTCGTCGAATAACGGTAGGCCGCGATCGACAGGTCGGTGCCGGTTGGGGCGATCGACTTCGAGTAGCTGATCCGCAAGCTCGACCCGTTGAAGCGCTTGATGCCCGGAATCGACGTGGTGGCCTGCGTGAAGTCGAGGCCGAGCGCGCCGAACTGCGTGTTGAAGGCCGCACCGAGCATGGCGGACGCATAGCCGGCGGCGACGGTCACGCCGCCGTAGCCCGTCAGCAGGTTGGTCAGGCCGCGCTGATAGGTCGCCTGCGCAAACAGCGGATTGCTGGAATTCTGCTGGTTGCGTAACGTGCCCGCGACGAAGCTGTAACGCTGGATGCCAGGCCGCAGCGACAGCGGAACGGCGGCGTAAGGCACGGCGAACGAATGCACGGAGCCGTCGGCTTCGGTGACGGCCACCTGCAGATCGCCGCCGTAACCGGTCGGGTACAGGTCGCGGATTTCGAACGCGCCGGGCGAGACGGTGGTCTCGTAGATCGTCATGCCGTTCTGGCGGATCGTGACTTTCGCGTTGGAATTCGCGACGCCGCGCACGATCGGCGCATAACCGCGCAGCGAATCCGGCAGCATCCGGTCGTCGGTCGACAGTCGCACGCCGCGGAACTGCGTCGAATCGAACAGTTCGCCGGACGTGAACGTCTCGCCAATCACCAACTGCGACGACAGCGACGGCAAATCCCGCTGCACGTAGGTCGAGATGTCCTGATACTTGCTGCCACCGCGTTGCGACCACGTGGCCGAGCCCTGGTGGCGGAAATGCCAGTTGCCGATGTTGAAACCGCCGTTCAGGCCCAGATAGGCCTGCGTATCGGTGCTGGAGTCCCGAACCTTCGAGCTGTAGACGTTCAGGTTGTAGTCGAGCATGCCGACGGGGACGCCTTCGTCCCACTGATCGGGACTCACGTAGCCGCGTGCATGATTCACGAGCGACACTTGCGGGATGCTGAGCGTCAGCCGTTGCTCGCTGAAGTCGAACGACACGCTCGCTTCGGGAATGATCTGACCGATCCGCCGGCATTCGCCCTTGACCGCGATTGCGGCGACGGTTTCGGCCGGCAGCTTCTGGAAATCGACGCCGATGCGCCGCAGCAGCTTCTCGTCGAAGCAGGGCTGCGCGTCGGGTGTACCGGGCGCGCCGTTGAACGTGATGTCGTAGCGGCCGACCCAGTCGTTGCCGACCACGAGGTCGACACTGTAGGTGCCGGGCTGCACGACGTTGCCGCGCGAGAAGCGCGAGAGGTCGACGGCTTGCCCGCTGCCGTTGTTCAGGAAGCCGGGGTCGAACGTCGCCTGTGCGAAATCGGTCTGTGCGAGTTGAATCCGCTCGACGGCGGGCTGGGCAGGCTCCAGCGCATCCGCGTGGCCTTCGGTCGACCATGCGGCGAGACTCGACAGCACCAGCGCGTAGACGGGTTTGAGCCGTGGCGGGCTGGACACATCGACGCACGAACGTTGAATCGGCGAAATCATATTCCCCGGCACTCCAGTTGAGATTGCGCATGTGTATCGGCTGGGCACACACACGCGATGCATGCGTTGATGCCTGCCTGGTAGGCGGCATCAAAATGAAGAAAAAAGCGGATTGGCTGGCGATCGGATTGATCGCCCCTGTCGCGCGGAGCCTGAAGGCTCGCTTCGCCGGTGATCAGGGGCTCTGCGTTCGCGCTGTGTTACGGCTGAACCGACAGCGGCTGCTCGTTGTTGGCCGACGAGCCCCAGTCGTTGATGCTGTTGAACTGCACTTTTGCACCGGCTGCCGGCACAGCGTGCAGGTTGGCGACCGGAAATTCCTGCGTGGTGCGCGGCAACACGTAGCCCGCGCCAGCGTCGTACTTCTGCCCGTTCGCGTGCAGCAGGATGCTGCCGATATTGACGACGTAAGGCGTCGGATTCGTGGCCTTCAGCACATAGCTGCCCTGCTTGCCGGGCGCGACCTGCCAACGCAGCTGGCCAGGTGCCGTATGTGCTTCACCGGCCAAGCCTTGCGGGCGGAACATGATCTTGATGCGAGTGCGCAATGCAATTTGCAACTCGTTGCGATCGGCGCCGTCGTTGGCTTTCGGCGGAATCTCGAGCACGTTGAGCCAGAACAACGATTCCTTGTCGGTAGGCAACGGCTCGTTCGTGTAAATCATTCGCAGCGTTTGCCCCTTGTTCGGCTCCATCCGGAACATCGACGGGGTGAGCGTGAACGGGACATTGATCGTTTCAGGCGATGCATTCTGATCGCCCGCATCGATCCATGTCTGGACGAGCGCCGGCGTCTTGCCGTCGTTCGTCAGCTTGATGGTTACTTCGCGCTCGTTGCTCGGAAAGACGACGCGCGTGCCAGAGATCACCACGCTCGCATGGGCTTGCGAGGCGACCAGAGTAGAGATCAGCGCAATGGACTGGAGCGCTCTGATGATTTTCATGGCGGCTTCTAATAGTTTTAGGGAGAGTGGCGATGCGGAAAACGAGGCCCGCCGCGAAGCGGGCCTCGTGACGCATTACTGATAGATCAGCGAGTACTGGACCTTCGAGTTCGCCGAACCGCCCGTTGCCGCGCCGGTTGCCAGGTATTCCGCGAAGAAGTTCATTTGTGCCGAACCGTCTGCGCCGATCGTCACGACTTGCGAGTTCTGATCGGCAACGTTCGCGCCGACCTTGACCGGTTGCTGCTGGTCGTTCAGCACTTGCAGCACGACGTTGCCTGCTGCCGGTGCTTCTGCCGTGCCCTTGTCGAGCGACAGCTTGCCGTCGGCCGTGACGTTCGTTGCGTTTTCGAATGCAACCTGAACCTTCGTCGGGTTACCCTTGCTGGTTTCGCTATCCACTGCACAACCGGTCAGCTTGAAACCGAATGCGGTGCGGCCGGCGACTGCGCCCGCTGCATTCAGTGCGCCCGAGCTGACCGTCGGCATCGGCACCGACTTGTTCGACGTTGCGCCGGCGGCGAGGCCGTCGATCTTGCAGGTTGCGGCGGTGACGTTGCCGGTGAACGTGATCGTGCCGTCCGCTGCGTTGGCAGCCGATGCCAGACCGAGGCCTGCCACGGCCAGGAGCGTCGAAAGGACTTGAGTGCGCGTTGCGAGTTTCATTTTCTTGATCTCAAACGAGTGGTTGACAAGGTGAAAGGCAGAAGCATTACTCGCCGGATTCGTTGGAGAGCAGTGCCTTACATTTCGGTATCAATTATCGAAACTCGGGGCATTCGAGAAAACTGGACGAGATCGAATGAGGCCTAATAATTAGTCGTACTTGTACTAATTCACAAAATTCTTGCGTGTTTTGGCCGGAGTGTTAGACGTATTTGACGATTCGCGCATGTTGATCGAATGCGCAGCATTGCTAATGCGAAACAAGTCGACGATGAAGGCGGGCGCTATCTGACAATTTTTAAAATTCGATATAGATAACGAAGCTAATAAAATGAGATACGGGCCGGAGCGATCGCAATCTCGACCCATCATCTATGTATCGGCATGCCAAATGACGAGTCGGACGACTGGAGGAAGCGGGGGAAGCCCGGTATGCGGGATCTTGAAGGCGTGATCGACGCGCTGCCATGCGATGTACGACAGGCCGTACCGGCAGCGGCGGTGGTATTTCAGTCGATTGTCAGCCGCATTCGGCCGGTCGGTGTTCGCTTCGAAGGGGGGATTATCGAGCGGACCCGCAGCCGCGGGGGAGTCAGGCGACCGTCGCCGGTCTGTCATGCGCGATGCAGTGGATTTCGCGTGGCGCCGGGGTCACTGTCCAGCGCGTATAGCCGAACGACGATCAAGGCACGGAAAGGGTCGGCCGACGAACGCGGCCGGCTGTGTGTATCGGGCGCAGCTTACTGATAACTCATGGTGAACGAAGCGCGGGCGGTCACCGTGCCGCCGAGCACCATGCCGGTACGCACATAGCGGGCGCTCAGTGGAATCTCGAGCACGCCGTTCTGGGTCGTCCCTGTATAGAACTGGTTGGGGTTGCCGGTCACGCTGCTGTCGGGGCCGTACGAGACGAGATTCGTGCCATTCAATATCTGCACGCCGAGCCCTTTCGCGGTCGACTCGGGCGACAGCGACAACGTGGTGCTGCGGTTCGCGTTATTGCTCACGTCGGTCAACGTCATGTAGGTTTTCGTGACGGAGCCTTCCTCGCCGCCGCCGCAGTCGAGCACGATCTTGAACGGCTTCGCCTCCGACGTGGCGCCCACGGTGGGCAAGACCTGGTTGGCTGAAATATCGCCGAGCGGCACGTTGAGCATCTTTTCCCGGACCTTGCAGGTCGGCACGCGCGGCGTGATGGTGATGCCGCTGCCGGCAACCTGGAACGACATGAATTTGAATGACATGTCCTGTGCCCAACCAGCACCGATTTCGCCCGAGAGCGACCCGCCTGCGCTGATCGGCCCGGTCTTCACGAACTCGACGAGCAGTTTGCGTTCGCCGCTATACCGCGAGCTGGTGGTTGGCGTCACCATCGACCACGGCCACCAGATGCCGAGGCCGCCGCCGCTGCCGGTGAACTGCATTCTCACGCCGACCCCGGCGACGTTGGTTGGCCACGTATTGTATGGACCTTGAGCGCCGCTCTTGGTGTATGTGGTGAGCCCGATGATACCTGTGCAATACAAGTAAAAGGGCGCGCCCGATGACGGAAGTTCCTCCCGGATCAACACGGTGCCGACGGGAACGGACGGGCTGAAACTGGGCGGCGAGAACGCGGGGATTTGGGCCACCTGCGCTGTGTATTGCTTGTTGTTGTTTTGGTCTCTGATATAACAATCGGCGACTGCCGTCATCGGCAGGATCGCGCCGATCGCGAGACAAGCGCCATACGCGGCGGACATTCTGATCGTCATCGCTTTACCTTTCACTGTCCTGAATGGTCTTCACTGGGACGAACGGCTCAGGGTCATCGATTCGCCGCTACGTCTTAAGTGGAAGAATGAATATTGAATCCTGAATTCTTGTCGTTTCCACGTCGCGCGGGAATGGAACAAGAACGAGTTGGTATTGCGAAACTCTCGTACAAGTCCGAATCTTGTGGAAAGCTAGTCGGGGAGCGATGTCTCGGGGTATATGTTCGGTCGAGCATCCGGGCCGACTTGGATCGGCAAATCGCGGCGTCACGCAGCCTGCAAACAGGACGTCGCCGCGTCGTCGTTCCAGTGCGTTGAGGGCTTGCCTGTGGCAATTCGCCTTGCCGAATTTTGAGCGCGTGACAGGCGTACAAGACTGACTCTCGTAAGGTCGCCGGCCGTGAGGGTCAGGGAGCCCAACGGTACCTTGCTGCCGCGACCGGATGCGAGCCTTCCCAGGAGCGGCGAGTCGGGACGCCGGGTGACCGGCACGAGTTCGTGCTTGGCCCGTCAGAGGGGCGAAGCGAGCGACGGTTTTATCGGGGGATTCGGTTCACAGTCCGAAGGATTGGTACGCGTACTAATTTGATTTAAATATATTTGGTACAAGTACTATTTTTATGTCTATCTGTCCAGAATATAATTTTACTTATCCCGGCGCAAGTGAGCAGTGGGGCTGAACTGGTCTCAGTCTGAGAGTCGATCGATGCCGCAGCTAGCGTCTATTTTCTCTTGGCGATACGAAGTTATTTGTCGGCATCGGTATTCCGATGAGGTGCATGCCGATAAAAAATTATCTTATTTTTCGATTCTCGCCTTGAGTGTCGAGAGTGGTTTTTCGTATTGCTATGTACATGGCTGTTTCAATACAGTCGTCATCTTATGCAGGAAATATCGATGAAGTTACTTTTGTTCGTGGCCGCTGTCTTGGCAGGCGTGTCGACTTCGGCATCGGCGGTTACTTGTGAGTCGGATACCACCGACGGATTGAACTACTACGTCGCGAAGCTGTCCGGATTTAATCCGCCCTCGTTCGATCCGGGCGCGATTCCGGTTGGTGGGGTCATATACGCGCATACGGGGTCCCCGATTTTTACCAATAAAAGAACAGACAAGGCAACTTATAAGTGTAATGGAATCGTTTATTCGTATGTGACTGGAATCGGCATGCATAACAATAACATTTACCCAACTTCCATTCCAAATATCGGTATCCGGATGGCATACGTGAATCGATACGTCCCGTATAGAGGGGGCCTGGGTTATCGGGAGGGCGCATGGAACGAGCAATTCAGCCTCACGGTTCAATTGATCAAGACAGGAGAAATCACGGCAGGCGGGGTCCTTAGCGGCGCATATGCCCAATATCGGGCCGAGGATGAGGCGGGGCAGCTGCTGGTCGAATATCGATTCGCGTCACCCATTGTCATCCAGCCGCGCGTGCCGACCTGTAAGGTGGCGACACCGCAGATATCGGTTCCGATGGGCAGCATGAGCCTGGCAATGTTCAAGGGAGTGGGTGCGACGACGTTTGCCAGCGCGTTCGATATCTCGCTGACTTGTTCGGGCGGGTCCAATGGAACGTCAACCAAGGCATTCGTCACGCTGTCCGATGTAACGGCACCAGGCAATACCTCGACGACGTTGTCATTGACGAAGGACTCGACCGCGACCGGAGTCGGTATCCAGGTGCTGAAGGACAACGTGCTGTTGGGCTTCGGACCGGACTCGGCCGCTGTCGGCAATATGAATCAATGGTACGCGGGCACGGTCGCGCAGGGGCAGGCACAACTGAGGATTCCGCTAAGCGCCCGATATGTGCAGATCGCTGAAAAGGTTACGCCGGGTAGCGCCAATGCGCGGGCGACATTCACGATGAGTTACCAATAACTGTCGTCGATGCCGCCATCGGCACACGGCGAATCGGACGGCGCGATACCGCTATCGGGATTCCCGTAGCAGTTTGGTCGGATCCTCAATTCGGCTTGACTATGGTGAGGTCGAGGTTGTCGTGTTCGTCAGATAGGGTGGACAAGCGGTCAACGGGATCGGGTATGCGGGGAGTTGACACGATGCGTTGAACCGCACGCTGATCGAATCGTCGATCGGCCGTTGACACGGAATCGGCCGCCAATCGGCCGCCAGCCGGGGGTGTTCAGGCGCCTGCGATGCGAACCCGGCTAACCGTCACGACGATCGTGCCGGCGATCGCATCGAAACGCACGCACAGGCGCCCGCACCCGTATCCGATCCGGGTAAGCCATGTGATCCGTCCCCGTCGAACACCATCATCGGCTACCTCCAATTCACGGGGCGTGCGCGATTGTCAGGCGAATCACAATAGATTGCGTGCGATCAGAAGATGGGCCAGAGCCAGCGAACCGCGCCATTATTCCGTGTTCCTGGCGACGCCCCTGCATCGGACCCGGCGACGGTGAAGCCGGTCATTTCCCGGACCGATCCGCGCCGAGACAAGGCCCGTCGGCAAACGCCCAATCTTTGTGCCGGTGAGGCCAGCCATGATGCCGATATGAGCCGGCATCCCGACGTGCTGATCGTTTCGCGCGTTCGTTCGATGTACTTCACGGCCACGACCCGATGCCGCATCGTCCCCTGCCAAATTGTCGGCGTACCTAATTGATCGCGGTCAGACCGCTGTTCGACTGGAGGTCAATACATGGCCATGGGTGATGAAATGTCAGATTTTTTTAAATAAAGACGCGTCCTATAACGAGTGGCGCGTGTACTAACGCGTCTTATGATTATTTAGTACATGTCCTATATTTTGGTCGGTATGGTCCGAATAGAATTTCGCCTGCTTTTGCCTGTGGCGGCTACATCGATTAGATGGTGAGGCAGCAACCGGCTCTGCTTGGAAATGGAATGACGCTGCGGCGAGCGTTCGTTTTCCCCAAGCGATGCAAAACCCTCCTCGATAGCTGTGGAGCGGCTGGTCCCATGTTTCCGGATTCTCGTCTTCGCGGTTGGTTACAGCAACGCGTTGCGCAACGTGTTGTACACCACGTCGGCGACGCGCCGGCGCGACGCGTGGCTCAAGGAAGGCGTGCGGGTCTATGCGGGCTGTCGATTCCGCTTGGCCGCACGCGTCGAACAACTCAGCACCAGTGCTCGGCTGGCGCGCGTGGGGCCGCCGCCACGCACAGCAGCGACATCGCTCTGTGACATCCGTTGTCGGAAACGTTCGCAATTGTCGAAGCGAAGCACGCCGAGGACGTGGGTGACGAACACGTCGGATGTGCGGGTGAACGGAAACGGCTACACGATCATGCCGTATCTGCCGCCGCTCTCATTGGCCTTTCGATCCGAAAGGCGGTCGCAGACGTCGAACTGAAGGAAACGAGCCAGCCGCCGGCAGGCGCCGTCCCGATGCTGGCGTTCAAGACCGAGTACGGCCGTTTGGCGGTGTTCGTGCGCGTCAGTGGCCGTTCGCCGGCTCCGTTCGGCGCGATCGTCACCAACACGGCCGGCAAGGATTGCGGCGTGATTGGCCGGGCGGCAAGGCTGCTCGCGCACGGTCGCGATGAGGGGCGGGCTGAAGGTGCAGTGGCAGAAGGGCTGCGGCAAGGCGGCGTACAGCCGTCGTATTCACGGCCGATGCGCGAGCGGGCGGAAGGTTATCAGCCGTTGCCGAGTCTCGAGTTGCCATGCGTGGTGAATAGAGCCGCGATGATGGGCCGGTTGCTTTGAAGGGCCGCGCGGAAAGACGGCGGTATGCCCGTAATGACGGGCGGGAAGGCAAAGCGGGCTTCCCGCGCTATGCGAGCGGAGTACTACGACGCCGTGTCATCCTATAGAAGGAAACTTTGATGAAGTCATTGATTTTTACGCTCAGCTGTATTCTCGCTGGCGTCTCTACTTCGGCATCGGCGATTACTTGTGAGGCGGATACCACCGACGGATTGAACTACTACGTCGCGAAGACGTCCGGATTTAATCCACCCTCGTTTGATCCGGCTGCGATTCCGGTTGGTGGGGTCATATACTCGGAGACTGGGTCCCCGATTTTTGTCAATAAAAGAACAGCCCAAGCAACCTGGAAGTGTAGCAGTTCATTTTATGCGGTTATCGTCGGAGTCGGCGCGCATATCAATAGAATTTACCCAACTTCCGTCCCAAATATCGGAATTCGGATGAAGTGGGCAGGTGGTTACATCCCGTATCGACCTGCCTATTCTTCTCCTTCGACGGGAATATGGAACGAGCAATTCAAGCTCACGATCGAATTGATCAAGACAGGGGAAATCACGGCGGGCGGGGTCCTTAGCGGCGCATATGCCCAATATCGGGCCGATGATGAGGCGGGGCCAGTGCAGGTCGAGTATCGATTCGCGTCACCCATTGTCATCCAGCCGCGCGTACCGACCTGTAAGGTGGCGACACCGCAGGTGTCGGTTCCGATGGGCAGCGTGAGCCTGGCGATGTTCAAGGGAGTGGGCGCGACGACGTTTACCCGCCCGTTCGATATCTCGCTGACTTGTTCGGGCGGGTCCAACGGAACGTCGACCAAGGCATTCGTCACGCTGTCCGATGTAACGGCGCCAGGCAATACCTCGACGACGTTGTCATTGACGAAGGACTCGACCGCGACCGGAGTCGGTATCCAGGTGCTGAAGGACAACGTGCTGCTGGGCTTCGGACCGGACTCGGCCGCTGTCGGCAATATGAATCAATGGTACGCGGGCACGGTCGCGCAGGGGCAGGCGCAACTGAGGATTCCGCTAAGCGCCCGATATGTGCAGATCGCTGAAAAGGTTACGCCGGGTAGTGCGAACGCGCGGGCGACATTCACGATGAGTTACCAATAACCGTCGTCGATGCCGCTATCAGCACACGGCGAAATGGGACAGCGTGATACCGCGATCGGGATTCCCGCAGCAGATTGGTCGGATTCTCAACTCGACCTGACTATGGTGAGAGCGAGGTTGTCGTGTTCGTCAGATAGGGTCGACAAGCGGTCAATGTGATCGGGTATGCGGCGGGTTGGCGCGATACGTTGAATCGCACGCTGATCGAGGAAGATGTCGGCCTGCCGGTGGCGATGGCTTCGTCGGTGGCAATGCGAAAGAGGGCAGAGCAGTGAGGCAGCGGCAGCGAGGCGCTTGTCGCGGGCAAACTTGCCGTACCCTGCGCGCGGTTCCCCGCCATGGGGCCAACAGTCTTGAGCCAGGCTCCGCACGAGCATGCAGATCTATGGATCGGTAAGTGATGCCTGATGAAGGCTGAAAGGACCGGCCGATCGAATCGTCGATCGGCCGGTGACACGGAACCGGCGGCCAGTCGGCCGCCGGCCGGGCGTGATCAGGCGCCCGCGATGCGCACCCGGCTAACCGTCACGACGGTCGTACCGGCGTTCGCATCGAAACGCGCTCACGGGCGCACGGAGCCGTAGTCGAGGCCGACGAGCGGACCGGACGACTGTTCATAGCCGGCCACGGTTTCGACGCGGCTGGTGGTCGACGAACCGGAGATCCAGCCGAAGTTTCCGCCGGCGAGTCCACCCAAAAGAGCATATCGGCCGCCGGAAACCGTGCCGCTCGAGGATGATGTCGCGACGGTGCCGCCGTTGGAGCCGATGAGGCCACCGACGAAGCTGCCGTTGCCACCCTTGACCGACCCGGTAGCGCGTGACTGCTTGACCGAACCGACCAGTTCGCCGACGAGCCCACCGACCCGGCTGCCCGCGCCTGCCTCGACATTGCCCGACGCGATCGCCCCGTCGATATTGCCGACCTTGTTTTCACCGACCAGGCCGCCCGCGGACGAATAGTTACCGGCCTTCACGGTGCCGCTGGCCTCGCCATTGACAATTTTCCCGGAATGGCGGCCGACCAGACCACCGGCCGCACTATTCAGACCGGCCAGCACGTTGCCGATGGCGGTTGCATTCCGCAGCGCGCCGCTGCTGGTGCCGGCAAAACCACCCGCGGTGCTGTCGGAGCCGACGGTGACGTTGCCCGATGCGTTGGACGAGTCGATATCGCCGGTGTTCACGCCGGCGAAGCCGCCGGCCGAACTGGCGTTGCCGGCGATCACGTCGCCGAACGCATCCGATGCGTCGATACGCTTGGTGTTCTCACCAGCGAAACCGCCCGCGACACTGTCGCCGGCGGCTGTCACCTTGCCGTGCGCCGTCGACGTTTCGATGAAGCCGTCGTTGACGCCCGCGAAGCCGCCGAGCGTCGACTTGCCGGCCGCCGTCACGTTGCCGCGTGCGCTCGACCCATGAATGGCGCTGTCCTTGTGGTTGCGGCCGACGAACCCGCCTGCCCAACCGTTCGCGCCAACAACCACGTTGCCCGTTGCATGCGATCCGCTGACGTCGCCGGCGTGGAAGCCGACCAAGCCGCCGGCGGTTCCGGTGTTGCCGGTCGTTACGTTGCCGTGTGCGTACGATGCACGGATGCGGCCGTAGCTCGACCCGGCGAGCCCGCCGACCGTGCCGTTCAACGCAGCCACGACGTCGCCGTTGGCCGTCGATGCGATGATGTCGCCTTCGTTCCCGCCGACCAACCCGCCGGCAAAGCTGGCCTCACCGACGACGACCTTGCCGCTTGCGCGCGCGGCCGAGAGGGTGCCGACGTTGTATCCGGCCAGGCCGCCGGCCACCGCGAGCACGCGGGCGGTCACGGTCGCCGTCGACGAGGAATCGTCGATGACGCCATGGTTGATCCCCACGAGGCCGCCGACCAGTGCTCTGTCGGTCGTCGCGACGACGCTGCCGGCGCTCGACGACGTTTCGATACGGCCGCGGTTGTCGCCGACGAGGCCGCCCGTCTGCCCGGAGGAGGCAGTCGTCACCTGGACGTTGGCGTGGCTGTCGCGAATCGTTCCGCTGATCTGGATGGGCTCATCGTTCGCCCAGCCCTGTGTGGACTGGTTCGCGCCGACGAGGCCGCCGACGGCGAGCGCGCCCGCTTCACCCGAGATGCGACCGGATACCGATGCGTGTCCGATCGTGCCGCCATGGTTACTGCCGACGAGGCCGCCGACGATCGTGCCGGCCTTGCCGGTGACAGCGACATCCTTGGCCGTCACGTTTCCGATCGTGCCGAAGTTGTCGCCGGCCAGCGCCCCGACCGAAACCGGTGAGCCGTTCGGTTGGGTTGCCGCCGCGGTCGCCGTGATGTTCGACAGGCCCAGGTTCGAGATGGAGCCTCGGTTGACCGCGAACAGGCCGACAGCGTGGTAGCCGGCGTTGGTCACGTTCAGGCGGCTGATCGTGTTGCCGAGACCGTCGAACAGGCCGGCGAACGACTTGTCGCCGCCGATGCTCTGGAAGCTCGCGCCACGGCCATCGATCGCGTTACCGACGACGTAGCGGCCTGTCAGGTCGTTGTCGACGCGATGCAGATCGTCGACGGTGTGCAGGACCGTGTAGTCGTTACCGTTCGAGCGGAACGTCGCGTTGTTGCCGGACAGCGTGACGACGGCCTTGTCGTTCGTCAGCGCGTGACCGTTCTTTGCATTGAGCTCGAGGTGCGCGTTTCGGCCGGTCAGCTTGACCGCGTCGTTGATGCGGATCTTGTCGGCGGCGTTGATCGCCAGCTTCGCGTAGGCACCGGTGGCGGACACGGCGCGTTGCAGGTCGACGTTGCCCTGCTGCGCGGACAGCGTCAGCGCGTTGTCGCTGCTCCAGGCGACCGGGCCGTCGACGCTCAGGTCGCCGCGCGTGCTGGTCAGCGCGACGTTGGTCGTGCCGAGATTGCGCGACAGCGTGTCGGACGTGATCGAGCGATCGCCGCCGGCAGTGCCGTTCACGCCTGCATTGGCTGCTTCGATGGTCCACGTGCCGGCCGCGTTGCCCGCACGCGTGTCGACGTTCGTCGCGGCGGCGACGTTCACGCGCTGGCCGCGCGTGACGACCGAGCCGGCTTGCGCACCGGCTACCGCCGCGCTGGCATCGAGCTTGCCGCCGACGTTGACGGTGTCGCCATCGAGCGTGATCCGGCCGCCGCGGCTGGCGAGCCCCTTCGCTTCGATCGTGCCGGTGTTGTTGACCACGGCGTTCAGCAGATCACCTGCCGCGCGCGCGGTCATCAGCACTTCGCCGCCATCGGCCTTCAGCAGCCCGCCGTTGTGCGCCTGCGCGTCGACCGCGCCGCCTTCGACCTGCAGACTGAGCAGATCGCTGCCGTCGAAGTTGACCTTGAACGCATTGCCTGCGCCGAGCGCGACGCGGCCCATCTTCGCCTGGATCACGCCGTTGTTCGAGACACGCGCACCGAGCAGCGCGACGCTGCCGCCGTCGGCCGCGGTGATCTTGCCGGCGTTGACGATCGATGCGGCGGACGTACCGGCGAAGCGGTAGTTGCCGGCGAGGAAGTCGGCGTCGGAAATCGCTTGAGTCGAGGCAACCAGGCCGCCGACGTTGACCTGCGCGCCGGAGCCGAACAGCACGCCATTCGGGTTGACGAGGAAGACCTTGCCGTTGGCGTCGATGCTGCCGTGGATCTGGCTGCCGTTATTGCCGATGACGCGGTTCAGCGCGATGGACTGGCTGCCGGGTTGATGAAATGCGACGCGTTCGCCGCCGGCGACGTCGAAGGACTGCCAGTTGGTGACGAGCTTGTCGGAGTGCTGATTGATGGACATCGACTTGCCGTCGACGTCACGGAGGATGTCGGCCTTGCCGGCGGTGATGGCTTCGCCGGTGGGCAGCGCGAAGGCGGGCAGGGCGGCGAGGCCGAGCAGCGAGACGACGGCCGCGGCGAGGCGCTTGCCGCCGGCGGACCTGCCGTGCCGGCGTGCGGTTTCCCCGACGGCGCACCAGCAGCCCTGGGCCGGGTTCCACACGAGAGCGTAGGTCTTGTTCATGAGATTGTTATTCCTCTGGATAAGGACAGGACAATCGCTTCATATCGGTACGTGAACCTAATGAAACGAAGGAAGCGGAAGCGCGATACGTCGACGCTTCCCGTGACACGGACGGCGAGGCCGCCCGCGATACATGCGGACCGGCTCGACGGGCCGGACCGCGCGTCGTGCACCGCTCAGAAATACTGGGCGGCTTGCAGCCAGACGCTCGGCGAGCGCGTGGCGGATGCGACGGGGTCGGCGCGGCCGAGCGGGAGCGCGGCGGTCACGGTGACCTGGCGGCCCGACCCGAACCAGCTCGCGCCGACGCCGAATGCAGACAACTGCACGGTGTTGCGCTCGCGCGTCCACGGCTGCTTGCTCAACTGGATACGGCCGGTGTCGACGAACGTGCTGACCTGCCAGCCCGGCGCGGCGAGATAGCGCAGCTCCGCGCTCGCCTGCCAGCCTTGATCGCCGTTACCGGCGCCGAGTGCATACGCACGCACGCCGTACGGACCGCCGAGATTGAATTTTTCCGTGGCGTTGAGATTGCGCGACGCCAGTTGCGCGTTGAATTGCGTATAGAGCTGCAGCCGGGCGCCGAGCGCCTGCAGCCGCAATGCGCTCACGTTCAGTTTGGTGAAGCGGCCTTGCGCATGCGTCAGATCGTTCGTGTCGAGCGCATCGTTGCCGCGCAGACGGCCGGTGCCGAGCGCGATCGAGAAACCGTTGCGGCCGCCGCCGCCGAGGGTGTCGTCGCTGTTGCCGCTCACGCCGACGGTCAACAGGTCGACCGCCTTGTCGTTGGCGATGTCGAAGATGCCGTAAATGTCGCGCAGGTGCTTGTTCTCGTACGTGAGCTGCGCATTGAGCGTGGCGCGGCTGCTGCGCAGCAGCGGCTGGGTGACGAACAGCGAGCGGACGTCGGCGCTGCCGTGATAGCCGAGTTCCTTCAGGCTGCCGCCGATTCGGTAGTTCATGTCGGAGTACGCAACCCCGACGCGGGTCGATGCGGGGCCGACAGGCACCTGATAGGCGGCGCGGTAGTAGCGTTGATGCGTATCGCTGGTGAGGCCGCGCAACGAAAAGCGATCGCCGACACGCAGCGGTGCATTGACGTCGACGTTGCCGGTCGCACGGTAGCGGCCGGTCAATGCATCGCCGTAGTTGTCGAGTTCGACGGAACCGGTGGCGAACGGGCCGCGGTCGGCGTCGATCACGAGGTCGGTCGTGCCGGGCTCGGTGCCCGGGCGCAGCGTGCCCTTCGCGACGACGCCGGGCATTTCGTCAAGCAGCTTCAGCGTGCGTTCGAGCGACGCGCCGTGTGCAACCGCGCCCGGCTGCAGGGCGCCGAGCGGCTGACGCAGTGCGCCGTCGAGCACGCGCGAATGGTTCTGCACGTCGATCTTTCCGTATCGGCCTTCGACGATGGCGATGCGGATGGTGCCGTCGTCGATGTCCTGGCGTGGCAAATAGGCGCGGGCGAGCACGTAACCCTGCTCGCGATAGTAGTGGGTGATTCGGCTCGCGGCCTGCTGAAGTTCTGCGAAGCTCAGGTCGCGATGCGTGAACTCGACGAGCAATGCCTGCAATCGTTCAGTGGGGATTGCCGTGTTGCCTCCGATGGCAAACCCGCGTACCGCCACGCGGGGGCCCGCGTCGTGGGCCGGGGCGGGCGGCGGCTCAACGGAAGGCATGTCGATGTCGGGTCGGGTGGCGGCCGGCAGCGACGGAGGAGTAGCCTCGATATCGCGGATCGATTGTCCGGCGCTCGGTACGGGAACCTGTGCGTGCGCGAAACCGGCTACCAGCAGCGTGGCGGCGGCGCACCCGGCGCGTCGAGCAACTGCATTCATCGTTCGGTGCGCGTGCGCTGCATCATACGAACCTGGCAACGGTCTCGCGGAGAGCGCGCTCGAGATATCGATGACCTGATGCGCCCGAATGCGACGGTTGATTCGAATAGCCCACCCCGGAAAAAAAATATGGACTCTTTTAGGCTTGCTTGCCGGTCCGTTCAGAAGTCAGGGATATTACGAAAGGGTTTCACGGGTGGATATTGAACGAGTACTAGGGCGCGGCTTCACTCGACAGGTTTCGTCTGATTTTTATGCTCGCGTGCGCCAGCGCAGATTTTTTCCCGTGCTGGCATGCTGTGGCGATCGCCTGACTTCGCGTGTAGGGAAGGCCGCGCGCGATAGCGCTTTCACGTCGACGCGGCGCTGGCGCGCCCGGACGATTGCAGGATCGACGATGAGTCAAATTCCGACCGGGTCGGCTCGATACCGTACGCGTCGCGAACTCGTCAGGTGCCACGGATCATGCGGAGAGGTCGGCAGCCACGGGCTGCTGTCTGCTTCATTGCATGGAGCCTGCGTCGTCAAGGCAAGCGAACTTTAAAGAGATATATAAAAGCATCGCTAACCATTGTCACGGCGCGCATTAGGCGGAATGGTTCGATAAGTTGATTGACCTGCGTCGATCATTGGTCGCCAAATGTCATTCATCTTTAAATAGGACGGATCGTATTCCTATACCAATTTGTTTAGGACGCGTCCGATTCAAATGGCAGGTTTGGGGTGGCACTATCCACATCTGCATCGTTTCGATTCCAGATGAATCCGCGATGAGCGGGGCGCGACAGTCTTTGGAAGGTCATCGGATCGCGTCATTGAAACCCGATATTTAACAGTTCATGACGCTGATCGAGGATCACGTTCAATCGGTCATGTTCTGTATTGCTAAATAATAGGATAAGGCCAGAGTCGATTCGCACCGGCGTGAGTGGGTGGCGTGAACGCACGCCGCCGGTTCGCCGCGATTCGCTTGCGACGCACGGCCGATCACGTGTCATGCGATCTTTCGACCATGCAAGTTACGCGCCCGTCGGTCGCGGGAAGGTTTCCTGGTTTCGGCTGGTGGATGCCGGCGTGCTCGTCGCTACCGCGTGGGCGGCCAGGAGCGGGTTCGGCGATTCGTCATCGAACCGGTCCGATTCCGTACTGATCGCCATTTCGATCGCGTGTGCGCTGGTACTGCTTCCGTTGATCGGCCTGTATGGCGATCCCGAGCGCGGCCTGCCGTGGCGCCGCCTCTGGCTCGCGCCGGCAGGCGTGGCTGTTGCCCTGTGCGTGGGCGCGACTTCCGTCATGGCGCTCGACTGGCAATCCGGTACGGAGCTCGGCTGGGTGTTCGGTTGGTTCGTGTTGTCGGCCATTGCGCTGAATGCATCGCAGGTCGTGCGGCACTGGCTCGGCGTGCGCGCCGCGGCGCGGAACACGCGGCGCAAGCCGGTCGCGCTCGTCGGGCATCGCGAGCATTGTCTGGCGCTTGCAGGCCGCGGCGCCTGCGATGCGGCGGCACCGTTTCCGGTGGCGGCGATCTTCGATCTGTCCGACACACCGGCAGCGGGCGTGAATGACGTCGCGGTTCATCGCGATCTCGGCGCGTTCGTCGACTGCGTGCGTCGCGCGCACGTCGGCGAAATCTGGATCGTGCTGCCGCTGGCGGAAGCCGACCGCATCGGCGCGATCGTTCGTGCGTTCGACGCGGATCTCGTGGATATCCGGTTCATGCCGGACCTCGCGGATCTCACGCCGCTTCATCCGCGCCGCGCGATTCGCGGCCGCGCGCTCGATCTCGTGGCAGCGCCGCTGTCGACGCGGGCGCTCGCGGGCAAGGCCGTGTTCGACCGCGTGTTCGCGGGGTTGGCGCTGATCGCGATCGCGCCGCTGATGGCGGTGATCGCGATCGCGGTGAAGTGCTCGTCGCCGGGGCCGGTGCTGTTCCGGCAGCAGCGCAGGGGCGCGTACGGGTGCATTTTCACGATCTACAAGTTCAGGACGATGCGCGAGCACGACGCCGCCGTACCGGGCGAAGTGCGTCAGGCGACGCGCGGCGATCCGCGCATCACGCCCGTCGGCGCGCTGCTGCGGCGGACGAGCCTCGACGAGTTGCCGCAGTTCCTGAACGTGCTGAAGGGCGACATGTCGGTGGTCGGCCCGCGCCCGCACGCGGTGGAGCACGACCGCTTCTACCAGCATCGGATCGACGGCTATATCCAGCGCTACCGGATCAAGCCGGGCATTACCGGCTGGGCGCAGGTCAACGGACATCGCGGCGAAACGGATCGCGTCGAGAAGATGCAGCAGCGGGTCGAACACGATCTCTATTACCTGAACAACTGGTCGTTTGCGCTGGATATGCGGATCGTCGCCGCGACCGTGATGTGCGGATTCACGCATCGCAACGCTTATTGAACGACGCGTCGACGCACGCGGCTTGGAAAACACGAATGGAAACTGGAAAACGGTCCCGCTCCTGGGCGCAACGCTCGCGAACGGCGCTGACGGTCTTGCCCGTCGTGCTGTTGTCCGCTTGCGCGGTCGAGCCGGGCATGCACATGGACTTCGCGAACGAGGCGCCGCACGGCGGCGGCATCGCGACGCAGACGCGCGACGACGGCCTGACGGTATCGATGCGCAACATCGACGCGGCCTCGCTCGATCAAGCGCGGCAAGCATCCGCTTCGCGTGGCGCGGCGGCGGTGCCGATCGGTTCGATCGACGGTGCAATGATCGCGGCGCAGCGGCGCGAGGCCCGCGCACAGGAAGAACGCACGCGCGCCGCGCTGTTTGCCGCGCCGGCGCCATACGCGGTCGACGCGGGCGACGTGCTGCAGATCACCGTGTGGGATCACCCCGAACTCGCCGCCGCACAAGGCAACCCGGGCAATCAGACGGTCCGTCCCGCCGATCCGCCGACGGGCTTCGTCGTCGATCAGGCCGGCAACCTGGCGTTTCCGTATGCGGGCGAACTGCATGTCGCGGGCATGACCACGAGCGAGATTCAGGCCGCGCTGCGCGCACGGCTGTCGAAATGGTTCGTCGCGCCGCAACTGACGGTACGCGTCGCGTCGTATCGTGCCAATCGCGTCTATATCGACGGCGAAGTCCATGCGCCTGGCGCGCAACCGCTCAACGACACGCCGATGACGCTGCTCGAAGCCGTCACGCGTGCGGGCGGCTTCACGGCCGCCGCCGATCAGAGCCGCATGACGCTCGTGCGCGCCGGTGTCGCCTATCCGGTCGATCTGCCGGGGCTGATTCGCGAGCGTCTCGATCCGTCGCGCATCGTGTTGCGCAACGGCGATCTGTTGCAGGTCGGTGCGCGCGACCAGTTCGGCGTGTACGTGATGGGCGAGGTCAACCGGCCGACGACCGCGCTGCCGTTGCGCAACGGTCGGCTCACGCTGGCCGATGCGCTGTCGCAGGCCGGCAGCGTCAACCAGGGTACGTCCGATCCGAAGCAAACCTACGTGATTCGCGCCGGCGAGGGACGGCAGGCTCAGGTGTTTCACCTGGACGGCCGGTCGCCGGTGTCGATGGTGCTGGCCAACGAATTCGAGCTGCAGCCGCGCGACGTGGTGTACGTCGACAGCACGAAGCTCGCGCGCTTCGGCCGCGTGCTCGCGCAATTGCTGCCGGCCATCAACGCAGGCCTGACCGCCGCGATCGTCACGAAATGATGAAGCGAATCCTGGTGGTGTGTACCGGCAACGTCTGCCGTAGCCCGGCCGCGCAGGCACTGCTGTCGCGCGCGTTGCCCGGCTGCACGATCGAGTCGGCCGGCCTCGCGGCGATCGGCGGAACGCCGATCGATCCGGTGATGAACGAATTGCTGGTCGCGCGCGGCTTCGGGCAGTCGCCGCACCGGGCCCGGCGCATCGATGACCGCGTCTGCCGGTGGGCCGACCTGATTCTCGTGATGGAGACCGCGCAGCGTCATCTGATCGAGCGGACCTACCCGACGACGCGTGGCCGCGTGTATCGCCTCGCCGAGCGCTACCAGACCGACGTTCCCGATCCGTACCGCCGAAGCCGCCATGTGTACGACTACGCGATGAAGCTGATCGAGCACGGTGTCGTCGACTGGGCCGAGCGGATCGCCCGCCTCGAATCGAACCGGCCGCGACGTGCGGATGCCGGCGCGGACGCGCCGGAACACTTGAAGTGAGCCTTAGATGAACGCAACCAACCCAGGTCGATCCCTTGCACGCGAGGCCGACGAGCTCGACGTGCGAGGCATCCTCGACGTGCTGATCGCGCACGCCGGCCGCATCGTCGCGGTCACGGCGGCATGTACCGCGCTCGGCGCCACGTATGCGCTCGTCGCGAAGCCGGTCTACAAGGCCGACATCGCCGTGCAGGTGGAAAGCGGCGGCTCCGACCTGCGCAGCATGGCGGAAGGCGGGCTCGTCGGTGGGCTCGGCGCGCTGTTCGACGTGAAGTCGACCGACGACGGCGAAATGGAAATCCTGCGCTCGCGGCTCGTGACCGAACCGGTCGTCGACGTCCAGCGCCTGTATATCGACGCGCGGCCGCGCCGCGTGCCGCTGATCGGGGCCGCGATCGCGCGCTTCAATCGCGGGCTGTCGACGCCCGGCCTGTTCGGGATCGGCGGCTTCGTCTGGGGCAGGGAGCACATCGACGTGACCGCGTTCGACGTGCCGCCCGACTTCCACGAACGCCCGTTCATCGTCACGCTGCTGGGCGACGGACGCTATCGGCTGTCCGGCAACGATCTCGAGCGCGATGTGGAAGGCGAGATCGGTGCGCCGCTGCGCGTGAAGACGTCCGCCGGCGACGTGATGCTGCAGGTCGCCGGCATCGACGCCGCGGCCGGGGCACAGTTCGTCGTGAAGGCCGAGTCGAAGCAGGTCGTGCTCGCCGAACTGCAGAAGAAGCTGGCGATCGCGAACCGCGGCAAGGATCAGTCCGGCGTGATCGGCGTGTCGTACGAAAGCCATGATCCGGTGCGCGCGGCGGCCGTGCTGAACGGGATCGCGGACAACTACGTGCAGCAGAACGCGAACCGCAAGGCGGCGACCGCCGAGAAGTCGCTGGCGTTCCTCAGCGATCAGGTGCCGACGGTGGAGCGTCAGTTGCGTACGGCGGAAGACCGGCTCAACGCGTACCAGGCCCGCCATGAAATCGTCGATCTGACCGAACAGGCGAAGGCGATGCTGACGCAATCGACGACCGTGCAGACGTCGCTGTTCGAGCTCGAACAGAAGCGGCTCGCGCTGGCGTCGACGTTGACGCCGGCGCATCCGGAGCTCACCGCGGTCGACCGGCAGATCGCCGCGGCCCGCGCGCAGATCGGGATGGTCAACGACGCGATCCGGCGCTTGCCCGACGCGCAGCGCAACATCGTACGGCTGCGCCGCGACGTGACCGTGCAGACCGAAATCTACGTCGGCTTGCTGAACAGCATCCAGCAGCTGCGGGTCGCGACCGCGAGCAAGATCGGCAACGTGCGCGTGATCGACCGCGCGATCGTGCCGGACGAGCCCGTGCGGCCGAAGCCGGTACTGGTCACGGTGATCGCCGCGCTGGTGGGTCTTGTGCTCGGTACGTGCGGCGTCATCGGCCGCGCGGTGCTGTTCGGCGGCATCACCGACCCGGCCGAGATCGAACGCGACACGGGCCTGAACGTGATGGCGACGATTCCGCACAGCGCTGCCCAGCGCCGGCTTGCGCAACGCGCCGCCACCGCGGTGCAGGGCGGGGCACCCATCCTGTCGCTCGCACGGCCGAACGAACCGGCGGTGGAGGCGCTGCACAGCCTGTGCACGGCGCTGCGGTTCCAGTTGCTGGACTGGCCCGACGGCAACCGCGTGCTGATCACCGGGCCTTCCGCGGGCGTCGGCAAATCCTTCGTGTCGGCCAACGTCGCCGCGTTGCTCGGACAGGCAGGCCAGCGCGTGTTGCTGATCGACGGCGACCTGCGACGCGGGGAGCTGGCCAAGCGCTTCGGCGTGCGGCCGGACATCGGCCTGTCGACCGTCCTGCGCGGCGGCGCGACTGTCGACGACGCCATCGTGCGCGATATCGCACCGAACGTCGACCTGCTGCCCGCCGGCCCGCGTACCGACCGGCCGGTCGAGCTGCTGGCGTCGGACCGGCTGACGGCCTTGCTGACCCACGTTGGCCGCGATTACAGCCTCGTGCTGCTCGACGCGCCGCCGCTGCTGCCGGTGACGGACGCCACCGTGCTGGCCGCGCACGCGGACACGATCCTGCTCGCCGCGCGCTCCGGCGTGACGACCACGGGCGAGCTGCTCGAATCGGCGAAGCGCATCGGACGCGTCGGCGCGCGCACGACGGCCGTCGTGTTCAACGGCTTCCGGCCGGGGCTGCGCTCCGCGCAGTACGGCAACTACGGCGCTTACGCGTATGACAGCGCCGATTCGCACACCGCGCCGGATCGCGCGTGATCCGCCGACGGAGAATCCGATGACTCACCACTACGAAAACATTCTCGTTACCTTCGGCACTCGCCCGGAAGCCATCAAGATGGCGCCGCTCGTCCATGCGTTGCGGGCCCGCGAAGGCGTGCGTTGCGGCGTCTGCGTGACGGCCCAGCATCGCCAGATGCTGGACCAGGTGCTCGATCTGTTCGGCATCGTGCCGGATTTCGATCTCGACCTGATGCGCGCCGGGCAGACGCTCGGCGGCCTGACCGGACACATCCTCAATGCGCTAGACCCGGTGCTGGACGCGTTCCGGCCCGATCTCGTGCTCGTGCACGGCGATACCACCACCACGCTCGGCGCGACGCTCGCGGCTTACTACCGGCGTATTCCGGTCGGGCACGTCGAAGCAGGCCTGCGAACCGGCAACCTGTATTCGCCGTGGCCGGAAGAGGCGAACCGCCGCGTGACGGGCGCGCTCGCGCTGCATCACTTCGCGCCGACCGAAACGTCGCGCGCGAACCTGCTGGCCGAAGGTGTCGAGGCCGGCCGGGTTCACGTGACCGGCAACACGGTGATCGACGCGCTGCTGACTGTCACCCAACGCCTGACGCGCGACCGGGCGCTGGTGCAGCAGATGCACGAACGGTTCCCGTTCGTCGACGACGCACGACGCATGATTCTCGTCACCGGCCACCGCCGCGAGAACTTCGGTCGCGGCTTCGAACAGATCTGCGAGGCGATCGCGACGATCGCGAAGCGCTATCCGGAGTGCCGGATCGTCTATCCGATGCATCTGAATCCGAACGTGCGGGAACCCGTCACGCGGCTGCTCGGCGACATCGACAACGTGATGCTGATCGAGCCGCAGGAGTATTTGCCGTTCGTCTATCTGATGAGCCGCGCGTGGCTGATCCTGACCGATTCCGGCGGGATCCAGGAAGAAGCGCCGTCGCTCGGCAAGCCGGTGCTCGTGATGCGCGACACCACCGAGCGGCCGGAAGCCGTCGCGGCCGGCACGGTGCGGCTGGTCGGCACCGAGGTCGAGCGGCTGGTCGGCGCGGTGGTCGAGCTGTGGGAGGACGGCCGCGCCTATCGCGCGATGAGCCGCGCGCACAACCCGTACGGCGACGGCCGCGCGAGCGGGCGGATCGCCGATCTGCTCGTGTCGCCGCCGACGTTGACGCAGGGGCCGGCCTATCTGGCCGGCTCGCTCTGCTGACTCCCCTGACGTCTGGAGAACCTCATTCATGTCATTCGAAACCGTTTCCGTCATCGGGCTGGGCTATATCGGCCTGCCTACCGCAGCGGCGTTTGCCGCACGTCGTAAAAGCGTGATCGGCGTCGACGTGTCGCAGCATGCGGTCGACACGATCAATCGCGGCCAGATCCACATCGTCGAGCCCGAGCTCGACATGCTCGTGCATGCGGCCGTGACGCAGGGCCATCTGCGTGCGACGACGTCGCCCGAGCCGGCTGATGCGTTCCTGATCGCGGTGCCGACGCCGTTTACCGACGGCAACAAGCCTGACCTGAGCTACATCGAGGCCGCGTGCCGGTCGATCGCCCCGGTGTTGAAGAAGGGCGACCTGGTCGTGCTCGAGTCGACGTCGCCGGTCGGCGCGACCGAACGGATGGCGGCATGGCTCGCCGCGCAACGCCCGGACCTGACGTTCCCTCAGCAGGCCGGCGAGCGCTCGGATATCCGGATCGCGCATTGCCCGGAGCGCGTGCTGCCGGGCCACGTGGTGCGCGAGCTCGTGGAGAACGATCGCGTGATCGGCGGGATGACGCGCAAGTGCGGCACGCGGGCGCAGGAGTTGTACGCGGTGTTCGTACGCGGCGAGTGCATCCTGACCGATGCGCGCACGGCCGAGATGTGCAAGCTCACCGAGAACTCGTTTCGCGACGTGAACATCGCGTTCGCGAACGAGCTGTCGGTGATTTGCGACCAGCTCGACATCAACGTGTGGGAACTGATCCGGCTGGCGAACCGTCATCCGCGCGTCAGCGTGCTCCAGCCGGGGCCGGGCGTCGGCGGACATTGCATCGCGGTCGATCCGTGGTTCATCGTCGATTCCGCGCCGGAGCACGCGCGGCTGATCCGCACCGCGCGCCAGGTGAACGACGACAAGCCGCATTTCGTGGTCGAACGCGTGCGGCACGCGGCGAGCCGGTTCCGCGAGCCGGTGATCGCGTGTCTCGGCCTCGCGTTCAAGGCCGATATCGACGATTTGCGCGAGAGCCCGGCGGTGGAGATCGTCGAAGCGCTGGCCGGGCATGCCGACGCGACGCTGCTGGTCGTCGAACCGAACGTCGACGCGTTGCCGGCCTCGCTCGACGCGAAGGCGCGGTTGTGCGATCTGCCTACCGCGCTCGCGGAAGCCGACGTGATCGTCATCCTCGTCGACCACGCGCCGTTCCGTCGCATGGACCCGGTGCGGTTGCAGACCAAGGTCGTGATCGACACGCGCGGCGTGCTGGCGCGCGCGTAACGGGCGGGATGCGCAACGTCATGATGCGGAACGCCGATGCCGGAAAGCTGCTGGGCCGTCTCGAGGCGCTCGTCTGTACGGGCGCGCCCGGCCTGTATCGCGTGCTGACGTTCTGGGTCATCCAGCGGATCTATTCGCTGGACGAACTCGGACATGCGGCGTCCAACCTGTCGGTCGCGCAGATGATCGGCTTCTTCACGGCCATCGGCTGGGCGACGCTGATCCTGGTGCGCGTGCCGGCCAGAGACGGGCGGCAGGCGGCGCGCGACGCGTTCTACTCGCTGGTGTCGATGGCGGGATGGACGACCGTGGCCGCCACGCTCGCGTGCGTGCTGGTGTCCGCGAGCGGTCTTGTCGCGTTCGATCTCGGCGGCGTGGTCGCGTTGATGTGGGGCTGGACCGTGTATCAGCTCGCGCGGCATTTCTTCGTGTCGACTCGTCGCTACCGGATCACGATCGCGTTCGACTGCCTGCTGATCGCGGGCTCGTGCGGGATGCTCGCGGTCGGCACGCGGCACGGCTATTCCGCGTCGCTGTGCCTGGCGCTCACGCTGATCGGGGTGGCCGTCGCGATGTTCGTCGCGATCGGGGCGCCGGGGCGCGGCGCGGTCTCGACGCGGCTCGACATGAAGGGGCTGCAGTTCGGGTTGACCAATTTCCTGTCCGGCGGCATTGCGCTGGTGACGGTGCCGGCGGCCAAGGCCATGTGCGGCGCATCGTTCGCGGGGATGCTGTCGCTGTTCGCGTCGGTGACCGCGGTGGGTAACCTGCTGCCGCGCGCCATCTCGATCGCGCAGTTGCCCGATCTAGTGAAGCGGAAGAAGGACAAGGCGCCGCTCGATACGACGCTGGGCGCGATGCGGCGGAACATCGATCTGTCGAATCTGGTCGTGCTCGTCGTGAATTTGGTGATGGTGGCGGGGTTGACTTATCGGGCGGGGTTGGAGGGGGGCGACTGGTACATGGCGCTCGCGGGCGGCGTGTTGCTGGCGATTCAGTGCGCGGCCGGGGTGCTTGGTGTCGTCGGCAGCAACGTGATGATGGCGTTCGAGAAGAGTGCCGTCACCGCGCGAATCAACATCGGTACGTCGACGCTGTTCATCGCTTTGCTCGGCGGCAGCGTCGCGATCGGCGGCGAAGCCGGTTTCTTTTGCATGCTCGCGTCGGCCGTACTTGTTACGCTGATCCGGAACGGGATCGTGGTCTTGCATGCGCGACGGGTTTGTTCGGCGTATGCGGCATCGATCAGCGCAGCGGACGTTCCGGTCCCGTCGGGAGCGCGCCGATGAGCGTCGCGATTGGAGCGCCGGTGGTGGGTCGTCGTTCGCGGGTCGCCGACTTGGGCGCCGGCATGCTGGCGCTCGCCTATTTCGTCTTCTGCATCAGCGATACGTTGCTCACGCTGGACGACGATCGTTCGCAGATCGTCAAGATGGGCGCGTTCGCGCTGGTGTTCGCGGCGATCCTGCTGCGTCCGCGCTTTCACCGGCTGGCCGTCGTTGCGCTTCCCGTCGCGGTGTCGCTGTGCATCGGGATGCTGCTGTCGTTCAACACGGCTGCAGGGATCGAGGAACTCGTCCGCTTCCTCTTTCCGGTCGCGATCACGGTGGCGATCTTCCCGTACCGTGACCGGCTCGACGTGCTGGTCAAGACGTTCATCGGCGTGGTCGTCAGCAACGACCTGTTCCAGTTGTACTTCTACGCTTCGTACGCGACCGGGCTGCCGCTGTTCATGCCGGTCCGGATCGATTCCGGACTGTTCCTGCGCGCACAGGGGTGGATGGGATTCTTCTCGGAATTCAGCTTCATCAATCTGTGCGCATTCCTGCTGTGCCGCTGGTACTGGTCCGGCCGTCGCGCGGCGATGGCGTCGTGGGGCTTCCTGTTCTTCGGATTGCTCGGCTTCTCGTTCAAGCTGT
Organism: Burkholderia orbicola; assembly: GCF_900100915.1. Taxonomy (NCBI): domain Bacteria; kingdom Pseudomonadati; phylum Pseudomonadota; class Betaproteobacteria; order Burkholderiales; family Burkholderiaceae; genus Burkholderia; species Burkholderia orbicola. Next base: position 1,536,322 of record NZ_FNKW01000002.1, on the reverse strand, counting down.
TCGCGGCGCTGGCGTTCTACCCGTTCGTGCGGAACGTCAGGGACGTGCGCGCGTGGCTGGCCGCGGTCGGTATTGCGGGCGCGATGCTCGTGCTGATGGCGATGGGCGCGCTCGATTCGCTGTTGAAGGTCGGGATGGCGAAGATCCTGTTCTATGTCGTCGCGGGCAATTCGGCGCGCGCCGAATCCTATCGCGTGATGTTCGAATCGATCCGCAACGGCAATCTGCTCGGCGAGGGGCTGGGCAGCTTCGGCGGCCCGGCCTCGGTGAAATTCTCGTCGCCGCTCTACCAGCTTTATCACTTCGACTGGTATGGGCTCGGCGGGCTGTTGAAGACCACCGATACGTTCTATCCGCACCTGTTCGTCGAGATGGGCGTGTTCGGCGCGATCGCGTGGCTTGTGTTCGTGGTGGCTTATGGGCAGGCGCGGCGCAAGCCGACCGTCTGGTTTTACGTCGTCGGCGCGTTCTGTTTCGACAACATCTTCTCGATGGCGTTTGTGTCGCCGTCTTACGTATTTTCCGCACTGCTGGCCATGTACGCGTTCTCGTGGGGGCGGCCGGGGGCCGGTCGCGCGTCTCGCCATGATGCGTTGGAGGTTCGTTCATGAAAATTCTCGTCGTCACGAACATGTATCTCGGCAGCAATCGCGCGAGCCCATGGCAAGGTGTGTTCGTGACCGAGCAGGTCGAGGCGCTCCGGCGTTCGGGCGCCTGCACGGTCGACGTGCTCGTCATCGAAGGGTATCGCGACAAGGGCGAATACCTGCGATCGATCGGGCAAGTCTGGCAGGCGGCGCGTGCGGGACGATACGACATCGTGCATTACCACTTCGGCCTGAGCGCGTGCTCTGCGCCGCTGGTTCGCCTGCTTACACGGGCGCGAGTCGTCATCACATTTCACGGCACCGACATCCTCGGCCCGCTATGGATGCGGCTGGTATCGAAAACGATGGCCTGCTTCGCGCACGCGTGCATTGGCGTCAGCGCGGAAATTTCATCGCGTTTGATCCGGCTGCGCCGGCGCTGCGAGACGATCCCGTGCGCGGTCAACGAGACGGTCTTCGTCGAGCACCGCGACGATGCGCGTGCTGAATCCGCGTTGCCGATCGTCGTGTTTCCGTCTTCCGCGCAACGCCCGGAAAAGAACTATCCGTTGTTTGCGCAGGTGCTTCGGCAACTGTCGGCGCAACATGGCATCCGGGTGCAGGAGCGGCATATCGACGGTCTGGAGCGCAGCGAGGTGCGTGACCTGTTGGCGCGTGCCGCATGCCTGCTGATGACGTCGACCCGCGAAGGCTCGCCGCAATCGGTCAAGGAAGCGATGGCGGTCAATCTGCCGGTGGTATCGGTCGATGTCGGCAACGTGAGGCAACTGCTCGACGGCGTGTCGCCCGGCATGGTCGTGTTCGACCACGACGCTGGCCGGCTCACGCACGAGCTTGCGGATGTGTTGAAGGTCGGCACACGATCCAACGGCCGAGAGCGGCTTGCGGCGCTCGGGTACTTCTCCGCCGATGTGTCCACGAAGTTGAAGGCGCTGTATGCGTCGCTTTGCCGGCCGCCGCGATTCGCCCGCGCGGTACCGGATACCGAAAAACGCGATAACGAGGCCATGCAATGAACCGCGCCGAATTCTTTTCATGCCCGATTGATCTGATGTCGATGAACGAGACGGTCGACTGGATCGGTGCGAGAGTCGAGAAGCGGGAATTCACGCAGCACGTGGTCGTCAACGTCGCGAAGGTTGTTCATCTGCAGCGCGATGCGGAGCTTGCCGAGTCGGTTCGCGCATGCGATATCGTCAACGTCGACGGCATGGGCGTGGTGTGGGGCGCGCGGCTGCTCGGTATCCCGGTGCCGGAGCGCGTCGCGGGCGTGGATCTGTTCGATCGCCTGCTGGCGCTGGCCGATGCGAAAGGGCTACCGGTTTATCTGCTCGGCGCGACGCAGGATGTCGTCGAGCAGGTTGTGGCGGTGGCGGCCGCGCGTTATCCGCGGCTGCCGATCGCGGGATATCACCACGGCTATTTCTGGGACGACGAACAGGCGGTCGTCGACGACATCCGTCGATCGGGCGCGCGCATGCTGTTCGTCGCGATCACGTCGCCGCGCAAGGAGAATTTCATCAATCGCTGGAAAGCGCGGTTGGGCGTCGATTTCGTGATGGGCGTGGGCGGGACGTTTGACGTCGTGGCGGGGAAGGTGAAGCGTGCGCCGCTGTGGATGCAGCGCAGCGGCCTCGAATGGGCGTTTCGCGTGATCCAGGAGCCGGGGCGGATGTGGAAGCGCTATCTGTCGACCAACAGTCGGTTCCTTGCGATGCTCGCAGGCGCGTATCTTGCCCGGTCGTTTCGGCGCAAAGGAGCGGCCGATGCGCAGTAGATGGGTTATCGCCGCATGCACGCTCGTCGTATCGGCTTGCCACGCGGGCCCGTCGGGTGGCGCGCATGAGGAAACGCGTTTCTATCGGTCGGACTGGACGCGCGGTATCGATTCGCGGCTTCGTCTGCAGGAACCGGCACCACAGAACATCACGACGGGTGAATTGTCCGGCATTCGCGACACGCTGCTGAAGGTATCGATGAACCGTTCGCAGGACTTCAGCGAGGTGGCGAGCGGGACGCCCCGTGCGGAAGTCAGTTTTTCCCCTGTGTTTCGCTTCGTGAACGGCCGCGATTACGAGGTGCGCTGGTCGACGGTGATTCCCGCCGATTATCGGTTCGATTCCAGACAGCCGGAACTCATTGCCCAGTTGCATCAGGGCGGTAACGATGGATCGCCGCCGTTCGCGTTGCTGCTGAACAACGGGAAATACGAAGTCGATGTACGTGGCGCGCCGGGCACGCCGAGCCGGTCGTTCGCGTTTGGCGACCCGATCGCGGATCGTGGGCAACCGGTCCGGTGGATGCTCCGGTATCGGCCCGACGATCGCGGCGTCGATGCGTTGACCGACGTCTTCCGGAACGGGGAACGCGTCGTGCATGTGACGGGTGTACCGAACGCGTTCCCGAACGACCATCAGGCCTACTTCAAGCTCGGCCTCTACAAATGGTGGTGGAAGACCCGGCCGTCCGATGTGACCGAGCGGACCATGTATTACGGCGACATCGAAATGAAGGTATTGCGCCAGTCGGCCGACTGAGCCGAGCGGCACCGGGCGCATGTCGCGCATGCGCCCCCCTCAACCCTCCCGAAAAACCCCGTTATACGCACTCAACGCCGGCGCCCCGCCGAGATGCGCATACAGCACCTTCGACCCCGGCTCGAATTCCCCGAGCCGCACCTTGTCGATCATCCCGTGCATCGATTTCCCTTCATAAACGGGATCGGTCAGCATGCCTTCCAGCCGTGCGCATAGCCGAATCGCTTCCAGCGTGCCGTCGCTCGGCAGCCCATATTCGGGCCCGCCGTAACGCGTGTCGAGCACGACGTCCTGTTCGACGATATCGCGGCCCAGCCCGACCAGCTCGGCCGTATGCCGCGCGATGCGCGTGATCTGTTCGCGTGTCTGTTCCGGCTTCGCCGATGCGTCGATGCCGATCACGCGGTCCGCGCGTCCGTCGGCCGCGAAGCCCACGACCATTCCCGCCTGCGTGCTGCCGGTCACCGAGCAGACGACGACGTAGTCGAACTTGAAGCCGAGCTGCGCTTCCTGCGCCCGCACTTCTTCCGCGAAGCCGACGAACCCGAGCCCGCCGAGCGGATGCTCGGAGCAGCCGGCCGGAATCGGATACGGCTTGCCCCCCGCCTGTCGCACGCTCTCCATCGCTTCTTCCCAACTGCGGCGAATGCCGATGTCGAAACCGTCGGATACGAGCCGCACGTCGGCGCCCATCATCCGCGACAACTGGATGTTGCCGACCCGGTCGTACACCGGATCTTCATAGTTGACCCAGTGCTCCTGCACGAGCACGCACTTCATCCCGAGATGCGCGGCGACAGCTGCGACCTGGCGTGTCTGGTTCGACTGCACGCCGCCGATCGACACGAGCGTGTCGGCGCCCTGCGCGAGCGCGTCGGGAACGAGATATTCGAGCTTGCGCGTCTTGTTGCCGCCGAATGCGAGGCCGCTGTTGCAGTCCTCGCGCTTCGCATACAGCTCGACCTTGCCGCCGAGATGCGCGCTCAGGCGCTTGAGCGGCTGGATGGGCGTCGGGCCGAACGTCAGCGGATAACGGGGGAAGCGTTGCAGATTCATCGGCGGGGCTCCGGAAGGGGAACAAGGCGGGAAATCGAATCGTTCGGGCGCGGCCGGCAGGCCGTGCGCCGATGACGAAAATGATAGGCAGAAGCGCGGGAAATGAGCTTGCGAAATGAATTGCGTCGACCTACTTTATCGACGTTGTGAATTAAAAATAAACAATTATGATTCGCTGAAAAGGAGATTGGTGCAATGAAATTAGACCGCGGCAGCGCATCACCCGCCGACGCCGCACCGGCGCTCGACCGCATCGACCGCGCGATCCTGCGGCAACTGCAGCAGGACGCGTCGATCTCGAACGTGAGCCTCGCGGCGAAAGTGAAGCTGAGCGCGCCGGCATGCCTGCGGCGCGTCGAGCGGCTGAAGGAAATGGGGCTGATTCGCGGCATCGTCGCGCTGCTCGACCCGAAGCCGCTCGGTGCCGGGATGCTGGTCGTGATCGGCTTCGTGCTCGATCGCTCGACGCCGGAAACGTTCGCCGCGTTCGAGAAGGCCGCGCAGAAAGTGTCAGGGTGTGTCGAATGCCATGTCGTGACCGGCGAATTCGACTATTTCATGCTCGTTCGTACGCGCGACAACGACAGCTTCAATCGGCTGCATGCCGAACAGCTGCTGTACCTGCCCGGGGTACGGCAGGTGCGCTCGTTCATGGTGCTCAAGGAGATCCTGTCGACGCATGCGCTGCCGGTATAGCGCATGACGTCCGCGCGTGGCCGGGTGGACGCTTCCGGACGAAGAGGCGTCCGGCCGAGTCCGCATCGGCCCGCGTGCACGGATTGCCCAGGCGGCAGCGACGCTCTTCCGATCGCGCGGAAAGAGCGGGCTGGCCGTGCGATCGCGCCCGGCCGCGCTGTCGCGCATGCCATGCCGCTTGCACCGTCACGACGCCGCCCGGCGCGATCGCGTATGCTCGTCCCGTCATCTCGGCGAAGGCCGCAGGCGCCGCCGCCGGATCAATCGACGACCGATCAACGAGCGAGGGCATCATGGCAAGACAGACGATGGCGGAATACCTGGCGAAGACGCTGGCGGCAGTGGGCGTCGAGCGCATCTGGGGCGTGACGGGCGACAGCCTGAACGGCCTGTCGTTCAGCCTGAGCCAGATCGGCTCGATCCGCTGGATGCACACGCGGCACGAGGAAAGCGCGGCGTTCGCGGCCGGCGCCGATGCGGCGTCGACCGGGCGGCTCGCGGTGTGCGCGGGCAGTTGCGGGCCCGGCAACTTGCACCTGATCAACGGGCTGTACGACTGCCACCGCAATCACCAGCCGGTGCTCGCGATCGCCGCGCACATTCCGTCGACCGAGATCGGTCTCGGCTATTTCCAGGAAACCCATCCGCAGGAGCTATTCCGCGAATGCAGCCACTTCGCCGAGCTCGTGACAAACGCGTCGCAGTTTCCGCGCGTGCTGGCGCGGGCGATGCGCACCGCGATCGAGGCGCGCGGCGTGGCGGTGATCGTGCTGCCGGGCGACATCGCGCTCGGCGACGGCCCGGACGAGGCGCCGGCGTGGAGCGAATCGGCGCCGCCGTCGATCCTGCCGGCCGATGCCGATCTCGACCGGCTCGCGGCGCTGCTCAACGGGTCCGACGCAGTCACGCTGCTGTGCGGCAGCGGCACGCAGGGTGCGCACGACGAAGTGGTCGCGCTGGCCGACACGCTCGGCGCGCCGGTCGTGCATGCGCTGCGCGGCAAGCAGTTCGTCGAATGGGACAACCCGTTCGACGTCGGGATGACGGGGCTGATCGGTTTCAGTTCCGGCTATCACGCGATGGAGTCGTGCGACACGCTGCTGATGCTCGGTACGGATTTCCCGTACCGGCCGTTCTATCCGACGAACGCGAAGATCGCGCAGACCGACTGGAAGGGCTCGCAGCTCGGCCATCGCGCGCCGCTCGCGCTCGGGCTCGTCGGCACCGTGAAGGAAACGATCGCGGCGCTGCTGCCGCGGCTGACGCGCAAGACGCAGCGGCGCTTCCTCGAAAACGCACTGAAGCACTACGCGGCCGCGCGCAAGGGGCTCGACGATCTCGCGGTGGCCGAGCCGCCGGGCCGCGCGATCCATCCGCAGTACCTGACGAAGATCGTCGACGAAGTCGCGGCGGAGGATGCGATCTTCACGGCCGACGTCGGTACGCCGACGCTGTGGGCCGCGCGCTACCTGACGATGAACGGCAAGCGGCAATTGCACGGATCGTTCAATCATGGGTCGATGGCGAACGCGATGCCGCAGGCGCTCGGTGCACAGGGCGCGCATCCGGGGCGGCAGGTCGTGTCGCTGTCGGGCGACGGCGGGCTGTCGATGCTGCTCGGCGATCTGCTGACCGCGCGCCAGCTCAAGCTGCCGATCAAGGTCGTCGTGTACAACAACAGCCTGCTCGGCTTCGTGTCGATGGAGCTGAAGGCGGCCGGCTATCTCGACACGAACGTCGACCTGAGCCCGACCGACTTCGCGGCGATCGCGAAGGGCGCCGGTATCTTCAGCGTGCGCGTCGAGCATTCGGAGAACGTCGAGCACGCGTTGCGCACGGCGTTCGAGCATGACGGGCCGGCGGTGGTGGACGTCGTCACGTCGAAGTACGAGCTCGCGATGCCGCCGAAGATCGAACTCGCGCATGCGAAGGGCTTCAGCCTGTTCATGCTGCGCGCGATCCTCAGCGGTCGCGGTGACGAAATCGTCGAATTGGCGAGAACCAACTTGCGGTGACGGTAGACGCGCGCGTCGTGCGGCGAGCATGGCGCGCGGTTCACAACTCGGCTGTGCTGCCCGCTCGCGCACGGCTTCGGCGAGCAGCGGCAGCAGAAATACAGCGCGCCGAAATACTGACCCTATTTCGACCGTCGTGGCGCTGATAGCAGACGATCCCGCCGGGATCGAGACGACGCTGCAGCAGATCCGGATCGTCGCCGAGCGTTATCCCACCCACTTCAGCAGAGCGTCGATCGCCAACCGCAAATCGACGGCTGATCAGGCACGAATTGGTCAGGGGAATCAGGGTCAATCTTCACGTTGCCTTAAGTTTGCGTTTCCTAGAATCGATTGACCGTCGCGCGCCCCGCGGCGGACCGATTCGCCCAGGAGAATGCGCATGAACCTTGCCCGTGTCGCCGTAGCCCCGTTCCGTGCCGTCATCGGCACACCGCCGCCGACCGCGCACGCGCCGGAGGCCCGCCTATGATGTGGCCGAACGCGTGGCGTGTCTCGGCACTGTTCGTGCGCGAGTGGGTCGGCAGGCCGGCCGCGGTGGGCGCGTTGTGCCCGAGTTCGCGGCATCTCGCGCGCGAAATGGCCGACGCGGTGCCGGATGGCGACGGGCTGGTCGTCGAGCTCGGCGGCGGCACCGGTGCGATCACCGCGGCACTGCTCGAGCGCGGTGTCGCGCCGCGGCGCCTCGTGGTGGTCGAACGCTCGCCGGCGTTCGTGCAGCATCTGCGGCGGCGCTTTCCCGGGATCTCGATCGTGTCGGGCGACGCGCGGCGGCTCGAACGGCTGTTGCCGCCGGGCGCCACGGTCGATGCGATCGTGTCGTGCCTGCCGCTGCGCACGCTGCCGCGCGAGGACGTGGCGGCGATCGTCGGTCAATGTCAGCGGGTGCTGTCGGCCGACGGCGTGATGATCCAGTTCACGTACGATTTGCGCCCGCCCGGTCGCCATCCGCTGGGCGATTCGGCATTCGTCGCGTGCGACAGCCGGATCGTGTGGGCCAATCTCCCGCCGGCGCGCATCGTGACCGTGCGCTGCGCCGCCGCCGCATACGCCGGTTGAACCGGGGAGTGCGGGGCGCCCGGACGTGGCGCCCCGTCGCATCCTTTCAGCGGCCCTGCCGATCCTTCCAGTTTCCCTTCATCTTGCCGTCACATCCGGTTCCTACCATCGCCTTTCATTTCGAAAGCATCCGCGGTGAGCAGAACAGGCTACTTGATGTCCTCGGCTCCCCGAAGGCAGGGATTCCGACGCGGATGTTGACGTTGACGCCGGCTTTTGTTCGCCGCCGCACGCGGAAAACTAGACGCGCGCGCTGTCGGTCATCCGCGCCGCTGGAGGCGATGCGATGCGCTTGATGAAGCGGTCGATCGGCGTCGCATAGCCGCGCGCGATGATCGCACTTGCTCCTGCCGACAGCGCCAGATACGCGACGAGCAGCGCCAGCTTGCCGTCGCCCTGCGTGACGGACGGCGGCCAGAGCGTGCGCAGCGCGCCGAGCACGATCAAATGGAACAGATACAGCTCGTAGCTGAGCCGGCCGCTCCAGCGCAGCGGCGCGAGCACGCGGCCGTGAGCGCGGGCGTGTTCGGCGTGCGCGCCGATCAGCAGCACGGCTGTACCGAGCGCCATTGCCGAGACGCCGAACACATGGCTTTGCGCGATCGGCCACGCGAGATAGAGCGCGGTCATCAGTGCTGCGACAAGCCATTGCACGGGTGCCGCCGCGAGCAACTGCCAGCGCGCGCGTTCGGCGAGCAGCGCGGTGCAGCAGCCGATCGCGATACCGTCGAAGCAGGCGAAGTACGCGTACAGGAAGCCGCCTTCGTCGCCCGGATGCGTATAGCGGTACACGGGACCGATCGCCGCAATCAGCAGCCAGAACGCGAACAGCCGCGTGTCGCGGCGCAGTGCGATGCACAGCAGCGGGAACGACAGGTAGAACACCTCTTCGACCGAGAGCGACCACAACACGCCGAGCGCGTAGTTGACCCATCCGTACGCGCCGATCAGCACGTTCATCCAGAACGTGAGCGATGCCAGATTCACGAGCCAGTATGACACGGCGATACCCTGCGGCGCGTGATTCGTGAAGATCGGCACGCCGGCCGCCGCGAGGCCGTTGACGAGCGCGAGCAGCAGAAGCAGGCACGGGACGATCCGCGCAATGCGCGACACGTAGAACGCGCGCACGTCGAGCGCGCCGAGGCTGCCCCAGCGGCGGCGCGCGTTCGACGTGATCAGGTAGCCCGAGATCGCGAAGAACATCGTCACGCCGTAGTTGCCGTTGCGCACGATCGCATGGATCGTGTCCCAGCCGAGCACGCGGACGAGCGCGGTGTCGCGTAGCGGATATGCGATGTTGAAGTGATGCAGCAGGACGAGCAGGATCGAGACGCCGCGCAGCAGGTCGATGCGGGCGTTGCGGGGAGCGGCGCTCATTGCGGCGGGGCCGCGGCGGCGAGCGTCGGCAGCGCCGCGAGGAACGTGTCGCGCGAGCGCAGGCCGGCATTCGGCGTTTGCCGCTCGTCGTCCTGGATCAGGTTCGCGAACACCAGCGTGCGCGATCCCTTCGTCGCCCAGCCGACGAACCAGCCGTACGCGTGTGCCGCGTCGTACTGGATGCCCGGCGAGCCGGTGCCGGTCTTGCCGTGCACCGTCCAGCCGCCCGGTTGCGCGTCGAGCAGCGTGATGCGCGCGGTCATGTCGTATGCGTGCGCGCTGACGGGCAGCGTCCGCTGGACGATCTTGCGCATGAACGCGACCTGTTCGAGCGGCGAGATCCGTAGCGACGAATTGACCCACGCGCCCATCATGCCGGGGAGTTCGCCCGCTTTGCTGGTGACGTCGGCGTTGCCGTAGTCGAACGCGCTCGTGTACTGCTGGAAGCGTGCCTGCCCGAGCGCCTGCGTGACCTGCTCCGAATACCAGAAGATCGACAGCCTCATCCAGCGCGCCGGATCGGTCGGTTCGCGCCACGGCGCGCCGCCCCAGTCGGGGTAGCCGGCGTGGAACTCGAGCGTGGGCGTGTGTTCGTCCTTCAGCACGCCGGCGTCGAAGCCCATCAGGCCGATGGCGACCTTGAACGTCGATGCCGGCGTTACGCGGGTCGAGCAGTCGCCCTGCTGCACGAGCAGCTTGCCGGTGGCGGCGTCGGCGACGACGGTGCAGACGGGGTGCGCGTGAGAGGACGCGGCGGCCAGGAGGCCGGCGAAGGCGAACAGCACGTAGCGCCAGTGTTTCAAGTGCAATTCCTTGGAAAGCGTGCGGAAGATGCGCGGGGCGGACGGAAAGCGGGAAGCCGTGCGCAAGCGAAGCGGCGGCCGGCATCGGTGAGGGCGATCGCAGCCGTCGGGATGGCTCACAGTGTATCGACGGATCGCCGGCTGTCGACCTGTCATGGTTGACGGGGCGCGTGTGCGCCCTGCACCGTTACGGCTGCGGCTGCGGCTGCGGCTGCGGCTGCGGCTGCGGGCAGGCCGGCGGTGAGGCAGTGATAGGGGCCGCCCGCGACTGCGCGGCGTTACAGATCCGGATCCAACCCGAAGTGCAGGAGCGTTTCCCGGCGACAACGCGCTTCGGCGTCGGCTATCGAGATGACGCTCAGCGTGCTCTTCGATCGGTCGATCGGTGCCACGTCGAAGACTTTTCGTTGCGGCGGTGCAGCCGAGTGGCGGGGCAGCCGTGTATCGGGCGCGACGGTAGCCGTATTTGAAGCAGGCGTGTGCGCATCACGACGTTCTTGCGTGATGAGCTCGTCAATGAGCTGCTTGAACTGCGAGAAGCGAATGGGACGATTGGCGTTCGGCGCGTGACCGCGTCCGGCGGAGGGCTTCTTGATCCGGAACCCGGCAATTGGACGGTGTTTTTGAGTCATCCGTATATCCCTTTTTCGATCAAGTATCGTTGCAGTACCCGCACCGACGCGCCATGAGGCGCAACGTTGAACGTCATCACGCGATGCGATCCGGCCACCCGCCAGAAGTCTCGTCCGGATCGAGTCGCGTAAAGCGCACGCAGAGACCGGAGCGATCCGTCGGCCAACCCGACCGGATAGCCCTGAAAGTACTGGAACAGTGCGGCCTCGTCGCCATGCAGGCCGGGAATGGGCGCATCGAAACCAAACCGCGGCCATGCGTAGTATCCGCAGAGACGAGGGCCGCCGGGTTCAGGTGGCGCTTTACGACCGCCTATTGCGAATGCGCTGATCCGCGCGATCTTCAACCTATCACACGCCCTGACGATCCGCCACAGCATGGCCGCACCGAGCCCGGCGACAGCGTTATCGGCGAGATCGACGGCCCCGAGTTCGAGTACGGACGCGTCTTCGGTTTGAAGCACGGATACGCGGTTCTCCGATCGGATCAGTCCCGGGTGCGTCACGGAGAATGTCAGTCGACTCGCACAATCGAGATACACCTGAATGTCCGACCCGGCAGGCGCGCCACACAGCGAAACCAGCAGTTCGTCCGAGACGTCGCCGTCCACGCCGAGGCACGCGGCGATATCCAGATCGTTTCGATCGACCGTCAGGCGATCGTCGAAGTACGTCATCTCGTATGGCAGGACGTGACTGAGATCGACACGCTGGACGGGCATGGTTGCGGGCGACGAGTGGAAAGCGCCCAGCATATCGCCGCGAACCCGGCGGGCCGAGTCCGCCAAACGGCTGATCGGGCGTCGAAATGATTGCCCCGACGCCGCAAGCGACGTACGGGGCGCGATCCCGGCGCGCGTGCCGTTTTTTGCACGGCCGCCCCGTTTTTTTGCACGGCGTTTATACCGCCTCTTCTAAGCTGGGGACGTGTCGAACAGCCGAGACGGCTTCCGTCCGCGCCATGACCTTCATTCATCCCTTTCCCGCATTCGATGTCGCCGGCCGGCGGTTGCATGCCGGCGCACCCGGCAGCGTCGCGCCGTTCCCGCCGCCGCGCCCGCGCCTGCAATTGCCTGTCACGCTGACGGCCGACTCCGTCGCGGCGGCGCACGCCCGGCTTGCCGCGCTGCTGCATTCCCCGCTCGGTGTGTATGTCGTCAGCGCGCGCACCGTGCGCAACGTGATTCACGTGCATTTCGACATCGCCCCGGAGGATCTGGATTTCACGCTGCACACGCTGATCGCGCAGCAAGTCGACGCGGTGATCGGGCCGATCGCGCGCCAATTGTGCGTTCCGGCTGGCGCGCGCTGAGCCGGGAACGGCGATTGCTCGGCTAATCCGCCGCCGATTCGCCGGCCGCCGTGCTGTCCGCCGGCCGCTGACGGTGGACGTTTGTGCGCTGCGTCGAACGCGGCGCTACCCCTGAACAGGGAGGGCCTATGTACCTTACGGAAGAAGTGCGTATTGCGCGCCCGGCTACCCGTCGCGCGCATACCGCGGCGTTGCCGTCGGGCAGGCAGCTTGCCCGGCAGTTGATGGTGACGGTTCGCACGGCGGACGTGCTGCTGCGCCAGGCGATTCGCGTGCCCGATCGCCATCAGTGGCTGGTCGACGCCGAACGCGTCGATGCGGCCGGCGGGCCGCTCACCGCGTGGGATTCTCACGTGACGTTCCGCATCGTCAAGGCATTCGCACCGGCGTTCGATGCGGATGCGTGTGCGGCCGACCCCGATCAAGCGGCGGTCGAGATCCGCTTGTTTCTACCCGAACAGGCTTATGTCGCCGAGCGGCGCATCGGCATCTTCGGCCGGCGGCATGGCCAGCGGTTCAGCGCGACGCTATCGGTCACGGCCGGCTCGCAGTGGGGCGGCCGGCGCAGCGAGCACGTTCCGCCGGCAGGGCGCCACGTGCACGGCGACACGCTGGAAGCGCTCGTCGATACGGTGGCCGGCATCGTCAACGCGGCGTTGCGCGCGGCCGGACATGGCACGACCGGCCACGGCTGACGCGGCGGCGAGCGGCCGCCGGCGGGCTCACACGTCGCCGGTTTGCCCGGTCTGCCGCTGCAGGTCTTCCATCAATTGTTCCGCGAGGAAGTCGCACGGCGGCCGTTTCGACTTGGTGCTGCGCGCGAGGATCAGCTCGAGCGGCGGCAGGTCGGGCAGCCCGTGCGAGCGGCCGAGCATCGACAGTTGCGCGGGAATCGCGCAGCGGGCAAGCGGCGCGACCGCAAGGCCGGCCTCGACCATGCTGAGCAGCCCGAGCAGGCTCGGGCTTTCATACGACGTGCGGTACGGCACTTTCGCGCGTTCGAGGCTGCGGATCGCGTTCTCGCGCGCGACGCTGCCCGGCATGAACACCGCGATCGGCAACGGCCGTTCCTCCCAGACGCGCGGCCCGTTCGTCATCGCGGCCCACGCCATCGGCTCGTGGCGGATGAAGTCGCCCGACAGCCCCTTGATGCGCGTCCCGCACACGAGATCGACGGTGCCCTCCTTGATCAGCGGCGCGAGCGCGCTGCTCGGCAGCCCCATCACCTGGATCTCGACCTTCGGGTAGGTCGCGGAGAATTTCTTCAGCACCGACGGCAGCAGCGACGACGCATAGTCGTCCGGCACGCCGATCACGACCTTGCCGGTCACTTCCGGCCGCACCACGGCCGCCCATGCCTCGTCACGCAGCGCCAGCATTCGTCTGGCGAATCCCAGCAGCACCTCGCCTTCGCGCGTCAGCACGATGCTGCGCGGCTTGCGCACGAACAGCGGCCGGCCGATCGCGTCCTCCAGGCTCTTGATCTGCATGCTCACGGCCGACTGCGAGCGGTTCACGGCCTCGGCCGCGCGGGTCATGTTGCCGGTTTCCGCGACGGCGACGACGGTGGCCAGCACGTCGTGATCGAGCATCTTCATGGGTATCAGGAAAACTGAACGTAACGATCAGCATTATGCGTTTTTATTGTTGCTGTGTGTCTGCCATAGTGCGATCACGCTGGCGTTTCGCCCGAGGGTGGCGCGGCGGTCGGGCCGCGCCAATCCGGCGTGCGGGACTGAACAGGGAAGCGTGGTGAATCGATGATGGACCATCCGTTGCGCGCCGCACTGGCCGCGGAATTGCATGCGCGGCCGTTCCTGCGGCTCGCCGAAGCCGTGTCGCTCACGCACTACGCGATCTATGCGGACGGCCAACCCGACATCCACGAAACGCTGCTGCACGCGCTGTGCCGCGATACCGGCATCGACGCGCCGCACGAAGGCGCGACGCACTACGCGGTGCAGTCGCCGTGCGGCTGGCACCTGAAGTGGGAGCGCCACACCGAATTCTCGACCTTCACGTTCGTCGCGCCGCGTCGCGACACCGGTTATTTCGACGATCTCGCGATCGACGGCATTCCGGCCGCGTGGTTCGCGCGGCTGGCCGGCATCCGCTTCGTCGCGGTGCGGATGGAACTGCTGTCCGGCGACGCCGCGCGGCGCGTATGCGGCGATCTGCGGCGCTGGATCGACGGGCCCGTGCTGGTCGGCAGCCGCGTGCTCGGCGGCGGCAAGGTGTTCTGCGACTGGCACGTGCGCGACGACGGCTTCATGCGTTTTCTCGTGGTCGACGAGGATTTCCGCGAGGAGCAGGGCGGCCGGCTGTTGCAGCGTCTGTACGAAATCGAAACGTACCGGATGATGGCGCTGCTGGCGCTTCCCGTCGCGCGCCGGATGAGCCGCGAGCTCGACGAGATCCATGCGGCGCTGCACGCGTTGATGCAGCGGATGGATGCGAGCGGCGCCGACGGTGACGACGCGGCGTTGCTCGTCAAGCTCACGCATCTGGCGGTGCGGGTCGAATCGTTGTCGGGATCGGGGGCGCGCTTCAGCGCGTCGCGCGCGTACGAAAAGCTCGTGCTGGCGCGCATCCACGAGCTGCGCGAGGAGCGTATCGAAGGGATGCCGACGATCGCCGAATTCATGGAGCGACGCTTCGCGCCGGCGATGGAAACCTGCCGCAGCGTGTGGGCGCGCCACGAACAGATCGCCGCGCGGATCGCACGGGCGGTCGACCTGCTGCGCACTCGCGTGAATCTCGCGCAGGAAAAGGACGTGACGCGGCTGCTGGCCGGCATGGAGCGCACCGCGCGCAACCAGCTGCATTTGCAGCACGCGGTCGAAGGGCTGTCGGTGGCCGCCATTTCGTACTACGTGCTGTCGCTCGCGACGGCGGCGTTCAAGGCGCTGCACGTGATGAACCTGCCGGTCGATCCCGAGCTGGCGGAAGGGCTGCTGATCGCGCCGGTCGTGTTCGCGGTGATCCACATCACGCGGCGTACGCGCGCGCAGCTTGCGCGGGCCGAGGCGGTGCATGACAGTGCGCCCGTGCACGCGGCGGCGTTGAAGCGGGCCAGCTAGAACATCAACGACATATCAAGGCAAAGGAGTGGAGATGACTTTTTCGCAGAAGCAAGCGGATTTTTACAGCGGTTTCGATGCCGCGTTCGATGAGCCGGTGCCGGATGATGCCGGTGTGCCGGAAGCGGTGCGCGTGACGTCGTATCAGGCAGTGCTGCAGGAGCCGATGACGTCGCTCGTTGGCAGCACCATCGATCGTCCGGAGGTCGCGGCGGTGGCGATTCTCGGGTACAACTGACGCCCGACGCGGAAGCCTGAGTTGCCCGGCCGCGCGTGCGGCCGGGTGGTTTGCTGACCGAACCGAAGGGTGATGCTCAGTCGCCGGAGAGATCGCCGATCGAAGCGCCGTGAGGAATCTGGCCGGACGTGACTTGCCGGACGTATTCGTCCTGGGCGTCCTTGATGTTCTTGGAGATGTTGCCGAGGACTTTCTTGATGTAGTCCTTGGCGGCGTCGGTCTGGCGCGCCATCCAGCCTTTCTCTTCGATTTCGCGAAGTTGCATGAATACGCCGTCGCCGAGTGACACGTTATTGAGCCGCGTAATCGTGTTGTGTACGAAGTTGTCGAAGAACGCGATCACTTCCGGCGTCAGCTTTGGCGGATGTACCCATGCGGTGGCCAATGCACGCACTGTTTTGTCCGAGATGTCGTCGACCGTCCGGCGTTCGCCGAAGGTCGATTGCGGAACCTTGGAATTCGGATCCTGGCCCTTGTAGTACCAGTCTCGACCTTCGTAGTCCGGCAAGCCACCCCCTCTCGTGAAGATCGAGTTGTAGACGTCGGCATCGATGGTGTTGATGAAAAGATTGTTGCCGCTGCTGTAGTGGCCTGTGCGATCGTGAACATAGCGTGCCCACGACACGAACAGCTTCTGATGTTCGAGGAAGTGTTTCTCGAGCGGACCGTTTGTTTTCGGCAGCATCGCGGTGTACGCACCGAACAGATCGTTGACGTTGAGATCCTTGCCGTTGACATTGACAGTCTTGCGATAATCGAATTCGCGTGCCGCCAATGGAGATATCGTGCGCAGTTTGGCGAGCGGTAGCATCGGCACGCCCGCGGACCAGGCACGGTCGAGCATGTTTCGTGCAGAGACACGGGCCAGTTCAGAGGATTTTTGATCCTCGCCGTCCCGGAAGCCGCCTCCGACGTCCGACTGGCTGCCTGGATAGACGATCTCCAGCAGGTTCGCGTGGTCCGACGATTTTCGTGGTGAATCCAGATTCTTGTAGAAGCGTAGTTCCGTTGCGGCTACGTGATGGACAATCGATTTGAATTCTTTATGGATATCGAATTGCCCGAGCGAATGCTTGGACAGGGCGAGGAAGAAACTCAGTCCCTTGATGCTGATGCTGGCGACCTTGCCTTCGCCAGGGACGACGCCAAGTACAGGCGCAACGACTTTCGTGAAGATCGAATCCGCATAGGACGTCGATACGCAATCGAACAGCCCCATGAAATCGAACTGGACCTCGATGTCCGCGTAAGTGATCTTGCCGTCCTTCTGCTTGCAGGTCTTTCCGATCAATTCGTTTGCAAATTTCCGTCCGATGACGCCGCCGCGGTCATAACCGAAAATCGCCACGCGAATGCGCTTGATTTTGCGTGGATCGGCCGCGGTGGCATGTGCGACGTTGTTCTTGAAATCCGCAATAGCCTTGTTGACCCGTGCATCGAAGCCCGTACCCATATAACCCGCGGCGAATTCGCTGTCCCGGACAACCGGAATGGAGTCTGCCGCGATGGTCGTGGCGGCGGGTAGCAGGGCGCCAGCCACCTTTCCCGGGGTCACCGATTCCTTGATCTGATTTCTCGCGGTCTCGCCCGCATGCTCCAGCCCGTCGAGGACCGACGATGTGCCCCGTGACAGCAAACCTTTGTCTGCAGGGGAGCCTCGAAACCGCTGGGCGATGTCGGCGGCGATCTTTTTGCCGGGATCCTTGATCACTTTGGCATCCGCTTCCTTAAGCAAGGCGGCTTCGGAATCGGTCAGGACTTTCTTGACCGCACCGACCGTTTGCCCTGACAAGTCCCGGCCCATGCCTTCGTAATACATCTTGTAGATACCGACCTCATCGCTGCTGTCTGCGTGCGCGTTGAAGAGACGCGCGATATTCGACAGGCGATCGGTATCGGTCAGGCTCTGTGCGAAACCGTCGAAGAAGAAGCTTTGATAAATCTCCTGATTGCAACGAAAGCATGGGCTGGGCGGCTCGGCCGGAAGTTGCGCACTGACGCTCTCGGCGCGTGTGGCCCGCGATGCAGCCGATGCCGATTCGGACTGGCTTTTCGAGGCGCCTTGTGCGGCGACGGTTTCGTTCGGCATGTTTTCCCCCGCTGGGCTAGTTGGTGGCGCGCATGCGCGGCATTGTCGGGTATTCGACCCACCGTGCTTCGATCTTGCGTTCAGGCAGGAAATGGAACTCGATATAGCCGTCGCGCTTGTTCGGGAGCTTCGGGACGGCGACGTCCGTCTCATAGATTTCCGGCGACAGGTTCTTGGCGTCCTCTTCGGGCGTCAGGTCGTACGTGATCTTGAGGTGCCAGGTTTTCTTGTTGCTCGGTACCTCCATGCAACAGACGGTACCGCCGCCGCCGCCGAATTGGCGGGCGTGCACGCTGCCTGCGCCGAAGCCATCCACGACGAAGTTGTAGACACCTCGCTCGGTATAGTTGAAGCCCACGACGCGATAGGGGCCGTAGCTTGTGGCCTGGGCATGTACCCACCATGCGCCGCTCAGCAGCAGTGCAGCGATGACGATGGGGTTGCGAATGAGGCGGCGAAGCAAAGTCAGCATGTCGATGTTCCTGTCATTCAATTCGTCGCGGACGACGCGTTGCTTGTTGTATTCGGGTTGTGCAGATCGGTCGGGGCTGCCGCTGCCCGTCGCTCCGCAGCATCCCGCTATTCGCCGGCATATCCGGCAAGCGGATGTGCATCGAGTAACGCAGCCCACACGTCCGCGTCGACATCCGCCAGCGTTGCCGACATTGGCGGAGGTGCTTCTCCTCGCGCGGCGATCTTCCCGGCGATCTCCGGATGCGCATCGAACGCCGGATGCACGTTCATCCCGATCAGCACGAAATACGCGAGATCGTTCTCGTTCACGAGCCCATGCCGGCTCCGCGCTCGCGCGACCAGGTCCTTCACATAGCGAATGCCCCAGCGGTCCGGCACCGCCGACATCGGCGGCAGGAATTCGTCACGTAACTGGAAATACAGCGTCTCCGCAAATCCCTCACGCGCTAGCGCATCGTACTGCGCCTCCGTGAACACGATTGGCGTCGCGGCGGCGGAGGGCAGCGGCCCATTTTCCTCGCCGACAATGCTTTCCCATGGATCGAATCGATAACGCAGTTCGACGAACGTCGCCAGCAGCTCGCGCCGTTGCGTAGGCGTCAGGATCGGCACGAGGTTTTCGAGAATCGACGGATCGTAGTAGCGCAGCAGCGCTTGACGCGTATCCGGCAACGTCGCCTCGGCAAGCGGATGCAGATACGCGGCGAGTTCGGGCAATGCATGACCGGTCGCGAGCCACACGACGAGATCCGAATCGCTACCGGCATTCAGCAGGTCGAGCATCGTCGCGCGCGACGCATCGTCGTTCACCGTCAGGTCGAGCAGGAACGGGCCGATTTCGGGCCGCGACGCTTCGAGCATCGTGTCTGGATACAGCGATTGCCATGCGATGCCGCGTGAACGTGCCGCATCGAGCATCGTATCGTCCAGCGCGCCGTCGACGAGCGCCAGCAGGCGCAGCGCGCGCGTTTCCGCGGCTTGTCGTGTGCAGTGCCACTCGCGCAGGTCGTCGTGCCGTTGCGCGGCGGTCGTGCTTGGCCATCGTGCCGGCAACGGCAGCGCACGCGTCAGATCGCGAAACGGCTTCATGGAGGCTGCGTCGTTCATGTCCGGGGCGTCAGTGCAGATTTCATTTTCGCGGCGCTGCGACGGCATTCCGAACATACGCCTTCGGGCAGGCGGGGCAGCGGATAGTCGACGCTGGTCGGGCCCGAGAAGCTGTGGTTGCCGCCCTTGAAATCCACCTTGCCGGGCGCGTGGATCTCGATGTTGCCATTGCCGATGCGGATATATGCACCGCCGGACGTCAACAGGATCGACTGCTTGGACGCGATGTCGATTTGTGCGGTAGCGGCGACGACCTTCACGGTCTTCTGCGCGGTGAGCTGGACGTCGTCGTCATGCGCGCGGATCTCGACCTTGCCCTTGCCGGCAAACAGCTTGATTCCCGTGTTCTGCGCGAACAGGCTTACCGACGAGATCACGCTCGCGATCAGCGATTTTCCGGCCGCGATGTGCGTGTTCTGGCCGCTGACGACGTTGACATGCTTGTCCGCAACCATCTGAAGCGACTGCTGGCTCGCCAGTCCGATGCCAGCCGGGCTGCCGAATAGCATCACGGGCTGCGCGAACGCATTCGCGTTGCCGGTCCCGCCGCCCGATGTGCGTCCGCCCGACGAGGCACCGGCCACGTTCTGCTGGGTCGCGTCGGTGAACGTCTTCAGCGCGCCGCGACCGGGGCTCAGCGTGTCGGCCTGATGCGTCTCGCTCACGTCGGACAGCGATTCGAGCAAGCCTTCGGCGCCGACGAGCTGTTGCTGCGTCTCGCGCACGTCGAGCGGCTGGCTCGACACGCCCTTCGGATGCGTCGTGACGTACAGGCCCTGGTTCGCGCGTACGGCTCCGTAGGCATCGGTTCGCAGGTCGAAGCCGCTGCCGACGTACGTGCCGCGCGTGTTGCCGGTCTGCTCGATCAGATAACCGACGTGCAGCAGGCTGTTCGCCGTGCTGCTGTACAGTTGCGCGCGACTTTGCCCGGTCGAGTCGTCCATCACGAGCTGGTTGTAGCCGCTGCCCGCGTATTCCTTCGAGCGGAATCCGGACAGCAGCCCGTCGGTGTGCCACTGCGGCTTGGTCGCGCCGTTGTAGAGTCGCGCGGTGACGATCGGCCGGTCGCAGTCGCCGGACATCCAGTCGACGACCACTTCCTCGCCGATGCGCGGCACATGCACGCTGCCGTACCCGCTGCCCGTGTCCGACGACGCGACACGCAGCCAGCACGATGCGCGCTCGTCGCCTTCATTCTGGCGATCCCAGTGGAACCGGACCTTGATCCGGTTCAGTTCGTCGGTGTGGACTTCCTCGCCCTTCGGCCCCGCGACGGTCGCGGTCTGCAGATGCATCTTGGGCTTCGGGTGCTCGAATGGGCTGCGGAACGGTATCGTCTGGCGCTGTGCCTCGATTTCGACGAGATAGAAGCCTTCGCTGCCATCGGCGTGGCGCACGGTCATCGCGCCGGCTGCATCGCCGAGTTGCGCCTTCATCGCGTCGAACCGGGCGGCCAGGCCGTGCGGGAAATGCGACGGCATGGCCGGAATGTTGTTCCTGATCCACCACACCGTCTCGACGACGGCGAACCGGTTGCCGTCCTGTTCGGACGGGGGGTGGGCCGTATGGTCGGTCAGCTCGAACACGCGGCCCGCGTCGATGCCGCGCATTCCTCCGATGCCGTGGAAGCGCTTGGCGCGCGATTCCCATTCTTCCATCCGAATGGTCGACTGGCGGTTGCCGTCATCTTGGGCGCCGTACGTATAGGCGCCCGTATAGGTGTAGACCTCGGTCTGGTTCGGCAAGTCGCCCTGATCGGGCCGGGTCGGTACGTCGGTGCCCTTCGGATTGAGTGCGGTGCCGGGCGACTTGTAGTCGAACGTGCGCGTCGTGTAGTGGCTGCTCTGCAGCGTGCGCGAGCCCGACCACTGGACGAGTGCCTGAGTCTCGTCGCCCGAGGCCGTCCGCTGGAACGGCACGCGTGCCGGCGCGGCGGCGGGCAGCGAACGGGGAGAATCGGTGATCACCAGCGTGTGGTGCGAGCCGTCGCTGGCCTGCTCGAAATAGCCGAACAGGCCCTCGTCTTCGAGCAGGCGATGAACGAAATGCCAGTCGTCCTCGAACTGCATGCAGAACGACCGGTTCCGCAACGGCGCGGAAAGTGCGAACTGGAACATGCCGGCGGCTTGCGGATGCTGGTTGAAAACGTCTGTCAGGATTTCGTCGGCGGTGCGATCCTGCCAGATGCGCTGGTCGTGGCGGTATCGGAGGAAGCCGAGCCACGGCATGAAACGGATCTGGTACGCGGTGATGCCGCCGTCGAAGCCAAGCCGGCGCGCGGTCTGCACGTAGCCGTGCCAAGGCAGATAGGCGCCGCCTTGCTGTTCGATCCACAGCGTGACGGGCTGTGCGATCAGCTTTTTCAGCTCGATATTGTCGCGGGTCGACACGGCGTCGACCGTCAACGTGTACTCGCGGCCCAGCCGGGATACGCCGTGAACCGTCTGCGGCAGCAGGACATTCTGGCCCAGCGGCGTGTCGAGCTTGAGCAGGCGAGCTTGCTGAAACAGGCCGCCGCCGATCGCGCGAACCAGTTCTCGGGAATTCATCGTCGTGGCCCTCTGGAATCGAGAACGATGAGTAGGCAGGCGATTGGATCGCCGGTTTTATCGTACAAATTCTCTCGATTCGGGATTTTACAGGACAAATTGCGCGATTTCGGTGTTGGCATACCGGCTGGACACCGTGCCCGCCCGACATGTGCAACTGGCCAGGCAACCGTCGGCGGCCGAGAGGGCCGGACGCGACGGCTGGACACCGTGCCCGCCCGACATGTGCAACTGGCCAGGCAACCGTCGGCGGCCGAGAGGGCCGGACGCGACCGTCCGTCTCATCGTGAACGCTCGACCGGCCCCGCCCCCCGCGCCAGCGCCAACTCGACGAACGCCCGCGCCGCAGCACTCCGATACCCACCCTTGCGCTGCAGCAGCACGGCCGTGCGCCTCAGCCCCGCCGGATCGAGCGCAACCGCGACGAGATCGTCGTGCTCGACCGCGATCGTCGCCGGCAGCAGCGTCGCGAGGTTCGTGCGGCGCACGATCTCAATCACCGCACCGAGCGAATTCGCTTCCATCAGCACGCGCGGCTGCAGGTCGTGCTCGCGGAAATAGCGGTCGATCTGCATGCGCGTCGCGAATTCCGCGGTGAGCAGCACGAGCGGCGCGTCGTGCAGCGCGCGCAGGCCGGCCTTGCGTTTGCCGGCGAGCGCGTGTCCGCGGTTCACGACCAGCGCCAGCGTTTCGACCAGCAGCGCTTGCGCGTCGATATCCGCCGTCTGCACCTCGTCGAATGCAATGCCGACATCGAGCTCGTCGTCGACGAGCAGCGCCTCGATACGCTCCTGCGACATCTCGCGAACCGACAGCGATACGTCCGGATAGCGGCCGTGAAACGCCTCGACGAGCGGCCCGACGAGATAGCTCGTGAAGGTCGGCGTGACCGCGAGTCGCAGCGAGCCGCGGCTCAGGTCCTGCACGTCGTGAATCGCCCGCCGGCCTTCCGCGAGATCATGCAGCGCCTGCCGCGCATAGCGGAAATACACGTCGCCGGCATCGGTCAGCCGCGTGACGCGGCCGGTGCGGTCGAACAGTTGCGCGCCGAGCGTGTCCTCGAGCTGGCGGATCTGCTGCGACAGCGCGGGCTGCGACACGTGCAGCGCGGCGGCCGCGCGCGTGAAGCTGCGGTGTTCGGCGACGGCCAGGAAATAGTGGATGTGACGCAGCAGCATGGCGATTCCTATAAGTCGTGCTTATCGGGTGGATCATAAATCAGTCTTTTACGTTATCGGAAGTCGGGCGTAACCTGCCCTTCATCGATTCAACCCGCACCGGAGAACACGCGATGAAGGACATCATCGAGGGCTTCCTGAAGTTCCAGCGCGACGCGTATCCGTCGCGCGCCGCGCTGTTTCGCGATCTCGCGCGCAGCCAGAATCCGCGGGCGCTGTTCATCTCGTGCTCGGATAGCCGGCTCGTGCCCGAGCTCGTCACCCAGCGCGAGCCGGGCGACCTGTTCGTGATCCGCAACGCGGGCAACATCGTGCCGTCGTACGGCCCGGAGCCGGGCGGCGTGTCGGCGTCGGTCGAATATGCGGTCGCCGCGCTGCGCGCGACGGACGTCGTGATCTGCGGGCATTCCGATTGCGGCGCGATGACAGCGATCGCGACTTGCCAGTGCATGGACCACATGCCGGCCGTCGGCCACTGGCTGCGCTATGCCGATTCGGCACGGGTCGTGAACGAGGCGCGCACGCATCGCAGCGAGCGCGAGCGGATCGACTCGATGGTGCGCGAGAACGTCGTCGCGCAACTGGCCAACCTGAAGACGCATCCGGCCGTGCGGCTCGCGCTCGACGAAGGGCGCCTCGCGCTGCACGGCTGGGTCTACGATATCGAATCGGGCTGCATCGACGCCTACGACGGCGCGAGCGGCCGGTTCGTTTCCCTTGCGGACCATCCCGGCGTCCGTGCAACCCCCGCGACACTCCCCGTCGCGGCCTGAATCGCTCCCACTCCACTACGAGGCATTACCATGATCCAGTCCCAGCACAGTCAGACGGCGCGCCACGCGCTGGCGGAAACCGTCGTCCTCGCGAAGGCGCGCAAGAACCTGTCGTTCGCGCAGCTCACCGAAGGCACGGGCCTGAGCGAAGCATTCGTCACGGCCGCGCTGCTCGGCCAGCATGCGTTGCCGGCCGACGCGGCACGCGTCGTTGCCGACAAGCTTGGCCTCGACGACGATGCGGTGCTGCTGCTGCAAATGATCCCGATGCGCGGCAGCATCGACGATCGCGTGCCGACCGACCCGACCATCTATCGTTTCTACGAAATACTGCAGGTGTACGGCACGACGCTGAAGGCGCTCGTTCACGAGAAGTTCGGCGACGGCATCATCAGCGCGATCAATTTCCGGCTCGACGTGAAGAAGGTCGACGATCCGGAAGGCGGCTCGCGTGCGGTGATCACGCTCGACGGCAAGTACCTGCCGACCAAGCCGTTCTGACGCCCGCGGCGCGTCGTGGCGTCACGGCGTCGCGCGATATCGAGCGATCATCGCGCGTCGTCACGGCGCATGACGACGCGCTATAGTCGTGTGATACCCGCCGCGGGCGCCGCCCGCCCGGCGGTCTATTCACGCACGCGTTCGCCTCGATGACAGCCCATCCCGACGTTACCCTTCGACTGACCGATACCGAGCAGCCGACCGCCCGAGACTTCATCAGCCGCAAGCTCGGCGAATTCAACCATGCGATGACGGGGCGCACCGATACGGCCGCGCTCGACGTCTACGTGACCGATCCCGCGACCGGCGACGTACTGGGCGGCCTCACCGGCCGCACGTCGCTCGGCCTGTTCTTCATCGATCTGTTCTATCTGCCCGAATCGCTGCGCGGCGGCGGCTTCGGCAGCCGGCTGCTGCGCGAGGCCGAAGCGGAAGCGAAGCGGCGCGGTTGTGCGCGTGCGGTGCTGTACACGATCTCGTTCCAGGCGCCGGACTTCTACCGGAAGCACGGTTACGAGACGTTCGGCGAAGTGCCGTGCGAGCCGGCAGGCGCGGCGCGCGTATTTATGGTCAAGATGCTTTGAGCGGCAACGGGCGGTTTCCTGACATCTCATGACGAGCTGATAGCGCCGGAAGGCTCATGGATCACCGCCCGGGCGTCGCCCGCTCGACGATCATGTCGCACAGCGCCCGCGCGGCGGGCGACAGTTGCGCGTTCCTCCGCATGACGAGCACGAGCGTGCGCGACACCGACGGCTCGACGAGCTCGATCGTGCGGATCATCGGATACGCATTCTTCTGGATCGCGAGCTTCGGCACGACGGCCGCGCCGAGCCCTTCCGCGACGAGCCCGAGGGCGGTCGAACTGCGCTGCACCTCGTAGAACGAATGCAGCGATACGCCGCTCGTCTTCAGCGCACCTTCGAGCAGCCCGCGATTGCCGCTCACTTCGCCGGCGAAGATCAGCGGATGCGGCTGCAGCGCCGCCCAGCGGATGCGACGCCGCTTCGCGAGCGGGTGATCGTCGCGGCACACGAGTACGTAAGGGTCGTGCGTGAGCGGCACGCTGACCAGTTCCGGGTGCTGGTCACCGGCGATGCTGATGCCGAATTCCGCCTCGCGGCGCAGCACGGCCTGCAACACCGACGCCGACGCGTGATCGAGAATCTTCACGCGATCATGCGGCCGGTGCGTGGAGAACGCGCGCAGGATGCGCGGCAGGTACTGCACGCCGACCGTCGGCACGCACGCGATCGTGACGTCGCCGCGCTGGCTCAGGCCCGTCTCGCGGATTTCGGTCAGCGCGTCGGACAGTTCGTTCAGCAGCCGGCGCGCCTGCGGCAGGAAACGCCGGCCGATCTCGGTCAGCGTGGTGCGGCGCGTCGTGCGCTCGACCAGCGCGACGCCGAGATACGCTTCGAGCTTGCGCAGCCGCTGCGTGATCGCCGTCTGCGTGACGTGCAGCGTATCGGCTGCCTGCCTGAAGCTGCCGCCGTCGGCGATCGCGACGAAAGCCTGGACTCCGAGCGTATCGATCTTCATCAGAATTTTGAATCAATCACGATATTAAATTCATTTTACTGAAGGTCGGCGGCAGTCGCAGAATGCGCTGAATCGACGGCCCGTTGCATCCGGTGCCCGGATGCGCGGCGGCTGCTCATGCCGACCAGGAGAACTATCGTGACGACCCCGCTCGATCAATACGCGAACCAGTACGTGCAGTTCGAGGACGAACGCACGCGCCCGGTGCGCGATCTGCTGGCCGCCGTGCCGAACACGCCGATCCATACCGCGATCGATATCGGCTGCGGGCCGGGCAATTCGACGGAAGCGCTGATCGCCCGCGCACCGGACGCGACGATCCACGGGATCGATGCGTCGGCGGACATGATCGAGGCCGCGCGCAAGCGCCTGCCGGCGCTGCGTTTCGACCTTGCCGATGTCACCACCTGGGACGATCCGGGAGGCTATGACCTGATCCTGTCGAATGCGGTGCTGCAATGGGTGCCCGCGCACGACACGCTGTTCCCGAGGCTCGTCGGCCGGCTCGCGCGAGGCGGCCATCTCGCGGTGCAGATGCCCGACAATCTCGACGAACCCGCCCATCGGCTGATGCGCGAAGTCGCTGCAGGCGGGCCGTGGGCCGACAAGCTGAAAGGCGCGGCGCGCACCGAGCGATTCGATGCGCGCTATTACCATGCGCTGCTGGCGCCGCTGTGTTCGCGCGTGGACGTGTGGCGCACGACCTATTACCACCCGCTGCGCGGCGGTGCGGAGGCGGTCGTCGAATGGTTCAAGGGCAGCGCACTGCGGCCGTTTCTCGCGGCGCTCGACGCGTCCGAACAGCGCGCATTTCTCGCGCGCTATCGCGACGCGCTGGCCGGCCCGAACGGTTATCCGGTGCAGGACGACGGTACGGTGCTGTTGCCGTTTCCGCGCCTGTTCATCGTGGCGACGCGCAAGTAACGCGGCAATCACACTGCATTGACGTGACGATCAGCCGTGCATCAACGCATCGGCTGCACCGATGCCGGGTCGACCGTGCGGCTTCGCGCGGTCTGCCCGTCGCGCAGATCCTTGTACCAGAACAGCGCGACTTCCCCGTCATTCTCGCCATCGGCGTAGAGAAAGCGGTCGTGGCCGCCGAGCACGAAGCCCGCACGCGCATACGTCGAGCAGGCCGCGACGTTGTTCGCCTGCGTTTCGAGCCGCATGAAGCCGAACCCGTGGCTGCGCGCCCACGCTTCCGCGGCTGCCAGCAGGAATTGCCCGATACCCTGGCGCCGGCAGCGGCGGTCGACGGCCAACTCCGCGATCTCGGCCATGCCGTTCCAGCTTTCCTCGATCGCGACGAACCCCGCGAGCCGTTCGCCGGCCGTCGCGCGAAACAGCGCCGTGCGGCCCGACGCGTCGCGCGCCCAGCCGGCAGGATCGAAGCCGTAGTCCTTGCGCCGCGCCGGCAGCGCGCGAAGATCGAGCAAGTCCTGATACGGCGCATTCAACTCCCACGCGATGTCGAACGAGAAATCGCATCCGTCCAGTTCGTCGGCGGCAAGCGCGAGCGCCGGTTCGATGCTGATGTGTTCGGCTCGGTCCATAGGTCGGTGTCCTGTCTTCGGCGCGATGGCGCGATGACGTGATGACGTGATGACGTGATGGTATCCGTGATGCGATCGTTGGTGCGATGAATGCGCACCGCAGCGCGTCCTCGTCGTTGCTTCGTTCATTGCGCCGGGACGCAGACGCAGCGGCTCAGGTCAGCGCGGAATGGCCGGCGGTGCGCCGTCGTCATACGATCCGGCGGCGGGGAGCACGGCGGTGGCCGAACCCCACGCGGCGAGTTCGCGCTTCGTGCGCACGCCGAGCTTCGCGAATGCACGCTTCACGTACGACTCGGCCGACGCGACGCGCACGCCGAGGATGTCGGCGGTTTCCGGCACGGTCTTGCCGGAGAGCAGGTGCTTGCAAGTTTCGTATTCGCGCTTCGACAGCTTCACGCCGTCGGCCGCGAGCCGCGCATCGAACTGCGCGAGCGGATGGACGTCGGGCGTCGCGTGCGCGATGCGCCGCGCGGCGGTGGTCGACGCATGGAGTTCGAGCAGCGGAAACAGCATGTCGCTGATGCTGCGGAAGCGGTTCATCTCGGCGAGCGTGAACGGCGGCCGGTCACGGCCGCGCTCCAGCGCGATCGAATGCTGCGAATAGCGTGTACCGCGTGCGAGCACGCATTCGTGGCCGATATGCACGTCGTCGAACAGCCGCTGGCGGAATTCGCCGGGCGGGATCGCCGCGATGTCGCGCACGACGAGCATCGTGCCGGTCTTGCCGCGCAGACCCGCGAACAGCGGGTCGCTGTCGAGAAAGCGCTCGTAGTAGAGCGTCATCACGTCGGAGATGTCGGTGGACGCGGTGCCGATGCCGCTGCTGCCGATCCATTCGCAACGGTAGCCGGTGGGCATCGTCGCGTCGACGCGCGAGCGTTCGACGTGCGCGACGTCGAGCGGCACGACGTCGTTCAGCAGTTGCGTGAGGCGCGGCACGAAGTGCGGCGTGCCGACCGTCTCGATCAGCTCGCCCAATGCCTTGAACGACACGTTGAAGCGATCGTTGTCGCGGTGGATGGCGTTCACGTTGAGCAGCATGCGATTCCCAAGGCCTGTTCCGCCCATGACACGCGTTTCGTTGGTACGAAAAAAGCATCTGTTCAGCCCGCGATCGGGAGGGAATACAGGCAGGCGACCTGCCGATCCGTTCGCTCGTAAAACGTTGCGTGTCGTCCCGAAGCGGGCATACCGGGGCAGTGTAAACGAGTCACTGCGTCCCCGTCTTTTTCAATCGAGCGACAGGCGATTCTGACGACCAACCTGATCAGGCGCATCGTGCCGCAGGGCACGCGCCTGGGCGAATCGAAGGCACTCGACTTCGGGGGGGGGCGAAAGCGATCGGCGCGCGGCCGAAGGCAGGCGCGGCAATGGAATCGACGGCTGTCGGGAAGGCAAGGGCGGGTCGGGCGCGTTTCCGGAGTCGGCCGCATCGGCGGTGTGGCGCGCCGGCCGGGACAGCGGTCAAGCAGGGCGGCGCAGGTGCGCCGCCCTTGCAACGCTTACGCGTCGATGCGCTCGACCTTGCCGACGAGCAGCCCGTACGACAGGCTGCCCGCGAGCGCCATCGCGGCGATGTAGGTGATCGCGCGGGAGAAGTCCGCACCATCGACCAGCAGCCCGATCACGATCGGCGTCGCGATCGCGGACAGGTTGCCGACCAGGTTGAACACGCCGCCCGTGAGGCCGAGCAGTCGCGCGGGTGCGAGCCCCGACACGAGCGACCACGTGATCGATGCGAAGCCGTTGCCGAAGAACGCGATCGTCATGAACGCGATCACCCAGCCAGTGGAGCTCAC
This sequence comes from Burkholderia orbicola, assembly GCF_900100915.1. Lineage (NCBI taxonomy): Bacteria > Pseudomonadati > Pseudomonadota > Betaproteobacteria > Burkholderiales > Burkholderiaceae > Burkholderia > Burkholderia orbicola. Next base: position 1,507,335 of record NZ_FNKW01000002.1, on the reverse strand, counting down.
GTAGTTCGCGCCGATGATGCAGGTCGAGATCAGCAGCCCCGAGATGATCGGCAGCTTGCGCGCGAAGCCCTGCGATGCACCGCGCCGCATCAGCCAGTCCGACAGCACACCCGAGCACAGCACGCCGACGAACGCGGCGAGGAACGGCAGCGACGCGAGGAAGCCCGATTTGATGAAGTCCATCCCGCGATACTTGACGAGGTAGGTCGGGAACCACGTGAGGAAGAACCACAGCGTCGAGTTCAGCGCGAACTGGCCCAGGTAGATGCCCCACAGCTTGCGCCGGCCGAGCACGATACCGAGGTCGCGCCACGTCGACGGCGTGCGGTCGCTGCGCGCCGCGATACGATCCTCCAGATCGACGAGCCCGCCGCCGTCGCGGATCAGCGCGATTTCGGCCGCATTGACGCCGCGCAACGCGCGCGGCTCGCGATACACCGCATACCAGATCGCGGCCCACGCGATGCCGGCGAGGCCGGTCGCGACGAACACCATGTGCCAGCCGAGATGCACCTGCAGCCACGCGAGCACCGGCGTGAGGAACGCGAGGCCGACGAACTGCCCCGACGTGTAGCCGCCGATCGCGCTCGCCCGCTCGCGGGTCGGGAACCACGTCGTCACCACGCGGTTGTTGATCGGATAGGCCGGCGCTTCGAGCGCGCCGACCGCGAGGCGCAGCACGATCAGTCCGACGAACGAACCGGCGAAGCCGAGCAGCAGCGTCGCGGCCGACCACAGTGCGAGCGCACCCGCATACAGCACGCGCGGCGACACCTTGTCGACCAGCCAGCCGCCCGGAATCTGCATCAGCGCATAGGTCCAGCCGAACGCGGAGAACACGAGGCCGGCGTGGACCGGATCGATGTTCAGTTCCTTGAACAGTTCGGGCGCCGCGATCGACAGGTTGCTGCGGTCGAGATAGTTGATCACGACCGTGACGAACAGCAGCGCGAGGATCAGCAGCCGCTTGCGACTCGGCGGCGTGGCCGGGGCCGCGGCGGCCGCCGCGCGGGTAGCTGATTCGGATGAGGTACCGGTGTGCGCGGATGGCCGCTGCGGCGGGTTGGCATGGGTGCGTGACGCGGATTGGCCCACGGTCGTCTCCTGTGTTCTATGCCCGACCGGCGCTCGCGAACGAGGCGGCCGAATCGAATGGCGTTGGGGCGAACGTTAGAGCCGTGGCGCGGCATGCGTCAACATTTGGGCAGGTATCCCCATTAATGGGACGTGTGCCGTTCAATATGTGGGAATGGGCGCCGAGACGCGCGGGTCGGCGTCGTCACGAAGAAGCGCAAGCAGGCGAGCGCTCAGCCCCGCGTGCTGTCGTCGCGATAGCCGCTTTTGGCAACGAAGATTTCCTTCAACGCGGCGCGCAGCGTGCCCGGATCGTACTGACCGGGCGCGAGATGGATCACGTAACGCGTCTGGCCGTCGAGCCGCGCGGCGATGCCCGGCTCGATCTCGACGTCGATCGTGTCGTCGGTCAGACGCACCGACAAATCCTTGACGCGTACGTTGAGCTGGTCGCGCACCATCACTTCGATCAGCGCATCGTCCGGAAAGCGCGACAGCGCGAAGCAATAGTCCTGCTCGGCATCGTGACAGTAGATATTGGCGAAGCTTTCGTCGTCGTCGAGGTCGGACGTGGCCGCGCCGACGGTAGCGTGCAGTTCCATGAGCATCGATTCCTGCTGAACGGTTATTTGTGAGCGTGCATCGTCGTTTCGATCGCAGCCGCGGCGTCGGGCATCGCATCGGCCTGCGCGTCGCGCGCCTTCAGCCACAGCCCGAAATCGCGCATCACATCGACTACCGGCCGCAGCCGGTCGCCGTCCGCGGTGAGATCGTACTCGACGCGCACCGGCACTTCCGGATAGACGGTGCGCCGCACGAGCCCCGCGTCTTCCAGCGCGCGCAGGTCGAGCGTCAGCATGCGCTGCGAGATGCCCGGCATGTCGCGCCGCAGGTCGCTGAAGCGGCGCGGCCCGTCGAGCAGATACGACACCAGCAGCAGCCGCCAGCGGCCGCCGAGCAGGCGCATCGCTTCTTCAACGGAACATCCTGTCGCACTCGTTTTCATCGCGCCGAATCCTGGTCGGTAAATTTTTTGTGACTACGGCACAAACGACTGCCGTCTTCTCAGCCGTGTGCCGATGCGAGATATTAGCGCCCGCGTCGCGGCGAATCGATACATGGACAACCCACGAAGGAAACATATGAAGCTCTATCACGCTCCCGGCAGCTGTTCGCAGGCGATCTGCATCGTGCTGCGCGAAGGCGATATCGACGCCGAGATCGTCAAGGTCGACGCGCGCAAGCATGTCGTCGAAGACGGCCGCGATTACTACGACGTGAACGAACTCGGCTACGTGCCGCTGCTCGAACTCGACGACGGCACGGTGCTGCGCGAAGGGCCGGTGATCGCGCAGTATCTCGCGGACCAGCGCCCGGAAGCCGCGCTTGCGCCCGCTTATGGCACGCTCGCGCGCTACCGGCTGATGGAATGGCTGAACTTTCTCGGCACCGAGATCCACAAGGGCTTCATCCCGCTGCTGTATGCGGTGCAGGCGGGGAAGTACGTCGAACCCGTGCGGCAGAAGCTCGACGGCCGCTTCGCATGGATCGACCGCCAGCTCGACGGCAGGACGTTCCTGACGGGCGACACGTTCACCGTCGCCGATGCGTACCTGTTCGCGCTGACCGGCTGGGGCAAGGCCGACTGGATGTGCTCGGTGTACAACGCGGATATCGACCTGAGCCGGCATGCGCATCTGCGTGCGTGGTACGAGCGGGTGCGGGAGCGGCCGGCCGTGCAGGCGGCGCTGGCGGTGGACAACCTGTTGCGATGACGCGCGGCCTCCGCAGCGGGGAGGGCGCGTCGTTTCGTCGTAGCGGCGCCGCGCCATGCCGCAACAGTGCGCGCTATAATCGCCGCCATGAAACTGCTTCGGACCTTCATCCTGCTGCTGCTGTGCGCGGTGCTGCCCATCACGGGGCTGGCAGCCAGCGGCCTGACCGGTGAATGTCCGATGCAGCACACGATGTCGACGGCCGCGGACACGGGCATGAACATGGCCATGTCCGCCGACATGAGCGATTGCGATTCGATGCAGCCGCCATCCGCCGATCACGCGAAGGCCAAAGCCAAGGGCATGGCCTGCAAGGTGACGGCCCAATGCCAGTTCGGCAGTCTCTACCACCCGGCCGCCCGCGCCGACGTCAACCGTCCCGCTGCATTCGCCAGCACGATCGTCTTCCACTACACGCAGTCCGTCCCGGCTCGCGACCCGAACGGGTTGTGGCGCCCGCCACGCATCAGCTGATCCCGATTTGACCGGTTCGCCGCGCACGCGGTGAGGTTCGTCCTGTGCGCAGGACGTGGAATCCCTTTGGATTCCGATTTGGGGTTACACCATGTCATTCGTTTTCCGCACGCTGCGCATGCCGCGTGCAGGTCGGCGCGCGCCCGTACCGTGGGCCGCGCTGCTGGTGGCGGGCGCCGTTCACGCGCAACCGTCGCCGCTGACGCTCGACGCCGCGCTGCAGTCCGCCACCGATCGTTCCGCGTCGATGCAGGCCGCACAGGCGTCCGTGCTCGCGCGTTCCGAAGCGGCCGTCAAGGCCGGCCAGTTGCCGGACCCGATGCTCAAGGCCGGCATCGACAACCTGCCGGTCAACGGCGGGCAGCGCTTCACCGTCGGCCAGGACTTCATGACGATGCGCCGCATCGGCATCGAGCAGGAATGGGTGTCCGGCGACAAGCGGCGGCTGCGTACCGCGCTGGCCGACGAGCAGGTCGGCCGCGAGCGCGCCGGCTATCTCGTGCAGCTCGCGGCCGTGCGCCGGCAGACCGCGACGGCGTGGCTCGATGCCGTCTATGCGAAGCAGGCGCTCGCGCTTCAGCAGGCGCTGCTCGGTCACATGAACCATGAACTCGACGCGACGCAGGCGTCGTATCGCGGCGCGAAAGCGAGCGCGGGCGACGTCGTGCAGGCCCGCGCGATGCTCGCGCAGACGCAGGACCAGGTGCTCAAGGCACAGCAGGCGTATCGCACCGCGCTCATCGCGCTGGCCCGCTGGACGGCGGTGCCCGTGACGGATGTGGCCGGTACGCCGCCCGCGCCCGAATCCTTCGTATCGGCGTTGCCGCCGGACGAACTGCGCCTGTCGCAGCCGGCGCTCGTCGCCGCCGCGGACGACATCGCGGTGGCCGAAGCCGACGCCGCGGTCGCGAACAGCGAGCGCAGCCCCAACTGGACGTGGGAAATCGCGTACCAGCAGCGCGGCGGCGCGTATTCGAACATGGTGTCGATCGGCGTCTCGATCCCGCTGCCGCTCAATCGCAAGAATCGCCAGAATCGCGACGTCGCCGAAAAGGCGGCGCTCGCGACGAAGGCGCGCCTGATGTACGAGGACACGCTGCGCCAGGTACAGGCCGACATCCGCACGCAATCGGACACGCTGGCGAGCGGTCGCGAACGCATCGCGAACCTCAGCGCCGCGCTGTTGCCGGCCGCCGACCAGCGCGTGCAGCTCGCGACGGCGGCGTACCGGGCCGGCACGGGGTCGCTTGCCGACACGTTCGCCGCGCGGCGTGCGCAACTCGAAGCGCAATTACAGGTGCTCGACCTCAGGCGCGACGTGTCGCAGACCTGGGCACAGCTCGAATATCAGGTCGTGCCGTCGGCGATGGCCGCCGCGCAGTGAAGGAGACGCTCATGACAAGGCAATCACTGATGCGTGCGGCGTTGATCGCATCCGCCGGCGCGGTGCTCGTCGGGGCCGGCTATTTCGCGGGCGTTCGCCATGCGACGAACGGCGCGGCGACGGCCGCCATGCCCGCCGCTGCGCCGTCGGGCATACCGTCGGGTGTGCCGGCTCAGCAGGCCGCACGCAAGGTGCTGTACTGGCACGACCCGATGGTGCCGAACCAGCACTTCGACAAACCGGGCAAATCGCCGTTCATGGACATGCAGTTGCAGCCGGTCTATGCGGACGAAGGCGGTGCCGCGGCAGGCATCCGGATCGATCCGGGCCTGCAGCAGAACCTCGGCATCCGCTATGCGACCGTGCGTCGGCAGCAGACGGCGGCCGGCTTCGACGCGGTGGGCACCACGCAGTTCGACGAAGCGCGCGTGGAGGTCGTGCAGTCGCGCGTCACGGGCTACATCGACCGTCTGTATGCACGCGCGCCGATGCAGCGCATCGCGAAGGGCGCGCCGGTCGCATCGCTGTTCGTGCCCGACTGGCTCGCGCCGCAGGAGGAATATCTCGCGCTGAAGCGCGGCGGCATGGACGGCAACCTGCTCGATGCGGCGCGCGCACGAATGCGCGCGCTGTCGATTCCGGACGGCATGATCGCGACCCTCGATCGCACCGGCCGCGCCCAGACGCACGTCGTGCTGAGCGCGCCGGAGACGGGCGTCGTCAGCGAGCTGAACGTGCGCGACGGCGCGATGGTCGCGCCCGGCCAGACGCTCGCGAAAATCGCCGGGTTGTCGACGCTGTGGCTGATCGTCGAGGTGCCGGAAGCGCTCGCTTTGAACGTGCAGCCGGGAATGTCGGTCGACGCGACGTTCGCGGGCGATCCGGCCCGGCATTTCAGCGGACGCATCCGCGAAGTGCTGCCCGGCATCAGCACGGGCAGCCGCACGCTGCAGGCGCGCGTGGAGATCGACAACGCATCGCTGAAGCTCACGCCCGGCATGCTGATGCGCGTTCGGGTCGCCGCGAAGGAGACGGTGTCGCGCCTGCTCGTGCCGTCCGAGGCCGTGATCGCGACCGGCCAGCGCACGATCGTCATCGCGAAGCTCGGCGACGGCCGGCTTCAGCCGGTGTCGGTGACGGTCGGCAACGACGTCGGCGGCGACACGGAAGTGCTCGGCGGGTTGAACGAAGGCGACACGGTTGTCGCATCGGGGCAGTTCCTGATCGATTCGGAAGCCAGCCTGAAAAGCGTGCTGCCGCGGCTGGAGCGGGCGGCAGGCGCAAGCTCGGCCGCATCGTCCGCGACGGCAAGCGCGCCGGTCTACGAAACCACCGGCAAGGTGGAGAAGGTCACGGCCGACGACATCACGTTCTCGCATCAGCCGGTGCCGGCGCTCGGCTGGGGCGCGATGACGATGGCGTTCGGCAAGCCGTCGGCGCACGCGTTTCCGGACGTGAAGCCGGGGCAGACGGTACGTTTCGCGTTCACGCAGACCGACGACGGCTACCGGCTGACGAAGGTCGAGCCGCAGGGAGGTGAGCGATGATCGCGCGCCTCATTCACTGGTCCGTCCATCATCGGTTTCTGGTGCTGCTGGCCACCGTGCTGCTCGCGGCATGGGGCGTGCATTCGCTGCGGCAGACGCCGCTCGACGCATTGCCCGACCTGTCGGACACGCAGGTGATCGTGAAGGCGTCGTATCCGGGCAAGGCGCCGCAGGTCGTCGAGGATCAGGTGACCTATCCGCTGACGACGACGCTGCTCGGCGTGCCCGGCGCGAAAACCGTGCGCGCTTACTCGTCGTTCGGCGACGCGTTCGTCTACGTGCTGTTCGACGACCGCACCGATCCGTACTGGGCGCGCTCGCGCGTGCTCGAATACCTGAGCCAGGTGCAGAGCCGCCTGCCGGCGGGCGCGACCGTATCGCTTGGGCCCGATGCGACCGGCGTCGGCTGGGTATACGAGTACGCGCTCGTCGATCGCACCGGCCGTCACGATCTCGGCCAGTTGCGCGCGCTCAACGACTGGTTCCTGAAGTTCGAACTGAAGGCCGTGTCGGACGTCTCCGAAGTCGCGAGTATCGGCGGCATGGTGCGCCAGTACCAGGTCGTGCTGGACCCGGACAAGCTGCGCGCATACGGCATCACGCAGGCGGCGGTCGCGGAGGCGCTCGGCAAGGCCAACCAGGCATCCGGCGGCTCGGTCGTCGAGCTGGCCGAGTCGGAGTACATGGTGCGGTCGTCCGGCTACCTGCGCACGCTCGACGATTTCCGTCACGTCGTGCTGCGCACCGACGACGCCGGCACGCCGGTCCTGCTCGGCGACGTCGCACGCATCCAGGTCGGCCCGGCGATGCGGCGCGGTATCGCGGAACTGAACGGGCAGGGCGAAGTGACGGGCGGTGTCGTCGTGATGCGCTCGGGCAAGAACGCGCTGACGACGATCGACGCGGTGAAGGCGAAGCTCGCCGACCTCAAGCGTTCGCTGCCTGCCGGCGTCGAGATCGTCATGACCTACGACCGATCGCAACTGATCGCGCGCGCGGTCGACAACCTGACGGACAAGCTGATCGAGGAATTCGTCATCGTCGGTGTCGTCTGCGCGGTATTCCTGTTCCATCTGCGCAGCGCGCTGGTCGCGATCCTGTCGCTGCCGCTCGGCGTATTGGCGGCGTTCATCGTGATGCGCTACCAGGGCGTGAACGCCAACCTGATGTCGCTCGGGGGGATCGCGATCGCGATTGGCGCGATGATCGACGCGGCGATCGTGATGATCGAGAACGCGCACAAGCATCTGGAAGCGTACGACCACGCGCATCCGGGCGAGCCGCTCACGGCCGCGCGTCGCTGGGAGCTCGTCGCGGCATCGGCGGCGGAAGTCGGGCCCGCGCTGTTCTTCTCGCTGCTGATCATCACGCTGTCGTTCGTTCCGGTGTTTTCGCTGGAAGGGCAGGAGGGCAAGCTGTTCGCGCCGCTGGCGTTCACGAAGACCTATACGATCGCCGCCGCCGCCGGGTTGTCGGTGACGCTGGTGCCGGTGCTGATGGGCTATCTGGTGCGCGGCCGCATTCCGCACGAGCACGCGAACCCGATCAATCGCGTGCTGATCCGCCTGTACCGGCCGCTGCTCGAAGCGACGTTGCGGCGCCCGTGGGCCGCGATCGGCGTGGCAGTCGTCGCGCTCGTGCTGACGGCCGTGCCGTTGTCGCGGCTCGGCGGCGAATTCATGCCGCCGCTCGACGAAGGCGACTTGCTGTACATGCCGACCGCGCTGCCGGGCATCTCGGCGGACAAGGCGAGCGAACTGCTGCAGCAGACCGACCGACTGATCAAGACCGTGCCCGAGGTCGACACGGTGTTCGGCAAGTCGGGTCGCGCCGATACGGCGACCGACCCCGCTCCGCTCGAGATGTTCGAGACGACGATCCGCTTCAAGCCGCGCAGCACATGGCGACCGGGCATGACGCCGGAGAAGCTCGTCGACGAACTCGACCGGACGGTGAGGGTGCCGGGCCTGTCGAACGTATGGGTGCCGCCGATCCGCAACCGGCTCGACATGCTGTCCACCGGGATCAAGACGCCGGTCGGCGTGAAGATTTCCGGGCCGGACCTGACGGGAATCGACGCGATCGCGACGCAGGTCGAGGCCGCCGTGAAGCGCGTGCCGGGCGTGACGTCCGCGCTCGCGGAGCGGCTGAACGGCGGCCGCTACGTCGACGTCGACATCGATCGGCTCGCCGCCGCGCGTTACGGGCTGTCGGTGGCGGATATCCAGTCGGTCGTGTCGTCGGCGATCGGCGGCGAGGACGTCGGCGAAGTGATCGCGGGCCGCGAACGCTTTCCGATCAACATCCGCTATCCGCGCGAGATCCGCGATTCGCTCGAGAACTTGCGGCAACTGCCGGTCGTCACCGCGCGCGGCGCGCAGATTCGCCTCGGCGACGTCGCGCGTGTCGCGATCGCCGACGGGCCGCCGATGATCCGCAGCGAGAACGCACGGCTGTCCGGCTACGTGTACGTCGATCTCCGCGGTGTCGACCTCAGCACGGCGGTTCGTGCGATGCAGCAGGCCGTCGCGCGGCAGGTCGCGTTGCCGCCCGGCTATTCGATCGCGTGGTCGGGGCAGTTCGAGTATCTCGAACGCGCGGCGGCGACGTTGCGCACCGTCGTGCCCGTCACGCTCGTCGTGATCTTCGTGCTGCTGTTCGTCACGTTCGATTCGGCGGCCGACGCGTTGCTGCTGATGTCGACGGTGCCGTTCGCGCTGGTCGGCGGATTCTGGCTCGTATGGGCGCTCGGCCATGCGGTGTCCGTCGCGACGTCGGTCGGGTTCATCGCGCTGGCCGGCGTGGCGGCCGAATTCGGCGTGGTGATGCTGCTGTACCTGAAGGGCGCGCTGCAGCGCCGGCTCGATGCCGGCGAGCCGCTGACCGATGCGTTGCTGTTCGACGCGATTCGCGAAGGCGCGGTGCTGCGCGTGCGGCCGAAGGCGATGACGGTCGCCGTCGTGCTCGCCGGCCTCGTGCCGATCATGATCGGCCACGGCGCCGGTTCCGAAGTCATGCAGCGCATCGCCGCGCCGATGGTCGGCGGCATGGTCACGGCGCCGCTGCTGTCGATGTTCGTCATTCCCGCCGCGTGGCTTCTGCTGCAGCGCCGTCGTGCGCGAAGCGCAGGCCGCACGCGGCATTCCGATGCAGTTCCTTCCGGCACGAACGTGCCATCCCTTCCCACCGGAGAATCACGATGAAGATGAATCAATTGATCGCTGCTGCAACCGCTGTCGTCGCGCTGAGTGCTTTCGCGGTACCGGCGCTTGCCGCCGGCGAGATGTCGAACATGGACATGTCCGGCATGAAGATGTCGTCGGACGGCGCGGCGGAATCGAACACCGCGCTGACCGACGCCGAAGTGAAGAAGGTCGATGCCGCGAGCGGCAAGATCACGTTGAAGCACGGCGCGCTGCAGAACGTCGGGATGCCGCCGATGACGATGGCGTTCAAGGCGAAGGATGCGGCGATGCTCGCGCAAGCGCATGCGGGCGACAAGGTCAAGGTGCGGATCGAGAAAGTCGACGGCACGTTGACGATCGTCAAACTCGTCAAGGGTTCCTGATCGGCGGGATGCGGGCGTCGCAGCCGCCGCCCGCATCCGGCGCCGTGAAGCGCGCCGCGCCGACGTGTTGGTCGGCCGGCGCGCCCGACCGGCGTTCAACGCGCCAGCGTTACCGCCAGATACCCCGCATAACCCGCGCCATTCGCAAGCAACGCCCAGATCGCGAGCCCGCGCGTGCGTGCATTGACGCGCAGCCAGGCCGCCGCCGCGAGCGTGATGATCACGCCGGTCAGCACTTCGGGGCGCGGCTCCCACGGCGTCAGCATGATGCCGATCGCCGGCAGCAGCGTGCCCTGGAACACCATCGCACCGGTGATGTTGCCGAACGCCAGCGTGTCTTTCCCGCGGCGAATCCACAGCACGCTGTTGACCTTCTCCGGCAGCTCCGTCGCGATCGGCACGATGATCAGCGACAGCAGCAGCGCCGACACGCCGAGCACGTGCGACACGCCTTCCACGCCGTGAATGAAGCCCTTCGCCCCGCCGACCAGCAGCGCGATGCCGATCAGCAGTTGCAGCACGATCGTCGCCAGGTTGGTCGGCAGGCCGACGCGCGACAGGAGCATCGCGTGCGGCGCCTCGGTGCCGTGCCCGGCATCGACGAGCCGGGTCGACGCGCGGAACGTCAGCACGACGTACATCACGTAGAGGCCGACCAGCATCGCGGCGAGCAGCGCGCGCACGGCCCAGTTGTGATGCGGGACGAACATCGCGACGGTCGCCAGCGAGAAGGCGGCGAGGAAGGTGTTCATGTCGCGCACGAAGCCCGTGCGTTCGGGCGCGATCGTGCCGCGCAGCCCGCGCGAGCGGATCACGGCGAGCGCCATCAGGAACGTGGTGAGCGTCGCGAGCATCAGCGGCGCGCCGAGGATCGCGCCGACGCCGATTTCCTCGTTCACGGCCTGGCTCGACGTGCCGCCGGCGAGCGCGAGCAGCGGCACCATCGTTTCGGGCAGCGCGGTGCCGACGGCCGCGAACAGCGAGCCGGTCACGCCTTCGGAAATCTTCAGGCGTTCGCCGAGATGTTCGAGCGCATTGGTGAAGACTTCGGCCGCGACGAGGATGACGACCAGCATGAACGCGAGTTCGACGAACATGAAGGTCATGCGGCACCTCCGCAGGCAGCGGGGGCGTGAGGCAGGTGAGCAGGGAGGAACATGGGGACTCCGTGGTCGGACGCTGACGAACCATGACACATCCGCCGACGTCCGACCAGGAACGACGCGATGTGCCGATGGTCTCGCCAAGCCGATCAGGCTGAACGCGCCACGGCCGCAGGCCGAGTGTGTTGACGCGTTCGCTTTCCGGGGGACGGAAAGCAGGCTACTCCCCAAAGACGGAAAGCAGTCTAGCCGAGCGGTTTTCTTTCGACAAGCCTTCGTCTCGAAAAAATATACCCCTCTGCCCTATAGGGGCAGCGCTTCGGAGATATACTCCCCTACCCTATACAGGAGCCATCGATGAGTCATACCGTTCGCGAAAAACAGAAGCTGCTGAACCGCGTGCGCCGTATCAAGGGACAGGTCGAGGCGATCGAGCGGGCGCTGGAAGACGAGCGCGGCTGCAACGACGTGCTGCAGTTGATCACGAGCTGCCGCGGCGCGATGAACGGCCTGCTGGCCGTTGTGCTGGAAGATCACATCCGGTCGCATCTCGTCGATGCGGACACGCCCGACGCGCACGAAGGCAGCGCGACCGAGCAGCTGATCGAGGTCGTCCACAGCTATTTCAAGTAAGCGGATCGGAACATGAACGAATTCAAGAGCCCGGCGGCGGGCGGCGCGCACAGTCACGCGTTTCTGGGCGCCGCCCATGCGCGCAACGAGCGGAAGACGTGGATGGTCATCGGCCTGTGCACGGCGATGATGATCGCCGAGATCGTCGGCGGCACGCTGTTCGGGTCGCTCGCGCTGGTCGCGGACGGGCTGCACATGTCGACGCATGCGGGCGCGATGCTGATCGCCGCGCTGGCCTATACCTATGCGCGCCGGCACGCCGACGATCCGCGCTTCGTGTTCGGCACCGGCAAGCTCGGCGACCTGGCCGGCTTCACGAGCGCGATCGTGCTGGCGATGATCGCGTTGCTGATCGGCTATGAGGCGATCGCGCGCCTGCTGGCGCCGGTGCCGATTCGCTTCGACGAAGCGATTCCGATCGCCGTGCTGGGGCTTGCCGTGAACCTCGCCAGCGTGTGGCTGCTGAGCGGCGATCACCATCACGGGCATGGTCACGGCCATCATCATGCGCATGGGCACGACCACCACGATGACCACGACCATGATCATGACCACGACGACGCACACCACGCGCATCATGCTCACGGGTCGCACTCGGCCGCGCATCGCGATCACAACATCCGGTCGGCCTACGTTCACGTGATCGCCGACGCGGCCGTGTCGGTGCTGGCGATCGTCGGCCTGCTGCTCGCGCGTGCGTTCGGCTGGGTCTGGATGGACCCGCTCGCGGGCATCGTCGGCGCGCTGGTGATCGCCAACTGGGCGTACGGGCTGATGCGCGATACGGGCGGAATCCTGCTCGACGTCAACGTCGATCGCAAGCTGACCGACAACGTGCGCCGCGCGATCGAGGCGCTAGGCGACAAGGTCAACGATCTCCATGTGTGGCGCGTGGGCCCCGGGCACATGAGCGCGATCGTGTCGGTCGAATCGGGCGACACCGCGCGCGATGCGCGCTTTTATCATGCGCTGGTCGCGGGCTTCGACGGCGTGTCGCACGTGACCGTCGAAGTGCTGAGGCCCGCGAAGGCCGCCTGATCGTGGCCGTGAAATCGCCGTGTATCGAGCTGTGCACGTTCGACGGCCGCACCGGCTTTTGTGTCGGCTGCCTGCGCACCCGCGACGAGGCGCGCGACTGGAAGAAGCTGACCGACCATCGCCGGCACCAGATCCTCAACGACCGCACGCGCCGGCAGGCGAAGCTCCGGCGCGACGCGGCGGAATAACGAGGGTGCACGCGCAACCTGCGATCGTGTCACGGGACTGCAGTAGCATCACAGCATTCAGCGTCACGATTCCTGAACCGAGGACGATCCATGCAGACCGACTCATCGACCGGCATTCTTCGGCAGATTCCGCGCAGCGTGTGGGTGCTCGGCTGTGTCAGCCTGCTGATGGACGTGTCGTCCGAAATCATCCACAGCCTGTTGCCGATGTTCCTGATGGCGGGGCTCGGTGCGAGCGCGACGACGATCGGCCTGATCGAGGGGATCGCCGAGGCGACGTCGCCGGTCGTCAAGGTGTTCTCCGGCACGCTGAGCGACTATCTGCGCAATCGCAAATGGCTCGCGGTGGCCGGCTACGCGCTCGGTGCGCTTAGCAAGCCGCTGTTCGCGATCGCGCCGACGATCGGCGTCGTGGTCACGGCACGGATCGTCGATCGCGTCGGCAAGGGGATTCGCGGCGCGCCGCGCGATGCGCTCGTCGCCGACGTGACGCCCGTTCACCTGCGCGGCGCCGCGTACGGGTTGCGGCAGTCGCTCGACACGGTGGGCGCGTTCCTCGGGCCGCTGCTGGCCGTCTTCATCATGCTGACGTGGCGCGACGATTTCCGCCTCGCGTTCTGGCTGGCCGTGATTCCCGGCGTGCTCGCCGTGGCGCTGCTCGCGGTCGGCATCGACGAACCGGCGCGTGCGCCGGGCGAGAAGCGCGTCAATCCGATTCGCCGCGAGGTCGTCGCGCAACTCGGCGCCCGCTACTGGTGGGTCGTGGCCGTCGGCGGCGTGTTCGCGCTGGCGCGTTTCAGCGAGGCGTTCCTGGTGTTGCGCGCGATGGGCAGCGGCGTGCCCGTCGCACTCGTGCCGCTCGTGATGGTCGCGATGAACGTCGTGTATGCGTTGTCCGCTTACCCGTTCGGCAAGCTCGCCGATACGACGAGCCACACGAAACTGATGGTGGTCGGGCTCGCGCTGCTGATCGCCGCCGATATCGTGCTGGCGCACGGCGCGCACTGGCCGGCCGTGCTCGTCGGCGTCGCGCTGTGGGGGCTGCATATGGGGATGACGCAAGGGCTGCTCGCGACGATGGTCGCGCAGGCCGCGCCGGCCGAATTGAGAGGGACGGCGTTCGGCGTGTTCAACCTGATCAGCGGCATCGTCACGCTCGTATCGAGCGTCGTCGCGGGTGCCCTGTGGGACCGGGTGGGCGCCGCCGCCACGTTCTACGCAGGGGCCGCATTCAGCGCAGCGACCATCGTGCTGCTCGTGTGCGTGCGCACGTCGTTCGGCGCGGTGCAGGATCGCTAGCGCCGAATGCGGCGGCGCATGACCTAACTATCGGTATCGCGCGGAAAGTACAGCGCGAACGTCGTGCGCCCGTCGCGGCTCGCGACGTCCACCTTGCCGCGATGCAGCTCCATGATCGACTTCACGATCGCGAGCCCGAGCCCCGCGTTGCGCGCCGCGCCGTGCCGCGACGAATCGATCCGGTAGAAGCGCTCGAAGATCCGCTCGACCTGTTCGGGCGGAATCGCGACGCCGCGATTCGTGACTTCGACGACCGCGTAGCTGCCTTGTACGGACACGGCCAGTTCGATCGTCGACGCGGCTTGCGCGTGTTCGAGCGCATTCGACGCGAGGTTGCTCACCGCGCGCCGGAACAGCGTCGCGTCCGCGACGACCGGCGCTTCGCCATGCACGTCGATGCGCACGCCGGCCTCGTCGGCCAGCGCCTGGAAATACGACGCGAGCCGGCGCAGTTCGCTGCCCGCATCGAGTTCGGCGGTCTTCAGGTGCTGCCGCGCATTGTCGGTACGGGCGAGAAACAGCATATTCTCGATCATCCGCTGTAGCCGTTCGCATTCCTCGATATTCGATTCGATCAGCGCTTCATATTCGTCGGTCGTGCGCGCGCGCGACAACGTGATCTGCGACGAGCTGATCACGTTCGCGAGCGGCGTGCGCATGTCGTGCGCGAGATCGGATGAGAACTGCGACAGCCGCACGAACGCGCGTTCGAGCCGGTCGAGCATCCGGTTCACCGACGTGGCGAGCTCGCGCAATTCAACCGGGCCGCCGCGCGCGTCGAGGCGTGCGTTCAGGTTGTGCGCCTCGATGCGCGACGTTTGCCGGCCGAGGCTCTCGACCGGGCGCAGCCCGCGCGACGCGACCGCATAGCCGAGCGCACCGACCAGCAGCGCGCCGACGGCCGCCGCGAGCCAGATGTCGACGCGATAGCTTTCGAGCAGCGACTGGCGATCGGTTGCGGTGCGCGCGAGGGCGACCTGGATCGCTTCGCCGGACGGCAGCGTTTCGCGCGCATACACGCAGCGCGACGTGCCGATGCCGGGCGGCGCGCACGTGAACGGGCTGCCGGCGTTGCCAGCCGGATGCGAGGCCGAGATCACCGACGCAAGCGTGTTGCCGGCTTCGTCGGAATGCTCGACGAGCGGCCGGTGTTGCGCATCGTAGATGCCGAGATAGACGCCCGGATGCGACAGCAGCACGTCGTGGAACACGGCCGGATCGGCGCGCAGCGCGGCCGTCGATCCGCTGGCGCGTGCGAGTTGCAGGAATTGATTCAGCTTGGCCGAGATCTCGATGTCGTCGCGCCGTGTCAATTCGGCGGACAACGAGCGGTAGAGATACGCGCCGGTCAGCGCGAACACCAGCGCCGCGACGGCGGCGAACGCGAGCGTCAGGCGCCGCAGCAGCGAATACGACGCGGGGCGCGCGGTCACGAACGATCCTCGAGCACGTAGCCCATGCCGCGGATCGTGTGGATCAGCTTCTTCTCGTACGCGTTGTCGATCTTCGCGCGCAGGCGCTTGATCGCGGCATCGACGACGTTCGTGTCGCTGTCGAAATTCATGTCCCAGATCTGCGACGTGATGAAGGTGCGCGTCAGCACCTCGCCTTCGCGTTCCGCGAGCAACTGCAGTAGCGCGAATTCCTGCGCGGTCAGGTCGATGCGAGTGTCCGCGCGCCGCACGCGGCGCTTGAGCAGGTCGATTTCGAGATCGGCGACGTGCAGGATGTCGCGCACGTTACGTGGCGCGCGCCGCAGCAGCGAGCGGATGCGCGCGAGGAATTCGGCATATGCGAACGGCTTGAGCAGGTAATCGTCGGCGCCGAGTTCGAGCCCGGCGACCTTGTCCTCGATTGCCTCGCGGGCCGTGAGCAGCAGCACGGGCGTCTGCTTCTGCGCGCGCAGCCGCCTGAGCACCTCGAAGCCGTCCAGCGCGGGCAGCATCACGTCGAGCACGATCAGGTCGAAATCCTCGTGCAAGGCGAGGAACAGCCCGTCCTGGCCGTTTTCCGCGACATCGACCGTGTAGCTCGCCTCCGTCAATCCCTTCCGGAGGTATGACGCCATCTTGGGTTCGTCTTCGACTATCAGTATCCGCATGGTGAGGCAGGCTGTTCGTGATTCCAGCCGGTCAGTGTAACGCCGGAGCGTACGGCGTCGTGCGTGCGTGAAGGATGACCGGCGGATGACGGAATTGTCATGAAAAGCCGGTCATGTTTCGGCCATGCCGTCGTCACCGCGGCGGCGATAAGCTGCGACCGTCTTGTCCCCGGAGCGCGCCGTCGTGCGACGCGCCGGCCCTAACGATCGCTGTCTGCCTGATCTCGTATCCATGTCGTACTGGCGCACATTTCTCGTCGTCGTGTTGCTCGCGCTGAGCCTGTCGATCCCGTCGTTCGCGGCGGTTTCGATGCAGTGCCCGGGCGCCGCCGTGCCGCAAGAGGAAAAGGCGTCGCACGCGATGCCGGCCGCGCAGGGTGGCCATCACGATCACGGCGATCGCGACGATCACGCGCGGCATGCGTCGTCATGTGCCGCGTGCGTGTCCTGCTGCTTCGGCACGGGGATGTCGAGTGCGCCTGCGGTGCCCGCCGCGGCGAGCGTCGGCGTCACCATCGTCGCGCCTCCGCGCTCGGCCGGGGGCGTGTCGTTCCTGACGGGCGGCATCGACCGGCCGCCGCGCCGGATGCCCGCCTAGTCGCTGCCCGCGGCCGATGCGCCGCGATCCGCCATCCGCTCCGGCGGCCGCATCAGGCGCGCCGGACGACTTACGACGAGACATGTTCATGCGATTGATCATTGCGGCGCTGTTGGGCGCGGCGGCCCTCGTGCCGTCGCTCGCGCCCGCGCAAACCCCGTTTCCCGATCCGGCGGACGCCGCCGCGTCGGTGCCGGACGTCACCGTGACGTCCGCGTTCGACGGCTACCGGCCGTATCGGGACGACGCAGGCCCGGGCTGGAAGCAACTGAACCGGGATGTGATGGAGCGGCCCGCGAAAGGGCGCACGACCGGCAACGCCGCGCCCCATTCGACGCACGGAGGGGCCACGCGATGACGACGCTGGCGATATCACCGAGGATCGGCGCGGCCGCGATCGCGCTGGCGTTCCTCGCGGGCTGCACGACGTTTTCGAAGGATGGCGGGTTCGACGCCGTGTCGTCGGCTGCATCGGAACGCATCGGAAAGGACGCGGTGGTGGTGAGGACCGACGCCGATCGCGAAGCGGTCGACCAGCGGACGAAGGAACTGCTCGGCAAGCCGCTGTCGATGGACGACGCGGTGCAGGTCGCGTTGCTGAACAACCGCGGGCTGCAGGCGTCGTACGCGGAACTCGGGCTGTCGGAGGCCGACCTCGTGCAGGCCGGCCGGTTGCCGAACCCGCGCTTCGCATTCAGCCGCACGCGTGCCGGCGATGGCGAGCTGACGCTTGGCCGCACGTTCTCGGCGAACGTGTTCGCGCTGCTGACGATGCCGCTCGCAACGAAGATCGAACGCCGCCGTTTCGAGCAGACCAAGCTCGAAACGGCCGATGCGATGCTGAAGGTCGCGGCCGACGCGCGCCGCGCGTATGTCGAGGCCGTCGCCGCCGAGCAGGCCGCACACTATGCGCAGCAGGTGCGCGACGCCGCGAGCGCGGCCGCCGAACTCGCACTGCGCATGCGGCAGGCCGGCAACTTCAGCCGGCTCGACTACGCCCGTGAACAGGCGTTTCACGCCGACGCGGTCGCGCAGTACGCGAAAACGCGTCAGCAGGCCATCGCCGCACGCGAGAAGCTCACGCGCGCGATGGGGCTGTGGGGCGAGCGCACGCGGTACGCGCTGCCCGAGCGCTTGCCGGATTTGCCGAAGGCGCGCCCGAACCTGCCCGACCTCGAACGCTTCGCGATGGGCAATCGCCTCGACGTCCAGGCCGCGAAGCTGCAGACGCAGGGCGTCGCGTCGTCGCTCGGCCTGAGCAAGGCCACCCGCTTCGTCAACGCGGTCGAGCTGGGCTACGTGAACGACTACGAAACCGGCAAGGGCCACGAGCACGGCTACGAAATCAGCGTCGAGATTCCGCTGTTCGACTGGGGGGGAGCCAAGGTCGCGCGCGCCGAGGCGATCTACATGCAGTCCGCGAACCGGCTCGCGAAAACGGCCATCGATGCCCGCTCGGAAGTACGCGAATCGTATGCGGCGTACGTGACGAGCTACGACGTCGCAACGCACTATCGCGACGAAGTCGTGCCGCTGCGCAAGACGATCTCCGACGAACTGCTGCTGCGCTACAACGGGATGCTCGCGAGCGTGTTCGAGCTGCTGACCGATGCGCGTGAACAGGTCGGCGCGGTCAACGGCTACATCGATGCGCTGAAGGACTACTGGCTCGCGGAAACCGATCTGCAGATGGCCGTCGGCGGCCGGTTGCCGTTACCAGGTGCCGTGCCGAGCGCGACGCATTCCGCCGAATCGGCATCCGCATCCACACCCGTCGCCGACGCTGCGCCGCAGCCGGCTTCCACTCCCGCGGCGCCGTCGGCGCCCGCCACGCAACCGCATCCGGAAGGTCATTGACATGGTGTCCCGTCGACAATTTCTCAGCGGCTCGGGCGCCGCGCTGCTCGGTGCGGCGATGGTCAGCAAGGCCGGCGCCGCGTCGTTGCCCGACGCGCCGACGATGGCGAAAGCCGGCACGCAGCCGCCGCTTGTGCCGCCCAACGGCCGCCCGTACACGCCCGTCGCGACGCTGAACGGCTGGTCGCTGCCGTGGCGGATGAAGAACGGCTGGAAGGAATTCCACCTGACGGCCGAGCCCATCGTGCGCGAGATGGCGCCCGGCATGAACGCGAACCTGTGGGGCTACAACGGCCAGTCGCCGGGCCCGACGATCGAGGCCGTCGAAGGCGACAAGGTCCGCATCTTCGTGACCAACCGGCTGCCGGAGCACACGACGATCCACTGGCACGGGCTGCGGCTGCCGAACGGGATGGACGGCGTCGGCGGCCTCACGCAGCCGCATATCCCGCCCGGCAAGACCTTCGTCTACGAGTTCCAGCTCGAAGCGCACGGCACGTTCATGTATCACCCGCACGCCGACGAGATGGTACAGATGGCGATGGGGATGATGGGGATGTTCATCGTGCATCCGAAGGCGCGCGGCACGATGGCGGTCGATCGCGATTTCGTGTTCCTCCTCGCCGCATATGACATCGACCCCGGCAGCTATACGCCGCGCGTGAACGAGATGACCGATTTCAACATGTGGACCTTCAACTCGCGCGTGTTCCCGGGCATCGATCCGTTGCCGGTGCGCGCCGGCGACCGCGTGCGGATTCGTTTCGGCAACCTGACGATGACGAACCACCCGATCCACCTGCACGGTTACAGCTTCGAGGTCGCGGGCACCGACGGCGGCTGGATTCCGCCGGCCGCGCGCTGGCCGGAAGTGACGGCCGATGTCGCGGTGGGGCAGATGCGCGCGATCGAGTTCACCGCTGATCGTCCAGGCGACTGGGCGTTCCATTGCCACAAGTCGCACCACACGATGAATGCGATGGGCCACCAAGTGCCGAACCTGATCGGCGTGCCGCAGAAGGATCTCGCGAAGCGCATCGGCAAGCTCGTGCCCGACTACATGGCGATGGGCAGCACGGGCGGCGCGATGGGCGGCATGGAGATGCCGCTGCCCGACAACACGCTGCCGATGATGACCGGCACGGGCCCGTTCGGGCCGCTGGAGATGGGCGGCATGTTCACGGTGCTCAAGGTGCGGCAGGGGCTGGGCCGCAACGACTATCGCGATCCGGGCTGGTTCCGGCATCCGAAGGGCACCGTCGCATACGAATACACCGGCGAATTGCCGGACGGCTGAAGCAGCATGCGGCGGCCGCGTCGATGCGGCCGCCGGTTTCCATTCACTCACACGGGAGTCGACACGATGAAGAAGGGACTGGTTTTGATGGCGACGGGGTGCGCGCTGGCGTTCTCCGCGGCGTCGTACGCGGCCGGCGACATGGCCGGCATGGACATGAGCGCGAATGCGAAGCAGGGCGCCGCGGTGTCGCGCATGTCGCACGGCGAGATCCGCAAGGTCGACACGGCGGCCGGCAAGCTGACGATCAAGCACGGCCCGCTGGAGAACCTCGGGATGGACGCGATGACGATGGTGTTCAAGGTGAAGGACCCGGCGATGCTGGCGCAGGTGAAGGTGGGCGATACGATCGATTTCGTCGCCGAGGACGTGGACGGTGCGTTGACCGTCGTCGAGCTGAAGAAGCCGTGAAGCGGAGCGCGTGAACATGACGATCTCGATGTTCAAGCGGCTGGCCGGCTTTGCCGCGGCTACCGCCATCTTCGCAGGCGCACCGGTCGCGGCGTCGGCGCACGGCAAGCTGGAGCGCGCCGTACCGGCGGTCGGTAGCACGATCGATGCGGCGCCCGACACGGTGCGGCTCACGTTCAACGAAGACCTCGAACCGGCGTTCAGCTCGGTGAAGGTGTCGGACGCAAGCGGCAACGCCGTCACGCAGGACAAGGCGAAGGTCGATGCGTCGAACCCGCGCGTGATGACCGTCGCGATACCGAAGCTCGCGACGGGCGCGTACACCGTGCAGTGGGCGGCGATGACGGCCGATGCGCATCGCACGAAGGGCACCTATACGTTCCGGGTGAAGGAATGAACGACGGCATCGTCGGCCTGCTGCGGCTCGTGGCGGTGGCGATCCAGAACGCCGGGTTCGCGGTCGTCGTCGGCGCATTGCTCGGCCGGCACTGGCTCGCACGCGGCGTGTCCGCGTGGCAGCACGACGTTGGGCGGCGGCTCGCCGCGACGCTGCGCATTGCGTCCGTCGTATCGCTGCTCGCGAGCGTCGCCGCGTTCTGGGCGCACTGCGCGCTGATGAGCGAGGTGTCGCTGCTCGACGCTGGGCCGGCGGTGTGTTCGATGCTCGCGCGCACCGGCTTCGGTCATGCGTGGCTGGCCGGGGCGGCGTTCATGCTCGTCGTCGTGCTGCTGTCGTTCGTCGGACGCGCGAACGACACGCGGTTTCCGTTCGCGATGGTGGCTGCCCTCGCTTGTGTCGCGCTGGCGCGCAGCAACGGCGGCCATCCGGTGGACGCCGGGCTGTTCAGCGTGCCGGTGTGGATCGACTGGCTGCATCTGCTGGCGATCAGCGCGTGGGTGGGGCTCGTGCTCGTGACGGCATTCGGCGTGATGTCGCGGCTCGCCCGCATGCCGGCGAGCGAACGCGCGACGGGCGCATCGTTCGTGCAGTCGCTGTCCGACGCATCCACTTACGCGCTGGTCGTGTTGTTCGCGACCGGCGCGTACAACGGCTGGCGCGGCGTCGATACACCCGCCAACCTGTTCGCGTCGACGTACGGGCAAATCCTGCTGCTGAAGCTTGTGCTCGTGCTGATTGCCGCGATGCTCGGCGGACACAACCGCTTCTTCGGGATGCCGAAGCTGCTGGCCGCGTTGAAAGACCCGGCCGCCGCGATACCGGTACGCGCGTTGAGACGGTTCGGCATGGTGTTGCGAGTCGAGGCGGTCGTGCTCGGCGGCGTGCTGATGGTGGCGGCCGTGCTCGTGTCGAGCGCGTTGCCGGGGACGGCCTAGCGGCGGGGCTTCGTCGTCGGAAGATTGGCTGCATTGTCGAGACTTGACCGGACGACGCATGGCGATCGCGGCGTGATGATGGCGATTACATCGGCCTGTCTGCCGATTACCAAAAACTGTCACCGAGCGCCGCTAAGCTTTCGCCACCCTCACAACCGGGATTCCCGCCATGCGCTCGACAATCCGCCTGTTTGCCCCGCTATTGCTGCTCCCGACGCTCGCCGCGCCGGTATTCGCCGCCACTGCCGCGCCCGTCAGCGCGAACTGCGGCGGCAGCACGACGCCGATCGCCGATATCCAGGGAGCAGGCGCGCCGTCGCCGCTCGCCGGTCAGAACGCATCGATCGAAGCGGTCGTCACCGCCGATTTCGGCGGCACGGACGGCTTCGGCGGCTTTTTCGTCCAGCAGGCGGACGCGCAGCGCCGCAACCAGCCGGGCGTGTCCGAAGGCCTGTTCGTCTATGCGCCGAAAGCGCGCGCGAAGGCCGGCGATCTCGTGCACGTGACGGGCAAGGTCGAGGAGAAATACGGGCAGACGCAGCTCACGCTGCAGGGCGCGATCGCGGTATGCGCGAACGGCCAGACGGTCACGCCCGCGACGCTCACGCTGCCGGTCGACAGCCCCAACGCGTTCGCCGCGTACGAAGGGATGCTCGTGCGCCTGCCGCAGACGCTGAGCGTCACCGACAACTACGAACTCGGCCGCTACGGCAGCGTGATGCTCAGCAACGGCCGCCTGCATACGCCGACGAGCGTCGTGCCGCCCGCGCAGGCGCAGACGCAGATCGACGCGAACGCGCGCAACCGCCTGATCCTCGACGACGGCTCCAACAAGCAGAACCCCGCGACCGTGCCGTATCCGGCGCCGGGCCTGTCGGCCGCGAACACGCTGCGCGCGGGCTACACCGTGCGCGACGTGGAAGGCGTGCTCGAAGTGCGTTACGGCGCCTGGCGCGTGCAGCCGCTGCCGGGCGCGGCCGTGCCGGCGTTCGACGCGCGTTCGAACCCGCGCACCATCGCACCGGCGCGTGATCCGAAATCGAACCTGCGCGTCGCGTCGTTCAACGTGCTGAACTACTTCAACGGCAACGGTCTCGGCGGCGGCTTCGACGATCCGAACAATCGCGGCGCGAAGACCTTCCAGGAGTTCCAGCGCCAGGAAGCGAAGATCGTCAGCGCGCTGAAGGCGATCGACGCCGACGTGATCGGCCTGATGGAAATCCAGAACAATGGTTACGGCGAACTGAGTGCGGTGCGCCAGCTCGCGGCGAAGCTCGGCAACCACTGGCGCGTGGTCGATCCGGGCACGTCGCGGCTCGGCGGCGACGCGATTACGGTCGGGATGATCTATGACAGCCGCAAGGTCGAGCCGGTCGGCCGCGCGGCGACGCTCGCGATCGACGACAAGAATCGCCAGCCGCTCGCGCAGTCGTTCCGGCTGATCAACGGCAACAAGCAGGCGCTGACGGTGGCCGTGAACCACCTGAAGTCGAAGAATTGCCCGGACGCCGCGAACGACGATCTCGACCAGGGCGATGGTCAAGGCTGCTGGAACCCGACGCGCACGCGCGCGGCGGCGAAGGTTGCCGACTGGCTGGCCGGCAACCCGACGGGCGTCAAGAGCCAGGGCGTGCTGCTGATCGGCGACTTCAACAGCTACACGTACGAAGACCCGATCCGCACGCTGGAATCGCGCGGCTACCGCAATCTCGTCGCGCGCTGGATCGGCGCCAACGCGTACAGCTACGTGTACAACGGCGAAGCCGGTTATCTCGACCACGCACTGGCGACGTTGCCGCTCGCGTCGCACGTGAAGGCCGTGCACGAATGGCACATCAACGCGGACGAGCCGCTCGCGCTGCAGTACACGCTTGCGTACAAGTCGGCCGAGCAGCAGAAGACGTTCTACGCGGCCGATGCGTATCGTTCGTCGGATCACGATCCGGTGCTGATCGATATCGCGCTGCCGGGCGGCGGGAAGTAAGCGTGGTTTGAGTCTTGGTGACGGCGCGATGTGCGGCAATGCCGGACGTCGCGCCCGTTCCGGAAAGCCGTTCGAATACCGGGTAAATAATGCCGTGAACAATTAATCGAACCGGTATTTTATGGATGATGCGGTGCACATCGATACTTCGATTGAAGTGCGATTGAAATGGAAAGAATCATCGAATGACGTGTGCATGCTGCTGTATCGTCTTAATCGATTGACGATAATAAAATTGAAAGAATAATCCTGTCGATCTGAAGGCTTTCGATGCGTTGCGCCAATGCAGGGAAGGTTTCCGCGTTGTGCCGAAAAAGTAAAATATTCGACGCGACATAGCCGATAAAGCCCGCCTTGCACGAATAATTCCGTTTTCTTTCAAATGCCAGACACTGTCCGGCCTTCGCATCATTGCGGGATTTTTAATATCCGAATGATCTTTGACAACGCGGCGCAGCACCGCCTATTTTTGTCATGGCTCAAGTTTCAGTCATACAAAAGTTGTCCAAACTGCAGGGGGCGCGTCCGGGCATCATTCTCGCCAGCAGTTTGCTGTGTCTGTATCAAGTTCAGTCTCTGAGAAGTCCCATTCCCAACCGCCGACTGCCGACCGTGCAACGCGAGTGGCGGGTCGGCCTGCGCGTGTCGCAGGCGTTGGCGGCCTTTGTGATGCGGTATCCGAAGCCAAAGGAAAGAGATGAAACCAGACAGGAGCAGTATCGGCAGCCGCCGTGTTCGCCGCGGCCGGCTGGCCGGGCTAGGCGCATTGACTGCCATGACACTGGCGCTCGCGGCATGCGGCGGCGACGATTCGTCGTCCGTCGGCGCGTCGAGCCTCGCGCAGGCCACCGCGAGCCAGCAGGCCAGCGCGCAGGGGGCCGGCACCCAGGCGCCTGCGGCCAACCAGCCGTACGTCGACCCGGTCGCGTACTCGATGAACGCGACCGACGGCCTCGCGCCGTCGCAGGTGTCCGAGAAAGCGGCCGTCATGCATTACCAGTGGAAAGGCGGCGGCAAGACGATCGACTACACCACCACCACCGGTCACCTGACCGCGCAGGATGCGAACGGTAATCCGGAAGCGTCGATGTCGTATGTCGCGTACACCGCGCCCAGCACGAACGGCAAGCCGCGCCCGGTCACGTTCGTCTATAACGGCGGGCCCGGCTCGTCGTCGATCTGGCTGCGCCTCGGCTCGTTCGCGCCGACCCGCGTGGCCACGCCCGATCCGCTGTTCGGCAACAACTGGCCGAACTATCCGCTCGTCGACAATGCGGAGAGCCTGATCGACACCACCGACCTCGTGTTCATCGACCCGCCCGGCACCGGGCTGTCGGAAGCCGTGTTGCCGAACACCAACCAGAAGTACTGGGGTTCCGACGTGGACGTGAACATCATGCGCGACTTCATCCAGCGCTACCTGAACGTCAACAGCCGCGGCACGTCGCCGATCTACCTGTACGGCGAATCGTACGGCACGCCGCGTACCGACATGCTCGCGCTCGCGCTCGAATCGGCCGGCGTGCACCTGACGGGCATCGTGCTGCAGTCGGCGATCCTGAACTACTTCGCGGACGCGGTGGAAGCGGTGGCGATCACGCAATCGACCGAAGGGCTGTTGCTCGATACCGACACGGTGGCTGGTTACCTGCCCGGCTACGCGGCGGTCGCGGCGTACTTCAACCAGGTGTCGCCGGCGCCGGTGAACCAGGGTCTGTACGCACTGCAGACGGAACTGTTCACGACGCTGATCTACAGCCAGTTGCAGAAGTACTCGCAGTCGTGGGTGTTGAGCCAGCTCGGCATTCCGGATGCGCTCGGCACGCCGGTGTTCCCGAGCGATGCGACGCTCAGGCTGTGGTCGATCCCGTCGAGCCTCACCCAGCAGGCGCTGCGCGGTTACTTCAACGCGAATCCGTTCGGCACGAGCCTGCTGCCCGGCACGACGATTGGCCGGTACGACGGGCGCGTGTCGTTGCCGAATTCGGACCCGCGGCTGCAGAACGACGGCGATCCGTCCGACATCCTGATCTCGCAGCCGTTCACGAACGCGCTCGCGACGCAGATGCCGGACTACCTCGGCTATACGGCCCCGAACGCGACGTACCTGCCGCTGAACGACAACATCATCGAGGTCTGGGACTTCTCGCACGACGGCCAGCCGATGCCGGACACGATCCCCGATCTGCTCGGCGCGCTGCAGCTCAACCCGAAGCTTCGCGTGCTCGCGGAGAACGGCTTCCACGATCTCGCGACGCCGTTCTTCAGCACCGAGAAGCAACTCGCGCGGCTGCAGACGGTGAAGGGCCTGAATCCGAAGCTGCAGGTGAACTTCTTCCAGGGTGGTCACATGATCTATCTGGACGACGTCGCGCGCCCGCAGATGAAGCGGGATTTGCAGACCTTCTACAAGGGCGCGCGGATTCCGACGGCGCTGACGCTGCACACGCTGCCGCCGCCGTGGCCGGATGAAAACCCGCCGAGCGTCCCGACCGGCAGCACGCCAGGCGCGACCGCCGCGACGACGCTGGCGGCAGCCCCTTGAGCGACGGAGTCCTTATCAAACGAACCCTCTCTTCATCCATTGAATGCGAGCGATCATGTCCCTAATCCAATTGATGCGGCGTATGTCTCCGTTGATCGTGCTCGGTGCCTTGATGAGCAGCGCCCATGCGTTGCCGCCGCAGGCGGTGGCGCCGGTGAAGCTGCCGCACGGCGGGCGCGGTGTCGACGGTCCGTTCTTTCCGGCCACGCGGGCGGCGCCGGTGTTGCCGTCGACCGGCGCGGCCTTGCAGCAGCAGGCGCAACAGCGCGTCGACGCGCGGCTCGGCGGCAATACCGTGCTGAGCAACGGCGTGGCCGTGACGAAAGCGCAGGCGCAGAGCAGCGGGCTCGGCTTCGTGTCGAAGCACTTCGACGAGATCGATGCGAAGCACATCGGCCGCGTGACGATGAGCGATGTCCGGCAGTTCATCCGGCAGCAGCAGGTGCAGGCGCAGCAGGAACAGCAGGACGAGTGACGTAGCCGGGCAGGGTAGCGGCCGGTGCGATGGTGATCGCACCGGCCGCCGCAGGTTTACCGAACGATCGCCAATAGCGCGCTGCCAGCCGCGACGTGTACGGTCATGCTCCCGTTGGAGACGGGCTGGGTCGTGGGCGCCGGGGGGGAATCCCAGGTCCCGTCGGCGCTCAAGTGCGCGCCGTTGACCGACACATCGGCTGCCGCGATATCGCTGAGTCCGCCGGTCGAACTCAAGCGCAGCAGTGCGGCGCGAGTGGCATTCGGCGGCAGATGCTGGACCGTCACATCGCCGTCGCTGGCCGATTCGTTGAGAATCAGCACGCGATGCGAGCCGTCCTGCGCGAGCACGTCATAGGCCTTGATCGGCAGTGGCGGTTGCACGCTCATGTCGATTCGCGTTTCAAGCAGCGTACCGGATGACAGATCGACGGCTTGACCAAACAGCCAAAGGCCGTAGTACTCGGGTTGCACCGACGTGACCGCGGCTGCATGGGTCTGAATCGGTGAGTAGTACGCAGTATTGCCGGAATGAAAGTTGACGCCGCGCATCCCGTAGCGGGCGTTGGTGAACAAAAAATCCACCGCCCATAATGCGCTGGCGAACGCATTGCTGACACCGGGTGCGCCGCTCAGGTGGGGGCAGCTGTAAAAGGAATTGGCTTCGTCCATGCGCGCACCGCCGGACACGCCGTTGTCCGAGGCCGCACGAACCAGCGCCTGCAACTCGCCGGGCAGGCGCGGATCTGCCGCCAGCATGCCCGGAATGCTCGGCGCATAGCCCGTCGCGCTGTTCGGGCAACTCGAGTTGGTGTAGTAGTGCTGCGTCAACAGCTGGATTCCGCCGCCAATATTCTGCGCAAACGGAATGGTGTAGTGCATGAAGTTGTATGAGGAGGCCGGCCCGGTGAGCGCCGGGTTGCGTCCCGAACCCTGGGTCGCGCGCGCGTCGGTGCGCCACTCGTCGAGAAACTGATTGAACGTGTAGGTGGATGGCCGCAGTCCGTTGTGGGTGTAGAGATCGGGTTCGTTGCCCAGTTCCAGTCCGGCAAGGCGACTGCCAAGCTTGCGCATGACGTACGCCGCTTCGCTGCTCATCTGCGTCGCGTTTTCGGTCGCGAAATTGATGCCATAGATGACCCGCCATCCGGTGGCGTTCAGGAAATCAGCCAGGCGGTCGACGTCGGAGGGGGCGATATGGCCGGGGGTCATCCCCTGGCCACCCGGGTCCTTGCTGTCGTCCCACGTGGTCTTGTTGACGCTGTTGCCGCCGATGCGTAGCACCCCCGGGCCGAGCTGCCTGAACAACGCGATGAGCGAGCGGTTGTCCCCGGAAAACAGCCCCGCGGAGAGCTGCGCCTTTTCGAAGCTCAGGCCCGAACTGGCGGGTGACAACGATGCGGCTCCGGCGACCGCCGACTCGATGGTCAACGTGACGGGCGTTCCGTTGGGCAACGTCGGGTGCACTGCTGCGGGAGGTGGCTTGACAGGCGTCGACGCTATCGCGTTGCTCCAACAGCCACCAGTCATCAGTGCCAGCAAGGCGGCGGCAAGCGGAATGGATTTCACGACACGGTTCAATCTGGTGTCGCGTACGTGGACAGGCATACTCTCCGATCTGATCTGCATGGATATCTCGATTGCTTCAGATGATGCGTGGGTGATAGAGCGCGTCGTTGCATCAATCCCGATCGCCAACCTCGTTGCGCCACCACACGCCAGATGTGTTCAAGGGTCAACGCGTGGTGCTTTCTCGCGGTGGAATCGAGGGGAGTGCGCTGTGCGCGATGCTCGACCGCAAAAGTCGAGCATCGACGCAGCAACCCGATGAGTGGACAGCGCCGCGACGGGCGCCGGTTGCGCGCAAACGTCGACACGTCACGCATCGCATCAGGTTGATGCAACGATGCGAGTCTACGCCCAACGTTGATGAGTCTGCTTTCTCGCGGGCATGTATGGGCCGGGTGTATCGGCCATCCGATAGCGCGTAACAAGGCCCGGCCGCGCAGGGGATACGGCTCGGTGGACCTGAACGTAAGCGCGAACGCCTTCTGTCGGCATCTGTTCAACACCACCCGAGCGCGCATGATGGTCGGTGCGTGCAACGGGCGGCATCCGCCCGGTTCGTCGTCGATGACGATGCGCGGTTTCGGCGTGAAGCAAGCCGGGATCGTCGGCAACCTGATGGCGACGGCTTATTCCGTCCGCGGCTTGTTGCGTCGCGGCCCGAAGCGCGCGCGATAGTCGCGCGGCGAGGTGCCGACGCGTTTCGCGAACGCACGCTGCAGTGCGTCCACGCTGCCGAATCCCGCGCGTTCCGCGATCCGTTCGAGTGGCCAGTCGGCCCGCTCCAGCAGCGCCTTCGCTCGCTCGACACGCGCGGCCAGCACGTACTGCGCGGGCGACACGCCGGTCTCCTTGAAGAAATGGCGCGCGAAGGTCCGTTCGCTCATGTGCATTCGCGCGGCCAGCGCGGCGACGCCGAGGTCGCCGGCCGGATCGTCGGCGATGTCGGCGAGCAGCGACCGCATGCGCGGCGTCGCACGAGCCTGGATGTCGAGCCCGACGCTGAACTGCGCCTGTCCGCCGGGACGATGCATGAACAGCACCAGTTCGCGTGCGACCGCGAGCGCGGTGGGCGCGCCGCAGTCCGCCTCGACGAGTGCCAGACACAGATCGATGCCGGCCGTCACGCCGGCCGACGTATGGAACGGCGGATCGCTCACGTAGAGTGCGTCCGGTTCGATCCGCGCGTCGGGACAGAGCGCCTGTAGCGTCGCGCACTGGTTCCAGTGCGTGGTCGCGCGCTTGCTGTCCAGCCATCCGCCGGCGGCGAGCACGAACGCACCCGTGCAGATGCTCGCGATGCGCCGCGTGTCCGCAATCCGCGTGCGAAGCCACGGCAGCACGCCGGCTTCCGACGCGGCGTGCCGCAGCGCCGCTTCGTCGCCGCCCGCGACGATGATCGTGTCGATTCGTGCGGGCAGCGCCGCCAGTGCGGCCGCGCCGGCGAGGCGCAGGCCCGCGTGCGTGACGATGTCGTCCCCGTGTTGCGACGCGAGCGTGAGCCGGTATGGGGCGGCGTGCGCCGGAAGATGACGGTTCGCGACCGCGAACACTTCCATCGGCCCCGTGATGTCGAGCGACTGGACGCCTTCGAAGCCGACGACGACGATGTCGCGTGCCGAGCAGGTTGACTGGGACATGGCGGAAAGTGCGGTGGAGTTGTCCTTGTGACCGCGAGCATGATCCTTGTAATTTTCCGGACATGCAATCGATCGATACGGGTGGACGATGCGGGAACGGAAGACAGGCAGCGCGGTGTTGCTCGTGTGCGGGCTGCTGGGTGCGTGGGCATTGGGGGGGCCGACGCGGGCGATGGCGGAAGATGCGCCGGCGGCGGCCCGGACGCTGACGATCGCCATGCCGAAGGCGGGCCGCACGCGGCCGCTCGTGGCGATCGTCGCGGACAACGCCGGCACGGAGACGACCGATTTCATCGTTCCGTATGCGATTCTGAAGCGCTCCGGCGCCGTCGATGTCGTCGCCGTGTCGGCCGACGAAGGCGAGGTCGAACTGATGCCCGCCCTGCGCATGCTGGCCGATACCACGTTCGACCGGTTCGACGCGACGGTGCCCGCGGGGGCGGACGTCGTGATCGTTCCCGCGCTGCATCGTGCGGACCGGCCGGCCGTGCTGGCCTGGCTACGCAAGCAGGCCGCTGCCGGCGCGACGATGGTGGCGATCTGCGATGGCGCCGAGGTGCTCGCGAATACCGGCCTGCTGCGGCAGCGCACCGCGACGTCGCACTGGTATTCGCGCGAGGGCCTGCGTCGCCGCTTCACCGAGACGAAATGGGTCGACGATCGTCGCTACGTGATGGACGGCAACGTCATGACGACGACCGGCGTGTCCGCATCGATTCCCGCTTCGCTGGCGTTGCTGGGTGTGCTGGCCGGACCGAATGTAGCGCGCGAGACGGCGCGGGGCCTCGGCGTGCAGACATGGAGCGATGGTCACGACGGTGACCGGTTCGGGTTGACCGCGCGCGTGGTGGCGATTGCATTGATGAACCGCCTCGCGTTCTGGCGGCACGAGACGTTCGATCTGCCGGTCGAAAGCGGGTTCGACGAACTCACGGTCGCGTTGACCGCCGACGCATGGGCGCGGACCTGGCGTAGTGATGTCGTCGCAACGGCAGATGTGGGCGTGGTCGAGTCGAGGCACGGGCTGCGGCTGCTGGCGCAGCCGGCCGATGTCCGGCACGCGCGTGTGGCGATGTCGGCTGGCCGGCGGGGCGATTCGGCGCTTCCCGGCGTGCTCGCCGATATCGCGGCGCGCTACGGCGACACGACGTCCAGCTGGGTGGCGCTGCAACTGGAGTATCCGAAGTAGCACCCATCGCGCAGGCTACGGCGCGATCACCGTCATCCTGAACGGCCCGCCATGCTCCGCCGCATGCACGACCGCGTCGTTCGCGTCGTCGAGCGCGAAAACCGTCACGTCGAAATGCCCGAGGTCGAGCAGCCCGCCGCGGACGAGCCCGGTCATCAGCGTCACGGCTTCCGTCGGGTACATCCATTTGCCGCGCAGCGTGATGTCGTTGCGCATGATCCACGGATACGGCAGCTCGAGCCCGGCTCCGCCGAGCATGCCGACGCCGCCCATCAGCACCACGCGTCCATAAGGACGCACGGCCATCACGGCGGCACGCACCGTCGTCGCCGGCACCGACGGCGGCATCAGGTCGATCACGCAGTCGATCGGCCCGGGCGCCGCCTGCTGCATGCGGATGCGGTCCGCGGTTTCGTCGCCGGTCAGCTCGACCGTGCGTACGCGGTCGCCGAAGCGGCGCTCGAGATCCGCCAGCACGCGTGCATTGCGGCCGGGCGCGACCACGCATTGCGCGCCCATCGCCAGCGCCACCGCGATGCAGGCGCTGCCAAAATTGCCGGTCGCGCCGCTGACGAGCAGGATTTCGCCGGCGCGCAGGTCGGACGCAAGCAGGCCGCCGTAAGGCACGAGCAGCGTATTGAGCGCGCACCAGCGCGCGGCGTCGGCCGGCGCGATCGCGCCGATGCGCACCGCGTTCTCGGTCGGCACGCGCAGCCGCTCGGCGAACGGGCCGTCGTGAAAGTAGCGCTGCAACTGCTTGCCGCCTTCGCCGCGCGCACTCCAGCCCTGCAGCACGATGTCGGGCATCCGCGCATCGTCGCGCGAGCGCACGGTCGGGTCGCAGAATACCCAGTCGCCGGGCTGCAACTGCGTCGCGTCGGGGCCGGTTTGCCGGACCCGGCCGATCGCGCCGCAGCCCGGCACCATCGGCAACTCGATCGGATAGCGGCGCTCGCCGCTGAACACTTCCCGCGCATAGGACAGAACCGGCGTCGCGACGACGTCCACGACGACTTCGCCGGTGCCGAGCACGGGGTCGGGCATCGCTTCGATCGCGAGCGGCTGGCCGAGCGACTTCAGAATCGCAGCTTTCATGACGCTTCCTCGGGGTAGGGACGCGTCGATTCTGGCAGGCTTAGAATCGGCAACAAGGCCCGGCGCGAGCCCAGGATTGGCCGGTACCACCCAGCACGGAGCGAACCCGATGACCGTCACCACGCGAACCCCGTTCGGCGATTTCCTGCGCTCGCGGCGCAAGAAGTTGCGCCCGGATGCCGTCGGCCTGCACGACGGCCCGCGCCGGCGCACGCCCGGCCTGCGGCGCGAGGAAGTCGCGGAACGGGCGGGCATCGGTGTCGACTGGTACGTGCGGCTCGAGCAGGGGCGCGACGTCAACCCGTCGGATGCGACGCTCGACGCGCTGGCGCGCGCGTTGCGGCTCGACAAGGCCGAAGCCGCCCACCTGCGCACGCTCGCGCGGCGCGACGGGTCACGTGCGTTCGTGCCGGAGCGTGTGCCGCCGGCCATCGCGCGGCTCGTCGCGCATCTTCAGCAGCCTGCCTACGTGACCGGCCGGCGCTGGGACATCCTCGCGTGGAATGCGGCCGCGGCCGATTTGCTCGGCTTCGACCGGCTGGCGCCGGCCGATCGCAACATCCTCGTCTACATGTTCGAGGCGCCGTACGCGCGTGCGCTGTTCGCCGCAAGCTGGGCCGACGAGGCGCGCCGGATGATCGCGCTGTTTCGCGCGAACCACGATCTCTACGCGAGCGACCCGGCGTTCGTCGCGCTGGTGGCGCGCTTGCGCACCGGCAGCGGCGAGTTCGCGCAGTGGTGGGATGCGCATGACGTGCGCAGCGGCGTGTCGGGCGAGAAGGTGCTCGTGCATGCGCGACACGGCACGCAGCGCTACGAGTACGCGACGTTTCAGGCGAACGACGATCCCGCGCTGAAGCTGGCGATCTATACGCCGGTGAGCGGCGATGAACAGACGTGATGCGGCTGTGACCGGCGCCATCCGGCGTTCACGCAGCGAGGCATCGGCTTCGTGCGTGAACGCAGGGGTGACGCGTAACGGCGGAAGGGCGGCGGCTCAGGCCGTGCGTCGCGCGGACAGCCGATTCCACAGCAGGCCGGAGCGGCTGCCGCTGCGGCAATACGCGAGCACCGGCTTCGGCAGCGTGTCGACCAGCGCGCCGAACGCGTCGACTTCCGCGTCGCCGATACGGTCGCGCTCGACCGGCAGGTAGCGCGCGTCCATGCCGAGTTCGCGCGCGGCCGCAGCGATCTCCTCGAACGCCGGCTGATCGTCGCCTTCGCCATCCGGCCGGTTGCAGATCACCGCGCGGAAACCGGCATTGCGGATCGCCTTCAGGTCGGCCGGCGTGATCTGCCGCGACGCGGTGAAGCCGGTCGCCGCCGCGGCCCGACATTGCTCGATCGCCCGCGCAAAACAGCCGATCGCGAAGTCGACGTCCTGCTCGGTCGAGAAACGCCCGAAGCTGATGCGCACCGTGCGCCCGGCCGTTTCCGCATCGAGGCCGATCGCGGTCAGCACGTGGGACGGCGCGCCGCTGGTCGAATTGCAGGCAGAGGTGGACGACACGGCGAGCGCATCGCCGAGCATGAACGGGAAGAAGCCCGGCGCATGCACCGTCAGGCTCAGCGTGTGCGGGATGCGGCGGGCGGCGGCCGCGTTCTGCGTGACGTCGCCGAGCGCGAACAGCGCGCCGGTGAGCCGCGCGCCGAGTGCCGCGATCCGCGCGGCTTCGCCGTCGAGCTTTTCAGCGGCGAGCTCGCATGCGACGCCCATGCCGACGATCTGATGCGTGGCGAGCGTGCCCGAGCGCAAGCCGCGCTCGTGGCCGCCGCCGTGAATCTGCGGCGCGATCCGGCTCGCGATCTCGCGGCGCACGAATAGTGCGCCGATGCCCTTCGGGCCGTACACCTTGTGGGCGGACATCGACATCATGTCGATACCGAGCGCGCGCACGTCGATCGGCGTCTTGCCGAGCGCCTGCGCGGCGTCGACGTGGAGCAGCGCGCCGGCGGCATGCACGACGCGGGCGATCGCGCCGATGTCGGTCAGCGTGCCGATCTCGTTGTTCACGAGCATCAGCGACACGAGGCCGGTGTCGGGGCCGATCGCGGCCGCCACCGCGTCGGCGGTGATTTCGCCGTGGGCGTCGGGCGTCAGGAAGGTGACCTGCGTGCCGTGCTTCGCCAGGTTCGCCATCGTGTCGAGGATGGCCTTGTGCTCGAGGCGGCTCGTGATCAGGTGGCGCTTGCCGGTCGCGTGTTCCGCATAGCCCTTCAGCGCGAGGTTGTTCGATTCGGTGGCGCCCGACGTCCAGACGATCTCATCGGCATCCGCGCCGATCAGGGAGGCGACTTGCGCGCGGGCGTGCTCGACCTTGTCTTTCGCGAGCCGGCCGGCGGCGTGCGAACTGGATGCGGGGTTGCCGAAGATGCCGTCGAAGCCGAGGCAGGCCGTCATCGCTTCGATCACGCGCGGATCGGCGGGGGTCGTGGCTGCGTAGTCGAGGTAGTGCAGCGGGGTGGTATCGCTCATGTCCGTCTCTTGCTGATTGCGTAGTGACGGAAATGATACGGGGGACAGAAGGGAAAAAGGATCCAAAGTTGGCTGGGGATTGGGCTCCGTGTGGAATAACGTTTTATGAGATCGATGAATAATGGAATTTACTTCTCGATCTGGCCGGTGCCCATACAGGTGAAGATTGGCGACGAAGTTTTCGACGGCGACGGCTCGCCGGAAGGATGCCCGGAGCACTTCTTTCCAGTTGCTCCGCATCCATCGAGCACGTTTTCCAACACGGAATCGACCGGCACCGAGCGAGCAGTCCACCGACACCCCGAGGTCTATGAGGGATTCCCCCGGTAACACGCGAGCGAGTGCCACTCCAGTGCCGCGCCCTTCGCCCGACGCTTTCCCGCTGCCCCTTCCCGCCCGCCGCTCCCGATTATTTGCGTTTCGCGAATGACGCGTTCGCTGGTTGTTCCATACCCGATCGGCGGGCGTGCACCTATCGTGGTGGCGTTGGCTGAGCCCGTTCGATGCGTCGAATCCGGACGCCAGCCGGCACTTCCTCGCGATCCTCGCGATTCGCGTCGCACACAAAAACCATCGGACCCGGGCCATGCGCAGGCGCTGCGGCGCGCGCGGGCGAACCGGCGTCCACGGAGACGGACATGAAAGCAAACGAGTGGGATACCTCATACGAGTGGAAGGCGGTGACGCTGCTGGCGCTCGGCTTCGGGCTGGTCGGCCTCGACCGCTGGCTCATCGCGCCGCTGTTTCCTTCGATCATGAAGGACCTCGACCTGACCGCACAGGACGTCGGCAACTGCATCGGCGTGCTCGGCCTGTCGTGGGGCATCTTCGCGGCGCTGATGGGCGGTATCTCGGACAAGATCGGCCGCCGGAAGGTGCTGATTCCGGCCATCATCGCGTTCTCGCTGCTGTCGGGCTTCTCGGGGCTCGCGGGCGGGCTGCTCGGCCTGATGGCGATTCGCGGGCTGATGGGCGTCGCGGAAGGCTCGTTCTGTCCGACGAGTTTTGCGGCGACGGCCGATGCGTCGCATCCGCGGCGGCGCGGCCTGAACCTCGGCCTGCAGCAAAGCGGCTTCGCGCTGTTCGGCCTCGCGCTGTCGCCGATCATCGCCACGCAGTTGCTCGGTTTCGTGTCGTGGCGCTGGGTCTTCGCGCTCGTGGCCGTGCCCGGCCTGATCCTCGGCGCGATCATGTTCTTCGTGATCCGCGAGCCGAAGGTCGCGAAGGAAGTCGCGTCGGAGCATGCGCCCGCGTCGCTCGGCCATGTGCTCAGGAGCCGCAACATTCTGGTCGCGATGGCCGCGCTGTGCTGTGCGATGACGGGTGTCTTCGTGCTCGGCGCGCTGCTGCCGCTGTACCTGACCGATTACCTGTCGCTCGGCACGCAGAAGATGGGGCTCGTCGTGTCAGCGATCGGCTTCGGCGGCTTTCTCGGCCAGTTCGGGTTGCCCGGCCTGTCCGATCTGGTCGGCCGCCGCATCGCCAGCATCGTCGGCTTCGCGGGCACGGCCGTGATGCTCTACGTCTTTCGCGGCCTCGGCCCGCAGCCGCTCGCGCTGTTCGGTGTGCTGTTCGTCGCATCGTTCTTCACGCTCGGGCTGGTGTCGCTGCTGTCCGGGCCGGTAGCGACCGAGGCCGCGCCGGTCGGCCTCGTGTCGACGTCCATCGGCGTGGTGGTTGGCGTCGGCGAGATCTTCGGCGGCGGCATCGCGCCGGCGATGGGCGGCTACGTTGCCGCACACTTTGGCATCCAGAACATTCTGTGGCTGCCGATGGGCTCGGTGCTGCTCGGCATCGTGGTCAGCCTGCTGCTGAAGGAAACCGCACCGGCCGTGCTGCAGCGCCGCGCGGCCGTGCAACCGGGGCTGGCCGCCGGCGAGCAGCCGCGGTAATGCCGGCGGGCGCATACCGGCGCGGGCGTACCTTCGAGCACCGGTGCCGGCGCGCCCCGCGATTGACATCGATTTGGCGACACAGTGACGCCTTTTGCATGACACAGCGCTCCGCCCGCACAGGTAGACTGCCGGTTCCGCTGTCGAAAAAGGGTGCGGTATGGACCGGTTTCTGAGCATCGAGGCATTCGTGAGGGTCGCGGAGGCCAGCAGCTTCGCCGAAGCGGCGCGGCAACTGGGTGTGACGAGTTCGGTCGTGACGAACCGCATCCAGCAGCTCGAGAAGTTCGTCAATGCACCGTTGTTCCACCGCAGCACGCGCCACGTGCGGCTGTCGGAAGTCGGCGAGACGTTCTATCGCGAGTGCGCCGAGGTGGTGGGCCGCGTCAACGAGCTGACGGACCAGATGCGCGAACTGCGCGCAACGCCGACCGGCCGGCTGCGCATCCAGATGCTGCCCGGCTTCGCGCTCGATCACTTCGGCGCGCCGCTCGCCGCATTCAATCAGCGCTATCCGGGCATTCAGCTCGACATCATCGTCAACGATCGCGTCGTCGATCCTGTCGAAGAAGGGTTCGACATCGCATTCCAGATCTTCCCGCCGATTTCCGAGTCGCTGATCGAGCGACGGCTGTTCACGGTCAGGCGTCTCTTCTGTGCCGCGCCAGCGTATGTCGACGCGCATGGTGCACCACAACATCCGCGCGATCTGCTGCAACACACCACGGCGCTGTATTCGGGCTACCCGTCGCGCAACCGCTGGACGATGACGCGCGGGGACGAGGTCGTCGAAATGGAGTTGCCGGGCATGATCCGCTCGAACTCCGTTCATCTGTTGCGCGAGTACGCGTTGACCGGCGGCGGCGTCGTCTGCCTGCCGACGCTCGTGGCGAGCGACGCGCTCGTCGCGGGCCGCCTGGTGCCGATCCTGACCGACTACCAGCTCGCGCCGCTGAGCTTCGCCGCCGTTTATCCCGCGACGCAGCGACAGGCGTTGAAGGTGAGAGCGTTGGTCGAATTCCTCGCCGAATACATCGGCGACGAATCGCCGTGGGATCTGCCGCTGCTGGCGCGCGGCTGGGTGCGTTGACCCGCGCGGATTATTCGCGAAACGCAAATGCCGTAATCGTCGTCCGTTGCCTTGTTGCGGCTGTTCGTTGCCCCTAGAGTGGAATCCAACAAGCGGTTCAACTCAGGAGACAGCAATGACCAGCACGGCATTCCACACCGTCTTCGGTTCGCTCGACGGTTACCGGAAGGGCGAGATCGAAATCACCAGCGGCAGCGCGCAGCACTACGCCTTCTCGAACGTCTTCGAGGTGGCGTCGAAGTCGGCCCCTTACGAAAAGGTCGTCGCCGGCAAGAACCTCGAATACGTGATCGAAGTGTTGCGGACCGACGGGCAGTCGCCGTGGTTCGCGTGCGCGCACGACGAGTTCGCGATCCAGATGGACGGCGAAGTCCGCATCGACTTCATCAAGCTCGACGATCCGCCGCAATCGGGCCGCGGCACCGTGCGCGCGGGCGCGCATCCGGCCGGCCGAAACATGGGGTACGTCGTGTTGCGTAAAGGGCATCAGGCGCTGCTGCCGGCCGGCTGTGCGTATCGCTTCACCGCGAGCCGGCCGGGCGTCGCGCTCGTCCAGACCGTGCTCGGCGAGCTGTCCGTCGAGAAGTGGGCCGAGATCTGCCTGCACTGACCTTCCGACCGCATTCGACTATTCCAGGAGACACGTAATGGCCACCCTCGAGACCCTAGACCTTTCCACGGGCTTTGCCGCCGATCTGGTGCGATCGACCGAAGCCGATGCCGTCACCGGCTACCGCCGCTTTCAGCTCGGCGAATTCGCCTTCCAGCGCGACGAATATTTCGTGAAGATCAGCTGGCCCGCGAAAGGCCAGACCCGCACGCATGCGATGCCGGCGGACGCGTTCCTGCGCGCGATGATGCGCGACGTCGCGTGGGGCTTCTTCTACGGCTGGGTGAATTTCGACCACGTATTCGGCACGCGCAATCACTACGGCAAGGTCGACATGTATGCGGGGACCTTCAACGGCATTCTGAAGGACGCCGGCGTCGACTACACCGAGACCTTTGATACGCCGACGATCATGGCGACCTTCAAGGCGATGCTGCACGACTGGACCAACGAAGGCTTCGACCCGTTCGCGGCGCCCGAGGAAACGGGCACGGCGTTCGGCCGCAAGCACGGCGAGAACGGCGCGGCGATCGAGCGCACGCGTATCGCGACGCGCCGCATGCCGGGCCTCGAGGGCGACTCGCCGCTGCGCGACGAGCTGCCGGTCAACCGCGCGTTTCTCGACGTGACGCAGGACGAACCGGAAGTGCATGTCGAGCCGGGCTTCGAGGGCGAACTGCACGCGTTCAACCTGTTCAAGTACCTGTCGCGCTCGGACGTGACGTGGAATCCGTCGGTCACGTCGGTGTGCGGGCGCAGCCTGTTCTGCCCGACCACCGAGGAATTCATCCTCCCGGTTTTCCACGGCAACGATCGCGTCGAATGGTTCCTGCAACTGTCCGACGAAATTGTGTGGGACATCGGCGACAAGAACACCGGCGCGCCGCGTGCGCGCATCACGATGCGGGCCGGCGACATCTGCGCGAT
Organism: Burkholderia orbicola; assembly: GCF_900100915.1. Taxonomy (NCBI): domain Bacteria; kingdom Pseudomonadati; phylum Pseudomonadota; class Betaproteobacteria; order Burkholderiales; family Burkholderiaceae; genus Burkholderia; species Burkholderia orbicola. Next base: position 1,468,165 of record NZ_FNKW01000002.1, on the reverse strand, counting down.
GCCGGCCGATATCCGGCATCAGGGCTATTCGACGAAGCGCTCGATGCTGCTGGTCTGGGAAAACGCGACGCCGGATCTGCCGCAACGCTACGAGAGCGGCGAGCTCGCGCCGTACCCGATCGCGTTCTAGGCCACGCGTCAGTTGCAGCTTTCGCTTTTGCTTTTGCGATACACCGAGGACGATTCATGCAAACCCAACTCTTCATCGACGGGCGCTTCGTCGACGCCGTCGATCGCGGCACGATCGACGTGCTGAACCCGCACGACGGCTCCGTCATCACGAAGATCGCGGCCGCCACTGCGGCGGACGTCGATCTGGCCGTCGAAGCCGCGGCGCGCGCCTTCCCGACCTGGTCGGCGATGCCGGCCGCCGAGCGCGGCCGTCTGCTGCTGCGCCTGGCCGATGCGATCGAAGCCAACGCGGACGCGCTGGCGCAGCTCGAATCGCTGGACACCGGCCACCCGATTCGCGATTCGCGTGCGCTCGACGTGCCGCGCACGGCGGCCTGCTTTCGCTATTTCGGCGGCATGGCCGACAAGCTGCAAGGCTCGGTGATCCCGGTCGAGACCGGTTTCCTGAACTACGTGCAGCGCGCGCCGATCGGCGTCGTCGGCCAGATCGTGCCGTGGAATTTTCCGTTGATGTTCACGAGCTGGAAGATGGGGCCGGCGCTCGCCGCCGGCAACACGGTCGTGCTCAAGCCGTCGGAAATCACGCCGCTGTCGACGCTGCGGATCGTCGAGTTGATGGCCGAGGTCGGGTTTCCTGCCGGCGTCGTCAACATCGTGCCCGGCTACGGACATACGGCCGGCCAGCGGCTCGCCGAACATCCGGGCGTCGGCAAGATCGCGTTCACCGGGTCGACGGCGACGGGCCGGCGCATCGTCGAAGCGTCGCAGGGCAACCTGAAGCGCGTGCAACTGGAACTGGGCGGCAAGGGCGCCAACATCGTGTTCGACGATGCCAACCTCGATGCGGCCATCAACGGCGCCGCGTGGGCGATCTTCCACAACCAGGGGCAGGCCTGTATCGCGGGGTCGCGCCTGGTGCTGCACGAACGCATCGCGGACGCGTTCCTCGAACGCTTCGTCGCGCTCGCCTCGTCGATCCGGATCGGCAATCCGCTCGATCCGGATACCGAAATGGGGCCGCTCACGTCGAAGCAGCACCTCGATCGCGTGCTGTCGTATGTCGACGTCGCGCGCGAGCAGGGCGGCCGCGTGCTGACCGGCGGCAGCGCACCGCAGGACCCGGCGCTCGCCAATGGCTACTACGTGCGCCCGACGATCATCGAGGCGAAGCGCGCGACCGACCGTGTCGCGCAGGAGGAAGTGTTCGGCCCGTTCGTCACCGTGCTGCGCTTCGGCAGCGACGACGAAGCGCTGGCCATCGCCAACGCAACCGAATACGGGCTCGGCAGCGGCCTGTGGACCAACGACCTGTCGCGTGCCCACCGGATGGCGGCGCGGATCGACGCGGGCATGTGCTGGATCAACTGCTACAAGCGCGTCAATCCGGGCAGCCCGTTCGGCGGCGTCGGCAAGTCGGGCTACGGCCGCGAGATGGGCTTCGAGGCGATGCACGACTACACGGAAGCGCGCTCGGTGTGGGTCAACGTCGACGGCCACGTGCCGCCGCATTTCAAGCGCTGAGGCTCGTATGGAGCGCTTCGTCTATCAGGGCACCCCGTCGCGCGTGGTCTTCGAATGGGGCGCGCTGGCCCGGCTGCCGGACGAGCTGTCGGCGCTCGGCGCCCGCCGTGCGCTCATCCTCTCCACGCCCGAACAGCAGCCGCTCGCCGATCGCGTGAAGGACGTGCTGGGCGAGCAGGCGGCCGGCGTGTGCGCGCTGGCCGTGATGCACGTGCCGGTCGAAGTCGCACGCGCGGCGTGCGAGACGGCCGCCGAACTGGGCGCGGACTGTTGCATCGCGATCGGCGGCGGTTCGACGATCGGGCTGGGCAAGGCCATCGCGCTCCAATCGTCGCTGCCGATCCTCGCGGTGCCGACGACCTACGCTGGCTCGGAGATGACGCCGATCTACGGGCTCACCGAAGATCGGTTGAAGCGCACCGGGCGCGATGCACGCGTGCTGCCGCGGACCGTGATTTACGACCCTTCGCTGACGGTGTCGTTGCCGCCAGCCATTTCGGCGGCGTCCGGTGTCAATGCGATGGCGCATGCGGTCGAGGCGCTCTACGCGGAAGATGCAAACCCGGTCATCAGCTTGATGGCCGAAGAATCGATCCGTGCGCTCGGCGAAGCGTTGCCCGTCGTCGTGCGCGATCCGCAAGATCGCGCGATGCGCGGCCGCGCGCTGTATGGCGCGTGGCTCGCCGGCACCTGCCTCGGCGCGGTCGGCATGGCGTTGCATCACAAACTCTGCCACACGCTCGGCGGCACGTTCAACCTGCCGCACGCGCAGACGCACGCGGCGATGTTGCCGCATACCGCGCATTACAACCACGCCGCTGTGCCCGATGCGCTGCGTCGCGTCGCGCGGGCGCTGGGCGGGCGCGACGCGGCCGAAGCCGGGCCGCTGCTGTTCAGGCTCAACGCGCAGCTCGGCATCGCGCCGGCGCTCGCCGATATCGGGATGCCGCAGCAGGGGCTCGACGAAGCGGCCGATCTGGCATGCCGGAACCCGTATGCGAACCCGCGGCCGATCGAACGCGCGGCGATTCGCGCGTTGCTTCAGCACGCATGGGAAGGACGTGCGCCGCATTGAGCGGCCGGATGAGCGAACGGAGAACGACGTGATGAATGACCAGATCGGCCAGCACGGCCTGTACCGCGAAGCGATGTCCGGCTTCATCCTCGATCGGAGCTGATCGCCATGGCGCGTTTTTTCGCGGTGTTTGCCACCGACCAGCCGGGCATGCGTGACGTGCGCGACCGCATGCGCCCGATTCACCGGAGCTATCTGCGCTCGGCGGCCGAGCACGGCGTGTATGTGCGGCTCGGCGGCCCGACGCTGGACCCGCAAGGCGATGCGATGAACGGCACGCTGCTCGTCATCGAAGCGGACGATATCCATGCGGTGATGCGGTTCGTCGGCAACGACCCGTATGTGAAGGAGGGCCTGTTCTCTCACGTCGAGGTGCGTCCGTGGGACTGGAGCCTCGGCAATCCCGAGCAAAGGGTGTGAGCGATGGAAGCGAAACAGCTGTGCCGCGTGGCCGATGTACCGGACGGCGGCGCGCGAGTCGTCGACGCAGCGTGTATCGGGCAGCCCATCATCGTGGTGCGGCGTGGCGCGCAGGTGTGGGCGTACGTGAATCGGTGCCCGCACTTTTCGGTGCCGCTCGATTTCGTGCCGGGCACTGTGTCCTGCTACCGGTCCCAGGTGTTGATGTGTGCGCATCACAGTGCGTTGTTCCGGTTCGATGACGGCGTGTGCATCGACGGGCCCTGCACGGGGGCCGGGCTGGAAACCGTGACCGTCGAGGTGGATGCATCCGCGTGGGTCGTCTTTCGGGGCGCTTGATTTCGCGGATTTGGAATGTTTGCGCGTCGATGCAGGTTCACTGGAAATTTTTCGAATTGATCAATCAGTAAAACTAATTTCTGGTGTTGATGTGACTGCCTGAGCCAAGGCGATTTTCTACGAAGCAATGAGCGAACACTCGCCCCGCGGCGGGTGACGGACTCGTATTTTCATAAAAAAGACGGAGACGACATGAAACTCAGGTTTGGTGTATTGGCGATGCTCACCGTGGCACAAGGCGCGTGCGCGCAAAGCAGCGTGACGATGTTCGGGCTGATCGACTCCGGCATCACGTACGTCAGCAACGAGGGCGGCGGAAAGAACGTCAAGTTCGACGACGGCATATTCGCGCCCAACCTGTTCGGCCTGCGCGGTACCGAGGATCTCGGCGGCGGATATCGCGCGACGTTCGCGCTCGTGAACCAGTTCTCGATGGCGAACGGCAGCATCGTCGGGACCGGTATTTTCGGGCGCAACGCCTACGTGGGCATCGAGAGCGACCGGTTCGGCAGCATCACGCTGGGCAATCAGTACGACTTCATGGTGGATGCGCTCTTTTCGAAGGGCAACGCGATTTCGCGGGACATTTCCGGGTTGTACGGCTTTCGGAACGGCCCGTTCCAGCGTCTCGCGCTGCCGGGCAATCCGACCGGCGCGTTCGACTGGGACCGCACGGCCGGCAGCAAGCCGATCGCGAATTCGGTCAAGTACAGCTCGCCGACGGTCGCGGGTTTTTCTGGCGGCGTGATGTATGCGTTCGGCGGCGTGGCCGGCTCAGTCGGTGCGGACAACGCCGTGAGCGCCGGCGTGAACTACGAGCTGGGGGCCTTCGGCGTGGGCGCGGCCTATACGAACGAAAAGTACGGCCCGGCGCCGGGCGTGCCGTCGACCAGCGTGCGCAACTGGGGTGTCGGCATGCACTACGACTTTGGTGTCGTGACCGCGAAGGCGCTGATGACCACCGTGCGCAATTCGTTCAACGATGCGGGCGTGTGGATGGCCGAGGCCGGCGGCTTGTGGCGGATCAGGCCGGATATCGTGCTGGGCGCGAAATACATGTACATGAAGGGCAATGAAGCGGTGAACGACAACCATGCGCATCAGATCAGCGTCGCGCTTCAATACCTGTTGTCGAAGCGGACGATGGTGTATGTGTCGGCGGATTATCAGCGCGCGAATAGCGGCGCGAATGCGCAGGTGAATGGCGTGCTGGATCCGAACGGGGCGTCGAGTTCCGCGAGTCAGGCGGTCGCGCGGATGGGGTTGCATACGATGTTTTGACGGGGGCGCACTGCCATATTCCTTAAAGGCGCGGGGGCGACACAGGCTCGCCCTGCGTCGATATTTCCCACGATCTGCATTTCCCGCACAGTCCGCAAAGCGATGATTTTTTCCTGGTAAGTGAGCGGTAAGTCGACTGGTCCTACAGTAGCCCCCGTTTCGACCCTCGACTCCAGGAACGATTGTGAAAATTGCCTCTCGCCGCGCCCGCCCGTTATGGCTGATTGCCGCTTCATTTGCACTTTCATCTGCTTCCGCGTGGGCGGACGAGGGCGCGAGCCCGCCCGATCCCGACAATACGGGGCTGACCATCCTCAACAACGCGACGAACGTCACGCACTGGGGATTGGGCGCCGGCGTCGGCGTCGAGCCGTCGGCCTACAGGGGCGACGGCACCCGCGTATTGCCTTTTCCGTTGGTCTACTTCGACAACAAATGGGTGCAGGCCATCGGCACCACGGTCGATCTGAAAATCGGCAGCTGGAGTGGCGTCAATCTCGCGTTTCGTGGCCAGTTCTCGCTGTTCGACGGATACAAGGGCTCGGACGCGCCGATCCTCAACGGCATGGAAAATCGCAAGGGCGCGTTCTGGTACGGCCCTGCACTGTCATGGAGCACCGGCTTCGGCACGTTGTCGGGTAGCTTCCTGCTCGGCGGCAACAAGGGCGAGCGCGCGAAGATCGGCTTCGAGAAGGCGTTCGCCGTCGGCGCATTTTCGATCGCGCCACATGTCGGCGTGGAATGGCTGAGCAACAAATACGTCGACTACTATTACGGCGTGCGACCATCCGAGGCGCGTGCCTGGCGCGCCGCCTACAGCGCGGGTTCGGCCGTGAACGTGTCGGCCGGCACGCGTGTCGACTACCGGCTGACGAAGCAGCAGACGATGTTCGTGGACGTGGGCGTGTCGCGTCTCGGCGACGGCATCACCGACAGTCCGCTCGTCGGCAGGCGGTTCATTCCCGAGGCCAGGATCGGCTACATGTATCGGTTCAAGTGAGTGCGAGCATGCCAAGAGTGGCGATTGTCGAGGATCACGAGCGCCTGGCCGGCCTGTTGTCGCAGGCGTTGGCCGCGGCGGGAATCGAATCCGACCGGTTCGGCAATGCTCGGGAAGCTGCTTACGGTGTCGACCGGGCCGATTACGCGCTGCTGATCATCGATCGCGGATTGCCCGACGGAGACGGTCTGGCGTTCTTGCGGACACTGCGCGCGGCGGGGCGCATGATGCCTTGCCTGATGCTGACGGCACGCGACGCGTTGCATGACCGCATCGACGGACTCGAAAGCGGCGCCGACGATTATGTGACCAAGCCGTTCGAAATGAGCGAACTCGTCGCCCGCGTCCGTACGCTGATGCGGCGTCCGGCGCTGCTCACGACGCTCGTCGCATCGTTCGCGGATGTGACGGTGGACCCGCCCCAGCGCGCGATGCGCTGTGGCGACCGGACGGTGCTGCTGGCGCCGGCCGAGCTGCAGATCATGCTTTGCCTGATCGAAGCCGCGGGCCGCACCGTCCGGCATTCGAACCTCGAGCATGCCGCATGGGGGCTCGCGGAAGCGGTCACGCCGAACGCGCTCGAGGTGACCGTACACCGCTTGCGCAAGAAACTGACGGCGATCGGCGCAACGATGCGGCTCACCAATATCCGCGGCGCCGGCTTCGCGCTGCGGGAGGCGTGACGATGCTTCGCCGCGTGTCGCACGTGGCTACTCCCTCGTAAGAAAACCGCCATGTTCCGTCATTGGGTCCTGCGTCTGTCGACGCGTCTGTGGGTGACCAACGTTGCCGCGTTCGCCATCAGCCTGGCGCTGTTGTCCGCGCTTTCCGTCTATTTTCTGGATCGATATCCCGAGTTCCTGGGGCGGCGCCAGCAGATGGAGAGCATCCGTCATATCGTGGCCGGGATGCGTTTCGATGCGGCCGGGCGCCCGGCATCCGTGCGATTGGGCGAGCATCCGGCGGTGATGTTCCGGCTCTTGCCGGCCGACGTGAAGTATCGGGTGCTCGATGCGACGGGGAAGGTGTTGCTGGCGTCGGCGCCTTCGAACGACGATCGACCGTGGCTGACAGAGGACCTCGCGACGGTGGCAGGCAAGGTGCTGCCCACCACGATCGACGGCAAGGCATACGCGGTCGCGACGCAGCGCGCGTTGAACGGGAGCGTCGTCTATTACGTGCAGGTGGCACACAGCGACCAACTCGTCGATGCGCTTGTCAGGACGCGGATCGATCCGATACCGAGGACGGTCGTTTATGTGCTGGTCATTGCGACCGTCATTTTCGGACTGACGCTGCCGTTGACGATCAGCCATGTGCTGAAGCCGTTGCGGGAGGTGTCGCGGGCCGCGCGGGAAATCGAGCCGCGCAACCTGAAGACGCGGCTGTCGTCGGCCGGGATTCCCAGCGAGATCAAGCCGCTGATCGATGCGTTCAACGACGCGCTGACCCGGCTCGAGAACGGCTTCGCGGTGCAGCAGCAGTTTCTGGCCGACGCTGCGCACGAGTTGCAGACGCCGCTCACGCTGGTCAGAGGGCAGATCGAGCTGCAGCCGGACATTAGCCAGAAGGCGCTTTTGCTTCGCGAGATCGACTTGATGGCTCGGCAGGTGAAGCAACTGCTGCATCTGGCTGAAGTGAGCGAAGCGCAGAACTTCAGTTTCGGCGACGTGAATGGCGCCGACGTCGCGCGGGACGTCGTGAGCTTGCTGGCCGGCAAGGCCGATGCGAAGCAAGTGACGCTTCATATCGAAGCGCGCGATTCCGCGTCGCCGATACGGGCGGACGGTGGGGCGCTTTTCATCCTGCTCAAGAACCTGCTCGAGAATGCGATCAATGCGTCGCCGTCGGGCGGGGTCGTCGTGCTGACTGTTCTTGATACGGCGATTCATGTTGAAGATGAAGGGCCGGGTATTCGGCGGGAACATCTTCCGCTGGTCTTCGACCGATACTGGCGGGCGCCGGATTCGCGGTATGACGGTGCGGGGCTCGGCTTGGCAATCTGCAGGGAGATTGCGGAGGCCCATCAATGGACACTGACGGTCGATGTGTTGGCGACGGGGACGCGGTTCAGTGTTTGGTTTTAGCCGGATATGACGGGATTCCGACCCTCATACGAGGCGCTCGGTGGAGGTGGGGCGGGCGGGGGCGCCTGTCCCGCTGAAGTACTGCTTTTCACAGACTCCTTGTTCGCCGTCGATTTTTCGATATAATGAATCCACGTTCGGAATGTCGAACGTGAGAAATCAAGCATCCAGAGTCGGGTTTCCCGACGCCAACCTGCCCTCCCGGGCAAGGTGGACGCCCTCGAGGCGATGCGGCCGATTGACGGCAACGAAACGGGAGCAGCATGGCTGGCACCGGTTCGATCACCATTCATCCGGAGCAACCATGAGCCAAGTTTCCTCCGCTTCCCATCCGACGGTCTGTGAAGACTGGTCGCACTTCCTTCCCGGTTTCACTTTGACGCATACGGTTCATCTCGTTTCGAGACGGAATCCGGGCATCGTTTCGACCGCGGCGGCCGTGCTCGAAGGTGAAACGGCTACGGTCGATCGGTGGGCTATCACGCGCTGTGGTGACGTTCTCGAACAAAAGATCGTGCTCGGTGAAATGACCGAAGGGCAAGCGGTGCGGCTGCGTGAGCGGCTTGCTGCGCTGGAAGGTGTGCTCCGGACGAGAGTGGAGCATCATTTCGTTCGGGCGGGTTAAGCCGCCGTCGCAATGAACCGGAGAGCGGCCGTTAGACGACGCGTTCGCGTCGACGTGCCGCAGAATCCTGGTTTCCCTCGAACGCGCGCGCGCCCTTTTTTGCCTGAGCGCAGCCAAGAATGAGCTATGTGGCGGCCGCGCGTTAGCGGACGACTACCTGAACGGAGTCATCGAGTGGAAATCATCGTGGAGACGTATGTGCCCTCTGGCGAACCTTCGTCGGCAGGCTTGCGCGTGAGGCCGCTTCCTGGGCAGGGGGTAGACCCAAAGCTCAAAGTCGAGTGCAGTCGATCCATGCGGCAACAATATCCGGCTGGCTCGTTGTTCCGGCTTACGGTGAAACTGACTGACCGTGAAGGCACACAGTTTCTGTACGCTCACCATGCAGCGCCGTTTGAGCATGTAAGCCGCGAAGAAGCGATACGATTCATTTCGACCATATTCGGCACCTGACATGTCGAAGCGCCCGCATGGGAACACGCAGATGATGTAGCAGACTATCTACAACGGTTGCGTGCTATGAAGCCACGCCATTGAGCAACTGGAAGAGGTTTTCTCGCCGCTAGGCGATATGCCGCGAGCGGGACGATTACCCGGGAGCGGAAATTCGTTGAAGCTAAAGAGTTCTCGGTGGCTTCTATACCGACGAGGAGGCGCGAGACTCTCGTAGGCGCGCGCGTGGGCCGACTCGCACAGTTACTCTGACTTGGCTGCCTCATTGACCCGATACATACGTTGGGTGCAACAGTACACGGGGGCAACGTTGAGAGAACGCGAAACAAGCTCATCCACCGTTTGCTCCTTCGCCAGACGGCGAGCTTTAAATATCGACGCGGAGAGAAAACGCTGCCAAAGAGCTTGGTCTTCTTCAATCTTCGGTGCCTCCACCGGATGGGCTCGCTTGGGATCAAGCCCCGTATTCACAATCTGCGCAATGCGCAACTCGATTGAAACATGAATGCGGTCGGCGTCTGCGTCTCCACGCGCGAACAGCAGAGGCAGGAAGGTTTCGATAATTCGACGTAAGGCAAAAAGAGTTGCACCAGCCACCGCCATGCGGTTGAGCGACTCACCGACGAACAGCACAGCGCTTCTCCAGTCAACAGAGGGGTTGGTAATATATTTCAGTAAAGCACGCATCGCAAAATGTTGGAAGTCCATCGGCTGCGACAGTAGCCAAATGAAATCTATCGCGTTTACTGCAACGTGCGACCGACGCTTGACAAGGCTTGTAAATACAAACTGAGCATACTCGCCGGTTGAGCACAAGCCGGCGTTACCTGCGGCAGCGATGTATACCTGTGGCCAAACTCCTTTGATGCCGCCGACGATATTGGCTAGTTCCCGAAGACGGCCGTCGAGCGTAAGGAGGACAGCATTCTTCTCCAGAGCAAGAAGGAGCGCATCGTATGACTCTTCGTCGATTAATTCGCGGAATTTTAGAAGGTTGGGCGGTGGGTCCTCGACTCCGTAGACAGGAACAACTTGGCAGTATTTTTCCACGCACTCGCGCAGGCGAACGAGATACGCGCGCTGTTTCTCATGATAGGCATCGTCGAGCTCCGTCAGAACGATACGACCATTTTGCTCTGCCATATTCGCTCTGCTCTTGTTGCCTTCTTCCTCTGAGATAAGGTTGTCGAGGACGCCTGATGCCGAGGCGGCAAGATATACAGCGGAGCTGTAGCTCAATACCTTCTCAAGACCCACCGCCACCAGCTCGTTCACAGTCGCAAGGTCAACTACCAAGGCTTGGTCTCTATCCTTCAGATGAGTCTCAGCCTCCAGACGCTCTCCGGGCGTTCCGTTGCAGACGTACAGATTTGCTTCAACGCTCTGGGGCCAATCTCCAGACACCACGGCGGCTGATGTTCCTAAGAGTTTTGCCACAATACCCACGGTGGCCTGGCCGCGCTGATATGCATCAAACACGTCGCGTACGCGGTCGCTCCGTTGTTTGAGCATTTCCAAAATGCGTGAGAGGTCGTATTCGCCATCGGGGGTTTTATGCAGGTCTACGGATGTCAGACTTCCACTCTTCCCGACCGATTTGCGTATGAGTTCCTGCGCAAGGTGCCCCAACCAGCGGAAAGACGACGTGATGCCGGAAATGAGGTATTCCTGTGGAGCGCCTATCCCATCGGACACAACGACTATGTCGCCGACATGCTTTCCATTGAGCGACTCGAAAACTGGCGAAGACGTCGAGAAAAAATTGCTAGCGTCCGACACCTTACTAAGCCCGTCTGGGTCGACGACTACGGTCTTGGTCTGACCAAGCTCATCCGTAAGCGTGACAGCGCAGTCGCTGGAAACCAGTGTGGGCTCGGGCGGCATGCTCTCCGGTGACAACATGAGGATGTGACTGAGGTAGGCCGATGCTGCTTCCGTGCTGTTCAAGGCCTCCCGGAAAGCGAGATACAAGCGCTTGAAGCCTCGCTCCTGGACGCCGAATTCGATTTCGAGCCGTGCCAATTGGGTTCGATACCGAAGCGGGCCCTCTAGCACCAGGGGAATATCCTGTGAGAGGAATTCGCGCAAAGCGCCGGCGCGCTTTTGGGCGATGAATACTGACGCCATGAATCCCCAAGCGTCTACGCGCTGAGGATGCGCCGCTAGATGCAGTTCCGCCAGCTTGGACAGTTGCTCCCAATCGCCTGCGTCACGCGCTAACTCCACCGCGTCCTCTCTGACGCTCGGGTCTTCGAGTGCGGTTTCTGGGAAAGAGTTGAGCATCTGCAGCGCGCGCTTTCGCGAGCCACGCTGAACCAGTGCGCTGAAAAGTAACCGGTGAGGCTCGCTGAAATACCCTGCCGGAAGCCGCTTTTCGAGGGACGAGACGACATCGTCGAATCGATTCGCAAAGAGGAAAAGCTGCGCAGACGTGACTACATCGCGTGTCGGAGTCGCGGCTGTAATGTCTTTGGACAGCGCTTCAATCGCCGCGTCAGCCCAAGGCATTTGCTCGCGCTTCGCAATGGTTAGTGCTGTGACTTTCGCGCTAGTCGACTCCAACTCTTGTACGCTTGCCTCGGTGAGGGAACCAGCCAGTTCCGTAGTCTTACCTTGCCGAGCAAGAAGGAGCCATCCGAAAGCTTGAACGTCTTCAGGGTAACGCTTGCCTTCCTCCTCTTCATTCAGCGCGCGTACAACCGCTTCGAAAACTGGCGCATCGCCACGTCGTGCGGCCATCTCAGCGACAACAAGCCGGCCCTCGCTATCAAGGTTGGCGATGTTTTCCTTACCGAAATTGAAGGCATCGTTACCTGACCCGGCGCGGAAGCAACTCTCAAGGCAAACCCGTCCAAGCTGACCGTCGCCGGGGAAACGCTTCACAGCTTCAAGCAAGACTTCACGCGCTCGGTCGGCACGGTCAACCATCATGTACGCGTAACCGAGGCAACCTGCGGCCTGACTCAGCGAATGAACGCTTTGCCTGCTCCACAAGACCTTGTCGACTGGTTCGAAAGATGGAATTTGCTCCGCCAACGAGGCTTTAATCGCGGGCGCGATGATGCCGTTGCTCGCGAGGACGCCGTCTTCCGTTGCCTCGTTGACAGTCGCAAGCAGCCTTAGGGCGTTGACTTCAAAACTCCGGTCTCCCTTTTGCTGGGCAGCGGCAGCCAATCGACTTGCTTCAGCAAAGTCACCAGCAAGGACCGCAAGCCAAGCGAAGACGTGCAAGATGTCTGCTGACTCCCGCATTTCAGGTGGTACTGCCTTCCATTGCGGCGTTGTGCCGCTTCTGTCACTCGCTTGCACCCAAGCAGTGAACACTCCTTCCGACGCGGGAAAGCGTTGACGCAGTTCGTCACCGAGAGTTAGCGCGGCCGCGAAATCCTCGAGGAGCAGCTTGCCTCGGATAGCGTTGCCGGCAATCTTCTCGTCATCTGGCGTGAGGCGATAGGCGGCAGCGAATTCTTCGGCTGCCGCGGCAAAATCATGCTTCTGCCAGTAGCAGTGAGCGCGCTGGGTATGCCAACGGGCGCGTTGATGAATGTCGAGAACAGTCAGGTCTCTTCCGAGAATGCTGAGATTGGCGAGCGCGTCATCGAACTTGCCGGCAAGCAACTGCGCCTTTATTCCGTCGAGCTGCGCGTCCATCACCTTATCGAGAGAGCCTGCACGAGCCTCCGGGATGGCCCACGCCAACGATTCGGCGGATTGGAACATCGTCCGCATTTCGCCCGCGAACTTCTCGAAGGTGACCTGTTGGTCTGTGAAGGCCTGACGTTGTTCCCAAAAAGCTCCTCCCGGCATGTGCGGAGCGAGCATAGTCTGCAGTCGAGGAAACCGCCGTACGTAAGACTCAAGCGTGTCCCAAAAGGCGACGCTGACGCGGAATTTCCCTTCCGCGTGCCGAGCGTCTGACAAGATTGCTGCGTATTCGACCAGCGCCACGTCATTGGGCGCAGTGGTCGCGATAATCAGTTCTTCGATTTTTACGTTACCGCGGTCTGCGAGTGTGACTTCCTCGTCAACGATTTTGGTCGTCAAGGAGCCATACGTCTTCCGCTTGCACTGCACCCCGTAGCGTTTCTCCTTGCGCATCGCGAAGATGTCGACGCCGTTCTGTTTTTGCCCGGAACGTCCGTTCTTAATCGCAGTAGGGTCGTCAAAAACCTCGCTGTAGACTGTAAGGCAGAAGTCCTCGAAATCTTCGGCCGTGCGAGGCGGCTGTACCCCGGTGCTGTACGGAATCATGGGCCCTTATAACGCGTATTTATCTGGGGAATCTTACCGCGCTTCGTTGCAAACTGGGAGGTATCCGCGCTCGAAATTGTCCGGGAGGACTTTAATATGCCACAGCAATTCCGACGGCTTCACATGAAACCGCCAATTGTCTCAACTGAGCGTCGAGAATTCAGCGTGCGCGTGCCGGAACGCGTTCAATATTACATCGTCTCCAGTTTTGCTTTCCATATACACGATAAGTTCGCTGGCGCACGAGGTAGGGTCCCTGTGCCGAAGTGCGAAGCGGTGCTCGACGTTGAGATTGGTGTCGGCGCCAGCTTGTACTAGGCGAAGGCGGGGCAGGAGCGCTGGCGAGGGAGGCGAAGCTGCTCGGCCAGCGATGAGCGACGGAGAGGAGCGAAGAGGCTCAAGGCGCGGGAAAAGCGAGGTGAGAGATCGGGGCCGAGGCCCAGGGGCAACTGCGAAAGGATTCATTCGAAAGGGTAGGGGTGCTCCCCTCACTCCACCGTCACCGACTTAGCCAGATTCCTAGGCTTATCAATATCCGTCCCCCTTGCGAGCGCCGCGTGATACGCCAGCAACTGCATTGGCACAGTATGCAAGATCGGCGACAACGGCCCGTAGTACTCGTTAAGCCGAATCACCTCGATCCCGTCACTCGGCACGATCCCACAGTCCACATCCGCAAACACAAAAAGCCGCCCGTTCCGCGCACTGACCTCATGCATGTTCGACCTGAGCTTCTCGAGCAACATGTCATTCGGCGCAACCGCGATCACCGGCATTTCATTGCTGACGAGCGCCAGCGGCCCATGCTTCAGTTCCCCCGCCGGATAAGCCTCCGCGTGAATATAGGAAATCTCCTTCATCTTCAGCGCGCCTTCCAATGCGATCGGATAATGCATCCCGCGTCCGAGAAACAGCATGTTGTCGCGCCTCGCGAGCAACTCCGACCACGCCATGATCTGCGGTTCCAGCGCGAGCACTTTCGACATCGCATCGGGCAGATGCCGCAGCGCCCGCAGATGTTCCTTCTCCTCGTCGTCACTCAACCGCCCGCGCACCTGCGCCAGTGACAACGTCAGCAGGAACAGCGCAACGAGTTGCGTCGTAAACGCCTTCGTCGAAGCCACACCGATCTCCACCCCCGCACGCGTCACGAACTGCAGCGCACATTCGCGCATCAGCGCACTCGTCGCGACGTTGCAGATCGCAAGCGTGTGCATCATCCCGCTGCGTTTCGCGACATGCACGGCGCCGAGCACGTCGGCCGTCTCGCCGCTCTGCGACACCGCAACCACCAGCGTGCGCGGATTCGGCACACTGTCGCGATAACGAAACTCGCTGGCAATCTCGACGCTGGCCGGCAGCTTCGCAATACTTTCAATCCAGTACTTCGCGGTCAGCGCCGCGTGATAGCTGCCGCCGCACGCGAGCAGCAGCACCGAATCGACGTCATTGAACACGCGCCACGCGCCGTCGCCGAACAGCTCGGGCATGATCGACGAAACGTCGAGCAGCGTATCGGCCACGGCCTGCGGCTGCTCGAAGATCTCCTTCTGCATGTAGTAGCGATACGATCCGAGATCGGCCGCGCCGCTATGCGCGGCGACGCGTTGCACCGCGCGCTCGACGCGCTGGCCGTTCGCGTCGACGATCCAGTAGCGATGCAGTTGAATATCGGCGACGTCGCCGTTTTCCAGGTAGGCAATGCGATCGGTGATGCCCGACAGCGCAATCGCGTCGGACGCCAGAAAATTTTCGCCTTCGCCGATCCCGACGACGAGTGGCATCCCGTCGCGTGCGCCGACGATCCGGTGCGGCTCATCGCGGCACATCACCGCGATCGCATAGCTGCCGCGCAGTCGCGCGACCGCACGCCGAACCG
Source organism: Burkholderia orbicola (assembly GCF_900100915.1). NCBI lineage: Bacteria > Pseudomonadati > Pseudomonadota > Betaproteobacteria > Burkholderiales > Burkholderiaceae > Burkholderia > Burkholderia orbicola. The sequence continues at coordinate 1,453,102 of NZ_FNKW01000002.1, read as the reverse complement.
CCTCGAACAGGTCGCCGTCGTACAGGTGGTCGATCAGGTGCGCAATCGCCTCGCTGTCGGTCTGGCTCGCGAACACATAGCCGTGCGCCTGCAGTTCCGCGCGCAGTTGATCGCAGTTCTCGATGATCCCGTTGTGCGACAGCGCGATGCGTGCATTCGCGTCGCTCGGCGAGAAGTGCGGATGCGCGTTGAGCGTGACGGGTGCGCCATGCGTGGCCCAGCGCGTATGCGCGATGCCCGTGTAACCGGACAACGCTTGGTCGGCAATCTCACGCTGCAGATTCGCGACACGATCGACGCTGCGGGCGCGCGCCAGTGCGCGGTCGCGGTAGACCACGACGCCGCACGAATCGTAGCCGCGGTATTCGAGCCGCTTCAGGCCGTCGACCAAGTTCGGCAGGATGTCCCGCTGGGCAACCGCCCCGACAATTCCACACATATCGCGCTCCGTAAATGTCCTGTCTGGATCAGTGAGAGCGATGGTAGGGCCGGTGAAATGGAATTAAATTTCAAAAAACAAACGAATATGAAACGGATGGATGATCGTCTATCATGTTGAAATTAAATTTCACTCTCTGATCGGAAGGAGTGGCCGATGGCCGGCATCACCCTCGACGATCTCGACCTGCGCATCCTCGCGATCCTGCAGGACGACGCGTCGGTGTCCAATCTGCAACTCGCCGAGCGCGCGCTGTCGTCGCCGCCCACCTGCATGCGTCGCGTGCGCCGGCTGACGGAAGCCGGCGTGATCCGCCGGCAGGTCGCGGTGCTCGACCCGGTCGCGATCGGCACGGCCGTTACCGCGCTGATCGAGATCAGCCTTGACCGGCAGACGGCTGAAGACTACGACGCGTTCGAAGCGTACGTGTGCGCGGAACCGGCCGTCACGCAGTGCTATCGCGTGTCGCCGGGGCCCGATTTCGTCGTGATCGCTGATCTGGCCGACGTTGCCGAATACGACGAATTCGCGCGGCGGCTGTTCACCGGCGCGTCGAACGTCCGCAACGTGCGAACGTTTTTTTCGACGCATCGCGCGAAATTCGAAGCGAACGCGCGGGTCGCGCACGCGATGCGCAAGCGCACATGACGTGAGCTAGCCGCATCGTTCGTCCTGCATCACGCAGCGGCGGCCGCGTCCGCCAGTTGCAGCGGCTTGCCGTATCCGAAGCAATGCGCGGGCTCCGGAAACACGCGCTGCCGCACGTCGTGCGCGTACTGTCGGATCGCGTCGCGCATCACCGCGTTCGCATCCGCGTAGCGCTTCACGAAGCGCGGCGTGTACGCATCGAACGCGCCGATCATGTCCTCGGTCACGAGCACTTGTCCGTCGCACGCGGGCGATGCGCCGATGCCGATCGTCGGGATCGTCAGCGTTTCGGTCAGGTGGCGCGCGAGCGCTTCGGCGGTGCCTTCGATGACGACGCTGAACGCGCCGGCCCGCTCGGCCGCACACGCGGCGTCGAATACCTGCGCGGCCGAACGCGGGTCCATGCCCTGCGCGCGGAAACCGCCCGCCGCGTTGGCCTGCTGCGGCATGAGGCCGACATGCGCCATCACCGGAATGCCGCGATCGGTCAGGAAGCGGATCGTGTCGGTCATCTCGCAGCCGCCTTCGAGCTTCACGGCCTGCGCGCCGGTTTCGGCGAGCAGCCGCGCGGCAGAGCGATACGCCTGCGGGGGCGATTCCTGGAACGTGGAGAACGGCAGGTCGACGACGACGCACGCCTGTGCGGCGCCGCGCACGACGGCTGCCCCATGTGCAATCATCATGTCGAGCGTGACGCGCAGCGTATCGGGCATCCCGTACAGCACCATGCCGACGGAGTCGCCGACGATGATCACGTCGGCTACTTCATCGACGAGCTTCGCCATCGGCGCGGAGTACGCGGTCAGCGACACGAGGCTGCCGATGCCTTTGGTCGAACGGATCGCGGTGACGGTCTTGCGGGTGATGCGGGTATGAGCGCTCATGGGCGGAAGCCGTGTGAAAAAGGAGCCGCCACGGTAGCATCGCGTGCGTTCGTGCAATGACCTTCGGAGGACGTCTTATGTTGCTGGCGGGACAACCCGGCGACCCTTACGCGGTGCCGCCGATGACGCGCCTGCCGAGGCCGCTGTACGTGCGCGCGTTCGGCATTCCCGGCAACGTGAGCGTCGACGCGCACAGTCATCCGTGGGCGCAGTTGATGTATGCGACGAGCGGCGTGCTCGAGGTGTCGACGCCGTCGGGCCGGCAACTGCTGCCGCCGCACTATGCGATGTGGATTCCGCCGCACGTGCCGCACGCGGTGTCGACGCGCGATTGCGTCGCGTTCCACAGCCTGTATCTCGACGCAGCCATTGCGCGCAGCGACGTGAACGACGATTGCACGATCCTCTGCATGACGCCGCTGCTGCGTGAGCTGGTGATCGCGACCGGCGAGTTGCCGGTGAATTACGACGAGGCGGGGCCCGACGGTGCGCTCGTGTGCCTGATTGCGGACCGGATCGCACGCATGCAGCCGGCGCCGCTCACGGTGCCGCTGCCGCGCGATCCGCGCCTGCTGAAAATCGCGCGTGCGTTGCATGCGGCGCCGGGCGACACGCGCAGTCTCGACGAATGGGGCCATCAGGTCGGCGCGACGCGGCGCACGCTGTCGCGGCTGTTCCGGCAGGACACGGGGCTGTCGTTCACCGAATGGCGGCAGGCCGTGCGGCTGCTCGCGTCGCTGCCGCTGCTCGATGCAGGCCAGCCGATCGGCACGGTGGCCGCGCAACTGGGTTACGACTCGACGTCGTCGTTCATCGCGTTGTTCCAGGCGAAATTCCGCATGACGCCCGGCGCGTATGCGAAGCGTGAAGCGCGCCGGCCGGTGCTGCCCGCGTGACGCGCTCCGTCGATCAGAACGCGAGCGCCTGCTGCATCGGGTGATGCGCGCCGCGTGAAAGTTCTGCGCCTTCGAGCGACAGCAGCGCACGTTTGCGATCGATGCCGCCCGCATAGCCGGTCAGGCTGCCCGATGCGCCGACCACGCGATGGCACGGCACGATGATCGATACCGGATTGCGGCCGACCGCACCGCCCACGGCGCGTGCGCCGCTCATCGGCAGCCCGACGCGTTCGGTGATGTCGCCATACGACACGAGTTCGCCGAACGGAATCGCAAGCAGTTCCTGCCATACGCGTCGCTGAAACGCGGTGCCGCGCAGGTGGATCGGCACCGAGAACGTGTCGCGCGCGCCGGTGAAGTACTCGGTGATTTCTTCCGCGACCCGGCGGGCGATCGGCGACATGGCGAGCGTGTGCGCGTCGTTCAGGATCGCAAGCGACGGGAAGTATTTCTGGCCGACGAAGTACAGGCCGGTCAGCGCATCATCCTCGATGCGCACGGCGATGTCGCCCAGCGGGCTCGGAATCAGGTGAGCGGGAGTCATCGCAATCCATCTCCATGAAGGCGCCACACATGCAGTGCGGCATACGCGCGCCACGGCGCCCAACGTGCCGCATGGGGCGCTGCTGATGGCACGCGCGTGCGGTCGGTGCGCTCGGCGCGGGCGGGCAGCAACGCGTCGTCGGCGGGGAACGCGTTCGGCCAGGCCATCGCACGCATCGCGACGTACTGCACCGCGCGTTCGTCGAAGCCGGGCAGCGCGCGCAGCGCGGCGAGCGTCGCATCGAGCGGCGCCATCGGTTCGAGCGCGAGCGTGCCGTCGTCGACGGCACGGGCGAGCGACACGATCGCATGCGCCATGTCGCGCTCGATGCCGATCGTTTCGAGGGTCGAAGGCGGCAGCGCGGCCAGTGTCGCGGCGCAGGGCAGGGCGTGCGTGAGGCCGGGCGGCGCACCGTCGACCGAGTGACCGAAGCGCTCCGCGATCCGTGCGAGCAACGGCGTATCGGCCTGCGCCGCCGCAAGCTGCTCGCCCGCGATCGCGCGGATCGCAATCTCCAGACCGTCGAACGCGCCGGGCACGCGCAGCCCCGGCGAGCCGCTCGCGAGATCGCCGAGATGCGCGTCGATCACGTCGGGGCGGCTGTCGAGATCGAACAGCCGGCGCACGCGTGCGAGCACGGCCGGCACGACCGGCGTCAGCGCGGGCGACACGGTGACGGCCAGCGCGAAGCGCTGCGGCACGTGCGCGACGGACAGCCAGCCGGCCACGCGGTCGCCGTCGTGTCGATTCGGCAATTCGACAATGCGTGCATAACCGCGCGCGTCGATCCGCTCGACGCCGTCGATCTGCCGCTGCGCGAGAAAACGCATCAGGTCGGCCCACGCGAACGGCGGCCGGTACGGCAGTGGGAAGGTCATGTCGCCGTCGGTCGACGCGCCGGCCCCTTTGCGCAGCCGTAGCGGATTGAGTCCGTAGCGCTGGCGGAACAGGTCGTTGAAGCGCCGTACGCTGCCGAACCCGGCCGTCGATGCGACGACGGCCACCGGCAGCGCGGTATCGGTCAGCAGCCGCTTGGCCATCAGCAGCCGCTGCGTCTGCGCGAACTCGACCGGCGACACGCCGAACTGCGCGCTGAAGATGCGGCGCAAATGGCGTTCGGTCACGCCGACGCGCCGTGCGAGCGCGGCGACGGAATGCGCATTCAGGAAACCGTCGTCGATCAGCGTCGCGGCCGCGTCGGCGAGATTGCCGGACAGGTCGAGCAGCCCGTGGCCGGGCGCGAGTTCGGGGCGGCAGCGCATGCAGGGCCGGAAGCCGGCTTTCTCGGCGGCCGCGGCGGTCGGGTAGTAGCTGCAGTTTTGCGCTTTCGGCGGCTTCACCGGGCAGACGGGGCGGCAGTACACCCCGGTCGTCGCGACGCCGACGAAGAACCAGCCGTCGAAGCGGCGGTTCCGCGAAAGCAGGGCGTCGTAGCAGGTGTCGGGATCGAGGCGCATGGGACGACTGTAAACCATCCCTGCGGTCGATTCTGGCTGGAATCGGACATGTGTGTCGGCCGCCGCGCGCCAGCCGCGCCGCAGCGGGAAAATCAGGGGAAAAACGGTTAATACCACTCTGCGAAACAGTCGTCTCTTTTACCGCGATCAATTTGAGATGACTCATCGAAATCCCCGACTGACACGGTACCGGCAGACGCCCTATTCTTTAAAAAACGTTTTCCAGATGGGTTGGCGAAAAGGGCCGGTGCGTCAGCACATGGGCCGTTCGCCCCGGCGCCGGTCGCCGGTCAACGAATACCGCGCGGCGCGACGGGCGCGACCGCGCATCGGAGACATTCATGCAATCTGCCGTCGTCGGCGCCGTGCGCGCGGCCGCCAGCCGCTACCGCTGGACCGTCTGTGCGCTGCTGTTCTTCGCGACCGTGATCAACTACATGGATCGGCAGATCCTCGGCCTGCTCGCGCCGATGCTCCAGCACGACATCGGCTGGAGCCAGGTGCAGTACGGCCGCATCGTGATGGCGTTTTCGGCGTTCTATGCGCTGGGTCTGCTCGGCTTCGGGCGCATCGTCGACTGGCTCGGCACGCGCGTGTCGTACGCGGTGGCGATGCTGGTGTGGAGCATCGCCGCGATGCTGCACGCGGCGGTCGGCTCGGTGACGGGCTTCGCGTTCGTGCGTGCGCTGCTCGGGATCGGCGAGGGCGGCAACTTCCCGGCCGCGATCAAGACGACGGCCGAATGGTTTCCGCGCCGCGAACGCGCGCTCGCCACCGGCATCTTCAACTCGGGCGCGAACATCGGCGCGGTGTTCGCGCCGGCGATCATCCCGGCGATCGCGGTGGCCTACGGCTGGCGCGCGGCGTTCGTGATCATCGGAGCGATCGGCATCGTGTGGCTCGCGGTGTGGCTGGTGATGTATCGCACGGCCGACACGCGTGCGCTCGCCGCGGAATACGACGAACCGCGCGACGAAGCCGAAGCGCTCGACGCGGCGAACGCGAACGCCGGCGCGCCGCGCTGGGGCGAACTGATCCGCAAGCGCGAGACGTGGGCCTTCCTGATCGGCAAGTTCCTGACCGATCCGGTGTGGTGGTTCTACCTGTTCTGGCTGCCGAAGTGGCTCAACGAATCGCGCGGGATGGACATGCAGCACATCGGTTTGCCGCTCGTCTGCATCTATGCGCTGACGACGGTCGGCAGTATCGGCGGCGGCTGGCTGTCGTCGATGCTGCTGCGTGCGGGCTGGAGCGTGAACCGGGCGCGCAAGACGGCGATGCTGATCTGCGCATGTTGCGTGCTGCCGATCGCGTTCGTATCGCAGGTGCAGAGCCTGTGGATCGCGGTGCTGATCGTCGGCCTCGCCGCCGCCGCGCACCAGGGCTGGTCGGCGAACCTGTTCACGACGGCGTCCGACCTGTTCCCGCGCCGCGCGGTCGCATCGGTGGTCGGTATCGGCGGGATGGCCGGCTCGATCGGCGGCGTGCTGTTCTCGGAAGTGATCGGCCAGGTGCTGCAGCGCACCGGCCACTACTGGGTGCTGTTCGCGATCGGCGCGTCGGCCTACCTGATCGCGCTGGCGGTGATGCACGTGCTCACGCCGAAGATGAAGCCCGCGAAACTCGATGCGTGATCGCGTATCGGCAAGCGACAACGCCGCCCTCGGGCGGCGTTTTTGCGTTTGGGGACGTGACGCGTCGCGACCGCGTCAGCCGGCCGATGCGGTCGACGCGCGCATGATCAGCCGCGGTTCGAACGTCGAATAGCTCGCGTCGGTGCGCCCGGCGAGCGCATCGATCAGCTTCTGCATCGCGAGTTCGCCCATGTTCTCGCTCTGGATGTCGACGGTCGTCAGCGCGGGCGCCGCGTATGCGCCGTACGGCACGTTGTCGATGCCGGCGACGGACACGTCCTGCGGCAGGCGGAAGCCGAGCGACGCGGCTTCCTTCATGAAGCCGAGCGCGATCAGGTCGTTGTAGCAGATCACGGCCTGCGGGCGCTGCGGCCCGAGCATCACGCGCGAACACGCACGCTCGCCGGCCTCGGCGGTCGGCGCGTGCGCGTCATGCACGTCGAGCGTGAGCCCCGCTTCGGCGAGGCAGTCGCGCGCGCCCTGGATTCGTTCGTCGTTCACGCGCGCGGTGCCGAAGCCGAGATACGCGATGCGCGTATGGCCGAGGTTGAGCAGGTGGCGCGCGAGCATGTAGGTCGACAGCCGGTTGTCGATACCGACGCTCGGAATCGGCAGGCCGGGGCTGCGACGCAGCAGCACGAGCGGCTTGTTGAGGTCGAGCATCCAGCCGGCTTCCTCGTCGGGCATCCGCGTGCTGACGATCAGCCCGTCGACGCGCTGCGCGAGCGCCTCGATCAGCGAGCGTTCGCGCGCCTGGCTCTCCTCGGTATCGACGAGCAGCAGCGTGTAGTCGTGCTGCAGCGCGACGCGGTTCGCGCCTTTCACGACGTTCGTGAAGTGCGGGTTGCTGATGTCGAGGATCACGAGGCCGATGGTGCGCGTGCGGCCGGTGATCATCGAGCGCGCAAGCGGATTCGATCGATAGCCGAGCCGCTCGATGGCCTCCTTGAGCCGTGCCTCGACGGTCGGCGAGAAGCGTTGCGTGCCGTTCACGTACTTCGATACCGTCGCGACCGACACGCCGGCTTCCGCGGCCACGTCGCGGATCGTCGAGGAAACTTTTTTCATCGGAAGGGTAACGTTTTCGTTCGATAACGCCGGATTGTGGCAGAAAAAGCCGGCGTGCAGCCACCCGTCGATATCGGGAAAGTGCGGATGGCTGCGAGCAGATTCGACCATTGACGCTCGACGCCGCGCACGCGTATAGTTGGAAAACGTTTTCCGCTTTAGGTCAGATCAAGGAGATTCGATGAACGCCTCATCCACCGCCGCGCGCAAACCGTTCGGCCGCCTGCTGCTGACGGGCGCGGCCGGCAACCTCGGCCGCCAGTTGCGCGGCGCGCTCGCCGACTGGGCCGACGTCGTGCGCGTCAGCGACATCGCGGCGCTCGGCGACGCGGCCGCGCATGAAGAACTCCGCGTGGTCGACCTGGCCGACCGACCGGCCGTGATGCAGCTCGTCGACGGCGTGGACGCGATCGTTCACCTCGGCGGCATTTCGGTCGATGCGCCGTTCGACGATCTGGTCGGCGCGAACATCACCGGCACGTACAACCTGTACGAAGCCGCGCGCAAGCACGGCGTGAAGCGCGTCGTGTTCGCGAGCTCGAACCATGCGATCGGTTTCCATCCGGTCACCGAGGTGCTCGACGCCGATGCGCCGCTGCGCCCCGACAGCCTGTACGGCGTGACGAAGTGCTTCGGCGAATCGCTGTCGCGCTATTACTTCGACCGCTTCGGGATCGAAACCGTATGCCTGCGGATCGGCTCGTCGTTCGAGGTGCCGAAGAACCCGCGCATGCTCGTCACGTTCCTCAGCTATCGCGATTTCATCGAGCTCGTGCGCTGCTCGCTGCTGACGAACCGCGTCGGCCACGCGATCGTCTACGGCACGTCGGACAACCCGGTGAAGTGGTGGGACAACACGAAGGTCGGTTTCCTCGGCTTTCGCCCGCGCGACAGCTCCGAGCAGTTCGCCGGGCTGTTCCCGGTGACGGCGCCGACCGCCGAATACGACGATCCCGCGCAGCGGTTCCAGGGCGGCGGGTTCGTCGTCGGCGAGCCGATGGAGCGCAACGCGAAATAAGTCAGGGCGGCGGCGATCAACGCAGAATGTCGGTTGCCTTGTGTCGCTCGTCGACGCCGTCGATCAGGATCAACGGGCCGCTCGCGTGCCGTTCACGCAGCGGCTGGATCTGCCGGTACGCAGGCGAGTCGTACCACGCGCGCGCCGTGTCGAGATCCGGAAACGCGATCGCGATCAGGTCGCCGCGCCACACGCCTTCGCGTACCTCCGGCCGTGCGCCGTGAATCACGAAATGGCCGTCGTACGGCGCGAGCGTGCCGTCGATCCGTTCGAGGTATTCGACGATGTCGTCGCACATTTCGACGTCATGCAGGTGGGCGATGGCGTAGGCGGTCATGGCGGGCTCCTTGGCGTGATGCGGTTCGAGAGTCGATGGCGCCATGATCGCGGCGCGGGCGGCGCGCGTCGATTACCTGCGACGTAAGCAAATCCGTATAACCGTACCGCGTGTTGCTTCCGGCCGCGGCGCGCATCGATCGATGGACGGCGCATCACAATCACGCATCACCCTCCCGCAGCACACTCCATCACGCCCGCTTGCGCGCCGGCCGCACGACGGGCGTCGCCTCCAGCGGCTCGGCGGCCTGCTCGCACAGCCGGTCGAGCATTCGCTGCGCGGCGCCCGCGCAATCCTCGCCCGCCGGCTTGTTCTCGATCTCGTCGATCAGTGTTTCCAGATGCTGCCGGTTCTGCGCGAGACGCCGTTCGAGCAGCGCAATTTCGTCGACCTTGTGCCGCAGCGCGGCCAGCAGTTCGTCGTGCGGCCATGCGCCGAGATCGGGCGGCAGCACCGCGCGGATCTCGTCGAGCGAGAAGCCCGCGCACTGCGCGCGGTCGATGATCGCAAGCCGCGTCAATGCTTCCGGCCCGTATTCCCGATAGCCGTTCGCCTGCCGGCGGGCCGGTTCGAGCAGGCCGCTCGCTTCGTAGAAGCGGATGCGCGACGCCGCGAGGCCGCTCGCCTTCGCCAGTTCGCCGATTTTCATGATGGGCTCCAAAAAGGGCTTGACCTTAAAGTTGACTTTAAAGTTATCGTGGGCCATCGTCAATCAAGGATGTCCCACCATGAATCTGTTTGCGCCCCTCACACTGCCCAACGGGGCGGTAATTCCGAACCGTCTGGCCAAGGCCGCGATGGAAGAAAACATGGCCGATGCGGATCACGCGCCGTCCGACGCGTTGCTGCGCCTGTACCAGGCGTGGGCCGACGGCCAGGCCGGGCTGATCCTGACCGGCAACGTGATGGTGGACGGCCGAGCGATGACGGGGCCGAACGGCGTCGTACTCGAAAGCGACGCGCATCTCGACCGTTTCCGCCGCTGGGCGCAGATCGCGCGCTCGAACGGCGCGCACGTGTGGATGCAGATCAATCACCCGGGGCGCCAGATGCAGGCGGCGCTCGGCCAGACGACGCTCGCGCCGTCGGCAGTGCCGCTCGCGCTCGGTGCGCTGTCGAAGCAGTTCCCGGTGCCGAAGGAGATGACGGCCGCCGATATCGCCGACGTGCAGCAGCGCTTCGTGCGCGCCGCGCAGCTCGCGGAGCAAAGCGGCTTCACCGGCGTGCAGGTGCACGCGGCGCACGGCTATCTGCTGAGCCAGTTCCTGTCGCCGCTGACGAACCGCCGGCAGGATCAATGGGGCGGCAGCATCGAGAATCGCGCGCGCCTGCTGCTCGATATCGTGAAGGCGGTGCGCGCGGCGGTGTCGCCGGCATTCGTCGTCGCGGTGAAGCTGAACTCGGCCGATTTCCAGCGCGGCGGTTTCAGCGCGGACGACGCGAAGCGCGTGGTCGAACTGCTGAATCCGCTCGGTGTCGATCTGGTCGAACTGTCGGGCGGCAGCTATGAAGTGCCGGCGATGCAGGGTGAGGCGCGCGATGGCCGCACGCTGGCGCGCGAAGCGTATTTCCTCGAATTCGCGCGCGACATCACCGCCGTCGCGCGGATGCCGCTGATGGTCACGGGCGGCATCCGGCGTCGTGCTGTGGCCGAGCAGGTGGTGAACAGCGGCGTGGCGATGGTCGGCATCGCGACCGCGCTGTCGATCGACCCGAACCTGCCGCGCGACTGGCGCGCCGGCAAGGACAGCGCGCCGGTGCTGCAGCCGATCCGCTGGAAGAACAAGGCGCTGGGCGCGCTGGCGAACATGGCTGTCGTCAAGTTCCAGCTCGCGCGGTTGAGCGAAGGGCGCCGCACGCACCCGCAGGTGTCGCCGTTGCGCGCGTTGGTGGGCCAGCAACTGACCGCGCAGTGCCAGACGCGACGCTACCGGAAGTGGATGGCGGGGCGCGCGGCGGGCACGCGTGCATGATGCATCGACGCGCGCCGGCGATGCCGAAGGCTGACCGGCATGCCGCCGCGCCCGTGCCGCCTGGCACGTTGAGCGGCGGCCTGCGCGCTCAGAACCGGTAGTTCGCCAGCACCTCGACGCGCCGGTCGTTGCCGAGCAGATACTGCGTCTCGTTGTAGTACGCGGACTGCACGTAGCGGCGATTGAACACGTTGTACGCGCGGGCGGTGATCGTCGTGTCCTTGCGCGGCTTCCACGCGAGGCCGAGGTCGACGGTCGTGTACGACGGCATCACGAGCTGGTTCGCGGTATCGGCGAATCGCTTGCCGACGTACTTGACGCCCGCGATGCCGGTCCAGTCCGGCGCGAAGCGCCAGCTCACCCACAGGTTCGCGAGCCGCTGCGGCACCGACACCGGCACGTTGCCCGCGCGCGACACGGTCGTGCCGCCGGACGACTGCTGGAAATCGTCGTATTTCGCGCGCAGGATCGACACGTTTGCATCGACGCGCCAGTCCTTCGCGATCTCCGCGCCGACCGTCGCCTCGAGCCCGCGCGACGACTGCTGGCCGACCTGGATCGACTGGTTCGGGTTCACCGGGTCGGCCGTCAGCAGGTTGCTCTTCACGATCCGGTACGCGGCGAGCGTCCATTCGGCCTTGCCGTCGAGGAACGACTGCTTCACGCCGATCTCGATCTGCCGGCCGGTCGCGAGCGTGAAGTTCGCCTTCGACGCATTGAGCGACAGCAGCGAGCTGACCGGATCGGCCGCGACCGAATACTGGCCGTACACGGCGAGGCCGGGCCGCACGTCGTACACGGTGCCGATGCGCCAGCCGGTGTTCGCGAACACCTTCGTGAATGCGCCGCCGTTCACGAGATCGTCGCGGTTCACGCTCGCATGGTCGTAGCGCAGCCCGCCGATCACCGACCAGCGCGGCGTGATCTCCAGCCGGTTCTCGGCGAACAGCGCGTACTGGTTCGACTGGCTGCGATACTTCGGGAACGTGCCGGCCGTGTTGATGAAACTGCCCGGATCGAAGTTGAACGGATCGACCGTAGACGTGCCCGCATACGGCGAATTGTTGTCGTGCTGGAACGTCGTGTGGTTGAACTCGACGCCCGCCGAAAACGTGTTGCGCATGCCGAGCAGCGCGCCGCCGACGGTGGCCGTCGTCACGTTGCCGTATTGCTCCTGGTCGTGAAAGATCTCGGTGTAGCTGCTGCGGCGTACCTGCGCGCTCGACGGCAGGTACATGTAGTACTCCACATCCTTCCAGTGACGGTTGCTCTTCATCCGGTACAGTGTGCTCGTCACGTTCAGGCTGTCGCTCGGCTGCCAGTTCGCCGAGACGGTGGCCCAGCTGTCGCGGAATGCGATGTCGGCGTCGCCGACGTTGTAGTTCTTCTTGTCGAGCGCGCGGTCACGCGCACCGTTGACGAGCGGCACGCCGAAATACTGCATCGGATGCATGAAGCCCTGCGCATACGACGCCGTCACGTACAGGTCGGGCGTCACGTCGTAGCGTAGCGCGCCGGACACCGACAGGTTGCGCGAATCGCCGCGATCGACCCAGTTCGACGCGCGGTTGCCGCTGATGTCGAAGCGGTACGACAGCTTGTCGTTGATCGCGCCGCCGCTGCCGAACGCGGCGCGTGCCGTGCCTTCGGTGCCGCCGCCGACTTGCAGTTCGTTGCGGATCGGCGTGCGCGTCGGCTTCTTCGGCACGATGTTGACCACGCCGCCGATCGCGCCTTCGCCGTAGATCACCGAAGCGGGGCCGCGCAGCACGTCGATATGGTCGACCGACCACGTGTCGAACGGGAACGTGACGCCGATCGCGCCGTACGGGCGCACGCCGTCGTAGAGCTGCGTGACTGACGACGCGCCGACGAAGCCGCGCGCGGCGAGCTCCGAGTTGCCGTTGCCGGGATGTGGCGACGCGCTGATGCCGGCGGCGCGGCTCACGGCGTCGATGATCGAACTGTCGCCGCGCGTGTCGAGTGTCGCGCGGTTGATCTGCTCGACGCTCGCGGGCGTTTCGAGCGGCGACAGCCCGAGATGGCTGCCCGTGTCGAGCGGTTGCGTCAGGGCGGGCGCCCTCCGCGCGTCGACGCGAATCGGTGCGAGCGTGGCGCCGGTGCCGTCGACACTGCGTTCCTGTGTTTGTGCCTGCCCGGCCGGCGACAGCGCCGCGAGCACGGCGGCGGGCAGCATCAATCTGAACTTCATTGTTTCGGTTTCCTTCGAATGGGTGGAAGCGCTTGCGTCGGTCACGCCGCGGCGCGTGCCGCGCGGCCGAACAGCAGCCGGTCGAGCAACCAGACCGCGACGATCGTCAGCCCCATCAACGGGAAGACGAGGCCGAGCAGCACGAGCCCGGCGAGCCAGCCGCGCATCGGCGGCGTGCCGCGTTCGCGCGACGGCGCGCCCAGCGTCCCGGCCGGGCGGCGCTTCCACCACATCACGGTGCCCGTGACGGCCATCGCGGCGAGCCCGAGCGACAGCACCGCGCAAATGATCTGGTTCGCGAGCCCGAAATAACGGCCCATGTGCAGCGACGTGCCGTACGACACCGCTTTCGATACCGCGCCGTAGTCGCCATAGCGGATGTCCTTCAAGACGGCGCCGCTGTACTGGTCGACGTAGATCGTGCGTTCGGCCTTCGGATCGGCCGGGAAGTACGACGCGGTGAACACGCCGTCCGGGCCGGACGGCAGCGCGAGCGTGTAGCCGCTCGTCACGCCGAGCCCGGCGACGATCGCGATCGCGCGGCCCAGCGGCAGCGGCGCGGGTGTGGGCGCGGGCGCGGCCGGCGAATGCGGCACGGGCACGTTGCCGACCGCCCACGGCGTTTGCGGCAACGGCAGGTCGTCCATCACCATGCCCGGCATCGATTCGCCGGAATCGTGGTGATGGCCGGACGGCGCGGCGGCCTGCGCAGGCGCATGCGCGGCCGTCGCGGCGGCACCCGGGCGTGTCGAGCGCATCGACGCGCCGCCCCACGCGCCTTCCGGCGCGCCGAGGTTCACGGTCGCGGCGAGCGCCTTGAAGTTCTTGCCCCACGAGCCCGACCACGGCAGCCCGGTCAGGATGAACGCGATCGTGCCGGCCGCGAGCCAGATGCCGGCCGTCGCATGAAGGCTCTTCCACAGCGGCCGGCCGCGCAGCGACAGGTCGGGCCGCAGCGCGCGCCCGACGCGTGCCGCGCCGCGCGGCCACCACAGTGCGATGCCGGTGCCGATCATCACGAAGGTCCAGCAGGCGGCGAGCTCCATCAGCAACTCGCCGGTCTTGCCGAGCAGCAGCTTGCGATGCAGCATCCGGTCGACCTGCATGAAGCGGTTCTCGACGCTCAGCGTGCCGAGCACGCTGCCGTCGTACGGGTTCACGTACACGCTCTCGCGGCTGCCGTCGCGCAACCGGAACACGTACTCGGCGCTGCGGTCCGGCGCGGTGGAGACCTGCACGGAAACCGGCGTGGCGTCGGCCGGCATCGCGGTGCGGGCGCGGGCGAGCAGCGTGTCGGCATCGAGCCGCGGCGTCGCGCGCGGTTCGACGACCAGCCGATGCGGATACAGCAGCGGCTCGATCTGCGGCTGGAAGCAATAGAGCGTGCCGGTGATCGCGAGGATCACGAGGAACGGCATCACGAACAGGCCGGCGTAGAAGTGCCAGCGCCAGAGCGTCCGGTAACCGGCGCTGGCGGAACGGGCGGGCGAGATGGCCCGATCGACGGTGGTCGACATGGTGTGAACTCCTCGGTTCGTCGAGCGGCGGGGCCGGCGCGGGCCGGCGGCCGTCAACGTGCGTCGCACTCGCGTGCGGGCATCGCCGCAGCAGGCGGCGCGGCACGCTGCGCGAACAGGGCGCAGGGCGGCGTCGCCCGTGCGATGCGGGCAGGCGGGTGAACGCGTGAATCAGGTCGGGTGAAACGAACGGCGTGAACGCGCAGGCACGTCGACGTGCCTGCGCCACAGGGCGGAACGTTCAGCAGAACCGAGGAGGGGCGCGGGAGGGCGGGCGATCGTCGAATACCGATCGCACGAAAGGAAGACTGTCGAAGTGAACGCGGAAGCGTCGCGGCGGCGCCGCGGGAAACAGCAGCACCAGCAGCACGAACGATGCGATCGCGGTGAACAGCGCGGCGCCGAATGCGCACAGGCTGTCGCCGTTACCGGAAGACGCCGCCTTGTCGGCGTGCGCGTCGTGCTTCAGTGCATCGACGAGCGCCAGCGCATCGTTGGCCGGCGTGATCGGCGCGCTCGCGTCGAAGCGGGCGGCCAGCGCGGCGGCGGTGACGATCAGCGGGCCCTGGCCTGAACACAGCACCACCGAGCCCGCATCCGGACCGTCCGGATCGAGCATCACGGCGCCCGACATCAGCGCGCGGGACAGCAGCGTCACGAGGAGGAACCCCCACAGCCACTGTCGCGCGACGCCTGGCCGGAGCAGGAAGCGGCGAAGTGCGTTCATGGCGCGCGATTGTACCTCCGTTTGCGCGGAGGGGCAGGCGGGCCGTGCGTGTGGAGTGGGGCAAGTCAGGGGGGAGCCAGGGGTGACGTCCCGTTCGCCGTCGGCCAGCAGATCGGCGCGATCGGCCGGCGACAGTCGCTTCATCATGTGCTCGGTGGCGTGAGCGTAGCGGCGATCGTTCGATCGGGATGCTTCCGCACGTTGCGACCGTATTGCTTCATGAAGAAGCCGAATTCGCCGGCTGGCCGGGATGTCCGGTTTCTATTTCCAACGCTCATGCGGCGAGGTTATCCGACACTCGCGCGAATCGTGTATGGCCGGCGTTGCCGCGACGGTCCTGCGCGGCCCCCGAGCCGTTGCGCCCGCTCACACCGGATACGCATCGTCGACCTTCAGGTTCGCGAGCCGGAACAGCGTGCGCAGCGTTTGCGGATGGATGTCGCGGTGCGCGGCGAGCGACGTCAGCATGAAGTCGAGCACCTTCGCGTAGCGGAGCAGCACGAGGCAGCGCGCAAGATCGGGCGTGCGGCCGCGCATGTCTTCGGCGAGCGTGACCATTTGCGTCGACAGCGTGCGCGCCATCTCGAGTTCCATCTGCTGTTTTTCGGTCCAGTCGGGCAGCGGCTGTTCGAGCACCTTCGCGAGGAAGAGCTGGAACGACGTATCGGACGAATTGGGCTGCGCATCCATGAAGAGCCTCGTTGCGTGTGCATAGCGTACGGGCGTATCCGTGGGAGCGCCCGAGGGTGAATTCATGTCCGCGCGGTACCGGGCGCGGCTTCTGCCCGAACGGAATGCAGATTCCGTACCAGCCCCGCCGGACGATTGTTGAGCAATGTTGAGCCGCGATCCGGCATCGGTCGGCGAGTCCCGCCGGGACTGGATCGCGCAGGCGATCGAGGAGGGCATCTACGGGCGGCAGGTAAGCGACGTCGGGCGCCTGACGCGGCGCGGCGACGCGAAATGCTTCACGGATGTAACGTAACGCGGGCATCGAGCGCATCGCGCGCTCGTGCCGGCGAACGGCCGGAACGATGCGCGCCGCGCGGTGCGGCCATGCCCGCCGTGCGTTCGCCGACGGGAAACGGCTGCAGGGAGCGCACGCCGCCGCATCGCGCGAACCGGCGGCGAATGCGCCAGTTGTTTCAAAACAGAGACGGTTCGGCGCGGCGATTGGTTGCATGGCCACGCAACTGGCCCAGCGATTGGCCGCGTAATTGTCCATGGGCAGACGGTGCAGGTTTGCCAACAATCTCCCGATCATCCCCGCGAGGTTCGATATGAACGTCCACGCCTTCTTTTCGGCCAACCTGCTGCTCGCCTACACGGCCTATTTCATCGGCACGGCCAGCCCCGGGCCGAGCAATCTCGCGATCATGTCGGTCGCCGCGAACCAGGGCCGCAAGGCGGCGCTCGCATTCGCGCTCGGCGTGATTTCAGGGTCGATGTTCTGGGCGACGGTGGCGGCGCTCGGCATCTCGGCCGCACTGCTCGCGTGGTCGAAGCTGCTGGTCGCGATCAAGGTGTTTGGCGGGCTGTACCTGCTGTGGCTCGCGTTCAAGTCGGGCCGCACGGCGCTGGCGGGGCCGCCGGCGGCAGCGGCGAACGCGGCGCGCGAGCAGCGGCTGTCGCGCTTCTACGTGCGCGGCGCGATGCTGCACCTGACCAATCCGAAGGCGATTCTCGTGTGGGTGTCGATCGTCGCGCTGTCGTCGAACGGCGCGGGCGGCGCGCATGGCGCGGTCGTGCCGGGCTGCCTGGCGATCGGCTGCCTGGTGTTCGGCGGCTATGCGCTGGTGTTCTCGATGGACGGGGCGCGCCGGCTGTACGTGCGCGGCCGGCGTGCGATGGAAGCCTGCCTGGCCGTCGTGTTCGGCGTGGCGGGCGTTCGGCTGCTGGTGACGAACGTCTAGCCGCGCAGCGTGTGCCGGAAGCGCTCCGCCGCATTGGCGTGCGACGGAGGCTCCGGTAGCGGTCAAGCCGGCTTCAGAAGATGAAGCCCGTATTGATGAACTTCGAGTGGTGATCCGACACGATCGAGTCGAGCAACTGTTTGCTGCTGTCGGTCTGCTTCGCCGCGACCATCGAGCGGATCGAGAACGCGCGCAGCGCGTCGCTCACCGACAGCGTGCCTTCCGCCGAATCCTTGCGCCCGGCGAACGGGAACACGTCGGGCCCGCGCTGGCACTGGCAGTTGATGTTCACGCGGCACACCTGGTTCACGAGCGGATCGACGAGCGCGCCGATCTGCGCCGGATCGGAACCGAAGATGCTGACCTGCTGGCCGTGCTCCGACGTCGTCACGTAGTCGAGCGCGGTTTCCACGTCGTCGAACGGCGCGACCGGAATGATCGGCCCGAACTGCTCCTCGCGGTACAGCTTCATCCCTTCGGACACCGGATACACGACGGCCGGGTAGAACAGCGTCTTGCTGAATTCGCCGCCCTGATGGTTGACGACCTGTGCGCCTTTCGCCTTCGCGTCATCGATCGCATCGGTCATGTACGCGGTGCGATGCATGCCGGGCAGCGGCGTGATGCTGACGCCCTTTTCCCACGGCATGCCGATCTTCAACTGTTCGAGCGCGGCGGTGAAGCGCTTCAGGAATTCGTCGACGATCGAACGATGCACGAGCAGCATCTTCAGCGCGGTACAGCGCTGGCCGTTGAACGACAGCGCGCCGAGCAGGCACTCCTTCACGGTGAGGTCGAGGTCGGCGTCGGGCAGCACGATCGCCGCGTTCTTCGCGTCGAGGCCGAGGATCGCGCGCAGCCGGTGCGACTTCGGGTGCTGCTTCTTCAGGTGATCGGCGACCTTGCTCGAGCCGATCAGCGCGAGCACGTTGATCTTGCCCGACGCGAGCATGTGCGGCACGACCACCGCGCCCGGCGCATAGATCGTGTTGATCACGCCCTTCGGGAACGCATCGCGGAACGCTTCCAGCAGCGGCTCGAACAGCAGCGTGCCGTACTGAGGCGGCTTGAACACCACGGTGTTGCCCATCAACAGCGCGGGGATCAGCGTCGCGAAGGTTTCGTTCAGCGGATAGTTGTACGGGCCCATGCACAGCACGACGCCGAGCGGCGTGCGGCGGATCTGGCCGATCGTGCCTTCCGCGATCACGAAGCGCGAGTTCGCGTTGTCGAGCTCCTTCAGCGCGTCGATCGTCTGCGTCATGTACGTGACGGTGCGATCGAACTCCTTCTGCGAATCGGCGAGGCTCTTGCCGATCTCCCACATGATCAGGTTCACGACGAGTTCGCGCTGCGCGACCATCCGCTTGATGAAGTCCTGCATGCACGCGATGCGCTGCTCGACCTTCATCGTTGGCCACTCGCCGCGGCCGGCGTCGTACGCGCGCACGGCGGCGTCGAGCGCCGCGTCGCTTTCCGTTTCGCCCATCACCGGGTAGCTGCCGATCTCGACCTGCTCGACGCTGCCGTCCGCCTGTCGCACGCATACCGGCGACAGCACGGTCTTGGTTGCGCCGTCCCACGGTCGCAATTCGCCGTCGACGAGCGACACGCGCTGGTGGATCGGCGAAGCCAGCCGGAATTCGGCGGGAATCTCTTGCAAGGCGGGAAACAGATGCTGCAGGGAGGCGGAATCGGGCATGACGGTCTCGTTTGACGGGGTGTCCGGGAAGGACGGGCGATGCGAAATCCTGAGCGGAATGATCCTCGATCCTGAATCGGCATCATGACGCGCACGGGGCTGCTCGTCACGCACGAACATGGCCGATTCAATGAATGGAACCAGTTCCATTTAAAAGGAACGCCGCAATGAATGCAACCTGGGTGCTATCGCGTCGAAATGACCGTAAGCATTTGGAAAGACTGTTGCCGAATTGCCGGTATAACAGCGTGGGTGCAACCGCAAACGTTTTACTTCGGCTGAATTGAGCGGATAATGGCCCGACGCGGTGAGGAAAAAAATGCAGTGAACCTGAGAGCAGACGTAGTGAAGAACAGAAGAAGATCCGCCGCGCCGCCGATACGAGGTCGGCTGCCCGGAGCGCCGGGTCGGGGTTGCCCGGTCCGGCGCGCACCGGACATTCGCAGCGTGCCACACGCGTCGCTTCCCATCCTCGTCTTCCTGATTGCTTTCCCGTCCTGTCTTTAGAAGGTATCGCGCGAACATTGTGCGTGTGCGGTATTTCGTCGATCATGTCGGCGCGCGACAGCGCCACGAATACACACAACGATACTGAGAGCGTTCATGCGGTCGAGAACGAAAAAAGCCGCTACCGTGCTGGCACGGGGGGTGGCGTGCCTGTGCGCCGGAATGGCGTTGTCCAGTGCGAGCTACGCGCTGGAAGGCAAGGAATGGAAGCTGATGGTCGCCATGGGCGACTACGCGGCGGATAAAACCCCGCGGAACCTGGCGCGCGTCAGCGCGCTGCTCAAGCAGGGCGCGCGTCCGTATGACAAGACGGCGAAGCAGCGCTACGCGATGCCGGATGCCGAACTCACGCCGATGGGGCTGGCCGTCGTCAGCCAGGTGCCGGACGTCGTTGCACTGTTCATCGCGTCCGGCGTTGCGATCAACATGCCGATGTCGCCCAAGGGCTGGACGTTGCTGACGTACGCGATCAGCAACGCGACGCTCGGCGAACTCAAGCCCGACCAGCTCGAAACGATCCGCCTGCTGATCGGCGCGGGCGCGAACGTCAACGCGATCGCACCGAGCGGCGAGCCGCCGCTGGCGATGGCCGCGAATGCGTATACCCCGTCGCCCGAGCTCGTCCGGATGCTGTTGAAGTCTGGCGCCGATGCCCGCGCCACCGACCCGAATGGATACACGGTGCTGACCGGACGCGCGGCATCCGATCTCGACATCCTCAAGCTGCTGGTCGACGCCGGCGCCGATCCGTACGCGCATGCGAAGACCGGACAGACGCCGCTCAGCTTCGTGTGCGAGCGACGCTACGAACTGGACGGTCAGCCCGACCCGACCGCGGCCGAGCGCATCGCGATCCTGCATGAACCCGGCACGCCGATCGAGCCGCGGCTGGGCGAGCAACGCGTCCGCTGGGGCGAGACGCCGTTGCTGCGCGCGGCGATCGTGCACAACCCTGACTGCGTGAAGGCGCTTCTCGATGCCGGCGCGGATCCGGATGCGCCCGCGCTGATCGGCGCGGGTAAGGATGACGCCACCGGCAGCGTGCGCGAAGCGGTCGCGCGCGGCGCGAAGGCGACGCCCGACGTGTACGACCGCAGGGCCGTCGCGCTGATCGAAGCAGCCCCACGCAAATAACCGTCAGGCCGTGCACGTCGTGCGCCGTCGTGTTGCCCGTGGGGCGGACACGGGGCGCGTGCGTGCAGGGCCGTCGTGTTCCGCCGGCGCGCGAGCGCCAACTTTTTCAAAACACTGTTCAACCACGGAGAAACCACGCAATGAAACGAATCGCACTTGCCGCCCTCGCGCTGACGATCGTCTCGGGCGCCATGGCCGCGAAAGGCGAGCTCAAGGTATCGGCCGCGCAGATGATCGAGGCCTATACGGGTTCGGGCGGCGACAAGTATTTCGACCAGCCGGTCGCGCTGACGGGCACGCTGCTCGGTCTCGAGAAGGGCTTCACAGGCAAGACGCTCGCGGAGATCGGCGAAGACGTGGATGCCGATCAGGCGGTGCGCGCGTCGTTCGTCGATGCGGCGGCCGAACAGAAGGCGCAGCGGCTGGTCGGCAAGCGCGTCACGCTGCATTGCGTGGGCGACTTTGCATCGGGGATCGCGACCGTTCGCGATTGCCGCCTGAAGTAAGACCCGGCGTCGACGGGCCCCGCCGGCCCGTCGACGCGCCGGCGGGATGTCGCAATGGCTCGCGTCATTCGACGTCCTCGTCGTCTTCCTCATCGGCCTCGTTCGTATCGCACTCCGGCGCCGCATACGCGCTCGCCAGGTCGGCTTGCCGTCGTGGATCGCGCCCGAAGTGCATGTCCTCGAACGACGCATCCCAAGCAGCCCTTCGATCCATACGGTCATAACGCACCGCGCCCGCTCAATTTCTTTCTATTTCTTTACGAAATCCGCGCGTCGATGCGCAAAACTGAAAGTTATTCGTCAGGAATCCGCAGTGTTAGCCGGAGGTACGTTGCACGAAGGCGACATGTTGGAAATTGATTAATAACGCGAATCATTCTCGTTTAATATTTCGCTCCATTACGAGCCGTGACGCGTCGCAACGGCGTTTTCGTGCCGGGCATGCCGGCCGGGGCGACGAGGCGATTCTCTGTGCGCCGTCCGTTGTGCGTAGACACGCGTTCGCCTGTCGAGTCGCCGGCTGATGACCCTGCGTCGGCCGCACGCGTTTGCGCTCACCATTTTCCCTCTGCCTTTACTTCAACGATGAAATTCAACAAGAGCGCGTGCCACGTCCTTCTGATCGCCTCGTCGCTTGCCGGCACACGCGCCGCCTGCGCGCAGGCGGCCGACGCCGCGGCGACCCTGCCCGCGATTTCCGTCAACGCGGCCGCCGAGCATGCGTCGTACGACGGCGGCCATTCGCGCGCGGCGACCAAGACCGACATGTCGCTGATGGACGTGCCGCAGACCGTGAACGTCGTGCCGCACGCGGTGATCGAGGATCAGAACGCGACGTCGCTGCAGGACGCGTTGCGCAACGTGCCGGGTGTCGGCTTCTCGGTCGGCGACGGCCAGCGCGACCAGATCACGATCCGCGGCTTCAACAGCATCACGGACCAGTACGTCGACGGCATTCGCGACGACGCGCTGTACTACCGCGACCTGTCGAACGTCGATCGCGTGGAAGTGTTGAAGGGGCCGGCGGCCGTGCTGTACGGACGCGGCTCGGCGGGCGGCATCGTGAATCGCGTGCTGAAGCGGCCGCTCGCGAACCCGGTGAACGACGTGGGCGTGACGCTCGGCACGCGCGGCGAGCGGCGCGGCGAATTCGACCTCGGCTGGAACGCGAACGACGCGGCGCGCTTTCGCATGACCGGCGCGGCCGAGAATTCGAACAGCTTCCGCGACCAGTTCCAGCTCAACCGGCAGGCGATCGCGCCGTCCGCGCAGTTCAAGCTCGACCGCGACACGGTGCTGAACGTCGAATTCGACTACCTGCACGACCGCCGCACGTCCGACCAGGGGATCCCCGCGTATCTCGGCCGGCCGGTCGACGTGCCGATCAACACGTACTACGGGTCGGCCGACGGGGTGAACAGTTCGTACAACGACGTCTCCGCGAAAAGCGCGACGGTGTCGCTCGATCATCGCTTCAACGATTCGTTGTCGTTCCACGGCGCGATCCGCGCGTACGACTTCTCGCTCGAGCGGAAGAACTACGTGACGTACGAGCCGATCAAGACCGCCGCGCACCCGGTCGTCACGCTCGACCAGTCGACGCGCCAGCGCACCGATCACGGTATCGACGGGCTGTTCGAACTCACGCAGAAGACGTCGCTGTTCGGCATGCGCCACGAGCTGCTGTACGGGCTGGAACTGTCGCAGCAGCAGAAGTTCGACACGATCTACAGCGTGTCGAAGGTCGCGACCTACGATCTCTTCAATCCGCAGCCGGTCGTCCTGCCCGGCGTGCCGACCGGCACGCGTGCGAAGACGAACGCGTCGACCGTCGTCGGGCTCGCGGGCGTGTACGCGCAGGACCTGATCTCGCTGACCGAACACTGGAAGGTGCTCGCCGGCCTGCGCTTCGACTACCTGAACCAGATCCGCCACGACTACACGTCGTCGAACGTCAATCTCGATCGCACCGACCATGCGTGGAGCCCGCGCGTCGGCCTGATCTACGAACCGCTCGACTGGCTGACGCTGTACGGGTCGTTCAGCCAGTCGTTCTCGCCGCTGGCCGACACGCTGATCAGTTCCGGCGCGTTCACGAACGGCGCCGCGCTCGCGCCGCAGAAGACCACCGCGTATGAAGTCGGCTCACGCTTCGACCTCGGCGGCAAGGCGACGGCCAGCGTCGCGCTGTTCGACATGCGCCAGACCAACCAGCAGATCGGCGACCCGGCGAATCCCGGCTATGCGCTGCCGATCGGTACCCAGCACGTACGCGGGATGGAGCTCGGCTTCACCGGCGAGATCGCGCCGAAGTGGTCGGTGTATGCGGGTTACGCGTACCTGAACGGCACGGTGGACGGCTCCGCGCAATCGACGGCGGCCGGCCTTGCGGTATCGAGCAACACGCCGGGGCTGATGCCGCGCCACAGCGCGAACCTGTGGCTCAAGCGCGAGCTGCCGTACGGCTTCTATGCGGCGGCCGGCATGCAGTTCCAGTCGGCGCGCTACACGTCGGCGAGCGACCTCGTCACGCTGCCGTCGTTCACGGTGTTCAACCTGGGCGCCGGCTATCGCAGCAAGAAGGTCGACGTGACGCTCACGCTCGACAACCTGTTCAATCGCCGCTACTTCATCGCCGCGCACGGCAATGCGGACCTGTACAACATGCCCGGCGATCCGCGCACGCTGACCGCCACGGTGAAGTGGCACATGTAACGCACGCGGTGCGCGACGATGCGGGGCTTCCTCACGATGCCTCGCACTCGAGCGCCCATGATCCGGCTCGCGCTTGACGTGTCGAGCATGAGCGGTCGCGCCCGCGCGCTGCTGGTGAAGATCGTTTCGGCCGGCGTGCCGGCGCGGCACGCATGCGGCGCCACCGCGTCATGACACCGGTGCGACCGCGCCGTTACTCGACGTCTTCGTCATCCTCTTCATCGGCGTCTTGCGTGTCGCGTTCCGGCGCCGCATACGCGCTCGCCTGTTCGAGCAGCCAGCCGCGGAACGATTCCAGCGGCTTGCTGTGGCTGAACTCGGTCGGATACACGAGGTAGTACGCCGAATCGCCGACGGTTGCCGCGTCGCACGGCACGACGAGGCCGAGCTGCTGCAACTGTTCCTCGACGAAGAACTTCGGCACGAGCGCGACGCCGAGCCCGGCCGCGGCCGCGCTGATCAGCATCGTATGCAGTTCGTAGCGCACGCCCTGCATCGTGCGGATGTCCTCGACGCCATGCGTCTCGAACCACTGCGCCCACGCGCCGGGGCGCGTCGTCGAATGCAGCAGCGGATACGCGAGCAGATCCTCGACGCGCTCGACCGGCCCGTTCAGCAACGCGGGCGAGCAGATCGGCACGACTTCCTCGCCGAACAGGTAGTCGGACGACGTGCCGGGCCAGGTCGGCTTGCCGTAGTGGATCGCAGCCTCGAAATGCGTGTCCTCGAACGAGAACAGGTCGGTGCGGCTGCCCATGTTCACGCGCACGTCGGGCGTGCGGTCGTAGAAGCTCTTGATGCGCGGGATCAGCCAGTGTGACGCGAAGGTCGGCAGCACCGCGAGTTCCAGGTAGCCGCCGCCGCTGCCGTGCGCGATGATCGACAGCGTGTCGCGGTCGAGCGTTTCGAGCGCGCGCCGCACCTGCGTGCCGTACAGCTTGCCGGCGCGCGTCAGCACGACGCGCTGCTTCACGCGTGCGAACAGCCGCACGCCGAGGCTCGCCTCCAGCGTCGCGATCTGCCGCGACACGGCGCTTTCGGTCAGGAACAACTCCTTGGCCGCGTGCGTGAAGCTCTCGTGGCGGGCGGCGGCCTCGAAAGCCACGAGCGCGCCCATGTTGGGGATCTTGAATTTGCGCATGATGCTCGATTGATCTGATGAACGGACCCGCCCGCCGCCGGGGGCGAAACGCCGGCGATGAGCGGCTGATAATTCCAAAAACTCATCACATATCAATTTAATCTCGCTTTACGCCCCGCTGCAACCCTTTGAATAATGCTTGCCATGCAAGGCTTGGCGCCCGTGGGCGGCCGGCCGACGAGTGGCCGGCACGTTTGCCGGCGAGTCCCCGAGACGAGAATCCTGATGCGCAATCCGAATATCGACAGCTTGCTGACCAAGCTGCTGGGACAGGCGAAGACCGACGCCCTGTTCTCGACCCTCAACATGCCGGCCATCCTCGAAGAATGGGAAGACGGCGTCGTGACGCGCGCGGAAATCGCGCAAGCGATGAACATGGCGCTGTTCGAAGGGCTGCTCGAGCGTTCGGCGAACGGCCGCGCGTACACGGCCGAGGCGATCGAAAACGGCGGCTCGGTCTATTTCGACCACGGCGCGCTGCGCACGGTGCGCTGGCCGCACACGGGCGCACTGCCGCCGGGCGAGGCGGCGTTCACGCGCATCCTGCGTCCGCTCGGCTTCCGCCTGAACGGCCGCTACCCGCTCGACAAGCTCGGCATGACCGGCCGCGCGTATGCGCATGAAGACGCGCCGGACGAAATCGCGCAGTTCTTCGTGAGCGAACTGCATCCGGAGCGCTTCTCGAAGGAATTCCAGCAGGCCGTGACGAACGTGGTCGGCTCGTCGCGCGACCCGCTGTCGCCGGCCGCCGTCGCGCGGCTGTGGGAAGTCGAGCGCGAAGGCTGGCTGTCGCTCGAAGACGCCCATGCGCTGCTGCCGGAAATCGTCGGCGCGTTCGCGCGCCAGCACGACGTGCCGAACGAGCTCGACTACGAGACGCTGCTGATGGAATCGGCGGAAATGGCGTGGATCGCGACCGAGGGCAACGCGTTCAATCACGCGACCGACCGCGTGGCCGACGTGTTCAAGCTGTCCGACGACGAGAAGGCGAAGGGGCGGCCGATGAAGCCCGAAGTCGAACGCTCGCGCTCGGGCCGCGTGTTCCAGACGGCCTATCGCGCGGATACCGTCGAGCGCGAGTTCCGCACCCGCGACGGCGGCACGGTGAAGCGCAACGTGCCGGGTTCGTTCTACGAGTTCATCACGCGCAAGCGCACGTTCGACCAGGCGGCGCGCCGGTGGGTGACCGACCTGCGCTTCGATGCGGGCAACGCGCAGGGCATCTTCAAGATGACGGCGAACGGGGCGAAGTAAGCGCGACGCGTCACGTACGCCACGCAAAAGAGAAGGGCCGGCGGCTGGTTTCAGCCGTCGGCCCGTTTTCATTGACGACGCGTCGCGTGCGTCAGAAGAGGTGCGTGACCAGATAAAACAGCACCAGCAGCCCGATCGGTACGCCGAGCAGCCATGCGATCAGATATTTGCCCATGTCGTGGTCCTCCTCGTGGCCGCGACGCGGCGTGCGTCGCGGCGGGGTGAGACGACTGGCGCGTTACAGCTCGCGGTCGAACTCCTTCAACTGCTTCTCGGCTTCGTCGCGGGCGATCCCGTAACGCTCCTGGATCTTGCCGGCCAGATAATCGCGATTGCCTTCCGCGACCTGGAGGTCGTCGTCGGTCAGCTTGCCCCACTTGGCCTTCAGCTTGCCGGTGAGCTGCTTCCACTGGCCCTTGATCTTGTCTTCGTTCATGGTGTGCTCCTTTCGTAAGGGGAGAAAAGTGCGGCGCTCGGCCGCGGGGTAGCTCAGGCCTTCGCCTTCAGGCCGGATGCGTCGACGTGCTTCACGCCCTTGATCGCGCGGGTCACGGCGATGGCCTTCTTCACGGCGGTCTTCGTCGGCAGCACGCCCGTCAGCGTCACGACGCCGTCCACCGTCTTCACGCTGATGTCGGTGCTCTTCACGCCGTCGGTCGTTGCGAGCTCACCTTTCACCTTGGTCGTGATCCACGTGTCGGTGACAGGCTGATTCGATTCGCTCGCCATGCCGCTGTCGGTCGACGAGGCCTGGGCGTGCGCGTTCGTGAGCGGCGCGGCGGAAAGCAGGAAGGCCGCGCTGACGGCGAGCAGGGTCGAAAGGTGCGAGGTCTTGTTCATTGATGTTCTCCTTCGATTGGCGGGTTGAATCAATCAGTCGGTGAGCACGGCGCGTTCCCGTGCGGTGCCGGCGCGTTCAGCGCGCGATCGGCGTGTCGTAGCCGGGCTCGCGCGGCGGCATGTCCGGGCGCGGCACGTCGGGCGGCAGCGGTACCGGCGGGTCGGTGCCGGGCGCCGGTTCGGGCGGATGGTCCGGGGCCGGTTCGGGCCGCGTCGGATCGGGTGTCTGATGCAATTTCATCCGGGTGTCCTCCCTCTGCGGTATGAAAGGGCAGCGCATGAGCGCCGATGCAGTACCAGCGTACCGACGCGAACGCGAGCGGACATCGCGCAAATTCACCGGATCGGTTAGTGCGTTTGCACTGGGGGACGGAACAGACGGTGGGCGGGGACATGCACCACGACCCGGGCAACGCGGCGCGACAGGCGCGCTGGCCGCACCGCACCATTCGGCGGGGCACCGCACGATCACGGGCGGCGTGCGAATGTACTATTCGAGATAGTGCATTCGCGCGTGTCGCGCCGTTGCGCGGCACGCGATCATCGCCGCACGTGCCGGCCGGGGCATGCCGCTGCAACGGGCGCTCGGCCGGCGCTCATGTTGATCGCTCATGTTGACGAGAAGGGACAACGATTCGATGAACGAACCAGTAGACGAACAGGCGCTCAAGTCGCATACCGACCGGCGCCAGCTGCACCAGATCATCGCGGGGCTGACCGAGGGCGTGATCCTGATCGAGCCGGACCAGCGGATCGTCTGGGCGAACGAGGCCGCGCTCGCGATGCATGGCGTGACCGAGCTGAAGGCGCTCGGCGCGGACGTCACCGAATACCGCGAGCGATTCCGGCTGCGCTACCGGAACAATCATCCGGTGCGCGACGGTCACTATCCGATGGATCGTGTGATCGCCGGCGAGGAATTCAGCGACGTGACGGTCGAAGTCGAATCGGCCGCCGACGAGTCGGTGAGCTGGGTGCACCGCATCCGCAGCCTAGTGCTGACGAACGCGGCCGGCGCGCCCGACTGCCTCGCGCTCGTGCTGCACGACGCGACCGAATGGGCGAGCGCCGAAGAACGCTTCGAGCGCACCTTCAACGCGAATCCGGCGCCGGCCGTGATCTGCCGGCTCGACGACTTGCGCTACGTGAAGGTCAACCAGGGCTTTCTCGACATGACGGGCCACGCGCGCGACGACGTGCTCGGCCGCTCGGTGTACGAGATCGACGTGCTCGAACAGGCCGAGCGACGCGAGCTGGCGATCGAGCGGCTCGGCGAAGGCGCGACGATCCCGCAGATGGAGGCTGTGCTCAAGCTTGCCGACGGCAGCACCAAGGCGGTGGTGGTCGCCGGGCAGCCGATCGACATGAACGGCGAGGCGTGCATGCTGTTCACGTTCATGGATCTCGAGCCGCGCAAGCAGGCCGAGCGCGCGCTGATGCAAAGCGAGGAACGCTTCGCGACGGCCTTCCGGATGGCGCCGGTCGCGATGGCGATCGTCACGGCCGATCGATTCGAACTGCTCGACGTGAACGACGGGTTTGCCGCGATGACGGGCCATGCGCAGGCCGATCTCCTTGGTAAATCCGCGGACGAGATCGGGCTGTGGGCCGAACGCGGCGCGTGGTCGCGTATCGAAGGCCGGCTCGCGGGCGACGGTCACGTGCGCAACGTGGACGTGCAGATTCGCACGCGCGACGGCGACGTGCGCGATTGCGTCGTGTCGGCCGACCCCGTCGCGATTCACGGGCGCGATTGCCTGCTGGTCGCGCTGCTCGACATCAGCGACCGCAAGCGTACCGAGATGGAGCTCGTCTATGCGATCGAGACGGCGATGCAGGACGCGTCGTGGTTCAGCCGCACGCTGATCGAGAAGCTCGCGAACGTGCGGCGCGCGAATGCGCCGGATGCGGGTGCGCAGTTGTCCGACCTGACCGCGCGCGAGCGCGACGTGTTCGACCTGCTGTGCCACGGTCTGGCCGACAAGGAAATCGCCGGCCGCCTCGGGCTGGCGCCGAACACCGTACGCAATCACGTCGCGACGATCTACGCGAAGCTCGACGTGCACAGTCGCGGCGAGGCGATCGTGTGGGCGCGCGAGCGCGGGATCGTCGGCGCGGCCGAAGCGAACGGCGCGCGCGGCGACAAGGGCGGCGCGAAGGGCAAGGACTGAGCGCGGCGGTACGAATGCACCATGCGGATTGGTGCATCCGCATCTACCTCGCGCGGCGCCCGCTTGCGATCCTGTCCACTCGGCGGTGCGACGGAGGGCGCCGCATCGCCGGCTCTCCCTCAAACCATCGCAGGAGATGACCATGGACAAGAATCGCATCGAAGGCAAGCTCAAACAGGTCAAGGGTTCGGTCAAGGAAGCACTCGGCAAGGTGACGGGCGACCGCGAGACCGAAGCGGAAGGCGTGGCCGAACAGCAGGCCGGCAAGCTTCAGGAGAAGGCCGGCGAGGCGGCCGATGCGGTGCGTAACCAGACGGGCACCGATCGGCACTGACCGATGACGCGGCGCCCGCAAGGGGCGTCGCGAAGGCCGGCCGGGCCGGCATCGCAACGATGATGCGTTGCCGGCATGACCACGCCCGGCCTTGACCCGGCGGCGCGGCCGCTGTCTCCTGCCGCAGACTTCCATTCCGGCTCACCGTCGTACGGGCCGTGGGTCGGCCATGACCACGGGACTTGATGACCAAATCTCACAACATAGTTCCGATATTTCGTTTGCTGCACGGGTATTGGCTACCCACAATCCATTCACCTCTTTCGCGGTGAAAGGTTCTTCGGAGACGGAACCGCGGTGATCGGCCGGCCGGTCGGACGCATGAAATGCGCCCCCGGCAGTGCAGGCAGTCATCGGCGCGCAGGAGGTTGCCGACGCGCGTCGATCGCGCGTTGCATCCCGACCCCCAGAAGAAGGACAGCCATGACGTTCCGCATTCGTTCGCTTTCCGGCGTCGCCCTGACCGCCGCGCTTCTCGCGTTCCAGACGGGCGTGGCCCATGCGCAGGAGACGATCGTCAAGGTCGGCGTGGCCGGCCCGCTGACGGGCGGCGGCGCCGCTTACGGGAAAGACATCGAGAACGGCGTGCGCATGGCGGTCGACGAAGCGAATGCCGCGCGCACGATGGTCGGCGGCAAGCCGGTGAAATTCGTCATCGCGTCGCAGGACGACCAGAGCGATCCGCGCACCGGCGTGCAGGCCGCGCAGCAGCTCGCCGACGCGCAGGTGGCCGTCGTGATCGGCCACTTCAATTCGGGCACGACGCTGCCCGCGTCGAAGATCTACGCGAAGGCCGGCATTCCGATGATCACGCCGTCGGCGACCAATCCCGACATCACGCGCGCCGGGCTCGGCACCGTGTACCGCGTGATCGCGACCGATACGCAAAACGCGGGCAACGCCGGTGCGTACGCCGCGAGCGTGACGAAGGCGAAGCGCATCGCGATCATCGACGATCGCACCGCGTTCGGCCAGGGCGAAGCCGACGAATTCGAGAAGGCCGTGAAGGCGAACGGCGGCACGATCGTCACGCGCGAATTCACGAACGACAAGGCCGTCGACTTCAGCGCGCAGCTCACGAAGATCAAGAGCACCAACGCCGATCTCGTGTTCTTCGGCGGCCTCGACGCACAGGCCGCGATGCTCGTGAAGCGCATGCGCCAGCTCGGCATCCGCGCGCAGTTCCTCGCGGGCGGCGGCGTGATGAACGCGAACTTCATCAAGCTGGCCGGCAATGCGGCCGAAGGCGCATCGGTGTGGGAATACGGGCAGCCGCTGTCGCGTCTCGCGAAGGGCAAGCTGTTCGAAACGAAATTCAAGCAGAAGTACGGCGTCGACATGCTCGCGTATGCGCCGTTCGCGTACGACGCGACGTGGATCGCGATCAACGCGATGCAGAAGGCGAACTCGACGAAGCCGGCCGATTTCAACGGCGCGCTGAAGGGCACGCGCTACGACGGCATCACGGGCACCATCGCGTTCACGAACACGGGCGACCTGAAGAACCCGAGCTCGACGCTGTATGAAGTGAAGAACGCCGCGTGGCAGCCCGTCACGACCCAGTCGGCGGACTGAACGCAACCCGCGCGCGGGCTTTCGCGGCGATGCCGGACGTGCTGAAATAGCAGAAGCGATCGTTCACGAAGCCTGCCCGCGGCACGCCGCGGGAGTCGCGGCGCGAATCACCCACAGGCCCTGAGCCTTTTACGTGCAACCGGAGTCAGTCGTGAGTTCTCAAGTCGTCATCGTCGGCGGTGGTGTGATCGGCAGCTCGATCGCTTATTTCCTGCGCGCCACCGATCCCACGGTCGCCGTGACCGTCATCGAGCGCGACCCCACCTATGCCAGATCGTCGTCGGCGCTGTCGGCCGCGTCGATTCGCCAGCAGTTCTCCACGCCGCTGTCGATCGAGATGTCGCTGTTCGGCATCGACTTCCTGCGCACGATCGGCGAGCGGCTCGAAGTGGACGGCAACCGGCCGTCGATCGATCTGCACGAAGGCGGTTACCTGTTCCTCGCGACGCCGGCCGGCGACGCGACGCTGCGCGAGAACCATGCGCTGCAGACGCGCCTCGGCGCCGATATCCGGCTGATGGACGGCGACGCGCTGCGCGCGAAGTTTCCGTGGCTGAACGTCGACGATCTCGTGTCGGGCGCGTACGGCGTGAGCGGCGAAGGCTGGTTCGACGGCTACGGGCTCGTGCAGGCGCTGCGCAAGAAGGCACAGGCGCTCGGCGCGCGCTACGTGCCGGCCGACGTGAAGGACGTGGTGCGCGACGGCCGCAGGATCACGCATGTCGTGACGGGCGACGGCGAGCGCTATGCGTGCGACACGCTCGTCAACGCGGCCGGTGCGTGGACGCGCACGCTGTCGTCGATGATGGGCATCGACATTCCCGTGTATGCGCGGCGCCGGAGCATCTTCAACGTGTCGTCGCCGGCGAAGCTCGCCGATTGCCCGCTGCTGATCGATCCGACCGGTGTGTATTTCCGGCCGGAAGGGCGCACGTATATCTGCGGCACGTCGCCGAGCCCGGATCGCGACCCGGACGACCTGCCGCTCGACGAAGTCGACCACGACCTGTTCGACGACGTGATCTGGCCGACGCTCGCGCACCGCGTGCCCGAATTCGAGGCGCTGCGCGTCGAGAATTGCTGGTCCGGTTACTACGAGTACAACGTGTTCGATCACAACGCGATCATCGGCTACCACCCCGAACTCGACAACGTCGTGTTCGCGAACGGCTACAGCGGCCACGGGCTGCAGCAAGGGCCGGCGACGGGGCGGGGCGTCAGCGAACTCATTCTGGGCGGGCGTTACGACACGCTCGACCTGTCGTCGCTCGGCTGGGCGCGCGTGCTCGAAAACCGGCCGATCGTCGAAAAGAACGTCGTGTAGCGCGGCGTGACCGCCCGGTATGGGGTGGGCGGGATTCTCCTAGTGTCTCAAACCCGTTGGCCCGACTGTGTCGGGCCTTTTTTCGTTGCGCGGGCGGGTTATCGCGCGCCGTAGACGGCATCGCGCAGATCGAGCGTGTACTGCCCGTTCATCCCTTCGTAGAGCGTGTTCGTCAGCGACACGACGGTGAGCCCGCGTGCGCGGTCGACGAACCACGAATGACCGTAGACGCCGCCCCAGCGCCACGTGCCGACGGATTCCGGCGATGCGGCCGCCTGCGGGTCGCGCAGCACCGAGAAGCCGATCCCGAAGCCCGCGCCGGGCAGGTCCGGCAATTCCCAATCGCCGGTCTGTACGCGGCCCATCTCGTCGACCAGCTCGGTCGGCAGGATCGTGCCGCCGCCCGCGCGCAGCGTGTCCAGCACCGTCAGCACGTCGCCCGCGGTGCCGACCATCCCCGCGCCGCCCGACGGGAACGCGTGTGCATTCAGCGCGCGCGACGGCGAGTACGTGACGCCGACAAAACCTTCGTCGATGGGCACCGTCTCGTTCTCGGCGAGCCGGTGCGGCTGCGGCGTGTCGTTCACGTACGGCGTGGCGAGCCGCGCCGGATCGCGTGCGACGAAGCCCGTGTCGCGCGCACCGAGCGGGCGCAGCACGAGCGCATCGATCGCATCGGCGAGCGGCACCCCGCAGACCGCCTCGATCAGCGCACCGATGACGTCGATCGACAGCGAATAATTCCAGCTCGTGCCGGGCGCGAACAGCAGCGGCACGCTCGCGATCCGGCGCAGGTTTTCGGCGAGCGTGATCGATGCGCCATCCAGCCCGTCGGAGACACCCGCACGCGCATAGGGGCCGTTCGCGTCGGTTTCGTTGAAGCGATAGTCGAGGCCGGCGGTATGCACGAGCAACTGGCGCACCGTGATCGTCGGCACGCGGCCGTCAGGCAGCGCCGGACGGAATTCGGGCAGCCAGCGCGCGATGTCTTCGTCGAGCGACAGCTTGCGTTGCGCGACGAGTGCCATCGCGGCCGCCGACACGATCGGCTTCGTCACCGATGCGAGCCGGAACAGCGTGTCCTCGCGCATCGGCGTATGTGATTCGCGATCCGCGAACCCGGCCGCGCGGCGATAGACGAGCTCGCCGTCGCGGGCGACGAGGACGACCGCGCCGACCAGGCGCCGCGTGTCGAGCTGGCGGGGCAGGACTGCGTCGATGCGCGCGGCGAGCGCCGGATCGGTGGACGACTGCAGTGACGATGCGGGGGAGGAGGTCATCGAAGTTTCCGTCGTGAAGGGCTTGGTCGACATGTTATGAGGCGGTTGCCGCACGCGTCGTTAACCCTTACTCCGAACAGGGCGATGGGCGCGGCACGGGCCGGCATGGGCGAACACCGACCCCGGCGGCCGATAAAATAGGCGCCAATCGTCCGTTGGCGTTCGTTAGAATCTGCTTTCGTCGAGGAAATGACGCATTTGCATGGTGCAGAGCAGTATCGAATCGAAGACGCTGCTTGTCCTGATTCCATCGTTCATCTTTCACCGGAGGCGAGCATGCCAGGTTTACTTCCCGATGTTGACCGCGAGGGGCTCCTCGAATATTCGGTGGTGTACACCGATCGCTCGGTCAACCATATGTCGCAGCGCTTCCAGGGCGTCATGCGCGACATCTCCGCCACGCTGAAAAAAGTCTACAACGCGAAGTCGGTCGCGATCGTTCCGGGCAGCGGGACGTTCGGCATGGAAGCCGTGGCGCGACAGTTCGCGACGAACAAGAAGTGCCTCGTGATCCGCAACGGCTGGTTCAGCTTCCGCTGGTCGCAGATCTTCGACATGGGCAGCATTCCGTCCGAGACGACGGTGCTGAAGGCGCGCCCGGTGGAAGCGGGCAGGCAAGCGGCCTATGCGCCGGCGCCGATCGATGAAGTGGTCGCCGCGATCAAGGAAAACAAACCCGATCTCGTGTTCGCGCCGCACGTCGAGACCGCGTCCGGGATCATGCTGCCCGATGCGTACCTGCGCGCGGTGGCCGATGCCGTGCATGCGGTCGGCGGCATGTTCGTGCTGGATTGCATCGCGTCCGGCACCGTGTGGGTCGACATGCAGGCGAGCGGCGTCGATATCCTGATCAGCGCGCCGCAAAAGGGCTGGAGCGCGTCGCCGTGTTGTGCGATGGTCATGTTGAGCCCGCTCGCACGCGAGCGTATCGATGCGACGACCAGCACCAGCTTCGCGTGCGATCTGCGCAAGTGGCTGCAGATCATGGAAGCGTACGAGGGCGGCGGGTTCGCGTATCACGCGACGATGCCCACGGACAGCCTCACGACGCTGCGCGACGTGATGAAGGAAACCGACGCATACGGCTTCGACAAGGTGAAGGCGGAACAGCTCGAACTCGGCGAGCGCATTCGTGCGCTGCTGACGGAGAAGGGGTTCAGGAGCGTGGCCGCGAAAGGGTTCGAGGCGCCGGGTGTCGTGGTGAGCTACACGGACGATGACGGGATTCGCACCGGGAAGAAATTCGCCGATGTCGGTTTGCAGATCGCGGCGGGTGTGCCGTTGCAATGTGACGAGCCGGAGGATTTCAAGACGTTCCGGCTCGGGTTGTTCGGTCTCGACAAGCTGCATGATGTCGATGGCGCGGTGAAGCGGTTTGCCGATGCGTTGAACCGGATTGTTTGACGCGGTTTTGCGGGGTGGAGTGTTTTGGTGGCCGCCGCTCATTCGTTGAGCGGCGGCTTTTTAATCGTTGAAAACGCAACCATTCTGGATCGTGACATGACCGAAGGCGCTCTGACGTTTGCCAGTCAGGCTGAATGGGAAAGCTGGTTGGAGCAAAACGGCGGCACGTCGACTGGAGCATGGCTGCGGCTCGCGAAAAAAGGCGCGAGGCAGCGAACCGTCAGCTATGAAGAGGCGGTGGAAAGTGCCCTCTGCCACGGCTGGATCGATGGCCAGAAGAAGGCCGAGAGCGAGCAATACTGGTTACAACGCTTTACCCCGCGCTCAGCGAAGAGCATCTGGTCCAAAATCAACAAGGACAAGGCCGAAGCGCTGATCGTCGCCGGCAGAATGCGCCCGGCCGGCCTGCGTGAAATCGAGAAGGCCAAACAAGACGGCCGTTGGGAGGCTGCCTATACGTCGGCCAGCAATTCGATCGTGCCGGACGACTTGCAGGCGGCGCTGGACGCCAATCCGAAGGCCGCGAAATTTTTTGCGACGCTGAACAGCCGTAATCGCTATGCGATCCTGTTCCGGATACAGAACGCCAGGAAGCCGGAAACACGGGCACGCAAAATCGCGGAGTTCATCGACATGCTGAAGCGGGGCGAGACGTTTCATCCGTAGATGAGTGGGGTGTCTGACGGAGTTTTTGTCGAACCCGATCGACGCGGGAATTGTTCCGGTCGCCGTATGAATGGGAAAACAGGAATGGGAGCAAGCATGCATATCCGCGCATCGGCGTTCAGCCCGCGTCGCGCGGCGCTCGGCGTCGTCATGGCGCTGACGTTGTCGTGGTTCACCGCTGCGCAAGCGCAGAGCTGCGCACCGGATAGCGTGGCTCCCGAGTGCTTGCTGCAGCGTAGTCAAGATGAGTTGCAGCGAGTCGATGGCGAATTGAACCGCACTTACCAAAAGGTTCTGAAGTCGCTGTCTCGGCCACGTGACGAGTACGTCGACTATCCGGCACTCAAGGTGAAATTTGTCGCGGCACAGCGGCAATGGCTCCGTTTCATCGACGACGAGTGTTCCGCTTGGTATCTGATAAACGAGGCAGGCGCGGATCGTAATCTTGATCTACTGACTTGCGAAATCGATAGAACACGGGATCGTACGCGTGAATTGAATGCGTGGCTCAAGCAAGTGAGTCATGATTAGCGCAGCGCTCGATAAAGAGCCATGAGTGCCGGGCGCGCGGCTAGAGTCAGCGCAGTCACGTGGTGCACCGGCATGGTAGCTCCGACATAACGGGGTAACGAGCGATGATCTCAAAGAACGTCCGCAGAGCGATGGCAGACGATGTCCCGGTGCTGACACAGATCCGGAACGACGCACATGCCAAAAAAGTCACGCACGGCGACTACGTGTGGGGCAGGGAAGGCGACGGCTTCTCGGAACGGTGGGTGCGAAACCATGTCGCCGAGAAAGCCGTGTACGTCGTCGAACAGGATGGCACGCTGGTCGGCACGTTCTCGCTCGACTTCGACGAGGACACGCACTGGGGGCCTCAAGCGCCGATTGCAGGCTACGTGCACGGCCTTTGTGTGCGGCAAGGTTTCAACGGGTTCGGGCTCGGCGGCTTCATGCTCGACTGGTGCGCGCATGAGGTGAGCCGCTTGAATCGGCGTCTGCTTCGACTCGACTGCGGCGCCGAAAACACGAAGCTCAGCGCTTACTACGAGTCGCTGGGCTTTGTCCGCGTCGGATTGAAAACGGACGGTATTGTCTGGTCCCTGTACGAAAAACCTGTCAGTTCGACCAGCCGGTGATCGTGGCGGTCCGTCTGCAAACGCTGCAAGTGGGCCGCACGATTGACCATCGCGCGTTCGCGAACGTTCGACGTCACTCGACGCCGCGTCACCGTTGCCCTGCTACGCCGGCAACAGCCCCGATTTACGATAGTTGTCGATCAGCGCGTCATAGAGCGAGAGATCGGCGCGACTCCGCGCGATGAGCTGCGCGCCGGCGATGGCCGCGAAGATGGCCCGTGCCCGCTGTTTGCTCTCCCGGGCGCCGACCACGGCCGCCGCGGACAGAGCCTTGCTCAGCCACGCGACATTCACGTCGGCGAAGGCCAGGACTTCTTTCATCACGACTTCCGGCAGATCGTCGGTTTCGGCGGCCATGAAGCTGCAAAGGCACAGGCGGTTGCCGGTCTCGAGCGCCTTGCGGAAGGTATCCGGATAGCGACGCAGGCAATCCAGCGGATCGCGCGAGTTGGCCAGCATGTCGTCCAGCGCCGCCGCCGAGTTCTCCCAATAACGCCTCGCTACCGCTGCGCCAAGATCGGCCTTGCTTTCGAAGTGGTGGTAGATGCTCGCGGCCTTGATCCCCACCTCGCTGGCGAGATCCCGATAGTTCAACCCGCCGTAGCCGTGCGTCTGCGCGAGCCTCGTGGCGGCTGCCAGAATTCTTTCTCTCGAGTTCGAGCTCGCGTCGTTCGTCACTGCTTCAGTCTCCGCGTACGGGAAAGGGATGTTGACACCCCGGATTGTACCTTATATGGTTAACCTAACAAACGTTAGGTAGATTCGTGGGTGGCGTGTCTTTCACGTCGTCCGACCCAGTGCAACCGACTACGGAGCGCCCCGCAATGACTTCCAGCAACGTCGATTTCGATGCAGCCCGACTGCCCCTGATGAAGATCCACGATTTCCCGACTGGGCCCTATCCGACCCGCGTGCGTATCGCGCTGGCCGAAAAAGGGCTGCAATCGCGCGTCGAGTTCGTGATGGTCGATCTTTACAAGGGCGAGCACAAAAAGCCCGAGTTCATTGCCGGCAAGAATTATTCGGGTACGTTGCCGGTGCTGGAGCTCGATGATGGCACCTGTATCGCCGAGTGCACGGCCATTACCGAATACCTCGACGCGCTCGACGGCGTGCCCACACTCACCGGCAGCACGCCACGCGAGAAGGGCATCATCCACATGATGAGCAAGCGCGCCGAGCTGGAGCTGCTCGATGCCATCAGCGTCTATTTCCATCACGGCACGCCGGGGTTGGGCCCCGACGTCGAGACGTATCAAAACCCGGAGTGGGGGTTCCGCCAACGCGACAAGGCGCTGAGGGGCATGCGCTATTTCGATGCCGTTCTGCAAAGCCAACCGTATGTCGCGGGCGAGGCGTTCTCGATGGCCGACATCACCGTCATCGGCGGTCTGATCTTTGCGATGCTCGTGAAGCTGCCGGTGCCTGATGAGTGCGAGGCGCTTCGAGCCTGGTACGCGAGAATGCGCCAGCGGGAGAGCGTCAGGAACCAGCCGGTGTTTGCCAACCTGACTTGATCTGACGCGGCCGCCGGTCGATAACGGGCAGGGGGTTCACACAGCACTTGGACGGTGCACATTGAACGGCGCCGGATGTGGCAGGCGATGCTTCGTTATATGAACTAATCGCTGTCAAACGGCATGAAATCGCTTGCCGTTGAGTCGGCCAGAGTGGTGGGGGCCGTAGGCGGCGCCGTGGTCTGCACTGAACCTCGGCCGCCGCCTCGCCCTACACCGATTCCGTCGCGCCGCCCGCCACCGGGCGCAGATGGTGCCGCAACAGCGGCGCGGTGATCGCGGTGGTGAACAGCGCGAAGATCACCAGCATCGTGTAGACGTTCTGCGGCAGGATGCGCAGTTGCAGCCCGATCGACAGGAAGACCAGTTCCATCAGGCCGCGCGCGTTCATCAGCGTGGCGATCACCGTCGCGTCGCCGCTCGTGTGCCCCGTCAGTCGCGCGCCGGCGAACACGCCCAGGTATTTCCCCGCGAAGCCGACCACGATGAAGGCCAGCAGCCAGAGCCATTGCGCATGGGCGGTGACGTCGAAGAACTGCAGGTTCAGGCCCGCGCAGGCGAAGAAGATCGGCATCAGGATGGTATGCAGGAAGCCGCCCAGCAGGCGGTCGAACTGCTCGCGCACGCTCGGTACGTCGCGCAGCAGCATGCCGATCAGCAGCGCGCCGAACGCGCTATGGAAACCGAGCTGTGAAGTGATCCACCCCGACACCAGCACCGAGGCGACCAGGATCGCCACCGTGTCGCGCGACCAGCCCTGCGCAAGCGAGCGCCCGACCACGCGCAGCAGCACACCTTTGGCCGCGATCACGAGCAGCGCCACGTACGCGACGAGCAGCACGACGTTGACGCCGAGGGTGCGCCATCCGGCGGCGTCGTGCGACAGGCAGACGAGCAGCGACAGCGCGCCCCAGCCGAGCAGATCGCCGACCATCGCCGCCGAGAGCGCCGACGCGGCGCCGGCATGCCGTGTGAGATTCAGGTCGGTCACGATGCGCGCCATCACCGGCACGGCCGATACCGACAGCGCCACGCCGCAGAACAACACGAACGGCCAGAACGGCTGCTGCGGCGCCAGGACGTCGTGGGCGAGCCAGCCCACCGTCAGCCCCCCGCCGAACGGCAGCAGCATGCCCGGCACGGCGATCAGCACCGGGCCGAGCAGCGCGCGTTGCGCCGGCAGGCGCACGTCGAGGCCGATCTCGAACATCAGCAACGCGAGGCCGATCTCGCCGATGCGACTGATCGCCGAGGTGTTGTCGGGCGTGAACAGCTCGTGATAGAGCGACGGCGTGACGACGCCGAGCGCGAGCGGGCCGAGCAGGATGCCGCCGGCGATCTCGCCGATCACCTTGCATTGCCCGAGCCGCTCCGCGATCGCGCCGCAGCCGTTACAGACCAGAACGACGAGCGCCACTTGTATCAGCCACATCACGTGTTCCTTGAGCAAGAAGGGAAAAAGTCGTTTCGCGACCGTGCGGCCCCGCGGGGCGCGCGGCAGTGGGTTCAGTCGAGCAGCGCTTCCGGATCGACGCTGTCGAAGATGATTTCGCGCACCAGTTCGCTGGCGCCGGCGGCGATCGTGCCGGCGGTCGCGTCGCGATAGAGCCGCGCGACATCGGATTCCGACAGATAGCCGCGCGCGCCGTGAAATTGCGCGCACAGATGCGCCGCTCGCTTCGCCAGCTCGGTGCTGCGCAGCTTCAGGATCGACGCGTCGCCGCTGCCGAGCTTGCCGCCCACGTATTGCTGCACCAGCTGATAAGCGAAATGGCGCAACAGCCGCAATTCGGCGATCAATTCGACCAGTTCGTGCCGGATTGTCTGGTTCGCGCTCAGCGGCACGCCGCGCACCACGCGCTGGCGCACGAAGCGATTCATCAGCCGGATGCTGCATCCCGCGCCACCGAGCGCGAGCATGCCTGCCACCATGCGCTCGAAGTCGAGGCATCGCATCAGGTAGGTGAACGCCTTGTCGGGCTTGCCGAGCGTGTTCTCGCGCGGCACCGCGACGTCCTCGAAGCGGATGTCGCAGACGTCGGCGCTGCGCCAGCCCAGCAGGTTCAGCGGCGTGCGCGTGACGCCGGGCGCCTCGGCATCCACGACCAGCAGGCTGCAACCGCCCAGTGCGTGGCGCTGCGCGTTGCTGCGGACCAGCGCGACGATCAGCGTGGCCTGCGAGCCGTTCGAGACGAAACGTTTCATGCCGTTCACGCGCCAGCCGTCGCTGCTCGCCGCGGCGCTGCATTGCAGGTCGCTCAGGTCGCTGCCGGCCTGATCCTCGGTGATGGCGAGCGCCGCCACGGCCGTGCCGTCGCGCATCCTCGCCAGATAGCGCTCGCGCTGTGCGTCGTTGCCGAACCAGGCGAGGTAGGACGCTGCCATGAACGCATGCACGCCGATCGCGGCGCGCACGCCCGCATATCCGAGGCGTCCCAGCTCCTCCAGGAACACGGCGCTGCGCACGAAGCCTTCGCCCGCCAGCGGCAGGTCCAGCCAGCCCTCGGCGGCCAGTGCCGGCCAGATGGCGCGCGGAAGATGGCCGCGCGCCTCGGCGCCCTCGGCTTCGGGCAGCAGGCAGGCCTGCAGGCGCTCGCGCAGCTCGGCCGCGAGGCCGCGATACGACTCGTCCGGATAGGGACTGGACATGGGCAGCCTCGTTACTTCACGGAGACCACGCGATGCGCGGGCAGCACGTCGGTGAAGCGGCCGGTGATCTTGAACACCGCGCTCGGCGTACCGGCCGCCGCCCACAATTCGTCGAACTGGAGCAGGTCCTCGTCCACCAGCAGCGCAACTTCCTCCCGGTGGCCCAACGGCGGCACGCCGCCAATCGCGAAGCCGGTGGTTTCCTTGACGAAGTCGGCATCGCCCTTGACGATCTGCGCGCCGATCAATTCGGAAATCGCCGCCTCGTTCACGCGATTCGGCCCGCTGGCGAGCACCACCACCGGCCGGTTGTCGGCCAGCGAGCGAAATACCAGCGACTTGACGATCTGCGCCTTCTGGCAGCCGAGCGTGCGCGCGGCGTCGTCGGCGGTGCGCGTGGAGGCGGGCAGTTCGAGGACTTCCATCTGCAGGCCGCGATCCGCCAGCAGATCCTGGAAATATTGGGCGCGTTTGCTCAGGCTCATGCTTGTCACTCCAGTGTCTGTTTCAGATGTCGATGATCGATCTTGCCGTTGGCCGAGATCGGCAGTTCGTCGCAAAGATGGATTTGTGCCGGCACCATGTATGCG
Organism: Burkholderia orbicola; assembly: GCF_900100915.1. NCBI lineage: Bacteria > Pseudomonadati > Pseudomonadota > Betaproteobacteria > Burkholderiales > Burkholderiaceae > Burkholderia > Burkholderia orbicola. The sequence continues at coordinate 1,411,381 of NZ_FNKW01000002.1, read as the reverse complement.
GGCAGGACCTCGGCCAGCGCGGCGCGAATCTGCTCGGCCCCGCTGGCTTCGCTCTTGGGCACGACGAACGCCACCAGCCGCTTCTCGATGCCGTTGTCATGCACGGTCACATAGCTGCGCCGCACTTCGGGCCGGTTCTGCAGATGGAACGCGATCTCGCCGAATTCGATCCGGAAGCCGTTGATCTTGACCTGGTCGTCCAGGCGCCCCTTGAACACCAGCACGCCGTCCTCGCGCAGATAGCCGATATCGCCGGTGTGATAGAGCCGCTCGCGTCGCCCCGCGATCTCGTATTCGACGAAGCGCTCGCGGGTGATCTCCGGCATGCCGAGGTAGCCGGGCGTCAGGCCCGGCCCCGCGACGCAGATCTCGCCGGGCTCGCCGGCGCGGCACAGCGCACCCTGGTCGACGACATAGAGGCGCGTGTTCTGGATCGGCAGGCCGATCGGCAGCATGGTTTCGTCGGGGCCGATCTCGTGCACCGGATACCAGGTCGTGAAGGTCGTGCATTCGGTCGGACCGTAGACGCTGACGATCCGGTCCGCGCCGTAGCGGCGCAGTGCCTCGTTCATGTGGCGCAGCGAGTGGGCCTCGCCGCCGGTCAGCACCGTCTCGACGCTCGCGAGCGTCGCCGGCGCTTCGTCGACGAGCGCGTTGAACAGCGCGGTGGTCAGGAACAGCAGGTTGATCCGGTGGCGCTCGATCAGGTCGCGCAGGCGCGACGCGCGCACGAAGCCGTCTTCGTAGACGACGCACGCGCCGCCATTGAGCAGCGGTCCCCAGATCTCGAAGGTCGCGGCATCGAACGTGACCGGCGCCATCTGCAGCACGCGGCTCTCCGTGTCGAGCCGCGCATAACGCGCGCCGAAGACCAGCCGCGCGACGCTTCGATGCTCGATCGGCACACCCTTGGGCTGGCCGGTGGAGCCCGACGTGAAGTTGATATAGGCGATCGAGGCCGCCGTCGCGCGCCCGTGGGGCGCTTCGCGTCGGCCTTCCTCGCGGAGCGCGTCGACCGACACCGGCAGCGCGCGACACGCGCCGAGCGCCGCGGGCGCCGGGCCGGCCGCGCCGTACAACGCATGGCGGCAGCCGGTCTGCTCGAGCAGGTGCGCGATGCGCGGGGCGGGCCAGGCCGCGTCGAGCGGCAGGTAGGCCGCGCCGGCCTTGACGATCGCGAGCAAGGCGGCCACCAGATCCACGCCGCGCGGCAGCACCAGCGCGACCACGTCGCCGGGGCGCACGCCCTCGTCGATCAGGCGCCAGGCCAGCGCATTGGCGCAATCGTCCAGCTCATGATAGGTGCAGGTCCGGCTCGCGGTGATCACGGCTGCCGCGTCCGGCCGGCGCGCCACGACGCGGTCGAACAACTCGCCGATGCTCGCGTCGTCAGGGTACGGCACGGACGTCTGGTTGATCCGCTCGTGAAGCGACCATGCGGCTTCATCGCAGCGAAGCGATTTCATCGAACTAGCTCCTCAAACGAGTGGCCATGTGCGCAAGCAACGGTTCGCGATGGCTATCGAGAAAGAAATGCGCGCCGTCGAACCCGACCAGCTCGCATCCGGATGTGGTGAATCCGCGCCAGCCGGCTACGCTGGCCTCGCTGTCGATCGGATCGGCGTGCCCGTAGTAGACATGCAGCGGTACGTCGAGCGGCGTGCGGTGCCAGTTGCCCCACAGCTCCGCGAGCCGCATGTCGGCGCGCATGATGGGCAGCATCAGGCTCATCAGCCGTTCATCCTCGAGCACCTCGGTCGGCGTGCCGCCCATGGTGCGCAACACGGCGCGGAACGCCGGCTCCGGCAGTTCGTGCAGGTAAGGCCGCGCCTGCGGACTGTCGGGGCTGCGGCAACCGCCGATGAACAGCCCCCGGCAGGTGCCCGGCGGCAGCACCGGGCGCATCCGCTGCGCGATCTCGTAGGCGAGACGGCCGCCGAAGCTGTGCCCGAACAGCGCGTGCGGCTCGCCGAGATACGGTGCGAGCGCGCTCGCGCAATCCTCGACGAGCGCGGGCCATTCGCCGTACAGCGGTTCGCGCAGGCGCATGCCGCGGCCGGGCAGGCGCACCGCCACCAGCTCGACATCCGGGGCGAGGTGCTCGACCCAGTTGCGGAACAGGTCGGCGCTGCCGCCCGCATAGGCGAAACAGATCAACCGCAGCCGGGGAGCGGCCACGGGGCGCGGAACCAGGCACCATCGTGCCTGGGCCGCGCCGGCTTGCACCTGCGTCACGAGGTGCGCGTTTCGCTGTGTTGCGCGATGTGGCTCGCGATGTCGGACAGGCGGCTGTGCTCGAACAGTGCCTCCGGGGTCAGCGCATCCTCGCCGAAGCGCTCCTCCACGCGCGAAAGCAGCTTGACCGCGGTGATGGAGGTGCCGCCCGCCGCGAAGAAGTCGCTGTCGGCGTTCTCGACCCGCAGGCCCAATGCACCGCAGGCCTCGACCAGCCACGCCTCGATGTCGGTGATATCGTTGCGATTGCTCATGGTGTTTAGTGCTCCTGCCGGATTAGTTGGCCTGGAAACGGAAGCCGTTGACGTTCTCGGTGACGAAACGGTTGTGACCGAAGGCATCCTGGCCCGCGACCTGCACGCAGCCGAACTTGTCGAGACTGGCGCTGCCGCCGAATTCCTCCAGCGTGTTGGAATACGGATAGACGCGCACCGAGTTGGGCAGATAGCGCGCGGCGAAGCCCAGCCGCATCTTGTCGGTCAGCCCGCTGTGCGGATGCGACGCGTGCATGAGCGTCGACCAGAAGATGATGAACTGGCCCTGGCGCATGACCATCGACTTGGCCTGGCTCTCGTCCGGGCTCCAGTTCGGGTCCTTCTGCAGCTGCCGGTAGTCGTAGCCGAAGAAGCCGCGGCGCACGCCCTGTTTTTCCCGGTTGTTGATGGCGTCCTCGCGATACTCCATGACCTTCGATTCGTCGTAGTTCATGGTGCGATGCGTGCCGGGAATGAACTGCAGGCAGCCGTTCTCGATGGTGGCGTCGGTAAACGCCGACCAGACCGTGATGGTGCCGCCGAACTGCGCATCCTCCGGCCACACGATCTGCGGGTGCTTGGAGCCGGCCACGTTGGAGAAGTTGTCGGCCTGATGCCAGTCGGTGCCCTCGTCGCCCGGATACTTCGGGAAGAACTCCGAGCGCCAGCACAGTACGTCCGGGCCGAGAATGCTCGCGACCCGGTCGGTGATTTCCGGGCGCGTGATGTGCGAGGCCAGGAAGTCGACATCGAGATGGCGATCGTAATTGGCCAGATTGGTCACGCCGGAAATCGATTTTTCCTGGCTGTAGATGGCCTTTTTGGTGTTCAGCAGCTTGGGGCGCAGCGCCTGAAGGTTGGCTTCCATCTGGTCGCTGGGATAAAGATCGAACGGCCCGATATAGCCGTTGCGATGAAAATCTGCCAATTCTTGCTGGCTCAAAGCAAAGCTGGTACTACGTACCTCGATAGTATTGTTCATGGTTATTTTTACGGCCCTCGAATGATGGAACTGCATTGCTCGACTGCGACATCAAAAAGCGAATCTCTTTTATTGTTGTTACGTTTTTGTTTTTAATCCGGGAGTTTGATTCGCGCTGCGGCATGCATGTCGCAAGCCGCAGGCGCTACAGCTGCTCAGCCCTGCAGGGCCGGCTTGGCGTGGCTCATGCCGAACTTGATCGGCGCGCCGCGCGGTTTCTTCTGCTCGATTTCCATTTGATCGATAATATCGCGAAATTCGATTTGATGGTCGGCCATTTCGCCCATCAAGAGCGCGATTACCGCGAGGTGAGACGGCACAACACCTTTTTGTGAATAATTGGTGATTGAATTTTCATTCATCTTCACCAGGCTCGCAAATTCCCGTACGGTCAGCCGCGCGCGTTTAAGCTGATCGCGGAATTCGAAATACGTCATTACGGACACAACGGCTCTCCTTCAAAAAGATCCGGGGTTTTGCCTGAAAAAATCCGCCCTGCACGATTTCTCGATTCCGCGATCCCGGGCAATGACCCGCTTACATCTTCACCTGATCGAGGAACGTCTTCTTGCCTGCCTTGTAGACGTACAGCGAGATCACGCCATGCGCGAGATCGCCATGCGAATCGAACTGGGTTTCACCGATCACGCCGTGATAGTCGGTCGGCGGCATCTGCGCGAGGATCTTGGCGGGGTCGGTGGATTTCGCCCGCTTCATCGCATCGACGATGATGTACACGGCGTCATAGGCGAACGGCGCGTCGTATTCGACTACCTGTCCGAAGCGCTTCTTGTACTTCGCCTGGAACGCCTCGCCGCCCGGCATCGTCTGGATCGCCGCGCCGGCCTGCGAGCACACCACGTTCTCGGTCGCATCGCCGGCGAGATTGGCCAACGATTCCGTGCAGACGCCATCGCCCGTGAAGACGCGTGCGCGCAGGCCGAGCTGCTTGGCTTGCTTGGCGAACGGGCCGCCGGTCGAATCCGAGCCGCCGTACATGATCGCGTCAGGCGTCTCGCCCTTGATCTTGGTGAGTACCGAGCGGAAGTCGATGGCCTTGTCGCTGGTGGCATCGTGCGACAGCACGGTGATGCCCAGCTCCTTCGCGCGCTTCTCGAATTCGTTCGCCAGGCCCTGGCCGTAGGCGGTCGAATCGTCGACGATCGCCACTCGGTGGATGTTGCCCAGCTTCTTCGCATAGTTGGCCAGCGCCGGGCCTTGCTGCGCGTCGGTGGCCACGACCCGGAAGGTGGTCTTGAAGCCTTGCTGCGTGTAGACCGGATTGGTCGAGGACGGGGAGATCTGCGTGATGCCGGCTTCGCTGTAGATCTTCGAGGCCGGGATCGACGTACCCGAGTTCAGGTGACCGACCACGGCCACCACCTTGTCGTCGACGAGCTTCTGGGCCACTTGCGTGGCCGTGCGCGGGTCGGCTGCGTCATCCTGGGCGTCGAGCTGCAACGTGACGGAATGCCCGCCGATCGTCAGGCCTTTCGCGTTGATTTCCTCCACCGCGAGGCGCGCGCCGTTTTCGTTGTCTTTACCAAGATGCGCGATCCCGCCGGTCAACGGCTCGACGCTGCCGATCTTCACGACGACCGGGTCTGCACTCGCTGCCGTCGCGGCGGCGAACGCCAACACCGAAAGCGTGGCGTTCAGCGAAAGCTTGAATGCGCTGGATGAATTTGCTCGTTTCAAGTGCGGCTCTCCTGCGAGTGTGGTTGAGAACTTCCCGTCACGCCCGGCAACTGACCGGTGCCTTGTTTTGAATCACGCCAGCCCCTCGCTCGCGACCCCGTCGGCAGCCTGCTGGCCCCCGGGTTTCGCCGCTCTGGTGCAGGACGACGACGTGCAACACCGCAAATCGTCTTATGTATCCATATTATGTATTTTGGATACATTGGTAGCATATCGGTGCCAAGATACAATTGGCAAGTCAAAAAAATCAAGCCGGAGGTATGCATTGCGACCCCCAAACACGCTGGTCGCGGAAGCGATTCGCGAGGACATCCTGCGGGGAGAATTGCCGCCTGGAACGCCGCTGATCCAGGAGAACCTCTCGGTCAGATATGGTGTGAGCCGGATTCCGATCCGGGAGGCGCTGGTGCGCCTGGAAGCCGACGGGCTCGCCCGGCAGGAGGGCAAGCGCGGCCTGACGGTGGCGCCGCTGCATGCCACCGAGGCCGAGGACTTGTGGATGATGCGTTCGCGCCTGGAGCCGCTCGCGCTCGAAATGGCGTTTCCGTTCCTGACCAAGAGCGTGCTGGGCGAAGCGGAGGACCTGATCGACAAGGTCGAACACCTCGGCAACGACCCCGCGAAACAGAGCCAGGCGAACTGGCTGTTCCACCGCACGCTTTACGAGAAGGGCAACCGCCGGCGCCTGCTGGTCACGCTCGACGGGCTGCATTTGCAGGCGGAAAGGTACTTGCGGTTCCAGTACGACGTGATGAGCCACAGCCGCGACAGCCGCACCGAGCACATGGCCATCCTCGATGCGCTGCGTGCCCGCGACCTGGAGGCGGCCTGCCAGGGCCTCGTGCGGCACATCGAGGACGCCGGGCGCAAGCTGGTCACGGCGTTGCGCAACGTGCCCATTGCGGAGGCGTAGGCTTCGCCGCATGGCCTCGCCGACTGAACCGATGCCGGCGATGCCGGTTGGCGGCAGCCGGCGAGATCACTGACAATATGCCGCTGTAAATAATGAGAGAGGGTGCGGTATGCGCTGGATCGGTAAGACGCTCGCGGTGATCTCGGGCATGGCGGTCGTCGGCATCGCGTGTGTTCAAGCCGCCCCCAGCGAAACCGCATTCCCGCGCTTCACCCAGGCCCAGGGCAAGCTCGATGCCGACGGGCTCCCGCTGTCCGGCGTGAAGCTCTGCGTGCTTCCCGACCATGCGCCGTGCTTCGAGATGCCGCCGACGCTTGTCCCCGGTTCCGCCAAGGAGCTGTATCAGTTCGGTCTGAATCCGCGGTCCGAACGATTGCCGATTGCATCCGGCGGCTCGTGGGTGTTTTTAGCCGGAACGTTTTCAGGCGGCGGCAGCGGCATGCTGGAGCGCGTGGCCGTCCTGCGTGTCGGCGCGAACGGCAAGATCGAGAACCTGATGCCGATCGTCACCGAAACGGAGATGGCCGATCGCGCGATGTGGAACTTGCCGGCGGTGTCGCCGTATCCGCTGTTCGTCCGGGCCGACTATGTGTGGGGCAAGGGCGAGGATCATTTCGGCAAGCACTTCTTCGACGTCGACGCATGGGCGTTCGATCCCGCCGCCAATCAATACGCGAAGCGCTTTTCCTACCGGACGAGCCAGCGCTACGACAGGGGCGAGGGTGCGGACCACGTGCTGAGCGCCGAGCGTGCGGAAATCCTCCGCCGCCTCGCCGCCGCCAAGTAGCGCGCTATCGCTGCGCGTCCCCGTAAGTCTCCTTGCACACCGTGCGTAGCGCGTCGACGAGCAAATCCCGCGCGGGCGACCGCGAATCGGCGGAGCGCGTGAACAGCGCAATGGGCGGCAGCGTCCACACCAGCGAATACGGCACGATCGCCACGCCGGCGATCCGCACCAGTTCCTCCGCGATATCGGCCGGCACGATCGATACGGCTTCGTCGCTCGACGCGATCATTTCGCCGATCAGCTTCGACGAGTAGCTTTCGACGATCGGCACGGGCGGCGCGATGCCGGCCGACAGGAACAGGTCGGTCACCTGTTCGCGCATCGGCGTATGCGGCGCGCCGAGAATCCAGTCGAGCGCGTGCAGCTTGTGCCAGTCGAGCGGCGTGCGCGCGAGCTTTGCCGCCAGCCGCCGGCTCGCGATCATGCGCGGCTGCTGCTGATACAGCACTTCGAACGAAACCTGCCCGAGATCGATCGCCGACGACGCGCGCCCGATCACGATATCGACACTGTGATCCTTGAGTTGCAGCAGCAGTTGATCGCTGGTGCCCTCGTGAATCGTCACGGTCAGGCGCCGCTCCATGCGCGCCTGCAGCCGCTTCAGCGCGGCCGACAGCATCTGGCCGGAGATGAACGGAATCACGCCGATGTGCAGATGGGCCGCATGCCCGGCGGCGACGGCCTCCATCTCGCGGGCGAGGTGGTCGAGATCCTTGATCATCGCCTTCGCGCGCTCGAGCACGACCGCGCCGAGCGCCGTGGGCCGCATGCCGCGCGACGAGCGCTCGAACAGCGGCGTGCCGAACATGCTCTCCAGTTCGGACAGCGCGTTCGTCACGGCCGGCTGGCTGCTCGCCATGTGCTCGGCGACCCGCGTCAGCGAGCCGTGCTGCTGGATCTGCAGCAACAGCACCAGATGCCGGATCTTCAAACGCGCGCCGAGCCGCCTGACCACGTCGTTTGCATCAAAATTCATTGACTGGTCATGCATTCATCAGGAAAAAGTGATGGACCGATATTAAAACAGAATCATAACGTTATGGCAGATCCCTAGAATCCTCTTCATGGATCGCGCCGGGACTGGCCTGGCGCCCACGCCGAGACCCAGAACATGAAACAGACAGAGACACAGCAGCAGGCCGCGTTCGACTATCACGAGTTTCCGACCCCCGGGAAAATCTCGGTCGTGGCGAGCAAGCCGCTGGTGACCCAGCGCGATCTGGCGCTGGCTTATACGCCCGGCGTGGCGAGCGTGTGCGAGTCGATCGCCGCCGATCCGCTGCAGGCGCACCGCTTCACGAGCCGCGGCAACCTGGTCGGCGTGATCACGAACGGCACCGCCGTGCTCGGTCTCGGCAACATCGGCCCGCTCGCGTCGAAGCCGGTCATGGAAGGCAAGGCCGTCCTGTTCAAGAAGTTCGCCGGGATCGACGTGTTCGACATCGAGATCAACGAGACCGACCCGGACAAGCTGATCGACATCATCGCGGGCCTCGAACCGACGTTCGGCGGCATCAACCTCGAGGACATCAAGGCGCCGGAATGCTTCACCGTCGAGCAGAAGCTGCGCGAACGCATGAAGATCCCCGTCTTCCACGACGATCAGCACGGCACGGCCATTACCGTGTCCGCCGCGTTCATCAACGGGCTGAAGGTCGTCGGGAAGTCCATCAAGGAAGTGAAGGTCGTGACGTCGGGCGCCGGCGCGGCCGCGCTGGCGTGCCTGGACCTGCTGGTCGACCTCGGGCTGCCGGTGGAAAACGTCTGGGTGACCGACATCGAGGGCGTCGTCTATCGCGGCCGCACCACGTTGATGGACCCGGCCAAGTCGCGTTTCGCGCAGGAAACCGACGCGCGCAAGCTCGCCGAAGTGATCGGCGGCGCGGATGTGTTCCTGGGGCTGTCGGTCGGCGGCATTCTGACGGCCGAGATGCTCAAGCAGATGGCGGCGCGCCCGCTGATTCTCGCGCTGGCCAACCCGACGCCGGAAATCTTCCCGGAACTGGCGCATGAGACGCGCGACGACGTCGTGATCGCGACGGGCCGCTCGGACTACCCGAACCAGGTCAACAACGTCCTCTGTTTCCCGTACATTTTCCGCGGCGCGCTCGATGTGGGCGCGACGACGATCACGCGCGAGATGGAAATTGCCGCGGTGCATGCGATCGCGGGGCTGGCCGAGGAAGAGCAGAACGAAGTCGTCGCGGCGGCCTATGGTGCGTACGACGTGTCGTTCGGCGCGCAATACCTGATTCCGAAGCCGTTCGATCCGCGCCTGATCGTGCGGATCGCGCCGGCCGTCGCGAAGGCGGCGATGGAAGGTGGCGTGGCGACGCGTCCGCTCGCGAATCTCGATGCGTACGTCGAGCAGCTGCAGCAATTCGTCTATCACTCGGGCGCATTCATGAAGCCGCTGTTCGCGACCGCGCGTCAGCTCGTGCGCGACGGAGGCAAGGCGCGGATCGTGTTCACCGAAGGCGAGGATGAGCGCGTGCTGCGGGCGGTGCAGGTGATCGTCGACGAGAGGCTTGCGCGGCCGATTCTGGTCGGTCGCCCGGAGGTGCTGCTGGCGCGCATCGAGCGGTTCGGCCTGCGCCTGCGACTCGGTCAGGATGTCGAAGTGACCAATCCGGAATATGACGAGCGCTTCCCGCAGTACTGGACGAAGTATTGGGAACTGCGTTGCCGCGACGGCATTTCGAAGGAAATGGCGCGCGTGGAAATGCGCCGCCGCCTGACGCTGATCGGCGCGATGATGGTGCAGCTCGGCGACGCGGACGGGATGATCTGCGGGACGGTGGGCGAGTATCACAATCACCTGCGGTTCGTGGACGAAGTGATCGGCAAGAAGCCGGGGGCTTCGACCTACGCGGCGATGAACATCCTGTTGCTCGATCAGCGGACGGTCGCGCTGGTGGATACGCACGTGAACGACAACCCCGATGCGGAGCAGATCGCGGAATTCACGATCGCGGCGGCGCGGCAGATGGAATGGCTGAACCTGACGCCGAAGGTGGCGCTGCTGTCGCGGTCGAATTTCGGGTCGGGGAGTGCGGCTTCGGGCGTGAAGATGCGTCGGGCGCTGGAGATCGTGCGCGAGCAGGCGCCGGATATCGAGGCGGATGGCGAGATGCATGGTGACTGTGCGCTCGATGAAGGGCTGCGCGCGAAACTGCTGCCGATGTCGCCGTTGAAGGGGGCCGCGAATTTGCTGGTTTGTCCGAATGTGGATGCGGGGAATATTGCTTACAACCTGCTCAAGACCGAGGCGGGGAGTAATGTGGCGGTGGGGCCTTTCTTGCTCGGCGTTAATGCTCCCGTGAACATCCTGACTTCGAGCGCGACCGTGCGGCGGATCGTGAATATGGCTGCGCTGACGGTGATCGAGGCCAATCGGGGTGTGGGTGGTTGATCGATGGGCGAAGGGGCGGCTACTGCCGCCCCTTGGTTGTCGGCAATCGGCCGGAATTCGTCCCCGGTCGACTGCTTCTCGTTGTCCGGTCGTCCATCGGCGATGGACAATCGCGGCATCGAGATCCTCGGGTATCGGGATGACTGACTGGATAGCTAGACTCGCGTGCTATCCAACCGCACCAAGATCGGCAAAACTGATTGTTCTCGCACGGCAGCCTTCCGTGAATTCGGGATCGTGACTCGAAAAGAACACCACCCGATCTTCTGCGAGCGTGCGGAACATGTCCATGAGGACGCCGCGCGCAGCGGCGTCGAGCCCGTTGCTGGGCTCGTCCGCAACGATGACCGAGGGTTTCCCGAGTGTGACGGCACTCAGGAAAATCTTCTTGCGCGTGCCGAGCGACATCTGCTCAAAGCGCTTTTCCAGGTGCGGCGCCAACCCGAAACGATGCGCGACTTCGAGCGTGACGTGGTCGACTACCGTCTTCTTGGTCGAGGCGACGAATTCCAGGAACTCGCGTCCGGTCTGGAACGGATACGCCATGCAGTCGTCCGGCACGTATGCGAGCGAGGACTTTGCCTCGAGCGGCGCTTCACGTAGCGAATGGCCATTGATCCAGACATCGCCTTCATCGGCATCGACGGTCCCGGCCAGGATGCCCAGCAAGGTCGACTTGCCGCTGCCGTTCTCGTCGCAAAGCGCTACACAGCCCGCTCCGAATCGGTGATGGAGCCCCTGGAATATGACGCGCTCGCCATAACGTTTGCGGATGTTTTCAATTCGAAGCATCGTGAAGTCGATCAGATGAAGATGTGCCATGCTGCGGCGATCCAGACCACGGCGAGTATCGCGCCGAGCAATACGGATTCTGTCGACGCATAGCGTTGCGGCAAACGCAGCAGCGCAAGCAGTGGCGCCCCCGCCAATACGATTCCGACGGCGACGCGTACCGACAGGACGCCGTGCACGACCAGAAGCAGTGGCGCAACGGCCGCAAATGGCAGTGCGAGCGCGGTGACCGTCAGCACATCCGCACGAACCTGCACAATCGAGCGTAGCGGGAGCGACCGCACGAAATGGGCGGCCCGAACATGACTTGCCCACAAATCGCGATAGGTCGTCGCCGCGATCAGCGCGATCACGGCCTGTGCGATCAGCGTCAACGGCACGACACGTGCGTCGAAACCCCACAGGTCAGCCACGTAGCAAGTGGAAACAGTGACCGCACCCATGACTACGCAGCGGCTGACGGTTCCTGCGAAGTGACACCCCAGAATACCGAGCTGAAGTTTTACGACAGCCGGGAGCCAACGTGCCGTATTGACGGAGACGTGACCGACTGGTCGACGCCACGTCGTACCGAACTGCGTCGCGCGCGAAGAGGATGCCGCAGGCGTACGGACCAATGCGAACGCAGCCATGATCAACGACGCTGCCAGCAGCATCGTCCGCACGGCGTTACCGGTCTGCAGCGCGCCGACCAGAGTGAAATTGGCCACCACCAACGGCGCTCCGTTACCGATATTGCGCGACAACGCGGCCAATTGCCATCCAAGCGTAATCGTCATCAAACCGATCACGTACAGATAGTTCGAGACCTTGTCCGGCAAGTAAGCTAACGCGGTCGCCGCGGCAATGACGGGTAACAGCAGCGGCGTACTGGCGATCAGCACGACGGTTGCATCCAGGGTACGGCGACGCCGATCGGAAACAGGCAACGATTTGGCAAATACGGCGAACGGGCCGCCGCTAATGGCCGTGCGCTGGACCATCACCCAAAGCATGCCGACGGCTTCAAGCATATGCACCCAGACAAACCGCCATGCGAAGCCATGCCCTGGCGCCAAAGGCGCGAGTACGGGCGCGCCCAGGAGGCGGGACTGTGCGAACACGGGCATCGTGGGCAGTAGCAGCAGGACACCAAGGCATAGCGCCTGCCAGTGCCTGTGCAGCACCCGTGCCGTTGTGAGCACGTACCAACGCAATCGACGTGAAAGCATTATTTTTTTATTCCCGTAACGCACCACGCGGCCCCGCATGATCGAGGCGGTATCGTGCCACGTCGTCCGGCATGGCACAACTCGTACCCCATCCGCCGCGTCGGGTCGACGACCGTCGGGTAACCTGCGTCGAAGGAGACGTGTAAGGCGTTTGTCTGAATGGCGCATTCGCGGGTTGAGGCATTTGCCTCGACTACTCGAATCGCTCGATCTCCGGACGGCCATTGACGGCCACGTCGTGGCACGGCAATATGATTCGCATGAACTTCAACGCGCTCAAATCCATGATGTGCACCATGACTGCCTATGGCGAGTCGTGGGAGACATGACGCATCCATCGCACACACATGTCCGCTACGGCCCCGCCATCATGACGGGGCCGTGTCTTTTCAGTCGCTCCGGATTGCATTGGCTCAAACAGGAGTGGTTGCATGCATGACAGAGTAAGTGTTTCCGTCCCGCGAGCCTTTGCAGGCGTATCGAAGCGATTGCTCGAACCGGGGAGAGCGACATGCTGACGATACGAAAGGCGGGTGGCGATGACGCCGGCGACGCATGGGATATACGCAAAGCCTCAGTGCATGCTGCATGCGCCGGTTACTATTCGGAGGCCGCTCTTTCGGGTTGGGTCGATGGGATACCCACCGATAAATGGGCGAGCGTCGTCGAACGTGACTTCTACGTTGCCGTCGATGCAGGACGGGTTGTTGGCACCGGCATGCTGACAGTCGAGAGCGGGCAGGTCGACGCAATCTTCGTCCGTCCATCGCACATGGGACGTGGCATTGGCCGCAAGGTGCTGTGCTTTCTCGAAGCGTTGGCCGCCGAACATGGCCTGGTCGAAATGCGCCTCGATGCCACGCTCAACGCCGCGCCGTTCTATCGCAGGTGTGGTTGGACGGGCGATTCGATTTCGGCCTATCGGACTTCACGTGGATTGGAATTGGCGTGCGTACCGATGAGCAAGTACATCGCCCTCGCGTAGGTTACATTCCATGCGGCTTGCGCTTGCGGGCAGGAGCAGGCGACCGTTCCTGACCGCTGTCGATGGCCATGGACCTTTCGAATACGAAGCGTTTCCGATGCCTTATGAGCGCGACATCCGATCATCCGTGTCATGAGCCCGTTGAACGTGTGATCTTCGTCGCCGCGCCCGTCGAGATCCTGGCGGCCAGACTTGCCGATCCCGCGCGAATGGCCGAGTGGATGGGTGATGAAGCCATGCCCGTCTCTGTCGAGCATGAGGGGCGCGCCGGCGGCTCGATCGTTGTACGCGGGCGACAGCACGTACCGTTCGAGAACCGTGGACGCATTTTGCGCTGGGATCCGCCGCGGCGCTTCAGCTGGACACACCTGAGCACACTGTCAAACCTGCCGGACGAGCCAGCCAGCTACACGACGCTGGATTTCGCGCTGGAGCCCACTCGCGGCGGAACGATGCTCTCGTTCACGATGCACGGCTTTCCGACGCTGGTTATCCGCAAGCATCTGGTGCTCTACTGGCGCGTGACGCTGGATGTCATCCGGTGCCAGGCGGAGGCCGACGTTTGATCTCACGCGGCCTTCACTATCCTGTCCGTCTTTGTAACGACTTGAGTGCGACAGCAGAAGCGCAGCACGTATCCATGCATTGCATTGCTCCGAGCGTCATGCGTCATTGAATGCGAAGAAACATTCCCGCTTTCTTCGGAAGCACCGACGGCTGGAAGCCATAGCGCTCATAGAACTTCGGCGTCCCGTGATCCGCCATCAGACTGACATACGCGGTTGGCGGCGCATTCTCGTGAATGTAGCCCATGAGCGCGCGCATGATCAGATCGCCCACGCCCTTCTTCTGGTGGGCCGGCAATACGGCAATATCCACGACCTCGAAGAAACAACCGCCGTCGCCGATTACCCTGCCGATTCCGATCGGAACGCTGCCCCAGTATGCCACTACGCTGAAAAGGCCATGCTTCAATCCGATCGTTGCGGCCTGCTCGGACTTTCGGCTCAGCCCGGCAGCGACGCGAATCTCGATATAGGCAGATACGGAGGGGACTTCCTAGCGAATGATGTATTCCATGTGAATCCTTCAAGGCGGACTTGCAGCGAATGTGCGGTGCTCGATGAGCATCGCGGGTTCTGACTGGCTTAGTTGAAGAACGGCAGCCGCTCGGCACCGCGCCAGATTTGGCTGTCGATGATTTCGTCGACCATCCCGAGAACCATCCGCTTGCCTTCAAGCACCGCTGGCGAATGCGAGCGCGCCGCATTTTCACAGAGCGCCCAGGTGATGTAGGCGCCCCGGATCGGACTCCACGAGATTGAATCTTCCCAGAACGCGTTGCCGCTGACCGCGCAACATGGCGTCACGGTGTCCGCGATTCCCCGCCGCGCGAGGTCCATCGACAGATGCATCGCATCGAGTTCGAACAGGATGTCGAGTTCGAAATTGCGACGGGCCATCGCGTGCTCGATGGTCGAACGGATCACATTTTGTTTTCCCGCCAGCGCGAGTTTGCGATCTCTGAGACGCGACAGCGGCACTGCTTTGTCAGGTCTCAAGCCAGCATCCTTGGCGCTCACGAGAATCAGCGGCTCCCGAACGAGCGGGGTATGGACATAGCCCTGCGGCGGCGACGCTTCGAACGGGACGATGGCGAGGTCCAGCATGCCGGCATGCATGACGTCACGAAGCTCGTGGCTCACGCCCTCGTGAACACGAAGTCTCACGCGTGGATAGTCGGCGACCAGGCGCGCCACGAAGTTCGATGTGAACAGATTGCGCCAGGAAGGCGCAATGCCTATTGCCAACTGGCCCGCCGCGCGGTCGCCCACCTGCTCGACCAACGACGTCAACTGACGAAGAATGGGCCGAGCGCGCTCCACCAGCAGCGTACCGGCCTCCGTCAGCTGAACGCCGCCCTGCGTTCGCGTAAAAAGCTTCGCGCGAAGTTGATGCTCGAGCAACGCGATGTGGCGCGACAGCGCCGGCTGGGAGAGCCGCAAGTCAGTTGCGGCCTTGTTGATACTGCCGAGTTCGGCAACACGCAAGAAGTATTCGATAAGGCGGGAGTCCACTGGCGCCTCCGTGCGTTCCAGTTGGGTCTATTGCAAAAGCAGGGCAAGCATAACGCCGTTATTCAGTAGATGGATAACAGCCATAAAACGTCCGCATTATCGGGATAACGATGCGCTCGGTAGCATTGAAGTCATCGCATACGAGGTCGTCGACCGCAACGGTCCCGGGGCAGCCCCGTACAGCGAGCATTTCATGAGCCTGTGCTCCGGCGGCAAGGAGGCCACGATCGCCGGATTCGTCAGGGAGGAGAGTGGAAAGTGACTGCGACAACCACGGCCCATACCCGCTGGAGCGCGCATCGCGGGTGGGTCGCGCTCGCCGTCGGCTACCAATGGTTCTACAACGGCGCCAATTTCCTGGCTTTCAAGGTGGCCGGGAACGCGTTGCATCCGCTGATGGTGGCGACATTGCGCTTCTCGCTCGCGGCGCTGGTCGTCCTGCCTTTCGCGCTGGCGCGCTGGCGCCGATCGCCTGCGTCAGGCCGCGAGTCGGGTGGGGCGGCGTTGATTGGCGTCACCATGCTGGTGGCCAGTCAGGCACTCGCGATCTGGGGGACGCATTTTCTGCCGGCAGGCGTGGCCGCGCTATTCGGTTCATCTTCGCCGCTCTTTCTGGCGTTGTTCGCATGGGCCGTGTTTCGCCAGCCGCTGACCGGCCGTCAGATCGCTGGGGTCGCCATCGGCTTTGCCGGCCTCGCGCAGATGGGTTGGACGTCTGCTACCGGCGACGACTTCCGGCCGATGGGCGCGGTGCTTGCGCTTATCGCGACTGCAGCCTGGGCAGTCGGATCGTTGCTTGCGCCGCGACTGGCGTTGCCTCGCGATCCCGTGATCAGCCTGGCGATACAGCTGATATCGGCCGGCGCGCTGCTCGGCGCGATCGTTGTCGTGTCGGGAATCGCTGCCACGACGCACCTTGCGCGCGTACCGCCTGCGGCATGGGCAGCGCTCGCGTTTCTCGTCGTGGCGAGCACGCTGATCGGCTACGCCGTGTTCCTGACGCTCAACGCTCAGGTCTCGACGACGCTCGCCAATACCTTCAACTATGCCGCGCCGGTGATCGCGCTGTGTCTCTCCGCACTTGTGCTGCACGAGCCGTTGACGCGCGTGAAGCTGATTTCCGGCGGCATCGCGTTGGTGGGCGTGGCGCTGATGATCGATCGCAAGTAGCGCGGCGAACGGGCCTTTCACGTTTAGCATACCTCTGAATTCGACTGGAGCCTTGAATCATGACGGAAACATATCGACACCCGCTGGTATCGCGCACGTCCAACATGACGGGTCAGTCGACGCACTATCTCGAGAGTGGGCCGGCCGAGGGACCGCTGATGTTCTTTCTGCACGGCTGGCCGAGCATGAGTTTGATGTGGCGCGCACAGATGGAAGCCTTCGCCGCCGACGGCTGGCGCTGCGTCGCGCCGGACTTGCGCGGCTATGGCGGCTCTTCTGCGCCTGAAGCCAACGACGCCTACACCATCGAGGCCGTCGTGACGGACATGACCGAGCTTCATGACCACCTCGGCGGCACGCCTGCGATCTGGGTCGGGCATGACTGGGGGAGCGTGGTGGCCGCCGAGCTGTCCGCGCACGAGCCGGGGCGCAGCCGTGGTGTGGTGCTGACCTCGCTGGCCTATCAACCCGGTGGGCACGCACTGAGCACAGTCGTTCCACTGGTCGACCGGACGATTTATCCCGCCGACGAGTATCCCGATGGTCAGTGGGATTACTACCGCTACTACATGACGCACTTCGACGCGGCGGTCGCAGACCTGGACGCGGACCGGACGGCGTCGCTGGCGTCGATTTTTCGACCGGGCAACCCCGACGGTATCGGCAAGGTGTCGCCGAATGCCGTCGTCACCCGCAATGGAGGGCGTTTCGATGCCGCGCATCGGGCGCCGCCGACTCGCCCTGATCCGGCTCTGTGGCCGCCGGCGGACTTTGAAGCGCTGGTAGCGTCGTTCAATACGCATGGCTTCCGTCCCGCCTGTGCGTGGTATCTGAACGACGAGGCCAA
Source organism: Burkholderia orbicola (assembly GCF_900100915.1). Lineage (NCBI taxonomy): Bacteria > Pseudomonadati > Pseudomonadota > Betaproteobacteria > Burkholderiales > Burkholderiaceae > Burkholderia > Burkholderia orbicola. The sequence continues at coordinate 1,394,017 of NZ_FNKW01000002.1, read as the reverse complement.
CATCGATTACGCGCGCAACGCGCCGGATGGCGGCCGTCTCTCGCAGCCGGTGCTGTTCGTCAACGGCGAATTCGATCAGATCTGCAGCATCACCGGAAATCGCCAGGGTGACCCCATGCGTGCGGCATGCGCAGACCTGACCGTGACAACGATGCCGGCCGGACACTGGTTGCCGCTGGAATGCAAGGCACGGCACATCGAGGTTATCCGTGCGTGGCTTCGGAGCAGAAATCTTTGATGCGGTGAGGCCAGCGGCCGAAACCGGCATCGAATCCACGCCCCGTGTCGCCCCCCATTTAATGACCAAACCGCAAGACCTAGTGCATAGATATCGTTTGCCGAGCCCTTAATGACTATCGACAATCGTGGCTCGAATTCACCGCCGCGGCGCCAGAAGCGCCTTGGCGGCCGGCACTCGGCGGCTATCCCGGCCGTCCGCGCCCACCAGCACACGACGACATGTACGCGTTCACGCCCTCATTCCAAAACCCTGCCGGCTCGCCGATCCGCGAGTTGTTCAAGTACCTGTCCGAACCGGGCATGATTTCCTTCGCGGGCGGCTATCCGGCGAGCGACCTGTTCGACGTCGACGGCCTGAACGCGGCCGCCGAACGCGCGTACGCACAGCCCGTCCGCTGCTTGCAATACGGCCCGACCGACGGCCTCGCCGAACTGAAACAGCAACTGATCGCGTTGATGGCGCGTCGCGGCGTCGCGTGCACGCCGGCCGAACTGCTCGTCACGACCGGTTCGCAGCAGGGCCTCGACCTGCTGCTGCGCGTGATGGTGTCGCCCGGCGACGTCGTGCTGACCGAACAGCCGGCATACCCGGCCACGCTGCAGGCGATGCGGTTGCAACAGGCGCGCATCGTGACGATTCCCGTCGATGGCGAAGGCCTCGACGTCGATCGCCTCGCAGCGCAACTCGCGTCCGGCGCGATCGCGCAGCCGAAGCTGCTCTACACGGTCCCGACCTTCGCGAACCCGACGGGTGCGACGCTCACGCGCGAACGCCGGCTGAAGCTGCTGCGTCTCGCGGTGCAATACCGTTTCCTGATCGTCGAGGACGATCCGTACGGCGACCTGCGTTTCGCCGGCGAAGCCGTGCCGTCGATGCTCGCGCTGGCCGGCGAGGTGGACGGCGCGCGCGACTGGCTCGTGCATTTCGCGAGCCTGTCGAAGATCGTCGCGCCGGGGCTGCGCGTGGGCTGGACGATCGCACCGGCCGAGATCACGCGGCGTTGCGTGATCGCGAAGCAGACGGTCGATCTGTGCAGCACGCCGTGGACGCAGGCGACCGCCGCCGAATATCTGGCCGACGGTGCGCTCGAACGTCATCTGCCGCGCATCACGGCCGCGTACCGGCGCAAATGCGACGCGATGTGCGATGCGCTGCGCGACGGCTTCGGCGATGCGATCGAATTCCATCGTCCCGAAGGCGGGATGTTCGTGTGGGCGCGGCTCGGTGCGGTGTCGTCGGACGTGCTGCTGCAACAGGCGATCGCGAACAAGATCGTGTTCGTACCCGGCAAGGCGTTCTTCGCGGACAACGTCGACGCAGCGTCGCTGCGCCTGTCGTTCGCCGCGCCGGACGTCGATGCGATCCGGGAAGGCGTCGCGCGCCTCGTGCGCGCGTATGGTGCGGCGCTGGCCGCGTGAGGAGACATCAGCGTGAATATCACCGTCAACGAAACGGCATCGATGGGCGTAGCCTCCGGCGCTGACGACACGCGGCCGGCGAAGCATCGCTCGTCGCAGATCAGTGCCGGGCCGCAATATGTGGCCGACGTGCTCGGCCGCTTCGGCGCGGAGCCGGCGCCCGATGCAGGCGATGCGGCGCCGGTCGTGCTCGGCTACAACTGACCGGCACAACGGCGGCGGCGCATTCCATGCGAGCCGTCGCCGAAACAAACGGTTAAGCTGGCGTGATCGAAACACCGACGATCGCCGCCCCCATGTCCGACTCGACCCCCGACTCGATGTCCGAATCGCTCGCGCAAACCTACGACCGCCTGTGGTCCTGCCTCGAATCCGGCGTCAACGTGCAGCGCTCGCCGTTCACGATGCTGCAGGCGGCGACGCTCGGCCTCGATGGTGCGCCGAAGGTTCGGACGATCGTGTTGCGCCAGGTGAATCGCGTCGAGCGCGTGCTGTCGTTTCATACCGATGCACGTTCGGAGAAGGTCGCGGAGTTGCGTCGCGATCCGCGTCTCTCGATCGTCGCCAACGATCTCGACGCGCTCGTGCAGATTCGTGCGGAAGGCGTTGCGTCGATCTGTGACGACGAAGCGCAACGGCGCGCGATCTGGGAAACGAGCCGCCCGCATACGCTGCTGCTGTATCGCGCGCCGCTGCCGCCCGGCACGCCGGTTGCAGCGCCTGAAGCCGCGTATATCGACAGCACCGCACCCACCGCCGACGGCTACGAAAACTTCTGCCTGATCCACATGACGGTCACGCGCATCGACTGGCTCGAACTCGCGCGCGCCGGCCATCGTCGCGCGGTATTCGATCTGAACGAACGCGGCTACGAAGCTCGCTGGATCGCGCCCTGACGCTGGCCAAGCGCACCCGATCCGTTCAAGGCCGCCCGTCCGACGCGGCCTGGATCATCCACGCGCGCATCACCGCGATCGCATCGTCGTCGCGGCGCTCGGCCGGATACACGAGATAGAACCCCATCGACAGCGGAAACGCGAAGTCGAACGGCTTGCACAGCCGGCCAGCGGCGATGTCGCGCTCGACGAGCGGCTCGGTCGCGAGCGCGATGCCCTGGCCCGCGACGGCCGCATCGATCGCGAGCGACGTCTGGTTGAAGCGCAGCCCCTTGTGCGGATCGACGTCGACCGGTGTGGGCATCGCCGCGAGGAACTCGGGCCACAGGTCATGCGCGTCGTGCAGCAGCACCTGCCCGGCGAGCGCGCGTGGCGAAGCCGGCGCGGTCAGCAGTGAGGGGCTGCACACCGCACACACGTCGAGCGGAAACAGCGCATGGGTGGCGAGATGCTTGCCGAACGGCGGCTTGCCGTAGCGGATCGCGAGATCGACGCCATCGTGGCGGAACGTCGCGATCTGCGGATCGGCGATCACGCGCACGTCGTAGTCGGGGTGTGCTTCGGTGAACTGCGCGAGCCGCGGGATCAGCCACTTCGACGCGAACGACGGCGTCGTGCTGATCGTGAGCGCCGCGCGCCGCTTGACGAGCTTGTCGGTGGCGTCGGCGATCGCATGCAGCGCGCGCTGCACGTCGGAGAAATACGCGGCGCCGTCGTGCGTGAGCGCGAGGCCGCGCGGCAGGCGCTCGAACAGCTTCAGGCCGAGCACGTCCTCGAGGTGGCGCACCTGCTGCGCGACGGCGCCCTGCGTGACGCCGATCTCGTCGGCGGCGGCGCGGAAATTGAGGTGCCGCGCGGACACTTCGAACGCACGAAGCGCATTCAATGGCGGCAGACGGGAAGGGCGTGGCGGCATCGTCAGGCTGTAGAAAAACTATCGGCTGGCGGCAGAAATACTGGTTCGACAGCCGGAATCGATGCGCCTACATTACCACCATGGCGCGCCGAATGGCGGCTGCGCGGCGGCAGAATCGGAATGAGGAGCGGATCGTGACTGTAGAAAAAGTGGCGTTGATCACGGCGGCGGGCAAGGGCATGGGCGCGGCGATCGCGCGCGAACTGGCGGCGACGGGCTATCGCGTCGCGCTGATGTCGCCGTCGGGCAGCGCGGTGGCGCTCGGCGAGGAACTGGGCGGCTTCGGCATCCAGGGCTCGGTGACGGAAGAGGCCGATATCGACACGCTCGTGCAGGAAACGATCGCGCGCTACGGGCGGATCGACGCGGTCGTGAACAACACCGGCCATCCGCCGAAGGGCGAGCTGCTGGCGATCACCGACGACAACTGGCACGCGGGCCTCGACCTGATCCTGCTGAACGTGGTGCGCGTGATGCGCCGCGTGACGCCGATCTTCCAGAAGCAGGGCGGCGGTGCGGTGGTGAACATCTCGAGCTTCGCGGCGGACGCGCCCGAGCAGCCGATGCCCGTGTCGTCGGCGCTGCGCGCGGCGTTGAGCGCGTGGACGCGCCTCTACGCGGAACGCTATGCGGCCGAGAATATCCGGATGAACGCGGTGCTGCCGGGCTTCATCGACAGCTGGCCGGAAACGCCGGAGATCGTCGCGCGCATTCCGGCCGGGCGCTTCGGCAAGACCGGAGAGATCGCGAAGACGGTTGCGTTCCTGCTGTCGGACGGCGCGGGCTACATCACCGGGCAGAACATTCGCGTCGACGGCGCGATCGTCAAGGCGCTCTGAGCGCCGCACCGGCGAGCGGCCGCGCAAGCGTGTTCGCTCGCCTCGCAGCAGCTACAAACGCGTACAAATCAGACAAATCCGGGATACATCAGACCTTTCGAATAGGCGACGCCGCGTGACGAGGGCGCGCCTGATTGAAAGCCTGGGCGCGATTCCGCGCGCGGCATGTTCACTTTCCACTTCACGAAAGGAGATGCCGAACGATGTCTTCCACACCGTTTTCCCCGATGCGTCGCCACCTGCTGGCCACTTCCGTGGCCGCCGGGGTCTCGGCGATGCTGCCCACCGCGCTGCATGCCGCCACCGGCGCGAACGGCATACGCCCGTTCACCGCACACATTCCCGATGAAGCTGTGGCCGACCTGCGCCGCCGCATTGCCGCGACGCGCTGGCCGGGCCGCGAGACCGTCGCCGACGAATCGCAGGGCGTGCGGCTCGCGCGCATGCAGGCGCTGCTGCGCTACTGGGGCACCGACTACGACTGGCGCAAGGGCGAGGCGCGCCTGAACGGTTTCCCGATGTTCATCACGGAAATCGACGGGCTCGACATTCATTTCATTCACGTGCGGTCGCGGCACGAAAACGCGATGCCGATGATCATGACGCACGGCTGGCCCGGTTCGATCTTCGAGTTGCTGAAGGCGATCGGCCCGCTGACCGACCCGACCGCGCACGGCGCGAGCGCGGACGATGCGTTTCATGTCGTCGTGCCGTCGCTGCCGGGCTTCGGCTTCTCGGGCCGGCCGACGAAGACCGGCTGGGGCTCCGACCACATCGCGCGAGCGTGGGGCGAGCTGATGGCGCGGCTCGGCTATACGCGTTTCGTGTCGCAGGGCGGCGACTGCGGCTCGGTGATCTCGCACCGGATGGCGATGCAGCGCGTGCAAGGTCTGGCCGGGATTCACGTGAACATGCCGGCGACGGTGCCGCCGGAGATCGCGACGCTGCTCGCGACCGATGCGCCCGCGCCGGCTTCGTTGTCGCCGAAGGAGAAGGCCGCGTACGAGAAGCTCGCGACGTTCTATCGCGACAACTGCGGCTACTCGGCGATGATGGTCACGCGGCCGCAGACGGTCGGCTATGCGCTGGCGGATTCTCCGTCCGGGCAGGCTGCGTGGATGTACGACAAGATTTCGCAGTGGACTTATAGCGGAGGTGTACCGGAACGCTCGATTCCGCGCGACGAGATCCTCGACGACATTTCGTTGTACTGGCTGACCAATACAGCGACGTCGGCTGCGCAGATCTACTGGGAGGATCACTCGAACAACTTCAACGCGGTGGATATCTCGTTGCCGGCGGCGATCACGGTGTTTCCGGGCGAGATCTACCAGGCGCCGCGCAGCTGGGCCGAGCGCAGTTATCACAACCTGATCTACTTCAACGAAGTCGACAAGGGCGGGCACTTCGCGGCATGGGAGGAGCCGGAATTGTTTGCGCGTGAAGTGCGTGCCGGGTTCCGGCCGTTGCGGCGCGTGTAAGCAGGGTGGCGCGACGAATGCGGGCCGGCCGGTTGCGCGGCTCGCGTTCGTTTTCAGGTCACCGCCTGCAACGCCTGCGCAAACCGCTTGTCCGCGAGATACGCGACGTTGAAGCGGCAATACTTCGACGGACGATCGGCCTGCGGCGAGAACACCGCCCCGGGCGCGAGGATCACGCCGCGCTCCAGCAGCGCCTGCGCGAGCGGCATCGAATCCGGCCAGCCGGGCAGCGCGGCCCACAGATACAGGTTCTGCTCGCACGGCCGATAGACTTCCGCGCCGAGACGGCCGAGCGCATCGAGCGCGGTACCGGTCGCGCGCCGCAGCTTCTCCTGCAGATGATTCGTATGCCTGAGAAAATGGCCATCGCTGACGATCGCATCGAGCGTGCGTTCGCAGTATTCCGAGCTGCTGACGTGCGTCAGCATCTTCACGTCGGCGAGATCGCTGGCAAGCGCCGCATTGCACGCGAGAAACCCGACACGCAGCGCGGCCGACACCGATTTCGAAAAACTGCCGATATAGATGGTGCGGCGCAACTGGTCGAGCGTCGCGATGCGCGTGAGCGAGCGCGGCCGCAGGTCGGCCAGCGCATCGTCCTCGACGATGATCAGGTCGTGCGCGTCGGCGAGTTGCAGGATGCGGTGCGCCTTGGCCGCGCTCGTATCGGTTGCGGTCGGGTTGTGGCCGACCGATTGCGTGAAGAACAGCTTCGGCCGGTACGCGGCGATGTGCTCGGCCAGCTTCGTGACGTCGGGGCCGTCGATCTCACGCGGCACGCCGACGATGTTCGCGCCGCTCAGTTTCAACTTGCCGAACAGCGGGTAGTAGCCGGGATCGTCGACGAGCACGGTGTCGCCGGGGCGCACGAAGTAGCGCAGCACGAGGTCCATCGCCTGGTTCGCGCCATGCGTGAGCACGATCTGCGCGGGCGGCGCCTCGATCTCGTAGCCGGCGAGCTTCTGCTGCAGCGACTGGCGCAGCGGCAGGTAGCCGAAGCGGCTGCCGTAGCGGAAGAGCGACGCGGCGCTCGTGCGCATGATGCGCTGCTGGTACTGGTTCAGCCGCGTTTCCTCGAGCCACTCGATCGGCGGGAAGCCTTCGCCGAGATTGAGCACGTCGGGCTTCGCGTGCAGTTGCTCGCGCATCAGCCACACGATGTCCATCGCGCGGTCGAGCGAGCTCGGCTCGTCGAGGTCGGGCGCGGCCGCCGCGCGTCGTGTGACGAAGAAGCCCGAGCCGCGGCGCGGCTCGATCAGGCCGTCGGCCGCGAGCATCTCGAACGCGCTGATCACAGTGTTCTTCGAGCAGCCGGATGCCTCAGCGTATTCCCTGATCGACGGCAGTTTCGTGCCGGCCGCCAACACCCCTTCCTCGATCTGTCTGGCGAGATTGTCCGCCATCGCGCCAGACAGGCTGGCTTTTGCACGCTGTTTCATCGGAATCTTCCGTCGGGACGGCCCACTGTCATGGGTACGGTTGAGTGACTGTCTGCGCCGTCTGTACCTTTTCAATGGGTACAGCATGACTATTATTCGGCTGTCCGCCGCCCGCCGCAAGCACCGACGGGCGACATCGCCACCCGCAACAGTCAACCCATCATGCCGATCGATTCCGCCTTGCCGAACTTCCGCTCGCTGACGCCCGAGCAACGCCTGTCCCACCTGTCCCGTATCGTCGGGCTCGACGATGCCGAGCACGCGCTGCTCGCTCAACCGGGCGCGCTGCCGCTCGATACCGCGAACGGGATGATCGAGAACGTGATCGGCACGTTCGAGCTGCCGATGGCGGTGGCCGGCTACTTCCGGATCAACGATCGGGACGTGATCGTGCCGATGGCCGTCGAGGAGCCGTCGATCGTGGCGGCCGCCTCGTATATGGCGAAGCTTTCCCGCGCGGCGGGCGGCTTCCGCACGTCGAGCAGCGGCCCGCTGATGCGTGCGCAGGTACAGGTGATCGGCGTCGACGATCCGTATGGCGCGCGGCTCGCGATCCTGCGTCATGCGGCCGAACTGATCGCCCTCGCGAACAGTCGCGACAAGGTGCTGGTCGGCCTCGGCGGCGGCTGCCGCGACATCGAGGTTCATGTGTTCCCCGACACGCCGCGCGGCGCGATGATCGTCGCGCACCTGATCGTCGACGTGCGCGACGCGATGGGCGCGAACACGGTCAACACGATGGCCGAAACCGTCGCGACGCGCATCGAGGCGATTACCGGCGGCCAGGTACGGTTGCGGATACTGTCCAACCTCGCCGACCTGCGGTTGGCGCGCGCAGAGGTACGGTACTCGGCCGCGACGCTCGCGACCGACGATTACGCCGGCGAAGCGGTGATCGACCGCGTGATCGACGCATACGTGTTCGCGGCGACCGATCCGTACCGCGCGGCGACCCACAACAAGGGCATCATGAACGGCATCGACCCGGTGGTGGTCGCGACCGGCAACGACTGGCGCGCGGTCGAGGCCGGCGCGCATGCGTACGCGAGCCGCAGCGGCCGCTATACGTCGCTGACGACGTGGGAGAAGGCCGCCAACGGAGACCTCGTCGGCACGATCGAGATGCCGATGCCGGTCGGGCTCGTCGGCGGCGCGACGAAGACGCATCCGCTCGCGCGCCTCGCGTTGAAGATCATGAACGTGACGTCCGCGCAGGAACTCGGCGAAATTGCGGTCGCGGTCGGGCTTGCGCAGAATCTCGGTGCGCTGCGCGCGCTCGCGACCGAAGGCATCCAGCGCGGCCACATGGCGCTGCATGCGCGCAACATCGCCGTCGCGGCCGGCGCGACCGGCGCCGACATCGACCGGATCGCGCAGCAGATGGTCGCGGCGAAGGACGTGCGCACCGATTTCGCCGTCGAGCTGCTCGCGGGCCGCAGCGGCGGCTGAGGCGTGGCTGACGCGCGGCTGCGCGCCGCGTGATCGATGCGGCGTGCAGTCCGCGCCGCGCCGGCCCGGCCGGCGACATATCAAACCAGGAGGAGACACATGGAACAGACCGGTTCAAGCGCCGTCGCACCCGCGCCGCATCGCACCCGGCCGTTGGCCGGCGCCGATGCGGCGGCCACGACGCTCGTCGAGGTATGGGGCGACACGGTGGCGACGAAGCATCTCGCGTGGTCGGTGCTGCTCGGCATCGCGATCAGCCTCGGCGCGTTCGAAATCGGCCGCATCGCGCTCGCATCGTTCGTGCACGACGCGGCGATCGCACGTGCTTATGCGATGCTGATCGGCCTCGGCGGCTGCCTGCTGGCTGGCACGATCTGCGCCGTGCTGTTCAAGCCGAAGCGCACGGTGATCGAACATGCGGCGGGCAGCGCCGAGCGCGACGACGCCTTGCGGCAACTCGCCGAAGCATCGGGCGGACTCGGCGCGACGAGCGACCTGTCGGCCAGCGCGCGCGCCGAGATGGAGGAACTCGGGCTGCTCGACCTGTTCGCGTCGTACGACGCGTCGACCGGGCGCGCACGCGCGGGAGGCCGCTGATGGACGCACTGCTGCAGGCGTGGCCGGCCGCGTTCGCGATGGGGCTGCTCGGCGCGATCGTGTTCTCCGGCATCGGGCTGATCTCCGGCACCGACGAAACGACGACGATCGCGCCGCTCACGTTGCTCGTCGCGCTGCTCGGCGTGCCACCGGCCGGTGTGTTCACGTTTTTTCTCGCTGGCGCGGTGGCCAAGCACATCACGCATGCAATCCCGACCGCGCTGCTCGGCATTCCCGGCGACACGATGGCCGCGCCGCTGCTGCAACAGGCGACGCTGCTGCGCGCGCTCGGCGTGCCGCACATCGCGCTGCGCAAGATGATCTCCGGCGCAATCGTCGCCGCGTTCGTCGCGCTGCCGCTCGCGGTGCTGTTCGCGTCGTTGCTCGCGCCGTTCGGCGCGGCGATCGCGAAGGCCGCGCCGTGGGTGTTCCTCGCGGCGGCCGTCGGCATCGCGTACTGCTCGGCGGGGCGCTGGGCATCGGTACTGCTGCTGGTGCCGTTCGTGATGCTGGTGGTCGGGCTGCAGGCGCTCACGGGTCATTACGGCGTGAAGCTGAGCGTCAGCTACTTCCTCGGGATCGCGATCGGCCCGCTGGTGGCCGACCTGTTCTCGATCCTGTCGCCGGCCGAGCGGCGGCGCATGCGCCGCGACGGGCCGTCGACGTTCGTGCTCGCGCCCGACGTGAAAAGCTGGCGCGGCTATTTCCCCAATCCGCTGAAGGTACTCGACCGCGAGCAGGTCGCGTGGACGGTCGGCACGGCGGCCGTGTCGAGCGCGACGTTCGTGTTCAGCCCGGTCGCGATGACGGTGCTGATGGGCGAGATCGTCGGCGCGCGCGTGCGTCATGCGTACCAGCGCCTGACGACCGTGATCGCCGCACGCAACGGCGTGACCGAGGCCACCTATATCGCCGAAGCGCTGATTCCGCTGATCGCATTCGGGCTGCCGCTGAGCCCGGTGGCGGCCGGCCCGGCCGCGCCGCTGTTCAATGCGCCGCCGCGCTTCACGGTCGACGCGGCGAGCGGGCAGATCCACAACCTGCATACGCTGATGAGCTGGCCCGAGTTCCTCGGCTACGGGCTGCTGTCGATCGTGCTGGCCGCGCTGATCGCGTATCCGCTCGCGATGCACCACGCGCACCGCGCGGCGTCGTTCGTCGCGCGCAAGCTGAGCCACGAAGCGATCATCGCGACCTTCGCGGGGTTGATCGTCGTGATCGGCGTGTGGGAAGGGCAACTGCTCGGGCTCGCCGTGATCGTGACGATCGGCCTGTTCGGCGGGCTGCTGTCGCGCCTGTTCGCGTTCAACACCGGCGTGCAGTTCATGGGCTATTACGTCGCGGTGCTCAGCGTGCCCGCGATCGCCAGGCTGTTCTGACTCGCCGGCGCACGGGGCCGCGAGTGCCGCGCGGCTGTGCCGAAGCGTCGTTTTCCCGCGATTTTTGAATCGCTGTGTGTCGTGTTCGCACACGGATACGTTGAGATACAAAGCGTCCGGACGGTTCGGATATAAAACCGGTGAAGCGATTCACACGGCGGCGCGGTGCCATGCGCTACCGCTGCGAATGGCGAGAACCGGTTGCCCGCATGTGCCGCGGGCCCTTTCCTTAGCGATCGACAATGGAGAACGAGTCATGCCTGATACCGTGAACACCCGCCGCCGCCTGATCCTGGGCTCGACGCTGGCGAGCCTGAGCCTCGCCGACCTCGGCTTCAGCGCACTCGCGCAGGCGCAGTCGGCGCCCGATGCATCCGCGGCGAAGCGCCCGGCCGGCGTCGCGTCGCTGGGCACGATCCACCAGATCGACGCGGGCGTGCTCAACGTCGGGTATGCGGATCTCGGCCCGAAGAACGGCCCCGTCGTGTTCCTGCTGCACGGCTGGCCGTACGACATCTACAGCTACGCGGACGTCGCGCCGCTGCTCGTCGCGGCCGGCTATCGCGTGATCGTGCCGTACCTGCGCGGCTACGGCTCGACGACGTTCCGCTCGGCCGACACGGTACGCAACGGCCAGCAGGCGGTGACGGCCGTCGACATCGTCGCGCTGATGGACGCGCTGAAGATCGACAGCGCAGTGTTCGGCGGCTACGACTGGGGCGCACGCACGGCCGACGTCATCGCGGCGCTGTGGCCGCAGCGCGTGAAGGCGCTGGTGTCGGTGAGCGGCTACCTGATCGGCAGCCAGGCGGCGAACGCCAAGCCGCTGCCGCCGCAGGCCGAATTCCAGTGGTGGTATCAGTTCTATTTCACGACGGAGCGCGGCGAACTCGGCTATGCGCAGAACCGCGAGGCGTTCAACAAGCTGATCTGGCAACTCGCGTCGCCGAAGTGGCAGTTCTCCGACGAAACCTATGCGCGCTCGGCCGCATCGTTCCGGAATCCCGACCACGTGGCCGTCGTGATCCACAACTATCGCTGGCGTCTCGGGCTCGCGAAGGGCGAAGCGCAATACGACGACATCGAGCGGCGTCTCGCGGCGGGGCCTGCGATCACCGTGCCGACGATCACGATGGAAGGCGACGCGAACGGCGCGCCGCATCCGGAGCCGGCCGCGTACGCGAAGAAGTTCACCGGCAAGTACCAGCACCGGACCATCACCGGCGGCATCGGCCACAACCTGCCGCAGGAAGCGCCGCAGGCATTCGCCGATGCGGTCCTGCAAGTGGAGCATCTGTGATGCGGGCCCGTGTAGGGCTCGGGCGGCGCGGTGTGCGTCGTGCGCTCGTCGCGGGTGTGCTGCTGGCCGGCGCGTGGTCGGCGAGCGGGCCGGCCGCGTTCGCGGAACAACCGAAACCGGCCGCGGCCGCGTCGCCGATCTACGGCGTGACGATTCCGCCCGGCTACCGGAAGTGGGAGATGGTCGCGCCGGCCGAAGAGGCCGCCCCGCTCGACGAGCTGCGCGTGGTGCTCGGCAACCCGGTCGCGATCCGCGCGCTCGAACAGGCGACGCTGCCGTTTCCGGATGGCACGATCCTTGTGAAGCTCGCGTACAAGCGCAAGCAGTCCGACGAGTTCGCGCCCGCGACGGTGCCCGGCCAGGCGACGACCGTGCAGGTGATGGTGAAGGATTCACGCCGTTACGCAGCGACGGGCGGCTGGGGATTCGGGCGCTTCGTCAACGGCGTGCCGGCCGACATCGGCCAGCATCAGACGTGCTTTGCGTGCCATCAGGCGCGGGTAAAGAATCACGACTACGTATTCACGCGGCTTGCGCCGTGACGTGACACGGCGGTGTGAAGGCGAAGGAAAGGCGTGCCCCGCGAGGCACGCCTTTTTTCGTGGTGCGTAGCGCGAGGCGAAACGAATCCCCTCGGCAAGCGGGTTTGTATCGCTCTGTATCTGCGGCCGCTCCTGAAAAACTGGCATGCAGAAAGCCCGGTTTCGGAAACATGCCGGATACGTGCGCGGGTTCTACTGTCGACATGCAGCAAACGTTCGGTGCCAGACGTTCGCACCGGATGCCAAGTGATCGACCACCCAACTTCGTTCAAGGAGAAATCTCATGAAAGCCGCTCGAATCCTCGCCGTTGCCGTTCTCGCCGTCGCACCCGCACTGTCGTTCGCCGATACCGGCCACGGCCTCACGCGTGCCGAAGTGCGCGCCGACCTCGTCCGTCTCGAGAAGGCCGGCTACAACCCGGCCGGCAGCGAAGCGCATTACCCGGACGACATCGCCGCCGCAGAGCATGCCGTCGCGGCTGCCGAGCAGGTCGCGCGTTCCGACCAGAACGGCCCGTCGAAGTCGCAAGACGACAACGTGGCCGATGCGTCGACGCCGGCCGGCCATCGCGATGCCGCACCGTCGCGTGCGGCACGCAACGCCGCCGACGACCTGTACGCGCATTCGTGATCTCGCGTCGCGCCTGTCGCATGCAGGCGCGATCGCTCAGACAGCACTTCACTTCAACGACACGATAAAGAAAGGAGCATGACGATGGCCGGTTTGATGAAACGCGCTCTGGTATCCGCCGCGATGATCGGCGGACTGTTCGGCGCGGTCGCGGCGCAGGCCGCGCCGAAGGAAGACCTGAAGGGCACCAACGTCGTGCTCGTACATGGCGCGTTCGCCGACGGGTCGAGCTGGAACCGCGTGATTCCGCTACTCGAGGCGCGCGGCCTGCACGTCGTGTCGGTGCAGAATCCGCTGAGCTCGCTCGCCGACGATGCTGCCGCGACGAAGCGCACGGTCGACGAACAGAAGGGACCGGTCGTGCTGGTCGGCCATTCGTGGGCCGGCGTCGTGATCAGCGATGCGGGCAACGACGACAAGGTGAAGTCGCTCGTATACGTCGCGGCGTTCGCGCCCGACAACGGCCAGTCGATCGCGGACGTCACGCAGGGGCTGCCGGCGCCGTCATGGGCCGGCGAGCTGCGCAAGGACGCGGGCGGTTTCGCGCGGCTGTCGGACAAGGCGATCGCGCAGGATTTCGCGCCGGATCTGCCGCCCGCGCAGCAGCGCCTCGTTGCCGCGACGCAGGGGCCGTGGTACGGCGGGTGCATCTCGGAGAAGGTCACGCAGGCGGCGTGGCATGCGAAGCCGTCGACGTTCGTGGTCGCGACACAGGACCGGATGATCGATCCGGCGCTGCAGGAAGCGATGGCGAAGCGGATCGGCGCGACGGTCACGCGCGTGAATGCCAGCCACGTCGCGATGCTGAGCCAGCCGAAGGCCGTGGCCGACGCGATCATTGCCGCCGCCGAGCGCGCGAAGCAGGATACGCAGTGAGCGAATGCGGCGCCGCGCTGTCGTGAGGCGGTGCGGCGCCGCGCGTGATCGTGATGTCTTTTCACCAGGAGAAGTCATGACCGAACTCTGGCAACTGTCGGCAACCGAGCTCGCGAAACGCGTGCGGCAGCGCGACGTATCGGCGCGCGAAGTGGCGGACGCGGTGCTCGATCGTCTCGATGCCGTGAATCCGGCGATCAACGCGGTGGTCGAACATCGTCCCGACGATGTGCGGCGGCAGGCCGACGAAGTCGATCGTGCGATCGCGCGCGGCGACGATCCGGGGCCGCTCGCGGGCGTACCGGTGACCGTGAAGATCAACGTCGATCAGGCCGGCTTTGCGACGACCAACGGCACGCGCCTGCAGGAAAACCTGATCGCGCATGCTGACAGCCCGGTGGTCGCGAACATCCGCAAGGCCGGCGGGGTGCTGCTCGGCCGTACCAATTCGCCGACGTTCGCACTGCGCTGGTTCACGTCGAACCTCGTGCATGGCCATACGCGCAACCCGCGCAATCGGTCGCTGACGCCGGGCGGATCGAGCGGCGGCGCGGCGGCGGCCGTGGCGGCCGGGATCGGCCCGCTCGCGGTCGGCACCGACATCGGCGGCTCGGTGCGCTACCCGGCCTATGCGTGCGGCGTGCACGGGATACGGCCGTCGCTCGGTCGCGTGCCGGCGTTCAATGCGTCGTCGCCGGAGCGGGCGATCGGCGCGCAACTGATGTCGGCGGCTGGACCGATCGCGCGCACGATCGACGATCTCTCGCTCGCGCTGCGGGCGTTCTCCGCGCCGGACCCGCGCGATCCGTGGCACGTCGCGGTGCCGTTCGACGGGCGCGAGGTGCCGAAGCGCGCGGCGTTGTGCTTGCGTCCGCGCGGCCTGGAGGTCGTGCCCGAAGTCGAGGCTGCGTTGCGCGATGCCGCGCGTCGGCTCGTCGATGCGGGCTGGACCGTCGACGAGATCGACGATACGCCGCCGATGCGCGAGGCTGCGCTGCTGCAGGAACAGCTGTGGCTCGGCGATGGTTTCGACGCGCTGGCGAATGCCGCGGAGCAAGACGGCGATCCGGGTGCGGCCGCGGTGATCGCCGCCGTGCGCGGCAAGGTGCGCGATCTGCCGGCGGATGTGATCAGCCGTGCGCTGGTCCGGCGCACGACGTTGACGCGAGAGTGGCGGCTGTTTCTCGACGAATGTCCGGTGTTGCTGCTGCCTGTTTCAGCGGAACTGCCGTTCCCCGACGAACTCGATCGGCAAGGGCCGGAAGGGTTCGATCGCGTGTGGGAAGCGCAGCTCACGTTGCGCGCGCTGCCCGCGATGGGGCTGCCGGGGCTGGCGGTCACGACGTCGCTCGTGAACGGTGTGCCGGTGGGCGTGCAAGTGGTGGCCACGCATCATCGCGAGGATCTGTGTCTGCTTGCCGGGCGCGATATCGAGGCCCGTGGGGCGCCGGTTGTGCCGGTCGACCCGGTGGTATGACATCCTGAAGAACCCATGCATCGGCGAGGCTCGGTGGCGTCGTCGCTGCATGGCCTGATCCGCCCCATTTCGGATTCCATGACGATGCGCCGAATGCCGCGCTGATCGTTCTTCCCCTTCCTTTCAAACCCCTTCGATGCACGCCATCGAACGGTCCTCGCCTTCCATTTCCATCCCGCCATCAACCGCGCACCGATAGCGCGCGTCTGCTATTGCATTCCCCGCGGCGCTGATTAGGAAATGAATTTTTATTGGTTCTGCTTCCCCGGCCGCACTCGCATAGTGGCGTTGACGGCTATAGACAGCACGCAAGCTGCAACAGCCGCATTCCCGGTGTCTTTGTTCATACGAATCTGAGAATACAAGGAAGTGTCATGACGGTTGAACTGCAAGAACGAACCGCTGCGCAGCAGGCGCTCGAAGACGCGCGCGCGGCGGCCCTGGCGGCTGGCAAGCCTTACGCGGGCGGCGTTGCGCCGGAAACCGCATGGGCGTTGTTCTCGGCGGGCGACGCCGTGCTGGTGGACGTGCGCACGGCCGAGGAACGGAAATTCGTCGGCTACGTGCCGGAGTCGCTGCACGTGCCGTGGGCGACCGGCACGAGCCTGACGCGCAACCCGCGCTTCGTGCGCGAACTGGAAGCGAAGACCGGCAAGGACGCGGTCGTGTTGCTGTTGTGCCGCAGCGGCAACCGCTCGGCGCAGGCGGCCGAGGCCGCGGCGAAGGGCGGTTTCACGCAGGTTTTCAATGTGCTCGAAGGCTTCGAGGGCGACCTCGACGAGCGGCAGCATCGCGGCGGCCAAAACGGTTGGCGCTTCCGCGGCCTGCCTTGGGCGCAGGATTGATTCACGGCGGTTACGGGGAGAAAGCAGCATGGCCGCATTCGATATCGACGACATCGTTCAATCGCTGCAGACGGTGCGTCGCGCATGGCGCGAAAAGCAGCGGCGTTCGCTCGAACCCGGCGGGCGCGATTTGCCGGCGCGCGAAGCGCTCGCGCAGATCGTCGGCGCACTGAAAGGCGTGCTGTTCCCGATGCGGCTCGGGCCGCCCGACCTGCGGCAGGAAAGCGAGAACTTCCACGTGGCCCACGCGCTCGACGCGGCGCTGAATGCGTTGCTCACGCAGGTGACGCTCGAATTGCGCTACGCGGCGCGTCACCGCAATGCCGACGGGCCGGCGGACAACCTCGACGAAGTTGCGTCGAAGGCCGTGCAGGCGTTCGCCGCGCGCTTGCCGGAGATTCGCCGGCTGCTCGACAGCGACGTGCTGGCGGCGTTTCACGGCGATCCGGCGGCCGGCAGCGTCGACGAGGTGCTGCTGTGCTATCCGGGCATCCTCGCGATGATTCACCACCGGCTCGCGCACGAACTGTACGGGCTCGGCCTGCCGCTGCTCGCGCGGATCATCGCCGAGCAGGCGCATGCGGAAACGGGCATCGACATTCATCCGGGCGCGCGCATCGGCGCGGGCTTCTTCATCGACCACGGCACGGGTGTCGTGATCGGCGAGACGGCGATCATCGGCGAGCGCGTGCGCGTGTATCAGGCTGTCACGCTCGGCGCGAAGCGCTTTCCACGCGATGCGGCCGGCCATCTGGAGAAAGGGCTCGCGCGCCATCCGATCGTCGAGGACGACGTGGTGATCTATGCGGGCGCAACGATCCTCGGCCGCGTGACGATCGGGCGCGGCGCGGTGATCGGCGGTAACGTGTGGCTCACGCAGGACGTGCCGGCCGGCGAAAACGTCACGCAGGCCGTGCTGCGCAGCGAAGCGAACGCCGCGCCGCGCACGGCGGCGCGCGTCGCCTAGGAGGCGCGATGAGCGACCTCATCCATCACTTCGGCGCCACCGTGCGCAAGCTGCGCGAAGCGCGCACGTGGTCGCAGGAGCAACTGGCCGAGCATGCCGGGCTGAACCGCTCGTACGTCGGCGAGATCGAGCGCGGCGAGGCGATCGCGTCGATCGTCACGGCCGACAAGATCGCGCGCGCCTTCGACGTGTCGATCTCGACGCTGCTGCCGGGCGCG
Organism: Burkholderia orbicola; assembly: GCF_900100915.1. Lineage (NCBI taxonomy): Bacteria > Pseudomonadati > Pseudomonadota > Betaproteobacteria > Burkholderiales > Burkholderiaceae > Burkholderia > Burkholderia orbicola. The sequence continues at coordinate 1,376,506 of NZ_FNKW01000002.1, read as the reverse complement.
TACGTCACCTGAGGTCGCGCTGCATCGTTTCCCCTTTCGGGTGCACGACCTGACGGCTATAGCATGTTGAGCCGGCAGGGGCGTGCTTCCGATAATCACCCAGCGTCATAAGCAATCCCGTTTTTCATCTTAAGAACCCGGAGCCACACATGTCGACCGTTGCAAGCGGCACGGCTGCGCTGAGCGATCACGCCGCCCGCCAACTAGCGAACGCTACCAAGACCGTCCCCCAGCTTTCCACGATCACGCCGCGCTGGCTGACCCATCTGCTGCAATGGGTGCCGGTCGAGGCCGGCATCTATCGCCTGAACCAGGTGAAGAACCCGGAAGCCGTGCGTGCCGCGTGCACGCAGCTCGAGGACGAAAGCGTGCTGCCGCAGACGTTCGTGCCGTACGAGGAACAGCCGCGCGAGTACTTCCTGAACGCGGTGAGCACGGTGCTCGACGTGCATACGCGGATCTCCGATCTTTACAGCAGTCCTCATGACCAGATCAAGGAACAGCTGCGCCTGACGATCGAGACGATCAAGGAGCTGCAGGAAAGCCAGCTGATCAACAACCCCGACTACGGGCTGCTCGCGAACGTGACCGACGAACAGCGGATCTTCCCGCTGACGGGGGCGCCGACGCCGGACGATCTCGACGAGCTGCTGACGAAGGTGTGGAAGGAGCCGGCATTCTTCCTCACGCACCCGCTCGCGATCGCCGCGTTCGGCCGCGAATGCACGCGGCGCGGCGTGCCGCCGCCGACGGTCAGCCTGTTCGGCTCGCAATTCCTGACGTGGCGCGGCATTCCGCTGATTCCGTCGGACAAGGTGCCGGTCGCGGACGGCAAGACCAAGATCCTGCTGCTGCGCGTCGGCGACAAGCGTCAGGGCGTCGTCGGCCTGTATCAGCCGGGCGTCGCGGGCGAGCAGGGGCCGGGCCTGTCGGTGCGCTTCATGGGGATCAACAACCAGGCGATCGCGTCGTACCTGATCTCGCTGTATTGCTCGCTCGCGGTCCATTCGCCGGATGCGCTGGCTGTCCTCGATGACGTCGAAATCGCCAAGTTCCATGACTATCCCGACACCTACCGTTAATCCCGGCCTGGCCGGCGGCGACGCGCACGCGTTGCCGCATGCGCCGCTGCCGGCCGGCTTGCCCGACCCGGCGACGCTTGCGCGGCTCGCGTCCGAGTTCTTCGCGACGCCGCCCGGGCAGGCCACTGCGCCCGGGTTGTCGGCGGGCAGCGGCGCGGTCGGCGGCGTGCCGTCGGCCTTGCCCGCGGCGGCGCCGATTCTCGCGTCGGTGAGCAACCCGGTGCCGGGCGGTTCGCCGCTCGCGGGCCCGGGCGGGGCGGGCACCGGCGTACCGGGGCTCGCGCTGCCGCAAGGCAAGGTACCGGGTGCGAACCTCACGCCGTCCGCGCCGACGCACGTGCTGTCGCTCGGCAACCGCGCACCCGCGCTCGCGCCGCATGCGGCCGCGCAGAACGGGTTGCCCGACAACGTCGTATCGATCGCGCCCGCGCTCGAACCGCGGGTCGGCGGCGCGGCGCTCGGCGTGCCGCAGGTGAATGCGCCGGCACCGGAAGGCGCGGCGAAGGCGTCGCCGTACTACTTCACCGACGGTTCGCTGCAGGGCTGGCAGGGGACGCCGCAGGACATCGTCGTGCCGTCGAACGGCCTCGCGTCGCCGGAAGCGTTCGGGCTGCCGGGCGACGACGCGCTGCGCGCGCTGCTCGCCGTGCAGCGCGACGTGCCGGTGTCGCGTGCGTCGGGCGCATCGGGCGCCGACGTGCCGCGTTATTTCATCGACGATGCGCACGCAGCCGAGCCGCAAGGCCAGCTGTATCGTGGCGCTCATCCGCCGTTCGACGTGAACGCGATCCGCCGCGATTTCCCGATCCTGCAGGAGCGCGTGAACGGCAAGCAGCTCGTCTGGTTCGACAACGCGGCGACGACGCACAAGCCGCAGGCCGTGATCGACCGCCTCGCTTACTTCTACGCACACGAGAACTCGAACATCCACCGCGCGGCGCATGCACTGGCCGGCCGTGCGACGGATGCGTACGAGCATGCACGGGAAACGGTGCAGCGCTTCATCGGCGCATCGTCGCCCGACGAGATCGTGTTCGTGCGCGGCACGACCGAGGCGATCAACCTGATCGCGAAGACGTGGGGCGTGCAGAACGTCGGAGAAGGCGACGAGATCGTCGTGTCGCATCTCGAGCATCACGCGAACATCGTGCCGTGGCAGCAGCTTGCCGCGCTCAAGGGCGCGAAGCTGCGCGTGATTCCGGTCGACGATTCGGGGCAGGTGCTGCTCGACGAATACCGGAAGCTGCTCAACGATCGCACGAAGATCGTGTCGGTCACGCAGGTATCGAACGCGCTCGGCACGGTCGTGCCGGTGAAGGAGATCGTCGAGCTTGCGCATCGCGCGGGCGCGAAGGCGCTGGTCGACGGTGCGCAGTCGATCTCGCACATGCGTGTCGACGTGCAGGCGCTCGATGCGGATTTCTTCGTGTTCTCCGGGCACAAGATCTACGGGCCGACCGGGATCGGCGTGGTGTACGGCAAGCGCGCGATCCTCGACGACATGCCGCCGTGGCAGGGTGGCGGCAACATGATCGCGGACGTGACGTTCGAGCGCACGGTGTTCCAGCCGCCGCCGAACCGTTTCGAAGCCGGCACCGGCAACATCGCGGATGCGGTGGGGCTCGGCGCGGCGCTCGACTACGTGAACCGTGTCGGCATCGAGAACATCGCGCGCTACGAGCACAATCTGCTTGCGTATGCGACGAGCGTGCTCGCGCCGGTGCCGGGCGTGCGGCTCGTCGGCACCGCGCGCGACAAGGCGAGCGTGCTGTCGTTCGTGCTGAAGGGCTATGAAACCGAGGAAGTCGGGCAGGCGCTGAACGAAGAGGGCATCGCGGTGCGCTCGGGGCATCACTGCGCGCAACCGATCCTGCGGCGCTTCGGGCTCGAAGCCACGGTGCGACCGTCGCTCGCGTTCTACAACACGTGCGACGAAGTCGATGCGTTGGTGAGTGTCGTCAGGAGACTGGCGGCGCGGCGCTGACGTTGTCGTTGTGCTGATGTTGTCTGCTTGCGGCGGCCTTTGCGGGCCGCCGCAAGCGTTTTGATTACGATCAGAAGCGCACGACCGGCTTCTGCTCGACATTGAACCCGTCGCGCAGCACGCACGCCGAATCGGCGAAGTAGCGACGAGTTTCCGACAGCAGATCGGTGTTGCCGCGCCGGCAGAACACCACGCCCGATCCTTCCTCCGTCAACAGTTCATCGATCAGCGATTCGGGTTGCCCGATATCGGCGAGATGGACGTTCTGCACGCCGTGTGCGAGCGCATCGAGCGCGTCCCGTACGCACGGCGCCGCGTCGGCGGCCGGATGCTCGGCGAGCCATTGCTCCAGCTCCGTGATGCCGTACAGCCCGGCGAGCTCGCCAAGTTCGTGCAGCAACCCTTTGTCGACCATCATCACCAACGAGACGGCGCACGTGCGTTGCGCGAGCAGGCTGCCGAGCCGTTCAGGGCTCAGCAGGCAGTCGCGACCCGCGTCGTCTGGTGCGACCGGCATCACGACGGGCACCAGTCCGTTGTCGAGCAACGCGTTCAACGCGGTGACGTCGAACCGCGCGACAGTGCTCGTGTTCGCGCTATCGGGTACGGCGCTGGCGACGAGCAGGCCGCCGTCGTGACCGTCGATGCCGATCGCCCGGGCGCCGTGACTGCCGATCAGGCGCACCAGTTCATGGTTGACGCCGGCCATGGCGGCGTGTGTCGCGTGGACTGATTGCGCGCCGGACGCAGTCGGGATGCTTTGGATCACGATCGGATGGATACCGGTGAGCGCGAGCAGCGCGACATCCTGCGCGAAGGCGGAGCGCGTGTGGACGTCGCTGGCGGCACCGCCGTCGACGATGACGACGGTCTGTCCGTGCAGCGCCTGCATGAACGGCAGTGAGCGGGCCAAGCCGGCCACGCGTCGAGTGGGCGTTTCAGGGTCTGGGAACATGGGGGGCGAAAGGATGAAGGGGATACCTGTCGTTGCGCGACGTTGGGTCAAACCGTACGTCGCATGAGCCGATGAATCTCGTCGGGCGTTTGCGCGTCGCGCGATGCCTGCCGGATCACGCGTTCGCTGAACCATCGCGCGGCGTCGGCGAGCAGTTCGAGGTGCGCGCGGTCGTCCGCGAGCGGCAGCACCAGCACGACGAATTCGCGCACGGGCTTGCGATCCGGCGCATTGAACGCGAACGGGTACCGCGCGCGAACGAACAACGCGACGGCCGAACCGAGCCCGTCGATGCGTGCATGCGGAATCGCGACGCCTTGCCCGAGGCCGGTCGAGCCGAGTCGTTCGCGCTTGATCAGTTCGTCCCCGATCCGCTCCGCGGATACGCTGCCGCCGCGCGCGACATGGCGTGCGACGAGGTCGAACAATTGAATCGTGCCTTCCACCGGCACGTCGAGCAGGATGTTGTCCGGCGGACAGGCATCGGCGAGCCGGGGCGCGAACGGCGTGCTGCCGCGTCGGTGAGGGAGGATGGGTTGGCCGCCGCCGGCGGCCTGATGCGTTTGCATGCGGACTGCTCCGTGTCGGGATGACACGGAAATCCTAGTCAACCGCGCGTAAAGACGGTGTCAGATACGCGGGGGCCGGGCATTAAAATTTCGTATCGGGCACCGATGGAGCCGTGCCCGCACGGCCACGGACGCGCGCGGGTGCAGCATGGAAACCAAGCGGCGAGGGCTCCGAAAAAAGGACAAATACGCAGAGGCTCAGCGCCCCGCCAGCATCCGCCCACCGACACCCATCAGCAGCAGCCCGGCCGCCGTATCGAGCACGGCCTTGCGCCGGACCAGCAGCCGGCGTACCGACGGATGCGACGCGAGCAGCGCCATCGTGCAATACCACGCGGCCGAAATCGCGATCGACAGCACGACGACCGACAGATCGAGCCACGCCGGCGCATGAGCCGGCACCATCAGCGCGAAGATACTGCCGTAGAACGCGACGGATTTCGGGTTCGTCATGCTGACGACGTAGCCCTTCCTCGCCGCGCGCCAGTCGGACAGCGCGGCCGGCGCGGAAACGGGCAGCGGCTGGCGCGCGGTCACGATCATTTTCAGGCCAAGCCAGATCAGGTAGGCGGCGCCCGCCAGCCGCAGCGCGGTATGCACCCACGCGACATGCGTGACGAGCAGGCTCAGGCCGGCGATCGCGATCGCGGCCCAGGTGCCCGACGCGGCGGCGAGGCCGAGCCCCGTCATCATGCCGGCGCGGCGCGACAGGACGGCGGTCGACGTGACGATCACGAAATTCGGGCCCGGGCTGGCGACGCTCAGCAGCAGGACGCCGGCAAGCGGCAGCAGGGTGTTGGCGATGGGCGACATGGTGTTGGGGATGGCCGGATCACGGTCATCTTACTTGAGTGCGCCGGCGTTGCTTTTCAATGGGCCGCCGTAGATCCCATACTCGAGAATCAGCTCCTCTGATTGCGATGCCACTGGCAGCGATGGGGCGCTCTACGTGTCAGACCAGAACGAGCATTTCACTAGATGCCAAGGACTTCGTCGACATAGCGTTTTGCTTTGTGCCTCAGACCGGTTGTATCGTGGCCGAGCGTGTCTGCGGTTTTGATTTGGAGTTGAACGTATCGATCACCATCTACTCTGATTGCGGTTGCTTGATTCGGCCATTTAACCGACAGGTAGCAGCCAAATTCATTATCGTCTAGGCGAACCGCACGGACGACCGACCCATCCAGCAGGTTCACAAGGTCGTCGTTGGACTCATCTTTATGAAACTGCGGAAGGTTTGCGAGCAATCGGATCAAGGCACGAGAGGACCTGCGCAACGATCCGCGGGGAGACTCGTCCAATCGAGTGTCGGTTTCCGAGGTTTCATCGCGTCGAAATGACAGAATCAGCGAAATCAGCCCGATCGGTACTGAAACAATAAAGACTACAACTTTCCACGCAAGATGAGGGGCGGACCATTTTTCTCGGTATGTAAAATTGCGACTGATAGCGTCCGAGATAATGTTAGTTCCCCACGAGGCAGTGGCAAAGGGAATGATCCAAAGGAGGAAATTTGCTGAGCTTGTGAATGTCTTGACTTGCTCCGGAGACATTCGAAAGTTGGTTGCGACCTTCGCGGCGGTCATTGCTTCAGCGATTGGTAACCAACGAACTTGAATTTGATAGGCAGTCCACCCCGCCTGAGCGATCAGTACAGATCCAAGTAGGATTGCGCCTGTCTTGCTGATATCTTCACTTGTAAGGAAAATTGTTAGAACAACAAACACCGTCATTGAGAGAGTCAGTAAATTGGCTGACATCACGGCGTTCAGGAACGCGAGCATCATATTCGCTCCAAAATCCGTTTTTTCGGCACCAATGTACGAATCTTTAGGGTTGTGCGTTTAGCAAGATTTCCGTGAGGATGGTGTGAAGTAGTTTGACAAGGCGGCACATACGATGTGATTTGAAGGGATGCGTTGCTCATGCCGACGTAGATTATGTCGGTGGGTTGGCTAAAAAACACAACACGTGACGACAAAAATCGCCACGCGTTGTGTTTGTTGCAGCGTTGCTGGACCTATTTCTGAAACGGTCCTTTCAGACATTGTCAGAAATCGAACCCCGGCCCGCCCGCGCCCGGGCCGCCCGGTGCGGCGGCCGGCGCCGCATCCTTCGGCGCTTCGTACACGGTCGCATCGGTCGTCAGCAGCAGCCCGGCCACCGACGCCGCGTTCTGCAGCGCGGTACGCGTGACCTTGGTCGGATCGAGCACGCCCGATTCGACGAGGTCGCCGTACTCGCCCGTCTGCGCGTTGTAGCCGAAATTGCCGGTGCCTTCCGCGACCTTCGCGACGACGACGCTCGCTTCCTCGCCCGCATTCGTGACGATCTGGCGCAGCGGTTCCTCGAGGGCGCGCAGCACGATCTTGATGCCCGCGTCCTGATCGGCGTTCGCGCCCTTCAGTTCGCGGATCGCCTGCCGCACGCGGATCAGCGCGACGCCGCCGCCCGGCACGATGCCTTCCTCGACGGCCGCGCGCGTGGCGTGCAGCGCGTCGTCGACGCGGTCCTTCTTCTCCTTCACCTCGATTTCGGTCGCGCCGCCGACCTTGATCACCGCCACGCCGCCCGCGAGCTTCGCGACGCGTTCCTGAAGCTTCTCGCGATCGTAGTCGGAGGTGGCCTCTTCGATCTGCACGCGGATCTGCTTTACGCGCGCTTCGATGTTCTTCGCATCGCCCGCGCCGTCGATCACCGTGGTGTTTTCCTTGCCGACCTCGATGCGCTTCGCCTGGCCCAGTTCGGCCAGCGTGGCCTTCTCGAGCGTCAGGCCCGTTTCCTCGGCGATGACCTGGCCGCCGGTGAGGATCGCGATGTCCTCGAGCAGCGCCTTGCGGCGATCGCCGAAGCCCGGCGCCTTGACCGCGACCGTCTTCAGGATGCCGCGGATGTTGTTCACGACGAGCGTCGCGAGCGCTTCGCCTTCGACGTCTTCCGCGATGATCAGCAGCGGCCGGCCCGACTTGGCGACCTGTTCGAGCACCGGCAGCAAGTCGCGGATGTTCGAGATCTTCTTGTCGTGCAGCAGGATGTACGGGCTTTCGATCTCGGCGATCTGCTTGTCTGGATTGTTGATGAAATACGGCGACAGGTAGCCGCGATCGAATTGCAGCCCTTCGACGACGTCGAGTTCGTCGGCGAGCGACTTGCCGTCTTCGACGGTGATCACGCCTTCCTTGCCGACGCGGTCGATCGCTTCCGCGATGCGCTGGCCGATCGACTCCTCGCCGTTCGCGGAGATCGTCGCGACCTGCGCGATTTCCTTGCTCGTGGTGGTCGGCTTGCTGATCTTCTTCAATTCCTCGACGGCCGACGTGACGGCCTTGTCGATGCCGCGCTTCAGGTCGAGCGGATTGAGCCCGGCCGCGACGTATTTCTGGCCTTCACGGACGATCGCCTGCGCGAGCACGGTGGCCGTGGTCGTGCCGTCGCCGGCTGCGTCGCTGGTGCGCGACGCGACTTCCTTCACGAGTTGCGCGCCGATGTTCTGCAGCTTGTCCGCGAGTTCGATTTCCTTCGCGACCGACACGCCATCCTTCGTGACGACAGGGGCGCCGAAACTGCGTTCGAGCACGACGTTGCGGCCTTTCGGGCCGAGCGTGACCTTCACCGCGTTCGCGAGGATGTTCACGCCTTCGGTCAGCTTCGACCGTGCGATGTCGCTGAAAAGAATTTCCTTGGCTGCCATGATTGCGCTCCGTTATTGATTGACGACCGCGACGATGTCTTCTTCGCGCAGCACGAGAAACTCATTGCCGTCCACCTTGACGGCTTGCCCCGCGTACTTGCCGAACAGCACGCGTTCACCGACCTGCAGGTCGGGCACGATGCGCTGGCCGTCCGTGTCCTTGCGGCCGGGGCCGACGGCGATCACTTCACCCTGGTCAGGCTTTTCGGCGGCGCTGTCGGGGATCACGATGCCCGACGCGGTGGTGGTTTCCTGATCGAGTCGCTTCACGATCACGCGATCGTGCAAGGGGCGTAGGCTCATTTTTTCGTCCTGTCCTGTTCTGTCGAAATTGGCTGGCACTCTTTAACAGAGAGTGCTGACGAGTATAAAAATGCGCGGCGGCGCGATCCAATAACGGATTTGCACAAGCATTCGCGCCGTCGTGCAAAGCGCCGTGAGCCGGCTATTGCGACACGGCTGCCTGTGCGACCGGCGAGCAGACCGGGCGGATCGTCTCGCCGGCCAGCACGCGCTTCACGAACGGAATCGAATCGGCGAGCGACGCGTTCACGGTGCCGTTGTGATCGCGGCCCGCATACAGGTGTGCCTCGACCGTCGTGCCGGCCGCGCAGGCGTCCCTGGCGAGCGAGAGTTCGAGCGGCGCGAGCCCGTCGTCCGCACCCGCACCGATGAAAACGGGCGTCGCGATCTTCAGCGTCGGGTACTTCAGGTAGTCGTCCCACCATGCCTTCAGCCGCGCATCGCCGCCCGGCTTCACGGTGTTCGCGTGCGTGAGGTGCGCGAGCGCCGCATCGTCCTCGAGCGATGCGAGGCAACTGATGCGCGACTGTTCGAGGATCGGCAGTGCGGTATCGGTCAGCACCTCGTCGGCGCGCAGCGACGGGTCGATCTGCTGCGCGGACAGCACCGAGTAGAACTGATACGCGAGCGTCGGATCGACGCGTTCGGGATCGCGCCGGTAGGCCGTCTCGAACTTCGGCAGCGACGCGAGCGTGGCGCGCGACGCGTTGTAGATCGTGCCGGTCGCGACGGTCGCGCGAATCGCCAGTTCGGGCGCATAGACCGGCGCATAGCCGGCCGCCGCGATCACGGCCGAGCCGCCTTGCGACTGGCCGACCAGCACGACCTCGTTCGCGAGGCCCGGCACGCCGGCGAGCACCGCGCGCACGCTGTCGAGCAGCGTGTAGCTGTTCGAGCGGTTGTTGAGCTGCGGATTCGGGCCGGGCGTGCCGAGCCCCTGATAGTCGGTGGCGACCACCGCGAACCCTTGCTGAAGCCACGCGTTCAGGTAGCGCACGTCGCGATACGAGCGGCCGAACCATGACGGCGCGCAGATGTCGGCCATCCCGAACGTGCCGTGCGCCCACGCGACGATCGGCCAGCCGCCGGCCGGCGGCGTGCCGCGCGGCAGGAACAGCGCGCCCGACACCGCGATCGGCGTGCGGCCGCCGACGCCGTCGGTCGACGCGTACAGGATGCGCAATTGCCGCGCGGCACTCGCGAGCCCGAGCGTCGCGGGCAGCGCTTCGGTGCGCAGCAGCGCGCCGGGCGTGGCCGGAACGTCGCGGTCCCACGTGTAGAACGCGGATACGCGGCCGTCGCCTTGTAGCGGGTCCGGGGCGGGGACACGGCCCGGCGACGCCGCGAGCGAAACGACGGAAGACACGGCGAGTGCCGATACGAGCAGCGTGCGCGCGGCGATGCCGCGCAGGGAAAGAAGCGTCATGGTTGGATGAAGGTCGGTGAGAGCGGATACGCCGGGTAAGGCCGGCGCGGGCCGAGTGCGATGCAAGTTTCGAACCAGCGGGGTCGTTGCGTACGCAACGCGCGGTATGGCGGAGCGATGGATCGATGCCGCGCGCATCGTCCACACGCACTGACTGCGTGTCATGCAGCAATCCCGGCCGGCACGGTGTTGCTTGCGCAACAGATGCGTAGGCGCAGGCTGCACGCCGCAAGTCGGGCGTCGCATGCCTGCGCCGCGTCAGCCGGCCCTCGAGATGCCCATCGCACCGCTGGCACGATTGCTGCTGATTCGCCGACCGTGCGTCGCGGCGTTGCGACGCGAGCCCATCCGTTCAACCGATCAAGGAACCTTCCTCATGTCCGTCACCCAAGCCATCGACAGCGGCGAACTCGTGGCATTCGTCGAGCGCGCCACGCGCGAATTCGCGCAGGCCGAGCGCGTGCTGAAGGAAACGCGCACGCTCAGCGCCACCAACACGTTCCAGGCGTTTCAGCGCGTGCCGGGCACGGAGCTCGTCGTCGCGCTGTCGGCGCCGAGCCCGTGGGCCGCGTCGCGGGAGATCCAGCCGGTCGTCGTGACGCTCGACGGCGACGTGCTGCACGGCGATGCGCGCGCGGGCGGCAACGGCCCGCGCTACGCGGGCGTATTTCGCGAGGTGCCGGAAGTCGACGTGGTGATTCATGTCCACGGCCCGTATCTCGGCGCATGGGCGAGCGCGCATCGTCCGCTGCCGATCCGTTACGCGCCGGCCGCGCGTTACACGCGGGCACGCGAAATCCCCGTCTACGTCGATCGCCGCCCCGGCGAGCCGCGCTTCATCGTCGACACGATCCGGCGCGATCCCGACGTGCCGGCGATCATCGAGGCGAACGGCGGCGCGACGTTCTGGGGCAAGTCGATCCTCGACGTGTCGAAGTACATCCTGATCCTCGAGGAAGCCGCGTACTTCCAGGTGCTCGCGGAACCGCTCGGCGGCTCGCTCGAATTCGGGCCGGGCGCGCTCGAACAGCAATGGAAGATGACCGGCCTCGCATGATGCCGCGCGGCGGCCGGCGCAATCCGGCCGCCGTCATACCGATAGCTCGATGAATTGGTTCGTGGCCGGCGTGCGCCTTGCTATCGTCGAACCTTCCCCGTTCAACACGCCGGTCGTGCCATGGCCATCTTCAGCTTGCCGGACCCGACTTCGCACGCGATCACGATTCGCGCGAAGGCACTGACGTTCGACGATCCCAAATCGCGGGTGCTGCTCGAACGCATCCAGCTCGTCGCACCGAGCGATGCGACGGTGCTCGTCACCGGCGAGAGCGGCACGGGCAAGGAGCTGATCGCGCGCCTCGTGCATTCGCTGAGCGAGCGTCACGACGGGCCGTTCGTCGCGGTCAACTGCGGGGCTTTTTCGGAAACGCTGATCGAAAGCGAGCTGTTTGGCCACGAGCGCGGCGCGTTTACCGGCGCGATCAACAGCCAGCCCGGCTGGTTCGAATCCGCGAATCGCGGCACGCTGTTTCTCGATGAAGTGGGCGACCTGCCGCTGTCCGCGCAGGTCAAGCTGCTGCGTGTGCTGCAGGAGCGCGAGGTGACGCCGGTCGGCTCGCGCAAGACCGTGAAGATCGACGTGCGGCTCGTCGCGGCGACCAACGTGAATCTCGAAGCCGCGGTGCGCGCGGGTAATTTCCGCGAGGATCTGTACTACCGGCTCAACGTCGTGAAGCTGAGCCTGTTGCCGCTGCGCGAGCGGCCGGGCGACATCGCGCCGCTGATCGAACACTTCATCGACACCTACGCGAAGCGGCTGCGCGTGGCCGCGCCGACGCTGACCGACGCCGCTCGCGCGCGGCTTCATGCGCATGCATGGCCCGGCAACATCCGCGAACTGGAGAACGTGATTCACCACGCGGTGCTGATCTGCGCAGGCGGCGCGATCGACGTCGGCGATTTGCAGTTCTCCGCGCTGTCACTTGCGCCCGATCCGGCGGACGCAGCAGGTGCGACCGCCGCACCGCCGCGCCGCGCGCGCGACGTGGCCGAAGCGACCGACGCACTGCGCCACGCGGTGATCGAACTGCTGGATCTCGGCACGCCGGCGCTGTGGCAGCACATCGAGGACACCGTGTATCGCAGCGTGTTCGACTACAGCGAGCACAACCAGCTGCGGATGTCGCGCCTGCTCGACCAGTCGCGCAACATCGTGCGGGCCCGGCTCGCGCAGCTCGGCATCCTGAAGCCGCGCGACGCGGGCGACGGCGGCGACGCCGACACCGGCGCGCGGCTGCGCCGTCAGGCGTGATCGCGCCAGCGCAGCGCGCGCTGGGCGATCCGCTCGCATAACGTACTCATGCCGACGGCCAGCGCCGTCACGCCGAGCACGCACACCAGCAGCACGTCGGCGCGCGCGCCGGCCTGCGCGTTCTGCATCAGGCTGCCGACGCCGGCGCCCGTATTGAACAGCAGCTCGCTGCTGGTCGCGGTGATCCACGCGAACGGCACGGCCTGCAGCACGCCCGCGAACAGGTCGGGCAATGCGCCGGGGATCAGCACGTCGCGCCACAGGCCGATACGGGTCAGGCGATACGACTGCGCGAGTTCGACGTAGCGCGGATCGACGCGGCGCAACCCGTCGAAGCTGGCGGTGGTCATCGGGTAGAACGCGGCCAGCGCGATGATGAACACCTTCGCGAATTCGCCGGTGCCGGCCCACAGGCTCAGCAGCGGAATCAGCCCGAGCAGCGGTACGTAGCGCAGCGCCTGGAACGCCGGTTCGCCGAGCTTGCGTGCGAGCGTCGAGCGCGCCATCGCCGCGCCGAACACGAGCCCGAACGCGACGCCGAAGCCGAGCCCGAGCGTCGTGCGGCACAGGCTCGCGCCGAGATCGGTCGCGAGTTCGCCGCTGCGCGCAAGTTCGACGAGCGCGGCGCCGACCTGCTGCAGCGGCACGAACGCATATTGATGGGCCGCGTCGCCGGACGAGGCGGTTTGCCAGGCGGCCAGCAGCAGCGCCGGTACGACGAGGCCGCGCGCGCGGCGGCGCAGCGGGGCGAGCGAGGCAACGCGGGTAACGAAGGTCATGCCGAAGCGGTTCCGGTCAGGGTCAGCGCACGGGCGTCTGCCAGCGCAGCGCATAACGTTGGACGAGTGCGATCGAGCGGTCGAGCGCAAAGCCGATCAGCCCGATTACCGCGACGTCGACGAGCACCACGTCGAGCCGCAGCATCTGCCGGGCGAGTTCCATCATCTGGCCGATGCCGCTGTCCGCGCTGAGCAGCTCGACCGCGACGAGCGCGAGCCACGCACGCGCGAGCGCGATCCGCACGCCGGTCAGTAGCGGTGGCAGCGCGGCCGGCAGCAGCACGTCGCGCAGCAGCGCGAAGCGGCCGAGCCCGTAGTGGCGCGCCATCTCGACGAGATCGCGCGGCGCGTCGTGCACGCCCGTGTACGCGGCCAGTGCGACCGGGAAGAACACGGCCTTGCCGACCACGACGAGCTTCAACGGTTCGTCGACGCCGATCAGCAGGATCAGCAGCGGAATCAATGTGAGCGTGGGCAATTGCCGCAACAGGTCGAAGGTCGGCCGCAGGTAGTCGGCGAACAGCCGGCTGCGTGCGAGCAGGATGCCGAATGCGGCGCCGCTGGTCGCGCCGATCGCGAAACCGAGCGCGAGGCGGTGCAGCGTGATCGACAGGTTGTCGCGCAGTTCGCCGGTGTCGAGCAGCGTGCGCAGCGTCGCCGCGAGGCGCTCGGGCGGCACGACGAGCTGCGGCGGAAACCAGCGCTGCGCGCTAGCGAGCCACCACAGCGCGGCGAATGCGACGGGCGTGATCCACCACAGCGCGTGGTCGCCGAGCCGCGCGACGCCCGGCAGGCGAACCGCCGCGCGCAAGCCGTTCGGCGCGAGGGCGCGCGTCGCCATCAGCGGCTCGCGACGCGCGGGGCGTCGGCGCGCCAGTAGCCGTCGAGGCCGAGCTGCTTGAGCGCGGTCGACACGAAGGTCGGCGCGAGCAGCGCGTTCACGTCGACCGGCGCGGACGTCAGCCCGGCCTGGCGGCTGTACGCGACGACATCGCGGTAATGGCCGGTCAACGCCGGCGTGAACAGCGGCGTCCATTGCTCCTTCCACGGCGTCGCTTCGTCCGCGTATTCGCGGCGCACGACGCTTTCCGGCTGGCCGGACGCGCTCAGGATCTTCACGTACGCGTCGCGGTTCTGCGGCTGCGAGATCCAGTGCGCGGCCCGGACGTAGGCCGTCGCGACGATCTGCGTGATATCGGGGTAGCGCCGCACGAAATCGTCGGACGCCCACAGTTCCGCGCGCATCTTCCAGTCGTCGGGCGCGCGCTTGGTCGACCAGATGATCTTGCCGACGTTCTTGTCGACGAGCGAATACGCGTCGGACAGCGTGAAGAAGCCGTCGACGCGGCCGGCCGCGACGGCCGCCGCGCCGGCCTGCGGATCGAGGTTGTAGATCCTGAAGTCGGACAGCTTCAGCCCGTTCTCGGCGAGCAGCTTGCTGAACGGCACTTCCCACGGCCGGCCGCGATTGAGGGCGATGCGCTTGCCCTTGAGGTCGACGATCGACTTCGCGCTCGAGCCGGCCGGCACGACCAGATAGGTGTTGCTGCCGACGCCGCCCGGCACGATCAGGCGCGTGTGCGTGCCCGACGCGTTGACGACCACCGACGGCAGGTCGCCGTAGCCGGCGAAATCGATGCTGCCGTTCGTGAATGCCTCGTTGACGAGCGTGCCGACCGCGGCGGTCGACACCGGCACCCATTGCAGCGTCACGTGTCGCGCGGCGAGCGCTTTTTCGAGCGACTTGTCGGCGTCGATCAGCGCGGAAGCGCCCGCGTATTGCGTCTTGCCGCCGCTCGAATACGCGACGACGGCGATTCGCACGACCTTGGGCGCGTCTTGCGCGTGGGCGGCGGGCGTGACGAACGATGCGACGGCCAAGGGCAGCGCGGCGAGCAGCGCGCGCAGCGGGCGATGCAGCGACGCGAGGGAGAGTGTGGGTTTCATGATGGTCCGGAGCAGTGAACGTGAAAGGGGCTCACGCGCGCTTCTGCAACGACGGCCGCAGCACGTCGGCGAGCGGGCGCGGATCGATCCAGTCGGCGACGTCGAAATCGGCTTCCAGAAAACCGTGGTCGTGCAGGAAGGTCTTGAACTCGTCGAGCGCGGCGACCGATTCGTCGTCGAGATTGATGCCGAGATGCCGGTGCAACTGGTTGCCGTACGCGGCGCGCACCCAGTCGATCGACGACGCGGTTTCGCCGGCCACGTAGTGCGCGGTTTCGTCAGGATGCGTGCCGGCCCATTCGCCGGCGGCGACCACGAGTTTCAGGAAGCCGGCGACGATGTCGGGGTGGTTCGCGAGCACGTCCGCGTTGACGGTCAGCGGGCGCGGCGTGCCGTTGTTGTTGCGGATCGAGCGCTCCGGATGAAAGCCGATGTCGATCACGACGTGTGCGCCGATCAGTTGCGCGATCTCGAGGCCCGTCGAACCCTTCACGTAGATCGCGTCGACTTCGCCGCGCAGCAGCGCGCCGGCTTCGGCCGCATACAGCGCACGGCTCGAAAAGCCTTGCGGCGACGCGAACAGGCTCGCCGCGCGCGCCGGGCCGACGGCTTGCAGCGTGCGGGCGCGCACGTCGACGCGTTCGACGTCGCCGAGCGTCAGCCCGTCGAGGCTCAGCGCATTGACGAAGCCGCGCAGCGCCGACGCGCGAAAGATGTCGATGCGATCGTCGGGGCGGCTCGGAATCGCGATCCGGCGCCCGCGCAACGCCTTCACGGAGCGGATGCCCGACTCGGGGCGCGCGAGGATCAGCTGCGATTCGTCGACCCACGACAACCCGATCACGCGTGTGTTCGCGTCGTTCGAGCGCGCCCACATCGCGGGGATGCTGCCGCCCTGACGAAACGACTGCGCGAGCGTGTGGTCGCTGATCGACGACACGTCGTGCCGCGTGGCGCCGCGCGGCGAGCGGATCGCGACGCCGTCGGCCGACGTCTCGCCGTTGAGCCAGCCGAGATGCACGGCGATGCCGAGCGGCGTCGGCACTGGCGATCGGGCGTACCAGAACGTCTGCTGCTTGTCCGATGACGAATCGGGCCTGTCTGTCATGTGTGAGATTCCCCTGTCTGGGTAAGCGTGGTCGAGGCGCGGTGTCGCCCGCGCGGGCCGTTCCACGTTGCAAGTTCCGGGCCAGTGAACGGCAACCGCCGTGCGGCTGCTGCCGCGGGCCTCGCGGGCGATGCGCGGCATGGCGGCAGTCCCCTGCGTTGTTGCGTGAGCAACAGTCGCGTCGGGCGCTGTTGCGCGCGCAGCACCGGTGCGGCGGAAGCAGCAGCGGCACGGGTGCGTGTCGCGACATGTCCGGCGGCACCCGGCGCACATGATTCGAATCGTCGCGCACGCCCGACCCGCAAGGCGCCGCGCGCATTCGCCGGCGGCTTCGCGCATGTCGCGGCGAACCCGTTGGCACACCGCGTGCTTTACAGCGCTACAAACGCGCGGCACGCCGGTGCCGCACGCAATCCGAACGGGCCGACAAGGAGAATCCCGATGGCTGTTGAATTTCTGTGGCGCCTGCCGATGCACGGCGACGGTCGGCGCGCACACGATCTGCATACGCGCGGCGAATGGAATCGCCAGCGCGCGTCGCGCGTCGCACCGAAAGTCGACGACGACGCGTTCGGCTACATCGACTATCTGTCGCAGGTCGCGCGCGCGGCCGACATCGCCGGCTTCCACGGCGCGCTGATTCCGATCTTCCGCTTCACCGAGGAACCGTGGGTCGTGGCGGCCGCGCTGGCGCGCGAGACGCGCCGGCTGCGCTTGCTGATCGCGCTGCAGCCGCATTTCGTGCATCCGGTCTATGCGGCGCAGATGGCCGCGAGCCTGCAGCGGATCAGCCGCGGCCGCGTCGAGTGGAACGTCGTCACGGGCGGCGGCGGGCCCGACCAGCGTGCGTACGGCGACTTCATCGATCACGACAGTCGCTATGCGCGCACCGACGAATTCCTCGATGTCGTGAAGGGCGTCGCGGCCGGCGCGCCGTTCACGTTCGACGGCCGCTTCTATCGCGTCGAGGAGGGCGGTTTGCTGCCGCCGCTGAGCGGCCAGAAGCCGCCGCGGATCTATCTGGCCGGCGCGAGCGACGCCGCGCTCGCGGTCGCCGCGAAGCACGGCGACGTGCACCTGAGCTGGGGCGAGCCGCTCGCGAAGCAGAAGGAAGTGATCGATGCGGCGCGCCGCGCGCTCGACCGGCAGAACGCCGAGCGCGATCTGCGCTTCGGCATGCGCATCGACATCCTGGCGCGCGAGACCGAGGAGCAGGCGTGGGCCGAGCTGCGGCAGATGTTCGCGACGGTGGGCGACACGACGCGCAATGGCTTCGGCGGGCGCGGCGCAGCGTCGGAATCGGTCGGAGCGAAACGCCAGTTCGCGCTGCACCAGGGCAACACGCAGCACTTCGACGACCTGATCGTCGGCCCGAACCTGTGGGCCGGGATGTCGCAGATCCGTGGCGGCCCCGGGTGCGTGATCGTCGGCAGCCACGAGCAGGTGGCCGAGCGGCTCGCGGAATACGTCGAGATCGGCGTGTCGACGTTCATCCTCGCGAGCAACCCGCACCTCGAAGAAGCGTACCGCGTGGGCGAGGAAGTGCTGCCGCTCGTCGACGGCGCGCTGAACGCGCGCGGCACGCAGGCGGCGCTGCGCGTGGCCGGCGCCTGAGCGCGGCGGCCCGCCGCCACGCACCCATGACAACGACAAGGACACTCACCATGACGGCACTCGCTGCGCAGGCCACGGCTTGCGACGCACTCTGGTACACGCGCTGCCCGGTGCCGACCGCGCTCGGCATCGCCGTGCATCGCGGCTGGTTCGACGAGGAGTTCGGGCCGGACGGCATCGCACTCCATTCGCTGCAGGAGACGGCCGACGCCGACAAGCGCGAATCGCACTTCGATCACAGCCTGCCGCACTCGTTCCGGCAGGGCGGCAACATTCCCGCGCTGTGGGCGCGGGCCCGCGGCGCCGATACGCGCGTGATCGGCCTATCGTGGACCAACGAATTCCAGGCGATCGTCACGCTGCCCGAGCGCGGCATCCGCACCGCGCGCGACCTGCGCGGCCGACGGCTCGGCTTGCCGCGCCATCCGATCAGCATCGACTTCTGGCGCGCGGCCGCGCTGAAGGGGTTCCTGAGCGCGCTCGAGCTGGAAGGGCTTGGCCACGGCGACGCCGAATGGGTCGACCTGCCCGACACGCGCGAGCGCCACACCGGGCCCGCGTCGTTCACGCGCGGCCCGCACGAATACGGGCTCGAAATCGCTGCGCTCGTGCGCGGCGACGTCGACGCGGTGTTCGTGAAGGGCGTGGCCGGGCTGGAAACCGTGCATCTGATCGACGCGCAGGTCGTCATCGATCTCGGCGCGCATCCCGATCCGCTGGTGCGGATCGGCAACGGCACGCCGCGCACGCTGACCGTCGACCGCGCGCTGATCGACGCGCGCCCCGATCTCGTGAGCCGCTTCCTGTCGGTCGTGGTCGGCGCGGGCGACTGGGCCGCGCGCCATCCGGCGGAGACGGTCGCGTATATCGGCCGCGAAACGCGTGCATCCGACGAGTGGGTGCGCTACGCGTATGGCGCGGATGTGCATCGCCATCTGGAAACCGGGCTCGCGCCGACGTCGATCGACGGGCTGGTCGCGTTCAAGGATTTTCTCGTCGAGTGGGGCTTTCTCGAACACGATTTCGACGCGCGCGCGTGGATCGATCCGGCGCCGTTCACGCAGATCGACCGGCACCGCCATGCGTGGGTCGCGTAGCGCGCCGCGGCGTGTCATTGCAAGGAGTCGAACATGACAGGGCTGACGATCGAATACGGCGTGCCGCCCGCACGCCGGCATGCGGCACGTGCGGCGCCGCGCACGGTGGCGGCGGTTGCGCGGCCGCCGTCGCTGCCGCCGTCCGCGCAGGTCGACGCACGGGCCGCACCGGCGAACGGATGGCGTGGCGCGGCGGCGATTGCGCTGGCCATCGCGGCGCTGCATGCGGGCGTCGCGCTGCTGGCCGCGCGCGTGCCTGCCGCACCGCCCGTGCAGCCGCCGCGGCCGTTGCCGATGACGGTCGAGCTGACGCGGCCGCCCGAACCGTTGCCGCAGGCCGCGCATCCGCCACCGCCGGTCGTGCCGCCGAAGCCGTTGAAGCAGGCGCCGGTCCCGCCGAAGCCGCGCGCGGCCGTACCGCGTCCGGCGCCGGCGGCCACGCCGCAGGCGACGCGCGAAGCCGCACCTGCACCCGTGCCGGCGACGCCGGCCGTCGCCGCGCCCGCTGCCCCGATTCAGGCGCCTGCGCCCGCACCCGCCGTACCCGTGCGCGAAACCGCGCCGATCGGCGACGCGGCGTACCTGCGCAACCCGGCGCCCGACTATCCGGCGTTCGCGCAGGACCAGGGCTGGGAAGGGCGCGTCGTGCTGCGCGTGCACGTGCTCGCGAGCGGCACGCCCGATTCGGTCGAGGTTCGCACGAGCAGCGGCCGCCGCCTGCTCGATAGCGCGGCCGTGGCCGCCGTGAAGCGCTGGACCTTCGTCCCCGCGAAGCGCGGCGACGAAGCGGTCGACGGCTGGGTGAACGTGCCGATCGATTTCAAGCT
Organism: Burkholderia orbicola; assembly: GCF_900100915.1. NCBI lineage: Bacteria > Pseudomonadati > Pseudomonadota > Betaproteobacteria > Burkholderiales > Burkholderiaceae > Burkholderia > Burkholderia orbicola. Next base: position 1,356,813 of record NZ_FNKW01000002.1, on the reverse strand, counting down.
GGGCTGACCCGCCGGGCCGCCCGCACATTTTTCAAGGAACTCACATCATGAACGCTATCCCGACCACCTTCATCGTCCAGGGCGCGCTCTGGCTGCTGGTCGTCTTCTCCGTCGTCACATGGACGCTGATCGTCGTGAAGGCGATCCAGAGCCTGCGCTCGAGCGCGCGCAACCGGCGTTACGTCAGCGCGTTCTGGGCCGCGAACAGCTTCCACGACGCGGCCGCGCTCGACGGCGCCAACAGCCCGGTGGGCGAACTCGCCGCGACGGGCTTCGACGCACTGCGACGCGCCGACGAGAGCAGCGCGCACGATCTCGAACACAGCTGGAGCCGCCACGACCTGCTCGAACGCCATCTGCGCCAGCAGATCCACAACGCGCGCCGGCGCGAGGAAGCGGGGCTCGCGGTGCTCGCGTCGATCGGCAGCACCGCGCCGTTCGTCGGGCTGTTCGGCACCGTGTTCGGCATCATCCATGCGCTGACCGCGATCACGCACAGCGCGTCGGCGAGCATCGACGTCGTGGCCGGGCCGATCGGCGAAGCGCTGGTCGCGACCGGCATCGGCATCGCGGTCGCGGTGCCGGCCGTGCTCGCGTACAACTTCTTCGTGCGCCGCGTGAAGGCCGCGTCGGCCGATCTCGACGCGTTCGCGACCGACTTCGTCACGCTCGCGCAGAAAGCCGGCTTCCGCGTGCCGGCCGCCGTGCCCGCCGCCGTGCCGGCGCGCCGTTCCGACGACACCCGCCAGGAGGCGTTCGCATAATGGCCTTCTCGTCCTCCTCCGACAACGACGACGTGCTCAGCGAAATCAACATCACGCCGCTCGTCGACGTGATGCTCGTGCTGCTGGTCGCCTTCATCGTCACCGCGCCGCTGCTGAACAACGCGGTGCACGTGAATCTGCCGAACACCGTCGCCACCGCGCCGGCCGACCGCAAGCCGAACGTGACCGTGAGCGTCGACGGCAAGGGCGTCGTGTACCTCGACAAGCGCGCGGTCGCGCTCGACACGGTGCCAGCCGAGCTGGCCGCGCTGAAGGCCGGCCGGCCCGACGTCGCGCTCGACCTGCAGGCCGACGAGCACGTGCCGTACGGCACTGTCGCGAAGCTGATGGCCGCGATCGAGCACGCGGGCATCACGCGATTGTCGGTGCTCACCGCGCCGCGCGGCTGACGCGCGTTTCACGACTCCTTTTTTGCGAACGCATTCATGAGCACTACGGCTTCACACAACGTTCAGTCGATCTGGTACACGCGCTGTCCGGTGCCGACACCGCTCGGCATCGCCGCGCATCTCGGCTGGCTGGATCACGAATTCGCCGGCGACGGCATCACCGTGCGCGCGCTGCAGGAAAGCCAGCACGCGGCGCTGCATCACGCGCACGTCGACCATTCGCTCGACAACGCGTTCCGGCAGGGCGGCAGCATTCCGGCGCTGTGGGCGCGCGCGTCCGGCGCCGACACGCGCGTGGTCGCGCTGACCTGGGTCGACGAGGCGCAGGCGATCGTCGCGCTGCCGGAAGCCGGCCTCGCGCGGCCGAAGGACCTGCGCGGGCGCCGCATCGGCCTGCCGCGCCGCGACGGCGAGCGGATCGACATCTTCCGGGCGGCGGCGCTGCGCGGCTTCGTGAGCGCGCTGTCGCTCGACGGGCTCAGCCCCGGCGACGTCGAATGGGTCGACGTACCGGCATCGAACCTGCGCGCGCCGGTGTCGACGCCCGCGACCCGCGACGCGGCGTTCAGTCATCCGGCGAGCCTGTCGAGCCGCCGGCTCTATGCGGCCGAGGCGGCCGCGCTGGTGCGCGGCGACGTCGACGCGATCTACGTGAAGGGATCGCTCGGGCTCGAAACCGCGCACCTGATCGGCGCGCAGCCAGTGGTCGACATCGGCTTTCATCCCGATCCGCAGATCCGCATCAATAACGGCTCGCCGCGCCCGCTGACCGTCAATGCGTCGACGCTCGAACGCCATCCCGACATCGTCAGCCGCTTTCTCGCACGCGTGACCGACGTCGAAGGCTGGGCGCGCGAGCACGAGCACGAAGTGCTCGGCTATCTCGGCCGCGAGACGGGGTCGGGCCATGACTGGCTGCGGCTCGCGTACGGCGTGGACGTGCACCGGCGGCTGCGCACGGATCTCGACGAAGCGTCGATCGCCGCGCTCGACGATTTCAAGCGCTTTCTGGTCGACTGGCGGTTCCTGCCCGCCGACTTCGACGTGCGCGCGTGGATCGACCGGCGCGCGCTCGCCGGCATCGCGACGCTGTCGCGGTGAGCACGCCGGCACGCGTCGCCGACGCATGGCGGCGCGAGCGCTTCACCGGTGGCTTCATGCTGCTCGCGCTCGCGAGCGGCACGACGATCAGCATGGCGCAGCTCGCGACGACGCTGTATGCGCTGGCGCTCGGCGTCGACGACGCGCGGCTCGGCATCATCGCCGCGATGGAGCCGCTCGGTATCGCGCTGATGACGTTGCCGGCCGGGCTGCTGGTCGCGCGCTACGGTGCGCGCCGCGTGTACTTCGCCGCGAGCATGGGGCCGATGCTGCTCAATCTCGTCGTGCCGTTCACGGGCGCATGGCCGCTGATCGCGCTCACGCAGGGGCTGATCGGGCTGTGCATCCCGTTCCGGATCGTATCGATCAACGGCGTGTTTCTCGCGCGGCTCGCGCAGATCGGCCTCGCCCGCGCGGGCTGGTATCGCGCGGCGATGTCGATCGGCACGGGGATGGTGGGGCCGTGGCTCGCGAGCGGGCTGATCGGCACGCACGGTGCGGTCGCGACGTTCTGCGTGGCGTCGGGGAGCTTCGCGGGGATGGCGCTGTTCAGCCGCGTGTTGCTCGGCGAGGCGGCGCCACCATCGCGCGGCGCGTTACGTCGAACCGGTGGCCTGCGCGCGCTGTTCGCGCTCGCGTGGAGCCGCGACATCCGCGAGCAGCTCGTCGTGGAAGCGGTGAACAGCGCGACGCGCGCGCTCGTCGGCACCTATACGGTGGTGCTCGCGATTCAGTCGCTCGGTCTCACGCAGACGCGTGCCGTCGCACTGCTGACGTTGCAGGGCGCGGTCGCGGTGATCGCGCTGTTCGGGCTCGGGCGCGTCGCGCAGCGCATGACCGAGCGCCGCTGTCATGCACTCGGCCTCGCGGGCGGCATGGCCGGGCTGCTCGCGCTCGGCCTCGGGCGCGATGCTTGGATCGTCGGCGCGGGGCTCGCCGCGTTGTGCGCCGGCTCGTCGCTGCTGCATCTCGTCAACATGCAGCATCTCGGCCGTCATCCGGCCGACAAGAGCCAGGTATCGAGCCTCTACAACCTCGCGTCGATGACCGGCGCGTTCTGCGGCCCGCTGGTCGGCAGCGCGCTCGCGCCGCTCGTCGGGTTGCGGGCCGTGTTTCTGTGCTGGCTGCCGGTCGTCGTGCTGGTCGCGCTCGCGCTGCGGCTCGCACACGGGCGTCGCGGCGCGACGCAAGCGCTGCCTGCGAAGCTGTCCTGACGAATTCGGCATCGTGCGGTGTTGCGTGACCAGCAATTTTCCGCTTCCACAGATGCGCATGCAGCAACACGGGCGCAGCAGGGCCGCCGCGCGCCCCGTGCGACGGGCCTGTCGATGCTGGCATCCGAATTGCATGAGAGAACCCGTGCGTCGCGCACGCACTGCGTTCAACCGATCAAACAGGATGACTCATCGATGTTCAGGAAAAAACTAATCGTCACCGCGCTGGGGGGACTGCTGACGGGCGGCGCCGTATCGTTGCCCGCATGGGCAGAAGATGGCGCGGCGACGGCGGGGGCGCCGGACGCGAAGCCGGCGCAACAGGCATCGGACGACGCGGCCGCGGCCGCACCGAAGGCGGTGCGTGCGAACCGCGGCACGGCCGTACGCGAAACGAACCTCGGCACGGTGACCGTGACGGCGCGCCGGCGCAAGGAGCGCATCCAGGACGTGCCGGTCGCGGTCAGCGCGCTGAGCGGCGATGCGATCAAGAACAACGAGCTGCGCGTGATCAACGACGTGACGAAGTACGTGCCGAACTTCACCGGGCAATCGACCGAGGGCCGCGAACGGCCGCGCTGGTTCCTGCGCGGCGTCGGCAGCAACGATCCGTCGGACCTGTCGCTGAGCCCGATCGGCGTGTACTTCGACGACGTGTACATCAACAGCGTGTTCGGGCAGGGCTTTCCGCTGTTCGACCTCGACCACATCGAAGTGCTGCGCGGGCCGCAGGGCACGCTGTGGGGCAAGAATACGGTCGGCGGCGCGCTCAACATCACGTCGCAGAAGCCGACGTTCGACGTGAGCGGCTACGGCAAGCTCGGCTTCGGCCAGTACAACAGCCGGCTCGCGGAAGCGGCGATCGGCGGGCCGATCGGCAAGAACGACGTGCTGGCCGCGCGCGTGTCGGTGTATCACGAGAATGCCGACAGCTTCTATACGAACACGGTGCAGCAGGGGCGCTTCGGCGGCTTCCACGACAACGCGGTGCGCTTCCAGGTGCTCGCCGTGCCGACGTCGGACACCGATTTCCTGTTCAACATCCATGGCCGCAACTACACGGGCGGCGGCAACGCATGGCACGCGGAAGGCGCAGGGCGCGGCGGCACGAACCAGTTCGGCTTCGTCGGGTCGAGCGATCCGTATACGGTGTCGCTCAATGCGCCGTCGAGCGATCACATCTCGACGTGGGGCACGTCGCTGACCGCGCACTGGCGCATCAACCCGGCGGTGTCGCTGACGTCGATCACCGCGTTCGAAGGGCTGCACCGCTGGTACCAGGACGACGAGGACTATTCGCCGTTCGATGCGGCACGCTCGCACGACCGCCTGTCGAGCCGGCAGTTTTCGCAGGAATTCCGGCTCGAATCGCCGCAAAGCGACCGCCTGAGCTGGATCGTCGGCACGCACCTGTTTACCGAGCAACTGGCCGAGCAGGGCGCTGGCGGCGGGCTGCCGGGCTCGCCGTCGCCCGCGTACTACCACCTGACGGATCTCACGCAGCACACGCAGAGCGCGGCGATCTTCGGCAGCGTCAAGTACCGCTTCACCGACCGCTTCAACGTGACGGGCGGGCTGCGTTACACGATCGAGCGCAAGACCATCAACCTCACCGGGCTGCAGGATACCGGCAACGTGACGTTCAGCGATCCGAACAGCTGGTGGTCGCCGTCGTCGGTGTCGTCGCCGCTCGCGGTCAGCGCGCGGCAGAACCAGACGAACACCTGGCGCGCGCCGACCTGGGACCTCACGCCCGAATATGCGCTCAGCAGCAACGTGCGTGCGTATTTTCGCTATGCGCGCGGCTTCCGCTCGGGCGGCTACAACGGCAACGCGTATACACAGAGCACGGTGTCGACCGTGTCGCCGGAGTACCTGACCGATTACGAAGTAGGCATCAAGAGCGAATGGTTCGACAAGCGGCTGATCGTCAACGCGAGCGTGTTCCACTACGACTATCGCGACATCCAGGTGTTCGCGCTGGCGCCGAACCCGTTCGGCGGGCCGCCGGTGTCGACGCTGTCGAATGCGGGGCAGGGGCGCGCGGACGGCTTCGAGCTGGAGCTGAAGGCGCAGCCGGTCAACAGCCTGTACCTGTTCGCGAACCTCGGGATGCTGAACACGCGCTACACGGAATTCCGCAACGTACCGACGGCCGTGGGCAACTCGTTCGCACGTTCGCCGCATACGACGCTGAACGCGGGCTTCGACTATCGCGTACCGGTGTCGTTCGGCACGCTGACGGCCGGCGGCGACGTGAACTACCGCAGCCGCGAGTACTTCAGCGCGACGCGGCAGACGATGCCGCAGCTGTGGCAGGGCGGCTATACGGTGCTGAACGCGCATGTGTCGTACACGACGCCGAACCAGAAGTACATCGTGACCGGCTACGTGACGAACCTGACGAACAAGGTCTACAAGAAGCTCGAGCTGTTGCCGTCGTATGGCGCGTATCCGACGCTGTACGGCGATCCGCGCACGGTCGGGATCACGCTGACCGCGAAGATCTGAGCCTGACCGGAAACGCCTGCCGCGGCGCCGGCGCCTGGTGCGTCGAGCCGCGGTACGTCGTCCCTTCACGCGTCACGACGCGACGCGAATCACCACCTTGCCGAAATGCTGCCCCGATTGCAGGTGCGCATACGCTTGCGGCGCTTCGTCGAAGCCGAACACGCGATCGACCACCGGCTTGATCCGCTTCGCGTCGACGAGCCGCACGACGTCGTCGAGCATCGCGCGGCTGCCGACCATGAAGCCGTGCAGTTGCTTGACGCCGCCGATCAGCGGCAGCAGATCGAGTACCGGCCCGCCGAAGCTGCTGAGGCCCCCGATGATCGACACGATGCCGCCGAGCTTCGTCGCGGCGATCGAGCGCGGCAGCGTATCGCGGCCGCCGACTTCGACGACGAGATCCGCGCCCGCGCCGCCGGTGAGCCGCAATACTTCATGTTGCCATTCGGGCGTCGTCCGATAGTTGATCGTTGCGTCCGCACCGAGTGTGCGGGCGCGTTCGAGCTTCGCATCGCTCGACGACGTGACGATCGTGCGCAACCCCGTGGCCTGCGCGAGCTGCAACGCGATGATCGATACGCCGCCCGTGCCGAGCAGCACGACGGTCGCGCCCGGCTTCAATCCGCCGCCGACGAACAGCGCGTTCCACGCGGTGATGCCCGCGCACGACAGCGTCGCCGCTTCGTCGTAGTCGAGATGCGGGGGAATCGCGACCAGCGCGGTTTCGTCGGCGACGAAGCGTTCGGCCAGCACGCCGTCGAATTGCGCGCCGGGCGAACCCGACACTTTGTGCGGCGTCGGCGGCCCGTCGCTCCAGCGCGGGAAGTAGGTGTTGATCACGCGGTCGCCCGGCTTGAAGCGCGTGACGTCGCGGCCGGTCTCGACCACTTCGCCGGCGCCGTCGGCGACCGGGATCAGCGCTTCCTTGCCGATACCCAGATAGTCGCCGCGCGCGAACATCAGGTCGCGATAGTTCAGCGCGGCCGAGTGAATCTTCACGACGACGTCGGTCGGCCCGACCGGGCGCGGCGTCGCGTCGATGCGCCCGAGCCCGGCAATGCCGTCGCCCGGTTTGAGGTGCCATGCATGCATGTCGACTCCTTTTCGAGATAGTCCGGACTATCATAGTGTTGCGCAGGCGGACGCATTGGCGAGAATTCGGCCAACGATTGTCGCCGGCATGGACACAACCTTGTCATCGCACCGGAGCGGAGCGGCATGGATGAACGGCTGAGAGGCGTCGCCGAATTCGTCGACGTGGTGGAATCGGGCAGCTTCGCGGCGGCGGCGCTGCGCCTCGGCATGACGCGCTCGGCCGTCGCGAAGATCGTCGCGCGGCTCGAACTGCGTCTCGGCGCGCGGCTCCTGCAGCGCACGACACGCCAGCTCGGCCTGACCGACGAAGGGCTCGTCTATTACGAGCAGTGCCGGCGGCTGCTGGCCGAACTCGGCGAAACGGAAGCCGCGCTCGACGCGGGCCGTCGCGAGCCGGCCGGGCGTGTGCGCGTCAGCGTGCCCGTGCTGTTCGGGCGGCAGTGCGTGGCGCCCGTCGTGCGACGTCTCGTCGAGCGCCATCCGCGGCTCGAAATCGACATGTCGTTCAGCGATCGCGTGGCCGACCTCGTCAACGACGGTTTCGATCTGGCCGTGCGCATCGGCGAGCTGGCCGATACGAGCGCGCTGGTCGGCCGCAAGCTCGGCGTGCAGCGCATGGGCATCTGCGCATCGCCCGCGTATCTCGCGCGTCACGGCCGGCCGGCGGGGCTCGACGAACTGGCGTCACACGTCGGCATCGCGTATTCGCGCGGCGGACAGCCGACACCATGGCGAGTCATCGGCGCGGACGGCGCGGTGCACGACCATCGCGCGACCGGCCGCCTGCGGTTCGACGACCTGCAGGCGATCGCCGATGCGGCCGCCGCCGGCGCGGGCCTGGCGTGGCTGCCGTGCTGGTTGATGGCGCCGTACCTGCACGATGGCCGTCTCGCGCTCGTGATGGACAGCAACAGCGTGTCGGGCGCCGAGGTGTTCGCGGTGCGGCCGGCGGCGCGCCACGTGCCGTCGAAGGTGCGGGCCGTCGTCGATGCGCTGGTCGACGAGATTCCGCACATGCTGGCGTCCGACGACGCGAACGGCGAGCGCGGATGACGACGGCGCGACAACCCGGCTGGCCGCGCATCGCGCCCGCTCGCGTCTCATATATCGAGAACACATCCCGGTAATTGACGCGAATTTCACGGGGCTCCTAGACTGGCCTGCATGACGCCGCGCCTCACGCGAGACGATCCAGGAGACATGCCGATGACCGCCACCGCCCCGCAGTTGCACGCCGCGACGATGCGGCGCCTGAACCTGCGCCTGATTCCGTTCCTGATGCTGCTGTACCTCGTCGCGTATATCGACCGCTCGAACATCTCGGTCGCGGCGTTGCAGATGAATGCCGACCTCGGCCTCAGCGCCGAAATGTACGGGCTCGGCGCGGGGCTGTTCTACGTGACCTACATCCTGTTCGAGGTGCCGAGCAACCTGTTCCTCGCGCGGGTCGGCGCACGCCGCTGGATCGCGCGGATCATGATCACGTGGGGCATCGTCGCGGCCGCGATGAGCGCGGTGCAGACGCCGGGGCAGCTCTACGCGATGCGCCTGCTGCTCGGCGCGGCCGAAGCCGGCTTCACGCCGGGCATCATCTACTACCTGTCCGCGTGGTATCCGCAGAGCGACCGGGCGCGTGCGATGTCGTTCTTCTATATCGGCGCGACGCTCGCGTCGGTAATCGGGTTGCCGCTGTCCGGCGCGCTGCTGAACCTGAACGGCGTGCTCGGCGTCGAGGGCTGGCGCTGGCTGTTCCTGCTCGAAGGCGTGCCCGCGCTGCTGCTCGGGTTCGTCGTGCTGCGCCGCCTGCCCGATACGCCCGCGCACGCGCGCTGGCTGCCGGCCGACGAGCGCGCGTGGCTCGAAGCGACGCTGCGCGACGGCGCGCCGCGCGAGCATCTGTCGCATGGCGTCGCATTGCGGCGTGCGTTCGGCGACGGCAAGGTGTGGGCGCTCGCCGCGTTCTGGTTGTTGCAGGCGTTCGGCACGATCGGCCTGACGTTGTTCCTGCCGCTGCTCGTGAAGAGTCTGTCGGGGCAGTCGAGCTTCGCGGTCGGCAGCCTGTCCGCGCTGCCGTTCCTGTTCGCATGCGTCGCGATGTATCTAAATGGCCGGCATTCGGATCTCGGCGGCGAACGCGCGCTGCATCTCGGCGTGCCGATGCTGTTGGCCGGCGCGTTGCTGGTCGCGGCGATCTACGCGCCGGTGCTGCCCGTCGCGTATGCGTTGCTGGTGCTCGCCGTTGGTTTCAACTGGGCCGCGACGCCGGTGTTCTGGGCCGTGACGACCGAGTACGTGTCGGGCCTCACGGCGGCCGCGTCGATCGCGCTGATCAACGCGGTCGCGAACATCGCGGGGCTCGCGCTGCCGCCGGTGATGGGGCGGATCAAGGACGTCACGCATTCGTACGATTTCGCGCTGCTGCTCGTCGCGGTCGCGTTGCTGGCGGGCGGTGTGCTCGCGTTGCGGATCGCGTCGCGGCGCGCGATGCCGGTGGTGGCGGGGCGGGTGGGGTGAGCGTGCCGCGGCGAGGAAGGTGCTACGTGTTCTTTCCCGCTGTCTCCAACGTTCGCCGCAACAACGCCAGTTCGATCAGCTCGAGTTGGTACACGAAGCGCGACTGGACCCGCTTCAGCATCATCGAGCCGACGGACAGGCCGAAGACGAGCGCGATACCCCAGAGAATCGCCGTGTTGATGAAGTTTCCGAAGACGAGTCCGCTCGCCAGCGTGTTCCTCAGCCACGGCAATCCGCCCGCATCCTTGATGTTGGTGAACGTGATGGCAAGAAGTGCATAGGCCGCCGCGCCGCTGCCAAAAAATGAGACGACGCGCGAATCGAGGCGGTTCACCTTGATCTGTAGGCAATGCTGCGCGTATTTGAGAGTGTTGTCGGCATAGCTGTTCAGAAATCGGGCGTTCATCTCGTCGGTTTCTATCTCGCGCGTGAGGGTATCGAGCGCTTCTTGTTTCCAGCGAAACATCTGGATGACACCGACGATGGGTTCGACAACGAGAGAGAGCAAGCTGAGAACCACGGTCAATGTATAGAGCGTGATTGCTGGAATCATCTGCCACTCGGCGGCCGCCAGTTTGCGCCACCCCACCAACATGAGGAGTAGCAGGAAGCAGACGCCGCTACCACCAAGCAGAAGCGTCGAAGCCTTCCGCGCTCGCTCGACCGACAGCGCTTTCCTGGGCCGATAAGGCTCGCACGTATCGAGGGTTTTCAGTAGTTCCTTGATTTTCAGCATGAAGTATCCGATGAAGATTCCAGGGTTGGACGGCATGCCCGCATGATGTTTTCAAGCGACAGCAACATGCGGCCGCGCGCTTTAACGACGGCGCGCGACAGGATTATGGGTCCGGGATGCCTATTCCTATCGCGATATTCGGATTGGAAAGCGCGGGCAAGCACATGCTGTCTGAGGCGCATATTCCCCCACCCCGTTAGCATGTGACGAATCCGACTTTGGGCGCCGCGCGAGCGACGCTAAGATCGCCGATCCCGTAGATCGAGCGTCAACAATAATGAAAAAGTCCGCGTCGCCGTTGCATGCTTTTCGTTTCCGTGTCGTCTGCGCCGCGATTGCCGGCGCGGTGTCGCTCGCGTCGTGCGGCGGCGTCGACAGCGACGCGCCGCCGTCGCAGGCCGGCGTCACGCCGACGCCTACCCCGACCCAGGCCGCGAAACGCCCGAACATCCTGTACATCATGGCCGACGATCTCGGCTATTCCGACATCCATGCGTTCGGCGGCGAGATCAACACGCCGAACCTCGATGCGCTCGTCGCATCGGGCCGCATCCTGTCGAATCACCACACGGGCACCGTCTGCGCGATCACGCGCGCGATGCTGGTGTCCGGCACCGATCACCATCTCGTCGGCGAAGGCACGATGGGCGTGCCGACCGACGAGCGGCGCGGGCTGCCCGGCTACGAGGGTTACCTGAACGATCGCGCGCTGTCGTTCGCGCAACTGCTGAAGGACGCCGGCTATCACACGTATATCGCGGGCAAGTGGCACATCGGCTCGGGCATCGTCGGCAGTGCGACGGGCAGCGGGCAGACGCCCGACCAGTGGGGCTTCGAGCGCAGCTACGTGCTGCTCGGCGGCGCGGCGACGAACCACTTCGCGCACGAGCCGGCCGGCTCGTCGAACTACACGGAAGACGGCCGCTACGTGCAGCCGGGCCAGCCCGGGCAGCCGGGCGGCACGGGTGGTAGCCCGGCCGTGTTCTATTCGACCGATTTCTATACGCAGAAGCTGATCTCGTACATCGATGCGAACAAGCAGGACGGCAAGCCGTTCTTCGCGTACGCGGCCTACACGTCGCCGCACTGGCCGCTGCAGGTGCCCGATCCGTGGCTGCACAAATACGCGGGCGTATACGACGCCGGCTACGATGCGATCCGCAACGCGCGGATCGCGCGGCAGAAGGTGCTCGGCCTGATTCCGGCCGATTTCAAGCCGTTCGACGGGCTGCCCGAGACGACGGTCGCCTCGCCCGCGACCGCGAACAACGGCACGGCCAGCGCGAAGTACATCAACGCGGTGCATTCGGCCGCCGACGGCTACAGCGACTACGGCCCCGGCAAGGTCGACAAGCTTTGGTCGAGCCTGTCGCCGGCCGAGCGCAAGGCGCAGGCGCGCTACATGGAGATCTACGCGGGGATGGTCGAGAACCTCGACTACAACATCGGCCTGCTGATCCAGCACCTGAAGGACATCGGCGAATACGACAACACGTTCATCATGTTCCAGTCGGACAACGGCGCGGAAGGCTGGCCGATCGATTCCGGCGCCGACCCGACCGCCACCGACACCGCGAACGCGCAGGAGCCGACCTATTCGGCGCTCGGCACCGACAACGGCAGGCAGAATGCGCAGCGCCTGCAGTACGGGCTGCGCTGGGCGGAAGTGAGCGCGGCGCCGTTCCGGCTTACGAAGGGCTATTCGGGCGAAGGCGGCGTGTCGACGCCGACGATCGTGCACCTGCCGGGCCAGTCACAGGCGTTGCCGACGCTGCGCGCGTTCACGCACGTGACCGACAACACGGCGACGTTCCTCGCGGTCGCGGGCGTCACGCCGCCGTCGCAGCCGGCGCCGCCGCTGGTGAACACGCTGACGGGCGTCGACCAGAACAAGGGCAAGGTGGTTTACAACAACCGCTACGTGTATCCGGTCACGGGCCAGTCGCTGCTGCCGGTGCTTACCGGCTCGGCGACGGGCGAAGTGCACACGACACCGTTCGGCGACGAAGCGTACGGCCGCGCGTATCTGCGCAGCGCCGACGGCCGCTGGAAGGCATTGTGGACCGAGCCGCCGCTCGGCCCGCTCGACGGTCACTGGCAGCTGTACGACCTCGCGTCGGATCGCGGCGAGACGACCGACGTGTCCGCGCAGAACCCGTCGGTGATCGGCACGCTGGTCGACCAGTGGAAGACCTACATGGGCAACGTCGGCGGCGTCGAACCGCTGCGTCCGCGCGGCTACTACTGATCGCGGGGCGACACGATGCGGTTGCGTTTCTGGACGATCGGCGCGGCGCTGGCCGCCACGCTGTTCGCCGCCGCGTTCGCGGCGGGCTATGCGAATCCGGCGGCGCCGGCGGACGGCGCGTTCGACGACCAGAATCGCGGCCGCGCGCTCGCGCCGCTCGGTTCGGAGCGCGCGTGCGAACGCTATTCGGGGCTGCCGTCGAAGTGGCGTGACGACCCGCAGGCCGGGATGGTGCACCTGCGCGGCGGCGCGTTCGTGTTCGGCAGCACGCGCGGCTATGCGGACGAGCGCCCGGTCGGCGACGGCAAGACGCGCGTCGGCGGCTTCTGGATCGACCAGACCGACGTGACGATCGCGCAGTTCGCCGCGTTCGTGCAGGCCACCGGTTACGTGACCGAGGCCGAGCAGCAGGGCGGCGCGGCGGTGTTTCATGTACCCACGCGCGACGAGTTGAACGCGCGCGACCTCGCGTGGTGGTCGTGGGTGAAGGGCGCGTCGTGGCGACATCCGCGCGGTCCGGGCAGCGACGTGGAAGGGCTCGGCAACCTGCCGGTGACGCTCGTCACGCAGCGCGATGCGCTCGCGTATGCGCGCTGGCTCGGCCGCGACCTGCCGACCGAGGCCGAATGGGAATACGCGGGCAAGGCGGGCCGCGACGACGCATCGCTCGATGCGGCGCCGCGCGATGCGCAGGGCAAGCCGGCCGCGAACTACTGGCAGGGCGCATTTCCGGTGCTGGACTCGGCCGAGGATGGCCATGCCGGATTGGCGCCCGTCGGCTGCTATGCGGCGAACGGCTTTCGTCTTTACGACATGATCGGCAACGCATGGGAATGGACGAAGGACGCGTACACGGGCCCGCATCAGTCGCACACGAACGGCGATACGGCGGCCGTCGCGCCGCCGACGCGCCGGCACGATACGCCGATGGTGATCAAGGGCGGTTCGTTCCTGTGCTCGCGAGACTACTGCGTGCGCTATCGCGCATCGTCGCGCGAACAGCAGGAAGCCGATCTCGGCGCGTCGCACATCGGCTTTCGCACGATCCTGAGGGACGCGTCATGACGGCGCGCATCGGGCGTTTCATGGCGGCGTGGCTGCTGGCTGCATGCGGCGTCGTGCTTCACGGCGCGGCAGTGGCTGCCGAAGCCGCGGCGCCGGCCGTGCGCGTCGGCGTCACACGCGGCGTGCATGCGCAGATCCTCGACGAAGTGAAGCGGGTGGCGGCCGCGCGCGGGCTGAGCGTCGACGTCGTCGAATTCGACGATGCATCGCGCATCGACACGGCGCTGGCCGACAGGCGGATCGACGCGGCCAGCTTCGAGGATGCGCAACAGCTTGCCGCGACCCGTGCGCGCAAGCGGTACGCGCTGACCGAAGTCGCGCCGACCGTCACGCTGCCGATGGCGTTCTATTCGCGCAAGCTGAAGAACCTGAACGAACTGCAACCCGGCGCGACGGTCGCGTTGCCCGCCGATCCGCGCGGGATGGCGCGTGCGCTCGTGCTGCTGCAGAACGACACGCTGGTGACGCTGCGCGAAAAAGCCGGCCTGCATGCGACGCTGCGCGACGTGACCGGCAACCGGCTCGGGCTGAAATTCGTCGCGCTGCGCCGCGACCGGCTTTACGCGGCGCTCGACACGGCCGCGTTCGTCGCGATCGACAGCGATGACGCGGCCCGCTTCGGACTGCAGCCCGCGCGCGACAGCATCAGCCTCGAGGACGCCCGCTCGCCGTATGCGAACGTGCTCACGGTGCGCGATGCCGATCGCGCGAAGCCGTGGGTCGCGCAGCTCGTCGCCGCGTATCACTCGGACGACGTCGCGCGCTTCATCCTCACGCGCTACCAGGATTCGGTGCGGCGGCCGTGGTAGACACCTACCTGCTCGCGTGCAACGCGTGCGGCCGCTGCTGCAACAGCGCACCGACGCTGTCGTTGCGCGAACTGTTCCGGCATCGGCATCGCTTCGTCGGCGCGTTGACGATTCGCCGCGTGCCGAAGCGGCGGATCGGCGAACGCTGGCAGGCGGGCGGGCGCGGGCATGTGCTCGACGCGGCCGACGTCGCCGCGGCCGACGCGCTGGCGGACCGGCTGTTCCATCGCGGCGGCGGCGTGCAGGGCGAATGGCTCGCGCTGACGCTGCAAGGCTACGACTATCCGTCGCTGGGCCGTTGCGCGGCGCTGGCCGACGATGGCCGCTGCGGCGTGCATGCGAACAAGCCTTCGATCTGCGGCGCGGTGCCGCTCGATCCGATGCTGCCCGACCGGTTGCAGGCCCGCGTGCTCGCGGCACGGCGCGACGATGCGGCGTGGCTGGGCGCGAACTGCATCGTCGAAGCGGGGCATGTGCGGTCTGCCGATGAATCGGTGTTTCCGATTCCGCTGGTGACGGCCGGGCAGGTCGCGGATCGCGCGGCGCTCGACGCGCATCGCGAGGCGCTCGTGTTCGAGCGCGCGGTGTGGCGCGACGCCGTGTTCGCGTCGCTGGCCGACGGCGGGCCGGGGGTGAGCCATGCGCTGTCGCGGCTGGCGCCCGGCGGCTACCTGACCGTGTCGATCGTGCCGGTCCTGCTGGCCGTCGCGCAGGTTTCCGCGCATTGCCGCGCGCTGTGCGTCGACTTCATCGACTCTCAGCTCGCATTGATCGGCGCGAACGTCGAAGCGGCGCTCGCGCGCCGACATGCCGCCGACCGGCCCGCGACGCACGAATTGCGCGGCTTCGCGCAGGCGCTGGGACGGGCGCGACAAGCGCTCGCGGCGATGCCGGTACCGGCAGCCACCGCGCATGAAGATGCGCCACGCATCGACGCGTGGCTCGACGATCGCGCCGACGCCGCGCCACTCGCCGCCTGACGCTCGCGATACGCCGCGTGTGCCGTACACTTGGCGCTCTTTCAATCGTGGCAGAGCGAGCAGGCATGTACGCATCGACCTTCATTTTCCGTGCCGGGCAGTACGACGACGAATTCCATCGGCTCGATCGGCAGATCGCCGACATGGCGCGTGCGACGCCCGGCTATCTCGGCGAGGAAACGTGGGAGAACGCGGACGCCGGCCTGATCCAGAACGTCTATTACTGGGAATCCGAGGCGGCGCTGCGGCAGTTGATGCAGCATCCCGCGCATCTCGAGGCCAAGGCGAAGCAGGCGCGCTGGCTGGACGGGTATCGCGTCGTGATTTCGCAGGTGCTTCGCGAGTATGGCGACGGCAAGCTGACACCGCCGCATGCGGGGCCATCCGCGTAACGGTTGCCGGTCAGGCGGTCGCGCCGGTTTCTCCCGGCGTGGCTGGTTCTCCCGCCGCGCGCGCCCAGATCGGGAACGTCGCGTTCTGGATCGACGTCTGCGCGTCGATGACCTTGCGGTGATCGATGCCGGGCAGGTCGAGCAGCCGGTCGACCGCTGCCTTCGCGCCTTCGGCATCCTGCGGAAAGGCACACGCGAACTGCTTGTTCGTATCGAACAGAATCCACCAGATATCCGACGCGAACGGGCCTTGGTCGTTGGTCTCGATCATGATCGCGCCGAGGTCGGACAGCGCGATGCCGCGCATCGCCCCGGTCCCGTCGGTCGCTTCGATGCGCGTATCGGTTGCCGTCACGGTCCAGCCGCTTTGCCGGGCAAGCGGTCGGGGCGATGACGGCGCGGCATCCGGTCGGGCCGGGCTGCCGGTGACTGCGCCAGTGCCGGTGCCGGTCGGCACGGCCCCAGCCGCGGCACCGACGCCGAGGCCCGGCGCCCCGTCATCCTGCGAACCGCGCCCATCGATCCACGGCAGCGCGGCGGCACCCACCATCACCGCCATCCATAAGTAGTACCCGGCCCCGAACGTGCGGATCGTTTCGTAGTTCGCATCGGTCGGGACCGTATGCCACCCGAGCGCGAAGACCACGACCACGGCCAGCAGCGCGGATACGGTACGGCTGGGCCTGAGCAGCGCGACGACGAGCAGCGGGTTACCGAGCCATGCGAATTGCAGGTCGAGGATCGCGAGCGGGCCGAGCACGAGCACGGTGTAGCCATGCCACCAGCTCACCGCGCCGGCCGCGTTCGGCGGTTCGGCCGCGACGGGCAGCAGCAGCGACGCGACATACAGCGCGACGATCACGACGCGTGCGAGGTTCAGGCGGGGCGAAGCGGAACGAATCTGCATGTTGCCTTCTCGTGGTGCACGATCATGCGAAGCGACGAATGCCGGGCGGCCGGGCCGTCATTCACGGTGCGCGGCGCCGATGCGGCGACGCGTCGAACGCGATTGTGGGCGATTCATGCGGCGATGTCGAACGCGCGTCGTCCGCCGCTGCAAGGTCAAAGCGCTTCGACCAGCAACCGCGTGCTCTTCTCGCAATACTCGTGACATGCTGCACGCGCCGCGATCGACGCGCCGTGCACGAACCGCGGCGCGTCCGCCCGCCGCGACATCGACACGACGATCGACGGTGGCGATGGCTGCAGCGGCAGCTCGACGACTTCGCCGCTTTCGATCAATGCATCGACGAACAGCACCGGAATCGCGGCGACGCCGAAGCCGTCACGCACCAGCTGCACGATCACCGAGATCGACGGCGAGCCGGTGATGCGCGTCTCCGACAGCGGCACGCCGTGCGCATGCGCGAGCGTGCGGACGATGTCCTCCAGCGCGCGATGGGGCGCGGTGCCGCGGCCGTAGGTGAGGATCGGCTGGCGCAGCACCTGGCGTGCGAGGCCCGCGCGGGTATTCGGCAGCAGCCCGGCGCGCGCGATCCAGCGCACCGGGTAGTTCGCGAGCGCGTCGCACACGACCGACGCCTCGTCGCTGCCTTCCACACGGATGATCAGGTCGAGCTCGCCGGCCATCAGCCGGCGTTGCAGCACGACGCTGACGTCGACGGTCAGGTCGATCTCGAGCTCGGGATAGTCGGCCGCGAGCCGCCGCATGTAGTGCGGCAGCCAGCTGTGCACGACCGTCTCGATCACGCCGAGCCGCAGCTTGCCGCGCAGCGCACTCTCGCCGGACGCGGCGGCCTGCAGTTCCTGCGTCGCCTCGACCACGGCTTTTGCATAGCCGAGCAGGTATTCGCCGTTCGGCGTGAGCCGGAATTCGCGGCTGTCGCGATCGACGAGTACCGTATGCAGTTCGTCCTCGAGCGCCTTCAGGCGCTGCGAGATCGCGGCCGGCGTCGCGTGCAGCGCCGCCGCGGTCGTGCGGAAGTTGCGCAGCTTCGCGAGCGTGACGAAGGTTTCGAGAAAACGCGTGTTCATGGCGGTCGGGCGAGGCAGTGGATGCGCAGCTTGCCGGCGACGAAAAGTGAACGGGACCGGGGAAAACCCGCAGATCCGTTAAGAAATTCTATACAACAGGCGCAAAAAAACTCGTTGGCGACAAAATTTTTTCCTTTCTATTCTTCGCCCTATCCGATGACACATCACCGTCATCGCCACGCCATCCCGATCTGCGACCGACTCTCATGACGCCTTCCGAATTCCGTCAATCCGTGCGCCACGGCGCGTTCCGCGGCCCGACCGCCGGCCATTGCGGCCCGTTTGCCCAGGCGAACCTGGCGATCCTGCCCGACGCGTACGCGCACGATTTCCTGCGCTTCTGCCAGGCGAACCCGAAGGCCTGCCCGCTGCTGGGCGTCGGCGAACCGGGTGCGTTCCGGATCGATGCGCTCGGCGACGATCTCGACATCCGCACCGACGTGCCGAGCTACAACGTCTATCGGGACGGCCGCCTGACCGAGCGCGTCGAGTCGCTCGACGCGCTGTGGCGCGACGATTTCGTCGTATTCGCGATCGGCTGCTCGTTCTCGTTCGAGGACATGCTCGCCCGCGAAGGGATCGGGCTGCGCCACGTCGAGGAGGGGCGCAACGTGCCGATGTACCGCACGTCGATCGCGAACCGCCGCGCGGGGATCTTCGGCGGCCAGCTGGTCGTGTCGATGCGGCCGCTGCGCGGCGCCGACGCGATCCGCGCGGTGCAGATCACGAGCCGGTTCCCGGGCGTGCACGGCGCGCCGATCCATATCGGCGATCCGCGGGAACTCGGCATCGAGGATCTGAACGCGCCCGAATTCGGCGACGCGGTGACGATTCGCGACGGCGAGCTGCCGGTGTTCTGGGCATGCGGCGTGACGCCGCAAACCGCGCTGATGGACGCGAAGCTGCCGATCGCGATCGCGCATACGCCCGGCCACATGCTGATGACCGACATCACGAATGCCTCGCTGGCCGTGTTCTGACCTGGCCGGCCCACCCGTAAGCGACGTACAGACGACACACCGCACCCCACGCCATTGGATCGGCGCATAACGACAGGAGTACCACCATGGAAAGCAAGACCCTCGCGGCGCCCGCCGCCGAGCCCGCGAGCCGCGAGCGCACCGGCCTGTTCTCGTGGTACGCGGATGCGCAGCCGCGCGAACGCCGCGCGTTCTGGAGCTGCAAGGTCGGCTACATGCTCGACGGGATGGACACGCAGATGCTGTCGTTCGTGATCCCGACGCTCGTCGCGACCTGGGGCATCTCGCTCGCCGACGCGGGCTTCATCGGCACGATCACGCTGCTCGCGTCGGCGCTCGGCGGCTGGATCGCCGGCATCCTGTCCGACCGGATCGGCCGCGTGCGCACGCTGCAGCTCACGGTGCTGTGGTTCGCGGTGTTCACCGCGCTGTGCGGGCTCGCGCAGAACTACCACCAGCTGGTCGCGGCGCGCGCGCTGATGGGCTTCGGCTTCGGCGGCGAATGGACGGCCGGCGCGGTGCTGATCGGCGAAGTGATCCGCGCGCGCGACCGCGGCAGGGCGGTCGGCCTCGTGCAGTCGGGCTGGGCGATCGGCTGGGGGCTGTGCGCGCTGCTGTATGCGCTGCTGTTCTCGGTGCTGCCGGCCGAGCAGGCGTGGCGCGCGCTGTTCCTGGTCGGGCTCGCACCCGCGCTGCTGGTCGTCGCGATCCGCCGCTACGTGAAGGAGCCGGACGTCTACGAGAAGGAGAAGGCCGCGCAGGCGAAAGTGGCCGACGCGCCGCGCCTCACCGAGATCTTCGCGCCGAAGCTGATCACGACGACGCTGCGCGCGGCGCTGCTGACGACCGGCGCGCAGGGCGGCTACTACGCGATCACGACGTGGCTGCCGACCTTCCTGAAGACCGAGCGGCACCTGACGGTGATGGGCACCGGCGGCTATCTCGCGATGATCATCTTCGGCTCGTGGGTCGGCTACCTGACGAGTGCGTACCTGACCGACCGCCTCGGCCGCAAGCCGAACTTCATCCTGTTCGCGGTCGGCTCGATGGTGATCGCGTTCGCGTACACGTCGCTGAACCTGACCAACGCGTCGATGCTGTGGCTCGGCTTCCCGCTCGGCTTCTTCGCATCGGGCATCTTCTCGGGGATGGGCGCGTTCCTCACCGAGCTGTTCCCGACCCGCGTGCGCGGTTCAGGCCAGGGCTTCTGCTACAACGTGGGCCGCGCGATCGGTGCGCTGTTCCCGTTCCTGATCGGCGCGCTGTCGAAGCAATACGGGCTCGGCACGAGCATCGGCATCTTCGCGGTCGCCGCCTACGGCGTGGTGATCGTCGCCGCGCTGACGCTGCCCGAGACCCGCGGCCGCGAACTCGACGCCGCCTGACCGGCGGCAGCGGCGGGGCCGCCGGCCCCGCGTTTTTCCTCCCCTTTCATCGACACCGTGACACGGCGCGCGACGCGCGCCGTGCGGCGGCGCTCGTCCCTCGAATCAACGACGCATCGACCGACACCATGACTGACCGACACCTTTCCCCCGTTCCCTCCGACACCGCGCGCTGGCAATTCTGGATCGACCGCGGCGGCACGTTCACCGACATCGTCGCGCGGCGGCCCGACGGCACGCTCGTCACGCACAAGCTGCTGTCGGAGAACCCCGAGCAGTACCGCGACGCGGCCGTGGCCGGCATCCGCCACCTGCTCGGCCTCGCGGCCGGCGAGCCGATCACGCCCGCGCAGGTCGACATGGTGAAGATGGGCACGACGGTCGCGACCAACGCGTTGCTCGAACGCAAGGGCGAACGTACCGCGCTGGCCACGACGCGCGGTTTTCGCGACGTGCTGCGCATCGCTTACCAGAACCGGCCGCGCCTGTTCGATCTCGACATCGTGCTGCCCGACGCGCTGTACGAGACGGTCGTCGAGATCGACGAGCGCGTCGGTGCGCACGGCGACGTGGTCGTGCCGCTCGACGTTCAGGGGGCCGAAGCGTCGTTGCGCCGCGTGTTCGACAACGGAGTGCGTGCGCTCGCGATCGTGCTGATCCACGGCTATCGCTACACCGCGCACGAACGGATGGTGGCGGAACTCGCGCGCCGCATCGGCTTCACGCAGGTGTCAGTGTCGCACGAGGTGTCGCCGCTGATGAAGATGGTGTCGCGCGGCGATACGACCGTGGTCGACGCCTACCTGTCGCCGATCCTGCGCCGCTATGTCGAGCAGGTCGCGCACGAGATGCCGGGCGTGAACCTGCAGTTCATGCAGAGCAGCGGCGGCCTCA
This sequence comes from Burkholderia orbicola, assembly GCF_900100915.1. Classification (NCBI taxonomy): domain Bacteria; kingdom Pseudomonadati; phylum Pseudomonadota; class Betaproteobacteria; order Burkholderiales; family Burkholderiaceae; genus Burkholderia; species Burkholderia orbicola. The sequence goes on along the minus strand of NZ_FNKW01000002.1, from coordinate 1,335,720 downwards.
CGCGCGCCGATGCGTTCCAGGGCAAGGACGCGATCCTGTCGGGCCCGGCCGGCGGCATCGTCGGGATGGTGCGTGCGGCGCGCGCGGCCGGCTTCGGCCAGGTGATCGGCTTCGACATGGGCGGCACGTCGACCGACGTGTCGCACTACAACGGCGAATTCGAGCGCGAATTCGAGACGCAGGTGGCCGGTGTGCGGATGCGCGCGCCGATGATGAGCATCCACACGGTCGCGGCCGGCGGCGGCTCGGTGCTGGGGTTCGACGGCGCGCGGCTGCGCGTCGGGCCCGAATCGGCCGGCGCGAACCCGGGGCCGGCCGCGTACCGGCGCGGCGGCCCGCTGACGGTGACCGACTGCAACGTGATGCTCGGCAAGATCCAGCCCGATCATTTCCCGCGCGTGTTCGGCCCGCATGCGGACCAGCCGCTCGACCGCGACGGCGTGGTCGCGAAGTTCGCGGCGCTCGCCGACGAGATCCACGCGGCGACCGGCCGGCGCGAGACGCCCGAGGCGCTCGCCGAAGGGTTCCTGGAGATCGCGATCGGCAGCATGGCGAACGCGATCAAGAAGATTTCCGTGCAGCGCGGCCACGACGTGTCGCGCTACGTGCTGACGACGTTCGGCGGCGCGGGCGGCCAGCACGCGTGCGGCGTGGCCGATGCGCTCGGGATGACGCAGGTGTTCGCGCATCCGCTCGCCGGCGTGCTGTCCGCATACGGGATGGGGCTGGCCGACCAGACCGCGATGCGCGAGCGCGCGGTGGAAGCCGTGTTGTCCGACGCATCGCTGCCGGCGCTGAACGCGGCGCTCGACCGGCTCGCCGACGAGGCCATCGGCGCACTGCTCGAACAGGGCGTGCCGCCGGAGCGGATCGCGACCGAGCGGCGCGTGCACCTGCGCTACCAGGGCACCGATTCGGCGCTCGACGTGCCGGCCGGCAGCGTCGCCGCGATGCAGCAGGCGTTCGAGGCCGCGTACCGGCAGCGCTACGCGTTCCTGATGCCCGGCACGCCGCTGGTGGCCGAACTCGCGTCGGTCGAGGCGATCGGCCGCTCGGACGCGCCGGTCGACATCGCGCCGCTCGCGCCGCGCGAAGCGGGCGCGGCGCCGCAAGCGCACGCGGCCGTGCGCTTTTATTCCGGCGGCCAGTGGCACGACGCGGCGCTGGTCGTACGCGACACGCTGCGCGCCGGCGACACGATCGACGGCCCGGCGATCGTCGCGGAGCAGAACGGCACGACCGTCGTCGAGCCCGGCTGGCGCGCCGCGATGACCGCCCAGGGCAACCTCGTGCTGACGCGCACGACGTCGCTGCCGACGCGCCGCTCGCTCGGCACCGATGCCGACCCGGTGCGGCTCGAGATCTTCAACAACCTGTTCATGTCGATCGCCGAGCAGATGGGGCTGCGGCTGCAGAACACTGCGTACTCGGTGAACATCAAGGAGCGGCTCGACTTCTCGTGCGCGATCTTCGACGGCGACGGCAACCTGATCGCGAACGCGCCGCACATGCCCGTGCACCTCGGCTCGATGGGCGAGAGCATCCGCACGGTGATCGAGCGCAACCGCGGCCGCATGCGCGACGGCGACGTGTTCATGCTGAACGATCCGTACCACGGCGGCACGCACCTGCCGGACGTGACCGTCATCACGCCGGTGTTCGCGGACGGCTCGGACGCGCCGCTGTTCTACGTCGGCTCGCGCGGCCACCACGCGGACATCGGCGGCACGACGCCGGGCTCGATGCCGCCCGATTCGACGCACATCGACGAGGAAGGCGTGCTGATCGACAACTGGCAGCTCGTGTCGGCCGGCGTGCTGCGCGACGCCGACACGCGCGCGCTGCTCGCATCGGGCCGCTACCCGGCGCGCAACGTCGACCAGAACATGGCCGACCTGCGCGCGCAGGTCGCGGCGAACCAGAAGGGCGTCGACGAGCTGCGCCGGATGGTCGCGCAGTTCGGCCGCGACGTCGTGCTCGCGTTCATGGGGCACGTGCAGGACAACGCGGAAGAAGCCGTGCGGCGCGTGATCGGCGCGCTGCAGGATGGCGCGTACCGCTACCCGCTCGACAACGGCGCGGAGATTCGCGTCGCGATCCGCGTGGATCGTGCGGCGCGGTGCGCGGAGATCGATTTCACCGGCACGTCCGCGCAGCTCGACAACAACTTCAACGCGCCGAAGGCCGTCTGCATGGCCGCGGTGCTGTACGTGTTCCGCACGCTGGTCGGCGACGACATTCCGCTGAACGCCGGCTGCCTGAAGCCGCTGACCGTGATCGTGCCGGCCCGCTCGATGCTGAACCCCGACTACCCGGCGGCCGTCGTGTCGGGCAACGTCGAGACGTCGTCGGCGATCACCAACGCGCTGTACGGCGCGCTCGGCTGCGTCGCGTCGAGCCAGGGAACGATGAACAACTTCACATTCGGTAACCATCAGTACCAGTACTACGAGACGATCGCCGGCGGCAGCGGCGCGGGCGACGGCTTCGCGGGCGTCGGCGCGGTGCAGACGCACATGACGAACTCGCGGCTCACCGATCCGGAGGTGCTCGAATGGCGCTACCCGGTACGGCTCGAATCGCACGTGATCCGCGCCGGCTCGGGCGGCGGCGGGCGCTGGCGCGGCGGCGACGGTGCGGTGCGGCGGGTCCGCTTCCTCGAGCCGATGACGGCGTCGATCCTGTCGAACAACCGGATTCACGCGCCGTTCGGCGCGGCGGGCGGCGCGGCCGGCGCGCTCGGCCGCAACACGATCGAGCGGGCGGACGGCACGGTCGAGGTGCTCGACCATATCGGCCGCGCGCAGATGGCACCCGGTGACGTGTTCGTCGTCGAAACGCCGGGCGGCGGCGGCTACGGCGCGGCGGACTGAGCCGCGCATCCGGCTCCCGGCGCGGATGCCCCGCGCCGGGGCGGGCAGAGGATATTGCAACGAACTGTGGAATAAAGCCCGGCATTCACGCGCGAATGGAATCAAAAATGACAAAAATCCGGCGCGCGGTACGCAATTCACCCCCGCCGCGGCGACGCGTTCGAGCATCCGGCCCCTTATCCGTGGATCGGTCATGAACGCCCGCCCGGCGGGGCTTCCGGGCCGTCTGGCCACCCCGGATGCGCGTCGCGTCACCTGCGCATTCGCCGCTGCCAATCATGAAAAATCCGGCTTGCCAATCGAGTCCCGATTCCTTGACACTCTGCTCTAAATGTGAGTGCCAATCCTCATCGTCATTTGATAAGATGGCTCTCATCATTCGTAAGGTGGAACCTGCGCATCACGCGCGAACGCCGGTCGCATCAGCTGGAAACAAGTAACGGGACGAGGCCCGCCGTCACGGCAATCACGGCAGCCCTGCCGGGCACGCGCACTGCGTGGCCCGGGACGGCGGTCGGCCCACTCGCCTCCGTCTACACTATGCGTTTTTTTCTGGATCGGGGCGTGTCCATGGATGACGAAAACGATAGCGCGGTGCTCGAGGCGCATGTCGGTACGCGCAGCCCCTGCTGGCGTCTCGGCAGCGACAGCAACGCGCTCGAACTGGCCGCAGTCCGCGGCCTGACCAACGTCGCGGTCGCGCTGACGGTCGAGCAGGCCGCGCGCATCCGCGCGCTGACCGGCGTCACGTCGCACCTCGTGCTCGACATCGTGCTGTTCGGCAACCCGGTCAGCCTCCATCTCGTCGGCAGGAAGGTCAATACGGTCGACTGGGCCGGCACGGCGTCCGCCTATTCCGATACCGAGTCCGTCGCCGGCGACTTGTCGCACGGGCTCGCGTTCGCCGAGCAGGTCGTGTCCGAAGTGAATTCGCTCGTCGTGATCCTCGACCGCAACGGGATGGTGCAGCGCTTCAACCGCCTGTGCGAGGAAGTGACGGGCAAGCGCGAGGTCGACGTGATCGGCCGCAGCGCGTTCGAGCTGTTCATGAGCCCCGAGCAGGGCGCGCAGTCGCGCAGCAACATCACGGGCTTCTTCGCGAGCAACCAGTCGTTCGCGGTCGAGCGCTACATCAACACGGTCAACGGGCCGCGCCTGTTCCAGTTCCGCAACAAGTTCGTGCAGAGCGGCAGCGGCGTCGACGAGCAGTACCTGATCTGCTCGGGCATCGACATCACCGAGGAGCGCAACGCGCAGCATCGGCTCACCGAGCTCGCGAACACCGACGTGCTCACCGGGCTGCCGAACCGCCATGCGATCAGCGAGCGCATCCACGCGGCGATCGCGGAGGAAGACGCCAATACGCGCGGCCACGTCGGCATCCTGTTCCTCGATCTCGACAACTTCAAGCGCGTCAACGATCACTACGGGCACATCACCGGCGACCGGCTGCTGCAGGACGTGTCGGCGATCATCAGCGGCTGCCTGCCGTCCGGCGCGACGCTCGCGCGGCTCGGCGGCGACGAATTCCTCGTGCTGTTCGAACACGCCACGCGGCCGCTGCTCGAAGCGACCGCGCAGATCATCCTCGAACGGCTGCGCACGCCGATCCATCTCGGGCTGATGGAGGTCTACACGAGCTGCTCGATCGGCATCGCGATGCATCCGCAACACGGCGATTCGCTCGAGACGCTGATCCGCAGCGCCGACACCGCGATGTACGTCGCGAAGGAAGAGGGCAAGCATACGTATCGCGTGTTCTCGCTGGAGATGAACCAGAAGGTCGCGAAGTACATGTGGCTCGACACGAACCTGCGCAAGGCGCTCGAGGAAGAGCAGTTCGTGCTGCACTACCAGCCGGTCGTCGATATCGCGACGGGCGACGTACATGCCGTCGAGGCGCTGATCCGCTGGCAGTCGCCCGATCGCGGGCTCGTCGCGCCGGTCGAGTTCATCCGCTTCGCGGAAGAGTCGGGGCTGATCGCGCCGCTCGGGTGCTGGGTGATGCGCACCGCGGCCGCGCAGGCGGCCGCGTGGAAGGCGAAGGGGCTCGGCGTCCGGATCGCGGTGAACCTGTCCGCGCGGCAGTTGCAGGACATGAACATCGTGCACCAGTTCGCGTCGATTCTCGACGGCGCGGGGCTGAAGCCCGGCCTGCTCGACATCGAGCTGACCGAGAGCTGCTTCATCGAGGACGAGGAGGCGGCCAACGGGCTGATGCGGCAGTTCCGCCAGCTCGGCGCGGAGATCCATCTCGACGATTTCGGCACCGGCTATTCGTCGCTGTCGCAGTTGTCGCGCCTGCCGCTCGACGCGATCAAGCTCGACCGCACCTTCATCACGGCGATCGACCGCAATCCGCGCTCGCAGGCGCTGGTGCGCTCGGTCGTGTCGCTCGCGAAGGCGCTGAATTTCGCGGTGGTCGCGGAAGGCGTCGAAACGCATGCGGAAGCCGAATTCCTCAAGCAGCTCGACGTCGATCATGCGCAGGGCTACTACTACGCGCGGCCGATGCCGGCGCAGGCGTTCGAGGCGTGGCTCGCGGAGACGAGAAAGCTCAGGCTGATCGCCTGAGCGTCGTTCCGGAAAAAGGCGCCGCCGGCCCCGGCGGCGCCCGTCGCATTACACCGTGCGCAGTTTCGACACGCGCCGGTTCTGCAGCATCACCAGGCGTTCCATGTACGCGAGATCCTTCGGCTCGATCGTGAACGCCGCATGCACCCACGCTTCCGTGATGTCCATCAGCTCCGAGCGCGACAGCTGGAACACGCGTTCGCGGGCGCGCAGCATCGCGCGGATGCCGTTCAGCTTGGGCTTCGTCACGTCGATGAAGGTGCGCGTCGCCAGATACGCGTCACCGGCGTCGAACGTCTCGTCGATCAGCCCCTGATCTTCGTACCATTCGGCCGCATGCGCTTCGCCGGTCGCGATCAGCGATTCCGCGAGGCCGCGGTTCGCCTTGCGTGCGACCAGCGAATAGCCGCCCATGCCCGGGAACAGGTTGAACGCGATCTCGGGGAAGCCGAGTTTCACGCCCTTCTGCGCGAGCACGTAGTGATGCGCGAGCGCGGCCTCGAAGCCGCCGCCGAGCGCGCTGCCCTCGACCATCGCGATCGAGATCGCGCCGGTGCCGAAGCCCGTGTAGATCTCGTACACGCCGTCGATGCACGAGCGCGCGTACGCCATCAGCTGGTCGCGTCGGCCGCTGCGGATCGCATCGACGAAGAAGCTCAGGTCCCCGCCGACGTTGAACAGCTCGGGGACGAGGGAGCCCGTCACCCAGAAGTCGAACTTGAGGCCCGAGTCGCGTGCGACGCGCGCGAGATGGATGATGTCGGTGACGAGTTGTTGGTTGAAGCACGGTCGCGGCTCCGATCGCAGCATCATCCACATGACGTTACGGCCTTCTTCGTAGAAGGCCGTCAGTTGGGAGAGTTCGCCGGCTTCGTAAAACGGACGGCAAGCCGGATGGGATTGGAGTTGCATGGTATGTCCTCGTGAGATGTGGTTTTAAAGACCGCCGCGCCAGGCGCCAGGCGGGCATCGGGTTGCCCGCCTGGCGCCTGGCGCGAGGCATCGCCATTGTTGCGCGCGCACAAATGTCGAATTGCGGGGAACAACGCACGACCGGGACACCGGTGCGGGTCGCGTTCGAGGCGCAGGGACGGGTGGCGACGGATGGAGGGACGGAGGTCGGTGGATGGAGGGGGACCGGAGCGGGCGCGCCGGCGGTGACGCAGCCGGCGTTGCCGCCGCTTACGCGCTGAAAGCGACGTCAGGACGCCGATCCGCTGTTGCGAGTCGGGCCGGCGTGCGTGCGGGCGGTTCGTCTCGCCGTGAGCGAGAGAGAATGCGCGGCGCGCATGGCCGCTCGGCGTCGATCGGTTTCGGATGCCGCCGTTCGAGATGCAGCACCGTCGGCAGCGTGCCCGACAGGATCACGCGTAGCCACGCGAACGCCATCACGCGGTCACCGGTTTCGAAAGCGTCGCCGATCGGCGTGAGGTGTCCTTCCCGCTGGCGCGGCTTGACGCTCGCCAGCCCGTCGCCCACACTGGGCCGCACGACGGCCACGCGTGCGGGTGCGCGCGAGCGGCCTGTCATGCGCCCGTCATGCGGTATGGCTTCCGCTCCGGCGCGCGGCGCTGACGTCCGGTAACGAACGCGCGGAGAGCTTCGACGTGGTGCGTTTTTATTCCCGATGGACCGGCTGCGTGCTTGCGTGCGCCGTTGTGCTCGGCGCGGGTAGGGCCGTGGCCGATACGCGCGACTCACACGACACGCGGGACGCTCGCGACGCGGGCGATATGGCGCCCGTCACGCTCGTGACCGACGTCCACGAATTCGTGATCCAGCACGACGGTTCGCTCGACGAGCACGACGATTCGACGCTGCGCGCGAACGACGCGAATGGCATCGACGCGGTCGCGCAGCGCTACGTATGGTTCGACAAGAATCTCGAGAAGGTGGAGCTGCTCGCGGCCGAGACGATCGATCGCGACGGCGTCGCGCATCCGGTCGGCGCGGACGGCATCCGCGACGTGCAGGAGCCGCGCTCGGCCGGCGCACCGACGTTCCAGGACGGGTTGCTGCGCACCGTCGTGTTTCCCGGCGTCGAAGCCGGGTCGAGCACCCGCGTCGCGTTCCGCAAGACCCGCACGAAGCCGGTCAATCGCGGCTACTTCGGCTACACCGTCGAGCCGTCGCGCGAGCCGGTCGACAGCCAGCGGCTGATCTTCGACGTGCCGGCCGACATGCCGCTGTACGCGGACGCGCGCGGCTACGTCGCGCTGCCGCCGGTCACGGCGAACGGCCGCACGCGCTACGAATTCGACTACCGGCACGGCGCGTACGATCGCATCGAGAGCGGCTCGGTCGGCTATCCGACCTACGGCGACCGGCTCGTCGTGTCGACGCTGCCCGACTACGCGGCGTTCGCCGCGCGCTACCGCAACGCGGCCGTTGACCCGAGCGCGAACGATGCGGCCGTCGTGCAGCTGGCGCGTGCGCTCACGGCGAATGGCGCCGATCCGCGCGACAAGGCGCGCATCCTGTATGACTGGGTGCAGGCGAACGTGCGATACGTCGGGTTGTTTCTCGGCGAGACGGCCGCCGCGCCGCATCGCGTGACCGACATCCTGCGCAACCGCTACGGCGACTGCAAGGATCATGTCGCGCTGTTCGGCGCGTTGCTCGCGGCGGTCGGCATTCGCAGCGAACCGGTGCTGATCAATCTCGGCGCCGTGTACACGCTACCGTCGGTGCCCGGCTACGGCGCCGGCGCGATCAATCACGCGATCACGTGGCTGCCCGATCTCGCGCTCTACGCGGATACGACGACGGCCGGCATCGCGTTCGGCTACCTGCCGCCGATCGTGATGGATCGCCCGGCGCTGCTGGTCGATACGGGCGTGCTGTCGCGCACGCCGGCCACGCAGCCGCGCGCCCGCACCGCGCGGATCTCGATCGATGCCGCGCAGCCGGGCGCCGCACGTGTTCAGGCTTATGTCGAGGACGACGGCTGGACGGCCGAACTCGAACGCAACCTGTTTCGCCGCGCGTCGCGCGAGCGCATCGCGCAACTCGCGACCGAGCGCCTGCGGCAAAGCGGCCTGCGCGGCCGCGCGCAACTGTCGACCAGCGACCGGCGCGTGACGGACGGGCCGTTCGACGTGACCGTCACCGGCACGCTCGATCATTTCGTCTGGCCGGACGGCACGACCGCGTTGCCCGCGCTGTCGAGCGTCACGGGCGGTATCGCGACTCAGGTCGAGACCTGGCTGGCCGAGCCGGTGCGCACGCAGCCGTGGGGCTGCATCGGCGGCGCGTTCGACGAGACCGGCCAGATCGCGTTGCCGGCGGGCGTCGCCGTGACCGACCTGCCGGCCGATACGGCCGTGCACGGCCGCTTCGTCGATTTCACGTCGCATTACGTGTTCGATGCGGCCGCGCGCGTCGTGCAGGTCACGCGGCGGATGAACGCGGATTTCGGGCGGCAGGTCTGCACGCCGGACGAATTCGCGGCGCTGCGCGCGTCGCTCGAGCGCATCGAGCGCGACACGCAGGCGCAGATCGTCGTGCGGGCGAAGCAGCGTTGAGCGGCGCGGGCACGGCAATCGCTCCGGACGGGCGAATCACCAGAATCGCCGACGCGCAGGAGGGACATCATGACGGAACGGGATCACGAGATCGCCGAACTCTCGAAGGAATTGCTGGGCCGGATCGTGCAGGGCACGGTCGCGACCGGCGCGGCCGTCGACGTGGAGCAGTGCGCGGCGCTCGCCGTGCAGTGCGCGACGGCGCTGGTCGACCGGCTCGACGCGTTGAAGTGACGGCCAGCGGGCCGGCACCGCCGCTGGCCCCGCGCGTCGGTCGTTACGCTTCGGCGGGCACGTCGCCGTCCGCGCGCACGGCGCCCGGCGGCTTGCCGACCACGCGCTTGAACGCACGGCTGAACGCCGCGAGCGAACCGTAGCCGAGTCGGTACGCGACCGCTTCGATCGTCTCGCGGTCGCGGCCGATCCATTGCGCGGCGAGCCGCATCCGCAACTCGGTGAGGTAGCGCACGGGCGTCATCCCGGTGGCCGCGAGGAAGCGCTCGGCGAACACCGAGCGCGACACGCCTGCCTCGGTCGCGAGCTCCGCGACGCTCCAGTTGCGGCCCGGGTCGCGATGCAGCGCGACGATCGCGCGGCCGAGCTTCGGCTCGCGCAGCGCCTGCACCCAGCCGGTCGCATCGCCGCACCCGCACTCGACCCAGCCGCGCACGATGAACGCCGCGACCACGTCCGCGAGCCGCGCGAGGATGCCCGCGAAGCCTGCGCGCGCCGTGCACGCCTCGCGCTCCATCGCATCGAGCATCGGGCGGATTTCCGGGTAGCGCGCGAGCAGCGTGCCCACGTGCATGAACGCGGGCATCGTGCCGACCAGCGGCTGCATGCCGCCGAGGTCGAGTTCCATGCAGGCGCTGAAGATCAGCGCATCGCCGGCGCCGGGTTCCTTCGTCGCGCAGCTCGTGGGCGACACGCCGGCCGACGCCACCGACGCGACCGTATCGCAGATCTTCGCGACCTCGAAGCCGTCGATCTCGCGGCACGGCACATCCGGATCGGACACCAGCGCGTGCATGCCGCCCTGCGGCAACAGGATCGCGTCGCCGGCCTCGAGCCGCATCGTCTCGCCCGATGCGCCGCGCAGCAGCACGGGTCCGCGCACGATGAAATGGAACTGCGCGCGGCCCGTCCCGTGGCCGAAACTCAGTCCGAACGGCCGCGCGACCTGGATGCGGCGGTACTGGACGCCGCTCAGCCGCATCCCCAGCAGCAATTCGCTGACGAGGTCGTGCACATCGGGAATCGGGGGCAGAAGGGGCTCGGACATATCGAGATACGGACGTTCGATCAACAAGAACGGATTGTATGTCATAGACCGTCCTGCCGCTGTTCCTTACGATACGCCTTTATCCGTACTTTCCCTAACCGACACGGAACCCCGCATGAATCCCGGAATCTCCTCGGCCGCCTCGACGGCGGCCCCCCGCGAACCGGCCTGGGGCGCGGTCTTCGCGATGACGCTCGGCGTGTTCGGGCTCGTCACCGCCGAATTCCTGCCGGCGAGCCTGCTGACGCCGATGGCCGACAGCCTCGGCGTGACCGAAGGCGTGGCCGGACAGGCCGTCACGGCCACCGCCACGGTCGCGCTCGTCACGAGCCTGCTGATCTCGGCGCTCACGCGCACGATCGATCGGCGGCGCGTGCTGCTCGTGTTCTCGGTGCTGCTCGTCGTATCGAACCTCGCCGTGGCGTTCGCGCCGAACCTGGCCATGCTGCTGTTCGGCCGCGTCGTGCTCGGCATCGCGCTCGGCGGCTTCTGGACGATGGCGACCGCCACCGCGATGCGGCTCGTGCCGACGGCGATGGTGCCGCGTGCGCTGTCCATCATCTTCAGCGGCGTGGCGGTCGCGACCATCGCGTCCGCGCCGATGGGCAGCTACTTCGGTCACCTGATCGGCTGGCGCAACGTGTTCCTGATCGCGGCCGTGCTCGGCGGCATCGCGTTCGTGTCGCAGATCGTCACGCTGCCGTCGATGCCGCCGAGCGGCACGACGCGGCTGCGCACGCTGATCGACGTGCTGCGCCGGCCGACCGTCGGCCTCGGGATGTTCGCGACGATCCTCGTGTTCACCGGCCATTTCGCGTTCTTCACGTATCTGCGGCCGTTCCTCGAACAGGTGGCGGGCGTCGGCGTGAACGGGCTGTCGGCGATCCTGCTCGGCTACGGCATCGCGAACTTCGTCGGCACGTCGCTCGCGGGCCGCGTGCTCGAACACCGGCTGCGGCCGATGCTGATCGGCATGCCCGCGCTGATGGTCGTGCTCGGCATCGCGCTCGTCGTGCTCGGCCGCGCGCCGATGATCGACGCGGTGCTGGTCGCGTTGTGGGGGATGGCGTTCGGCGGCGTGCCGGTCGCGTGGTCGACGTGGGTCACCCGCACCGTGCCCGACGAGGCCGAGAGCGCGGGCGGGCTGATCGTCGCGGCGATCCAGCTCGCGATCGCGACGGGCGCGGCCGCCGGCGGCGTCGTGTTCGACGCGAACGGCGCGGCAGGCGTGTTCGTCGGCGCGGCGATCGTGCTGGCGGTCGCGGTCGCGACGATCGTGACCGGCGTGCCGAAGCGGGTCGGCGTGGTCGCGTCCTGACCGGCCCGGCGGCCCGCGTGGCCGGGCCGCCAGGCGATCGGCCGCGCGTCAGGCGGCGCCGGCGCCCGCGATGCCGTCGAGTGCCGCGAGCGCGTCGGCCGGCAGGTTCAGGTCGGCGGCCGCGAGATTCTCGCGCAGATGCGCGACCGACGACGTGCCGGGAATCAGCAGGAGATTCGGCGCGCGGCGCAGCAGCCACGCCAGCGCGACCTGCATCGGCGTCGCGCCGAGGCGGGCCGCGACGCCGGACAGCGTCGACGACTGCAGCGGCGAGAAGCCGCCGAGCGGAAAGTACGGCACGTAGGCGATGCCGTCACGGGCCAGCGTGTCGATCAGCGCATCGTCGCCGCGATGCGCGATGTTGTAGTGGTTCTGCACGCAGACGATGTCGCAGATCCGCCGGCCTTGCGCGACCTGCGCGGGCGTGACGTTGCTCAGGCCGATGTGCCGCACGAGCCCGCGCCGCTGCAGCTCCGCGAGCGTGGCCAGCGGCGCCTCGATCGATCCTTCGGCCGGCCCGTGCGTATCGAACATGATGCGCAGGTTGACGACGTCGAGCACGTCGAGCCCCAGGTTGCGCAGGTTGTCGTGCACGGCCCGTTCGAGCTCGTCGGGCGCGAACGCGGGCAGCCATGATGCGTCGTCGCCGCGTCGCGCGCCGATCTTGGTAACGATCACGAGATCGTCGCGATACGGATGCAATGCGTCACGAATCAACTGGTTCGTGACGTGCGGGCCGTAGAAGTCGCTGGTGTCGAGATGGTCGACGCCGGATTCGACGGCTTCGCGCAACACGTTCAATGCGGCTTCGCGATCTTTCGGCGGGCCGAATACACCGGGGCCCGCGAGCTGCATCGCGCCATAGCCGATCCGTCTGACGTGGCGATCGCCGAGCCTGAAGGTGGCGGTGTGGCGAATATCGGGCATGACCGTACTCCTGTCGAAGAGATGAATGCGTTCAGCATAAGGACGAGTCGCCTGCGCGATAAGCCGGCATAATTCGCACGGGTTGTACGAAAAGGCGAACAATGCAAAACGATCTGGGCGATCTGAACGCGTTCATGGCCGTGGCACGCGCCAGCGGATTCCGTGACGCCGCACGCGTGACGGGCCTCAGCGCGTCGGGGCTGAGCGAGGCCGTGCGCCGGCTGGAAGCGCGGCTCGGCGTGCGGCTGCTGCACCGCACGACGCGTAGCGTCGTGCCCACCGAAGCCGGCGAGCGCCTGCTCGCGCGTCTCGCGCCCGCCCTGACCGAAGTGGCGGCGGCGCTCGACGGGATCGACGAATTCCGCGGCCGACCGGCCGGCACGCTGAAGCTCAATGTGCCGGTCAGCGCCTCGCGGCTCGTGTTGCCGGCGATCGTGCCGCGCTTTCTCGAGGCGTATCCGGACATCCGGCTGGAAGTGACCGCCGACGAAAGTTTCGTCGACGTGCTGGCGGCCGGCTGCGACGCGGGCATCCGCTACGACGAACGGCTCGAACAGGACATGATCGCGGTGCCGATCGGCCCGCGCATCCAGCGGTTCGCGACCGCGGCGGCGCCCGGCTATCTCGACCGGCACGGCCGGCCGCGGCATCCGCGCGACCTGCTCGGCCATCGGTGCCTGCGCGGACGCTTCGCCAGCGGCGCGATGCCGCCGTGGGAGTACGAGCGTGACGGCGAGGTCGTGCGGGTCGAGCCGGCCGCCGGGCCGCTGCTGGTCCAGATTGGCGGGGCGACGGACCTGATGGTCGACGCGGCGATCGCCGGGACGGGGATCCTGTATCTGTTCGAAGACTGGGTGCGCCCGCATTTCGACAGCGGCGCGCTCGAACCAGTGCTCGAACCGTGGTGGCGACCGTTTTCGGGGCCCTTTCTGTATTACCCGGGGCGGCGTCTCGTGCCGCCGGCGCTGCGCGCGTTCATCGATTTCATCAAGGTTTCCTGATCATTGGTCCGTACGCTGGGTGTGCGCGTCGAGCAGGTGCCGCGTGCCATCGTCGGTCATGGGGCCGATCGATGCGCGATGCAGGTGCCGCAGCAGACTGCGCGACACACGAAGCGTAGGAGCGGGCGTGTCGCGCGCCAATTACATGCGATGTAATCGTTTGACGCGCGAGCGCCCGCCCGCTGCCCCTTGAATGCGTTAGCCGCCTTGCTTGACCAGCGCCGCCAGCGCTTTCATCGCCTGCAGATACGGATACGGCCCGTGACTGATGCGCGCCACGCCGTAATCGGCGAGTTCCGCGAGCGTCGGTGTTTCCGCGACGCGCATCACGTTCACCGGCAGCGGCGACGCGGCCGTCAGCGCGCGAATCAGCGCCGGCGCGCGTAGACCCGGCACGAACAGGCCGTCGGCGCCGGCCGCCGCATAAGCGCGAGCGCGCGCCAGCGTCGCGTCGAGCAATCGTTCGTCGTGCGTATCGGCGGCTGCCGTGAAGAACACGTCGGTGCGCGCGTTGATGAAGTAGTCGGCGCCCGCGCGATCGGCCGCTTGCCGGGCTGCCGCGAGGCGGGCCGCCGCTTCGTCGACGTCGCGCAGTTCGCCCGTGGCCGGAAAACTGTCTTCGAGATTGCAGCCGATCGCACCGGCCCGGATGCTGAGTGCGATCGTCTCGGCGACCTCTTCCGGCCGCTCGCCGTAGCCGCTTTCGAGGTCGACGGTGACGGGCAGGTCCGTCGCGCGCACGATCCGCTCCAGCACTTCCATCATCAGCGCGCGCGGCATCTGCTCGCCGTCGCCGAAACCGTTGGCTGCCGCGACCGACCAGCTGCCGGTGGCCAGTGCGACGGCGCCCGCGTCGGCCGCCGTACGTGCACTGCCGGCGTCCCACACGTTGAACAGCGCCAGCGGCTGGCCCGCGCGGTGAAGCGACCGGAAAATCGCGCCTTTCTCGTTGTTGCCCATGCTCGTCTCCTCGTGAATACCGGATCGGTTGTCGTGCCGAGCGATATTGCCATCGAATCGGGCGGTGCGACCGGCATGCGCAATGTCTGCTGACAGCGTGTGACAGAACGTGCGCATGACGGCTGCAGCACGATCCGTGCGCTGCCTCAGTCGCGCGACCCCGGCTCGATCGACAGCGTGCGCAACTGGCCGCGCAACTGGTCGACTTCGCCCGGCGCGAACGGCCGCTCGATCTCGGCATGCGTCTGCTGCCACAGCGGGAACGCTTCGGCCAGCAGCTCGTGCCCGGCTGGCGTGAGTTCCAGCAGGCGGCTGCGTCGGTCGTCCGGGTCCTGCGCGATCGTGACGAGGCCGCGCCGCTCGAGCGGCTTGAGCGCCGCGGTGAGCGTGGTGCGGTCCATCGCGAGCAGCGATGCGACCGATTTCATCGGGGCCGGTTGCGGCCGGTTCAACGACATCAACAGCGAAAACTGGCCGTTGGTGAGGTCGAGCGGGCGCAGCACGTCGTCGAAGATGCGCGCCAGATTACGGGCCGCGCGCTGCATGTGCAGGCACAGGCAGCAATCGCGCACCATCAGCGTCGTTTCGAAGGGAAGCTTTTCTTTGCGTGCCATGTTGCAATTGTGTTGATATCAACCTATCTTGTCAAGGTCGAGGCGTGGCAACCCGCCGCGTCCGTCATCGGAGGAGCAGGCATGAGTGCGCAACAACCGTTGTATCTCGCCGTATTTCTCGGAACCCAGGATAGCCCGGCGATGAAGGCCTGGATCGCGCTGCCGGAGGAGGAGCGGCGCACCCGCGAGCGTGACGGCATCGCCGCGTGGCATGCGTGGGTCGACCGGCATCGCGACGCAATCGTCGAGCTGGGCGGCCCGCTCGGCAAGACCAAGCGCATCGACGCGAGCGGCATCCACGACACGACCAATGCGCTGAGCGGCTTCACCGTCGTGCGGGCGGCGTCGCACGAGGCGGCCGCCGCGCTGTTCGAAGGTCATCCGCATTTCACGCTGTTCCCGGGCGTGTCGGTGGACGTGATGCCGGTGCTGGCGATTCCCGGCGCATGAGCGACGCGCGCTGCGGGGCGTCGCGCGTCGCTTCGCGCGACGTGTCGTGCCCGGCATGCGGCAGATATTTTTATGATGTTCTGGATGGAGACTGGCGATGAAGCTTTACGGATTTGCCGGCACCCGCTCGCAACGGGCGCTGTGGGGGCTGAAGGAACTGGATGCGGATTTCGAATTCGTGTCGGTCAACCTGCTCGAGGGCGAGCACAAGCGGCCCGACTTCCTGCGCCTCAATCCGGCCGGCAAGGTGCCGGTGCTGGTGGACGGCGACCTCGTGATTCCCGAATCGGCCGCGATCGTGCTGTATCTCGCGGACAAGTACCCGGAGAAGGCGCTGCTGCCCGTCGATCCGGCGCTGCGGGCGCACGCCTATCGATGGATCATGTTCGCGGTGACGGAGCTGGAGCAGCCGCTGTGGCGGATCACGCGGCATACGTTCCTCTATCCGCCGGAGAAGCGCTCGCCGGCCGATATCGAACTGGCCCGCGAGGATTTCACGACGATGGCCGCGATTCTCGACACGCATCTCGAAGGGCGCGAATTCATCGTCGGCGATTCGCTGACGGTGGCCGATTGCGTGACGGCCTACCTGATCGACTGGGCGAGCGAATGCCACTTGATCGAACCGTTCCCGCAATTGCGCGCGTATCTCGAACGGCTGTATGCGCGGCCGAAGGCGCCGCAGCGGATCGCGGACGCGAGGAAGGCGGCGTGAAAGTGAAACGGGCGGCGGGTCATGTGCCGCATCGGCATGACGCGCCGCGCCCGCCCAGGATCACGAAACGGTGTCGGGCCCGCCCAGCGCACGACACAGCATCGCCAGATCACGCAACGTGAGATGCGGCATTTCCGCCTGCTGCAGCGTCGGTTTTTCTTCTGCCCGCGGCTCGCGCACGACCCATGCGGCCTGAAGCCCCGCATTCAACGCGCCGACGATATCGAGGTGGAAGTCGTCACCCACATGCAGCAATTCGGCCGGACGCACGCCGAGTGCGTCCGCCGCCGCATGGAAGATCTCGGGCTCCGGCTTGGCGAAGCCGAATGCACGCGCGCTGAGCGTCGTGCGGAAGAATTCGTCGCCGCCGGTGAGCCGAAGGTCGGCGTTGCCGTTGGTGACCGCGATCAACGGAAAGCGGGCGCTCAACCACGCCAGCGCCGGCAACGCGTCTTCGTAGAATTCGACACGATTGCGCGCCGCGTAGAAGACGTCGTAGGCACGATCGGTCAGCGAGACATCTTCGTTCGCGCGTTCCAGCGCAAGCCGGATCGAGCCGATTCGCATCGCGCGATAGTCGCTGGCGAGATCCGGGCGCAACCGTTCGTATTCCTCACGGAGTGCGCTGAGTGCCTGTTGCGTCGGCAGCACGCTCGCGGTATCGGGCGCGTGCTCGATCAGCCATGTGCGCAGCGTCGCCTCGGCCCGGACGACGGACGGCCCGAACGGCCACAGGGTGTCGTCGAGGTCGAACGAGAGGGCGGAAACTTTGGCGAGACGCATGGCGGTTGAAAGCGGGAAGTCGTTTTACCAGGGCCACGGAACGGAGGTTCCGCTGCCGTTGTCGAGCGCGTGCCGATACAGGAAGCGCGCGACGGTCAGATCCTGCAGCGCGAGCCCCGTCATGTCGAAGACGGTGATCTCGTGCGCGGCACGCTCGACCGATGTCGCACCCGCGAGGATGTCACCGATTTCCGTGCGCGGCAAATCCGGCGCCCACTGGCACTCGCCGATGCCGCGCGCCTGATCGTGATCGTCGACGACGATGCGCGCGCGTTCCAGCACGCCGGCCGGAAGTTCGCGCTTGCCGGCAGTATCGGCGCCCACGCAGGTCAGATGGGTGCCTGGCTGCACCGCATCCGCGTCGAACAAGGGGCCGCCGCCGGGCGTGGCCGTGATCACCACGTCGCTATCGGCGACCGCTTCGTTCCGGTCGCGCGCTACGCCGATCGTGCATCGTTCGACGAAGTGCGCTTCGAATGCCGGGTCCGGCTCGCCGCTCACGGTCACGTATTGCACCGTGCACCGCCGCGGCAGCAGCGCGAGCGCGTAGTCGAGCTGCACGCGCGCCTGCACGCCCGTGCCGAACACGCAGAGCCGCGTGCTGTCGCGCCGTGCGAGCTGTTGCAGCCCGAGGCCCCCTGCGGCGCCGGTTCGCGCGGTGGTGATCGCGTTGCCGTCCATGATGCACAGCGGGCGGCCCGTCGCCGGATCGAACAACGCGACGGTGGCCTGATGCGGCTCGCCGCCGACGGTTCGATTGGCCGGCCAGAATCCGGCCGCCTTGAAGCCGAGCAGATCCTGGCCGGCGACGTCGCCCGACTTGATGCCGAACACGCCGCCGGTATGCAGCTTCTCGCGCACCACCGGGAATACGCGTCCGGCCCTTTGACTGTGCAGCACGAAGGCTTCGCGCACGGCCGCCATCACTTGCTCGGCCTGCAGGGCGGGCTCGACGGCATCGCGGTCGAGGAGAAGGAGGCGGGCGTCGGTCGGCATGGTCGGGGGCTGTTCGGTGCGGGACGAATCGAGAGTATTTAAAGTTTGTCCAGAATTGGACAAATAGTCAATTAATGGATGATCCGGCATGCACGCCGGACTTCACTTACCACCCGTAGAAGCGCGGCCACGTCTGCGCGGCGCCGTCATCGCCGACGGCCTGATATTCGGGATGCTGCGCGCCGGTCGCGCACGCATGATTCGGCAGGATGCGCAGCCGCGTGCCGATCGGAAAACGCTGCGCGATGCCCGTATCCGGCGTATCCGTTCGCGACACGATCCCGTGTTCCTGGTTGGCGGCGCTCAGCAGATAGCCGCCGAGCACGTCGCCGGCTTCGGTGCAGACCTGCCCGTAGCCGAAATCGTGCGCCTGGCGCTGCGTGCCGCGGTCGCGGCTCATCGCCATCCAGCCCGCGTCGACGATCGCCCAGCCTTTCTCTTCCTGGTGGCCGATGACGGTGGTCAGCACCGACAGCGCGATGTCGGACAGTTCGCACACGCCGACGTTGTGCATCACGAGGTCGAACATCACGTACACGCCGGCGCGCACTTCGGTCACGCCGTCGAGCCGTTCCGCCGCCAGCGCGGTGGGCGTCGACCCGATGCTCACGACGGGGCAGGGCAACCCGGCGGCCCTCAGGCGCTCCGCGGCCCGCACGGTGCGGCTGCGCTCCTGTTCGGCGATCGCGGCCAGCGCCTCGGGCGTGTCGTATTCGTAGCTGGAGCCCGCGTGAGCGAGCACGCCGCCGAGCAGCATGCCGCCGTCGGTCAGCGCGCGGCCGACGTCGATCAGCAGGTCGGCGTCGGGCGGGATGCCCGAGCGGTGGCCGTCCACGTCGACCTCGATCCACACGTCGAAACGTTCGCCGTGCTCGCGCCCGAACGCGGCGATCGCGTGCGCGGCCGGCAGGCTGTCGGCGACGATCTTCAGGTCGCAGCCTTGGCGGCGCAGCGCAAGCGCCTGGCCGAGCTTGGTGGGCACCATGCCGACCGCATAGACGATGTCGCGGATGCCGTGCGCGAAGAACTGCTCGGCTTCCTTGAGCGTCGACACCGTGATGCCCTGCGCGCCCGCCGCGATCTGTGCGTCGACGACGTTTCGGCACTTGGTGGTCTTCACGTGCGGCCGGAACCGCACGCCGAGCGCGTCCAGATGCGTCTGCATGCGGGCGATGTTGCGCTGCATGCGGTCGATATCGATCAATGCGGCGGGGGTGTTGAGGGTGTGAAGGTCCACGATGCGTCCGATGGCGGGGTTGTCGATGTGGACACTGTACGGCGGCTAGCTCGCATCATGTTTAATGCACGACTAATCCGGCATTAAGCAGAATTTAATCCATCGAATCTCGCGGATCGCGGCTCCGGCTCACGCCTTGCCGCGCCACGGCGGCGGATCGAGAAACTGCCGCGCGGCGTCGAGAAACACGCGCTGCCGCGCGGAGCGGCCGGTACGCGACGGCAGCAGCGCCGTCACCGGCGCGGGCGGCAGGCTCCAGCCGGGCAGCAACCGCACGAGCTTGCCGTTCGCGAGCAGCGGGGCGACGTCCCACTCGGAGCGCTCGACGATGCCGAGCCCGGCGAGCGCCCATTCGGTGATGACGGTGCCGTCGTTGGACGACAGCGCGCCGGTGACGCGGATGACAGTAGCCCGTCGTGATTCGCCCTTGACGCCGCGGCCGGGCGAGAAGCGCCAGCGCGGGATGTCTTCATCGTTCTCGCGCAGGCACAGGCAGTCGTAGCGCGTCAGGTCGGATGGATGGTTCAGGTCCTTGAGGCGGCGCGCGTAGCCGGGGCTCGCGCACAGGAAACGCTCGTTGGGCGCGAGCGGATAGCCGATCCACGAAGACGACTTGAGGCTGCCGACATGCACGACCACGTCGGCCCCCGATGCGCTGGTCAATGGGCTCTCCGACAGGTGGAGCGAGATTTCGAGCTTCGGATGCGCGCGCTGCACGTCGCGCACGATCCGCGCGACGTACTTGCGGCCGAAGCCGAGCGGAGCGACGACGCGCAGCGTGCCCTGCACGTCGCCGTGGTCGCCCGCGATGTTGACCGGCAGCGCCTCCACGCGCTCGAGAATGCCGACGGCTTCCTGGTACAGCCGCTGCCCTTCGTCGGTCAGCGCGATTCCTTTTGGCTGCCGCACGGCGAGCCTCGCGTTCAGCCGTGCCTCCATCCGCTGCAGGCGAATCGTGACCGCGGGCGGCGTGAGGTCGAGCAGCCGGGCGGCAGCGGCTAACGAGCGCGACGTGCCGATCGCGCGGACGAGTCGAAGGTCGTCGAGGTCGAGCATTTCATGGCTCTTAATGCGGAGGGTGTCGAGCATTAAACCGCAGATCGCGCGGCGAAGCCATCAGCGTGGCGTGGGGCCACGACGCCGAGGATGACCGGAACGCGTCTGTCCCATTCGCCCGATACATTGAGTTTTCCGAATCGATCGCGACGCTCCGCCGGCCCACCCACCTACGCGTTCAGCCCGAAAATCAGCGACCGATGTACGCCCACCCCCGCCGCCACGCCCGATGCCGAGGCGAACGTCGCATTGGTCATCAGGCTCGACGCGTCGCCGGCCGCGTACACGCCGGCGACACTCGTCTGCTTCCAGGTATCGACGCGAATCGCGGTGCCGAGCGGACCTTCGTCGAACGCGCAGCCGAGCTGCTGCGCGAGGTCGCTCGCCATGTCGGTGCGCGCGCCGATGAACAGTGCGTCGATCGGCACGAGCTGACCGTCGGCGAGCCGCAGCGCGTCGATACGCGGCGCATCGCCGAGGATCTCGACGACCGGCGAGCGCTCGATGCGTACGCCGCGCGCCGCGAGCAACGCGGCTTCCTCTTCGTTCGCGTCGACCACGCCCTGCGTGAACCACGTCGTCGGGCCCCAGTCCGGAATCAGGATCGCCTGATGGACCGACAGCGGATGCGTGGCGAGCACGCCGAGCCGCTGGCCGCTCACTTCATATCCGTGGCAGTACGGGCAGTGCAGCACGGTGACGCCCCAGCGTTCCGCGAGCCCCGGCAGCGCGGGCAGTTCGTCGCGGATGCCGGTCGCGAGAATCAGCCGGTCGGCGCTCGCGCGGCTACCGTCGGCCAGCGTCACGTGAAAGCGTCCGTTAGCGTCGCGCTCGGCGGTGCGCGCCTCGCCTTCGATGCGCTGCACGGTCGGATACGCGGCGAGTTGCGCGGCGGCTTCGGCGACGATCCGCGCGGGCGGCTTGCCGTCCTGCCCGAAGAAGCCGTGCGCGTGTTCGGCAAATCGGTTGCGCGGCCGGCCGGCGTCGATCACGAGCACGTGGCGGTGTGCCCGCGCCAGTTGCATCGCGGCCGACAGCCCCGCGAAGCTGCCGCCGATCACGATCACTTCATGATGGGTATCCATGCATCCACTCCTTTCTGAACCTGCGTGACGGACAGACGTGTTCCGCTGGCGGCCAACTCATGAAACACGAGAAGTTGCATGATAGGGCAGTGATATCATTCATGCAACTTCAGAAGTTTCGAGAGAGGGGAGCTCCGCCCGTGAGAACCGACAGCCGTTTGTCGCGCATGCTGCATGCGCTGATCCACATGGACCAGGCCGACGGCCCGCTGACGTCGGAGACGATCGCGACGATGCTGTGCACGAACCCGGTCGTCGTGCGGCGCCTGCTCGGCGGGTTGCGCGATTGCGGCTACGTGCAGTCGGAGAAGGGGCACGGCGGCGGCTGGGCGCTGAGCGTCGCGCTCGACGACATCACGCTGCTCGACGTCTATCGCGCGGTGGGCGAGCCGCCGCTGTTTTCCGACCTGGTGCCCGAGGACGAGCCCGAATGCCTGGTCGAACAGGCGGTCAACGCGCATCTGTCGGCGACGCTGAAGGAGGCCGAAGCGTCGCTCCTGGCACGCTTCGGCGAAGTCACGCTCGGCATGCTGTCGCGCGATTTCGAAGCGAAGGCGGCGCTGCGGGGGTACACGCGCTGACGTGGCGCAGCATCCCGATCGAGCGCGCCTGACATGCAATCTGGCACGATCCGGCGTGGCCGAAACCGCCGCGCCGCCATGTTCTGTCCCCCAACTTCTGCCCGGTTCGCCCGCCACAGGGCAAAATACGGGTTTTCCGCACCCGCGAGGGCGCGTTCGAATCACGCGCCGGGCGGCGCCAGTGCGCATGCCGCACGCCGCCGCCGGGCGCCCAGGCAAGAAACGCTCGCCGTGCTGCGAGCCCACAGGAGTCCAGACCCCATGCCCGAATCCAATCTGTCCTTCTTCGGCCGGCTGTCGCTGGCCGTCGGCACGTTCTTCTCCGTGCTCGGCAATCGCGAGTTCGCGGCCGACGTACTGCGCGTGCGCGATGGCGCGCCGGCACCCGTTGCACCCGTCCCGACCCCGGCACCCGCCGCCGCGCCCGTCGCACCCGCGCCGGTGAAGGCGCCGGCCCCCGAGCTGCGCGAAGCGAGCCCGCAGGCTGCCCTACAACTGCTCGGCCTGCTGCAGCGCGATGCGCGCTTCATCGATTTCGTCGAGGAAGACATCGCCGGCTACGCGGACGCCGACATCGGCGCGGCCGCGCGCCTCGTGCACGACGGTTGCCGCGCCGCGCTGCGCGAACACTTCACGATCGTGCCGGTGCGCGACGAAGCCGAAGGCAGCCGCGTGACACTGCCGGCCGGCTTCGACGCGACGGCCGTGCGCGTGACCGGCAACGTGGTCGGCTCCGCGCCGTTCACCGGCACCGTCAGCCATCGCGGCTGGCGCGTGTCCGACGTGCGCCTGCCGAAGCTGACGGGCAGCCACGACGCATCGGTGATCGCACCGGCGGAGGTGGAACTGTGAGCGATCCGCGCTATTCGATCGGTATCGATCTCGGGACGACCCATTGCGCGCTGTCGTACGTCGACAGCAGCACGAGCGACGGCGAAAAGATCGTGCAGCAGGTGCTGCCGATCGCGCAACTGACCGCACCCGGCGCGCTGGAGTCGCGCGACCTGCTGCCGTCGTTCCTCTACCTGCCGCATGAAAGCGAACTGACCCAGGGCGACCTGACGCTGCCGTGGACCGATTCGCGCGGCTTCGCGGTCGGCGAAATGGCGCGCACGCGCGGCGCCGGCACGCCGATCCGCCTCGTGTCGAGCGCGAAGAGCTGGCTGTGTCACCCGGGCGTCGACCGCCGCGCGGCGATCCTGCCGAGCGATGCGCCGCCGGAAGTGGCCCGCGTGTCGCCGCTGGAAAGCTCGATCCGTTATCTCACGCACCTGCGCGAAGCGTGGGATCACGCGCACCCCGACGCGCCGTTCGCCGACCAGGACGTGACGGTGACGATCCCCGCATCGTTCGATCCGGCCGCGCGCGAACTGACGGCGGAAGCCGCGCGCGCCGCCGGCTACACGCGGATGACGCTGCTGGAAGAGCCGCAAGCGGCGCTCTACAGCTGGATCCAGAAGAGCGAAGGCGGCTGGCGCAAGCAGGTACAGGTCGGCGACCTGATCCTGTGCGTCGACGTCGGCGGCGGCACGACCGACCTGTCGCTGATCGCGGTGGTCGAGCGCGACGGCAATCTCGAACTGCATCGCGTGGCCGTCGGCGAGCACATCCTGCTCGGCGGCGACAACATGGACCTCGCGCTCGCGCACGTGGTCGCGCGCAAGCTCGCGCAGCAGGGCACGCAGCCCGATCCGTGGCAACTGCGCGCGCTGACCTACGCGTGCCGCTCGGCCAAGGAAACGCTGCTGTCCGACCCGACGACCGACGCGGTGCCGCTCGTCGTGCCGAGCCGAGGCTCGAAGCTGATCGGCGGCTCGATCCGCACGGAACTGACGCGCGCGGAACTCACGCAGACGATCCTCGAAGGATTCTTCCCGCAGGTCGATGCGGCCGCGCGCCCGGTGAGCCGCGCGCGCGTCGGCCTGACGCAGCTCGGCCTGCCGTATGCGCAGGACGCCGGCATCACGCGCCATCTCGCGGCGTTCCTCGGCCGCCAGGTCGCGGCGCTCGACACGCTCGAAGGCGTGCAGCGCACGCTGCCGCAGGGCGCGACGTTCCTGCATCCGACCGCCGTGCTGTTCAACGGCGGCGTGTTCAAGTCGACGCTGCTCACGCAGCGCGTGCTCGATACGCTCAACAACTGGCTCGCCGCCGAAGGCGCGCCGCCCGCCCGCCTGCTCGAAGGTGCCGATCTCGATCTCGCGGTCGCGCGCGGCGCGGCGTACTACGGCTACGTGAAGCGCGGCCGTGGCGTGCGCATTCGCGGCGGCACGGCGCGTGCGTACTACGTCGCGATCGAATCGGCGATGCCCGCGGTGCCGGGGCTGGAGCCGCCGGTGCAGGCGCTGTGCGTCGCGCCGTTCGGGATGGAGGAAGGCTCGGACGCGGCGCTGCCGCCGCAGGAGTTCGGCCTCGTCGTCGGCGAACCGGTGCAGTTCCGCTTCTTCGGGTCGTCGGTGCGTCGTCAGGACCAGGTCGGTACGCTGCTCGACTACTGGTCGCCGGAAGAGCTGCAGGAGCTGGAGGAAATCCAGGCGACGCTGCCCGCCGAAGGGCGCACCGTCGGCGAAGTCGTGCCGGTGAAGCTGCATGCGCGCGTGACCGAAGCCGGGACGCTCGAACTCGAGGCGATCCCGAGCGGCACGAACGAGCGCTGGAAGGTCGAGTTCGACGTGCGCGGCGCCGCCTGAGCGCGATGAAGCGTTATACGGTCGGCATCGACCTCGGCACCAGTAATACGGTCGTCGCGTACGTCGAGGCCGGTTCCGACGCGATCCGCGTGTTCGACGTCGAGCAACTGGTCGGCCCCGGCGCGGTGGCCGCGCAGCCGTTGCTGCCGTCGGTGCGTTATCACCCGGCGGCGGGCGAGTTGCCGCCGGACGCGCTGCGGCTGCCGTGGGCGGCTGATCCGAAGGTAAACACGAAGGCGAACGCGGCCGATGCGCCGGCGGCCGTGATCGGCCGCTACGCGCGCATGCTCGGCGCGCAGGTACCGGGCCGGCTCGTGTCGAGCGCGAAGAGCTGGCTGTCGCACTCCGCGGTCGACCGGCTCGCGGCGATCCTGCCGTGGGGCGCGGCCGATGGCGTCGACAAGGTGTCGCCGGTCGATGCGAGCGCGAGCTATCTCGCGCATGTGCGTGATGCGTGGAACGCGCATTTTCCCGATGCGCCGCTCGCGCAGCAGGACGTGATCCTGACGGTGCCCGCGTCGTTCGACGACGGCGCGCGCGCGTTGACCGTCGAGGCCGCGCGGCGCGCGAAGCTGCCGGCGCTGCGGCTGCTGGAAGAGCCGCAAGCCGCGTTCTACGACTGGCTGCACGGCCAGCGCGACACGTTGCGCGACACGTTCACCGCGGCGCGGCGCGTGCTGATCTGCGACGTCGGCGGCGGCACGACCGACCTCACGCTCGTCGACGTCGCGCCGGGCGACGACGGCGAACCGACCTTCACGCGCGTCGGCGTCGGCAATCACCTGATGCTCGGCGGCGACAACATGGATCTCGCGCTCGCGCGCCTGGTCGAGTCGCGGCTGACCGAGCCCGGTACGCGGCTGTCGGCCGCGAGCCTGTCGCAACTCGTCGAGCGCTGCCGCGCGGCGAAGGAGCGGCTGCTCGGCGACGACGCGCCCGCGTCCGTCACCGTCACGCTGCTCGGCGCGGGCAGCAAGCTCGTCGGCGGCGCGCGTTCGGCCGAGCTGACGCGACAGGAAGTCGAGCAGATCGTCGTCGACGGGTTCTTTCCGCAGGTGGAGGCCGGCGAATTGCCGCGCCGTGCGCGCGCGGCGATCGTCGAATTCGGCTTGCCGTATGCGAGCGACGCGGCCGTCACGCGCCACGTCGCCGCGTTCCTGAAGCGTCATGCGGAAGGCCCGCTGCCGGACACGCTGCTGCTCAACGGCGGCGTGTTCCGCGCGGACGCGCTCGCCGGCCGTCTCGCGCAGACGCTCGGTACGTGGCGCGGCGCACCGCTCGACGTGCTGCACAACGCGCATCCGGACGTGGCCGTCGCGCGCGGCGCGGTGGCCTACGGGCTTGCGCGCGCCGGGCATGCGCCGCGCATCGGCGGCGGCTCTGCGCGCAGCTATTTCCTCGTGCTCGACGATGGCGCCGAGGGTGCTGTCGCGCGCGGCGTCTGCCTGCTGCCGCGCGGCGCGGAAGAGGGCCGCGAGATTCATCTCGACGATCGCACGTTCGCGCTGCAACTCGGGCAGCCGGTGCGATTCCACCTCGTATCGACGGTGGTCGACACGAAGTACCAGCCCGGCGATCTCGTCGATCTCGACGGCGGCGATTTCGTGCGGCTGCCGCCGATCGCGACGGTCGTCGACGCGAAGGCGGGCAGCGACGCGCGCGAAACGCCGGTGAAGCTCACCGCGTCGCTGACCGAGGTCGGCACGCTCGAAATGCATTGCATCGCGACCGACGACGCGGCGCGCCGCTGGCGGCTCGAATTCCAGTTGCGCGGCGATGCGCCCGTGCAAGGCGACGATGCGGCGCCCGCGCGGCATCCGCGGCTCGACCAGGCGCTCGAGCTGATCGAGCGCTCGTTCGGCAGCAAGGCCGCGGGCGTGACGCCGAAGGACACGCGCCGGTTGCGCGCGCAACTTGAACAGGTGCTCGGCGCGCGCGAAGAGTGGGACGTTGCGCTTGCACGCGAACTGTTCGACGCGTTGCTCGCGCGGGCGCGGCGGCGGCGTCGCTCGGCCGATCACGAGCGCGCGTGGCTGAATCTCGCCGGGTATTGCCTGCGTCCGGGTTTCGGTCATCCGCTCGACGCGTGGCGCATCGAGCAGCTGTGGCCGCTGTTCGACGACGGCATTCAGTACGTGACCGATGCACAGGTGTGGTCCGAGTGGTGGACGCTGTGGCGGCGCGTGGCCGGCGGCCTCGACGACGACGCGCAGACGCAGGTGCGCGACGCGATCGCGTTCCTCGAACCGTCCGACGACAAGCGGCGCAAGCTGCCGTTCGATCCGGCCAAGGTCGGGCCGGCCGACATGACGCGGTTGTCCGCGTCACTCGAACGGCTGCCCGTCGAGCGCAAGGTCGAGCTGGCCGAGCGCCTGATCGCGCAATTGCAGAAGCCGGCCGAACGTGCGTTGTGTGCGTGGGCGCTCGGGCGCATCGGTGCGCGGCGGCCGTTCTATGGCAGCGCGCACAGCGTCGTGCCGGCGGAAATCGTCATCGGCTGGCTCGATGCGCTGTTCGCGCTCGACTGGAAGCAGGTCGAGCCGGCTGCGTTCGCGGCTGCACAGATTGCGCGGATGACCGGCGACCGTTCGCGCGATCTGCCGGACGATACGCGCGAAGCCGTCATCAAGCGCCTGTCGGCGGCGAATGCATCGGTGGCGTGGATCGACATGGTTCGTGAAGCGATCGCGTTTGACGAAGCCGATACGGTGCGGGTGTTCGGCGAAACGCTGCCGGCCGGGTTGAAGCTGCTGGGCGGGTGAGCGCAGCTTGGGATGCTTCGATCTCGTTCGCAGATCGAAGCATCCGGTCGACGTCGCAGCAACCATGGCGCGACGTCGACGCCCGTTTCATTCAGGCGTGCGATACCGACACCGCATCGCGCCGCTTTTCCTCTGATTCGATTTCCACGCCGTCATGCGCCGCTGCCGAACGCCGCGCAAGATGAATCCCTGCGAGCATGCAGCGCACCGACCCGCCGGCCAGTTCGATCGTCGGCACGTCGAGCGGCAGCAGTCGCGCGGAGCGTTCGATCGTCACGCGCTGCTCACCGGTGAGACAGTTGAACGCGCGCCTCGACAGCGCGAGCACGCGCCCATTCTTCCCCGACAATTCCAGCGTATTGCCCGCGAAATTCGCGATTTGCGACGGATCGAGCGCAATCACCGCGCGCCCCGTTTCGCTCAGACGTTGCGCGATCTCGCCACGGCGGCGGCTATCGGCGATCAGGTCGAGGCCGACCATCGCGAACTCGGTCGCGACGCTCATCATCACGTTCGTGTGATAGATCGGCCGCCCGTTCGCATCGGCCGTGTCGAAGCAGATCGGCTCGAAATTGAAGTGCGTGCAGAAGCGTTCGAGCGGGACCGGATCGGCACGGCGCGAGCGCGCGGTGTACGCGATTCGCGCGACGTGATCGAGCACCATCGCGCCGGTGCCTTCCAGGAACACGTCGTCGTATTCGAGGCCCGAGTAGTCGATCACGTCCTGTACGCGGTACTCGGCCTTCAGCATTTCAATGACGTTCGCGCGCCGCTCGCGGCGGCGGTTCGGGCTGTGCATCGGATACAGCGCGATATGCCCACCGGGATGCGTCGAGAACCAGTTGTTCGGGAACACGGAGTCGGGCGTGTCGCGCTCGCCGTGGTCGTCGAACACGTGCACGCGCACGCCCGCATCGGCGAGCGTCTGCGCGGCGGCCGTGACTTCGTCGCGCGCGGCGGCCGACACCGCCGACATGTCGTGAGAACCGCCTGCGGCCGTGCGCTGGAATGCGTTGTCGGCAGCGGTCTGCGGGTTCGGCACGAAGCGGTGCGGCCGGATCATCACGACGGCGGACGGCGCCTGGATCGATACGAGATTCATGAGGGGCGGGAGCGAAGGGCAGGAAAACGGGCGGCGTACGGGCCGCCCGCGCATGACGGTCAGCGCGCGAACGCGGCGACGGCTTCGGTCACGAACGCCGTGTGACCGTGCGCGATCGCGGCCGGGTCGTCGATCAGCGCGAACAGGTTCTTCGGATCGACGGCCGGCGGAATCAACGCGATCTCGACGCCCGCGTTGTGCTGCTGCGCGAGCGCGTACAGGTAGCGCAGCGCCGAGTAATCCTCGAGCGCGAAGCCGACCGAGTCGAACACCGTGACTTCGTCCGCGCGTTCGCGGCCGGTCGTCTCACCCTGCAGCACGCGCCACAGTTCGGTCACCGGGAAATCGGCCGGCATCTGCTGGATCTCACCCTCGATGCGCGACTGCGGCTCGAATTCGACGAACACGCGGCCCGCGCGCAGCACGCCCGCTTCGAGTTCGGTCTTGCCCGGGCAATCGCCGCCCACTGCATTCACATGCATGCCGGGCTCGATCATGTCGGCCGTGACGATCGTGGCAAACGCCTTGTCGGCGGTGACGGTCGTCACGATGTCGGCGCCGCGCACCGCGTCGGCGGTCGAAGCGGCGCGCACGATGCGCAAGCCGGGGTACGCGGCGAGGTTCCGCACGAGCTTGTCGGTCGCGAGCGGATCGACGTCGAACACGCGGATTTCGTCGATGCCGAGCAGCGTGTGGAATGCGATCGCCTGGAATTCGCTTTGGGCGCCGTTGCCGATCAGCGCCATCGAGCGCGCATCGGGCCGCGCGAGCACCTGCGCGGCGAGCACCGACGTGGCGGCCGTGCGCAGCGCGGTGGTCAGCGTGAGTTCGGCGAGCAGCAGCGGGTAGCCGGTATCGACTTCGGCGAGCGCGCCGAACGCCATCACAGTGTGCATGCCGCGCGCCGCATTGACGGGGTGGCCGTTCACGTACTTGAACGCGAACAACGACGCGTTCGCCACAGGCATCAGCTCGATCACGCCGTCCCGCGAGTGGCACGCGACGCGCGGCGACTTGTCGAAATCGGCCCAGTGCAGGTAGTCGGCGCGCAGCGTGTCGACCAGTTCGCGCAGGAACGTCGTGACGCCGGTTTGGGCGATCAGGCGGGCGGTGGCGGGAACGTCGAGGAAGCGAGTCATCGGTCTGTCTCCATATTCGGTGCCGGTACGGGGGTCCGGCGTTCTGGTCGACCGGGCGGGGCTTCGGCGCGAATCCGGGCTTCCTGGAAAGGCAGCGGCGCGCCGGGTCGGCCGGTCGATGGAGTCATTATTTCCGCGAGTCGAGCCAACAAAAAGACGGCAAAAGTGGCAGATTTATCGATAGACTTGGCAAATTGCCAGCCCGTTCCGGCAGTTTGATCAATTCAAGCTGGCCGGCATGCGCCGCCTCCGGCACGCTGGCGGCCGGTTCACGCTCAACAGGAAAGCCGTTCATGATCACGCTCGACGACGTCGACCGTCAGCTCATCGCGCTGCTGCGCGACAACGCGCGACTGCCTGTCGTCGCGTTGGCGAAAGAATTGCGCGTGGCGCGCGCAACCGTGCAAAACCGGCTCACGCGGCTCGAGAAGAACGGCGTGATCGTCGGCTATACGGTGCGGCTCAAGCCGGCCGCCGAACGGCACCGGATTCGCGCGCTGATGTCGATCGCGGTGCAGGGCAATCGCGGCGCGGAGGTGGTGAAGGTGCTGCGCGGGCATCCGAACGTCGCGTCGATCCACAGCACGAACGGGCGCTGGGATCTCGTCGCCGAACTGCATGCCGATTCGCTCGAGCACTTCGATCGTGTGCTCGGCGCGATCCGCTTGATCGACGGGATTGCCAATACCGAGACGAGCATCCTGTTGTCGACGCACAAGGCGTGACGCGGGCAGGGCCGCGCCACGTTCCTGCGCGCGGTCAGGCGCCGGCCGCCGATTCCGGAAACACCGGCTCGCCGAGCGTCAGCATCAACCGGTTCGCCCACGCGAAGATCGCGATCGCGTGCGACAGGTCGAGAATCTCCTCATGCGTGAGCCCTTCGGCTTCGAGCGCGGCGATGTCGCTTTCGCCGATCGCGTCGGGCCGTTCGGTCAACGCGATCGCATAGCGGACGATCGCGCGTTCGCGCGCCGTCGTGCCGGCCGTCGCCGGATCGTCGAACACCTGTTCGATTGCATCGGTGCGTTTCGCGAGTTGCGCGAAGCGCTGCGCATGCACCGACGCGCAGTACACGCAGCCGTTCACGCGCGACACAGCCGTGCTCGCCAGTTCACGCTCCGCGCGCGACAGCCCGCCGGGGCCGTACATGATCGCGTTGAACACGCCCGAGCGCTGCCGCAGGATCTCGGGCAGATGGACGAGCAGCAGGTAATAGTCGGACGTTTTCGCTTGCGGATGGCTCGCTTCGAGCACCGCGAGCTGTTCGGGCGTCGCGGCGTCGAGCGAGACCGTGTCGAGCCACGCGCGCCAGCCGAGCGTGTCGGATGTGAAGCCGTGAGTGGCCGTCGTCATGCGGCCTCCTTTGCGGCACGTGCCTGAAGTGCCCGCGCGGCGGCGGCGACACGCAACTGATACGCGACGAACGCGACGAGCTGCGACAGCGCGACGATCGCGGGTGTCGTGAGTCCGGCCGATTTCAGCGCGTCGAGATCGGATGCGCGCGCGTCGACCGGCGCGTGCGTCAGGCGCTTCGCGTGCAACAGGATCGCGCCGAGGCGGCGCGGCAGTGCGTCGAGCGCGTCGGCATCGGCTCGTTCGATGTCGGCAAGCGTGCCGCCTGCGTCGAGCAATCGGGCGCGATAGATGTCGGCCAGCGCGTGTGCATTCGACTGCCGCGCGACATACCGTGCCGCATGCAGCCGCTCGATCAGCGAAAGATCGGGCAGCGCGGGATCGAACAGCGCGGCTTCGCTCAGTTGCGTCGGCAGCAGCACCTTGTCGCGGGCGCGGCGCAGCGCGGCGACGACGTCGCCTTCCCGCAAGCCGGCTGCCGCATCGATCGTATCCGGCACCGCGGCCGGCGTGAGGGAGTCAGTCATCGTTTCGGTGTTCCTTCGTCGTCAAAGTGATCGAGGGCGTCGGCGTCGCGCCATTCGTCGCCTTGCAGTTCGGCATTCGCGTAGGCGACGAGCGCGTCGTAGTGGCGGTCGCGATCGGCATCGAACAGCCGGCTCGCAATGCCGCGTGCCAGCCGCTGCGCGCCGGCGCTGATCGCCGGGATGTCGCCGGACAGCTTGCCGTGGCTCAGGCTCGCCGCATGGTTGAAGCAGTGGATGCGCGTGACGGCCGGGCACGCGCCGCGCTCGCGCTCCTGAAACGCGAACGCGGGGCCGAGATCGGGCGACTCGGCGAGCTCGTCGAGCCACAGCGCCGGTTCCGGCCGATAGCGATCCTTCCAGCGCCGCACGTGCGCGCCGAACGACGCGAATTCGTCGCGCGTCGTCCAGTCCGAATGAAAGCCCGTCGCGAAGATCAGGAAATCGACCGTGTAGCGGCTGCGCGGCGTCGTCACGTCCAGCCCGTCCGCATGGTCGGCGAGCGTCTCGATCGGGCTGCCCGCATGGAAATGCGCATGGTCGTGGCGCGAGACGCGCAGCACGCTGTCGCGCGGCGGCGGCGTCTGCGACGTGAGCGCGTAGTGCATGAAACGCCACTTCGTCGCGTCGTCGAGATCGGCGTAGCCGTGCACGAGGCCCGGGCTGCCGATGCCGGTCAGCTTGTTGATGCGCGGAATGTCCGCGCGACGGAAGAACAGGTCGACGCGCGCGGCGCCGGCTTCGAGCGCGGTGCCCGCGTTGTCGAACGCGGATGCGCCCGCGCCGACCACGCCGACACGCTTGCCGGCGAGCGCGGCGAAATCGATCGGCTCGGACGAATGGGCCCAGCGCGAGCGCGGCGCGCGCTGCGCGACGGGCGGCACGTACGGGCCGCCGAGCCCGTCGCGGCCGGTTGCGAGCACGACGTGCCGCGCGAGCAGCGTCTGCGCTTCGCCGTTGCCGTGCACGTCGAGCGCGAGCAGCCCGTCGTCGCGCGGGCGCAGCGCGACGAGCGTCGTGTCGTTGCGCACCTGCAGGTCGAGCACGCGCCGATACCAACGCAGATACTCCATCCATTGCGGGCGCGGAATCTTGTAGAGCGCGTCCCACGCGTCGCGGCCGTATTGCGCTTCGAACCACGCGCGGAACGTCAGCGCGGGCAGGCCAAGCGCGGGGCCCGCAAGCTGCTTCGGCGAACGCAGCGTCTCCATCCGCGCGAACGTGACCCACGGGCCTTCGTAGCCGGCCGGCGCGCGGTCGATCACGCACTGGTTGTCGATGCCGAGCAGGCGCAGTTCGGCGGACGCCGCGAGCCCGGCCATGCCGCCGCCGACGATCGCCACGTCGAGCACGCGCACGCCGTCCGTTTCGCGCGGCGGCACCCATGACGGCGCGGGCAGGTCGAGCCAGCGCAGGTCCTGCGCGAGCCGGGCTTCGAGTGCGTCGAGCTGGGCCGTCATGCGGCCTCCGGGCGTGCGCGGCGCGCACGGGTCGGGCGAGGCGGGCGCGCCGTGCGGTCGGTGCGCAGCCGGTCGCCGCGCAGCAGCGCATCGTGCGCGGCCGCGTCGTGAAAGATCACGTCGTCGAGCAGCGTGCGTGTCGTGCGATGCAGCGCGTCGAGCAGCGCATCGACGGCCGCCGTGCGCGCCTTGCCGGCCGGCGTCGCGACGCCGAACGCGAACGGAATGTCGACGTCGAGCGCGCGCGCGACGACACCCTCCACCGGCAGCGCGACGCCGGTGGCTGGATCGACGATGCCGATCCCGATGCCCGCGCGCGCGGCCATCACCGCATTCAGCGACGCATTGGTTTCGATGAACACGCGCGCATCGACCCGCGCGGCCGCGAACGCCGCATCGATCCGCTGGCGCAGCCGGTGCCGGTTCGCGACCGTCACGATGCGGCGTCGCGCGAGGTCGCGCAGTGCGATGCGCGGTTTCGCCGCGAGCGGATCGTCGGCCGGCAGCACGGCGACGCAGGGCGTCTGCGCGATCCAGTGCACGTCGAGCCCGGCATGCGCCATCGGCAGTGTGACGACGCCGACATCGGCCGTGCCGGCCAGCACCTCGTGCACGACATGCTCGGCCGATTCACTGCGCAACTGGTAGTGCGGCGCGTGCGCGTCGTCCGGCAACGCGGCGAGCGCGGCCGGCACGAGCGTGGCCGCGAGCGACGGCGTGGCCGCGATTCGCACGGGTTCGGCGGTTTCATCGCCGAGCGCGCGGGCCCGCGCCTCGATCGCGCGCAGGCCGACCAGCGAGCGCTCGACTTCCTCGTACAGCAGGAACGCGCGGCGCGTCGGCGTGACGCGCGGGCCGTGCCGGTCGAACAGCGCGTAGCCGAGATCGGCTTCGAGTTCCTGGATCTGCCGCGTGACGGCCGGCTGCGAGCGGCCGAGCAGTTCGCCCGCGCCGGTCACGCTGCCGGCCGACATGACCGCGGAAAAGGCTTCGAGTTGATGCAGCTCCATGACGCGTTCCGATAATGCGATTTGCGCATTGTAGGAGTGTGAGCATGCGCGATTCATATAATGATTTTTGCTATCGACAGCGGGAAAACTGCGAAGGGCGCGACCGTCGCGGCGGCCGGCCCTGCGCGCATGCGCGCTGGTTGCGCGGGGTGACGAGAACGAAATGCCAATCGAATCAACGCGATGCGATGCATGCCCGCATGTCGGTCGAGGCAGCAGGCATTCACGTCGATCGCGAACGTCATCCGCTTCGCGCCGCATGCGATATCGATATGCACAAAACTTCGTTGGAACGCTATGACCCGGATGGTTACATGCCCTCACTCTTTTCGATTGACTGAAGCTGGGGGACGCATGAACGTTTCGGGGAACGACGCACGCCGCGCATGGCGGCGCGTGCTGGGCACGGTGGCGGCGCTCGCTGCCGCATGGGGCTTGTCGACGGGCGGCGCGCTCGCGGCCGGCGTGTCGGGCGAGCCGGTGGTGATCGGTGTGAGCGGGCCGCTCACGGGCCAGGACGCGCAATACGGCGAGCAGTGGAAGCGCGGTTTCGACCTCGCGCTCGACGAGATTAACGGCAGCGGCGGCATTCACGGCCGGCCGCTCGCGATCGACTTCCAGGACAGCCGCAGCGATCCGCGCCAGGCGGTGGCGATCGCGCAGAAGTTCGTCGCTGATCCGCGCATCGCGATCGAGCTCGGCGATTTCTCGAGCGCGACGTCGATGGCTGCGTCGCCGATCTACCAGCGTGGGCAACTGATCCAGTTCGGCTTCACGAATTCGCATCCGGATTTCACGAAGGGCGGCGACTATCTGTGGAGCACCGCGCTGAGCCAGGCCGAGGAGCAGCCGCTGCTCGCGCGCTATGCGGTGAAGGAACTCGGCTTCAAGCGGATCGCTGTGCTATACCTGAATACCGACTGGGGCCGCACCAGCAAGGACATCTTCGTGAAGGCGGTGACGGGGCTCGGCGCGCAGGTCGTCGCGGCCGAAGGCTACCAGCCGGCGGAGAAGGATTTCCGCTCGACGCTCGTGCGCATCGGTGAGTCGAAGCCCGATTCGATCGTGCTGATCTCCTACTACGCGGACGGCGCGCAGATCGTGCGTCAGGCGCGCACGTCGGGCGTTGCACTGCCGATCGCGGCGGTGGGCTCCGTGTATTCGCCGAAGTTCCTCGAACTGGGCGGCACGGCCGTCGAAGGCGTCTATACGGAATCGAACTTCTTCCCGGCCGAACCGCGCCCCGAGGTGCAGGCGTTCGTGCAGCGCTATCGCGCGAAATTCCACGCCGATCCCGATTCGTTCGTCGCGCGTGCTTACGATGCGCTGATCCTGTCGGCCGAGGTGCTGCGCCGCTACGGCACGACGCGCCAGGCCGCGCACGACGGCTTCGCGAAGATCAGCGACGTGCCGAGCGTGATCTTCGGCAAGGTGCGCTTCGATCCGCAGACGCGCCGCGTCGCCGGCGCGCGCACGGTCTATCTGGTCGTGAAGCAGGGGCAGTGGGCGCTGTGGGACGGCGCGAAGCCGCAGCTCGCGGCGCGCTGAACCCGACATGAACCGCCTGCACCTGACGGACGCATCGTGATGGCTTCCTGGCTCGACTACACGCTCAACGGCCTCATCGTCGGCAACATCTACGCGCTGCTCGCAGTCGGGCTCGCGCTGATCTTCGGCGTGTCGCACCTGATCAACTTCGCGCACGGCTCGGTGTACATGGTCGGCGCGTTCATCGGCTGGCTGTGCCTGACGCGCTTCGGGCTGCCGCTGCCGGTCGCGCTCGCGGCGGTCGTGGTCGGCTGCGGCGCGCTCGGCATCGCGATCGAGCGCATCGGGCTGCGGCCGCTGCGCCATGCCGCGCGCATCGCGCCGCTGCTCGCGACGATCGGCATCAGCTTCATCCTCGACCAGTTCGCGCAGCTCGCGTTCGGTGCGGACCCGCGCGCGGTGCCGACGCCGCTGCCCGACTGGCACGTGCGGATCGCCGGCGCGACGCTCGGCTCGCTCGACCTGCTGATCGCGGGCATCGGCATCGCGGCGGCCGCGCTGCTGTACGGTTTCCTGCGCTTCACGCGGCTCGGCTGGGCCGTGCGCGCGACCGCGCAGGATCGCGACGCGGCGCTGCAGATGGGCGTCGACGTCGATCGCGTGAACCAGACCGTGTTCGCGATCGCGTGTGCGCTCGGCGGCGTGAGCGGGCTGCTGGTCGGCATGTACTACAACAGCATCGATCCGGCGATGGGTTTCCAGGCGACGCTGAAGGGGGTGGTCGCGCTGCTGATCGGCGGCCTCGGCAACGTGCCGGGCGCGATCGCGGGCAGCCTGCTGCTCGGTCTCGTCGAAAGCTACGGCGTCGCGCTGTTCGGCACCAGCTACCGCGATCTGTTCGCGTTCGGGCTGCTGATCGTATTCCTCGTGTGGCGGCCGAACGGCTTGTTCAGCGCGAATCGCGCGCTGCCGCCCGAGCCGATGACGGGCACCTTCCTCGCCGCCGCGAAAGCGGTGCGCGTGCCGCGCCCGGTGCTCGTCGCGCTGATCGCGGCGGCGGCCGTGCTGCCGTGGCTCGGTGCATCGCCGTACGTGCTGCAGACGCTGACCAACGCGTGGCTGTACGGGCTGCTCGCGCTGAGCCTCACGCTCGTCGCGGGCACGGTCGGGCAGATCTCGCTCGGCCACGCCGCGCTGCTCGTGATCGGCGCGTATGCGTCGGCGCTGCTGTCGTCGGATCTCGGCTGGTCGCCGGCGGTGACGATTCCGTGTGCGGGCGTGATCACCGCCGTGCTCGGCACGCTGCTCGTCTATCCGGCGTTCCGGCTGCGCGGGCACTACGTGTCGATCGCGACGCTCGGCATCGGCGAGGTGGTGAGCCTCGTGATCCTGAACTGGGACGGCCTGACGCGCGGGCCGCTCGGCATCACCGGTATCGCGCCGCTGCCGTGGGCGACGACCGCGCGCGCCGCGTACTGGTTCACGCTCGCGGTGCTCGTCGTGTTCGCGCTCGTGCAGGTGAGGCTGCTGCGTTCGCATCTGGGCCGCACGCTGCGCGCGGTGCGCGAGGACGATGTGGCCGCGCGTGCGCACGGCATCGCACCGAACCGCTACAAGGCGATCGCGTTCGCGGTCGGCGGCGTCGCGGCCGGCGTGAGCGGCGGCATCGCCGCGCATCTGTACAGCTACATCAATCACCAGACCTTCGATTCGCAGGTGTCGATCCTCGCGCTGACGATGGTGATCCTCGGCGGGCTCGGCAACGTGCTCGGCGGCATCGTCGGCGCGATCGCGCTGATCGGGCTGCCCGAGCTGTTCCGCTGGGCGGCCGATTACCGGATGCTGATCTACGGCCTCGTGCTGCTGCTGCTCGTCCGGTTCCGGCCGCAGGGCCTGCTCGGCACGGTGTGAGGAGGAATGCGATGACCACCATTCGACCCCTGCTCGACGTGCAGGGTTTGACGCGCCGCTTCGACGGCGTGACCGCGCTCGACGGCGCGAGCCTGACGCTGGCCGACGGCGAACTGCTGAGCGTGATCGGCCCGAATGGCGCGGGCAAGTCGACGCTGTTCAACCTGATCGCGGGCGCCGACCGGCCCGACGCCGGCCGCGTGACGTTCGACGGCCGCGACATCACCGGCACCGCGCCGGAACGGCTCGCGGCGCTCGGCATTGCACGCACGTTCCAGCATGGCCGTGTGTTCGGCAACCTGAGCGTGCTCGACAACGTGCTGATCGGCGCGCATGCGCGGCTGCGTGCGGCACGGCCGGGCTGGCCGGCGCTCGGCGCGGCCGCCGAAGTGCTGCGCGCGCTCGTGCGGCCCGCGTCGGTGCGGCGCGAGGAAGCGGCATTGCGTGAAGAAGCGCGCGAGATCGTCGCCGGTTTCGGCGAACGGCTCACGCCGCGCATCGATCATCCGGCGCACAGCCTGTCGTATGCGAACCGGCGGCGCGTGGAGATCGGCCGCGCGCTCGCGCTGCATCCGCGCCTGCTGCTGCTCGACGAGCCGACGGCCGGGATGAACGAGACGGAGACGGCCGAGATGCTGGAACTGATCCAGTCGCTGAAGGCGCGCGGGCTGACGATCCTGCTGATCGAGCACAAGCTCGAACTCGTGATGCGCGTGTCCGACCGCGTGATGGTGCTCGACAACGGCGTGAAGATCGCGGAAGGTGCGCCGCGCGACGTGCGGCACGATCCGCGCGTGATCGAGGCCTATCTCGGCCGCCGCCACGCGGGCGGCGCGGCCACCGAGCATTCCGCGCAGGCGGCCGCATGACCGTGCAATCTTCCGTGCCTGATACGACCATGACCGACGCGCTGCTGAAACTCGAACATCTCGACACGTTCTACGGACCGGTTCAGGTGCACTTCGACGTGAACTTCGAGGTCGGCCGCGGGCAGATCGTCAGCCTGCTCGGCGGTAACGCGAGCGGCAAATCGACGACGATGAAGCTGATTCTCGGGCTGATGCGGCCGAAGCGCGGCGTCGTGCGTTTCGACTGCGACGACGTGACGGCGCTTGCGACGCCGCAGCGCGTGCGGCGCGGGATCGCGGCCGTGCCCGAGGCGCGGCGGCTGTTCGGCGACATGAGCGTGCGCGAGAACCTGCTG
The DNA here is from genome assembly GCF_900100915.1 of Burkholderia orbicola. NCBI lineage: Bacteria > Pseudomonadati > Pseudomonadota > Betaproteobacteria > Burkholderiales > Burkholderiaceae > Burkholderia > Burkholderia orbicola. The sequence goes on along the minus strand of NZ_FNKW01000002.1, from coordinate 1,297,101 downwards.
ATGGGCGCGTACACGCGCGGCGATCGTGCGGCGGTCGCCGATGACTACGAGCGTGTGCTCGACCTGTTTCCGCGTGTGCGCGAACGGCTCGCGCAGCGCGCGGGCACGCTGTCGGGCGGTGAGCAGCAGATGCTCGCGATGGCGCGTGCGCTGATGGCGCGGCCGAAACTGATCTGCATGGACGAGCCGACGATGGGGCTGTCGCCGCTCTACGTCGACAAGGTGCTGGAGCTGATCGACGCGATCAACAAGCAGGGCGTGACGGTGTTCATGGTCGAGCAGAACGCGAGCCTCGCGCTGGAGATCGCGCACTACGGGTACGTGCTGCAGACGGGGCGCGTCGTGCTCGAAGGGCCCGCGAAAACACTGCTCGACGATGAACGCGTGCGCGATGCGTATCTCGGTGGGGAGGCGGTGGCGGTGTAGGCGGGTCAAGCAGGTGCTGCCAAGCGCTGTCGAATGTGGAGTAGATTGGCGTTCTGTCGCGATCGACACCACGGAGAGCACTGCGCTATGTTGACCTATTCCATCCAGAAAGTCGGCTACGACTTCAATCAACTCGATCAGCAGGGCGCGACCGACTATGCATCGTTCGTTCATGCGTTCGATGCGTTCCCTTGGGTGGCCCAGCACGTCGAATGGAACGAGACGCAGGACGGCCCGCTGCCGGCGCTCGTGCTGCAGCATGCCGACGATCAGCGTGAGCTGTGGGTGACGGCGTTGACGGATGCGCATTCGGACGGCTTCCAGCTGAATGCGGTGTCCATGCGGATCAAGAAGGGGCTCTTCGGCATCGGCAAGGGCAAGCTGGAGCAGCACGTCGACACGATCGACGTCAGGAAGCGCGTCGACGTCGATGCGTTGTGCCGGTTGTTCTGCGACCGCCAGTATGACGAACTGGATCAACGGGTGGCGCGGCATGCGCAGCGCAACGCCGACGACGATCGGGACAGCGACGACTGAACGCGTGTCGCCGGGGTGGCGTTCGATCGAGCGTGCGTGCGCCGAATCTGAGGTTGCTTAAGCGTCGCTTGCAGCGTGCGTCGCCGCCGCACGCGGAAACGTCAACACCACCGCGAACCCGCCCGCATCGGGAAACGCGAACCCGACGCGCCCGCCGTGCGCCTTCATCACTTCCTGCACGATCGCGAGCCCGAGGCCCGACCCCGTGCGCCGTTCGCTGCCGTCCGGCGCGATCCGCACGAACGGTTGCAAGGCCGCGTCCCAGTGCTCGCGCGGCATCCCGCGCCCGTTGTCCGTGACGGTCAGCGTCACCGCTCGATCCACGTTGCCTTGAGTCGCGACCGCCACGACGATGTCATCCGCATGCCCATGCAGCAGCGCGTTGTGCAGCACGTTCGACAGCGCTTCCTGAAGACTGATCGCATCGCCGTCTATCCACGCATGCGGCGCGTCGCTCGCGAACGCAACGGCCACATCGCGTTCGCCGGCGAGCGGAATCGTGCGGCCCAGGACCTCTTTCGCGAGCGCGACGAGGTCGACCGGTTGCAGCGGCACGGCCTCGGTGCGATGAATCACCATCGCATGATTGAGCAACTGCCCGGTGAGCCGGCCGACGTCCGACGAGGTCGCACGCAGCGCATCGAGCCGCGCCGCGTGCCGCGCGGGATCGGATTCGCCGTCGAGCAGTTCGATCTGCGCGTCGAGCCGCGCGAGCGGCGTGCGCATCTGGTGCGCGGCGTCGGCGATGAAGCGCTGCATCGCGTTGATCCGCTCGGCGAGGCGGTGCATCAAGCCATTGATCGACCCGATGATCGCGTCGATCTCGCTCGGCGTATCGACGGCCACGGGCCGCAGGTCGGCCGGGTCACGCGCGGCGATGATCGCGCCGATCTGCGCGAGCGGGCGCAGGCCGCGCCGGATCGCGAGGCCGCTCGCACCGATCGCGAGCACGCTCATCAGCAGGATCAATGTCCACACCTTGAAGCTCATGTCGTTCGTCAGTTGCTGGCGCGCGTTGGTTGTCTGCGCAACCGTCACGAGCGCCCAGCCCGGCGTACTTTCCTCGGGCATGTAGCGCGCGATCGTCGCGGTGCGGACCCGATGCCCCTGATAGACGGCATTCGCGAACGCCGGACCCTGCTTCGCGGCGGCGAGCGTCGCGGGGCTCGCGAGATCGTGGTAGCCGGCCACGACCACGCCACGCGAATCGATCACCTTGTAGTAGACGAGGTCGTAGCGCGACAGCGTCGACAGCGCGGCGACCGGCGGATTCAGCGCGAGCACGCCGCCTTGCACGTAGAGGTTTTCCGCGACCTGGATCGACGCGCCGGCGAGCAACTGATCGTATGCGCGTTCGGCGGCGACGCCCGCGTAGTAGCGCGCGATCGCCGCGAGCGCGAGCGCGCCGGTCGCGACGACGAGCGCGATGAACAGCAGCGTGCGCCCGAACAGCGTCTTCGGAAACCAGTCAATGCGCGGCAATCTGATACCCCATCCCGCGTGCGGTGCGGATCTCGACCGAGCTGCCCTGCAGCTTCTTGCGCACGCGCGTCACGTATTGCTCGACCGCGTTCGCGGTCGGCTCGTTGCCGAAGCTGAACAACTGGTTCAGCAGTTCTTCCTTCGAGAAGATGCGCTGCGGGCGGCTCGCGAGGATTTCGAGCAGCGCGAATTCCTGGCGCGACAGCGACAGCGGCTGGCCGTCGAGTTCGGCGAGGCGGCTGCTGCGGTCGATCACGAGGCCGCCGAGCGTCAGCACGTCGTTCGCGTGGCCGCTGTTGCGGCGCAGCAGCGCCTGCACGCGCGCGTCGAGTTCGCGGTAGTCGAACGGCTTCACGAGGTAGTCGTCGGCGCCGAGGCCGAGGCCGCTCACGCGGTCGTCGATCGCCGAGCGCGCGGTGACGAGCAGCACGGGCGTCGTGCTGCCCGATGCGCGCAGGTGGCGCAGTACCGTGAAGCCGTCCATGCCGGGCAGGTTCGCATCGAGCACGACGAGATCGAAGCGCTCGACGCGCAGCAGCCCGTTCGCGGTCGCGCCGTCGGTTTCGAGGTCGACGGCGTGGCCGAGCCGGGCCAGCCGGCTGCGGATCGCCGCGCCGATTTCGGCATCGTCCTCCACGACGAGAATGCGCATGGTGCCGTTTGCAGGTAGGTGAATTAGGGGTTTTCCCGGGGCCGGGATGTCAGCATTTTCTCAGACTCGGCCGATAACCTGTGTCGAGCCGGAAGCAGGATGCAAGGACGGCATTAATACCAGAAATATTCAAGGAGACGGCAACATGCAGCATGTCACGGGCACGACGAACGCGCGCCACGGCGCCACGCCGGCTTGCGCGTGGCCGCTGGCCGTCGGCCGCACGGCGGCACGCGCATGACGACGTCGCCGCGCCGCCGCGCGTTGATCGCAGCCGCGCTCGGCGTGCTGGGCGGGCTCGGGGCGCCGGCGCTGGTGCGCGCGAAGCCGCGCACGGTGCGGATCTCCAAAGGCTATGGCGTGCTGTACCTGCCGTTGCTCGTGATGGAGAAGCAGCGGCTCTTCGAGCGGCACGCGGCGCGTCACGGCGTGCGCGACGTCGCGGTCGAATGGGTACTGCTCGACGGCGGGAATTCCGTCAACGACGCGATGATGGCCGGCACGCTCGATTTCGCGGGCGCCGGCGCGCCGGGTTTCATCGAGCTGTGGGCGCGGGCGCGCGGCATTCCGAACGTCGAGGTGATCGGCATCAGCGGGCTGTCGACCACGTCGCTGTCGCTGAACGCGAACCGCGCGGGCCTCGCATCGCTGCGCGACTTCACGCCGTCCGACCGGATCGCGGTGCCGGGCATCCGCACGTCGCTGTCGGCGGTCGTGCTGCAGATGGTCGCGAGCCGGCAGCTCGGCCCGACGCATTTCGCGCAGCTCGATTCGATCACCGTGAACCTGCCGCATCCGCAGGCGATGCAGGCGCTGATCCGCCGCGAGAACGGCGTGACCGCGCACTTCACGTCGCCGCCGTTCTCGACGCTCGAATTGCGGCAGCCGGGCATCCATCGCGTGGTGAGCTCGGTCGACGTACTCGGCCCGATGACGCTCGACGTCGTGTTCGCGCCGAAGCGGCTCGTCGATGCGGAGCCGGCGCTCGCCGTCGCGTTTCTCGGCGCGCTCGACGAAGCGAACCGCCTGATCGCGCAGGACCCGCGTGCGGCGGCGGCGCTCTATGCGGCGTCGTCGGGCGTCGGCGTGTCGCACGACGACGTGATGCGGATGCTCGCCGCGCCCGACACGCGCTTCTCGGTGCAGCCAAAGCAGTTGATGGACTACGTCGAATTCCTGTACCTGGCCGGCACGATCAAGGCGAAGCCGCGCGCGTGGCACGAGATGTTCGCGCCGATGCTCGACGACTACCGGTCGGGTTGAGCTACGCCCGTCGCGATCCGGTTCCATTCATCGAAACACCTCGCGCCGGCGCGTTCGTCACGCGCGGCGCCGATTCAACCGATTCACCGATTCAACCGATATGCAATCGATTCACCCAAGGAGCCTGAAGTGAACGCTACCGACACCCTGGACCCCGCGTCCGCCGAAGAACAGCGCATCATGTCGAAGATGGCGCGGCGCCTGCTGCCCATCCTCGTCGTGATGTTCCTGATCGCGTTCATCGACCGGCAGAACGTCGGTTTCGCGAAACTGCAGATGGTGCACAGCCTCGGCATGACGGAAGCCGCGTTCGGGCTCGCGTCGTCGCTGTTCTTCATCGGCTACCTGCTGTTCGAGGTGCCGAGCACGCTCGCGCTGCATCGCTACGGCGCGCGCGTATGGCTCGCGCGGATCATGCTGACGTGGGGGCTCATCACGGTGCTGATGGGCTTCACGACGTCGATGCCCGCGTTCTGCTCGCTGCGCTTCGTGCTCGGCATCGCCGAGGCCGGCTTCTATCCGGGCGTGATCTATTACCTGACGCTGTGGTTTCCGCAGAGCTACCGCGCGAAGGTGCTCGGCATCTTCACGCTCGGCAGCGCGCTCGCGAACATGCTCGGCTCGCTGGTCGGCGGCCTGCTGCTGAGCCTGAACGGCGTGTGGGGGCTGGCGGGCTGGCAGTGGGTGTTCGTCGCGACGGGCATTCCGGCCGTGGTCGTCGCGATCGTCGTGTTCCGCGTGCTGCCTGCATCGTTTCGCGAAGCGCGGTTCCTCGACGAGCGCGAGAAGCAGATCGTCGCGGCCGCGCTGGAGCGCGAGAAGCCGGCGCAGGCCGAGCACGGTCAGCCGTGGAAGGCGCTGCTCGATCCGCGCGTGATGCTGTTCGCGGCGACCTACATGCTGATGTCGACGTCGTTGTACGGCGTCACGTACTGGCTGCCGACGATCGTGAAGTCGTTCGGCGTGTCGAGCACGACGAACGGGTTCCTGAGCATGCTGCCGTGGGCGCTCGCGGTGGTGCTGCTGGTGTGGCTGCCGTCGAAGCTGCGCCGTGCGAAGAGCATCCTGCGCACGATCGCGATCGTCGCGGCGCTCGGCGCGCTCGGCTTCCTGCTGAGCCTCGTGCTGCCGTCGACGCCGCTGCGCTTCATCGCGCTCGTGCTCGGCGGCGCGTGCATCCCGCTGCTGTATCCGTGCTTCTGGTCGATGCCGCCGCGCTATTTCACCGGCGCGCGGGCGGCCGCGAGCGTCGCGGCGATCAACTCGATCGGCAACCTCGGCGGCTTCTTCAGCCAGAACCTGATGCCGTTCGCGGGCAAGGTGACGGGCACCGCGTTCGGGCCGATGATCGTGCCGATCGTGTGCCTCGCGCTGCTCGGCGTCGGCGCGCTGGTCGCGTGGACGCGCTCGGAGCGGGGGATGGTGGCGGCGCGGGCGTGATGGACGGCCGGGGTTGTGGCCCCGGGATACGTGGATTAGGCCGAACGGCCGACTGCACGCGAAAAAGCGGGTGTGCTACCATGCATTACATATGTAATGCATGGAGTGTGCGATGAAAACCGCGACCATGCCGGCGCTGCGTGTCGATCCGCAATTGCGGGAGGAGGCAGAGTCGGTCCTTGAGGAAAACGAGACGTTGTCTGCGTTCATGGAGTCGGCGCTGCGCGACGGGATCGCGCGTCGCCGTCTGCAACGCGAGTTTGTAACCCGTGGCCTCGCATCGCGCGACGAGGCGCGTCGTACCGGTGAATACGTCGATGCCGCCGACGTGCAGGCCGAACTCGAGGGCATGCTGAAGGCTGCGCGTGCAGCGAAGGCGGCTGATTGATCTATCGGGTCCGATATACACGTGCGGCCCGTGAGGATCTGGTACGGATGTATCGATACTTGCTCGAACGTGATGTGGATGCGGCGGCGCGGGCTGTGGACGCGATCGAACAAGGTGTCGCCATGCTCCGCATGTTTCCGTTCACATGCCGCAAGGTCGATCACGGAAATCCATTTTTGCGCGAGCTGATCGTGTCCTTCGGCACGTCGGGCTATGTCCTGCTGTTCGAGATTGAAGCAGCCGAGCAAGTTACGATTTTAGCCGTACGACACCAACGGGAAGATGATTACCACTGATACGTGACGATGCGGTGGTTGTCGTTGCCGCGTTGGTCAGCGATTGATTCGCGAATCCCCGTCCACGCCATGCGCGACCGCCACAGGCGTCGGCGCCCGCGGAATCTCCACCTCGACCGTCGTGCCTTCGCCGAGCGTCGTCGCGATCCGCAGCGTGCCGCCGACCAGATACGCACGCTCGCGTAATCCCACCAGCCCGAACGACGCCGACTTGCGCGGCACCGCGGGATCGAATCCCGCGCCGTCGTCGCGTATCGTCAGCGCGATCGCTTCGCCGCCGCACACGAGTTCGACGTCCGCATGCGACGCCGCCGCGTGCCGGGCGACATTCGCGAGCGCTTCCTGCGCGATGCGGAACACGGCCGTCGCGTACGGCTCGTCGAGTTGCAGCTCGGGCGGCTCGACGTGCAGCGAACAGGCAATCCCGTGACGGTGCCGGAAATCCTCCACGAGCCATTGCATCGCGGCCGCGAAGCCGAGATCGTCAAGCATCAGCGGGCGCAGGTCCGACGCGATGCGGCGGGTCGCGGCTACCGCGCCGCGCGCGAGCGCATGCATCGCCGCGATCTTGCGTGCCAGCGATGCGTCGTCCTGCGGCACGTGGTCGATCAGCCACTCGAGATCGTTCTTCAGCGTCGCGAGCGTCTGCGCCAATTCGTCGTGCAGTTCGCGCGCGATGCGGCGCTGCTCCGCTTCGCGCGCGCTGGCGCTGATCGCGGCGATCTCGCGCAGCTCCTCGCGCGAGGCCTGTAGCGCCCGCTCCGCACGTACGCGCTCCTCGACTTCGCGCCGCAGGTCGCGGTTCGACGCGCTCAGTTGCGCGGTGCGCGCGGCGACGCGCTGTTCGAGCCGTTCGTTCGCCTCGTTCAACTGCGCGCTTTTCTGCACGACGAGCAGATGCTGGTAGCGCGCGCCGGCCAGCGCGCGCACCGTCTGCGCATGCAGCCGGCCGTTCTCGAACAGCATCGCGAACAGCACGACGCCCGACGCGACGAGACCGTACGCGCGCCCCGCATAGAAGCCGAGATCGAAGCGCCCGTGATTGAGCATCGACGACAGCGCGATGTCGAACAGCCACGCGACGAGCACCGTCATCACCCACAGGTCGAGCACGGAATGGCGGCGCCGCTGCCGCCACATCAGCATCAGCGCGACGAGGTTCAGGCCCCAGACGACCGTGATCGCGTTCGTCATCGTCGAGGTCATCCGGTTGCCGCTCATGATGTGCGGCAGCAGCGCGTGGCCGGCGGTCGCGAGCAGCGCGAGCGCGGCCGTCGCGCCGCCGGCGGCCACGAGGCAGAGGACGACCGGAATCGCCGCGCGCCGCTGCGGGGCCGGAGCCGGGCGCCCGCGCGACGTCGCGCGCAGCAGTGCGTACGCGGCGACCGACAGCGGAAAGCCGCCATGCCAGAACAGGTACAGCCATGCGGTGGTCTGTTCGCCGGCGCCGAGCAGGCCGGTCGGCGTGAACAGCCCGGGGAAGGTCAGCATGTGCGTGCCGGCCATGAACGCCGTGAACAGGTAGCCGCCCGCCAGCACGAGCAGCGGCTTCTCGCGCAGGATCGCGTACTGGCCGAGCAGCAGGCCGGCCGTCACCATGTCGTTGATCACGATCGCCGACTGGTACACGGGAATGAACGCCCAGCCCGGCGCGAGCGGCATGGCCGCGAACGGTGCGAGCGCGGCGAAAATCACGGCCGATACGAGTACCGTCGCGAGCGCGAGCCGCCGCTCGCGCCGGCCCGGCGGCAGCGACGACATGAACAGGCGCGACGTGTCCGGATCGTCGTCGTCCGGCGGTGACGCGGGCGGGAAGCGGAAGGCGGCCGTCATGCGTCGTCGTCCCCGAGGTCGAGATCGTGGCGCACCGTGTAGCGGACCAGTGCGGCTTCGTGCGGCAGCCCCATTTTCTCGAGGATGCGCGTCTTGTACGTGCTGACCGTCTTCGCGCTCAGCGCGAGTTCGGACGCGATCCGCGTGACGGTCTGGCCCGCGACGATGCGGCGCATCACGTCGAACTCGCGCGCCGACAGCCGTTCGTGCGGCAGCGCCTGCGCCGGCACGCGCAGCGTGTGAGCGAGGCTTTCGGCCGCGGACGGGCTCACGTAGACCCCGCCTGCCGCCACCTTGCCGACGGCTTCGACGAGTTCGGCCGTCGCACTGTCCTTCGTCAGGTAGCCGGTGGCGCCGGCCTTGAACGCGCGTGCCGCGTACTGGGTTTCCGCGTGCATCGTCAGCACCAGCGTGCGCAGCGACGGCGCCTGGCGCTTGACCAGCCGGATCAGCTCGATGCCGGTCGGCGCGGGCATCGACAGGTCGAGCAGCAGCACGTCGGCGGCCGCGCGCTCGGCCAGCGCGAGCGTGCCCGAGCCGTCGCTCGCCTCGCCGACGATCTCGAAACCGCCGGCCCGCTCCAGGATGTGACGCAGTCCGTCCCGCATGACTGCGTGATCGTCAGCCAGAATTACCCTGATCATCTTCCAGCGATCCTCTTCGGGATGACGCCGCGCGTTGCTGTCGTTGCTGTCCGGGTGTCGCCGCGGCCGTTCTTCTGATCAATATATGCGCCCAATCCCGAAAAAGGTACTCGTTCGCGAAATTTTCGGGAGGGTTGGGTGCGGAATGTGCACTGAAACGAAATAATCGGCAGGAAAGGGTACGGTGTGGCGCGCAGGTGGAACAGGGTATTCCCGGGTACCGTTGCCGCCGCCGCGAGCCGGCCCGGCCACGCCGGAACCGCGCCCCCGAACCGTTCCGATTCGGGACTAAACTGGTGCCCGATGCCACCACTCGAACCAGGAGCCCTGCAATGATCGACCTTGCCGATATCCTGCCGTCCGCACTGCCCGCCGCGGTCGCCTGGGCCGAAGCGGAGGCGGCGCGCGGGCTCGCGCAGGGCGAGCCGCTGACGCCGGCGCAAGCCGACGACGCGCGCACGGTGGGCGTCGCGCAGCCGGACCGGATTCGCGTGATGGCGGTCGACCGCATGCCGTTTCCCGACACGCCGACGCTGGCCGCGATCGCCCGCGACTCCGGGCTGCTGGCGCCCGGGACGATCGGCCTCACGCTCGGTCATGCGGTGTACGTGCTGCGCGGGCACGACACGCGCCGCCTGCTGACCCACGAATTCAGGCATGTCCACCAATACGAGGCTGCCGGCTCGATCGGCGCGTTTCTTGCGCGCTATCTACGGGAGATCGCGACGGTCGGCTATCACGACGCGCCGCTCGAGGCCGACGCGCGGCAGCACGAGTTCGACTGACCCAGCCTGCTGACCTCCGACGTCGGCGCGAGCGTGCGCATGTTGCGATGAACGTATCCAATGCCGTTGCCGGCCCGGTAGTCGCGCACCGGGCCGCATCGTCCGGGAGGGTGCAATGAGCGACACGATCCATGCGTGGATCGGCGCGATCGGCGCGCATCCGCTGCTCGTGCTGGCGATCGTGTTCGTGGCCGCGTGCGCCGAGGCGATCGCGCTGGTCGGCACGATCGTGCCGGCCGGCGCCGTGATGTTCGCGGCCGGCGCGCTGATCGGCGCGGGCGCGCTCGACGCATGGGCGACGATCGGCGTCGCGGCCGTCGGCGCGGTGATCGGCGACGGGATCAGCTACGAACTCGGCCGGCATTACCGCGGGATGATCCGCAACGCGTGGGCGCGCTTCGGCTATGCGACCGCCTACGCGCGCGGCGAGGAATTCGTGCTGCGTCACGGCATGAAGAGCATCGTGCTCGCGCGCTTTCTCGCGCCGGTGCGGGCGGTCGTGCCGGTCATCGTCGGCTGCGCGACGCTGCCGCGCCGGTCGTTCTATCCGGTCAACGTGATCTCCGCGCTCGTGTGGGCGCCCGTGCACGTCGCGCCCGGCATCCTGTTCGGCGCGTCGGCTGCGCTGGCCGCGGCGATCAGCGTGCGGGTCGCCGCGATCCTGCTGGTCGTGGCCGGGCTGGTCGCGCTCGTGTGGATCGGTGTGCGCGTCGCGCTGCGGCGCGGCTGGCCGTTGCTGCGCCGCGCGCTCGTCCAAACCGTGCATGCATGCGCGCGCCGCTGGCCGCGATTCGGCGCGCGGCTGCACGACGGGATCGCGTACTTGCGCGGGCTGCCCGGCGCGGTGCCCGTGCTCGCGCTGCTGTTCATCGGCTGCGTATGGCTGTTCGCGGGGATCGTGCAGGACGTCGTCGCGAACGATCCGCTGATGCATGTGGACATTGCGCTGTATGCGTTCCTGCAGAACCTGCGCACGCCACCCGGCGACGCCGTGATGAGTGCGCTCGCCGTGCTGCATGGGCACGACACGGGGCTGATCGTCGCGGCCGCGTTCCTCGTGTGGCTGATGATCCATCGCTGCTGGCTGACGGCGGCCTGGTGGCTCGCGACGATCGGTGTCGCCGTTGCGCTCGTGCCGGTGTTCGGCGCGAGCGTGCCCGGCGCGACGCCCGCGAGCCTGCCGCCCGGCGCGCTGCACGTGGCGCTGCCCGACGCCGACGCCGCGTTCGCGATCCTCGCGAGCAGCGGCCTCGGCTGGGCGCTCACGCGCGACCGGCCCGCGCTGTGGCGCATACCGGTCGTGACGGCGGTCGTGCTGTGGATCGTGCTCGGCGGCTTCGCGCGACTGTATGTCGGCGATACCTGGTTGTCGGGTCTGCTGGGCGGATGGAGCCTCGGGCTCGCGTGGTTCGCGCTGCTCGCCGGCGCCTATGCGTACTGGCGTGTGCGCGAGCACGTACAGCCCAGAGGCGCGCTCGTCGCGGTCGTCGTCGTGCTCGCGACGGCCGGTGTATGGACAGTTCCCGCGCAGTGGCAGCTCGATCGCGCGGCGCGTCCGCATGTCGGCGACGTGGTCGCGATGACCGTCGACCAGTGGCTGCGCGGCGGGTGGCAGCGCGTGCCGACGCGGCGCACCGAGATCGGCGGCGACCGCGAGGAATTTCTGCCGCTGCAATGGAGCGCGACGTCGGACACGCTCGACCGTCATCTCGCGCAGGCCGGCTGGCAGCGCGCGACGCCGTGGACGCCGGCCACCGCGCTGCGCTGGCTGTTGCCGCAGGCGGCCGCCGATACGCTGCCCGTGCTGCCGCGCTACACGCATGGCGAAAGCACGCGGCGTGTGTTCGTTCGCGTCGATCCGGCCCACCCGGAAAGCCGCTTCGTGCTGCGGTTGTGGCGCTATCCGTACGTGTTGCAGGATGCGCTCGGCATGCGGCCGCTGTGGTACGGCGCGCTGTATCGCGAGACGCTGCGCCGGCCGGCGCGGCTGATGACGTTCGTGCGCTCGACGACGATCGACGATGCGGTGGCGATCGCGCACGCGCTGGCGGTCGAGCCGACGATCGTGCATCGGCCGGCGGGGATGGCGGCCGCGCCGGACGCGATGCTGCTCGTGTGGATGGTCCAGCCGTGAGGGAGCCCGCGCGCTGTGCGCCCCTTACGCGTGCGACGGCTGCGCGGGAACGACGGACAGGCGCAGGCCGACGGTCTTGAGCACCGCGAGCAGGGTCTTCAGCGTCGGGTTGCCGTTCGGGGACAGCGTGCGATACAGCGATTCGCGGCTGATGCCGGCTTCGGCCGCGACCGCGCCGAGCCCGCCATACGCTTCCGCGACCGTGCGCAGCGCGAGCAGGCCGGCCGCACGGTTGTCGGGATCGTCGAGCGATTCCATCGCGACGCGCAAATAGGCGACCGCGAGCTCGCGGTCGGCGCCGAGTTCGGCGACTTCCGCATCGTGGTGCGATACCGCGCCTTTGAGCTTGTTCATGTTTGCCTCCGTTTCCAGTTCGACCAGTGTTCCCTGGCGCGCCTGATGTCGTCGGGTTGACTCGCCTTGTCGCCGCCGGACAGCAGCAGCACCAACGCGCTGCCGTGCCGGCCGAAGTACACGCGGTAGCCGGCGCCGACGTGGACGCGCAGTTCGATCACACCTTCGCCGACCGGCTCGCAATCGCCGAAGTTGCCGGTCTGCACGCGGCGCAGGCGCTCGCGAATCCGCGCCTGCGCGGGCTTGTCACGGACGGCGTTCAGCCATTCGGTGAAAGGCTCGCGACCGTCGTCGCGCTGATAGCGAAGGAGTTCGAACTTGGCGAGCATTGTAACTTATAAGCTACAAAAGAGGTAGTGGGAACGAAGCGGTTGGCATCGCAATGGTTTAGAGGCCGACACGCATACGGCGTCTTCATGGTCGGGATATCAGGGCGTGGTGCGGGCTTCCCGAACGACGATCATTCTTTCATCCGGGATGGCGCATGACGATTCGGCCAAATGGCCGGCTGTCGATGGCGTGAGGAGAGGAGACGCACCCCGAGACGGGGAGCGTGAGGGAATGAATGATGGGCGGAAAATCCGCCGGCAGACTGTGTAATTACTGCTTCGCCGACGCGGCCGTCGCGATCTTGGGTGGTTGTCGCCCCGGCGGCGCTCCGTTGCAAGCGGACACGACGATCGGACATGCGCTGATCGTCGTGCGTCCTCGTTTCATCGTCATGCCGTCGTGGCGACACGTTCCGCCGCAAACCCCGCCAACGTCCGCAACGCGTCCCGCGCCGAGCGCAAGTAAAACGCCTGCAGATGGAACACATGCCAGCGCGCCGCATGGATTTCCAGCCGGCACGGCACACCGCACGCGTGTGCATGCTCGGCCAGCCGCTGCGCATCGGACAGCAGTACTTCCTGGTCGCCGGCCTGGATCAGTATCGGCGGCAAGCCATGCAGATCGGTGTCGAGCGGCCCGCGCGCCGCGGCGGAGCCCGTGCCATGATACCAGCGCAGCCCCTGTTCGAGCCAGCCGCGCCGGATCATCGGATCGTCGTGGCGACGCGAGGCCAGCGTCGCGCCGCCGAGCGTCGAGTCGGTCACGGGCGAGATCAGCAGCAGTGCGGCGGCGGTCGGCTCGCCGCGCTCGCGCAGCGCGATGGCGAGCGCCAGCGCCAGCGCGCCGCCGGCCGAGTCGCCGGCAATCACGATCCGGTGCGGCGCGTAACCCTGCGTTCGCATCGCGTCGTAGGCGGCCAGTGCGTCGTCGAGCGCGGCCGGGCTCGGATGCTCGGGCGCGAGCCGGTAATCGGGCACCCACACCGGCAGGCCCGCATCGTTCGCGAGGCGCGTCGTCACGCCGCGATGCGTATGCGGCCCGCCGAGACAAAACGCGCCGCCGTGCAGATAGAGAATCGCGCCACCCGTGTCGCCGCGTTTCGGCGCGACCACTTCGATCGGCACATGCTGCGCCGACGTGCGGTAGCGCAGCGTGCCGCCCGCACCGGGCATCAGCGGCGACAGCAGCGCGACGACGCGGCGCTGCATGCGCGCGCCGAACGGCGGCCCGATCAGCGGCCGGAACGCGACACGCAGGAACCCGCGCAACGAAGCGGCCGTGAAGGCTTCGAATCTGCCGGCGGGCGGCGCGACCACCATGCCGTGCATCGGAGCGGCCGCCCCGGGCAGCGGCTGCGACAAGCGGTACGCGGACATGCCGGTGAAGCGCGTGATCCACCGGTAGGTCAGCGTGAAGCCCGGCCAGTTCGTGCTGTTGTGCCCCGACGCATCGACGTACCAGCTCTTGCAACTGCTCCACACCGATCCTTCGAGCCGCTGCTGCACGTGCACGTTGAAACGCCGGTAGCGGCGCGCGTCGACGTCGATCTCGCGTGCGCCGTCGCGACGCATCGCCTGTATGCAGCGCACCACGTGCGCGATCTGGCTCTCGAGCATGTAGACGATCGAGTTGTGACCGAGGTTGGTGTTCGGGCCGTACAGCATGAAGAAGTTCGGAAAGCCGGGCACGGTGAGCCCGAGATACGCCTGCGCGCCGCGTCGCCACGCATCGTTCAGGTCGAAGCCGCCGCGGCCCGTGATGCGCATCGGCGACAGGAATTCCGTTGCCGCGAACCCCGTGCCGTAGACGATCGCGTCGACGGGATGATGCACGCCGTCGACGGTTTCGATCCCGTCCTCGGTCACGCGCCGGATCGGCTGCGTGACGAGCTCGACATGGTCGCGGCTCATCGCGGCGAGATAGTCGCTCGACAGCAGGATGCGCTTGCAGCCGACCGGATAATCGGGCGTGAGCCGTGCGCGCAGCGCGGGGTCCGGCACGTCGCGCGCGAGCAGCTTGCGAAACGGCCGGCCGACCGCGACCTTCATCAACCCGTGCAGCCGCGTGAACGCGATCGCACGCGCTTCGTAGCGCAGGTAGATCGATGCGCGATGCAGTTTCATCGCCGCCGGCAGCCGGCGAAACAGCGCCTTTTCCCACGGGCGATACGCGCGGTCGGGGCGCGGCATCACATAGGCCGGCGAGCGCTGGAACACGATCAGGCGTCGCACGTCGCCGGCGATCGCCGGAACGAACTGGATCGCCGATGCACCGGTGCCGACCACGGCCACCCGTTTGCCGGCGAGTGCGTAATCGCGATCCCAGTGCGCGGAGTGGAACGCACGGCCGCGAAACGTGTCGATGCCCGGCAGGTTCGGCATGGCGGGGCGGCTCAACTGGCCGGTGCCGCTGACGAGCAGCGCGGCGCTCAGCGTCGTGCCGTCGCGCAGCGTGACGTGCCACAGCGCACCGGCTTCGTCGTAGCGTGCGTGTTCGACTTCGGCGCCGAAGCGCAGATAGCGGGCGAGACCGTACTTGCGCGCGCAGTGTTGCAGGTACGCATGAATCTCGGGCTGCGGCGCGAACACGCGCGACCACGCGGGATTGGGTTCGAACGAGAACGAGTATAAGTGCGAAGGCACGTCGCACGCGGCGCCCGGATAACGGTTGTCGCGCCACACGCCGCCGACGTCGTGCGAGCGTTCGACGATCACGAAATCGCGAATGCCGGCGCGTTGCAGCGCAATTGCCATGCCGATGCCGGCGAAGCCGGCGCCGATGATGATCGCCGCAAGCGGCGTGGTGGAGCCGGCGGAACGGGAAGGATCAGGCGACAGCATGGCGGGTTTCCTCGGGCTGGTCGCCGGCGTGTGCGGCGCGGGTTGCAAGGGTAGGGTCACGATCCGTCGTTGTCCTGACGGTTGCGTCGGCATGCGGCTGCGCCGGCACGCGGCATACGCCGCGCATCAGGTCGACGGCCTTCTCGGCGATCATGATCGTCGGCGCATTGGTGTTGCCGCCGATGAGCGTCGGCATCACCGATGCATCGACGATGCGCAGCCCTTGCAGGCCATGCACGCGCAGTTGCGGATCGACGACGGCGAGCGTGTCGCGCCCCATCCGGCAGGTGCCGACCGGATGATAGACGGTGTCGGCGCGCCGTCGCAGCACGTCGCGAATCTCGTCGTCGGTCGTCACGTTCGCGGTGAACAGGTCGCGCGTGGTCCAGCTGGCGAGCGCCGGCGCCTCCATCAGGCGACGTGTGAGGCGGAAGCCCGCGACCATGTCGTCGAGATCGCGCGGATCGTCGAAGAACGCGGGATCGATGCGCGGCGCCGCGAGCGGGTCGGCGCCGTTCAGCGTGACCGAGCCGCGGCTGCGCGGCCGCAACAGGCACACGTGGCACGACAGCCCGTGACCGGCATGCAGCTTGCGCGCATGGTCGTCGACGAGCGCGACGACGAAATGCAGCTGGATGTCCGGTGCGGCGAGATCGGCACGCGTTTTCAGGAAACCGCCGCCTTCCGCGAAATTCGATGTCAGCATCCCGCGCCGTTCGCGGCGAAAGCGGGCGAATTCGCGCAGCATGCGCAGCCCGCCGCGGACGGACACGCCCATCGTGTCGACGCTGCGCGTGCGGTAGCCGAAGATGAAATCCGGATGATCCTGCAGGTTGCGGCCGACGCCCGGCAGATCGGCCTGTACGGCGATGCCGAACTGCTGGAGTTCGCGCCCCGGGCCGACGCCCGACAGCATCAGCAACTGTGGCGTCTGCAGCGCGCCGGCCGCGAGCACGACTTCGCGCCGCGCGCGCAGCGTGCGGATTTCACCGTGCTGCCGCACCTCGACGCCGGTCGCGCGCGTGCCGTCGAACAGGATGCGCAGCACCTGCGCGTGCGTCTCGACCGTCAGGTTGTCGCGGCGGCCGACGTGCGGCAGCAGGTACGCGCGCGCCGCGCTCCATCGTTCGCCGTGCTTCTGCGTGACCTGGTAGATCCCGATGCCTTCCTGTTGCGCGCCGTTGAAATCGTCGGTGAGCGGCAGGCCGGCCTGTTGCGCGGCTTCCAGATAGCGCGCATGAAACGGGTTGCCGGTGCGCAGGTCGCTGACCCACAGCGGGCCGTCGCGGCCGTGCCAGGCATCGTCGAAGCGCTCGTTGTGCTCGCTCAGGCGGAAGTACGGCAGCACGTCGTCGTACGCCCAGCCTTCGTTGCCGAGCGCGGCCCAGCCGTCGTAGTCGACGCGATGACCGCGGATATAGACCATCGCGTTGATCGCCGACGAACCGCCAAGCGCCCTGCCGCGCGGCTGATAGCCGATGCGCCCGCCGAGCCCCGGCTGCGGCACCGTGTCGAACGCCCAGTTGTTCAGGCGGGTCGGCATCATCGCGACCGCGCCGGTCGGCACGTTGACGACCGCGCTGTCGCCGCGGCCGCCGGCCTCGAGCACGCAGACGGTCACGGCCGGGTCCTCGGTCAGCCGGCCCGCGACGACGCAACCGCCCGACCCGCCGCCGACCACGATGTAGTCGAAAGTCTTGCTCATGGAATCGTCTCCTTGCTTCGGTGATCGGTGGGTCATGCGACGCGTGTCGGCATGCGGGCGCGGGCGGTGCGCCGACGGGCGAAGTGGGCGAAGTGGGTGAAGTGGGCGGCGGGATCGGTCGGGCGACTCGGTCGCATGGTGTCTCCTCCTGGGGTGATGGCGTCGTTCGGACGACGACTGGATGACGCCGATGGTGCGGGCCGCATGGGAAAACACCAATGCTGGTTGGGGACAATTGTTTTAGTATTTGGGCCAAATCGGCGCTTCGAGGGTTTCTCCGCATGAGCTTCTGGGATTTCACCCGGAGTCCGGCCAGCGCCCGGTTGCTGGTCGATTTCGGCGACGAACGCGGTGTGCCGCATGCCACGCTGCTGGCCGGCACGGGCCTCGCGAGCGCGCAGCTCGACGACCCGAAAGTCGAGGTGACGGCCGCGCAGGAACTGCGGCTGACCGGCAACCTGCTGCGCGCGCTCGGCCGGGCACAGGGCCTCGGGTTCGAGGTCGGCCGGCGTTACCACTTCTCCGCGTACGGCGTGTGGGGCTACGGGCTGATCGCGAGCGCGACCGGACGCGATGCGCTCGCGCTCGCGATGCGTTTTTTGCCGCTCACGTATGCGTACACCGTCATCACGTACCGCGAGTCGGCTGACACTGGCGTGCTCAGCTTCGGCGCGCCGGAACTCGACGCCGACCTGAGCCGGTTCCTCGTCGAGCGCGACATGACGGCCGCGGCCGTGCTGCTGCACGAAATCGCCAGCGGCGATTTCGCGTTGTCGCGCTTCACGCTGCAGGCCGCGCGTTCGCCGGCGCTCGCGGCGCCGCGCATCGCCGGCATCGAGCCGACGTTCTCGGCGCGGGCGAACAGCCTCGCGTTCGACCGTGCGTTCCTCGACCGGCCGTTGCCGCATGCGAATCCGCTGACGGTGTCGATGTGCGAGCAGATGTGCGGGCAACTCGTCGAAGCACGGCGTGCGCGCGTGGGCACGTCGGAGATGGTGCGCCAGTACCTGAACGCGACGCCCGGCAGCGCGCCGTTCTCGCTCGAGGACATGGCGCGCCTGATGAACACGAGCCCGCGCACGCTCAAGCGGCGCTTGCAGGAGGAGGGCACGACGTTTCGCGCGCTGCTCGCGCAGACGCGCGGGGCGATGGCCGAGACGCTGCTCGGCGATGCGCGGCTGTCGCTCGCGGACGTGGCCGAACGGCTCGGCTTCAGCGATCTATCCAGTTTCTCGCAGGCGTTCAAGCGCTGGTACGGCGTGCCGCCGGGCGCGTATCGCAGCGCGGCGCGGCGAGCCGGCGACCGTCGATGAATCGCGGTACGATCGCTCGCTTGCCTGTCCTGCCTGTCGACATCCCACTCACGAGAGACCCCGCATGATCACGATCCGCCCGATGACCGACGACGATTTCGCGCGTTTCTGGCCGACCTACCGCGCCATCGTCGCTGCTCAGGAAACCTATGCATTCGATCCCGAACCGACCCAGGAAGCGGCACGCGCACTGTGGCTCGACGCGCCGCTCTGTACGTGGATCGCGGAGGAGGACGGCGTAGTGCTCGGCTCGTACTTCCTGAAGGCGAACGCCGCCGGGCCCGGCAAGCATGTGAGCAATTGCGGCTACATGGTGAGCGAGGCCGCGCGCGGCCGCGGCGTCGCGCGCCTGATGTGCGAGCACTCGCAGCAGGTGGCGCGCGAGCGCGGTTTCCTCGCGATGCAGTTCAATTCGGTGGTCGCGACGAACGAGGTCGCGGTCGCGCTGTGGCAGAAGCTGGGATTCGAGATCGTCGGCCGGCTGCCGCGCGCATACCGTCACGCGCGGCTCGGTTTCGTCGACTGCTTCGTGATGTTCAAGTGGCTCGGCGACGCGGCGGCCGCCGAAGCCTGAGCAACCTGCTCGCTGCGTCAGACGGCGAACGCGCCGTCGAACACGATCCGCTCGTCGAGCGCGAGCGTGCCGCGCGCGAAGATCAGGTCGAGATGGTGGCTGCCGTTTTCGCCGCCGCCGAGTCCGAGATGCAGGCCCGGATGGCGTTCCTCGAACCCCGCGTTGCGGCCGTACAGGCCGCGGATGCCGAGGTTCGTGCCGATGCCGAATTCCTCGATCCGCCGGTGATTCGCGTGCCGGTCGAGATAGGTCGTGAAATCGCGCCGGAAGCCCGCATCGTCGGTATCGAAATCGACGATCGTGCTGTGCTCGACATGCAGCGTCGCGAGCCGCTCGGCCACCTTGTACTTGATCGCGAACGGCACGGTGCCGAGAAAGGTGCCGCTGAACACGACCGAGCCGTTGAGGTCGGTCACGTGCGTCGCGATCTCGCCGGGCACGACGTCGAGGTTGCCCATGCCGTCCACGCTCGTCCATTTCTGGTCCGGCGCGAGCGAGCCCGTCAGCGTGTTGCCGGCTTCGTCGATGAAGCGGATCTGCGACGCGCGCGCGGCCGCGTCGATCAGCCGGCCATTGCGCGCGGCGATGTCGTCGAGCGATTCGGCGAACGCCTCGTCGAGGTGCGGGCCGTAATCCTTGAATAAAACCGATTTGCTCCAGTGCTCGACGATCGCGGGGCGGATCGCGGCGAGAAAGGGCGGCCCGCTCGGCGACGGCGTCGGCAGGCACGACGAGTCGTACAGCAGCACGAACAGGTCGGCGGCGTCGAGCGCGGCGGCGATGTCGGCGGGCGGGGTGCTTTCGAGGCAGAGGGTGGTCGCGTCGAGCGAATCGGGCAGGGCGGAAAAGGCGCGCAACGCGATGTCGCGGTTGCGGGTGTCATGGCCGACCAGCAGTTTTCCCGATTCGCCGCGGGCCAGCTTGTCGCGCAACGCGGGGTGAAAGCCGAGCGCGCGGTGCAGGTTCAGCATGCGTATCTCCGGAAGCGGCGGAAGGGCCGCGGCCCTTCCGCGAGAACGGGTGGCCCGCTCAGACCGGCCAGAGCGCGGTGCCGAACGGCACCACGGCGTCCTCGACCATCATGTCGACGGCCTCGGGGTGCGTGTCTTCCTGCATCCAGTCAAGCAATTCGATCTGCTGGGTTTCCTGCATGTCAATTCTCCTGTGGTGAACATGAGTGATTCAACATGAAAGCGCGGAAAAAACATGACCGCTCCTCGTTCGATATTTTGTGAATGCCGGACGAGTGGCGTCGATATTAGTCTGACGAATTTTCGAATGCAATGCGTTGCAGTGTTTTTAGCCGTGACGTGCTAAACACGAGGCATTCGCGATTCACATATTGGAAAAGCAGGATAAAACGAGCGACAGATCACGAATAATTTTTTTAGCGGAAGGAATCCGGATCGACGAAATGAATTCGGTTATTTTCAATTTGAATTCAATTGCCTCGATTGCTGCGTTTTATGTCATTCACGAAAACGCGTGCGTGATCGCCTGGTGCTCGAACCGGTCCGCATGATTCCATGCGTCACGCAGTCAATCAGCATCCGCACGTCATCCAAGCAACGCCTTTCCGATCGTCTTGGTCGGTTCGGAGCGCAGCACCAGCGAAGTCGTGACCGCGCCGAAGCGCGCAATCGCGTCGATGAGCGTTTCGAGCTGGCCCGGTGTCGGCACCAGCACCTTCAGCAGAAAGCAGTCCTCGCCGGTCATGCGGTGGACTTCGATGACATGCGGCATCTCGGCGAACGCGCGCAGCGCCGGTTTGATGTGCTCGTGAGTCGTTTTCAGCCGGATGATGGCCATCATGCCCAACCCGAGCGCGGCCGGATCGATGCGTGCGCCGTAGCCGGCGATGATGCCGCGTTCTTCCAGCCGCTTGACGCGCTCCGAGGTGGCGGGCTGCGACAGCCCGATGCGCCTGCCGACTTCCGACAGCGGCGTCCGCGCGTTCTCCTGCAGCGCTTCGAGGATCGCAAGATCCAGGCGATCCAGTGCTTCTTCCGGCATGACGGTCCTCCGGTACCGTTGATTCATCGGCATTTTGTCTCAATAACCGATGACTTGCCATTCCCTGCCGACCGGCGCGTGGTCACACTCCGGGTTTCAGTTGACGGAGGGCGTGATGGATCAGGCGATCGTGATCGTGCCGGGTATCGGCAATTCGGGACCGGATCATTGGCAGAGTCATTGGGAGACGGCGTTTCCCGGCGCCGCGCGCATCGCGCCGGCTTCGTGGGAGGCGCCCGACCTCGCCGACTGGACGGCGGCGCTGGACGCGGCCGTCGCGAACGCCGGGGCGCCCCCGCTCGTGATTTGTCATTCGCTGGGCTGTTTGTTGTTCGCGCATTGGCGTGCCGGGTCGGCGCGCGCGGTGCGCGGCGCGTTTCTCGTGGCCGTGCCCGACCCGGCAGGGCCGCGTTTTCCGGTTGCCGCCGCCGCGTTCGCGAACCTGCCGGGCGGTCGGTTCGGGCGCGTGCCGGTGCTGGCGATCGCGAGCGCGGACGATCCGTACGATCCGGCGGGGCGAGCGCTCGAATGGGCCACGGAACACGGCGCGACGCCGCTTCTGCTCGGCGCGCGCGGCCATCTGAACGCGGCGTCCGAGTTGGGCGGATGGCCCGAAGGGCGCGCGCTGCTTGCGGCGTTTGCGGCCGGACTCGGGCGGTAGTGCGTGCCGGCGCCGGCCGGCATTCCGCGTTTTCCGGCCGTTGCGCGCGTCGCGCCGGGGAGCGGAGCCCGGGTGCGACGGCCGGCGGGTTTCTGCCGCCGGCGCGCACCGGTTTCACGGCTCCAGTATGATCGACCGACGGCGGCGAACGCCCCGGAATCGAACAACGAAGGAGACACCCCGATGCGTGCAGTGCCGCAACCGGAGCGTGCCGGCCGCTCGCGGCCGGACGCCGGCGCAACCGATCCCGGCCGCATGGCCGCGTGGCGGCTCGCGATCTGCCTGTCGCTGGGCAGCGCGATCGCGCTCGGCCTCGCCCGCTTTTCGTATGCGCTGCTGCTGCCGCCGATGAAGGCCGACCTCGGCTGGACGTTCGCGCAGGCCGGCGCGCTGAACACGGCGAACGCGGCCGGCTACCTGATCGGTGCGCTCGCATTCCCGCTGCTGTCGCGGCGCTGGCGTGCGGGCACGCTGCTCGCGGCCGGCTGTGTGCTGACCGCCGTGCTGATGGCCGCGGGCGGGCTCACGTCGGACATGCACGCGCTGCTCGCGCAGCGGCTCGCAACGGGTGTCGGCAGTGCGTTGATCTTCATCAGCGGCGGCGTGCTGGCCGCGCGGCTCGCATCCGCGTCGCCGCGCGACGCAGGGCTGCTGCTCGGCCTCTATTACGGCGGCACCGGATGGGGCATCGTTGCATCGTCGCTGCTCGTGCCGGCGACGCTCGTGCACCGTGTACACGGCTGGCAGCCGGCATGGTTCGCCCTCGCGACGGCGTGCGTGCTGTTCTCGGCGGTGGCCGTGTCGGCCGCGCGCCGCATCGAGCATGCGCATGCGGCACCGGCCACGCAGGCCGACGGCGCGAAACCGGCCGTGACCGCGAGCCCGGCCCGCTTCGCACTCGCGCTGGCCGGCTACGGCCTGTTCGGCGTCGGCTATATCGGCTACATGACGTTCATCGTCGCGCTGCTGCGCGGCGCGGGGATGAGCGGCACGGTGGTCGCCGCGTTCTACGTGATGCTCGGCGTCGCGACCGTCGTGTCGGCGCGGTTGTGGTCGGGGCTGCTCGACCGGATGCGCGGCGGCCAGGCGCTCGCCGTGCTCAACGCGCTGCTCGGCGTCGCGACGCTGATGCCCGCGCTGTTCGTGCATCCGGCTGCGGCGTTCGCGTCGGGCTTGCTGTTCGGCGCGACGTTCCTGTCGGCGGTGGCCTCCACGACCGCCTTCGTGCGGCACAACCTGCCGCCCGATGGTTGGGCGAAGGGCATCAGCGCATTCACGACGGTCTTCGCCTTCGGGCAGATCGCGGGGCCGGTCGCGATCGGCTGGGTGTCGGACAGCGCGGGGCTCGCGCGCGGGCTCGTGTATTCGGCGCTGACGCTGTTCGCGGGCGCCGCACTTGCGGCCGGGCAGCGTGCGCTGCGGGCGCCTGCGTAGTCCGCCCGAACGCGCACGCCGCGCCACATGCCGGCATCGTTACCGCACGCACGCGGTGCGCGACACGCGATGAAACGCGCGGCTGAAGTAGATCAGGCTGTCGCCGTCGTCGCGCACGCGAATCGACGTCGCCTCGATGAACATCACCGAATGCGAGCCGACTTCCTTCATCTCGGCGATCGTACCCTGCAGGCTCGCGAGCGCATCGCGCAGCACCGGCACGTCCTGTTCGCCGCGATCCCACACGGGCAGTTCGAAGCGCTGTTCCATCGGCAGGTCGGTGAGTCCTGCGAAGTGTCGCGCGAGCAACTCGTGCTCGGCCGGCAGCACGTTGATGCAGACCTGGCGGTTGCGCTCGAAGGTCGCATGCATCGCGCTCGACCGGTTCAGGCACACGAGCAGCGTCGGCGGCGCGTCGGTGACCGAGCACACGGCGCTCGCGGTGATCCCGCAGCGGCCGTGCGG
Source organism: Burkholderia orbicola (assembly GCF_900100915.1). Classification (NCBI taxonomy): domain Bacteria; kingdom Pseudomonadati; phylum Pseudomonadota; class Betaproteobacteria; order Burkholderiales; family Burkholderiaceae; genus Burkholderia; species Burkholderia orbicola. Next base: position 1,273,532 of record NZ_FNKW01000002.1, on the reverse strand, counting down.
CCCCGCGGTGGTGATCACGTTGACGGCCGCGCCGAGGTGGGCCATCGCCTGGCGGAAGGCCTTCTGCGCGTCGGTCGGTTCGACGCGCGCCGGTCGCTGGATATCGGTCGTGGAAGACATGGGCGCTCCTGATTGGACGAAGGCGGCGAACCGCGCAGCGCTGCAACGGCAGCGCCGGATCGCCGACGATGACCCAAGCGTACGTCGCGAAAATGCGGCCGACCATTCGCACGATTGGCGATCGGGATGGCGTTCCTGCCGACGCGTCTAAAGGTTCTACCTAGATGCGTGCCGCCGCGTGCGAAAAAAACCGCGATTGCGCGTTCGTACGGCACGTGCAGGGGTTTGCAGCGGATTTTCGGCTCGTTATGATGTGCCGCACATCCCCAGCGAACGACGCGCGCGATACGCCGGCCACCGGCGTTGCGCGCGGCGCGTGCGACCCCGATACCGATATTCAGCGAGACACCCGCGATGACGTCACCCGCACCGATCGTATACATCGTCGACGACGACAGCGGCATGCGGACGTCGCTCGCGTGGCTGCTGGAATCGGTCGGCATCGCGTCCGAAGGGTTCGCGAACGCCGCCGACTTTCTCGCGCGTTTCGACGTGAACCTGCCCGCGTGCCTCGTGCTTGACGTGCGGATGCCGGAGAAAAGCGGTTTCGACGTGCAGGCCGAACTGAATGCGCGCGGCGCGACGCTGCCGGTGATCTTCGTCAGCGGGCACGGCGACATTCCGATGTCGGTGCGCGCGCTGCAGAACGGCGCGATCGATTTCGTCGAGAAGCCGTACAACTCGCAGCAGATGCTCGAGCGCGTGCAGCGTGCGCTGCGGCTCGCGCAGCAGCGGCATGCGGTGAGCCAGCGCCACCGCGAGCTGCGCCAGCGGCTCGACGCGCTGACCGCGCGCGAGAAGGAAGTGCTGCGCGGCGTCGTGGACGGCAAGGGCAGCAAGCAGATCGCGTCCGATCTGTCGATCAGCGTGAAGACCGTCGACGTGCATCGCGCGAGCATCAAGGAGAAGCTCGGCGCGACGTCGATCGCCGCGCTGGTGCGCGACGTGATGGTCGTGTGGGGCGACGACGGGGAGTCGTCGCGCTAGCGGTCGGGGCTGCTTGCGGACGGGCTGCGCAGGCACGCCACGGCACACGAAGCACGTGGAGCAGGCGAGGCAGGCGCCACGCGTGCCCTATACGCCACACGTATTGCGCACGGCACCACACGCCCGATGCGTGCCGCCGTTCAACGCATGTACAGCCCGCCATTGATGTCCCAGCACGCACCGTTCGCGAAATGCGCGTCGCCCGACGCGAGCAGCACGGCCGCATCGGCGACGAAGCCGGCCGACCCGAGCTTGCCGCCCGGCAGGCTCGCGAGCACCTGACGCAGTTTTTCGGGCGCGACGCTTTCGTACACGATCGGCAGATCGAGCGGGCCCGGCGAGATCGCGTTGACGGTCACGCCCTGCGCGGCGAGATCGCGCGCGAACACCTTGGTCAGCGTCAGCGTGCCGCCTTTCGCGGCCGCGTAGTGCGCGCCCGTGGCGGAACCGCCGTTCTGCCCGGCGAGCGACGCGATGTTGACGATGCGGCCCGCGCCGCGCTGCGCGAAGTACTGGCCGAACACCTGGCAGCCGAACAGCACGCTGCGCAGGTTTACGTCGATCACCTGGTCGAACTGCTCGGCCGTGATTTCCATCGCCGGCACGACCTTCGATGCGCCTGCGTTGTTGACCAGCGCGTCGATCGTGCCCCAGCGCGCGACGAGTGCATCGCGTGCCGCTTCGAAATCGCGTTTCGACGTGACGTCGAGCGGCAGCGCGATCGCGCGCTCGCCGCTCGGGTCGAGGTCGCGCGCATGCGCGTGAATCGCGTCGGCGGCGATGTCGGCCAGCGCGACGCGATAGCCGGCCGCATGGAAGCGTTCGGCGATGACGGCGCCGAGCCCGCGCGCGGCGCCGGTGACGAGGACGACTCGATCTGACATGGTGTGGAATTCCGTGGTTCGCGGGCGCGCGCCGGTGGCAGCGGCACCCGCATCGTGGTTCATGCGGCGAGTGCCGCCTCGAAGTGTGCCGCGATCGCGCAGACCTGTTCGTCCGCGCCCTTGCGTCCGACGATCTGCAAGCCGGCCTTCAACGGCGAACCGGCGAGCGGCAGCGGCAGGCTGAGCGCCGGATGGCCGCTCAGGTTGAACGGCCGGATCAGCGACGACATCGCGATCACCGATACGCCGTCGCGTGCCTGCTGCAGCGTGATCGGCAACGCGGGCAGCGTCGGCAGCACCAGCACGTCCGCGTGTTCGAGCGCGGCATCGACCTGCGCGGTGAAGCGTGCGCGCACGGCTTCGGCTTCCTTCAATGCCGCAGGCGCGGTCGTTGCGGCCGCACGCAATCGCGCATCGAGGTCGGCGCCGAGCTTGCCGCTCGCGACCAGATGACCGAACGCGCGCGACGTTTCCGCGTTGATCACGGTGAGCCCCGCCGCGAACGCGGCCGGCATTTCATCGAGCACCACCGTGTGCGAACGCAGCCCCGATGCGCGAACGGCCGCATCGAGCGCGGCGGCGATCGCCGGATCGGCTTCGACGGCGAGTTGCGCAACCGTGCAGCCTGCCGCGGTTGCCGTCGCCCGCGCACGGTCGAAGCCCGGTGCGATCGCGGCCATCACCGCGACGAGCGTGCGGATTTCGCGGGCGAACGGCCCGACGCAATCGAGCGTGGTATCGGCGGGTGCGACACCGCGGCGCGACACGCGACCGAACGTCGGCTTCAGCCCGGCCACGCCGCAGCAGGCGGCCGGCCCGCGAATCGAGCCGCCGGTATCGGTGCCGAGCGCCGCGTCGACGGCGCCGAGTCCGACGAGCGATGCGGAGCCGCTCGACGAGCCGCCGGGAATGCGCGTGGCATCCTGCGGATTGACGGGCGTGCCCGTGTAGTCGTTGATGCCGGTCATGCCGAACGCGAGTTCGTGCATGTTCGCCTTGCCGGCGATCTGCCAGCCGGCGTCGAGCAGCAGGCGGACCACGTCCGCGTGGTGTTCGGCGGGCGGCGCATCGGCGAGCGCGCGGCTCGCCGCGCGGGTCGGATGCCCCGCGATGTCGATCGTGTCCTTGATCGCGATCGTCGGGCCGGGGCCGCCGAGCGTGAAGGTGTCGATGAAGCCTGTCATGGTCGGTATCGTGCGAAAGCAGCGGGAAACGTCAGGGCCGTGGCGCGGCGGCGAGCGGCCACGGGCCGTCGAGCACGCGTTCGGTGCGGAAATGGCGGATCAGCCACGCGGCGCCGTTGGCGGCCGGCGCGAAATCGATCGTGAGCCGCGCGGCGATCAGCTCGGCCGCGCCGTCTGCGTAGCGCGACGCCTGCAGCATGATCCAGCGGCCGCGCGCACTTGCAAGATCGGAGGCGATCTCGATCGACTCCGACGTCAGGAAGTGCAGGTTCGCCGAGAAATGCGGATCGGGCGGCAGGTAGCGGCCGAGCATCGCGACGATCGCGGCCGTGCCTTCGAGGCGGCCGAACTTGTGCGCGTACTGCGGGCCGATGCCTTCCCATACGGCGTCGGGCGTGAACAATTCGGCGAGCGACGGGCCGTCGCCCGCCTCTTCGGGTACGTCGCACAGCGCCATGTAGCGCGTGATCGTCGCGCGCACCGCGCGCTCGGCGTCGAGCGCCGCGACGCGCTGCACGAGCGCGTCGATCGCGGCGGGTGACAGCTCGGTCATCGCACGCCTCACGCCGCGGGTTTCGCGGCCGGCGGCACGGTCAGCGCGCGGCCCACGCGTGCCTCGATCTTGCCGTAGCGCCACAGGTTGTATTCGCCGACGGGCGTCGTGCGGTACAGGTTGCACACGGCGACCGTCGTGTCGAAATCGGCGACGTCGGCCATGATGTAGAAGGTCCACGGCGCGCCATCGGCCTGGCCGACCACGAGGCGGTCGTCGTCCATCACGCCGAGCACGCGCACGCCGGGCATCGCCTCGACGGCCGCGAGCATCGCGCCGTACGCCTGCCACACTTCGCCGATCTGCTCGCGTGGCAGGTCGAAGAAATTCTGCGACACGCCGCAACAGAACAGGACGCGCAGCGGCAGCGGATTCGAATCGGACATATCGGGTTCTCCAGGGGAATCGGTCGGGCGCATGAACCGGCCGGTGATGCTCCGTCGGGTTCGGCTTCATGCGCGTTCGTCAAAAGCGTCGGTCGACGCGGGTTACAGGTAGCCGGGAAACGGCGTGACGCCGGTGAATACAGCGCCCGCGCCGTCGAAGTTGCCCTCGGCGAGGAACGCGTGCTGCGTGACGACCATCGCATCGCGCAGCAGCCGCTGCAGCGGGTGCGACCGATAGATCGCCGCCGTGCCGCCGAGGCGATACGCGCGTTCGACGACGCTCGCGCCTTCGCGGGCGATCTGCGTGGCCGCGAGCCGCAGCAGGCTGACCTGATCGGGCGTGACCGGATTGCCGGCGAGGATCGATTGCCAGACCGTGTCGGTCGCGTCGTAGAAGAACGCGCGCGCCGAGCGCAGTTGCGCTTCGGCCTTCGCGAGCTCGATGCGGAAATACGCGCGATCGGCGAGGCGCGGCGCGCCGGTCGTCGTCTGGCGGCCGCCGGACATGCGGTTCACGACGTCGAGCGCCGCACGCGCGAGGCCGAGGTTGACGACGGCCAGCACCTGCGCCGCATACGCGACGGTCGGATAGCGGTACAGCGGCTCGTCGACGGTCGGTTCGCCGCCGCGCACGAAGGTCCACGCCTCCGGCACGAAGCGGTCGTTCACGCGCAAATCGTGGCTGCCGGTGCCCTGCATGCCGACCACGCTCCAGTTCTCGACGATCTCGACGTCGGCGGCGCGGAACACGGCCGTGCGCGGCTTGTTCGGCGCGGCGTCCTGCGCGCCCGGCACGGCGATGCCGACGCCGAGCCAGTCGGCGCCCTTGCAGCCGCTCGCGAATTTCCACGTGCCGTTCACGCGCCAGCCGCCCGGCGCGTCCTGCGCGGGCTGCACTGGGAACAGGCCGCCCGCGAACACCTGGTCGGGGCCGCTCGCGTACAGCTCGGCCTGCGTGTCGAGCGGCAGTGCGGCGAGGTAGACGTTCGCGGAGCCGAAGCTCGCGACCCATGCGGCCGAGCCGTCGGCGGTCGCGATCCGTTCGATCATGTCGAGGAACGCGGTCGGCGCGAGCGCATCGCCGCCGAAGCGGCGCGGCGTGCCCGCGCGATAGATGCCGGCCTGCTTGAACAGCGCGATCACGTCGCGCGGCACGTGCGACAGCCGGTCGAATTCCTCGCGGCGCGCGGCGACGGTTTCGATCACCGCGTCGAGCGGCGACAGCTGCCCGGCCGCGGGACGCGTCGCGGGCGGCGAGGTCGGCGCGGATTCGATGGCGAGAGCGGCTTGCGGCATGAAAGTCTCCTGGGGATGGGGGGCGATGTCGGTTGCGGGGGGGCAAGACGATGCAACCAGTCTAGAAACGCCGAAAACACGCATCAATTGGTGCGTTGGGCCGAGCGACTGGTGACGCTCCGTGCCGGCCTAAAGAAATCTTCAGATGCGATCGGCGCGCGCCGGTGCTATGTTGGGTTTCCGGCCGCGCGATGCCGCGCGCCTTCCTCCGAATCCGATCATGAGTTTTCCCGACGAAGACGATTTCCACCGGCTGCTCGACGCGCTGACCACGTGCGTGCTGCTGCACGACGCACGCACCCGGGCGATCGTGTGGGCGAATCGCGCCGCGTGCATCGCGCTCGGCTTTTCCGTCGAGGAATTGCTGCCGCTGAAGGCGCCGGACATGACGCGTCCCGAGCCGAAGTACCAGCGCGAGATCGCGGTGAGCGCGTGGGATCGCGCGCGCGTCGATGGCCCGCAGGTGTACGAGTGGTGCTATCGCTCGCGTACGGGCGTCGACATGCTGTCCGAGGCCACCGCGACTTACGTGCCGCTGCGCGGGCGCGACGTCGTGATGGTGCAGTTTCGCGACATCAGCGCGGAAGAGGCGGTCCGCCAGCAGTTGCGCCGCTACGAGGCGCGGCTGCGCGAGTTCATGCAGGATCTCGACGAAGGCATCGCGGTCGTGACGCCGCACGGCGGCGTGCAGTTCATCAGCGAGTCGGGCCGCCGCGTGCTCGGGCTCGCGCCCGACGAGCCGCTCGGCGAGGTGCTCGACTACTGCTCCGCGGCCGATCGCGATCGGCTCATTGCGCAGTTGCGCGACGCGCCGTCCGCGTGCCCGTCCGCGCCGCAGCGCTACCGGATCGTGCGGCGCGACGGCTCGGCATGCTGGCTGCGCATCCTGTGCCGGCAGGTCGAGATCGAAGGCGATCTCGACGGGCTGCTCGTGCAGTTCCGCGACGTGAGCGACGAAGTCGCGATCGAGGAGGCCCGGCGCGCGGAGGCGCGGATGCTCGAATACGCGGGCCGCTACAACGCGATGGGCGAGATGGCGACCGTGATCGCGCACGAGTTGAGCCAGCCGCTCGCCGCGGTGCGCAATTTCATCGAAGGCGCGGTGCGGCGGCTGAACGGCAACGGCGCCGTCGACGACGCGATCTGGGGGCTGCGCAGCGCGGACCGGCAGGCCGAGCATGCGGCGCTGATCATCAAGAGCGTGCGCGAATTCATCGTGAAGCGCGAGCCGGTCGTCGCGCGCGCCGACCTGCGCGACATCCTCGCGGACGTCGCGTACTTCATCGAGCTGCGCGCGAAGGAGGCCGGCGTAACGGTCACGATCGTGCAGGCCGACGCGCCTCTGCCGATCCGCTGCGAACGCGTGCTGATCGGGCAGGTGATCCTGAATCTCGCGTTCAATGCGATCGAGGCATTCGCCGGCCGCGAGCGCGTGCCGCGCACGCTGACGCTCGGCACCGCGAACGTGGCCGGCCATGCGGAATTGCGGGCGATCGACAATGGCCCGGGGATCGAGGCCGGCGCGCATGATCGGCTGTTCGACGGCTTCTCGTCGTCGAAGGCCGGCGGCAACGGAATCGGGTTGTCGCTGTGCAAGAGCATCGTCACGCGCCACGGCGGGCGGATCGCCGCGACGCCGGCCGCGGGCGGTGGACTCGACTGCCGCGTGACGCTGCCGCTCGCCGACGGTTGAGCGCAACCGCGTCGGCGCGTCATGGCGGAGCAGCGACGCGCGACGCATGGTCAGCGCCCCAGCGCCCGCGCGGTCTGGCCGCCGATGCCGAAATCCGTGTTCGGAATGTCCTTGATGATTACGCGCGTGGCTTGCAGCGGCGCGTCGAGCACGTTCGCGCCCGCGTCGGACAGCGCGGCGATCAGCGCGCGCTTCTGTTCATCGGTGCGGCCGGCGATCAGGATCGCGACGATCACCGGCAGCGACGGCGGCGCGCCGTCCGCGGCGCTGCGGCCGCCGAGGCCGATATGCGTCGCGGGCAGTTCGGTGAGCAGCACGCGCACCGAATCGATCGGTGCGCCGATCGCGTCGACGGTCGCGTGGCTGAGCCGGGCGATCAGCTCGGCCTTGCGCGCGTCGTCGTGGCCGGCCGGCAGGAAAACTTCGAGTGTGGGCATGGTCGTCCGGAAAGGTGAAGGTGACGGGCTCACCATTGCGCGAGTGACGGCGAAGCGGTCGCGCTGAAAGGTGAAGGTGACCGCCTCACCTTTGCGCTGGCGATCGTGAGCCGGCAGCCGCTCACGGGTGAAGGTGCCCGGTTCACCATTGCGTTGGCGACGGTGAACCGGCCACGGCTTACAGCAGGAAGCCGATCGCGCTGAGCGCTTCGGTCGAGTCGATCAGGCGCACGACTTTCTCGGCAATGCGCATCTCGCCGTCGGCATCGACGTGCAGCTTGTGCGTGACGTCGGCCGCGAACAGCGTCGCGACGCCGCGCTTGTACGCGACCACGACCTGCGCCGATTTCAGTTCGACGGTATCGGCGCTGCCGCTCTCCAGCGTGAAACGCGACACGGTGCGCACCGTGCGCGCCGCGTCGGTGGCCGACGCCGAATAGCCGGACACCATCCGCTGCACGCGCTTCTCGCGCATGTCCTGGTCGTCGAACACGTAGTTCAGCGTCGCCGCGAAATCGGTCGTGTCCGGATCGATCGGCACCACGTAGTGGCCGGCCCGGTCCCACAGGTCGAGCCACGCGCGGTAGTCGCGGCGGTCGAGCATCTCGGCTTCGCGCCACACGAATTCGACCGCGCGGGCGAAGGTCTGCTCGGAAAAGAGGGCGTTGCGGTCGTCCATCACTGTTGCTCCATCATCTTGCGCCATTGCTGGTAGGCCTCGCGCATGCCGGTTTCGTCGGTCGCATGCGCGGTCTTTTCGCCGTTCGCGGCGGTCGTCTCGCGGTTCAGCCCGCGATTCACGAGGATCGGTACGTCGGGGCCCGCATGCGCGCCGCGCTGCACGCGCTCCCAGGCTTCCGCGTCGTCGGGGCTGCCGAAGCCGAACGGGCCCTGGAAGTGCTCGTGGATGCGCAGCCGCTCGCGGTTCGCTTCGTCGGGGCCGCCGTCCATCGCGAGCGCGACGTGGCGGATCTCGGTTTCGTTCGCGGAGATCGGCCGCAGCACGCGGAAGAACGCCATCGACAGCGCGAGGTTCGGGAACAGGTTCAGGTTGAAGCCGACGCCCATCAGCGAGCGCACGATGCGGCGCACTTCGTCCGGCGCATGGCGCTCGGCGAGCTTCGCCGCGAGCGGCGCGAAGCGTTCGGGCAGCGGTGCGCCGTCGTCGTCGTCGAGATCGATCAGCTCGGGCATCAGCACTGCAAGGCTGTGGCCGTTGCCGAGCCCGCGGCAGAACGCGTGCTCGCTCGTCATGAAGCTCGTGATCGCGGCGGCCGTCTCGTCGTCGATCGACTTCATCCACGACTTGTGCACGACCGGGAAGTGGTAGAGGTCGGTGGTGTTCTCGAGCTGGATCTTCCAGTTGCCCTTGAACTTGAACTTGTGTTCGCCGTTCGCCTTGATCGGGTAGCCGGCGCCCTGTTTCATGAACAGGTCGATCCACGGCTTCGCGCCGCCGAGGAAATCTTCCAGCGGCTCGATCGCGTCGTTGAAGCTCGCGAAGATCAGACCCTGGTACACGCCGACGCGCAACTTCACGAGCGGCAGGTCGCCTTTGTCGCACACGCCTTCGTAGCCGTCGCCGTACGGCAGCGCGCGCAACGTGCCGTCGAGCGCATACGACCAGCTGTGATACGGGCACGTGAAGCCCTTCGCGTTGCCCTTGTGCGCTTCGCACACGGTCGCGCCGCGATGGCGGCAGCGGTTCTGCAGCACGTTGATCTCGCCGGTCTTGTCGCGCACGACGATCACCGGCTGGCGGCCGATCGTCGTCGTGATGAAGTCGCCCGGGTTCGGCAGCTCGCTGTCGTGCGCGACCCAGATCCAGGTGCGGTAGAAAATGCGGTCGAGCTCGGCTTCGAACAGCGCGGGGTCGTGATACATCGCGGGCGCGATGCGGTCGGGCTGCGCGAGGCCATGCAACGCGCGGGTGTCGATCGTCTGGTAGGCAATGTCGCTCATCGTCGTCGTGGGGAAAGAGTCGCGAAAATCGGGCCGCGCCGTGCGCAGCGTCCGGGGACCAGTCTCGTCTTCTGCTACATATCGGTCAAATTGATCTAAAATCGATGATCAAATAAATGCGGCAAATGATGGAGGTCACGATGACATCGGTCGATCATCTCGATCTGAACCTGTTGCGCGTATTCCAGGCGATCGTCGAGGAACGCAGTCTGACGAAGGCCGGCGAGCGGCTCGCGCTGTCGCAGCCGGCCGTCAGCTATTCGCTCGGCCGGCTGCGCACGCTGTTCGACGATCCGCTGTTCGTGCGGACGCGCTCGGGCATGCAGCCGACGCCGGTCGCGCTCGAACTCGCGGGCATCGTCGGCAAGGCGCTCGACATGGTGCGCGTGGCGCTGCGCTATGCGGAGCGTTTCGATCCGGCCACCAGCACGCGCACATTCCGGGTGTCGCTGTCGGATGCCGGCGAGATGGCGTACCTGCCGGCGATCTGCCAGGCGCTGCGCGAGCGTGCGCCGCGCGTGACGTTGAGCGTGCAGCCGCTGCCGGTGGAGGAGATCGAGGAAGCGCTGCGCGCGAGCCGGCTCGATTTCGCGATCGGCAACCTGCCTGAGCTGATGCCGCGCACGCGCCACCAGGTGCTGTTCGAGGAAACCTACGTGTGCATGACGGGGCGCCGGCGCGGGCTGCCGACGGCCGCTGCGCTGAGCCTCGAGCAGTTCGTGCGCGCCGCGCACGTCAACGTGAAATCGGTCGAGCACAGTCACCACGCGCTCGACGACGCGTTGCGCGTGCAGGGCGTGGGCCGCAACATCGCGCTCGAGGTGCCGCACTTCGTCGCGCTGCCGAGCGTGCTGTCGGTCACCGATCTGTATGCGACGCTGCCGAGGCGGCTCGCGCAGATCCTGAACCGCGACAACGCATTCCGTCTGTATGAACTGCCGGTTACGCTGCCGCCCGCGCCGGTGACGATGCACTGGCACGAGCACTTCCACGAGGACGAGGGCAACGCGTGGATGCGCGCGCTGCTCGCGGAGATCGTCGAGCGTTTCGACGAATGACGGTCGGGCGGTGTGCGATGGTGCGCCGGTGCGTGTCGCCAGCGCTGGTCCGCATCGGCTTTTTCAGTGCACCGGTGCATCGGTGCCTCAATCGAGCGCTAGATCGGCGCCGCGGCATGGCGGCGCGCTCGGCGCATCAGAGATCGAGCACGAGCACCGCCGAGCGTGCACGCGACACGCAGCAGCAGATCACCGTGTTGCTCGCGCGCTCGGCCTTGCTCAGGCAGTGGTCGCGATGATCGGGCTCGCCGTCGAGCACCGGCACCATGCAGGTGCCGCACACGCCTTCGCCGCATGACGTATCGACCTCGATGCCGATCTGCGCGAGTGCGTCGACGATCGACGTATCGGGGGCGACGCGCACCGACCGGCCGCTCCGTTGCAGGCGTACTTCGAAGCCGTCGGCCGGGCCGGAACCGGCTTCGGCAGTGCCCGCATCCGCGGCGACGGGTTCCGCCGCGAAGCGTTCGAGATGAATCGCGTCTTCCGGGATGCGCTCGGCCGCGGCCGCGACGACTGCGTCCATGAACGGCCCGGGGCCGCACGTATAGACATGCGCTGTCGGGTCGATCGATTCGACGCAGCGGCCCAGTTCGGCCGCGAGCGCGTCGGGCTCGACGCCGTAATGGAACGTCACGTGCGACGCGAACGGTTCGGCCGACAATGCGTCGACGAACGCGGCATGCGCGCGGCTGCGTGCGAAGTAGTGCAGCCGGTAGCGCGCGCCGCGCTTGTGCAGCGCATACGCCATCGACAGCAGCGGCGTGATGCCGATACCGGCCGCGATCAGCACGTGCTCGCTCGCGTCATCGGTCAGACGAAACAGGTTGCGCGGTGTGCCGATCGACAACTCGGCGCCGACGCTCACGTCGTCGTGCAGCGAACGCGAGCCGCCGCGCGACTGCGCTTCCTTCTTCACCGCGAACAGATAGCTGCCGCGCTCGTCGGGGTTGCCGCACAGTGAGTACTGCCGCGTGATGCCGGACGGCGCGGTGACGTCGATATGGGCGCCCGGTTCGTACGCGTCGAACGGCTGGCCGTCGACGCGCGAGACCCGGAAACAGCGGATGTCCTGCGCCGCGTCGATCAGCGCGTCGATCCGGACCTGGTGGCGGTTCGCTTGCATGGGAAATTCCGTGGGGTAGAGAAAAGCGGCGCGGCAGAGCCCCGCGCCGTCATGCGATCGAGAATAGGGACGCGCATCGCATAAATCAAATCGATTAAAAAGCGATGATTAAATAAGCAGGATGGATGATGGTGGGCGTGCCGATTGTTGCCGGTCAGCGTGGCGGCGATCGCGCGGCCGGTGTGCCGACCACGCGATCGGTGAACCGCGCGACTTCAGCGAGCAGCAATGGCGGTGCCGCCGTCGACGGCCGCGTCAGCCGAAGCCGATGCCGCCGCATGGCCGCGTTCGCGCTCGAGGCTGCGGCGATAGTGACGGCAGCCGGCGGCGAGCAGCAGCGCGGCGAGCGTGGCCGCCGCGACGTTCACGATCGACATCGAATGGCCGACCGCGGCCGGCACGCCGAACACGCGATCGGTGAACAGCGCGACGACGGTCGTGCCGATCCCGAGCGCGATCAGGTTCGACACCAGCAGAAACAGCGCGGAGATCTGCGCGCGCATCTGGTTCGGCGCGAGCGTCTGCATCGCGGCGGTCGACGTCGGCATCGGGAACGACGCGAAGAACATCGCGACGACCAGCATCGCGAGCGACGCCGGCAGGCTGTCGAGCTGCGTGAACAGCGTCGCGGGGATCACCATGCACGCGGCGCCGATTGCACCGGCACGCATCGGCGCATCACCGCGGCCGCGCCGCAGCAGCCAGTCGTTGAGCCAGCCGCCGCAGAACACGCCGGCCGTGTTCGCGACCAGCAGCACGATGCCGAGCGTGTAGCCGGCTTCGACGGCCGTCATCCCGAAGCGGCGGATATAGAACGCGGGCGTCCAGCTCAGCAGGCAGTACAGCGCCATCGCATAGAACGAGAAACCGAGGTAATGGCACGCGAAGGTCGCGCGGTGCGTGCCGACGAAGCGCAGCGAATCGCGCATCGATACGCGCCGCACGGCGCCCGAACGGTCCTGCGCGAGCCCCTTGCGCTGCGGGTCGCGCACGGTCGCGGCGAACAGCAGTGCGACGAGGATGCCCGGCAGCCCGACGATCAGGAACGTGACCTGCCACGCATGCACCTGCCCGACCACCGGCAGCGTGAACGCACTCGCATGCTTGAGCAGCGCGATCACGTAGCCGCCGATCAGGAACGCGATGCCGCCGCCGATGAACGAGCCGAGCGAATACACGGCGACCGCGCGCCCGAGCTTCTCCTTCGGGAAGTAGTCGGCGAGCATCGAATACGCGCCGGGCGACAGCGCGGCCTCGCCGACGCCGACGCCCATCCGCGCGATGAACATGTGAACGAAGTGCTGGCTGAGCCCGCACGCGGCGGTCGCGACGCTCCACAGCGCGATGCCGAGCGAGATGATGCGCGGGCGCGCATAGCGGTCGGCGAGATACGCGACGGGCAAGCCCATCACCGCATAGAACAGCGAAAACGCGAAGCCGTTGAGCAGGCTGAACTGCGTATCGGACAGGTGCAGGTCGCGCTTGATCGGCTCGATCATCAGCACGAGGACTTGCCGGTCGACGAACGAGAAGATGTACGCGAGCATGCAGATGACGACGACATACCATTCGTACGTATAGCGCTTGCCGTCGGCAGCGCGGGCCGTGGATGCGGACATGCGGGTTCTCCAGGAGCGGGCGGTGGAAAAGCGCGGCATCGGCCTGGCGGGCCGGGCGCCGTCGCGGCGCGAAAGCGTGCGGGTGACACGATCGGAAACGCAGCGTAGTCGGCCAAATTCGGCTGCCATAGCCGGAGTGACAGCCGCGCCACACGGACATTTACCGACCCGGATAAAGAAAACACCGAGACCGTGCGCGCGGGCCGCCGCGCAGCGCGCGTGCGGCGGGGCCCGTGCGCGTCATGCGGCGCATCTATAAGCGTTATAGAGCGCATTGCGTCGACGTCCGAAATTGTCGTTCCTAGACTCGGCCCGGTTTTGATCGGCAGCGTTCGCCTCTGAAAGCGAACGCGCTTCACATCAAGCGGCGCGATGCCGACAGGCGCCGCAACTTCTACGGGACGACGCAGATGAACCATCCGAACGGGCGGGCCGACCGGCTTGCCGTACCGCTTGCCGCGCTGCTCGCATGCATGACGCTGCCGGCCGCCGCGCAATCGAGCGTGACGCTTTACGGCCGCATCGACACCGCGATCGAATACGCGAACGCCGGACCGAACCACGTGACGCGCATGGGCAGCGGCAACCTGTGGGCGTCGCAGTGGGGGCTGAAGGGCGTCGAGGATCTCGGCGGCGGCTACGCGACGATCTTCAAGCTCGAGGACGGTTTCAACGCGGCGAGCGGCGCGTTGTCGAACAGCAGCGCGCTGTTCGGCCGCGAAGCGTGGGTCGGCATCACGGGGCCGTTCGGCGGCGTGCAGTTCGGCGAGCTCTACACGATCCTGCATACGACGCTCGTCACGTACAGCCTGCCCGGGCTCGGCGCGGGGCTTGCATGGGGGAACGCGACCAACAACTTCGTCGGGCCCGCGTTCCTGCGCGTACGCAACTCGATGCGCTACACGTCGCCGCGCTACGCGGGCTTCCTGCTGCGCGCGATGGCCGCGCGCGGCACCAACGGCGCGGCCGGGCAGCCGGCAACGCTCGGCGATACCTACGGCGCCGGCCTCAACTACTTGCGTGGTGGGCTGTCGGTCGACGTCGACTATATGCAGCAGAAGTTCAGCCCGGTGGCGGCATCGACGCTCGGCGCCACGAGCACGGCCGCGAACGGCAACTACACGCTCGGTGCGATTTCGTACGACTTCAACGTCGTGAAGGTGGCCGCGCTGTACCTGCGCCATCGCGGCGGCCCCGATGTCGCGACTGCGATCGACAGCCAGAGCGCCTATCCGCACAGCGACATCATGGAGCTCAGCGCGACGGTGCCGATCGGGCGCGCATCGCTGCTGCTGAGCATCGGCCATTACCGGAAGGTGGCCGATAGCGACGGCAATGCCGATTCGTACGGCATTCGTTTCGACTATCCGCTGTCGAAGCGCACGGTGCTGTACACGGGCGCCGCGATGGTACGCAACGGCGCGCATGCCCGCTTCGTCGTCAACGGCGCGGCCGGCGGCGGCGTCGCCGTGGCCAAGCCGGGCGCGACCGCGAGTTCGCTCGTCGCGGGCATCCTCACGTCGTTCTGAGCGTCTCGGCGGGCCCGCGCCCGTGTCCGCTCGCGCCGCTACGCGCAGGCGGGCGGCTGCGGCGCGAGCCATGCGTCGAACGGCGCCTGTTCGCCGATATTGAACAGCTCGAGCAGTAGCGCACGCAGCCAGCGATGGCCCGGGTCCGCGTCGAAGCGGCGGTGCCAGTACGCGTTGACGGCCCATTCGCCGGCGCCGGCGATCTCGTACAGCACGCACGGCTGGCGTGCCGCGAACGTGATCGCGATCGTCTCCGGCAGGATCAGCGCGTAGTCGCCGTCCTGCAACAGCGCCGGCACCACCAGAAAATCCGGCAGCGCCGCGCGCACCCGCGGCATCAGTTCGTGTCGTTCGAGCAGTTGCATCGATTGAGGATGCGACGTGACGGCGACGAAGCGCAGCGTGTCGGGCGCCGCGCCGTCGAGCACGAAATCGGCGGGCAGCCCGACGCGCTGCGCGGTGCGGCGCGGCATCAGCAGCACGCAGCGCTCGTGCAGCAGCGCGGTGCGCTGGAAGTGGCTCGACGCATCGGCGAAATGCCCGAGCGCGAAGTCGATGCGCCCCGATTCGAGCGCGACGTTGAGCTGGCATTCGTCGACGTGCAGCGTCTCGATCACGGCGCCCGGCGCGCGCCGGTCGAACGCGGCGAGCAGCGTCGGCAGGAACGCGCTCGCCGCGAAATCGCTCATGTGCAGGCGGAACACGCGCTGCGTGCTGTCGGGCGCGAAGCGCGAGCCTTCGTCGAGCACGTCCTGCAGGATCGCGAGTGCCTTGTCGACCGAGATCGCGAGCCGCTGTGCGCGCGGCGTCGGCTCGACGCCGGTGCCGGTGCGCACGAACAGCGCGTCGCGGAACATCAGCCGCAGCCGGCCGAGCGCGTAGCTGACGGACGGCTGCGTGACGCCGAGCCGCAGCGCCGCGCGGCCGACGTGCCGGGCTTCATACACCGCGCGAAACGTCTTCAACAGGTTGAGATCGAGATCCTGCACGCGCAGGCCGTCGGACGCGTCGCCGTCGTGCGGCACGGGTTCGGGGCGGGTTGGTGCCGCGGGGCGGCCGGGAGCGGAGAGCGTCATCGTGTCTGCCTCGCAGTGACGGAAGGCGCGTGGCCGTAACGCCGTGCATACGCCTTCGCGAAATGGCCGAAGCCATGGATGCCGTGCGCGATCAATACGTCGGTCACGCTGCGCGCGTTGCCGCGCTGTAGCGCCGCGTGTACGGCGGCGAGCCGGCGCTCGCGCACGTACGCGGCCGGCGAGGTGTGCAGAAACGCGCGGAACGCATGTTGCAGCGTGCGCGGCGCGACCCCGGCGACGGCCGCCAGCGCGGCGAGCGCGAGCGGTTCGCCGAGATGCGCATCGACGTGAGCGCACGCACGGCGCACGTGCGCGGGCAGCGGCGGCGTGCCGCGTCGCAGCGCGTCGCTGTACGAATGCGGCAGGTGCGTGAGCAGCAGCGACATCAGCCACGCGGTGAGGTCGGCGCCGAACACCGGCGATGCCGCGCCGATGCCCGGCTGCGCACCGAGCCGGCACAGGTATTCGAAGGTCGGCCGTACGAGCGCGGCGCCCGCACCCGCGCCGCCGGCCGCGAGGTCGAATTGCAGCGGCCGCGTGAGCGTCGCCTGCAGCATGTCCTGCAACTTGCGCTCGAGCGCGCCGCGTTCGAGCCGCAGCACGAGGTTGCGGCAATCGGGGCTCGTGCGCAGACGGCTCGGAAGCGCGGGCGACGATACGGTCAGCGCGCCGGGGCCGGCGCGCGCGACGACGTTGCCGGCCTGCAGTTCGCACGCACCGGCAAGCGTCAGCCGGAACAGGAAGTGATCGGCGTCGTCACCGAACTCGATGCGCGTTGCGCGGCCGTAGCAGAGTTCGAGCAGCGCGCCGTGATGCAGCGGCACCTCGTACAGCTCCGCGTGAAACGGATCGCGGCCGGACGCGGCCATCCGGTGCGGCCCGAGCCGGTGCGCGACCGCGCGTTCGACTTCGTCGGGCGCCTGTAGCGTGCCGAGCCGGTTCGGCGCATGACGGGAAAGGGCGATGTCCATTCGTAGACCTCGTGACGGATGCAGGGGCGCGGCGGCATGCGCCGCACCGCGATTGCGTTGCGCGAACGGGCGCGCCGTTGCGCGTTTTGAAGCGACGCGGTGCAAGTGCCCGCGTAGTCTCGGACATACTCGATCACCGGGAGAAAACGATGAAGGTATGTGTTCTGGGCGGCGGCCACGGCTGCCATGCGGCGGCCATCGACCTGCTCGAAAAAGGCCACGACGTGACGTGGTGGCGGCGCGATCGCGAGCCGCATGCGCGGCTGCGCGAGCTTGGCGTGCTGAACGTCACCGACTATCGCGGCAAGCGGGCGGTGCCGCTCGGCGATGCGCCGGGCGCGATCCGCCTGACCGACGATCTCGCCGCCGCGCTGCGCGGCACGCGGCTCGTCGTGGTGCCGCTGCCGGCCACGTCGCACGACGCGCTCGCCGCGCAGGTCGCGCCGCTGCTGGAGGACGGCCAGGTCGTGTTCCTGCCGCCCGGCACGTTCGGCAGCGTCGTGTTCGCCCGCGCGGCCGCCGACGCCGGCAACCGTGCGCGCGTCGCGTTCGCCGAAACCGGCACGCTGCCGTACCTGGTGCGCAAGCATGGCGACAACGACGTCGTGATCAGCGCATACGCGACGCGCCTGCCGACCGGCGTGTGGCCGGCGAACGCGGCCGGCTGGGCGTTCGACGTGCTGCGCGCCGGCTATCCGTCGGTCGAGCCGGTCGAGGATGCGTTGTCCGGCGCGCTGATGAACGCGGGCCCCGTGATCCATCCGCCGCTGATCCTGATGAACGCCGGGCCGCTCGAACACTTCGACGCGTGGGACATCCACAACGAAGGCACGCAGCCGTCGATCCGCCGCGTGACGAACGCGCTCGACGCCGAACGCATCGCGGTGCGCGAAGCGCTCGGCTACCGTGCGCCGCATTTCCCGCTCGCCGATCACTACGCGACCGACGGCGACGAGTGGATGTACGGGCGCGGCGCGCACGGCAAGCTGACCGATAGCGGCGACTGGCGCGAGAAGATCGATCTGCGCACGCATCGCTACATGCTCGAGGACACCCGGCTCGGGCTGTCGTTCATCGTGTCGTGCGGGCGCTGGGCCGGCGTGCCGACGCCCGTCGCGCAGGGGCTGCTGAGCGTCGCGAGCGCGGTCGCGGTGCGCGACCTGTATGCGGAAGGGCGCACGCTGGAGCGGCTCGGGCTCTCGGCGCTGTCGAAGGATGCGCTGCGCGCGCTGCTCGACGCGGGGTATTCGGCATGAAGGCGGCCGACGATGTGACGCGCATCCACGTGCTCGGCGCGGGCCGCATGGGGCAGGGTATCGCGCTCGTGTTCGCGTTCGCGGGCCTCGACGTGACGCTGATCGACTTCAAGCCGCGCGACGCGGCCGGCCGGCACGCGTTCGACGTGCGCACACGCGACGAGATCATCCGGCCGTTGCATGCACAGGTCGCGCTGGGCCGCATCGACACCGCGCAGGCGGATGCCGTCGTCGCGCGCATCGCGCTGGTGGCGAGGGAGGGCGCGGCGGACGCGGTGCGCGATGCCGACATCGTGTTCGAGGCGCTCCCGGAAGTGCTCGATGCAAAGGCCGACGCGCTGCGCTGGCTCGATGAACACGTCGATGCGCACGCAACGATTGCGTCGACCACGTCGACGTTCGTCGTCACCGAATTGCAGCGCCACGTCGCGCACCCGGCGCGGATGCTGAACGCGCACTGGCTGAACCCCGCGCTGCTGATGCCGCTCGTCGAGGTCAGCCGCAGCGATGCGACCGATCAGGCCGTCGTCGACGCGCTCGCGGCGCTGCTCGAACGCGTGGGCAAGAAGCCGGTGATCTGCGGGCCGGCACCCGGCTATATCGTGCCGCGCATCCAGGCGCTCGCGATGAACGAGGCCGCGCGGATGGTCGAGGAAGGCGTGGCCAGCGCCGAGGACATCGACACCGCGATCCGCACCGGCTTCGGCCCGCGCTTCGCGGTGCTCGGGCTGCTCGAATTCATCGACTGGGGCGGCTGCGACATCCTGTACTACGCGTCGCGGTACCTGGCCGGCGAGATCGGCCCGCGCTTCGCGCCGGCCGCGAGCGTCGTGCGCAACATGGAAGCCGGGCGCGACGGCGTGCGCACGGGCGCCGGCTTCCACGACTATGCGGCGGTCGACGTGCCCGCGTACATGCGGCAGCGGCTCGGCGAATTCGCGCGGCTGCTCGACCATCTCGGGCTGGCGCCGGCGTTCGACAGCGCGCGGCGCGACGCCGGGCCCTGAGCGGCGCGCGCTCATGCCGGGTCGCCGCGCGAACCGTCGGCGGGCGTGGTGCGCGTCTCGCGCATCACGCACAGCGTCGCGACCGTGACGAGGCCGAGCGCGATGAGGAACAGCGACACCGGCCACGACGCGTGATAGCGCGCGAGCAATGCGGTCGCGATCAGCGGCGACATCCCGCCCGCGAAGATCGACGCGACTTCGTGTCCGAGCGCGACGCCCGAATAGCGCACTTCGGTGCTGAACAGCTCGCCGACGAGCGCGGGCAGCGTGCCGATCATCGCGCCGTGGCTCACCGCCGTGCCGACCGTCAGCGCGAGCCACACAAGCGGCGTCACGCGCGTATCGAGCAGCCAGAAGAACGGAAACGCGCACGCGACGAGGCTCAGCGCGCCGATCAGGTACACCGGCTTGCGGCCGATCCGGTCGGACAGCCGGCCCCACGCGAGCATCGCGCCCATCTCGACGATCATCGCGATCATCACGCCGGTCAGCATCGTGCCGTTCGGAATCCCGACGTACTTGCCGTAGACGAGCGAGAACGCGAGGAAGATGTACGCACCGCCGTTCTCGGCCACGCGCAGCCCCATCGCGAGCAGGATTTCCTTCGGGTGGCGGCGGATGCACTCGACGATCGGCAAATGCGTGTGCGCGCCGCGCTTGCCGGCCTGCTCGAAGTCGCGGCTTTCCGGCAGATGGCGGCGGATATAGATGCCGATCGCGAAGATCGCGACGCTCGCGAGGAACGGCAGCCGCCAGCCCCACGTGCGGAACGCGTCGTCCGGCAGCGCCTGCGCGGCGAGAAACGCAGCCGACGACAGCACGAAGCCGCCGCCCACGCCGAGTTGGCTCCACGCCGCGTAATAGCCGCGCTGATCGGGCGGCGCGTTTTCGCTGATCATCAGCACGCCGCCGCCCCATTCGCCGCCGGACGCGATGCCCTGCAGCAGGCGCAGCACGACGAGCGCGGCCGGCGCCCACAGGCCGACCTGCGCATAGGTCGGCAGCAGGCCGATCGCGAACGTCGACGCACCCATGATCAGCAGTGTCCACACGAGCGATGCCTTGCGCCCGTAGCGATCGCCGACGTGGCCGAACACGATCCCGCCGAGCGGCCGCGCGACGAAGCCGAGCGCGAACGCCGCGAATGCGGCGAGGCTGCCGGCGAGCGGCGATGCGCCGGGCGGGAAGAACACGTGACCGAACACCAGCGCCGCGGCCGTGCCGTACACGAAAAAGTCGTACCACTCCATCGCGTTGCCGGCGACGGAGGCGATGACGATCCGGCGCAGTTGCCGGTCGGCGAGCGGCCGGACGGCGCTCGGGGATTGCACGGTGTCGGTCGGGTACATGGCGGAACTCTGAAGGGGGAGGCGGGCGCGTGCCGTCTCGTGCGGCACTGCGGGCTAGTGTTGTCGGCCCCGCCGGCCCCGGTCAAATCCGCAGAAAAAGGGGAGTGTCATCACTCCCGCAAATGATGGTCGGGGCGCGATGTGGCGCTTTCCCGCAGCAGCGCGATCATCCGCTGCGCGAGCGGCGGCACGTATGCGCCGGCGCGGTGCATCGCGCCGATGCGGCGGTCCAGTTCGAGTTCTCCGGCGCGCAGGTCGAGCGCGCGCAGTCCGGTCACCTGGCCGAGCGCGTCGGCGCCGCCGACGCACAGCAGCGACGTGCCGCGCAGCAACTGCAGCAGCGACGTGTTGCCGAAATCGGTCTCGACACGCAGGCGCGGCGCCGGCAGCCCGCGCGCGCGGAACGCGTCGTCGATCCGGTGCCGCACCGGGATCGTCGTCTCCGGCAGCAGCCATTCCTGGTCGGCGAGATCCGCGAGCGTGAGCGCGCGCTTGCGCTGCAGCGGGTGGTCGGCATCGGCGAGCACCGTGAGCCGGTCGTCGAACAGCACGATGGTGTCGAGCGTCGGGTCCGGCTGCTGCGGCTCGGGCGCCACCACCAGGTCGAGCTCGCCGGCCGCGAGCAGGTCGAGCAGCTCGCGGGCGAGCCGGCAGCGCAGCCGCAGCCGCGCTGCCGGCCGCTCGCGGATCAGTTGCCGGCACGCGCCGAGCACGAACGCATTGGGCACGGTCGGCGAGTAGCCGACCCGCACGACACCCTGTTCGCCGCCGCGGATCGCACGCATCTCCTGCATCGCATCGTCGAATTCGAGCGCGATCCGCTGCGCGCGGGCGACGAAGCGCGCGCCGGCGGGCGTCGGCGTCATCCCGTTCGCGGTGCGCTCGAACAGCGTCACGCCGACCTGTGCCTCCAGCCGCTGCACGGCCTTGGTCAACGCGGGCTGCGACAGCCCCAGCGCGTCGGCCGCCTTGCCGATGCTGCCGTGCTGCTCCACGGCCAGCAGGTACTCCAGATCGCGGGTATCCATCAGGGGATTCCTGTCGGTTATGACTTTATAGCCAGCAATGCATTGTGGTGATGCCTCGGCATCTTACAGACTGGCGGCACTGTTCGACCAGGAGAATCGTCTTGAGCTTCGCCTATTTCCTGCGGCGTGCGGCCCGTTACTGGGGCAGCCAGCCCGCCGTGATCCACCGCGACCGCGCCGTCACGTATCGTCAGCTCGACGAACGTTCGACGCGCCTCGCGAACGCGCTGCGCGGCCTCGGCTTCGCCCGCGGCGAGCGCATCGCCGTGCAGGCGCGCAACTGCATCGAGCTCGTCGAGATCGAGTGCGCGCTGTACAAGGCCGGCCTCGTGAAGGCCGCGCTGAACCCGCGCTTCACGGCGGCCGAGGCTGCCGACGTCGTCGGCAACTGCACGCCCGTCGCGTTCATCGGCGGACGCGGCTATACGGACTACACGCCCGATTCGCCGGGCTTCGGGTCGATCGAGCGGTTCGTGTCGCTCGACGGCGCGGTCTCGGGCTATCTCGACTACGAAACGCTGCTCGCGAAAGGTAGCGATACGCTGCCCGACTACGTACTGGCGGCCGACGATCTCGCGGTGCTGCACTTCTCGTCCGGCTCGACCGGGCGCATCAAGGCCGCGATGCAGAGCTACGGCAACCGGCTCGCGTCGCTGCGCAAGATCGTGCTCGGGATGGACCGTCCCGCGCAACCGGGCGACCGGCTCGCGCTGATCGGGCCGATCACGCATGCGTCGGGGATGCTGATGCAACCGTACCTGTTCTGCGGCGCGACGCTGGTGCTGTTCGACGCGTTCGAGCCCGCGCAATTCCTCGCCGAAGTCACTCGCCAGCGCATCACGCACACGTTCATGGTGCCGGCGATGGTCAACATGCTGCTGAATACGCCGGCACTCGCGCAGGCCGACCTGCGCAGCCTGAAGGTGCTCGGCTACGGCGCCGCGCCGATGGCACCGGCGCGCATCGAAGAAGCATGGGCGCGTATCGGCCCGGTGCTGTCGCAAGGCTACGGCGCGAGCGAATCGACGTCGGGCGTCACGCGGCTGGGGATCGCCGATCACGCGCATGCGCTGCTGCACGACCGCGAGCGGCTCGCATCGTGCGGCCGGCCGCTCGGCGAAACGGAAGTGCGGGTGGTCGATGCGGACGGGCGCGAAGTCGAGGGCGATGCGATCGGCGAGCTCGTGATTCGCGGCGCGGACGTGTTCCAGGGCTACTGGAATGCGCCGGAGCTCACGCGCGAGGTGCTGGTGGACGGCTGGCTGCACACCGGCGACCTCGCCCGCACCGATCGCGAAGGCTTCATCTACCTGGTCGACCGCAAGCACGACATGATCATTTCGGGCGGCTTCAACGTGTATCCGACCGAAGTCGAAGCGACGCTGTACCGGCACGAAAGCGTGCTCGAGGCCTGCGTCGTCGGTGTGCCCGACGACAAGTGGGGCGAGGCCGTGAAGGCCGTCGTCGTGCTGCGTTCTGGTCATGCCGCGCAGGCAGCCGACCTCGTCGCGCACTGCCGCGCGCAGCTCGCCGACTACAAGGCGCCGCGCTCCGTCGATTTCGTCGCGGAACTGCCGAAGAACGCGAGCGGCAAGGTCGCCCGCAAGCTCGTGCGCGAGCCGTACTGGCGCGGCGTCACGCGTCGCGTCAACTGAAGGAGCCCGCCATGTTCGATCATTTGCAACGCCCCGAATTCGTCGCGCTGCGCGCGGCCGTGCTGCGCTTCGTCGACGACGAACTGCGCCCGATCGAGCGCGAGCTCGGGCTCGATTCGGAAGACGTGTGGCCGCGCGACGTGCTGCGCCGCGTGTGGCAACGCTCGGCCGCGCTCGGCTTCTATACCGCGAGCCTGCCCGTCGAGATCGGCGGCCAGGGGCTGTCGATCGCCGAGGTGTGCGCGCTGAAGGCCGACCTGGCCGCTTGCGGCGCGGCGCTCGCGCCGCACGTGCTCGGCGAACTCGGCGGGCCGCCGCGTATCGGCAACATGCTGAAGTACGCGACCACCGTGCAACTCGACCGCTATTTCCGGCCGGTGATGCGCGGCGAGAAATCGACGTGCTTCGCGCTGACCGAGCCGCACTCGGGCTCGGACGCGATGAGCATCCGCACGACGGCGGTCGAGGACGGCGATTCGCTCATCATCAACGGTACGAAGCACTACATCAGCGGCGCGCCGTTCGCCGATTTCGCGATCGTGATGTGCGTGACCGATGCAACCGCGACGCCGCCGCAGATCACGGCCGTGCTGGTCGATCTCGACCTGCCTGGCGTGAGCGTTCAGCACGAGTACGTGCCGATGTCGGGCCAGCATATCGACGCGGACATCCGCTTCGTCGACGTGCGCGTGCCGCGCGAGAACGTGTTCGGCGGGGTCGGCAACGGCTTCCGGCTCGGCATGTCGCGCATCAACGTGAACCGGCTGCTGCATTGCCCGACGATGCTGGGCCTCGCGATGTCCGCGTATCGCGCGTCGCTCGACCATGCGCGCACGCGCCGGCAGTTCGGTGGCCCGATCGCGCGCTTCCAGGCGATCCAGCACATGCTCGCCGACATGGCCGCCGCGCTGTGGGCGTGCGAAAGCATGATCGCGCACACGGCCGCGCTCGCCGATGCGGGCGCCGACCTGCGGATGACGGCGTCCGCGTGCAAGCTGTACGTGTCGGAGCGGTGCTTCGAGGTCGCGGACAAGGCCGTGCAGATTCACGGCAACGTCGGCGTGACGCGCGGCCATCCGGTCGAGCAGACGTTCCGCAAGCTGCGGATGTTCCGCATCCTGACCGGCACGAGCGAGATCCAGCGCAACGCGATCGCGAAGGCGATTCTCGACCCGGCCGGCGCGGGGCGCGACGCATGACGGCCCGCGGCCCGCGCGGTGCGTGGCCGACCGGCGACGATCACGCGCCCGCGTGGTCGTGCCTGCGCGGCGTGCGCATCGTCGATGCCGGCCAGTTGCTGCCCGGCCCGCATGCGTGCGCGCTGCTGCGACAGCTCGGCGCGGACGTGATCAAGGTCGAGCCGCCGGGTGGCGATGCATTGCGGCAGTTTGGCGCCGACACGTTCGCGCAGTTCAACCGCGGCAAGCGCTCGCTCGTGCTCGACCTGAAGACGCCGGACGGGCGCGCGCGTTTTCTCGATCTGGTGCGCGACGCCGACGCGGTGGTCGAAGGCAACCGGCCCGGCGTGATGGCGCGGCTCGGGCTCGATTACGCGACGCTGGCCCGCGCGAACCCGCGCATCGTGCTGTGCTCGATCACCGGCTACGGGCAGGACGGCCCGTATGCGAACCGGCCCGGCCACGACCTGAATTTTCTCGCCGATGCCGGCTACTGGTCGGTGCCCGCGCAACTGCACGACACCGTCGCCCGGCCGCGCGTGCGGCTCGCCGATCATGCGGCCGCGATGCATGCGGCACTCGCGCTGGCCGTCGCGGTGATGAGTGCGCGGGCGAACGGGCTCGGCCAGCACCTCGACGTGTCGATTCACGACGCGATGTTCGCGTGGACCGCGCCGGCCGCCTGGGCGTTGCACACGGGCCACGATACACCGGATACCGCACGCTGGGTGATGCCCGACAACGACCTGTTCGAAACCGCCGACGGGCGGCACATCGCGCTCGCGACGTTCGAGGACAAGTTCTGGGCCGCGTTTGCCGACGCGCTCGGCGATGCATGCCCGGCGCTGCGGGAGCCGCGCTACACACGGCGCGCGGGCCGGCAGCAGCACCGGCACGCGCTCGGCGCGCACTTGCGCGCGCTGTTCGCGACGCGCACGCAGGACGACTGGATGCGCGTGCTCGGCGCGCTCGGGCTGCCGGTGTCGCGCGTGCCCGATGCCGGCGAGCTGTTCGACGATCCGCAGGTGCGGGCTCGCGGCGTCGCGCGCGAAGTGGCGGCCGACCGCACGCTCGCGGTGCGCTTCCCGGTGAAATTCTCGCTCGGGTTGCCGGACGGCGACGACCGTGTGCCGGCGCCCGGCGAACACGGTGGCGGGTAGCGCGACGCTCCGACCGCCCACGATAACCAAACAGGAGACAGCCATGACGAATGGTGCGCAGTACCGCCCCGGACGGGCGTGGTCCATCGCGACGATGCTCGCGCTGATGATGTTGGTGAATTTTCTCGACAAGGTCGTGCTCGGCCTCGTGTCGGTGCCGATGATGCGCGACCTGCATCTGAGCCCGACGCAGTTCGGCGTGATCGGCGGCAGCCTCAACTGGCTGTTCGCGGTTGCGGCGGTCGCGGGCGGCATCGCCGCGAACCGCTGGCCCGCGAAATGGCTGCTGTTCGCGATGGCCGCCGCGTGGGCGCTGCTGCAATTGCCGATGCTGGTGGCCGGCTCGATCTGGGTCGTCATCGCGTGCCGCGTGCTGCTCGGCATCGGCGAAGGCCCCGCGTCGCCGGTTGCGACGCACGCGATCTACAAGTGGTTTCCCGATACGAGGCGCAACCTGCCCGTCGCGCTGCTGCACCAGGGCAGCGCGCTCGGCCTGCTGATCGCGGGGCTGTCGATTCCAGTCATCACGACGCACTGGGGCTGGCGCGCGAACTTCGCGGTGCTCGCGCTGCTCGGAGCCGTGTGGTGCATCGCATGGGCGGTGCTCGGCGAGGAGGGCACGCTGGCACGGACGCCGCGCGCGGCGGGCGGCGATCGCGTGCCGTACGGGCGGCTGCTGACCGACCGCACGGTGCTCGGCAATTTCCTCGGCCACTTCGCGGCGAACTGGATTCTCGCGATGACGCTCACCTGGATGCCCACCTACCTGCAGCTCGGGCTCGGCTTCGGGCCGCACGAGGCCGGCCGCATGTTCGCGCTGTTCGTCGCGGTCACGTCGCCGCTCAGCCTCGCGCTCGCGTGGCTGTCGCAAACCCTGCTCGCGCGCGGCATGCCGTCGCGGCATGGCCGCGGCACCTTCATCGCGATCACGCTGGCGGTCGCCGGCGCGATGCTGGCGATGCTGCCGGTGCCGGACGTCCCGCGCGCGGCCAAGCTCGTGCTGCTGACGCTCGGCAGCGGCCTCACGCTGACGATGTACTCGATCGGCCCCGCGATGCTCGCCGAAGTGACGCCGGACGCGCAACGCGGCGGCGTGCTCGCACTCAGCAACGGTTTCGCGTCGCTCGCCGGCCTGGGCGCGCCGGTCGTCACCGGGATGCTGATCGAAGGCGCCGGCGCGTCGGTGGCGTACGGCTTCGAACAGGCCAGCATCGTGTGCGGCGTCGTGCTGATTGCGTGCGGCGCGCTCGGCGCCTGGTGTCTCGATCCGCAGCGCTCGCTGCGGCGTCTCGCGGGCGAACCGGCGCGCGCCGCGCCGCCGGTCGGCGCGTGCGGTCGCTAGCCCCGCACCGCGCATCACATCGTTTTCAGCGTGCGGCCCGCTTGCCGGGTGGCGGCGCTTTTCGACGGCAGGCAGTACCACGATACGCCGCGCAACGACGCGGCAGGAGGAGACATGAAGAAGATGATCGCGGCGACGCTGGTCGGCGCGCTGTGTGCAAGCGCGCACGCGCAGTCGAGCGTGACGCTGTTCGGCCGAATCGGCGGCGGCGTGCGGTGGGTCAACGGGCTGCCGGGCGGCAGCCAGGTCGGCTTCAACAACAACATCATCGCTGGCAACGAATTCGGCATTCGCGGCCGGGAGGATCTCGGCAACGGGCTGAAGGCGCTGTTCGTGCTCGACGGCGCGTTCAACAGCGGCACCGGCGCGCTCAAGACGTCGGGCACGCTGTTTTCGCAGGCCGCGTATGTCGGGCTCGCCGGCGATTTCGGCCGCCTGACGCTCGGCCGCCAGTTCAACGTCGCGGAAGATCTCGGCATCGCGCTCGATCCGCTCGGCGGGCGCGGGCAGTCGCTCGCGGTCGAGCCGGGTGTGCTGTTCGACGGCAACTTCTTCACGCTCGATTCGCGTTTCAACAACACGATCAAGTATCTCGGGCAGGTGGGCGGGCTGCGCTTCGGCGCGAACTATTCGCCGGGCGGCGTCGCCGGCCGCTCGCATGCGGGCACCAGCTATTCGACGGCCGCGATGTACACGTATTCGGACCTGATGGGCGGCGTGTCGTATGCGAAGACGTACAGCCCCGACGGCTCGCAGTCTGCGCAGACGATCCAGGCGGGCGGCACGCTGCAGCTCGGCCGTGCGCGCTTCTATCTGAGCTATGCGTCGCTGAACGTGCGCGCGAACAAGGCCGGCGCGCCGTCGCGACGCGACGATATCCCTTCGTTCGGCGTCGTCGTGCAGCCGTTGCCGTCGGTGCAGTTGAGCGCGGCCGCGTTCTACGATCGCGCGCGCAATCTTGGCAACGTGTCGGGCGCGGACGGCCACAAGCTGACGACCTACGCGATCGCCGAGTATTTCCTGTCGAAGCGCACTGAGCTGTATGTCGAAATCGACCGCAACGGGATGACGGGCGCGTACATGCGCGACCCGGCGACGATCGCGGCGCTGAACCTGCGGCGCGGCGCGAGCGCGACGACCGGCGTGTCGATCGGGCTGATGACGCAGTTCTGAGGTTTTCCGTTCAACGATTTTCAGGAGCGTGATCCGATCATGCGTACTTCATCCAGATTCACCGTGGGGCTGCTGGTGGCAGCGTGCTGGACCTTGGCCGCCCATGCGCAGCCCGATGCCGCGAGCGCGGCGCTTCCAGCGTCATCGACTGCGATCGCCCCGGAATCCGCGCAAGCGCCAGCGCCAGCGCCAGCGCCAGCGTCGGCCGGCGTGCCGCCCGCGCAGCGCAAGGCGGCCGACCGCAAGCTGAAGCGCCGCGTCAGCACCGCGCTCGCTCGCACGAAAAACCTGAACGCGACACGCATCCTCGTGCGGATGCGCGACGGCGGCGTGACGCTCGCCGGCTCGGTCACCGATACGACCCAGGTGAATCTCGCGGCGGCGGTCGCGCGGCGGGTCGACGGCGTGACGTCGGTATCGAACCAGTTGCGCATCGATGGCCAGCAGCCGTGATGTTGCGCGTATCGCGCGATCCTTTTCCACTACGAGGCATGATTCGATGCGAATTCATCGACGCTTTACCCCGATCCGGCGAGGCCGCCGGCTGGCCGGCACCTTCGCGCTGGCCGGCGGGCTCGCGCTCGCGGCGACGGTTGCCGCCGCAGCCGACGGCGCGGCACCGACCGGCATGATGCAGGGCTTCCCGCCGCCGGCCGACCGGATCGTCGACAAGGCGAACGCGTTCACGCCGGCCCGGCTGCGCTGGGCGTTGAGCAACACGCGGCTGCTCGCGCCGACGGCCGGCATCCGGCATGCGGCCGCGCCGATGCCGCTCTCCGAGCAACCGGCGTCCGGTCTCGACGCGCTGCCCGTGACGATCGGCGGCGAGACGCTGACGCTCGACGCGTACCTGCGTGCGACCCACACCGACGGGTTCATCGTGCTGCAGCGCGGCCGGGTCGTCTACGAGCGCTACTTCGACGGTTTCCGGCCCGACCAGCAGCACGCATGGGCGTCGATGACGAAATCGGTGACGGGGCTGCTCGCCGCGCAGATGATCGAATCCGGCGTGCTCGATGCGAATGCGCCGTTGTCGAGCACGGTGCCGGAGCTGGCCGACACGCCGTTCGGCAGCGCGACGCTGCAGCAGAACCTCGACATGGAAGTGCCCACCGCCTATGCGCCGGGCGTCCCGCCCGATCTCGGGCTGTTCGGCGCGGTCGGGCTCGTGCCCCACCGCGAAGGCGCGCCGGCGAGCATCGTCGATTTCCTGCTGACCGTGCGGCGTGTGCCGGACGCCGCGCCGGGCAGCGTATGGTTCTATCAGAACGGGTCGCCGGAAGCCGTTTCGTGGGCGATGCAGCGTGCGACGGGGCAGTCGTGGAGTGCTTTGGTCGAGCGGTGGCTGTGGCGCGATTTCGCGGAAGACGATGCGTACGTCGCGGTGGACCGCAATGCGATGGCGATGGCGAGCGGCGGGCTGTACACGACGCTGCGCGACGCCGCGCGCTTCGCGGAACGCGTGCGCACCGGGCTCGGCGGCGCGCGCGGCACGCTGCCGGCCACGACGATCCGCGCGGCATTGCAGCCAGCGCACAACGCGGCGCTGTTCGCGAAGGGCAACGTGGTGCCCGGCAAGGACGGCTACGCGTATCGCGACTACTGGTATCAGGTGAACGATGGCGATGGCGCGTTTGCGGCAGCGGGGCGCTTCGGCCAGGCGATTCTCGTCGATCCGAAAGCCGCGCTGACGATCGTGAAGTTCTCGTCGTCGCCGGACTTCGCGCCGCGCGCGCTCGATGCGCAGGGCGAGGCGTCCCGGCCGCGCGCGGCGCTCGAGCGCGGCGATGCGCTGAGCGCGGTCGCGCGCGCGGTCGCGGAGAAACTGCGGTAGCGCAACGCCCGAACGAGCGATAAGCGGGCTATCGGGGAAAACCGTATAGCCGCGTCGCGCGTTGCCGTTTCGTCAGCTTGCTCATGCAAGCCATTCACGTCAGATCGAAGCGCGCACGGTCCAGCGGACCTGCGCGCTTTCGCTTTTCCAGCAGCGTCGCCCGCGCCTGCTCACTTTTCGTCCGTTCGCGGGTAATGGCGTTTTTCGAGGGTTATACGACCTTTGAGCCATTTACGTCCCGTTCCATACTTCACATGAACGATCAAGCCGGAACCCGCATGCAAACGCGATGACGCGTCGCCTATCGGGCCTGGTCAACCACGACATGAAAAGGAACGGAAGATGCGACTCAAGAGCAAATCGGCGTTGATCACGGGCGGTACCAGCGGCATCGGTCTGGCCACCGCGAAGCTGTTCATTGCAGAAGGCGCGCGCGTCGCGGTGACGGGGCGCGACGAATGCGTATTCGAGCGCGTGAAGGCGGAGCTCGGCGAGCATGCGGTCGTGCTCAAGGGCGATGTGCGGTCGCTCGACGACATGCGCGCGATTGCCGGCGAGGTTAACGAGAGGTTCGGCGGTCTCGACGTGGTATTCGCCAATGCCGGCTGGGCGTTTCCGTCCGCCGTCAACGACATCGACGACACGCTGTACAACGACATCATGGACGTCAACGTCAAGGGCGTGGTGTTCACGCTTCAAGCGGCGCTGCCGTACTTGCGCGAAGGTTCGTCGGTGATCCTCAATACCTCGTTCGTCGCGCAGACTGGCAAGCACGGCATCTCGCTGACCGCCGCGGCGAAGGCCGCCGTGCGCTCGCTGGCCCGCAGCTGGTCGTACGAATTTCTCGACCGGAAAATCCGCTTCAACGCGATCGCGCCCGGCGCGATCGATACGCCGCTGCTTTCGAAGTGGGGCAAGCCCGACGAATGGGTACGCGACCGCAAGGCCGAATTCGCCGAAGCGATTCCGGTGGGCCGCATGGGCCACGCCGACGACATCGCGTACGCGGCGCTCTATCTCGCCAGCGACGAATCGTCGTTCGTCGTCGGCACCGAGCTGGTGGTCGATGGCGGGGCGTCGCAGCTCTGAGCCTGCGCTGCACGCTTCCTGAGTCCGGCACGTCATCCCGGCTCATCCCCATACCGATTTGACGTCCGCCACGCCGTTCGCGGTGGCGGTTATTCGATCCGGCCCGGCGTGGTCGCGCTCGCCCATGGGCCGAAGTGCAAGGAGCAATCATCTTGACCGACAGTAGCGACAATCATGCCCCGGCCGGGCAACTTACGCGGGCAGGCCGTTCGCGCCGCGATGCCCTGAAGTTCGGCGGCGCCGCCACCCTCGGCGCCGTGCTGGGCGGCAGCGCGTTGCTCGGGCACGCCGCGCCTGCGCCGGCGCCGACGGGCAGCGCAGCGCTGCTTGCGCCGACCGAGCCGCTCAACATCCTGATCGTCAATTACGACGGCGGCACGCTGCTCGACTTCGCGGGCCCGAGCGAGATTTTCCACCGGCTGCCGAATACGAACGTTCGCTACGCGAGCCTCGACGGCGGTAACGTGACGCTCGAATTCGGCGTGGTGTACGGCAAGACCGAACGCCTGGCCGATATCGACCGGACCGACGTGATCCTCGTGCCTGGCGGCTCCGATTTGTCGGCGCCGATGCGTCCGGCGTATCAGGCGCAGATCCGGCGTCTGGCGGAAAGCGCCAAACACGTGACGTCGGTGTGCAACGGCTCGCTCGTGCTTGCCGCGACGGGCGTGCTCGATGGCAAGCGCAGCGCCTGCCATTGGGCGTTCGTCAACAAGCTGGCCGAGTACGGCGCGATTCCGGTTCCCGATCGCTTCGTCGAAGACGACGACGGCCGCTTCATGAGCGGCGGCGGGGTGACGGCGGGCATCGATTTCGCGCTGCGCGTGGCGGCGAAGCTGCGCGGCCAGCAGGCCGCCGAATACACGCAGCTCGTCGTCGAATACGATCCCGATCCGCCGTTCCACTCCGGTCATCCGAGAGATGCGCGGCCCGAACTCGTCGCGATGGTCGACAAGAAACTGCCCGGCGCGTCGAAGGGACTCGCACGCGTTCCCGGCGTCCGCTGACACG
The DNA here is from genome assembly GCF_900100915.1 of Burkholderia orbicola. Lineage (NCBI taxonomy): Bacteria > Pseudomonadati > Pseudomonadota > Betaproteobacteria > Burkholderiales > Burkholderiaceae > Burkholderia > Burkholderia orbicola. The sequence goes on along the minus strand of NZ_FNKW01000002.1, from coordinate 1,241,569 downwards.
CTGGCCGGCGACGCGTACAGGGTCGCCGCCTCTTCAATTCAAACCCGATTCGGAAATCATACGATGCGTCAGATTCATCTTTGTACGGCTGCGCTTGCAGCGTGCGTGTCCTTTTTTGCATTCACGGCGCCGGCTGTCGCCGGTGGTGCGCAACGCCTGCCCGAAGCGGCGATCAAGGCCGAAAACGCACGGTGGGCGGATGCCTTTGCGCGAGGGGACTACGACGCGATCGGCCGCCTCTATACCGACGACGGCACGCTCTTGCCGCCGGACGGCGACAAGGTCACCGGGCGCCGCGCGATCACCGAGTACTTCACCAGCGGGTATGCCGGATCGAAGCCCGGCACCGTCTCGTTCAGCAATGACGAGTTCTACGGTAACGACCGGGTCGTGACGGAGGTGTCGGATGTGGAGGTTCGCGACGGTGACGGAAAGCCCAAGATCCGCGCGAAGCAGACGCTCGTCTTCCTGAAGCAGGGCGGCACGTGGAAGCTGCATCGCGACATGTGGAACGCTTACCCGCCCGTCAAGGACTGACGGTCGTCGACGTCCGGCGAAAGGGCGCGCTACGTGCCCACGCGCCCATCGCCGGTTAGCGGGAAGTGGACCACGCAGCGCGTGGATCGGCAGGCGCCCGATCAGCGCGCTGCGTTCGACCTGCTCTCGCGCCGAATCGCTTGCGGCGGGTGTCCCAGCAGCTTGATGAAGGCTCGACGCATCCGCTCCGGATCGGTGAATCCCACCGCCAGCGCAATTTGTTCGATCGGTTCGCTGCCGCCCTGCAGGCGCAGCCTCGCCGCTTCGACGCGCAAGCGCTCGACCGCCCTCGCCGGGGTTTCACCGGTTTCCCGGCGAAATGCGCGCCCGAACTGTCGCACGCTCAAGCTCGCTGCATCGGCGAGCCGTTCGACCGGCAACGCTTCGGCCAGGTGCTCGCGGGCGAAATTCAGTGCGATGCGGATGCGATCCGATTCCGGCTCCATCTGCGACATCGCCGAGAATTGCGACTGCCCGCCGGGCCGCCGATACGGCACGACCAGCAGCCGCGAGACCTCGCGCGCGATCTCCGCGCTCATGTCCCGTTCGATCATGCCGAGCGCCAGGTCGATGCCGGAGGCGATGCCTGCCGATGTCCAGACGCGGCCATCGACCACATAGATACTGTCGCCGTCGACCCGCGTGCGAGGGAAGCGTGACTGCAACTGCGCGGCGTATCGCCAGTGCGTCGCGGCTCTCAAACCGTCGAGCGAGCCGGTTTCCGCCAGCAGAAATGCGCCTGTACACACGCTGGCCACTCGCGACGCCTTGGCGGCCAGCTTGCTGGCCGCGGCGATGTTTTCCGAGGTCTGCATCGGCGCGATATCGCCGCCGACGAACACGATGGTGTCGAACGCGCGCCGTCCGACCGGCTTCGTGTCGATCGAAAGGCCGGTATTGCCGGGAATCGGGCCGCCGGTGGGCGAGATGACGTGAAGATCGTAGGGTGTATGGCCGGCGGCCGTGGCCACCTGATTGAAGGCCGACAACGGGCCGCCCAGATCGAGCGCGTCGTAGCCACGGCAAACGAAAAATCCAATGCGATGCATGACGAAGCAATTGATCGAGAACCCCGGAATGGCGAATTTTACCGGGAACCCTCGAATTGTGTCGTTTGACTCGAAACGAGGGAAAAACGTCGTTTACGCCGCCGTCGATCGACTGTATTCGTTTGCGCCGCGCTGATGCGATGCCGACGGAAAGCGACGCTCAGCGACGGTAGATGAACTCCAGATCGGTCGATTCGCCGACCTTGAAATCGTACGTGCCGACCCGCTTGAAGCCGGCCTTCTCGTAGAACGCGATGGCCTTCGCATTGCCCGACCACACGCCCAGCCATACCGGGCCGGGGCGCGTCGCGGCGAGATACTCGAGCGCGGCGTCGAACAACGCCCGTCCGGCGCCGGTACCTTGCGTGCCGCGTCGAAGGTAGATCTGATGGATCTCGCCCGAGCCGTCCGCCACGTCCGGATGCGGAAGCTTGCACGGCCCCGCGTGCGCATATCCGACCAGCGTGCCGTCGTCGCCTTCCGCGACCCATGTGCGGCGTTGCGGGTCGGCGAGCTGTTCGGTGATCGCTGCCACCGAGTAAGTCCGGGCTTCGTATTCGGCCAGATCGTGTGGCGGGTAGTCGATGCCGAATCCGTCCTGCAGAAAGGTTTCGCGAAACGTATCGCGCTTCAATTCGGCAAGCGGGACGGCGTCGGCCAGGGTCGCAACGCGGATCAACATGTGGCTTCTCTCGGTTCGGTATCGGCCTGACAGTTTATCCCGGGTGATGTCGAGCAGTCGCTTCGTCGCCGGCCTACCGGCGACCGTCGCGGTCGTGCAGGCGGCTTCCCGATGCGGGAAAAAGCGCCGATTTTGCAGTGCAGCGAAAGGCGCCGACGCTTGCCTGACCGGCCTCCGTAACCAGCCGAAACTGCCAGTACGGCAATCATGCGGATGCCGATGGTTGACCGCCGTCGGACATGCTAGGATTTCCGTCAAACAACTCCGGAGACTGCGATGCCGTTCATCTGCGAAAACGTTGAATGTCGTGCCGTGCTGGCTCGCGGGCAGGTCAGGCACCATCAGGAGGGCGCCGGCTGGTGCTTCTACTGCCCGGACTGCAACACCAGAAACGAGTTGATGAATATCGGCACGCTCAGCGGCCCTGTCGAGCTGGTTCAGCCGGAGCGGGCGAGCCCGCCGCACAAGGTGGTCGCGACGGCCCGGCCGCTGGACGACGGCCGATACGCGGCGCAGTTGAGCGTCCAGCGGGCGCTCGCCGTGAAAGGCACCTACGCGGCCGAGGAGCACTGGGATCAGCTCGGCGTATTCGGCGACGCGCAGGAAGCCGTCGCGCATGCGAAGTCGTTCGCCACGGACCTGCTGCAGCGCGCCGCGTAGCCGGCGCTTTTCCGTGAACGAACAAAGGGGCGTCGCGCATTCGTGCGCGACGCCCCTTTGCGTTTTTCGCCCGCGTTCGTCAGTGGTGGATATCGAACGACGAGGTCTGCTTCGCGATCCGCCGATACGTGTCGTCCTGAATCAGGCCCCCGGGAAAGCGAGTGAGGTCACGCAGCCGGCGCCTGTGTCGCGCGGGCCTGTTCGCGGGCCGCGACGAGTTCCCTGATCCGCGCGCGGTCGGCCGGCGTCGCCGGCGTGAAGATCACGAGGCTCAGGTCCGGGCTGCCGGTGACCGAGAACGCCGAATATTCGAGCGCGATCCGGCCGGCTTGCGGATGGCGGATCTCCTTCGTACCTTCGTCGTGCGTACGGATATCGTGGTCGCGCCACATCGCGTCGAATTCGGCGCTTGTCGCGCGCATCTCGTCGACGAACGCCTGCACCGCCTGCGTCGCGCCACTGCGCGCGATGTCCGCACGAAACGCGCCGACCGCGAATCGCGCGACACGCTCCCAGTTCGGCTGCGCGTAACGCACGCCCGCGTCGACGAAAATCAGCCGCAGGATGTTGCGCGCGGCCGGCGGCAGCGTCGCATAGTCGGTCAGCGTCGCGGCCGCCGCGTCGTTCCACGCGGCGACGTCCCACGTCGCGGTGCGGATGATCGCGGGGCTCGCGTCGAGCGAATCGAGCACGTGCTGCAGGCGCGGCGTCACGCCGGCCGGCGCGTGATAGCGCACCTCGGGCGGATGGCCGACGCCGATCAGGAACAGGTGCTCGCGTTCGGCCTCGTTGAGCATCAGCGCGCGGGCGAGCCGGTCGAGCACGTCGGCCGACGGCGCGCCGCCGCGCCCCTGTTCGAGCCACGTGTACCACGCGACGCTCACGTGCGCGCGCTGCGCGATTTCCTCGCGCCGCAAGCCCGGCGTGCGGCGGCGCGTCGCCGGCAGCCCGAGCGCGACCGGGTCGAGTTTTTCGCGGCGGTCCCGCAGGTACGCGCCGAGCAGGTTGTCGGGGGCGTCAGCCATATCCTGTTAGTTCGTTTACCAGTAAACCGTCACGACTTCACCGCGAGCGGCGCTCGACAGATAGTAAGCCTCCATTTCATCGGGAGGTGCTGAACATGCGTGTCTTTGTTACGGGAGCATCGGGATTCGTCGGCTCGGCCGTCGTGGCCGAGCTCGTGGCCGCCGGGCACTCGGTGCTCGGGCTGGCGCGGTCCGACGCGGCCGCGGCGTCGGTTGCCGCGGCCGGCGCCGACGTTCATCGCGGGTCGCTCGAGGATCTCGACAGCCTCACGCGCGGCGCCGAAGCCGCCGATGCGGTGATCCACACGGGATTCAATCACGACTTCTCGCGCTTCGCGCAGAACTGCGAACTCGACCGCCGCGCGATCGAGACGATCGGCGCGGCGCTCGTCGGCTCGGCGCGGCCGCTGATCGTCACGTCGGGCCTGGCGCTCGTCGCGCCAGGCCGCGCGGCGACGGAGGACGATCCGCACGTGCCGGTGTCGGAAAATTATCCGCGTGCGTCCGAAGCGACGGCGGTCGCGCTCGAAGCGCGCGGCGTGCACGCGTCGGTCGTCCGGCTGCCGCCGTCCGTGCACGGCGACGGCGATCACGCGTTCGTGCCGCGCCTGATTGCGTTCGCTAGGGAGAAAGGGGTGGCGGCATACATCGGCGACGGTGCGAACCGCTGGCCGGCCGTGCACCGGCTCGACGCGGCGCGCGTGTATCGGCTCGCGATCGAGCGCGGCGCGGCCGGCGCGCGCTATCACGCGGTCGACGATACGGGCGTGCCGTTTCGCGAGATCGCCGAGGTGATCGGGCGGCGGCTGAACGTGCCGGTCGTCGCGAAGTCGGCGGCGGAAGCCGGCGAGCACTTCGGCTGGTTCGCGAGATTTGCGGGGATGGATGCGCCCGCAACCAGCGAGCGCACGCGGGCATCGCTCGGCTGGGCGCCGACGCAGCCGGGGTTGCTGGCCGACATCGACCGGCCGCAGTATTTCGAAAGCTGACGAGCGACGCGCGCCGCTCGCCATGGGGGCGGCTCGGGCAACGGCTCAAACCGTGACGACGATCTTCCCGACCTGCGCACCGGCTTCCATGTAGCGGTGCGCATCCGCGATGTCGTCGAACGCGAACGTACGATCGATCCGCAGCTTCAGCGCGCCGGCCGCGAGGCCGTCGACGACGAAGCGCTTCGCGCGTTCGAGCCGTTGCGGGTCGCCGGTGATCTCGAACAGCTCGTAGCCGCGCAGCGTCAGGTGGCGCGCGAGGAGGTCCATCAGCGGTACCGGGATGTCGCGCGTATCGAGCGCGCCGTACTGGAAGAACGTGCCGTTGGTGGCGAGCGCGCGCAGCAGGTTCGCCGCATCGGGGCCGCCCACCGGATCGAACACGAGGCGCGCGCCGATGCCGCCCGTGAGTTCCGCCACCTGCCGCGGCAGGTCGGCGGGGCTGCCGACGATCACGTGCTTCGCGCCCGCGTCGAGCAGCGCCTGGCGCTTCGCTTCGCCGCGCGTCAGCGCGATCGGCACCGCGCCTACCCGATTCGCCACCTGGATCGCGGCCTGCCCGACGCTGCTCGACGCGGCGCCGATCAGCACCGCCTCGCCGCGCTGGAGCCCGCCGAGTTCGATCAGCGCGCCGTAGGCCGTCACGAACATCATCCACGTCGCGGCCGCCTCCTCGAACGACAGGCTGTCCGGATGCTTGACCACCGCACGCGCGGGCACGTTCACCACTTCGCCGTACATCCCGTAGTCGGCGAACGAGAAGGCCGGCACGACGCTCACCGCGTCGCCTTCCGCGAACGCCGTCACGTTGCGGCCGACCGCCGCGACCACGCCCGACGCCTCGTAGCCGAGCGATGCCGGAAAGCGTGGCATGAACGTGTATTCGCCGCTGCGGAACATGACTTCCGCGCGATTGACGCCGATCGCCTTCACGCGCAGCTGGATGTCGTCGGGGCCCGGCGCGGGCACGTCGACGGTGTCGATCTGCAGGACGTCGGGGCCGCCGATGCGGTGGAAACGAACGATGCGGGTCATGGAGCGCTCCTTCGATGAACGGGTGTCGATGAAGCAGCATCGTAGGCGGGCATCCGCACCGGATAAACGCGCGGCCGGATCATTGATTGTTATTTGACGAATAACAATCGACGCGAACCTGTTTTAGGCCGGATAACGCCGCGCGAACAGCTCGGTCAGCCAGTCGATGAACGCGCGCACCTTGTCGGGCAGATGCGCGCGGTTCGGGTACAGCACCGACACCGGCTTCGGCACGGCCGGCACGCCGGGCAGCAGCTCGATCAACTGGCCCGAGTCGATGCTCGGCTGCAACGCGGGCCGCAACGCGTGCACGATGCCGAGACCCGCAAGCCCGCACGACAGCAGCGCTTCCGAGTTGTCGGTGAGCAGGCTGCTCGCGAGCTTCACCGCGACGGTTTCGCCGTGCGGGCGGAAAGTCCATTCGAGCACGCGGCGATTGCGGCCGGTGAAGAAGTTGACCGCGCGATGCGTCCGCAGATCGTCGAGCGTGCGCGGCAAACCGCGGCGCGCGATATAGGCGGGCGATGCGCACGTGGCCATCGACACCGCGCCGACGGTGCGCGCGACCATGCTCGAATCCTTCAGCGTCCCGACCCGCACCACGCAGTCGATGCCTTCGCCGATCAGGTCGGCCGGCTGGTCGCTCGCGCCGAGCACGAGTTCGATCTGCGGATAGCGCTGCTGGAAGTCGGGCAGCGCCGGAATCACGATCGTCTTCGCGAGCGCGAGCGCAATGTCGATCCGCAGCCGGCCTTTCGGCACCGCGCGCTGCTTGGGGAACGATGCGAACGCATCGTCGATGCCGGCGAGCAGTTGCACGCAGCGCGCATGAAACGCCTCGCCTTCGGCCGTCACGCTGACGCGGCGCGTGCTGCGGTTCAGCAGCCGGACGCCGAGCTCCTGTTCGAGCTGCTGCACGGCTTTCGTGACGGCCGGCCGATGCAGCTGCAGCGCGTCGGCGGCCTGCGTGAAGTTGCCGCGTTCGACGATCTGTACGTAGATCTGCATCGTTTGCAGGCGGTCCATGGCGTTCCCGGATGGCGTGGCGAGCGGCCATCTTCGCACACCGACGGAACCGGATGCGCGGCCGCCCGCCTGCCGTGCGTCATTCGACCGGATGCAGATCCTGCAGCAGCGTCGGCACCAGCTCGGACACGGTCGGGTGGATATGCATCGCGCGGCTGATCGTCGTGTACGGCGCGCCGGCGGTCATCACGTCGAGCATCCCGTGCACGACTTCATCGCCGGTCACGCCGAGGATCGACGCGCCGAGGATCGCATGGCTGTCCGCATCGACGATCACCTTCATGAAGCCCTGGCTTTCGCCTTTCTCGACCGCCCGGCCGACGCGCGTCATCGGGCGCGTGCCGACCAGCAGCCGGCGGCCCGTCTGCTTCGCTTCCGCGAGCGTCATGCCGACGCGGCCGAGCGGCGGATCGATGTACATCGCGTAGGCCGTGATGCGGTCGGACACCTTGCGCGGATCGTCGTCCAGCAGATTGGCCGCGACGATCTCGTAGTCGTTGTACGCGGTGTGCGTGAACGCGCCGCGCCCGTTGCAGTCGCCGAGCGCCCAGATGCCGGGCACGTTGGTGCGCAACTGCTCGTCGACGGTGATGTAGCCGCGTGCATCGGTAGCGATGCCCGCGCGGTCGAGCCCGAGATCGTCGGTGTTCGGCACGCGCCCGACCGCGAGCAGCAGGTGCGAGCCCGCGACCTCGCGGCCGCCGCCCGCGCAGTCGAGGCCGACCACGATGCCGTCGCCGTCGCGGCGCGCGTTCAGGCAGTTCGCGTCGAGCTGCACGTCGATCCCTTCGTTTTCGAGGATCTCGCGCACGGCCTGCGACACGTCCTCGTCCTCGCGGCGGATCAGGCGCGGGCCTTTCTCGACGATCGTGACCTGCGAGCCGAAGCGGCGGTACATCTGACCGAATTCGAGCCCGACATAGCTGCCGCCGACGATCACCAGATGATCGGGCAGGAAGTCGACGTCCATCATCGTCGAGTTGGTCAGGTACGGCACCGAGTCGAGGCCCGGCATCGCGGGCACCTGCGCGCGTCCGCCGACGTTGATGAAGATGCGCTCGGCTTCGAGCACGTCATCGCCCACGCGCACCGCGTTCGCGCGTTCGAACCGGGCGTGACCCTGAAAGACGGTGGTGTTGTCGAGGCCGCGCACCCATTGCTCGACGCCGTGGTTCGAGCGGCCGGAAATCTGGTCCTTGCGCGCCTTCACGGCTTTCATGTCGACGCTGACGGGGCCGCCGACCGACACGCCGTATTCGCTGGCGCGCCGTGCGAGCTGCGCGGCGTACGCGCTCGCGATCAGCGTCTTGGTGGGGATGCAGCCGGTGTTCACGCAGGTGCCGCCGAAGCGGCCGCGCTCGACGATCGCGACTTTCATGCCGGCGCCGGCGAGCCGCGCGGCGAGCGGCGGCCCGGCCTGGCCGGTGCCGATGACGATTGCATCGAAGTGTTGCGTCATGACGTCCTCCTGTGCGGGGGCAACGAGGAAAGGGGCAGGCGCAAGCCGCATGCCGTGCCGGCGGTCGCGCGGGCGACGAGCGCCTATGGTAGACCTGTTGGCCGGGTGCCGCGAGCGGGGGGGGGGGGCGACGTGTCGTATTGAAAAACGGCACCGCCGTGGGCGTCGCGGTGCGCAGCGTCTAGTCCTTGCGCCGCCACTGCCCGAACGACACCGGCCGGTGCGCGTCGGCGCGCGTGACGGTGACGTGGTCGGGCTGGTCGTCGAGCGGAAACGATTCGGTGACGATCTGGTTCGAAAACAGCCAGCCGTGCGTGCGCGGGTCGTAGCGAAACGTGATGTAGTCGGTCCAGTGCTGGCCGCACGCGACGAAATTCTGCACGGTGAAATAGCGGCCCTTCACCGACAAGCCGTTGTCGGCGGCATCTTCAGGATCGAACGGGTCGCACTGGCCGCCTTCGTTCGCGCGCAGCACGACCTGGTCGTTGCGGGCGGCGAGCCGGTAGGTGTGGTCGGCCTGTTCCTCGTAGATCAGCAGCGGGCGCGGCGATGGTTGGTCGCGCGTGTCGACCGCGCGATGCACGACGACGAGAAAGCTGTGGCGGCCGTTGTCGAGATCGGGCCCGGCCTGCGCGAGCAGCGGCTGGTAGCCGGGCGGCAGTTGCGCGGCGATCGGCTTCGGCAGGGTGTCGGCGCGGCCGCTGAGCGGGAATGCGGCAAGCAGCGGGAGCAGCAGGGCGGAAAGGCGAAGAGCGCGCATGGCGGGCGGTCCGGTCGAAAGGGGAAAAGGGGGATGAGTCGCGCGGCGTTACAGATCGCGCCCGAGAAATTCCGTGCCCGGCACCGGATTGAACGCGACGGGCGGCGCGGGCGTGAAGCCGAGCGACGCATACAGTTGCCGGGCGGCGACGAACTCGGGCAGCACGTCGAGGCACATGCGCGCGTAACCGGCCGCCTTCGCGTCGTGCAGCAGCCGTTCGACGAGCTGGCGGCCGACGTTCAGCCCGCGCGCCTCGGGCCGCACGTACACGCGCTTCATCTCGCAGGTCACCGCGTCGATTTCGCGGAACGCCGCGCAGCCGACCACGCGCTCGCCGCGCCACGCGAGCAGCAGCCGTCCGCGCGGCGCCGCGTATTTGCCGGGCAGCGCGGCGATTTCCGGCTCGTAGTCCTGGAAAGCGAGGCTGACGGTCGGGCTCGCGACGTACTCGCGAAAGATCGCTTCGACGGCGGCGGCATCGTCGGGATAGCGGGCGGCGCGGATCGCGATCATGGGGCGGCGCGAGATGACAGGAAAGAGGGCCAGCATAGCAGCGCACGGCCGCTTTCGGCCATGCGCGAAGCGTGCCAGAATCAGCGCTCCGACCGTCGGAAACGACACGCAGGCGCCGGCGCAGCGGCGTCGTTGACCCAGGAGACTTCGATGACCGCATCGGCTGCCGTACTCGCCATCCTCGCTGCGCTGTTTCTCGGCGCGATGATTCCGGGCCCGAGCTTCGTGCTGGTGGCCCGCAACTCGATCGGGCTGTCGCGCCGCGACGGGCTGGCCACCGCACTCGGCATGGGCATCGGCGGCATCGTGTTCGGCGGCGTCGCGCTGGCCGGGCTTTACACGTTGCTGCAGGCCGTCGAATGGCTGTATGTGGGCCTCAAGGTCGCGGGCGGCGTGTACCTGATCTACATGGCGTCGAAGATCTGGCGCGGCGCCGACCGGCCGATCGCGATGGACGATCCGCAGGCGATGGCCGGCGGCAGCGCGCGCAAGTCGTTCTGGACCGGCCTCACGACCCAGCTCAGCAACCCGAAGACGGCGATCTGGTACGGCAGCATCTTCGCGGCGCTGCTCCCGCAGCACCCGCCGCTGTGGTGCTATCTCGCGCTGCCGCCGCTCGTGTTCGCGGTCGAATTCGGCTGGTACACGCTCGTCGCGCTGTGCTTCTCGACGCGCCGGCCGCGCGAACTCTACCTGCGCGCGAAGAAGTGGGTCGACCGCATCGCGGCCGGCGCGATCACGCTGCTCGGGCTGCGGCTGATCCTGAATGCGCCGAAAGCGGGGATCTGAGGGCTTCTCTTTCTCTATCAGCACGTGGCGGCGGCCGGCCGTGGCCGTCGCCGGTTAGCGGCGGGCACCGCCCGCGCCGCTCGCCCGAGCGCGCGTCGGCTTCCCGAATTCCAGGATTACCGGTTCATCGTCAGGCCATGGTCAGGCGCGGCTTGCGGAATGCCCGCCCCCCGTCGTGGCGGCTCGGCCCCTTCATCGTTCACGCCGGCTCGGCACTGCAAACGCACAACGCATGGCTTCCCGATGGCGCGACCGCTCGCCGGCCGCCGCCTCCCATGTTTTCCGCTCGTCCCCACCGCCCGCCGAGCCTTGCGCGACGGGCGTTCCCGTGTATCGCGCGGCACGCCGAACCGCGCCGCTTCCCCGATTCTGGCGGCCGACCGCCCGACGACGTGTAAACTGCTGCCTTTTTTGACGGTTTGCAGCATGGTGCAAGCATCTCCGCGCCCGGCGTTGAGCGGTCCGACGCTCGTCCGGCTGCTCGCGCGCCTGGCCGATGCCGACGTCGCGGAATCCCGGCAGACGCTGTCCGACCGGCTGAGCCAGTGGCTCGGCTGGACCGACGCGATCACGCTGTCGTCCGCGTTGAATGCGAGCCCGCCGGGTGTCGCGGCCGGCGTGCGCGGCTACGACGCCGAGCGCGACTGCGCGCGCGTGCGCCACGACCTCGCGCAGGCGATCACGGCCACCCAGCGGCCGCGCGCGCGGCGGCGGCCGGGCGACCTGCCGCCGCCGGCCGCCGATACGGCCGATTTCGCGGATTTCCGCCAGCGGTATCTGACCCTCCAGCAGGACATGGAAACGGCGATCGGCCAGTTGCGCGGCCGCCTGCGCGTCGCGCTCGCCGCGCGCTCGTCCGGGATGGCGCGGCTCGCGACGCTCGACACGATCATGGAGCGCGTGCTCGGCGCGCGCGAGCGCAGCCTGCTGTCGGCCATACCCGCGCTGCTCGGCACGCGCTTCGCGCGGCTGCGCGAAGCGGAGCGGCAGGCGCTGGCCGAGGCTGAAGCCGTGGCCGCGGCCGCCGCTGCGCCCGACGCCGACGCATCCGCTTCGGCCGATGAGGGCACGGCGGCCGACACCCCGACCGTCGCGGCGATCGTGCCCGGCGCATGGCTCGATACGTTTCGCGACGAGATGCACAGCATCCTGCTTGCCGAACTCGAAGTCCGGTTTCAAACGGTAGACGGGCTGCTCGCGGCCCTTCGCACCTGCTAATCAACACGCTATGTCCAGAATTCGCCTTGATCTCGTTGTCTTCGTCGCCGGTCTGCTCGCTGTGGGCTGGATCGGTGTCGGCTATGTCGCGTCGAACCCGCTGGCGGCGGCCGTCACGCTGCTGATCGGCGCATGCTACGTCGCCGGCGCATGGGAGCTGCTGCGCTACCGGCAGGCGACCGCCACGCTGTCGCACGCGGTCGCCGGCCTGAGCTCGCCGCCCGCGACGCTCGACCCGTGGCTCGACACGCTGCATCCGGGCCTGCGCGGCGCGGTGCGCGCCCGGGTCGAAGGCGCGCGCGTCGCGCTGCCGGGCCCGGCGCTCACGCCTTACCTCGTCGGCCTGCTGGTGCTGCTCGGCATGCTCGGCACGCTGCTCGGGATGGTCGTCACGCTGAAGGGCACGGGCGCCGCGCTCGAGAGCGCGACCGATCTCGATGCGATCCGTGCGTCGCTGATCGCGCCGGTGAAGGGGCTCGGGTTCGCGTTCGGCACGTCGATCGCCGGTGTCGCGACGTCCGCGATGCTCGGGCTGCTGTCCGCGCTCGTGCGCCGCGAGCGGATCGACGCGGCCCAGCAGCTCGACGCGAAGATCGCGACGACGCTGCGCGTGCATTCGTCCGCGCACCAGCGCGACGAATCGTTCCGGCTGCTGCAGCGCCAGGCCGACGTGATGCCGGCGCTGGTCGACCGGTTGCAGACGATGATGACGACGCTCGAGGCGCGCAGCGTCGCGTTGCACGATCGTCAGATCGAAAGCCAGCAGGCATTTTTCGACCGGACCGAGCGGGCGTATGCGGGCCTGGCGTCGAACGTCGGCGACGCGCTGAAGGAAAGCGCCGCCGAAAGCGCGCGCGTGGCCGGCGCCGCGCTGCAGCCGGTCGTCGCCGCGACGATGACGGGGCTCGCGCAGGAGATGGCCGCGCTGCGCGATACCGTGACGGGCGCGGTGCAGCGTCAGCTCGACGGGCTGACGGACGGCTTCGAGAAGACCACCGGCAACGTGACGGCCGTATGGAACCGCGCGCTCGACGAACAGCGCCGCGCGGGCGACGCCGTCGCGCAGCAATTGCGGACGACGCTCGGCCAGTTCACCGACACGTTCGCGCAACGTTCGTCGGATCTGCTCGACGGCGTCGCGACGCGCCTCGAGTCGACCGAAGGCCGCCTGTCGGACGCATGGCGCGAGGCGCTCGCGCGTCAGGAGCAGGTCGGCGAGACGCTGGCCGGCCAGCATGCGCGCGCGCTGGGCGAGGCCGCCGCGACGTTCGAACGCCATTCGGCCGCGACGCTCGCCGCGATGCGCGAGTCGCACGCGGGTTTGCAGACGCAACTGGCAGCGCGCGACGAAGAACGTCTCGCTGCATGGAACGACTCGCTGGCCGCGATGGCCGCGAAGCTCGGCGACGAATGGCAGCGTGCGGGCGCGCATAGCGCGGGCCGTCAGCAGGAAATCTGCGACGCATTGGCGCAAACGACGCGTGATCTCGCGGCACAGGCATCGACGTTCGAACAACGCTCGACCGATCTGCTGTCGACGATTCGCGATTCGCACACCGGTCTGCAATCGCAACTGGCCGCACGCGACGAAGAACGCCTGTCCGCATGGAACGACTCGCTGGCCGCGATGGCCGCGAAGCTCGGTGAAGAATGGCAGCGCGCGGGCATGCATAGCGCCGGCCGTCAGCAGGAAATCTGCGACGCACTCGCGCAAACGACGCGCGACCTCGCCGCACAGGCGTCGACGTTCGAACAACGCTCGAACGATCTGTTGTCGACGATTCGCGATTCGCATACCGGTCTGCAATCGCAACTGGCCGCACGCGACGAAGAACGCCTGTCCGCATGGAACGAGTCGCTAGCCGCGATGGCCACGAGGCTCGGTGAAGAATGGCAGCGCGCAGGCGTGCACAGCGCAGGCCGCCAGCAGGAAATCTGCGACGCGCTTGCGCAAACGACGCGCGATCTGGCAGCACAGGCTTCGACGTTCGAACAACGCTCGAACGATCTGTTGTCGACGATTCGCGATTCGCACACGGGCCTCCAATCGCAACTCGCTGCACGCGACGAAGAACGTTTGTCTGCATGGAACGAATCGCTGGCCGCGATGGCCACGAAGCTCGGCGAAGAATGGCAGCGCGCAGGCGTACATAGCGCCGGCCGTCAGCAGGAAATCTGCGACGCGCTCGCGCAAACGACGCGCGATCTCGCCGCACAAGCGTCGACGTTCGAACAACGCTCGACCGATCTGCTGACGACGATCCGCGAATCGCACGCAGGCCTCCAGTCGCAACTCGCCGCACGCGACGAAGCCCGCCTCGCCGCCTGGAACGATTCGCTCGCCGCGATGGCCGCCGCGCTGCGCGACGAATGGGCGCAGACGAGCGCGCAGGCCGCGGCGCGCCAGCAGGACATCTGCGACACGCTGACCCGCACCGCGAACGACATCACCGCGCAGGCGCAGGTGCACGCGAGCGACACGATCAACGAAATCGCACGCCTCGTGCAGGCCGCATCGGAAGCGCCGAAGGCCGCGGCCGACGTCGTCGCCGAGCTGCGCCAGCGCCTGTCCGACAGCATGGTGCGCGACACCGCGACGCTTGAGGAGCGCAGCCGCCTGCTCGCGACGCTGGAGACGCTGCTCGGCGCGGTCAACCACGCGTCGACCGAACAGCGCGCCGCGATCGACGCGCTCGTCAGCACGTCGGCCGATCTGCTCGACCGCGTCGGCGCGCGCTTCAACGACACCGTCGATGCCGAAACGCGCAAGCTCGATTCGGTGGCCGCGCAGGTCACGGCCGGGGCCGTCGAAGTGGCGAGCCTCGGCGATGCGTTCGGGATGGCCGTGCAGGTGTTCGGCGAATCGAACGACAAGCTGCTGACGCATCTGCAGCGCATCGAGGCCGCGCTCGAGAAATCGCTCGCGCGCAGCGACGAACAGCTCGAGTACTACGTCGCGCAGGCGCGCGAGGTGATCGACCTGAGCGTGATGTCGCAGAAGCAGATCGTCGAGGACCTGCAACAGCTCGCCGGCCGGCGGGCGAGCGTCGGAGCGTAACGCATGCACGACGAAATCGACGGCGGCGCGCCTTCGGCGCCGGTATGGCCCGCGTTCGCCGACCTGATGTCGGTGCTGCTCGGCGCGTTCGTGCTGATCCTGGTCGGCGTGATCGGCATGCAGCTCCAGCTCACGTCCAAGCTCGAGGAAGCGGTGCGCGCGCGCCAGCTTGAAGCGCAGCAGCGCAAGTCGCTCGAGCAGGCGCTCGCCGGGCCGCTCGCGGCCGGCCGCGTGACGCTCGTGAACGGGCGCATCGGCATCAGCGGCAACGTGCTGTTCGCGCTGAACTCCGATCAGTTGCAGCCCGCGGGCCGTGACCTGCTGAAGACGCTGGCCGGCCCGCTCGCCACCTACCTGAAGACGCGCGACGAGATCCTGATGATCAGCGGCTTCGCGGACGACCAGCAGGTGCACGCGGGCAACCGCCTGTTCGCGGACAACTGGGAACTGTCGGCCAAGCGCGCGTTGACCGTGACGCGCGCGATGATCGATGCCGGTGTGCCGGCGTCGTCGGTGTTCGCGGCCGCGTTCGGTTCCGAACAGCCGGTCAGTTCGAATGCGGACGATGAAGGCCGCGCGAAGAACCGTCGCGTGGAAATCGCGCCGGTGCCGCGCAAGTCGGCGTCGAACGGAGGAAAGGCAAAGTGACGGGCGACGCGACGCAGGTTCGCGCGATGCTCGACGCATGGCGCGAGCAGGGCGCCGATCGACTCGACCCGGTAGGTTTTCATCGGATCGATGCGCTCGAACGGCGCGCGGCCGCGCTCGACGGCGCCGCGCGCGCGTTGCTCGACGCGCGGCTGGCGACGTTGATCGACGGGTTTGCGAAGCGCGTCGCGCGCGCCGACGATGACGCCGAAGTCACGCGCGAGACGGTGCAAGCCGCGACGAGCGTGCCCGCGCGCGGCGCGCTTGCCGCGCTCGTCGAAGGCTTCGCGCGTGATGCGCAGGCCGACCGGCGCGGGCTCGATCCCGAACTGATCGACTACTTCCGCACGATGTGGTCGAAAGTCCGCACGGAACAGCAATACCGCCAGTCGCTCGACCAGGTGCCGCGCAACGCGGGGCCGCTCAATTCGAACAGCCTCGTGCACCGCTCGCTCGCGACGATGCGCGAGCTGTCGCCGGAATACCTGCAGCAGTTCCTGTCGTACGTCGATGCGCTCGCGTGGCTCGAGGATCTCGCCGGCGGCGGTGCGCAGCCCGAGAAGGAAGCGCCGCGTGCAAAGGCGGCCAAACCGGCGAGAAAGACGACGCGCGCGAAGGCGCGATAACCCCACGCCGCACCTTCGGGCGTGTGGGCTACCTAGCTGCCTGACGCCGACGTTTCGATCGCCGTGCGCAGCGCGTGCAATGCATCGACGAGCGCCGACGCGAAAGGCGGATGCGCGGCGATGCCCGCCGCATCGAGCCGGCTTCCGAGGATCGGCAACGCGATCGAGGCGGGCTCGACGATGCGCGCCGACATCACCGACAGCGTTTCCCGCAGCGCCGCGTCCGCATGCGTCGCGCGCGGCGACGCGTTCAATACCGCGACCGGCTTGTACACGACGGCCTCGCATCCCACGACCCAGTCCAGCGCGTTCTTCATCACGCCCGTTACGCCGTGCGCGTATTCCGGGCTGGCGATCAGCACGCCGTCGGCCGCGTTCAGACGGTCGATCAGATCGCGCACCGCGGTGGGCGTCGGGTATTCGGCATCGGGATTGAACAGCGGGAATTCGCCGAGACGATCGAAGCGGGCGATGCGCATGCCGCGCGGGGCAACGCGTGCGGCTGCATCGAGCAGCGCCGCGTTGTACGACTGCGCGCGCAAGCTGCCGCATAGCGCGACGATGTCGAGGGAGCGCTTGGAATCGGTTCGGGTTTCGTTGGCCATCGCGGAACGGGGGGTAGGTGGCTCGCGCGGCGGCGGCGCGCGGCTCCGGCGAATTATCGCATCGGTGCGTGAGCCACATGAGTCACGTGAGCCGTACGAGCGACGGGCCGCGCGTGGCCGACGCTTCGCACGGAATGTCGTTCGTGTTCGCCGCGCCACACGTTCACGTTCGCATATTCGGCGGCATCGACGCCGGTCATTCCGGTAGCTTGTGCCAGTTCACCGAGGGTCCATCCGTTGCCGAGCAACAACCGCCGCGTATGCAGCGCGCCGTGCACCTCGTCGGCCACGGTTTCGCCGAGATAGCGCAGCGCGCGGCCCTCGACATCGACGAAGCCATGCCGGTAATCGTGCGCGAGCGCGGTCCACAGCCGCGCGGCGCCGACTGACTGGCGTGCGCCGCTGATCAGGCACAGGCCCGCGTCGAGCCCCCAGCGGTACAGCGTCGTCGCGAGGCCCTTGCGTTGGGCCGAGCCGCGCAGCCGCGTGTGCGGCGCGCGCAGGTAGCGGTCGGCGCGGCGCGGCAGTTCGGGCAGGCGGTTGAACACCGTATAGCCGGCGAGCTGGCGCGCGGCTGGATCTTCGACGTACAGGAAGTATTCGCCGTCCGCCTCGCGGTGGCGGACGATCAGGCCCGAGCGGCCGAGCGCGATGGCTGGCAGCCCATGCAGGCGATGGCCCGGCTGGTGGAGACGTTCATACAGGGTGTCGAGTTCGTCGTCGATGTCGTGCTGGGAATGCTGTACGTCGATACGCATGGCAAAAGGCGCCCGTCTCGGGCGCATCGAGAAAGGGATTCATGGCAACGGGGAAACGGAAATGGAAGCGGCCCCCGGGCTCGGCGAAGCGAGCCGGGGCCGCGAATCAGCTGGGGATGTGCTGGAAACCGGCGGCGATCGCGGCGAGGCCCGCGATGCAGAGTGCGAACAGGATCAGGACTTTGTGGATCACGCCTCTTTCCTCATGAATGCGCGGCGCCGGCGGGCGGCATCGCGGAGACGGTGAGCGGCGGGCACGGCCCGCACGGCCGTCGTGCGGGACGACGGTCGGGTGTCCGGCGACGGATCGTACGCGGACGGCCAGCACCATACGCGACGCACCGGGGGCGGGCAATCGGACTGGCGGAGAAAAGCGACGAAAAGCGGAGAATCGCGGTGTTTCGCGACAATTGGCCGCATGAGGGGGCTGTGGACACGCCATGATTCGCCACGAAGTCCGCGGTTGATCGCGTAGCGGTTTCCGACAGCACCCTCCATTCATGCCGCGAGATCGCATACACTTCACCGCGAACGAACCCCACAAGGATCTGACCATGGGAGCGGGCCCGTCCACGGATCGCTGAGCCGCAACAACGTGCTTCACCCGGTTGTTGCGGCGATCTCCTCTCGTCGATGACTCAGCAGGCAGATTGCCGCCGGATTTCCCTTTTTCCGAGCGGATGTTTCGTCATGCCTGATCAAACCCGAACCACGCCCGCATGGGCTTACTCGTTGCCGTCGGCCCTGCTGCTGATGGCCCCTTTCGATCTCCTCGCGTCGCTGGCGATGGACGTGTATCTGCCGGTGGTTCCGGAGATGCCGTCGGCGCTGCACACGTCGCCCGCCATGGTGCAACTGACGCTGAGCGTCTACATGGTCGTCCTCGGCCTGGGCCAGTTGATGTTCGGCCCGCTGTCGGACCGGCTCGGACGTCGACCCGTGCTCCTGGGCGGTGCGCTACTGTTCTCGGTGGCTTCGCTGGCGCTTGCAATGGCGGGCAGCGGCGGCGTGTTCGTCGCATTGCGCCTGCTGCAGGCGTTGGGCGCGTCCGCAGCGCTCGTGGCGACCTTTGCAACGGTGCGCGACGTGTATGCCGACCGCCCGGAAGGCAGCACCCTCTACAGCCAGTTCGGGGCGATCCTCGCGTTCGTCCCGGCGCTCGGGCCGATGCTCGGCGCAGGCATTGCGCACGGTTTCGGATGGCGCGCGATCTTCATGACCCTCGGCGGCGCCGGATGTCTGGCGTTCTACCGCGCGTTGTCGCGTTGGCACGAAACACGGCAGCAGGCCGGCGGCAAGCCGCGGCAATCCGCCGTATCGATCCTGCGCAGTCCTTCTTTCCTCGTCTATTCGCTCGGTTTCGGCACGTCCATGGGCGCTTTTTTCGTGTTCTTTTCGATTGCGCCGCGTGTGCTGGTCGGACAGGCCGGCTATTCCCGCACCGAATTCAGCGTGGCGTTTGCCACCGTCGCGATCGTGATGATCGGTGCCGCGCGCTTTGCGCGATGGTTCGTGTCGAACTGGGGGATTCCGGGCTGTTTCGTGCGCGGCGCCGGTGTCATGATGGCCGGCGCAACCGCGCTGGCGGCGTGCACGGCCCTGATGGCGCCGTCATTCGTCTCGTTCGTGATGCCGATGTGGATCGTCGCGATCGGCATCGTGCTGATGTCGTCGGTGACGGCGAACGGCGCGCTTCGGGATTTCGACGACGCGGCGGGGACGGCGGTCGCGTTGTATTACTGCGTGCAGAGCCTGATCGTCGGCGGGGCCGGTACGTTCGTGACGCTGGTGCTGCCCGGCGATACGCCGTGGCCGCTGGCGGCGTTTTGTTTCGTCACGCCGACGGCATGCGTCCTCGCGCTCGCCGCATTGAAGCGTACGCGCGGATGAACGCGAATGGGCGCGTTCCCGGCCGGGTCGATGCATCGGCAGCCCGGCCGGGAAGCGGCGCGTCACACCGCCTGCCGCCCACCAAACGCCTGCCTGATCCGCGCGAACAACCCGTGCTGCGCGATCCATTCGGCATACGCGCGATAGTCGGGATCGCGCATCAGGTGACGCTCTTCCGTCTTCGCGCGCGTGTAGTAGATCAGGTTGACGGCGACGAGCCCCGCGCAGTGCATCAGCCCGAGCTGCCAGCCGAGCGGCTCGACGAACGGCACCGACACCATCCAGTACGACAGGTTCTTCGTGATGTAGGCCGGATGCTTCGTGAAGCGGTACGGGCCGGACGTGATGATCCCGCGGTTGGTGAGGTTCGAGAACCGCAGCCCGAACGAGATCGTGCACAGCGCGTAGGTCAACAGCAGCAGGATGATCACCGTGCCCCAGATCACGCGCAGCGTCGGCGCCGACAGCAGCCAGTTGTCCCAGAACATCGAGCCTTCGTAGCGGATGTAGTTGTTCGAGATCAGTGACCAGAACGGCTGGTAGCAGATCAGCGCGGCGACCCAGCCGAGCGTCGTCGGCTCGACGGTGCGCACGTGGCTGTCGAGAATGCGGAACGTGCACAGGTAGCCGACGGTGCCGAACATCAGGTCCATCGTGAACGACAGGTCGTACATGAACACGAAGGTCGCGATCGTCATCGGCGCGTGCATCGCGTTCGCGAGCGACGCGCTCAGGTGATCGGCGTCCTTTGACAGGTAGACGGTCATCAGCGGCAGGAAGAACGCCTTCACGCCCCAGCCGGCCAGCATCTCGCGCACCGGCTTCCAGCTCGCGGGCTGCTCGCGGCGAAACAGGAAGCGGCCCCACAGCAGGTACGCGTCGTCGGTCTCGCGCTGATGGCGGTCCATCCACGCGAAGTAGAACGGCGCGGCGACGATCACGTACGGCGCGAGCGAGCGCAGCAGCGACCAGAACGGCAGGTAGAACGCGCCGTGGTATTCGGGCAGCAGCCAGTAGATCGCGCCGATGCCCGCGTAGATCGACGTCAGCGCGCCGAGCCGCGTCGCGACGCGCGCGATGCCGAGCGGCCGGACGGCCTGCCGTGACAGCCCCGCGCTCGGGCGCAGGTAGACGCGCGAGATGAAGAGTTCGTGCAGCGCGATCGTGCCGATGATCGCGAGGCTCGCGATGACCGCGCGCGTGGCCGCGTCGAGGGCCGGGTGATCGCGCGTGATCCACAGCGCGAAGAGTCCGGCCGTGATGCCGAGCAGGCCGGCGCGGAACGGCGTGGCGGAGCGGGGTGGGCGGTCCGGGGCAGCGACGATGCCGTCGAGCGTGGAGTTCATGATCGGATCCTCGTAGGGATGAGGGCCGGCGCCCCCGCTTGGCGGGTGACGCCGGCCGTCGGCCGGGCTTTGTATGGATGCGCGCCCGGCCATTGGCCTGTCGTTCTGATACGTGATGCGCTACCGCTTACTTCTTGGTGCCGGCGCCCAGCAGACCGCCGAGCAGGTTGGTCACCGGCGACAGCAGGTTGCCGGTGCCGCCCGCGGCGGCGCCGCCCGTGCTGCCGGTCAGGCCGGTCACCACGGAGCCGCTGCCGCCCGGCGTCGTCACGGTGCCTGCTGCGCCGCCGGGGCTGACCGTGCCGGTGGCGCCGGCCGAGCCGGCCGGCGTGCCCAGCGCACCCGTGAGCGTGCCGACCGGGCCGCTCGTCAGCACCCCGCCGAGCGTGCCGGACAGGTTGCCGCCCGGCGTCGTGACGGTGCCGGTGAGGCTCGCGCCGAGCGGCGTCAGCGCGTTGACGAGATTGGTGACCGGCGCCAGCAGGCCGCCGAGGCCTGCGCCACCCGTACCGCTGGTGCCGCCGGTCCCGCTCGTTCCGCCCGTGCCGCTGGTGCCGCTCGAACCGATGCCGCCGAGTGCGCCCGTCACCGTCCCGAGCAGGCCGGTGATCGGTGCGAGCGGGCCGCCGCTGCTGGTGCCGCTGGTGCCGCCCGAACCGCTCGAGCTGCCGCCGCCGAGGCCGCCCGTCAACGTGCCCAGCAGGCCCGTGATCGGCGCGAGCGGATTGCTGCCGCCCGTGCCGCTGCTGGAGCTGCCCGCGTTGTTGTCGTGGACGAGGCCGCCCGTCGACGTCACCGTGTTGCCGAGCTGCGTCACGACGCCGCCGAGGCCCGCGCCGACCGGGTTGTCGGTCGCGCCGCCGACCTTCGTGCCCGCGAGCCCGAGGCCGCTGCCGAGCGTGCTCAGCAGGCCGTTGAGCGGCGTGCCGAGCAGCGTCACGCCGCCGAGCGTCTGCGTGGCGCCCGGCGTCGTGACGCCGCCGGTCAGCGTGTTCGTGATCGGGTTGATCACCTTGCCGAGCTGCGTTTCGAGCTGCTGGACCGGCGAGCTGTTCAGTGCCGTGTTCAGCGCCGATGCGGTCGAGTTGACCGCGGTGCCGACCGTGTTGACGAGGCTGCCGACCAGGGTCGTCGCGGGCGCGAGCGGCGACAGCGGACCGGTGCCGAGACTCGTCACGGCATTGCCGAGGTTGTTGACCGCGCCGCCGGCGCCGGTCAGCAGGCCGGTGGTCGACGTGATCGTCGGCCCGAGCGGGTTCGCCGACACGCCGATCGAGCCCAGGCCGGCCGCGATGCCGTTGCCGAGCGATTGCACGCCGTTGCCGAGGCTGCCGACCGCGTTGCCGATGCTGGTGGCCGTCGTCGGGTTCGTGCCGGGAATCTGCACGCCGCCGATCTGACCGCCGCCGTTCACGACCGTCGTGCCGAGCGCCGTCACGAGGTTGCCGGATTTCTGAAGGACATTGCCGAGCGGGGTGACGCCGGTGCCGGAGGTGCCGGACGTACCCGAGGTACCGGAGGTGCCCGAGGTGCCGGAAGTACCCGACGTACCGGAAGTACCCGAGGTGCCGGAGGTGCCCGAAGTACCGGAGGTGCCCGAAGTACCGGAGGTGCCCGAGGTACCGGAAGTACCCGACGTCCCGGAGGTGCCCGAGGTGCCGGAAGTGCCCGACGTCCCGGAGGTGCCCGAGGTGCCGGAAGTGCCCGAAGTACCGGAGGTGCCTGAGGTACCGGAAGTACCCGAGGTGCCGGAAGTGCCCGAAGTACCGGAAGTGCCCGAAGTACCGGAGGTGCCGGAAGTGCCCGAGGTACCTGAAGTACCCGAGGTGCCGGAAGTGCCCGAGGTACCGGAGGTGCCCGAAGTGCCGGAAGTACCCGAGGTGCCGGAAGTGCCCGAGGTACCGGAGGTGCCCGAAGTACCGGAGGTGCCCGAGGTGCCGGAAGTGCCTGAGGTACCTGAAGTACCCGAGGTGCCGGAAGTGCCCGAGGTGCCGGAAGTGCCTGAGGTACCTGAAGTACCCGAGGTGCCGGAAGTGCCCGAAGTACCGGAAGTACCGGAAGTACCGGAAGTACCGGAAGTACCCGAGGTGCCGGAGGTGCCCGAAGTACCGGAAGTACCCGACGTGCCGGAAGTCCCCGACGACCCCGAAGTCCCCGAACTACCTCCGCCCGACGTCCCCGACGAACCGCCGCCCGACGTCCCCGACGTCCCCGAAGTGCCGCTCGTCCCGGACGTGCTCGGCTTGATCGTCGGCGGGGTCGTCGGTCCATCGACCGAGCCGCAGCCGTACAGCGCGAGCAGTGACGAGACGGCCATCGTTACCGTCGTCTTCTTGAAGAGATTCTGCATGTTGGCCTCGACATTGGAAGTGTGTCCAGGCCTTCTCTGCAAATTCCGCGCCATGACAGGTTTCGGGAAACGGTGTCGCGATTTGTTGCGGAAATCGGGAATATCGATGCGATTTAAACGGAGGAATGGCGGTTTCGCGCGACAGGCGCGCGCGGTGCGCGAGCGTCGCGGCTGCGATGTTCCCGTAAGGCGCCGTAACGCGCGACGGGATGTTACGTAGCGTTCGACCGCCCGTTACGCGACCGGCCGCGAACCGAGGCCCGCATCTTTGACGAAACGCGCCGTCCCGCTGAACATGGTGCGACATCCCCCGGCCGCCGGCGACGCGGCAGCGGCCACGACTTCCAACCACCAGGACACCGACATGAGCGAACAGGACAGGGAATACGGCAAGGCGCGGCGGATCGACGTGATGGGCGAGGCGTTCGTCGAGCGCGCGATGCGCGACCTCGACGGCTTTTCGCGTCCGCTGCAGAACTGGCTGAACGAACATGCGTGGGGCAGCACGTGGCAGCGGGGCGGGATCGACCTGAAGACGCGCAGCCTGTGCACGTGCGCGATGCTGGCGGCGCTCGGCCGCGGCACGGAGCTGAAGGGGCATGTTCGCGGCGCGCTCAACAACGGCGCGAGCCTCGTCGAGATTCGCGAGGTATTGCTGCACAGCGCGCTGTACGCCGGGGCGCCGGCCGCGGTCGAGGCGTTTCGCAACGCGCGCGAAGTGCT
The DNA here is from genome assembly GCF_900100915.1 of Burkholderia orbicola. Classification (NCBI taxonomy): domain Bacteria; kingdom Pseudomonadati; phylum Pseudomonadota; class Betaproteobacteria; order Burkholderiales; family Burkholderiaceae; genus Burkholderia; species Burkholderia orbicola. The sequence goes on along the minus strand of NZ_FNKW01000002.1, from coordinate 1,217,823 downwards.
CTCGGATCTCGGGCTGTCGATACCCGACGACGAAGCCTGATTCCGTTGCGGCGCCGGCTGCCCGCCACGGAATCAGGCCCCGCTGCGTTGCCGCGAACTACGCGATGCGCACGGGCTGCGCGGCGACGTCGGCCGGCGCGGCGGCGACTTCGAGCAGCCAGTCGGCCGTCGCTTCGGGAATCGTGACCGGCAGCATGTGGCCGCCCTCGACGACCTTCAACCGCACGCGCGCCGATTTTTTCGCGAGCGCGTCGCCGTGCTCGCGCCAGTTCAGGATCGGATCGGCGCGGCCGTACAGCACGTCGACCGGCAGCGCGAGTTCCGCATAGCGACGCTCCATCGCGGGCAGGTCGACGGGCGCCGACAGCAAGTCCGTGGCCGTCGCGTAGAACACGTGCGGGCGCATCCCGAGCAGGCCGCCGCCCTTGACCGGGAAGTCGCGCGGCACGGCCTCCGGCGCGAACACCTGGCGCACGGCCTTGCGGCCGGTCAGGATCGTCAGCGGGATCGCGAAGGTCCACGACACGAAACGGCGCACGAGCGGCGACGGCAGCATCAGCGGCTTGAACGGCGCGGGCGGCTCGGTCTGCTCATGCGACAGCGGTGCGATCAGCGCGAGCCGGCTCACGCGGTCCGCATGGTTGAGGCCGACCGCGAGCGCGATCGCGCCGCCGAGCGAGTGGCCGACCAGCACGGGCTTGTCGAGCTGCAACGCGTCGATGAACGCGGCGACCGTGCGGGCCTGCGCGAACACGTTCGCCTGCGAGGCCGCGCCGCGCAGCGAGCGGCCGGCGCCCGGGCGGTCGAGCAGGATCACGCGATGCTGCTGCGCGAGCCGCGTGAGCGGCAGGTACGCGAAATTGCGCCATTGCCCCGCGAGCCCGTGGACGAACACGATCGGCGGGCCGTTACCGTATTCGACGTAGTGGATACGATCGCCGTCGATGTCGACGAAGCGGCCTTCGGCCGGGAACGCCCGCGTCACGCGACGGGCCACGTAAGCGGAAAACAGCGCGAGCGCGGCGAGCACCGCGACGACGCCGAGCAGTACGTTCTGGATCAGATGGAGCGTAGGAGTCATGTCGGCCTCAGCGGGTTTCGAGTGCGGGTTCGGCAGCCGGTGCGGTAGCGGCCGGGCCGGTTTGGGCGCGGCGTTCGAAGTGCATCGCGGAATCGGCGAGCGCGCTGAACTTCAGCGACGCGAGATCGAGCACGTAGTTCTGGTGGAATTTCCACGGCTTGCGGTGCCCCTGCTTCGGCAGGATGCCGGCCGCGCGCTGGATGTAGCCCGAGCTCAGATTGACGGCCGGCACGTCGCCGAGATCGCCCGCGCCGAGCCGCGGCACGCACGTGTCGTACCCGTTCGCGCGCATGTGGTTGAGCAGCCGGCACACGTAGCGCGCGATCAGCTCGGCCTTCAGCGTCCACGACGCATTCGTGTAGCCGAACGACGATGCGAGGTTCGGCACGCCGCTGTACATCATCCCCTTGTACGACACCGTCTCCGGCAAATCGACCGCGCGGCCGTCGACCGTCACGCGCGCGCCGCCGAGCATCTTCACCTTCAGCCCGGTCGCGGTGACGATCACGTCCGCGTCGAGCTGCTGGCCGCTCTTCAACTGGAGGCCGGTCGGCGTGAAGCGCTCGATTTCGTCGGTGACGATCGATGCGCGGCCCGCGCGGATCGCCTTGAACAGGTCGCCGTTCGGCACGAGGCACACGCGCTGGTCCCACGGCATGTAGCGCGGCGTCAGGTGCTTCGCGACGTCGAAGTCGGGGCCGAGCTGCTTGCTGGCCGCGCGGATGATGAATTTTTTCGTCTGGTCGGGCTTGCGGCGCGACACGTTGTACAGGTACATCGTCAGCAGCACGTTCTTCACGCGCACGAGCCGGTGCGCGAGCCGCGACGGCAGCACGCGGCGCAGCGCGTTCGCGATCTTGTCGCGCGCGGGCAGCGACACGATGTAGGTCGGCGAGCGCTGCAGCATCGTCACGTGCTGCGCGTCGGCCGCCATCGACGGCACGAGCGTGACGGCCGTCGCGCCGCTGCCGATCACGACCACGCGCCGGTTCGCGTACGACAGATCCTTCGGCCAGTGCTGCGGATGCACGAGCTGGCCCTCGAACGTGTCCATGCCGGCCCAGTCGGGCAGGTAGCCGGCGTCGTAGTCGTAGTAGCCGCTGCACATGAACAGGAAGCGGCAGGTGTAGACGAGCGCGTCGGTCGCGCCGTCTCGCGTGCGCTCGATGCGCACCGTCCAGCGCGCGCGGTTCGAATCCCAGTCGGCCGCGACGACCTTCTGGCCGTAGCGGATCGTCTTGTCGATGCCGTAGGCGCGCGCGGTGTCGCGGATGTAGTCGAGGATCGTCTGGCCGTCGGAGATCGCCTTGTCGCTGTGCCACGGGCGGAAGCTGTAGCCGAGCGTGAACATGTCGGAATCCGAACGAACACCCGGATAGCGGAACAGGTCCCAGGTGCCGCCGATCGCGTCGCGCGCCTCGACGATCGCCACGCTCGCATGCGGGCAGCGCTGCTTCAGGTGATACGCGGCGCCGATGCCGGACAGGCCGGCGCCGACGATCAGCACGTCGAGGTCGCGGGTATCGTGGTTATCGCCACTGTCGCGGCGGGTGTCGCGGGCGGGCGGCGCGTCGCGCCGGTCGGTCGTCGTCGTGGTCATGCGAGATCCTTGGTCGGCGTGGTGGGGCGCGTGGCCGGGGCGTGCGCGCGTTCGAGGTTGCGTGCGCGGGCGCGGCGCACGTGGCGCAGCATCAGCCACTGGTAACCGGCGCCGAGCAGGCGCGCGATCCGGTCGAGCCGGCGCGCGTCGGCGCCGACGAGCACGCGGCGCGCATTGCGCTCGACGCCCGCGAGGATCTGCCGCGCGGCCTCGTCGGCCGTCGTCGCGTTGATCAGGCGGTTGGCCTGGCGACGATGCGTCGCTTCATCCTGGCCCGTCAGCGCGTGGATGCTGGTATCGACGCGGCCCGCGTCGACGATGCTCGTCGCGACGCCGCCCGGATGCACGCAGGTCGCGCTCACCGGCGCGCCGTCGAGTTCGAGTTCCATCCGCAGCGCTTCGGTGAAGCCGCGCACCGCGAACTTGGTCGCGTTGTACGCGCTTTGCGTCGGCATCGCGACGAGCCCGAACAGGCTCGACGTGTTGACGACGTGGCCGTCGCCTGATGCGCGCAGATGCGGCAGGAACGCCTGCGTGCCATGCACGACGCCCCAGAAATTGATGCCGACGATCCATTCGAGATCGGCGAGGCGCGCGGTTTCGGCGCTGGCGGCCAGTGACACGCCCGCATTGTTGAAGATCAGGTTGACCTTGCCGTGCTCGGCGCGAACGAAATCGGCCCACGCGAACACCGCGTCGCGGTCGGCGACGTCGAGCCGCCGCGTGCTCACGTGCACGCCGTGCTGCGCACACGCGGCCGCCGTGCCGGCGAGCCCGACGTCGTTGACGTCGGCGAGCGCGACCTCGCAGCCGCGCCGCGCCAGTTCGACCGCGAGGCTGCGGCCCATGCCCGAACCGGCGCCCGTGATCGCGGCGACCTTGCCGGAAAACCCCTTCATTCGTCGTCCTCCCGTTCCGCTTGCGCTGCACCGGCGGCGCATCTATTGTGGTGTTGTTCATCACCACTTTAGTTTTCGGGTGTCCTGATGTCAAATAGCGGAATGGAGAAAGCACTCGAAACGGAAAAAAGGGGCCGGGCGTATGGCGGCGTGGCGCCCGAGGTGCGGGCCGCCGAGCGGCGCGACGCATTGATCCGCGCGGCGACGCGCGTGTTCGGCACGGTGGGTTTTCGCAAGGCGACCGTGCGGTCGATCTGCCAGGAAGCGAAGCTGAACGATCGCTATTTCTACGCGGCGTTCGACAGCACCGAGGATCTGTTGCGCTGCACTTACCTGCATCACGCGCAGCAGTTGCATGACGCGGTCGCGCAGGCGGTCGCCGCGCGCGGCGGCGAGCTGCGCGAGCGCGTCGACGCGGGGCTCGCCGCATTCTTCGCGTTTCTGCGCGACCCGTGCGCGGCGCGCGTGCTGCTGCTCGAGGTGATGGGCGTGAGCGCGGATACCGACATGACGTACCAGCGCATGCTGATCGACTTCGGCAAGCTGATCATGGCGATCGGCGCGCCGGGCGAGGCCGTCACGCCTGCCGAGCGCACCGAGCAGCGGCTGATCGGGCTCGCGCTGGTGGGCGCGATGACGAACGTCGGCGCGGCGTGGCTGCTGACCGACTATCGCGATCCGGAGGCGCAGATGATCGCGAGTTGCAGGAAGGTGCTGCTGGGGACGTTGGGAACGGGCAGGTAGCGGGCGTCGGAAACTGCGGCTCGGGCATGAATCCGTCGAAACAACTCAGGTATATTTGCACGCGCATCCAGCCATGAAAGAGGCGGCGTTTGCGAGAGTATCGCCACTTCACAACGGATAGTCAGTACGTTACCGCGCGCGGGGCCGATTGCTCGCGTTCGTCGATTCGCTTTGATTACCGTACCAAACGCGGGGAGCAGGTCGGTACAACGACAAACGGATCAAGGGCTCCATTGGCTATCTCAGCCCATCGAGTACCGTGAAAATCCAGCGACTGGAATAACACGAAAAGCGCTAGACGCGTTACAGAGAACATGCGATCCAAAATTCTTTCAATCGCTTGCCTGGTCGGTATCAGTATCACCGCGCACGCCCAAGTGGCATGTCCGTCAGGCTGGATTCCCTATAGCGCGACGTCTTGTGGCCCGGCCCCCCGCACGCAGGCGGCACCTACACAGCAGGCGCCCACGTTCAGTTTGGCGACGACGTGGGGAGCGATCGCGACCGATGGTGTAAAGGGCGTACTCGGCACGGCCGTCGGCGGGGAAAGCGAACGCGGAGCCGCGCGCACGGCGATGGCAGATTGCCAGGCCAAGGGCGGGGCTACCTGCAAAGTTCAGTTGACCTACTCCAACGGCTGCGGAGCCATGATCGTTGGAAGCAAAGGATTCAGTACGGCCGGTGCTGGCACCAGGGAAGAAGCCATACAGAAAGGCATGGCGATCTGCCAGACGGATGGCGATACCGCGTGCCGTCTCTATTACACCGATTGCAGCCTGCCCAAAAGCGCTCGCTAGCGGGCAGTTGTCGACCCGGAGCTGGCGCTCGGGCATATGCGGGAACCTCGAACATGAAGCACTTCAACACCCGCCTTCTCCTGTTGAGCGTTGCGACGTCGTTTGCATCGTCCGTTTCCGCGAGCGGCCATTTGCCGCCGGTGGAGATGCTGCCGCAATCGTTCGCCAGTTTCGACGCATGCGTCGAGCATCTTCGTCAGTTGTACGCGCACGACCTCGGCGCGAAGCAGGGGCCTCAACAGATCGAGGGCGGCGCGACGCGCGAGGCCGTTGTCGATACCAAGGGCGTCGTAACCAACGAGCGCGATGAAGCGCATTACGACGCCGAATTGGGTTGGTCGATTCGCAAGCCCGGCGGTGATGCCGTCGGCAATCGCTGGATGCAGACGAACTACAACTTCGAGCGCTGGAGCCGGACCTGTCGGGGCGCTTCGTTGACCGGCACAATGGAAAGCGGCTTCACGTCACCGTCGGTCGAGCCGTTACGTTAGGGTGGCGCCGTGGTGGATGTGGAACGATTCCGCTTCATCGCTGCGGTTGTCATGAGGGATCGATGGTCCCGCGATCCATTGCAATAGGGAGCGGGCTGACGTCATCGACCAGGGAGTGATCGTGAGAGCAAGGTATGTCGACTACAACGGCCGATATTTCGTATGCGTCAGTGTGGCAGTTTTTCTGATGGTGTCGTTCGGGTCGGTGATGACGGTGGTTGACATATCGAATCTGGTCCGCCGGCCGTCGGATGAACTGACGACGATGGCATTCTATTGGGGCTATCTGTTGCTTCCTGCGGTCTTGCTTTGGGCGATGCATTCCGCCGGGATGCTCGAGAAATCCCGCTTCGCCTTCTCGTTGATCGCCCTAACCCTGCTGTGTGCCTGCTTCGTCTGGAGCGCAGCCCATGAACGGAGCGCTTGGGTCTGGGTCGCGTATTGGCCAGCCTGTGTGGCTTGCCTGTTGCTCGCGATGTTGGCGCATTGGGTGCGCAGACGAACCAATAAAATCTGATGCAGCGTCTGCTGACGATACCGGCGGAGCGGCTCGCCGTTATCGGCGAATGCGCTGTCGTCGAATACCGTAAGCGCGCAATGAACCACGCGGCTTGCTACTTCGACCGTGAGCGCTTTGTCGTAGGCGCTGTCGGCGCTCCCCCCAGCTTCCCCTTCATCGCCTCGACAAACGCTCGCACCTTCGGCGAAGGCAGCCGCGTCGACGGATACACCGCGTGGATCCCCGCCGGCGCCGTACGCCAGCCAGGCAGCAGCCGCACGAGCCGGCCCGCCGCGACATCATCCGCGGTCGAGAAATCCGTCAGCAGCCCGAAGCCGCCGCCCGCGAGCACGATCGCGCGGCACGCGGTCGCGGTGTTCGACACGACCGGCGCGACGCAGCGCACCGATGCGTGGCCGCCGCGCGCATCGTCGAGATCGAGCGTATGCGGGCGCGGCAGCGACGACAGCATCACGAACGGCAGCGCGGCAAGCGCATCGGGGTCGCGCGGCAGCCCGTGTCGCGCGATGAACGCCGGGCTCGCGACCAGCCATTTCTCGTAGGTGCCGAGCTGCACCGCGCGATAGTTGGAATCGGCAAGCCGCCCGATGCGGATCGCGACGTCGAGGTTGTCCGCGACGAGATCGACCACGCGGTCGTTCGCGACCAGTTCGACGGCGAGCGCCGGATGCCGGTCGCGCAGCGCGACGACGGCCGGTGCGACCACCAGCGCGCCATAGTCGATCGGCACGCTCACGCGCAGCGTGCCGCGCAGCGGCCCGGCGTCGGAGGACACCGCGTCGAGCGCGGCTTCGGTCGCGCGCACGATGTCGCGGCACGCGTCGTAGAACACGCGTCCCGCGTCGGTCACGCTCAGCCGCCGCGTCGTGCGCACCAGCAGGTTCGCGCCGACCTCGGATTCGAGGCGCTGCATGTGCGTGCTGACGACCGTCTTCGCGAGGCCGAGTCGCTCGGCCGCGGCCGTCAGCGAGCCGGCTTCGACCACCGCGACGAAGATCGCCAGCCGGTTCAGGTTCACGTCGCGCAGATCGGCCATCGTCGATTGTCCTATGAAAGCGGATAATGTTTCAGTGATTATCCGTCTTCTGGCGACGAACGGCGAGCGTTACGCTGGAGCCGTTCGTCGCCGATCCCCGGCGGCGCGAGATTCCGGAGTGTTTCCATGTCTGCCGCCAGCAAGCCCGCCTCGCCGATCCGCGTCTATTCGTTCCTGCTGTCCGGGCACGCGCACCGTGTCCGGTTGTTCCTGTCGCTGCTCGGGTTGCCGTCGAAGACCATCGACGTCGATCTCGCGGCCGGCGCGCAGCGCGAACCGGCGTTTCTCGCATTGAATCCGCTCGGGCAGGTGCCGGTGATCGACGACGGCGGCACCGTGATCGCCGATTCGAACGCGATCCTCGTGTATCTCGCGAAGCGCTACGGCGACGCGCACTGGCTGCCCGACGACCCGGTCGGCGCGGCCGTCGTGCAGCGCTGGCTGTCGTACGCGGCCGGCCCGATCGCGTCGGGTCCGGCCGCTGCGCGGCTCGTGACCGTGTTCGGCGCCCAGCTCGACCCGGAAGCGGCCAAGCGCACGGCCGCGAAGGTGCTCGACGTGATCGATCGCGAACTGGCCGGCAAGCCGTTCGCGGCCGGCACGCAGCCGACGATCGCGGACATCGCCGCGTACACGTACATCGCGCACGCACCGGAAGGCGGCGTGTCGCTCGAACCGTATCCGCACGTGCGTGCATGGCTGGCGCGTATCGAGGCGTTGCCGGGCTTCGTCGCGATGCCGACGACGCGCGCGGGCCTGCTCGCCGCTTGACGCTTACTGCCACCGCGCCTGTTCAGGAGAACGTGATGAATGCGCCGACCGCCGTCGTACCGGGCTGGGAACTCGACACCGCGCCGTTTCATGCGGGCGAGCTTGCCGTGCAGCAGCGCGCGGGCGTGACGGACGCGGCGAGCGCGGCCGGCCGGCGCGGGATTCGGCGCTTCATGCCGGACCAGCACCGGACGTTTTTCGCGCAACTGCCGTTCTTCGTGCTCGGGGGCGTCGATGCGCACGGCCAGCCGTGGGCGACGCTGCGGGTCGGGGCGCCGGGTTTCGTCACGTCGCCGGACGCCCGCACGCTGCGCATCGCGGCGCCCGCGCTGCCGGGCGATCCGCTGGCCGGCGCATGGCAGGCGGGCGCGCCGCTGGGCGGCCTCGGAATCGAATTCGATACGCGGCGGCGCAATCGCGTGAACGGCGTCGTGCGCGCGGTCGACGGCGATGCGCTGACGATCGCGGTCGAGCAGAGCTTCGGCAATTGCGCGAAGTACATCCAGGGCCGCAAGCCGACCTTCGTCGCGCGGGACGTCGCGGCCGCCGTCGCGCCGGACGTGTCGGACGCGCTGAGCGACGCGGATCGCGCGCTGCTCGCACAGGCCGATACGTTCTTCGTTGCGAGTGCGAACACGTCGGCGGAGGCGGGCGCCGCGCGCGGCGCGGACGTGTCGCATCGCGGCGGGATGCCGGGCTTCGTGCGCGTCGACGATGCGCGTACGTTGACGACGCCCGATTTCAGCGGCAACCGGTTCTTCAATACGCTCGGCAACCTGCAGCACGATCCGCGCGCGGGGCTGCTGTTCATCGATTTCGACAGCGGCGACGTGCTGTATGTCGCCGCGCACGCGGAAATCGTGTGGGACGGGCCGGTCGTCGCGTCGTTCGACGGCGCGCAGCGCGTCGTGCGGTTTCATGTGCGGGAAGTGCGGCGCGTGCGGGCGGTGCTGCCGTTCCGGTGGTCGGCGGTCGAGCGCGCGCCGCAGTTCGCGGCGATGGCGGCGGCAACGGCAACGGCAACGGCAACGGCCGGACCCGCGCCGTCCGCGGTCGCGCCTGCATCGGCACCCGCATGGCGGTCGCTGCGGATCGCGAAGATCGTCGACGAAGCCCGCGCGATCCGGTCGTTCCATTTCGAACCGGCGGATGGCGGTTCATTGCCTGCGTACGAAGCGGGTCAGCATCTGACGCTGCGCATCGCGCTGCCGGGCAGCGACGCGCCCGCGATTCGCAGCTACACGCTGTCCGATGCACCGGGCGGCACGCAGTACCGGATCACCGTGAAGCGTGAAGGGCGCGTATCGGCGTGGCTGCACGATCACGCGCAGGCCGGCATGACGCTCGACGCGCAGATGCCGCGCGGCCGCTTCACGTTCGATCTCGCGAGCCGGCGGCCGGCCGTGCTCGTGTCGGCCGGCATCGGCATCACGCCGATGATCGCGATGCTGCGTCGGGCACTGGCCGACGACACACCGTCGCGCCGTATCGTGTTCGTGCATGGCGCACGCGAAGCGGCCGACCGGCCGTTCGCGGCGGAACTGGTGCGCCTCGCGGCCGCCGATGCACGCGTGTCGCTTCACTGGTTCGACAGTCGTTCTCAAGAAAGCGCGGCGGCGCGGGCAGGCCGCATCGACATCGGGCAACTGAAGCGGGTGCTGTCGTTCGACGACTACGATTTCTATCTGTGCGGGCCGTCGGCCTTCATGCGCGACCTGTACGACGGACTGCGCGCGCTGAACGTGCCCGACGAGCGCATCCGCTTCGAGGCGTTCGGGCCGTCGAGCGTCTCGCGCAGCGCGACCCGCGCGGCTGCCGCGCCTGCGGCGGCAAGCGTGCCGGTCGTGTTCCGGCGCACGGGGCGCGACGCCGCGTGGACGCCTGCCGACGGCACGCTGCTCGAATTCGCGGAAGGGCAGCGCGTGGCCGTGCCGTCCGAATGCCGCGCCGGTTCGTGCGGCACGTGCGCGACGCGCGTGCTGTCCGGCGCGGTGGAATACGAGCAAACGCCCGATGCGCCGGTCGAGCCCGGCTGTGCGCTGCTGTGCGTCGCGCGGCCCGCGCAAGGCGCGACCGAGCCGGTCGTGCTCGACCGCTGACGCGCGTGCGACATGCCGCCGCAGAGGGCCTGCTGCGCGAAAACCGTACGCAACTGCTTCTTTTTTCGGATGCCGTCCGGATCGACGATAGCGTCAACCGATTCGATAAAGGAGCCCATCATGAAACTGCTCGGCATGGTCCGCCTGGTCCTGTGGAGTTTCTTCGGCGTGCGCAACAGCAAGGCGCACGCGACCGATCTCGCGAACGCCAACTTCACGCTGCTGCCGTTCGTCGCGATCCTGCTTGCGCTGCTGGTCGGCGCGGTCATTTACGGTGTCGTGCATCTGGTCGTCGATCCGACCGTGACGATGCAGGGGTTCTGAGCGAACGGCTGATGAACCGGTCGCGGGTCGCCATTCCCGCTCCGGTTCGAGGTCGCCCGACCGGCGGAGGATGACGCTGGTGTCGGCGGCCGACACGCACGACGCGCATCGCGACCGAATCGCCGCCGGCGCCGCCGGCGCCGCCGTTGCCGCCGTCGCCACCGTTATCGCGCCGCCCAAGCCGTCTGTCCCCGTTCCCGCTTTCCCCGTCTCCCGTTCCGCCCGATTCCGCGGCCCTTCGCCGCGCCCGGGGTAAAATGCGCGCCACGCCGCGATGTCGCGCGCCGGGCAGGCCGCCGTTCCGATGAACGGCCGGCGTCAGTGCCCGCCGCCCGCACCGGGGCGTTCGAAGCGTCCCCCGCACGACACGACCGCGCGAGGCAGCCGGCCGGCCGACGAGCCGTTGACGAACCCGTCGGCCGCTGCGTCGGTTTCCGGCGCGTCATCCGAATCCGATGTCCCATCCTGCGTTGTTCCGACCGGTCGGCCGCTTCCACGCCGCAGGGTTCGGTTCGTCTGATGAATATCGTGTCGACGCACGTGCCCGGTGACGGGCGCGGCGGCATTCGCGGGCGCACGCTTCGCAGCTTCGTAACGGGTTTGGGGTTTCGGGTTTCGACAGGTCGAGTGGCGAGTTTTCCATCCAGAACAATGACGGTGAATAGAACAACAGCGGCGCCCGCACGGCGGCGGCGCGCGAAGGTCGGGCTCGGTGTCGGTCTCGGCGTCACGCTTTTCGCGGCGCAGGCTGCCGTGGCCCAGGGCGACACGCCCGCGCCGGGCACCGAAGCGGCCGGCAACGCGACGTTGCCCGCGATCACGGTGAGCGGCGAGCGCGGCCAGTCGCTGCGCGCGCGCGAAGCGTCGGTGGCCGGGCTCGACGACGCGCCGCTGCGCGACACGCCGGCATCGGTGAACGTGATCACGCGCGCGCTGATCGACGATCAGCAGGCGAAGCGGCTGAGCGACGTCGTGCGCAACGATGCGTCGGTCGTCAACGACTATGCGCCGGTCGGTTATTTCGAAGGCTTCGCGATCCGCGGCTTTCCGGTCGATCTCGCGAGCGCGATCCGGATCGACGGGCTGACGGTGTCCGGCGAGCAGAACGTGCCACTCGAGAACAAGGAGCGCGTCGAGATCCTGAAAGGGCTCGCGGGCATCGACAGCGGCGTCGTCGCGCCGGGCGGCGTGATCAACTTCGTGACCAAGCGTTCCGCGAACGTCGCGAGCGTGACGGGCGGCGTCGACAGCCGCGGCTCGACGTCGGCGGCCGTCGATTTCGGCCGCCGCTTCGGCCCCGATCATCAGTTCGGGTTCCGGATCAATGCGGCGAAGGAGAACATGCACTCCTATATCGACGGCACGAACGGACGGCGCACGTTCGGCTCGATCGCCGCCGACTGGGACATCAGCCCGCTCGCGAGCCTGCAGCTCAATGCCGAATTCCAGCAGTGGATCCAGCGTTCCGCGCCCGGCTACCAGTTGCTCGGCGGCACGATCGTGCCGTCGGTCAAGACGACGTCGAAGGCCCTCGGCACGCAGCCGTGGGCGAAGCCGGTGACGACCGATGCGCTGAACCTGAACGCGCGTTTCGACTACCAGTTCAACGACGACTGGAAGGCGTACATCGCCGCGGGCCGCAGCCGCACGATGATCGACGACAACAGCGCGTTCGCGTACGGCTGCTCGTATGCGGCGAGCTGCGCGGCCGGCGCGACGTCGCCGTTCTTCTTCGGCGCGAACGGCGACTACGACGTGTACGACTTCCGCAGCCCCGGCGAATACCGGCGCAACGACGATCTGCGCGCGGTCACGACCGGAAAATTCGCGACGGGGCCGCTGCGGCACGAGCTGACGCTCGGCGTGAGCGTGCAGCGCCGCGTCGTGCACATGGCCGACGCCGTGTACGACTACGTGGGCAGCGAGAATATCTACGGGCCCGACCTGACCTTTCCGCCGTCGCCGAATTCACCGGGGCCGTCGTATCCGCGCCTCGACGCGTGGCAGTACGGCGTGTTCGGGCTCGACCGCATCAGTATCGGCGAACACTGGCAGGTGCTCGCGGGCGGCAAGGAAGTGCTGCTGCGCCAGCGCAGCTGGAGCAGCCTCGACGGCGAGACGACGCATACCGACCGCTCGGTGTTCCTGCCGCAGGTCGCGCTCGTCTACAAGCCGGTGAACGTGCTGTCGCTGTATGCGTCGTACAGCAAGGCGCTGTCGCTCGGCGACCAGGCGCCCGTGCGCGCGACCAACGCGTATGCGTTCCTGCCGCCCGTCGAATCGCACCAGATCGAAGTCGGCGCGAAATACGACTGGCTCGACCGGCTGAGCCTCACGGCCGCCGTGTTCTCGATCAGCAAGCCGTTCCAGTTCGCGGACCCGGATGCGTCGGGCACGAGCTACACGTTCGTGCAGCGCGGCACTCAGCGGCACCAGGGGATCGAACTCGGCGCGGCCGGGCGTGTGACCGAGCGGCTGGGCCTGACGGCCAGCGTCGCGGCGATTCGCGCCCGCGCGGTCGATTCGGGGTCGCCCGCCTACGAAGGGCACCAGATCATCAACGTGCCCGCGCTGCGCGCGTCGCTGTACGCGGACTACGCGGTGCCGGGCGTCGCGGGCCTGAACGTGCTCGGTGGCGTGGAATACAGCGCGGCGCGCAACGCGAACGAGGAAGGCACCGCGCGCGTGCCGTCGTGGTTCGTGTTCAATCTCGGCGCGCGTTATACGACCAAGATCGGTGGCCATCGTACGGTGTTGCGCGTGTCGGTGGACAATTTGTTCAACAAGTTCTACTGGCGCGACGCAGGCGAGCAGCAGGGCGATGCATACCTGTTCCCCGGCGCGCCGCGCACCGCGCGTGTATCGTTGACCTATGATTTCTGACCGCCCGGATTCGGCCGCGTGACGCGCGGCCCCGGCAGCCCCTCAGGAGAGTACAGACGATGTCCCCACTCGAAATCGCCGGCGTGATCGTCAGCGCGCTCGCGATTTGGTTGACGGCGAAACGGCGCATGCTGTGCTGGCCGGTCGGCCTCGCGTCGGTCGCGCTGTACGGCTGGATCTTCTTCGACGCGAAGCTGTACTCGGACATGCTGCTGCAGGGCGCCTTCGCGGTGCTGCAGGTGTACGGCTGGCAGCGCTGGCTCGCGCAGCGCGCGAGCGAGGCCGACGGTAGTGCCGACGGCGGGGCTGCGCCAGCCGGCGACGTCGCGCCCGTGACCGGCGTGCGGCCGCTCAGAATGCTGCCCGACCTGATCGCGGCGGTCATCGGCAGTGCGCTGCTCGGCGGGATGATGGCGCGCTGGACCGATGCGGCGCTGCCGTTCGTCGACGCGTCGCTGACTGCGTTCAGCCTCGTCGCCCAATACTGGACCGCGCGGCGCTACATCGCGTCGTGGGGGTTGTGGATCGTCGTGAACGTCGTGTACGTCGGGATGTTCGTGTTCAAGGAACTGTATCTGACGGCCGGGCTCTATGCGCTGTTCATCGGGCTGGCCGTCGTCGGCTGGCGCGACTGGAGCCGGACGGCCGCCGCATTGCGCGCGGCCGCGGGCGGCCCGCTCGCATCGGGCGGCGGCGCGCGCTGATCCGCGCACGGATTCAACCACGGAGCAACGTCGTTCATGTCATTCCCCCTCGAGCCGGACGGCCCTCTGTCGCGCGACGTCGCCCCGCCGCAATTCGGCGTGGACGGCGAGCAGGCCGAACGCGACTGGCCGCTGATCACGCACGACGAGGTGGCGGCCGTGCTCGCGCGGATCGACGGCGCGGGCGAGCCGGTGCGGCTGACGTGGCACAGCCCGCGGCAGTTCGCGGCAGCGGTACTGGTGCGGATGGCGGACGGGCGCGGGTTGTTCGTCAAGCGTCATCACGCGAGCCTGCGCGATGTCGCGGGGCTGGAGGAAGAGCATCGCTTCATCGCGCATTTGCGTGAGCGCGGCGTGCCGGTGGTCGACGTGCTGGCCGATCGCAACGGTGCGACCGCGTTTGCGTCCGGCGAGTGGACGTACGAGGTGCACGTGCTCGCGCCCGGCGTCGATCCGTATCGCGGTGTGATGTCGTGGCAGCCGTTCACGCATCCGTCGCATGCGTATGCGGCTGGCCGCGCGCTGGCCGAACTGCATCGCGCGTCGGCCGGCTACGATGCGCCTGCGCGCCCCGTGCGCACGCTGCTGTCGAGCTTTCGGGTGCTGTCGTCCACCGATCTGGCGGGCGCGCTCGAACGCTGGGTCGACGCGCAGCCGCTGCTGGTGCGCGCACTAGGCTCGCGCGACTGGCGGGGCGACGTGGCCGACGTGATCGGCCCGTATCACGCGCGCCTCGTGCCGCTGTTGCCTGCGTTAGCGCCGCTGTGGACGCACGGCGACTGGCACGCGTCGAACCTGCTGTGGACCGATGCGGGGCCCGGCGCGCAGGTGCGCACCGTGCTCGATTTCGGCTTGTCGGACCGCACCTGCGCGGTGATGGATCTCGCGCTCGCGATCGAGCGCAATACCGTCGACTGGATGGCGCCGGCCGATGCACGGCGCGTGGAATACGACCAGATCGACGCGCTGCTCGACGGCTACGAATCGCTCGAACCGTTGAGCGACGACGCGTATGCGGCGCTGGTCGCGCTTTTGCCGATCGTGCATACGGAGTTCGCGCTGTCGGAAGTCGCGTATTTCGGCTGCATCATCGATGCGCCGGCGATCGTCGATATCGCGTACGACGGCTACCTGATCGGGCATGCGCGGTGGTTCGGCGAACGCGACGGGCGGCAGTTGCTCGATTGGCTCGAGCAGCGGCGGCGCGAGAAGCAACGCATCACCTGATTCACGTGCGGGGCCGTACGGCCTGCGCGTGTCAAATCTCCGAACCTCTGCATTCTTTCGTGCGGCCATCGCGCCGCGCGCTCACTGAATCTTCCTGATCGTCGAAAGGGGATGCCGTCCCCACAGGGCACCGCACGTCTGCGTACGGCTACGCCCAACATGACGGAAATATCATCTTCGCCTCATGTTCGCACTGCGGCCGGTCCGTAGCATCGGTCGCGAACCGTTACCGCAGAACCGAACATGCTCAAGCTCAACCTCGTCGCGGCCATCGTCTTCGTGATGGTCGCGACGGCTCATGCGCAGCCATCGCTGACGCCGGGCCCGGGCGCCGCTGCCGCCAGCAGCGCGACGCCGATCGGCGCTCCCCCATCCGATACGCTCCCCGCGTCGTCATTGACGCTCTCCGATGCGCTCGCGGTCGCGGCGCGGAACAATCCGGCGCTGCGCGGCGCACGCGCGGATGTCGATGCGTCGGCCGGCACGCTGATGCAGGCCGGCGCGCGACCGAACCCCGAAGTGTCATTCCTGCAGGAAGGCTTCAGCCGCGCCGAACGCACGTCGACTGCATTGATCAACCAGACCATCGAACTGGGCGGCAAGCGCCGCGCGCGGCTCGACGTGGCGTCGTACGGCCGCGAGGCGGCCAACGCGTCGCTCGACGAGCAGGGCGCGGCCGTGCGCGCCGACGTGATCGCCGCGTTCTATGGGCTGCTCGCCGCGCAGCGCCAGCTTCAGGTGACCGAGGAATCGGCCGCGATCGCCGCGCGTTCGGCGGATCTCGCGGGGCGTCGCGCGCAGGCCGGCAAGGTGTCGCCGGTCGAGGCGACCAAGGCGCAGGTGGCGGCGGCCGGCGTGCAGATCGAAGTCGTGACCGCGCGCGGCCGTGTCGAGGTCGCGCGCGAGAAGCTGAACGCGGTGATGGGCGAAGCGCGCAACGACCGGCTCGCGGTGCGCGGCGACCTGGAAACCGTGCCGCCGGTCGAGCCGCTGTCCGCGCTGACCGTGCAGCTCGACGACGCACCGCTCGCACGGGTCGCGCGTGCCGAAATGCTGCGCTCGAACGCAGCCGTGTCGCTGGAGCGCGCACGGCGCATTCCGGACGTGACGGTCAGCGCGGGCTTCAAGCGCGTGACCACGGGCGGCGTGCCCGACAACCAGGCCGTGGTCGGCGTATCGATCCCGATTCCGCTGTTCAACACGAACAAG
Source organism: Burkholderia orbicola (assembly GCF_900100915.1). NCBI lineage: Bacteria > Pseudomonadati > Pseudomonadota > Betaproteobacteria > Burkholderiales > Burkholderiaceae > Burkholderia > Burkholderia orbicola. Next base: position 1,201,438 of record NZ_FNKW01000002.1, on the reverse strand, counting down.
GGTGCGCTGCTCGAGGCGACGCACAAGGCCGAGCGCGCAAACGCCGATCTCGATCGCGAGCGCACGCGCCTGCGGCTGGAACTGACGCAGGCATACGCGAATTTCGAGGCCGCGGAGCAGGAAGCGCAGCGGCTGAAGGTCGACATCCTGCCGGCCGCGCGTCTCGCGCTCGATGCGATGTCGCGCGGCTACGAACTCGGGAAGTTCAGCTTCCTCGATGTGCTCGACGCGCAGCGCACGCTGTTCCAGGGGCAATCGCAATACGTGCGTGCGCTCGCCGGCGCCCATGCGGCCCGCGCCGATATCGGCCGGCTCGTCGGCACGCCGCTCGCGGCCGTCGCGCAATGAGCGCTCCTCTTACCTGAAGGATCATCATGTCACGCAGCAGAATCTTCGTTATTGCGGCGGCCGTGCTCGGCGGCGCAGGGATCGTGATCGGCGCGCTCGCCGTCACGCGGGGCGGCAGCAGCGCATCGGCGCCGCCGGCCGCCGATGCCGCGCAGCCGGCCGAGGGCGCCGGTGCGCGCGGCGGTGTCGTGCTGAAGCGCGGCAAGCTGTCCGTCGAGATCGTGATGACGGAAAAGCCGGGCGACGCGCGGCTCGTCGTCTATCCGTTCGTCGACGGCAAGCCGGTGGACAAGGGCGTGACCGTGTCCGGCACGCTGGTGCGGTACGACCGCACGCACGAGCCGTTGCGATTCGACGCGGCCGGCCAGAAGTTCGTGTCCGCGCAGTCGATCGCGAAGCCGCACGTGTTCGATGCGACGATCGACGTAAAGGCCGGCAACGACGCCGCGTCGTTCCCGTTCGCGCGCGCCGACGGCGCGATCGCGCTGACCGACGCGCAACTGGCGACGTCGAAGATCGCGCTCGCGAAAGCCGGCCCCGCACAGATCGCGACGCCGTTCCAGCTTCCCGGCGAAATCAAGTTCAACGAGGATCGCACCGCGCACGTGGTGCCGCGCGTGGCCGGCATCGTCGAGCAGGTGTCGGTATCGCTCGGCCAGAACGTCGCGAAAGGGCAGGTGCTCGCCGTGATCGCGAGCACCGACCTGGCCGACCGCCGCAGCGAGTTGCTGACGGCCGAGCGCCGGCTGTCGGGTGCGCGCGCAACCTACGAGCGCGAACGCACGCTGTGGAAGGAGCGTATTTCGGCCGAGCAGGATTACCAGCAAGCGCAGGTGCAGTTGCGCGAGGCCGAGATCGCCGTGCAGAACGCACGGCAGAAGCTCGCCGCGCTGAATGCGCCGGTCGGCGCCGGTGCGCTGAACCGTTATGAACTGCGCGCGCCATTCGCGGGCACGATCGTCGAGAAGCATGCGACGCCCGGCGAGGCGATTGCCGCCGACGCGAGCATGTTCGTGATCTCTGACCTGTCGACCGTGTGGGCCGAGATGGCGGTGCCCGCGCAGCGGCTCAACGACGTGCGCGTCGGTCGCGATGCCACGGTGAGCGCGACCGCGTTCGAATCGCGTTCGAGCGGCCCGATCGCGTACGTGGGGTCGCTGCTCGGCGAGCAGACGCGCACCGCGCCGGCGCGTGTCGTGCTGCCGAACCCGGATCGCGTGTGGCGCCCGGGAATGTTCGTGAACGTGTCGGTCGACGCTGGCAGGCAGGGCGTGCCGCTCGCGGTCGCGAGCGACGCGTTGCAGGACGTCGACGGTGCGCCGTCGGTGTTCGTGCGCTCGCCGAAGGGCTTCGTCGCGCAGGCCGTCGAAACGGGGCGGCGCGACGAACGGGCGACCGAGGTGCTGAAGGGGCTCAAGCCCGGCCAGGAATACGCGGCGTCGAACAGCTTCGTGCTGAAGGCGGAGCTCGGCAAGGGGAGCGCGGAACATGAATGAGCAGCAATACGCGTGCGCCGTGGCGCGACTGGCGGCCCGCTATGCGGCCTGCTTTCCGGTCGGCCGGGTGACCGGCCGCGCAGCCCGTCCGGTGCGGCCGACCGTGCCCCGTTTCAAGGAATCCCGACATGTTTGAGCGCCTGATCCGCTTTGCGATTGCGCATCGCTGGCTGGTGATGCTGGCGATCGCGGCCGTGGCTGCGCTCGGCGTGTTCAGCTACCAGCGGCTGCCGATCGACGCGGTGCCCGACATCACGAACGTGCAGGTGCAGATCAACACGTCCGCGCCCGGCTACTCGCCGCTCGAGGCCGAGCAGCGCATCACCTATCCGGTCGAGACCGTGATGGCCGGGCTGCCGGGGCTGGAGCAGACGCGCTCGATCTCGCGCTACGGGCTGTCGCAGGTCACCGTGATCTTCAAGGACGGCACCGACATCTACTTCGCGCGGCAGCTCGTCAACGAGCGCATCCAGGAAGCGAAGGACAAGCTGCCGGCCGGCATCGCGCCCGCGATGGGGCCGACGTCGACCGGCCTCGGCGAGATCTACCTGTGGGCCGTCGAGGCCGATGCCAACGCGCGCAAGCCAGACGGCACGCGCTATACGGCGGCCGATCTGCGCGAGCTGCAGGACTGGGTCGTGCGGCCGCAACTGCGCAACGTGCGCGGTGTGACCGAGGTCAACTCGATCGGCGGCTACGTGAAGGAATACCGCGTCGCGCCGAATCCGGCGAAGCTGATGTCGTACGGGCTGACGCTTGCCGACGTCGTGCGCGCGCTCGAGCGCAACAACGACAACGTCGGCGCCGGCTACATCGAGAAGCGCGGCGAGCAGTATCTGGTGCGCGTGCCGGGCCAGGCGCGCACCGTCGACGACATCGCGAACATCGTGCTGACCAACGTCGGCGGCGTGCCGGTGCGGATGAAGGACGTCGGCGCGGTCGACATCGGCCGCGAACTGCGCACCGGCGCCGCGACGTCGAACGGCGAGGAAGTCGTGCTGGGCACGGTCTTCATGCTGATGGGCGAGAACAGCCGGACGGTGTCGAAGGCCGTCGCCGCGAAGATGGAGGACGTGAACCGCACGCTGCCGGCCGGCGTGAAAGCGATTCCGGTGTACGACCGGACGGTGCTGGTCGAGAAGGCCGTCGCCACCGTGAAGAAGAACCTGCTCGAAGGCGCGGTGCTCGTGATCGCCGTGCTGTTCCTGTTCCTCGGCAACATCCGCGCGGCGCTGATCACCGCGCTCGTGATTCCGCTGTCGATGCTGATGACCTTCACCGGCATGGTCAACGCGAAGGTGAGCGCGAACCTGATGAGCCTCGGCGCGCTCGACTTCGGGATCATCGTCGACGGCGCGGTGGTGATCGTCGAGAACTGCGTGCGGCGGCTCGCGCATGCGCAGTCGGCGGCCGGCCGGCCGCTCACACGCGACGAGCGCTTTGCCGAAGTGTTCGGCGCATCGCAGGAGGCGCGCCGCGCGCTGATCTTCGGGCAACTGATCATCATGGTCGTGTACCTGCCGATCTTTGCGCTGACCGGCGTCGAAGGCAAGATGTTCCACCCGATGGCGATCACCGTCGTAATGGCGCTCGCCGCCGCGATGGTGCTGACCGTCACGTTCATTCCGGCGGCCGTTGCGTTGTTCATCGGCGAGCGGGTCGAGGAGAAGGAGAACCGGTTGATGGGCTGGGCGCGGCGAGCGTACGAACCGGTGCTCGCCGCGTTCATGACGCGCCCGGCGCGCGTGATGATCGGGGCGGGCGCGATCGTGCTGGTCACGCTAGGGCTCGCGACGCGGCTCGGCAGCGAGTTCATTCCGAGCCTGAACGAGGGCGATCTGGCCGTGTCCGCGCTGCGGATTCCCGGCACGAGCCTGTCGCAGTCGGTCGAGATGCAGAAGTCGATCGAGAAGACGCTGAAGGCGCGCTTTCCCGAGATCGAGCGCGTGTTCGCGCGCACCGGCACGGCCGAGATCGCGGCCGACCCGATGCCGCCGAACCTGTCGGACGGCTACATCATGCTGAAGCCGGCCGACACGTGGCCCGACCCGAAGAAGCCGCGTGACCAGCTCGTGCGCGAGATCGAGGAAGCGCTCGCCGAGCTGCCGGGCAACGCGTACGAGTTCTCGCAGCCGATCCAGCTGCGCTTCAACGAACTGATCTCGGGCGTGCGCAGCGACGTCGCCGTGAAGATCTTCGGCGACGACATGGCCGTGCTGAACCAGACCGGCGAGCAGATCGCGGCCGCGTTGCAGAAGGTGCCGGGCGCGTCGGAGGTGAAGGTCGAGCAGACCACGGGCCTGCCGGTGCTGACCGTCAACCTCGACCGCGACAAGCTCGCGCGCTACGGCGTGAGCGTGGCCGACCTGCAGGACTCGGTGGCCGCGGCCGTCGGCGGGCAGAAGGCCGGCACGCTGTTCCAGGGCGACCGCCGCTTCGACATCGTCGTGCGGCTGCCCGACGAACTGCGCTCAGACATCGAGGCGATCAAGCGGCTGCCGATCGCGCTGCCCGCGCCGGCCGCCGGCGCCAGCGCGCCGCTCGCGGCGGCGCCGTACGTGCCGCTCGCGGAGCTCGCGACGATCGACGTAGCCCCCGGCCCGAACCAGATCAGCCGCGAGGACGGCAAGCGGCGGGTGGTCGTCAGCGCGAACGTGCGCGGCCGCGACGTCGGCTCGTTCGTCGCCGATGCGCGCGAGCAGTTGCAGCAGGACGTGCGGGTGCCGGCCGGCTACTGGGTATCGTGGGGCGGGCAGTTCGAGCAGTTGCAAAGCGCGAGCGAGCGCCTGAAGCTCGTCGTGCCGCTCGCGCTGTTCATGGTGTTCGTGCTGCTGTTCGTGATGTTCAACAACGTGAAGGACGGGCTGCTGGTGTTTACCGGCATTCCGTTCGCGCTGAGCGGCGGCGTCGTATCGTTGTGGCTGCGCGGGATTCCGCTGTCGATCACGGCGGCGGTCGGCTTCATCGCGCTGTCCGGCGTGGCCGTGCTCAATGGTCTCGTGATGATCTCGTTCATCCGTAACCTGCGCGACGAAGGCATGCCGCTCGATGCCGCGGTGCACGACGGCGCGCTCACGCGGCTGCGGCCCGTGCTGATGACCGCGCTGGTCGCGTCGCTCGGCTTCCTGCCGATGGCGTTCGCGACCGGCACCGGCGCCGAGGTGCAGCGCCCGCTCGCGACGGTCGTGATCGGCGGTATCCTGTCGTCCACGGCGCTGACGCTGCTGGTGCTGCCGGTGCTGTACCGGGTCAGCCATGCGGTGTCGTGGCGCGCGGCGTTGCGCGGCGGCTTCGGCGCGGGCGTGCTGCGCCGACTGGGTTTTTTCAAGGGTAATGCGTGATGCGAATTCTGATTGTCGAGGATGAACCGAAAACGGGCGCGTATCTGCGCAAGGGTCTGACCGAGGCCGGCTACGTCGTCGACTGGGTCGAGGACGGCATCACGGGCCAGCACCAGGCAGAAACGGAGGAGTACGACCTGCTCGTGCTCGACGTGATGCTGCCCGGGCAGGACGGCTGGACGCTGCTGCAGAACCTGCGGCGCAGCAAATCGACGCCCGTGCTGTTCCTCACTGCCCGTGACGACGTCGGCGATCGCGTGAAGGGGCTCGAACTCGGCGCGGACGACTATCTCGCGAAGCCGTTCGACTTCGTCGAGCTGACCGCGCGCATCAAGTCGATTCTGCGGCGCGGCCAGCCGCGCGATTCGAACACGCTGCGCGTGGCCGATCTCGAACTTGACCTGACCCGCCGCAAGGCCACGCGGCAGGGCGACACGATCCTGCTGACCGCGAAGGAGTTCGCGCTGCTGTGGCTGCTGATGCGCCGCGAAGGGGAGATCCTGCCGCGCGCGACGATCGCGTCGCAGGTGTGGGACATGAACTTCAACAGCGACACGAACGTCGTCGATTCGGCGATCCGCCGGCTGCGCTCGAAGATCGACGACGCGTACGAACCGAAGCTGATCCACACGGTGCGCGGCATGGGCTACGTGCTCGAAGCGCGCGGCGGCGCGGCCGCATGATCGCGCGCCTGCTGCCGAGGACGCTGCGCGGCCGGCTGACCGCGCTGATTATCCTGTCGACGTCGGTGATCCTCGCGTCGAGCGGCGTCGCATTGTACGAAGCGCTGAGCAACCGTGTCGAAACGACGGCAGCCGAGCAGATGGCCGGTATTTCCGCCGCATTGGGGGCGCACCTGGCCGAGGCGCGCACGACGGCCGACGTCGCGCGCAACACCGATATCTGGATCGACCAGTTGCACGGTCATCCGAACATGGATCTCGCGATCTTCGATGCCGCCGGTACGCGCCTCGTCGGCACGCCCGGCTTCCGTCCGTACGCGCCGCTGATGTTGACGGACGCCGGGCGCGTGCCGGTCGGCATCGCCCCGCCCGGCGCAAGACACCAGTATCTGCTGACGACCGTGCCGCTCGCCGGCGCGGGTGCGCCGGTGGTGCGCGTCGCCGTGCAGTACGATCGCAGCGCCGACGTGCTGCTGCTGCGCACGCATGCCTATACGATCGTCGTGATCGAGGTGTTCGGCGTGGTGCTTGCGGCCGCGATCGCATACGGCATCGCCGCGCTCGGGCTGAGCCCGCTGCGGCGGTTCGCGGCGCGCGCGGAGCAGATGTCGTCGAGCCGGCTCGCGCATCCGCTGCCGGAACTCGATACGTCCGGCGAGCTGAAGGAGCTCGAGCATGCGTTCAACGGGATGCTCGCGCGGCTGAACGAATCGTTCACGCGGCTGAGCCAGTTCTCGTCGAATCTCGCGCACGACATGCGCACGCCGCTGACCAACCTGCAGGCGGCCGCGCAGGTCGTGCTGTCGCAACCGCGCAGCGCGGACGAATACCGGAGCGTGATCGAGTCGAGCATCGACGAATACCAGCGGCTGTCGCGGATGATCGAGGACATGCTGTTTCTCGCGCGTTCGGAACAGGCCGGCACGTCGATCGGGGTGCGGCGCCTGAATGCGGCGGAGGAGGCGGAGCGGGTGGCCGGCTACTACGAGCCGCTGGCGGAAGACGAAGGCGTGACCGTGAAGGTCGACGGCCACGCATGGGTCGATGCGGACCTGACGCTGTATCAGCGCGCGTTGAGCAACCTGCTGTCGAATGCGTTAACTTATGCGCCGCGCGGCAGCGTCGTGACGATCGATTGCGTCGAGCAGGGCGGTGCGACGACGATCGCCGTGTCCGACACGGGGCCCGGCATTGCCGCCGAGCATGTCGGGCGGATTTTCGAGCGCTTTTATCGCGTCGATCCGTCGCGGCACAATTCGGCGTCGGGCACGGGGCTCGGCCTCGCGATCGTCCGGTCGATCATGGACAATCACGGCGGCGAATGCGGCGTCGACAGCGAGCCGGGCCGCCGCACGACTTTCTGGCTGCGCTTTCCGCGACGGCCGGCCGAACCGGGACGGCCGGCCGCCATCGGCACCTGACAGCGCGGGCGGGAACGCCCGCGCGTTTGCCGCGAGGCGGCCGCGCGCGGTGCGCTGCCCGCGGCCATGTGGCCCGCCATCATTGCTTCGCGGTCAGGTTGTCGTGGTTGTCGGTCTGCGGCTTCTTCTCGCCGCCATGCACCGAAATCCCGTGAAGCTCCTTGTTGCGCGCGACGATCTCGCCGGTCGGCGGGTACTGCGTCTTGCTGATCGGCACGACGCCGTCGTGCTGCGCCTGCTTCAGTTCGTTGATCACCTGCGTGCGGGACTTGCCCTGCGTTTGCGTTTGGGCGAACGCGGCCTGCGTGGCCATGCCGAGCGACAGCGTGGCGGTGACGAACAGTGCTGCGAGTTTTGCCGTTTTCATCGAGTGCTCTCCTTGATCAGGGCCGCCGGGTGGCGAACCATGGACCCAGTATGCGAAAGCAGCCGTGCGTGATCGTGATCGCGAGATGAAAAATGCGTCAGATTGCGGGGGGCAAGAAGGCGTCATGCGGACTCGGTCGACATGACGCAACCGTCATGTTCGCGTCACGGATGCGATGAGCGGGAAGCGGAACATGAAGCCTGCCGTTGGCCGATGCGCCGGCGGCATTCGTGCCGATCGCGACAGCCGCATCGATCGCGGGCGGCGCCGTTCAGACCTTCATTCCGGACCGAAAATTGCCTCGTCCCGCCATTCGCCTCGCCTTGATCGCAATCCTGATTGCCCCGCTGTTCGCGGGCTGCGCATCGACACGTTCCGACACCACGGCCACTTACGGCGCCGCGCGCAAGCCCGTGCCGGCCGACCTGGCGCCGGGCGAGCAAGTCGACTATGCCGGGCATCGCTGCGGCAATCCGAACCTGTACGTGAAAACGCATCCGTGCATGTACCCGCGGCGCAATTCCGCGCCGTGAGCGTCGGACGCGCGTAAAAAATGGCCCGGCACTCGACGAGCCCGGGCCTAACGCGTGATCGTGCCGTGCGGCAGCGACCCGCTGCGTGGACGGGAACGGGCAGGGCCCGATACCGTGCCGATCGTAGCGACGCGACGCATCGCGAAGCTGATCGGAACATGACATTTTCGTCACGCAGCGCGCAGGGTCGGTTGCCTCGCTCAGAAGCGGTGGCGCAAACCGAGATTGACGATGCCCTGCGTGCGCGTGCCGCCGTAGCCATATGAGCCGATTGACGCCTGGGCCGCCTGCGTGCCGCCGTCGAGCGTGCGCTGTTCGCCGTTCGCGCGTTGCCACGCGCCGACCGCATAGAGATCGGTGCGCTTGGACAGCACGTAGTCGGCGCCGGCGGACACCTGATGGTAGGTTGCGCTCGTATCGCCGCGGGCCTTCGTGTAGCTGTAGCCGACGCCGACGAGCAGGCTCGCGGTTGCCTGATAGTTGAAGAACCCGCGCGCGGTGTCGTATTTCTGCGTGCTGCGAAAGGCCGACATCGCATCGGCCTTGTACTGCGCATTGCTGTAATCGATACCGATCGTGAACGGCGCGAAGGTGTAGCGCAACGCGCCGCGTGCGATGCCGATCGACTTCGCGGAGCGGTAGCCGCCGTTGACCAGCGACCCGTCGAACGTGCCGTCCGACGTGCCGTTCCAGCCGGTCCGGACGCCGTTGGCGAGCGAGGCGCGGTTGGCCGCATAGTAGTAGCCGCCCGCCGCGTCGAACGGGCCATGGTTGTACGACAGGCCGGCCGACCAGGTTTGGCCGGCGCCGCTCTTGCCGGCCACGCCGCCGAGCGCGTACATGCCGACGAACTGGAAGCCGCCGACCATGGGCGACGTGTACTTCACCGCGTTGTCGGTGCGCGACGACGTGTCGTAGTTGTCGACGTCGCCAGGCGTCGCGTACACGCTGCCGAAGTAGAAATCGCCGGTGATCGGCCACGCGACATCGGCGAGCGCGTCGTACTGGCGGCCGATCGTGAGTGTTCCCCAGCGAGCGCTTTCCAGCCCGACGAACGCCTGCCGGCCGAACATCCGGTTGCCTTGCCCGAGCGCGCCGGTGTTCGGGTTGAAGCCGTTTTCCAGCGTGAAGATCGCTTTCAGCCCGCCGCCGAGATCTTCCGCGCCTTTCACGCCGAAGCGGTTGCCGAGCAGGTTGCCGTTGCCGAGGCCGACGAGGTTCCTGCCTTGCGCATCGGCATTCCACACAACCGTCAGCGATGTATCGAACAGGCCGTACAGCGTGACTTCCGTTGCATGAGCCGCGTGCGAGGCCGTCAGCAGCGCCCCTGACATCATGACGAGTCGAACTGGAGTTTTCATGGTGTGTCCCTGAAGTTCAAGATGAACGTTTCGTGCATCGTTCGATGCAGGCGCCGCGCGTGGCAGCGACGGGCCGGCATATCGCGATTGCGCTGGCGATTCTGGAAAGCGTTCGGATCGTGGAGGTGAGGAACAAATGAGAAAAATGTCATCGCGGTGTCATGCGTGCGGAAACATGCGGTGATTTCGATTCGTACTGCGATGTACAAGATGCGTGGACGGTGACGAAAACGTCATGAAGCGGTCACGCATCCGCACCGCCGCGGGATCAAAGTGAAGGCTCCTGTCACGGAATTCCAGTAAGGAGCCCACCCCATGAACATTCCGCGTCCGCTGATCGGCATTGCTGCCGTCGCGCTGTCGATTGCCGCCTTCTCGCAGGCCGTGGCCGCGCAGCCGAAGAGCCGCCAGGAAGTGATTCAGGAACTCGTGCGTGCGCGCCACGACGGCGTGATCCCGAGCCCCAATCACGACTATCCGGCGAGCCCGGCTGCCGTCGCGCGCAATCAGGAGATTCATCGCTCGACCGTTCATCGTGGCGAGAAGACGCCGATGGTCGATGCACACGACAACCGCTTCGCGGTGCTTTGATCGTTCATTCGCGGCCGACCGGGATGACGCCCGACGGCCGCCTTTACGGAAGGGAGCGTGCGATGCGCCATGTCGCGAAAGGAATCGTACTGGCGGTGTGCCTGATGTCGACGGCCGCGATGGCGGCCGGCTGGCCGGAACGTGCGCTGTCGCACGCGCCGGCGCATGACGTTGGCCGCCGCGCGAACGAGCGGATGCGCTGCGAATTTGCTGCCGTGCCGGCCGGTGCGTGGACCGCGACGTTCGCGCGCGGGCAATGTGAGGTCGACAACGGCCGGTTGACGTTCGTGCCGGCCGATGCGGGCGACGAGAAACGGATCGTGCTCGGCGACGTCCGTACCGCGTCGCATCAATCGCGCAAGCTGAAGGAACAACTGCAGCTGACGATGCGCGACGAAGTGATCGCGCTGAACGTGCTGACCGACGATGGCAGCCGCAAATCACGCGAGCACGCGATCGACCTGTGGACCGCGCTGCACAACGAGGGTGTCACGCCGGTCAACGGCACGCGCATCGTCGACACCTATCCGACCGGCGCGACGACCTGGTAAGCGCCGCGCCGTCGTGCGCGGCTTACCCGGCCTTCACCGATCCTTCGATCAGGAAGAACACGATGAAGCCGATGAAGAACGCGGCCGTCGCGAACGGCGTTTCGGGTACCTCGTGCGCTTCGACCAGCAATTCCTCGGTGACGAGGTACAACAGTGCGACGGTGCCCAGCCCCAGAAGCGCCGCATAGATATTCGCGGGCAGTCCGGCGAACGCCGCATTGCCGGCAACGGCCGCGACGCTCAGCAGCGCCGCCAGCGCGACCGGCACGACGATCGCCAGCATGCGGCCGACGCCGGCCGCGGCCAGCGCGGCGCTGACCGACAGCGCGAGGAACAGCACCTCGAGCGTCAGCGCGACCGTCAGGATGATGCCGCTTTCGTCGCTCGCGGAAAAGGCGATGCCGAGCACCAGGCCGTCGACGACGAGGTCGATCGCGGTGACGATGATCAGGCTCACCGGCAAACGCGCGTCCTCGAAGCGCGTCTCGATCGCGCCCGACAGCGCGCGGATCGCCAGCATCAGCGCGATGCCGAGCACGAAACCGACGACGACGGGAAACAGCGCATGCGCGCGGTCCTGCGGCAGCAGTTCGAGCGCGGCGGCCGCGAACACGATACCGCCGGTGAAATGCTGGATCACGCTCGACGTCTTCGGGCCGGGCGCGCGCCATGCGGCCGCGAGGGCGCCGATACAGGCCGCCAGCACGGGCGGTAACGTGAGCAGCGCAAGCTTCGCGGTCGGTGTCATGAGTCCTCTCGGCGGTTGGCGTGGCGCAGCGGAAGCCGCGTGGCACGATCGTACGCGCCGGGCATTGCCCCGGCGTCAACCGGGGGATTGAACACCTTGAAGCCGCTCCAGAGTCAAGCGGTTTGATGTGGACGCACCGGCAAGCGGCCGGCGTGCCCGTTGCGGTCAAAGCTGCGCGAGCGCCTGGTCTAGATCGGCGAGCAGGTCGTCGATATGCTCGATGCCGATCGACAGCCGCACCGTTTCCTCCTTCACGCCGGCCTTCGCGAGTTCGGCCGGCGACAACTGACGGTGCGTGGTCGAGGCCGGGTGCGTCGCGAGCGACTTGGTATCGCCGATGTTCACGAGTCGCGTGAACAGCTTCAGCGCATCCTGGAACTTCGCACCGCCGTCGCGGCCGCCTTTCACACCGAACGTCAGGATGCCCGGCGCACGGCCCGACAGGTAGCGGCCGACGAGCGGATGATCGGGATGCTCGGGCAGGCCCGCATAGTTCACCCATTCGACGTGCTGGTGGCGCGCGAGATGCTGCGCGATCTTCAGCGCGTTGTCGCTGATCCGCTCGACCCGCAGCGCGAGCGTCTCGATCCCCTGCAGGATCTGGAACGCGTTGAACGGCGAGATCGCCGCGCCCATGTTGCGCAGCGGCACCACGCGGGCGCGGCCGATATACGCGGCCGGCCCGAACGCTTCGGTATAGACGACGCCGTGATAGCTGACGTCCGGCTCGTTCAGCCGCTTGAAGCGGTCCGCGTGCTCGGCCCACGGGAATTTGCCCGAATCGACGATCGCGCCGCCGAGGCTCGTACCGTGCCCGCCGAGATACTTCGTCAGCGAGTGCACGACGATGTCCGCGCCGTGCTCGAACGGGCGCAGCAGGTACGGCGACGGCACCGTGTTGTCGACGATCAGCGGGATGCCGTGGCGATGCGCGACTTCCGCGAGCGCCGCGATGTCGGTGACGTTGCCGAGCGGGTTGCCGACCGATTCCGCGAAGATCGCCTTCGTGCGCGCATCGATCAGCGGCTCGAACGAGGAAGGGTCGCGCGGGTCGGCGAAGCGCGTGGTGATCCCGTATTGCGACAGCGTGTGCGCGAACAGGTTGTAGGTGCCTCCATACAGCGAACTCGCGGACACGATATTGTCGCCGGCTTCGGCGATCGTCTGGATCGCGTAGGTGACGGCGGCTTGCCCCGACGCGAGCGCGAGCGCGCCGATGCCGCCCTCGAGCGCGGCGATCCGCTGCTCGAGCACGTCCGTCGTCGGGTTCATGATCCGCGTGTAGATGTTGCCCTGGACCTTCAGGTCGAACAGGTCGGCGCCGTGCTGCGTGTCGTCGAATGCGTACGCAACGGTCTGGTAGATCGGGACGGCGACCGCGCGCGTGGTCGGGTCGGGACGATAACCGCCGTGCACGGCGATGGTTTCGAGACGCCAGTTCGAATGGGCCTGATCGGTCATGGGTGCTCCGCTTGTTGTTGTGAAGGTCGAGGGGGCCTGCCGTCCGGCGATTATAGGAGCACGTGTGCCGCTACCCTTAGAACGAATGGTGGGTTGCTTATGGGCGCGCGGCGCATAGAATGCCCTTTTCCGCAGACGATAGGTGCGCGATGAATCAGGATCGGTGGAACCAGGTGGATGCGTATTTCTCGGCGACGCTCGTGCCGTCCGACGCCGTGCTCGACGCCGCGCTCGCGGCGAGCGACGCGGCCGGGCTGCCGGCGATCAACGTCGCGCCGAACCAGGGCAAGCTGCTGCAACTGCTCGCGACGATCCGCGGCGCGCGACGGATTCTCGAAGTCGGCACGCTCGGCGGCTACAGCACGATCTGGCTGGCACGCGCATTGCCGCCGGGCGGCTCGCTGGTGACGCTCGAGCTGAACCCGGCACACGCGAAGGTCGCGACGGAGAACATCGCGCGCGCCGGGTTTGCGCAAGTCGTGTCGGTGGTGGTCGGCAGCACGAAGGATAGTCTTGCGCGGCTCATCGACGCCGGGGAGGCGCCGTTCGACTTCGTCTTCATCGATGCGGACAAGGACAACAACGCCGTTTATCTCGACGCGGCGCTGAAGCTGTCGCGGCCCGGCACGGTGATCGTCGTCGACAACGTCGTGCGTGGCGGGCGCGTGGCCGATCCGGACAATCGCGAGCCGGACGTGGTCGGCGTGCGCGAGGGGTTCGCGCGGCTCGCGGCCGAGCCGGCGCTCGCGACGACCGCCGTGCAGACGGTCGGGCAGAAGGGCTGGGACGGGTTCTCGATCTCGATCGTCGGTGCTGCGTGACGTGATCTGACGTCAGTGCGAGCCGCCGGCCGCCTCGGCTCGGCGATACAGGCGCGGCCACTGGTCCTGGAACAGGCCGTTGCACGCGCCGTGCGTCGCGATGTCGTCGAGCAGGAAGCGCCGGCCGTCGAAGATCCACGATGCGGTCGAGCCGCAATCGCCGGCGCTGCGCAACCGCACCTTGCTCGATAGCGTCGCGCTGGCGGGATCGTAGCCGGCGTCGGTCAGTTCGTTTGCGAACGACGCCGAATCGAGTCCCGCGTTCGCGTTCTCGCCGAAATTCATCGCCGTCGGCGAGTAGGGCGCAGTTCGCCGCACGCGATACCACAGGTCGGTGTGGTTATACATGCTGCTGGTCTGGCACGGTATCGCGACCAGCGCTTCGTCGGCGGAGACGGCCACGGCAGTCGACGCCTTCCTGCGATCGCTCGCCGGCATTTCGTCTTCGACATCGGCCGCACATTGCTTCACGTCGCCGCCGAACTTCGCGAGCACCGCATCGACGAGCGGCCGTTGCTCCGCGGCCGACAGGTTTGCGACGGCCGGGGCCGGCGTGACGGCGGGTGGCAGTGCCGGTGCGACGGGCACCGCCGACGCCGGCCGGGTGCCCGGGCGCAGCAACGCCGTGACGGTGCCGACACGGCCCTGCGTGTCGTCGATCAACAGCAGCGCGGCACTCAATCCCGTCAACGGTGTGCGGGCGGTTTGTGCCGACGCCGGATCGCCGAAGCTCAGCAATTGTGCATTGCGCGATGCGGTGAGCCATGCGGCAACCGTTGCCGGATCGTTGGTCCGGATCCGGAACGGGTGCGCGTCGTCATCGTCCGGTTTGCCGCCGAACGCATGCCATCGGGCCGCCATTGCATCGAACGGGCGACCATCCACGCGTGCGCTGCGCAGGTCCAGCGGCGCCGACGCATAGATGTCGAGCGAGGCTTGCGCATCCGGGCCGGCATCGCGCGTCACGCGCAGGATGAGGCTGGTGCGTGCGTCATCGATATCGTCCGCGTGGCTTTCGGCAATGCAGCGGTTGCCGTTGTCGCAAACGACCGACCAGTTCTTGAAGTCGCGTTCGACCGGTGGCCGCGCGAGCGGGCGAGCCTCGGCAACGAACGGGGAAACGGCGAGGAGGGCGGCGATGGCGAGCGAAAGGCGGTGCGACATGACGGTTCGTATCGACTGTGGATGGGCGGGCGGAAGATGTCGGACTGCAAGCGCATCGTCAGCAGGCGGGCAGGTCGAAGGCTGCGGCGCATGCGGCGGCGCGCTGTGCCGAACGGCATCGAGTATACCGCCGCGATGGGGCTGCGATCGTGACGACGACACGTAGTACGCGGGCACGATCGTTGCTCGTCTGCATTGATCGGACGAGTGCGGATGCAAAAATGGCGCGATCCCCGGAGGCATCGCGCCGTTCACTTTTCATCGGCCGTCGACCACGTCACGCAGGAACGCGTCGAGCATCGCCACGTCGCCCCACGGCCGCTTGTATTCGCGATCGTGTTCGGCATCGGCGAGCATCGTCTCGACCAGCGCGTGGATCGCCGGCCGGCGCGGCCCGTATTCGCTTTCGTTCGCGCTCATCTTCAGCGCGAGCAACGCATCGAGCTCCGCGCGCACCGTCGGCTCGTGCACGGTCCCGTCGACGAGATCGACGAAGCGCATCGGCGGCATGCCGAGCCCCATGTCGATCCAGCGCACCGCGAGCAGCGGACGCAGTACGTACAGGTACTTCTTGTAACGCACCGTGTCGCCTTGCAGATAGCCGCGAAAATTTTTCTTCGCCATCGCGAGGTAGTGATGACGCCCGCGTACCGGCGAGAAGAACGCCGATGCCAGCGATCTGAGCCGCGGTGCCCAGCGCGCATCTTCGTGATACACGACGGGCGAGTCGAGCCATTCGAGCAGCGTCGGATTCGAGCGTCGCAGCAGTTGCAACGCCTTGCGCAATTCCCAGCCGCTGACGTCGAGCTCGTCGTCGAGCGGCCGCTCGATCACGTCGCGTTGCGGTTCGACGCTCAGGTACCAGTCGCGCCGGTGTGCATACACGAAGCGTACGTCGTAATCGCTGTCCGGCGAAGCGAATCCCCAGCCGCGGCTGCCCGATTCGCACGCGAACAGCACGCATACATCATGGCGGCGTTCGACTTCCGCGAGCTCCGCCATCACGCGTGCCCGCACCACCGGGTCGATCGGATGCGCGCTGCGCACGGTCGTCATTGCCTTGTCGGTTTTCATCGTTGTCGTTTTCCTTTCGTTGTGCGCGGCCGCTGGCCCTCGGCCGCACACCGCGCTATCCCTTCACACACACCACCTGGCGCAGCGTATGCACCACTTCGACGAGGCTGCGCTGGGCCGCCATCACCGCGTCGATGTCCTTGTACGCCATCGGGATTTCGTCGACCACGCCCGCGTCCTTCCGGCATTCGACGCCTTGCGTCGCCTTCGCCTGATCGTCGGCCGTGAAGCGGCGCTTCGCTTCGGTGCGGCTCATCGTCCGGCCCGCGCCGTGGCTGCACGAGCAGAAGCTTTCCGGGTTGCCGAGCCCGCGCACGATGAAGCTCTTCGCGCCCATCGAGCCCGGAATGATCCCGAGCTGCCCCTTCTGCGCGGACACCGCGCCCTTGCGCGTCACGAGCACGTCTTCGCCGAAGTGGCGTTCGCGCTGCACGTAGTTGTGGTGGCAGTTCACCGCGTGCTCGTCGACCGAGAACGGCTTCGCGATCACGCCGCGTGCCGCACCGATCACCGCGTCCATCATCGCCTGCCGGTTGCGCCGCGCGTAGTCCTGCGCCCAGCCGACCGCTTCGACGTAATCGTCGAAGTGCCGGCTGCCTTCGGTGAAGTACGCGAGATTACGGTCGGGCAGGTTCGCGATATGTTGTCGCATGTCGGCCTGCGCGAGTTCGATGAACAGGCTGCCGATCGCATTGCCGACGCCGCGCGAGCCGCTATGCAGCATGAACCACACGCGGTCCGCTTCGTCGATGCACACTTCGATGAAGTGGTTGCCGGTGCCGAGCGTGCCGAGATGCGCGTAGTGGTTCGTCTTTGCCAGCTTCGGATACTTGTCGACGATGCGCTGGAAGCCCGGCTGCAGCGACTTCCACGCGTCGGTCACGGCGGCCGGCGTGCGATCGCCCCATGCGCCCGGATCGCGGCGACCCGGCGCGCGGCCGTGCGGCACCGCGCGTTCGATCGCGCTGCGCAGCCCGCCAAGCGAATCGGGCAGGTCGGCCGCCGTCAGCGTCGTGCGCGCGGCCATCATCCCGCAGCCGATGTCGACGCCGACCGCGGCCGGGATGATCGCGCCCTTCGTCGGAATCACGCTGCCGATCGTCGAGCCCTTGCCGAGGTGCACGTCCGGCATCACCGCGACGTGGCCGAAGATGAACGGCATCTGCGCGGTGTTGCGCAGTTGCGCGCGCGCTTCGTCCTCGACGGCGACACCTTGCGTCCACATCTTCACCGGCTTGCCGTTCGCCAGTTCCATCACCTGATAATCCATGTCGGTCATTTGCTTCACCTGATTCATTTCGGGACCGGCGCGACCCATCTGCATCGCGCCGGAGCCTGCATTACGTGCCCTTGATGCTGACGAGCCCGTTCAGCACCTGGTCGAGACCGCCGAACACCGAGATGCGGTCGATCCGTTCCGCGACGCGCTCGAGCGTTTCCAGCTCCTTGAGCCGCAGTGCGGTCGGGTTTTCTTCCATCACCTTCGCGGTGTTCAGCAGCGAACGCGTGGCCGCCGTTTCCTCACGGCGGCGAATCACGTTCGCCTGCGCGGATTTTTCCGCTTCGACCACTTGCGCGAGGATCGTCTTCATGTCGCCCGGCAGCACGATATCCTTCACGCCGACGCTGCGCACGTCCACGCCCGAACCGTCGAGACGGGCGCGCACCTGCGCGATCACGACCTCGTCGAGCGACTGCTTGTCCTCCAGCAACTCGTCGAGCGAGCGCGTGCCGACCGCCGAACGCAGCGCGAACTGCAACTCGCGATACAGGTGTTCGACCGGCTTCTGCAACTGGCCGAATGCATGCAGCACGTCCGCATAACGCCACGTCGCCGACAGGTTCAGCCGCAGCGCGACCTTGTCGCGCGTCAGGATTTCCTGCCCGCCGACCTCGATCGCCTGCAAGCGCAGATCGACCAGCTCGACCGCGACGTCGCGGTTGAAGCGCCAGAACGCCGACGCGCCCGCGTCCAGCAACCGCTCGATCTTGCCGTCGATCTTCAGCACGCCGACGTGGTACGCCGGCACCTGCGCCAGCAGCACGCCCGTCAGCCCCGCCACGCCGCGCGCACGCAGCGACGGTTGCGCGATGCGCTTCACCAGCGCCGCAGGCAGCATGCTGTCCTGCGCGAGATCGATGCGCTCCAGCCGGTGCGCGGTCAGGCCGCGCCAGTACAGCCGGCGCGTGCCCGGCGCCAGAATCTCGACGAGCACGTCGTCTTCGTAGCGCAGGCCGGCTTCGTCGTCGGCGAGATCCATCGCGACGAAATACCGCGCGAGCACGTCCGGTGCGTCGTGACGCAGGTAGTCGGCCAGCGCTTCGTCGGCGAGCGGCGCGTCGAGACGCGCGGTCTGCACCGACAGGCGCTTGAACGGATCGAAGGCCTTGAACACGCCTGGTTCCAGCACCTTCACGAAATCGCCCTCGCTCATCAGCAGCGCGCGTTCGTTCTTTTTCACCACATGACGCTTCCACATATTTTTGTCCTTTTCTTCAATGGCCGCCGGGTAACGCGCATCGTGCGGATCGCGGGGCGACGCAATCGGGCGGGCGGCGCGCTGGCCGGCGTCGAAGTGCATGGCGACGCCTGCTGCATTGCGTCGTCGTGCGCCTTCGCGCGGGCCGTGCGGCCGCCCGGCCGATCGCGCGGAACCGCAACCGGTCCGACGCGCGGCGGGCCTGTCGGCCCGCACCGGCGGGTACTGCCTTCATACGAGACCGTCCTTGCGGACAGCGTTCGAGCGGGATTTGAACCCGCCACCGGCCGGCTTTCGCCGGCTGCTCCACCTGGCTGAGCTTTCGAACAATGGGCGCCCCGGGATTCGAACCCAGGCGAGGCATCCTGGCGCGCGCCCCTTTGCCTTCGTCTGTCCATGGCGGCATGCGCTACCGCGACGAACGAGGTTCGGCGGCGGCGCACCAGCAGGGCTTGTTGAACCCTGGCTCGTGGGCCAGCGGGACATCCGGCGTCTTTTATTTAGCGAGGAGCGTGCCAGTGAGCGGCTGGCGCTTCTGGAAATCTCTCAACACATTGAAGTTAAAAGGGAATTATCTGTTTTGCAGTGTCTGGCATCGACGCTGTCGGCACGTCACGATCCTGCATATTCGATACAATTGGATCGCTTCTTATCCCATGAGATAAACATGCGCAAAACCGTTGCGATCGGTTTTCTCGGCACCGTGCTCGACCAAGGCGGCCGCGCGCCGCGCCGTTACCGCAAATGGCGGCCGACGATTTCGCTGTGCGAGCAGCCCGACCTGCCGATCGACCGGCTCGAACTGCTGCATTCGCTGGACTACACGCGTCTCGCCAACCAGGTGCGGGACGATCTCGCGCGCGTGTCGCCGCGAACCGACGTGCGGCTCACGCCGGTCACGATCCACGATCCGTGGGATTTCGAGGAGGTTTATGCGACGCTGCACGATTACGCACGCGCGTACCCGTTCGACCTCGAACACGAGGATTACCTGATCCACATCACGACCGGCACGCACGTCGCGCAGATCTGCTGGTTCCTGCTCGCGGAAGCGCGCTATCTGCCCGCGCGCCTCGTGCAGACCGGGCCGCCGCAGCGGACCGACGAAGGGCCGAGCGGGCCGGGCACGATCTCGGTGATCGATCTCGACCTGTCGCGCTACAACCGGATCGCGCAGCGCTTCACGCGCGAGCGCGACGAAACGGTGTCGTTCCTGAAGGCCGGCATCGCGACGCGCAACGCGCGCTTCAATGCGCTGATCGAGCAACTCGAGCGCGTGGCGGTGCGTTCGCGCGCGCCGATGCTGCTGGTCGGGCCGACGGGGGCCGGCAAGTCGTTTCTCGCGAAGCGCGTGTACGAGCTGAAGCGTGGCCGGCATCGGCTCGCGGGGCCGTTCATCGAGATCAACTGCGCGACGCTGCGCGGCGACGCGGCGATGTCGACGCTGTTCGGTCACGTGAAGGGTGCGTTCACAGGGGCGCAGTCGGCGCGGGCGGGGCTGCTGCGCGCGGCGGACGGCGGGCTGCTGTTTCTCGACGAGATCGGCGAACTCGGGCTCGACGAACAGGCGATGCTGCTGAAGGCGATCGAGGAGAAGCGCTTCCTGCCGGTCGGCGCGGACGTCGAGGCGACCAGCGATTTCGAACTGATCGCGGGCACGCACCGCGATCTGCGGCAGATGGTGGCGGCCGGCACGTTCCGCGAGGACCTCTATGCGCGGATCAACCTCTGGACCTATGAATTGCCGGGACTGGCCGAGCGCCGTGAGGACATCGAGCCGAACCTCGAATTCGAGCTCGACCGTTTCGGTCGCGAGCAGGGCGAGCAGGTGCGGTTCAACGTCGAGGCGAAGCGGCGCTATCTCGCGTTCGCGGCCTCGCCGCGCGCGACGTGGGCCGGCAACTTCCGCGAGCTGTCGGCGTCGGTCACACGGATGGCGACGCTGGCCGATGCGGGGCGCATTACCGAGGCGCTCGCCGAACAGGAAGTCGAGCGGCTGACGCGCACGTGGTCGTCGCCGGGTGGCGCGAGTATGGCGGACGCGTGCGTCGACGCGGTGTTCGGTGCGCGTGCGGCGGAACTCGACCTGTTCGATCGTGCGCAGCTCGAACGCGTGCTCGACGTGTGCCGCACGTCGGCGAGCCTGTCGGAAGCCGGGCGCACGCTGTTCGCGGTGTCGCGGCAGAGCAAGAAGCAGCCGAACGACGCGGACCGGCTGCGCAAGTATCTCGCGCGGTTCGGGCTCGATTGGGACGGTGTGCGGCGCGCGCTCGACGGTGTGTGAGGGCGAGCGCGGCGCATGATGTCCGCGCTGCGGAGAGCGTTCGCGCGTGTCGTATCGTATGCGGTAACTTCAGGAGCATTCTAGTGATCGAGATTCCGTTGACGGTCAGGCCGTTGTTTGTCGCGGCCGGGTGGTGCGGCCCTGCCGACGGCCGCCTGTCGGCCCGCGACGGCGAACATCCGGGTGATGCGATCCTGCGTGAATTCGGCACGTTGATCGTGGGTGCGGAGCCGGCCCGGCGCAGCGGGGAAACCTGCGCGCCGATGGGAATCGCGTTTCGCGCACTGGAGCGTCAGGATGAACAGATTGCCGCGTGGGAGCGGGCGCTCGACACGACGATGATCGGAATCGCCGAGGACGATCTCGGCTACGTCGAGTTTTATGTCGATACGCAGGGCCGCGTGTTCACGACGAATTGCGTGATGGACGGCGTCTATCTGGCGGGATTCACGTTCGGCGACGCGATCGAACGCACGCTGCTCGGGCGGGTCTCGATTCCGCTATTGCTCGACAAGCAGGCGTCGATCGCCTATTACGGCGCGCATCTGACGGGCGACGACCCGCGCGTCATGACGGCCGCGCAGTTGCGGGCCGGCAATGACGGATCGCGCGCGGCGCCGTGATGCGGCGGAGCTTCAGCCGATGGCCGACGCGGCCGCCTCCTGGAACGGGGCCAGGAATGCCCAATCCGAATGCGCCGCCGCGATGTCCGCCAGCCCGCGCGCGAACGCGTGCACCGGCAGCCACGGATACCCGAACGCCGCGTGCAGCCGATCGAGTTTCAACGACTGCGGATCGTCGATCGTATCCATCCGTGCGATATGAATGTGCAGCGCGGCAACCCGCGCAACGTCGTCGTTTTCACCATCGATGGCGAACTGCCAGCGGTACGTGCCGTGTCCGATCCGCAGCGCGCCGCTGTCCTTTTGCCGCATCACGACGAGCCACGGCATGCTGCTGACGCCGTGCTCATCGACGGGCGGGGTCGTGCAGACGTAATAGGTTCGGCACTGCTCGAACCGCTCGCCGAATGCCTCGACCAGCGTATGCGCAATGGCCGCCGCGCCCGTCACGCGCGGCGGAAAATCGATGTCGTCGTTGGCGAGGGAAAAGCTCAGTTCGGCATTGGCCGCGAAGCAGTCCGCGATCAGCGCGGCCTGGTTCAGGTCCTTCGCGCGCAGATAGCATTCGAGCAGCGCGCGAACCGTGGCGGGATGAAGCGGGAAGGGCATGTTCGAGCCTCCTGTGTCGGGAAAGTATCGGGAAATCGGGCCGCCTGCAGGCCGCTAGGCTGGCCGAGGCCGCCGGTGCCTTTGCCGTATAATTTCGTTCCAAAGCTAAATTCGCATGACCGCACGGAGCGTCGACGTCATGGCCAAGCAGCAAGAGGAGTCCGTTCTGACCATTACCAACCCGGCCTGCCTGATCGACGGCACGGACACGGAATTTCGCCACCTGATCAACGGGCTGCTGCCGTTCGCGGCGCGCCTGCTGTCGGTGCGCGACGGTTTCGGCTCGTTGATCGGCCTCACCGGCATCCAGTATTCGCTGCTCGTGTCGGTCGCCCATCTGTCGCATGACGACGTCGTGACCGTCAACCGCCTCGCCGATCATCTGCACCTGAGCGGCGCGTTCGTCACGATCGAGACCGGCAAGCTGAAGAAGCTCGGCCTGATCGACAAACGCCCGGACCCCGACGACAAGCGCAAGATGCGGCTCACGGTCACGCCGGCCGGCTCGAAGCTGCTGAAAGCGCTCGTCGATACGCAGCAGCGCATCAACAACGTGCTGTTCGAAGGCGTGACGAAAACCGAATTCAAGGCGCTCTGCTCGGTGATCGACCGCCTCGTCACCAACGGCGATCGCGCGACGCTCGATCTCGCGCACATGATCGCTCGCCAGGAAAAAGGCTGACGCGCGCCGGCTGCCGCGCTCAGTGCGCGGCCCACTCGATCGTATCCAGGTCGACCCCTTCGAGATGCATGTCCCACAGCGGGCTCAATTCGCGCAGCTTGCCGACCGTGTCGCGCACCTGCGCGATCACGCTGTCGACCTCGGCTTCGGTCGTGAAGCGGCCGAGCGTGAAGCGGATCGAGCTGTGCGCGAGCTCGTCGCTTCGACCGAGCGCACGCAGCACGTAAGACGGCTCCAGCGACGCCGACGTGCACGCCGAGCCTGACGACACCGCGACGCCCTTGATTCCCATGATCAGCGATTCGCCTTCGACGAAATTGAAGCTGACGTTCAGGTTGTGCGGAATCCGGCGTGCGAGGTCGCCGTTCACGTAAACCTCGTCGAGCGTCGACAGGCCGGCCAGCAGCCGGTCGCGCAACGCGCCGACGCGGCGGCTTTCCTCTGCCATTTCTTTCTTCGCCAGCCGGAACGCTTCGCCCATCCCGACGATCTGGTGCGTCGGCAGCGTGCCGGAACGCATTCCGCGCTCGTGGCCGCCGCCGTGCATCTGCGCTTCGATGCGCACACGCGGCTTGCGGCGCACGTACAGCGCGCCGATTCCCTTCGGGCCGTACACCTTGTGCGCGGTCACCGTCAGCAGGTCGACGTTCAATGCATTCACGTCGACCGGAATCTTGCCGGCCGCCTGCACCGCATCGCAGTGGAACACGATGCCGCGTGCGCGGCACAGTGCCCCGATCTCGGCCACCGGCTGGATCACCCCCGTTTCGTTGTTCGCGAGCATTACCGACACGAGGATCGTGTCGGCGCGCAGCGCCTGCCGTAACCCATCGAGGTCGAGCAGGCCGTCCTCCCGCACGTCGAGGTACGTGACGTCGAAGCCCTGGCGCTCGAGTTCGCGACACGTATCGAGCACGGCCTTGTGTTCGGTCTTCACCGTCACGAGGTGCTTGCCTTGGCCCTGATAGAAGTGCGCCGCGCCCTTGATCGCGAGGTTGTTGCCTTCGGTCGCGCCGGACGTCCATACGATTTCGCGCGGATCGGCGCCGAGCAGCGCGGCGACGTGCGCGCGCGCTTCCTCGACCGCCTGCTCGGCATCCCAGCCGTAGCTGTGGCTGCGTGAAGCCGGGTTGCCGAACTGCTCGTGCAGGAACGGCACCATCTTGTCGACCACGCGCGGATCGACGGGCGTCGTCGCGCTGTAGTCCATGTAGATCGGACGGGATTGCATCGAAAGGGACTCCGGAAAGCGACGTTTCGCGTGGGTCGCGAGCGCCGGTGAATACGGTTGGCGCAGTGTACGTGGACATTCGCGCGAGCCGCGCAACATCCATCCCGCCAGTAGGGTTGTCTTTCAAACAAAGCTTTCAAGATCAGGGTTTACGACATCTTGAACCGGCTTTTGTGTTTACATTTAATAAAAGCTAAATAACAAAGCTAATTAACGGTGCTTTGTTGATGCGGATTCCTCAGGGGAATCCGGAAATGCAACCCAAGGAGAACGAGATGAGCGAGAACCACGCAGGAACCGGCGCGGATGCCGACGAGCAGCGGCGTTTCCGCGCCGCGCTGTCGATGTTCGCGACGGGCGTCGCGGTGATTACCGCCCCGCGCAAGGAGGGGATGCCGATCGGCATCACGGTCGCGTCGTTCAATTCGGTGTCGCTGGACCCGCCGCTGATCCTGTTCTCGGTCGACCGCCGCAGCCTGAGCCTCGGCGACCTGGCCGGCGCGGATGGCTACGCGGTCAACGTGCTTGACGAGACGCAGCAGCACCTGTCGAACTCTTTCGCGAAAGCGAACGGCGACAAGTGGGGCTGGCGCGGCGGCGCGGCTGGCGACGACGGCATGGTGCTGCTGCCTGACGCACTCGCGACGTTCGAATGCGAACCGTATGCGCAGTACGACGGCGGCGACCACGTGATTTTCGTCGGCCGCGTGACGCGGCACCGCGCGCGCTCGGACGGACGCCCGCTGATCTTCTTCGGCGGTCGTTACCGCGCGCTCGACGGCGCGCATGCGCCATCCATGTGAATGCAACCCACGATTCATTCCCCCAGGAGCACATCATGATCAAGAACGGCACTCAGCACATCGCGTCGCTGAGCGACGGACGGCAGGTCTACCTGAACGGCCAGCCGGTCGGCGACGTGACCGCGCACGCGGCATTCCGCAATTCGATCCGCAGCTACGCGAGCCTGTACGACTACCAGGCGCGCGACGAGAACGTCGAGAAGATGACGTTCGTGTCGCCCGACTCGGGCAACCGCGTGAGCCGGATCTGGCAACTGCCGACGTCCTATGACGAACTCGTCGAGCGCCGTGCCGCGCTGGAAGCGTGGTCGGAGCTGCATTACGGCTTCATGGGCCGCTCGCCCGACCACGTCGCGTCGTGTCTCTCCGGCATGTATATGGGCGCCGACGTGTTCGAACAATACGACCCGGCACGCGCCGGCGCGCTGCGCGACTACTACCGTTATGCACGCGACAACGACCTGTTCCTGACCTACGTGATCGTGAATCCGCAGGCGAACCAGTCGAAGGCCGCGCACGAACAGGAGGACAAGTACCTCGCGGTCGGCATCGTCGATCAGGATGCCGAAGGCATCACGGTGCGCGGTGCGAAGATGCTCGCGACGAGCGGGATCATGGCGAACGAGGTGTTCTGCAGCTGCATCCAGCCGCTGCGCGAAGGCGACGAGATGTATGCGCTGTCGTTCGCGGTGCCGATGAACGCGAAGGGCATGAAGATCATGTCGCGCAAGTCGTACGAGGAGAGCGCGACGTCGGTGTTCGACAACCCGCTGTCGAGCCGCTTCGACGAGAACGACGCGGTGCTGTACTTCGACGACGTGAAGGTGCCGTGGGAGCGGATCTTCGTCGCCGGCAATACGGCGATGTGCGCGAAGCAGTTCCACGCGACACCCGCACACGTGTACCAGAACTATCAATGCCAGGTGCGCCTGATGACGAAGCTGCGCTTTCTCGTCGGGCTCGGCCTGAAGATCTCCGAGGTCAACGGAACGAACACGTTCCCGCAGGTGCGCGAAACGCTGGGCCAGCTCGCGGCCGAAGCGTCGATGGTCGAGGCGTGGGTCTACGGGATGGAAGCGAAGGGCACGGTCGTCAACGGCTTCTACGTGCCCGACCGCAACATGCTGTACGGCTCGCAGGTCGTCACGCAGCAACTGTATTCGAAGGTGCTCAACACACTGCGCGAGCTCGCCGGCGGCGGAATGATCATGTTGCCGTCCAGCGTGCGCGATTTCGAGAACCCCGACCTGCTGCGCATCATCGAGAAGACGCAGAAATCGCCGGTGTGCTCGTCGGAGGAACGCGTGAAGTTCTTCAAGCTCGCGTGGGACGCGGTCGGCTCCGAATTCGCGTCGCGCCACAACCAGTACGAACTGTTCTATGCCGGCGCGTCGTTCGTCACGAAGGGCCATGCGTATCGCACGTACGACTGGCAGCGTGCGTCGCATCTGGTCGATTCGATGCTCGGCAGCTATTCGCTGAACCAGGAACTGTCGACGCCGCGTGCCGCTTGACTAGCCGCATCGCAACCCCTTTTACCCGCTATCGCAATCAGGAGAGACAGATGGCCATCAACAAGCTTCACGACGAATTCCACACGCTGGACATGCAGCGCGACTGGCGGCTGCCGGAAGGCTATGACCCGGCGTCCGGCGCGCAGGAGCTGATCTTGTCCGGCGCGCTCGACACCGAGCGCAAGCGCGGCAGCCGCACGCGCCTGCTGCGCCTGCCGGCCGGGCTGCACACGAAGCAACCGTTCGTGCACGACTACTGGGAAGAGGTGTTTCTGGTCGAAGGCGACCTGACCGTCGGCAACGACGAGCACGGCGACGGCGGCACGCCGTTCAAGGGCTACACGTACGCGGTGCGTCCGCCCGGCGCGTGGCATGGCCCGTTCAAGTCGAACGGTGGCTGTGTGCTGCTGGAAATCCACTATTACGATCCGGCCTGAGTTCGGCCGATCCATGACAGACGGCGGGCCGCTGTATCGCGCGGCCCGCGACGAGGAGCATTCGATGAAAACCATCACGTTCGCGATCGACGGTCGCGACGGGCGCACCGAGCGCGCGATCGCGATCCACACGCTCGTGATCGCGGGCTGGACCGGCCGCGATACGGTCGCCATGGAAAGGCATATCCGCGAGCTGGAAGCGCTCGGCGTCAAGCGCCCGGCGGCGACGCCGGTGTTCTACCGCGTCGCGGCCGATCGCCTCGATCCGTCGCCGGCGATCCAGGTCTCGGGCGGGCAGAGCAGCGGCGAAGCGGAATTCGTGCTGGTGCGAGACGGTGGCGACACGTTCGTCGGCATCGCGTCCGACCACACCGACCGCGAGGTCGAGACATACGGCATCACGGTCTCGAAGCAGATGTGCGGCAAGCCGTGCGCGAACACGCTGTGGAGGCTCGACGACGTGACCGGTCACTGGGATCGGCTGGTGTTGCGTGCATACGCGACGATCGACGGCGAGCGCGTGCTGTATCAGGAAGGTAGCGTGACCGCGATGCGCACGCCGGACGATTTGCTCGCGCAGTTCGCGCGCGACGGCGGCCGCTTCGAGGACGGCACCGCGATGCTGTGCGGCACGCTCGCGGCGATCGGCGGCATCCGGCCGGCCGAGCGGTTCGAGGTCGAGCTGGAAGATCCGGTGCTGGGCCGCACGATCCGGCATGTGTATGCGGTGGACACGTTGCCCGTCGCGGGCTGACGCGAACCGAACCGCGAATGCGCGCTCAAGCGCGACAGATCGCAATGATCTCCGCGCTCGTCGCCTCGTCGAATGGCGCGTGCTCCCAGTCGCCGTACCAGTCGGCCGACACGAAACCGGCTGCCGTCACGCGCGCCTGCAATTCGGCGTGCGCGATGAAACGCAGCCGGCTCGTATTCGCCAGCAGCGTATCGTCGCGGCGGAAGCGGTAGTGCGTGTCGAACGTCACGATCGCGCCGTCGATCGCCCGCGCCGCGTGATGGAGATCGACGATGCCGAGTTCGTGCGACTCGACGCTGCGTGCCGATTGCGCGGGTGTCCATGCTCGCCACGGTTCGGTGCGCGGGTTGCGGGTATCGAACAGGAAGCAGCCGCCGTCGTCGAGCACGCGTCGCACGCCGCGCAGTGTCGCGTCGATGTCGTCGTCGGTCAGCAGGCACTGGAACGCGTGCCCGGTCATCACCACTGCATCGAACGGCGCACCGGGCGGCAGGCCGTCGAGCGCGCACGCGAACCAGCGTACGGCGTCGGCACCCGGCTGGCGTCGCGCGTAATCGATCATCGCCGGCGCGGGATCGATCGCGACGACGTCATGCCCGGCCGCCGCGAGCCGCCGCGCGAACGTGCCGGTGCCGCAACCGAGATCGAGGATGCGTCGCCGGGCGGCGCCGATCGCGGCGGCGTAGAACGCGAAGTCCCGATCGCCCGCGTTGAACAGGTCGTACACCGCGACGAGGCGCGGGTCGGTGTAGAGCAGGTCCGCGTCGGCGCGCGTCATGCGGCCGCTTGCGTCAGCGCTGCTGCACGGCTACCCGCAGCCCGAGCGCGATGAAGATCGAGCCGATGATCTTGCCCTGCCAGCGCGTGAGCCACGTGAGCCGCTTCACGATGCGGCCGAGCGGGCGGATCGAGCATGCGATCAGCGTCGTGTAGAGCGAGCTGAGCACGACGAAGATCAGCCCGAGCACCGCGAACTGCACGAACGTCGAGCCGCGTTCCGGATGCACGAACTGCGGCATGAACGCGAGAAAGAACAGCGCGGTCTTCGGATTCAGCACTTCGGCGGGAATCGCCTGCAGGTACGCCTTGAGCGGCGTGACGGG
The DNA here is from genome assembly GCF_900100915.1 of Burkholderia orbicola. Lineage (NCBI taxonomy): Bacteria > Pseudomonadati > Pseudomonadota > Betaproteobacteria > Burkholderiales > Burkholderiaceae > Burkholderia > Burkholderia orbicola. Next base: position 1,172,958 of record NZ_FNKW01000002.1, on the reverse strand, counting down.
CGACACCTGCGGCAGCGACGGATCGGACGGTTTCTCGAGCAGCGCCCGCACGCCGAGATAGATCAGGTATGCGGCGCCGACCAGCTTCACGACGTTGAACGCGAGTGCCGACGTCATCAGCAGTGCGGACAGCCCGACGGCCGCGAACAGCGTATGCACGAAGTCGCCGCTCGCGACGCCGAGGCCGGTCAGGATGCCGGTCTTGCGCCCACCCTGCACGGTGCGGCTCAGCACGAGCAGCACGGCGGGGCTGGGGATCAGGAACAGGCCCAGAACGACGGCCGTGAAGGTGGTCAGCGTGGTCAGGTCGAACATGGCGGCTCCGGCAGGTTGGCGCGGCGGCAGGGGATCGGCGCATTGTATTCGGTTCGGCGCGCGGCCGCAGACGCGCCCTCGAACGGCGCGGCTGCGCCGGCGCCTTTCTGGTATAAGCACGACAGGACGCGCCGGCGTCCGGCCTTTTTTCACAGCCCGTCGTTCCATGCGCGACCTTCCATCGATCACCGATCCTGCCGCGGACACCGACGTCTATCACGTGCCGCGTCCGCTCGTCGTGTTCGGCGGCTCGGTCGTCGAGCCCGAGTGGCGGCTGGAGCGGCACAGCCATCGCCAGGCGCAGCTGCTCTACACGCTGAGCGGCGTCATCTATTGCGAGATCGACGGCGGCGTGTGGACCGCGCCGCCGCAATGCACGGTCTGGATTCCCGGCGATGTCCCGCATGCGGCGCGCGGCTCGGCCGGCGCCACTTTCTACGCGGTACTGGTTGAACCCGACGCGGCGCTCGACCTGCCCACGCGCTGCTGCACGCTCGCCATGTCGCCGCTGTTGCGCGAGCTGCTGCTGAAGGCGGCCAGCTTCCCGAACCTGTACGACGTCGACGGGCCGCAAGGGCGGCTGGTGGCGACGCTGCTCGACGAGCTCGTCGCGGCCCCGGTCGAGGACTTGTACTTGCCGATGCCGGCCGATCGCCGGCTGCGCAAGCTGATCGACCATCTGCTCGACGACCCGGCCGACAAGTCGCCGCTGCCCGAACTCGCGCGGCGTGCGGGCATCAGCGAGCGCAGCCTGACGCGCCTCGCGACGAAGGAGCTCGGCATGAGCCTCGGCGACTGGCGCCGGCGGCTGCACGTCGCGCTGTCGCTGCGGATGCTGACGACCGGCCGCCGCGTGCATCAGATCGCGATCGATCTCGGCTACGAGAGCGCGAGCAGCTTCGTCACGATGTTCCGCAAGGCGACCGGTAAGCCGCCGACGCAATTCCTGACCGACCGGCAACGCTGAACCGCCGGACTGCGCGCCCGCGCCCGTTTGGCCGGATTGAAAAAGCAGTTGGCCGGGATGAGAAATGACGCATGAGGGCTCGATCCATAAAATGAGAATCGTTCTCATTTGGAGGCCGACATGCAAATCACCACGACCGAATTTCCGTTTGTCTGGCTGCGTTACAGCGGCTCGACCCACACCGATCCCGCCCGACTGATTGCCGAACTCGACGCGTTGCTCGCGCGCCGCGAGCGCTTCGTTCTTCTGACCGACGATGCGCCGTCCGGCGACGACCGCGCCGACAATGATCACGAGATGCGCAAGCAGCTCGCGAAGTGGAGCAAGGCCAACCGCGCGCTGTCGCGTGAATGGATTCCCGGGATGATCGCGATCGAGCCCAATGCGGCGCGGCGCGTGGCGCTCAATGCCTTTTCGGGCGCCTTCGAGAAAGTCTGGGGCTATCCGCTGAACGCGGCGGCGAGCCGCGACGACGCGCTGGCGCTCGCGCAACGGCTGCTCGCCGAACCGGCGCCCGGCATCGCGGCGGCGAACGCCTGACCCGACGGCCGCGCCGCTCGCGCGATTTGCGTCGACCTCGACCTCGTCACGTCGCACGGTGCGCGCCCGCGCGCCGCGGCCTATCGCAACCACGCAGAGGTGTCCGGTGGACAATCCGATCCGCGCGATGCGCATCTTCACGCGCATCGTCGAAATGAACAGCTTCACGCGCGCGGCGCAGGCGCTCGGCATTTCGCGCGCCACCGCCACGCGCACCGTGCAGGAACTCGAAGCGGCGCTCGGCATGCCGCTGCTGGTGCGCACGACGCGCGCGTTGCGGCCGACACCCGAAGGCGACGCGTATTACCGGCGCTGCGTCAGCATCACGGCGGACGTCGACGAGCTCGAAGCCAGCATCCGCGGCGCCGCGCTGCATCCGAGCGGGCCGCTGCGCGTCGAGCTGCCGGCGTCGGTGGCGAGCACGATCGTGTTGCCGGCGCTCGGCGAATTTCATGCGCGGCATCCCGATCTCGAGCTGACGCTTGCCGTGGCCGGGCGCGCGGGCGACCGCATCGGCGACGCGATCGACTGCAGCATCCGGCTCGGTGCGCTGCCCGATTCGTCGCTCGTCGCGCGCCGGCTCGGCTCGCTCGAACGCGTGACGTGCGCGAGCCCCGCGTATCTCGACCGCTTCGGCGTGCCGCGCACGCCCGACGATCTGGGCGCGCATCGCGCGGTGGGCGGGTCGCACGTGTTCGGCCAGCGTTCGGCGGAGCTCGAGTTCGTGGTGGACGACGCGGTACGCAAGGTGCGGCTCGACGGCATCGTCAGCGTGGACGACGAGCAGGCGTATCTCGCCTGCGGCGTGCACGGCCTCGGGTTGATCCAGCCGACGCGCGTTGCCGCGCAGCCGCTGATCGATGCGGGACGGCTGCGGGAAGTGTTGGCGGGCTGGCAACCCGATGCGCTGGCCGTGTCGGCCGTCTACGTGAAGCGGCCGCACGTGTCGCCCGGCGTGCGCGCGTTCGTCGACTGGATCGCGGAGCGTTTCGTGCAGGCTGGCTACGAGCAGGAAGGGCTGGCGGCGGCGGGGGCGGTGGGGTGGCGGCCGGCGCTGCCGGGTGCAGCCGCTACCGGCGATCGCTACAGCGGACTGGTAGCGGTGGCGTGACGGCAGCAGACTGACGGAAGACCTCGAGCAGCGTTCGCGAGGCGGAACGCGCCGGCCATCCATCCGATCTGTATCGAACGATATAAATATTTTGGCGATTCAGCACGAAATTCGCCGGAATATTTTCATCGGGGGCCGAACGGCCAGCCGTGCAGCCGTATAGGGCGAGTCGGGGTGTGCGCGTGCATCACGCATCGACACCCGACACACACGGCGTATGGAACGGGCGCGCTACACCGCCCTGAGCCGCCCCAATTCTTCCGCCAGGAAGTCGACGAACGCGCGAATCCGCGTGGACATCTGGTGACGCTGCGCATACACCGCGTAGATGTCGGCGCTCGGCGTTTCATGATCGGGCAGCACGACCACCAGCCTGCCGTCGGCGAGATAGTCGCGCAGATCCCATTCCGCACGCATCAGGATGCCGTGCCCGTCGAGCGCCCACTTCACCGCGATCTCGCCGTCGTTCGTCGTCAGGTTGCCGTTGATCCGCACGGCTTCCGTGTGGCGGGCCGCGCCGCGCCCGCTCGTCAGGCGCCACACGCCGTAACCTTCGTCGCCTTGCCGGATGCCGATGCAGTTGTGCCGCGTCAGGTCGTGCGGCGTGCCGGGCACCCCGTGCCGCGCGAGATACGCGGGCGCCGCGCACAGCAGCCGGCGGTTCGGCGCCAGCCGCCGCGCGACGACGCGCGTGTCGGGCGGCTCGCCGAAGCGAATGCACACGTCGAACGCGTCGTCGGTGAGCGGCGGTGGCATCACCGACAGCTGCAACTGCACCGACACTTCCGGATAGCGCGCGACGAAACGCGAGATCGCCGGGCCGACGTGGCTGCGCCCGAACCCGAGCGTCGCATTCACGCGCAGCAGCCCCTTCGGCCGCTGCTTCGCGCTGCCGAGCAGCTCGCCGAGTTCGTCCATCTGGTCGAGAATCCGGCGCGCGTATTCCAGGTACACGTCGCCTTCGGGCGTCAGCATCATCCGCCGCGTCGTGCGATTGACGAGCGTCACGCCCGCGCGCCGCTCCATCTGCGTGAGCCGCTTGCTGACGGCCGCCGCGGTCAGCCCGAGTTCGCGCGCGGCCGCGCTCAGGCTGCCCGACGCGGCCAGCGTCGAGAAGAAGCCGAGATCGGCCGGCTGGACGGTATCCGCCATGACGGGATTCGTGAATTGAAGTTAAAGATGCTTTGAGTATAGCCCCGGTTTACACACTCCCGGTTCGGTAAAGTGCGTTCACGCTCACGATCAATCGAGGATGTCCGCATGAAGACCTACCGTATCGCAACGATTCCCGGCGACGGCATCGGCAAGGAGGTGGTGCCGGCCGGCAAGCAACTACTGGAAGCGCTGGCCCGCGGCAGCGACCGTTTCGCGTTCGAGTTCGACGATTTCGACTGGGGCGCCGATTACTACCGCCGGCACGGCGCGATGATGCCGGCCGACGGCCTCGACGCGCTGCGCGGCAAGGACGCGATCCTGTTCGGCTCCGCGGGCGACCCGGACGTGCCCGACCACGTGACGCTGTGGGGCCTGCGCCTGAAGATCTGCCAGGGCTTCGATCAGTACGCGAACGTGCGCCCGACGCGCATCCTGCCCGGCATCGACGCGCCGCTGAAGCGCTGCGGGCCGGACGACCTGAACTGGGTGATCGTGCGCGAGAACTCCGAAGGCGAATACGCGGGCGTCGGCGGCCGCGTGCACCAGGGCCATCCGATCGAGGCCGCGACCGACGTGTCGATCCTCACGCGCGCCGGCGTCGAACGCATCATGCGTTTCGCGTTCCGGCTCGCGCAGTCGCGGCCGCGCAAGCTGCTGACCGTGATCACGAAGAGCAACGCACAGCGGCACGCGATGGTGATGTGGGACGAGATCGCGAAGCAGATCGCGCAGGAGTTTCCCGACGTGACGTGGGACAAGGAACTCGTCGACGCGGCGACCGCACGCATGGTCAACCGCCCGGCGTCGCTCGACACGATCGTCGCGACCAACCTGCACGCGGACATCCTCAGCGATCTCGCCGCCGCGCTCGCGGGCAGCCTCGGCATCGCGCCGACCGGCAACATCGATCCCGAGCGCCGCTATCCGTCGATGTTCGAGCCGATCCACGGCTCGGCGTTCGACATCATGGGCAAGGGGCTCGCGAATCCGGTCGGCACGTTCTGGTCGGTCGTGATGCTGCTCGAACATCTCGGCGAGACGGAAGCGGCCGCGCGCGTGATGCATGCGATCGAGGCCGTGACGGCCGACCCGTCGTTGCATACGCGCGACCTCGGCGGCAGCGCGACGACCGCGCAGGTGACGGCGGCCGTCTGCGAGCGCGTCGCGAACGCGGCGGTCGCGGCCTGACGGCGGTGCGGGGCGGGCGGCCCCGCGCGCGTGCGCAGCCACCCGGGCGCCGACCGTTCGTTTTACTCACGCATTTTTTCTGCCCGCGACTCGCGCATCCGACGCGAGCCGGGCGCCGGCCGGCGCTCGCGGTCCACCGACCGACGGCGTACGGCCCGACCTCGAAGGAGGAGACACATGCAAGCGGATCTGGAAACCCGCGTCGCGCGGAAACTGATGTGGCGCATCATTCCGTTCGTGATGCTGCTTTACTTCGTCAGCTTTCTCGATCGCGTGAACGTCGGCTTCGCGGCAATGACGATGAACAACGCGATCGGCCTGTCGCCGACTGCATTCGGGTTCGGCGGCGGCCTGTTCTTCATCGGCTATTTTCTGTTCGAAGTACCGAGCAACCTGATTCTCCATCGTGTCGGCGCGCGCATCTGGATCGCACGCGTGATGATCACGTGGGGCATCGTGTCGGCCGTGTCCGCGTTCGCGGCCGGGCCGACCAGCTTCTACGCGCTGCGTTTCCTGCTCGGCGTGGCGGAAGCCGGCTTCTTCCCCGGCATCATCCTGTACCTGAGCCTGTGGTTTCCCGCGAAGCAGCGCGCGGTGGCCGCCGCGTGGTTCATGGCGGCCGCGCCGATCTCGACCGCGATCGGTTCGCCGCTGTCGGGCGCGATCATGCAGATGCCGCCGATGTTCGGGCTCGCCGACTGGCAGATGCTGTACATCGTCGAAGCGCTGCCGGCGGTCGCGCTCGGCTTCGTCGTGCTGAAGCGCCTGACCGATGCGCCGTCGCAGGCCGCGTGGCTGCGCGCCGACGAGCGCGACTGGCTGATCGCGAAGCTGAAAACGGAAGCGGACGCGCGCCACACGCACGCCGGGCACACGGCCGGTGCGTGGCAGGCGCTGCGCGACCCGCGTGTGCTGGCGCTCGCGCTGATCTACTTCGGCACGTCGGCGGGGCTCTATACGCTCGGGCTGTGGGCGCCGCTGATGGTCAAGCAGTTCGGCTTCAGCGCGTTGCAGACCGGCCTGCTGACCGGCATTCCGAGCATCGCCGCCGTGGTCGCGATGATCGGGTGGGCGCGGCATTCGGATCGCACCGGCGAGCGCACGTGGCACGTCGTGATTCCGTGCATGCTGGCCTGTATCGGCTTCGTGTTCGCGGGGCAGGCGAGCACGGCGCTGCTGACCGTGCTCGCGCTGGTCGTCGTCAACATCGGGATCAGTGCGGCGAAGGCGCCGCTGTGGGCGATGCCGAGTGCGTTCCTGTCGGGGGCCGGTGCGGCGGCGGGGATCGCGATGATCAATTCGATCGGCAATCTCGGCGGGTTCGTCGGGCCGTTCGCGATCGGTTGGCTCAAGCACGCGACGGGCGGGTATGCGGCGGGGCTGTACGTGGTGGCCGGCACGCTCGCGGTGTCGGCGGTCGTCACGCTGATGTTGAGCCGCAAGGGGGCGCGGGAAGCGGCCGTGCCGGGCGTGCGGCATCACTCGTAAGCGCGGCAATGTGCGATGCGGGGCGGCCGGACGGGCGCGTGGCGTACCCGTCCGGCTTCATGCGTGGCGGCGCGCGATCAGCGGTGCGTGGCGTCAGTCCATGTTCGCGCACGGGAGCCGCTACGAGGCCGTCGCCGCGACCTGCCGCGCGATGCGCGCCGCACACGCATCGGGTGTCGCATCGGACGTATCCAGCACCATCTCGCTGAACGCCCGCGCCGCATACCCCTCCCGATACATCTCGGCGATCCGGTTGCGCTCCCAGTCCGTCAACGCACGCGAGCCGCGATTCGACGCCGCGACCGCTTCGGGCGGCGCGAGCGTGACGACGAACAAGCGCGCGTCACACGCGTCGCAGGCCACGCGCAGCCGTTCGAATTCCGCTTCGCCGATCGGATAGGCGATGACCAGATGGCGTTCGCGTGCGGTTGTGATCTGCGTGACGAGGCGTTCGAGCGCGATCGCCCATTGCACGTCGAACGGCGCGTCTTCGGGCGCATCGTGATCGTCGCCGTCGATGAAGCGCGCATCGGGCAGCACGCGTGCGAGCGCGAGGCCGATCGTCGTCTTGCCGCTGTTGATCGGCCCGTTCAGGTGAATGACAGTCAGGATGGTCATGAGTCGACGCAGGAATCGGACGATTCGCAGCTTGCCATGACTGGCGCGGCGGTGCAGTGCCGTTGAGGTGTCACGCGGCGGGATGCGAATACGGCGGGAAAGCGGACAGGCGGGGAAAGGGGGGAGGGGAAGCGGCAGGCTGCGTGCGTAACGATGCGCTACACGGGCAGCCTGCCCGACCGTGCCGCATACGACGATGCGGCACGGCGTCGAACGACGCGACTTAATTGTCGCCGTCGCCCTTGATCTGCGGCAGCGCCGACGTTTCGCCCGGCGTCAGCAGCCCGACTTGCGAATACACGCGCAGCTTGTCGCGCGTATCGGTGATGTCGAGATTGCGCATCGTCAGCTGGCCGATCCGGTCGCGCGGCGAGAACGTCGATGCCACCTTCTCCATCGACAGGCGTTCCGGCTGATACGTGAGGTTCGGCGACTTCGTGCTCAGGATCGAGTAGTCGTTGCCGCGGCGCAGTTCGATCTTCACTTCGCCGGTGATCGCGCGTGCGACCCAGCGTTGCGCGGTTTCGCGCAGCATGATCGCCTGCGGGTCGAACCAGCGGCCCTGGTACAGCAGGCGGCCGAGGCGGCGGCCGTTCTCGCGATACTGCTCGATCGTGTCTTCGTTGTGGATGCCGGTGACGAGACGCTCGTACGCGATGTACAGCAGCGCGAGGCCCGGGGCTTCGTAGATGCCGCGGCTCTTCGCCTCGATGATCCGGTTCTCGATCTGGTCGCTCATGCCGAGGCCGTGGCGGCCGCCGATGCGGTTCGCTTCCAGCAGCAGCTCGACCTGATCCTTGAACTCGACGCCGTTCAGCGCGACCGGCTGGCCGGCTTCGAAGCGCACCGTCACTTCCTCGGCGGCGATCTTCACGTCGTCGCGCCAGAACGCGACACCCATGATCGGGTTCACGATCTTGATGCCGCTTTCGAGGCTTTCCAGATCCTTCGCTTCGTGCGTCGCGCCGAGCAGGTTCGAGTCGGTCGAATACGCCTTCTCGGCCGACATCTTGTATGCGAAGCCGGCCTGGTTCATGAATTCGGACATTTCGGCACGGCCGCCGAGCTCGTCGATGAACGTCTGGTCGAGCCACGGCTTGTAGATCTTCAGATCCGGGTTCACGAGCAGGCCGTAGCGGTAGAAGCGCTCGATGTCGTTGCCCTTGTACGTGCTGCCGTCGCCCCAGATGTTGACGCCGTCTTCCTTCATCGCGGCGACGAGCATCGTGCCGGTCACGGCGCGGCCGATCGGCGTCGTGTTGAAGTACGTGACGCCGGCCGTCGTGATGTGGAACGCGCCGCTTTGCAGCGCCGCGATGCCTTCGGCGACGAGCTGCGCGCGGCAGTCGATCAGGCGGGCGCCGGCTGCGCCGTATTCGATCGCGCGCTTCGGGATCGCGTCGTAATCGTCTTCGTCGGGCTGGCCGAGGTTCGCCGTGTATGCGTACGGGACGGCGCCCTTCAGTTTCATCCAGTGCAGCGCGGCGCTGGTGTCCAGGCCGCCGGAGAAGGCGATACCGACCTTCTGGCCGGTCGGGAGGCTTTCGAGAATCGTGCTCATAGGAATTACCGTGGATTGAAGCCGGTGGGATCGTATTTCGCGGAATATGCGAGTATCGGCTGTCCGGGAAGTTGGGGCAAGGGTTGATTTTGGTGCGGAACCGGCGTCGCGCCTGTCGCGGCGGGCCTGACGGGCGGTGAGCCGGCTGGAGAACACCGTGCCGGACGGCGTTGTATCGCCGCCGAAACGCGCGCGGACAAGCCGGCCGCCGGCCGGATTTCCGGGGCCGGATCGGCCGTCAACCCAGTTCGCGCTCCTCGGCGCGTCGCTTCATTTCATCGAAAGGCATATGAAAGAATTGCGCACCCATCCGGCCCCTCAGATATTCCACGACCGAGCGGTATCGAGCAGCCGCTCGCGCAATTGATCGACTTCGCCGGCCAGCTTGGCCGTGATCGACACGTAGCCGGACAACTGCGGCGGCGGCGCGTCGTGCAGCGGGTCGACCGGCCGCCGGCGCGGGGCAAGCCGGCTCGGCGTGCCGAACTTGAGCGCGCGGCTCGCGCCGACCAGCGTGTCGCGGATGCGCCGGTTCAAGGTCTTCATCTCGACGCGCATGTATTCGCGGGCCGCCACGTCGTCGGCGGCCGGCAGCGCGCTCGACAGGATCTCCAGATAACCGATGCACAGGCGCAGGCTGCGCTGGATCGCCTCGAGCTGCGTCATCGACGTCTCGCATTCCTTCGACACCGACGGCATCAGCGAGCGCAACTGCACGAGCAGCGTGCTCAGCGCGGCCATTTCCTTCAGGTGCGCATCGTCGGTGACCTGACGGTCGCCCGCGAGCCGCGCATGCACGGCCGCGCACGCGCGCAGCGCGTCGGCGAGCTTGTAGCGCCATGAGTAGGTCGCGTAGAGCGGCAGCGCGAACGAGAACGCCAGCGCGATCGCGATGCCGGCCAGCACGTTCACCGCGCGCCACAGGCCGTCGACGATCTCGTTGTCGCCGTGCCCCGCGACGATCACCATCGTGATCGCCGACAGCAGCGCGATGTAGCCGGCCTTGCCGATCGCGTGATACGCGCAGACGCCGCACCAGACGGCCATCAGCAGGTAGATCGCGAACGGCGCGTGCAGGAACGAGTAGAGGAGGATCAGCCCGAGCCCCGCCAGCGCGCCGATCGACGTGCCGAGCGCGCGCTCGGCCGCCTTCTTGCGGATGTTGCCGTGATGCTGCAGCCCGCCGACGACGATCAGCACGGTGATCGTCGACCACTCGCCATGCGGCACATTCAGCCCCGTGGACAGCGCGATCGACACGAGCACCGCGAGCGCGACGCGCGCCGCGTGGATCAGCTTCGCGTGCCGGTAGCGGCGGTACGGGTCGAGCAGCGGGCGGAGCGCGTGGCGCACGAGCGGCGGCAGTCGGGTCGGGAGCGGAGCGGTCATGACGAAGCGGAAGTGGCCGGAACGCGCACGGCGGCCCGCGCGGGCCGGCGCCGCGCCGCATGCGCAGCAGACGTAACGCTAGCCGAACATGGGTGGGCTGTCCACGGCGGGGCCGCCGGGCAGCCGCATCCGGCCACGGCACGGCGCGTCACGCGTCGGCCGCGGTCGACTGCGCGTCCAGCACGCGGTTGCGGCCGCCCGACTTCGCGCGGTACAGCGCTTCGTCGGCGCGCCGCAACAGCGTCGCGGCGTTCATCCGGCCGTCGTCGGCGGTGGCCGTGCCGATGCTGACCGTGACGCGCCCGTACTGGCTCTTCACGTGTTCGATCCCGAGCTCCGCGATCGCGCGCCGGATGCCCTCGGCGACGGTGGCCGCGCCTGGCCCGTCGGTCTCGGGCAGCGTGACGACGAATTCCTCGCCGCCGTAGCGCGCGACGTGATCGCTGTCGCGGCGCAGGCAGCGCGACAGCGACTGCGCGACCTGGCGCAGCACGTCGTCGCCGGCCGGGTGGCCGTAGTAGTCGTTGAACGCCTTGAAGTGGTCGACGTCGACGAACAGCACGGACAACGGCCGGCCGCTGCGCGACGCGCGCTGGGTCTCCTTCGCGAGCACCGTGTCGAACGTGCCGCGGTTGTCGAGGCCCGTCAGCGAATCGGTGTGCGCGAGCCGGTACAGCTTCGCTTCGGCCTCCTGCCGGCGTTTCAGCTCGCGCGACAGCGCGAGCGAGCCCCACGCGATGAACGCGGTGAACAGGCTCATCAGCACGACGGTCCAGATCGCGCGGTGGTGCCACGACGCGTAGATGTCGATCTCGGCGGGCGCGACGTCGACGATCAGCGGCAGCCCGGCGAGATGCTTGTAAACATAGACGCGCCGCACGCCGTCGATGGCGCCGACCCCGGTCAGCTCGCCGGTGCGGCTGCGTTGCGCGTCGATGAACAGCGGCGAGTCGTGCAGGTCGAGGCCGACCACCCGGGTGTCGTACGGCAGGCGCGATACGAGCGTGCCGTTGTCCTCGACGATCGCCGCGCTGCCGTGCCGGCCGACCGCGAGGCCGTCGAGCAGCGCGCGGAAGTAGTCGATGCTGAGCGTGCCGACGACGATCCCGCCGAAGGTGCCGTCGGGCCGGTTGATCCGGCGGCTCAGCGCGATCGTCAACGCGCCGCCGCGCAGCCGGGACGCGTACGGCCGGCTGATGTAGAGGCCGGGTGCGAGCCGGTCGCGGTGCACGGTGAAATAGTCGCGGTCGGCGAAATTGCCTTGTCGCGCGGGCGATGCGCTCGAATCGATCGCGATATTGCCGTGCGCATCCATTACGAAAATCGAACCGAGATAGGCGCCGGTCGCCGCGCGATCGAACAGTAGCCGGTGGCGCTGGCGCGGCGGCAATGTCATCAGTTCCGGATCGGCCACGCCATCGACGACGTTTTGCAGCGACAAATCGTAGAGTTCGATATTGCGCGCGATATCGCGTTCGATCAGCAGCATCAGGTTGCGCGCATTTTCGACCGCATGGCCATACGCGTCGCGTCGCGCCTCGATTAATAGCGACGTGGAAAGTCCCCAACTGAACATCAGCAGGACGATGCCCGCCACGAGTACGCCGCGGGGCGACAGAATGCGTGCCACGATCGACGCGGTATGGCGGCGCAGCGTGGCGGGCAGCGGGAATGACTTCATCCTCGGGGGTGGCGGGCGGCGGCTACTCGCGTCATTGGCGGTTCCACGCGCTGATTATTTCGAATTAAGCGTCATTATCCCGCGAATTCCTGAAATTCGCGCGCGCATGCAAAACATGCATGCGGCGACGGCGATTCGAAACGGTTACGCATCATTACTGCAGTGCGCGCGGGCGATTTGATTTGAATCAATGACCAGTGTCGGCCTTTTCGTCTGATTAATAACGCGCTGATCGGTCGATTTTGCGTATTGAATCCGGTATTTGGCGGATCGAGACAGGATTACGCGCGGCGGGGGAAATGAAAATCGAATGACCCGATCATCATCGAGGGTTTCGCGACGCCGGGCGGCAGTGGCGCGGCCGACACGGCCAACCCGTTGATTCTGCAAAATCCGCGGCGGTGGCGGCGGGCGGGGCGAGCGCAGCTGTCCCTCTATCGAATCAGGTAGAATCCGCGCTTCGCCGCAGGCGCCCGCCGCGCAACGCGTATCGGGGCCGCATCGAATGCATCGCAGGACGCGCCCCGCGCTCCGATACCGCATGCGCCGGCTACGGATGCCGGCCTGCTCAACGTTCGTCTCGTTTATGTCCGCCATTCCGAATTCCGACCCACCCGGTTCCTCCGCGAACCCACCCAAGCTTCATCGCGCGCTGAAGGCGCGCCACCTGACGATGATCGCCATCGGCGGCTCGATCGGCACGGGCCTGTTCGTCGCGTCCGGCGCGTCGATCTCGCAGGCCGGCCCCGGCGGCGCGATGGTCGCGTACATGCTGATCGGCCTGATGGTGTACTTCCTGATGACGAGCCTCGGCGAGATGGCCGCGTTCATGCCGGTGTCGGGCTCGTTCGCGACCTACGGCGCCAAATACGTGGACGAAGGCTTCGGCTTCGCGCTCGGCTGGAACTACTGGTACAACTGGGCGGTGACGATCGCGGTGGAGCTCGTGGCCGCGCAGCTCGTGATGCACTACTGGTTTCCGGACGTGCCGGGCGTGTGGTGGAGCGCGGCGTTCCTCGCCGTGATGTTCCTGCTCAACGCGCTCACCGTGCGCGGTTTCGGCGAAGCCGAATACTGGTTCGCGCTGATCAAGGTCGTCACCGTGGTCGCGTTCATCGGCGTCGGGCTGCTGATGATCTTCGGCATTCTGAAGGGTGCGCCGGCCAACGGCTGGGGCAACCTGACGATCGGCGACGCCCCGTTCGCGGGCGGCCTGCCGGCGCTGATGGGCGTCGCGATGATCGCGGGCTTCTCGTTCCAGGGCACCGAGCTGATCGGCGTCGCGGCCGGCGAATCGGAAAACCCGCGCACGACGATTCCGCGCGCGGTGCGCCAGGTGTTCTGGCGCATTCTGCTGTTCTACGTGTTCGCGATCTTCGTGATCGGCGTGCTGATTCCGTATACCGACCCGAACCTGCTGAAGACGGACGTGACCGACATCGGCGTGAGCCCGTTCACGCTGGTGTTCCGCCACGCGGGTCTCGCGTTCGCGGCCGGCGTGATGAACGCGGTGATCCTGACGGCCGTGCTGTCGGCCGGCAACTCGGGCATGTACGCGTCGACGCGCATGCTCTACAACCTCGCCACCGAAGGCCGCGCGCCGAAGGTGTTCGCGAAGCTGTCGCCGGGCGGCGTGCCGCGCAACGCGCTGTACGCGACCACCGCCGTCGGCGCGCTGTGCTTCTTCACGTCGCTGTACGGCGACAAGACCGTGTACCTGTGGCTGCTGAATACATCGGGGATGACAGGCTTCATCGCGTGGCTCGGCATCGCGGTCAGCCACTACCGGTTCCGCAAGGGCTACGTGAAGCAGGGTTACTCGCTCGACCAGTTGCCGTATCAGTCGAAGTGGTTCCCGTTCGGCCCGCTGTTCGCGTTCGTGCTGTGCCTCGTGATCGCGCTCGGCCAGGATTACCAGGCGTTCCTCGCGAACCGGATCGACTGGGCCGGCGTGGCCGCGACCTATGTCGGCATTCCGCTGTTCGTCGTCGTGTGGCTCGGCTTCCGGTTCCTGAAGAAGAGCCGGTTCGTGCGCTACGAGGATATGGAGATCGCGCCGTGGATCGCCGCGAGCCGCGGCGCGCAGCGGCCGCCGGTGGCGAACCGCGAAACCACGGGATGACGCCGGCGCGGCACGCGGCCGCGCGACGGGCGACGAGAAACGGGAAGCTGCGTGCTTCCCGTTTTTTTTGCCCGGCTATTGCCTGCACGGGGTCAAAGCCGGTTATATTGCCCGACCCTACCGGGCCACGGCCCGGCCGGCGCGACAGGCGCGGCGCGGATCGGCATCCGGCGCGCGCGACGCGCGGCGGCCGGCGAGATGCCCGGCGTTTTCATCGTTCCATCCGGGCCGATATGGCCCACGGAGCGCGCAACCCAGAGGAATCCATGAGCGCATCACCCGCCGAGCGGAAGGCCGGACCCGTTTCCATCGTGCGAATCGAAGCCGCGATCAATGCGTGGCGCGAAGTGTACCCGCCGGCGCCGGACGGCGAGGACGGCTACGCACTCGACGCCGGCAGCAACTGCCTGGCCGAGCTGTACGGCACGATGATCTGCTATCAGTTGCCGGACGTGCCGCTCGACTCGCTGAGCCCCGAGCAGCGCGACGCGTTGTACGCGACCGAGGTGTGATGCGGTCGGCGCGATGCCGCGGCGCGGCGTCGGTGAACGAACGGGAAGCCTCGCGGCTTCCCGTTTTGCTTTGCGCGACCCTGGGCGTCGCCGCGAGCACGACGCGGCTCGAGCCGGTTCCGGCGCCGGCTGAGGTATCGTGACGGGATCGGGAAGCAGGCGATCGAGGAGGCCGGTACGAAGCCGGCGAGGGTGGCCGGTGCGGACGCTGTCCGCGCGGTGCCGGATGAGCGTCCGTTGCCTGTCCCGGGAGGATTCGAACATGGAGTTGAGACACCTCCGCTACTTCGTCGCGGTAGCCGAAGAGCGGAATTTCACGCGGGCGGCGGAACGGCTGCATATCGCGCAGCCGCCGCTGAGCCGGCAGATCCAGCAGCTCGAGGAAGCGCTCGGCGTGCCGCTGTTCGAGCGCACCGCGCGGCCGCTGAAGCTGACCGATGCCGGGCGCTTCTTCTATTCGCATGCGGTGCAGCTGCTCGCGCAGACCACCGAACTCGAATCGATGACGAAGCGGGTCGGCAAGATCGAGCGCAGCATGTCGGTCGGTTTCGTCGGCTCGACGCTGTACGGGATGCTGCCGAAGATCATCCGGCGCTTTCGCAGCGAATATCCGGCCGTCGAGCTGAGCCTGCACGAGATGTCGACGATGGACCAGATCAAGGCGCTGAAGGAAGGGCGCATCGACGTCGGGTTCGGCCGCATCCGCCACGAGGACCCGAGCGTGCGGCGCGTCGTGCTGCGCGAGGAGCGGATGATCGTCGCGCTGCCGGTCGGCCACGTGCTCGATAGCGCGAAGCCCGTGCTGTCGCTGCACGATCTCGTCAACGACACGCTGATCATCTTTCCGAAGGCGCCGCGCCCGAGTTACGCGGACCAGGTGCTCGCAGCCTTCCACGATCGCGCGCTGCAGCCGCGCAGGATCTACGAGACGCGCGAGTTGCAGATCGCGCTCGGCCTCGTCGCGATGGGCGAGGGCGTATCGGTCGTGCCGCAGAGCGTGTACGGGCTCAAGCGCGACGACATCAGCTACAAGCCGCTCGACGATCCGAACCTCGTGTCGCCGATCATCATGAGCATGCGCATGCTCGACGAATCGGAGGATATCCGCGCGATGCAGGCGCTGATCTACCGGCTGTACGACGAAGCGCAGATGGAGTATCTGCCGCCGCAGCCCGAATGAACGCGCGGGCGGCAGGGGCTTCTCTTGACGCTGCGCGCGCCGGCAGGCCACCATGCCCGGATTCGATCGGCCGCCGACGGGCGGCCGCTTTCATGCAGACGACCGACACATGACCGATATCGTGACCGAGGAGACGACCGTCGAGACGCCGCAAGGGCGTCTCTTTGCGAAACGCTGGCGTGCGGAGCCGGCACGGCACGCGGCCGCGCCCATCGTGCTGCTGCACGATTCGCTCGGCTGCGTCGACCTGTGGCGCGACTTTCCCGTGCAGCTCGCCCGTGCGACGCAGCGCGACGTGATCGCGTACGACCGCGTCGGTTTCGGCCGCTCCGATCGGCATCCGGGCACGCTCGGCACGACGTTCGTGCGCGACGAAGCCGATCATGCATTCGCTGCGGTACTGGAACGGCTCGGCGTCGATGCGTTCGTCGCGTTCGGGCACAGCGTCGGCGGCGGGATGGCGGTCGGCTGTGCGGCCGCGCATCCGGCGCGTTGCCGCGGCCTCGTGACGGTCGCCGCGCAGGCGTTCGTCGAGGATCGCACGCTGGCCGGCATTCGTGACGCGGGGCGGCAGTTCGACGAACCGGGGCAGCTCGACCGGCTCGCGCGCTATCACGGCGACAAGGCCGAATGGGTGCTGCGCGCGTGGGTCGACACGTGGCTGTCGCTGGCATTCCGCGACTGGAGCCTCGACGACGACTTGCCGCGCGTGCAGTGCGCGACGCTCGCGATTCACGGCGAAGACGACGAATACGGGTCCGACGTGCATCCGAAACGGATCGCCGCGCGCATCGCGGGGCCGTCGTCGTTCCTGCTGCTCGCCCGCTGCGGACACCTGCCGCACCGTGAGCGGACGGACGACGTGCTGGCCGCTGTCGCGACGCTGCTGCGCGACGCGGGCGCCTGAGCGTTCGTCATCGCCAGCGGGCGGACGCCCGCCGGCCGTCAGAACGAAAGCTGGATCGCGAGATCGATCGCCAGCAGTACGATCGACAGACCGATGCCGAGAATCACGTTCGGCAAGCGGTGCTCGAAATCGCGATGATCCTTGCGCATCGCCGCGCCGAGCAGAAAGATCGCCTCGACGACGATCTGCAGTCCGACGAACAGCAGCATCAGCAGATACTCGTAACCCATCTGCTTGAACGCGACGAATTGCATTCCGTGATCGCGAATCCATTGGCCGACGCGCAGCAGTTCGTAGACGAACAGCAACGCGGGGAACAGGTAACTGATGAAGTAGGTCGGCGCGGTGGCGTGCCGTAGTTCGAGGTGGAAGTGCTGATGCGTGGTAGCCATCACAACCCTCCTTGCAACGCGTGATTGCGGTCGCGACGGCGGCGCGTGTCGCGTGCGAACGACGGATTGCCCGACGCACAATGCGCAGCCGTACGGCATCAGCATACTGCTGCTCAGGAAATTTGGCATGCGAAGTGTGGGTTCGTTGTAACAAAATGTGTGCGCCACGCGACGCGTCGGCTGCGTCACCGTTTCGCTTCCGCGCCTTCGATGAACAGCTTCGCGACCGACTGAAACTCCCGTTTCAGCGACAGCCCCGGCACGGTCAGCCAGCGCAGCATCGCCGCGAGATACAGGTGATGGAACCACGTTGCGAGCTGATCGGGCCGCAGCGCGGCGTTCAGTTCGCCGGCCTGCTGGCCGGCGGCGATCAGTTGCTGCCACACTAGCGCGATATCGCTGCCGTTCTCTCCCGCACGCTCCGGTTCGGCTGCGCCGATGCTCAGGAAGCGATGCCGCAGGTACGCGAGCAGGTACGCGGGATGGTGTTCGCACCACGCTGCCGACGCGTCGAGCACGCAACCCATGCGCGACGCAAAGGTCTTGCGCCGCGCGACGTCGCGCTGCAAATGCGCGAGATCGCGCGCGAGTTCGCCTTCGAGCCAGTGCGCGAGCACGGCTTCCTTCGTCGGAAAGTGGTTGTACAGCGTACGTTTCGCGACATCGGCCTCGGCGGCGATCTGCTCCATCGTGACGGCCTCGTAGCCGTGCGCATCGAACAGGCGTGCGCCGGTCGCGGCGAGATGCGCGAGCATCTGGATGCGTTTGCGCGCGCGGCGGCCCGGATCGTCGGTCGGAATCGTCATGGCAGGGCGGTTGACTGAAAGTGTACGAATTGCATTAGTATACGACGTACACTTTTACGAAACCATTCTTTTCCGTCGTGCACGAGGAGCTCCGCATGAAACTCGTCATCGCCACCTACGGTACCGAAGGCGACACGCGTCCGCTCGCGGCGCTCGGCCGCGCGCTGATGGATGCCGGGCACGAGGTCCGGCTGCTGGCCGATGCGGCGACGCTCGGGTCGGCTGCTGCGCTCGGCGTGCTGTCGGCGCCGTTGTCCGGCGATATCCGTCACGCGATTGCGCCGGAAGGCGCGTTGGCCGATGCGGTGCGCGGGCGCGGCGGCTTCAACGACACCTCCAAGGCGCTCGCGGCGATCGCGAATGCGAACACGGGCGCATGGATGCGCGAAGTGGCGGACGCGTCGGCCGGGTGCGACGCGCTCCTGGTGTCGGGGCTCGTGTCGTTCGTCGGCTTGTCGGTCGCAGAATATCGCCGCATCCCGGCAATCGGCACGGGCATGATCCCGATCACGCCGACCGCCGAATTCGCGTCGCCGTTCTTGCCGCCGGGGAAGCTGCCGCGCTGGCTGAATCGCGCGAGCCATCGGTTCGTGAATGCGCTGCTGTGGCAGGCGTTCAGGAAGTCGACGAATGCCGCGCGCGCCGGCGTATGCGGATTGCCGCCGCGCCAGCACGTGTGGACCGATCATCCGATGCTGTATGGCGTGTCGCCGGCGCTGCTGTCCGGCCCGGCCGACTGGCCGTCGAACGTGCAGGCCTGCGGCCAGTGGCGGATCGATGCGCGTGCGTGGGCGCCGTCGCCCGAACTTGCGGCGTTTCTCGACGCGGGCGAGCCGCCCGTGTACATCGGTTTCGGCAGCATGGCCGGCTTCGATCGCGCGGCGATGGCCGCGGCGCTGACGCAGGCGCTGGCTGGCCGGCGCGCGCTGTTCTATCCGGGCTGGAGCGGCATCGATGCGTCGCTGCTGCCCGCGCACGTTCGCGTGATCGGCGACACGCCGCACGACTGGCTGTTCCCGCGCGTCGCGATGGCGGTGCATCACGGCGGCTCGGGCACCGCGCATTCGGCCGCGCGGGCCGGTATTGCGTCGGTGGTCGTGCCGTTCGCGGGCGATCAGTTTTTCTGGGCGAACCGGCTGCAACGGCTCGGTGTCGCGGCTGAGTCGGTCGCGGGGCGGCGTATGGACGCCGTCGCGCTGGCGCGGGGCATCGCGTTTGCCGAACGGGGCGAGACGAAGGCGCGGGCGACAGAACTCGGTGCGCGCCTCGCGCAGGAGGATGGCTTGAAGCAGGCCGTCAGCGCGATCGAACGATGGGGCCGACCGCGCGCGAGGTGAGCCCGCGCATCGGCATCGGATCAGAAATGCCCGGTGAACCGGTAGCGGCTGCCCGGGTGCCACAGATTGGCGACCGATGCGACCAGCCCCTGCGACCACGTGCGCCGATGCAGCAGCAGGCACGGCTCGCGATCGTCCATCGTCAGGTGACGGCGCGTTTCGGCGTCGGGCATCGCGGCTTCGATCCGGTATTCGACGCGCTGCAGCGGCGCGACGCGCGTCAGGTACTGGTTCGGCGTCGTCGTCGTGAAGTCCTGCAACGCGTATTCGGGCGCGCAGGCCGGGTTGACCCAGCGTTCCTCGAGTTGCACCGGCGTGTCGTTCTCGAAATGCAGCACGCGCGAATGGAAGATCGGGCTGCCGGTGTCGAGCTGCAGTTCGTCGGCGAGCTTCGCATCGGCGACGGCCGCGCCGACCTGCAGCACCTGCGCGCGATAGCCGTGGCCGCGCGCGGCGACTTCGTCGGAGATGCTGCGGATCGCGACGAGCGTCGATTCGTATTTCGGCGACGCGACATACGTGCCGGAGCCGCGCGTGCGCGTGAGCACCTGCTCGGCCGTCAGTTCGCGCAGCGCGCGGTTGACGGTCATCCGCGCGACGTTGAATTCGCGCGCGAGCTCGTTCTCCGACGGCACCTGGTCGCCTTCCGCCCACTCGCCGGCATGAATGCGCGCGAGGATGAAGTCCTTGATTTCCTGATAGATCGGTGTGGTCATGGGATCACGATTCAGAGTCGGCAGCGGGCCGCCGCCGAATGCCGATCCGGCGCGCGCCCGGCGCCGAGTGTACCGGTTTCGCGGGCGCGCCGGCCCGGATTCCCTGAATGATCCCCGTTCGGCCGGTGCGCGTCCATGCGGGATTGCACAGAGCGGCCGGCCTTCCGCGGCCCGCTTGCGCTCAGAACCGATGCCGGATGCCGACCGTTGCGACCACCTGCGTACGCGTCGACGAAGCCGCGAGCCCCGTGACGTTCGCGAACCCGAGCGTCGCGCCCGATGGCACGCCGAACGCGTGCTGGTACACGGTTTCCGCGTACACGTCGGTGCGCTTGCTCAGTGCGTAGTCGGCCATCAGCGTCGCCTGGTGCCAATTCGGCCGGTGGCTGCCGGTTGCGTCGTCGTAGCGGCCGTCGGTGAACGTATAGGCGCCCGTGAACGAAACCGCCGGCGTCAGCGCATAGCGCGCGTTGACTTCGTAGTTGTCGAAGCGCAGCGCATTCAGTGCGCCGGGCAGCGACGACGCGCCCGTTTCGTCGAACATCGCATGCGTCCACAACGCGCCGATCGTCAGCCGGTCGAACGCATAGCTGCCGCCGGCGCCCATCACGCGCTGCCTCACGGCCGGGAAGTTCGGCGCATCGTTCGCCGACAGTGCGCCGCCCGTCGTCAAGCCGCCGCGATTGAGTTGCAGGTACGCGGCGCCGAGGCTGACCGGCCCGTTCGCATACGACACGCCCGCACTGTATGCGCGGTTGTTCGCGAAGCCACCGGCCGCGTTGCCGAACCCGTACAGGCCGCCGAACTGCCAGCCGGCGAGCGTCGGGCTCGTGTATTTCACCGCGTTGTCGATATAGAACGAATCGTCGAGGTTGTCGTTGTCGAACGGATGCGACGCGAGGTTGTTGCCGTCGCCGTTGTTCGCCATCGCGAGCGGGCCGAGATAGTCGACCACGGCGTCGTACTGGCGGCCGATCGTCAGCGTGCCGTATTGGTCGCTCTGCAGGCCGACGTACGCACGGCGGCCGAACAGCGTGTTTCGATAGGATTGCGTGCCGTTGTTCAGGTTGAAGCCGCTTTCGAGGCGGAACAGCGCATGCAGGCCGCCGCCGAGATCCTCGTTGCCGCTCAGCCCGAAGACCGTATTCGACAGCAGGCCGCTGCCTTGCTGCCACGCGCTTTTGCCCGACTGGTTGTTCGTATAGGCGATACCGGCATCCAGCATCCCGTAGAGCGTGACGCTGCTTTGCGCATGCGCGACGGCGCTGACGAAGGCGAGCGAGAGGGTACCGACGACTGCTCTTTTCATTACGTGTATTTCCTGGAAAGGCCCGTTGCGACGGGAACGGCGATCCGCCGCGCGTGGCCGTGCGGACATGCGCGTTCGAATCGATGAAAAGGGGAAGCGCGTGACGCGTGTCACGCGCGGCGGCGGCGAACGCCGGCTAGTGCTGCAACAGGCGGATCGTGCCGAACTCGGCGGCCGGCAGCACGCGCAGGATCGACAGGATCGCGGGCGATGCCTGCGAACGCGGGACTTCGAACTCGATGCACGCGCGCCCGGTGCGGTGGTCGAGCGCGGCCGTATAGAAGTTGAGCGCCGCGCCGACCGCCTGATGCAACCGGCGTCGCACGAGCGCGAGGTCGTCCGCTTCGACGCGGATCGACAGCAGCACGAGCGCGTCCGCGGAGGAGCGGCGCCGCGAGCGATCGGGCAGCAGATCGCATGAAGCGGCAAGTTCCGTTCTGGTCGGTGTCATGTGCTCATCCCCGTCACGTCGTGCTCCGCACTGCGGAGGCCTCGTCTTGGACATGAAGCCCATTCTAGGAATCGCCGCGGCGAAACGGTGTATAGACTCGCCGCGCGTCTGCAAAGGGGGCGTAAACGCGCGGTGCGGTGCTGGTGCTCAAGAGGGAAGGGCATGACGAGCGCGCGGCGGCCACGCCGTCGTGGGATGACCGGCTGGCCGGCGTGGAAAAATCGTCGCAGCCGGGGAAGTCTAGACAGCCGCCGCGCGCCGTTCGGCGGCTTCCGTACGCCGCAAGAAAGCCGTCATTCAGCTTCGCGTAACCAATAATTAATTGAAAACTAAGGAAAATCCTGCGCGCGGCCCTAATCCGCCGACAATTAGAGATAAACACGGATTGCTGACCCCATCCCGGAAAAGGCAAAGTTGTATGTACAACTTGGGCGTCGCCGAAGGAGGCGATCCACCGGTTGGAAGGGGTCACGGCAGGCAGCCCGCCCGGAACCCGCCGCCGGTTCGCCTCCGACAGGAACGCCATGAAGAAACTCGCACTCGGTATTGCCCTCGCCGCGCCGTTCGCGTGATACGTCCGGCTTGATGAGCCGGCAGCATCACGTCGTGCGTAGAACTCGTTTGATGCGCCGTTAATGGCTATCGACAATCCAGCCACCTCGTTCTGGGTCCCTCATATGATCTTCCAAGGATTTGGCCCGCTGCTGTGGGCCGGCACGGTCGAGACCGTGAAGCTCGCGGTGCTGTCGCTCGCCGCGTCGCTGATACTGGGCCTTGCAGGCGCGGCCGCGAAACTGTCGGCTAACCGCGTGCTCAAGTCGGTCGGCACGTTCTACACGACGCTGATCCGCGCGGTGCCAGACCTCGTGCTGATGCTGCTGCTGTTCTACGGGATCCAGATCCTGCTGAACGACGTGACGGACCTGCTCGGCTGGGACCAGATCGACATCGACCCGTTCGCGGCCGGCGTCGTCACACTGGGCTTCATCTACGGCGCGTACTTCACCGAGACGTTCCGCGGCGCGTTCCTCGCGGTGCCGCGCGGCCAGCTCGAAGCCGGCTTCGCGTACGGGATGAGCGGCTGGCGCGTGTTTCACCGCATCCTGTTCCCGCAGATGATGCGCTTCGCGCTGCCGGGCATCGGCAACAACTGGCAGGTGCTCGTGAAAGCCACCGCGCTCGTGTCGATCATCGGCCTCGCCGACGTCGTGAAGGCGTCGCAGGACGCGGGCAAGAGCACGCTCGATTTCTTCTTCTTCACGCTGGCGGCAGGCGCGATCTACCTCGCGATCACGACGGTGTCCAACGTCGTGCTGCATCACCTCGAGAAGCGTTATTCCGTCGGTGTCCGGAGGCTCGCACTGTGATCGAACTCGTCGGCCAGTACTGGCAAAGCTATCTCTATTCCGACGGCTACCGCTTCAGCGGCCTCGCGATCACGCTGTGGCTGCTGGTCGTGTCGATCGCGCTCGGTTTCGCGCTTGCGGTGCCGCTCGCGATCGCGCGGGCATCGTCGAACCGCTGGATCTCCGGCCCCGTGTGGCTCTATACGTACGTGTTCCGCGGCACGCCGCTCTATGTGCAACTGCTGATGTGCTACACGGGTATCTACAGCCTGCAGGTCGTGCACGATCACGTGCTGCTCGACACGTTCTTCCGCAATGCGATGAACTGCACGCTGCTCGCGTTCGTGCTGAACGAATGCGCGTATGCGACGGAGATCTTCGCAGGCGCGATCAAGGCGACGTCGGCCGGCGAGATCGAGGCCGGGATGGCCTACGGGATGTCGCGCTTCAAGCTCTATACGCGCATCATCCTGCCGTCCGCGCTGCGCCGCTCGCTGCCGAGCTACAGCAACGAAGTGATCCTGATGCTGCACGCGACGACGCTCGCGTTCACCGCGACCGTGCCCGACATCCTGAAGGTCACGCGCGACGTCAATTCGGCGACGTACATGTCGTTCCAGGCCTACGGCATCGCGGCCGTGCTGTACGCCGTCGTCGTGTTCGCGCTCATCTGGGCGTTCCGCAAGCTGGAGACGCGCTGGCTTGCGTATCTCTCGCCGCGCGGCCACTAACGCATTCGCAAGCTCCGCAACGAAGGACCCCGCATGTACAAGCTTACCGTTGACAACCTGCACAAGAAATTCGGCGACAACGAGGTGTTGAAGGGCGTGTCGATGAAGGCGAGGGCCGGCGACGTGATCAGCATCATCGGCTCGAGCGGCTCAGGTAAGAGCACGTTTCTGCGCTGCATCAACTTCCTCGAGCAGCCGTGCTCGGGGCAGATCACGATCGGCAGCGAGCCGATCCAGACCACGCGCGACCGCAACGGCTCGCTGCGCGTGGCCGACCAGAAGCAGCTGCAGCGCATGCGCACGAAACTGTCGATGGTGTTCCAGCACTTCAATCTGTGGGCGCACATGACGGTGCTGGAGAACGTGATCGAGGCGCCGATGGCCGTGCTCGGCGTCGGCAAGGACGAGGCAATCGACCGGGCACGCAAGTATCTGGAGAAGGTCGGCCTCGCGCCGCGCGTCGAGGGCATGTATCCGTCGCACCTGTCGGGCGGCCAGCAGCAGCGCGTGGCGATCGCGCGTGCGCTCGCGATGGAGCCGGAAGTGATGCTGTTCGACGAACCGACGTCGGCGCTCGACCCGGAACTGGTGGGCGAAGTGTTGAAGGTGATGCAGAAGCTCGCCGAGGAAGGCCGCACGATGGTCGTCGTCACGCACGAGATGGGCTTCGCGCGCAACGTGTCGAACCACGTGATCTTCCTGCATCAGGGGAAGATCGAGGAAGAGGGCGATCCGCAACAGATTCTCGTGAATCCGAAGAGCGAGCGGCTCGGGCAGTTTCTGTCGGGGCGGTTGAAGTAAGTACGCGCACGGATTCGACCCGCCGCCAAACTGGAACGCTTAATGCTTGTCTCGCGTGATCCTTTCGATGAAGGAGCACCGCGATGAGCACGCCGACCACCACCGCTTTTTCCCACGTGAAGCCGCAGGACACCGCCTTTCAAGGCGAGGGCCTGCGCGACTTCTTCCTGTACCGCGATCTCGGTATCGCCGCCGCGACGAACGGCAAGGTCGTCGCGCAACTCGTCAGGGCCAATCATGCACCGGAGGCGGGCACCGGCTGGCACCGTCACGAGGCCGAGTTCCATATCGTGATCATGCTGAAGGGCTGGGCGCGCTTCATGTACGGCGAACAGGAAACGCTGGTGGCGGCCGGCGACTGCGTGCACCAGGCGCCGGGGATCGTCCACTACCTGTTCGACTACTCGCCGGACATGGAGTACCTGGAGATCGTCGGGCCTGCCGACTTCAAATCGATCGACGTCGACGGCCCGTGCGCGGTGCCGGAGCCGACGCCGTGGGGCGAGGCCGGTGCGTAGCGTGCCGGTTGGGTGTGCGTTTTCGACGAACCGCCTGCACTCAGGCGGTTTTTTCTTGCTCCACTGACTTTCGCGAACGGCTTTTCGCTTAGACACATTCCTTCGAATTCCAAACGATCGCGAAGCTGAAGAACCAGAAAGAAAAGAAAGACATTCGTCAGCTTCGGCCATCGATCGGCGAGGCGATGTCAAAGATCGTCAATTGCACATGGGTGCGGTGCACGGCCCGTCGACGACCGGCGTTAAGGAGGTACCAGCCGGATCGCCGGCTGACCTGTCCGGGAGAGTTTCACCATGACCCGCATCGCGAAGATCCTGACGGCCACCGCACTGGCTTGCGCCGTGCTCGTGCCGGCACTGGCCGAAGCGCATTCGCACCGCGTGTGCCACTTCGATCATCACCACCACCGCGTGTGCCGCTGGGTGCGGTAACCGTCGCTGTTGCCGGGAAGGCCCCGGAAGTTTTCATCATTCAGGCAAATCAGGAGAGGACCATGAAAAAAACGATGTTGATCGCCGCGCTGGTCGCCGGCATGGGTGTGTCGATCGGTGCGTTCGCGCAGGTTCCGGCCAGCGCGCCGGCCGGCACGACCGGGCTGTGCAAGGACGGTTCGTTCTACTCGGGCGCATCGAAGAAGGGTGCGTGTGCAGGGCACAAGGGCGTGAAGACGTGGTACGGCGCATCGGCCGCCGCCGCGGCGAGCGCACCGGCCGCGGCGCCCGCAACGGCGGCTTCGGCTGCGCCGGCATCGGGCAC
This sequence comes from Burkholderia orbicola, assembly GCF_900100915.1. Lineage (NCBI taxonomy): Bacteria > Pseudomonadati > Pseudomonadota > Betaproteobacteria > Burkholderiales > Burkholderiaceae > Burkholderia > Burkholderia orbicola. The sequence goes on along the minus strand of NZ_FNKW01000002.1, from coordinate 1,147,060 downwards.
CGCACCCGCGAAGAGCGCCGCCGCGACGACCGCCGCAGCGCCGGGCGGCGGCGCGGGCAAGGTGTGGGCGAATGATGCCTCGAAGGTCTATCACTGCTCGACCGACAAGTACTACGGCAAGACGAAGCACGGCAGCTACATGTCGGAAGCCGACGCGAAGGCGAAGGGCTACCACGCGTCGCACGGCAAGGCCTGCTCGTAACGAGTCCGGCGCGCGAGTCGTTTCACTCGCGCGCTGTCCTGATGCCGCAGCAAACGTCGCCCCGCGTCTTTGGCGGGGCGATTTACTGTGTCGCTACCCGCGTTCCGTCCGCGTGAGGCGATTGCGTTTCGGTTGCCGTATCGATGCCGATTGCGCGCGCATCGAGCAGCGCACGCAGCGTGACGTAGTGAGTGCCGCTGGTGTTGCCTTGCGCGTCCGTGGTGCGATCGTACGGCTCGTTGTCGTGGATCGTCGCGCGTACGATCGGATAGATCTGTGATTCCCATCGGCTGCCGTTGAACACGCCGTAGTGCCCCACACCCGTCTGTACATGGTGCGTCTTCAGGTACGACGGCAACCCCGAACACAGTTCCTGTGCGGCAACCGTCTGGCCCACCGCGCAGATGTCGTCCTTCTCGCCTTCGATCGTCAACAGTGCGGTGCGATGAATCGCCGCCGGTTCGACGAGCGTGTCGCCCACCGCCAGCTCGCCGCGCGCGAGCGCGTACTGCTGGAACACCTTCTCGACCGTTTCCAGATAGAACTCCGCGGTGAGATCAGCCGTCGCGAAATATTCGTCGTAGAAGTGCCGCAACGTGTCGGCTTTCGCCGGGTCGCCTTTCGCGCGTTCGTAGTACAGATCGGCGAACGACGCCGCATGCCGGTCCGGGTTCATCGACATGAACGCGCCGACCTGCACGAAACCCGGATACACGCACCGCTGCGCGCCGACGAAACCCGTCGGCACCACGCTGATCAGGTTGCGCGCGAACCATTCGATCGGCTGGCTCGTCGCGAGTTCGTTGACCTTCGTCGGATTCACGCGGCAGTCGATCGGGCCGGCCATCAGCGTGAGGCTCGCGGGCTGCGCTGGATCTCCGCCGGCCGCCATCAGCGACACTGCCGCCAGCGACGCGACGGTCGGCTGGCAGATCGCCAGCACGTGTGCGTCTGGGCCGATGTGGCGGATGAAGTCGATTACGTGGGTGACGTACTCGTCGAAACCGAAGCGCCCGGCCGCCAGCGGGATGTCGCGCGGGTTGTGCCAGTCGGTGATGTACACGTCGTGATCGGCCAGCATCGTGCGTACCGTGCCGCGCAGCAGCGTCGCGAAATGCCCGGACATCGGCGCGACGATCAGCACGCGCGGCTGGCGCGCGACTGGCCGGGCCTTGCGGAAATGCAGCAGCGTCCCGAACGGCGTGGTTGTCGCCGCTTCCTCGACGATCGGCACCGTTTCGCCGTCGACGACGACCGACGCGATGCCGAACGGCGGCCGCCGGTGCGAGAACGCGCAGCATTCGAGCAGTTCGCACAGCGCGTCGACCATGCGGCCCGTCGGCGTCGAAGTCGCCGGCGGCCACAGCGACATCGTCGCGCGCGTCGCGGCCGCCCAGGCACGCGCCGGGCGCAGGCATTCCGCAGACCATTGATAAAACGGATAGGCAAGCAGATTCATGACCGTCGCTCGTGACGCCGCAGTGAAGGGAACGAGGCAAGCCGTATGCCAGCATGCTCGCTGGCACGCGCGTTGCACGTGGTTCCGGAACGCGGCGGCGCGCGGTACGTGATGGCGGCAGGGCAAAGGCCGTGCATAGCCGCGCTGGTCGGCGTGCGACACGTGCCGCGATGCCGGGCGATGTTGCGCCAGTTCGGCGAACGCGCCGCACAGGCGTGGTGCGGTCGTTCATGCGGCACGTCCGTTTACGGTGCAGGGGCACGAACGACATTCAGCAGGGGAGAAACATGGAATCCAACGCACGGACGACGCTGACCATCAGCAGCCGCAATTACTCATCGTGGTCGATGCGCGGCTGGTTGCTCGCGAAGCTGAGCGGGCTCATGTTCGAGACGATCAGCGTGCCGATCGATGCGACGTCGCGCGCGGAGCTGCTGCTGCTGTCGCCGTCGATTCTCGTGCCGTGCCTGACGCACGACGGCAACGCGGTGTGGGACACGCTCGCGATCGCCGAATACCTGAACGAGATCCGCCCGCAGGCGCGGCTGCTGCCCGACGACCGGCATGCACGCGCGCATTGCCGGTCGATCTGCGGCGAGATGCATTCCGGCTTCAGCGCGTTGCGATCCGCGCTGCCGATGAACCTGCGCGGGCATTTCCCCGGCTTCCGGATCTGGTCGCGCGCGCAGCATGACATCGAGCGAATCGTGACGATCTGGCGCGAGTGCCTGGCCGAATACGGCGGCCCCTGGCTGTTCGGGGCGGAGATCGGCATCGCCGACGCGATGTATGCGCCGGTCGTCACGCGCTTCCTGACCTATGACGTGAAGCTCGAACCGGACGTCGCCGAGTACTGCATGCGCGTCCTCGCGCATCCGTTCGTCGCCGAGTGGATCGAGGAGGCGAAGGCCGAGCACGAAGACATCGACGAGCTCGACATGGAGTTCTGACCCGACGCGGGCGGTCGCGGCAGGCTTTCAATTTCACTACTTGCGCAAGCGGCGAAACGAACGATCGTTGCGCCTGCGCAATCCGCAAACGTTTCACCTTGATTTCGGTTCGAAACGAGTACGAATGCCCTAAAGGATGTTGCGCACGATGACGTAAACGAGTCACGGGGACGACTCGTGATCGCATGCTTCAGACGTGCGACGCGCGGTCCGCAATAACCAGCGCAGCAGGGGAATCGACTTGAATCGTCAGCAATCGTGGACGCGTACCGCGGCGCCCGGAGAAATCATCTACTCGGAGGGCTTCGCGGGCGAGCCCGTCCTCTTCCTCATTACCGACGGCAAGGTCGAGCTGTCCACGCGCTGCGACGACAAGCGCGTAATCGTCGCGACGCTCGGCCGCGGCGAGTTCTTCGGCGAATCGGCGCTACTTGCCGCCGAACCGCGTGCGCATACCGCGAAGGCGCTGTCGTTCTGCCAGCTCACGGTCGTGCCGGCCGGCGTGCTCGATGAAGAAATCGAGCGCGTGTCCGCGCTGCTGCGCCATATCGTGCGAACGATGATCCGCCGCGTGAAGCGCAAGGACGACCAACTCGCGACCTATACGCATGCGGACTTCATGCCGGGCGTGCTGTCGTATGCGCACGTGCTGTCGCTGATGGCCGGCGCCGATGCGCGCGAAGCGGGCGACACGTGGGCGCGCCGGGCGATGCAGGCGCATGCGGCCGAAACGTCCGTGCCGCTCGCCGAAGTGATCCGCAAATGCCGTGCGATTGCCGGCCATTCGCGGCCGCACGTGCTCGCGATGCTGCGACGCATGGAGAAGCTCAACCTCGTCACGATCGAAGCCGCGCAGGGCGACGGTGCCGGCGTCGCGAGCGACTACGCGGCTTCGTCGGATGCGCGCCAGGTCGTCACGTTCGACGCCGCACGCGTGATCGACCGCGCGCAGCAGGTCGCCGATCACGATCTCGATCTGTCTATCAACAGCGAACTCGAACTCATCGAGCTGGCCGATCTTGAATCGCTGATCGGTGTCGACAAGACGCTGCTGCTCAACAAGCTGTCGAACGGCGAGATCGCGGAAGAAGTGTTCGCGTTCCGCAAATCGAAGGTGCTCAACTACGTCGAACAGAAGGGCGTGGCGTACTTCTCGCGTCGCAACGGGCGCCGCGGCGGCGACGTGCGCGCGCTCGAGGATCTCGTGTGGATCGACCAGCGCACGCTGTTCGACGTGATCAGCGCGTTCGATACCTACGACCTCGCGAAGCTGATCGCGAACCTCGACGATCGAGCGGTGGCCGACAAGCTGTTTTCCGTGATGACCGAGGCGCGGCGCAACGAGGTGTCGTGGGTGATGCGCCGCGAACTCAAGCTCGATCCGGTCGAGATCGAGGACATCGAGCAGCGCGTGCTGGAGGCCATACGTGCGGCGAAGGCGCCTGCGGCGGGTGCGACGGCCGTCGCATCGGCTTCAGCGTCGGATGCGTGATACGGGGGTACGTATGGATCTGTTGACCCTGGTCGGTGTGGTGCTGGGTGGCGCGGCGATCGTGTTCGGGTTCGCGCTGGAAGGCGGGCACTTCTCGATGCTGTTCCAGTTCGAGGCGCTCGTGATCGTGCTCGGCGGCACGCTCGGCGCGGTGATGATCCAGAACACGTGGGCGCGCTTCTTCGACGCGGTGAAGCAGTTGCGGCTCGCGTTCGTGCGGGCGCGCGAAGTCGATCGCAAGAACCTGTCCGATCTGCTCGAATGGGGCGACCGCGCGAAGCTCGACGGGCTGCTTGCGTTCGAATCGATGGATGTGAGCGGCATTCATCCGTTCGCGCGACGCGGGCTCGAACTGCTGGCGAACGGCGTGTCGACCGCGGTGCTCGAAGATGCGTTGCAGCGCGAACTCGATGCGTACGAACGCAGCCGCCTCGCTGCCGTGCGTGTGTGGCAGCAGGCGGGCGGCTATGCGCCGACCTTCGGCATTCTCGGCTCGGTGCTCGGGCTCGTGCAGGTGACGAGCCATATTCTGGAGCCGGCGCAACTTGGGCCGGGTATCGCGGTGGCGTTCATCGCGACGCTGTACGGGCTCGCGTTTGCGAACCTCGTGTTCCTGCCGCTGTACGGCAAGCTGCGCGCACAGATCGATAGCGAGATGCGGTTTCGCAAGCTGTATCTCGACGGCTTGCTCGCGATTTCGCGCAAGGAGTCGCCGCATACGATCGAGACGCGGTTGACCGGCGATGTGCGCGGGCGGGCGGCGGAATCGCTGGCGTGATGTTCGTGCGTTTTGTGCTTGCGCATGGGCCTGTATCTGTACCGCATGACGAACCCGGATTCCCGATAGCATGACGGCTCGAACTGACGGCGCGTCCGCTGCCGATCGCGACGATGACGAACTCGAAGGCGCGCAGTCCGGACGCTGGCTGATTTCGTACGCGGATCTCATCACGACGCTGATGGTGCTGTTTCTCGCGCTGTATGTGCTTCAGCTCGCGAAATACAACGCGCTCGATGCGCGGTATCAGACGCTTGCGCGGCAGGCTGGGGGTGCTGCGACTGCCGCGGCCGATATCGCCAAGGCCGATCCTGCGCCGCCGTGGCTCGCGTTGCTCGATTCGTTGAAATCGAATGGACGCATTTCACTGGTGAAGGCGCCGCATGGCGTCGAGATCGGTATCGACGCGAAGATACTGTTCAACGTCGGCGATGCACGCTTGTTGCCCGATTCGTCGCCGGTGCTTAACCAGATTGCGCAGGCACTGAGCGAGCATGCAACCGGCGACATCCTCGTCGAAGGCCACACGGACAGCGTGCCGATCGCAAACGCGAAATACGAATCGAACTGGGAGCTTTCGTCGGCGCGCGCGGGGAGTGTGGTGCGCTACTTGACCGAGCGCGGCGTCGCGCCGCATCGGCTGGCGGCGATCGGGCGGGCGGATACGCAGCCGCTTGTTGCGGGGGACGATGCGGCTTCAAGGGCACGCAACCGGCGGGTGACGATCTTTGTTGCGTATTGACCAGTGCCTCGTATTTGCGTTGTTCCTCGTGCATATAGGCAGCCGCATATGCCCACCCATCAACAACATAACGAATCTCGAATGATCGCTATCTGAAATCAGCGATGCGGTTCTGCGCGTGCATGCCGATAACCCAATCTGGCTCAGACCGAGCGGTTATCGAGGGTTCCCCATGCATTTCTGGCGCAAGCTTTCCATTCAGAACAAGCTGATTCTCAGCATGACGAGTTGCCTGCTCGTGTTCGTCGCGATTTCGAGCGGGCTCAGCGTCCGTCTGATCGGCAACGCGGTGCGCGATCGCGTCGTCCGCGAAGAGCTGCCGACCGCCGTCAATGGCATCCGCGCCGACGTGCAGCGCCAGATGGCCGGCCCGATCGCCGCGTCGCGCATTCTGGCGCGCGATGCGTTCCTGCTGCAATGGGAAGCCGACGGCGAACCCGATGCCGGCACGCGTAGCTGGATCCAACTCGCGGAGAACGTGAAGGACGAGCAGAAGGCCGCGTCCGTGCAGTGGGTGTCGGTGAAGAGCGGCAACTACTACAACGAAGCCGGCCTGCAGCGGAAGGTGACCGACCAGGATCAGTGGCTGACCAGCTTCCTGTCGTCGGGCAAGGCGTACGACGTGAACATGGATCGCGAAGTGACCGTCGGCGGCTACATGATGTTCATCAACAGCCGCGTGGAACTCGACGGTGTGCCGGTCGGTGCGGCGTGCATGAGCCTGTCCGTCGATGCGCTCGCGAAGGGCATCTCGGCTTACCGGATCGGCGACACCGGGTTTGCGTACCTCGTGCGCCCCGACGGCGCGATCATGATGCATCGCGATACGTCGCTGATCGATGGCAAGCATTTTCTGAAGGATGAATCGGGGCTGCCGGGGGATGCATCGTCGACGTTGCTTGCGGGCAAGCCGTATGCGTACCTCAGCTATGAGGGCGATGGCGGCGCGCGCTTCATCGCGACGTCGTTCATTCCGGAGCTGAATGCGTATGTGGTCGTCCAGGTGCCGCAGGCCGAACTGCTCGGGCCGGTGACGCGCGCGATCCGCAGCGCGGCGCTGGTGGCGGCGGTGGTGGGGCTTGGGGTTGCGTTGCTCGTGATCTGGCTGGTGGGGCGCGCGATTGCCGCGCCGATTCGTCGGGCGGCTACGCTGCTGTCGGAGATCGCCAGCGGTCAGGGCGATTTGACGCGCCGCATGACGGTCGAGAGCGAGGACGAGATCGGGCAGCTGTCGGATGCGTTCAACCGGTTCGTGTCGTCGCTGTCGACGCTAGTTCATCGGATTCGGGCGGCTTCGGCTTCGATTGCGACCGGGTCGGCGCAGATTGCTTCGGGGAATGCGGACCTCAGCGAACGCACCGAAGGGCAGTCGAGCAACCTGGAGCGGACGGCTTCGTCGATGGAAGAGATCACGGCCGTGGTGCGCAACAACACCGAGACGGCGACTACCGCGGCGAAGATGATCAATGGCGCGGCGGATACGGCGGCGCGTGGTGGGCAGGTGGTGGGCGAGGTCGTGACGACGATGGAGCAGATTAGTGACGCTTCGCAACGGATTTCCGAGATCATCGTGATGATCGACAGTATTTCGTTTCAGACGAATATTCTGGCGCTGAATGCTGCGGTGGAGGCGGCGCGGGCGGGGGAGCAGGGGCGTGGGTTTGCTGTTGTCGCTTCGGAAGTGCGGAATCTGGCGCAGCGTAGCGCGCAGGCGGCGAAGGAGATCAAGTCGCTGATCGAGCATAGCGCGGGGACGGTGGGTGCCGGGTCGCGGCTTGTTAGTGAGGCGGGGAAGGTGATGAGCGATGTTGTCTCGCAGGTTCAGGGCGTTAGCGCGATGATGAGCGAGATTGCGGAGGCTAGCCTGGAGCAGAGTGCCGGGATCGATCAGATCGGGGATGCGGTGCAGTCGCTCGATCAGATGACGCAGCAGAATGCGGCTTTGGTCGAGGAAAGCGCGGCTGCGGCGGAGAGTTTGAAGCAGCAGGCGGCGGAATTGACCAAGGTGGTTTCGGCTTTTAAGGTGGGATGAGTGAGGGTTGATTTGAGGTTTGGGATTGGGGTGTTTTGGACGGCTGCCGTGGGTTCATGGCAGTCGTTTTTGTATGTCGGTGCAGAGTTTGGGGGCGTTTATATAAATGAAACATATTCTCAGATAGAGGATTGGGAGGGGTGATATTGCTTGTCGCCGTCCTTCGGCGGTGAGGCGAAGGACGGCGGGTCGCCGACGGATTCCTTATCTGTCTTATCGAGAGAAGGTTACGGCGGAGGTTGGCGCGGCTAGGCTGGAAGAGCAGGCGGATGGGCAAGAAATATGCAGCGGAGGGGAATGCGCGGCTGGTTAAGCTTTTCGAGACGATAAAGGTGAAAGGATTTTCTGTAAAGGTGGGGAGTAATGTCAAAATCGTTGCCGCGGTTGACGGGATGACAGCGGGGGGAAGGTGAGTCTGCTTATTGAGACGGTTCCTCTTTGAATATTTGGGCGAAAACGATGGACGTAAGTGGCAAGTCGCCGGATGATGTTGCTGTTATCGTTGATACCGAGACTTTTATATGGATGCGTGTGCCGATGATGCGGCGGCGTTTCTGGCTGCTGAGCGGCCGGTGAAGCGGGGTCGGTTGATGCGGTGGTGAGGCGTTACTGCTCCGGGTAAGACAAGATGGAGAGCCGAGGGGCTCAGTACTGCAGTAGGTGTGGCTACGCGCGGAGAGAGGTCTTTATATCTTCAGTTGCGAGGTGCGCTGCTGAGGATTGTGGCTTATGAGTCGGGGGGCACGACGAAGGAGAAACTGCGAGCATATTTTGAGATTCGAATGATGATTCAGATGGGCTTGCACATAGTTTATGCTTTTGGGGCGATGTAGCCATTTACTAGGTCGCGCTTGAACTGGCTACGTTGGTGCGTAGCTGTTTGGGTTGCGGTGTTATTTTATGATGATAAATAATATCAATGAAGATTAAAAAATTTGAAGCTACCAAGGTTCATGGAACATTGAATATAAATGTTTCATTTAACGATCAGCTAACGTTACTTGTTGGTATTAATGGAAGTGGGAAAACTACGGTTTTGAATATGGTCAGCTGGTTGATATCGTTAAGATTTGGGGATTTGATATCAATTGCATTTGAGTCTATATATCTTTCTTTTTCAATTGAAAATAAAGATTTTTTATTGACTGTTGGGCGGACCCAGGACCGTCTTGTATTGTCTCTTGTTGGGGATGAAAATTTGGCGATTCCAATAGTCGTTGCGCTTCGTCATCCTGAAATTGAGGCACAAGGGACCGAGTCTTATACCCGTGCTCTCAATCATGGGCTTACTCCTGATGAAGATGAGCGGCCGTTGTGGGATTTTTTGAAGCAGCTTCCTCGAATTACAAACATCACGCTAGAGCGAGTAATGGCTATCGATGATGGCGAGTCGAAGTATCGGACTCCTTGGAAAATGGAGCGAGAAAAAGAAACTCCAATGGAGCGCGTTAATGAGATTATTCGCGACATTGTTTCTGATATGCGAATAAGGATTCAGCATATTGATACGCAATTGACTCGAGATCTTCTCGTTTCCTCATTTATGCCGCGCAATAATTTGCTGCAAGGTGATTTTGTGGAGGATATGGGGGAATTTGCGAAAAATATATACTCTATTGAGCGTGATTTGAATTCCGCCTTGGGGGATGCTCAAAATAATGAGGGGTTGGCGCTCTATTTTCAGGAATTGAGAGGTGCTTGGGATAGGTTTGAGAAAATACCTGAGCATGAGCTGAAAAATGATTTCGTTTATTGGAAGCGTGAAATGACTCGTTTGAGGGCCGTTTCTCAGGCGTTTGATCGCGCGAAAGAGAAGCGGGGCCGTGTTTCGAATAAATGGGATAAATATATCGAGACGCTCAACGATTTGTTCGAAGATAGTGGAAAGAAGGTAAATCTCGGGAAAAAGAGTTCTCAGCTGACGTTTTCGTTTCTCAATGAAACGTCCCATGCTGTGGGAAATAAAATCGTGCGAGTTCCGCAAAGGAACTTGGATAAGCTTTCGTCCGGAGAAAGGCAGTTACTCATTCTTTTAACCTATGTCGCGTTTCCTCAAAAAGGATCTAAAACAATTATTATTGATGAGCCTGAACTGTCATTGCATATTAGGTGGCAGGAGAGATTTTTAAATGCGCTTATTGCTCTTGCTGATAAGGATTTGCAGATTGTGATTGCAACACATTCGCCGGCGATTGTCGGTAGAAATAAGAAAGACTGTGTTGTGATGCCGCGTCTTTATGCTGGAGTGGATGATGTTGAATGATGTTCCGGCATATAGCGAAGATGCACTCGCGGCGATTGACGTTTTTCTTTTCGAATTTAACGACTGTCTTTTTTATGTGGAAGATGTGGGGCAAGAAAATCTTTACTTAAGTATACTTGGAAAGATTATGCCTGACGTTAAAATTGATAACATATTTCCGTTGGGTGGAAAGGAAAATGTTTTGACTCATTGTCGAGAAAATCCGGCAAGTAGGAGGCCTGCATTCTATATTTTGGATATGGATTATGATGATTTACTTGGGGAGGTTGTTGAGGATGAGAGGATAATTTACTTGAAGAGATATTCGATTGAAAATTATTTCATTGAATTTGACGCAATTTTAAATCTAATTATTTCAGAATATCCTAAGAGGCATATAAATGATGTCAGGGAGAATTTGAGGTTCGATGATTTCTATAGAAAAACACTGAATGATATTAGATCTCTTGTTCGGGCGTTTATCTTGACTCAGTTGCATAAAGTCGGGGCAAAGGGGTGTGGGTTGGCAATTGAGAGATTTGTCGGTTGTAGTCGTTATATAATTGATGCAAATAAAGTTGCGCTGTACGAAGCGGGGTTGTTTTTAACCCTGAAGACTAGTGGTGTGTACTCGGATATTGATGAGATGCGTCGTGCCGGCGATCGACATATATCGTTTGATCTTGAGGATGTTGGTCGTCGGGCATGTGGAAAGCATTTGCTGGCGTTGCTTGCACATTGGTTGTCGGACGTATGGGGTGTTAAAAATATCACAAGTGATTCGTTTTGCTATAGGCTTGCAAGTGCGTGTGGGTTTGAGTCTCTTTTGTTTATTTCTGAGCACGTCAAGCGAGTCATGAGAGGAACGGCTGTTGCGGCGTAGTTTTTGGGTTTTTAAGGTGCGAAGTGGCATTAATTTTGCACGGAGTGAGATTTTTAGCCTACTCTATTGAGTCAATATAGTCATGTGAAAATTGGTCAAAAAAATACCTGGATTGAGTCTGATGTGAATGAATTGGATGGGGTCCGTCAGGAATTTCATGTTTAAGGCATAACATGCTCTCAAGGAGACTTTCTGTCTTGCAAACCGAAAGCCCAGCCGGTGGACCTGCCTGCGTTTCTGGCCGAACTGCTTGAGCAGTTCGGCAACGATCCGATGGCAGCAGAGGCCATCCACGGCGCGACGTTGGCGCTCAAGAAGGCGCTGATCGAGCGAGCTCTGGGCGGCTAGATGAGTCATCATCTCGACTGCCCTGCCTGCTCATCGTATTGCTATGCGGAAGGGCTTTCACTTGCACCTAGTACTAGTGGTGCCCGAGAAGTTGGTGTGGCGTGGGCCGCGGGTTGGGCCGCTTGCTTACGCGTAGCGGCGGCCTTTCCCATAGGTTTTTGTTTTCTGGTTTTAAGAAAATCGGAATCTATCGCGATTTTCGAGAGGGCTACGCGAAATCCCAATGCACGAAGATTTAAAATTGCATTTTTCAATGAAACTTTTGAGAAAAATGGAAGGTCGCCGGGGAGATTTTTGGTTGTTGCAATTGCGTATATGATGCGATAGTTGTTTGCGTTTGGAATTTCCGATGCGTCGCGTAGTTTGATTGATGTGGGTAGCGTGCTATTGAGTTTAATTCGAAAATCTCGATGCTTGATAAAGGTTTCTGCTGATACGCTTCCTTGGGCGAATAAATGACTCAGGGTCGCGGAGCTTCGATAGACTTTCACATGAATTAAATCATGGCCGTCGCGAATAAGATCGCAGAACTCGATCTTGTCGTAGGGTCCGCCGACGAAAATATTCTGACGGTCCAGTAATTCATATCCGCTGTTCGGTTGCGCACAGCTAATGTTGTATTGTCCCTCGTCATCATGCGCATAGGTTGGCATCGTGATAGTGTCGATTTCGACGTCCTTGAGCTCTCTGTTTACTCGGTCGACGAAATCGTCGCGAACTACGTGCCAGACACCATTTCGAAGGATATATATTTTTCCTTTGTCCGAGATCTCTGCATAGAGGCATCGATAGGCTGACCAGTGTTTGATGGGATGATAGTTGGTGTCATTTACGTAAATGTGTTGAGCATGAAAAGATTCGCTCGTGGGCGTAATGTTTTTTCGAGCCATGTAGTCAAGCAGTTGCTCAAGCTGCAGGGTGGGATGGATAGATGTTCTCTCGCGCTTATCAAACGAATAACCAGTTTGTGCTTCCCAATCTACAATTTCGGGTTCGCCAAGCCAAATATTGGTGCCAGGTGAATTCGCAGCAAGCAGATCATTCAATAGCAGGTCCAAGAGTTCTATGTCGTTGGTGTCACGTACGCGGTTAACATCGTCTACCCACGCAAAACGCTCAGGAGATTTTTGGTTGTAGCGATTAAGTGCCTCCCCTAAAATTTTTGGTAGATCGGTAAGTATTGCCTCCGGCATGATAGTTAACGCATCACGCCCCGTTACGTGGTCACCAAAAAGCGGCTCGCTAGACGCCCCTGTGAGCGCGTAAACCATGTCATTTTCAGTATCGATTCGCAGATCGAAAATGTCGGCGTCTTTGGGGCTTTGGCTGCGTGTGTTCAATGGATTCGCTTCATAACTCGCTTTGTCGAGACTTCGGAGTTTTTCCGGATCGACAGAATTGAGTGTTACTCGTAGTCCGAAATCCCGTTCGACGAGCTCAAGGTCGATTAGGTGATATCCCATGCCAAATGAAAGGGCAAAGGCTGCATCGGCTATTCGAATAATTAAAACGGCTCCTTCGGATCGATTTCCGAGGAAATAATTATCTGGCGCGTCTTGATCGGAGAATAGAAAGCTCACCCAATCAGGAATTTTGGGTCTCGAATCCTTGACGTGCAGTGTGGCCTCGCTTGAGTTGATCGAGATTTTTATCGGTGTCTTTGTATGCTCGATTTTGATTAATTGCTCATCAAGTAGCTTTGCATCTTTTATTAGATAGATGCTGAGTCGCTCTTTGCGCTGATGTGATTTCATCGTTAGCCCCACAAGTTTTCTACTTGTTAGCACGGCGATGCCTGTTTCCCCGGGCTCGCTGAGGAGACAACGATGCATCTAAACACTAGGAGTCGTCAATGAGGATATGTGAGGGAGAGTGGTAGAAAACTTGATCGCTCGAAGAACGCCATGAAGATGTACATGGGTCGTAAGTGAGACTGAGACCAAGATGCAGCAGAGCTTATGTGATTCGCTCGCAAAAAAATGCCAAGTGATTGCTCGTAGATCCAAGCCCGCGACCAGCGTAGCCCTATACCTAACGGCCAATTTCCCTCATTTCCCCATTTCTGAGATGCCAGCCCGACTACACTGGTCATGAAGCCTTGCTTCTCGCCATCGGAAGTTTGAACGCAGTCCCCTCCGCCCCGATGGTCGAAAGAAAGCCGTCTTGCCCAACAAGCCCAGCGAAGGAGGGGAGAAAGAAGGGGAAACCCAAGGCATCAAAGAAGCGCGGGCCGCATGGGCGGCAACCCATACGACCCGCTGACCACCACCAACTCAACACAGGAGTTGAAAATGGCTGACGCCAATACTAAGCCACGTCGTAGAAAGAACAAACCCGTCAACATGCAAAAGACGTTTGAGCTGGTCCTTCGCAACTACCCGGACCTTCCCAAGCGAGGTTGGCCGTACCTGCCGTGGATGCAGGCGATAGACATTGATTTCAAGATCTTCGGATTCAAGCCGGGCGATCGCATATACCTGAACACCAACTACGTGACCCGGCAGATCACGATCACGCCGGACTACGGCCAGTTGGCGCTGCGAGAGCAGCCGTACCACGATCCTGATTGGGTACCGCCGCCGCTGTAACGCTTGCATGAGCTGCTTGATGCGGCTCTAGCGAGTGGAGTGCAGGCGTTTTCCGAATGCGATTGACCGCCGGGGCGACACCGCCCCGGCCATGGCCGCTAACGCCGCGATTCCCACCTCCAGCGACCTTCAACAACTGTCACGACCACAAGGCCCGTGAGGCAGCATCGCGCCTGCGGAAATAGCCGACTGGCTTCACACATCACCGCCCGCTGGCACCCCGCTTCACAACCGCCCCCCGCTGCAACACATACTCGACCCGCGCGCCTTCATCGGCCACGACGCCAATATCCTCAAACGGATTCCCATCCAGCACGACGAGATCGGCGATCGCCCCCACCGCAACGACCCCAAGCTCCCCGGTCATATTCACAATCTCCGCCGCCACCGTCGTCGCCGACCTAAGCGCTTCCAAATTCCCAAGCACCTCCGCCCGAATCCGAAACTCCCCAGACTGAAACGCATGCATCTCGCCGAGCAGATCCGACCCGAACCCCATCTTCACGCCGGCCTTTGCATAGATCTCAAGCGACTCGCGTCCTTTCTGCTGCACGGAGGCCACCTTCGCGATGGAGTCCGCCGGCATCCCAAACTCCGCCCCATGTTTAGCCAACGCGTCATAAGTCACCAGCGTCGGCACCACAAACGCCCCTCGCTCCTGCATGAGCGTCGCCGCCGCTTCATCCACCAGATTCCCATGCTCGATCGTCCGCACGCCGCATCTCACAGCCCGCGCAATTGCCCGCCCCGTATACGCATGCGCCATCACATAAGTATTCGCGGCCTCGGCCTCATCAACAATCGCCCGAATCTCGTCCTCCGAATACTGCGTGTTAGCGATCGGATCGGTCGGCGAAGCCACGCCGCCTGACGCCATGATCTTGATCTGCGTCGCGCCTTTCTGAATCTCCTCACGCACGGCGAGCCGCACGCCTTCGACGCCATCGACGACCCGCGCAATCGCCCCCGTCCTGAAACAGCAGGAGCAGGGCTCCAGCACATCGCCGCGCGGGCGGAAATCCCCATGCCCGCCGGTCTGCGACAACGCTTTCCCCGACGGAAAAATCCGCGGCCCCGGAATCAACCCCGTCTCAACAGCCTGCATCAAACTCCAATCCGCGCCCCCCGCATCCCGCACACTGGTAAACCCACGCGACAACATCGCATCGAGAATCGGCAGCGACCGAATCGCCGCGAGAATATTCGGCTGCGTCGCATTCGCGCCGAGGTTCGCATTCGACGCCAGCACATGCACGTGGCAATCGATGAACCCCGGCATTACGGTCTTGCCGCGCACGTCGATCACCTGCGCATTCGGCAAATCCACCGGCCGATCGGTGACTTCGACGATCCGCTCGCCTTCGATCACGACATGATGATGTTCGAGCAACACGCCTCGTTCGAGGTCGAGCACGTTGCCGCCTTGAAGCACGGTAATGGTCATGGAAGAAATATCCTTATCGAGTCGTTGCGGCCGCAAGCTTCGCATCCTTCACGAAGCGCGTGCCGACGAAACTGACGGCCGCCGCGAGCATCACGTAGAACGCGGGCGCCATGTTGCTGCCGGTGCGGGCGATGAGCCACGTGATCAGGAACGGCGCGAACCCGCCGAAGATCGTCACCGCGAAGTTGTACGCAACCGATAACCCGGTCGACAGCACCTTGGTCGGAAACAGCTCCGCGAACGCCGCGAGGATCGGCCCCGTATAGGTCGCGATCAGCACGCCGAACACGGCCTGGAACACGATCAGCGACGCGAAGCCGGGCGCATGGTTGATCCACGAGAACATCGGCCACGCGAGCACAAGGATCGCGAGCGCCGAGCCGGACAGGAACACGCGCCGTCCCCACGCGTCGGCGAGTCGGCCGACGATCGGCGAGCAGCACATGATCATCAGCCCGCCGACCATGCCGGCCGTGAAGCCGGTCGATTGCGGTAGATGCAGCGTGCGCACGGAATAGGTCGGCATGTAGAACAGCAGCACGTAGGTGCAGACGGTCCACAGGATGACCATCGAGAAACTCGCGAACGTCTCGCGCGGGTAGGTGTGCAGCACTTCCTTCAGCGGCGAGCTTTCCTTCGCCTGCGATTCGACGGCGCTGAACGCGGGCGTCTCGTCGATATGGCTGCGAATGAAGTAACCGACCGGCCCGACGATGATCCCGAGCAGGAACGGCAGCCGCCAGCCCCAGCTATGGAGCGCCTGCGTGTCGAGCGACGTCGTGACGAACGTGCCGGTCGCCGCACCGAGCAGCACCGCGAAGCCGATGCTCGACTGGATCCAGCTCGAGTAATACGCGCGCTTCTCCGGCGGCGCGTATTCGGTGAGGAACGCGGTGGCGCCGCCCATCTCGCCGCCGGCCGAGAAGCCTTGCAGCAGCCGCGCGACGACGATCATCAGCGGCGCGGCGATGCCGGCCTGTTCGTATGTCGGCGCGATGCCGATCAGCGCGGTGCCGGCCGCCATCAGCAGGATCGTGAGCGAGAGCGCGGCCTTGCGTCCGACCTTGTCGGCATAGACGCCCAGCACGATGCCGCCCACCGGCCGCATGAAGAAGCCCACGCCGAACGTCGCGACGGTGAGCAGCACGGACGTCAGTTCGTTGCCGGTCGGGAAGAACAGCTTCGCGATGATCACCGCGAAGAAGCTGTAGACGGTGAAGTCGAACCATTCGAGGCCGTTGCCGATCACGGTCGCGACAATGGCGCGGCGGCGCTGTTGCACCGCCGCATCGACGGAAGGCGCGGCGCGCGGGGAAAGCGTTCCTTGCATGGTCTCTTCCTTTGTCAGAAGTCCGGAGACGGGACGGCTGCCCCGCGTGAATCCCATGCTAAGGACAGCCGGATTTTTTTCTGAAACGAAAGATTCGCATGCCTGCATGCGCTGCACGCATGCGTCGCGCGCGGGGCAGTCAGGCCCCGGTTTGCTGCTCTGCCTGTTCGAACAGCCAGCGGGTGAACAGGCGGGCGGCCTGGTTCTGCGCGCGGTCGTTCGGCGAGATCACGTAATAGCCGCCGCCGTGGCTCGCGGACGCTTCCGTCACGCGCACGAGCAGCCCGGCTTCGATGCAGGCGTCGATCATGTAGCGCCAGCCGAGCGACACGCCTTGACCGAGTATCGTCATCTGCACGATTTGTGGATAGGAGTTGATCGTGATGTCCTGCGGCTGCGCCTTCTGCCGGTCGACGTCGTTCATGTCGAACCATTCGGACCACGACATCCATTGGCGCTGGCCGTCTTCGAGGCGCAGCAGCGTTTCGTTCGCGAGATCGGCCGCATCGAGCGTGCGGCCGGCGAGATAGCCGGGCGCGCAGACGGGGAACACTTCCTCGTCGAACAGCCGGCGTGCGGTGTATTCGGCCGGCGCCTGCTGGCGCACGTAGTAGACGCCGACGTCGAATTCCGCGGGCGACATCGACGCAAGGCCATCGCGCACGATCAGGCGCAGCTTGATGTTGGGATACGCGGCGCGAAAACTCGGTAGCCGCGGCGTGAGCCACAGCACCGCGACGCCGGACGAGCACGCGATCGTCAGTTCGAGATCGCCGTACGGTTTCATCACGTCGTGCGTGGCTTCCGCGCATTGCGTGAGCAGATGGTGGACTTGTGCCGCATATTGTTCGCCAGCGATCGTCAGCCGCAGCGAACGGTGTTCGCGCACGAACAGCGAGCGGCCGAGGAATTCTTCGAGTTGCTGGATCTGGCGGCTGATCGCGCTTTGGGTCAGGTGCAGTTCGGCGGCGGCTTTCGTGAAACTCGCGTGCCGCACGGCGGCTTCGAACGCGACGAGGCACTGCAGGGGCGGGAGAGGCGTGATGCGCATGGCGGGGAGGGGATCAGAGAGGGCGCTGCCTCCATGATACGGGCGGACCCGGCGAAAATCGCACGCCGTGAAGGGTGCTGTGGGTTCGCCTCCATTCATGCGAAGATTGCGCGAAACAGCACCGACACGTACCCGAGAACGACGTGACCCTATCAAACCCTGAGAGCAAAGTGAAAGCTGCCCACCCGCCGTGGATGTCCGTCGCGCTGGCCGAACTCGGCATCCGCCGCCACCCGCCCGGCAGCATCAATCCGCGTATCGTCGAATACAACAACCAGACGAACCTGGTCGGCTACGACGACAAGATTTCCTGGTGTTCGTCGTTCGTGAACTGGTGCATGGCGCATGCCGGATTCCGCGGCACCGGCTCCGCGCTCGCGCGCTCGTGGCTGGAATGGGGCAAACCGCTGGAGCGGCCGGTCTACGGCTGCATCGCGATCCTGACGCGCGACGATCCGACGAGCTGGAAAGGGCATGTCGGTTTCTACCTGCGCCACGATGCCGAACACGTTCACCTGTTTGGCGGCAACCAGCTGGAAGAGGTTCGGGAACTTGCGTATCCGTTGACCGAAGTGATCGGCTACCGCTGGCCGATGCCGGCCGACCACGGCGCCGAGCTTGCCTAACGGTGCAGGCCGTTGACGCGGCCTGCATCCGTATCGGGCATCGGCTTCAATTCTTCGCCACAGCCTCCACGTCCGGCCCCCCCGCCGCGTCATTCCTGCTCCACCCACCCCCAAGCGACCGATACAACGCCACCGCCGCCAGCGCATGCTCCCGCTTGACCTGATTGAGCGAATCCGAATCCCGCAGATAAACCTCCTGCGCCGACAGCACGTCCAGAAAATCCGTCGCGCCGCCCTTATAAAGCTGATTCGCCAGCCCAAGCGCTTTATCGGAAGCCGCCAATGCGCTACCCAGCCTTCGCGTCGCCTCATCGGAACTGACGAGATTCGCGCGCGCATCCTCGACTTCCCGCAGCGCTTGCAGCATCGTCTGCCGTAACCCGAGTTCCGACTCGCGCATCCGGCTTTCGCTCTGCGAGATATCGGCGGTAATCCGTCCCGCGTTGAAGATCGGGCTCGTCGCACTCAGTGCCGCGCTGAACAGGTTATCGGTCAACGTCGGCAACCCGAGATAGGAAGCCGCCAGAATCCCGTCCGTCAGGTTCAACGAAAACTTCGGATACCGCTCGGCCTTTGCCACGCCGACTTGCGCCGCACGCCGCTCAACTTGAGCGTAGGCAGTCAGCACATCGGGCCGCCGCAACAACGCCTGCGAAGGCAACGTTCCCGGCGCGCCAACCGGCGGCGCGGGAATCTCCCCGGCCTGCGCCAGCACGAGCCGATCGACCGATTCCGGCGTGCGCCCCGAATACACGGCAATCAGATTCAGTTGATGCGAAATCTGCGCCTGCGTCGGCGGAATCCGCGCTTCGAGCGCATCGAGCTGGTTCTGCGCGCGCGTCACGTCGAGTTCCGTCGACAGCCCGAACGCCTGCCGCTTGCGCGTGAGTTCGAGCGCATGCTGGCGGATCTTCGCGTTGTCCTGCAGGATCTTCAGTTCCTGCTGCGCCCAGCGCAGATCGACATACGCGGATGCCGCATCGGCCGCGAGCGCGAGGCGCATCGCATCTTCCGCATGCTTCTGCCCGACCAGCTCCGCTTGAGCGGCCAGCAAATCGAGCCGTTCACCACCGAACACGTCAGGTGACCAGCTCAGCGCAAGCCCCGCACCAGCCTGCCGCACATAACCGAGCGGCGGCGGCGTGTTCTGCCGCGCGTCGGCCGCGTGTGCAGTCGCGTCGAGTTCAGGGAGCAGCACCGCGCGCTTCTGCACGGTCAGCGCCTGCGCCTGCTTCACGCGTTCCGCGGCGGCCTGCAGATCGAGGTTGCCGTCGAGCACGGTCGCGATCAGCCGGTCGAGCACGGGGTCGTGGAATTGCGCCCACCAGACGGCGGCGTCGATGTCCGCGCGCGGCACGTCGGTGTCCCACGCGGTGGGCGCGAGCGTCTGGACGGAGTCGTTCAGCGCCGGATGCTGCGCGGGCTGCACTGCACACCCGGCGGCGAATGCGCTGACGGCCAGCGCGACGAGTAGTTTCTTCATGATGATGATCCCTGGGCCTCAGTGCGCGTCCGGCGGCGGCGCGTTCAACGTAATGGGTTTGGAAAACACGACGGCGAGCAGCGCGACGACGAAGCACAGCGACAGCGCGTAGTACGCATCCGCATAGGTGAGCGTCAGCGCTTCGCGATAGATCAGCCGATGCAGGTTCGCGAGCCCGGCCTGCGCGGTGTTCAGCGTATTGCCGGCCACCGATCCCCAGTACGCGGCCTGGCGATCGAGCAGCGATGCGACCTGCGGTTCGCCGGCGCTCACGTGCTCGTTCAGCCGCAGATAGTGAAAATTCAGCCGGTCGTTGAGCATCGTCGCGCTCACGGCGATACCGATCGCGCCGCCGAGGTTACGCATCAGGTTGAACAACCCGCTCGCCGATTTCAGGCGCGACTGCGGCAGCGAGCCGAGCGCCATCGTGACGATCGGCGGCACGCTGAACTGCTGGCCGATGCCGCGCAGCGCCTGCGGCAGCAGCAATTCCCGCCAGCCCCAGTCGTGCGTGATCGGCGTGTACAGGTAGCAGCCGAGGCCGAAGCAGATCAGCCCGAACACGAGCAGCGCACGCATGCTGACGTAGCGCGCGGCGAACGCATACGCACACAACGCGATCAACTGGAACGCGCCGACCGACAGCAGCGCGATACCGATCTGCAGCGAGCTGAACGCACGCACCTGCGCGAGAAACAGCGGCGTCAGGAACACGGTCACGAAGATCCCGATGCCGGTCACGAACGACAGCAGGCTGCCGATCCCGAAGTTGCGCACGGCGAGCGCGCGCAGGTCGACGATCGGGTCTTTCGCGGTCAGCGCATGCACGATGAACAGGAAGCCGCAGATGCCGGAGATCCACGCGCAGATCACGATCGCGTCGTCGCCGAACCAGTTCTTGCGCGGGCCTTCCTCGAGCACGTATTCGAGGCAGCCGAGGAAGCCGGACATCAACAGGATGCCGAGATAGTCGCCGCGCTTGATCAGGCTGAGATCGGGCGCGTCGATATGCACGTAGCGCGGCACGAGCACGGCCACCGCGATGCCCGGCACGAGGTTCAGGTAGAACAGCCAGTGCCATGACCATTGGTCGGTGATCCAGCCACCGATCACGGGGCCGATCGCCGGCGCGAGCGACGCGAGCGCGCCGATGGTCGTCGACGCGATCAGCCGCTGCCTGCCGGGGAACAGCACGAACGCGGTGGTGAACACGGTCGGGATCATCGCGGCGCCGAGCGCGCCCTGCAGCCCGCGAAACAGGATCATCGAGTTGATGTCCCACGCGAGCCCGCACAGCATGCTGGTGATCGTGAAGCCGACGGCCGACGCGGCGAACAGCCAGCGGGTCGACATCACCTTCGACAGCCAGCCCGACATCGGGATCACGATGATCTCGGCGATCAGGTATGCGGTCTGCACCCACGACAGTTCGTCCTGGCTCGCGGACAGCCCGCCGCCGATGTCGCGCAGCGACGACGCGACGATCTGGATGTCGAGCGTCGCCATGAAGAAGCCGACGCACATCAGCGCGAACGCGAACACGCGCTGCCTGGTCGGTTGCGACGCGGGGTCGCCGGAAAACGCGGTGGTCATCGTCGGCTCCCGCTCAGTGCTGGTGATCGGTATGCACGGTCACGACCGCGGACAGGCCGGGGCGCAGCACGTGTTCGATGCCGGGCTGCGGATCGAGATGCACGCGCACCGGCACGCGCTGGACGATCTTCGTGAAGTTGCCGGTCGCGTTCTCGGGCGGCAGCACGCTGAAGGTCGCGCCGGTCGCGGGCGCCAGGCTGTCGACGCGGCCATGCAGGCGCGTGCTCGACGCATCGAGCGCGACGTCGACGCGGTCTCCCGCGCGCATCTTGCGCAGCTGGTCTTCCTTGAAGTTCGCGTCGATCCACAGGCCGGAGGCCGGCACGACCGTCAGCAGCGGTACGCCGACGTTCGCGAGCATCCCGACGCGGCCCGTGCGGTTGCCGACGTAACCGTCGACCGGCGAGCGGATCGTCGTGTATTCGACATTGAGCGCCGCGACGCGCTGCGCGGCGAGCGCGGTGTTCACGCGGGCCCGCGCATCGGCGAGCTGCGCGCCGAGCACGTCGAGCTGGCGCTTCGACGCGAGCAGCGCGGCGTCGCTGCGTTCGACGGCCGCGCCGGCCTTCGAGTAGTCGGCATCCGCGCGCTCGACGATCTGGTTCGATACGGCGTCCGACTTCACCAATTCGCGGTAGCGCACGCGGTCCGACGCAGCGCGCGTCAGCTCGGCCGACGACGCGTTCTTGTCGGCCGCGTGCTGGCCGATCACCGCGAATTGCAGTTGCTGCTTCGCTTCGAGTTCGGTCACGGCGGAGCGCGCGCTGTCGACTTCGGCGCTGGCCTGCGCGAGCTTCGCGTCGTAGTCGCGCGCATCGAGCTGCACGAGCACGTCGCCGGCCTTCACGCGCTGGTTGTCGGTCACGAGGATCTTGTCGACGAAACCGTTGACCTTCGGCGCGAGCACCGTCACGTCGCCGCCGACATACGCGTCGTCGGTGCTTTCCTGAAAGCGCAGCACGAATAGCCAGTCGAGCGCGGCGGCCGCGACCACGACGACGACGGCGCCCACCGCGATGCGCATCCACGGCACGCGGCGTTGCTGCTTCGCGGGCCGCTCGGTTGTGGCTGCTTCGCGTGACGAGGCAGCGTCTTGGGTCGTATCCATCGATTCACCTATGTATATGCACTTATCAAAACGATCGACCGCACGACGTCGATCGGGGAAGGGGTTAGCGTTCCGGCAGGTTGTGCGTGATCCGGAACAATTCGTCTCTGAGGCGGGCCGCTTGCGCCGACCCGAAGCACCGCTCGAACGCTTGCTGTGCGGCGAGCCAGTGCACGTGCGCATCGGCCACCTTCGTTTCGCCGTGCGCGGTCAGCGCGAACGTCTGACCACGGCATGGCGGCTCGATCCGCCCCGTCACCAGCGCCGCGCCGACGAGCGGCTTGAGCGCGCGCAGCAGCGCGGTGCGTTCGATCACCAGCACGTTCGACAGCGTCGCCATCGTCAGGCCGGGCCGCTCGCGCAGCAGCGCGAGGATGCTGTACTGCGACGGCGTGACGCCCGCCCGCGACAGGTAGCGCTCATAGAACTGCGAGATCCGCCGGGCGGCTTGCCGGACCGCGAAGCAATCGTCATCGGTGAGCGTGGTCTTGTGCATGTGCACATGTTAGGTGGCGAGGCGGCGCGAAGCGAGGGGCGCGGCGGGATCAGATTGGTGCCGTGGCTGTATCAATGGGCGTCGGAAACGCGCATTCGCGCGCCCGGCGTCACGCCGCTGCCGGCACGATCCAGCCTTCGCGGTCGCAGTACGCGGCCGTGTAGTCGATGAACGCCTTCACCTTCGCGGGCAGTAGCGCGCGGTTCGCGTACGCGAGCTTGATTTCGACGAACGCGTCGACGAGATCGGCGTCTTCCAGCAACTGCACGAGCGCGCCCGACGCGAGTTCGGCCTCGACCAGCGTTTTCGGGACGACGCCGATGCCGAAGTCGTGCATGACCATTTCGCGGTTGAACACGGGGCTGTTCGACGAGATGTCGAAACGGAACGGCACGGTGAGCAGGTTGCCGTCGACCCGGAACGACAGCGCCGGGCGGCGCAGCGACGGCGAGATCGGCACGAACGGATGATTGGCGAGGTCGGCCGGCGTCTCGGGGCGCGCATGTGCTTGCAAATACGCGGGCGTCGCGACGATCACGACCGGAATGCGCTCGACCAGCCGCACGACGGTCGATTCGCTCGTCAGCATGTACGGCACGACGATGCCGATGTCGTAGCCTTCGCCGACCAGATCGACCGGGCGCTCGGTCAGCGTGACGTCGAGGCGCACGTTCGGATGCGCGCTCTTGAAGCCGGCGATCAGCGGCACGAGCCGGTTCAGCGCGGCCGTCGTATGCGCGACGAGGCGCAGCAGGCCTTCGGGCTCGCGCGTGTGCGTCTGCGCTTCCACTTCCAGCGCGTCGAGCTCGTCGAGCACGGCCGCGCAACGCTCGTAGATGCGCTCGGCCGTTTCGGTCAGCGATACCTGGCGGGTCGTCCGGTGCAGCAGCCGGCTGCCGAAACGCGCCTCCAGATCCGCGACCGCACGCGATACGACCGGCCGCGCGAGGCCGTGCATGTCGGCGGCGCGCGTGAAGCTGCGCATTTCCACCACGGACCGGAAGATGCGTAGCTTGTCGATGTAGTCCATGTCCGTCTCCTTGACGCGATGGCCGGCCGCCGGCCGCTGTTACGGCGGAGTGTACATTGACTTTATGCATATGCACATATAGATTGCCAAACATGAACGACATCTCGATTGCCCAGGCGTGCAACTGTCTCGCGCTGCGTCAGGCGGCGCGCTTCGTCACGCAATTGTACGAACGCCATCTGGCCCCGGTCGGCGTCACGCCCGCCCAGTTCTCGATCATGGCGAACCTCACGCGTCATCCCGGCCTGCTGATGAGCGAACTCGCCGAGATGCTGGTGATGGATCGCACGACCTTGCTGCGTGCGCTGAAGCCGTTGCAGCGCGACGGTTTCGTGTCGACGGCGGCGTCGGAGCACGATGCGCGTGCGCATGCGCTGCACCTCACGAAGCTCGGCGAACGCACGTTCGCGCAGGCAAAAGTCGCGTGGCAGGCCGCGCAGGACGAATTCGACACGCAGTTCGGCCGCGAGCGGGCGAAGGCGTTGCGCAATGAGTTGTTCAGCCTGACGGCGGGACGTTAGGCAAGGGTTGGGCGGTTCGGCGGAGCGACCAACTGGTGCGGAATTCAAGCCATTGGTCGCCGTCGAAGCATCAGGTCGTGAAAATTGGTTCTATTGGCATCCGATTCGATCAAAATCTGGACAGTTTTTATTTCCAGTCGTAAAGTCCTCTGACTGAGTTCATGAGCCGGCGCCGCCGCGCCGGTCGGTACGCGTCACGAGGAGCAACCGATGCTGCAGTTGAGCGACCGCGACGACGCGATGTTGCGCGGGGATTTCGGCGACGGCGTCGCCCGCGCGATGCGGATCGTCGCGCGCACCGCGCAAGTGATGTCCGCGCCGCACCTGATCGACATTACGTCTGCCCATATCGACGGCTGTCTGTATCACGGCCAGACGAGCCTCGACTTCGTCGACTATTTCGTCGACACGGGCGCGAAGGTCGCGGTGCCGACCACCTTGAACGTCGGGTCGCTCGACCTGATCCATCCCGAGCTGTACCACGGCGACCGTACGATCCAGCGCGATGCGCAGCGCCTGATGGACGCGCATGTGCTGCTCGGCTGCGAATCGAGCTTCACGTGCGCGCCGTATCAACTGAAGAATCGTCCCGCGCTGGGCGAGCAGATCGCGTGGGCCGAATCGAATGCGATCGTGTTCGCGAATTCGGTGCTCGGCGCGCGCACGAGCCGCTACGGCGATTTTCTCGACCTGGCCGCCGCGATCACCGGGCGCGCGCCGTACGCTGGGCTGCATGTCGACGCGAACCGCGCCGCGCGGATCGTGTTCAATGCGCCCGATTTCAGCGGCCTGCCGTCGCGCGATATCTATTTCGCCGCGCTTGGCCTGGCGGTCGGCAAGATCGCGGGTGCGGTCGTGCCGGCGATCGTCGGGCTGCCGGCCGACACCACCGAGGACGAACTCAAGGCGCTCGGCGCGGCCGCCGCGTCGAGCGGGGCCGTCGCGCTGTTCCATGCGGTCGGCGTGACGCCCGAGGCGCCGACGTTCGACGCCGCGTTGCACGGCCGCGCGGCGCAACGCACGGTCGATATCACGATGGCCGATCTCGACGAGATTCGCCGCACGCTGAATCACGGCGCGGCCGGCGACGCGCTCGTCGCGGTCGCGCTCGGCACGCCGCATTTTTCGCTGGCTGAATTCCGCACGCTCGACACATTGCTCGACGCGTTCGACGGCAAACCGGCCTGCGATTTCTACGTGAACACGAGCCGCTTCATTCTGTGGGAGCTGGAGGAAGCCGGTCTCGCGGAGAAATTCGCCGCGCGCGGCATCCAGATCGTCGTCGATACCTGCACGTACATCACGCCGGTGATGAAGCAGTTGTCGGGGCTGGTGATGACCAACTCGGGGAAATGGGCGTCGTATGCGCCCGCGAACATCGGCGTGACGGTGGCGTACGGCAGCATGCGCGAATGCGTGCGGTCCGCGTACGAAGGCAAGGTGCGATTCGATGACTGAAGCGACGGACACATTCTTGACGGGCGACACGCTCGTGCCGGGCAGCGCGTGCGCGCGGCCTTTCGTGCTCGACAAGCCGCTCAGCTTCTGGGGCGGCTACGAGTCGGGCGCGGGCAGGATCGTCGATCGCGGGCATCCGCAGGCCGGCGCGAGCCTCGCCGGCAAGGTGATGGTGATGCCGCACGCGAAGGGCTCGAGTTCGAGCAGCAGCGTGCTCGCGGAAGCGGTGCGCAACGGCACGGGGCCGGTCGGGATCGTGATGAAGGAACGCGATTTGATCATCTCGATCGGTGCGATCGTGGCCGCCGAGCTGTATGCGATCGCGGTGCCGGTGGTGTGCGTGAGCGACGATGTGTATGACGCGATCGTCGCCGCCACGGGCGACGTGCGGATCGAAGCGGGCGAGGGGGACGGCGGCGCGCGGATTTATCTGGGCGCTGATGCTCGTTCGGGCGGATCCGGTTTGACCTGAACGACCGGCGCGCGCTGACGGCGAGTCAGGCGGTGGCCGCGGCGATGCGATCCGGAGCGAGCAGCGTCGTTCGCCGCGCGGTAGCCGCACCTGGCCCGGTCAGATGAAGCGCACGTATCGGGTTTCTTCCTGCGTGAGCGACAGCGCTTGAGCCGCCGCGTTCATTTCGCGTTTGCCGCCCGGCTGCGCCAGTCTTCTGATTTCGGGCCACACGATAACGCCGAACAGGATGCGCAGGATCGCACTGAGCACGCACAAGCCGATTACGCTCGCGCTGATCAGCGCGAACACGTCGAACGTCGATTCCATGCTGAGCGTCACCGCGGATACGATTCCGCTGACGACGGCCGCGCCGATCACGCAAATGAGCATGACGAAAAGGTCGGTTCGGGCGCCGGCGACTTTGGCGGGGCGCAGCAGATAAGCCGAACCGTCGGTCATGTTGCGGATGCCGTAGACGATCTGGCGATCCTGGTCGTCGGCATAGGCGACGTTCAATCGATCGCCATTGGCGATGAACAGGCGCGTCGTCCGGTTGGTCCTGAACACGAGGGGGGACGCGAGCGAATCGAGTTTGAGCGTGATTTCCTCGATACTTTGCGTCGTCGTGCCCAGGTTGTTGCTCCAGACCTTCGTCTCGATCGATTGCTGGCCGATTGCCGTCACGCGGCCGGATACGATCTGCATGTCGTGGTTCGTCATGGGCTGCTCCGCTCCGCGCTGAAACCGGACGGTTCGCCTAGCCAGCAATCCTGGGCTTCGCGTCGCTGCGGCTGGAAGATCAGGTCGGACAAGCCGCCGATGGCGATCAGGTTGCCCACCAGACCGACGATGGACACGACGGTGGCCAGTGCCGAGGTGAACGCCCAACCCGAATGGAGGGCCGCGGCAGCGGTACCCAGGCTCAGCACGACCAGGCACGACGCCCAGGCGAGCAGCGACAGGTTCCGTCGCTTTTGCGCGCGCACGTCGTACGGCGCGATGGCAAGACTGCCGCTCCTGATCCACGCGATTCGGCGACGGCCGCGATGCTCGAATGTGCAGGCGCGCACCGACATGCCGGGCCTCAGTTTCTCGATCTGCTTGAATGCTTCTTCGTCGACGTCGCTGGCCGTGACGAAGTAGCAGACGTTCTGCATCGTCAAACGGTATGGCGGGTTCTTCCTGACATTGGCCTTGACTCGGATGAGGTTGGTATCGACGCGGTCGATCGTGGCCTCGATCAGGGTGGTGCGATTGGGCATGGGTCGGAGAGGGCGCGGGTCCGCGCGACGTCGTTTTGATGTGGCGCCCATCATACGCCACCGCTTTCGGCCGGCCGTCCGGCATTGCCGGGCGACGGGTTGCCCGGCGCGTGGCACTGAAATTCGCGCGCAGCCGCCCCCGCACCCGCACCGTGCCGCCGGCGGCGGTTCGGCGTTATTCGCGCCGGTGCCGGGTCAACGCTGATGCCATCACCTCGCAGCCGCTTCCCGAAATGCGCTCGGCGTCTGCCCGGCCCAGCGCCGGAACGCGCGCGTGAAATTCGCCGGGTCGGTGAACTGCAGTCGTTCGGCGATCGTTTTCAGATCGAGATCCGACGCGGCGAGCAACTGCTTCGCGTCGCGAAACCGCGCTTCGTCGAGCAATTGCCGATAGCTCGACCCGGCTTCCTCCAACCGGCGCCGCAGCGTGCGCGTCGACACGAGCAGCGCGTCGGCGAGCAGGTCCGGCCCCGGATAATCCCCGGCGGCGCGCGCCAGTTCCGCCCGCACGCGCTCGACCAGATCGCCTTCCTCCTGCCGCACCTGCGCATATTCGCGTTCCACCTGCACGAGCGCCTGCCGGTGCGCGACTTCGTCGGCGAGCGGCAGCGGCCAATCGAGCACGTCGCGCGCGATCCAAAGCGCATTGGCCGCGCAGCCGAATGCCACCGGCGGCAACTGATCGCGATAGCGTGCGAAATACATGGGCTCCGGCCACGCGAATTGCAGCGTGATCGGCGGTGACGTGCGGCCCGACCATTGCGAGATGTTCTGCGCGAGCCCCGTGAGCACGAATTCGAACATCACGTGGTGCTGCAGCACGGGGTTCGCCTGCACGCCGTGCAGTTCGAGCGTCGCGCCGCGCGCGTCTTCCGCGTAAGTCAGCCGGTATTGGCGATTGCGCATCCGGAAGTAGCGCTGCGTGACCGACAGCGCTTCGCGGATGTCCCGCGCGGTCAGCGTCGCGTAGCCAAGAAAGCCATGCACGGTCGGTTTCAGCAGCAGCCCGAACGCGAGCCCGATGCCCGGATCGCCGCCGATTTCGATCGCGTTGAGCACCAGCCGCCCCCATTGCGACGGCGCGACGCGCGCGTCCGGTTCGGCCAGCACCGCGTCGCGCAGGCCCGTGCCGGCCCGCACGGCGGCCAGGTCGACGCCGCGTGCGGCCAGCGCCTGCAACAGCAGGCGCGTATAGGCGACCGGAATGGTCGGCCGGCGCAGCCCGAGGCGGTCCTTGCGAGGCGGAGAAGTCATGTCGATTTGGCCGGAAATGACAAGCATTATGGCTGTTTGTCCCCTCACGTTCAAGGCGGCGCGCGCCTACGATGGCAGGCATCGCTTATTGGCCGAATCATCATGACGACACCCTTTCCCCACCTGCTCGCCCCGCTCGATCTCGGCTTCACGACGCTGAAGAATCGCGTGCTGATGGGCTCGATGCACACCGGCCTCGAGGACAGCCGCAAGACGCTGCCGCGCCTCGCCGAATATTTCGCCGAGCGCGCGCGCGGCGGGGTCGGCCTGATCGTGACGGGCGGCTTCGCGCCGAACGTGGCCGGCTGGACCAAGCCGTTCGGCGGCACGCTGATGACGTCGGCCGCCGCGCGCCGGCATCGCGAGATCACCGGCGCCGTGCACGCGGAGGACGGCAAGATCGCGCTGCAGATCCTGCATACGGGCCGCTACGGTTATCACCCGTTCGCGGTCGCGCCGTCGAAGATCAAGTCGCCGATTTCGCCGTTCGCGCCGCACGAACTGAGCGCGCGCGGCGTCGAGCGGCAGATCCGCGCGTTCGTGCGCTGCGCGACGCTCGCACGCGAGGCCGGCTACGACGGCGTCGAGATCATGGGCTCCGAGGGCTACCTGATCAACCAGTTCATCTCGATGCACACGAACAAGCGCACCGACCAGTGGGGCGGTTCGTACGAGAACCGCATCCGCCTGCCGATCGAGATCGTCGAGCGCACGCGCGAAGCGGTCGGTCGCGACTTCATCCTGATCTACCGGCTGTCGATGCTCGACCTGATTCCGGACGGCAGCGACTGGAGCGAAACCGTGCAGCTCGCGAAGGCGGTCGAGCGCGCGGGCGCGACGATCATCAACACGGGGATCGGCTGGCACGAGGCGCGCGTGCCGACGATCGCGACGTCGGTGCCGCGCGGCGCGTTCGCGTGGGTGACGAAGAAGATGAAGGGCGAGGTCGGTATCCCGCTCGTGACGACCAACCGGATCAACCGGCCCGAAGTGGCCGAGCAGATTCTCGCGGACGGCTGCGCGGACATGGTATCGATGGCGCGCCCGCTGCTCGCGGATGCCGAGTTCGTCGTCAAGGCCGCGCAGGGCCGTGCCGACGAGATCAACACCTGCATCGGCTGTAACCAGGCGTGCCTCGATCACGCGTTCAAGAACAAGATTGCGTCGTGCCTGCTGAATCCGCGCGCGTGCCACGAGACGGAGCTGAAATACACGCCCGCGCCGCAGCCGAAGCGCATCGCTGTGGTCGGCGCGGGGCCGGCCGGGCTCGCGTGCTCGACCGTGCTCGCGCAGCGCGGCCATCAGGTCGACCTGTTCGACGGCGCGGCTGAGATCGGCGGCCAGTTCAACATGGCGAAGCGGATTCCGGGCAAGGAGGAGTTTCACGAAGCGCTGAGCTACTTCGGCCGGCAGGTCGAGCTGACCGGCGTGAAACTGCACCTGAACCGCCGCGTCGACGCGAGCGACCTGATCGCGGGCGGCTACGACGAGATCGTGCTCGCGACCGGCGTCGCGCCGCGCGACCCGAAGATTCCGGGGCAGGAGGGGGCGAACGTGCTCAGCTATATCGACGTGCTCGCGGGCAAACAGCCGGTCGGCCGACGGGTCGCGGTGGTGGGCGCGGGCGGGATCGGCTTCGATGTCGCCGAGTATCTGGTGCAGGACGGCGAGTCGCCGGCACTCGATCTGGATGAATGGAAAGCCGAGTGGGGCGTGACCGACCCGGCCACGACGCGCGGCGGCGTGACGCGTGCGCAGGTGTCGGCGCCGGCCCGGGAAGTGACGCTGTTGCAGCGCAAGGCCGCGCCGCTCGGCAAGGGGCTCGGCAAGACGACCGGCTGGATTCACCGTGCGACGCTGAAGATGAAGCAGGTGAAGATGATCGGCGGCGTGAACTACGAGCGGATCGATGCGCGCGGGCTGCATGTGTCGTACGGCGAGCAGCGCACCGACCACGAACTGATCGAAGCCGATACGATCGTGCTCTGCACGGGGCAGGAGCCGCAGCGCGCATTGCTCGCGCCGTTGCAGGCGGCCGGGCGCTCGGTGCACCTGATCGGCGGCGCCGAACTGGCCGCCGAACTCGATGCGAAGCGCGCGATCGATCAGGGTGCGCGGCTGGCGGCGCGGCTGTAACGGGCGGCCGCTGCGACGGTCATTCGGCAGATCGTCGCGTGGCGACGAGCGGCTTACGCGACGGTTCGCGGCTTCCCGCTTGATGCGCCGATTTGCGGGCGCAGAACCATAACGAGCCGCCGCGCCACCATGCAATATGGCGGCGCGCGCCCCGCAGACCGTGCCCGCAATCGACCGGCGCGGCTCAGGCCGCTTCGGCCCGCTCTTCCTCTTCCGCTTCGAGCATCGCCTTGACGATCAGGTAGATGGCCGGCAGGTCATCATCGTCGCGGCGCCAGTCGACCGGCTCCTCGACGTCTGCGGCAACCAGCCGGCTGCCACGCAGCCGGATGAATGCGTCGACGACGGCCGGATCGTTGCGGTTCAGGAAGCCGGGATTCGAGAACGCCAGCTCCTCGACGTTCAGCAGCGCCTGCCAGCTCATCGTGCGCACGGCCGCCGGGTGGGTGCGGCGGCGCAGACCGAGCGCCCGCTGCGCGGGGCCGCCCGCGACACGCTGCAGATCGACGACCGCCCGCTGCGCGGCGCGCTCGAAGTGGACGGGATTGAAACCGGGTTGCTCGGGATCGAATGCGGAAGCCTGGAACATGGTCGCCTCACAAAAGTCCGTTCGTCTGTGGATGACGGAATTCGGGTCAAATGGTGCAAAAGTACTGTAAATATATACAGTGTTCGGCGCGGTTTCAAGCCCCGAATGCAGAATTTCGTGCGTCGGCGCTCGGCGCTCGACGCGGGCGATCGCATCGATCGGGCGGACGATCTACACCGCCGCAGCAATCGTCTCCCGCAGCCACCGATGCGCGGGATCGCGATGCACGCGCTCGTGCCACAGCATCGACATTTCATAGCCGGGCACCTCGACCGGTGCGTCCACCACGCGCAACGCGGGCACGTCGCGCACCAGCCGCTCGGGCAGCATCGCGACGAGATCGGTGCTCGCGACGGCCGACATCACGAACAGGAAGTGCGGCACCGACAGCACGACGCGCCGCGTGGCCCCCGCCTTCGCGAGCACTTCGTCCGTCACGCCGAAGAAGCCGCCGCCGTCGGGCGACACGATCACGTGCTCGAGCGTGGCGAACTGCGCGAGCGTCGGGCGCCGCTTCAGCTTCGGATGACCGGCGCGGCCGATCAGCACGTAACGCTCGACGAACAGCGGCAGCCGTCGCATGCCGGGCGGCGACCCCTCGGTCGTATGAAAAGCCAGGTCGATGCCGTTTCGTTCGGCATCCTGCTCGATGCGCGGCGGCACGAGTTCGACGACGGCCAGCCGCGTGCCGGGCGCGGTCGAACGCAGCGTGCGCAGCGCGGGCAGCACGATCGTCGATTCGCCGTAGTCGGTCGCGGCCACGCGCCACGTGTGCGTCGCGGTCGCGGGATCGAACGGCGTGGCCGGGATCACCGCGCGCTCGACCGCTTCGAGCGCATCGCGCAACGGCTCGCGCAGCGCTTCCGCGCGCGCGGTCGGCCGCATCCCGCGCGGGCCGGGCAACAGCAGCGGATCGCCGAACACGTCGCGCAGTTTCTGCAGCTGCACGCTGACCGACGGCTGCGACATGTTCAGCTTCTCGGCCGCGCGCGTGACGTTGTGCTCGGCGAGCAGCACGTCCAGCGTGACGAGCAGGTTCAGATCGAGCCGTCTGAGATTATTCATGGCTATACCTGGGATATCAGGAATTCATTTCAAATATACCGTTGAAGGCCGCATCCTGCAGTCATTCAATCCACGGAGTGACGAACATGAATGTGCTGATCGTGTATGCCCATCCCGAACCGCGTTCGCTGAACGGCGCGCTGCGCGACTTCGCCGTCGCGCATCTCGAAGCGGCCGGCCACGCGGTGCAGGTGAGCGACCTGTATGCGATGAACTGGAAGTCGGCACTCGATGCGAGCGACGTGACCGATCGCGTGCCCGATGCGCGGTTCGATCCGACGCTCGATTCGAAGCGCGCGTTCGCGGCGGGTACGCAAAGCGAAGACATCGCGCGCGAGCAGGACAAGCTGAAGTGGGCCGACGCGGTGATCCTGCAGTTTCCGCTGTGGTGGTTCTCGATGCCGGCGATCATGAAAGGCTGGTTCGAGCGCGTGTATGCGTACGGTTTTGCGTACGGCGTCGGCGAACATTCCGATACGCACTGGGGCGACCGCTACGGCGAAGGGATGTTGGCAGGCAAGCGGGCGATGATCGTCGTCACGACGGGCGGGTGGGAATCGCACTACAGCCGGCGCGGCATCAACGGGCCGATCGACGACTTGCTGTTCCCGATCCAGCACGGCGTGCTGTATTACCCGGGGTTCGACGTGCTGCCGCCGTTCGTGATCTACCGGACGGGCAAGATGAACGCCGCGCGTTTCGACCAGACGTGCACGGCGCTCGGTCAGCGTCTGAACGATCTGTGGACCACACCGCCGATTCCGTTCCGCCGGCAGAACGCGGGCGACTACGAGATTCCGGCGCTGACGTTGAAGGAGGACATCGCGCCGGGGACGGTGGGGTTTGCCGCGCATTTGACCGCCTGACGGTTACTGCGCACCCCGCTGCAGAGGAGGCACGGACAACCGCCGCCAACCGCAAGATGCCAAACGCAGAATGCAAACGACCCGGGCGGCCTGCGTGACATCGCCGGCCGCCCGGATCGTGCTTCTCGTGGCATCTCGCGGCACCTCGCGGCCATGGGTCACGGCCGCGATTCATCGTCGCTTAACGATCGTCGTCCCGCACCGAAGACGGATGCCGGCACAGCGCCCGCACCTCCATCTCCATATACGGAAACAGCGGCAACTGGCTCAGCACGTCATGCAGCTGCTGCACGCTTTCGACGTCGAAGATGCTGACGTTCGCATACTGCCCGGCGATCCGCCACAGATGACGCCAGACGCCTTCGTTCATCAGCCGCTGGCACATCGCCTTTTCTTCGGCCTTCAGCGTGGCCGCCTTCACCGGGTCCATGTCCGCCGGCAGGCGAACGGTCATTTCCACATGAAACAGCATCCTGCACTCCTTGCGTTGTCGATTCGTCGAACGGGAAGGGCGCTCACGCCTGCGCGCGGGCCCGCTCGACTTCGCTGCCCGGCACGTCCTGCTTGTCCTTGAGCAGCGAGAAGTCGAAGTCGATCAGCGCGAACTGCCCGTCGACGCCGTACGGCTTGCCTTCCGCGCCCTCCGCCTGGCGGACCGGCGGGATCAGCCCGTCGCGCGTCGCGAATGCGAAGTCGTCCCACAGATGCGGATCGCCATCGATGTTGATCTGCGTCGTCAGCTTACGATAACCGTCCGCCGAAACGAAGAAGTGGATGTGCGCCGGACGATGGCCGTGGCGGCCGAGCTGGTCGAGCAGTTGCTCGGTCTTGCTGCCCGGCGGCACGCTGTAGCCGACCGGCAGCACGCTGCGGAAGCTGTAGCGGCCTTCGGCATCGGTGCGGATCGAGCGGCGCAGGTTGAACGCGGGCTGCGACGCGTCGAAGTACGAGTAATTGCCCAGATGGTTCGCATGCCACACCTCGACCAGCGCGTTCGCGAGCGGTGCGCCGTCCTGGCCGAGCACCCGGCCGCGCATGATCAGCGTCTGGCCCGGATCGGTGCCGTCGTCGAGCCGCGCGTGGCCGACCGATTCCGGCGCGCCGGCGACGTACAGCGGCCCTTCGATCGTGCGCGGCGTGCCGCCCTGGATGCCGGCCTTTGCCTCGGCTTCGTCCATCCGCACGTCGAGAAAGCGTTCGAGGCCGAGGCCCGCGGCGATCAGCCCGAATTCGCGGCCGGCTTCGTTCAGGTAGTTCAGGGCCGTCCAGAATTCGCTCGGCTGCACGTCGAAGTCCTCGATCGTGTAGCAGAGGTCCTTCACGATCCGGTTGACGATCGCGCGCACGCGCGGGTTGCCGGGCTTCTCGGCGGCGTCGTCGAAGGTCTTCAGCAGGGCGTCGATGGCTTGCTTGTTCATCTGTGTCTCCGGTGTCGGTTGTCGTGTGGGGATCAGCGGGCGCCGCGTCGCATCCGTTCGATGCGGGCCCAGTCGAAGGTGATGCCGAGGCCGGGCGTCGCCGGCAGATGCAGCTTGAAATCCTCGTAACGCAGCGGCTCGACGAGGATTTCTTCGGTGAGCAGCAGCGGGCCGAACAGTTCGGTGCCCCATTTCAGCGAGTCGAACGTGCTGAACAGTTGCGCGGACGCCATCGTGCCGGCCGCGCCTTCGAGCATCGTGCCGCCGTACAGTTCGATGCCGGCCGCCGCGGCGATCGACGCGACGCTCGCCGCGCCCTGCAGGCCGCCCGATTGCGCGATCTTCACCGCGAACACGTCGGCCGCGCGATCCTGCGCGAGCGCGAACGCATCGACGGGGCCGTGCAGCGCCTCGTCGGCCATGATCGGCACCTGCGCGAGCTGCGTGAGGCGTTTCAGCCCCGCGCGGTTGGTCGCGGCGATCGGCTGCTCGACGAGGCTCACGCCGGCGTCGGCCAGCCGCGCGCCGGCCCAGATCGCGTCGGTTTCGCTCCACGCCTGGTTCACGTCGACCCGCACGTCGCCGCGCTCGCCGAGCGCGCGCTTGATCGCGACCACGTGCGCCACGTCGTCGGCGACCGCGTTCGAGCCGATCTTCAGCTTGAACGCGCGATGGCGGCGGGCGTCGAGCATCGCTTCGGCTTCCGCGATGTCGCGCTGCGTGTCGCCGCTCGCGAGCGTCCACGCGACATCGACCGTATCGGTTCGGCGGCCGCCGAACAGCTCGGACAGCGGCACGCCGAGACGCCGCGCCTGCGCGTCGAACAGCGCGGTCTCGATCGCGGACTTCGCGAAGCGGTTGCCCTGGAACAGCTTGCGCGCCCGCGCCATCGCGGCGCCCGGACGCGTCGCGTCCAGGCCCTGCAGCAGCGGCGCGAAGTAGGTATCGATGTTGACCTTGATGCTTTCGGGGCTCTCCTCGCCATAGGCGAGGCCGCCGATGGTCGTCGCCTCGCCGACGCCTTCGATACCGTCCGTGCATCGAACGCGAACCAGCACGAGGGTCTGGCAATTCATCGTCGCGACCGACAATTTGTGGGGCCGGATCGTCGGCACATCGACCAGCAGCGTCTCGATGCGTTCGATGGTGGCGGCAGTTGCTATCATGCGATTCCTCCTGTTGGTGCACATGGTAGGAATTCCCGCCCCGCGTCGTCCAACACTCTTTCCGACTACTTCCATACCTTTGAGGCATGAAATGGAATTGCGTCAGCTCCGTTACTTCATCGCCGTCGCCGAGGAAATGAACATCACGCGGGCGGCGGAGCGGCTGCACATGACGCAGCCGCCGCTGAGCCGCCAGCTCCAGGCGATCGAGGAGGAGATCGGGCTGCCGCTGTTCGAGCGCGGCGCGCGGCCGCTGAAACTGACCGATGCCGGGCGCGTGTTCTATGCGCAGGCGAAACGTCTGGTCGACCAGGCCGACGAGCTGGGGCCGCTCACGCGGCGGCTCGCGCAACTGTCGGAGCGGATCGTGATCGGCTTCGTGCCGTCGGCGCTGTACGGCGCGCTGCCGGACGTGATCCGTGCGTTTCGCGAGGCGCAGCCGGACGTCGAGCTGTCGCTGATCGAAATGTTCACGCTCGAACAGCTCGGCGCGCTGAAGGGCGGGCGGATCGACGTGGGGTTCGGCCGCCTGCGCTTCGACGACGACCAGCTGGTGCGCGAGGCGCTGATCGAGGAAAAGCTGATCGCGGCGCTGCCGGCCGGGCATCGGCTCGCCGATCCGGCCCGGCCGCTGACGCTCGCGGATCTCGCGAACGAGACGATGATCGTGTACCCGAGCACGCCGCGGCCGAGCTTCGCCGATCAGCAGTTGTCGGCGCTGCGCGACGGCGCGGTCGTGCCGGCGGCCGTGCACGAGGTGCGCGAGTTGCAGACGGCGCTCGGGCTCGTGGCCGCGCAGGTGGGCGTGTCGCTGGTGCCGGAGAGCGTGGAGGGCGTGCGCGTGAAGGGCGTCGTCTACCGGCGGCTGCCGGAGCCGGGCGCGACGTCGCCGATCATCATGAGCCGCCGGCTGCACGGCGAAAGCGCGGCCACGGCGGCGTTCTGCGCGATTGCGCGGGAGATGATCGTGCCGGCCGCATGACGGTTGCCGGACGCCCCCAAAAACGCTCGCCGTGCGGGCCGATTATTGCCGCACATGGTTTTTTCTATCCTGCCCGTGCCGGATAAACCGGCAAGGTCGCTCTCCGTAAACAGGGTTGGAAGCGGGGTTTCCCGTTCCGCATCGACCTGGAACATTCGAGGAGAGCAGCGTGAGCCGATTTGGGAAAAGCATAAAGTTCAGGATCTTTTTCGCGCTTGCCGCGTGTGTCGCGCTCATGGTCGCCATCGGCGTGTTCGGCCTGTTCGGTCTGTCGAGGCTGAATTCGAACGTCCACGATGCCTATACGGGCAATACCTTGCCGATTAGCGAGTTGTCGGAAATTCGCGCCGCGACCTTCGAGACGCAGCTGCGGCTGCGTGCGGCGGCGTCCGAGCGCGATCCCGCGCGGCTCCGGAGCGGGATCGACGAGACGCGTGCCGAGCAACGCCGTCTCGACACGATATGGAACCGCTACTACGGCCAATCGATCACGAGCGAGAAGGAGCAGCGCATCGCCGACCGCATTCGCGACGTGCTGCCCCGGTTCCGGGCCGGCGTGGACGCGGCGCTCGCGGCGGTGGACGGCGGGGACCGCGATGCCGCCACGGCGGCGATCGACCGGCTGGCGCCCGCCGCCGGCGCGCTCAAGCAGGCGCTCGACGACGACATCGCCCTGAACATCGATCAGGCGAAGTCGTTCGTCGACGACAGCGCGTCGACCTTCGTCACGATCTTGTGGATCGCGATCGGCCTGATCGGCATCGGCGTGCTGGTCGCGGCCTGGGTGTCCGCGCACCTGATGCGGCACATCTCGACGCCGCTCGGGCAGGCCGTGAGCGTGGCCGACGAAATCGCCGGCGGGTCGCTGGACAACCGGATCGACATCGCTTCGCACGATGAATTCGGCCGGTTGCTCGGGGCGCTGGCGACGATGGACCGGCAGCTCAGTACGACGGTGCGCGGCATCAAGCGCAGCGCGGAAGCGGTGGCGGTCGCGTCGCGCCAGATCGCGAGCGGCAATGCCGATCTGTCGGCCCGCACGGAAGAGCAGGCCGCGTCGCTCGAGGAAACCGCGTCGAGCATGACGCAACTGACCGAGACCGTGAGGCAGAACGCCGACAACGCGCAGCAGGCCAATACGCTGGCGACGCGCGCGACCGGCATGGCCGATGCCGGCAACGATGCCGTGCAGAGCATGGTCGCGACGATCGGGCAGATCAGCAGCAGTTCCAGCCAGGTTTCCGACATCACGGGCGTCATCGAGGGCATCGCGTTCCAGACCAACATCCTCGCGCTCAACGCCGCGGTGGAGGCCGCGCGCGCCGGCGAGCAGGGGCGCGGCTTCGCGGTGGTCGCGAGCGAGGTGCGCAGCCTCGCGCAGCGCTCGGCGGCCGCCGCGAAGGAGATCAAGGAACTGATCGGCGCGTCGGTGTCGATGATCCGGGACAGCGCGCAGCAGGCCACGGGCGTCGGCGCGACGATGGGGGACGTGAAGCTCGCGATCAAGCAGGTGTCCGATATCGTCGCCGAAATCGCGGCGGCCTCGCGGGAGCAGAGCCAGGGGATCGGGCAGGTCAATCTGGCGATCGAGCAGATGGACCAGGTGACGCAGCAGAACGCGGCGCTCGTCGAGCAGGCGGCCGCGGCGGCGCATTCGCTCGAGGAGCAGGCCGGCCGCCTGCAGGCGGCGATGGCCACGTTCAAGCTCGCCCCGGACGCCGTCGATGTGCCGGCCGTGGCGTCGGTCGCGCCTGCGCCTGCATCCGCGCTCGCCCTCGCGCCGACGAAACCGCCGGTGGTAGCGCCGGCGGCGGGGCTGACCGCCCCTATTGCGGGCGCAGCCGTCGACTGGAAGGCATTTTGATCGGGATAACGGTTCGCAGCCTGCTGCGACGGGAGTATCGACCCTTGAAAGGCTCTACGCGTTCTGCTCACGTGGTACTCACGCTCGATGCGCTCGTCGACGCATGCGTGCGTTTCGATCCGTCGGACGGGGATCAGCGGCTGATCGTCCGGACGCTGGTCGTGCCGATGCTCGCACGGCGGCTTAAGTGGCTGGGGCTGTTGCTGCGCGCGAGCCCGCGCAGCGAGGCCACGCGCACGATGCTCGAACGGATCGAAGGGGCGCTCGCGTGCGCGGCGGCACGGCTCGAGGCTGCGTGCCGGCCGTCCGCGGACAGGGCGACGAATGCCGTGCCGCGGCGCGGACCGCGGGCGTAGATCCCGAGGTCGTCGCGGGAGCGAGGGCCGACCGTCGATCGGAGCGCGGCCGCCCGCACGAACGGAAGGCGAATGGTGGGGACGGCGATTAGCAGGACCGCGCGCGAAATGCCGCGTGCGGCGTGAAGCGGCGCGCTGACGGCTCCTCAGCGCCTGGCGTCGAGCGTTTCCGACGGCGATTCGCCGAACTTCTCCCGATACGCGATCGCGAACCGGCCCAGGTGGGTAAACCCGCAATCGAGCGCGATATCGGCGATCCGCCGGTCGGATGCCGCGCCGCGCAGCAGTTCGCGCGCGTGCGCGAGCCGCGTCGCGCGCAGGTATTGCATCGGGCTCATCCCGCGGAATTGCAGGAATGCGTCGCGTAGCGTCCGTTCGGGCACGTTGGCGGCCTGGACGATATCGGCGAGCTGCAGCGGCTGCGCGTAGTGCGCATCGACGAACTCCTGCGCGCGCCGCACGAAACCCGGCGCCGGATCGCGGTGCGCCGCCTGCAGCACCGACGGCGGATGGCCTTCGATCAGCAGGTCGATCAGCAGATGCTCGAGCTGCGACGCGACCCGCGGGTTCGCGTTCGCGCGCTCGAGCAGCTCGGGCGACCGCGCGACGAGCATCAGTTGCTGGCGCCACGCGGCGAGCGCGGTGTCGCTCACGTGCAGCACCGGGTCGAGCATCGCGCGCGGATCGCCGGTCAGCGCGCCGACGGTCGCCGCGTCGATGCGCAGCACGAACTGCTCGCAATCGGCCGACAGCACCGCGTCGAAGCGCTCGCCGGGCGCGCACAGCACGCCGGTCTGGCCGTCGACGCCGAGTTGCCGCCCCATCGCGCGCACTTCGGCCTGGCCGGACAGGCAGAACATCAGCAGGTAGTAGCCGTCGACGGCATCGACCTGCACGCGCATCGCGTCGCCGAACGCGATCGTGCCGATCCCGAGCCCGCCCAGCTTGACGAAATCCATGTGCGACGCGCCCCGCACGCGGCCGCTCGGCAGCAGCGCGTGCGGCTGCATCACGCGCGAGATCCGCTCGCGCGTCTCGTCGAGATCGCGGGATTCGAACAGCCGGTGCGCGCGCAGCGCGAGCGGCTCGAACGACGTTGGGGACATGGGCCTGTGCCTTGGTATGGACGACGCGCGCTTCGATCCGACGAATGGGTCGCGATCGTGCGGCGGCCGCGTGTGCCGCCATGCTAGCGCAGAAATCCGCCGAAAGTGGATATTGCGCCGCCGCAATCGCACTTTCCGGATAGACGCCGAATATTAGCTTTTCAAAAATCGGCTCCATGCATTCAACGCAACGGAACCACAAGGAGTCCGACATGGAGCAGACAGAATCGCCCGTCGTTTTCGCCGCGCGCGGCGACGCGTCCGACGTGACCTTCCCGCACGACGACGGCTCGCGCGTGCCGTACAAGGTGTTCAGCTCGCGGGCGGTCTACGATCGCGAGCAGGAACGCATCTTCCGCGGGCCGACGTGGAACTTCGTCGCGCTCGAAGCGGAAATCCCGAACGCCGGCGACTTCAAGAGCACGTTCGTCGGCGACACGCCGGTGGTCGTTACGCGCACCGAGGACGGCGCGCTGTCCGCGTGGGTGAACCGCTGCGCGCACCGTGGCGCGCAGGTGTGCCGCAAGTCGCGCGGCAACGCGAGTTCGCACACGTGCGTGTATCACCAGTGGAGCTTCGACAACCAGGGCAACCTGCTCGGCGTGCCGTTCCGGCGCGGCCAGAAGGGGATGACCGGGATGCCGGCCGATTTCGACCCGAAGCAGCACGGGCTGCGCAAGCTGCGCGTGGACAGCTATCGCGGGCTCGTGTTCGCGACCTTCAGCGATGAAGTGGCGCCGCTGCCCGAGTATCTCGGCGAGCAGATGCGCCCGTGGATCGACCGGATCTTCCACAAGCCGATCGAGTATCTCGGCTGCACGCGCCAGTATTCGAAGTCGAACTGGAAGCTGTACATGGAGAACGTGAAGGACCCGTATCACGCGAGCATGCTGCATCTGTTCCATACGACCTTCAACATTTTCCGCGTCGGCATGAAGGCGCGCTCGATTCCGGATGCGAACCACGGGCTGCACAGCATCATCACGGTGACGAAGACGGGCGACGATACGTCGGCCGCGTACAAGCAGCAGAACATCCGTTCGTTCGACGAAGGCTTCCATCTGGAAGACGAATCGATCCTCGATCTCGTGTCGGAATACGACGAGGATTGCACGAACCATATTCAGCCGATCTTTCCGCAGCTCGTGATCCAGCAGATCCACAACACGCTGGTCGCGCGGCAGATCCTGCCGAAGGGCCCGGACAACTTCGAGCTGATCTTCCACTTCTTCGGCTACGCGGACGACACGCCCGAGCTGCGCGCGCTGCGCATCAAGCAGGCGAACCTCGTCGGGCCGGCCGGCTACATCTCGATGGAAGACACGGAGGCGACCGAGCTCGTGCAGCGCGGCACGGTGCGCGATGCCGACGCGACGTCGGTGATCGAGATGTCGCGCGGCAATCCGGACCAGCAGGACACGGTGATCACCGAGAGCCTGATCCGCAAGTTCTGGGTCGGCTACCAGAAGCTGATGGGCTATTGAGGCGGGAGCAAAAAATGACGGAAGACATGAAGACGTGGTTCGAGATTTACATGCTCCAGAACCGCTACATCGGGCACCTCGACAACGACCGGCTCGAACATTGGCCGGAGATGTTCACCGAGGACTGCACGTACGAAATCGTGCCGAAGGAGAACGCCGATCTCGGGCTGCCGGTCGGGATCGTCCACTGCACGAACCAGCGGATGCTGCGCGACCGCGTGGTGTCGCTGCGGCACGCGAACATCTACGAGGAGCACACGTACCGGCACATGACGTCGGGCCTGACGATCGTCGCCGAACGCGACGGTGAAATCGATACCGAGAGCAACTACGTGGTCGTGCAGACGCGCAGCAACGGCGAATCGAACGTGTACCAGGCCGGCAAGTACTACGACACGGTCGTGCGCACGCCCGACGGCTTGCGCTACAAGACCAAGCGCGTGATCTACGACACGTCGCGCGTGCAGACGCTGCTCGCGACGCCGATCTGATCGATCTGACCGCTCTGACGAAGCAAGGAACCGACATGACCGAAGCAACGCTGGCCGAGTGGCATCCGCTCGGCGCTTTCGACGAATTCTCCGAAGACGAACCGGCGGCGCGCGTCGCCGGCCAGAAGCCGATCGCCGTGTTCCGGATCGGCGACGAACTGTTCGCGATGCACGACCTCTGCACGCACGGCCATGCGCGGCTGTCCGAAGGCTATGTGGAGGATGGCTGCGTCGAATGCCCGCTGCACCAGGGCCTGATCGACATTCGTACCGGCGCGCCGAAATGCGCGCCGATCACCGAGCCGGTGCGGACCTATCCGATCCGGATCGTCGACGGACAGGTGGAAGTCAATGTTGGCTGATCCGTTCGTGATCGTCGGCGCCGGCCACGCGGCGCGGCGTACCGCAGAAGCACTGCGCGAACGCGATGCAACGGCGCGCATCGTGATGATCGGCGCGGAACGCGAGTTGCCGTACGACCGGCCGGCGCTGTCGAAGGATGCGCTGCTGACGGACGGCGGCGAACGGCGCGCGTTCATCCGCGATGCCGCGTGGTACGACACGCAGCGTATCGAGCTGCGGCTCGGTACGCGGGTCGACGCGATCGAGCGCGACGCGCGGCGGGTGCGGCTCGACGACGGTGCGACGGTGCCGTACGGCAAGCTCGTGCTCGCGACGGGCTCGCGCGTGCGCCCGTTCGGCGGGGCGATCGATGAAGGTGTCGCGGTGCACTACGTCCGCACGGTCGACGATGCGCGTGCGTTGCGTGCGCGACTGGCGCCCGGGCGCCGCGTGGCGGTGCTCGGCGGCGGCTTCATCGGCCTCGAGGTCGCGGCGGCGGCACGCCAGCTCGGTTGCGACGTGACGGTGATCGACCCGGCCCCGCGATTGCTGCAGCGCGCGTTGCCGGAAGTGGTCGGTGCGTACGCGCGCCGGTTGCACGAGGCGCGCGGCGTGATCTTCCAGTTGGCGACGCTGCCGCGCGCGATTCGGCGCGCGCCGGGCGGCGGCGCAGTCGTCGAGACCGATCGCGGCGACGTGCCGGCCGACATCGTCGTGGTCGGCATCGGCGTCGTGCCCAACATCGAACTGGCGCAGGCGGCCGGACTCGACGTCGACAACGGGATACGCGTCGATGCGGGCTGCCGCACGACCGATGCCGCGATCTTCGCGGCCGGCGAGGTGACGATGCACTTCAACCCGCTGCTCGGGCGGCATGTGCGGATCGAATCGTGGCAGGTGGCCGAAAACCAGCCGGCCGTCGCGGCCGCGAACCTGCTCGGCGCCGACGAGACCTATGCCGAGCTGCCGTGGCTGTGGTCCGATCAGTACGACTGCAACCTGCAGATGCTCGGGCTGTTCGGCAGCGAGCGCACGATCGTCGTGCGCGGCGATCCGGCAAGCGGGCCGTTCACCGTGTTCGGGCTCGGCGACGACGGCAGGATCGTCGCGGTGGCCGCGGCGAACCTGGGGCGCGACATCGGTGCGTCGCGCCGGCTGATCGCGGCAGGGGCGGTGCCCGATCAGGCGAAGCTGGCCGATCCGTCGGTGAACCTGAAAACGTTTCTGTGACGCGGTGAACGAACGCGGCCGGCGTGGCCGCGTTCGCGCCGGGCAACTGGCACGTGGACGGAAGCCCGTGCCGGGCGGCATGCCCGGCGTGCGGGTTTGTCGTCGGTCGGCGATCGGTGCATATTAGCGGCATTGCCGTTTCACCGGTCGCCCATGACGCCAGACAAAGCTCTCGAACTGAAACGCAGCAAGCGCCGCGCGCTATGGCTGCTCCTGGCCGCCGTCGCGGTGTTCGTCACCACCATCCTGCTGCCGCGCGGCCCGTGGGTCGACGGTTTCAAGGCCGTCGCCGAAGCCGCGATGGTCGGTGCGCTCGCCGACTGGTTCGCGGTCGTCGCGCTGTTCCGTCGCGTACCGATCCCGTTCGTGTCGCGCCATACCGAGATCATTCCGAAGAACAAGGACAAGATCGCCGACAACCTCGCGGTATTCGTGCGCGAGAAATTCCTTGGCCCCGATGCGCTCGCCGCGCAGATCCGCCAGCACGATCCCGCGCAGAAGCTCGGCGCGTGGCTCGGCGAGCCGGCGAACACCGACGCGCTCGGCGGCTACGTGACGAAGCTGATGAGCTTCGCGCTCGACATGACCGACGACGCGCGGATCCAGTCGTTCGTCCACGATGCATTCCGCGCGGTGATCGACCGGGTCGACCTGTCGCAATCGGCCGGCGCGATCCTCGACACGCTGACGAAGGACGGCCGCCACCAGGCGCTGCTCGACGACGCGATCGAACAGGTGGTCGACGTGCTCGACAAGGAAGAGAACCGCGAGGTGATCGCGGGCTTCATCGTCGAGTGGCTGAAGACGCAATACCCGAAGGTCGAGAAGATCATGCCGACGCAGTGGTTCGGCGAGAACGGCGCGCGCATGCTCGCGAGCGCGGTGAGCCGCGTGCTCGAAGGCGTGGCGGCCGACCCCGAGCACGAGCTGCGGCAACGCTTCGACCGGACGGTCGTGCGGCTGACCGAGCGGCTGAAGCACGACCCCGCGTTCATCGCGAAGGGCGAGGAGATCAAGCGCTATATTCGCGACGGCGATGCGTTCAACGAGTATGCGCGCGACTTGTG
This sequence comes from Burkholderia orbicola, assembly GCF_900100915.1. Lineage (NCBI taxonomy): Bacteria > Pseudomonadati > Pseudomonadota > Betaproteobacteria > Burkholderiales > Burkholderiaceae > Burkholderia > Burkholderia orbicola. The sequence goes on along the minus strand of NZ_FNKW01000002.1, from coordinate 1,102,072 downwards.
GGACCAGTTGCGTGCGTGGCTGAAGGCCGATCTCGCCCGCCCCGATTCGGCGCTGCACCGGCAGGCCGCGACGCTGGGCGGCTGGCTCGGCGCGCGGCTCGCCGAGAGCCCGGCGCTGCGTGCGTCGCTGAACGAGCATGTGGAGCGGGCCGTGCACGAGATGGCGCCCGATTTCGCCGATTTCCTGATGCGCCACATTCGCGACACGGTGCGCAACTGGGATGCGCGCGAGATGTCGCGACAGATCGAGCTGAACATCGGCAAGGATCTGCAATACATCCGGATCAACGGCACGCTGGTCGGCGGGCTGATCGGGCTCGGGTTGTATCTGGTGTCGCTGGTGCCGCGCTGGGCGGCCGGGTGGCTGCACTGACGCGGGTACGGGCATTGCACCCGCGGCGCGACGCCGTGCACCGCCGGCTCACGCGGCAGCCTTGGCGCCGTGCAATTGCAGGCCGAGCGCCTTGATGACCTTCAGGATCGTGCCGAAGCTCGGATTGCCGTCGTGCGACAGCGCCTTGTACAGCCCTTCGCGCGACAGGCCCGCATCGCGTGCGACCTGCGACATGCCGCGGGCACGGGCGATCACGCCGAGCGCATGCGCGATGAAGGCCGGATCGTCGCCGGCCTCCTGCAGGCAGGCGTCGAAGTAGTCGGCCATGTCGTCTTCGGTTTTCAGGTGTTCGGCCGAATCCCACGGCCGCGTCTTGATCTTGTCCATCGATCACTCCATGTCGAGGTGCGCGAGCATTGCGTGCGCGGCGCGGATGTCGGCCTGTTGCGTCGACTTATCGCCGCCGCAGAGCAGGATGACCCATATCGTTCCGCGCCTCACGTAATAGACGCGATAGCCGGGGCCGTGGTCGATACGCATTTCGACGACGGGGGAGCCGGCGGATTTCCAGTCGCCCGGATTGCCCATCGACAGACGGTCGATGCGCGCTTGGATGCGCCGCCGCGCGACGCGATCCGGCAGGCCGGCGAACCACGCTTCGAAGACGTCGGTGGTCCGGATGCTGAACGTAGGCGCACTGTAGGGCACGGATTGCAGGATGTCAACCATGGTTCACATGTTCGATGAATGGAATTCGGTTGCGCCTACGGTAGCGCCGCGCGCGTCGTTCGAGGTGGAATTGGCCGTCAGGCCGATCCCGTCGCGCGGCGGGAGCCGGCCATCCGGTCGAAGTCGGAATCTCGCGAATCCGTCTACAATCAAAAACGTCTTTGCCGCCCGCGCGTGCTTGCCGCGCGCGGGCGGGTCCGTTCGTCCTCCGGTATCCGGAGGCGCCGCCGTGCATCCCGCATCGAGCATCGCGTGTTGCGCGGCGAGCAGTGCCGTGGTCTGTGTCCAGTAGGTAAGGCGTCCGCGTGCCGTAGGCCGGCGCGCGTCCTGAACGCCGCGTGTCCGTAGGCCGGGCAGGCGGCATAACCGAGAGTCCCCATGAAAGCATCGGATCTGTTCGTGAAGGCGCTGGAAGCCGAAGGCGTCGAGTACGTGTTCGGCATTCCCGGCGAGGAAAACCTCGATCTGCTCGAATCGCTGCGGCGATCGAAGATCAAGCTCGTGCTGACCCGGCACGAGCAGGCGGCCGGGTTCATGGCCGCCACCTACGGCCGTCTCACGGGCCGCACCGGCGTGTGTCTCGCGACGCTCGGGCCAGGCGCGACGAACTTCGTGACGGCCGCCGCGTATGCGCAGCTCGGCGGGATGCCGATGCTGATGATCACCGGACAGAAGCCGATCAAGTCCAGCAAGCAGGGCCACTTCCAGATCGTCGACGTGGTCGACATGATGCAGCCGCTCACGAAATTCACGCGGCAGATCGTGTCGATCGGCAACATCCCGTCGGCGGTGCGCGAGGCGTTCCGCCGCGCGGAGGAAGAGCGCCCGGGCGCCGCGCACCTCGAACTGCCCGAGGACATCGCGCACGAGGAGGGCGACGGCAAGCCGATCCCGCGCAGCTACAGCCGGCGGCCGGTGGCCGAGGAGAAGGCGGTCGCGCACGCGGTCGAAGCGATCCAGGCCGCGCGCCATCCGCTGCTGATGATCGGCGCGGGCGGCAACCGCAAGACCACCTGCAAGATGCTGCTCGAATTCGTCGACAAGACGGGCATCCCGTTTTTCACGACGCAGATGGGCAAGGGCGTGATCGATGAGACGCACCCGCTGTGGCTCGGCAACGCGACGCTGTCCGACGGCGACTTCGTGCATCGCGCGATCGAGCAGGCGGATTGCATCATCAACGTCGGCCACGACGTGATCGAGAAGCCGCCGTTCTTCATGCGCACCGACGACAAGACCGTGATCCACGTGAACTTCCTCGGCGCGCAGGTCGATCCCGTCTATTTCCCGCAGATCGAGGTGGTCGGCGACATCGCGAATGCGGTGTGGCAGATGAAGGAGGCGCTGACGCCGCAATCGCACTGGGATTTCGAGCGCTTCAAGATGATCAAGGCGCATTTCGACGCGCACCTGGAAAAAGGCCAGCACGATCCGCGGTTCCCGATGTACCCGGTGCGGATCGTCAACGACCTGTACAACGCGTTGCCGGTCGACGGCATCGTCTGTCTCGACAACGGGATGTACAAGATCTGGTTCGCGCGCTACTGGCGTGCGCACGAGCCGAACTCGCTGCTGCTCGACAACGCGCTCGCGTCGATGGGCGCGGGCCTGCCGTCGGCGATCGCGACGAAGATCGTGCATCCGCAGCGCAAGGTGATCGCCGTGTGCGGCGACGGCGGCTTCATGATGAATTCTCAGGAGCTCGAAACGGCCGTGCGGCTGAAGCTCGACATCGTCGTGATGATCCTGCGCGACGATGCATTCGGGATGATCCGCTGGAAGCAGGAGAACATGAATTTCCCCGATTTCGCGATGACGCTGCAGAACCCCGATTTCGTGTCGTACGCGCAAAGCTACGGCGCGCACGGGCATCGCGTCGAGTCGGCCGACGATCTCGAGCCGTTGCTGCGCGAATGCTTCTCGTCGCCGGGCGTGCACGTGATCGACGTGCCGATCGACTACTCGGACAACGAGCGCGTGCTGAACCGCGAGATCAAGCGCCTGTCGGCGCAACTTTGAATTCCCGTTCACAGGAAGGAGTCGTTCCATGTTGAAGGAAACCTATCCGTACTATCTCGCCAACGAAGCCGTCTACGCGAACACCGATCTGGAGGTGACCGACAAGTTCAGCGGCAAGGTCGCCACGCGCGTCGCGCTGGCCGACGCGAAGGCGATCGATGCGGCGATCGCCGCGGCCGTCGACGCCACGAAGCCGATGCGCGAGATGCCGGCCTACCAGCGGCAGGCCGTGCTCGATCATTGCGTCGCGCGCTTTCGCGAGCGTTTCGACGAACTGGCCGAGGCGCTGTGCATCGAGGCCGGCAAGCCGATCAACGATTCGAAGGGCGAAGTCACGCGGCTGATCGACACGTTCCGCGTCGCGTCCGAGGAATCGGTGCGCATCGACGGCGAGATCGTCAACCTCGAAATCTCCGCGCGGGCGCAGGGCTATACGGGCTACACGAAGCGCGTGCCGGTCGGCCCGTGCTCGTTCATCTCGCCGTTCAACTTCCCGCTGAACCTGGCCGCGCACAAGGTCGCCCCCGCGCTCGCGGCCGGCTGCCCGTTCGTGCTGAAGCCCGCGAGCCGCACGCCGGTCGGCGCGCTGATCATCGGCGAGGTGCTCGCGGAAACCGACCTGCCGAAGGGCGCGTTCTCGGTGCTGCCCGCGCATCGCGACGGCGCCGACCTGTTCACGACCGACGAGCGCTTCAAGCTGCTGTCGTTCACCGGCTCGCCGGCCGTCGGCTGGGCGCTGAAGGAGAAGGCCGGCAAGAAGAAAGTCGTGCTGGAGCTCGGCGGCAACGCGGCCGCGATCGTCGATGCGGACCAGCGCGACCGGCTCGACTACGTGGTCGAGCGGCTCGCGTTCGGCGCGTACTACCAGTCGGGCCAGAGCTGCATCGGCGTGCAGCGGATTCTCGTCCATGCGGATCTTTACGACGCGCTGCGCGAGAAGCTGATCGCGAAGACGCGTTCGCTGAAGATGGGCGATCCGAAGGACCCGTCGACCTTCGTCGGCCCGATGATCTCCGAATCCGAGTCGCGCCGGCTGTCGGGCTGGATGGACGCGGCCGTCGCGGCGGGCGCGAAGATCGTCGCGGGCGGCAAGGTCGACGGCGCGATGTTCGAGGCGACGCTGCTGGAGAACGTCGGGCGCGAGCAGGACCTGTACCGCAAGGAGGCGTTCGGCCCGGTCGCGATCCTCGAGAAGTTCGACCGCTTCGACGACGCGCTCGCCCGCGTGAACGACAGCGACTTCGGGTTGCAGGCCGGCGTGTTCACCGATTCGCTCACGCATGCGCACCGCGCATGGGACGAGCTGGAGGTCGGTGGCGTGGTGATCAACGACGTGCCGTCGTTCCGCGTCGACAACATGCCGTACGGCGGCGTGAAGGATTCGGGCCTCGGCCGCGAAGGGATCCGCTACGCGATCGAGGACATGACCGAGCCGCGGCTGATGGTCGTGCGGCGCCGGTAACGCACGGCAGGCGGCGCGGTGCCATGACGGCACGCGGGCGGGCGATCGTGCCGGCCCGCGTGCCGTTTTTCATGGCGGCGCGCGCAGCGGCACGGCGCCGCGCGCGCACCGTGCGGCAGGCCGCCCGAAACAGGCTCGACTACGAGCCTCCCCTCGTGATGTAATCGCGCGAAACTGCCGACCGGGGTACGACGCCGGAACGCGCGAATTCATTCTTCACGAGGTCGATTCATGTCCCCCGTCTCGGCATTCAAGCTGGTTCTGCTGTCATTCCTCGCGATCGTCGCGCTCGAATGCATCGCCAAGCGGCTACGGCTGCCGCCCGCGGCCGCGCTGCTGATCGGCGGCATCGGCATCGCATTCATCCCCGGGCTGCCGCCGATCAACCTCGATCCCGAGCTGGTGCTGCTGGTGTTCCTGCCGCCGCTGCTGATGGACGGTGCGTACTTCTCCGTGTGGGAAGAATTCAAGCGCAACGTCGGCGGCATCCTGATGCTGGCGATCGGTGCGGTGGTATTCACGACGTTCGCGGTCGGCTTCGCCGTGCACTGGGTGGTGCCGGCGCTGCCGTGGGCCGCGTGCTTCGCGCTCGGCGCGATCGTGTCGCCGCCCGATGCGGTCGCCGCGAAGGCCGTGCTCGAACGCGTCGCGCTGCCGCGCCGGTTGATGGTGCTGCTCGAAGGCGAGAGCCTGCTGAACGACGCGGCCGGCCTCGTGCTGTTCCGTTTCGCGGTCGCGGCCGCGCTCACCGGCGCGTTCAGCCTCGAGCACGCGGTCGTGCGTTTCGCGGAGCTGGGGCTCGGCGGCGTGGTGGTCGGCTTCATGGTCGGCAAGCTCGTGGTGTGGTTCCTGAAGCTGCTCGACGACGACTATCTCGTGATCACCGTCGCGGTGATCGCCGGCTGGATCGCGTACATCGCGGGGGAAATGGTCGAGGTGTCGGGCGTGATCTCGACCGTCACGGCCGGCATGATCATCGGCTGGCATCAGCACGAGGTGTTCTCGGCGGCCGTGCGCACGCGCGGCACCGCGTTCTGGCAGGTCATCGTGTTCCTGCTCGAGGCGATGGTGTTCGTGCTGATCGGGCTGTCGCTGCGCGGCGCGATCCATCGACTCGGCGGCTTCGAGCAGGTGCTCGGCACGATGGTGCCGCCCGTGCTCGCGGTGCTGGCGGCGGTGGTCCTGTCGCGCTTCGTGTGGATCTACGCGGTCGAGGCGCTGAAGTGGCCGGTGCGCGGCCTTGCGCGGCGCGGCGAGGCGCCCGACTGGAAGGCCGCGACGATCATGAGCTGGGCCGGCATGCGCGGCGTGGTGACGCTGGCGATCGCTCTGTCGCTGCCCGAGGCGCTGCCCGGCCGCGACGTGATCCTGGTCGCGTCGTTCGCGGTGATCCTCGTCACCGTGCTGCTGCAGGGCACGACGATCGGGCCGCTGATCCGGCTGCTGCGCCTGCCGCAGCGTGAGGAGCGCGCCGCGCACCACCTGACCGAGCCGCAGACGTGGGCGTACGTCGAAGCCGCGCAGCTCGCGGCGATCCAGCCGCTCGTGCGCGACGAGAACGGCGTCGTGATCCATCCGCGCCTGCTCGAGCAATACACGTATCGCGCCGAGCTGACCGAACGGGCGAAGAACGAGCCGGCGTATCCGGCGGAAGTGCGCATGGCGCACTACGACGTGGTGCTGGCCGCGATCCGGGCGGGCCGTGCCGAACTGTTGCGCCTGCACCGGTCGGGGCGTATTCACGACGAGATGCTGCACGCGCTCGAACGCGATCTCGACCTGCAGGAAGTATCCGCGCAGCACGCGCGAGGGTGAGCGGGCACGCGGCTCACGCATCGCACCACGGGCCGGCGTCCTGCCGGCCCTGCCGCGCGCGGGTCGAGCGCCCGTTGCGCGATTGTCTCTTTTCCGCCTGCCGATTGGGGTTATTCGAATCCGGCCCTCAATAAGATCGGCCGCCAGCCTTGCAACGCATGCAAACCTCGTGGCGGCGGTCTCGCAAACGTTATCGTCTTTCGAATCCGGAAATGATCCGATTTATCTGTTTCCGTCTCTTTCTGCATATTTGGCAAAACTAAACCGGAAGGAGATAGATGCTGTGTTCTAATTTCATTTAGAATCAGCCGGTTATGTTTATTGAGAGAAAGAATGCGGAGGTAATGCGGTCGCCGACGGGGAAACAAGCGGCGTCCGAGGCCCCGCAAGGCAGTGCCGACAGGCCAAATCGGCGGAATCAGGCGGGTTTTTCAACTGCCAATATAAGATAGCGTCCAAGTCGGATAAACAACTCCTATGAAAGAATCGATTGGAGATTCGGCGTTTGAAACTGTATTTATGAAAGAATCGAGCAGTGATAATGCCTCGGATTGCCTCGAATCGGGGTTATCGGTCCTCCTCGTCGACGACCAGCCGTTCGTCGGCGAGGTGATCCGCCGCGCGTTGCGCAGCGAGCACGACATCGACCTGCACGTGTGCACCGACGCACACCGGGCGATGGCGGTCGCGCGCGACGTGAAGCCGACGGTCATCCTGCAGGATCTCGTGATGCCGGAGATCGACGGCCTCGATCTCGTGCGCGCCTGGCGCGCGGATGCCGGCACCGCACGCGTGCCGATCATCGTGCTGTCCGCGAAGGAGGAGCCGATCGTCAAGCGCGAGGCGTTCATCGCCGGCGCGAACGACTATCTGGTGAAGCTTCCCGACGCGATGGAGCTCACCGCGCGCATCCGCTATCACTCGAATTCGTACCTGATGTCGCGCCAGCGCGACGAGGCGCTCGATTTCCTGTCGCACGACATGCGCTCGCCGCAGACGTCGATCCTCGCGCTGCTCGACGTCTACCGGACCGAACACGGCGACATGCCGGCGATCATGGAGCGCATCGCCGGCCATGCGCGGCGCGCGCTCGCGCTCGCCGACGGCTTCATCCACCTGACCCGCGCGCAATCCGAGCGCCGTGCGCACGAGGTCGTGAGTCTCAACGAGATCGTGCTCGATGCCGTCGACCAGCTGTGGGAAAAGGCGGCCGGGCTCGGCTGCCGGGTGATCGCGCACGTGCCGGATACCGAGTGCGTGACGATGGGCGACCGCATGATGCTGACGCGCGCGGTCGCGAACCTGGTCGACAACGGGCTGAAGTACGGGCCGGCAGGGATGGACGTTCATTGCACGCTGACCGGCGAGGGCGGCGCCTGGCTGATCGGCGTCGAGGATGCCGGCACCGGCATCGCGCCGGAACAGCGCACGGCCGCGACCGAGTCGTTCGTGCAGCTCGAATCCGCGCACGGCGCGGCGCGCGGCGGCTTCGGCCTCGGGCTCGCGTTCGTCCGCGCGACGGCGGCGCGGCATCGCGGCCAGATCCTGATGCGCAATACGGCGCGCGGCTTCATGGTCGCGCTTCGGCTGCCGGCGCAAGCGGAGCGGTGATTTCGCGGCGCGGCCTGCCGGCGCCGCGCCGCCCGCGAGACCCCGACGCGCTCGTGGCGCGCCCTCCGGCGCGCAGGCGGGCGTGGATTTTTTCAACGCAGAATTTAGAAAGCCCATAACGAACATGGCCACCGTGACGCCCCGCGCGACCAATGAAAGCCTGCATCCGACGATCGGCGCTGCCCGGCTGACGCTCGGCAATCGCATCCTGCTCAGCTTCGGCGTGCTGTTCGTGCTGATGCTGGTGACAGCCGGCGTGTCGTACGAGCGACTGCGCGCGATCAACGCCGAAGCCGTCAGCATCGAGCGCGACTCGTTGCCCGGCGTCTACCTCGCGTCATCGCTGCGCGCGGCGGTCAACGAAACGTTCGTCATGCTGCAGCAGGCGACCTTCGTCGAGACCGACCCCGACGCCGTGCAGCGCGATCTCGCGAAGATCGCGGACGCGACGAAGCAGGTCGAGTCGCTGTCGGTCGACTACCAGGCGTCGATCTTCCGCGACGACGACCGCGCGCGTTTTGCGACGTTTCGCGGCGCATACGATCGCTACCTGCCGCTGTTGACCGACGCGGTACAGAGGCACCGCGGCTCGCGCGACGAAGCGGTCGCCGCCTACGCGAAGGTGTTGCCGGGGTGGGCCGAGGTCGTGCAGGACGCGAACATCATGGTCCAGGAGAACCGCAAGTTCGCGGACCAGTCCGCGAGGGTGATCCGCGAATCCGTGCAGGACACGGAAGTCGTGCTCGTCGGCGCGCTGACGATCATGCTGCTGTCCGCGCTCGGGCTCGGCTACATGCTGTACCGCTCGGTCACCGTGCCGATGGCGCGGCTCGTCGAGGTGCACGACGTGATGCGCACCGGCAACCTGACCCATCGCCTCGATCTGCGCCGCCGCGACGAATTCGGCACGCTCGAGACCGGCTTCAACCGGATGGCCGACGAATTGACCGAGCTGGTCGCGCGCGCGCAGCAGTCGTCGATGCAGGTGACGACGTCGGTGGCCGAGATCGCGGCGACGTCGCGCGAACAGCAGGCGACCGCGAACGAGACCGCGGCGACGACGACCGAGATCGGCGCGACCTCGCGCGAAATCTTCGCGACGTCGCGCGACCTGCTGCGCACGATGAATGAAGTGGCCGGCGTGGCCGAGCAGTCGGCGACGCTCGCGGGCGTGAGCCAGAGCGGGCTCACGCGGATGGGCGAGACGATGCGCAGCGTGATGGACGCGGCCGGCTCGGTGAACGCGAAGCTCGCGATCCTCAACGAGAAGGCGCTGAACATCAACCAGGTGGTCGCGACGATCACCAAGGTGGCCGACCAGACCAACCTGCTGTCGCTGAACGCGGCGATCGAGGCCGAGAAGGCCGGCGAGTACGGTCGCGGCTTTGCGGTCGTCGCGACCGAGATCCGCCGCCTGGCCGACCAGACGGCGGTGGCGACCTACGACATCGAGCAGACGGTCAAGGAAATCCAGTCGGCGGTGTCGGCGGGCGTGATGGGGATGGACAAGTTCTCCGAGGAAGTGCGCCGCGGGATGCTCGACGTGCAGCAGGTCGGCGGGCAGCTGTCGCAGATCATCGCCGAGGTGCAGACCCTCGCGCCGCGCTTCCAGATGGTCAACGAAGGGATGCAGACGCAGGCGAACGGCGCCGAGCAGATCACGCAGGCGCTGTCGCAACTGTCGGAAGCCGCGCAGCAGACGGCCGAGTCGCTGCGCCAGTCGTCGCAGGCGATCGACGACCTGACGCTCGTCGCGAACCAGTTGCGCACCAGCGTGTCGCGCTTCAAGGTCGACGCGTGACGCGCGCCGATCCGCAGAACGGCGCCCACGCGCTGTTCCTGATGTTCGAGCTCGACGGCGAGCGTTATGCGCTCGACGCGGCCGGCATCGACGAGGTGCTGCCGCTCGCCGTCATGAAGGCGGTGCCCGGCGCGCCCGACTGGATCGCCGGGCTGCTGATGCGCGGCGGCCAGCCGGTGCCGGTGATCGACGTGCCGATGCTGGCGCTCCGGCGGCGCGCGCAGGCGCTGCGCTCGACGCGGCTCGTGATGGTGCGCCATCGCGCCGGTCACGCCGGTCACGCCGATGGCGAGCGCACGATCGGCCTGATCGTGGAGCGCGCGACGCAGACGATGCGGATCGACCGCGCGGCGTTCCGCGCCAGCGGCATCTCCACCGCGCGCACGCGCTGGCTCGGGCGGGTCGCGAACACGCCCGACGGCGTCGTGCAGCAGGTGTCCGTGCCCGACCTGGTCGACGACGTTGCACGCCTGTATCTGTTCGACGGCCTGCCGGGCCACGGGGAGGAGTCCGCATGAACATGTCCGAATCGCGATTTCGCGGCTGGTTGCTGCGCGAGACCGGCATCGACCCCGATTCGCTCGGCAACGATTTCCTGATGCGGGCGCTGGCGGATCGCGTGCATGCGCTGCAGGCGGACGGCGAGCGCGTGCCGTCGGCCGCGCGGCCGCCCGTGACGCCGGAAGCGCTCGACGCGTACTGGCAGCAGCTCAACGCGTCGGCCGATGAACGGCGCGCGCTGATCGAGCTGTTCGTCGTCCCCGAGACGTGGTTTTTCCGCGACCGCGAGGCCTTCGCGACGCTCGCGCGGCTGGCCGCCGAACGGCTCGCCGCGATGCCCGGCCGCGTGATCCGCGTGCTGAGCGCGCCGTGTTCGACGGGCGAGGAACCGTATTCGGCGGCGATGGCATTGCTGGATGCGGGGCTCGAACCGGCCAGCTTCGCGATCGACGCGATCGATCTCAGTGCGCGTGCGATCGAGCAGGCGCGGCTCGGCTGTTACGGGCGCAATGCGTTCCGCGGGACGGCGACGGAGTTTCGTACGCGGTATTTCACGCCGACCCGCGACGGCTGGCTGCTCGACGAGCGCGTGCGCGCGTGCGTGCAGTTCAGTCATGCGAACCTCGTCGAACCGGTGGCCGATACCGGCATTCGCTACGACTTCGTGTTCTGCCGCAACGTACTGATCTATTTCGACCGCGATGCGCAGGATCGCGTGATCCGCTCGCTCGACGCGCGTCTTGCCGACGACGGCATGCTGTTCGTCGGGCCGGCGGAGACGGGCGTCGCGATGCGGCACGGGATGCGCTCGGCGCGCGTGCCGCTGGCGTTCGCGTTTCATCGCGAGCCGGCCGGCGCGGCGGCCGATGCCTGCGCGGCGCGGCCGGCGGCGCCGCTGTCCGCGGCGGCGCCTTACCCGGGCGCGGAGCGCTTCACGGTTGCGCCGCTCGCCGCGCCGCGGCCGGTGCTGGCTGTCGCGCCGCCGGCCTGGCTCGGCGACGTGCGTCAGCCGTTTGCGGCGCCGCCGCCGGCCGTGACGACGGCTGCGATCGACGCACGGGCCGACCTGGCGGTGGCCGCCGCCGCGGCGGCCGCACCGGCCAACGACGGTATCGCGCCGACGCTCGACGAGGCGCCGACGCTGGAGGATGCGCAGGCGCTGGCGAACGCTGGCGCGCTCGACGAGGCCGAGCGCGTGCTCGCGCAGTTCTCGGCGCGCGTCGGCCCGCATGCCGATGCGTTCTACCTGAACGGACTGATCGCGGATGCGCGCGGACGCGCCGCGGAAGCGAGCGACTTCTACCGCAAGGCGCTGTACCTGCGCCCCACGCATCACGAGGCGCTGACGCATCTCGCGACGCTGCTCGACGTCGGCGGCGATCGTGCGGGCGCGCAATGGCTGCTCGAACGCGCCCGGCGTTCGGCCGGCTGACACGACGACGGGAATGGGACCGACACCGCGATGACCAGAGGAACGCTTGACGTCCTCCACCGCCTAAAGGCGGAGGATTCCCACACCTGGCGATGCACGTCCGCATCGGAGAATGTTCAGCGCAGCGTTGATATCACGATCATGCTCGACACCACAGTCACTGCAGGCCCATTCTCTTATTCGCAGTCCCGCGATACCTTTCGGCCGCGTCGTGCTGTCTTTCGATCCGCACGCCGAACAGGACTGGGTCGAACCGCTTTCGTCGACTTCCTCGAACGTGGCCCCGTGCGCGATCGCTTTGTAGCGGAGCTTGTTCCGGAAGGACGACCAGGACGCGTCGTAGACGCTCTTCGCCATCCTGGTTCTGGCGAGTTTCGCGGGCGACACGTTGCCGACCGCGATGTAATCGAAGCACCGCACCAGATCGTCCTTCCCGCCATCAATGGCGGAGTTTCTCGGAGCAAATTCTGATGAACCGCGCCGCCACTGACGACGCGACGCTCGACGTCGACGATTGCTGGAACCGGATCGGCACGCGCGGCGACCGCTCGTGCGAGCGGCTGAACGACTGCCTGCGCTGCCTGAACTGCCCGGTCTACGCGTCGAACGCGGCGAAACTGCTCGAGCGTCCGCTCGACGTGGCCGAGATGACCGACGTCACGCGCCGGATGAGCGCGTTCGGCACGGCACACGCGAGCGACGACGACGGCGTGGCGCGTCATGCGGCGCTCGCGTTCCGGGTGGCCGACGAATGGCTCGCGCTGCCGATCGGCGTGCTGCGCGAGATCGCCGGCACGCGCCCGATCCATTCGCTGCCGCATCGCCGCAATTCGGCCGTGCGCGGCGTGGTCAACATCCGCGGCACGCTGCGCATCGCGATCTCGATCGGCGCGCTGCTCGGCCTCGATGCCGGCAAGGCCGGCAGCGGTGGCGGCGACGGCCGTTTCACGCGGCTGCTGGTGGCCGCGCACCAGGGCGAACCGGTCGTGTTTCCGGTGGACGAAGTCGAGGGCGTGCTGCGCTTCGGCGCCTCGGACTGGGTGCCGGTGCCGGCGACGGTCGGGCGCGCGAGCGCCGGCCTGTCGCGCGGCGTGCTGTCGTGGCGCGGCAAGTCGGTGGGGCTGCTCGACGACGATCGTCTGTTCGACGCCGTGACAAGGAGCATGCGATGAGCGGCGATGACGACCTGAGCCACCTGTCGCTGCTCGAACTGTATCGCGAGGAGACGCGCACGCAGACCCAGGCGCTGTCGGAGCGGCTGCTCGCGCTCGAATCGGGCGAGCCCGATGCCGTCGCGCTCGAAGCGTGCATGCGCGCCGCGCATTCGCTGAAGGGCGCCGCGCGTATCGTCGGCGTGCCGCTCGGCGTCGAGATCGCCGGGCGGATGGAAGAATGCTTCGTCGCCGCGCAGGCCGGCACGATCGCGCTGACGGCCACGCACGTCGACGTGCTGCTGGCCGGCGTCGATTTGCTGGTGCGGGTCGGTGATCCGCAGGGGCAGCCCGTGTCGCAGACCGAGATCGACGTGTTCGCGGCGGCGCTGACGGGCGCCGACGGCGCGCAGACGATGCAGGCGCCGGCCGCCGCGCCACCGCCCGTGCCGCCGTCGTTCGCGCCGTATCGCGATCACGACGGCGCCGCGAACGAGCCGGTCGGGGCGAGCGCCGCGGTGCCGCCGCTCGCCGTGTCGGGCGCGGTGCCCCATCCGGCCCAGGCCGGCCGCGTGTCGGGCGCCGGTGCGATGCGCCGCGTACGCGCCGATACGCTGAACCGGCTGCTGAGCCTGTCCGGCGAATCGCTGGTCGAATCGCGCTGGCTCAAGCCGTTCGCCGAATCGATGCTGCGCGTGAAGCGCGCGCAGCGCGACGCGGCCCGTTCGCTCGACCTGATGGTCGAGCAGTTCGCCGACGATCTCGACGCGGGCATGCTCGCATCGATGAACGAAGTGCGGCACATGCTCAACGACCTGCAGCGCTCGCTTGCCGAGCGCATGGACGAATTCGACCGCTTCGAGCGGCGCAGCACGCATATCGCCGAGCAGCTGTACGACGAGGCGCTGCAATGCCGGATGCGGCCGTTCGGCGATGCGACGCGTGCGTATCCGCGCATCGTCCGCGATCTCGCGCGCTCGCTCGGCAAGCAGGTGCGTTTCTCGATCGTCGGTGAAGGCACGCAGGTCGATCGCGACATCCTCGACCTGCTCGACGCGCCGCTCGGCCACCTGCTGCGCAACGCGATCGACCACGGCGTCGATTCGCCCGACGCGCGCCACGCGCGCGGCAAGCCGGCCGAGGCAAGCGTCACGCTCGAGGCGCGCCACAGCGCAGGCTCGCTGCTCGTCAGCGTGATCGACGACGGGCCGGGGGTCGACATGGACGCGCTGCGCGCGGCCGTCGTGCGCCAGCGCCTGACCGACGACGAGACGGCCGCGCGGCTGTCCGATCCGGAATTGCTCGAATTCCTGCTGCTGCCGGGCTTCTCGATGCGCGATGCGGTGACCGACGTATCGGGCCGCGGCGTCGGTCTCGACGCGGTGCAGGAGATGGTGCGCGGCGTGCGTGGCGCGGTGCGGATCTTCAACGAGCCGGGGGCCGGCATGCGCTTCGTGCTGCAGTTGCCGCTCACGCTGTCGGTGATCCGCAGCCTGCTCGTCGAAGTGGGCGGCGAGCCCTATGCATTCCCGCTCGCGCACGTGCGCCGCACGCTCGAACTCGCGCACGACGACATCGACGTGCTCGAAGGGCAGCCGCATTTTCCGTTCGACGGCCGGCGCGTGGGCCTCGTCGCCGCGCACCAGCTGCTCGATGCGGGCGAACCGGACGTGGCGCGCGCCAGCACGGCGGTCGTGGTCGTCGGCGGCGAGCCGGAGCTGTACGGCGTCGCGGTCGACCGCTTCCTCGGCGAGCGGATGCTCGTCGTGCAGCCGCTCGACAGCCGCCTGCACAAGATCCAGAACATCGCGGCCGGCGCGTTGCTCGAGAACGGCGACCCGGTGCTGATCGTCGACGTCGAGGACCTGATCCGCTCGGTCGACAAGCTCGTGCGCGGCGGCCAGCTCGCGCGGCTCACGCGCGATCCGCAGCTCGCGCTCGCCGACCGGCGCCGCCGCGTGCTCGTCGTCGACGATTCGCTGACGGTGCGCGAGCTCGAACGCAAGCTGCTGGAAAAGCGCGGCTACGACGTGACGGTCGCGGTCGACGGGATGGAAGGGTGGAACGCGGTGCGCAGCGATGCGTTCGATCTCGTCGTGACCGACGTCGACATGCCGCGCATGGACGGCATCGAACTCGTCACGCTGATCAAGGGCGACCCGATGCTCAAGCGTGTGCCGGTGATGATCGTGTCGTACAAGGATCGTGACGAGGATCGCCGCCGCGGGCTCGACGCCGGCGCCGATTACTACCTCGCGAAGAGCAGCTTCCACGACGAGGCGCTGCTCGATGCCGTGCACGACCTGATCGGAGATGCGCGCGGATGAACATCGGTATCGTCAATGATCTGCCGCTGGCCGTGGAGGCACTGCGCCGCGTGATCGCGCTGCGCGCGGATCATCGCGTGCTGTGGGTCGCGACCGATGGCGACGAGGCGGTGGATTTCTGCGTCGCGCATCCGCCCGACGTCGTGCTGATGGACCTCGTGATGCCGAAGGTCGATGGCGTCGCCGCGACGCGCCGGATCATGGCACGCGCGCCGTGCGCGATCCTGATCGTGACGGCGAGCGTCAGCGCGAACACGTCGTCGGTGTACGAGGCGATGGGCGCCGGCGCGCTCGACGCGGTCGACACGCCGACGCTCGCGCTCGGGCTGTCGACCGACGCATCGCCGCAGGCGCTGCTCGCGAAGATCGACCAGATCGGCCGGCTGCTCGAAAGCCGCACCACGGCGCTCGTGCCGCCGGGGCCGGCCCCCACGCGCGGACAGCCGACGCTCGTCGCGATCGGTGCGTCGGCGGGCGGGCCGACCGCGCTCACCGCGCTGCTGCGCGCGCTGCCGGCCGACTTTCCGGCGGCGATCGTGATCGTCCAGCACGTCGACCAGGCATTCGCGTACGGCATGGCCGAATGGCTCGACGGCTATACGCGGCTGCCGGTGCGCGTCGCGCGGCAGGGCAGCGTGCCCGAGGCCGGCGCGGTGCTGCTCGCGGCGACCAACGACCATCTGATGCTGTCGCCGCGCGGCGTGCTCGGCTATACGCGGCATCCGGCCGAAACGCCGTACCGGCCGTCGATCGACGTGTTCTTCAACAGCGTCGCGGACGGCTGGCAGGGCGATGCGCTCGGCGTGCTGCTGACCGGCATGGGACGCGACGGCGCGCTCGGCCTGAAGGCGATGCGGGCGAAGGGCTGCTACACGATCGCGCAGGACCAGGCGACCAGCGCCGTGTACGGGATGCCGAAGGCCGCGGCGGCGATCGGCGCGGCGTCGGCGATCCTGCCGCTCGACCAGATCGCGCCCCAGTTGATCGCGCGGATCGCATTGACATCGCGCGACTGACCGCGCATCGGGCGGGCGCCGTTGGTTCGGGGCGCACCGGTGGCTGCATTGCGTGCGTGGCGAGGCGTCGCGTACAATTGCGGCCTGCGGAGATGGCATGCCTCCCTGCGGTCGTTCCCGGCGCATGGCGCGCGGTGCGGCCCTCAACCGCCGGTTCGCCCGGCTGATGATGCCTGCGTGTTCCTGGGTCGTCAGGAGGTCGCAGGCCGTCCACGCGGTATTCTGCCGCCCAGGTTTTGATATCCCGTCGAATCTGGAAATCATGTTTTTCACCACTTCTGCCGATCTTTTCGCGACCGTGCGCTACGTGTGCCGCTGGCTCGCGCTTTCAGCCCTGCTCGGCGCGCTCGCCGGCACGGCTTCCGCGCTGTTCCTGATCGCGCTCGACTGGGCGACCGGCACGCGCGTCGCGCATCCGTGGCTGCTGTGGGGGCTGCCGGCCGCCGGTTTCGCCACCGGCTGGGTCTACCATCGGTTCGGCCAGTCGGTCGCGCGCGGCAACAACCTGCTGATCGACGAGATTCACGACCCGAAGGCACTCGTGCCGAAGCGGATGGCGCCGCTCGTGCTCGTCGCGACCGTCGTCACGCACCTGTTCGGCGGCTCGGCCGGCCGCGAGGGCACGGCCGTGCAGATGGGCGGCGCGCTCGCCGATCGCATCACGCACGTGCTCCGGCTCGATCGCGAGCATCGCCGCGTGCTGCTGATGGGCGGCATCGCGGCCGGCTTCGCGTCGGTGTTCGGCACGCCGCTCGCGGGCGCCGTGTTCGGGCTCGAGGTGCTCGCGATCGGACGCCTGCGGTACGATGCGCTGCTGACCTGCGTTGCGTCGGCGATCGTCGCGGACGTCGTGTGCCGCGCGTGGGGCGTCCATCACACGGCCTATGCGATTCCGTTCGTGCCGGCCGTATCGGCGACGGGGCTCGCCGTGACGGTCGTCGCGGGCATCGCGTTCGGCGTGGTCGGGCGGTTGTTCGCGTTCGCGACGCATGCGCTGACCGCGTGGTTTCGCCGCGTGATCCGCCATGCGCCGCTGCAGCCGGTGGTCGGCGGCCTGCTGGTCGCGGTGGCCGCGACCATGCTGAACGTGCCGCAGTATCTCGGCCTCGGCATCCCGACGATCGAGGCCGCGTTTCACGGCCCGCTGCCGCTTTACGATTTCGCGGGCAAGTTCGCGTTCACCGTCGTCACGCTCGCGTCGGGGTTCAAGGGCGGCGAAGTGACGCCGCTGTTCTACATCGGCGCGACGCTCGGCAATGCACTGGGCCAGGTGCTCGCGCTGCCGGTGCCCGTGCTCGCCGGGCTCGGTTTCGTCGCGGTGTTCGCGGGCGCGGCGAACACGCCGATCGCGTCGACGATCATGGCGATCGAACTGTTCGGCGCGGATATCGGCGTGTATGCGATCGTCGCCTGTGTCGTCGCGTATCTGTTTTCCGGGCACGCGGGGATTTATCACGCGCAGCGCGTGGCGGTGGGGAAGGGGGCGCAGGGAGAGGCGGAGTGAGGGAGGGCGTGCGGCCGCGGCTGGTGTCGCTCGACCGCGGCGGCCTCATGCGATACCCAAGATGCAAAAACGACTGACGGACATCCAATGACACTGGACGATTTCCTGACCGAAGCAAAGCGGCTTGCGAGGCCGTGCCGTCAGTACCGCTTCGCGGACGACGGCGAACCCGTCACCGGCTACTGGCACGGTATCGACGACGGCGCGTTGTGCATTTCCGTCGAGCGCGACGGCGTCTGGCTGCACGTATATCTCGACGATAGCGGCACGTCAGGCCGCGTGGAGACTTCCGCGCAACCCGTCCGTTCCGACCGCCCGCTATGCCGATCCGATGCGATGTCGCTTCCGCCCGCCGACGCGGTGTTCCGCTTCGGCTCTGCCGCGATCGGTGCGTACCTTGACGCACACGGCTGGCAGCGCGACTGGGGATTCAACGGCAACTTCAAGGGCGCGGCCGCGCACGACTACGAGCGCGAATGGATGGCGCAATGCCCGCTCTACACGGGCGGCGTGGTGGCCGTCGCGGGCGGATGGAACATGCCGTGGCCCGAGGACGACGAACTCGACGATCGCGAGCTCGTCCTCTGGACATTCGAGGAATCGGAACCGTGGGTCGAGGTGTTCTTCGACGGCGCCCGGTACTCGGTGATCCAGCGGATCACCTAGCACGCGGGCATAGCGCTTACTGCTTCGGCAGCCGCGCGACGTTGCGCGCCAGCAGTTCCTCGATATCGATGCCTTTTTCCGCCAGCAGCGCGGTGACGACACCATTCAATTCGCCGAGCGTTTCCTTGACCGATTCGCGAATCGTGTCCACGACGACCTGCGTGCTGCGCTCGATCTCGATGTTGACCTTGTCGTCGACGCCCTTCGCATCGAACGTGGTCGCGCGGCGCGTTTCGGGAATCAGCCAGACGTCGAACCAGCCTTCGTCGCGATTGACGTCCGACACGGTGAGGCTGCAGCCGTTGATCGCGATGTAGCCCTTCGCGAACACATAGCGCTTGAACTCGGCCGGCACGCCGATGCGGATCATCCGGTTGTGCTCGGACGACGCGATGTGCGCGATGGTCCCCGTGAAATCGACATGACCGGACAGCGGATGCCCGCCGATCTCCGCGCCGTCCTTCGCGGCCCGCTCGACGTTGACCCGCGCGCCGGTCGCGAGGTCGGCCAGCGTCGTGATCCGCAGGCTCGGCAGCATCACGTCGAAGTCGATCAGCGCCGGCGAATGGATGGTCGTGACCGTCAGGCACACGCCGTCGACCGACACGCTCGCGCCGATCTCGATATCGTCGGTGAACCGCTCGGGGAATGCGATGCTGAACGTTCTCAGCTCGCCGTGATCCTTGATGGCGTCGATGGTGCCAACACCCTGAACAATGCCTGTAAACATGGTCTGCCTTTCGTCGCGAATTGCTTGGCCGACATGATAAGTGATCCGCGGGAGAGGCGCGTGACGGTGGCAGGCTGGCGGCGGTAGGCCGCTTTCGTGAAAGCCCCGGCCGTGGGCAGGACCACTGCGCACGAGATCGATCGTCACGAGTCGGCCGCTTACGCCTGCCCCGGGCTTTCGCATGTCACCGGGGCCGGTATCTGATAAATGACCGACACGAATTTCGGGGTCTCGCTATGGCCCGTTACAGTGCCGCCGAGGGACTCGGCGATACGTCGGCTCGGATGGTTCTCCTCGGCGACGGGATAGTTGAAGCGCTGAACGTTGAGCGTCGAGCACGCCCATTCCACGACGAGCCTGACCGCCTCTCGTCCGATCCCTTCGCGATGCCGATCTTCGCGGATCCAGACGCCCAATTCCGGGATGGCCTGCTTGACGTGATGAACCCCCACCAGGCCGAGGAAGGATCCACCGTCGCGTTGTCGAATCACGAACACGTAGTCCGTGCCGTCGGTTTGTGCGTGCAGCCACGTCTGCCAGATGCGATCGAAACTTTCCCTGTTGGCCGGAGGGTCCCAGCCCATATAGCGAGTCAGCGACGGCGTAATGCATGCAAGCGCTGCATCCGCGTCTTTTGCCGAGAATGGTGTGAGCCAAAGGCGATTCGATTCGATACGGGTTTCGTCCGGTTGCAGCATCATTTCCTCGTCGTGCATCGACCACGCCAATCGGATCGCCGGCATGACCCGGCGATTGAAGCCATGTCGCCGGGTCATGTGACGACCTGCCTGCATCAAACCTCCGCCGGCTTCCCCAGCGCGCGATCCGCCACGCGCCGCGGCGAATCGGCGAGCCCCTTCGCCAGCTCCAGCGCTTGCCGCTCGAACAGCCGGCGGTAGATGCCGCCGTCGATGCGGATCAGCGCGTCGTGGTTGCCTTCCTCGATCACCTTGCCGCGATCGAGCACCAGCAGCCGGTCGAGCGCACGCACGGTCGACAGCCGGTGCGCGACGACGAGCGTCGTGCGGCCGACCATCAGCCGCTCCATCGCCTGCTGGATCAGCAGCTCGCTTTCGCTGTCGAGGCTCGACGTCGCTTCGTCGAGGATCAGGATCGGCGCATCGGCGAGGAACGCGCGCGCGATCGCGACACGCTGGCGCTCGCCGCCCGACAGCTTGATCCCGCGTTCGCCGACGAGCGTGTCATACCCGTCCGGCAGCGCGGCGATGAAGTCGTGCGCGCTGGCCAGGCGCGCGGCGCGCTCGATGTCGGCGCGGCTCGCGCCGGGCCGTGCATACGCGATGTTCTCCGCGAGCGTGCGGTGGAACAGCACGGGCTCCTGCTGGACGATCGCGATCTGGCCGCGCAGCGAATCCTGCCGTACCTGCGCGATGTCCTGCCCGTCGATCGTGATGCGTCCGCCCGACACGTCGTACAGTCGCTGGATCAGCTTGATGAACGTCGTCTTGCCCGACCCCGAATGGCCGACGAGGCCCACGCGTTCGCCGGGCGCGATCCGCATCGAGAAATCGTCGTACAGCGGCACCGGATGGTTGCCATAGCGGAACGTCACGTGCTCGAAGCGGATCTCGCCTTGCCCGATCCGGATCGCCGGCGCGCCGGGGCGATCGTCGATGCCGAGCGGCTGGCGTTCGAGCGCGACGAGTTCCTCCATGTCGTTCACCGAGCGCTGCAGGTTGCGGATGTGCATGCCGACGTCGCGCAGGTAACCCTGCAGCATGAAGAACATCGTCAGCGCGAACGCGATGTCGCCGACGCTCGCTTCGTCGTTCATCCACAGTCGCAGCGCGACGCCGATCATCGCGGCCTGCATCGCGACCAGCATCGCCCCCTGCAGCCCGCCGTTGAACGTGCCGCGCACCCACGTGCGGCGCGTGCGCTGCCGCCACTTGTCGATCACGCGTGCGAGCCGCGCTTCCTCGCGCGTTTCCGCGCCGAACGCCTTGACGACCGCGTTGCAGCTCACGGCGTCGGCGAGCGCGCCGCCCATGCGCGTATCCCACAGGTTGCCGAGCCGGGCAGCCGGCGCGACGATGCCGAGCGACACCGCGACCGTCACCGCGATGTACAGCAGCGAACCCGCGCCGACGACGAGCCCCATCACGGGCCAGTGGGTGCCGAGCAACACGGTCGCGCCGACCAGCATCGTGACCGACGGCAGCAGCGCGATCAGCACGGTGTCGTTGAGCAGGTCGAGCGCCCAGATCCCGCGCGTGATCTTGCGCACGGTCGAGCCCGCGAAGCTGTTCGCGTGCCAGTCGGTCGAGAAGCGCTGCACGCGGTGGAACGACGCGGCGGCGATCTCGCTCATCATCTTCAGCGTGAGCGTGATGATGTTCAGGTAGACGCCCTGGCGCAGCACCGTCGCGCCGATGCCGAGCGCGGCGAGCGTGCCGAACGCGACGAGGGCCGAGTGCCACGCGGCGGCGCGGTCGGTCAGGCCGGTCGACAGCGCGTCGACCAGGCGGCCGGCGAACAGCGGCGTGAGGACGTCGGCGAGCGCGGCGAGCAGCGCGAGGCCCGCGACCGTGGCGATGCGCGCCGGCTGCTTGCGCCAGTAACGAATGGTGAAGCCGAAGACGGCCTGGAATGCCTGGCCGCCCAGATGGGAGGTTTTTCTGGTCATGTATCGTTGCCCGGCGCATCGCGCGACGGGACTTTCCGGTTCGGAGAACGTCGAAAACGCAACAGCCGGGCCGCGCGAAACACGCGGGCGGAGCGAAACGGGCTGTCGGGAAAAGCGCGGCTGACGGGTTAGCGGAAAACTCGGGAGCCGGCGCGGACGGCGGGCTGGATCAGCTGCGCCGCGAGACCACGTTCGGGAAGGTGGCTGGCATTCGGAACATCTGCACCTCCCTGAAGTGAACGGTTGAATGAAAGGACGCCGAAAAGACGTGCTGCGATTTTATCAGGAGTGTCACGCGCGCCGCAACGTCTGACGAATGCGGCGTTGCAGCGTCGATACGGTTAGTATTCAGGGTTTTGGCCCCTTTTCGCGTACGTTCGACGTGGCGGCCCGGGGCCGGTCGGCGCATCGATTACACTTGCGCGTCCGCGGCGCGCGACGATGCGGCCCGCACAGATTCACTCCGAACCATTCCCGAGGAAACGATGAGCGACGTTCAGCAAGGCATCCTGGCTCCGATCGATACGGCAGCCCGATACCTCACTTTCACGATGTCGAATGACGGCAATATCGCCGCGGCGCTGGCCGCGCTGCGCGAGATCGTCGACGGACGCGACACGGTCGTCGGGTTCGGATACGCGCTGGCCGCCTGGCTCGGGCATCCGGTGCCGGGCCTGACCGAGTACCCGGCGTTCGCGGTGAACGACCGTACGCTGCCGTCGACGCCGGCCGACGTGTGGGTCTGGCTGCGCTCGGACGACCGCGGCGAGATCGTACTGCGCGCGCGGGAGATCGAACGCGCGCTCGCGCCGGCGTTCACGCTGCAGGAGGCCGTCGACGGCTTCCGCTATTCGAACGACCGCGACCTGTCCGGCTACGAGGACGGTACCGAGAATCCGGAAGGCGACGACGCGGTGGCCGCGGCGATCGTGACGGGGCAGGGCGCGGGGCTCGACGGCGCGAGCTTCGTCGCGGTGCAGCAGTGGGTACACGACTTCGACCAGATGGAGCGCATTCCGTCGGGCGAGATGGATCACATCATCGGGCGCCGCCGTTCGGACAACGAGGAACTCGACGACGCACCCGAATTCGCGCACGTGAAGCGCACCGCGCAGGAAAGCTTCGAGCCCGAGGCGTTCATGCTGCGCCGTTCGTCGCCGTGGTCGGACACGCGCCGCGCGGGCCTGTACTTCGTCGCGTTCGGCTGCTCGTTCCGCGCGTTCGACGTGCAGATGCGCCGGATGAGCGGCGCGGAAGACGGCATCGTCGACGGCCTGTTCCGCTTCACCCGGCCGCTGACGGGCGCGTATTTCTGGTGCCCGCCGATGAAGGACGGCAAGCTGGACCTCGCCGCGCTCGGACTGTAAGCGCCGGGCGGGATCGATGAACGGGCGGGCCGCGCCGGATGCGTGGCCCGCCCGTTCTGTTTTTCAAGCTTCCAAGTGGCAGTGCGTATGGCCTGCCGCGTGCGTCAGTTCAACGTCGTTTCGATCCGCGTGCCGCGCTTGATGAACTGCGTCACCGGGGTTTTCTCGCAGATTTCCGCGAGACGCTGGCGTTGCGCGTCGTCGAGCGGGCCGTCGAGCGTCACGACGCGGCGCACGTACTGCACGCCTTCGCGATCGGCATGCAGCTCGGTGCGCACCGCGATGCGCGCGGCCGGCCACGTCTTGCGCTGCATGTACATGCGCAGCGTCGCGGCCGTGCATTGCGCGAGCCCGGCCAGCACGAACTCGTACGGCGCCGGCCCGCGATCCTGGCCGCCTTCGCGCGGCGCTTCGTCGCCGGTCAGCGTGTGCGTGCCGGCCTGCAGCTGGACGACGTAGTCGGGCGCGTCGGCATCGAGGACGGCGGCGGCGTGGATGAGCGACATGGCGAGTCTCCGGTAAGCGGATCAGGGAAAGCGGGCGCCGGGTGGCGGCGTGCAGCCGCCAGCATACCGTCCCGGCCGCGCGGGCGTGCGCTGCGTGCTACGCGTCGGCGATGCCGGCGCTGCTGCGCACGAGCGCGGCGATGCGTTCGCGCACCCACTGATGTGCGCGGTCGGTGTCGCGCGACTCGTGCCAGTACGCGAGCAGCGGGAACGGCTTGAGCCGCAGCGGCAGCGGCCGCACGACGATCGGCAGCAGCGCGGCCATGCGCAGCGCATAGGTGTGCGGCAGCGTGACGAGCAGGTTGCCGGCCGCGGCGATCTGGCAGGCGGCGAAATAGTGCTGGCAGGTGAGCCGGATGTCGCGGAAGCGCCCGTCGTTGCCGAGCAGGACGTCGAGCGATTGCGGCTCGCCGAGCGACGACACGGCGATATGCTGCGCCGCGAAATAGTCGCCGCGTCGCAGCGGGGCGGGCGCGAGCGGATGATCGTGGCGCAGCGCGACGACGAGCGAATCGTCGAGCAGGTGTTCGGTGGCGATGCGCGGGCCCGTCTGCACGCGACGGTCGACGACGAGATCGAGGTTGCCCGACGCGAGTTCGCGCTCGATGTCCGGTACCGCGATGCGGCGGCTGACGAGCCGCAGGCCCGGCGCTTCGTCGGCGAATGCGGCGACGATGCGCGGCAATGCGATGGATTCGAGCACGTCGCGAATGCCGACCGCGATGCTCAGGTCGAGCGTCGCGGGATCGAAGGCGGACGGATC
Source organism: Burkholderia orbicola (assembly GCF_900100915.1). NCBI lineage: Bacteria > Pseudomonadati > Pseudomonadota > Betaproteobacteria > Burkholderiales > Burkholderiaceae > Burkholderia > Burkholderia orbicola. The sequence continues at coordinate 1,077,691 of NZ_FNKW01000002.1, read as the reverse complement.
GCGCGCGGTGCCTTGCAAGCCTTTCAGATGCAGCTGCACGTCCGCGATGATCGACCGCGTGCGCTCGGTAGGCACCACACGGTTGCCCTGACGCACGAACAGCGGATCGTCGAAATGCGCGCGCAGCCGGTTGAGCGCATGCGTGACGGCCGGCTGCGTGAGATGCAGCGCACGGGCGGCCGCGCCGATGCCGCCGTGCACGTAGACGGCGTCGAGCACGCGAAACAGGTTCAGGTCGAGACGGTGATCGGCGGGCACGGAGCGCGGGCGGCGAGGTGAAGGACGGCTCGATTTTAAAGGATGCGTGGGCAACCGATGTGCCGGTTGGCATGCGTGGCGATCGTGCGCGCTCGATGCGGGTCGATGCGGGTCGATGCGGGTCGAGCGCGATGCGCGAGCGTCCGTTTGAACGATGCGCAACGCAATCGAACACGTATGTCATTACGCATGACGGCCGCAATAATGGGCCGCATCGCATACGCATTTCCGTGCCGGCATACCAGCGGCGCACGCCAGCCTGTAGTAATCCGCCATCATGCTGTCCCGGTCGGCCATTTCGCGCCAAAGGCGCTACCCGTTCGGCTAAGATGCCGTCGCTTCATATTTCGGGATAGCCGTCCTGTCGCACGCATTCAAACCAAATATAAGCCTGACAGTTCGACGGTATTAGAAGAAGTCGAACGAGTCGGGGGCTTGGCCAGTGAATGCAGCAGATCAGCGGTGGGTCGTTATCTATTTGAGTACGGGGTTTTCGTTGGCCCAGGCCGCGCGCCTCGGCGAAGCCTTCAACCTGGCGAATCGCCTGCATGCGTACAGCGCGGATTACCAGCTCAAGTACGTCTCCGAAAGCGGGGGACTGTTGCAGTCGTCGTCCGGCGTGCGCATCGCGGCCGAGCCGTTCGGCGACGAACATAGCCGCCGTGCGCGCGCGTTTTTTCATCTTCATGGCGAGCGCGCGGCCGTCAATTGGGACGACGCATTGCAGCGGCGCCTGTCCGACATTCGCCAGCATGCGCGCTGGATCGTCGATGCGATGGAGTTGCCCGCGCTCGCCGCCACGCGGCGGCCGTCGTCGTCAATCGACGTGCGGCCGGGCCGGGCCGGGCGCCGCGCCACCACGACGATCGAATTGCAGGCCGGCGAGACCGACGTGTTCGCCGCCGCGCTCGACATGTTTCGCGTCGACCTCGGCGACGGCGCCGCGCAGGAGATCGCCAGCAACATGATGCGGCCGGTCGAGCAGCGCTACGCGCAGTCGATGTGGGCGTTTCGCGAACTGAGCGCGAGCCCGTCGATCCGGATGTCCGCGCAGCGGCTGCGCGCGCAGAGCGTGAACCGCATCTCGATCGCGAACGCCGCGCAGGCGGCCGCAATGAGCGAGCGCAATTTCCTGCGGCGCTTCAAGAAGGAAATCGGCGTGACGCCGACCGAGTTCGTCCAGCACGTGCGGCTCGAGCGGGCGTGCCACATGCTGATCCATACGACGCTGCCGGCCGACAAGGTCGCGCGGCGCACCGGCTTCGGCAGCGGCGAGCGGCTCGCGAAGCTGTTTCGGCAGCGGCTGTTGATGTCGCCGACCGAGTTTCGCGTCGCCGAGCGGGAAAAAATTCTCGCGCACGGCGCGGCGTCGCCCGATCCTGACGAACGGCTTGCCGCCGCGTGTTGCGACGGCGACGGGGCGGATTGCGACGCCTGCGTGGCCGCGCGCGGGAAAACGGGACGGATACCCGTAAAATCGACGGATCGCGATCTCGATTCCCGGTTTCCATGCCCTTCCTCCCCACTACCGCCACCGCCCCTTTCTGCCCGTCGGAAGTAAAGGGCAGCATCACGATCGACGCCGCCGCGCCGCGCTGGCAAAAGCTCAGGCGTTTCTTCGGCCCCGGCCTGCTGGTCGCGATCGGCTACATGGACCCCGGCAACTGGGCGACTGATATCCAGGCCGGCTCGCAGTTCGGCTATTCGCTGCTGTGGGTCGTCGCGTTCTCGAGCCTCGCGGCGATCTTCCTGCAGATGCTCGCGGCGCGGCTCGGCCTCGTCGCGGGCAAGGATCTCGCGCAGGCGAGCTACGAGCGCTACGGCCGGTTCGGCCGCGTCGTGCAGTGGATCACCGCCGAAGTGTCGATCATCGCGTGCGACATCGCGGAGGTGCTCGGCTGCGCGCTCGCATTCAAGCTGCTGCTCGGCGTGCCGCTCGCGTGGGGCGTCGTGCTCACCGCGCTCGACACGGTGATCGTGCTCGGCCTGCAGGGCAAGGGCTTCCGGCAGATCGAGGCGATCGTGCTCGGGCTGATCGCGACGATGGCGTTCTGCTTCGTCGCGCAAGTGGCGATCACGCCGCCCGACTGGCATGCGGTGATGGGCGGCCTCGTGCCGGGCGACCCGGGCCACGACCGCAAGGATGCGATCGTGCTCGCGCTCGGCATCGTCGGCGCGACGATCATGCCGCACAACCTGTACCTGCATTCGTCGGTCGTGCAGACGCGGCACGTCGTCGGCGGCGCGCGCGGCGTGATCCGCGACACGCTGGCGCTCGTGCGCATCGATACCTGCGTGTCGCTGTTCGTCGCGATGCTCGTCAATGCGGCAATCCTCGTCGTCGCGGGCGCGGCATTCCACGCGACGGGCCAGCACAACGTGACCGACATCGAGCAGGCGTACCGGCTGATCACGCCGATCGCGGGCGGCGCGGCCGCGCTGTTGTTCGGCATCGCGCTGCTCGCGTCGGGGCAAAGCTCGACGCTGACCGGCACGATCGCCGGCCAGGTCATCATGGACGGCTTCCTGCATACGAAGATCCCGTGCTACCAGCGCCGGCTGATCACGCGCGGGCTTGCGCTCGTGCCGGCGCTGATCGGCGTGCTGTGGCTCGGCGACGGCTCGGTGGGGCAACTGCTCGTGTGGAGCCAGGTGCTGCTGAGCCTGCAGTTGCCGTTCGCGATGTGGCCGCTGATCCGCTCGGTCAGCGACCGCAACACGATGGGCGAGCACGCGATCGGGCGCGGGATGCAGGTGGCCGCGTGGGCGCTGTTCGCCGTGATCACCGGCACGAACCTGCTGTTGATTACCGGTGTCGCGGGCTGATACAGCCTGTCACAGGCTGACACAGGCACGCTGCGTGCCTGCGGTAAACTGCGGTCTTTCGATCGTCTCCGAAGTCCATCATGTGGAGTGAAATCAGCAACATCGGCGATGCCGCGCTGACCCTGCCGATCGCGGTGACCTGCGCGGCATGGCTCGCGCTGACCGACTGGCGCCTCGCCGCCCGCTGGGGCGTGCTGCTGGCCGCCGGCATGGGCGTCGTCGGCGCCACGAAGATCCTGTATGCCGGCTGCGGCATCGAGCTTGCGCGGTTCGATTTCCGCGTGATCAGCGGCCATACGATGCTGTCGACGTCCGTGTGGACGGTCGCGCTGTCGATGCTGTGGCAGGCGTTCCGGCCCGGCAAGGCGCCCGGCATTGCGGCCGGGCTGGCCATCGGCGCGATCACGGCCGTTGCCCGCGTATTCGATCACTCGCACACCGTGCCGGAAGTCGTCGTCGGCTGGCTGCTCGGCGCGCTGGTCGCGCTGGTGTTCCTGCGCGGCTACGACGGCGTGCGGCAGCGCGCGTTCTCGCCGCGCGTCGCCGCTGTCTGCCTGCTGCTCGTGTCGGGTATCGCGTACGGGCACCGCGCGCCGTTCCAGCAGATGATCGACACGCATTCGCCGCAGCTCTGCGCGTTCGTGCGGGCGCCGTCGGGCGAAGGCTTCTGACTGGTGCCGATGGCGGGTGCTCCGGCACCGCCTTCCTGCTGCCGGCGTTCGGTCCGGCGTTTTCCTGCGGGCGCACGATGGCAAGCCGGTTCATCTTCCCCAGGGCGTTCTCTTCCGTGCGGGACGCCACACTTCCGTTATCCCGATAATCGACTCGTCTGCCCGTCCATCCGACTGGTCGCGCCTACCGGTTTGCGCACCGTCGCCGGTACGCGCAAGTCATGAACGAGGTCTATGACCGGGCATAACGAATATTCATTTCATCGATTGGCGGCATTCGCGTACGCTGGCTGTCGTTCAACCGCGGGCAGGCTGTGCGGCCGGTTCCGCGCGCGTCGCATTCATCTCGATATACTCGCGGAAAACCCGTGCGATGCGTCGCCATGCCGGCGCACGTCGGCTGGAAGATGCACGGGAAACCCCGTCGCGGCAGCGTTCCGCGACGACGATTCACGACAGGAGCAGGTCACATGACAATCCTTTCTCCGCGCCTCGCGGGCAAGTGCGCATACATCACCGGTGCCGCCGGCGGTCTCGGCCGCGCGATCGCGCGCCGCATGGTCGAGCAGGGCGCGCGCGTGTTCGTGACCGACATCGCGGAAGCGGCGGTGCTCGACGCGTTCGCGCAGGAACTCAACGCGGGTCACGCGACGCCGGTCGCGTTCGCCGCGACCCAGGACGTGCGCGACGAAGCGCGCTGGCAGGCGCTGCTCGCGCAGGCGACCGATGCGATGGGCGGCCTGTCGGTGCTCGTCAACAACGCGGGCGTCGGCTCGATCGGTTCGCCCGCGCAAATCGAGCTGGACGAATGGCGGCGCGTGATGGCGATCAACGTCGAAAGCATCGTGCTCGGCTGCAAGCATGCGCTGTCGTATCTGGCCGAGAGCCATCCCGCGTCGATCATCAACATCTCGTCGGTCGCCGCGTTCAAGGTCGAGCCGGATTTCACCGCGTACAACGCATCGAAGGCGGCGGTCGCGTCGCTGACGAAGTCGGTCGCGATCGACTGCGCGCGCCGCGAGATCGACGTGCGCTGCAATTCGATTCACCCGGCGTTCATTCGCACGGGGATCGTCGAGCCGCTGTTCCAGTCGCTCGGCGAACGCGATGCGACCCGCAAGCTCGCGCGCGGCATTCCGCTGCGCCGGCTCGGCGAGCCGGACGACGTCGCGCATGCGGCCGTGTATCTCGCGTCCGACGAGAGCCGCTTCGTGACGGCTGCCGAACTCGTGATCGACGGCGGCATGTGCGCGGTCTGACGCGTATCCCGAACCACAACGATTGGAGGAGAACATCATGTCGACACCCGTGAACCGTCAGCTGCTGCTGAAGACGCGCCCGGAAGGGCGGGTCGGCCGCGACCATTTTTCGCTCGTCGAGACGCCGGTACCGGCGCTCGCCGACGGCGAGGTGCTCGTGCGCGTGCTGTATCTGTCGATGGACCCGACCAACCGCGTATGGATGAGCGACGTGCCGCAGTACCTGCCGCCCGTCGCGATCGGCGAGGTGATGCGCGCACTCGGGATCGGCCGCGTGGTCGCGTCGCGCCATGCGGGTTTCGCGGAAGGCGATCTCGTGCAGGGGCTGGTCGGTTGGCAGGACTACGCGGTCGTGCCGGCCGAGCAGGTCGCGCAGCTTGTGAAACTGCCCGCGCAGTCGGGCCTGCCGCTGCCCACGCTGCTCGGCGCGTGCGGGATGAGCGGGCTGACCGCGTACTACGGGCTGACCGACATCGCGCCGGTGCAGCCGGGCGAAACGCTCGTCGTGTCGGCGGCGGCCGGCTCCGTCGGCTCGATCGCCGGGCAGATCGGCAAGATTCATGGCGCACGGGTGGTCGGCATCGCGGGCGGTGCGGACAAGTGCCGCTACCTGACCGAGACGCTCGGCTTCGACGCGGCCGTCGACTACAAGGCCGACGATTTCCGCCAGCAACTGAAGGCGGCGACGCCGGACGGTGTGCACGTGAACTTCGAGAACGTCGGCGGCGAGGTGATGCGCGCGGTGCTGTCGCGGATGGTGATCGGCGGGCGTGTCGCGCTGTGCGGCGTGATCTCGAACTACAACAGCGGCCGCGCGGCCGACGACGTCGGCGTGCTGATCTCGAAGCGGCTGACGATGCGCGGCTTCCTGATTCTCGACTACCGCAAGAGCCGCGAAGCCGTGCAGACGCTTGCGGGCTGGCTGCGCGACGGCCGGCTCAAGGCCGAGGAGACCGTGGCCGACGGTCTCGAAAACGCGCCGGACGTGTTGAATCGCCTGTTCGACGGCGACCATCGCGGCAAGCTCGTGTTGCGTGTCGATCCGGACGCGTGACGGGCGTGTCACGCCTGTCGGATCGGGCCGCGGGCGCGTATCGACCGCGCTGAGTTCGATCAACCCGGCTGCAGTTTAGGACTTGTCCCATATATTGTCCGAGCCGCTCTCCCTACAGTGATTGCCAGCACACAGGCGGCGTGACGACGCGTCACGCCGCCTGTTTTTCTGGTGACGCGGCAGAGGAGAGGGAACATGCGGAACAACGCGAAGCGATCGGTATCGGTAACGGCAATGAGCGCCGGGGCCGTGCGGAAGAGGGTGTTCGGGCTCGGTATCGTGCTCGCGATGTCGACTGCCATGTCGAGCGCGATGGCGGCCGGACAGCCCGCATCGGATGGCGTTGTGCGGTTCACCGGCTCGCTCGTCGATCTGTACGACGTGACGCTCGATGCCCCGGTGGGCGCGCTCGTCGACGCGGGACAGGCGGCCGATGGCGGGGCAACGGCCACGGTCCGGTTCGATGCGCATGGCCGGCGTTTGCCGGGTGCGCAGGTCGCGCTGGTGAAGCCCGACGGCGCGGCGTTCGCGCCGGATGACGGCACGGCGGTGCGTGCCACGTGGCGCGATGCGCACACCGAGCGAAGTATGCCGCTGGCGCCGGGCCGGGTTCATCGCGTCGGCCCGTATGGCGGCGTGATGACGGTCGCGGCGGATGAAGCAACGGGCGCCGTGGCGCCCGTTGTGATCCATATCCGTCATCCTTGACCGCCGCTCTCCGCACGCGTGCGGATCGCCGGCGGCCGGACAGGCGTCATTCGCCCTGTTCGGAGCGTGCGTAGATGTCCCAACTGGCCATGAACAGCGCGGCGACGAGCGGCCCGATCACGAAGCCGTTGATGCCGAACAGCGCCATCCCGCCGAGCGTCGAGATCAGCACGACCCAGTCGGGCATCTTCGTGTCCTTGCCGACGAGGATCGGGCGCAGCAGGTTGTCGACGAGGCCGATCACGCCGACGCAGAACGCGACGAGGATCACGCACTTCCAGACCGCGCCGATCATCAGGAAGTAGAGCGCGGCCGGCACCCAGACGAGGCTCGCGCCGATCGCGGGCAGCAGCGACAGGAACGCCATCAGCGCGCCCCACAGCACCACGCCCTCGATCCCGAGGATCCAGAAGATCAGCCCGCCGAGCGCGCCTTGCACGAGCGCGACCGCGATGTTGCCCTTCACCGTCGCGCGCACGACCGTCGTGAATTTCGCGAGCAGCAGGTTCTTGTGCTCTTCGTCGAGCGGCAGCGCACGGCGCACGCGGCGGCCGATCTCGCCGCCGTCGCGCAGCAGGAAGAACACCATGTACAGCATCACGCCGAAGCTCACGACGAACTGGAACGTGTTCTGACCGATGCTGAGCGCCTGGGTGGCCGCGAACTGGCTGATCTGCGCGGCGCCGTCGGTCAGTTTCTTCTGGATGCCCGGGATGTTGGTCAACCCGTATTTCTGCAGCAGGTTCTGGATCGACGTCGGCAGCGCGTGAATGATGTCGTGGAAGTACTGCGAATAATTCGGCTGCGCGTCCTTGAGCTCCTGGTACACGTAGGCGATTTCCTGCACGAGCGTGGCCGTGACGAACACGAGCGGCAGGATCACGATCAGGATGATGAGCGACATCGTGACGAGCGCGGCCAGATTGCGCCGCTTGCCGAAGCGCGCGGCGAGCCAGCGTTGCACGGGCTGGAACAGGATCGCGAGAATGGTGCCCCAGAAGACGGCGCCGGAAAACGGCGCGAGGATCCAGCACAGTCCGACGGTGACCGCGAACAGCAGGAAGTAGAAGAATTTTTGGTGGTCTTGTCCGCTATCCATGGGTGGCATTCGCGCAGATTGATGCGTGGTTGGATTGAATCTCGTTGTCCCGCGCGCGATCGGTTCGCGAACGTCACGGGTTCGCGGCGCAACGCGCCGCCGGGCGGCCCATGCGGAGTATGCCCGCAAAGGTGCCGCCATCATAGCCGCTGCGAGAGACGCATGCGAAAACGCCGCGGCCGGGGCCGCGGCGCTGCCGGGAAGCGAGCGCGGCGCGAGGCCGCGTGCCGCATCGTCAGATGTTGAGCTTGGTGACCTTCGTGCCGTTCACCGACAGGTCGCCCATCAGGCCCGCGTTGGTCAGGACCAGCACTTCCACCGGTGCGGTAGCCGTGTTGGAATCGACCGCGCCGTTCGCGCCGACCTTCACGACCGCGACCGACGCGTCGGCGCCGGCCGACCAGCCGTCCGACTTGCGGAACGAGTCGAGCGCATCCTGCGTCATGAACAGGAACACGACCGCCTTCGACTGCGCGCCGGCCTGCAGGCCGACCGACAGCGACGACGTGTTGTAGTAGCCGACGGTGCTGCCGCCGACGCGCAGCGCGCCGTTGCCGGACTGGGCGCCGACGATGAAGCCGGCCTGCAGCACATTCGGGAACACGAGGACGCCGCGTGCTTTCGAGACGAGGTCGCGCGAACCCGGTACCGTCGAATACAGGCGCGACAGCGTTGCGTTCACGCTGGCGTCGATCGACTGGCGCTTCGACGCGCTGGCCGCGGCGCTATCGGGTTTGCCGGGCGTGGTCGTGCAGCCGGCGAGGGCGAGGCTGCCGAGCATCACGGCGGCGGCGGCTTTCATGGCGAGGGACTTCTGCATGGCGGTTCTCCTTCGTTGTCTGATGGATGACGGGCGGGCGGCGGTGTACGCCGCCCCGTTCAACGGCGGGAAAGGAGCAGGCCCGCAACGAACGCAAGGCCCGCGACGACGCCGGCGGTTTGCCACGGGTTCTCGTGCACGACCTGCGATACGCGCTCGGCCGAATCGCGCAGCCGGGCGGCCGCGCTGCCCGACGCATAGTCGAGCGCGCCGCGCGCTTCATCGAGCCGGGATTGCACGCGCTTGCGCAGCGCGGCGATATCGCCATCGCCATCGTTTTTCAGCAGATCTTCCAGTTCGTCGACCAGCCCGCGCAGATCGTCGGTCACGTCGGCATGCAGGTCGCGGGCAGCCGCGCGCGTCGTGCGGCCCACGCGCCGGCCGGTGCGACGGATGTCGGACAGGCCGCGGTCCAGCTTGTGTTCGATCGAGTCGGTAAGCGCCATGGTGTTTATCCTCCTTTGATTCCAGGCAATTTGAAGATAAGACGAATCCCAGCAACTGATGTGATTCACTTGATCCGATTGAGTTTCGAGACAAATTTTCAATTCGTCGGCAGGATCGCCGGGAAGCCCCGCCGCACGGGGCGGCGCAGCGGTTGAAAAAATTTCGCGTTTCGCGGCGATACTGTGTGTCGAGCAGCGGGTCGCAGTGAAGGTCCGGTAAATATGGCGTCGCCAGGGGCGTCAGGTAAATAGTGCCATTGCAGGTTGGATGCTGATGCAAATGCACTACTCGACGCGTCATCGATGCGCACGATTTGTGCCCGGTGCCGGTTGCGTGGCGGCGTCCTCCAGCGCGACGTCGATGATGACGGGATCGTGGTCCGACGAGCGGTAGACGTCGGGTGCGTAATAAGCCGATCGCTGCGCGGACGTTTTGTAATCGGGCACGGGTTGCAAGACCACCGGTTCGTCCGCGTTGATGTGCCAGAACCGCACGGCCTTCACGCGCGCGGCGAGCGCCGGCGTGGCAAGCGCATGGTCGAGATTGCCGGCTTCGCCGCGAAATACGTAGCTGTACGCAGCATCGCCGACGAAGCGCACAACCAGGTTCGCGTAGCCGCGCGCTTCGAGCGTGCGAAGCGGGTCTTCCTTCGCATAACTGTTCAGATCGCCGATCAGCAGCACGCCGTCGGCCGCGATGCCCGTCGGCGAGGTGGCGAGCCAGTCGGCGACGCGTGCGGCCGCCCGCGTGCGCGCCGCGTTCCAGCAGCCCTGGCCGTCGGACTGATCGAGATTGGCGCCGCTCGCATGCGGGCAGTTCTTCGACTTCAGGTGATTGACCGCGACGGTGAACGTGCGTGCGCCGTCGATGCGCCGGAACGTCTGCGCGAGCGGCGGGCGGTGGCGGCCGCCGAGTGCGACGGTGATGGCGCGCCCGACCGGCTCGACCGTGCGGCTGTCGTACAGCAGCGCGACCGCGATCGCGTCGCGGCCCAGCCGCGCCGTGCCGGGATCGACCGCGCGCCAGCCGTCGCCGAGTTGCGCGGCGAGCCGACGGATGGCGCCCGTGTCGCCGTGGCCGTTGTTCGCGATTTCCATCAGCCCGATCACGTCGGCGCGTAGCGCGCGCAACGCCGCGACGATCTTCGCTTCCTGCCGCGCGAACGCGGCGGGCGTTTTCGCGCCGCGGTTGTCCGGCGCGTCGAATCCGCCGCCATGGCCGTCGCCGTTGAAATAATTGAAGACATTGAACGACACGATGCGCACGTCGGCATCGGGATGCCGGGCCGGTGGCGCGGGACGCGGGTTCGCCGCGGCATCGAACACGGGCGCCGCGCCGGCCACCGGTTGCAGCCGCCATGCGCCGTAGCGCCATTCGAGCACGCCTTCGACGCCGCGTACGGTGGTGCCCGCGCGCAGCGTGTTGGCGGCGCTCAGCGCGGGCGGCGGATAGCGGACGGTCGCCGGGTCGCGGCGGCTCGAGCCGTCGTCGAGCACGATGCGGTTCAGTGCGTTGGCCGCGGCCTGCGCGGCAGCGTCGGCCGGCGGCGCGACCTGGGTCGGCACGCGCAGCCGGCCGTTGCTCAGCACGATGCTGCCGTAGCGACCGAGTGCGTAGGTATCGCTGACCGTCAGCGTTTGCGGCAGGCGTACGCGCATGGCTTCGTGCGCGGCCAGGACGGCAAGCGACGCGACGGGCAGCGTGAGCGTCGCCGGTGTGACCGTCTGCCCGCGTGCGCAAACGGCCATGCGGCTCGTCAGCGTGAATTGCGTCCGGCCGTATTTCTCGTCGACCTTGCCGGTCAGATGCACGAGATCGCCGGGCGCCGCGTGCGCGTTCGGTGCGTAGACGAACACACCTTCCGGGACGCCGGGCCGGCGCTGCCGCTGCGCGTCGGCCTGCTGGACGAAGAAGCCGCCCAGGCCGTCCGCGCCGCCGAACGCCGCGGTGACGACCGCTTCGATCGACGTCGTTTGCCCGGCGAACGGCGACGGCCCGCCGCCGCGCCGGAGCTCGGCAATCGCCGTGGCCGCACCGCCGCAGCCGCTGCTGACCGGCAGTGCGGCGGCGGCCGGCGGGGCGAGGAGCGCCACGGACAGCACGGCGGACAACACCACGAACAGCGCAACGGCAGAGAGGGGAAGCGGGCGTGACATGAGACGGTCCACAGGATGAAAATCCGACAGTTCGGGACCGCATCTTGAAGGCAAAATGTCAGGCTGCGGCCGAAATGGCCGTCCGGCCAGTGCCGGTTGGCCAACGATGCGGCAAGCCGCCCCGCGGCTGTTACGCTTTCGCACCGGGCGTCGTATGCCGCTCGCCCGGCGCATGTCGCCGCGCCCCGTCCCCACAGGAGAAATCCATGTCTTACATGCTGTTGATTGTCGAACCGACCGAACAGCGCGCCGAGCGCACACTCGACGAAGGCCAGGCGCTTTATGCGCGGATGGTCGATTTCGCCGAGTCGCTGAAGGCGCGCGGCGTACTGCGCGGCGTCGAGTCGCTGGAGCGGTCCGAGCGCGGTACGCGCGTGCAGGTGCGCGACGGCGAGACGCGGCTGCTCGACGGCCCGTTCGCCGAGGCGAAGGAGATGGTCGGCGGCTTCTTCCTCGTCGACGTCCCCACGCGCGAAGAAGCGATCGAGATCGCGCGCCAGTGCCCGGCCGCGCAATGGTGCACGGTCGAGGTGCGCGCGGTCGGCCCGTGCTTCCTGTAAACGTCGCGACTCGGTATTTACCCTGATTTGTCGTGGCGCGTGTCGATCCGGCCGTCTTTCGTCCGTCGTCCGGATAAGGCGCCGCGGAACGGGCGCCGCCTTCCACCGACGACAAGGAGTAAAACGATGCGATTCATGATCATGATCCGGGCGAACGCCGTCAGCGAATCCGACGCGTTGCCGGACAACCGGCTGGTCGAGGCGATGACGGTCTATCACGAGGAGCTGGCGAAAGCTGGCGTGCTGCTCGACGCCAACGGGCTGCGCTCGAGCGCCCACGGCTGGCGGGTGCGCTACACGGGCGGGAAGGGCACGGTGATCGACGGCCCGTTCGCCGAAACGAAGGAACTGATCGCCGGCTATACGCTGATCCAGGTGCGCTCGCGCGACGAGGCGCTCGCATGGACGCGCCGGTTCCCCGCGCCGTTCGGCGCCGAACTCGATTGCGAGATCGAGGTGCGGCCGCTGTTCGAGCTCGACGACCTCACGCCGAGCGACGCGGTCGAGCGGTTCCGCGATCTCCACGTCGGCCGCAGCCACGCCTGAATCCAACTTCACCGGGAGCACCCGTCATGCACAAGATGGTTTTCATCAACCTGCCGGTAGCCGACCTGCCGCGCGCGAAGACGTTCTATCAGGCGCTCGGCTTCGAGGTCGTGCCGGCCTATACCAACGAGCAGGCCGCCTGCATCCAGATCAGCGACACGATCTTCGCGATGCTGCTCGTGCGGCCGTTTTTCCAGACCTTCACCGACAAGACCATCATCGATCCGGCGACGCACATCCAGGTGCTGTCGTGCCTGTCGTGCGACAGCCGCGCCGAAGTCGACACGCTCGTCGCGAAGGCGCTGGCGGCCGGCGGGGCCGCGCCGCAGGCGCCGCGCGAGTACCCGAACATGTACGGCCACGGGTTCACCGATCCGGACGGCCATACGTGGGAGCTGATGGCCATGCCGCTGGATGCGTCGGCCCAGGGGCAGGCGTCGTGACGCATGAGGCGACGCATCGTGCGATCGAAGCGGTCTGGCGAATCGAGGCGCCGAAAATCATCGCGCGGGCCGCGCGCGTGGTGCGCGACGTCGGGCTGGCCGAGGAACTGGCGCAGGACACGCTCGTCGCGGCGCTCGAGCACTGGCCCGTCGACGGCGTGCCCGACAACCCGGCCGCGTGGCTGATGACGGCCGTGAAGCGGCGCGCGCTCGACCGGGTCCGGCAGGAGTCGCTTCATGCGGCGAAGCGCGACCAGCTCGGCCACGAGATGGACGCGCTCGAGGCGCACGTCGTCCCCGACATCGCGGACGCGATCGCCGATGCGGGCGACGACGACATCGGCGACGACCTGCTGCGGCTGATCTTCACGTCGTGCCACCCGGTGCTGTCGACCGACGCGCGCGTCGCGCTGACGCTGCGGCTGCTCGGCGGGTTGACGACGGGCGAGATCGCGCGCGCATTCCTGACGCCGGAGCCGACGATCGCGCAGCGGATCGTGCGCGCGAAACGCACGCTCTCGGCGGCGCACGTGCCGTTCGAGGTGCCAGCGGCCGATGCGCGGCCCGCGCGGCTCGCGTCGGTGCTCGAAGTGATCTACCTCGTGTTCAACGAAGGCCATGCGGCGACTGCCGGCGACGACTGGATGCGTCCGGCGCTGTGCGACGAGGCGTTGCGCCTCGGCCGCGTGCTGGCTGGGCTCGCGCCGGACGAAAGCGAAGTGCTCGGGCTCGTCGCGCTGATGGAACTGCAGGCGTCGCGCATGCATGCCCGCGTCGACGCGCAGGGCCGGCCCGTGCTGCTGCTCGACCAGGACCGCAGCCGCTGGGATCCGTTGCTGATCCGGCGCGGCCTCGCGGCGCTGGAGCGGGCGACGAAGCTCGGCGGCGTGCGCGGGCCGTATGCGCTGCAGGCCGCGCTCGCCGCGTGCCATGCGCGTGCGCGACAGGCGGCGGACACGGACTGGGCGCAGATCGTCGCGCTGTATGACGCGCTCGCCGAAGTCGCGCCGTCGCCGGTCGTCGAACTCAATCGCGCGGTGGCGGTGGGGATGGCGTTCGGGCCGGCCGCGGCGCTCGAACTCGTCGACGTGCTGCGCGACGATCCGGCGCTCGCGCGCTATCACTGGCTGCCGAGCGTGCGCGGCGATCTGCTCGCGAAGCTCGGCCGTGCCGACGAGGCGAAGCTGGAGTTCCGCCGCGCGGCGGAGTTGACGCGCAACGAACGCGAGCGCGAATTGCTGCTCAAGCGTGCGATGGATGCGTGACGCGCTGCCGTATGACGCACGACGCACGACGCACGACGCATGACGCACGACGCATGACGCATGACGAGCGCGCGCAGTCCATCTTCCCGACCGTCCGCCCCGCCCACCGCCCCGCGCAGCACGCTATCGCCCGCATTGAAAAAGCCTATTGGGGGATGCGAACTTGAGCGCCTAGATTGAAGAGCACGATGCGCGCCCGGCGCAAGCATCGTTCCCCACATATCTGATCGGCCCGGCGTCGCACGCGGCCGCGCCGACTCGAACGGAGGCGCAAATGGCTCAGCTCAAGGGCAGCAAAACCGAAGAGAACCTGAAGGCCGCATTCGCGGGCGAATCGCAGGCGAACCGGCGCTATCTGTATTTCGCTTCGAAGGCCGACGTCGAGGGGCAGAACGACGTCGCCGCGCTGTTCCGCTCGACCGCCGAAGGCGAAACCGGCCATGCGCACGGCCATCTCGAATACCTGGAAGCCGTCGGCGATCCGGCCACGGGTTTGCCGTTCGGTTCGTCGCGGCTGAATCTCGAATCGGCGATCGCCGGCGAAACGCACGAATACACCGACATGTATCCGGGCATGGCGAAGACCGCGCGCGACGAAGGTTTCGACGAAATCGCGAACTGGTTCGAGACGCTCGCGAAGGCCGAACGCAGCCACGCGAACCGCTACACGAAGGCGCTGGACAGTCTCGTCGACTGACGGGCCGCCGCGCGACCGGCTCGCGGCCGGCTGTTCGTTCCGTCGCCGCCCGCACCGTGCGGGCGGTGCGCTTGCGCACATGCGCGCCACGCGGGAGCGCCCCATGCCCCACAAGGAAGGCAGTCTCGAAGCGCCGACCCGGCATCCGCTCGACTGGCAGTCCGAAGCGTTCTACGACCAGACGGCGATCGATGCGGAAATGACGCGCGTATTCGACATTTGCGCCGGCTGCCGGCGCTGCGTGTCGTTGTGCGGCGCGTTCCCGGCGCTGTTCGACCTGGTCGACGACACGCCGATGGGCGACGTCGAGGAAGTGCCGAAGGCCGCGTTCGGCAAGGTCGTCGACCAGTGCTATCTGTGCGATCTCTGCTACATGACGAAATGTCCGTACGTGCCGCCGCACGCATGGAACGTCGATTTCCCGCACCTGATGCTGCGCGCCAAGGCCGCGCGCTACAAACGCGGCGAAGCGCCGCTGCGCGACAAGGTGCTGTCGAATACCGATGCGCTTGGCCATTTCGCGGGTATTCCGGTCGTCACGCAGGCGGTCAATGCGGTGAACCGCACGCCGCCCGCGCGCCACGCGCTCGAAGCGGCGCTCGGCGTCGATCGCAACGCGTGGCTGCCGGAATTCGCGCCGCGCACGTTCCGGCGCACCGCGAAGCGCTCGGACGATCCGCCCGTGCGCGACGGCGAGCGCACGCCCGGCAAGGTCGCGATCTACGCGACCTGCTACGTGAATTTCAACGAGCCGGGGATCGGCCACGACCTGCTCGCGATCCTCGCGCACAACGAGATCCCGTACGAACTCGTCACGCGCGAAGCGTGCTGCGGGATGCCGCTGCTCGAGCAGGGCAATCTCGACGGCGTCGCCGCGAAGAAGGCCGTCAACATCCCGGTGCTCGAGCGCTACGCGCGCGAAGGCTATGCGCTGATCGGCGCGATTCCGAGCTGCGTGCTGATGTACAAGAGCGAGCTGCCGCTGATGTTTCCGGGCGACGCAGCCGTGCGCGCGGTGGCCGACGCGTTCTGGGACCCGTTCGAATACGTGATCGCGCGGCATCGCGACGGGTTGCTCAAGACCGATTTCAAGACCGGCCTCGGCACCGTGTCGTATCACGTGCCGTGCCATGCGCGCGTGCAGAACATCGGCCGCAAGACGGCCGATGCGCTGTCGCTGGTGCCCGATACGCGCGTGAACGTCGTCGAGCGTTGCTCCGGCCACGCGGGCACCTTCGGCGTGAAGAAGGCATTTCATGCGGACGCGATGCGGATCGGCGCGCCGGTGTTCAAGGCGATGGCCGAGCCGCGGCCGGATGTCGTGTCGTCCGACTGCGCGCTCGCCGGCCATCACATCGTGCAGGGCATCGACGAGAAGGGGCTGCCGGAAGCGCCGCTCGCGCATCCGCTGACGCTGCTGCGTCGCGCGTACGGCATCTGAGCCGCTGCCGGCCATTGACGAGGACACCCATGACGCTGACCCGCGACTCCCTGCTGACGCTCGAAGCGTACGCGAAGATCCGCAAGGCCGAACACGCGCGGCTCGTCGCGTACAAGCGCCGCCGCGCGGTGGCGCTCGGCAACCACCTGCGTTTCCTGTTCGAGGACGAGACGACGATCCGCTATCAGATCCACGAGATGCTGCACATCGAGAAGATCTTCGACGAAGCCGGCATCGAAGGGGAGCTGGAAGCGTATCTGCCGCTGGTGCCCGACGGCACCAACCTGAAAGCGACGATGCAGATCGAGTACGAGCACGAGATCGAACGGCGCGCGGCGCTCGCGCGGCTGATCGGTGTCGAGGATCGCGTGTACCTGCAGGTCGACGGATACGCGAGCGTCTACGCGATCGCCGACGAGGATCTCGAGCGCGACAACGCGGAGAAAACCTCGGCCGTGCACTTCGTCCGCTTCGAGTTCGATGCCCCGATGCGCGCGGCGCTCAAGGGCGGGGCGGCGCTGTCGATCGGCTGCGATCACCCGGCCTACACGATGCCGCCGCAGCGCGTGGACGCGGACGTGGCCGCATCGCTGGCTGGCGATCTGCGCTAGCGCCACGGTCGCCGCCGTCGCGTGCCCGTGCACGCCGGTCTGTGCTTTTCCGTTCCGACCCGAAGAAAGCAGCGCCTCACGCTCTGCGGCGCGGCCGCGTGGCGCCCGGCGCGAAGTTGTAACAAGCGTGACGGATTTGCATGCGGGGACACATTGGGCACGCTGCGTCAGCGTGTTTTCATCACTCGCAGGGAAACAATAAAGAGATTGTGCATGAGGATAATTTGATTCAGCTCAATTTGAATGATTTACCGATTCGTGAATATCTTGTTACGAATTTTCCCCTGATTTACCGATTTTCGGAGGTTATTCCGGGTGGTGTCGCCCGCAGGGGCCGGAGCAGCCCGAAACCGCCTGTTTAAGCGCATTCTTCAGACGCTGCGGAGCCCCGCTGGACGGGCCTTTGCAGCCATCGGCATAAAGATCTCGCAAAAAAATTCAAGCATAAATGGTTTGCCCGCCCATGGCAGGTTGTTTCAGTGCGTAACATTAAGTCATTGTCATATTGAGATAAACCCTAGGGATGGTATGCTTCGTGCACAAAAATTCCCACATTGGAGTGAGACCGCGATTTGTGCGCCATTGCCGGGAATCGCGGCACCGAGAAAGTGCGGTGTCGCCCGGTATGCACAACGCCGGATAACCATAATGTGCAACCTGGCCGCCCCGCGACGCGAAGTGTCGCGACGGCGCCGCCAATCGCAGCCCCGGCCTGGCTGCGTGGAGAGATCGACTATGTTCTTCGATGAGCTTAACGATGAAGAGTGGTTTCGCCTTTCAGCGCTGATCGCCGATGAACCCATCCGGCTGAACCGTCGCGGGCGTCCACGCGCCGAACCGCGTGTCGTCGCCAACGCGGTGCTGTGGATCCTGACGACCGGGGAAGCCTGGTCAAAGCTGCCCGGCCGCTATCCGTCCGGGCCGACGTGCCGTCGTCGCTACGAGGAGTGGCTCGCGAACGGCACGCTGCTGAAGATGATCGACGTGCTGACCCAGTTCAGCGGGCGCACGTTCGCGTATATTCCGCCGCCGCCGGAGGCGGTCGTGCCGGCTCGCCGTGCGGAACCGGTGCCCGACAACGACCGTCTGCGCGGCGTGTTCTGGCAGAACCCCGAGTCGTGGCAATTGCCGGTTGCGCAGGCAAACGTTTGGGAGGGCGAAGGTGCGTCGTTGAGCACGCTGTCGGCCGACCAGGTGGACGGTCGCGCCGACGTGTCGTTCGCGGTGCCCGGCGCGCCGGCTGCGGAGCTGCGCCATGCGCGCGCGTCGGCGGCGAGCTTCGCCGCGGCCGAGCCGCAGGTCGACGAGTATCGCGGCTATACGATCAGCGGCATCGCACAGCCCGTGCAGAACCTGATGTATCGCGCGTGGGCCGAGATCTCGCAGGACGACCGGCGCGTCGAACGCTCGGGCCTGATCGGCCCGCGCTTCACCGACGCCGAGGCAGCGGAGCAGTACGCGCTCGAGTGGGCGCGCCAGTGGATCGATCGCCACGGTGCGAGCGACGCGCCGGCGCGCGAGCCGCAAGGCGAGGTGCTGGCCGGTTTGTCGGCGCTGGCGCGCGCGGAATCGGACATCAAGCGCTTCATCGCCGAGCGTCGCGCGGGCGTGTTGTCGGAAAGCCGCAACGATCCCGTGCAGTCGGAGCGTCGCGAATACGCGTACCGCGTGGGCTGATCGCCGTTGCCGTGCAACGCGCGGGCCGTCGTGTGCCACGACGCCCGCGCGGAAGTTCGGTGTCTCCATGTCTGCCTTGCCCGGGCGCCGCTGTATAAGCGGCGCCCTTTGTTGCATGACGCGTTACTGCCGACCGTAGGTATCGTCGAAGCGGACGATGTCGTCCTCGCCGAGATACGCGCCCGACTGCACTTCGATCAGCTCGAGCGGCATCTTGCCCGGGTTCTCCAGGCGGTGCGAGACGCCGAGCGGAATGTACGTCGATTCGTTTTCGGACAGCAGGAACGTTTCGTCACCGCGCGTGATGCGTGCCGTGCCGCGCACGACGATCCAGTGTTCGGCGCGGTGATGGTGCATCTGCAGCGACAGTTGCGCGCCCGGCTTCACGACGATGCGTTTCACCTGGAAGCGCTCGCCGGTGTCGACCGAGTCGTAGTGGCCCCAGGGACGATGCACCTTGCGGTGATCGGTCGCTTCGGTGCCTTGTCGCGCCTTGATGTGCCCGACGATCTTCTTCACGTCCTGCACGCGCGATTTATCCGCGACGAGCACGGCGTCGGGCGTTTCGACGACGACCAGGTTCTGCGTGCCGACGCAGGCGACGAGCCGGCTTTCCGAATGCGCGAACGTCGAGTCGGCGCCTTCGAACAGCACGTGGCCGCGACCGACGTTGCCGCTCTCGTCCTTCGGCGAGATCTGCCAGATCGCGTCCCACGAGCCGACGTCGGACCAGCCCGCATCGAGCGGCACGACGACGCTTTCGCACAGTTGCGGCTGGCTCGCGAGCGGCTCCATCACCGCGTAGTCGATCGAGTTCGACGGCGACGCGGCGAATGCGTCGCGATCGACGCGGAAGAAATCGCCGTCCTCCTTGCCCTGTGCGACGGCCTGTTCGCAGGCCGCGTAGATTGCTGGTTCGAGCTGCCGGATCGCGTTCAGCCACACCGACGCGCGCACGATGAAGATGCCGCTGTTCCACCAGTATTCGCCCGACGCGACGTACTGCTGCGCGAGCTCGAGGTGCGGCTTCTCGACGAAACGGTCAAGGCGGCGCACGTCGAGGGTGCCCGTTCCGGCGTCGCCGAGCGGTGCGCCGACGCGAATGTAGCCGTAGCCGGTTTCCGCGTGCTTGGGCACGATGCCCATCGTCGCGATCTTGCCTTGCGCCGCGCAGTGCACGCCGGCCGCGACGGCCGCGTGAAAGCGCGGCAGGTCGGCGACCGCATGGTCGGCCGGCATCACGGTCATCACCGCGTCGTTGCCGTTCGCGACGAGCCGCAACGCGGCGAGCGTCAGCGCCGGCGCGGTGTCGCGGCCGAGCGGCTCGAGCATGATGGTCGCGTTCCTGGCCGTCAGGCGCAGCTGTTCGGCGGTCGTGAAGCGATGATCCTCGCCGCATACGATCAGCACGTCGTCGTTCAGCGGGTAGTCGGCCGTCAGGCCGTCGAGGCGCAGCGCGGTGGATTGCAGCAGCGAGTGATCGCCGAGCAGCCCGATCAGCTGTTTCGGAAAACGCTCGCGCGACATCGGCCACAGGCGCGTGCCGGAACCGCCGGCGAGAATCACGGGCTGCACGGCGAGACGTGTGCCGACGGCGGGCATACCGGCTGCGGGCATGCCGGCGACGGGCATACCGGCTGCGGGTGCGGCGGAAGAAGAATGGCGCGTTTCGGCGACCACTGCCGGAGCATTCATGATGACACTCTCCACGGTTGAAGTCAGTCCCTGTCGTTGTAGCATGAAGTAAATCGACAATAAAACCGGACCCAATGGCGGATATCCGCCACGCATTCATCCGGGAGAATTTTCCGCGGTAGCATCGGCCGGAAATAAAAAAGTAAAAAATAATTCCGGGCGCCGGCCGGACGCGACCGCCCGCAAAGGGTGAGCGGAAGGCGTAACGACTCCGAAAAAATCTCCATTTCCCGCCCATTCGGGAAAACCTGCCGATTTAATTAAAAAAGATCGCGGCAAGAATTTCCGATTATTTTTCGAAATACTTGTGCGCTTGAGGATGAATTTTCTTGTCGCTTCAATAGCGTCATGCAACGTTTGATTCGAATGTGCGGCACGGGCTGCACAAGGCGCTGTTCGGCAAACGCCTGTTCAAAGAAGAGGAAACAGACATGTTGAGCGTGCTGGCGAGAGTCATCGATATCGCGATGGTCGTGACGGGCGCGCTGATCGCGGCCGCGCTGCACGGCGGCAGCATCGGGCTCAGCGACCTGCAGCGCACGACGGTGCTGTTCGACTGCCTGCTGGTCGTCGTGTTCTTTCCGGCCTTCGGCATCTACCAGTCGTGGCGCGGCAAGCGCCTCGTCGGACTGATGGGGCGGGTCGTGTTCGCGTGGCTCGCGGTCGAGCTCGCGGGCATCCTGATGAGTTTCAGCTTTCACCAGTCGGGCGACCTGTCGCGGCTGTGGCTGGGTTACTGGGCGCTCGCGACGACGGTGCTGCTCGCCGGCTCGAAGGCTTGCGTGCACGTCGTGCTGCGGCAATTGCGCCGCGGCGGCTACAACCTGAAGGCGGTGGCGATCGTCGGCGGCACGCCGGCGGCGCGGCGGCTGATCGCGCAGATGCGGGCACGGCCGGAAGCCGGCTTCAACCCGGTGTGCGTGTACGACGAAAGCGAGGCGCCGGGCGAAGTCGCGCTCGACGACGTGCGGATCGAGCGGCAGTTCGAATCGCTGGTGTGGCTGGTGCGCAGCCGCGCGATCAGCGAGCTGTGGCTCACGCTGCCGATCACGGAGGAGCGCCGGATTCACCAGATCGTGACGGTGTTTCGCCACGACTTCGTGAACATCCGCTTCATTCCGGACGTGCGCACGCTGTCGTTCTTCAACCAGGAAGTGGTCGAGGTGCTCGGCGTGCCGGCGATCAACCTCGCGGCGTCGCCGATCACCGACGTGCGGATCTTGCCGAAGTTCGTGTTCGACCGGCTGTTCGCGCTGGCGGCGCTCACGGCGCTCGCGCCGGTGATGGTGCTGATCGCGGCGCTGATCAAGCTGACCTCGCGCGGGCCGGTGTTCTTTCGGCAGAAGCGCAAGGGTATCGACGGGCACGAGTTCGAGATCTACAAGTTTCGCTCGATGAAGGTGCACCAGGAAGTGGCCGGCCAGGTCACGCAGGCGACCAGGAACGACTCGCGCGTGACGCCGGTCGGCCGGTTCCTGCGCCGCACGAGCCTCGACGAACTGC
Source organism: Burkholderia orbicola (assembly GCF_900100915.1). Taxonomy (NCBI): domain Bacteria; kingdom Pseudomonadati; phylum Pseudomonadota; class Betaproteobacteria; order Burkholderiales; family Burkholderiaceae; genus Burkholderia; species Burkholderia orbicola. The sequence goes on along the minus strand of NZ_FNKW01000002.1, from coordinate 1,055,955 downwards.
CGCAGTTTATCAACGTGCTGAAGGGCGAGATGTCGGTGGTGGGGCCGCGCCCGCATGCGCTCGCGCACGACGACATCTACAAGGATCTGGTCAAGGGCTACATGTTCCGCTACCGGATCAAGCCGGGCATCACCGGGTGGGCGCAGATCAACGGCTATCGCGGCGAGACCGACCAGATCGAGAAGATGATGGGCCGCGTGAAGCTCGACCTGTACTACATGCAGAACTGGTCGTTCTGGCTCGACATCAAGATCGTCGTGCTGACGCTGTGGAAAGGCTTCACCGGCAGCAACGCGTACTGACACCGACGCGCCGCGTCACGCGGGCATTCCGGTTTTACGAATTTCGAATCATTGGTCAAGGGGTCCGACACATCATGAATCTGACTATCATCGGCAGCGGTTACGTAGGGCTCGTCACCGGCGCCTGTCTCGCCGACATCGGGCACGACGTGTTCTGTCTCGACGTCGACCAGGCAAAGATCGACATCCTGAACAACGGCGGCGTGCCGATCCACGAGCCGGGCCTGAAGGAAGTGATCGCGCGCAACCGCTCGGCCGGCCGCCTGCGCTTCTCGACCGACATCGAGGCCGCGGTCGCGCACGGCGACGTGCAGTTCATCGCGGTCGGCACGCCGCCCGACGAGGACGGCTCGGCCGATCTGCAATACGTGCTCGCGGCCGCGCGCAACATCGGCCGCTACATGACCGGCTTCAAGGTGATCGTCGACAAGTCGACGGTGCCGGTCGGCACGGCCGAGCGCGTGCGCGCGGCGGTCGCCGAGGAGCTCGCGAAGCGCGGCGGCGACCAGATGTTCTCGGTCGTGTCGAATCCGGAATTCCTGAAGGAAGGCGCGGCCGTCGACGATTTCACGCGCCCGGACCGCATCGTGATCGGCTGCGACGACGACGTGCCGGGCGAGCGCGCCCGCGAGCTGATGAAGAAGCTCTATGCGCCGTTCAACCGCAATCACGAGCGCACGCTGTACATGGACGTGCGCTCGGCCGAGTTCACGAAATACGCGGCGAACGCGATGCTCGCGACGCGCATCTCGTTCATGAACGAGCTGGCGAACCTCGCCGACCGCTTCGGCGCCGACATCGAGGCCGTGCGCCGCGGGATCGGCTCCGATCCGCGCATCGGCTACCACTTCCTGTATGCCGGCTGCGGCTACGGCGGCTCGTGCTTCCCGAAGGACGTCGAGGCGCTGATCCGTACGGCCGACGAGCACGGCCAGTCGCTGCAGATCCTGAAGGCTGTGTCGTCGGTCAACGCGACGCAAAAGCGCGTGCTCGCCGAGAAGATCGTCGCGCGCTTCGGCGAGGACCTGAGCGGCCGCACGTTCGCGCTGTGGGGCCTCGCGTTCAAGCCGAACACCGACGACATGCGCGAGGCGCCGAGCCGCGAGCTGATCGCCGAGCTGCTGTCACGCGGTGCGCGCGTCGCCGCGTACGACCCGGTCGCGCAGCAGGAAGCGCGCCGCGTGATCGCGCTCGATCTCGCCGATCACCCGAGCTGGCTCGAACGCCTGTCGTTCGTCGACGACGAGGCGCAAGCCGCGCGCGACGCCGATGCGCTCGTGATCGTCACCGAATGGAAAGCGTTCAAGAGCCCCGACTTCGTCGCGCTCGGCCGCCTGTGGAAGACGCCGGTGATCTTCGACGGCCGCAACCTGTACGAGCCGGAGACGATGAGCGAGCAGGGCATCGAGTACCACCCGATCGGCCGGCCGGGCTCGCGCCAGGCGGTCGCCGCTCGCGTGCCGGGCGCCGCGCGCGCCAGCGCGTAACCCGTTTTCCGTCACTCGTTACGAGACGCCATGTTCCGGAACATCCTGATCGTCTGCCACGCGAACGTCTGCCGCAGCCCGGCGGCGGAAATGCTGTTCAAGTCGCACGCCGCGTCGCGCGGCGGCCCGCGCCCGACGTTTCATTCGGCCGGCGTGCACGCGAACGACGGCGACGGCATCGATCCGGTGATGCGGCGACTGCTGGCCGAGCGGGGTGTCGATGCGACGACCCATCGCTCGCGGCGGCTGTCGCGCCGGATCGTGCGCGACGCCGACCTGATTCTCGTCAGCGAGCGCGAACAGATCAAGGCCGTCGAAGCGGTCGATCCGTTCGCGCGCGGCAAGGTTCACCTGCTCGGCAAGTGGGAAGGGGCCGAGATCGCGGACCCGCACGGCGGCCCCGAGGCCGACTACCGCGAGAGCTACTCACTGATCGAACGTCTGGTTCAAGGATGGCTACAGAAACTATGCTGAAACGCCCGATGCGCCCGGTGGCGCTTGCCGTCGCGCTGACGACTTTCCTGTCAGCCTGTGCAACCGCGCCCGGCAACTACCTCGACTCGTCGAACCTGAAGGACGAAGGCCGGCAGGAAGCGGCCGAAACCTATCCGGTTCATTACATCGACGCCAAAGTGGTGATGGACCAGCTGCAGAAAGCGCAGGTCGATCATCCGCTGCCGCCCGGGCGCTATACCGATCCGTCGCAGTACACGTATCGCGTCGGCCCGCAGGACATCCTCGGCGTCACCGTGTGGGATCACCCGGAGCTGACGACGCCGCAGGGCCAGTCGTTCTCGAGCGGCGGCAACACGACGCAATCGGTCGCGGGCGCGCTGCAGCAGCCGTATACGACCGCGCTGCCGGGCCAGGCCGATCCGTACGGCCAGACGGTCGCCGCCGACGGCACGATCTTCTTCCCGTTCGTCGGCCGCATCCGCGTGGCGGGCAAGACGGTCGCGCAGATCCGCGACGAGATGGCGTCCAGCCTGTCGCGCTACGTGAAGAATCCGCAGCTCGACGTGCGCGTGCTGTCGTTCCGCAGCCAGAAGGTGCAGGTGACGGGCGAGGTGAAGCAGCCGGGCCCGCTCGCGGTGAGCGACGTGCCGCTCACGCTCGTCGACGCGATCTCGCGTTCCGGCGGCTCGACCGCCGAGGCCGACCTGCAGCGTGTGCGCCTGACGCGCGACGGCAAGCTCTACACGCTCGACGCGAACGGCGTGCTCGATCGCGGCGAAGTGAAGCAGAACGTGATGCTGCAGCCGGGCGACATCGTCAACGTGCCGGACCGCAGCGACAGCCGCGTGTTCATCATGGGCGAGGTCAAGACGCCGGTCACGGTACCGATGCTCAAGGGCAAGCTGACCATCGCCGATGCGCTGACCGCGGGCGGCGGGATTCTCGACACCGATGCGAACCCGCGCAAGATCTACGTGATGCGCGGGATGCGCGACAACCCGACGAAGCCCGAGGTGTACCGCCTCGACATGACGCAGCCCGATGCGCTGATGCTGTCGAGCCGCTTCCCGCTTCAACCGCTCGACGTCGTCTACGTCAGCACGGCCGGCTCGGTGCAGTTCAACCGTGTGCTGCAGCAGGTGCTGCCGACGATCCAGACGATCTTCTACATGCGGCAAATCACGCGCTGATAGCCCGCCGGGGCGGCGTCCGCCCCCCGGCACCACTCAAGCGGGAACGAATGGTGAACACGCAAGCGAAACACTCCTACGCGGACCTGACCGCGAAGACCGAGGAAGAGGACTTCGTTCTCGGCCAGTTGCTCCAGGTGATCATGGACGACATCTGGCTGCTGATCGGCATTGCGGTGACGGTCGTCGCGCTCGCCGGCCTCTACTGCTTCATCGCGAAGCCGGTCTACCAGGCGGATGTGCACGTGCGGGTCGAGGGCAACGACAACACGTCGCAGGCGCTCACGCAGACGCAGACGGGCGCGTCGATCAACAGCGGCCCGCAGCAGGCGCCGACCGACGCGGAAATCGAGATCATCAAGAGCCGCGGTGTCGTCACGCCGGTCGTCGAGCAGTTCAAGCTGAACTTCTCGGTCGCGCCGAAGACGCTGCCGGTGCTCGGCAGCCTCGCCGCGCGCCTCGCGACGCCCGGCGAGCCGTCGCGGCCGTGGCTCGGCCTGAAGTCGTATGCGTGGGGCGGCGAAGTCGCCGACGTCGACTCGATCAGCGTCGTGCCGGCGCTCGAAGGCAAGAAGCTGACGCTGACGGCCGGCCCGAACGGCACCTATTCGCTGGTCGACGAGAACGGCACGCGGCTGCTGGCCGGCCGCGTCGGCGAAGCGGCGCAGGGCGGCGGCTTGACGCTGCTCGTGCAGAAGCTCGTCGCGCGCCCCGGCACGCAGTTCACCGTGGTGCGCTACAACGATCTCGACGCGATCAGCGGCTTCCAGGCCGGCATCCAGGTGAGCGAGCAGGGCAAGCAGACGGGCGTCGTGCAGATCTCGCTCGAAGGCAAGGACCCGGACCAGACCGCCGCGATCGCGAACGCGCTCGCGCAGTCGTACCTGAACCAGCACGTGGTCGCGAAGCAGGCGGAAGCGACCAAGATGCTCGACTTCCTCAAGGGCGAGGAGCCGCGCCTGAAGGCCGACCTCGAACGCGCGGAAGCCGCGCTCACGCAATACCAGCGCACGTCGGGCTCGATCAACGCGAGCGACGAGGCGAAGGTCTACCTCGAAGGCAGCGTGCAGTACGAACAGCAGATCGCCGCGCAGCGGCTGCAGCTCGCGTCGCTCGCGCAGCGCTTCACCGATTCGCATCCGATGGTGATCGCCGCGAAGCAGCAGCTCGCGGAGCTGCAGGGCGAGAAGGACAAGTTCAGCAACCGCTTCCGCAGCCTGCCGGCGACCGAGGTGAAGGCGGTCCAGCTCCAGCGCGACGCGAAGGTCGCCGAGGACATCTACGTGCTGCTGCTGAACCGCGTGCAGGAACTGTCGGTGCAGAAGGCCGGCACGGGCGGCAACATCCACCTGATCGATTCGGCGCTGCGTCCGGGCGCGCCGGTCAAGCCGAAGAAGGTGCTGATCCTGTCGGCCGCCGTGTTCCTCGGGCTGATCCTCGGCACGGGCGTCGTGTTCCTGCGCCGCAACCTGTTCCAGGGCATCGAGGACCCGGACCGCATCGAGCGCACGTTCAACCTGCCGCTGTACGGGCTGGTGCCGCAAAGCGCCGAGCAGGTGAAGCTCGACGCGGCGGCGGAGAAGGGCGGCAGCCGTGCGCGGCCGATCCTCGCGAGCCTGCGTCCGAAGGACCTCAGCGTCGAGAGCATGCGCAGCCTGCGCACCGCGATGCAGTTCGCGATGATGGACGCGAAGAACCGCGTGATCGTGCTGACCGGCCCGACGCCGGGCATCGGCAAGAGCTTCCTGACGGTCAACCTCGCGGTGCTGCTCGCGCATTCGGGCAAGCGCGTGCTGCTGATCGACGCCGACATGCGCCGCGGGATGCTCGACCGTTACTTCGGCCTGACCGTGCAGCCGGGCCTGTCCGAGCTGCTGAGCGATCAGTCGCCGCTCGAGGAAGCGATCCGCGAGACGCCAGTGCAGGGCCTGTCGTTCATCGCGGCCGGCACGCGCCCGCCGAACCCGTCGGAGCTGCTGATGTCGACGCGCCTGCCGCAATACCTCGAAGGGCTCGGCAAGCGCTACGACGTCGTGCTGATCGATTCGCCGCCGGTGCTGGCGGTGACCGACGCGACCATCATCGGCCGCATGGCCGGCTCGACGTTCCTCGTGCTGCGCTCGGGCATGCATACCGAAGGCGAGATCGCCGACGCGATCAAGCGCCTGCGCACCGCGGGCGTCGACCTGGAGGGCGGGATCTTCAATGGCGTGCCGCCGAAGGCACGCGGCTACGGCCGCGGCTATGCGGCCGTGCATGAATACCTGAGCGCTTGACCGCATTTCACGACACCGGGCCGGCGCGAGCGCCTGCCCGGCCGACTGGAGAATCCTTGATGAAAATTTCCGTGCTCGTTCCGACCTACCGGCGTCCCGCCGACCTCGCGCGCTGCCTGCTGGCGCTGCAGCGGCAGCAGCGGCTGCCCGACGAGGTGATCGTCGTCGCGCGCCCGGAGGACGACGCCACGCACGAACGGCTCGCCGATCCGGCGGTCGGCGGCGCGCTGCCGCTGCGCATCGTGCCGGTCGACGTGGGGGGGCAGGTCGCCGCGCTGAACAAGGGGCTCGACTCGGCGAACGGCGACGTCGTCGCGATCACCGACGACGATGCGGCGCCGCGCCCCGACTGGCTCGCGCGCATCGAAGCCGTATTCCAGGCCGATCCGCGCGTGGGCGCGGTCGGCGGACGCGACTGGGTGCACGAGAAGGGCCGCCTGCTCGACGAATCGCGCGAGCTCGTCGGCCAGCTCACGCTGTCCGGCAAGATCATCGGCAATCATCACCTCGGCGTGGGCGGCGCGCGCGAAGTCGACATGCTCAAGGGCGCGAACATGAGCTACCGCCGCGCGGCGATCGAACGGCTGCGCTTCGACACGCGGCTGCGCGGCGCCGGCGCGCAGATGCACAACGACATGGGCTTCAGCATGCACGTGCAGCGCGAAGGCTGGAAGCTCGTCTACGACCCGGCGATCGCGGTCGATCATTTTCCGGCCGAGCGCTTCGACGACGACCGGCGCGATGCCGCGTCGCTGAACGCGATCAGCAACGGCGCGCACAACCTGCACCTGATCCTGCGCGAGCATCTGTCGCCGCTGCGGCGCGAGATCGCGTGGTGGTGGTGGGCGCTGGTCGGCACGCGCGTCTATCCGGGCTTCGCGCACCTGCTGCTGGCGCTGCCGACCGCGCGGCGCGCCCGCGTGCTCGCGCACTGGCGCGCGGTGCGCCGCGGCGCCCGCGATGCGCGTCGCACCAACCTTGCCCCCCACCGTGCGGCGATGCCGCCGGTGACGTCTTGAACGGCCTGCGCGCACCGCGCGCGGCCACATCCGGAGGGCTCGCATGACCACGAAGGCTGCAACCCAAGTCCACGTCCATCTGTTCTATGGCGCCGATCCGCGTACCTACCGGAAAGGCGACGACATCGGCTGCCTGTACGGCTATCACCACGCCGAATCCGACGAATTCCGGCTGACCTATTCGCAGGACGTCGGCGAAAACCGCATCGTGAGCGTCGCGCGCCGCGCGCTGAAGGCGGCGCTCGGCTTCGACGTCGTGCACGCGTGGCGCAATCGCGCGGCGCTGCTCGCGACCGACGTGATCTGGACGCACACCGAGCAGGAGCATCTGGCCGCCGCGCTGATTCTCAAGCTCGCCGGCGCGCAGGGCAAGCGCCCGCTGCTGCTCGCGCAGAGCGTGTGGCTGTTCGACAAGTGGGGCAGTTTCGGCGGCCCGCGCCGCTGGCTGTACCGCAAGCTGCTCGCGCGCGCCGACGCGCTGACCACGCTCGCCCGCGACAACGCCGACCTGTGCCGACGCTATCTCGGGCGCGAAGCCGAATTCGTCTATTACGGGCTGAACACGCAGGATTTCCCGCCGGTCGAGCCGCGGCAATGGCAGCCGAACCGGCCGCTGCGGATCGCGGCGATCGGTAACGACCGCGACCGCGACTGGCGCACGTTCCTCGCCGCGTTCGGCGGCGACGCACGCTACGAGGTGCGGCTCGCGACGCGCCGCCGCGTGCCGCGCGAGTGGCATGCGCCGAACGTGAAGATCGGCCCGGCGTCGGGGCTCGCGAAGCAGCACGAGCTGTACGCGTGGGCCGACGTGATCGTCGTGCCGCTGCGGCCGAATTTCCATGCATCGGGCATCACCGTGATGCTCGAGGCGGCGGCCGTCGGCAAGCCGATGATCGTGTCCGACGTGGGCGGCCTGAGCGACTATTTCCCGCACGATACGGCCGCCTATGTGCCGGCGTTCGACGCGCAGGCGATGCGCCAGGCCGCCGACCGCTTCGTCGCCGATCCGGCGGCGGCGCTCGACTGCGCGCGGGCCGCCGCTGCGTGCCTGCGCGAACGCGACTTGACCACGCAGGCGTTCGCCGAGCAGCACGTGCGGATCACGCGCGACATGCTGCGCCGGCGCCGCACGCCCGCGCCGGCCGGCGTCGCGATGCCGCTCGCCGATTCGAGCGCGTCGTCGCAGTGAGCGCGGATCGATGAGTACGATTGCCGCCGAACGCGCGCCGTCGCGCGCCCGCAGCTGGTTCGCCGAGCCGAAGCACTGGGCCGGGCAGGCCGGGCTGTGGGCGTTGACCGCCGCGCTGATCGCCATCCACCAGGGCAAGGTGCTGACGCTCGCGTTCCCGGTGCTGGCCATCGGGGTCGGCATCTGGCTGTATTTCAAGAGCCCGGCGCGCTACGTCGGCTTCATGTGGTGGGTGTGGTTCCTGAGCCCGGAAGTGCGGCGCCTGGCCGACTGGTCGAAGGGCGCGTTCACGCCGACGAGTTTGATCCAGGTCGCGCCGCTCGCGGTGACGATGATCGCCGGCCTGGGGCTCGTCAGGCATTACCGCGTGCTCGCGCAGCGGCGCGGGATTCCGGTGCTGCTGATCCTGTTCGGGCTCGTCTATGCGTACCTGGTCGGGATCGTGTCGAGCGGCGTGATGGCCGCGACCTACGACCTCGCGAACTGGCTGTACCCGATCCTGATCGGCTTTCACATCATGGTGAACGCGCGCAACTATCCGGAGTATCGCGACGTGCTGCTGTCCACCTTCATGTGGGGCATGCTCGTGATGGGCCTGTACGGCGTCGTGCAGTATTTCGTGATGCCGCAGTGGGACGTGCTGTGGATGGTCGGCTCGCAGATGGGTTCGCAGGGCGAGCCGGTGCCGTACGGCGTGCGTGTGTTCAGCACGATGAATTCGTCCGGGCCGTTCGCGTTCGCGATGATGGGCGCGCTGGTGTTCGTGCTGGTCGCGCCGCAGAAGATCCGCTGGTTCGCGGGCGCGGCCGGTTTCGTGTCGTTCGCGCTGTGTCTCGTGCGCTCGACCTGGGGTGGCTGGGTGATCGCGCTCGCGATCCAGCTCGTGCAATCGAGCAACCGCGTGCGGATGCGCATCCTGATCAGCGGCGTCGTGCTGGTCGGGCTGTGCGTGCCGCTGCTGACCGTCGGGCCGGTGGCCGACCGGCTCGGCGCGCGCCTGCAGTCGATCACGAACCTGAAGGACGACCGCAGCTACGACGACCGCAACAAGTTCTACGCGACCTTCGCGCAGACGGCGTTTACCGACGTCGCCGGCGAAGGAATGGGCGCGACCGGCGCGTCCACGAAGCTGTCGAGCGACAGCGGCGAACTCGGCAAGTACGGCAGCTTCGACAGCGGCGTGATGAACGTGCCGTTCGTGCTCGGCTGGCCCGGCACGCTGCTGTATCTCGCCGGCGTCGTGATGCTGTTCGGCCGCACGCTGCGCGCGGCGTTCAAGCTGCGCAAGGACAAGTTCGTCGGCGCGTGCCTGAGCCTGTGCCTGTCGACCTTCGCGATGCTCGTGTTCACGAACTCGCTGATCGGCACCGGCGGCCTGCTGATGTTCACAGCCATTTTTTCGATACTTGCCGCGGCGCACTGGCAGAAGGCGCAACGCCTGCTGGCCGCCGCGCGTTCACGGGGAGGCGACCATTGAGAATCGCGATCGTCACGCACGTCGTGCGACATAACGACGGGCAGGGCCGCGTCAATTACGAAATCGCGCGCGCGGCGCTGGCTGAGAACTACGAGGTCACGCTGGTCGCGTCGCACGTCGCGCCCGAGCTGCTGGCCGACCCGCGCGTGCGCTGGGTGCCGGTGAAGGTCGGCGGCTTCTGGCCGTCGAATCTCGTCAAGCAGCAGGTGTTCGCGCTGAAGAGCGCGGCGTGGCTGCGCGCGCACCGTAGCGAATACGACGTACTGCACGTGAACGGCTTCATCTCGTGGATCAAGGCCGACGTCAATACCGCGCACTTCGTGCACGGTGGCTGGTTCAAGAGTCCGTACTATCCGTTCGGGCCCACCAAGGGGTTGTGGTCGGCTTACCAGTACGTCTACACGCGCGTGAATACCGTGCTCGAGCGCTGGGCGTACAAGCGTTCGCGCGCGATCACCGCCGTGTCGCAGAAGGTGGCCGACGAGATCGCCGGGCTCGGCATCGACAGCCGCAAGATCAGCGTGATCTACAACGGCGTCGACGGCAGCGCATTCGCCGGCGCGCAGGCCGATCGCGCGGCGTTCAAGCTGCCGGACGACGCGTTCCTGCTGCTGTTCGTCGGCGACCTGCGCACGCCGCGCAAGAACCTCGGCACCGTGCTGAAGGCGCTGACGAAGCTGCCCGCCAACGTGCATCTGGCGGTGGCCGGCTATCTGCCCGGCAGCCCGTATCCGGAAGAAGCGCGCGCGCTCGGCATCGATTCGCGCGTGCATTTCCTCGGGCTCGTGAAGAACATGCCGACGCTGATGCGCTCGGTCGACGCGTATGTCTTTCCGTCGCGCTACGAAGCGATGAGCCTGTCGCTGCTGGAGGCGATGGCGGCCGGGCTGCCGGTCGTCACCGCGCGCACGGCGGGCGGCGCGGAAATCATCACGCGTGAATGCGGGATCGTGCTGGAGGACCCGGACGATCCGGCCGCGCTCGCGCAGGCGATCGGCGCGCTCGCGGCGTCGCGCGACACGTGCCGCGCGATGGGCGACGCGGCCCGCGAACTGATGACCCGTTTCGGCTGGGCGCACATGGGCGCCCAGTACGTCGCGCTTTACCGGCGCATCGGCCAACCCACGCAGCCGTCCGCCTTCGAGCGAGTCGAGCATGCAATCACGCAGGAGCAACCGTGATGTCCCACTCTTCCCGGCCGATCAAATCGTTGCAGATCGGCATGCACTGGTTTCCCGAACGCGCGGGCGGCCTCGACCGGATGTATTACTCGCTCGTCGGCGCGCTGCCCGGCGCGGGCGTCGAGGTGCGCGGGCTCGTGGCCGGCTCGCCGAAGGTCGCCGACGACACGGGCGGGGCGATCCAGGGCTTCGGTCCCGCGTCGGAGCCGCTCGCGCGCCGGATGCTCGCCGCGCGGCGCGCGTTGCGCGACGAGATCCGCAGCGCGCGGCCGGACGTGATTTCGTCGCACTTCGCGCTATATACGTTCCCGGGCCTCGACGTGACGCGCGGGATTCCGCAGGTGTCGCACTTCCAGGGGCCGTGGGCCGACGAAAGCCAGGTCGAGGGCGCTGCGTCGCTCGGGCAGCGCGCGAAGCGCTATCTCGAGCAGGCGGTGTATACGCGCTCGTCGCGGCTGATCGTGCTGTCGCAGGCGTTCGGCCAGATCCTGACGAACCGGTACGGGATCGATCCGTCGCGCGTGCGCGTGATTCCCGGCTGCGTCGATACCGCGCAGTTCGACACGCCGCTCACGCCCGCCGAGGCGCGGCACAAGCTGCAACTGCCGCAGGACCGGCCGATCGTGCTGGCCGTGCGCCGGCTCGTGCGGCGCATGGGGCTGGAGGACCTGATCGACGCGATCGGCGTCGTCAAGCGCCGTCACCCGGACGTGCTGCTGCTGATCGCCGGCAAGGGCAAGATCGGCGAGGAACTGCAGCAGCGCATCGACGAAGCCGGGCTGCAGGACAACGTGAAGCTGCTCGGTTTCGTGCCCGACCATCATCTCGCGGCGCTGTACCGCGCGGCGACGGTCAGTGTCGTGCCGACGGTCGCGCTCGAGGGCTTTGGGCTGATCACCGTCGAATCGCTGGCGTCCGGCACGCCGGTGCTGGTCACGCCGGTCGGCGGGCTGCCGGAGGCGGTCGCCGGGTTGTCGAACGATCTCGTGCTGCCGTCGACGGGCGCGGATGCAATTGCCGAAGGGCTCGGCGGCGCGCTGTCGGGTGCGATCGCGCTGCCCGACGAGGCCGCATGCAAGCGTTATGCACGCGAGCATTTCGACAATGCGGTGATCGCGCGGCGCGTGGCCGGCGTGTACGAAGAGGCGATTCAGGCGGCAGGCTGAACGTTCGCGGCGCGCACCGTGTGCGTCGAACCGCGGCGGGACCGACATGCGCCGCGACGTTGCCGGCGCGCCTCACGCGCGCCGCAGCGTCGCCACCCACACCCCGAGCGCGGCCACGCTCACCCCCGCGCCGAGCACACAGACGCCGGTCCAGCCGGCGCGCGCATACATCATCGTCGCCGCGATCGCACCGAGCCCGCTGCCGGCCGAATAGAACAGCATGTAGCAGCCGACGAGGCGCGCATGCGCATCGGGCCGCGCACCAAGAATCATGCTCTGGTTGACGACGTGGACGGCCTGCCCGCCGACGTCGAGCAGCACGATGCCGACGATCAGCCACGCAATCGACGTATTGCCGAACGCAAGCGGCAGCCACGCGCACGCGAGCAGCGCGAGTGCCGCGCCGGTCGTCGCCTCGCCGCGCCCGCGATCCGCGAGCCGGCCCGCGCGGGCCGCCGCCGCCGCACCGAGCGCGCCGACGAGGCCGAATGCGCCGATCTGCGTGTGCGACATCGCGTGCGGCGGCGCGCTCAGCGGCAGCACGAGTGCGCTCCAGAAGATGCTGAACGCCGCGAACATCAGCAGTGCGATCGCGCCGCGCACACGCAGCACGCGTTCGTCGCGCAGCAGCGACACCATCGAGCGCAGCAGCGCCGCGTAGCCGATGCGTGCGCGCGGTTCGCGCCTATCGGGCAGCAGCCGCGACAGCACGACGAGTATCGCGATCGCGAGCGCACCCGACACGAGATAGACGGCCCGCCACCCCGCGATGTCGGTGACGACGCCCGCCAGCGAGCGCGCGGCCAATAGTCCGACCACGACGCCGCCCTGCGCGGCGCCCACCACGCGCCCGCGTTCGCCCGCACCGGCCAGAGCGGCCGAGCACGCGATCAGCCCTTGCGTCATCGCGGTGCCGAGCAGCCCGACCGCGACCATTCCGGCCAGCAGCGTGCCACGCGTCGGTGCAGTGGCCACGCCGATGCAGGCCGCGCTCAGCAGCACAAGCTGCACGGCGATCAGGCGCTTGCGGTTCAGCAGGTCGCCGAGCGGCACGACGAACAGCAGCGCGAGCGCGCAGCCGAGCTGCGTCGCGGTGATGACGCCGCCGACGGCGGCCTGCGACACGCCGAAATCCCGTGCGATCGAATCGAGCAGCGGCTGCGCGTAGTAGACGTTCGCGACGCTCGCCGCGCAGCAGACGGCCAGCAGCGCGACGCGTGCCGACGACAGGCGGCCGTCCTCGGCCGGATGGATCGCGTCGGTCGACGCGTTCGATGCAACGGTGCCGGAATGACAGGACGATTCCATGGGTTTCTCACGCAATGTAGTTGCAATTTGAAACTAGATTGGAGTGTAGGGAAAGTAGTTTTAAAATGCAACTTGTTGGGTGGCGGGCCTGAGGCCCGTGCACGGATGGCCGGCATGCCCGCGAAGGCGGCCGGCACGATTGCGGAGAGAAAGATGGCCAGGCAGAAAAGTCTTGCGGATTCGCCGTGCCCGGTGGCGCGCGCGACCGATATCGTCGGCGATCGCTGGGCGTTGCTGATCGTGCGCGATGCGTTCGACGGCGTGCGCCGCTTCGGCGATTTCCGCGCGAGTCTCGGCGTCGCGAGCAACATCCTGTCCGACCGGCTGAAGATGCTGGTGGACGCGGGCGTATTCGACGTCGTGCCGGCGTCGGACGGCACCGCGTATCAGGAGTACGTGCTGACGAAAAAGGGCGAAGGGCTGTTTCCGGTCATCGTGATGCTGCGGCAGTGGGGCGAGGCCAACCTGTTCGCGCGCGGCGAGCGGCATTCGGTGCTGGTCGATCGCGGCACCGGGCGTGCGATCCGCAAGCTCGCGCTGCGGCACGACGACGGCCGGCCCGTGAAGGCGGCCGACACGGTCGTCAGGAAGGTCGACGACGAGGCGAGCGCGACACGGCGATGAGCGTCAGGCGCGATGGCCCGGCCGGCCAGCAGCTCCCGCGTTGTATCTGGAAATACCTGTCTCGATCTCGATGCACCCGACACACTGCACGCGCCGCATCCGCGCTTGCAGTTCATGGTGATTCAGGCGAGCCGCGGTGGGCACGTGAGCCACTTCAGGCGTAACGTCTTTTCGTGGCGTCACCTGATCCAGCCCGACCCCGGCGACGCATGACCGCACGCGCTCAATCGTGCGCCGACAAGGCCTGACGCGACCGCGGCGCACCGCGATCCGCATCGGTCCGCACGCGGGTCGCGAGCAGCGCGGCCGCGACCAGCAGCGCGACCGACACGACGGTTTCGATCCGCAACCCGCTGACGACCTGCGCTGCACCGCCGCCGCCGGCGAGCGCACCGAACGCCGCGACGCCGATCGCGCCGCCGGCCTGCCGCGCGGTATTGAGCACGGCCGACGCGATGCCGGCCCGCTCGGGTGCGACCGAGGCGAGTACGGCCGTCGTCATCGCGGGCACCGCGAAGCCCATGCCCGACGGAATCAGCAGGAACGGCACCAGCAGCACGCCGAGCGGCGTCGCGGCATCGACGAAATGCAGCGACCCGTAACCGAGCGCGGCGACGAGCGCGCCGGCCACCATCGGCACGCGCGGGCCGTGGCGGGCGACGACGCGTCCGCTCGCGAGATTCGACAGCAGGAAGCCGCCGGTGAGCGGCAGGAACGCGAGCCCGGCCTGCAACGCCGACTCGCCGCGTGCGCGTTGCAGGTACAGCGCGAGCACGAACACGGTGCCGTAGTACGTGAGGTTCACGCAGATCCCGAACAGCACGGCCGCGCTGAACGCAGGGTGGCGGAACAGCGACAGCGGCAGCATCGGCGTGGCCGTACGCGATTCGACCGCGACGAACGCGAGCGCGGCCAGCGCCGCCAGTACGAAACCGCCGGCCACGACCGGATGCGTGAAGCCGAGCGGCCGCCATTCGATCACGGCGCCGGTCAGCGCGGTCAGCATCGCGATCGCGATGAACTGGCCGCGCGGATCGAGCGAACGGGTCGAGCGCGCCGGGGCAGCCTGCGCGCGGCGCGCCGGCACCCACGCGAACGTGGCGGCGAGCCCCGCCGCACACAGCGGCAGGTTCACGAGGAAGATGCCGCGCCAGCCCCACGCGGCGATCAGCAGGCCGCCGACGACCGGTCCGGCCGCGATCGCGATCGACCCGGCCGCCGTCCACCCGCTGACCGCACGGGCGCGCAGGCGCGGGTCATGCCGGCACGCGTCGTTGAGCAGCGCGAGCGAATTGGGCAGCATGGCCGCGGCGCCGACGCCTTGCAGCGCGCGGGCCGCGATCAGCATCGCGGGCGCGACGGCGGCGCCGCACGCGAGTGACGCGAACGCGAACAGCAGGAGGCCCGCGACATACAGGCGGCGTGTGCCGAAGCGGTCGCCGAGCGCGCCGGCCGACAGCATCAGCACCGCGAACGCGAGCGTGTACGCATCGACGACCCATTGCAGGCCGGCGACCGGCAGGTGCAGATCGGCGGCGAGATGCGCGAGCGCGATATTGACGATGGTCACGTCGAGCTGCGTGACGACGAACCCGATGCTGACGGTGGCGACGATGCGCGCCAGCGCGGGCGGGAAAGCGGGGGACGGTGCGGTCGTATCCATGCGTCCATCGTAGGCGGCGACGGACAGGCGATGTTTCAGCGGGACGTGAAGCGTCGATACGCGGCCCGTGCGCGGCGATTAACATGGCAATGCGGCGAGCGCATGCCACCGCGCACATCGACTTTCGACAGGCCTGTCCGGATGACTCCCTCGAACCTGACGACGCGCGACGCGCAGATCGCCGATCACGCCGACATCGCACGGCTGATGCACCAGCTTGGCTACGATGCGCCCCCCGCGATGATCCGCGACAAGCTGGCAACACTGCTGCCGAGCGCGGTCGACCGCATCCTGGTCGCGACGATCGCGCACAGCGTGGTCGGCTGCATCAGCCTGCATGCGCTTGCGCTATTTCACGCGCATGGCAATCTCGGGCGCATCACGAGTCTGGTCGTCGACGAAAGCTGTCGCGGGCAGGGTGTCGGCGGCGCGCTGATCGCAGCGGCGCACAGCTGGTTCGAGTCGGTGGGGTGCGTGAAACTGGAGGTGACGAGCGGCGACCATCGGCTCGATGCGCACCGCTTTTACGCGCGGTATGGCTTCACGCGGGACGGACAGCGGCTGTCGAAGCGCGTCCGGCCGTGATGCCGGGGCGAGCGGCCGCCGCATCCGCCGTCGCGGGAAAACCGGCGCCGCTTTGCCGTTCAGTGCCGTTCGCCGCGCCAGCGTCCCGGCGCCACGCCGAAGCGCTTCGTGAACGCATGCGTGAACGTGCTCTGATCCGCGAAGCCGACGCTGCCCGCGATGTCGACCAGCGCATGCCGGCCGTCGGCGAGCAGCACGACTGCTGCGTCAAGCCGCAGCCGCTGCAGGTAGCGATGCGGGGTTTCGCCGAAGGCGTCGACGAACAGTTGATGAAACCGGCGCATCCCGTAGCCGCAGTGCGCGGCGAGATCGGCGATACGCAGCGGGTCGGCGAGCCGCGCGCGCAGCCAGCGGTCGATGCGCGCGAAATCGAGGCCCGACGCGGGCGCGGCGATGCCCGCGTCGTCGAGCAGCGCGTCGCACAGGCGTGCCGCGGCCTGCCACTGGAAACGGTGCGCGGCGGCCTGCCGTGCGTCGCCGTCCGGTGCATCGTGTTGCGCGGCGGCCGCCGCGACCTGCGCGACGAGCGACGTGAGCGCCGGGTCGATCGACACGGCGCGCGCATGGTCGAACAGTCGCTGAGGCACCGCGAGCGACGCGGCGGGCAGGTCGATCACGAGCTGGCGATTGTCGCCGAGGCCCGCGTAGTCATGGCGCGCGCCGGCCGGAATCAGCCAGGCCGCGTGCCGGTCGATGCGCCGGCCGATTCCGTCCACCGCCATCACCATCGCGCCATCGACGCCGAGCACGACCTGGTGGAAGTCGTGCACGTCCGACGCTTCGCACGTGTCGTAGCGGCGCAGCGCGATGGCGGGGGAGGCGATGCGTTCCATCGGAAGGAAACGGCCGGATGCGGGGTCAGACGTCGAGCAGTTCGACTTCGAACACGAGCGTCGCATTCGGCGGAATCACGCCGCCTGCGCCGCGCGGGCCGTAGCCGAGTTGCGGCGGGATCGTCAGGCGACGCACGCCGCCGACCTTCATGCCCTGCACGCCTTCGTCCCAGCCCTTGATGACCATGCCGCCGCCGAGCACGAACGCGAACGGGTCGTTGCGATCCTTGCTCGAATCGAATTTCTGACCGTCGGTCAGCCAGCCCGTGTAGTGGACGCTGACGGTCTTGCCGGCTTGCGCTTCCGCGCCGGTGCCTTCGGTCAGGTCTTCGTACTTGAGGCCCGATTCGGTCGTGATGACGGACATGATTTCTCCTGAAAGAGGTTGCGTGAAACCGCTATTGTAGGCGAGCGCGCAGCGGGCCGGCGCGCGTGGAGTTCGTGCCGCCGTACGCGTGTCGGCAAGCGTGGCGGAGCGCCGCGCGCGGGATCGCCCGACACGCAATTGGAACGCGCGTTTGAATTTTTCGCGAGCCGCTGAGCCAAGGTTGCACCACGGCAGTGCGCTGCGCGTATGAATCGATGTGGCCGGCGCATGTACAGCCTGCTGCACGATCATTTGCCCGATCCCGCGAAAGGCCCGCCACACGGGGCTTGCGGGCCGATCGCCGGGCGCCGCACTGCATCCGGCACCTCGCCCTGACGCACACTTCCGCGTTCGAATCCTGACCCGTCGGCGCGTCGTTCGAGCGCCGTTTTTTCCGCGTTGCCGACCGTGCCCTGTTTGGAAGCGCGCATCTACCGCGCGGCTTGCGTGTGCCGGCGCGCGCGGCCTATCTTTACATCTGTCGATGTCATGATTTTGGCGGCGCGTGCTGCGCCGCCCGGGCTGGCGCCGGCCGCGTCGGACGATGCGCCGGGCCGCGCCGCAACAGGAGAACGATGCAATGAAGTCAGCCGCTTCCGCCACCGCGGCCGGGATCATGCCGGTGCGCCGCGACCTGCGCTTCGACCTGCCGGTCGAACGCGCGAAGGACTGGCATGGCCTCGGGTCGCACGTGACCCATTTCTTCAACGCGCTGTCGCTGCTGTTTCCGGCCGGCGAGCGCTTCTTCATGGATTCGGTGCGCAACTATCGCGACCGGATCGACGATCCCGTGCTGAAGCAGCAGGTGCTCGGCTTCATCGGCCAGGAGGCGATGCACACGCGCGAGCACATCGAATACAACGAGCTGATGCAGGCGAACCGGTTGCCCGCGCGCAAGCTGGACCAGCGCGTGTGGACGGTGCTCGGCTACATGAAGCGCAAGCTGCCGCATTCGGTACAGCTCGCGCACACGGTGGCCGCCGAGCACTACACGGCGATGCTCGCCGACTGGCTGCTGCGCGACCCGACGCGCCTCGACGGTTCGGTCGAAGGCTACCGGCAGATGTGGATCTGGCATGCGCTGGAGGAAACCGAGCACAAGGCCGTGTCGTTCGACGTGTGGAATGCCGCGATGAAGCCGGGGCTGCGCCGTTACCTGATCCGCATCGGCGTGTATCTGCTGACGACGCTGACGTTCTGGCCGACCGTGTTCCTGATGCATGCGACGCTGCTGTGGCGCGATCGCGGCGCCGGCCATCACGTGCGCGGCATGCTGCGGATGATCGCGTTCCTGTACGGGCCGCGCCGCGGGCTGTTTCCGCGCATCGCCGGCGAATGGCTGAGCTTTTTCCGGCCGGGCTTCCACCCGTGGGATCACGACAATCACCATCATCTCGCACGGGTCGACGCACTGGCCGCCACCTACGGCGAACACGGCGGCACGCCGGCCGGCCGCGGTCGCGCCAACGCTCCGGCGCCGCTCGCATCGGGCCGCTGACCCGGCCGTCCCTCGCCCCACCCACGCGGCGGGGCGCCGCGCATGTTGCGTGCGTGCATCAGCCCGCTTCTTCCGACGATTGACGAAAATCAACCGGAACCGGTTGCACGGGCGCCCGCGTGCCCGGCCGACCGGTTGCGCGCGCATGCGCCGCCGCGCCGGTCATGCGTGCGCCGCGTCGTTCGCCATCGCCGCTGCGCCAGTACCGGCGCGGCTTTGCGCGCTCGGCGCCGGTCCTTGCCGGTCGCGCACGGCGCCCGCCACCGGGATAACACCCATCTAGCCGCGGGCCTGCCGCATCGATATACCGTTCATGGCAACGTCGACCTCCGGCGCGATTCATGCGAAGGGGGATTTTATTCGGACGGAAATACGGCCAATATGTCGGTTCGATCGTGTCCGTCGTACGCGGCGGCGAGCCGGCGCGCGATACCAACGCCAAGCGGGGAACAACGATGGTTGCAAGGTCACCCGACGCAAACGGGCCGGCGGCGCCCGAGATGACGGACGTGTCCGTCACCGCTCCCGAGGCCGGCCGCAAGCTGTTCGTGATCATGCGCACGCCGGACGAGCCGTTGCTGGCGCAACTGCGCGGGCTCGGCTGGGAGATCACGGTCGCGAAGACGGCCGGCGCCGCGCAGAACATGACCTGCGGCGTGAGCGTGGCCGCCGGGCTGGTCGATTTCACCGGGTTCACGTCGCGCGACTATCCCGCGCTGAAGATGTGCCTGAGCCAGCCGGCGATCGGCTGGATTTCCATCGCGCAGGCCGGCATCACGATCGGCCCCGCCGTGCGCGAGCTGATCCGCAGCTATTGCTTCGATTACGTGACGCTGCCGCTGCCGTACGAATGGATTTCGCACGTGCTGGGCCATGCGCGCGGGATGGCCGCGCTCGATCGCGTCGACGGCGCCGCCTATGCGGCGTCGATCGGCGAACACGGGATGATCGGCAATTGCGAGGCGATGCAGCAGTTGTTCAGCACGATCCGCAAGGTCGCGAAGACCGACGCGAGCGTGTTCATCTCGGGCGAGTCGGGCACCGGCAAGGAACTGACGGCGCTCGCGATTCACGAGCGCTCCGGCCGCGGCAAGGGGCCGTTCGTCGCGATCAATTGCGGTGCGATTCCGCATCACCTGCTGCAGTCGGAACTGTTCGGCTATGAACGCGGCGCGTTCACCGGCGCGAACCAGCGGCGCGCGGGCCGGATCGAATCGGCGAACGGCGGCACGCTGTTTCTCGACGAGATCGGCGACATGCCGGTCGAAAGCCAGGCGAGCCTGCTGCGTTTCCTGCAGGAGGGCAAGATCGAACGGCTCGGCGGCCAGGAATCGATCGCGGTCGACGTGCGGATCATCTCGGCCACGCACGTCGATCTCGACGGCGCGGTCGAGGCCGGGCGCTTCCGTGCGGATCTCTATCACCGGCTGTGCGTGCTGCGCATCCACGAGCCGCCGCTGCGCGCGCGCGGCAAGGACATCGACATCCTCGCGCACTACGTGCTGCAGAAATTCAAGGCCGACAGCGGCCGCAAGATCAGCGGCTTCACGTCGGCCGCGCTCGACGCGATGCGGCGCTACGAGTGGCCCGGCAACGTGCGCGAACTGATCAACCGCGTGCGGCGCGCGATCGTGATGGCCGAGAGCCGGCTGCTGACGCCGCACGACCTCGGGCTCGATACGCCGGGCGAGACCGAACCGGTGACGCTCGAGCAGGCGCGGGCGCTGGCCGAGCGCACCGCGATCGAGAACGCGCTGCTGCGCAACGACCACCGGATCAACAAGGCCGCCGCCGAACTCGGCATTTCACGCGTGACGCTCTACCGGATGATGATCGAGCACGGGCTGAACGATCACGACAACAACGGGGGTAACGGCGGGAATGGCGACAGCGGCGGGCACGACGGCGCGCCGTCGGGCGACGCGGGGCATCAGCGGGTCGGCTGAGCGGCGGGTGCGAGGCGTGTGATGCGTGCGGACCGGTTCAGCGATAGGTCCACAGCCGGTGCAGCACGAACGTGACGGGCGGCACGCACAGCACGACCGCGACGATGCTCCACGCGCGGGCGAGCCCGAGCGCGTCGGTGCCGTGCGCCAGCAGCATCGTCACGGCCAGGCCGGCCATCGCGACCGCGAGAAAGCGCACGAAGTTGCTCCACGTCACCGGCGACGAAAAACTCCATAGCGTGTTGGCGAGATACGAGAACGCGGTCGAGCAGACGAACGCGGTCGCGTTCGCGATGACGGGCGTCGCGTCGAACAGCGCGAACATCGCGGCGGCGATCAGCGCATGCAATGCGGTCGAGCCGACGCCGGACACGCCGAAGCGGATCAGCCTGGCGCGCTCGGCGGCATGGAAGGTACGGATCATCGTGGGCGGTGGTTTGCGTGAAGTCGCGTGAGATCGCGTGAAGCGGTGTCGCAGTATAGCCATGCGACCGGCGGCCGCGTCCACCTCCCGGCAGCGACGTGCGGTGCGCGTTGCCGCCGGCGCCGGCATGTAAAGCGCATGAAACATTTCGCGTGGATCGTCGGGCGGATTGCCGCGGCGAAACGGGTCGATCGGCCATCCCGCCGCCGGTAAAAATTCCGTGCTCCATTGTTCAGCCTTATTCCGCAAGGCCCCGCCGTCACGGGGCCGGCGCCCGCCGTTGCGCCGACGTTTCAGTTTCGTAACTTCCTGCATGCCATGCCCGTTCGGGCCGCCAGCCGGCCCGGCCGCCGCCTTGTCCGGCCGGGCTCGCGCCGCGCTGGCCCGGTCCTTGCGAAGAAAGACGTGCGAGAGTCGACGACGCGAGGTCCTCCGGTCAGGCAGCGAAAGCTTTCCGTACCGGCCAGGACGCGGTCCGCGGGGATGCGGCGGTCGGGCGCGGTGCAGTAGCCGCGTCGCGGCGAGCACGGAACGTCGTCGGCTGATCGCCGGAGCATCGGCATCGTCCGGTTGCCGGAACCAACATCAGACAGCAAACGGGGTAGAAAAATGATCGATCATCACACGCCGCGGTCCGCAGGCCGCGATCGCAGTGATTCGGGACATCGCCGTTCGAGCATCGCGCTTGCAGCGGACCGGCATGCCTCGACAGGCCATCTCTCCGCGCCCGGTGCGAGGCGGATCCGGCTGGTTGCCGGTCATCCGCGCCGGGTCGGCACTTTCCTGCACGCGAACCCGATCCGCATGGGCATGTGCGCACGGGCGCCCGTGCCGCGCCGCCCGGTTTTCGCCTATTGAATCGATCCGCACGACGTCCGTTCGCGTCGCCCGTCGTTGCCGCGAAGGATCGATATGCAATCCGAACGATGACGCGAAGCGTCGTGCCGCGCGCTGCGGACGACGCAAGAAGACAGGCATTCGATGCAACGGCGAACCGCGCGATGCCGTTGCCATCCGGTTGAAGGGGAGGGGCGGTCGGACGCGCGCGACGGAAGCAGTCATCCGTACGCGCGCGACGCCGTTTTTCAACCGCCGTAGATGTCGAAGTCGAAGTACTTCGATGCGAGCCGCTTGTAGGTGCCGTCCTTGACCATGTCGAGGATCGCGCGGTCGATCTTCGCCTTCAGGTCGGTGTCCTCCTGGCGCAAGCCGATGCCGGCGCCGATACCGAGCATCTTCTCGTCGACGAGCTCGGGCCCGACGAACGTGTAGTTCGCGCCGCGCGGCGATTTCAGGAACCCGATCGCGGCCTGCACTTCATCCTGGAGGGCCGCGTCGAGGCGGCCGGCGATCAGGTCGGCATACACGCCGTCCTGGTTCTGGTACGACACGACGTTCGCGCCTTGCTTGCCCCAGTACGCCTTCGCATACGTTTCCTGCGTCGTGCCCTGCTCGACGCCGATCGATTTACCCTTCAGCGATTCGGCCGTCGGCAGCAGCGACGAGCCCTTCTTCACGACGAGCCGCGTCGGCTGGTTGTAGATCTTCGTCGTGAAGCCGATCTGCTGCGCGCGCTGCGGCGTGATCGACATCGACGACAGCACCGCGTCGAACTTCTTCGCCTTCAGCGCCGGAATCATTCCGTCGAAATCGTTCTCGAGCCACACGCATTTCGCCTTCAGGCGCGCGCAGATCTCGTTGCCGAGGTCGATGTCGAAGCCGACGAGCTTGCCGTCCGGCGCCTTCGATTCGAACGGCGCGTAGCTGGCGTCGGTGCCGAAGCGGATCGTGGTCCAGTCCTTCGCGACGGCGGGGCCTGCGGATACCGCGAGCAGGGCGATCGAAACAGCGGCAATCAGTCTCTTCATGGTGCGTTCCTTGGCATGGTGCATCCGGTTTCCGTGCGACATGGTCTCCACGGACACGACCCGCGCCGTGACGCGGTGTCCGCCCGGCCATTAACGCAGAAAATAAAATAAGAGTCCAGAATGGACAAAAAATATCGATTTGTCGGATGGGCTTGACGATCGTTGGGTGCGACCCTTGCAAAAATACGAGAATGGACTAATCTTGTTAGTAGATTCGTTTCGAGACTAACCGTCATGTCACAGCCCGCCTACGATTCGCATTCCGCCTTGCCGCACGCTTCGGTCGCGCAGATGTCGGCGGCCGGCCTGCGTGCGTTTTTCAACATCGCGCGCGACTGGGAACTGACGATCGACGAGCAGATCGTGCTGCTCGGATCGCCCGGCCGCTCGACGTTCTTCAAGTGGAAGGCCGCGCCGGAATCGGCGCGCCTGCCGCGCGATACGCTCGAGCGGCTGTCGCTCTTGCTCGGTATCTACAAGGGGTTGCAGATCCTGCTGCCGCAGCCCGCCGCGGCCGATGCGTGGGTCAAGCGGCCCAACGACGCGGCGCCGTTCGGCGGCAAGCGCGCGCTCGACCGGATGCTGGCCGGCAACGTCGGCGACCTGGTGGCCGTGCGGCAATATCTCGATGCAATGCGGGGTGGCTGGGCGTGACGACACCGATCGAAGTCACCCGGTGGCCCACGACCACCGTCGACTGGGCGCCCGCCTATCGCGTGATTCCCACCCGTTTTCCGGCCATCAACCTGTTCGACCGCGTCGCGTCGGCGGACGATTTCGACGCGCTCTACGCGCTCGAATCGCTGACCAACGACCGCATCCGCAACGAAGTCGGCACGCTCGACCTCGTACCGCCCGCCGAGCGCCGCTACGGGCAGGGCTGGGGGCCGATCATGGCCGCGTTCACGCACCTGAATCCGCTGGGCAGCCGCTTTTCGGACGGCAGCTACGGCGTGTTCTACTGCACGCGCTCGCGCGACACGGCGATCGCCGAAACGCGCTATCACAGCGGGCTGTTCCTTGCCGCGACGAAGGAGCCGCCGATGCGCCAGCAGATGCGGCTCTATACCGTGCTCGCGCACGGCGACGTTGCCGACGTGCGCACGTGGCCGCAGCGCGATCCTGCGTTGCTGGACCCGGTCGACTACAGCGCGGGGCAGGCATTCGGCCGCGCGGTGCGCCAGGCAGGCGGCGCGGGGATCGTCTATCCGTCGGTGCGCGACCCGCGCGGCGAATGTCTCGCCGCATTCCGCACGACGCTGCTGCGCGACTGCCAGCATGCGGCCTATCTCGAATACAACTGGAACGGCTCGGCCGTCGATGCGGTGTTCGAACTGAATCAGGTCGGCTAGCGTTCGCCTGGCCGGGCGCGGCGGGCATTGCATGGCGCGGAGCGGACACCGGCCACCGGCCGGCCCGTCACGGCAGCGGCCAGTCGCCCGCGTGGCGTTCGCGCGCCTCGGCCTGCGTCATCGACCACGTGCGGCCGGTGTGCGGCTCGGCGAGCGTGAGCCGCCCGGCCGGCGCGAACGCACCCGTGTCGATGAACCATTGCGCGCCGATCCGTTGCGGTTCACGCACCGGCGTGTGCCCCGTGCAGGTCAGCGACAGTCCGGCCTGTCGCGCCGGATCGGCGAGCCCCTGGACCAGATCGCGGCCCCAGATCAGCCGCTCGCGCACGTCGTGCGGATAGCTGCCGGTATCGAGATCCGCATCCGAGCCGAAGAATTCCGCATGCAGCACGTTGAAGCGCGCCGGGCCGTCGCCGATCACGCGCACGAGCGGCAGCGCGTCGACGCGTGCCGCATGTGCGTGCAGCCGTTCCGGCGGCAGGTCGGCGCCCCAGTCGCCGCCGATCCCGCGCCACGCGTCGGGCGGCAGCTTGCCGCGCGCGACGAGGCTCAGCACTTCCTCGTGATTGCCGCGCACGACGTGGCACCACGGCCGGTCGAGCAGGTCCAGCGCGGCTTCGGAGGCCGGGCCGCGGTCGACGAGATCGCCGACCGAGAACAGCCGGTCGCGGGCCGGATCGAAGCGGACGTCGTGCAGCAGCGCGCGCAGCACGTCCACGCAGCCGTGCAGGTCGCCGACGACGAAGTCGCGGCCGGCCGGGTTCGCGGGATGGCGGCAGAGCAGGGCGGTGGCGGTCATCCCCTTATCTTAGGCGCTCGTGCCCATCGCCACGTCACGACGGAATGGCGATAATCGGGGCGCGTTACCCGCCGGCGCGGCGGCTTTCCCGCGCACCGGCCGAACCCTTTCCATTCGCTTTCGGAATCACACGATGACGCTTTATCCGCAGGTATTACGCAACCGGCCGCGCATGGTCGCGGCGTTCGTCGCCGGCGTGCTGTGCGCGGTGCTGCTGCCGTTTCCGCTGCGCCCGACCGCGCGGGCGCTGATCGGCTGGGATTGCGCGGTCTGGCTGTACCTCGTGCTGATGTGGGTGCGCATGGTGACCGCGCATCATCACAAGGTGCGCGAAGTCGCGATCCGCGAGGACGAAAACGCGACGACCGTGCTGACCGTCGTGTGCCTCGCGACCGTCGCGAGCGTGGCGGCGATCGCGATCGAACTCGCGACCGCCAAGAGCGTCGGCTTCAGCGCGGGGCTCAGCCACTACGCGATCACGGGCGCGACGCTGTTCGGCGCGTGGTTCCTGATCCCGACGATCTTCACGCTGCACTATGCGCGGCTCTATTACGGCTCGCCGAGCAACGATCGCGCGCTCCGTTTCCCTGACCGGAACCCGGAGCCCGATTACTGGGATTTCCTGTATTTCGCGTTCACGCTCGCGGTCGCGTCGCAGACGGCCGACGTGTCGCTCGCGAACCGCTCCGCCCGGCGCTCGGTGCTCGCGCAGTCGATCCTGTCGTTCTACTTCAACATGGCCGTGCTCGGCTTGTCGATCAACGTCGCGGCGGGGCTGCTGAGCTGACGCCGGTTACTTGAGCAGGTCGTACCGGCCGCCGCGCTCCAGCGCGCGCTGGTACGCGGGCCGCGCATGGATCGTGTCGAGAAAGCGCGCGATCGCCGGATACCGGCTGCCACCGCCGCGCGCGGTCGCGGCTTCGAGCGGAAAGCTCATCTGGATGTCGGCCGCGCTGAAGCCGTCGCCGACGAACCAGCCGCTGCGCGCCAGCGCACCGTCGACGTGGCCGAGATGCAGGTCGATCTGCGGATCGACGAAACCCGACTGCAGCGTCGCGGCGATCTTGCGCGCGATCGGCCGCGCGAAGAACGGCATCGGCGCATGCGCGATCCGCAGCGCGACGAGCTTGAGCAGCAGCGGCGGCATCGCCGACCCTTCCGCGTAGTGCAGCCAGTACGTGTAGTCGTGCCGCTCGGGCGAGCCGGGCGGCGGCGCGAGGCGCCCGTTGCCGTAGCGTTCGACCAGGTATTCGATGATCGCGCCCGATTCGGCGAAGGTGCGGCCCTCGTCGGTCACGACGGGCGACTTGCCGAGCGGATGGATCGCGCGCAATTCGGCCGGCGCGAGCATCGTTTTCGGATCGCGTTCGTAGCGCACGATCTCGTACGGCACATCCAGTTCTTCGAGCAGCCAGAGCACGCGCTGCGAACGCGAGTTGTTCAGGTGATGGACGGTGAGCATGTCGAGGCCGGAAGGGGGCGGGAACGCCATCATACCGAGCGCGCGCGGCGCGTTCGCGAATCGTGTGGTGAGCGTCGTGGCGCACCGCATCGAATCGTCAAGCGCGCCGCACCGCGATCCACGCGCCCCAGAACAGGCTCGCGAAGAAACGCAGCGGCGCATCGAAGCCCGCGTCGCGCAGCAGCGCGAACACGGCTTCCTCGGACGCGGGCGGATCGGCGCCCTGCAGGATCTTCGCGAGTTGCGCGCGCACGGCGTCGGGCGTGGCGCCCTTCATGCGCCAGCGCTGCTGCCAGGCGTCGAGCAGGCGAGGGTGATCCGCGTAGCGGCGATGGTTGCCGGCGAGCACGAGCGGCGCGCCGGGCTTCAGCCGCCGCGCGATCGCATGCAGCAGCTCGGCTTTCGCGTCGTCGCCCGGCACGTGATGCAGCACGCCGATCAGCGTCGCGCCGTCGAACGCGGGCGCATCGGGCAACGCGTCGACGCCATCCTCGACGAACGCGGTACGCGCGCCGAAACCCGCGGCCTCGACATTCGAGCGCGCGAGCGCGAGCATCGGCGCGGACGGGTCGACGGCCGTGAATTGCCAGCCCGGTTCGAGCATGGCCGTCACGCAGATTTCCTGCCCCGTACCGCCCGCGCCGGCCACGAGAATCCGGGCATCGGTCGCACCGATCGACGACGCGAGCATGCAGGCGGCGAGTTCGTGGCAGGCATCGTAGCCGGCGAGCGCGATGCGTGATTGTTCGGCGTATTCGTGCGCACGTGACGGATCGAATTTCGCGGCGCTGGCCGGAAGCGACATGGCAGGTTCCTCTTTGACGGGAGCGGACGACGTGTCCGCGAGCATGACGCGCAGCGTATGTGCGCGCGGCCGGCGCAACAAGACGAGCAATCATTCCGGTATGCCGACTACCCGACTCGCGGGTGCATGCCGCTTCGTTCCGGCGGCGGTTTCCCGGGGTCGATTCGCATTTAAAAATGTCTGACCACGCCGTATCGCGGTGGCGAATCCGGCGCATACTCGTTTCTCTCCCCCCGCCTGGCCGTCGCATGCCGGGCTCCGATGTGCTGCGCCAGTGGCGCGGCCATGCCGCTCGGTACGCACGAGGAGCGCATGATGTCCGATTGTCCGCATGATCCGTACGCGCAGCACTACATCCATTGTTTGCCGTTTGGCGCGCAGCCCTGCGGCCCGCTCAGCACGACGCCGCGCACGCATTTCCGCGTGTGGGCGCCCGGCAGCACTCACGTCCAGCTCGAACTCGATACCGGCTACGGCCCGATACTCGTGCCGATGACGAGCGCCGGCCCGAACTGGTTCGAAGTTTTCGTCGACTGCGGCGCGGGCGCGCGTTACCGCTATCGTCTCGACGATACCGTGTCGATTCCCGATCCCGCGTCGCGTTCGCAACCCGAGGGGCTCAACGGGCCGAGCGAGGTCGTCGATCCGCGCGCGTTCACGTGGCGCAATACGTTCTGGCACGGGCGCGCATGGGAGGACGTCGCGCTCTACGCGATCCGCCCGCACGCGGTGGGCGGCTTCGACGCCGTGCGCCGCCGCCTGCCGCAGCTCGCGCGCCTCGGGGTGACCGCGCTGGAGTTGCTAGCGTCGCCGCACGACAGCCTGCCGTTCGCGCCGCTCGCGGCCGAAGGCGGCCCCGATGCGCTGAAGGCGCTGATCGACGCGGCGCACGGCTACGGTCTCGCGGTGCTGCTGGAGCTCGACTACGCGCGCTTCGGCAGCGGCACCGACGCGCTGCGCCACTATGCGGGGCCGTTCTTCCATACGCGCGACGATCCGTTGCAGGCCGCGCCGCTCGCGCTCGATCATCCGGAAGTCTGCGATTTCTTCTGCGACAACGCGCTGTACTGGATCGACGAATACCGTTGCGACGGGCTGCGCCTGCGCGAAGCCGACCGGATCGGCGTGTCGTGGCTGCGCGAGATCGCGGATCGCGTGCGCGCCGCCGTGCCGGCCGACCGGCTGATCCACCTCGTGCTCGGCAGCGAGCGGCATCCGGCGCATCTCGCCGATACCCATTTCGACGCGCAGTGGAACGGCTGCGGCGAACGTGCACTGCACCGGCTCACGGGGCGCGACCCGTCGGCGCATGAAGGCATTTCCGCGCACCAGTCGATCCACACGCTCGCCCGCGCGCTGACCGCGGCCGGCGCGGCGTACCAGCCGGCCGCGTCGTCTGACGGGATGGGCGCCGACGGTGGACTGTCGCTGACGTCGCTCGTGCTGTCCGATGGCGCATGGCGCGACGGCGGCCCCGGCGATCCCGGGCAGGCGGCCGGTCTGGCCGCGCTCGCGCTGTCGCTGCTCACGCCGCAGATCCCGCTGATCTTCGACGAGACCGCGCGCGACATCGATCGCGCGCATTTCGTGCAGTCGGCGCTCGCGGTGCGCGCGAAGCTGATCGCGCCGCGGCTGTCCGATTGCCGGCCGCAGGAAGCCCATGCGCTGAAGGCGGACGGCGACGGCGATGCCGACGCGCTGTGCGCATCATGGCGGCTCGCCGACGACGAGACGTTGACGATCGCGTTGAACCTGTCGCCGGATGCGGTGCCGTTCGATGCGCCGGGCGGACGGGTGGTGTTCGAGACGCCGGCGCGCGCCCGCGATCGGGTCGATGAAGGGGAATTGCCGCCGTATTCGCTCGTCGCGTGGCTGACCGGCGACGTCAATCGTTACGCGCTGACGCACGACGTGCGTCGCATCGACGACGGTTCGTGGCGCGGCATGCGTCCGAACCTGAACGCCTGAGCCGATGAACGCGTGAAGCGGTGCGGCCGGCCGCGGTCGTACGCAGCCGGCCGCCTGCCGGAAAAGCGCCGAATTACCAGAACCCGCGTATGCCCGCGATGCCGTACGCGCCGTGACGGCGCGCGTCGTCGAGATGCGCGCGCGTCATGCCGCCGAGCGCGAACACGGGCATCGCGGCCTGTGCGGCCAGCGCGTCGAATCGCGCCCAGCCGAGCGCCGGCGCGCCGGGGTGGCTGAGCGTCGGCAGCACCGGCGACAGCGTGACGAAATCCGCGCCAGCGCGCGCGGCCAGCAGCAGGTCGTCTTGCGTGTGGCACGCGGCGGACACCCATCGACCGGCCGGCAGCGGCCGTTGCGCGGCGGCGCGCAACGCGGCGCCGTCGAGATGCCAGCCGGCGCCGTCGAGCCGCATCACGCCGGCTGCATCGATCGGGCCGTTCAGCATCAGGTGCGCGCCGGCCGCGTCGCAGCGCGCGAGCGCCGCGGCGGCCAGCGACGCGAACGCGGCCGCGTCGAGCGATTTCACGCGCAGTTGCACGAGCGTTTCGCCGCGGGCGAGCACGGCCGACAGCCGGTCGAGGAACGCCGCCCGATCGGCCGCCGACGCGGACGCCGGTTCCGGCGTGATCACGCAGCAGCGCGGCAGCGGCGCGTTCATCGTGCGATGCGACGCCGGGCCGTCATTCGTCGGCCTCTTTCACGATCTTCGGATAGACGCGCACGAGCACGATGCGCGGCCCGTTCATCTTCTTCACGACGACGTCGAAGCGGTCGAACGACACGCGCTGCCCTTCGGTCGGCAGGTCGCTCAACGCCTGGATCACGAGGCCGCCGACCGATTCCGCGCGGCCTTCGTCGATGTCGATGCCGAGCGCCTGCTCGAGCGACACGACGGGCAGGCTGCCCTTGCCCATCAGCGTGCCGTCGTCGAGGCGGCTCCAGTCGGCGTCGCCCTGGCGGAATTCGTCGTGGATCTGGCCGACCAGCGCGCCGAGCAGGTTGTCCAGCGTCAGGAAGCCGATCGGCTTCTCGCCCTTGTTGCCGACCAGCGCGAAGTGCGGGGCGCCCTTGCGGAAGCGGCGGAACAGCTCCAGCGCAGGCGTATCGGGCTTCACGTACTGGACCGGGCGCACGTAGTCGGAGAGATCCTCGAGCGCGGCGCCCGCGTGACGCGCGAGCAGCAGGTCCTTCAGGTGGATCAGCCCGCTCACCTGCTCGCGCGACGCATCCTCGAACAGCGGATAGCGGCTGAAGCGGTGCCGCGCGACGATCTCCATGTTGTCGGGCAGCGGCAGGTCGCGCCGCAGGCCGATCATTTCATGGGCCGGCCGCATCAGGTCCGACACGGTCATCGACGAAAAATCGAGCGAATGCGCGAGCGTGTTCCACTCGTCGTTGGTGTACGTGCCGCGCGCCGGCTGGGCCGCATTGCCGGCCGCGCTGCGGCGGCTGCGCAGGATCAGCTTCAGCTCGTCGGTCGAATAGTGCGCATCGCCGCCGTGGTCGGCCGACAGCCCCGCGAGCCGCAGCACCGCGTTGGCGCTGGTGTTGAGCACCCAGATCGCCGGATACATCGCCCAGTAGAACGCGTAGAGCGGCAGCGCGACCCACAGGCCGACCTTCTCCGGCTGCCGGATCGCCATCGACTTCGGCGCCAGTTCGCCGACGACGATGTGCAGGAACGAGATCAGCGAGAACGCGAACACGAGCGAGATCAGGTGCACGACGCGCTCGGAGTGGACGCCGATCAGGTCGAGCAGCGGGCCGAGCAGTTGCGCGAACGCCGGTTCGCCGACCCAGCCGAGGCCGAGCGACGCGAGCGTGATGCCGAGCTGGCACGCGGAAAGATACGCGTCGAGCCGGCCATGCACGATGCCGAGGATGCGCCCGCGCAGGCCGTGCTTGCGGGCGAGGGTCTTGACGCGCGTCGCGCGGAGTTTGACGAGGCCGAATTCGGCCGCAACGAAGAACCCGTTCAGGGCCACCAGGAACAACGCGCCGATGAGCGCGAAGATCTGTAACAAAGAATCGCTCCGGTTATGACAGGCCCATCAGTATAGAGCCAGAAAGGAATTTGTAATGCGTCGGGCGACCGCTTGCTTACACCGGCGCCTCGCAGGGAATCGAGAACGTGAGGGTGGCGGCCGCGCCGTCGGCGAACACGTCGTGCGCGAACGTGCCGCCGTGCGCGAGGGCCACGCGCTGGCATAGCGCGAGCGTCCATGCGCTGCGTTTCGCATCGCGCTCGTGCAGCATCTCGCGCCGCGCGAACGATTCGAACGCGTGCGGCTGCGCGGGATCGACGAGCACGCCGGCATTCACGATGCAGGTGGCGCGCGCGGTGAACTGCGCGCCGTCGCGCGTGCAGGCGAACGCGACCCGGCTGCCCGCGGCGCTGGCTTCGACGGCCGTCGTCAGCAGGGTCCACAGCGCCTGTGCGACGCGTTCGCGATCGACGGTGAGCGACGGCTCGCCGTCCGGCAGCGTCGTGTCGAGCGCGACCTGGCGTGCGTCGGCGAGCGCGAACCGGACGAGCGCGATTGTTTCGTCGAGCAGCGCGCGCAGCGCGAACGGCTGCGGCGCGAGCACGAGCGTGCGCGTTTCCGCGCGCGGCGCGTCGAGCACGCCATCGATCAGCGCGACCTGCTGGTCGATGCCCGTGCGGATGCCCGCAAGCGCGCGCTGGAGATTGGGATCGGCATTGGCGAGCTGGCGCTCGAGCACGTAGGCCCAGCTGTGCATCGCATTCAGCGGGCTGCGCAGGTCGTGCGACGCGGTGGAGAGGGCCTGGTCGCGCAGGAACAGCGCCGCCTGGGCGGCGTAGTGCGCTGCGCGTTCGCGCAGCAGGTCGGCGGCGGGATCGACGGAAGTGGACGTCACGGAGCTGGCCTGTCGGAAGCGGTTGGCGTGGAAGTCACGCGAATCGCCATTATAGGGACGGTGGGCGTCACGCCGGCAGCGCGTCCTCGTCCTTTTTCCGTGCGTCGCCGTTCGGCAGCAACTGGCACGCGAGCAGGCCGGCCAGCATCAGCGCGCAGCCGACGAGCGCGCGCAGCGTCAGCGTTTCGCCGAGCGCGGCCCAGCCGGCGATCGCCGCGAACACGCCTTCCATGCTGAAGATCACGGCCGCGTGCGCGGGCGCCGCGTCGCGTTGCGCGACGACCTGCAGCGTATAGCCGACCCCGACCGACAGCAGCCCGCCGTACAGCAGCGTCGGCAGCGCGCCGCGCAGCATCGCGGCGCTGACCGGTTCGACCGCCAGGCCGACCGCGAGACACGCCACGCCGCACACGGCGAACTGCAGGAATGCGAGCACGAGCGGATCGTGGCGCTTCGCGAGATGGCCGACCGCCATCACGTGCGCGGCGATGATGACGGCGCCCGCGAGCTGGAACCAGTCGCCGTAGAGCACCGAGAAATGCTCGCCGATGCTGAGGAAATACAGGCCGATCGCTGCCAGCAACGCGCCGAACCACGTGCCCGCGCCGATCCGGTGGCGCGCGAGCGCGCCCATCAGCGGCACGATTACGACGTACAGCGAGCTGATGAAGCCGGCGTTCGCGATCCGCGTGTATTGCAGGCCGACCTGCTGCAGCGAGATCGATACGGCGAGCAGCCCGCCGAGCGCGAGGCCCGGCAGCAGCAGCGCCGGTTCGCGCCGGATCGCCTCGAGCTGCGCGCGCGACGCCGCATTCACCATCAGCAGCGGCACCAGCACGAGCGCGCCGAGCAGGAAGCGCAGCCCGGTGAACAGGAACGGCCCGATCACGTCGAGGCTCAGGCGTTGCGCGACGAAAGCGGAGCCCCAGATCGCGGCGGCGCCGAGCATCAGCAGGTTGGCGCGGAGGTGCTTGCGGGCGTCGGGCTTCATCGGCATTCGTCTGGATATTACGGGCGGCGGGCCCGCCAGTTTACGCCGAGATTGCAAGGCTGTCGGCAAACCTGCGCAACGCGGCGGCGGCGCGGGCGTCGCGTACGCGGGAATACAGCACGACCTGCGATTGCGGCAGCGGCGGCAACCCGAATTTCGCGCCGACGTCGACCAGCGTGCGCGGGGCGACGCGCCGCGCGAGCGGGCAGACGGCCAACCCGGCCGCGGCGGCCGCCGTGACCGCCGCGACCCCGCCGCCCGTGAAGCGCTCGCGCCACGGCAACCCCGCGCGATCGAGCGCGCGCAGTGCGGCGGCCCGCACCCCGCAGGGGCCGGCCAGCACCGCGAGCGGCAGCGGCTCGCCAGCCCGCGGCGCCCAGTCGGGCGCGGCAAGCCATGCCAGCGGCTCGGTGAACAGCGGCGTGGCGTCGTCGCGCGGTGGGTCCTCGCCGGGCTCGTGCCGCGCGATCACCGCGTCGAACCGCCGTTCGTCGTATTGCGGGAGCAGGCTCGTCGACGCCCCGAGATGCATTTCCAGCGACAGCCCGGGGTCCTGCCGGTGCAGGCTCGTCAGCACGGCCGGCAGGTCGGGCACCGCGACGTGCTCGCTGACGCCGAGCGACAGGCGCACCGTGCCGGTCGAGATCGCGCCGAGCGCACGCTCGTGCGCGTCGAGCAGCGCACGGGCGGCCGGCAGGAAATTCTCGCCGTCGGCGGCCAGCTTGACGACGCGCGGCGTGCGCGCCAGCAGCGGCTTGCCGAGATGGGCCTCCAGTCGCTTCAGCTTCAGGCTGACGGCCGATTGCGTGGTGCCGAGCGCATCGGCGGCGCGCGTGAAACTGGCGAGGTCGGCGACCAGCACGAAGGCGCGGACGGCATCGAGATCGAGTACTTTCATTTCAAATGAAAATAAATGAAATATTCATCAATGACTGTTCATTATAGGTGGCCGCGCCTAACCTGACGCTGTGTTTTCGTTCTTCACCGTCACTCACCGACAGGAGCATGACCATGCCATTCACCCGTATCGCCTTACGCGAAGGCAAGCCGGCCGCCTACCGCAGAGCCCTCGTCGACGGCGTGCAACGCGCGCTGATCCAGACGTTCAACGTCCCCGAGGACGACATTTTCATGGTCGTGACTGAGCATACGGCCGAGAACTTCGTGTTCGGTCGCCACTACCTCGATATCGAACGCAGTGACGATCTCGTGATCATCCAGATCACCGCGAACAACACCCGCACGCTCGAGCAGAAGCGCTCGCTGTACCGGGCGATCGCCGACAACCTCACGCAGCAGCCCGGCGTGCGGCAGGAAGACGTATTCATCGGTCTCGTCGAAGTGCTGAAGGAGAATTGGTCGTTCGGCAACGGCATCGCGCAATATGCGGTCTGACGTGCCGGCTTGACCTGCCACAGGGCGGCGGGGCCGGATCGACGCCAGCGGGTTTGGGCGGCGTGTACTATGGAAGCTGCTTCACGAGCGACGCCGGCGCGGTCGATGCGCCGGCGATCCTTCATGTGCAGGAGCCTCCATGTCGCGTGTGCTGGAAATCGTGTTGTCGTTGTCGCTGGAAGGGTGGCCGGTCAAGGGCGCAAGCCGTGCCCGTGGCGCGCAACGCGACTTCGGCGCCGAACTCGTGCGCGCGTGGCGGATCTGCCCGCAGGTCCGGATGCGGCGCGGCCACGAACGCGTGACGGTCGAGCCGTGCCAGATCGAGGAGGCCGAGCGGAGCCCCGGCGCGAGCTGGTGGACCTGGGTCGAATCGAACGCGCATGGCACGCGGGTCGTCGCATCGCGCACCCGGACGTTCGCCCCTGGCATCACGCAGCGCGAACTGTTCGACGCGGAACACGCGGGCATCGTCGTC
Source organism: Burkholderia orbicola (assembly GCF_900100915.1). Lineage (NCBI taxonomy): Bacteria > Pseudomonadati > Pseudomonadota > Betaproteobacteria > Burkholderiales > Burkholderiaceae > Burkholderia > Burkholderia orbicola. The sequence goes on along the minus strand of NZ_FNKW01000002.1, from coordinate 1,020,969 downwards.
GCGACGCCGCTGCCGGTGCCCGCGACGGCTGGCGCGGCCGATGCCGACGCAGCACCGGCCGCCGAAACCGACGGCGGTGCGCCGGACACCGACGAAGCGCGGGCCCAGGCGTCGGCGCTGCGTCTCGTCAGCGAACGGCGGCGCGGGCGCTGGGCCGACGACAGCGGCGTCGTGGTCGAGATGACGCTCGACGACATCACGCTGCACGGCGGCGGCGAGCCGCCGCGCCGCCACGTCGAGCTGCGCCTGGCCGCGCCCGACTGGGAAACCGTGGCCGCGCGCACGGCGGCGCTGCACGCGCTGTTTGCCGCGGCGCGCGAACTGAGCGGCGCGTGGCCGGCCTTCGTGCAACTGACGAGCGTGATCGACCGCGCCTGTGCGGGCGGACCGGTGGCCGCCACGCTGGTCAAGGCGCAGCCCGTCGACCTGACCGGCATCCGCACGCAGCGCGCCGCGCTGTTCGTGCTGTCCGGCGACATCACCGCGCAATGGCTCGGCAACGAGTGCGGCGTGCTCGATCGCGACGACCCGGAATTCGTGCACCAGATGCGCGTCGCGCTGCGCCGCCTGCGCACGCTGATGCGCTTCTTCCCGCGCTTCACCGACCGTCAATGGAAGGACACGCTCGGCGTCGACCTGCGCTGGCTCGCCAAGCTGCTCGGCACGGTGCGCGATTGGGACGTGTTCGCGACCGAGAGCCTGCCCGCGCTGATCGCGGCCGACGGCGGCGGCGGCGACTGGGACGGCACGCTCGACGCCGCCCGCGCGCAGTCGATGGCCGCGCGCGTCGAGCTGCGGCAGGCGCTGCATTCGGCCCGCTATGCGCGGCTGACGCTCGGCTGGCTCGAATGGCTGAGCGCGCTCGCGCTGCCGGCGGCCGACGGCGACGACGCGCCGTCGCTGCGGCGTCACGCGACCAAGCGCGTACGGCGGCTGTTCGGGCATCTCTACGGATCGCCGTCTCTCACGTCGCTCGACACGGCGGCACGCCACCAGGTGCGGATCGATGCGAAGCGGCTGCGCTACGCGCTCGAATTCTTCGCGTCGCTGGCGTCGCGCCGCACGCGCACCGAGACGGTCAAGACGCTGGCGCGCGTGCAGAGCGTGCTCGGCGAAGCGAACGACGCGATGGTCGCGCTGCACCATCTCGAGCAACTGGCGGCGCCGCCGTATCAGCTCGGTTTCGTGCGCGGCTACGGCGCCGCGCTCGAACAGCGGGCGGCGCGCGACGCCGAGACGCTGCTGGCCAGCCTGCGGCCGCCGAAGCTCGACGGCAAGCCACGCTGAGCGCCGCGCGCCGCCCCTATAATGGCCGCCCGTTTCCCGCACGCATGCCGATGATGACCGACGTCCCGCCTTCTTCCTCGTCCGCCGAACCGCTCGAACTGGGCGGCGAGCTGTGGCTGCGCGCCGGCGAACAGACGCTCGGCGGCGCGACGCGCATCGCGCTGCTCGCGGCGATCGGCGACACCGGTTCGATCACGCGCGCGGCGAAGGCCGTCGGCCTCAGCTACAAGGCCGCGTGGGACGCGGTCGACACGATGAACAATCTCGCCGGCGAACCGCTCGTCGCGCGTTCGACGGGCGGCAAGGGCGGCGGCGGCACGACGCTGACGCCGCGCGCGACGTCGCTGATCGCCGCATTCCGCACGATCGAGCGCGAGCATCGCCGCTTCATCGAGGCCGCGAGCGCGGCCGTTGCCGGCTTCGACGTCGACTGGGCGCTGATCGGCCGGATCGGGATGAAGACGAGCGCGCGCAACCAGTTGTTCGGCAAGATCGCGTCGCTCGTGCGCGGCACCGTCAACGACGAGGTGACGCTTGCGCTGCCGGGCGGGCAAGCCGTCGTCGCCGTGCTGACGCACGAAAGCGCCGAGGCGCTCGGGCTGCGGGAAGGCGCGCACGCATGCGCGCTGGTGAAGGCGTCGTGGGTCGTGCTCGCCGTCGACGATGGCGGGCCCGACCTGAAGGTGTCCGCGCGCAACCGGCTGCACGGCAGCGTCGACGCCGTCGCGGCGGGCGCGGTGAACAGCGAGGTGACGCTGGCGCTCGACGGCGGCGGGACGCTGACGGCCGTCGTGACCAACGACAGCGTCGATGCGTTGCAGCTCGCCGCCGGCCGGCGCGCGATCGCGCTGTTCAAGGCGTCGAGCGTGATTCTGGCGGTGACGGGCTGACCTGGCCGGCAGCCGACGTGCAGGGCGGGGCGAAGCCGGTGCCGCACGCGTATGCATCGCACCGGCTTCGTTTCCGCTTGCAGTATGCGCCGCGCCGCGGCGTCTCTCAGGCTCCGACGTGGCGGCCAGTGCCACGCTCACGACCACGGCGTCGCGCGCTCAGGTGACGCGCGTCGGCCACTCGGCGTGCGGCGGGCTCGCCTGCACGCGTCCTTCGCTCAACTGCACGACCTGGTCGCCGAATGCGGCGACGTCGTCGGGGTCGTGCGAGATCAGCACCATCGGGATGTCGAGCCGCGCCTGCAGTTCGGCGAGCTCATGGCGCATGCGCTGGCGCATCGCGCCGTCGAGCGCCGCGAAGGGTTCGTCGAGCAGCAGGATGCGCGGCTGCGCGACCAGCGCACGAGCGAGCGCCACGCGCTGCTTCTGCCCGCCCGACAGTTGCGACGGGTATTGCCCCGCGAGCGATTCGAGGTCGAATGCGCGGAGCCAGTACGCGACCTCCGGCGGCACCGTCTTCGCGCGCGGGTTGCGCAGCCCGGACGTCAGCCCGAACGCGATGTTCTGCCGCACGTTCAGATGCGGGAACAGCGCGTAGTCCTGGAACAGGTACGCGACACGGCGTTCGCGGGTCGGCACGTCGATCCGGCGCGCGGCGTCGAACAGCGGCTCGCCGTTCAGCGTGATCGTGCCTGCGTCGGGCGTCAGCAGCCCCGCGATCGCCTGCAGCGTCATGCTCTTGCCCGCGCCCGACGGCCCGAACAGCACGACGCGCTGCGTCGTCGCCGTGAATGACATGTCGAGCGTGAAGCGGCGCTCGGCGCTCGCGTAGGTCTTGCGGATGTCGACGACGAGGCTCATGCGGGCCTCCGCCGAAGCGGGCCGGCCGCCGGACGACTCCGGCGATGCGGACAGGACAGGCGCTTCATGTCAGCTGGCTCCGCCGGGCGCGCGACGGCACGAGCCAGCCGGTCGCGAGCAGCACCAGCACGCAGGTGATCGACGTCACCAGCACGAGGAAGTTGGCCGTGCTGTCGTCGCCGGCCTGCACGGCCGCGTAGATCGCGACCGACAGCGTCTGCGTGCGGCCGGGCAGGTTGCCGGCGATCATCAGCGTCGCGCCGAATTCGCCGAGCGCGCGCGCGAACGCGAGCAGCGCGCCGGCGAGAATCCCGCGCGTAGCGAGCGGCAGCGTCACGCGGAAGAACACCGCGGCTTCGCCGAGCCCGAGCGTGCGGGCGGCGCGCTCGAGATGCGGATCGACGCCTTCGAACGCTGCCCGCGCCGATTTCAGGATCAGCGGAAACGCGACGACCATCGACGCGATCACCGCGCCTTGCCACGTGAACACCAGCTCGATACCGAACTTGTCGAGCCACGCGCCGAACACGCCGCGCCGGCCGAGCAGCACGAGCAGGTAATAGCCGAGCACCGTCGGCGGCAGCACGAGCGGCAGCGTCAGCACGGAATCGACCACGTCGCGCAGCGGCGAGCGCCAGCGCGCGAGCACGAACGCGGCCGCGACGCCGAGCACGATGTCGAGCGCGGTCGCCCAGCCGGCGACCTTCAGCGACAGCAGCAGCGGGACCCAGGCGTCTTGCATCGCGATAAGCTCACTTGGCGGGCTTGAAGCCGAACGTCGACAGCACGGCCTGGCCCTGCGGCGACGCGACGAAATCGATGAACGACTGCGCCTGCGCGGCGTGGCGGCTGTCCTTGACCACGGCGATCGGGTAGGTGATGACCGTCTGCGTCGGCACCGTCAGCGCGACCTTCACGCGGCCCGGCATGATCGCGGCGTCGGTGCCGAACACGAAGCCCGCGTCGACCTCGCCGCGCGCGACGTAGTCGAGGCTCTGGCGCACGTTGGCGGCCAGCACGCCCTTCGCGCTGACGGCATCCCACACGCCGGCCGCGCGCAGCGCACCTTCGGTGTAGCGGCCGACCGGCACCGAGGCCGGGTCGCCGTACGCGATGCGCTTCACGCCGGGCGCGGTCAGGTCGTTCAGCGACGTCGGCGCGGCCGCGCGGCTGTCCGCCGGCACGATCAGCACCAGCGAGTTCGCGGCGAAATCGCGGCGCGTGCCGGGCACGATCACCTTTTCGTTCACCGCGCGATCCATCGCCTTCTGGTCGGCCGACGCGAACACGTCGGCCGGCGCGCCCTTGGCGATCTGCTGCATCAGCACGTCCGATGCGCCGAAGTTGAACAGCACCTTGGTGTCCGGGTGCTGCTTCTCGTACGCGTCGCCGACGGCCTTGAATGCGTTCGTCAGGCTGGCGGCGGCCGACACGACCAGTTCGTCGGCTGCGGAAGCGGGCGCGCTGAACGCGAACCCGGCGGCAAGCGTGGCGATCGGCAGCAGGCGAAGCAGGGTGCGGCGAAGCGGACGGACGGTTGAGCGCATGGTGGATTCGTTTTGAACGGGTGGAAACCGTAATCGTAATATAGGGCGGGTTATAACGCTTGGCATACTGCGCATGCGACGGTGCGCATGAAATGGTCGGACGTGAGAAGGGCTGGCCGGGCGGGCCGTCACGCGTGAAGCGTAGGCGGCGCCGACTCGGTGCGCTGCAGCGACGACGGTTGCGACGCGGGATGGTAGTTCGGGTTGGCCTTCCAGCGCGCGCGGACGAACGGGCGCTCGTGGCCCGACAGTTCCAGCGCGACCTTGGTGACCCAGCGGTGCGACGGCACCGTGAGGCCGTGCAGCGCCACGGTGACGAGCGCGAGGCTCGCGACGACCGCCGGCACCGACCAGCGGTGCGGCACCGCGCGCCACGAGCCGGCGATGAACGCGAGCGCGGCGATCGCCCCGACGATGCAGCCGGTGATCGATTCCGACGGCGAATGCGCGTCGAGCGCGACGCGCGACACGCCGACCGCGACGCCGGCCGCCAGCCCGAGCGCGATGCCGGCGATCCGCACCGGCGTGCGCGTGCGGATCAGCGCGAGGAAAATCGCGACCGGATACACCGACGTCGACAGCATCGCATGCCCGCTGAAGCCGGTGAAATCCCACGCACGAATGCCGATGCCCCAGCCGAGGAACGCGATCTTCGTGAGCGCCACCACGCCGATCGCGGCCGCCAGCACGCCGAGCCACGCGGCCGCGCGCCGCCACGAGTAGCCGAGCGCGAGCCAGACGGCAATCGTGATCGCGAGCGGCAAGGTCAGCCCGGCGCCGCCGAACGCGGTGATCATGATCCACAGGTGAGAAGGCAGGTCGAACATCGGGAAGGGGACGAACGAAGGCGGGAGAATGCTTAAATCAACGCGCGAGCCGGGAAGAACGACTACAACGGATACAAGCGGCGAAGCCCCAGTATAGCGCCGCGTCCGCATGAGGCCCGTTTTTTGCGCCGCCGGCAACGGCCGGCGTGCAGGAAAAATCCTGGAAACAATGTTATGGTGCATTGCACAAAGTCGAACGATGCATCCGTTGTGGCACTCTCATGGCGCCCCTATTTTTCCTGACTGCGAGCCCGAGCGATGACCAAAAGTCTCACCAAAGTGTGGCTGGGCGGCATGAAACGCATGCTGTCCCCGACCGCCAAGCGCGCGGCGCGCGATGCCCAGCGCATCACACGCGACGCACTCGAGGCCGCGGCCTCCGACCTGTCCCCGCCGCGCGAATCGCGCGTGCGGCCGCGCGCCGCCGCATGGGCGGCCGGCGAGTGGACGCGGGGCGAACATCCGATGACACCCGCGCTCGGCCGCCTCGTCCAGAATCTCGCATACGGGCTCTACATACCGCCCGGCCGCCGGCGTGGCGCGATGCCGCTGGTCGTGATGCTGCACGGCTGCCAGCAGTCCGTCGACGAGTTCGCGCAGGGCACGCGCATGAACCTGCTGGCCGACAAGCACGGTTTCGCGGTGCTGTATCCGGAACAGTCGCTGCGCGCGCATACGCACGGTTGCTGGCACTGGTATGAAGACACCGATCGCGCGGGGCGCGGCGAGGCGGACACGGTGGCGTCGCTGGTCGACGCGCTGGTCGACGAGCATGGCTTCGACGCGTCGCGTGTTTACGTCGCGGGGCTGTCGGCCGGTGCGGGGCTTGCTTCGCTTCTTGCACTGCACCATCCGGACCGCTTCGCCGCGGTCGCGCTGCACTCGGGCCCCGCGCTCGGCGAGGCGAATTCCGGCATCACTGCGATGGACGTGATGCGGCGGGGCTTGAGGCAGAACCCGGCCGCGGCGGTCGATGCGCTGGTCGATACCGGCGCCTATCCGGGCATGCCCGCGCTGATCGTCCAGGGTGACGGCGATCATGTCGTCGCGCCGAAGAATGCCGATCAGCTGACCGTGCAGTTCATGCGCCTGAACGGGCTCGCCGACAGCCGAGGCGCGCTGCGCGGCGGCGAGCGGGTCGAGACGCGCGAAACGGGCGCACAGATTACCGACGTGTGCCGCGACGGCGAGCCGGTGGTGCGGCTGTGCCACGTGAAAGGGCTCGATCACGCGTGGGCCGGCGGCGACGAAGCCGTGCCGTTTCACGCGGCGGTCGGCCCCGACGCCAGCGCGATGATCTGGGCTTTTTTCGAAACCCGTCGCCGCACTGTGGCGACCGAACGACGCATCGTCTGATCGACACTGGTCAAAGCCTAGGGTTTTCCCTATAATTCGGGAAAACCCTAGTCCAGAACCTTTGAATAGCGAGATCGATCATGTACCTGCTGAGCCACCTCTTCCTGATGCTGACCAAGAACGCTGACAAGGCCGCGAAAGAGCGCGCCGACGCGTATCTGGCCGAAGCCACCGACATCTATGACCTCGAATTCCGCATGCGCAAAATCGATCGCGACGCGGCAATGAACCGTCCGTATTCGATCGGCGCGCGCTAAGCGGCGCACGCGGGCCTGCCGGCCCGCCATTTCGATGAATCGCGCAAAAGGGCGCGTGCGGCACCATGCCGCACGCGCCCTTTTTGTATTTCCTGAGCCCTGAACCTGTACCGCGTCAGACGACCGTCAGGCGCACCGGCACGTTGTTGCGCGTGGCGTTCGAATACGGGCACACGTGGTGCGCCTTGTCGACCAGCACTTGCGCGTCGTTCTTGTCGAGCCCCGGCAGCGACACGCGCAGCTCGATGTCGAGCCCGAAGCCGCCTGCGTCGTTCGGGCCGATGCCCACTTCCGCCGTGACTTGGGTATCGGCCGGCAGCGTCTGCTTGTTCTGGCCCGCGACGAATTTCATCGCACTCAGGAAACAGGCCGAGTAACCTGCGGCGAACAGTTGCTCCGGATTCGTGCCTTCCGCGCCCGTGCCACCGAGTTCACGCGGCGCGGCCAGTTTCACTTCCAGCTTGTGGTCGGCGGATACCGCGCGGCCGTCGCGGCCGCCCGTGCTCGTGGCGCTGGTCTTGTACAGAATGTTCATCGTGCAGCTCCTGTCGGGAAGAGAGGGGAACAGCGGTCCGGTCAGACGGAATGTCGCCGGCCATGGACAAAATATAGAACACAAATCATTAGTGTGCAAATGAAATTTTGAAGAAAAACCCGGCAGCGCCGGGCAAGGTCGGTTCGTGCCGGGCGTGTCAACGTTCGTTGGCCACCGACAGCGCGTCGCGCAGCTGCTGGAGATCGGCGCGCAGCCTGATCAGGAATTCGGGTGTCTGTTGCATCGCGCAAAAGAGGTCGGCGGGCACCGAGCGCGCGCGATCCTTCAGCGCTCGGCCTTCCGGCGTCACGCGAACGTTGACGACACGTTCGTCGGCCGCGCTGCGCACGCGCTCCACGTAGCCGAGCGCTTCCAGCCGCTTGAGCAGCGGCGTGACCGTAGCCGGGTCGAGGTCGAGCCGCGCGGCGATGTCCTTCACGGCCATGTCGTCGCGCTCCCACAGCACGAGCATCGCGAGATATTGGGGATAGGTCAGCGACAGCTTGTCGAGCAGGGGCTTGTACGCCTTCGTCATCGCGTGCGAAGTCGAATAAAGCGCGAAGCACAGTTGCTCGTCGAGCGTCTGGGGCAGCGGAGGCAGGCGGTCCATGGTTCGGGAGGCGCGGCAATGCGCGAACGATTTGTACGCAAATTATTTTGCGCGCAAAAGATCGGGTTGAACAGGGCCGACCAGAGGCGGTCGATATGGGAAAAGGGGGAAGATCAGATGCGCGCCGGGGACGACCCGGCGCGGAAACCGCGTGACGGCCGGCGCATGGCGCCGGCCAGGACCCAATTTAGCGGCCCGACATCGTCGTCGTCGCGCCCGGTTCCTGCACACCGAAGCAGCCGCGATAGGTCGCGTAGAACGAGCAGTACAGCATCGTGACGATGATGATCGTCACCGGCATCATGATCGTCAGCGCGTACGCGCCGGCGCCGAGCGCCTGCAGCAGCAGCGACAGCGCGAGCGACGTGCCGAGCGCGACGGCGAACCACAGCACGCCGTATACGGCGAACGCGCCGCGATTGCGCCAGCAGCTGACGACGCTGAAGAACAGCGCCTTCGCCGGCGGGACGTCATGCCACGCGACCAGCACCGGCGCGAACCAGAACAGCATCGCGACCGGCAGATAGAGCAGCGTCGCGAAGAACAGCGCGCCGAGCGTGCCTTGCGCGGCGAGCGTCTCGGGCGTCGTGTTCGCTTCGTCGGCTGCGCCCATCATCACGTGGAACAGCGCGCCGCCGTCGACGAACGACGAAGCGGCGAACACCAGCACCATCGACGCGACGTAGATCACGCCGAGCACGAGCAGCCGCTGGGTCGCGACGGTGCCGTACGAGCGAAAGCCGTCGACGAGGATCGTCGGCATCACGGTCTTGCCGGCCACCGTGTCGCGGCACGCGGCCATGAAGCCGACCGCGATGCCGGGAATGAACACCAGCGGCAGCGCGGAGCCGATCACCGGCACCATCGACACCAGCGTGATCGCGAGCAGGTACGTGAAGAACAGCGTGATGAACGCGAGCGGATTCCGGCGGAACAGCCAGATGCCTTGACGGAACCAGACATAGCCCGTTTTCGCGGGCACTTCGATCAGTTGCATGCGGTTTGGATCTCGGGAAGCGCGGGCGTATGCGCGATACGCTCACGCAGGATGCGTTCGAAATGGCCGGGGTCGTGCGGCTTGAGCATCTCGGCCGCGCGCGGCAGGTAGAAGTCGTACAGGCGCGACACCCAGAAGCGGTACGCGCCGGCGCGCAGCATGTCGCTCCAGTGGCGGCGCTCCTCGGCCGTGAACGGCCGCACGGTCTGGTACGCGCGCAGCAGCGCATCGGCGCGCGCGACGTCGAGCACACCGGTCGCGAGGTCGACGCACCAGTCGTTGACGGTGACCGCGACGTCGAACAGCCACTTGTCGCAGCCCGCGAAATAGAAGTCGAAGAAGCCGCCGAGCCGCACGTCGTGACCGGTGCCGGGCGCCGCATGGGCGAACAGCACGTTGTCGCGGAACAGGTCGCAATGGCACGGGCCGGCCGGCAGCGCCGCATAGTCGTCCGACGCGAAGAAACCGGCCTGGTGCGCGAGCTCGCCTTCGAGCAGCGTGCGTTGCGCGTCCGTGATGAACGGCACGATCGCCGGCACGTTCTCCTGCCACCACGGCAGGCTGCGCAGGTTCGGCTGGTTGCGCGGATAGTCGCGGCCCGCGAGGTGCAGGCGCGCGAGCATCTGCCCGACCTCGATGCAGTGTTCGACCCCGGGCGCGAGTTCGGCCGCGCCGTCGAGCTTCGTGACGATCGCGGCCGGCTTGCCGTGCAGCTCGCCGAACAGCGCGCCGTCGTCGCGCGGGATCGGGTCCGGCACCGGCACGCCGTGGGCGGCCAGGTGGCGCATCAGGTCGAGGTAGAACGGCAGTTGCTGCGCGGTGAGCTTTTCGAAGATCGTGAGGACGTATTCGCCGCGCGTCGTCGTCAGGAAGAAATTGCTGTTTTCGATACCGGACGGAATGCCGCGGAACGCAAGCACGTCGCCCAGTTCGTAGTGGCGCATCCATTGCGCGAGATCGGAGTCGGAAACAGCGGTGAAAACGGCCATGCGGGATGCGTCAGGTCAGGGTGTCGGCACGCGGGCGGCGTGCAGCGCGACAGCAGGTGAAGGGGCGGCGCGGCGCGGTTGGCGCGCCGCGCCACGGAATCAGTAGCGCAGGTTCAGCGACGGCAGGCGCGTGATCGGGATGCCCGCGTCATGCGGCTTCGGCGACGTGTCGGGCGTGGAGCTCATCTGGTAGCGCGTGCCGAAGTTCGACTTCACGTCGATCTCGACCGGCTTGCCGCGGTCGCGGTACTCGGTGACTTCGGTGCCGTTCTTGCTCTTTTCGTGGAAGCTCGGCGTGCGGCGGATGTCGGCGAAGTCCACTTTCGACGTGACTTCGGCGCCCGGCCGGTTGATCTTGCGGAGATCGGGCAGGCCGGCGGCTTCGTTGGCCTCGGCCCGGGCCTGCGCGTCGGCGTCAGGCGTGCCGCCGGCGGCGTGAGCGACGCTGGCGGCGGCAAACGCGACGGCAGCGGCGACGAAAATGAGCGGCTTCATGATGAGTCTCCAGTGAACCCACCGATTTTAGCAAATACTGCGCGCCATCCGGCCCCTCCGTGCGCAGGGGCGGCCATAAAGGCGACCGGGTTCCGTGGTAATGTCGTCGGATCAGACGAGGTGATGAAAATGAAGAACGATTTGAGCCGCCGGCACCGTGTGCTGTCGCCCGAAAGCCCGTCGGTCGAGGCTTTCGACGATCCGATCGCCGCCGTCGCGCGGTTGTCCGCCATTTACGACACGAATACGGGCTTCCTGCGCGACGCGTTCGCGCGCTATCGCCGCCACGAAGCGATTACCGAGCACGTGCGCGCATGCTATCCGTTCGTGCGGATTCGCACCGACGTCAACACGCACGTCGATTCGCGCCGCTCGTACGGCTTCGTCGCGGGCCCCGGCGTATTCGAGACGACGGTCACGCGTCCCGATCTCTTCGCGAACTATTACCGCGAGCAATTGCGCCTGCTGGCGAAGAACCACCATGTCAAGATCGAGATCGGCGTGTCGTCGCAGCCGATTCCGATTCATTTCGCGTTTCCGGAAGGCATCCATCTCGAGGGCGAGCTCGATCGCGACCGCCTGCTCGCGATGCGCGACATCTTCGACACGCCCGACCTGTCGTATCTCGACGACCGCATCGTCAACGGCACGTTCGAGCCGGCGCCGGGCGAGCCGCATCCGCTCGCGCTGTTCACGGCCGCGCGCGTCGACTTCTCGCTGCATCGGCTGCGCCACTACACGGCGACGTCGCCCACGCATTTCCAGAACTACGTGCTCTACACGAACTACCAGTTCTACATCGACGAGTTCGTGAAGCTCGGCCGCACGATGATGACGGAAAGCGACGATCCCGAGGTGCGCGCGTATCGCAGCGAGTACAGCGCGTTCGTCGAGCCGGGCGACGTCGTCACGTACAACGCGAACCTCGGCGGCGAGCCGGCCGAGGGCACCGCGCCGCCGCGCCTGCCGCAGATGCCCGCGTATCACCTGAAGCGCGCGGACGGCAGCGGGATCACGATGGTCAACATCGGCGTCGGCCCGTCGAACGCGAAGACGATCACCGATCATATCGCGGTGCTGCGTCCGCACGCGTGGGTGATGCTCGGTCACTGCGCGGGGCTGCGCAACACGCAGCGCCTCGGCGACTACGTGCTCGCGCACGGTTACGTGCGGGAAGATCACGTGCTCGACGCCGACCTGCCGCTGTGGGTGCCGATTCCGGCGCTGGCCGAAGTGCAGCTCGCGCTCGAACGCGGCGTGGCCGAGGTCACGCGGCTGGAGGGCGTGGAGCTGAAGCGCGTGATGCGCACGGGCACCGTCGCGAGCGTCGACAACCGCAACTGGGAGCTGCGCGACCATCGCGAGCCGGTGCAGCGGCTGTCGCAGAGCCGTGCGATCGCGCTCGACATGGAAAGCGCGACGATCGCCGCGAACGGCTTCCGCTTCCGGGTGCCGTACGGCACGCTGCTGTGCGTATCGGACAAGCCGCTGCACGGCGAGCTGAAGCTGCCGGGCATGGCCGACACGTTCTATCGCGGGCAGGTCGACCAGCATCTGCAGATCGGCGTGAAGGCGATGGAGATCCTGCGCACGAACGGGCTCGACAAGCTGCATAGTCGCAAGCTGCGGAGTTTTGCGGAAGTGGCGTTTCAGTAACACTGCTCGGGTAGCGGCACAGCCGCGCCTGCAACGACGAAGGCCGCACGCGAACACTCGTTCGCGTGCGGCCTTGTTTTTGATGCGTCAGTGCGCGGGCCGACCGGCGCGGCGCTCAGTGACTCAGCACTCACCCTTCTTCGCGTGCCCCGGCGGGCAGTGATAGCCGCCATGACCGTGATGACGCTCGCGATCTTCCCACTCGCGGCGTTCCCAGTAGCGGCGGCCGTCCCAGTAGCGGTCGCCGTGCCAGCCGACGATCACCGGCGCGGGTGCGACCACAACGGGCGCGGGGGCGACGACGACCGGCGCGGGCGTGCCGATGTTGACGTCGACGTTGACGGCGTGAGCGAGGCCGGACAGCGAAAGGCCGAGGCCGGCGAAAGCGAGGGCGATCAGCGAGCGTTGCATGTTCTTTTCCGTGGTGTGGTGATGAATGGGCCGACGCGACGCGATGGAAGCGAGGGGGACCGTTCCACCGGGGGAACGCCGCGCCGACACAATGCAGTGTGCTGCGGCACGACGGAAAAGGCGAGTCGTGATTATTACGGAGGATTGGCGGCGCGCAGGCATGCGATGGGCCACCCATTTGACATTGGCGGGCCGCTGGTGCGGCCGATTCCGCCGCATCGTGCAGCGCCGGCTGCGAGCATTTGACATTCGACCGCGCACGGCGGCGAACAGGTATTAACAGCGCGTTACAAAGTCACGCCCGGCGAGCCGCCGAAGCGCACTGTCCGTTGCATGAAAAGCACGACAGCCGGCGCTCGGGCCGGCTGTCGTCATTGACCGGTTACAGATAGAACATCCGGTCTTCTTCCGGGCGCGGCGGATGGTCGTCCTCGTCCGAGCCTTCTTCCTCGCCGCTGTCCTCGTAGAACGCGAGCACCGCGTCGAGCACCTGGTCGGGATCGTCGATCACCTGCATCAGATCCATGTCTTCCGGATTGATCAGGCCCATCGGAATCAGTTGATCGCGGAACCATTGCAGCAGCCCCTGCCAGAACTCGCTGCCGACGAGGATGATCGGCACGAGGCGCGATTTCTTCGTCTGGATCAGCGTGAGTACTTCGGACAGTTCGTCGAGCGTGCCGAAGCCGCCCGGCATCACGATCACCGCATCCGAGTTCTTCACGAACGTGACCTTGCGCGTGAAGAAGTGGCGGAAGCGCAGCGAGATGTCCTGGTAGTGGTTGCCGGCCTGCTCGTGCGGCAGCTCGATGTTCAGGCCGACCGACGGCGCCTTGCCGGCGTGCGCGCCCTTGTTCGCGGCTTCCATGATGCCGGGGCCGCCGCCGGAGATCACCGCGAAGCCGGCGTCCGACAGCTTGCGCGCGATCTGCACGGCCAGCTTGTAGTGCGGCGTGTCGGGTTTGAGGCGGGCAGAACCGTAGATGCTGACAGCCGGGCGGATCTCCGACAGGTACTCGGTCGCCTCGATAAACTCTGCCATAATCGTGAACATCTGCCACGATGCGCGCGCCTTCTTGGCCGTCGCGCGCTCTTGATCTGCGAGCGAACGCAGACTCGGAATCACTTTTCTCTTGTTCATAATGCCTGAAGAACGAAATCTGGAAGGTAAGACCCTGCTATTGGTTGACGGTTCGAGCTATCTGTATCGGGCTTACCATGCGATGCCTGATTTGCGTGGCCCTGGCGGGGAGCCGACCGGAGCGCTCTACGGAATCATCAACATGCTGCGCCGTATGCGCAAGGAAGTCAGTGCAGAGTATAGCGCTTGCGTGTTCGATGCAAAGGGCAAGACGTTCCGCGACGACCTTTATGCCGACTATAAGGCAAACCGTCCGTCGATGCCGCCCGATCTCGCCTTGCAGGTCGAGCCGATCCACGGCGCCGTGCGCGCGCTCGGCTGGCCGCTGCTGATGGTCGAGGGCGTCGAGGCCGACGACGTGATCGGCACGCTCGCGCGCGAAGCCGAACGGCACGGGATGAACGTGATCGTGTCGACCGGCGACAAGGATCTCGCGCAGCTCGTGACCGAGCGCGTCACGCTCGTCAACACGATGACCAACGAGACGCTCGACCGCGACGGCGTGATCGCGAAGTTCGGCGTGCCGCCGGAGCGCATCATCGACTATCTCGCGCTGATCGGCGACACCGTCGACAACGTGCCGGGCGTCGAGAAGTGCGGGCCGAAGACGGCCGTGAAATGGCTGACGCAATACGACACCCTCGACGGCGTGATCGAACACGCGGCCGACATCAAGGGCGTGGTCGGCGACAACCTGCGCCGCGCGCTCGATTTCCTGCCGCTCGGCCGCCAGCTCGTGACCGTCGATACGTCGTGCGATCTCACGCCGCATCTCGAATCGATCGAAGCGTCGCTGAAGAGCGACGGCGAGGCGCGTGACCTGTTGCGCGACATCTTCGCGCGCTACGGCTTCAAGACCTGGCTTCGCGAAGTCGATAGCGCGCCCGCGGAAGGCGGGGGCGCCGATGCGCCGGAAGGCGAGCCGGCCCCGGTGATCGCAGCCGACGTCGTGCGCGAATACGACACGATCCAGACCTGGGAACAGTTCGACGCGTGGTTCGCGAAAATCGACGCGGCCGCGCTGACCGCGTTCGACACCGAGACCACCGCGCTCGATCCGATGCTCGCGCGGCTCGTCGGCCTGTCGTTCTCGGTCGAGCCGGGCAAGGCGGCCTACCTGCCGGTCGCGCACCGCGGCCCCGACATGCCCGAGCAGCTTCCGCTCGACGAAGTGCTCGCGCGCCTGAAACCGTGGCTCGAATCGGCCGATCGCAAGAAGGTCGGCCAGCACCTGAAGTACGACGCGCAGGTACTCGCGAACTACGACATCGCGCTGAACGGCATCGAGCACGACACGCTGCTCGAATCGTACGTGGTCGAATCGCACCGCACGCACGACATGGACAGCCTCGCGCTGCGTCATCTGGGCGTCAAGACGATCAAGTACGAGGACGTGGCGGGCAAGGGCGCGAAGCAGATCGGCTTCGACGAAGTGGCGCTCGCGCAGGCCGCCGAATACGCAGCCGAAGATGCCGACATCACGCTGCAGCTTCATCACGCGCTGTATCCGCAGGTCGCACGCGAACCGGGCCTCGAGCGCGTGTACCGCGAGATCGAGATGCCGGTGTCGCTCGTGCTGCGCAAGATGGAGCGCACGGGCGTGCTGATCGACGATACGCGTCTGCACGCGCAGAGCACCGAAATCGCGACGCGCCTGATCGAGCTCGAGGGCGAGGCGTACGAACTGGCGGGCGGCGAATTCAATCTCGGCTCGCCGAAGCAGATCGGGCAGATCTTCTTCGAGAAGCTGCAGTTGCCGGTCGTGAAGAAAACGCCGAGCGGCGCGCCGTCGACCGATGAGGAAGTGCTGCAGAAGCTGGCCGAGGACTACCCGCTGCCGAAGCTGCTGCTCGAGCATCGCGGGCTGTCGAAGCTGAAGTCGACCTATACCGACAAGCTGCCACGCATGGTGAACCCCACCACCGGCCGCGTGCACACGAACTATGCGCAGGCCGTCGCGGTCACGGGCCGCCTTGCGTCGAACGATCCCAATCTTCAGAACATTCCGGTGCGCACGGCGGAAGGGCGGCGCATCCGCGAGGCGTTCATCGCGTCGCCGGGCCACCGGATCGTGTCGGCCGACTATTCGCAGATCGAACTGCGGATCATGGCGCACATCTCGGGCGACGCGTCGCTGCTGCGCGCGTTCTCGCAGGGCGAGGACATCCATCGCGCGACGGCCGCCGAGGTGTTCGGCGTGACGCCGCTGGAGGTCAATTCCGACCAGCGCCGGATCGCGAAGGTGATCAACTTCGGGCTCATCTACGGGATGAGCGCGTTCGGGCTCGCATCGAATCTCGGCATCACGCGCGATGCGGCGAGGCTCTATATCGACCGCTATTTCGCCCGCTATCCGGGCGTCGCGCAGTACATGGAAGATACGCGCGCGACCGCGAAGGAGAAGGGCTACGTCGAAACCGTTTTCGGTCGCCGTCTCTGGCTGCCCGAGATCAACGGCGGCAACGGTCCGCGCCGCCAGGCGGCCGAGCGTGCGGCCATCAATGCACCGATGCAGGGCACGGCGGCCGACCTGATCAAGCTGTCGATGATCGCGGTGGACGACTGGCTCACGCGCGACCGGCTCGCGTCGCGAATGATCATGCAGGTGCACGATGAACTGGTGCTCGAGGTGCCCGAAGGCGAGCTGTCGCTTGTGCGCGAGAAACTGCCGGAAATGATGTGCGGCGTCGCGAAGCTGAAGGTGCCGCTGGTCGCCGAAGTGGGTGCCGGCGCGAACTGGGAAGAGGCACACTGACGCACCCCCGGCCAGTTCCCCGTTCCCGCGGCATATTGTTGCAGGGATGCTGAATATCGAGATGGTTTGCTTGTGGTCAACGCGCAAGCTCCCGGACAATGCATGTCAGTCATGTCATTGACGCGGGGCGGCGCGCCCCGCGTTCCGGATCGGCCACATCGAAGTGCTTCGAACTGCACATCGATGATGTCCGAACCGGTTAATCCACCGGGCGGCGCGGGTGCATCGCGTTTGCTTCATCCGGCGGCAGCAGTTTCGAATCGCAAAGGGGGAATCAGATGCATCGGATCATCATCGTAGGCGGAGGTGCCGGCGGCCTGGAACTGGCGACGCGGCTCGGCGACCGTTACGGCGCGCGCGGCAATCGTCCCGCGCGTGCGCTCGTCACGCTCGTCGACCGCAATCCGACGCACATCTGGAAACCGTTGCTGCACGAGGTCGCGGCCGGCAGCATGGACCCGTTCACGCAGGAGCTCGAATATGCGGCGCAGGCGCGCTGGCACGGCTTCGAGTTCCAGCAGGGCGAGCTGACCGGGCTCGACCGTGCGGCGAAGCGCGTCACGCTGTCGCCCCTCAACGACAGCGACGGCGCGGAGCTGCTGCCGGCGCGCGAGCTGGAATACGACACGCTCGTGATCGCGATCGGCAGCACGACGCACTTCTTCGGCGTGCAGGGCGCGCCGGAAAACGCGATCGCGCTCGATACGGTCGGGGAGGCCGAACGCTTCCGCAAGCGCTTGATCGCGGCATGCATGCGCGCGGAGCACCAGGCGCCGGCGCCGAGCGCGCCGGGCGAGTCGGCCGAGCCGCGCATCCAGGTCGTGATCGTCGGCGGCGGCGCGACGGGCGTCGAATTGTCCGCGGAACTGCGCAATACCGCGCAGGTGCTGTCCGTGTACGGGCTGCACAAGCTCGATCCCCGCCATGACGTCGGCATCGTGCTGATCGAATCGGGGCCGCGGATCTTGCCGGCACTCCAGGAGCGCGTGTCGGCGGCGACGGCTGAACTGCTCGAGAAGCTCGGCGTGCGGCTGATGCTCAGCGAGCGCGTGACCGAGGTGGCGCCCGGGTTCGTGCATACCGCGAGCGGCAAGGCAGTGCGCGCCGACCTGACGGTCTGGGCGGCCGGCATCAAGGCGCCGTCCGTGCTCTCGCATCTCGACGGCCTCCAGGTCAACAAGCTCGGTCAGCTCGACGTGCGCCGCACGCTGCAGACCTTCACCGACGACAACGTGTTCGCACTCGGCGATTGCGCGGCCTGTGCGTGGCCGGGCAACGAACGCAACGTGCCGCCGCGCGCACAGGCGGCGCACCAGCAGGCGAGTTTCCTGCTGAAGGCGATCAGCTGCCGGCTCGAAGGGCGCCCGCTGCCCGAGTTCACGTATCGCGATTTCGGTTCGCTCGTGTCGCTCGGCCACTTCAGCGCGGTCGGCAACCTGATGGGCGGACTGATCGGCGGCAACATGCTGATCGAAGGGCTGTTCGCGCGCTTCATGTACATGTCGCTGTACCGGCTGCACATCGCGGCGCTGCATGGTTATCCGCGGATGATGCTCGACACGGTCGCGCACTGGCTGCGGCGCACGACGCTGCCGCGCGTCAAGCTGCACTGATCGCGCGCTTGCTACTCGCGTGTGGCGCGGGCGGGGAATGCGCATGTCGTGCGTGTTCGCCGCCCGTTTTTCTTTTCGGTTCGCAACGATTCGGTCGTGTGACGATTCTCGATACGCGCCACCGCGCGGTGATTCGGCAGGCGGCCCACGCGCTGTCGCGCGATGATCGATTCGATCGCCGCCACGCGTCGTAATCGAGTCTTACACATCTGACAGTTGACGCGACAACGGATTATTGGGCATCTTGTCCGGGTTTTCGCTTGCGGCGGGGTGCCAACCGCCGCGACATCCGCACCGCCTACCGGTGCGATGCCCCGTCATGCCGTATCCGCGAGCGTGACGGCGGCGCCCAATCGAGGAGTGCATTCATGTTGAAACCCGAAGTCGACAGCCTGGTCCCCCATGTCCCGTTCTCGCGCCGCAAGTTCATGCAGGCCGCGCTGGGCGGCACCTTCGCGGCGGCCGTGCTGCCCGTGTCGGCGCAGACGGTCACGACCGACAGCACCGGGCTGGACGTCGATACCATCGAGATCCGCTCCGGCGATGCAAGCGTGCCGGCTTATCGCGCCCAGCCGGTCGACAAGACGAACCTGCCGGTCGTCATCGTGATTCACGAGATCTTCGGCGTGCACGCGCATATCGCGGATGTCTGCCGGCGCTTCGCGAAGCTCGGCTATCTCGCGATCGCGCCCGACCTGTTCGCCCGGCAGGGCAACGCGGCGAAGTATCCGACGATGAAGGAACTGTACGACCACATCATCAGCAAGGTGCCGGACCGCCAGGTCACCGAGGATCTCGATGCGACCGTCGCCTGGGCTGGCAAGAACGGCGGCGACCTGACGCGCCTCGGCGTGACCGGGTTCTGCTGGGGCGGTCGCCAGGCGTGGCTGTATGCGGAGCACAATCCGCACGTGCGGGCCGCCGTGGCGTGGTACGGGTTCGTCGAAGGCAAGACCGACGAGATGACGCCGTTCAACCCGGTCGATCACGCATCGTTGCTGAAGGTGCCCGTGCTCGGGCTGTACGGCGAGAAGGATCAGAACATCACGCAGGCGTCGCTCGCGGACATGCGCAAGGCGATCCAGACGAGCGATTCGAAGCTCGCGCGCGAATCGGAAATCGTCGTGTATCCGGATGCCGGCCACGCGTTCTTTGCCGACTACCGGCCGAGTTACGTGAAAGGCGATGCCGAGGACGGCTGGAAGCGCGCGATCGAGTGGTTCCACAAGTACGGCGTGATGTAAACGACGGGCGGCGGCAACTACCGCAGTGGCACCGGCCGCCGTTTCATCGTCGTCGCGCCGCCCGGGTGCTCAAGGATTCGGGCCGGTCGCGATCGGTCGCGACGGATCGGCGCTCCATTCGCTCCACGAGCCGGGGTACAGCGACGCGCCGTGCAGGCCCGCCACTTCCAGCGCCAGCGCGTTGTGGCAGGCGGTGACGCCGGAGCCGCATTGCAGGATCGCGCGATTCGGCTCGGTGCCGGCCAGCACGGTAGTGAATGCCTCGCGCAATTCATGGCCGGTCTTGAAACGGCCGTCGGCAGTCAGGTTGTCCTTGAAGAAGCGATTGCGCGCACCGGGAATGTGGCCGCCCACCCGATCGATCGTTTCATTCTCGCCGCGATAGCGGTCCGGTGCGCGTGCATCGATCACGACGCGCGCAGGCGACGACACGTTCGCGAGCACGGTCGCTGCATCGACCGTCGATTCGAGCGGCGCGGCCGAGCGGAAGTCGCCGGCGACCGGTTGCGGCACGTCGGTCGTCAGCGGCTGGCCGGCCGCTTCCCAGGCCTGCAGGCCGCCGTCGAGCACCGCAACCGAATCGTGACCGAGCCAGCGCAACAGCCACCACAGGCGTGCCGCATAGGCGCCGCCTTGCGCGTCGTACGCGACGACCTGCTGGCCCTGCTTGAGGCCGCGGCTGGCGAGCAGCGTCGCGAGCGCGTCGCGGGTCGGCAGCGGATGGCGGCCGTTGGTGCCCGTCTTGCGGCCCGACAGGTCGCGGTCGAGATGAAGATATTGCGCGCCGGGGAGGTGGCCGGCCGCGTAGGCGGCTTCGCCGGCGCCGGGATCGGCGAGATCGAAGCGGCAGTCGAACAGTGCCACGCTGCCGGGCGCCGCGGCCAGGCGCTCGGCGAGATTGGCGGCGGAAATGAGCGTGGTGTAATGAGTGTGTGGCATGACGGCTCCCTCGAGTGCAAATGGCCTGACACTCCAAGTCTAAACAAAAAAAGACGGGCCGAAGCCCGTCTTTTCGTTTGCCGGAGGCCGGGCGGCGTCAAGGCGCCGCATCCGCCGTCAGAGGTCGCCGAGGTGGCGGCGCAGGAACTCGTGGAAGTGCTGCATCCCGTCTTCCATCGGGCTCTGATACGGGCCGACCTGCGACTCGCCGCGCGCCATCAGCGCACGGCGGCCTGCGTCCATCCGCATCGCGATCTCGTCGTCCTCGACGGCCGTTTCCATATAGGCGGCGCGCTCGGCCTCGACGAATTCGCGCTCGAACAGCGCGATTTCCTCGGGGTAATAGAACTCGACGATGTTGGTCGTCTTCTGCGGCCCGCGCGGGATCAGCCACGACACGACCAGCACGTGCGGATACCACTCGATCATCAGGCCCGGGTAGTAGACCATCCAGATCGCGCCGAACTCCGGCGGCACGCCGTTGCGGAATTTCAGCACCTGCTCGTGCCATTTCTGGTAAGTCGCGCTGCCCGGCTTCGCGAGGGCGTTGTGCACGCCGACCGTCTGCACGCTGTACCAGTCGCCGAACTCCCATTTGAGATCGTCGCACGACACGAAGCTGCCGAGGCCCGGGTGGAACGGGACGACGTGGTAATCCTCGAGGTAGACCTCGATGAACGTCTTCCAGTTGTAATCGCACTCGTGCACTTCGACGTGATCGAACTGGTACTCGGAGAAGTCGAAGTGATGCTTCGTACCGAGGTTGGCGAGGTCGCGCGCGACGTTGCGGCCCTCGGCCTCGAACAGCAGCCCCTGCCAGTTCTGCAGCGGGCTCTTGCCGAGGTTCAGACACGGTTTGTCGGGGAAGTGCGGTGCGCCGAGCAGCTCGCCTTCGAGGTCGTACGTCCAGCGGTGCAGCGGGCACACGATGTTCTGCGTGCGGCCGCGCCCGTTGAGCATGATCGCCTGCCGGTGGCGGCACACGTTCGACAGCAGCTCGATCTGGTTCGTCTGGTTACGGACCAGCACGCGGCCTTCCTGCTCGGACGGCAGCGCGAAATAATCCCCCGCCTCGGGCACCATCAACTCGTGCCCGACGTAACGAGGTCCTTTCTTGAAGAGGGTTTCGATCTCGCGCTCGAGTAGCGCCTCATCGAAATATGCAGTGACTGGAAGCTGGCTGTGGGCCGACTTCAACTGAAGCGCATCGCTCAGATTGGACATTCCCACTCCCGGTGTTAGCGTGAAAGCAGTGAACAACCCAACCATCGAAAAATCGATTTAGGGAAACGGAGAATTATACCCGGTTCGCCTCGCAAGGCTAGGATTAAGTGCCTGATTTGTGTCAATTTTTTGTCGGGCTGCCCTCGAAAGGCGCACACTGTGCGCTGGAGATGGGGCCGGAATTGTGCGCGGGCGCCCAAGACGGCAGGTCGGAAAATTCTCTTTTGCCGTAGAATGTCCGACTTGTTTTGAAATTTGACACCTCGTCCATGGCGAAAACCGCATCCCCAGGCGCCACGCCGCCCGGCAATGGCACCGAACCGTTGCCGGACAATTACGAGATGGCGCTCGCGGAACTCGAGACGCTGGTTGCCCGGATGGAAGGCGGCGCGTTGAGCCTCGAGGATTCACTGGCGGCGTATCGCCGCGGTGCGACCCTCGTTGCGTTTTGCCAACAGCAGCTCGAGAAAGTGGAGCAGCAGGTTCGCGTGCTCGACGGCGCGACGCTGAAGCCGCTTTCGTCCGGAACGGCCGCCACGGACGGCGAAGACGACGATCTATGACATTCGAACAATGGATGCGGTCCGTGCTTGACCGTGTCGAGGACGCACTCGGCCACTATCTGCCGGCTGAAACCGCGATGCCCGCGAAACTTCACGAGGCGATGCGCTACGCGGTCCTCGGTGGCGGCAAGCGCGTTCGCCCGCTGCTGTGCCATGCAGCAGGCGAGCTGACCGGTGCGACGGAGGCGGCACGCAACGCCGCGGCGGCGGCGCTGGAGATGATCCACGTCTACTCGCTCGTGCACGACGACATGCCGTGCATGGACGACGACGCGCTGCGTCGCGGCAAGCCGACCGTGCACGTGCAGTACGACGAACCGACGGCGCTGCTGGTCGGTGACGCGCTGCAGTCGCAGGCGTTCGTGGCGTTGACCGATGCCGATGCGCTCTCGCCGGTGCAGCAGGCGGCGCTCGTGCGCGAGCTGGCGCTGGCGAGCGGCTCGATCGGCATGGCCGGCGGGCAGGCGATCGACCTGGCGAGCGTCGGCCTGAAGCTGACGCGCGAACAGCTCGAGACGATGCACCGGATGAAGACGGGCGCATTGCTGCGCGCGGCCGTGCGGATGGGCGCACTGGCCGGCGAGACGCCGTCGGCGGAAACGATGGCCGCGCTGGATGTTTACGCGGGGGCCGTGGGTCTGGCCTTCCAGGTCGTCGACGACATTCTCGACGTCACGACCGATTCGGCGACGCTCGGCAAGACGGCCGGCAAGGACGCGGCGAACGACAAGCCGACCTATGTATCGATCCTCGGTCTCGAGGCGTCGCGCGAGCTGGCAGCGCAGCTGCGCGCCGAAGCGCACGACGCGCTGAAACCGTTCGGCGCACGCGCACAGCGTCTGGCCGAACTTGCCGACCTGGTAGTGAACCGGGTCAGCTGACGCGAAAGCCCGCCGCCGCGCACACGCTACGGTGCGTGCAAAAGAATGCGGGCGCGTTTGATTTCCTACAATGGAACGACGATGTACGACTTGCTGAAAACCATCGACGACCCGGCGGATTTGCGCCGCCTCGATCGTCGCCAACTGCAACCGCTCGCGGATGAACTGCGCGCGTTCGTGCTCGACAGCGTGTCGAAGACGGGCGGCCATTTGTCGTCCAACCTCGGGACGGTCGAGCTGACGATCGCGTTGCACTACGTGTTCAACACGCCGAACGATCGCATCGTCTGGGACGTGGGTCACCAGACCTACCCGCACAAGATCCTGACGGGCCGCCGCGACCAGATGCATTCGCTGCGTCAGTACGACGGCATCTCGGGCTTCCCGCGCCGCAGCGAATCCGAATACGACACGTTCGGCACCGCGCACTCGAGCACGTCGATCTCGGCGGCGCTCGGCATGGCGATCGGCAGCCAGCTGAACGGTGACGACCGCTTCTCGATCGCGGTGATCGGCGACGGCGCGATGACGGCCGGCATGGCGTTCGAAGCGATGAACAACGCCGGCGTGTCGGAAGATGCGAAGCTGCTCGTGATCCTGAACGACAACGACATGTCGATCTCGCCGCCGGTCGGCGCGCTGAATCGCCATCTCGCCCGCTTGATGTCGGGCCGCTTCTATGCGGCTGCGCGCGCGGGCGTCGAGCGCGTGCTGAGCGTGGCGCCGCCGGTGCTCGAACTCGCGCGCAAGCTCGAGGAGCACGCGAAGGGCATGGTCGTGCCGGCCACGCTGTTCGAGGAGTTCGGCTTCAACTACATCGGCCCGATCGACGGTCACGATCTCGATTCGCTGATCCCGACGCTGCAGAACATCCGTGAGCTGCGCGGCCCGCAGTTCCTGCACGTGGTGACGAAGAAAGGCCAGGGCTACAAGCTCGCCGAAGCCGATCCGGTGCTCTATCACGGCCCCGGCAAGTTCAACCCCGCCGAAGGCATCAAGCCGTCGACGACGCCCGCAAAGAAGACCTACACGCAGGTGTTCGGCGAGTGGCTGTGCGACGAAGCCGAGCGCGATACGCGCGTGGTCGGCATCACGCCCGCGATGCGCGAAGGCTCGGGCATGGTCGAGTTCGAGAAGCGCTTCAAGGATCGCTACTACGACGTCGGCATTGCCGAGCAGCACGCGGTGACGTTCGCGGGCGGCCTCGCGACCGAAGGGCTGAAGCCCGTCGTCGCGATCTACTCGACGTTCCTGCAACGTGCGTACGACCAGTTGATCCACGACGTCGCGCTGCAGAACCTGCCGGTCGTGTTCGCGATCGATCGCGCGGGCCTCGTCGGCGCGGACGGCGCGACGCATGCGGGCGCATACGATCTCGCGTTCATGCGCTGCATCCCGAACATGACGATCATGGCCGCGTCCGACGAGAACGAATGCCGCCAGATGCTGCACACGGCGCTGCAGCAGCCGAACCCGACCGCGGTGCGTTATCCGCGCGGCGCGGGCACGGGCGTGGCGACGGTGAAGGAATTCACCGAGATCCCGCTCGGCAAGGGTGAAGTGCGTCGTCGCACGTCGCAGCCGGAAGGCAAGCGCGTCGCGATCCTCGCGTTCGGCACGATGGTCGCACCGTCGCTCGCCGCTGCCGAGGAACTCGATGCAACGGTCGCGAACATGCGCTTCGTGAAGCCGGTCGATGCGGCGCTCGTGCGCGAGCTGGCCGAAACGCACGACTACCTCGTCACGGTCGAGGAAGGCTGCGTGATGGGTGGCGCGGGCTCGGCCTGCGTGGAAGCCCTGATGGAGAGTGGGGTTATCCGACCCGTACTACAATTGGGCCTCCCTGACCAGTTCGTCGACCACGGCGACCACGCGAAGCTGCTGGCGCAATGCGGCCTCGACGGCGCGGGCATCGCGAAGTCGATTCGCGAACGCTTCCTGAGCCCGGCGGCCGATGTCGCCGGCCACGCGAAGCGCGTCGCATAAGCTGGCGCCGCCTGCGGGCGGCGTCGGTGCGACTGGCGCAACCGGTCTTCATTGATGCGGAAAACATGGGCCTGCGGGCCCATGTTGCTTTTCCGGCTGCCGCATGATGCGGCGTGCGCGTCGTCGAACGCGCGGCTTACAAGGATTGAACAAGATGAACCAGATGAATCCCGCCTTCGTGATGCCCGACGTGCAGAGCACGGTGGATACCCGTCAGATCCCGATTCAGCGCGTGGGCGTGAAGGCGGTCCGGCATCCGTTGACGGTGTGTACCGAAAGCGGCGACGTGCAACCGACCGTCGGTGTCTGGAATCTCGACGTCCGTCTGCCGGCCGATCAGAAGGGCACGCACATGTCGCGCTTCGTCGCGCTGCTCGAGGAGAACCGCGCGCCGCTGACGGTCGAGCGCTTCCGCGCGATGCTCGCGTCGATGCTCGTGAAGCTCGAAGCCGAGGCCGGCCGCATCGAAGTCACGTTCCCGTATTTCGTGAACAAGACCGCGCCGGTGTCCGGCGTGCAGAGCCTGCTCGACTATGAAGTGACGCTCGCCGGCGAAAGCCGCAACGGCGACACGCGCCTGTTCCTGAAGGTGCTCGTGCCGGTCACGAGCCTGTGCCCGTGCTCGAAGAAGATCTCGCAGTACGGCGCGCACAACCAGCGCTCGCACGTGACGATCGATGCCGAGCTGGCCGCCGATCTGCCGGTCGAGGCGCTGATCCGCATCGCGGAAGAAGAAGCGTCGTGCGAACTGTGGGGGCTGTTGAAGCGTCCGGACGAGAAGTTCGTCACCGAGCGCGCATACGAGAACCCGAAGTTCGTCGAGGATCTGGTGCGCGACGTCGCACAACGTCTCGATGCGGACGAGCGGGTGGTTGCTTACGTGCTCGAAGCCGAGAACTTCGAATCGATCCACAATCACAGCGCGTATGCGTTGATCGAACGCGACAAGCGGCAGGCTGCATAACGCCGCGACTGCGGCATTTTGTCCTGCCAATGAGAAAAGCCGCTCGAACGAGCGGCTTTTTCGTTTTCCGGCTGGCGGTGTCGCGTGGCGCGATTCAGCCCGCGAGCGACGCGAGATCCCAGCGCGGCTTCACCGTGAACGCGTAGTCGGCATTCGCCTGTTCCGGCCAGCGGCCGAGCCGCAGCGCGCCCGCGAGCGCGATCATCGCGCCGTTGTCGGTGCAGAGCGCGAGATCGGGGTAGTGCACGTCGAAGCCGCGCTTAGCCGCGGCCGCCGACAGTGCCGCGCGCAACTGGCGGTTCGCGCCGACGCCGCCCGCGACCACGAGGCGCTTGAGCTTGGTCTTCTTCAGCGCGGCGAGCGACTTCGCGACGAGTACGTCGACGGCCGCATCGACGAAGCCGCGTGCCAGGTCGGCCTTCGCGCGTTCGAGTGCTTCGCCGTCGAGCTTCGCCGCTTCGAATTTCTTCATCTGCGTGAGCACGGCCGTCTTCAGGCCGCTGAAGCTGAAGTCGAGATCGCCCGAATGCAGCATCGGGCGCGGCAGCACGACCGCGCCCGGTGTGCCCGTTTCGGCCAGCTTCGATACTTCGGGGCCGCCCGGGTAACCGAGGCCGATCAGTTTCGCCGTCTTGTCGAACGCTTCGCCGGCCGCGTCGTCGAGCGTTTCGCCGAGCGTCTCGTACACGCCGACGTCGGTCACCCGCATCAGCTGCGTGTGGCCGCCGGAAACCAGCAGCGCGACGAACGGGAACGGCGGCGGCTCGTCGACCAGCAGCGGCGACAGCAGGTGGCCTTCGAGGTGATGGATGCCGACGGTCGGCTTGTTCCACGCGAGCGCGAGCGCATTCGCGATGCTCGCGCCGACCAGCAGCGCGCCGGCGAGGCCGGGCCCCTGCGTGAACGCGATCGCGTCGATGTCGTCGCGGCGCGTGCCGCTTTGCGCCATCACTTCCTCGAGCAGCGGCAGCGCGCGGCGGATGTGGTCGCGCGATGCGAGCTCGGGCACGACGCCGCCGTAGTCGCGGTGCATCGCGATCTGCGAATGGAGCGCGTGCGCGAGCAGGCCGCGCTGCGTGTCGTAGAGCGCGAGGCCGGTTTCGTCGCAGGAGCTTTCGATGCCGAGAACGAGCATGGGTGCGGGCAGGGCACGCCGTTTCGGGCGCGCCGCAGGTAGGTCAACGTAACCGGAAAGTATAGCAGGCGGGGGCCGGCCGCCGCTGGCGGCGGCCCGGGCCGGATGCCGGGCAGGTACAATCCGCGCCATGGAAACTTATGACATCGCCGTGATCGGCGCGGGCGCCGCCGGCATGATGAGCGCCGCGGTCGCAGGCCAGCTCGGCCGCCGCGTCGTGCTGATCGATCACGCACCGCGGCTTGCCGAGAAAATCCGCATCTCGGGCGGCGGCCGCTGCAACTTCACGAACCTGTACGCAGGGCCCGACAACTACCTGTCGTCGAATCCGCATTTCGCGCGCTCGGCGCTCGCGCGCTATACGCCGCGCGACTTCCTCGGGCTGCTCAAGCGCCATCACGTGACCTGGCACGAAAAGCACAAGGGCCAGCTCTTCTGCGACCACGGCAGCGACGCGATCATCGACGTGCTGAAGCACGAGTGCGACGCGGGCGGCATCGCGTGGCGCCGGCCCGTCGTCGTCGACGCGGTGCGCCATGCGCCGTCCGACGGCTTCACGCTCGACACGCAGCAGGCCGGCCCGATCGGGGCGCGCGCACTGATCGTCGCGACCGGCGGGCTGTCGATTCCGAAGATCGGTGCGACCGATTTCGGCTACCGGCTCGCGAAGCAGTTCGGCCACAAGCTCGTCGATACGCGGCCCGCGCTTGTGCCGCTGACGTTCGCGCCGCAAGACTGGGCGCCGTTCGCGCCGCTGTCCGGCGTATCGCTCGAAGTGCGCGTATCGACCGGCGACAAGAAGCGCGGCGGCGAATTCGTCGAGGACCTGCTGCTGACCCATCGCGGGCTGTCCGGCCCGGGCATCCTGCAGATCTCGAGCTACTGGCAGCCCGGCGACCCGATCCGCGTCGACCTGCTGCCGCAGCGCGACACGGTGGCCGATCTGCTCGACGCGAAGCGCACGTCGAAGCGCCAGATCGGCTCACTGCTCGCCGACTGGGTGCCGTCGCGCCTCGCGCATGCGTGGCTCGACACGCATCGCGTCGCGGCCGACGCGCGGCTCGCGGATCTGCCCGACAAGACGCTGCGCCAGATCGGCGACGCGCTGTCCGGCTGGACGCTGACGCCGAACGGCACCGAAGGCTACAAGAAGGCCGAGGTGACGAAGGGCGGGGTTGATACGCGCGAGCTGTCGTCGGCGACGATGATGAGCGCGCGCGTGCCGGGACTGTTCTTCGTCGGCGAGGCGGTGGACGTGACGGGCTGGCTCGGCGGCTACAACTTCCAGTGGGCATGGGCGTCCGGCACGGCGGCCGGGCAGGCCGCGGCCGAGTATGCGCGAGGCGCCTGATGCGCCGGCCGGCGCCGTTCTGGCGGATTGGGG
Source organism: Burkholderia orbicola (assembly GCF_900100915.1). Taxonomy (NCBI): domain Bacteria; kingdom Pseudomonadati; phylum Pseudomonadota; class Betaproteobacteria; order Burkholderiales; family Burkholderiaceae; genus Burkholderia; species Burkholderia orbicola. The sequence goes on along the minus strand of NZ_FNKW01000002.1, from coordinate 992,422 downwards.
TCCGTGCCTTTGAACAATCGCTCTGCTATACTCGGTAGTCTTTCCTTGCAAACCTTTATTCGTGTCGGATCATGACGATCATTCGCGTTAAAGAGAACGAGCCGTTCGAAGTTGCAATGCGTCGCTTCAAGCGCACGATCGAGAAGAACGGTCTGCTGACCGAGCTTCGTGCGCGCGAGTTTTACGAGAAGCCGACCGCAGAACGCAAGCGTAAGAAGGCCGCTGCGGTGAAGCGTCATTACAAGCGTATTCGCAGCCAGACGCTGCCGAAGAAGCTGTACTGAACGATTGGGCGCCGCGCGGTCCGCTGAGCGGCGCACCGGCGACTCCGTGCGATCGAATGCGATCGCGCAGCCGATCAGGCGGCGAGTCGCCGATGCCGGATTCGAGCAACCCGCTTGAGACACTGTCCCAAGCGGGTTTTTGTGTTGACGCCCATTCGCGGGCGTCGGATTCACGTTTCCATCCCGGGTGAAAGATGAGTTTGAAAGAGCAGATCAGCGAAGACATGAAGGCCGCGATGCGCGCGAAGGAAAGCGAGCGCCTGGCAACGATTCGCCTGCTGATGGCCGCGATCAAGCAGCGCGAAGTCGATGATCGGGTCACGCTCGACGACGCGGGCATCACGGCCGTGATCGACAAGATGATCAAGCAGCGCAAGGATTCGATCAGCCAGTTCCAGGCGGCCGGTCGCGACGATCTGGTCGCGAAGGAGCAAGCCGAGCTGACCGTGCTGGGCGGCTACATGCCCGCGCAACTGTCGGACGCCGAAGTGGCGGCCGAGGTGCAGGCGGCCGTCGCGCAAACCGGCGCGGCCGGCCCGCAGGACATGGGCAAGGTGATGGGCGTGCTGAAGGGCAAGCTCGCCGGCCGTGCCGACATGACGGCCGTTTCCGCGCAGGTCAAGGCCGCGCTCACGAAGTAAAACCCGTTCCCGGCGCGCCCAGCGATGCGTGCGCCGGGCGTCGTATTGTCTTTTTTCGCTCGATCCCACGGTGATTCCGCATTCGTTCCTGCAGGATTTGCTGAACCGCGTCGATATCGTCGACGTGGTGGGCCGGTACGTGCAGCTCAAGAAGGGCGGCGCCAACTTCATGGGCCTGTGCCCGTTCCATAACGAGAAGAGCCCGTCGTTTACCGTGAGCCCGACCAAGCAGTTCTATCACTGCTTCGGTTGCGGCGCGCACGGCACCGCGATCGGCTTCCTGATGGAACACGCGGGGCTCACGTTCCCGGAAGCCGTGCAGGAACTCGCGCAATCCGTCGGGCTGACTGTGCCGCACGAACCGTCGATGCGCGGCGGCGGTGGGGGCGGAGGCGGTGGCGGCGACTATCCGGCGCCCGTGTCGAAATCGGTGGCGACCGCGCTGTCCGATGCGATGACGGCGGCGTGCGACTACTATCGCAAGCAGTTGCGCGGCGCGACCGTCGCGATCCAGTACCTGAAGAACCGGGGCCTGACCGGCGAGATCGCCGCGCGCTTCGGTCTCGGCTATGCGCCGGACGGCTGGCAGAATCTCGAAGCCGCGTTCCCGGACTATCGCGACGAGTCGCTTGTCGAGGCGGGGCTCGTGATCGTCAGCGAGAAAACCGACGCCCAGGGCGTCGCGCGCCGCTACGACCGGTTCCGCGAGCGGATCATGTTCCCGATCCGCAACGTGAAGGGGCAGGTGATCGGTTTCGGCGGCCGCGTGCTCGGCAGCGGCGAACCGAAGTACCTGAATTCGCCTGAAACGCCGTTGTTCAACAAGGGCAGCGAGCTGTACGGGCTGTTCGAGGCGCGGCTCGCGATTCGCGAGCGCAAGTACGTGCTGGTCGTCGAAGGCTACATGGACGTCGTCGCGCTCGCGCAGCTCGGGTTTCCGAACGCGGTCGCGACGCTCGGCACCGCATGCACGCCGATTCACGTGCAGAAGCTGCTGCGCCAGACCGACACGGTCATTTTCAGTTTCGACGGCGATTCGGCCGGACGGCGCGCGGCCCGGCGCGCGCTCGAGGCATGCCTGCCGCATGCGGGCGACAACCGCACGATCCGGTTCCTTTTTCTGCCGACCGAGCACGATCCGGACAGCTACGTGCGCGAATTCGGCGCGGAGGCGTTCTCCGAGCAGGTCGAGCGGGCGATGCCGCTGTCGCAATTTCTGTTGAACGAAGCGATTGCCGGCAAGGCGCTCGATCAGCCGGAAGGCCGCGCGAAGGCGCTGTTCGATGCGAAGCCGCTGTTGCAGGCGCTGCCGGCGAACGCGTTGCGTGCGCAGATCATGCACATGTTCGCCGACCGCCTCGATATCCCGTTCGAAGAGGTCGCGGCGCTGTCGGACGTCGATACGCGCATCGCGACGCCGCCGCGGCAGGCGCCCGCGCGCAGCGAGCGGCGCCGCGTGACGGACAGCGAAAAGCGCGCGTTGCGTACGCTGGTGATGCATCCGCGCATCGCATCGCAGCTCGACGACGAACAGATTGCGACCCTGCGCGCGCTGCCGCGCATCGGCGAGCTGTTCGCCGAAGTCGTCGATCATGCGCGCGCGCTGGGCGACGGCGCGGAGTTCCGGCTGCTGTCGGATGTCCTCAGGACGTCCTCGAACGGGGCGACTTACGAGGAAATCTTCCGCGAAATTCTGGACTATGATGAAAACGTCCGCGATTTGCTGTTACAGAATCCGGAAGACGAGACGGTGCCCGAGCGGCAGCGTGAGCAGGAGCGGATCGCGGGGGAGGAGCTGCAGGCAGCGGTGCTCAAGATGCGCTATGACGCCTGCTGCGACCGGCTGGACAGGCTGGCGCGGCAATCCACCTTCACTCCCGAGGAGTTGGCCGAATTGACGGAATTGAACCAGCAGCGAACCGACATGAAGCGTCGGCTCGGGCTGTAGGCGGCTGGGGCGCTTAGAGAGGGCTCCCCAGCGTGCTATAATATAAGGTTTCCAGCGGTTTGTTTTCCAAGCAGAGGCGAGAATCGCGATGGCAAAGACGACAGGCGGAAAGAAAGCAACAGGCAAGGGCTCGACGGAGCCGACCAAGAAGGTCACAGCGGCCAAGTCTGCTTCTTCCACCAGGACAACGTCTTCAGCCACGTCAGCCCCTGCAGGAAAGAAAACCGCGGCCGGCACTGCTCAGGCTGCGCCGGCGCCGGCAGCCAGAACACGGGCTGCCGCCAGACCCGACTCCGGGCCGGCCAAGCCGGCGGCGAAGCGGGCAAGTGCGAAAAGCGCAAGGGACACGACTGCCGACGCGGACGAAACGGCAGTACGTACTACTCATGCACCCACGGTTCAACCGGCTGTCGTCCAGCAGCCGCGAGTCGATATAGCCGGTACGGCGAACTCCATGACCAAAAAGCTGAACGAAGTATCCGTCGAAGACGACGCAAATCAGAGCGACGAGCAGCCCGCAGCCGCGGCTGCACCGGGCAAATCCAAGGTGCGCGATCGTCGCGCCAAGGAAAAGGCGCTGCTGAAGGAAGCGTTCGCGACGAGCACGCCGGGCACGGCCGAGGAGCTCGAAGAGCGCCGCGTGAAACTGCGCGCGCTGATCAAGCTCGGCAAGGAGCGCGGCTTCCTCACGTACGCCGAAATCAACGACCACCTGCCGGACAACTTCACCGAGACGGAAGCCCTCGAGGGCATCATCGGCACGTTCAACGACATGGGCGTGGCGGTTTACGAGCAGGCGCCGGACGCGGAAACGCTGCTCCTGAACGACAACGCGCCCGCCGCGTCGTCGGACGATGAAGTCGAGGAGGAAGCGGAAGTCGCGCTGTCCACCGTCGATTCGGAATTCGGCCGCACGACCGATCCGGTCCGGATGTACATGCGCGAGATGGGCACGGTCGAGCTGCTCACGCGCGAAGGCGAAATCGAGATCGCGAAGCGGATCGAGGACGGCCTGCGCCACATGGTGATGGCCATCTCCGCGTGCCCGACGACGATCGCCGACATCCTCGCGATGGCCGAACGCGTCGCGAACGAAGAGATCCGCGTCGACGAGCTCGTCGACGGCCTGCTCGATCCGAATGCCGCGGACGCCGCCGATACGGACGGCTTCTCCGCGAAGGAAGCGGAAGCCATCGAGAACGAGGACGAGGAAGCCGAAGAGGAAGAGGAAGAGGAGGAAGAGGAGGAAGACGACGGTGCCGCGCAGGCATCGGCGAACGCCGCCCAGCTCGAAGCCCTCAAGCGCGCGTCGCTCGAGAAGTTCTCGCAGATCAGCGAGTGGTTCGACAAGATGCGCCGCGCGTTCGAGAAGGAAGGCTACAAGTCGAAGGCCTACCTGAAGGCGCAGGAAACGATCCAGAGCGAACTGATGACGATCCGCTTCACCGCGCGTACCGTCGAACGCCTGTGCGACACGCTGCGCGCGCAGGTGGACGAAGTGCGTCAGGTCGAGCGTCAGATCCTGCACATCGTCGTCGACAAGTGCGGCATGCCGCGCTCGGAATTCATCGCGCGCTTCCCGGGCAGCGAGACGGATCTCGACTGGGCCGAGAAGATCACCGCGGAAGGCCACCCGTACAGCGCGGTGCTGTCGCGTAACGTCCCGGCGATCCGCGAACAGCAGCAACGCCTGCTCGACCTGCAGGCGCGCGTCGTGCTGCCGCTGAAGGACCTGAAGGAAACCAACCGCCAGATGGCGGCCGGCGAACTGAAGGCGCGTCAGGCGAAGCGCGAAATGACCGAGGCCAACCTGCGTCTCGTGATCTCGATCGCGAAGAAGTACACGAACCGCGGCCTGCAGTTCCTCGACCTGATCCAGGAAGGCAACATCGGCCTGATGAAGGCGGTGGACAAGTTCGAATACCGTCGCGGCTACAAGTTCTCGACCTATGCGACGTGGTGGATCCGTCAGGCCATCACGCGCTCGATCGCCGACCAGGCGCGCACGATCCGTATTCCGGTTCACATGATCGAAACGATCAACAAGATGAACCGCATCTCGCGGCAGATCCTGCAGGAAACCGGTCTCGAGCCGGACCCGGCAACGCTCGCCGAGAAGATGGAGATGCCGGAAGACAAGATCCGCAAGATCATGAAGATCGCGAAGGAGCCGATCTCGATGGAAACGCCGATCGGTGACGACGACGATTCCCATCTCGGCGACTTCATCGAGGACACCAACACGGTCGCGCCGGCGGATGCCGCGCTGCATGCCAGCATGCGCGACGTCGTGAAGGACGTGCTCGATTCGCTGACGCCGCGCGAGGCGAAGGTGCTGCGGATGCGTTTCGGTATCGAGATGAGCACCGATCACACGCTCGAGGAAGTCGGCAAGCAGTTCGACGTCACGCGCGAGCGGATCCGTCAGATCGAGGCCAAGGCGCTGCGCAAGCTGCGTCACCCGAGCCGTTCCGACAAGCTGAAGTCGTTCCTCGAAGGGAACTGATTTCCAGCGTCTCTCTTACGAACGCCGCCGGTATCCGCATGATGCCGGTGGCGTTCGTTCCCTCTGTCGTCTTTGTTGTTACAATGCCGGCCCGGCTTCGTTGCCGGGGTGGCGTGTAGCACGCTTTGCTTCTCGTCTGGGCCCCTAGCTCATGCTTGGTTAGAGCAGCGAACTCATAATTCGTTGGTGCCGGGTTCGACTCCCGGGGGGCCCACCAGATTTCATGCCGCGCCGCGCAGTATCGCGGCATGCCGAAAACCCGCGATCGCGTCATGCGTCGCGGGTTTTTCTTTGGGCGGCTGCGCGGTGCGATCAGGAAAACAACGAGGGGCTGCCGTGCCGATGGCAATCGAAGTATGCTGTGGCGCGGCGGCCTCGGCGCGATACGCGCGCACGTCAGGACCGCCGATCAATGCCGCCTCCATTCGGCGGCCAGAACAAACGGATTTCACCCGGGAGCGGGGACGGCGATCATGATCAGGCTGCGTTCGTGGGGTGCGATTCTGTCGTTGCTGATGCTTGCCGCCTGCGCGAGCCTGCCGCCGCAGGCGGACCGCGCGCCGACGCATGCATTCACCGATACCGACGATACGCGCCTCGGCGTGGCATTTCGCCAGCAGGCTGCCGCCCATCCGGGGCAGGACGCGTTTCATTTGCTGACCGATCCGGTCGACGCACTGGACGCGCGCGTGCTGCTCGCCGATCGCGCCGAGCGCTCGCTGGACCTTCAGTACTACATCTGGCACGACGACCTGACTGGCCACGAACTGGCCGACGCGGTCATGCGTGCGGCCGATCGCGGCGTGCGCGTGCGCGCGCTGCTCGACGATCTCGGCACCAACGCCGACGACCGCAAGCTGCTCGAGATCAGCGCGCATCCGAACATCGAGATCCGGCTGTTCAATCCGGTGGCGACGCGCCGGTTCAAGAAGCTCGGCACCCTGTTCGAGTTCTCGCGCGTCAACCGGCGCATGCACAACAAGGCGATGATCGCGGACAACCAGGCGGCGATCGTCGGCGGCCGTAATATCGGCGATGAATACTTCGGTGCATCGTCGATGCTGGAGTTCGGCGATCTCGATGTCGTCGTTCACGGGCCGGTCGTGAAAGACATCTCGACGGAATTCGATACGTTCTGGAATTCGCCGTACGCGTATCCGGTCGATACGCTGGTCGGGCACGATGCGGCGCCCGGCGGCCTCGAGCGCGAGCGAGAACGGTTGCGCGACTACCTGAGGGCCATGGAGGACAATCCTTACGTGCTCGAGGCCCGCCAGCGGCTCGACCGGATCGTCCACGGGCAGGGCACGGAGCTGTCGTGGGGGCGTGCGACGGTGCTGTACGACGATCCGTCGAAGATCGCGCACCCGCCGAAGGACAGCGACGGGCACCTGATGCCGCAGTTGCGTGCGCTTGCGTTGCAGCCCCGGCACGACCTGCTGATCGTGTCGCCGTATTTCGTGCCGGGCAAGGAAGTGGTCGAGCGGCTGCGCGCGCTCACGGCGCGCGGCGTGCGCGTGACGGTGCTGACCAATTCGCTCGCGTCGACCGACGTGGCGGCCGTGCATGCCGGCTACCGCCGCTATCGAAGCGATCTGGTGAACGCCGGCGTGCGGCTTTACGAGCGCCGGCCCTCGGGCGACAAGAGCATTTCGAAGCAGGTGATCATCGGCTCGTCGCGCGCGTCGCTGCATGCGAAGACCTACGTGTTCGATCACACGAGCATCTTCATCGGGTCGATGAATCTCGATCCGCGCTCGCTGAACCTCAATACGGAGATCGGCGTTTATTGCGAGAGCCCGGCGATTGCATCGCAGGTGGCCAACGATCTGGAGGCGCGGCTCGACCAGATCGCGTGGCGTGTCGAGGCGAGAACCGATGCGGCCGGCAGCGGGCGCCTCAAGTGGGTTCAGACGGATGCAGACGGGAAGGTCACCGAGATCGATCACGAGCCGGAAGTGTCGGCGCCGCGGCGGATGGAAGTGTGGTTTCTCGGGCTGTTTCCGATCGAATCGCAATTGTGAGCGGCACTCAGTGCCGCGCGCGGCGGTGCTGCTCGATGACGTCGGCGAACTGCATCGCCGCTGTCTCGATCGTCGCGTCGCTCAGCCCTGAATAGCCGAGCACGAAGCCGTTGTAGCGGCGGCCGTCGCCGATGCAATAGCTGCTCAGCGGTTGGAGCCGCAAGCCGCGGGCGGCGGCCGTACGCGCGACGTCGGTATCGTGCAGCGGCACCGCGAGATCCGCGGAGAGATGCATGCCGCCGGGGCTTTCCCGCACGCTCAGCGACGTGCCGAGATGGCGGGCGAGCGCCGCTTCGAGGCTGCCGCGCCGGTCGGCGTAGAGTGCCCGCATCTTCCGCAGGTGCCGCGCAAAGAGGCCGGTGTCGATGAATTCGGCCATCGCCAACTGGTCGGCCGAGTGGCCGCGATGGACGAGTTCGCGCAGCGTGCGCGTGAAGCGGTCGACCAGTACCGGCGGCACCACCATGAAGCCGAGCCGAAGGGCCGGAAACATCGTCTTGCTGAACGTGCCGAGATAGCACACCGGTGCATCCGCATGCAGGCCCTGGATCGCGGGCAGCGGCTGGCCGCCGTGACGGAACTCGCTGTCGTAGTCGTCCTCGATGATCCACGCGCCGCATGCACGGGCATGCTCGACGAGCGCCGCGCGCCGCCGCGGGCTCATCAGCGCGCCGAGCGGGTACTGGTGCGACGGTGTCGTATAAATCAGCCGGGGCGGGTGGGTGCGCCACTGCGCGTCGGTCGGCGCCATGCCCTCGCGATCGACCTCGATCGGCACGGGATTCAGGCCGGTCGACCAGAACGCGGTTCTCGCGCCGTTGTAGCAAGGGTTCTCGAGCCAGCCGTATTCCCCCGGATTCGCCAGCATGCGCGCGCAGAGTTCGAGGCTGCTCTGCGTGCCGTCGGTGATGAACACCTGGCCCGTGTCGCAGCGCACGCCGCGCGACACGCGGATGTACGCGGCTACCGCGCGCCGCAGTTCGGGCAGCCCTTCGACCGGGCCGTACGCCAGCCGGGCCGGCGTGATGGTCTTCCATGCGCGCTCGATGCAACGACGCCACTGGGCAACCGGGAATTCGTCGAGGGACGGCAGGCCGGGAACGAACGGCAGCATGCGTTCGGGCTCGGGGTCGGCGTTCTCCAGCCCGTGCACGCGCGCCGACAAGTGAACCGGCGCGGGGCCGTCTTCCTTTGCGACGTTCGAGCGGTCGCATCCGTCCCATAGCGTGATCGTGCCGTTGCGCGTGGCCGCCACGAAGCCTTCCTCGGCAAGACGCTCGTACGCATAGACCGCGGAATTGCGCGCGATGCCCAACTCGGCCGCGAGCACGCGCGTCGACGCGAGCCGCGTGCCGCGCGGGAGGTGCCCGTCCAGCAGCATGTTGCGCAGGCTCCGGTAGAGGGCTTCCTGCCGACTATGCGTTGTCGCGCCGTCCTGTCTGGCAAGCGACGAGATGAGCAGCGCGAGATCCATGGGCTGGTTCCAGAAATTTTCGTTGTGCTGGTTCTTTCGAAGAGGCCGCGCGCATCGTATCGTTCACGTTCTCGCGGGGCAGGCCGGTAACGCGCATTTTCAGCGATCGGCGCGACTGGCGGGATGCGCGTATTTTGCTCGATTCGACGAGCGACTGTCGATGGGCGGGGTAGTCGCGCGCTCATGCACGGATACGGCGCGATGCCGATACCATTCATTTCGCAGTACAGATAGATGAACGAAAAGACCGATCTCTCTTCCACGCCGCGTACAACCATTCGCCGCTTGCCTGAACTGGGGAGCCACGATCGCACGATGCTCCACCGCATCGTGGACGAAGCGTATGTCTGTCACATCGCGTTCGGCGACGGGCAGAACACGCACTGCATTCCGACCGCGCACTGGAGAAGGGGCGATGACCTCTATATCCACGGGTCGAACGGCAGCCGGATGATCAAGGCATTGTCGGCCGGCACGCAGGCTTGCGTCGCGATGACGCTGCTGGACGGCCTCGTGCTGGCCAGATCCGCCTTCAATCATTCGATGAATTATCGGTCGGCGGTGATCTACGGGCAGTTCGACGTGATCGAAGGCAGCGCCGAAAAACTCGCCGCGCTGGATGCGTTGATGGACAAGATCGCGCCGGGCCGCAAGCATGAAGCGCGGCCGGGCAATTCGAAGGAAATCAATGCGACCAGCGTGCTGCGGATTTCGATGGCGGAAGCGGCCGTGAAAATCAGCGATTCGCTGCCGTCCGACAAGGAGGAAGATCTCGGGCTGGCGGTGTGGGCCGGGATCTTGCCGCTGAAGACGACGCGCGGCGCGCCGGTCCATGCCGACGGCAACGTGGTGGTGCCGGACTACGTCCGAAACTGGGCCGATTGAAGGGCGCGGCGGCGCGTGGCGTGGCGGGCTGTAGCGCCCGCATGGCCATGATGCCGGCGTGTCGTGCTTTTACCCCGGCCGATGTTCGCGCGACTCGTGCGGCGGGTGCGACTCGGCCGGATGCGGCGCGTGCGCATGCTCGGGCGCTGCCTGCCGAGGCTGCGGTGCCGCGTGTTCGCGCGGCGGCGCTTCGGGGTGCGGCTGCATCTCCTTGCGTTGTTGCTGTTGTGCTGCCTCGCTCCGCTGCTGTTGCCGGGCATCGTCACGTTGCTGCGCTTCCACGCGTTGCTGCTGTTGCGCTTCGTCGTGCCGCTGCGCCTGAGCGTGTTCCTGCTGCTGGGCGGCGTTGCGTTGCTGTATCTCTTCGCGTTGCTGGGCCACGTCGTGTCGCTGCATTTCCGCGCGTTGCTGCTGCTGTTGCTGCGCCGCCGCGCGAGTCTCCTGCGCGGCATGTTCGCGCTGCACCGCCTGCTGCCGCGTGTCGTGCGTCGCACCGGGCGGATGCGGCACTGGCACCTCGGCATGCGGCGCATTCGCGCGATGCTGCGCGAATGCTTCGGGCGCGGGTCGTGCACCGGGGCGCGCGTCGTTTGCACCGAAATGCGGGATCGTCATCGGCGCGGCACCCGGGCGCTGCTCCAGGGCCTGGCCGCGCATCGGCTCCGCGCCCGGCCGGACCGTGTTGCGCTCGATCGTCGTGTTGTTGTTGGTGACGTTGCCGCCGTAGTTGTTCGTGATGCGTGTGTTGCGGATGTTCGTGATGTTGTTGACCACCGTGGTCGACTTCGTCACGTAGGTGGTGTGGTTGTACACCACAGCCGGACGCTGCCAGCCGCCGTGCCACGCCGGGCCTTCGGGGTGTGGTGCACCCCAGTTCACGCCCCATGCGTGCCAGCCCCAGTCGTGATGCCCGAAGATCGCCGCGCCGACGGCGATGCCGATGCCAAACGTGATCACGCCGGCCGTGACGACTTCGCCGGTGCTGTAAACGGGTGGCCGATACACATAGCCGGGATAGGACGAAACCGGCTCGCCGTAGACGACGGTCGGGTTGTACGATGGCACGTACACGACATCGGGCTGTGCGGGTTCGATCTCGATCGCCTGTTCGGGCGGCGGCACGATCGCCGGCCCGCTGTAGACCGCCGGCGCGTCGGGGGCCGGCGTGTACCCCGCCGGCGCGGCTTGCGCGACTTGCGTGACCCGCATCTGGCCGCTCGAGCGCAGATGGCCGGATTTCTGCGCGCGCTGGCGCATCACCTGGATCGCATTCATCACGTCGGTCGGATCGTTGTAGTACGCCTGTCCGAGCGAGGTGGACCAGGCCGGGTTCGACGCCATTTGCGACAGCACCGCGGGGAACGCGGTCAGCGCCTTGACGGACGGGTCCCACGGCTGCGCATCGGCGGCGCTCGCGAGCGCCTGGCCCTTCAACGACGGATTTTGCGTCACCCATGTATTGGCGGCCGTTATCTGGTCCGGATACGTTGCGCCCGCGAGCACCAGCGCGACTAGCTTGTCGGGGAACAGCGCGATCGGCGCGACCATCTGGTAGAGCTGGTCGGCACTCGGCGGCGTGTACGCGACGGGCGTCGACGCGGGCTGTGCCGCCGAGGCGGCGCTCGCATCGCTGGCCGGCGCGGCGGCGCTGTTGTCGTCGTGCTTACAGGCCGACAGGCCGAGCAGCGACACGATGACGGACGACGCGATCAGCGTCCTGACGGGGCGGTGTGCACGGGCATGGTTCATGTTGTTCGTTCGGTGTGGTGGCAGCGTTGGCAGGCACGCGGGCCGGGCGATCGGCTCGAACACCATGTCGCGACCGTGCGCGCAGGTTCCGGTGGCATCGGCCGGAGCGGGCGGCTGGATCGTGTTCGCATGGCGGTTGTCCCGCGACGAATCGATACCTTCAGTTAAACGCACGACACGCACGGAAGTTGTCGCGGTGTTGTGTAACAGTGTGTGTACCTTGCAGTCCGTAAGTGGACAGGCGGGCGCGCGGTAACCGACATGAAAGTTGTTTGCGCAACGATTGCAAGGTTGGGGCGCAGGCGTGACGCTTGCTGCGCGAGGTGAGCGGACACGGCATGCAAAAAACCCGCGAAGGCTGCGAGGCCTTCGCGGGTTTCTTCAACGCGGTTGAGTACGGCTGCGGCGCGCGCGATGCGTCGCGCTCCCGCACCCGGTTCGGTCAGCGATTCATCAGCGCGCGAAATCCGACGTGCTCTGGATAAACGTATTCAGCTTCGAGATGTTCACGCTACCGAAGCCCGTCGTCGCATCCCAGCCGGCCTTCGCCTTGTAGCCGTAAGTGCCGCTGCCGTTGTTGCCGGACGTGACGTCGTGCAGCAGCGCCGCGTTGGACGGGAAGTACTTGTAGATGCTCGACGCGGGGAACCCGAGCGCATTGTTGTTGGCCGACTGCAACCGCGCCCAGATGCCCGTGAAGATCGGCGCGGCGAGGCTCGTGCCGCCTTCGTTGTTCAGGTACCCCGAACCCCACAGCGTGTCCGATGTCTGGCCGTTCACGACGAGAATCGCACCCGTGCGCAGGTCGGCGTCGAAGCCGACGTCGGGCAGCGCGCGCTTGGTCGAGCCGGTGAGGGTCGACGACTGCCACGTCGGCGCGGCCTCGTACTTGCTGTACCCGCCGCCCGTCGACCACACGGTGCCCGGCTGCCAGCTCGGATCGTTCCAGACGATCTCGCTGTTGTACGCATTGGTCGACGTATTGGTGAACAGCGTCGTGCCGCCCACCGCGATCACGTACGGCGACGTGGCCGGCTCGCTCACCGTGTAGGTCGAGCGCGACGGCGTGCCGCTCGCGCATTCGTACGCGCCGTGGTCGCCGGCGGAAACGGAGAAGGTTTGCCCTTGCGCGACCGCCTGCTTGAAGATGGTGTCATCGGTCGCCTGCGAGCCGGTGCTGTTCGCGGACGATTCGCACACGCCGAGCGACACGTTGATCACCTTCGCGACGTTGTCGGTCACGGCCTTGTTGTACGCGGCCGTGATCGCGGTGAGCGTCATCGACGGCGCGACGTAGAACACGACCTGCTTCACGCTGCCGCCGGCCGTGCCGACGATCGACTGGCTGTCGAGGTTCCATTCGACGGTGCCGTCGGTGTCGGTGTACGAACTGCCGGCCGGGCCCGTCTTCACGATGCTGCTGCTGATCGTGCCGAGGCCGTTGTTCGCGGCAAACGTATTGAGGTCGCTCACCGTCTGCGACAGGTCGCCTTCGGAGATGATGCCGACCGTGGTCTGCGAGGCCGTCGGCGTGCCGTCGCCGCCGTAGATCGACGAGAATTCCGTCGGGTTGTGCGGCACCGCCGACGCGCCGGCCGGGATCGTCAGGTTGCTGGTGTTGCCTTGCGGCTTGCTGCCCGCACCCGTATGCACGAGCTCGACGTTCTGCAGGCCGAGCACCGCGCCGACGACGTTGCCGATTGCGTTCGGCACTTGCGCGGCGTCGGTGTTCGCATAGACGCTGCGGCCGTTGCGCGTGAAGCGCTTGAGGGTCGTGCGGAATGCGGACTGGACGGTGCCTGCGGTGCCGGACGCGGAGACCAGCAGCCGGTTCGGCGCGACCACGATATTCACGAAGCCGGCCTTGCGCAGGTGGGCGACGACGGAGGCGACCTGCTGGTCGGTCGGCGCATATTGCGCGGCGAATTGCGTCGGCGTGAGGAACTGCCGGTAGTGCGGCGAGCCGGGCGTATGCAGGTCGCGCAGGTACTGGTCGAGCTGGGCTTCGTTGCGCAGGTTCAGCCCGAGCACGATGTCCACCGATTCGCCGGGCGCCATGTCGATCGCCGAGGCGGCAGCGGCTGCCGTGCTCGCCGCGGGTGCGCCGGCCGTACCGGCTTCGTTCTGCTGCACGAGCGGCAGGAAGCCCTTGGTGCGCGTTTCCGTCCAGCCGGCCGCGGGCGCGGCATGGGCGGTCGCCATGCCGAACGTCGCGGCTACTGCTGCGGCGAATGCGAGTTTGACGACGCGAATGTGCTTTTGATTCTTGTTTGCAACCTGATTCATTTGAATTACCCCTCCGGTTGAACAACGAACGGCACGAACAACAACGGTCGACAGCGGTGCGGGTCATGCACCGCCGCTTTCTGTCGCATGCGGGCGGATGGCACGGACGCGACAGGGCCTTTCGCCCGATCCGGAAAGCGGTTTTTCTCCGGAGGCGAAATACGGAAAACGCGGTAACGGGAAAGCTGCGCCGCAGGGCGGGGCAGTCGCGCCGGAGTCGGCGCGGGCGGGATTGCTAGAGCAACAGCTTCGTTATCCTGCTCATTTGATTCGATCCTTCGGCCCGCTGCCGGATGGCAGCCGTCCATTGAAATGCATCGGGATACTGCACGCACCGGCGGGCGAACGCATCATTCGGCGGCGCGTACTTCGGTGCAGCGGAAGCGAAAAAACGTGGAGCGGAATCGTTTGCGTGGCGGGCAATCCGTCGGATTGCTTGCATCGGACGGTATCAAGAACGAAAGCGCGGTGCCAAACTTTTTTTGATTATATGAAATAAAATTAAATCGAATAAACTGCAATGATTTTGAAAAGATCGGTGGCTTTTTGTAATGTTCGAAACCGGTAACGCAGGTAATACCGAAAGCGACTCGCCGATCCTTTCCGATGCGTATTGAAACGGCTGTTCGTTATCGAGGAAATGTTCGAATCGCCGGCGCCTGTCGTTCGGTTACCTGAAGGTCTTCGACACACCGGAACAGCGCGTCGACATGCTGAAGCAGCGCGTCGCGCGAGGAAGCGTCCGCATCATCGGTGGCGAGTGCCTTGATGGCGTCGAGCCGGGTTTCGAGTTCGGCGAGGTGGATGAGCATGACGCGACTGCTGCTGGCGACGGTGGCCGTCGCATCGGAAGGATTCGTGGATTTCATTGAGTGAGTCATCGCATTGAAGTGGTCGATGAAGCGCGCGAGGTCGGCCGGGCAGCCGTCGCGGGAAACCGTGCGCGCCGACGGATCGCCGGCCACGATCCGGCCGGCGGTGTCCGCCATCGCGTCGAGCGTCGCGAGCATGCGGCGGAGCAGCCTGAACAGGTCGAACGCGGCGGCCAGCAGGCAGACGAACAGCGCCGTCGCCAGCACCAGGTAAGTGGACGCACTGCGGAGCATCGCGTCGGCGCTCGCTTCGTGCGGCAACGCGGCCGGCGCATGCAGTGCATGGACGACGAACGCCACGGTGCAGACGAGCAGCACGATGACGATCGCGGCGAGGCCGATCGTCTGCCCGATTTGCCGACCGGGCCTGACCGGCCGCGTCACTGCACGCCCCGCAGCCGGTACCCGACGCCGCGCATCACTTCGGGCATGCCCGGTGCGCCGGCCTGTTCGAGTTTCTTGCGCAGCCGGCAGATGTGGCTGTCGACCGTGCGTTCCAGCGCGCTGACGTCGGCCATGCACGCGTCGAGCAATTCGCCGCGCGTGAACACGCGGCTCGGCGATCTCGCCATGTGCGCGAGCAGCCGGAACTCCGTCAGCGTCAGCGTGATCGGCACCTCGGCGCATGCCGTGCGCACGCGGACCAGATAGCTGTCGGTGTCGATCTCGAGGTCGCCGACGCGCAGCATGCGCAGGGTCGGTGGCGCGGCGGACCGGCGCAGGATCGCGCGCAACCGCGCGACGACCTCGGCCGGGTTGAACGGCTTGACGATGTAGTCGTCCGCGCCGGCGTGCAGTGCCTGCAGCCGGTCGAGATCGCGATCGAACGCGGTGAGCACGACGACGGGCGTGTTGTCGCGCCGTCGTAGTTCGGCGAGCACGTCCCAGCCGTTCTTCTGCGGCATTTTCACGTCGAGCAGGATCAGGTCGGGCTTCAGGTGCGGCTGCATGTCGAGCACCGCTTGCCCGTCGGCGACGCGGTAGGTGCGAAAGCCGTCGTGTTTCAGGTACGCATCGAGGATGTCCGAGATGTCGGGCTCGTCTTCTGCAATCAGTATCAGGGAATTCGTCATGGAGTGTGCCGTGCTGTGTCGAACAATCGGGGCGGCTCGTTGCCGGGCCGGAGCGCACCGTTTCGCCACGCTGCCGCGCGGGACGGAACGGCGCCGTTCGTTCAGTTCTGCACCACGCGCTTCGACGGTGCGACGTCCTGGTCCGTGAGGCCGCCGCCGAGCGCCTTGTACAGCGCGACGGCATTGCCGAGCTCGCTGCGGCGCAGGTCGAGCAGCGCCTGTCGTGCCGCATAGAGCTGCCGCTGCGAATCGAGCAACTCCAGCCGCCCCTCGACCCCCGCGCGATAGCGCAGGTTCGACAGGTCGGTGCGGCGTTCGGCCGAGCCGACCACGCGCGTTTGGGCTTCGATCTGACGGCCGAAGGTTTCACGTCCGGCGATGCCGTCGGCCACTTCCCGGAACGCGGCCTGGATCGCGCGTTCGTACTCGGCGACCGCGCTGGACTTGCGCACTTCCGCGAGACGCAGCTCGGCACGCAGCCGCCCGCCCTGGAAGATCGGCACCGTGACCTGCGGCGCGAAGCTCCACACGCGCTGCCCGCCGTCGAACAGGCTGCCCATCGCGGGGCTGAGGAAGCCGATCGACGACGTCAGCGACAGGCGGGGGAAGAACGCGGCGCGCGCGGCGCCGATGTCCGCATTCGCGGCGACGAGATTTTGTTCGGCCTGCTGGATATCCGGGCGACGGAACAGCAGTTCGGACGGCAAGCCGGCCGGCAGTTGCGTCATCACCGGTTGCTGCTGAAGCGGCAGCGGCTCGGGCAGATCCTTCGGCAGCTCGGTGCCGATCAGCAGGCGCAATGCATTGCGTGCCTGCTCGACGGCGCGCGTGCGCGCTTCGAGATCGGCCGTTGCGCTCGCGACCTGGCCTTCGGCCTGCGCGATGTCGACGCCGCTCGCCTGATGCGCTTCCTTCAGGCGGCGCGCGAGATCGAGCGACTGCCGCCAGTCGGCGAGCGTTCGTTCGGACAACTGGCGTTGCTCGTGCGCGAGGCGTTCCGCGAAGTACGCGTCCGCCACGCCGCCGACGAGCGAGATCTGCACCGCGCGGCGGCCGTGATCGGTCGCGAGGTAGCGCGCGAACGCCGCATCCGACATCGATTTCACACGGCCGAACAGGTCGATCTCGAACGCGCTGATGCCGACGTTCACGCCGTACTGGTTCTGCGTCGCGCCGAACAGCGGCGGATTCGACTGCGTGTCGTCCGACGTACGCTGGCGCGTGAAGCTCGCGCCGGCGCCGATCGACGGCAGGCGCGCGGCACGCTGGATGCCGTACTGCGCTTCGGCGGCCTCGACGTTCAGCGCGGCCACGCGCAGGTCGCGGTTGTGATCGAGCGCGAGCTCGATCAGGCGTTGCAGGCGGCGGTCGCCGAACATCGTGCGCCAGCCGAGGTCGGCGGCGTTCGCGTCGGGATTGGCGGTAGCGGCGGCGGTGTAGGCCGTCGGCACCGGCATCGACGGTCTGACCAGCGTGGGCGCCAGCGAGCAGGCCGACAGCGCAAGGACGAGGGGAAGAATAAGCAATCGCATGGCATCAACCTTCCTGTTCGTGAGTCGGGGAAGCCGGCTGCTTGCGGGAAGCCCGCCATGCGCCGATACGCTCCTGGATACTCATCACGAACACAAAGAAAACAGGGACGAAGAAAATGGCCAGCACCGTGGCGGTCACCATGCCGCCGAACACGCCGGTGCCGATCGCGTGCTGCGTTTCGGCGCTGGCGCCGGTCGCGATCATCAGCGGCACGACGCCGAGGCCGAACGCGAGCGAGGTCATCAGGATCGGGCGCAGGCGCAGCTTCGACGCCTGCACGGCCGCTTCGATCAAACCCTTGCCTTCCTCGCGCAACTGCTTCGCGAACTCGACGATCAGGATCGCGTTCTTCGCGGACAGGCCGATCACGGTGATCATCCCGACCTTGAAGAACACGTCGTTCGGCATCCCGCGCAACAGCACCGCACCGATCGCGCCGATCAGGCCGAGCGGCACCACGAGCATCACCGACAGCGGGATCGACCAGCTTTCGTACAGCGCGGCGAGCACCAGGAACACGACGATCATCGACAGCACCATCAGCATCGGCGCCTGCGACGCCGACTGGCGTTCCTGCAGCGACTGGCCGGTCCACTCGACCGCGAAGCCCGGCGGCAGTTGCGCGGCGAGCCGTTCCATCTCGGCCATCGCCGCGCCGCTCGACTGGCCGGGCGCCGCGTTACCGGCGATACGCGCGGACGGATAGCCCTTGAAGCGCACCATCTGCAGCGGCGTGTCGGTCCATACGGGGCGCACCACCTCGGACAGCGGCACCATGCCACCGGCCGCGTTGCGCACGTACAGCTTCATCACGTTGTCGATCTGCATGCGTGCCGGCGCGTCGGCCTGGATGATCACCTGCTGCATGCGGCCCGCGTTCGGGAAGTCGTTCACGTAGGTCGAGCCCATCGCGGTCGACAGCGTGTCGCTGAGCGTCGTGAACGACACGCCGAGCGCCTGTGCCTTCGCGCGGTCGATCTCCAGGTGGATGCTGGTGCCGGCCGGCAGGCTGTCGGGGTACACGCCGGTCACGACCTTGCTTTGCGCGGCGAGTTCGAGCAGCTTGACTTCCGCTGCCTTGAGCGCCGCCGCGCCCTGGTTCGCGCGGTCTTCCAGACGCATCGAGAAGCCCGAGCTGTTGCCGAGTTCGTCGATCGCCGGCGGCAGCAGGCTCATCACCGTGCCTTCGGTCACGCTGGCCATCGCCTGCTGCGCGAGCATGCCTTCCTCGATCGTCGACGCGCCGCCACGGTTTTTCCAGTCCTTCATCACCGACCAGTTGATCGCCGCGTTCGAGCCCTGGCCCGAGAAGCCGTAGCCGATCACGGAAATGCTCGACTGGATTGCCGGACGCGAAGCAAGATGCTTCTCCAGCGTCTTGACCACGTCGTGCGTACGCTCGGCGGTAGCGTCGGCGGGCAACAGAAAGCTGGTGATGAAGTAGCCCTGGTCTTCGTCCGGCAGGAACGACGACGGCAGGCTGCGGAAACCGAGCACCAGTGCACCCGAAATCGCGACGAACACCAGCATCACGCGGCCCGTGCGACCGACCAGGCGGCCGACGCGCGTCTCGTACCATTTCGTCAGGCGATCGAAGCGGCGGTTGAACCAGCCGAAGAAGCCGCGCTTCTCGTGATGACCCGCTGCGATCGGCTTGAGCATCGTCGCGCACAGGGCCGGCGTGAGCGTCAGCGCCAGCAGCGCGGAGAACAGGATCGACACGGCCATCGACAGCGTGAACTGCTTGTAGATCACGCCGACCGAGCCGCTCGCCATCGCCATCGGCAGGAACACCGCGGTCAGCACCAGCGTGACGCCGATGATCGCGCCGGTGATCTCCTTCATCGCCTTCGACGTCGCGTCCTTCGGCGACAGTCCTTCCTCGGCCATCAGGCGTTCGACGTTCTCGACGACGACGATCGCATCGTCGACGATGATGCCGATCGCGAGCACCATGCCGAACATCGTCAGCACGTTGATCGAGAAGCCGGTCAGCAGCATCACCGTGAACGTGCCGAGCATCGCGACCGGCGCGACGATGGCCGGGATCAGCGTATAGCGCACGTTCTGCAGGAACAGGTACATCACGAGGAACACGAGCACCATCGCCTCGAGCAGCGTGTGCAGCACTTTCTCGATCGAGATCTTCACGAACGGCGACGTGTCGAGCGGGATCGAGTAGCTCATGCCCGACGGCATCGACTTGCTCAGTTCGGCCATGCGGGCGCGGATCGCGTCCGCGGTCTTCACCGCGTTGGCGCCCGGCGCGAGCTGCACGCCGGCGAGGGTGGCCGGCTTGTTGTTCTCGCGGCTCACGAACGTGTAGTTCTGCGAGCCGAGTTCGACGCGGGCGACGTCGCCGAGCATGACCTTCGAGCCGTCCGCGTTCGCGCGCAGCACGACCTTCGCGAACGCCTCCGGTGTGGTGAGCTGACCTTGCGCGGTGAGCGGCACGGTCACGCGCTGGCCGGCCAGCGCGGGCAGCGCACCGAGGCTGCCCGGTGCGATCTGCACGTTCTGCTGGCCGATCGCAGTCGTCAGGTCGCTCATCGACAGGCCGAAATTGATCAGCTTCTGCGGATCGACCCAGATGCGCATCGCGCGTTCCGAACCGAACTGCAGCACACGGCCGACGCCGTCGATGCGCCGCAGCTCCTCGGAGACGCTGCGCGCCATGTAGTCGGCGAGCGCGCCTTCGTCGAAGCGGCCGTTGTCGGAGCGCAGGCTGACGATCATCAGGAAACCTGACGACGCGGATTCGACGATCAGTCCGTTCTGACGCACGGCGGCGGGCAGGCGCGGCTCGACCGACTTGATCTTGTTCTGCACGTCGACCTGCGCCATCTCCGGATGGGTGCCGGGCTTGAACGTCACGGTGATCTGCGCCTGACCCGAGGTATCGGCCGACGATTCGAAGTACAGCAGGTTCTTGACGCCGGACAATTCGCGCTCGATGAGGCTCAGCACGCCGTCGTTCATGGTCTGCGGCGTGGCGCCCGGGTAGCTCGCGGTGATCGTGACGGACGGCGGCGCGACCGACGGGTAGCGCGCGACCGGCAGTTGCGGGATCGCGATCAGCCCCGTCAGGATGATGAAGAGCGCGATCACCCACGCAAACACCGGGCGTCGGATAAAGAATTCAGCCATGGCTGGAGGCTCCTCGTGACTCAGTGCGCGGACGCGGTGGCGACCGCATCAGGCGACTTCCAGTCGGTCGCGGCAGCCGGCGCGCCGTCGGTCAGGCGCTCCATGCCTTCGACGACGATCTTCTGACCGGCCTGCAGGCCCGACTTGATGCGATAGCTGCGGTTCGTCAGTTCGCCGACCTCGACCGCTTTCAGGTGAGCGGTACCTTTCGCGTCGAGCACCCACACCTGCGGCTTGCCGCCGGCGCGCACGATGGCCTGTTGCGGCACCATCACGGCGTTGGCGTAGTGCGCGCGCGGAATCCGGGCACGCACGTACATGCCTGGCAGCAACTGGCGTTTCGGGTTGTCGACCAGCACGCGCAGCAGCACGTCGCCGGTGCCCGGATCGACGTTGACGCCCGAGAACAGCATGCGGCCGCGCACGTCGTAACGCGTGTCGTCGTCGCGCAGCACGTCGACCGGCAGGCCGTTGCCGTCCGACGCTTGCGGCTGCGACGCGAGCGCGTCGCGCAGCGCCTCGAGCGAGGCGGCCGGCTGCCGCACGTCCACGTAGACCTGGTCGATCTGCTGGATGCGCGCCATCGGCTGGCTGTCGCTGCTCGACACCAGCGCGCCTTCGGTCACGAGCGCCTGGTCGATGCGGCCGGCGATCGGCGCTTCCACGGTCGCGAACTTCAGGTCGAGCTGGCGGCGCGCGAGCGTCGCACGGGCCTGCGCGACGTCGGCCGCGGCCTGGTCGCGTTGCGATACGGCGTCGTCGTACACCTGGCGGCTGATCGCGTCGGCCTCGACGAGCGGCTTGAAGCGCGCGGTCTGCACCTTCGCGCGCTCGAGCGCGGCCTGCGCACGCTGCAGCGAGGCGGCGGCCGTGTCCATCTCCGCCTTGAACGGCGCCGGATTGATCTGGAACAACGGCTGGCCGGCGCGCACTTCGGTGCCTTGTTCGAACAGCCGGCGTTGCACGATGCCGCTCACCTGCGGCCGAATCTCGGCCACCCGCACGGCCGCGACGCGGCCCGGCAGGTCTTCGGTCACGTCGACGCGCGTGGCGGCCACCGTCATGGCCGCGACCGGGGTGGCCGGTGCGGCGGCCTGCTGCTCGGACGGTCCGCACCCCGCCAGCATTGCCGCCACCAGCGCGCATACGGCGCCGTGGCAGCATCGTTTCTGATTCTTCATAGCGACTCCAGGAAGCGCAGGCAGCCCACTGCCTGCTTTGACGGGGCAGAGTTTGCTTGGATTAGTTGGGGGCTTTGATGCGGAAAGATGGAGATTCGATGGAGGCGGCGAAAGGCGCCGAAAGGAGGGGATGAGCCGCAGCGGAATGCTCGGACGAACAGGGTGCGGCGCGGTGTCGGGCGCGCGGTGTTTCGGCTCGATGCGCGTGTCGGCTCGCGCTGGTGGTTAAAGATCGAGCCGGCAGGGGGACCGGGGGAACTGCACGACGAGGCGCGGTGCGTCTGCAGCTGGCTCGCCATGACGGGGCCACTGGGCGCACACGTGCACGACATGGCGCCGGCATCGCGCGATGGCGACGCGGATCGGGTCAGCGAATGGGGCGCGCCATTTGACGCGCGGGCGCGCTACGGTTTGGCGCCGGCATTTCGCAGTGCGTCCACGGCATACGTGTTGTCGTGCGTCAGCGCGAGTTGAAGCAGCGACTGGCCGCGCCGGTCGACATGGTTCGGATTCGCGCCATGCGCGACGAGCAGCGGAATCAGCTCGAAGCGGTTGAACAGCGTCGCGAACCCCAGCGCGGTTTCGCCGGCGCCGTTCGTCTGGTCGATCGGGCAGCGCGTGTCGATCAGGCGTCGCGCGATATCGGGCTCGTTCCGGAAGAGGGCGCCCATCAGCGCGGTGTTGCCGTGCCGATCGCCGGCGCACGCATCTGCGCCGACCGACAACAGGTAGTCGAGCGCTGCGGGCTGGCCGTCGTACGACGCGAGGATCACGGCCGTATAGCCGTGGCTGTCGGTGGCGTCGACCGGATAGCCGGCATCGTGCAACGCGCGCAGGATATCGACGCGGCCGACGCGCGCGGCGTCGAACCAGTCGCCGTCATAGCGGCGCAGCGCGGCAGGGTCGGCCTTGCCGTACGTCGGCTGGTCGGGCAGGTGCGCGCAGCCGGCGAGCGCGGCCAGCGCGAGCGCTGCCACGGCCGCACGGATCGTGTGGGGGAAGCGTTCGGATCGCATGAGGGTGTCCTGATGAAGTGGCCGGGCCGACGTGTGCGGCGCGTGTCGCACACGTCGGCAGCGACCGGAGTCGCGGGGATCAGTTGTCGCTCAGCTTCGCCGCGAGCGACTGCACTTGCTGGACGTTCGCGTGAACGGCCTGCGCGAGACGCGTACCGTAATCGGCGTCGGCCTTGTAGAAGTACGACAGCATCGCGTACTGGTTCTGCGCGTTCTTCACCTGGCCGAGGTCGCCGGACAGCGCGGTGACGAGGTCGTCCTTGTCCTGCTGCGACAGGCTGCGGTAGTACTCGCCCGCCTGACGGAACGGCAGCTTCTTGCGGATCGCTTCCTGCTGCGTCGTGCCGCTGAGCGCCATGCGGACCGACTTGTACTGCGGGTCCTGCGCGAGTTCGTTCAGCGTCGACGGTTCGTAATTCACCTCGCCCTTGCGGTCGCCGGCGTTCATCTTGCCGTCCTGGTTGTTGTTGACGACCGGCACGACGGGGCGATTGATCGGCAGATCCATGTAGTTCGCGCCGAGCCGGTACATCTGCGTGTCGGCGTACGCGAACAGGCGATCCTGCAGCATCCGGTCCTCGGACGGCTCGATCCCCGGCACGAGGCGCGACGGTGCGAACGCCGATTCCTCGGTCGACTGGAAGTAGTTGTCGGGCACGCGATTGAGCGTCATCGTGCCGATCTTGCGTTCAGGCACGCCGGTCCATACCTTCGTATCGTCGAGCGCGTCGAAGTCGAAGCGGTTCAGATCCTTCGGCGTGAGCACCTGCACGTACAGGTCCCACTTCGGAAAATCGCCCTGTTTGAGCGCGCCGTACAGGTCGTTCGTCATCAGGTTCCAGTCGCGGCCGATCGACGCGGGGATTTCTTGCGGGCGCAGGCCGTGCACGCCTTGCTGGCTCTTCCAGTGGAACTTCACGTAGTGCACGTCGCCTTGCGCATTGACGAACTTGAACGCATGCACCGCGAAGCCGTCCATGCGGCGATACGAATCGGGCATGCCCTCGTCCGTGTACAGCCGCGTCAGCATGTGGGTCGCTTCGGGCGTGTGCGCGAAGAAGTCGAACGCGAGGTTCGGGTCCTGCACGCCGGTCACGGCGCTCGGCTTGTTCGCGTGCACGAAGTCGGGGAACTTGATGCCGTCGCGAATGAAGAACACCGGCCAGTTGATGCCGACCATGTCCCAGTTGCCCTGCTGCGTATAGAACTTCACCGCGAAGCCGCGCGGGTCGCGCGCCTGCTCGGGCGAGCCGCGATAGCCCATCACGGTGGAGAAGCGCACGAATACGGGGGTGCGGGTGCCCGGCGTGAAGACTTTCGCTTTCGTCAGGTCGGAGATGTCGGCGCTCGGCACGAACTCGCCGAATGCGCCGGTGCCGCGCGCATGCACGACGCGCTCGGGAATGCGTTCGCGATCGAAGCGCTGCAGTTTCTCGATGAGCGCGGAATCCTGCAGCAGCACCGGGCCGGCGGGGCCGGCCGTCTGCGAATTCTGGTTGTCGCCGACGGGCGCGCCGGTGTCGCGCGTGAGTTCGGCGGCGTACGGAGAGGCGGAGAGTGCCACGCAGATTGCGGCGACTGCGTGCCGCAGCACGCGATGGGAGGGTGAGGACATGACGATGGAACTCCTTGATCCGATCGGTGGTGGGGAAGCCGACTGAATTAGAAGAGATCGTCAGACGATTGGCTAATTGATATTCGATATGTTTTCGATAGCCGGGCCGTCGATGCGGTGCGAGCCCTTTGATTGCGCAACAAACGAAGCCGTATTGTTGCGCGCGCAATGAGTTATTGCTGAATTGTTCCGACGCGCATGATGCATCGGTCGCGCATGATTTGCGGCGGTGCGTCAACCGGCGCTCGTCTGCCATCCGAGCCCGAGACTCTTCTGCACCGACACGTAGTTCTTGATCAGTTCGGCCTGCCCGGCGATCACGTTCTGCTGCGCGGCGAGCGCTTCGCGTTGCGTATCGAGCAGGTCGATCATCGACGCGACGCCCGCGCGATAGCGCTGGTCCATCAGCGCGCGCGAATGCACGGCCGACGTCTGCACCTTCGTCAATGCGACGACGTGCTCGCGCTGATGCCCGTAACGCTGCAACGCGGTGTTGGCATCCTGTAATGCACCGAGCACGGCCTTCTGATAATTCGCCTCCGCTTCATCGCGCGACGCTTCTGCCGCGCGTACCGCGCCACGCGTGCGTCCGAAATCGAGAATGTTCCATTGCAGGTACGGCGCACCGACCCACGTGAAATTCTGCTTGCGGAACAGATGGCCCGGGTCCGTCGCGCTGAAGCCGAGATCGCCGAGCAACGTCACCTTCGGAAAATAGTCGGCGACATGCTCGCCGATCTGCGCATTGCTGGACGCAAGCCGGCGTTCGGCCGCGCGAATATCGGGGCGCTGTTTCAGCAGCGTGGCCGGATCGCCGATCGCGACGCTGGCGGGCAGCGTCGGCAATGCCGCGTCCGGGGTCGACAGCGCGGCGTCGAGCGCGCCCGGCGCGCGGCCCGTCAGGATCGCGAGCCGGTCGAGCGATTCGGTCACCTGGGCGTCGAGCGGGATCAGCGACGCGCGCGTGTTCTCGACCTGCGTCGTCAGTCGCTCGATGTCGGCATCGGCCGCGACGCCGCGCGCGCGGCGCTGCTGCGTCAGTTCGAGCATCTGCTGCTGCAGTTGCGCGGTGCGCTTCGACAACGCAAGTCGTTGCTGCTGGTCGCGCAGGTCGACATACGCATTCGCGACTTCGGCCGCGATCGACACCTGCGTGTCGGCGAGATCGGCATCGACGGCTTCGGCCTGGGCGGATGCGGCTTCGACCGCGCGGCGCGTGCCGCCGAACAGGTCTATTTCCCACGTCGCGTCGAAGCCCGCCGAATAGAGTTGCAGCGGCCCCGAGCCGCCGAGCGACGGCGACGTGCCGCCCGATTGCTCCGAGCCGTTCGACGGCAGCAGCGAGCCGAGCGCGCTGACGTCCGGCTCGCGCATGCGGATGGCCGCGACGGTGGCCGACGATTTCGGCATCTGCGCGGCGCGCTGTTGCGAGAGCTGTGCGCGTGCCGCGCGCAAGCGGGCCTGCGCGGCGTGCAGATCGGGGTTGTACACGAGCGCGGCGACGATCAGCGCGTCGAGCTGGCGATCGTTCAGTGCATGCCACCACGCGCTCGGCGCGGGCGCGGCGGTGTCGACGCCGGTGGCCGGCGCGCGGACGAAGGTCGGTGCATCCGGCGCGGCGGGTGCGCCGCGGTAGTCGGGGCCGACCGTGCAGCCGGCGAGCAGGCACGCGGCCGCGCACAGGGTGAGCGCGGGGCGGCGGGGCAGGGAGAAGGGTTTCATCGCGTATGACGGGTCAATGGCCGGACGACATCGGTTGCGGCCCGCGCGGCGTTCTCAGCAGCAGCGCGAGCGGCACGCAGGCGAGCAGCGCGAGGCCCAGCAGATAGAAGGTTTCGGAATAGGTCATCACGACGGCCTGGATCTGGATCTGCTGCGCCAGCTGGCCGAGCGCGCGCAGGTTCGAATATGCGAGATCGCCGGTGTGCGCGAACCAGTTGGCCGCATAGGCCGACAGGCGATCCTGACCGATCAGCGAGTTCGCGGTCACCGATTCGCGCAGCGCAGCGGTATGGAAGGTCGTGCGCCGGTCGATCACGGTGCCGATGATCGCGAGCCCGATCGAGCCGCCGAGGTTGCGCGCCATGTTGTAGAGCCCGGCCGCATCGCCCGAGTCTTCGCGCGCGACGGCTGCCATCGACGCTTGGTTGAGCGGCATCATCGCGAGCATCTGCGCGAGGCCGCGGATCAGTTGCGACCACACGAAATCGTGGCCCACGCTTTGCGCGGTCAGGCTGATGTCGAGCATGCAGCTCAGGCAGAACAGCAGCAGCCCCGTGATCACGAGGATGCGGAAATCGACCTTGCCGAGCAGGCGCGGCAGGATCGGCATCACGAGAAAGGCCGGCAACCCCGATAGCAGCATGATCGCGCCGGCCTGTTCCGCGTTGTAGCCGGCGACGATCGCGAGGAACTGCGGCAGCAGGTAGGACACGCCGTACAGCCCGGCGCCGACCGCGGACACGATCACGATCACGCTCGCGTAGCGCGGGTTGCGCATCAGCGACAGCCGCATGATCGGCCGCTTCGCGAAGCGCTGCGACAGCGCGATCAGGACCATCCCGACGAACGACACGACGCTCAGCGTGACGATCATCTGCGATTCGAACCAGCGTTCGCGCTGGCCTTCCTCGAGCACGACGGTCAGCGAGCTGAGGCCGATCGCGAGGCCGAGGATGCCGAGCCAGTCCGCGTTGAAGAACGCACTCCATTGCGGGCGGTCCGACGGCAGGCCGAACACCAGCAGCGCCATCAGCAACAGGCACACGGGCAGGTTCAGGAAGAAGCACCAGCTCCAGTTCACGTTTTCCGCGAGCCAGCCGCCGAGCACCGGGCCGAACAGCGGCCCGAGCAGCACGATCAGGCCGAACAGCGTCATTCCGACCGGCAACTGCGACAGCGGCAATCGCGTGCGGATGATCGTCTGCGCGGTCGGAATCAGCGCGCCGCCGGTGAAGCCCTGGCCGATCCGGCCGGCGATCATCATCGGCAGCGAATGCGACCAGCCGCACATCATCGAGAACGCGATGAACAGCGCGGAGTTCGTCAGCAGGAAATTGCGCAGCCCGAACACGCGCGTGAGCCAGGCGGCGAGCGGGATCATCACGATTTCCGACATCAGGTAGCCGGTCGAGATCCACGTGCCTTCGGTGCCGGTCGCGCCGATTTCGCCCTGGATCTGCGGCAGCGCGGAGTTCGTGATCGAGATGTCGAGCGTCGCCATCAGCGCGCCGAGCGCGCCGGCCGCGACCGCGATCCAGTCGGTCACGCTCGCGCGGCCTTCATGCGGCGGCAGGGGGATCGTGGCGGGCGTATCAGCCATGATGCTGCTCGTCGCGGGCCGAGCGCGTATCGACGTCGACCGTCACCGACAGCCCGGGCAGCAGCATGCGTTGCGCGCGGGCGTTCGCGGCGAGACGGATGCGCACCGGCACGCGCTGGACGATCTTCGTGAAGTTGCCGGTCGCGTTCTCGGGCGGCAGCAGCGCGAACTGCGCGCCGGTGCCGGGCGCGAAGCTGTCGACGACGCCGGACAGCGGGCCGTCCGGCAGCGCATCGACATGCAGCTCGACGGGCTGGCCGATGCGCATGTTGCCGATCTGCGTTTCCTTGAAGTTCGCGACGAGGTAGATCGAATCGACCGGCACGACGGTCAGCAGGCGCGTGCCGGGCTGCACGTATTGCCCGACGCGCACCGTGCGATCGCCGACGCGGCCCGCGAGCGTGCTGCGCACGATCGTGTTGTCGAGGTCGAGCTGCGCCTGCGCGGCGCTGGCCTGCGCGGCCTCGAGCTGCGCGCGCGCCTGCTGGAGCTGCGCGGTGAACGACGCGATCTGCGTGCGGGCGGCGGCGATCGACGCGTTGTTCGCGGCGAGTGTCGCCGCCGCTTGGTCGCGCGTGCTTTTCAGATCGGCCACGCGTTCGTGCGTTTCGGCGCCGGTCGCCGCGAGCGGCGCATAGCGCGTGTACTCGTCGCTTGCGTGCTGCGCGTTGATGCGCGACACCTTCGCCTGCGCGTCGGCCTGCTCGAGATTCGCGCGCTGCTGGCTGATGTCGGCTTCGGCGCGCGCGATATCGGCGCGGCGGGCGTCGACGGTCGCCAGCGCTTGGGCGAGCGCCACCTGGTACTGACGGACGTCGAGCCGCACGAGCGGATCGCCGGCCTTCACGGGCTGGTTGTCGCGCACGTAGACGTCGGTCACGTAGCCGGCGACCTTCGGCGCGGCGGTCATGCTGTCCGCCTGCAGGTACGCGTCGTTGGTGCTTTCGATGAAGCGGCCGACCGTCCACCAGCGGCCGAGCCAGGCCGCGCCGCCGACGGCCGCGAGCACGGCGACCACGAGCAGGATGCGCCGCCTCGTTCCGCCGTTGCCGTTGCGCGGCGTTGTTCCGTTTTCCTGACGATCTGCTTTCTGTGGCGGGTCTTGTGGCGTCGACATGCGTGATCCAAATTATTCCAAGTGGAAGAATTATTCCAGTTGATAAAATTGTGTCAAGTAGAATGTGGATCGATCGAATGACGAGGAAGGCATGAACGAAGCGAAGAAGCTGCGCCGCACGTCGGCGGGCGGCTACGCGCGCGGCGACGAGACGCGCCAGCGGATCATCGAGGCGGCGATCGAACTGTTCGGCGAACGCGGGTTCGCGGGCGCGTCGACGCGCGAGATCGCCGCGATGGCGGGCGTGAACGCGCCGGCGCTCCAGTACTACTTCGAGAACAAGGAAGGCGTGTACCGCGCGTGCGTCGAGACGATCGCCGAGCACGGCTGGCAGGTGTTCGCGCCGGCGGTCGGCCATGCGCGGGCGATGCTCGACGGCCATGCGAGCGTCGATGCGCTGATCGATGCGTTCGTCGGGCTGCTGCGCGCGCTGTCGGACCGGATGTTCACCGCGCCGAAGACGATGAACCAGCGGATGTTCTTCGCGCGCGAGCAGGGCGGCCAGGAGCCGGCGAGCGCGAGCGAGATCCTGATGACGCGCATGCGCAAGCCGCTGAACGACGTGAGCGCGGAATTGATCGGCCGCATCACGGGGCGGCCGGCCGACGATCCCGTCACGCGGTTGCGCGCGCTGAGCCTGTTCGGCCAGATCACGGTGTTCCACGTCGCGCAGCGTTCGGCGCTGCAGTTGCTCGAATGGGAGGCGTTCGAAGGCGAGCGCGCGGCGCTGGTGACCGACACGATTGCCGACCAGACGCGCGTGCTGCTCGAGCAATGGCATGCGCAGCGCGATGCGGGTGCTGCCAGCGCGGAATCCGCAGTGAAGCGCGCGCAGGGTGCCGCGTCGAAACGACGTGCGGCGAAGCCGGGGGCGGTTCCGCCCGCCGCGAAAAGCACGACGCGCGTGAAGAAGCCTGCCGCGCGTTGAGCGGCCGGTCACCGGCCGCGGGCGATCGCGATCAGCCCGGCTTGCGCTCCGCTTCGTCGGGCAATGGCGACGGCGCTGCCGTCTCGGCGGTATTCCGCGTGTCGGGGCGCGGGTCGTTTTCCTCGCTGCCGACCGGCCGCGATCCGTCCGCATAGGCGACGACGCTGCGCTGCGGATTGGCGATCCGGATTCCGCGCTCGTGGAACGTCTCCGCGATCCGTCGGTTGAATTCGCGCTGCACGCCCCAGCGCGCCGAGTCCGTACATTGCATCTGCCCGGCCAGCGCGAGCGCTGCGCCATCGACCTGGTCGATACCCCAGTAGCTGAAGTCCGACAGGATGCCGTCGTGGTATTTCGGATCGTCGCGCAACGCGGCGCCGATTTCCTTCAGCGTCGCGATCGCGCGGTCGATGTCCTCGCCGTACGCGATGCTCACCTTGACGGCCGCGTTGCCGAGCCCGCGATTCGTGTTGTTGACGGTCGTCACCGAGCTGAACGGGATCGTGTACAGCGACCCGTCGCCGGCGCGCAGCCGCACCGTGCGGATCGACAGGTATTCGACCGTGCCCGACACGCCGGCGAGCGTGACCCAGTCGCCGACCTGCATCGCGTTCTCCATCAGCAGGAAGATCCCGGTGATGAAATCCTGCACGAGCTTCTGCGACCCGAAACCGAGCGCGACGCCGAAGATGCTGGCGCCAGCCAGCAGCGGGCCGACGTTGACGCCGAGTTCGCTGAGGCCCGTCAGCACGACGACGAGCGCGATCATCACGAACAGCAGCGAGCGCAGCATCGGCAGCAGCGTGCGCAGGCGCGCGGCGCGCACCAGGTTGCCTTCGCGTGTCCAGCGCTGCAGCCGGCGCTCGATCGCGATGTTGGCCGCTTCCCACACGACGAGCGCGACGATCGCCGCGATCGCGATCGTCACCAGCGCGGACGCGAGCCGGTGGCCGATCGTGCCCGTCTCGAACGCGCGGAAGATCGGCACGCCCCAGATCTGCAGCAGCAGCACGACGGTCACGATGCCGATCGCCCCCGACACGATCTGGCGCAGCAGCGGGTAGTAGCGGTACGCGTGCAGATGAACGAGCGTACGGTCGTCCTCGCGGCGCTGGAACAGCCGCGCGAGCGCGCCGAACACGAGGATCGACACCATCCGCATCGCGATCATCACGGCGATCGAGCGGCCGCCGAGCGTGATCAGCACGCGATAGCCGTTGTGGACGTCGAGCGCCCACACGAACCACAGTGCCATCACGACGAAGACCGACACGGGCGCCCACGCGTCCGCGAGCGCGTTGCCGACGACCGTGAAGGCCGGACGATCCGCACCGGCGGCACGAATCCGTGCCGCGACCGGCCGGCGACACTGCAGGATCAGCACCGAAATCATCACGTGCCCGACGAGGGCGACGGCCTTCAGCAGCGCGACATGGCCGGCTTCGCTCAGGCCGAAGTTCGCGGCGATCTCGACGGCCGCCGTGCACGCGCCGACCACGATCACGATCCGTGCGATCGAGCGTTGCACGAAATCGGCCCATGCGTCGCTGATATGCAGCAGCCGCAACTGCCGCGCATCGGGCTGGAAGAACAGCCGGCTGACGATCGTGATGAGTCGGCAGATCACGTAGGTGTCGATCAACGCTTCGAGCGCGGCTTCGATCGGCGTGTCTGCTTCGACGAGCAACGACATCGTCAGGCTCGCGACGCCGACGAACACGAGCAGCGGCACCGCGCGCAGCGCGAGACTGACGAGTGCGCGCGGCATCCGCTGCAGCAGCGTGGTGTGCCGGCGTGCGTGGCCTCGGCTTTGCGAGGATGCGGGGGTGGCGTCTGCGGTGTCTGCGGCTGTGGTGTCGGGTGGGGCAGACGTATCGGGCGGCGGGGCGTGGACCTCGTCCGATGTGGCGGAATCGGGTGCGGTGTGGCGCAACGTGTCGGCGCGGCGCGCGGCCACCGTGGCCAGCGCGCGTCGCAGCAGCCGTTTCGCGAGCCATTCGACGACGAGCGCAGGCAGGAGTACCGCCACGAGGATGCCGAGCGTGCGAGTGAGATCCGCACGCTGGTCGGCGCTGACGAGCTTGTCGTGCCACCAGCTTCCCACCGAACCGATATCGAGCAGCGAGCGCAGCGATTCCTGCAGCGCGTTGCCGATCTGCGTGGCCCAGCGCGATCCTTGGCGGACGAGCATCGAGGCGAGCCCGTTCGACATGAGCGCGGCCGGCGCCGAGGCAGCCGAGGCGCTGCTGGTGGCAGGCGCCGCGCTTGCCGGCACGGCGGGCGCGCTCAATGCGCCGACGGCCGCGATCGCGCGCAGCGTCGTTTCGACCTGCGCGCGATCGCGCGGGTTTTCGAGCACGTTCAGTGCCTGCCGCGCCTCTTGTGGCGTCAGTGCGGGCGCGGCGCCGGAGGCAGCCGACGCGGCGGCCGGAGCGGGAGCGGCCGCGTGGGCGGCCGACACGACGGCGGCGAGCAGCCAGCCGAGGAGGATATGTCGCATGGAGTGGGCATGCGGGTGCGTCTCGTCACGCGGCCCGCGAGGCTGAATGATGGACGGAAGTTAACATGATTGCGATCGCGACCGAATAGTTCCGTCGCCGGCTATTCGGATCGGGCATGAGCGACGCGACGCAGGCGTCCCGTGTTCCCGATCGTAAGGCGTCTGTAACGCGTGCTTTCCGATGCCGATGGGCGAGGCGTCACCCGATGAGCGTTCGTCCGGTCTCGTTCCACGCTGGTATCACGTCAGGTGAATTCGGATTCCTATGAATCATGCCGGCTCGTCGTGAAATACCGGCAAGACGTCCGTCGCGATTTCTTCGATGACGTCGCGCACGGGCCGGTCCGATCCAGGGTTCAGCGTGACATGGTGCGTTCCCGCCGCTCGCATGTCCTGCAGGATATCGACCAATGCGCGGCGCCCGGTTGTATAACCGAGCGGCAGCGCGGTGGCGGGCGTATCGGGATGCGCGGCGAGGTCGAGCCGCATCGATACGCCGAACGCGCGAAATTGCGGCGACGCGAGCCGCTCGACCGCCGCGCGCCACATCGAATAGCGGGCGCGCTGCGTATCCGGATCGCGGTGATAGGTCATCCAGCCGATCGAATGGCGGGCAATCCAGTCGACGCTCTGTCCGCCCGAGCCGACCGCAAGCATCGGCACCGCGTCGCCGTCGCGCGGCAGCAGCGTGAATTCGGGTGCATCGGGCGGCGCCTGGTCGGGCAGCACGCGCGACGGTACGCCGAGCGCGGCCGCGACGACGTCCCAGTGCGCGCGATAGCGGTCGCGCCGGGTTTCCGCGTCGACGCCGAACGCCGCATATTCCGGCGGCCGATCGCCGGAGCCGAGCCCGAGGATGAAGCGCCCGCCCGACAGCGTCGCGACCGACAGCGCACCTTTCGCGATATGCAGCGGATGGCGCAGCGGCAATACGATCGCGCCGCTGGCGAGCGCGATCCGGCGGGTGCGCGACGCCAGTGCGCCGAGCAGCACCCACGGGTCGAGATGGCCGACCGGGTCCGGATAGTCGGCGCTGTTCAGCGGCACGTCGCGAATCCACAGCGCGCGAAAGCCGAGCGAATCGGCCAGCGCCGCGAGTTCGAGCTGTTCGTCGAAGTCCGCGACGATGTGGCCGCTGCGAAGCAACGGCAGGGTGAGGCCGATCGACAGCCGTCCGTCAGCAAAGACACGCTGCGCGACGTCGGGGCGGGCGGGAACGGTTGGGGGCATGGCGAATCCTTGGAGGCGAGGCAGGGCGAACGCACGGCGTTCCGTGTCCGAATGCTAGCGTGTTTGCACGATGCCCGAGCGGGACGGCGCCGCGCTAAACGACCTGCGGCGTCGTGCCGCGCAACACGAGCCCCACGCGTGACGCCACGCGTCGCGATGCGCGGTGGTCGCGGTCGCTACTGTAGAACAACGCGCGTGCGAAGCGACGGCAAGCGCGACCACGCGGCGAGGGCGGGTTTCGGTCGGGCGGTGGCGAGCCGCGGAAAAAGGCAAGGGCGGGCACACGCATCCGGTCGAGGCGCACCGCCCACTGTGAGGCGATTGTAAGACGGCTGCCCGTCCCACGCAGAGCCGACGCGACGATGCCAATTGGTCCGGCGGCGCGTTTCAGTTTCGAAACGTTCGCGCTTTCTGACGGGGTGCGATGGCTTCCCGCAGCCTGGCATGTGCCCCGCGAGGCCTTGCGGCATGAAGCATGGTGCGCTCCTTGCATGGTTGTATGGGCCGTGAGCGCGATCGCGGGTGCTGTCGACCCGGCCATCGCTTCAGTGGGTCGGATGTATCGGAGACGGGGACAAGAGAATGAAAAAAGACCGAAACGCAACGCGTCGTGTTGCAAACATGAATCGCCGACCTGCCCGGGTATTCGCTTCGCCGTTGATTGCGGCGACGTGAGCGAGCGGCTTTCCGTTCCATCCGAGCAATCGGGTTCGTTCTGAACGACGACGTGCAGCCGTGACGCACGAGGCCGACCCGTGCCGGTCGGCCGTCGGGGATGAACCGCGAACGCAGGCGGATGGCCCCTGGCCTGGATCCCGGAATCGTCATGCCATGGCGCAACGCACGGCGCCGCGCGGCGAATGCGTTTGCATGCCGCGCATCGTGTCGGCGTGACGAGCCAGCGGAACAGGACCGGGCCGGGACAGCCGGTGACGCGCCGATGTGCGCGGCAGCGAGGAACACGTGGAGTCCGGGGAGCGTCCGTCGATCGCGGCATGACGGACGTCGCAACTTTGTGCTGTCAGTTGATCCACTACCCCGATGGATCAATTGTTGAAGCGCCCGTCGCCGAGCGGCGACGGGCGTCTTTTTGCGTGCGACGGCTTGCCGTGGCGGCGGCCCGCCCGATCGCACGGCGTTCTGTATCATGTGCTGGCGTGCCTGGCCGCCCGTGCGGGCGCACGGCCTGCCGGCGCGACCGATCACGTTGCCAACATGAACGACAAAGCCTTGCCCGATCCCTCTCTCGCGGACGTCGATCCGGCCGCGCTCGATGCGCTGCAGACCTTCGTCGAGCGTCATCCGCGCCTGCTCGTGCTGACCGGCGCGGGCATCAGCACCGATTCCGGCATTCCCGGTTACCGCGACCGCAACGGCCAATGGATGCGCTCGCCGCCGATCCAGCTCCACGAATTCCTCGGTTCCGATGCCGCGCGGCGCCGCTACTGGGCGCGCAGCATGATCGGCTGGCCGGTCGTCGGCCGCGCGCGGCCGAACGGGTCGCATGTCGCGCTGGCGCGGCTCGGCGACGCAGGGCGAATCGAGCGCCTCGTCACGCAGAACGTCGACGGCCTGCATCAGCGCGCGGGCAGCGACGACGTGATCGAACTGCATGGCGGCATCAACGGCGTGACCTGCCTCGAATGCGGCGCGCATCACGCGCGGGCGACGATCCAGACCGTGCTCGAAGCCGACAATCCCGAACTGCTGGGGGCGCAGGCCGAGCCGGCCGCGGACGGCGACGCGCATCTGGAATGGGCCGCGCTCGATACGTTCCGCATCCCGGCGTGCCCCGCGTGCGGCGGCCTGCTGAAGCCGGCTGTGGTGTTCTTCGGCGAGAACGTGCCGCGCGAGCGCGTGGCGCTGGCGTCGCAGGCGCTCGACGCGGCCGACGCGCTGCTCGTCGTCGGCTCGTCGCTGATGGTGTATTCCGGCTACCGCTTCTGCGTGTGGGCGCAGGCGCAGCACAAGCCGGTTGCCGCACTCAATCTCGGCCATACGCGCGCCGACCCGATGCTGACGCTGAAGGTCGAGGCGCACTGCGCGCCCGCGCTCGGCGCACTCGTGGCGCGGCTGGGGCTCGGGCGTACCAGCGCCAGCACCAGCGACACGACGGAGCATGCATCGTGACCGGCGCCGCAGCTTCGCCCGATCCGTCCGAGCGGCTGTCGGCGCCCGCGGCCGAACGCAATCGCGGGCCGATCCTCGACGTGCTGCGCCGCGTGCTGCCGGCGAGCGGTAGCGTGCTCGAAATCGCGAGCGGCACCGGCCAGCACGTCGTTCACTTCGCGCAAGCGTTGCCGGGCCTGCAGTGGCAGCCGAGCGATCCCGATGCGCAGGCGCGGCGTTCGATCGCCGCGTGGGTCGCGCATGCGGGCCTCGCGAACGTCGCCGGGCCGCTGGCGTTCGACGTGCGCGACACGCCGTGGCCGGTCGCGGCACTCGACGCGATCGTCTGCATCAACATGATCCATATCTCGCCGTGGGCCTGTACGGAGGCACTGTTCGCCGGCGCGTCGCGCGTGCTGCGGCCGGGCGGCGTGCTGTTCCTGTACGGCCCGTACCGTCGCGAAGGCCGGCATACGGCGCCGTCGAACGAAGCGTTCGACCGGCAGTTGCGCAGCCGCGACCCGTCGTGGGGCGTGCGCGATCTCGAGACCGTGGTCGCGCTCGGGCTCGACCTCGGCCTCGACTGCAGCGAGGTCGTCGAGATGCCGGCGAACAACCTGAGCGTCGTGTTCCGGCGCCTGCCGCACGCGGAGCAATGACACGCAAGCGGGCAGCGCGGCCGGGTTTCCTCTATCCTTTCGCCTGTGCGCGCGGCCCGGCTCGGGTCGCGCCCCGTTTTTTCCGGAGAATTGACTAATGGGCAAACAAGCAATCGGTGTGATCGGGCTCGCGGTGATGGGCCGCAATCTCGCACTCAATATCGAGAGCCGCGGTTACGCGGTGTCGGTGTTCAACCGCAGCCGCGAGAAAACCGACGAACTGATCGCCGAATTCCCCGGCCGCAATCTGGTGCCGACCTATACGCTCGAGGAATTCGTCGCGTCGCTCGAAACGCCGCGCCGGATCCTGATGATGGTGAAGGCCGGGGAAGCGACCGATGCGACGATCGCATCGCTCAAGCCGCTGCTCGAGAAGGGCGACGTGCTGATCGACGGCGGCAACACGCATTTCACCGACACGATCCGCCGCAACCAGGAACTCGCGCAGTCGGGTCTGCATTTCATCGGCACCGGCGTGTCGGGCGGCGAAGAGGGCGCGCTGCGCGGCCCGTCGATCATGCCCGGCGGCCAGCGCGACGCGTACGATCTCGTCGAGCCGATCCTCAAGCAGATCGCCGCGAAGGCGCCGTCGGACGGCGAGCCGTGCGTCGCGTACATGGGCCCGGACGGCGCGGGCCACTACGTGAAGATGGTCCACAACGGCATCGAATACGGCGACATGCAACTGATCGCCGAAAGCTATTCGGTGCTGAAGGACGTCGCGGGCCTGACCAACGACGAACTCGGCGCGGTGTACACCGAATGGAACCAGGGCGAGCTCGACAGCTACCTGATCGAGACCACGTCGAAGATCTTCGGCAAGAAGGACGAAGAGACCGGCAAGCATCTCGTCGACGTGATCCTCGATCGCGCCGCACAGAAGGGCACCGGCAAGTGGACGAGCCAGAACGCGCTGGATCTCGGCGTGCCGCTGCCGCTCATCACCGAGTCGGTGTTCGCACGCGTGCTGTCGTCGCTGAAGACCGAGCGCGTCGCGGCCAGCAAGATCCTGTCGGGCCCGGCCGCCGCGCCGTTCGACGGCGATCGCGCCGCGTTCGTCGAAGCGGTGCGCCGCGCGCTGTACCTGAGCAAGGTGATCTCGTACGCGCAGGGCTTCGCGCAACTGCGCACGGCGTCGGAAGAATACGGCTGGAACCTCGATCTCGGGACGATCGCTAAGATCTTCCGCGCAGGCTGCATCATCCGCGCGCGCTTCCTGCAGAAGATCACCGACGCGTATGCGAAGGACCCGGCGCTCGCGAACCTGCTGCTCGACCCGTACTTCAAGGACATCGCCGCGAACTACCAGACGGCGCTGCGCGACGTCGTGGTGGCCGCGGTGAAGGCCGGCGTGCCGGTCCCGGCGTTCGCATCGGCGGTCGCGTACTTCGACAGCTACCGTTCCGAGCGGCTGCCGGCGAACCTCGTGCAGGCGCAGCGCGACTTCTTCGGCGCGCACACGTTCGAGCGCACCGACAAGCCGGGCAGCTTCCACGCGAACTGGTCGTAACCGGCGGGGCGAGGCGGCATTGTTGCGAAAATCTATTCTTTGAATAGGGTTTTTCTATCCCGGATGCCGACATTGTTGGCTCCGGGGAAACAGTGTTTTCGTTCTTTCATGGTTTTCCCTAGGTGCTGCCGGGACTAAACTCTGTTCCATCGCTGCAGACATGGTGTGTGCGGCGGAGCAAAAAAATCCCGGAGGTAATCATGAAATCGCTGATCGCAACGTTCGCTGCTGCTGCTGTCCTCGCTGTCCCCGCCGTCTCGTTCGCCCAACAGAACGCGCCCGTCACCCGTGCCCAGGTGAAGGCCGAACTGGTCCAGCTGCAACAGGCTGGCTACAAGTTGGGCAGCGACCGGACCAACTACCCGGAAGGCATCCAGGCTGCTGAAGCCCGCGTGAACCCGCAACAGAACGTCGCCGCTGCCGATACGACCGGCTACGGTGCGCAACCGGCCGCCGGCCAGGAATCGGGCGCCCCGGCTGCGGCCAAGACCGGCTGGCAAGTCAAGCGCGTCTCGGACGGCGCACCGGTCTACAAGGGTCGTTAATGGTACGGCCGCGCTGGCGACCGCATTCGACCCCCTGTAGTACGAAGCCCGTCGTTCCGCTATGTGGAACGACGGGCTTTTTTCATTGGCGGCGCGCCATGCGCCGGCATTCAGTGCAGCGGGC
The DNA here is from genome assembly GCF_900100915.1 of Burkholderia orbicola. NCBI lineage: Bacteria > Pseudomonadati > Pseudomonadota > Betaproteobacteria > Burkholderiales > Burkholderiaceae > Burkholderia > Burkholderia orbicola. The sequence continues at coordinate 954,144 of NZ_FNKW01000002.1, read as the reverse complement.
GTCGGCCGCGCCCGATATCGCGGAACAGCGCTTCGGCCGGTTCCAGCACCTGCAGCCACGTTTGGTCGTAACCGCTCAGCGTGTCGAGCGCGTCGCGCAGCCGTTCGATCGCGAGGACCGGCAGCTCGACGCTGTGGCGCGTGGCGCCGGTCAGGTGCGTGACGCTCGCCAGCTGGACGAGCGCGTCGGCCGCTTCGGCGACGTCGGTCGCGAACAACAGGTGCCGGTTGAGCAATTCGACCAGACCGCTGGAACCGGCGAAATCGTCGGCGTCGAGCTGCACGGAGAGAAACGTCGCGTTGTTCATTGTCATGCTCCTCGTTGTCGTTGGATCGCGCTGCGCATCACCGAGTATAGGCGGCGATCGAAGCGGACAATATGACGGGGCCGATACGGCAGGCGTGGCGGCCGCGCCCGCGAAAACCCCCAAGCGCCCGCCTGGCACGGCTCGCCGGCGATTGGCGTGCCCAGGCGACGCCGCAAGATTGTTTCCGGCCCGGGCAACTGTCGGGGCCTTGACCGCGACAAATGGTATCTTTGCCGATCGGAGCGACGCGAAAAAGGGGCCGGTGAGCTCATTCGCGCCGACGTTCCGCTGTGGAAACTGACGGCCGCGCGAGCGGTCGGATACTGGTTGATCCGGCCGTCGGGCCGGACATCGTGCGTCGCGCGCCGGGGGGCGGCGGGCGGCGCAACGACGCAAATCCGGGAGGACCCTTGAGAGAAACTATTCCCATCCACGACACGCTCACGCGCTGGCTGCCGCAGGCGGCGCTCGTTGCCGCGGCCATCGCGCTGACGGGCTGCACGATGACGCCGTGGACCGACAGCTGGCAACCCGCGCGCCAGTCGGCGCCCACGTCGGCCGCGACGCCGGGCGTGATTGCCGGCTATTACCGCGTGAACCCGGGCGATACGCTGGCGGGCATCGCGAACGCCTACGGGCAGCGCGTGCAGGACGTGGCCAGCTGGAACCACATGGCGCCCACGGACGCCGTGTCGCCGGGCCAGGTCCTGCGGGTCGCGCCGCCGCCGGCGGCGACCTCGTACGGGCAGCCGCCCGCGGCAGCCGCCCAGCCGGGTTCGCTCGCATGGCCGGCCACGGGCGTCGTGGCGACACCGTTCTCGGCCGGCAAGACGCGCGGCCTCGTGATCGCCGCATCCGGGCCCGACCATTCGGTGCGGGCCGCGGCAAACGGGCGGGTGGTGTACGCGGGCTCCGGCGTCAAGGCGTACGGTCCGCTCGTGATCCTGAAGCACGACAACGGGCTCATCACGGCCTACGGGCACAACGGCAAGCTGCTCGTCAACGAAGGCGACGCGGTGCGCCAGGGCCAGCCGGTCGCCGAAATGGGCACCGACGCGAGCGGTCGTGCGACGTTCGAGTTCGAAGTCCGCCAGAACGGCAAGGTCGTCGATCCGATGAACTTCCTGCCGCGCAACGGCGGCTGATCGTTGTCAGCGCCACGTGTGCGCCGGGCGGCGCACACGTTCCCGCCCACTTCGTTTTTCCACCTTCATCCTTCCTTAAGCGTCGCGCTGCCAGACTGTCTCGCATGATTGCCGAGCCAGCGAATGCCCAGTGCGAGCGCCGCCGCGCCGAGCGCGATCAGCGAACACTGGATCGCGACGGGCAGGTAGCCGTGCGGACGCGGATCGACGAACGGGTAGGGATACCAGTCCTCCACCGCGCCGCGCACCAGCGTATAGCCGAGATAGACGACCGGAAAGCCGAGCCACGCGAACGCACTGCGGCGCGGAATCGGCGAGCGCGGTTCGACATACAGCCAGTCGCACAGCATCACGAGCGGCACGATCCGGTGCAGTACCCAGTTGTTGAACGCCGGCGTGACGTGGCGCAGCGCATCGAGCCGCGCGAGCAGGAGTTCGTAGACGATTGCGGTGATCAGCACGTACAGCACCGCCGCGCCGCGCATCGATTCGTAGCGCGGCGAGCCGGGGCGCGCGATGCGCCACAGCCCCACGGCCAGTATTGCGGCCGCGTAGAGGCTGCTCAGTTGCGTGAAGTAGCTGAGGTAGTTGCCGAGATGGAAGGTCGGCAGGCGCCAGTAGTCGGCGACGCTGTGCAGCGTGGTGGACACCGCGAGCAATGCGGCGATCAGCCGGTAGGCTGCAACGAAGAACGCTTTGCTCATGATGCCCGCGCGCCGTCGCACCAAAGCTTCATCGTGCCACAGCCGCCCGGGCGCGCGATGCGGATTTTCCATAGGCGGGCCGCGTGCGGCGCGTGTCGACGATTCGTCGGATATTTGATCGCGCCGTGCAAAACCGGCCGCCCCTGCGGCTACAATCGTCACAGCCTTGCCGGGCGCGGCCGGTTGCAGCTGGCGCCCCCTCCCCGCCTACAACACGAGACGAAGCATGAAAAACATCCTCGCGAAACAGACGCGCTACAGCTCGCCCGCGATCTTCTTCCACTGGGCCATCTTCCTGCTGGTCGCGCTGGCCTACCTGGCCATCGAGATCCGCGGACCGAAGGGTAGCGACAGCCGGGCGCTCTGGATGAACGTGCATCTGATGGCCGGGACGTTCGTCCTCGTGCTGTCGGTGCTGCGCGTGCTGTGGCGGGTCGTCAGCCGCGTGCCGGAAGCGATCCCGCAGGCCACGCTGCTGCGCTGGCTGTCGAAACTCGCGCATGTCGCGCTCTACGTGTTCATCATCGCGCAGCCGCTGCTCGGCATCATGATGGTCAACATGGGCGGCAAGCCGGTGTCGCTTGACTGGCTCGGCGTGTCGTTCACGCTGTTCGGCCCCGACAAGGCGCTGCGGCCGACGATCAAGGAAGCGCACGAGCTGATCGGCAACGCGTTCTATTTCGTGATCGGCCTGCATGCGCTGGCCGCGCTCTACCATCACTTCATCCGGCGCGACGACGTGCTGCGGCGCATGGCGCCCTGATCGTCCGGCTCCGGACGCGCACGGAAGGCGAGGGCGCATGGTTGTGTTGACAACCATGCGCCCTCGCTTCGTTTACCGTCGCCCGCACTGGCCATCGCGTTGAACATTCTGTAACATCTCGGCTGTTTTTACATTCCGCTTACTCGTCGCCGCACATGCTGCACCGACATCGTCACCTGACTGCCTGGCTTGGCCTGCTCGCGATCTGGATCGCGATCGCGGCGCCGCTGGTGTCGCAGTGGCGTATCGCGCAGGCGGCCGTGCCCGAGGCGATCGTCTGCAGTACCGAGCATGGTGCGCATCGTTCGTCGGATGCGGGCGGCATGCACGATCATGGGCTGCATCTCGACGCGTGCGGCTACTGCGGCTTCTTCGCTCATAGCCCGGCCATCGGCGCGCCTGCCGCCACGTCGGTTGCCTTCATTCCCGTCGTTTCCGTTTCCGCCGTCGCGTCGCCTGCCGTCGCGGCGCGCGGCGACCGCTATCCGCGCGCCTATCCGCGCGCACCGCCCGAGCGCGCCTGACGCGTTTCCCGCCGTTCCTACTTCCCGCCGATATCCGTGCGGCCCGTCGCGGCCGCGTGGAGGGCGTCACTCGGGCTTTCGATCATGACCAATTTCCTGTTGCGTGCGCCGCGGGCGCCACGCAATGCCGGTGCGCGGCCTCTGCCACGCGTACTGAAACTCACCGTTCCTGCGCTGGCAGTCGGCGCGCTGGCCGCGAGCGCTGCGGCGGCCGAAACCACGCCGGCGGCCGGTGCGCCGTCGGGCGACGCGGCGATGCTGTTGCCGCCCGTCGAAGTCGTCGCGTCGCCGCTGTCGACGCCGCTCGTCGTCGTCACCGATCCGAAGGCGCCGCGCCAGCCGCTGCCCGCCAGCGACGGCGCCGATTACCTGAAGACGATTCCCGGCTTCACGTCGATCCGCAGCGGCGGCACGAACGGCGATCCCGTGCTGCGCGGGATGTTCGGTTCGCGGCTGAACATCCTGGCGAACGGAATGCCGACGCTCGGCGCGTGCCCGAACCGGATGGATGCGCCGACCTCGTACATCGCGCCGGAAAGCTATGACAAGGTCACCGTCGTGAAAGGGCCGCAGACCGTGCTGTACGGTCCGGGCGCGTCGGCCGGCACCGTGCTGTTCGAGCGCGTGACGCCGCGTTTCGAGCGCCCCGGCATGCGCTTCGACGGCAGTCTCGTCGGCGGGTCGTTCGGCCGCAACGACCAGAACATCGACCTGACCGCAGGCACGCCGGACATCTATGGTCGCGTGACCGCGAACCACGCGCATTCGCAGGACTACAAGGACGGCAACGGCAACACCGTGCCGTCGCAGTGGGACAAATGGAACGCCGATGCAGCGCTCGGCTGGACGCCCGACGACCATACGCGACTCGAGCTGACCGCCGGCACCGGCGACGGCTATGCGCGCTACGCGGGCCGCGGGATGGACGGCGCGCATTTCCGCCGCGAGACGTTCGGCCTGTCGTTCGACAAGCGGCATCTCGGCGACGTGCTCGACCGGATCGAGGCGCGCGTGTACTACAACGAAGCCGATCACGTGATGGACAACTATACGTTGCGCCAGCCCGACCCGACGAGCAGCATGCCGATGCGAATGGCCGCGGACGTACGGCGCCGCACGGTCGGCGCGCGTGCCGCCGCGACGTTCCGCTTCGGCGACGATTTCAAGCTCGTCACGGGCGTCGATGCGCAATCGAACCGGCTCGATTCGCGTGCGTCGATGGGGCAGCAGAACTACCGCGACCAGCCGTGGGATGCCCAGGCGGCCATGTGGAACGCGGGCGTGTTCAGCGAGCTGACGTGGTATGCGAGCGACGTTTCGCGCGTGATCGGCGGCGCGCGCATCGACTATGCGAGCGCACGCGACAAGCGCGCGATGAAGCGCGGCATGATGATGAGCAAGCCGAACCCGACTTTCGACGACGATCGGACGAAGGTGCTGCCGAGCGGCTTCGTGCGCTACGAGCGCGATCTCGCGTCGCTGCCCGTCACGTGGTACGCGGGGATCGGCCACGCGGAGCGTTATCCGGACTACTGGGAACTGTTCTCCGCGACGCGCGGGCCGGCCGGTTCGATCAACGCGTTCTCGGCGGTGCAGCCGGAGAAGACCACGCAGCTCGATATCGGCGCGCAATACAAGAGCGACCGGTTCGATGCATGGGTGTCGGCGTACGCGGGCTACGTCCAGGACTTCATCCTGTTCAACTATGCGGCCGGCATGATGGGCCCGACCACGCAGGCAACCAACGTCAACGCGCAGATCATGGGCGGCGAAGCCGGCGTGTCGTGGCGGCCGGTCGCGCCGCTGCGCGTCGAGACGTCGCTCGCGTATGCGTGGGGGCGCAACGTGGCGAGCGGCGATCCGCTGCCGCAGATGCCGCCGCTCGAAGCGCGCATCGGCCTCGAATACACGCGCGGCGCCTGGTCGGCGGGCGGCCTGTGGCGCATCGTTGCGCCGCAGCATCGCTACGCGCTCAACGAGGGCAACGTGGTCGGCAAGGACTTCGGCCCGAGCGCCGGATTCGGCGTGCTGTCGCTGCATACGCAGTACAACGTCAGCAAGACCGTGCAGATCTCGGTCGGCGTCGACAACGTACTGAACAAGGCCTACACCGAGCATCTGAACCTCGCCGGCAACGCGGGTTTCGGCTATCCGGCAAACGCGCCGGTGATGGAGCCGGGGCGTACCGCGTGGGTGCGCGTGAGCGCGAAGCTGTAGCCCGCATCGCGCGTGTGCATCGCAGCATGCGCGCGCCTGAACGCCGCACCGCCCGAACCGGCGGCGCGCGTCAACCGATTAGAGAACCGTATCTAGTCGGGGCGCAAACGTTCACGAGTCGTGCTTCACTCCCGCTTCGACACCCGCCGTGCGGCGATGCGGCGTGCGTGTCGATCCGGTGTCATTCGCACCGGCAGCACAATAATCAGGAGAACATGCATGGCCAGATCGATGCGTTCCAGGGTAATGGCAGGGGCAGTGGCATGCGCGATGAGCGTCGCGCCGTTCGCGGGGACGACCGCGCTGATGACGCTCGCGACGACGCACACGGCGATGGCGGCAACCGCGCCCGCCGACAACTATGCGGCGACGCGCTATCCGATCATTCTCGTGCACGGGCTGACCGGCACCGACAAGTACGCGGGCGTACTCGAGTACTGGTACGGCATCCAGGAAAACCTGCAGCAGCATGGCGCGACCGTCTACGTCGCGAATCTGTCGGGATTCCAGAGCGATGACGGCCCGAACGGGCGCGGCGAACAGCTGCTGGCCTACGTGAAGACGGTGCTCGCCGCGACCGGTGCGACCAAGGTCAATCTCGTCGGTCACAGCCAGGGCGGGCTGACGTCGCGCTATGTCGCGGCCGTCGCGCCCGATCTCGTCGCATCGGTGACGACGATCGGCACGCCGCATCGCGGCTCCGAGTTCGCCGACTTCGTGCAGGGCGTGCTCGCATACGATCCGACCGGGTTGTCGTCGACGGTGATCGCCGCTTTCGTCAATGTGTTCGGTATCCTGACGAGCAGCAGCCACAACACGAACCAGGACGCCCTCGCCGCACTGAAGACGCTGACGACCGCGCAGGCCGCCACCTACAACCAGAACTATCCGAGCGCGGGCCTCGGCGCCCCCGGAAGCTGCCAGACCGGCGCGCCGACGGAAACCGTCGGCGGCAACACGCATCTGCTGTATTCATGGGCCGGCACGGCGATCCAGCCGACGTTTTCCGTGCTCGGCGTGACGGGCGCGACGGACACGAGCACGATTCCGCTCGTCGATCCGGCGAACGTGCTCGACCTGTCGACACTCGCGCTGCTCGGCACGGGCACGGTGATGATCAACCGCGCCTCAGGCCAGAACGACGGGCTCGTGTCGAAGTGCAGCGCGCTGTACGGCAAGGTGCTGAGCACGAGCTACAAGTGGAACCATATCGACGAGATCAACCAGTTGCTCGGTGTGCGCGGCGCCTATGCGGAAGATCCGGTCGCGGTGATCCGCACGCATGCGAACCGCTTGAAGCTCGCGGGCGTGTGATCGATGGCGGCACGTGAAGGACGTGCGCCGCTGGCGCGGCGCGCTGCGATCTATGGTGTCGTGGGGCTGGCGGCGATCGCCGGCGCCGCGATGTGGAGTGGCGCCGGACCGCATCGCGGCACGGGCGCCGCGGGTGACGCGCCGGATGCGGCCGCGGTGGGCGGCGTGGCGGCCGCCGCACCGCAGGCCGCCGCACCGGCGAGCGCGGGCCTGCCGCCGTCGCTGGCCGGCTCCAGCGCACCGCGCTTGCCGCTCGATGCAGGCGGCCATCTGGCGAAGTCGCGTGCGGTACGCGATTTCTTCGACTATTGCCTGACCGCGCGGAGCGACCTGAGCGCGGCCGCGCTCGATGCGTTCGTCGTGCGCGAGATTGCCGCGCAGCTCGACGGCACGGTCGCGCAGGCCGAGGCGCTCGACGTGTGGCACCGCTATCGCGCGTATCTCGATGCGCTCGCGACATTGCGCGATGCGGGTGCGGTCGACAAGTCCGACCTCGGCGCGTTGCAGCTCGCGCTCGATCAGCGCGCGTCGATCGCGTACCGCACGCTCGGCGACTGGAGTCAGCCGTTCTTCGGCGCGGAGCAGTGGCGGCAGCGCTATGACCTCGCACGATTGAAGATCACTCAGGATCGCTCACTGACGGATGCGCAGAAGGCCGAGCGGCTCGCGGCGCTCGAACAGCAGATGCCGGCAGACGAACGCGCGGCGCAGCAGCGGGTGGACCGGCAGCGTGCCGCGATCGACCAGATCGCGCAATTGCAGAAGAGCGGCGCGACGCCCGATGCGATGCGCGCGCAACTGACGCAGACGCTCGGCCCCGAGGCCGCCGCGCGCGTCGCGCAGATGCAGCAGGACGATGCGTCGTGGCAGAGCCGTTACGCGGATTATGCGACGCAGCGTGCGCAGATCGAATCGGCCGGCCTGTCGCCGCAGGATCGCGACGCACAGATCGCCGCATTGCGGCAGCGTGTGTTCACGAAACCCGGCGAAGCCGTGCGCGCGGCATCGCTCGATCGCGGCGCGGGCAGCGCGCATTGATGAAGCGGGCGCCGCCGTGTGCGGCGCGCTTCACGCCGCGCGCGTGATGTTTCGCGGCAGATGTTGCTCGATGGTGTTGGCGAGCGTGTCGAACGCGGGCCGGATGCCTTCGTGCGCGACGCAGGCATAGCCGAGCAGCAAACCCTGCCGCGCGGTGTCGAGGTTGCTGTAGTAGCTGGTGAGCGGGCGCACGATCACGCCGGCGTCGAATGCGCTCTGCGTGACCGCGCGATCGTCGCACGCGTCGGGCAGGCCGAGCACCAGATGCAGGCCGGCCTCGTCGCCCATCACCGGCAGCGCGTCGCCGAAGCGCGCGCGGATCGCGTCGATCATCAGTTGCCGGCGCTCGCCGTACAGCGTGCGCATTCGTCTGACGTGCGAAGTGAGGTGGCCGTCCATGATGAATTCGGCGAGCACGGCCTGCTGCATCAGCTGGCCTTCCCGATACAGCTCCGACAGCCCGGTGCGGAACGTGTCGACCAGATGCTCGGGCACGACCATGTAGCCCATCCGCAACCCGGGGAACAGCATCTTGCCGAGACTGCCGACGTAGATCACGCGGCCGCCGTCGTCGAGCCCCTGCAGCGACGCGAGCGGGCGGCTGCCGTAGCGGAATTCGCTGTCGTAGTCGTCCTCGATGATCCAGCAGCGGTGCTGGCGCGCGTATTCGAGCAGCATGCGGCGCCGCGCGAGGCTCATCACCATCCCGAGCGGGTACTGGTGCGACGGCGTGACGAGCACGAGCCGCGGCGGATGCTGCATGTCGCTCGCGCGCGGATCGAGCCCTTCCTGATCGACCGGCACCGGCGCCAGCGTGAGGCCGGCTGCCTGCAGCACGCTGCGCACGCCCCAGTAGCACGGCTCCTCGACCCACGCGCGGTCGCCGATGTCGGACAGCAGCCGCACCGCGAGATCGATCGACTGATGGATACCGGTCGTGATGATGACCTGGTCCGGCGAGCATTTGACCGAGCGCGCGACGCGCAGGTAATCGGCGAGTGCGCGCCGCAGCGGCCGGTAGCCGCCGCCCGGCGCATAGGTCAGCAGCTCCGGATTGGCCTCCTTCCACAGCCGCGCCTGCAGGCGGCTCCACGTGCGGCTCGGGAATTCCGACACGTCCGGCACGCCCGGCATGAATGCCCCCCACTGGCGCCGCGAGACGCCCGCATGCTCGACCAGTTGCCGGCCGCGCATCGACAGGCTGTCCTGCGCGTCGGGCAGCGGCGGTTCGTCGGCCGCCGCCGGCGGCGGGGCGCCCGGCACGCGGATCGCGGCCGCGTCCGGCCGCGTGTCGGCCACATAGGTGCCGCTGCCGGTGGTCGTCAGCACGTAGCCTTCGGCCGTCAGCTGGTCGTACACGTGCAGCACGGTATTGCGCGCGATCGACAGGTCGCCCGCGAGCGTGCGCGAACTCGGGAGCTTTGTCCCTGGCCCCAATTCCCCCGTCAGAATCGCTTGCTGCATCAGTTGCAGCAGTTGCCGGTACATCGGCTCGGACGAGCTGCGGTCCAGACGGGCGGACAGCCAGTCGGCGACGATCACGGTATCCAAAGTGGTCCTACTAGGAATATTGAAATGGTTCCCTAGTATAGAACCGTGCGCGCCGTATAGTGGCTCGCATCTCAAAATCAATTGGCGCGGAACCAGGGGACAGCACGATGAAGTCCGATGATGTGATCGTCAGCTTTCGCGGCGTGCGGAAGACCTACGACGGCGAGACGCTGGTCGTCAAATCGCTCGACCTCGACATCCAGCGCGGGGAATTCCTGACGCTGCTCGGGCCGTCCGGCTCGGGCAAGACCACCTGCCTGATGATGCTGGCCGGCTTCGAATTCCCGACCGGCGGCGAGATCCGCCTCGACGGCGAACTGCTGAACAGCGTGCCGCCGCACAAGCGCAACATCGGCATGGTGTTCCAGAATTACGCGCTGTTTCCGCACCTGACGGTCGAGCAGAACGTCGGGTATCCGCTGACGGTGCGCAAGCTGCCTGCCGCCGAGCGCGCGGAGCGCGTCGCGCACGCGCTGAAGATGGTGCAGATGGAGCGCTTCGCGAAACGCTATCCGGCGCAACTGTCGGGCGGCCAGCAGCAGCGCATCGCGCTGGCCCGTGCGCTCGTGTTCGAGCCGAAGCTGGTGTTGATGGACGAGCCGCTCGGCGCACTCGACAAGCAGTTGCGCGAACACATGCAGTACGAACTGAAGGCGCTGCACGAGAAGCTCGGCGTGACCTTCGTGTACGTGACGCACGATCAGGGCGAGGCGCTGACGATGTCCGATCGCGTCGCCGTGTTCGACAAGGGCATCGTGCAGCAGCTCGACACCGTCGACCGCCTGTACGAATCGCCGTGCAACGAATTCGTCGCGAACTTCATCGGCGACAGCAACCGGCTGCGCGGCACGATCGCGCGCGTCGACGGCGAATTCTGCGAATTCCGGCTCGACGACGGCACGAAGCTCGTCGGCCGCCATATCGGCGACGCCGCCGAGGGCGCATCGGCCGTCGCGTGCATCCGCCCGGAGCGCATGCGTCTCGCCGCGCACGGCGTGAACGGTGCGAACGGCACCGCCGCCAATTGCGTGAGCGGCGAGGCGCGCAGCCTCATCTATTTCGGCGATCACGTGCGCATGCGCTGCGCACTGCCGGGCCAGGACGAATGTTTCGTGAAGGTGCCGCTCGGCACCGGTGCGCTCGACGCGTTCTCGCCCGGCGCCCCGGTCTCGCTTGCGTTCTCGCCCGAACATCTGCGCGTGTTCGCGTGAGCATGGTTTACCCCGGTTTTTCGCAGCACGTCGTCAACAACAAAGCCCACTTCCACCACGAGAGGAGAGGAACCATCATGAAACGAGCAAGCTTTACCGCGCGCCGCACGGCGCTCGCGCTGGCCCTGGTCGCATTCGGCGCATCGGCCACCGCTGCCGAGCTCACGGTCGTCAACTTCGGCGGCGCGAACGGCGACGCACAGAAGGTCGCGTTCAACCAGCCGTTCGAGAAGGCGACCGGCAACAAGGTCACGGCCGTCGAATACAACGGCGAGCAGGCGAAGGTGAAGGCGATGGTCGAGGCGAAGCACGTCAACTGGGACGTGGTGGAAGTCGAATCGGGCGACCTGAACCGCGGCTGCGACGAAGGGCTGTACGAGAAGCTCGACTGGTCGAAGATCGCGAAGAAATCCGACCTGATTCCGGAATCGCCGCAAGTGTGCGGCGTCGGCTTCTTCGTGTGGTCGACGGCGCTGTCGTACAACGCGGACAAGCTGAAGTCGGCGCCCACCGGCTGGGCCGATTTCTGGAATGTGAAGAAATTCCCCGGCAAGCGCGGAATGCGCAAGGGCGCGCGCTACAACCTCGAATTCGCGCTGATGGCCGACGGCGTCGCGACGAAGGACGTCTACAAGGTGCTCGGCACGAAGGCTGGCCAGGATCGCGCGTTCAAGAAACTCGACGAGCTGAAGCCATACATCCAGTGGTGGGAAGCAGGCGCGCAGCCGCCGCAGTTCCTCGTCGCCGGCGACGTCGTGATGTCGACCGCGTACAACGGCCGCATCGACGCCGCGCAGAAGGAAGGCAAGAACCTGAAGGTGGTATGGAACGGCAGCATCTACGACCTCGACTACTGGGCGATTCCGAAGGGCTCGCCGAACAAGGCGCTGGCCGAGCAGTACATCGCGTACTCGCTGACGCCGAAGCCGCAGCAGGCGTATGCGCAGCACATCGCGTACGGTCCGGCGAACATCGCCGCGATCAAGGCGCTCGACGCGAAGACGCTCGCGAACCTGCCGAACTCGCCGGCCAACGGCAAGAACGCGGTGCTGGAGGACATCGGCTTCTGGACCGACCACAGCGACGAGCTCGAACAGCGCTTCGCCGCGTGGGCAACGAAGTAACCGGTCAGGCATCCTCACGGGTGTCGTGATGCAACCGGCCGCGCGACGCGTCGATCGCGTCGCGCGGCATTCCGCCGGAACGTGTCCGGCCGGAGAGACCAGTTGAATACGATGACGATCGCGCCTTCCTCGCCGTCGACCGCCGCGCTCAAGCGCGAGCTGAAGGCCGCCGAGGCCCGCAAGCGCACGATGGCGCTGCTGCTGGTCGCGCCGCTCGCGATTTTCCTGCTGCTGATTTTCGTCGTGCCGATCGGCACGCTGCTCACGCGCGCGGTGCAGAACCCGGAGATCGCGACTGCGTTGCCGAACACGGTCGCCGCGCTGTCGGGCTGGGATCGCAAGACGCCGCCGGCGGACGCCGCGTATGTCGCGCTCGCGGCCGACATGACGAAGGTGGCCGACAGCGAGGCGATGGGCGCGCTCGCGCGGCGCCTGAACACCGAGATTCCCGGCTATCGCTCGCTCGTCGCGAAGACGGCGCGCGCGATGCCGCTGAAGGGCGACAATGACGCGGCGCTGACGCCCGTGCAGACACGCGCCAAATTCATCGACCTCGATGCGCGCTGGGGTGACGTCGCGTACTGGCAGTCGATCGCGAAGAACGGCAGCCAGGTGTCGCCGTTCTACCTGCTCGCCGCGCTCGATCACAAGCAGGACGGCTTCGGCCACATCGTGCAGGCCGATCCCGATCAGTCGATCTACCTCGCGATCTTCGGGCGCACGTTCGTGATCGGCATCGCCGTCACGCTGTTCGCGCTGCTGCTCGGCTACCCGCTCGCATACTGGATCTCGACGCTGTCGGAACGGCGCGCGAACCTCGTGATGATCCTCGTGCTGATTCCGTTCTGGACGTCGGTGCTCGTGCGCGTCGCCGCGTGGATCGTGCTGCTGCAGAGCGAAGGGCTCATCAACACCGCGCTGATCGGCAGCGGGCTGATCTCGCATCCGTTGACGCTGCTGTTCAACCGCGTCGGCGTGTACATCTCGATGACGCACATCCTGCTGCCGTTCATGATCCTGCCGCTCTACAGCGTGATGAAGTCGATTCCGCCGACCTACCAGCGCGCGGCCGTGTCGCTCGGCAGCCATCCGTTCGCCGCGTTCTGGCGCGTGTACGTGCCGCAGACCTATCCGGGCGTCGGTGCGGGCGCGCTGCTCGTGTTCATCCTCGCGATCGGCTACTACATCACGCCCGCGCTGCTCGGCGGGCCGAACGACCAGATGGTCAGCTATTACGTCGCGTACTTCACGAACGTGACGATCAACTGGGGCATGGCGTGTGCGCTCGGCGGGCTGCTGCTCGCGGCGACGCTGGTGCTGTACGCGGTGTACGGGCGCTTCACGCGCACCAACGTGAGCCTTGGCTGAGCGCCGGGCACAGGGAAACGGGAAGGGGATGCCGATCATGAAACTCGCCAGGCCGCTGTTCGCGCCGCACATGTCGTTCGTCGAGCGCGCGTGGTACGTCGCGTTGCGCGTGCTCGTCGTGCTGACGCTGCTGTACCTGATCCTGCCGGTGCTCGCGATCGTGCCGCTGTCGTTCTCGTCGAGCACGTTCCTCGTCTATCCGATGCCGGGTTTCTCGCTGCGCTGGTACGAGAACCTGATCGCATCCGACGAGTGGCGCATGGCCGCGAAGAACAGCTTCATCGTCGCGCCGTCGGCGACCGTCGTCGCGACCGTGCTCGGCACGCTCGCGGCCATCGGCCTGACGAAGGCCGATTTCCGCGGCAAGGGGCTGCTGATGGCCGTGCTGCTGTCGCCGATGATCGTGCCCGTCGTCGTGGTCGGCGTCGGCATGTACCTGTTCTTCGCGCCGCTCGGGCTCGCGAATACCTACACGGGGCTGATCGCCGCGCATGCGGCGCTCGGCGTGCCGTTCGTCGTGACGACGGTGGCCGCGACGCTGCAGGGCTTCAACCAGAACCTCGTACGGGCAAGCCTGTCGCTCGGCGCGAACCCGGTCACGACGTTCTTCCGCGTGACGTTGCCGGTGATCGCGCCGGGCGTGATGTCGGGTGCGCTGTTCGCATTCGCGACGTCGTTCGACGAAGTGGTCGTCACGCTGTTCCTCGCCGGCGCGGACCAGACGACGCTTCCGCGCCAGATGTTCACGGGCATCCGCGAGAACATCAGCCCGACGATCGCGGCGCTCGCCACGATCCTGATCATTTTCTCGACGAGCCTGCTGCTCGCGCTCGAATGGCTGCGTGGCCGCAATGCGCGGCGTGCGGTGACCTGACCTGACGCGGTGGCGCGACGGCGGCGCACGCGTGTCAAGCGTCGGCGCATTGCCGATGCTTGATGGCGCCGTCGGACGCGGCCGGGCCGGGCGCCGGCGCCGACACGACGAAGCTGGCCGCGAGCCCGGAAGGCCGCCCGGCAATCGCCGGATCGTCGATCGTTGTGCGCATCGACGACGCCGCGCGCAAGGCACGGCATCCCGCAAGCTTTCGTTTCGCTGACTGGCGGCGCGGCCGCCTGCACGTTCGGTGCGGCTCTGCAACAATACGGCTCGCGGTGCCGCGCGTTCCGTTCTTGCCGCACGGAGCGCTCGTCGCCGCGCCGCTCAATCCGCGACGCCGCGCGTCGCCCGTCAGCCGAGCCCATCTTGTCCGAAATCGCTTCCCCCGCCGGTGCGCACGAGCCGGCCGTCAACTGGCGCGCGATGTCCGCCGTGCTGCTGGCCGTCGCGCTCGCGACCCTCGACACCGCGATCGCGAACACCGCGCTGCCCGCCATCGCCGCCGACCTGCATGCGTCGCCGGCCGCGTCCGTGTGGATCATCAACGCGTACCAGCTCGCGATGGTTGCGACGCTGCTGCCGTTCGCGTCGCTCGGCGACATCGTCGGCCACAAGCGGGTGTATGTCGCCGGGCTGGCCGTGTTCACGCTGGCGTCGCTCGGTTGTTCGCTCGCGTCGACGCTGCCGATGCTGACGGCCGCGCGCATCGTGCAGGGCTTCGGCGCGAGCGCGATCATGAGCGTCAACGTCGCGCTGATTCGCGGCCTGTTTCCCGCGCACCGGCTCGGGCGCGGTGTCGGCTTCAACGCGCTCGTCGTCGGCGTGTCGTTCGCGGTGGGGCCGACGATCGCGTCGCTGATCCTGTCGGTGGCCGCGTGGCCGTGGCTGTTCGCGGTGAACGTGCCGCTCGGCGTGTTCGCGCTTGCAGTCGCGATTCCGTCGCTGCCGCAGACGGCGCGCGGCAAGCATGCGTTCGATCCGGTGGCCGCACTGTTCAACGTGATCACGTTCGCATCGCTGATTTTCGCGCTCGGCGAATTCGCGCAGCGTGGGCCGCTCTCCGTCGTGTTCGCCGCGGCCGCGGTGGCATTCGCGTTCGGCTGGCTGCTGATCCGCCGCCAGGCCGGGCATCCGGCGCCGATGCTGCCGGTCGACCTGTTCCGCCGGCCCGTGTTCACGCTGTCCGCGCTGACCGCCGTCTGCGCGTTCGCCGCGCAGGGGCTCGCGTTCGTGTCGCTGCCGTTCTATTTCGAAACCGTCCTGCATCGCAGTGCGGTTGAAACGGGGTTCCTGATGACGCCGTGGTCGGCGATCGTCGCGCTTGCCGCGCCGATCGCGGGGCGGTTGTCGGATCGTTATCCGCCCGGGCTGCTCGGCGCGATCGGCCTCGCATTGCTGAGCGCGGGCATGGTGTCGCTCGCCGCGCTGCCGGTGTCGCCGGGCGTCGTCGACATCGGCTGGCGGATGATGCTGTGCGGCGCGGGCTTCGGCTTCTTCCAGTCGCCGAACCTGAAGGCGCTGATGTCGAGCGCGCCGCCGGAGCGCAGCGGCGGCGCGAGCGGGATCATCGCGACCGCGCGGCTGATCGGGCAGGCGACGGGCGCGGCGCTCGTTGCGCTGTCGTTCGGGATCGCGGGGCGCCACGGGCCGACGCTCGCGTTGATGCTCGGTGCGGGTTTCGCGGGCGCGGCGAGCGTCGCGAGCGGGCTGCGGCTGTTCGCGCCGTCGCATCGGGCCGGCGCGCCGGTCGTTTCGGAGCCCGTTAAGGAGCCCGTGAAGGAGCCGGCGACGGAGTAGGGCACGGGATGCTCACCACCGGCGCGCGGCAAGCCATCGCCGCGCGCCGGCCTTCACGCTTCGCTCAGAACCCGCCTGACTTGATCAGCTGGTTGAGGTTTGCGATGTTCAGGCTGCCGAAGCCGGTCGTCAGATCCCAGCCGGTGCCGGCCTTGTAGCCATACCCCTGATAGCCGTTGTTGCCCGACACGACGTCATAGCGCACGAGCGACGAATGCGACGGAATGTCCGCATAGAAGTTGCCGGCCGGGAAGCCGAGGCCCGTGCCGTTCGCCGCGAGCAGACGCGCCCAGAAGCCCGTGAAGATCGGCGCGGCGAGACTCGTGCCGCCGATCTGCTGCAACTGGCCGTAGTTGTAGATGTACGCGCCCGTGCTTTGCGCGGCATCGAACGCGACGTCCGGCAACTGGCGATTGCTGCCCGACTGCCACGACGGCGCGGGCAGGATCGTGCTGACGCCGCCGCCCGTCGCCCACAGCTTGCCGTTCGAATCGAGCCCTTCGTTCCACACCGTTTCGTTCGAGAACGCGCCCGACGACGTCGTATAGAGCGTCGTGCCGCCGATCGCGAGCACGTGCGGCGACGAAGCCGGCCACGATACTGTGTAGTTCGAGCCGTCCGGATAGCCGCGGTTGTTGCACTCGTACACGCCTTCGTCGCCCGACGATACCGAGAACGTCTGGCCCTGCGCGGCGGCTGTCGTGAAGATCTGTTCCTCGGCGTCGAGCGTGCCGTCCGCGTTCGCATCGGTTTCGCACCAGCCGAGCGACACGTTGATCACCTTCGCGGTGTTGTCCGACACCGCGCGGTTGAACGCCTGCGTGAGGCCCGTGTTGCCGGAGGCGTTCAGGTCCGCCATGTAGAACACCAGCTTGCCGACCTGGCCGCCGGCCGAGCCGACGATCGACTGGCTGTCGAGATCCCATTCGCCCTGGCCGTCCTGGTCGTCGGTGTAGCTGCCGCCCGTGCCGTTGGTCTTGACGGTCTGCGTCGAGACCGTGCCGTAGCCGTTGCTCGACGTGAACTGCTTCAGGTCCTGCAGCGTCTGCGACACGCCGCCGATCGTGATGATGCCGACGGTCACGCCGGCGGCGGTCGGTACGCCGGTCGCGTTGTAGAGCCCCGGAAATTCCTTCGGATAGTGGCCTGTGGCCGTGCCGGCCGCGAGCGCCTGCGGTTTCGCCACGTTGCCGATGCGCAGCAGCGGCCGCGCACGCGCGACACTTTGCAGCCCGAGCACCGAGCCGACGACGTCGCCGAGTGCGCGCGGCACCTGCGCGGTCGACGTGTTGGCGAAGCCTGAACGGCCTGCGTACTCGAAGTGTACGAGCGACGTGTTGAATGCGGTCTTCACCGTGCCGGCCGTGCCGCTGGCGGAGACCAGCAGCCGGTTCGGCGCGACCTCGACATTCGTGAAGCCGCTCTTGTGCAGATAGTCGACGACCGACTGCACCTGCGCATCGGTCGGCGCGTAGTTTGCGAGGAACTGCTCGTGCGTCAGGTACTGGCGGTAATGCGCGCTGCCGGGCCGGTTCACGTCGCGCGCCAGTTGCTTGAGCTGCGCGGCGTTGCGCAGCTTCAGGCTGACGACGACGTTGGTCGTCTCGCCGGCCGCGAGTTCGAGCGACGGCGCCGCACTGCGCGCCATCAACTGCGGGCCGGTCAGAAAGGCTTTCGTATGGGTATCGACCCAATCCGTCGCCGCATGCGCCGCAACGGCGGCGAACACGAGCGGTGCCACGCACGCAAGACGGCGGGGCGACGGAAGGGGAAGGGCAAACCAGGCGTTCCTTTTCATCGGGAGTCCTTTTTAGGAGAGGCGACGTTACTGGAACCCCCGGCCCTTGTGGGGCCGCGAGCGGTGACGAGCGTAGGGCGTCGGTGGCGTTCGGGTAGCTGCCATTTTCCATAGCTGTCAGTTCTGACAACGGGGCGCGTGACTGCGCGGGTGGCGTCGTTGCGCGACGGTAATGGCGAGGGCGGTGAGCGGAACCGGTTCGCGGCACGCGACGCGGCAACGCGTGTCGCTCACACGCACGACTCCTTCGTTGCAGCGTCGGAATGTGCGCGGGCGTGGAAGGGCGTGCCGCGCGGATGCATGACGTTTGCGTGTCAATGGCGGCACGCCGTATCGCACTATGTGGTCATTGGAAGCAACCCGTCAGGAACGGCTTCGTGCAGGCACAAGAACGGGGCAGGCCGACTCCAGACGTTTCCCGAACTGTGGAACAGCACGTCGAGCAGTCTTGCAGGCTGCTTTCGGATCACGCGTCACCATCGCTGATTAGAAGAAATGCTCGAATCCGGTCTTGGCTAGAGCCAGTGCGACGCACGCACCCGTGGCGCGAGATCGAACGACGTCGTTCGCGAAATCCCGCCTTGACGTGCGGCGATCAGCAGATATTATCCAATTCATAACTACAGAGTTATGGATTTTGCCCGGCATGCAGACCGCTCACGACACGCTTTTCCGGACACTCGCCGATCCCACGCGCCGCGCACTCTTCGAGCGGCTGTGCGCGGAGGGCGAACTGACGGTTGCCGCGCTGACCGCCCACGCGGGCGTGTCGCAGCCGGCCGTGTCGAAGCACCTTGGCGTACTGAAGCAGGCCGGGCTCGTGAACGACCGTCACGAAGGCCGGCAGACGCACTACAGCGCGCAGCCGCAGGCGCTGGCCCCGTTGATCGACTGGACGAGCCAGATGGCAGGCTTCTGGCAGAGCCGGTTCGATGCCCTCGAAGATCTGCTCAAAAGGATGGATCAGTAATGAACCAAGCCACTACCGAAACGCGCTCCGTCGTCGTCGACCGGGAGCTGCCGCATCCGCCGGAGAAGATCTGGCGCGCGCTCACGCAACCGCACCTGATCGAGGCGTGGCTGATGAAGAGCGACTTCGAGCCCGTCGCGGGCCGTGCGTTCAGCTTCCGTGCGGATTGGGGCTCGGTCGACTGTACGGTCCTCGCGATCGAGCCGCACCGCACGCTGTCCTATACGTGGGCAGCCCACGGCCTCGAAAGCGTCGTGACGTGGACGCTCACGCCGACGCCGGCCGGCACGCACCTGCGCATGGAACAGGTCGGCTTCCGCGCCGATCAGGAGCAGGCGTACCGCGGCGCGCAGTATGGCTGGGTCCGGTTCTTCGAATCGCTCGAACAGGTGCTGTCGCGCCCCGACGCGCAAACGGAGGCCCGCGCATGAGCTCAACGAACCTCACGCCGTCCGAGCGCATCGATGCGCTGATCGCCGGCATCGTCGACTGGCGCGGCAAGACGTTCGCCGAGCTCCGCCAGACGATTCTCGCGGCGGACGAAAGCATCGTCGAGGAATGGAAGTGGATGGGCAGCCCCGTGTGGTCGTGCGACGGGATGATCGCGGTCGCGAACGCGCACAAGGGCAAGGTGAAGCTGACCTTCATGCACGGCGCGAAATTGCCCGATCCCGACCAGCTGTTCAATGACGGCCTCGAAGGCAATGCGCGGCGCGCGATCGATTTCTTCGAAGGCGACAAGCTCGACAAGCGGGCGTTGAAAAACCTCGTGCGCGCGGCGATCGAATACAACCGCACGCATCTGAAGAAGAACGCGCGATCGGGTTCCTCCGCGGGCGCGAAGGTGCGAAGCAGCAAGGCGGCGTGACGCGCGAGCCGGCCGCCGGCCGGTGACATTCCGTGAAAGCGGGGCGCCGCCGTGCGGTCGACGCTACGCCGCGGGCCCACCGAGCGACAGACGAAAAAAAGCCCGACACGAGGTCGGGCATCCAAATCGGCCGCAACCGCCCGCGAGGCGGCTGCGGCACCTGCAAAAGCAGGGCGCTTACGCTGCGAGCAGCGAGCGCAGCACGAACGGCAGGATCCCGCCGTGCTTGTAGTAGTCGACTTCGATCGGCGTATCGATGCGCAGCAGCACCGGCACGCGCTGCGTTTCGCCGTTCTTGCGATGGATCACGAGCGTGACGTCCTGCTGCGGCTTGAAGTCGTCGCCGAGGCCTTCGATGTCGTACGTTTCTTCACCGGTGATGCCGAGCGACTGGACGCTGTCCGCGCCCTTGAACTGCAGCGGCAGCACGCCCATGCCGACCAGGTTCGAGCGGTGGATGCGCTCGAAGCTGCGTGCGATCACGGCCTTCACGCCGAGCAGTTGCGTGCCCTTCGCGGCCCAGTCGCGCGACGAGCCCGTGCCGTACTCTTCGCCCGCGAACACGACGGTCGGCGTGCCGGCGGCAACGTACTGCATCGCTGCGTCGTAGATCGACTGCTGTTCGCCGCTCGGCTGGTGGATCGTCAGGCCGCCTTCGACGCGCGTGCCGTCCGCCTTCGGCGGGATCATCAGGTTCTTGACCCGGACGTTCGCGAACGTGCCGCGCATCATCACGTCGTGGTTGCCGCGGCGCGAGCCGTAGCTGTTGAAGTCGGCCTTCTGCACGCCGTTTTCCTTCAGCCACTTGCCTGCCGGCGAATCTTCCTTGATCGAGCCTGCCGGGCTGATGTGGTCGGTCGTGACCGAGTCGCCGAAGATGCCCAGTGCGCGCGCACCCTTGACCGTCGGAATCGATGCAGCCGGCTCCATCGAGAAGTCGTTGCCGAAGAACGGCGGCTCGGCGATGTACGTCGACTTCGGCCAGTCGTAGACCTCGCCCGATTCGCCCTCGATCTTGCTCCAGAGGTCGCCCTTCTTGGTCAGCTTCGAGTAGTTGTCCTCGAACTTCTTCGGATCGAGCGCGAACTTGAGCAGCGCGTGGATTTCGTCGCTCGTCGGCCAGATGTCGCCGAGGTAGATGTCGCGGCCGCCCTTGCCCTTGCCGACCGGCTCGGTCATCAGGTCGCGCGTGATGTTGCCGGCAATCGCGTACGCGACGACCAGCGGCGGCGACGCGAGGAAGTTCGCGCGGATGTTCGGGTGGATACGCGCTTCGAAGTTACGGTTGCCGGACAGCACGGCCGCCGCGACGATGTCGTTCTTCGTGATCGCTTCGTTCAGTTCCGGCGTCAGGTCGCCCGCGTTGCCGATACAGGTCGTGCAGCCGTAGGCCGCGACTTCGAAGCCGAGCTTCGACAGGTAGGGCAGCAGGCCCGTCTTCGTCAGGTACTCGGTGACGATGCGCGATCCCGGCGCGAGCGAGGTCTTGATCTTCGGATCGACCGTGAGGCCGGCCTCGACCGCCTTCTTCGCGAGCAGGCCGGCGGCCAGCAGCACGCTCGGGTTCGACGTGTTCGTGCACGACGTGATCGCGGCGATCAGCACGTCGCCGTTCTTCACGTCGACGCCGTTGCTCGTCGTGTATTGCGTGTTCAGGTCGTCCGCCTTCTTCGCGAAGCCGTTTTCCGCGACCGGCTTCGAGAACAGGTCGGTGAACGTCGACTTGACGTGGCCGATCTCGATGCGGTCCTGCGGGCGCTTCGGGCCGGCCAGCGACGGCGCGACCGTCGCGAGGTCGAGCGTCACCGTCTTCGTGTAGTCGATGTCGCCGGCCTTCGGGATGCCGAACAGGTTCTGCGCCTTGAAGTAGTTTTCGAACGCGGCGATTTCGGCCTTCGTGCGGCCCGTGCCTTCGAAGTAGTCGATCGTCTTTTCGTCGACCGGGAAGAAGCCCATCGTCGCGCCGTATTCCGGCGCCATGTTGCCGATCGTCGCGCGGTCCGGCAGCGACAGCGAGCGCGTGCCTTCGCCGAAGAATTCGACGAACTTGCCGACGACCTTCTCCTTGCGCAGCATTTCGGTGATCGTCAGTACCAGGTCGGTGGCCGTCACGCCTTCGCGCAGCTTGCCCTTCAGCTCGACGCCGACGACGTCCGGCGTCAGGAAGTACACCGGCTGGCCGAGCATGCCGGCTTCCGCCTCGATGCCGCCCACGCCCCAGCCGACTACGCCGATGCCGTTGATCATCGTCGTGTGGCTGTCCGTGCCGACCAGGGTGTCCGGGTAGTACACGGTGTCGGCGCCGTCGGTCTTCTTGTGGACGCCGCGCGCAAGGTATTCGAGGTTCACCTGGTGGACGATGCCCACGCCCGGCGGCACGACCTTGAACGTGTCGAACGCCTGCATGCCCCACTTCATGAACTGGTAGCGCTCGTTGTTGCGCTGGAATTCCAGCTTCATGTTCAGGTCGAGCGCGTCCTTCTGGCGGAAGTAGTCGATCTGGACCGAGTGATCGACGACGAGATCGACCGGGACCAGCGGTTCGATCTTCTTCGGGTTCTTGCCCGTACGCTCGGCGACGCCGCGCATGGCCGCGATGTCGGCGAGCAGCGGCACGCCCGTGAAATCCTGCAGCACGACGCGCGACACGACGAACGGAATCTCGTCGACGCGCTTCGCGGTCGGCTTCCAGTTCGCGAGCTGCTCGATGTGCTCTTCGGTGATCTTCTTGCCGTCGTAGTTGCGCAGCACGGACTCGAGCACGATGCGGATCGACACCGGCAGGCGTTCGATCTTCGTCTTCAGTTCCTTGCCGAGCTGCGGCAGCGAGTAGAACTTGCCTTTGCCGGAACCGCTGTCGAATTCCTTGAGGGTCTTGTGGAGATTGTGGGCCATGGTGATTTTCCTGGGTTTAAGGCTAGGAAACTACGTGTCCTGTAAATGACGGCTATATCACGTACAAGTCGACGTACTCATCGACCGGCATCGCTTCGAGCTTTGCCTGGTCCAGCGACACGTCGAGAATCGCTTGTTGCTGCTTGGCCGGAAAGCGGCGGGCGAGGTTGGTCCTGAACTTCTCGACTAGGAGCGGAACGCCTTCGGCGCGGCGCCGCCGATGGCCGAGCGGATACTCGACCGCCACTTCGGCAAGCTTCGATCCGTCCGTGAACGCGATCGTCAGCGCATTCGCGATCGATCGCTTGTCCGGATCGTGGTAATCCTTCGTGAACTGCGGATCCTCGACGCACACGGTTTTCGCGCGCAGCGCGTCGATGCGCGGGTCCGCCGCGGCCGCGTCTTCATAGTCGGCCGCGGTCAGCCGGCCGAACAGCAGCGGCACGGCGACCATGTACTGGATGCAGTGGTCGCGGTCGGCCGGATTGGCGAGCGGGCCCTGCTTGTCGATGATGCGGATCGCGGCCGCGTGCGTGCGGATCGTGATCCGGCTGATGTCGTCGGTCGTGCGACCCGCCGCGGCGAGCTGCGCGTGCAGCTGCAGCGCGGCCTCGGCGGCCGTCTGCGCGTGGAATTCGGCGGGAAACGCGATCTTGAACAGCACGTTTTCCATCACGTACGTGCCGTATGGGCGCTGGAAGCGGAACGGCTTGCCGTCGAACAGCACGTCGTAGAAGCCCCAGGTTTTGGCGGTGAGCGCCGACGGATAGCCCATTTCACCCGTTTTCGCGATCAGCGCGAGGCGCACCGCGCGGGACGTGGCATCGCCGGCCGCCCACGATTTGCGCGAACCGGTGTTCGGCGCATGGCGGTAGGTCCGCAGCGCGTGGCCGTCGACGAATGCGTTGGAAACCGCGTTGATCAACTCGTCGCGCGTGAGCCCGAGCAGGCGGCCGACGACGGCCGTCGATGCGACCTTCACGAGCAGCACGTGGTCGAGTCCGACCGCGTTGAACGAATTCTCGAGCGCGAGGCAGCCCTGGATCTCGTGGGCCTGGATCATCGCGACCAGCACGTCGCGCATCGCGAGCGGCTTCCGGCCGGCCGCGCGGGCCGTGCGGGAGAGCCAGTCGGCCGTCGCCAGGATTCCGCCGAGATTGTCGGACGGATGACCCCATTCGGCGGCGAGCCAGGTGTCGTTGAAGTCCAGCCAGCGGATCATCGCGCCGATGCCGAACGCGGCCTGGACGGGATCCAGCTGGAAGGACGTGCCCGGCACCTTCGCGCCGTTCGGCACGATCGTGCCGGGCACGACGGGGCCGAGCAGCTTGGTGCAGGCAGGGTAGGACAGCGCCTCGAGTCCGCATCCGAGCGTGTCGATCAGGCAATGACGCGCCGTCTCCAGCGCGAGCGCGCTGTCGATGCCGGTGTTCAGCACGTAGTCGACGATGTCGACGAGTACCGAATCCGGCGCGGTGCGGACGTTGGAGACCGGGGCGGACATCGAGGGGCCGGGGGGACGCTTAGTTCGCGGCCGGCTTCAGCTCGTTCGACTGCGTCGGCGCCGCGTTGCCCTGTGCCATTTCCGGCGTCACGCATTCATCCGCGAGACGCTCGCCGCCGTTCGCGTCGGAGAACAGCATTGCCTTGGTCGGGATCACGACCAGCTTGAAGCCGGCTGCCGGATCGTAGAACGTGTCGGCGCCCGTCGTCGTGGCCTGACGCGGCAGCTTGTAGTTCTTCTTCGCCCAGTGAACCGTGACGACCTGGTCGCGCTTCATGTCGCCGGCGAGGTCGAACGACAGACCTTCCTTACAGGACCACTTGACCGCGCCGTCCGGTACCGGATCGACCTTGGCGGCTGCGCGTGCCTGCGCCTTCTTGCTGCGCGGGATGATGCGCTTGGCCGGCGCCGGGCGCTTGGCCGTGGCCTTCTTCGCGGTCGTGGTGGCCGTACCCTGGGCAAACGCGCTCGGAGCCGACACCAGCATCGTGGCGGACAAGGCGCCGATGGCGGTAGCGATCAGGAGTTTCTTCATGGAGTCAGAACCTTTCGATAATCAGTTGACAAGGGCCGGCAATCGAAACTGCCGGCCGGTTTGAAACTGCACGCGCCCCGAAAGCGCGCAGCGGCCGCTATTTTCACCTATTTGGCCGCGCATATATCAGGTTTTCGGGCTCCGTTACGTTTTTTGTCGTTTCGCAAACCTCTGTCCGGCTTGCGTCCCGGCGAATGCATGAAACGCGTGTATCGGCCGGCGGCGCGCCCTCAAGGCGCGGCGCCCGCGGCGGCCGGGCCGAACAGCGGCGCGGCCTCGTCCGGTACGGGCTGGCCGGTGGCCCGCGCACGGCGCAGCACCGACCAGTAATAACGGTAACTCGCGCGATCGTGCAGCGTATCACCGTGGCGCGTCGGGCCCCAGTCGGCGGCCTGCGCGGCGAGCAGGATTTCGGCGGCCAGCGTGACTTCGTCGGTGCGCGGCGCGAAGGCGTCGACGATCGGGCGGATCTGCGCGGGATGGATGCTCCACATCCGCGTGAAGGCGAATTCGTCGCGCGCGCGGCGCGCATCGCCGGCGACGACGCTCATGTCGCGCACCTCGGTCGTCACGTTGTGCGACGGCGTCTTGCCGTGCGCGTGACAGGCCGCGGCGATTTCCAGCTTCGCGCGGCGCACGAGCGGGTGGTCGAACTGGCCGGGCGAGCGCATCGCGGAATCGGGGATCGCGCCGTGGTGCGCGGAGACGAAATCCATCAGCCCGAAGCTCAGCGTGCCGACCGTCGGCAGCGCGGCGAGAGCGGCCGCCTGCGCGAGCGCGCCGTGCGTCTCGATCAGCACGTCGACCGGGATCGGCTGCGCGATGCCGAGCTCGCGGCGCGTGCCTTCGATGAACGCAGTCATTTCGGCCGCGTCGGCGGCGTTCGCGATCTTCGGCAGCGTGATGTAGGCGGGTGCGCGCGACGCACGCAGCACGATGCGCACGTCGTCGCGCCAGTGCGGGTGGGAAAAGTCGTGGATACGGACGCCGACGCGGCCGAAGCGGTTCTCGGCGCTGCCGAGCAGATCGGCGACGAGCGCCGCGTGCGCGGCTTCCTGGCCGACGGCCGCGCCGTCCTCGCAGTCGAGCGTGAGGTCGAACACCGGGCCCAGCTCGGCCTGCAGCGCGAGCGACTTGCGCATCAGCTTCTCGCTGCCCGCGTAGTGATCGCAGCAGGGCAGGATCGCGGGCGGGGACGCCCCGTCGTACAGCACTTGTGCAGGAGTGAGCGCGGCCATCTCGTCTACGTCAGGGGAGCGGGTCAACGTGGAGAAAAATCGGATTCGGGCAGGTTCTGGGCCGGTGCGCGGCGGGCGCGGGGCGGCAAAACGTGCGCGGATCGGATCGGGCGGCACGGGCCGGCGGCGTGCCGGCCCGTGCCGCAGCCGGGCGCCCCGAAGGCCGCCCGGCACGATGCGTGATGCTTAGTTCTTCAGCAGGTGGGCGACGCCATCGCGCTCTTCGAGCAGCTCGGCCAGCGTGCCGTCCATCTTCTCGCGCGAGAACGCGTCGATTTCCAGGCCTTCGACGCGCTTGTATTCGCCGTTTTCGCAGGTGACCGGCACGCCGTAGATGATGTCTTCGGGAATGCCGTACGAGCCGTCCGACGGGATGCCCATCGTGACCCACTTGCCGTTCGTACCGAGCACCCAGTCACGGACGTGGTCGATCGCCGCGTTGGCTGCCGACGCCGCCGACGACAGGCCGCGCGCTTCGATGATCGCCGCGCCGCGCTTGCCGACGGTCGGGATGAACGTGTCGCGGTTCCATACGTCGTCGTTGATCAGCTTCAGCAGCGATTCGCCTTCGGCGGTCGCGAAGCGGAAATCCGGGTACATCGTCGGCGAGTGGTTGCCCCACACGGCGAGCTTCTCGATCGACGCGACCGGCTTGCCCGACTTCGCGGCGAGCTGCGACAGCGCGCGGTTGTGGTCGAGGCGCAGCATCGCCGTGAAGTTCTTCTTCGGCAGATCCGGCGCCGACTTCATCGCGATGTACGCGTTCGTGTTCGCCGGGTTGCCGACGACCAGCACCTTCACGTCGCGGCTCGCGACTTCGTTCAGCGCAGCGCCCTGAACCGTGAAGATTTCGGCGTTCGCCGACAGCAGGTCCTTGCGCTCCATGCCCTTCGAGCGCGGACGTGCGCCGACCAGCAGCGCGACGTCTGCATCCTTGAATGCAACCTTCGGATCGTCGGTGATCACGACGCCGGCGAGCAGCGGGAACGCGCAGTCGTCGAGTTCCATCACGACGCCCTTGACGGCGCCTTGGGCTTGCGGGAGGTCGAGCAGTTGCAGGATGACCGGCTGGTCCTTGCCGAGCAGGTCGCCGTTCGCGATGCGGAACAGCAGGGAGTAAGCGATTTGACCTGCGGCGCCGGTGACGGCAACGCGCTTTGCGGGCTTAGCCATTGAAAATCTCCAGGACGGGTGAAGCGTTGGACGCGAGCGAAAACGCCATTCTATGCGCGTTGTGCGTAGCGTTGCATTGAAGCAGGGCGGAGGACTCGCGATGGCAGACGCGGTGAACCTGGAGACGGCCGTGGCACGTAGCCGGGGACGCGCTGTTGCACCCGCGAACCCTTGCTCGACCGGGAGTGTAGGAGCCGTCAGGCGCAAAGTCAAACGGTATCATATGTCTTATATAAGACAGATGTTTTGCGGAAATTGAGTGGACGAAAAAGTGCGGTTTGTGATGAAATGCGCGCCATGACATCGAACCAGGCGAACACCGCGAATCAGACCGGCGCAGGCGGCCCAGGGCAGCCGGGCGCGGGCGATCCCGCAGCCTCGCCCGCGGCCTCCGCGTCGCCGACGTTCAGCCCGTTATACCAGCAGATCAAGTCATTGATCACGCAAAGTCTCGAATCCGGCGAATGGAAGCCGGGCGAGATCATCCCCAGCGAAGTGGAGCTCGCGGCCCGTTACAAAGTCAGCCAGGGCACCGTGCGCAAGGCGATCGACGAACTGGCCGCCGAAAACCTCGTGGTCCGGCGGCAGGGCAAGGGCACTTTTGTTGCAACGCACAACGAAGATCGCGCGCAATTCCGCTTTCTGCGTCTGCTGGCCGACGACGGTGCCGAGCACCCGCACGTGAGCCGCCTGCTCGAATGCCGGCGCCTGCGTGCGCCGGCGGAGATCGCGCGGCAACTCGACCTGAAGCCCGCCGATCCCGTCGTGCAGGTGCGCCGCCTGCTGGAATTCGACAGCGAAGTGACGGTGCTCGACGAGATCTGGCTGCCGGGTGCGATGTTCCGCGGGCTCACGTTCGAGCGGCTGAGCGAGTACAAGGGGCCGCTCTACGCGATGTTCGAGACGGAGTTCGGTACGCGGATGATCCGCGCGACGGAGAAGATTCGCGCGGTGGCGGCGGACCCGGCGGTGGCCGACCTGCTGCACGTGCCGGCGGGGTTCCCGTTGCTGTCGGTCGAGCGCGTGTCCTATACGTACGGGGACCGGCCGGTGGAAGTGCGTCGCGGCTGGTATGTCACAACCGGGTACTACTATCAGAATGACTTGAGCTGACGACGTTCGGCTCAGCTGCGTGCATTCGCGTTTCCCACGCTCGCGAAGCACGTTTCGGGCCGCCTTTGTTCTTGTTCGCGCAATTATCCAGAGCAGACTTTCGCTGCAGCGCGATATAAAAAGGCGCTAAAATCGCGGATTAGTGTGACAACATAGTAGGGGTCTAGCATGACTGACGCAGTAAGAAAGCCGAGGCCGGAATACCGGAACATCGGAATCGGCGACATCACGTTGAAATATCGCATGCCGCTGGCCGCGATATTGTCGATTCTCCATCGTATCAGCGGCGCGCTGCTGTTCCTGTTCCTGCCGTTCCTGCTGTTCCTCTTCGACCAGAGCCTCACCTCCGAGCTCAGCTTCGAAGTCTTCAAGGCTTTCCTCTCCAACATCGTCGTCAAGCTGATCGTCCTCGCGTTGTCGTGGGCCTTCTTCCACCATTTCTGCGCCGGCATTCGCCACCTGCTGATGGACGTCAACCACGACGCCGTCACGAAGGAAGGCGGCAAGCGGACGGCAGTCGTCGTCTTTGTCGTCTCGATCGCGCTGACGATCGCCATGGCACTCAAACTGTTCGGAGCATTCTAAGAAAATGGCAGCCAACAACCGAATCGGCTCGAAGCGCCTCGTCGTCGGCGCACACTACGGCCTGCGCGACTGGCTCGCGCAGCGCGTCACCGCCACGATCATGGCGGTCTACACGGTCATTCTGCTCGTCCTGTTCTTCGGCGCGCACGATTTCTCGTACGAAGGCTGGGCATCGATCTTCGCCGCGCAATGGATGAAGCTCGCGACCTTCGTGATGCTGCTTTCCCTCTTCTACCACGCATGGGTCGGCGTGCGCGACATCTGGATGGACTACGTGAAGCCCGTCGGTGTGCGCCTGCTGCTGCAATCGCTGACCATCGTCTGGCTGCTCGCATGTGCGGGCTACGCCGCGCAGATTCTCTGGAGAGTGTAAAGAATGGCTGCAATCAAAACTTCCCTCCCGCGCCGCAAGTTTGACGTCGTAATCGTCGGCGCAGGCGGCTCCGGCTTGCGCGCAGCGCTGCAACTGTCGCGCGCGGGCCTGTCGGTCGGCGTGCTGTCGAAGGTGTTCCCGACGCGTTCGCACACGGTGGCCGCGCAGGGCGGTATCGGCGCGTCGCTCGGCAACATGAGCGAAGACAACTGGCACTACCACTTCTACGACACGATCAAGGGCTCCGACTGGCTCGGCGACCAGGACGCGATCGAGTTCATGTGCCGTGAAGCGCCGAACGTCGTGTACGAACTCGAGCACTTCGGCATGCCGTTCGACCGCAACGCGGACGGCACGATCTACCAGCGCCCGTTCGGCGGCCATACCGCGAACTACGGCGAGAAGCCGGTCCAGCGCGCTTGCGCGGCCGCCGACCGTACCGGTCACGCGCTGCTGCACACGCTGTACCAGCAGAACGTCGAAGCGAAGACGCAGTTCTTCGTCGAATGGATGGCGCTCGACCTGATCCGCGACGCGGACGGCGACGTACTCGGCGTGACGGCCCTCGAGATGGAGACGGGCGACGTCTACATCATGGAAGGCAAGACCACGCTGTTCGCGACGGGCGGCGCAGGCCGGATCTTCGCGGCATCGACCAACGCGTTCATCAACACCGGCGACGGCCTTGGCATGGCGGCGCGCTCGGGCATCGCGCTGCAGGACATGGAGTTCTGGCAGTTCCACCCGACCGGCGTGGCCGGCGCGGGTGTGCTGATCACCGAAGGCGTGCGCGGCGAAGGCGGTATCCTGCGCAACGCGAACGGCGAGCGCTTCATGGAGCGCTACGCGCCGACGCTGAAGGATCTGGCGCCGCGTGACTTCGTGTCGCGTTCGATGGACCAGGAAATCAAGGAAGGTCGCGGCGTCGGTCCGAACAAGGATCACGTGCTGCTCGACCTGTCGCACATCGGCGCCGAGACGATCATGAAGCGTCTGCCGTCGATCCGCGAAATCGCGCTGAAGTTCGCGAACGTCGACGCGATCAAGGAACCGATCCCGGTCGTCCCGACGATCCACTACCAGATGGGCGGCATCCCGACCAACATCCACGGTCAGGTCGTCGGCACGTCGCGCGATCACAAGGAACCGGTCAACGGCTTCTACGCAGTGGGCGAATGCTCGTGCGTGTCGGTGCACGGCGCGAACCGTCTGGGCACGAACTCGCTGCTGGACCTCGTGGTGTTCGGCCGTGCGGCCGGCAACCACATCGTCGAGCACGTGAAGAACCAGAAGGAACACAAGCCGCTGCCGGCTGACGCAGGCGAATTCTCGCTGGCGCGCCTGGCGAAGCTCGAGAAGTCGAGCTCGGGCGAGTACACGCAGGACGTCGCGAACGACATCCGCGCGACGATGCAGAAGCATGCAGGCGTGTTCCGCACGTCGGCGCTGCTGAAGGAAGGCGTCGATCAGATGGCCGACCTGAAGGCGCGCGTGGAAAACATCCACCTGAAGGACAAGTCGAAGGTGTTCAACACCGCGCGCGTCGAAGCGCTCGAGCTGGAGAACCTGATCGAAGTGGCTCGCGCCACGATGGTGTCGGCCGAAGCGCGCAAGGAAAGCCGCGGTGCACACGCACACAGCGACTACGAACACCGCGACGACGACAACTGGCTGCGCCACACGCTGTGGTACAGCGAAGGCGATCGCCTCGACTACAAGCCGGTTCAAATGAAGCCGCTGACGGTCGAATCCGTGCCGCCGAAGCCGCGCACGTTCTAAGCCGAGTCAAAGGGAATCCGAAATGGCAAAACGCATTTTTGAAGTCTACCGCTACGATCCGGACAAGGACGCAGCGCCGCGCATGCAGACGTACGAGCTCGAGATCCAGCATGAACGCATGCTGCTCGACGCGCTGGTCAAGCTGAAGGCACTGGACGAGACGCTGTCGTTCCGCCGTTCGTGCCGTGAAGGCGTGTGCGGTTCGGACGCGATGAACATCAACGGCAAGAACGGTCTCGCGTGCCTGACGAACCTGAACGACCTGCCGCAGAAGATCGTGCTGCGTCCGCTGCCGGGCCTGCCGGTCGTGCGCGACCTGATCGTCGACATGACGCACTTCTTCAACCAGTACCACTCGATCAAGCCGTACCTGATCAACGACGCGCCGCCGCCGGAGAAGGAACGCCTCCAGTCGCCGGAAGAGCGCGACGAGCTCGACGGCGTGTACGAGTGCATTCTGTGCGCGAGCTGCTCGACGTCGTGCCCGAGCTTCTGGTGGAACCCGGACAAGTTCGTCGGCCCGGCCGGCCTGCTGCAGGCTTACCGCTTCATCGCGGACAGCCGCGACACCGCCACCGGCGAGCGTCTCGACAACCTGGAAGACCCGTACCGTCTGTTCCGTTGCCACACGATCATGAACTGCGTCGACGTTTGCCCGAAGGGCCTGAACCCGACGAAGGCGATCGGCAAGATCAAGGAACTGATGGTTCGTCGCGCGGTATAAAGATTGATGAGCGACGATTCGCATCAATCCGACCCGCACCGCCGCGCGCGCCTTCGCTGGCGTGCGCGGCGGGGTCTGCTGGAGAACGACATCGTTTTCGAACGGTTCTTCGGCAGATACGAGCATGACCTCACCGATGCAGACGTAGGCGCGTTGTCGCGCCTGCTCGATCTGAGCGACAACGACCTGATGGACTTGCTCCTCGCGCGCAAGGAACCAGAGGGCGACCTAGACAGCCCGGACATTCACCGGCTGTTGGAGATGCTGCGCAACGTGTAACGCCAAGGTGTAACGCGCTGTGCCCGTTATCGAATCCCGTTTCTTTATTTCGATTGAGGATGTGCCATGACTCCGTCTGATGTTAAAGCCACGCTATCGTTCAGCGACAACTCGCCGAGCGTCGAACTGCCGATCTACAAGGGCACGATGGGCCCGGACGTGATCGACATCCGCAAGCTGTACGGCCAGACCGGCAAGTTCACTTACGACCCGGGCTTCATGTCGACGGCAGCTTGTAATTCGGCGATCACGTACATCGACGGCGACAAGGGCGAACTGCTGTATCGCGGCTACCCGATCGACAACCTCGCGCAAAACGCGGACTTCCTCGAAAGCTGCTACCTGCTGCTGAAGGGCGAACTGCCGAACGCCGCACAGAAGAAGGAATTCGTCGACACCGTCACGAAGCACACGATGGTGCACGAGCAGATGCACTTCTTCTTCCGCGGCTTCCGTCGCGACGCGCACCCGATGGCGATCCTGGTCGCCGCAGTCGGCGCGCTGTCCGCGTTCTACCACGACTCGCTCGACATCAACGACCCGCGTCACCGCGAAGTGTCGGCGATCCGCATGATCGCGAAGCTGCCGACGCTCGTCGCGATGGCGTACAAGTACAGCATCGGCCAGCCGTTCGTGTATCCGAAGAACTCGCTGTCGTACAGCGCGAACTTCATGCACATGATGTTCTCGAACCCGTGCGAAGAGTACAAGGTCAACGACGTGCTCGTCCGCGCGCTCGACCGTATCCTGATCCTGCACGCCGATCACGAGCAGAACGCATCGACGTCGACGGTCCGCCTGGCCGGTTCGTCGGGCGCGAACCCGTTCGCGTGTATCGCGGCCGGTATCGCGTGTCTGTGGGGCCCGGCGCACGGTGGTGCGAACGAAGCCGCGCTGAACATGCTCGAGCAGATCGGTTCGCCGGACAACATCCCCGAATTCATCAAGCAGGTGAAGGACAAGAATTCGGGCGTGAAGCTGATGGGCTTCGGCCACCGCGTGTACAAGAACTACGATCCGCGTGCGAAGCTGATGCGCGAAACGTGCTACGAAGTGCTGAACGAACTGGGCCTGCACGACGACCCGCTGTTCAAGCTCGCGATGCAGCTCGAGAAGATCGCGCTGGAAGACGAATACTTCGTGTCGCGCAAGCTGTACCCGAACGTCGACTTCTACTCGGGTATCGTCCAGCGCGCGCTGGGCATCCCGACGTCGATGTTCACGTGTATCTTCGCGATGGCACGTACGGTCGGCTGGATCGCACAGTGGAACGAAATGATCGGCGATCCCGAGCAGAAGATCGGCCGTCCGCGCCAGCTGTTCATCGGCGATACGCCGCGCGAAGCGAAGCCGCTCAACGCACGTTAAATCGTGTGCGGCGCGAACGGCCGGCAGGCCGCTCGCGTCCGGCAATCGCCACGCCACGACACCCCGACGGGTCAGCCCGTCGGGGTGTTTTCATTTGTGCGGCCGACGTTGGCCCGATCCGGCGCGGTGCTCCAGCGACGGTGGCCGGGTGTCGAGCGCGGGCGCATCGCCGTCGGGTGCATGGCCATGCTGCTTGAAGAACTGCCGGTATGCGCCGGGCGTCGTGCCGCGCGCGGCGAGGAACTGGCGATTGAAGTTCGCGGTATTCGGAATGCCGCAGCGCGCGGCCACCGTCGCGATCGGCCAGTCGGTGCCGACGAGATGGCGGCACGCGTGCGCGAGCCGCAGCCGCTGCACGTAGCGGCCGACGCTTTCGCCGAGATGCCGGACGAACAGCCGTTGCAGTGTGCGTTCGGACAGGTGCGCGACAGCGGCGAGGGCGTCGATGCGCAGCGGTTCGTGGAAATGCCGGTCGATCGCGTCGAGCACGCGGTCGAGGCGTTCGGCTTCGGGGGCGCCCGGGTCGGCGGGCGACGGCGCGCCATCGGCCCGGTCGTACGCCTGCGCGGTGGCGAGCGGTTCGCCGCCTGTTTCCGCGAGATCGGCGAGCGTATCGAGCGTGGCCGCGAGCCGCACGCGCGGCGACGGATCGAGCAACCGCGGCAGCCGCGCGCGCATCGCGCGGGCCGTCTCCACGTCGAAGTGCAGGCCCGGCGCCGCACGCCGCAACAGCGAGCGCAGCGGCGCGTATTCGGGGCAGCAGTCGGCCAGCCGTCGCACCCAGTCTCCGTCGAACCAGACGACGAGCGCGACCTCGGGCGCGTCGCGATCGATGCGCGCGTTCGACGACCACGTATGCGGCAGGTTCGGCGGCACGAGCACGAGATCATCGTCCGCGTAACGCGCGACGTGGTCGCCGATGAAGCGCTGGCCGCGGCTGTTGAGCGTCAGCGTCAGCTCGTACTCGGGGTGGCGATGCCATTCGAACGGAATGCACGCGAGCTGGCGGTGATAGACGCGGATGGAGCAGCCGGACGCGAACGTCACGTGCTCGTATTGCGGTTTCATCGCGGCCTCCGTTGGGGCAGGCAGCGCGTCGTGGCATGATCGGGAGCGATCGTCACCACGGAGCGATGCCATGTTTTCACATGTTTGCGTGGGCGTCAGCGATACGACGCGCGCCTACGATTTCTACGCGCCGCTGTTCGCGGAGCTCGGGCTGCGCCTGAAATTCCGCGAGCCGGACGGCTGGTCGGGCTGGATGCCGGCAGACGCCGAGCGGCCGCTGTTCTTCTTCGGCAAGCCACTCGACGGCCATCCGCCGGAGCCGGGCAACGGCCACACGATCGCATTCGATGCGCCGACCCGCGCGCACGTCGATCGCTGCCACGCGCTCGCGCTGCGGCAGGGCGGCGCCTGCGAAGGGACGCCGGGCCTGCGACCGCACTATCACCGCGACTACTACGGCGCTTATTTTCGCGATCCGGACGGCAACAAGCTCTGCGTGGTCTGCCATCGTCCAGAGTGACGCATGATTGTCAGGATTGTATCGATCATTGGCTGGATAGTGGTGATGGTGATCACGTGCCGGCCCTACGCTGACAGCACATCACGACATGCTTCAGCGAGGAGACGACGATGCAACTGACGATTGACGATCTGCCCGCCGCGATTCGCGCGGCGAAACGGGCGCTGCGCGCCGACTTGCCTGGCTACGCGGCCACGTTCCGCGAACTGGAAGGCGACATCGCGCGACAGGTCGACGCGATCCGTCGCGCGCACGCGCACGGCCAGGACGTGATTCCGGTCGTGCCGTTCGCGGATATCGCGGATGGGCGGGTCGATCCGCACGCGATGGCCGCGATCCGCACGCATGGCGCGGTGGTGATTCGCGGCGTGTTCGATGCGCGGCAGGCGCGCGACTGGAACGACGAGATCGGCGCGTATCTGGATGCGAACCGTTTCACCGAGCGGCTGCATGCACGCGCGGAAGACCGCTATTTCGGCAATCTCGCGTCGGGCAAGCCGCAGATTTACGGGGTTTATTGGTCGAAGCCGCAGGTGGCCGCGCGCCAGTCGCCGGCGCTGACGCAGGCGCGGGTGTTCCTGAACCGTCTGTGGCGGCATGCGGACGGCGCGCGCACCCATTTCGATCCCGATCAGGTGCCCGCGTACGCGGACCGGATTCGCCGCCGGCCGCCCGGTTCGACGTCTCTCGGGCTGTCGCCGCATGTCGACGGCGGCTCCGTCGAGCGCTGGCTCGGCGCGAATTTTCGGCAGGTCTATCGTCACGTGCTGGCCGGCCGCTGGCGCGACTACGATCCGTTCGATGCGGCGTTCCGCCCCGACGTCGAGGAAATTCCGTCGCCGGCCGTGTGTTCGATGTTCCGCACGTTCCAGGGCTGGACCGCGCTGACGCCGCAAGGGCCCGGCGACGGCACGCTGCAGCTGATTCCGGTCGCCAACGCGATGGCCTATGTCGTGCTGCGCGCGCTGCAGGACGACGTCGCGGACGACGACCTGTGCGGCGCGCGTCCCGGCCGCGCGCTGTCGATCCGCCCGGAATGGCACGCACTGCTGCTCGACGCGCTCGTGCCGATCCCGCACATGGAGCCGGGCGACGCGGTGTTCTGGCACGGCGACGTCGTGCATGCGGTCGAGGATGCGCATCGCGGCAGCGGCGACAGCAACGTGATGTACATCGCGGCCGCGCCCGGCTGCGCGAAGAACGATGCGTACCTGCAACGCCAGCGTGCGGCGTTCCTGCGCGGCGACAGCCCGCCCGATTTCCCGGCCGATCATTTCGAGGTCGATTTCGACGGGCGCGCGCAGGCGGGCGAACTCACGGCGCTCGGCCGTGCGCAGATGGGGTTCGCGCCCGACGCGTAAAGCGTGAGGCGGGCGAAAACCGCCGTTCGCGAAAGGGCGGGCGGCCGGTCTGCCGAATCCGCTGCGTGACGCGCGCAATTCGACGCAATCGGCTGTCGGCGCCGCAGAAATCGACGCGAATTGCGCAATTTGGCTTCCGATAATGGTCCGGACACAACGCCGCCGGCCCGTGCGCCGCACGGGTGCGGCAGACCATGGAGGAGTCGATGCAATTCACGCAAGCGATCGTTCGCCGTCCCGCGCCGTCCTGCGGCGCGGGTCTGACCACCGCCGAACTCGGCGCGCCCGATTACGACAAGACACTCACGCAGTTCCACGCATACTGCGACGCGCTGCGCGCGCTCGGCGTCGAGCGGACCGAACTGCCGCGGCTGGATGCGTTTCCCGATTCGCACTTCGTCGAGGACGTCGCGGTCGTCACGCCCGAATTCGCGGTGATCACGCGCCCCGGCGCGCCTGCACGGCGCGGCGAGACCGTTCATATCGAAGCGGCGCTCGCCGCGCATCGCGACCTGTTGCCGATGCAGCAAGGCCGACTCGACGGCGGCGACGTGATGCAGGTCGGCAAGCGCTTCTTCATCGGCCTGACGAGCCGCACCGACGCGGAAGGCATCGCCGCGTTCGAGTCGCTGGTGTCGCGCCACGGCTATTCGGTCGTCGCGGTGCCGGTCGGCGCCGGCCTGCACCTGAAATCGGTCGTCAACGCGCTCGGCGACGACACGCTGCTCGTGACCGACTCACTGGCCGCGCATCCGGCGTTCGCCGACTATCGCCGGATCGCGATCTCGGCCGCCGACGAATACGCGGGCAACACGCTGCGCGTGAACGGCACGCTGATCACCCCGGCCGGTTACCCGCGCGTGCATGACGCGATCGCGTCGCTCGGGTTGCCGCTGCACGTGATCGACACGAGCGAATTCCGCAAGATGGACGGCGGCCTGACCTGCCTGTCGCTGCGGTTCTAGCCGATTGGCGCGCGGCCGCTTCGGCCGGATAATGTGGCCCCGCGCGGAACGGCAGACGTTGCGCGCACCAGCCACGACCCGACCGGAGCGAACGCGGATGACCGACAAGAAGATGCAGCTCGACAAGATCGATCTCCGGATCCTCGACATCCTGCGTACCGACGGGCGCATTTCCTACCGGAAGCTGTCGGAACTCGTGAACCTCACGCCGCGGCCGTGCCAGGCGCGCGTGGAGCGGCTCGAGGCGCTCGGCGTGATCGAAGGGTATCGCGCGGTGATCAAGGCGCCGCGCGCGACCAAGCCGATCGTCGTGATCGCGCAGATCGTGCTGGCCGACCACGGGCGTTCGCAGGCGCCGTTCGAAGAGGAAATGCGCGCGAATCCGGCCGTGCTCGACTGCTGGCTCGTCAGCGGCACGTTCGATTTTCTCGTGCGGCTCGCGTGCGAGGATCTCGACGAGTACCGGCGGATCGCGAACGTGTGGCTGGAAAGCCCGCGGTTCCGGATCGAGAAGATCGTGACGACGGCCGAACTGCAGGCGATCAAGCGCAGTGTCGTGTGATGCGACCGGCCCGGCAGGGCCGGTTTCGATGCGAATGACCGGAGCAATCGATTTGCATTCCAAATCAAATCGGCTGGCCGGATCACAATCAGGGTGAGCACTATGGATGCTATGCAAGCGGCAGCGGAGACGGCCGCGCCGTCCGGGACGACGCTGAAGCGCCGTCTGCAGGGCCGCCACATCGCGATGATCGCGATCGGCGGTTCGATCGGCACGGGGCTGTTCGTCGCGTCGGGCGCGTCGGTCGCGCAGGCGGGGCCGGGCGGGGCGATCGCCGCGTATCTCGCGATCGGGATCATGGTCTACTTCGTCGTCACGGGGCTCGGCGAGATGGCCGCGCTGATGCCGGTATCGGGCTCGTTCGCGATCTACGGCGAGAAGTACGTCGACGAAGGCTTCGGCGTCGCGTTGGGCTGGACCTACTGGTACAGCTGGGCGGTGACGATCGCGATCGAGCTGGTCGCCGCGCAGATCGTGATGCGCTACTGGTTTCCGTCGGTGCCGGGCGTGTGGTGGGGCGCGGGTTTCCTCGTGCTGATCTTCCTGCTCAATACGCTGTCGGTGCGCGGCTTCGGCGAATCGGAATACTGGTTCTCGCTGATCAAGGTCGTCACCGTGATCGCGTTCATCGCGGCCGGGCTGCTGATCGCGGCCGGTGTGCTGGGCGACGGGCATACCGGCAGCGGGCATACCGGCACCGGGCATCCGGTCGGCTGGCGCAACTTCACGATCGGCGACGCGCCGTTCGTCGGCGGCGTGCATGCGATGATGAGCGTCGCGCTGATCGCGGGCTTCTCGTTCCTCGGTACCGAGCTGGTCGGCATCACGGCCGGCGAATCGGAAAACCCGCGCAAGACGATTCCGCGTGCGGTGAAGCAGATCTTCTGGCGGATCATGCTGTTCTACGTGCTCGCGATCTTCGTGATCGGCCTGCTGGTGCCGTATACCGATCCGAACCTGCTGAAGAGCGACGTGACCGATGTCGGCGTGAGCCCGTTCACGCTGGTGTTCAGCCACGCGGGGTTCCCGCTCGCCGCCGGCGCGATGAATCTGGTGATCCTGACGGCCGTGTTGTCGGCCGGCAATTCCGGCACCTACGCGGCGACGCGGATGCTGTACAACCTCGCCTCGGAAGGGCGCGCGCCGGCGATGTTCGCGACGCTGTCGCCGGGCGGCGTGCCGCGCAATGCGCTGTACGCGACGATGGCCGTCGGCGGCCTGTGCTTCCTCACGTCGCTGACCAACAACCAGCGCATCTATCTGTGGCTGCTGAATACGGTCGGCATCACCGGCTTCATCGCGTGGCTCGGCATTGCGGTCTGCCATTACCGGTTCCGCAAGGGATTCCTGAAGCAGGGCTATCGGCTCGATCAGCTGCCGTATCGCGCGAAATGGTTTCCGTTCGGGCCGTTGTTCGCGATTGCGGTCTGCGTCGTCATTTCGCTCGGCCAGGATTACCAGGCTTTTTTCGCGGCGCGCATCGACTGGATGGAAGTGCTGTCGATCTATGTGTGGATTCCGCTGTTCGTCGCGATCTGGTGGGCGTATCGCCGCGCGCGCAAGAGCCGGCTCGTACGCTACGAGGAGATGGACATCGGGCCGTGGCTCACGCGCTCGGTCGAGGCCGTCGATGCGGCCGCCGCGCAGCACGGGCAGCCGCATTGATCCTGCGTGTAATCCACCGACGCGCGCACTTTCCGCGGTACGTGCCAGGCCGTTACTTGTCCAGCTCCGGATAGTGCCGGAAGATCCCCATGTCGTTGAACGGGATGCGGCGTTCCGACTCGAGGTAGCGCGCGACGGGCGGATGCTGCGCGACGCGATCGTGCAGCGCGACCAGCGTCGCGACCTTGCGCTCCGCGCGCTTCATCGCTTTCGGGAACGCGTAGCGCAGGCCCTCGATCAACTGGAACATCGTCAGGTCCGCATAGCTGAGCGCGCTGCCGGCGATATAGCCGCTCTTGTGGGGATTCTGTTCGAGCAGGCGATCGAAGTAGCCGAGGAATTTCGGCAGCCGGTTCTCGAGGAAATCGGCCGTGCGCTCGGCTGCTTCCGCTTGCTGGTCCTCGTAGTACAGGCCGCTGCCGATCGGATGGTGGGTGTCGTGGATCTCGGTGACGAAATCGGCGGCGGTCAGCTGGATCTGGTGCACCCACAGCCGGCCGGCTTCGTCGTCAGGCGCGAGCCCGAGCCGCGCGCCGAGAAACAGCAGGATGTTCGCGGTCTGCCCGACGACCACGTCGCCCGCCTTCAGGAACGGCGGCGCGAACGGCACGCATGCGGCCTTCGTGCTGTCCATCATGCGCATCATGGCCGACACGCCCATTCCGCGCCCCGATTCGCGCGCGACGTCGACGTAGTCGGCCTCGGCCGCCTCGAGCGCGAGCCGCACGTATTCGCCGCGGCCCTGGATCTCGGGCCAGTAATAGAGTTCGTATTGCATGCAAGTCTCCTGTCCGGTCGATGCGCCGGGATGCACGCATCGCGATGGCGGGGAGGGCGGCCGCGCGCCGCCCGTTGCGAATAGACAGTCTATGAGATCGAGTGCGAAATGCCAGTGGCGCCGCGTGTCATGGGCGGCGTTCGTCGTAGCCATTCGGCTGGTCTCCGGTGAATGGCGACCGGCGTCGTGTCGGGGCCACGCATCGTATGCCTGCTGACGGTTCGCATGGCTTGATTCGGGAATGATTATTTCCTATGATGCCGCATGGCTACAAAAATTGCAGCGAACGTTGGCAGGCCGCGAGAATTCGATATGGATGACGCGCTGGACGGCTTCGTCCGCGTCTTTCGCGAGCGTGGCTATCATGCGACTTCTATCGGCGACCTGTCCCGGGAGACGGGGCTCACCGCCGGCAGTCTTTACAAGGCCTTTGCCGACAAGAACGCCATATTCGTTGCCGCGTTGAACCGGTACATCGATCGGCGCGTAAGCGAGCTCAACGTGATCCTTGCCGATGAAAAAAACGGACGGGACAAGGTGCGAGCGCTCCTGCGCTTTTACGCGGACGTCTCGCATGGAGACGAGGGTCGAAAGGGCTGTCTGGTCGTCGCCGGCGCCATTGTTCTGAGTACGCTGGATAGCGAGATCGCCGGCATCGTCCACAAATCGATGCAGAGGATCGAGCGTCTCCTTCGCGATTTGATCAAGCAAGGGCAGGCCGATGGATCCGTCGATGCCGCGCTGAACGCGCAAGCCACGTCGAGCTGTCTGTTTGCCATGGTGCAGGGGCTTCGAGTGGTGGGGAAGCTCGGCCAGAGCCGGAGCGACATGTCGATGCTGGTTGACGAGGCAATGCGGCTGCTCGACTAAGGTTTCTGCGTTGCCCGACAGGTGACTCGATGTGAGGTAACGTGCGAAACGGCGCATGCACATATCCGGTTTCGCCGAATTAGGAAATGAGTATTTCCGAACAAAATGGCTCCCGCTATCCGGGGGGCATCATCCAGGACAGTCGATTCTGTAGAGAGGACGAACTTATGTACCAGCATCAATCAACTGCGGATGCGTCGCACCTCGAGGCCGCGCCCTATTTTCGGGAAGACCCGCGGCTCACCGGCTTTCGTCATCGGTTCGATACGGTAGACGGGGTGCGCCTTCATTTTGTCGAAGGAGGCCGCGCCGACGGCGAGACCATCGTCCTGCTCGCCGGGTTTCCGGAAAGCTGGTACGCGTGGCGGAGAGTCATGCCGCTTCTCGCGGACGAATTCAGGATCGTGGCGCCGGATCTTCCCGGACAAGGCGACTCGGACCGTCCACTCGTCGGTTACGACACGCAGACCGTCGCGGCAACGCTTGCGCGCCTGCTGGAGCGGCAAAATATCGCGCGCTTTTACCTGGCCGCTCACGACGTCGGGGCGTGGGTCGCCTATCCGTTTGCCGCGATGTATCCCGATTCAGTGAAGCGATTGGCGTTGCTCGACGCGGGGATACCCGGCATCACGCTGCCCGCCGCACTGCCGATCGAGCCCGGCAACGCATGGCGCACGTGGCACTTCGCATTTCATACTGTCGCCGACCTGCCGGAGACGCTGATTGCCGGCAAGGAGCGCGAGTATCTCGATTGGTTCTTGCGTCGCAAGGCGGCCAATCCCGAGTCGTTCTCCGACGCGGATGTCGACGAGTATCTCCGGGTGTTCACCCGGGACGGCGGGTTGCGAGCGGGGCTGGCCTTCTACCGGGCCGTGTCGGAGTCGTCCGCTCAGAACCGCAAGCTGCAGGCGCAGGGGAAGCTGAAGATGCCCGTGCTCGCCGTCAGTGCGGATCAGGGGTCCATACCCGACATGGCGGGGCCGCTCGAACATGTCGCGGAGGAGGTGACGGCTGCGACGATCGC
Organism: Burkholderia orbicola; assembly: GCF_900100915.1. Classification (NCBI taxonomy): domain Bacteria; kingdom Pseudomonadati; phylum Pseudomonadota; class Betaproteobacteria; order Burkholderiales; family Burkholderiaceae; genus Burkholderia; species Burkholderia orbicola. Next base: position 912,249 of record NZ_FNKW01000002.1, on the reverse strand, counting down.
GTATAGCGGGCATTTCATTCCCGAGGAACAACCGCAGGCGCTGGCGCGCGAGTTGCGCGATTTCTTCCGGTAGCACGCCGCCGCAAGTCGATTGCAATGCCCTGGGGCGGCCTGCGACGGTCGAGAAATCGCGCCGCGCAAGCCGCATGGGTGCGGCGCACGGCACGCATGCGTCGCACGCGTGGGCGCGTTTGGCCGGGTTGCGCATGGCTCGCGACAACCTGCGCCAAGTGCGTATCCCGACGGCGCGACTCGTCCGCGTCCGGCCGCCGCGCTTGCCGGGTAATGCTTATCCGGGTATCGCGTGTACCACCCAACTCACTGTTTTTATTCACTTTTTTCGTTATCGTGGTACTCCATGGGTCGATTTTGCGTGGCATAATCGACCACATCCGCAAGGCTTGTAGTCACAACGACCCCGCATACCCATGGCACAGACTCTCTACGACAAACTGTGGAACACCCACGTGGTCCACACCGAGGAAGACGGCACGACCCTGCTCTACATCGACCGTCAGCTGCTGCATGAAGTCACGAGCCCGCAGGCATTCGAAGGGCTGAAGATCGCGCAGCGTCCGGTGTGGCGCATCAGCGCGAACCTGGCCGTGTCGGACCACAACGTGCCGACGACGGACCGCAGCCACGGCATCGCCGATCCCGTCTCGAAGCTGCAGGTCGACACGCTCGACGCGAACTGCGACGCATTCGGCATCACCCAATTCAAGATGAACGACGTGCGCCAGGGCATCGTCCACATCATCGGGCCGGAGCAGGGCGCGACGCTGCCGGGCATGACGATCGTGTGCGGCGATTCGCATACGTCGACGCACGGCGCGTTCGGCGCGCTCGCGCACGGCATCGGCACGTCGGAAGTCGAGCACGTGCTCGCGACGCAGACCCTGCTGCAGAAGAAGAGCAAGAACATGCTCGTGAAGGTCGAGGGCGCACTGCCGCGCGGCTGTACCGCGAAGGACATCGTGCTCGCGATCATCGGCAAGATCGGCACCGCGGGCGGTACGGGCTACGCGATCGAATTCGGCGGCTCGACCATTCGCGCGCTGACGATGGAAGGCCGCATGACCGTCTGCAACATGGCGATCGAGGCCGGCGCGCGCGCAGGCATGGTCGCGGTGGACGACACGACGATCGACTACCTGAAGGGCCGTCCGTTCGTGCCGACCGGCGCGGAATGGGATCAGGCCGTCGAATACTGGCGGCAGTTCAAGTCGGACGACGGCGCGCAGTTCGACCGCGTGGTCGAGCTGAACGCGGCCGAGATCGTTCCGCAGGTCACGTGGGGCACGTCGCCGGAAATGGTCACGTCGATCGACGGTCGCGTGCCCGATCCCGAGCGCGAGAAGGATCCGGTCAAGCGCGACGCGATGGAGCGCGCGCTGGCATACATGGCGCTCGAGCCGAACACGCCGATCGAGTCGATCAAGGTCGACAAGATCTTCATCGGCTCGTGCACGAACGCACGGATCGAGGACATCCGCGCGGCCGCGTACGTCGTGAAGAAGCTGAACCGTCGCGTCGCGTCGAACGTGCGGCTCGCGATGGTCGTGCCAGGCTCGGGCCTCGTGAAGGCGCAGGCCGAGCGCGAAGGGCTCGACAAGGTGTTCACCGATGCAGGCTTCGAATGGCGCGAGCCGGGCTGCTCGATGTGCCTCGCGATGAACGCCGACCGGCTCGAGCCGGGCGAGCGCTGCGCGTCGACGTCGAACCGCAACTTCGAAGGCCGGCAGGGCGCGGGCGGTCGCACGCACCTCGTGAGCCCCGCGATGGCGGCGGCCGCGGCGATCGAAGGTCACTTCGTCGACATTCGCCAGCTGGGGTAACACGTGACGGCATCGAAGGTCATCGCGCGGCTGATTGCCGCGCTGGCGCTGGCGGGGCTGGGCTTCGGCCTCGCGGGCTGCAATACCGTCCGAGGCTTCGGGGAAGACGTCAATGCCGCCGGCAGCGCACTGAAGCGCGCCGCGGAGTGACGTTTCCCGCCGAGAATTTGTCGATGTGCGCCGGCTGAATGCCGGCCCTTCAACCGGATAGACGGATCATGGAAAAATTCACTGTACATACCGGCGTCGTGGCGCCGCTCGATCGCGAGAACGTCGACACCGACGCGATCATCCCGAAGCAGTTCCTGAAGTCGATCAAGCGCACGGGCTTTGGTCCCAACGCATTCGACGAGTGGCGCTATCTCGATCACGGCGAGCCGGGCCAGGACAACTCGAAGCGTCCGCTGAACCCGGACTTTGTGCTGAACCAGCCGCGCTACCAGGGCGCATCGGTGCTGCTGGCGCGCAAGAACTTCGGCTGCGGCAGCTCGCGCGAGCACGCGCCGTGGGCGCTGCAGCAGTACGGCTTCCGCGCGATCATCGCGCCGAGCTTCGCCGACATCTTCTTCAACAACTGCTACAAGAACGGTCTGCTGCCGATCGTGCTGACCGAGCAGCAGGTCGATCACCTGTTCAACGAGACGGTCGCGTTCAACGGCTTTCAACTGACGATCGACCTCGACGCGCAGGTCGTGCGCGCGGGCGACGGCCGCGAGTATCCGTTCGAGATCGCCGCGTTCCGCAAGTACTGCCTGCTGAACGGCTTCGACGACATCGGCCTCACGCTGCGCCACGCGGACAAGATCCGCCAGTTCGAAGCGGAGCGGCTCGTGAAGCAGCCGTGGCTCAACACCAAGCTGGTCGGCTGATCGCGCGTGGCGGGCGGGCGCGCCGTGCGTGCGCTCGCCGGCCTGCCTCCATAACAATCTACCCAGTCAGGAATTTCGCATGAAGATTGCAGTGCTGCCCGGCGACGGCATCGGTCCGGAAATCGTCAATGAAGCGGTGAAGGTGCTGAACGCACTCGACGAGAAGTTCGAACTCGAACAGGCGCCGGTCGGCGGCGCGGGCTACGAGGCGAGCGGCCATCCGCTGCCCGACGCGACGCTGGCGCTCGCGAAGCAGGCCGACGCGATCCTGTTCGGCGCGGTCGGCGACTGGAAGTACGACTCGCTGGAGCGCGCGCTGCGCCCCGAGCAGGCGATCCTCGGGCTGCGCAAGCACCTCGAGCTGTTCGCGAACTTCCGCCCGGCGATCTGCTATCCGCAGCTCGTCGATGCGTCGCCGTTGAAGCCGGAGCTCGTCGCGGGCCTCGACATCCTGATCGTGCGCGAACTGAACGGCGACATCTACTTCGGCCAGCCGCGCGGCGTGCGCGCGGCGCCGGACGGCCCGTTCGCCGGCGAGCGCGAAGGCTTCGACACGATGCGCTATTCGGAGCCGGAAGTGCGCCGGATCGCGCACGTCGCGTTCCAGGCCGCGCAAAAGCGCGCGAAGAAGCTGCTGTCGGTCGACAAGTCGAACGTGCTGGAAACGTCGCAGTTCTGGCGCGACATCATGATCGACGTGTCGAAGGAATACGCGGACGTCGAGCTGTCGCACATGTACGTCGACAACGCGGCGATGCAGCTCGCGAAGGCGCCGAAGCAGTTCGACGTGATCGTGACCGGCAACATGTTCGGCGACATCCTGTCGGATGAAGCGTCGATGCTGACGGGTTCGATCGGCATGCTGCCGTCGGCGTCGCTCGACAAGCACAACAAGGGGCTGTACGAGCCGTCGCACGGTTCGGCGCCGGACATCGCGGGCAAGGGCATCGCAAACCCGCTCGCGACGATCCTGTCGGCCGCGATGCTGTTGCGCTACTCGCTGAATCGCGCGGAGCAGGCCGATCGCATCGAGCGCGCGGTGAAAACGGTGCTCGAACAGGGTTATCGCACGGGCGACATCGCGACGCCGGGCTGCAAGCAGGTCGGCACGGCGGCGATGGGCGACGCGGTGGTCGCGGCGCTGTAAGCGGACGGAAGTGCAGTCCGGTAATTAAGATGAAAAGGGCGCGAACGGGCCGGAAAAATCGGCCGGTTCGCGCACCGTTGGCCGTTGTGCGGGCCAGCGGCTTTGTGTAGACTCGAACGATGGCGCTGATTTCCCTGATCTCCCCGGTCCTGAAACTCCACGGCAACACTGCCCGTGCGGGTGCGCGCGCCATCGTCATCACGAAAACCATTACCACGAAAACGATCATTAAACGCTGATCGCCGTCGTGCCCGCCTGTTTCCCCGCGCGGTCACGCGGGGACGGAAATGGCGGGGAAGCTCCATTCAAGCAAAGGGTTAGTCATGAACGTAGGTCTCGTAGGTTGGCGCGGCATGGTCGGCAGCGTCCTGATGCAGCGCATGCAGGAAGAGGGCGATTTCGACCTGATCGAACCGGTGTTCTTCAGCACCAGCAACACGGGCGGCAAGGCGCCGTCGTTCGCGAAAAACGAGACTACGCTCAAGGACGCGACCAACGTCGACGAGCTGAAGAAGTGCGACGTGATCATCACGTGCCAGGGCGGCGACTACACGAACGACGTGTTCCCGAAGCTGCGCGCGGCCGGCTGGAACGGCTACTGGATCGACGCGGCATCGTCGCTGCGGATGCAGGACGACGCGGTCATCATCCTCGATCCGGTCAACCTCGACGTGATCAAGGACGCGCTCGTCAAGGGCACGAAGAACTTCATCGGCGGCAACTGCACGGTCAGCCTGATGCTGATGGCGCTCGGCGGCCTGTTCCGCGAGAACCTCGTCGACTGGATCACGGCGATGACCTACCAGGCCGCATCGGGGGCGGGCGCGCAGAACATGCGCGAGCTGCTGTCGCAAATGGGCACGCTGAACGGCGCGGTGCAGGAACAGCTCGCCGATCCGGCGTCCGCGATTCTCGACATCGACCGCCGCGTGCTGGCCGCGATGAACAGCGATGCGATGCCGACGAGCCACTTCGGCGTGCCGCTCGCCGGTTCGCTGATTCCGTGGATCGACAAGGATCTCGGCAACGGGATGTCGAAGGAAGAGTGGAAGGGCGGCGCGGAAACCAACAAGATCCTCGGCAAGCCGGCGATGGGCGAGCCGGGTTCGATCCCGGTCGACGGCCTGTGCGTGCGGATCGGCGCGATGCGCTGCCACTCGCAGGCGCTGACGATCAAGCTGAAGAAGGATGTGCCGCTCGACGAAATCAACGGCATCCTCGCATCGGCGAACGACTGGGTGAAGGTCGTGCCGAACGAGCGTGAAGCGTCGATGCGCGACCTGTCGCCGGCGAAGATCACCGGTACGCTGTCCGTGCCGGTCGGCCGCCTGCGCAAGCTCGCGATGGGCGGCGAATACCTGTCGGCGTTCACGGTCGGCGACCAGCTGCTGTGGGGCGCGGCCGAGCCGCTGCGCCGCATGCTGCGCATCCTGCTCGACAAGTAAGCACGCTGGCGGTCCGGCCCGCGGGCCGCGGGCCGCGCTGCACGATACGACGCGCCGCGTCGGCCTTGGGATTCAGGGTCGGCGCGGCGCGTTTTTCATGTGCGGTCGTTCAGCGCAGGTTCAGCAGCGTCTGGTCGACGGCCTGCTGGGTCTTGATCGTCTGCGCATTCGCCTGGTAATTGCGCTGCGCGGTGATCAGGTTCACGAGCTCGGTCGTCAGGTTGACGTTCGAGTTTTCGAGCGCGCTACCCTGCAGCGTGCCGTGGTTCGTGCTGCCAGGAGCTGAGATCTGCGGCACGCCCGACGCGGCCGTTTCCGCATACTGGTTGCCGCCAATGTTCACGAGCCCGTTCGGGTTGTTGAAGTTCGCCAGCGCGATCAGGCCGAGCACCGCGCTCTGGCCGTTCGAATAGTTGCCGGTGAGCTTGCCGTCGGTGCCGATCGAGAACGTCGTCAGCGTGCCGCTCGCGAAGCCGTCCTGCGCGAGATTGTTCACGCCGTCCTTGCCGCCGTACTGCGTCGTGCCGCCGAGGTCGAGCGTCAGGTTCTGCGGATTGGCGCCGCCCGTCGTGTTCGGGATCGAGAACGCGAACTGGCCGAGGCTTGGCGTCGGCTGGCCGGTCGCAGCCGACGTCGTCGAGCTGAGCCGGCCCGATGCATCGAACGTGACGGTGCCGAGATTCGTCGGCGTCTGGCCCTGCACGCCCGCGTAGGCCTGCCACGTGCCGGCCGCGCTCTTCGCGAAGTACATCGTGACCTGTTGCGAGCCGCCGAGCGTGTCGTAGACCTGGATCGACGAGTTGTAGTTGTACGTCGTGCTGTCGGTCGCGTTGAACGGCGTCTTGGCCGGCACCTTGTCTTGCGCGTTCAGGTTGAACTGGCCGGTGATCTTGCTCGTCGCGCGCGGTGCGATGTTGCTGGTCGGCGCCTGCAGCGGCACGGTCTGCGCGGTGTTGATCACGCCGCCAGCGCCTGCCGCATAGCCCATCAGGTTGCGGCCTTGCGCGTCGACGATCGCGCCGTTCTTGTCGCGGTGGAACGTGCCGTCGCGCGAGTACGTGGTCACGCCGTTGCTCGACATCTGGAAGAAGCCGTTGCCGTTGATTGCGACGTCGAGCGACGACTTCGTCGAATTGATCGTCCCCTGGCCGAAATTCTGCTGCACCGACGCGAGCCGCGTGCCGATGCCGATCTGCGTGTTGACCGACGTCGCGACCGAATTCGCGTACATGTCGGCGAAGTTCGCGCGTCCCTGCTTGAAGCCGACCGTGTTCGCGTTCGCGATATTGTTGCCGATCACGTCGAGATTGCTCGACGCCCCGGCCAACCCGCTCAAACCCTGCTGATAGCCCATGTTCGTCCCCGTAACGAGCTCGTGAGTGAATGCAGTCGTGCGACTGCGCGATGACCCTCCGGTACTCCACGGCATCAGCCCGACCGCGTGCTGCTGCCTTTCCGGCATGGGCGGGCGCGAGGTCGAAATGTGCCGATTCCTGTTTGAAGGCGATCGTATCGACGGCGGTTATCAGGTCTGTGTAATTTTGTGTAATGTAATTGAATTGATGCCAAAACGATCGCTTTTGTATGAGTAATGGATCGTGCGGAAGGGGTGAAAGCCTTACGGGGCGGGGCTTTGGCGGTGTGAATTTTCATTTCTCCGATAAGAGCGGGAAATTGCCTTCTTATCGACGAATTGGAATTGATTCGGGCGGGATTAATCGCCGGTCGGGATTTGTTTTGATTTCTGGCGGCTAATTCATTAACGGCGGGCGGGGCGGATTGTTGAGAGAATGCTGGCGATTGTCGCTCCGGTCCTGCGGAGGATGCCCGCTGAGCGCCGGAAAGCCATGTCATTCGAGTGGGGCGCGAGTCTGCCAGAAGACGGCTTTCGACTGCGGCACGCAGGTTCGTTTTGATCGATCGGATGCATGCGCTACGACACGCGCACCCGCTCGACATGAGCGCCCGCCCGCGCCCGGTGGCACCTGCCGGCGACGAATTCGGCCGGAACCCGATCGCGTGAAGTAAACTACGCGGTTACGACGCACAGACCCGCCGAAAGCGTCGCGTTTCGCGCGACGCTTTTGCATTTCTGCCGCCACTTTATTGACGCTTCCAACCGCGAATCCGAGCCGCGCCCGCGCGCGGCGATAGAGCCAACGATGTCCCGAATTTTCTTGTTTCCGCGTCAGTCCCGCCTGTCGCGCGCCGTGCGTGGCACGCTGGCGATCCTGGCGCTCGGCTCAGCCGCATCGGCGTGGGCAGTCGGTACCGGCGAATTGCCGGCGTCCGCCGCCGGCGCCGCCGCTCCGCTTACCGTGACGGTCCAGCCGGGCCAGTCGCTGAACGACATCGCGAAAGCGGCCACGCAATCGCATGATCCGGCCGTGCTCGCACGCGCTGGCCGTGCGTTGTTCGATGCCAATCCGCAGGCGTTCATGAAACGCGACGCGAGCCGCCTGAAAGTCGGCGCGACGCTGACCGTGCCCGCGCTCGACGCGACCGGCGCGGCGCTCGTGCCGGTCGGCGCATCCGCTGCCTCCGGTACGGCGGCTGCTTCCACGCCCGCCGCCGCATCGGGCGGAGCGGCGATCGCGCAGCATGGCGCATCCGCGCCGCATCCCGGCTCGGCCGTGCAACCCGCGCCGGTGGCGCCGGCCGTGCATGCGGCTCCGGTGAGCGGGGCGAGTGTCGCGACGGCGGCGGGGGCATTGGCGTCGAGCGGTGCTTCAGCTTCGATCGGCGCGTCGGCCGCATATGGCGCATCGGCTGTCGAAAGCACGCAGCCGGCGGCGTCCACCGCCGGGGCAAGCGGCCCGCACGTGTGGAGCGGTGCGATCCAGTCGGCGCCGTCGTCCGCGAGCGAGGCCGCGGGGCAGGCGGTGCCGGGTAGCCCGGTTTCCGGCGTGCATGAATCGGCCGGCGCGGCGCCCGCCGTGAGTGCGTCGCAGCCGCGGCCGTCGAGCCTGCAGCAATTGCTGGCATTGAAGAATCGCGTGCTGATGGAGTTGCAGAAGCACGGCATCGGCAAGCCGGCGACGACGACTGGCGTCGCGCCTGCTCCGGCGCCCGCCGCGCCGCGTCCGGCCACGAATGACGCGGGTGCATCGGCCGCGGCATCGACGGCGGACGAAGCCGCGTCGGGTGCGGCAGCCAGTGCGCCGCAACCGGCATCGGCTTCGGTACAACGGGTCGCGCCTGTCGCGACGCCTGCACGGCGTACCGAACAGATGGACTGGCGCCCGGTCGCCGTGGCCGGCGCTGCCGTGATCGTGCTTGCGGCCGGCTTCGCATGGCGCAATCGCCGCAAGGGTCGCCGCGCTGACGATGCGGGTACCGTTGCGACCGCGGCCGCAGGGGGCGGTGCCGTGGCTGCGGAAGCCGAAGCCGCGTCGTCTGTCGAACGAGAACTGCCGATCACGCCCGAGATGCCGGTCGCACGCGATGCGGCGTCCGACCTGAACCTCGCCGCGGCGACTGCCGCTGCGGCAGAGACGATCGAGCCGCCCGCAGCGGACACATCGCCTGTGCCCGAAGTGGCGGCACCGCACGACGGGTCGCCCGAATTGCCGGCTGCTCACGCTACGGGGCCGCTTGCGAACGAGGCGACTCCGGCTCCGGTCGAGGCTCCGCACGACGTAGAACCGGCGGAAAAAACCACCGTAGCGGACCAGCCAGCCGACCCGACCGCCGCATCCGCCGCACCTGCGACGACCGAAGCGCAGCACGCGTCGCTGATGCAGAACGCGATCAGCGCGCTCAACAGTCTCGACATGCCGTTGCCGCCGCGGACGGCGGACGAGCCATCGTCGACGGCAGAGGAACCGTCTGCGCGGGCAGTGCAGTCCGACGGCGACAAAATTGCAACTAACGGTCAATCCGCCCAGCACCCGCCAACGGGCGCGCGTGAATCGGCACTGGAACATCCCGCCGACCAGGACGACGAGTTCGATTGGGACCCGGACGCAGCGACGCCCGCCGGCCAAGCTGGCAGCCCGCCCGCGACGACATCGCTGCCGCCGCTCGGCGGCGCGCAGTTCGGCGCGCTGAAGCTCGACTTCGATCTTGACCTGCCGTCCACGCCGGGCGCCGCGCTGCCCGCGCTTACCCCGCACGAACTCGCGCGCATCGCCCGCAACAAGCTCGACCTCGCAGCCGAATACGTCGAACTGGGCGACCTGTCCGGCGCACGGACGCTGCTGCAGGAAGTGGTCGACGCGAACGATGCCGCGACTCGCGACGATGCACGCGCGCTGCTCGCGAAACTGGCGGACGAGGCGTGATGCGGATCGCGCTGGGCATCCAGTACGACGGCGCGGCGTTCTGCGGCTGGCAGGCGCAGCCGCACGGCAAGACCGTGCAGGACCGGCTCGAACATGCGCTGGCCGAGTTCGCGCGGGTGCCGCTGCACACGACGGTGGCGGGGCGCACCGACACCGGTGTGCACGGGCTCGGGCAAGTCGTACATTTCGACACGGATCTCGAACGCGAAGTGTTCTCGTGGGTGCGCGGCACCAATGCGTTCCTGCCGTCGACCGTGTCGGTGCAATGGGCGAAGCCGATGCCGGACACGTTCCATGCGCGTTTTTCGGCGTTCGAGCGCACCTACTACTACGCGCTGTACGTGCATCCGGTGCGTTCGCCGATGTTGGCCGGACGCGCCGGCTGGATCCACACGCCGCTCGACGACGACGCAATGCGCGCCGCCGCCGCGCATTTGATCGGCGAGCACGACTTTTCGTCGTTCCGGTCGTCGGAATGCCAGTCGAAGACGCCGGTCAAACACCTGTATCAGATCGATGTGCGGCGCGCGGGGCATTTCATCCATTTCCGCTTCCGCGCGAACGCGTTCCTGCATCACATGGTGCGCAACCTGATGGGCTGCCTCGTCGCGGTCGGGCGCGGCCGCTATCCGGCCAACTGGCTCGCCGACGTGCTGGCCGGGCGTGACCGCAATCTCGCGGCGCCCACGTTCATGGCCGACGGGTTGTACCTCGCCCACGTCGGCTATCCGGCGGAATTCGCCGTCCCGCCCGCGCAGCTCGGCAGCGTGCCGTGGAGCAGCGTCTGGGCGGATCTGGACCCACAAACATGACGGAGCACGCCGTGTCTTCTTCGACTTCCGCCGCGGCCGGCCTGGCGCCGCGCACGCGCATCAAGCTGTGCGGGCTGTCGCGTCCCGAGGACGTGCTGCATGCAGCCGCGCTCGGCGCCGATGCGATCGGCCTCGTGTTCTACCCGAAGAGCCCGCGCGCGGTGACGATCGCGCAGGCGGCCGAGCTGGCGCGCCTCGCGCCGCCGTTCGTGTCGGTGGTCGGGCTGTTCGTGAATGCGACCGAAGCCGAGATCGAAGCCGTCGTGCGTGACGTGCCACTCACGGTGCTGCAGCTGCACGGCGACGAGACGCCGGAGCAGTGCGATGCGCTCGGCCGCGCGGCACGGCTGCCGTGGTTGCGCGCGGTGCGCGTCGGCCCCTCGACGCAGCGTGCCGATTTGGTAGAATCGGCTCTTCATTATTCGAAAGCGCGCGGCCTCCTGTTCGACACTTTGGTGCCGGATTACGGCGGTAGCGGCAAGGTCTTCGATTGGTCTCTTATTCCCGCAGAGCTCGCGCGTCGGGCCGTTTTGAGTGGTGGCTTGAACGCGCAAAACGTCGGTGATGCGATCCGCCAGCTGCGTCCGTTTGCTGTCGATGTCTCGAGTGGCATCGAAGTGGAGGGCGCGAAGGGCGTGAAGGATCACGCCCGGATGGCGGCGTTCGTACGCGCGGTGCGCGAAGCGGACGCCGGGTGATGCAAGCCGGTGCGACCCCAAAGCGGGCGCACCGACCGATCGAGAGAGACACCATGTACAACCTTCCTGATGATCGCGGCCATTTCGGCCCGTATGGCGGCGTGTTCGTCGCCGAGACGCTGATTCACGCGCTGGACGAACTGCGCGCGGCGTATGAAAAGTTCCAGAACGATCCCGACTTCGTCGCCGAATTCGAGCGCGAGCTGAAGTATTTCGTCGGCCGCCCGTCGCCGATCTATCACGCGCAGCGCTGGAGCGAGATGCTCGGCGGCGCGCAGATCTACCTGAAGCGCGAAGACCTGAACCACACGGGCGCGCACAAGATCAACAACGTGATCGGTCAGGCGCTGCTCGCGAAGCGCATGGGCAAGAAGCGCGTGATCGCCGAGACGGGCGCCGGCCAGCACGGAGTCGCGACCGCGACGATCTGCGCGCGCTTCGGGATGGAGTGCGTCGTCTACATGGGCTCGGAGGACGTGCGCCGGCAGGCCGCGAACGTCTACCGGATGAAGCTGCTTGGAGCTACGGTCGTGCCGGTCGAATCGGGTTCGCGCACGCTGAAGGACGCGCTGAACGAGGCGATGCGCGACTGGGTCACGAACATCGAAAGCACGTTCTACATCATCGGCACGGTCGCGGGCCCGCACCCGTACCCGATGATGGTGCGCGACTTCCAGCGCGTGATCGGCGACGAGTGCAAGGTGCAGATGCCCGAGCTCGCCGGCCGCCAGCCGGATGCGGTGATCGCGTGCGTCGGCGGCGGGTCGAACGCGATGGGCATCTTCTATCCGTACATCGACGATACCTCGGTGCAGCTGATCGGCGTCGAAGCGGCCGGCGACGGCCTCGACACGGGCCATCACGCTGCCTCGCTGATCGCGGGCAGCCCGGGCGTGCTGCACGGCAACCGCACGTACCTGCTGCAGGACGACAACGGCCAGATCATCGAGACGCATTCGGTGTCGGCGGGCCTCGACTATCCGGGCGTCGGTCCCGAGCACGCATGGCTGAAGGACAGCGGCCGCGCGCAGTACGTGCCGATCACCGACGCGGAAGCGTTGAAGGCGTTCCACGACTGCTGCCGGATCGAGGGGATCATTCCCGCGCTCGAGTCGAGCCACGCGATCGCGTACGGCGTGAAGCTCGCACCGACGTTGCCGAAGGACAAGCTCCTGCTCGTCAATCTGTCGGGTCGCGGCGACAAGGACATGCACACGGTCGCCGAGCGATCGGGCATCGAGCTCTGACCCCGACCGATGCGTGACCTGATCGAAGAGCCGGGCGGCGGCGCCGCGAGCGAGGCGGAGGCGGTTCAGCCCGCCGCTGCCGCGCCGCGCGCGCTGCCGTCCGGTATCGAGCTGCACAACCGCGATTTCCTGACCCACGCCGCGTACCTGCCGGATGCGTCGATCGACCTGATCGTCGCCGATCCGCCGTACGGGCTCGGCAAGGACTACGGCAACGATTCGGACAAGCGTTCGGGCGACGATTTCCTCGCGTGGACGCGCGGGTGGCTCGAGCTCGCGATTCCGAAGCTGAAGCCGAGCGGGTCGATGTACATCTTCTGCACATGGCAGTACGCGCCGGAAATCTTCAGTTTCCTGAAGACGCAGCTCACGATGGTCAACGAGATCATCTGGGACCGGCGCGTGCCGAGCATGGGCGGCACGACGCGCCGTTTCACGTCGGTGCACGACAACATCGGCTTTTTCGCGGTTTCGAAGGCGTATTACTTCGATCTCGATCCGGTCCGCATCCCGTACGACGCCGACACGAAGAAGGCCCGCTCGCGCAAGCTGTTCGAAGGCAGCAAGTGGCTGGAGATGGGCTACAACCCGAAGGACGTCTGGTCGGTCTCGCGCCTGCACCGGCAGCACGCGGAGCGCGTCGATCATCCGACCCAGAAGCCGCTCGAAATCATCGAGCGGATGGTGCTCGCAAGCTGCCCGCCGGGCGGCCGCGTGCTCGATCCGTTCATGGGCAGCGGCACGACCGCGGTGGCCTGCGCACGGCAGGGGCGCGACTTCGTCGGCTACGAGATCAACGAAAGCTATTGTGCGATCGCGCACGAGCGCGTGAGCGCGCTCGCCGCGCCGGCGTGCGCGTGAATCGCGCCGCCGCATCGCCGCATGCTGCTTTGCATGGGACCGGAGTAAGCGCTAAAGCGCTAACTCCGGTCGACATAGGAAAATTATCATGAATCGTATTCAGCAGACCTTCGCCGCGCTCGCCGAACAAGGCCGTAAGGGCCTGATCCCGTTCATCACGGCCGGCGATCCCGATCCCGCGAAAACCGTCGAATTCATGCACGCGCTCGCCGCGGGCGGCGCCGACGTCATCGAACTCGGCGTGCCGTTCTCGGACCCGATGGCCGACGGTCCCGTGATCCAGCGCTCGTCGGAACGCGCGCTCGCGCGCGGCGTCACGTTGAAGAGCGTGCTCGCCGACGTGAAGCGTTTTCGCGAAACCGACCCCAAAACCCCCGTCGTGCTGATGGGCTATGCGAACCCGATCGAACGGATGGGCGTCGACACGTTCGCGGCCGAAGCGCATGCGGCCGGCGTCGACGGCGTGCTGGTGGTCGACTATCCGCCGGAAGAGGCGGGCGTCTTCGCCGAGAAAATGCGTGCCGCGCAGATCGATCCGATCTTCCTGCTCGCGCCCACGTCGACCGACGAACGCATCGCCGACGTCGGCAAGATCGCGAGCGGCTACGTGTATTACGTGTCGCTCAAGGGCGTGACCGGCGCGGGAAATCTGGATGTTTCGAGCATTGCAGGTAAAATCCCGGCCATCAAGTCGCGCGTGCCGGTTCCGGTGGGCGTCGGCTTCGGTATTCGTGACGCCGAAACGGCGCGCGCGGTGGCCGAAGTGTCGGACGCCGTCGTGATCGGCAGCCGCCTCGTGCAGCTGCTCGAGAGCGCCGCGCCGGAAGGCGCCGCCGCCGCGTTGAAGACTTTCATCGCCGAGCTGCGCGCTGCGCTGGACGGTGCGGGCAAGACGGCGCGATAAACACAACACAGGAAGCGGGAACGGGCCGGTCGGCCCGCCCCGCCACGGAACAGGAAACCATACGATGAGCTGGCTCGACAAACTGTTGCCGCCGAAGATCAAGCAGACCGACCCGAAAAGCCGCAAGGGCATTCCGGAAGGCCTGTGGGTCAAGTGCCCGTCCTGCGAGGCCGTTCTCTATCGCAACGACGTGGACGCGAACCTGCACGTGTGCCCGAAGTGCGATCACCACATGCGCATCGGCGCGCGTGAGCGCCTCGACGGGCTGCTCGATCCTGAAGGCCGCTATGAAATCGGCCAGGAAATCGTGCCGGTCGACTCGCTGAAGTTCAAGGACAGCCGCAAGTACCCCGATCGTCTGAAGGAAGCGATGGACGAAACCGGCGAGACCGACGCGATGGTCGTGATGGGCGGGGCGATCCACACGCTGCCCGTCGTCGCGGCCTGTTTCGAGTTCTCGTTCATGGGCGGCTCGATGGGTTCGGTCGTCGGCGAGCGCTTCGCGCGCGGTGCACAGAACGCGCTGGAACAGCACGTACCGTTCATCTGCTTCACCGCATCGGGCGGCGCGCGGATGCAGGAAAGCCTGCTGTCGCTGATGCAGATGGCCAAGACCACCGCGATGCTGACCAAGCTGGCCGAAGCCAAGCTGCCGTTCATCTCGGTGCTGACCGACCCGACGATGGGCGGCGTGTCGGCGAGCTTCGCGTTCCTCGGCGACGTCGTGATCGCGGAGCCGAAGGCGCTGATCGGCTTCGCCGGCCCGCGCGTGATCGAGCAGACGGTCCGCGAGAAGCTGCCGGAAGGCTTCCAGCGCGCCGAATTTCTGCTGAAGACGGGCGCGATCGACATGATCGTCGACCGTCGCAAGATGCGCGACGAGATCGCGCAGTTGCTCGCACTGCTGCAGCGACAGCCGGCCGACGCGCTGGCTTGACCGGCGCAAGGTTGTGACGCTGCGCGTCGCCTGGTTTCAACGTCAGGCGGCGCGCTTCGTTTTTTTGGCGTAGTGGCGGTACCGATCCAGATTTGATCCGATGAGCACTTTTCCCACTCTCGACGCGTGGCTTTCGCATCTCGAACGCGCGCACCCGGTCGGCATCGACATGGGCCTGACCCGCATCGGGCAGGTCAAGGCGGCGCTGCAGCTCGAATTCGCGTGCCCGGTGATCACCGTCGGCGGCACGAACGGCAAGGGTTCGACCTGCGCGTTCCTCGAGACGATCCTCGTGCGCGCGGGCTACAAGGTCGGCTGCCACACGTCGCCGCACCTGCTCGAATTCAACGAGCGCGCGCGCGTGAACGGGCAGAACGTGACCGACGACGAGCTGCTGCCGCATTTCGAGGCCGTCGAAGCCGCGCGCACGTCGCTGGCCGAACCTGTATCGCTCACGTATTTCGAGTTCACGACGCTCGCGATCCTGCATCTGTTCGCGTCGCGCGGGCTGGATGCGGTGATTCTGGAAGTCGGCCTCGGCGGCCGGCTCGACGCGGTGAACATCATCGATACCGATTGCGCGATCGTCACGAGCATCGACATCGACCACACCGAATACCTCGGCGACACGCGCGAGAAGATCGCGTTCGAGAAGGCCGGGATCTTCCGCGCGGGCAAGCCGGCGATCTGCGGCGATCCGGCCGCGCCGCAGACGCTGATCGACCACGCCGAAGCGATCGGCGCCGACCTGTGGCTGGTTGGCCGCGATTTCCGCTACGAGGCGCAGGCGGGCGCCGAGCGCCAGCAATGGAGCTATCTCGGCCGCGAGAAGCGCTATCCGGCGCTTGCGTATCCGGCGCTGCGCGGCGCGAACCAGTTGATCAATGCGTCGGCCGCGCTCGCCGCGCTCGAGGCGCTGCGCCCGGTCCTGCCGGTGTCCGCGCAGGACATCCGGCTCGGGCTGGCCAACGTCGAGCTGCCGGGGCGCTTCCAAGTGCTGCCGGGCAAGCCGGCGATCGTGCTCGACGTCGCGCACAACCCGCATGCGTCTGCCGTGCTCGAGCAGAACCTCGGCAACATGGGCTTCTTCCCGTACACGTACGCGGTGTTCGGCGCGATGCACGACAAGGACATCGACGGCGTGCTGCAGCACCTGAAGGGCGAGATCGACCACTGGTGCGTGACCGACCTGCCGCTGCCGCGCGCGGCGTCCGCGGAGCAGCTCGAAGCCGCGCTGCGCAAGGCCGGCGTGGAGGAGGGGCCCGATTCGAGCGTGACGCGTTACGCGTCGCCCGCGGAAGCGTTTCGCGATGCGCTAAAAAGAGCATCCGAGAATGATAGAATCGTGGTTTTCGGCAGTTTCCATACGGTTGCCGGCGTGCTGGCCTACCGTAAATCGCAGCAACACTGACTGACGGGCAGTTTCGGACTCAGCCATTCATGGGAATTTTCTCGTTCGGCAAGAAAGACGACGACGCGCCCCCGCGGCGCGGCGGTCGCACCGGGACCTCCCGGAACGTGCGCACGGAGCGCACTGAACGCGTCGAGCGCCGCTCGCGCCGCACCGAGCGTCCGGAATCGGACGCACTGCTCCTCGATCCGACCCTTCCAGAAAAGCAACGCGCGCGCCGTCGCCTCGTCGGCGCGATCGCGCTCGTCGTGGCCGCGGTGATCGTGCTGCCGATGGTGCTCGATTCGCACCCGAAGCCGGTCACGGACGACATCGCGATCGACATCCCGAACCGCCCCGCGCACCAGGCGGTCGCGCCGCGCGACGACGATGTGTCCGACGTGCAGGCGGGTGTCGCGCACGACGAACCGCCGGCCTCCGATACGGCCGTTGCGGCCGCCCCGGCGCCGGCGCCTAAGGATGCCGCGAAGCCGGCCGCGAAACCCGATACGACCACCACGGCGAGCGTGACGCCGCCGAAGCCCGCGCCGAAGCCGGCTGCGCCCGCCGCGAAACCGGCCGCGCCGAAGCCTGCGCCCGCAACGGTCGCGAATGACGGCGCCGCGAGCCCGGACAGCGGCGACGCATCGTCGCCGGCGTCGCCGGCCGGTGCGCGCTTCGCGGTGCAGCTCGGCTCGTTCAAGGACGACGCGACGGCCCGTTCGTGGGCGACCAAGTTGAAATCGGCGGGTGTGCCCGCATATGTCGAGCATCGCAAGCAGGCAGACGGCAGCACGGCTACACTGTTGCGGGCCGGCCCGTTCGCGGATCGTTCGGCGGCTTCCGCCGCGATCGCGAAGGTGCGCGAAGCCGGTCTGACGCAGTAATGCCACGATGCTGACGGCTTTCGACTACGCTGTATTGGCGGTGATCGTGTTGTCGGCGCTGCGCGGCGCGTGGCGCGGCTTCGTGTCCGAGATTTTCGGGCTGATCGGCTGGATCGCGGCGATCGTGATCGCGAGCCGCTACGTCGGGCTGGTCGTACCGTACATCCCGGCGAACTGGCCGGGCGGCGCGCTGACGCAGTGGGTGATCGCCTTCGCGTTGCTCGTGATCGGCGTCGTGCTGGTCGCCGGCGTGGCGAATGCGCTGCTGTCGCGGATCGCGCAGGCGAGTGGCCTGGGCGGCGTCGACCGCTCGCTGGGCATGATGTTCGGGCTCGTCCGCGGCTGCGTGCTGGTGGTGCTGCTGGTCGCGGCGGCGGGGCTGACCGAACTGCCCAAACAGGATTTCTGGCGCAATGCGCTCTTGCGTCCTTTTGCCGAACAGGGCGTGCACGAGCTGAAGCAGCTCCTGCCCGACGGCATGGCCCAGTACGTACGCGTGTGACGACGCGGCCGGGCAGGACGGAACCGATTTTGTCATTCTGAAGGACATGCCATGTGCGGCATCGTAGGCGTTATCTCCCAATCCCCGGTCAATCAGCTGATCTATGACAGCCTGCTGCTGCTGCAGCATCGCGGTCAGGACGCGGCGGGCATTGCGACGGCGGACGGCAGCAATTTCCACATGTACAAGGCGAACGGCATGGTGCGCGACGTGTTCCGCACGCGCAACATGCGCAGCCTGCCCGGCACCTACGGCATCGGCCAGGTGCGCTACCCGACGGCCGGCTCGGCGTCGAGCGAGGCCGAGGCGCAGCCGTTCTACGTGAACGCGCCGTTCGGGATCATCCTCGCGCACAACGGCAACCTGACGAACTGGCAGCAACTGAAGGACGAGATGTTCCGGATCGACCGCCGGCACATCAACACCAATTCCGACAGCGAAGTGCTGCTCAACGTGTTCGCGCACGAGCTGCAACTGTCGACCACGGGCCTCGAGCTCGATCCGGCGTCGGTGTTCAAGGCGGTCTCGGGCGTGCATCGCCGCCTGCAGGGTTCGTACGCGATCGTGTCGCTGATCGCCGGCTACGGCCTGCTCGCGTTCCGCGATCCGTTCGGCATCCGTCCGCTGTGCATCGGCAAGCTCGAGACCGAACACGGCACCGAGTGGATGGTCGCGTCGGAGTCGGTGGCGGTCGAAGGCATCGGTTTCGAATTCGTGCGCGACCTGGAGCCGGGCGAAGCGATCTTCATCGACAAGGCCGGCAACTTCCACAGCCAGCAGTGCGCGGAGAACCCGACGCTGAATCCGTGCATGTTTGAATACGTGTATCTGGCCCGTCCGGATTCGTGCCTCGACGGCGTGCCGGTCTACAACGTGCGCCTGCGCATGGGCGACTATCTCGCCGAGAAGATCAAGCGCGAACTGCCGAACGTGCCGATCGACGTCGTGATGCCGATTCCCGATTCGTCGCGCCCGGCGGCGATGCAGGTCGCCGCGAAGCTCGGCGTCGAGTATCGCGAAGGCTTCTTCAAGAACCGCTACGTCGGCCGGACCTTCATCATGCCGGGGCAGGCCGTGCGCAAGAAGTCGGTGCGCCAGAAGCTCAACGCGATGAGCATCGAGTTCAAGGACAAGCACGTGCTGATCGTCGACGATTCGATCGTGCGCGGCACGACCTCGCATGAAATCGTGCAGATGGCGCGCGATGCGGGCGCGAAGTCGGTGATCTTCGCGTCGGCGGCGCCGCCCGTGAAGTTCCCGAACGTGTACGGCATCGACATGCCGACGCGTGGCGAACTGGTCGCGCATGGCCGCACCGACGAAGAAGTCGCGAAGATCATCGGCGCCGACCACCTGATCTATCAGGACGTCGACGATCTGCGCCGCGCGGTGCGCGACATCAACCCGAAGCTCGAGCACTTCGAGGCGTCGTGTTTCGACGGCAACTACATCACCGGCGCGGTGACGCCCGAGTACCTCGATGCGATCGAGCGTGCGCGTCTCGCACCGGCGTCGCAGGCCGATCGCGACACGGCCGGCGATACCGAGCGTTCGCAGATGAACCTGCAACTGTCGGTCGAGTAACGCCGGCGCACGCTTTTATCGAGGCGTGATAGGATGTGGCCTTGCGTCGATTTGATATCAGCTTGCGGACGCGGGGCAACTTCCCAAAACAGCTAAAGCGAAGGCCGGCGGCAGCCGGCCCGAGTCGATCGCTGTCGTACCGCACCGAAGCCCGCTGATGCCGACGCATAGCGGGCTTTTTGTTTTTTGGCCTCGGTTTTGACCGGGTCCGCGCTTCATGAACGACCGTCGGCGCGGCCCTCGAATACGGAAAACGGAACATGGACGACTCCCTCAACTTCGACACGCTTGCCGTGCGCGCGGGCACGCTGCGCAGCGACTTCAACGAGCATTCGGAAGCGCTGTTCCTCACGTCGAGCTTCTGCTTCTCGAGCGCGGCCGACGCGGCCGAGCGCTTCGCGAATTCGGAAGACTATTTCACCTATTCGCGCTTCACGAATCCGACCGTCACCATGTTCCAGGAGCGTCTCGCGGCGCTCGAGGGCGGCGAGGCGTGCATCGCGACGGCGTCGGGCATGGCCGCGATCATGTCGGTCGTGATGTCCGCGCTGCAGGCGGGCGACCACCTCGTTAGCTCGCGCAGCCTGTTCGGCTCGACGCTCGGGATGTTCTCGCAGATCTTCAGCAAGTTCGGGATCACGACGACCTTCGTCGACCCGACCGACCTGAACGCGTGGCAGGAAGCGGTGCGGCCGGAAACGAAGATGTTCTTCCTCGAGACGCCGTCGAACCCGCTGACCGAGCTCGCCGACATCGAGGCGATCGGCAAGATCGCGAAGGCGGCGAACGCGCTGTTCGTCGTCGACAACTGTTTCTGCAGCCCGGTGCTGCAGCAGCCGCTGAAGCTCGGCGCGGATGTTGTGATGCATTCCGCGACGAAATTCCTCGACGGGCAGGGCCGCGTACTCGGCGGCGCGCTGGTCGGCTCGAAGGAATTCATCATGGGCAAGGTGTTCCCGTTCGTACGCAGCGCGGGCCCGACGCTGTCGGCGTTCAACGCGTGGGTGCTGCTGAAGGGAATGGAGACGCTGTCGCTGCGCGTCGAGAAGCAATCGGCGAACGCGCTGGAGATCGCGCGCTGGCTCGACTCGCATCCGGCGGTGGCGCGCGTGTTTTATCCGGGGCTCGAATCGCATCCGCAGCATGAACTCGCGAAGCGTCAGCAGAAGGCGGGTGGTGCGATCGTGTCGTTCGAGCTGAAGGGCGACACGCCCGAGCAGCAGCGCGCGAACGCATGGCGCGTGATCGACGGCACGAAGCTGGTGTCGATCACCGGCAACCTCGGCGACACGCGTACGACGATCACGCATCCGGCCACCACGACGCACGGCCGGATTACGCCGGAAGCGCGTGCGGCGGCGGGGATCACCGAGGGGTTGATCCGCTTGGCGGTCGGCCTGGAGCATGCGGGCGACATTCGCAACGATCTGGCGCGTGGTCTGGACGGCTGAGCGAGATAGCCGATTTCAGGCTCGGCATCAATGAAACGGGCCGCTCGAGAGAGCGGCCCGTTGTCGTTTCGGCGTATGCCGTCGCGTGCGTTTCGCCGACGTTCAGCCAGCGGTGTGCCCGGGCGGTGCGGCACGCATCGCGTCCACCATCCAACGCAGCGTTTCGTCGAGCGGCGTGATCGGCAATTCACCCACCGCGCGCCGCAGCTTGTCGCGCGACCCGCTCAGGCTTTTCACTTCGTTGTGCCGCACGAAGCGCGGGTCGATCGTCACGTCGATCACGTAACCGGCGATGCGCGACAGCATCGCGAGCACTTCCTTCAGCGAATACGCGCGCTCCGAGCAGACGTTGAACGTCTCGCCGGCCGGCGCGGCTTCGATGAGCTTCAGATAGGCGGCCGTCACGTCGCGCACGTCGGAGAAATCGCGGCTCACGTCGAGGTTGCCGAGCGAGATCCGCGGCGCGTTGCTCGCATAGTGCGCGACGAGCTTCGGCAGCAAATAGGCATCGCTCTGGCCGACACCCGTGTAGTTGAACGGCCGCGCGATCACGATCGGCAGCCGGTCGGCCCATAGCTTCGCCGCATATTCCATCGCGAGCTTGCTGACCGCGTAGTCGTTCGCCGGGGCAGGCGCGACGGTTTCGTCGAGCACGCCGGCCGTCGAATTGCCGTAGACGTTCGCACTGCTTGCCAGCAGCACCGCCGACGGACGGCGGTCGAGGCCGGCGAGCGCCGCCAGCAGGTTGCGCGTGCCGACGATGTTGACCGCGTAGGTCTGCGACGGCTCGTCCTGCGCGACGTGCGCACGCGCGGCGAGATGCACGACCGCGTCGGGTCGCGCATCGGCCGCGGCCGCGCGCATGGCCTCCGCGTCGAGCAGGTCGACGGGTAGCAGCGTGCAGTCTGCGAACGCCGGATCGGCGGGGCGGGGCGTGCCGGGCGCGACCGTGCCCCAGACGTCATAGCCGGCCGCCTGCAGGCGTTCGGCCATGTAGCGACCGGTGAAGCCCGTCAGGCCCGTGACGAATGCACGGTGCGACGGACGCCCGGTTTCAGAACGTGTCATGGTGTTGGTTCCGCGTCAAATCCGCTTCGACCATCATCTGGCAAAGTTGTTCGAGCGTCGTCTTCGGTGCCCAGCCCAGTTTGCTTTTCGCCTTGTCCGCGCAGCCGATCAGCAGGTCGACTTCGGCCGGGCGGTAGAACTTCGGATTCACTTCGACGAGCACGTTGCCGGTCGCCGCATCGAGGCCGCGCTCCTGCTCGCCCTTGCCGGTCCATTCGATCTGGTAGCCGGCCGCCGCGAACGCCATCCGCACGAAGTCGCGCACGGTCTCGGTCCGGTTGGTCGCCAGCACGTAGGTGTCGGGCTCGTCGGCCTGCAGCATGCGCCACATGCCTTCGACGTATTCGAGCGCGAAGCCCCAGTCGCGCTTCGCATCGAGATTGCCGAGCTCGAGCTTGGTCGCCTTGCCCAGCTTGATCTTCGCGATCGTGTCGGTGATCTTGCGCGTGACGAATTCGCGGCCGCGCAGCGGCGATTCGTGGTTGAACAGGATCCCGCTGCTGCCGAACAGGCCATACGACTCGCGATAGTTCACGGTCATCCAGTGCGCGTACAGCTTCGCGACGCCGTACGGGCTGCGCGGATAGAACGCGGTGGTTTCCGTTTGCGGGATGGCCTGTACCTTGCCGAACATCTCGGACGTCGACGCCTGGTAGAAGCGCGTCTTCGGGCTCACGACGCGAATCGCCTCGAGCAGGTTCAGCGGGCCGATGCCGGTCACTTCAGCGGTCGTCGCCGGCTGGTCGAACGACACGCCGACGAAGCTTTGCGCGGCCAGGTTGTAGAGCTCGTCCGGCTGCGTGCGTTCGAGCAGGCGCAGGCTCGAGCCCGCGTCGGTCAGGTCGTGTTCGACGAGCGTCAGGTTCGGGTGCGTGTCGACGCCAAGCTCGGCGATACGCCAGAAGTTCACCGAGCTGGTGCGGCGGTAGGTGCCGGTGACTTCGTAGCCTTTGTCGAGCAGCAGTTTGGTCAGGTACGCACCGTCTTGCCCCGAAATTCCGGTGATGATGGCCTTTTTACGCGTTTGGCTCATGGCGTTGTCCTGGTAGAAGCGATGGATGATGAAATTCAGGCGGTCGTGCCGGCGGCAGCCGGCACCGCGCGGCGCGCCGGCCCGCGTGTCAGGCGCCGTTCGAAGCCGTACCAGCTCAGGGTCGCGTAAGCGAGCGTGATCGCCAGCGCGAGCACGGCCGTGACGAAGCGGTTCAGGTGCAGCGGCCACAGCGCGTACAGCACGCTCAGGTGGATCAGGTAGACGGTGTAGCTGACGGTGCCGACGTAGACGAGCATCGGGTTCGTCAGCACGCGCTGCACGAGGCCGCGGCCACGCAGCGCGATCACGACGATCGACGTGCACAGCAGCAGCGAGATGCTGTAGAGCGCTGCGTTCGACAGCGGCGTGTTCGCGGCGCGAAAGCGCGGGAACGACAGGTGCAGCCAGCCGAGGATCGCGAGCGACACGAGCGCGCCGACGATCGCGAGCGGATAGAACGGCTCCAGCGCGCGCCGGTCGCGGCGCAGCACGATCGCGAGCAACGCGCCGGCCGCGAGCAGGTCCATCCGGAACGGCGTCAGGTAGTAGATCGGCCAGAACGAATCGAACCACGGCGTCGCGATCGCGCGCAGCACCGGCGCCGCGACGATCAGCGCGGCGGCGACCCACAGCAGCGCGCGCTCCGAGCACCACAGCACGACGAACGGCCAGAAGATGTAGAACTGCTCCTCGACCGCGAGCGACCACAGCACGTTCAGGCTGTCATGGCCGATGCTGCCGAGCGACAGCCCGATATTGGTCGAGAAAAACGCGAACCACGGCCAGTGCGGCAGCCAGCTCGCGCCGAACAGCAGCGTCGACACCACCAGCAGCAGCACGTACGGCGGCAGGATGCGCCGTACGCGACGTGCGTAGAAGTGGCTGAAGTACGACTGCCCGCGCGCCTTGCGATCGAGCAGGATGCCAGTGATCAGCAGGCCGCTCAGCACGAAGAACAGATCGACACCCATCCACAGCGGCGCCTTCAGCGCGTGCTGCAGGAATACGGCGCCCACCGCGATCGCGCGCAGCCCGTCGAGCTGCACGATCCGGCCGTGTTGCGGCGGGGCGAGGTCGGCGGGGCGCGCCAGGGCCGTCATCGCGCGGCTCCTTCACGACCCGCTTCCAATGCGTGTACGTATTGCATGCCTTTAAATCGAATATGGAATCGAAACCGATTCTAGGGAAAAGAAATCGGTAAAAAAACGCGCGTCGGTTAGCGGGCGATAAATAGGAAAATGCCGATTATTACGATCGCGGCATGAAAGGTTGGCGCCCGGACGGGCTCGCCAGGCGGCGCAGAGCGGAATTTTCTACGTGGCGGCGCGGGAAAGGCGGTCGTTATTGCCGTTTTTGAGCGTCGTTTATTCGCTGTTCCGGCTCGATATTTCAGGCAGAAACATCCCCAAATATTTCCAAATTTCTTGTGATTATTTTTGCTTGTAACCTGCATCGCGACGTTTGAAACCCATTTAGCGACAGGGCGCGGCCGCGGGCGATCCGCGGCGGCGCCGGTCGCTGTTGCATCGAGTCTGGAGAAGCGCATTGCGACGTCTGATTCTGGTTGGCATGACGGTATGCGCGGTGCTGCTGACGAGCGCCGCGCCGGCCGAAACGGTGTTGCCCGCGACGACCTCGTGGATCGGCAACACGTTCGGCTATGGCGATGGCACATGGACGCAGATCGACATCCGCGCGATCGCGGTGACGCCCGAGGGCAAGGTGTATACGAATGCGCCGTGGGACGAGAGTGGCGCCGAGGCGAGCGTCTACCAGGACGGGAAGATGCTCGGCTTCGCCGGCGGCACGCACGGCTGGGGCAATCTCGGCGGCAGCGCGATCGCGGTGAACGGCAAGTACGCGTATGTCGCGATCGGCGTCGGCAACGAGCGCGGTCACCTGCAGTCGCCCGGCATCTGGCCGGACAAGGGCAAGCAATGGTTCGGCATCTCGCGGCGCACGATCGGCGACATGAAGCAGCCCGCGCCGTTTCGCGCGGCGCCGCAGGTCGCGCCGGGCGGGCGCGCCGATAGCGGCCGCGCACGGATGGCCGCCAGCTTCATGATGATGAACGAGGTGCCGGCGCCCGCGCGCTCGGAAGTGGGTGAGGCCAAGGCGGAAGTGGGCGGCCTCGCGGCCGACGACAAGACGCTGTTCGCGACCAATCCGTCGCGCGACGTGGTGGATGTGTACGACGCGGAGACGATGCAGCAGAAGGGCACGTGGAGCGCGCACGAGCCGGGCCGCATCGCGCTCGCCGGCGACGGCACGCTGTGGCTGCTGACCGATACGCTGGGTGGGCCCGCGCATCTCGTGCACGTGCGGGCCGACGGCCGCAAGCTCGACGACGCGCCGGCGCTGCCGGAAGGCACCGACGCGGTGGACGTGGCGGTCGACGCGAAAGGACGCGTGCTCGTCGCGGACAACGGGCCGCGCCAGCAGATCCTGATCTTCTCGAAAGGCGGCAACGGCTATGCGCCGTCGGGCACGCTCGGCGAACGCGGCGGCATCTTCGCGGGCCCGGTGCCGGGCCGGCCGGGGCCGCAGCGTTTCAACGGGCTGACCGGCGTCGGCGTCGACCGCGCGGGTAACATCTACGTATCGATGAACGGAATCGGGCCGCGCCACGACACGATCGGCGCGGGGCTCGGCGCGGTGCTGGAAAGCTACACGCCGGACGGCAAGCTGCGCTGGCAGGTGCAGGGGCTGCTGTTCGTCGACGGCGCGTGGCTCGACCCCGCGCGGCCGAACAGCGTGTACACGGGCAACAAGCGCTTCGAGCTCGACCTGTCGAAGCCGCCGGGCCAGGACTGGAAATACGTCGGCTTCCTGTCGAACCGCTTCAAGTATCCGGACGACCCGGTGTTCCATACGGACCAGTATCCGGGCATGCCGATCGCGCGGCGCGTCGACGGCCGCACGTTCCTGTACCTGACCGACATGTACGCCGATCACCTGAAGATCTACCGCTTCGACGCGAAGCGCGACGGCGAGGTCGCGATTCCGTCGGGCCTGATCGCGGGCCGCGCGCGGCCGGTCGACAAGGTGCCGAACAAGCCGCCGGGCGGCGACTGGCTGTGGCGCGACGCGAACGGCAACGGCCGGATCGATGCCGACGAGTCCGAGATCAACACGACGGGCAAGGCGAAGGCGGGCGGCTGGGGCTGGTGGGTCGACACGAAGGGCGACATCTGGCGCACGAGCGACGTGCGCGGCATCCACCGCTTCCAGTACGGCGGCGTCGACAAGGCCGGCAACCCGATCTATTCGTACGACAAGGTCACGACCTACCCGATGCCGCAGCCGTTCACGCAGTTGCGCCGCGCGATCTACGAACCGCAGACCGACACGCTGTACGTGACCGGCTACACGGCCGACGCGCCACCGCAGCCGGGCATCAACAAGGAAGTGGGGCGCGTGCTGATCCGCTTCGACAAGTGGTCGACGGGCTCGCCGGTCGCGCGCTACCAGGTGGCGCTGCCGTGGAAGCTCGATGCGAAGCCGATCTTCGACCTGATCGGGATCACGGTCGAGGGCCGCTACCTCTTCACGGTGGAGCCGGTCGGCAAGATCCACGTGTACGACAAGGAAACCGGCAAGGAAGTCGGCGTGATGAGCCCGGGCGCCGAGGTCGGCAAGGCGTCGGGCTGGGTCGACGTGCCGTTCGGCATCAGTGCGTTCCGGCGCGAGAACGGCGAGTACCTGGTGTTCGTCGAGGAAGACGCGCGCGGCAAGGTGCTCATGTACCGCTGGAAACCTTAACGGGCCCATGGGCTAAAGCATGGACAAAGGCATACTCAAGAACGTTTCGATCAACTTCATCGGGCTGATCCTGCCGACCTTCGTGTCGCTGGTGACCGTGCCCGCGTATATCCACGCGCTCGGCGTCGAACGCTACGGCGTCGTGAGCCTCGTGTGGACGCTGATCGGCTATTTCGGGATCCTCGATCTCGGGATGAGCATGGCCGCGCAGAACCACATTTCGAAGGCGCTCGCGAGCGGCAACGCCGACGAAAGCGCACGCGTGTTCTGGAGCGCGTTCTGGCTGAATCTCGGCACCGGCATCGCGGGCGGGCTGCTGATCTATTTCGGCGCGTTCGTCTACACCGCGTATTTCACGAAGGTATCGGCCGCGATGCAGCACGAGGTGTATCTCGCGCTGCCGTGGCTCGCGCTCGCGATTCCGCTCGCGAACGTGTCGTGGGTGTTCGCCGGCGCGATCAACGGCGCCGAACGGTTCGGCGTGTTCAACACGAACCAGACGATCGGCACGTTCCTGTTCCAGCTGCTGCCGCTCGCCGCCGCGTGGTGGATCGCGCCGAACCTGCAGACGGTGCTCGCCGCGGCCGTCGTCGCGCGGCTGATCGCGGCGGTGATGCTCGGGCAGGCCAGCATCAAGGTGCTCGGCATCCGCCGCATCGATCCGCCGCAGTGGGGCACCGCGAAAGGGCTGTTCAATTTCGGCGGCTGGATGCTGATCGCGAGTACGACCAGCATGATCGCCGACACGCTCGACCGCGTGATGCTCGGCGCCGGCATGGGCGCGAAGTTCGTCACCTACTACACGGTGCCGCAGAACCTCGTCACACGCCTGAACATGCTGCCGAACGCGCTGGTGCGCACGCTGTTCCCGCGGCTGTCGGCGGTCGGCCGCGATCATGCGGATACCCTCGCGCGCCAGTCGCTCGAATTCCTGAACGGCGTATTCACGCCGGTCGGCATCGTCGCGATCTTCGCACTCGCGCCGTTCCTCACGCTGTGGGTCGGCGCCGATCTCGCCGCGCATTCGGCGCCGGTCGGCCGCGTGCTGGTGATCAGCGTGTGGCTCGTCGGCCAGGCGAGCGTCACGCGCATCCTGATCCAGTCGCAGGTCAACCCGGCCCGCGCGGCATTCGCCGGGCTCGTCGAGATGCCGTTCTTCGTCGGCGGCCTGTGGTTCGGCATTCATCACTTCGGGCTGATCGGCGCGGCGGTGGTCGTCGCGGCGCGCGCGCTCGTCGACTACGGCGTGCTGCTGTACCTGTCGGCGATCCGGATGCGCGCGATCGTGCTCGACATGCTCGCCCATCTCGCCTTCCTGCTCGCGAGCCTGTTTCTGGCCCAAGCCTGGTCGGGGCTCGGCGAGTCGATCGGCATGTGCGCGGTCGTGCTGGTGCTGAACGTCGCGTGGTCGCTCACGATGACGCCGGGATTGCGCGCACTCGTGCGCGACCTGTTTGTCCGTCTCAATGCGAGGAAAACCATATGAATCGCGATCTGGCGGAACACGCCGTCCTGAATCTCGCCGCGGCCGATGCCGCCGTGGCCCACCCGGGCGACGCCGCGCTGCACCGCGCGGTGCCGGCCGAGCGCGCCGGCGCGCGGCAGCCGGCACGTGCGCTGCGCGTGGCGATCGTCCACGACTGGCTCGTCACCTATGCGGGCGCCGAGCGCGTGCTCGAACAGATCGTCGCGTGCTTTCCCGACGCGGACCTGTTCAGCCTCGTCGATTTCCTCGACGATCGCGCGTTCGTGCGCGGCAAGCCGGTGACGACGTCGTTCATCCAGAAGCTGCCGTTCGCCCGCACCAAGTACCGCAGCTACCTGCCGCTGATGCCGCTCGCGATCGAGCAGCTCGACGTGTCCGAGTACGACCTCGTGATCTCGAGCAGCCACGCGGTCGCGAAGGGCGTGCTGACCGGGCCGGACCAGGTGCACATCAGCTACGTGCATTCGCCGATCCGCTATGCGTGGGACCTGCAGCACCAGTATCTGGAGCAGTCGAACCTCACGCATGGGCCGAAATCGCTGCTCGCGCGGATGATCCTGCACTACATCCGCAACTGGGACACGCGCACCGCGAACGCGGTGGACGGCTTCGTCGCGAATTCCGCGTTCATCGCACGGCGCATCAAGAAGGTCTATCACCGCGACGCGGCGGTGATCTTTCCGCCGGTCGACGTCGACGCGTTCTCGCTGAACGCGGTGAAAGAGGATTTCTACCTGACCGCGTCGCGGATGGTGCCGTACAAGAAGATCGACCTGATCGTCGAGGCGTTTTCGCGCACGCCCGAGCGCAAGCTGGTGGTGATCGGCGACGGCCCCGAGATGCAGAAGATCCGCGCGAAGGCCGGCCCGAACGTCGAGATCATGGGCTACCAGCCGTTCGCGGTGCTGCACGACCGGATGCGGCGCGCGAAGGCGTTCGTGTTCGCGGCCGAGGAGGATTTCGGGATCTCGGTCGTCGAGGCGCAGGCGTGCGGCACGCCGGTCATCGCGTACGGCAAGGGCGGTGCGCTCGAAACCGTGCTCGACCCGCAATCGAACCTGCACCCGACCGGCCTCTTCTTCGACGAGCAGACGCCGCACGCGATCGTCGCGGCCGTCGACGATTTCGAGCGTGCGCCGCAGCGCTTCACGCCTGACGCGTGCCGCGCGAACGCGGAGCGCTTTTCCGCCGACACGTTCCGGCGGCGCTTTCTCGACTACGTCGAGCAGGCGCTGCCCGGTTCGACCGCGCAGCGCGGCACGGCTGCCCCGCTGCCGGCCGCGCGCGGCCCGGCGACGCTCGTGCTCGACCAGAGCGGCGTGCTCGGCGGCGCCGAGCTGTCGCTGCTCGAGATCATGAAACACATGCGCGCGAACGCCGACGTGCTGCTGTTCGCCGACGGTCCGTTCCGCGCGGCGCTCGACGAGATCGGCGCGCGCGTCGACGTGGTCGAGCAGGGGGCGCTCGCGGGCGTGCGCAAGCAGGGCGGCGTGTCGTTCGGCGCGGTGAAGCAGCTCGTGCGGCTGGTGCGCGACGTCGCCCGGCGCGCGCGCCGCGCCGAGGTGATCTACGCGAACACCCAACGCGCGATGGTGGTCGCCGCGCTCGCCGGACGGCTCGCGCGCAAGCCGGTGGTCTGGCACCTGCGCGACATCGTCAGCACCGACCATTTCGGCGGCAAGCAGTTGAAGGCGATCAAGTATTGCGCGCGGCTCGGCGTCACGCGCGTGATCGCGAACTCCGACGCTTCCGCGCAGGCGTTCCGCGCGCTGACGGGTTTCACGCCGCAGCACGTCGACGTCGTGTTCAACGGCATTTCGGCCGAACCGTTCGACGCGCTGGAAGGCGTGAGCCAGGCCGCGCTGCGCGCGCGCCTCGGCTTGCCTGCGGATGCATGGCTGGTCGGCTCGTTCAGCCGCCTCGCGCGCTGGAAGGGGCAGCACGTGCTGCTGGAGGCCGCCGCGCGGCACCCGGACATGCACGTGGTACTGGTCGGCGCGCCGCTGTTCGGCGAGGACGACTATGCGGCGCAACTGCACGAATTCGTCGCGCAGCACGGGATGGACGAACGCGTGCATTTCCTCGGGTTCCAGCGCGACGTGGCCGCGTGCATGACGGCGGTCGACGTCGTCGCGCACACGTCGATCACGCCGGAGCCGTTCGGGCGCGTGATCGTCGAGGGGATGCTCGCGCGCCGGCCGGTCGTCGCGGCGCGGGCGGGCGGCGTCGTCGAGATCATCGAGGATGGCGACAACGGGCTGCTTTGCGAGCCGGGCAACGCGGCCGCGCTGGCCGATGCGCTGGCGGCGCTCAAGCGCGACCGCGCGCTGCGCGAGCGGCTCGTCGCGAGCGGGCGTGCGACCGCGGTGCGCCGGTTCGGGACCGAAACCTACGTGGAGCGGGTCGAGAAGATCCTCGCGGATACGGCGAAGGCCGCCAAGGCCGCGAACGCGAAGAAGTAGCAGCCGGCGCGAGCCGGCGGCAAACGAGCCCCCATGCGGCGTTGCGCTGCGCGGGGGCTTTGCTTTTCAGCGGCCGAGGCGTCTGGTTCGGGCGGACGGGCGGGTTTGCGCCGCGCATCCGCGTCGGGCGCGAGCGTGGCCGACCGTCATCTGAAACCGGGATCGGGCCATCGGCAACGTGAAGCGGGCAGGCGACACCGTTGCAGTCGTGCCGCGGCAACCCCGCAGAGACGGCTTACACGGGTCGTAGCGCGGTCGGAGAGCGGCAGGCTGCCGTTCCTTGTCGAACCGGCCCGCGACCGCGTGCCGGCCGTGAAAAAGCCCCCGCGCAGCGAGACGCCGCGCGAGGGCTCCGAAACCGGACGGGCCGGTCGGCTTGTGTCAGACGGCCTGTTCGGGCGTCGACGCGACGACGCGGGCGGCGCGGGTCGGCTTGAAGCTGGCCGACCACATCATCGCCGGTCGTTCGAACATCCGGTAGAACAGGTACGCGACCGGAATCGCGACGGCCATGAACGCGAACGACGGCCAGATCGACAGTTGCAGTTCGGAGTGGAACAGCACCGAGCCGAGGCAGACGAACAGCGGCAGGTGGACCAGGTACAGCGAGTAGCTGAAGTCGCCGAACCAGCTCAGCACGCGCAGCGGCGGCGTCGGGCGCGGCGGGCGGGCGAGCGCGCGGTACAGGAAGCACGCGAAGCCGGCCGACCACAGCTGGAATGCGCCGTACTGGCCGACATGGAACGCGCCGCAGCCGGCGGCCAGCAGCACGGCGGCCGCGACGTACCACGCGCGCGACGGCACGACGGCCGTGTCGCGTGACTGCTGCGCGCGCACGTCGGCGATCCATGCGCCGATCGTCCAGGACAGCCAGTACGACGTGAAGAACTGCAGGTCGTGCCGTTCGAGCAGCCACGCCGACGCGACGTTGACGAGCGCGACCGTGGCCACGACGGCCGGCATGCCGATGCGCCGGCGCAACGCGAACAGCAGCGGATAGATCGCGTAGAACTGCACTTCGAGCGACAGCGTC
The DNA here is from genome assembly GCF_900100915.1 of Burkholderia orbicola. Classification (NCBI taxonomy): domain Bacteria; kingdom Pseudomonadati; phylum Pseudomonadota; class Betaproteobacteria; order Burkholderiales; family Burkholderiaceae; genus Burkholderia; species Burkholderia orbicola. The sequence continues at coordinate 880,550 of NZ_FNKW01000002.1, read as the reverse complement.
CACAGCGCGCCGTTCGACCCGTACGTGTAGCCGGCGACGCCCTGCAGCGAGAACAGGTTCACGAGGAACGCGACCAGGCCGACGTCGCGGATCTTGTGGCTGACGGGCTCGATCTGCAGGCTGACCGCGTCGAGCGCGAGCGTGAACAGCAGCGCGGCGAGCAGCACCGGGTAGATGCGCGCGAAGCGGCGCACCCAGAAGTTCGGCGCGTCGAGCCGGTACGCGGGGTTGGCCGCGAGCTTGAGCGCCGCGTTGCGGTGGATGCAGTAGCCGCTGATCACGAAGAAGATCGGGACGCCGGCGGAGCCCCACGCGAACGGGAAGGTCAGGTAGCCGGCGATCACGCCCGGGCTGAGTGCATGACCGTAAGCATGATGGAAGCTCTGCATGCCGACCCAGACGACCTGGCGGCAGTGGAAATAGGCGACGAGCAGCGCCGCGAAGCCGCGCATCGCGTCGATCACGTGTTCCTTGTGATCGGCGACGGGCGGCGCGGCCAGAGACGATCCGCTGAAAGCTTGCATGCGATTCGATTCCTTGCGACGGATGGACGGGAAGTTTCATCCAATCGTAATGCGCAAGAATTCGGTCAATGAATAAAAAAATCTCGCCCGGAAATATCGGTATTCCACATCATGGATTTATCCCGACCCGAAAGCGGTTCATCGAGGGGGCGCGAATTATTTGCCGATTTTTTTCTGATAGTTTGAAAGCTCCAGTTGATTGATGCAAGGAGCGGCAAGATGGACATGCATTGGATCGCGAGCGCTGCAGTACTGCTGGTCATGGCCGTTCTGTCGGCGTACCGCGAGGCGCTGAAGAACGAACCGATCCGCCCGGGCCTCGAGCGGGGCGGCGTGCCCTATATCGAGGAATTCGAATCGTAAGAATTTGTATCTGGAAAATCGGTAATTTGTTTCTGCTTCGGCAATCGGTTCGGCAATATCGACCGGATTGAAACGATTATATTTTTTCCGGAATAATTGGGCAATCAGTTCATATCGAAAATGAGCGGAGCGGAATTGGCAGTACCGTCGATTCTCGATATGCCGTTCGGAACACAATCGCGCCGGGTCGCGGGTCGACGCGGCGCAGTCAACGCTATCAGGATGCGAACATGTTGAAAGTCACCAAGGCCGTGTTCCCCGTTGCCGGTCTCGGCACGCGGTTCCTCCCGGCAACGAAGGCGAGCCCGAAGGAAATGTTGCCCGTCGTCGACAAGCCGCTGATCCAGTACGCGGTCGAGGAAGCGATCAACGCCGGTATCACCGAGATGATCTTCGTCACCGGGCGCAGCAAGCGCGCGATCGAGGATCATTTCGACAAGTCGTACGAGATCGAGGCCGAGCTCGAGGCGCGCGGCAAGGAAAAGCTGCTCGAGCTCGTGCGCGGCATCAAGCCGAGCCACGTCAATTGCTTCTACGTGCGCCAGCCGGAAGCGCTCGGCCTCGGCCACGCGGTGCTGTGCGCGGAGAAGCTCGTGCACGGCGAGCCGTTCGCGGTGATCCTCGCCGACGACTTGCTGCACGGCGAACAGCCGGTGCTCAAGCAGCTCGTCGACGTGTTCGACCACTATCACAGCTCGGTGATCGGGGTCGAGACGATCCCGCGCGAGGACAGCCGCTCGTACGGCGTCGTCGAAGGCCGGGAGTGGGAAGAGGACATCATCAAGCTGTCGGGCATCATCGAGAAGCCGGCGCCGGAGGATGCGCCGTCGAACCTCGGCGTGGTCGGCCGCTACGTGTTCATGCCGACGATCTTCGATCACCTGCGCAAGCTCAAGCCGGGCGCGGGCGGCGAACTGCAGCTCACGGATGCCGTCCAGTCGCTGCTCGCGAACGAACAGGTGCTCGCGTATCGCTACTACGGCACGCGTTTCGACTGCGGCAGCAAGATCGGCTATCTGAAGGCCACCGTCGAGCTCGCGCTCCAGCATCCGGAAGTGAGCCGCGAATTCGAGGCGTACCTGCGTACCTGCTTGCCTGCGCTGGCTGCCGTCGCTTAAAGCGGCCGCGCGCTCCGTCGTTTCAGGTGGTGGTTGTTCCGTTGGCCCCGGCCGCTCGCGCGCCGGGGCTTTTTTGTTTTTGCGGGCGCACGAGCAGGGTGCGCGACGTCTCGGTGGCGTGCCGCGAACGTGCGGCAGGCGGTGTCCCGCGATGCGTGACGCGTACCGACGAGGCCGCGCGTCGCGCGTGAAACCGGTGCCGAAGCATGCGCCGCGTGACCGGATCGGTGGAGGGGTTGCGCGGCATGCGCGACACTCGCACGGGTGTCGCGCGATGACGCAGCGTCGGCTGCCATGCAGCCGGCCGTCGGGTGTCGCCGATATCGAAGCGTTCCCGTCCGGCTTTCGCCGTACGCCGCTTTCGCGTGCCGCTCAGCGCGGCGACGCGCTCGGCTGCGTGGCGAAGTGCCGGGCCAGCAGCGCGGCGATCGGCTTCTTGAAGTCGAGCAGCCGCTTTTCGAGATAACGCCAGGACAGGTGCGCGAGCAGCACGGCGAGCGCGAATTGCAGCATTTCCGGCAGCGCGTCGCGGACGATCTCCGGCATCGGCACGTGCGCGAAGGATGCAGGCAGCGCGCCGAAGCGCGCCGGAATCAGGTTGTGGAACAGGTAGAAGCCGTAGCTGATCGTGCCGAGATAGGCGAGCGGCGCCCAGTCGAGCAGCGCGACGACGGGATGCTCGGGCTCGCTGACGATCCACAGCATCAGCGCGCCGAGCGACGCCGACAGGCCGAGATCCGCGAGCCCCGCGACCGCATCGGGCAGCGCCGTGAACGCCGGCAGCACGAGGAAGAACACGACGCCTGCCGCGCCGAGCCAGCCGGGCGGCACGCGGCGCACGGCCGTCGCGCCGCGATCGGCGAGCGCCATCGCGCCGACGCCGCCGAGCGCGATCAGCGCGAAATTCCACGGGGAAAACGCGTAGATCAGCACCGGCGACGCGTCCGACAGGTAGAGCGCGAGATGCGCGATCGCGCACAGCACGACGGCCGCGACGCCGAGCGCGACGTGTCGCGCGGCGGGCACCGTGAGCAGCGCGAGCGGTGCGATCAGATAGAACTGCTGTTCAACGGCGAGGCTCCAGAAGTGCGACGTGGAGCCGGGCCAGCCGTCCTTGACGACACCGATCCAGTAATTCGACAGGAACGCCGCGTGCCATGCGAGCCCGAGATTGACGCCGCGCTGGTAGAACAGCGCGTGTGCGATCGCGAGCGCGGCGAGCAGCAGGTAATACACGGGAAAGATCCGCAGCGCGCGCTTCGCGAGGAACAACGCGAGTGCGTGACGGCGCGTCATGGTGCCGCGCTCGACCGCCTGGCGGTTGCGATGCAACTCGCCGACGATCAGGAATCCGCTGATGAGGAAAAACGTCCACACGCCGAGCTTGCCGACGTCGACGGCAAGGACATGGCCCTTGTGGGACAGGAAAACGAGGATGACGGCGAGGGCTCGCAGGCCGTCGAGTCCTTTGACGTATCTGACTTCGCGCATGGAGGCATCCGGGCATTGAGCGTGCCCAGTATAGGTGCGCAAATATCGAACGTAATTCGCGTTCGGACGCGTTTGAGCCCATAAGTGAAGGTGTTTTTGGATGCTCGAGCGTCGACGAAGTCGGTCGCGCGCAACAAAACCTGCGGGAAACCCCGCGAAAACGCATAAAAGTACTGCACGAAGCGTCAAGGCGCTTGTAGAATCCGGCGTTGAAGCGCGCGCGTTGCACGCTTCGTGTATCCAACGACCACACCTGGTAGGAGAAACATGGCGACTTCCGCAAAAAAGGTGGCCAAGAAGGCTGCCGCACCGGCGACCAAGAAAGTGGCTGCCAAAAAGGCTGCGCCCGCGAAGAAAGTAGTGGCCAAGAAGGCTGTCGCGAAGGCAGCACCGGCTGCTCCGACGCCGCTGAAGGACAAGTTCACGAAGGCATCGCTCGCAACGCACATCGCTGAGCGCGCAGCTGTCGAAGTGAAGGCGGTCAAGGCAGTGCTCGTCGCACTCGAGAACGTCGTGCTGGGCTCGGTCCACAAGAAGGGCGCAGGCGAGTTCACGCTGCCGGGTCTGCTGAAGATCACGGCACAAGTCGTGCCGGCGAAGAAGAAGCGCTTCGGCAAGGATCCGTTCACGGGCGAAGAGCGTTGGTTCCCGGCGAAGCCGGCCAGCGTGCGCGTGAAGGCACGTGCGCTGAAGAAGCTGAAGGACGCGGCGGCGTAATGCCGCGCAACGACTGCCGAATGCATGTCGGCAGCCGTTGCGATGTCCCGAGATCCCCGTACGCGAAAGCGTGCGGGGATTTTTATTGCGCCGCGCAAAGCGCGCGGCAGCGAACAGGCGGCATCGCGATGACGGGTTGCCTGATGCGTGGCACGCGGCGGATCGTATGTCGCGCATCTGCATCCCCATCGCCGAGCGGCGAGTTTCGTTCGCGCGACGCATGTCGGTGTCGGTGCGGCAGGGCGAAACGCTCGGCATCGTCGGCGAATCGGGAGCGGGGAAGTCGACGCTCGCGATGGCGCTGCCCGGGTGTTGTTTCTTCGCGCTCCGTCGGGCGCGCATCGCCAGGTTTGCCGTCGTGACCGACTTCATTCCGCACGACATCGCCGCACAGCTCGCCGCCGCGCGCGCCGCGATCGAACGGCATCTCGGTGCGACGCTGCAAGCGGTCCATCTGTTCGGATCGGCGCTCGACGGCGGCCTGAAACCGCGCAGCGACATCGATTTGCTGGTGACGGTCGCGGTGCGCCCGGACGAAGCGGTGCGACGCGCACTGATGTCGAACCTGCTCGGCGCGTCGGCGCCGCCCGGTTGCGGCGGTAGCATGCGTGCGCTGGAGGTCACCGTCGTCGCGCACGGCGACGTGGTGCCGTGGCGTCATCCGGCGCGGCGCGAGCTGCAGTTCGGCGAATGGCTGCGCGGCGATCTGGCAGCCGGCATCGTCGAGCCGCCGCTGGTCGATCACGATCTGGCCATCCTGCTGACGAAGGTGCGACAGCACGGTGTCGCACTGGTCGGGCCGCCTGCGGACGTGCTGTTCGAGCCGGTGCCCGCGCGCGACTTCGTCGCCGCGCTGCGCGCGACCGTTGCGCAGTGGGAAGCCGAACCGGACTGGCGTGGCGACGCGTGCAACATCGTGCTCGCGCTCGCACGCATCTGGTACAGCGCCGCGACCGGCGCGATCGCGCCGAAGGACGTCGCCGCGACGTGGGTGCTGGAGCGCCTGCCGGACGCGCACCGGCCGATCGTAGCCGCTGCGCGAGCGGCCTATCTCGATGGCGAAGCGGGCGCGGCAATCCTGTCGGGCGAACCGCTGGCCGAATTCATCGGCTACGCGCGGCGGACGGTCGAGTCGATGCTGTCGGCGTAGCGACGTACGCAAACGACGTACGCAAACGACGTACGCAAACGACGTACGCAAACGACGGGCGCCAGCGACGTACGCAAACGACGTACGCCAATGACGTACGCCACCGGGTTACCGGCCGGCCCACGGATAGCAAACGCCTGCAAGCCCGCTACACGCGCAGCCCGTCGAGCCGAGCCCGTGCAGACGACCCGGCGCGGCGTCACGCGAGTGCGGCCCGACGCGCTCCGTCAGCCCGCGGTGCCCGCGAAGGCTGCCTTCAGCGCGGCGTCGTCGAACTTTGTCATTTGCATCATCGCGGCGGCCACGCGTCCCGCCTTGACCGCGTCGCGGTCGGCCATCATCGGAATGAGCGCTTCCGGAACGATCTGCCATGACACGCCATAACGATCCCGCAGCCAGCCGCAGCCGTCGGCCGTGCCGCCGTTGTCGAGCAGGGCGCTCCAGTAGCGGTCGAGTTCCGCCTGGTCCGCGCAGCTGACGAGCAGCGAGATCGCATGGTTGAACGCCTCCGTGCGCGGGTGGCTCATCGCAAAAAATGGCTGCCCGAACAGCTCGAATTCGACCATCCGCGTGCCGTCGGTGCCGGGCACCGCCGTGACGCGCACGATGCGCGAATCCGGAAAGATGCCGGCATAGAAGGCCGCTGCTTCTTCGGCTTCCGTCGAATACCAGAGAAAAGGCGTGATCTTCTGAATCGTCATGACGAGTCTCCTGTCTGTATGGGTCCGGGGCAAACCATGTGCCGCCATCGATACGACGGACGACGCCTGCCGAAATCGACACGCGGCGCAAACAAATCCCGCTTCGGTTGAGCTGGCGATGCCGGCTGTGCGGATGGTAGTCGCTCAACAGCGAAACGGCGACCTCTGCGGACATCGGAAACGGTGTTGCGGGCACCTTGCAGCCGCCAGGCGCCGCTGCCGGCCCGTCAGCCTGTGTCGGGCCCCGGCTCGGGCGCGGCGGCCCTGCAGGCGATGTCGGCCTGCCACGGGGCGCGGACGAAAAAAAGCCAGCCGCGGCCGAAACCGGGGCTGGCTTTCCAGGTCGGCGGCAAGGCGTCGGAGACGCCATGCACGCCGGATACTTCGTTTTTAGAACTTGTGACGCAGGCCGAGTGCGACGATTTCCTGCGAGCTCTTGCCGGCGATGCCGTACGAGCCGACCGACGCTTGCGCATCGGTACCGTCGGCGTTCTTGCCGCTTGCGTGCTGGTACGCGCCAACCAGGTAGATGTCCGTACGCTTCGACAGCGAGTAGTCCGCGCCGAGCGAAACCTGATGGTACTTGGCGTCCGTCTGGCCGCTACCCTTCGTGTAGATGTAGCCGACGCCCAGCAGCAGCGGTGCCGATGCCTGGTACGTGACGAATGCGCGGCCCGTGTTGTACTTCTGGTTCGTGCCGAAGCCCGAGTTCGCATCCGCCTTGTACTGCGCGTTGCTGTAGCCGAGGCCGAACGTCACCGGGCCGAATGCGTACTGGCCAGCGACTTGCGCGATGCCGATCGACGATGCCGACGTGTACGCGTTGTTGATGAAGTTACCCGAGCCGTCGAAGATCGCGTCCGACGTGCCGGCCCAGCCGGTGCGCTGGCCAACTGCGCTCAGCGGAGCCGAGTTGTTCGCGTGGAAGTAGCCAGCAGCCAGGCCGAGCGGGCCGTTGTTGTACGCTGCCGCTGCCGCCCACGTCTGACCCTTGCCGGTCGAGCCGGCGACGCCACCGAGTGCGTACAGCGCTTCGACCTGGAGGCCTGCCCAGACCGGCGACGTGTACTTGATCGCGTTGCTGACGCGCAGGCTGTTGTCGTTGTTGTCGACGTCACCCGGCGTGGCGAACACGCTGCCGAAGTAGTTGTCAGCCGTGACTGCCTGGACCAGGTCGACCAGCGGGTCGTACTGGCGACCCAGCGTCAGCGTACCGTACTGGTCGCTTTGCAGACCGACGAAGGCTTGACGACCGAACATGCGGCCACCCTGGCCCAGTGCGCCCGATGCCGAGTTGAAGCCGTTTTCCAACTGGAAGATCGCCTTCAGGCCGCCACCGAGGTCTTCCGAACCCTTCAGGCCGAAGCGGCTGCCTTGCAGGTTGCCGCTACCCATCGACCACGAATTGTTACCTTGACCATCGTTACCGTGAACATAGGTGATCGACGTGTCGATCACGCCGTACAGCGTGACGCTCGACTGAGCTTGAGCAGCGCCGGCCGCGCCCAGCAGGGCGAGCGAGAGGGTCGAGAGAGCAAGTTTCTTCATCGTTGAGTTTCTCCACGCAAGTGATTCATCGTTATTTGTTGCGGATTGGAGAATAGCTCAGTGCCATACACGCAAGAAAGCTTAAAAAATAAAGTGTCTCGAAAAGGTAACAGCAGGAAAAAGTCCATATATATCAAGCACATCAGAGACTGTTCCTGTTTATGAAATAGTTGACAATTGCTGCGCTGCGATTGTTTCAATAGTTGATGTACATGGCAGCACAACCCCTGTTTCGGCCCGTTGCAGCAAGGAAAAGAGGGTGTGCAAACGTTTGCGGTTGCAGGTGTGCGTGCGCCAACGTGTAAAGAAAGCGTCGACGCCGCGTGAATGCGCGGCGGACACCGGGGTTGCGAGGGTGCGGGAGGATGTGCCTGGGCGCGCGAGATCGATGCGCGGCCCGTTTCAGGGCGGCGCAATCAGTCGTCGCGCGGGCGATCGTCGGCCTGACCGGGTCGAGCTGCTGGAGCGGGCGCGGCCGGCGCCGCATGCTCGGCCGGCCGATGCGCGTTGCCGCGAGCCGCCGCGAACTCCGCGCCGAGCAGCAGCACGATCGCGGAGAAATACAGCCACATCAGCAGGACCGCGAACGATCCGGCCGCGCCGAACGCACTCGCGGTGCCCGCATGCGCGAGATACAGCGCGAACAGCTTCTTGCCGCCGGAGAACAGGATCGCGGACACGATGCCGCCGATCGCGGCGTCGCGCCACGCGACGCGCGCATCCGGCAGGAATTTCATCAACGACGCGAACGCGGCCGCGAGCACCGCGATGCCGACGAAGAACTGCACGAGGTTCGTGACGACCACGTACGGCGAATCGCCCAGCAGCCAGGTGCCGATGAAGGTGATCGCGGTGTCGAGCACGAGCGACACGATCAGCAGGAACGCGACGCCGAGCACGAGCCCGAACGAGATCAGCCGGACCCGCACCAGCCCGAGCATGCTCGACCAGCGGCTTTCGGTGGCCGGCCAGATCACGCTGAGCGCGGCGCTGAGCGACGCGAACGTGGCCGACGCGCCGATCGCGAGCGCGGCGAACGAGATCAGCGTGGCGAGGCCGCCGCGCTCGCCGGCGCGGTGCGCGTTCTGCACGATCGTCTGGATCGAGGCCGCCGCGTCGTCGCCGATCAGTTGGTGCGCCTGTTCGAACACCTGGCCGCGCGCGGCGTCGTCGCCGTAGAACCAGCCGGCCACCGCGATCACCATCACGAGGGTCGGCGCGAGCGAGAACGCGGAGAAAAACGCGATGCCCGCAGCCATCGCGGAGCAGCGGTCGGACGAGAAGCGCTTGAACGCGGTGAGGGCCCAGTTGGCCTGCTGCTGGGCGAGGCGGGTGGCTTCGGAAGTGATCTGTCGTTTCATGACGGTTCGGTTGCGCGCGGAACGCGGATCATCTCAGTTAATCGGACAAATCGGTATTGATCCGAGGATTCGATCATAGTTGCCTGAACTGTCTATAATTCCTTTCAGTCGTACCCCACCCCACAATAACGCCGAGACCGCCATGCTACAAATGTCCCGGCGCCAGTTCCTGAAGGTGACGGCCACGTCGCTTGCCGGATCGAGTCTTGCCCTGATGGGCTTTTCTCCATCCGAAGCGCTGGCCGAAGTCCGACAGTACAAACTGGCGCGCACCGTCGAAACGCGCAACACCTGTCCTTACTGTTCAGTGGGTTGCGGCATCCTGATGTACAGCCTCGGAGACGGCGCGAAGAATGCGCAGCCGAGCATCATCCATATCGAAGGCGATCCCGACCACCCGGTCAATCGCGGCACGCTGTGCCCGAAGGGTGCGAGCCTGATCGATTTCATCCACAGCCCGAACCGCCTGACGCACCCCGAGTATCGTGCGCCCGGCTCGGACAAGTGGGAACCCATCTCGTGGAACGACGCGCTCGACCGCATCGCGAAGCTGATGAAGGCCGACCGCGACGCGAACTTCGTCGAGACGGCCGAAGACGGTGCGAAGGTCAACCGCTGGCTCACGACCGGCATGCTGGCCGCGTCGGCGGGCAGTAACGAGGTCGGCTACCTGACGCACAAGACCATCCGCAGTCTCGGGATGCTCGCATTCGACAATCAGGCGCGTGTCTGACATGGCCCGACGGTGGCAGGTCTTGCCCCGACGTTTGGCCGTGGAGCGATGACGAACCATTGGGTCGACATCAAGAACGCGGACGTGATTCTCGTGATGGGCGGCAATGCAGCCGAGGCCCATCCGTGCGGTTTCAAGTGGGTAACGGAGGCGAAGGCGCACCGCAAGGCGCGGCTGATCGTCGTCGACCCGCGCTTCACGCGTACGGCCTCGGTGGCCGATTACTACGCGCCGATTCGCACCGGCACCGACATCGTCTTCCTGGGCGGCGTCATCAACTATCTGCTGACGAACGACAAGATCCAGCATGAGTACGTGAAGAACTACACGGACTTCTCGTTCATCGTGCGCGAGGATTTCGCGTTCAACGACGGCATCTATTCCGGCTACGACGCCGAGAAGCACGCGTACCCGGACAAATCGAGCTGGGACTACGAGCGCGGCGACGACGGTTTCGCGAAGGTCGATCCGACACTGCAGCATCCGCGTTGTGTATACAACCTGCTGAAGCAACACTACGCGCGCTATACGGCCGACATGGTCCAGCAGGTCTGCGGCACGCCGAAGGAGAAATTCCTGAAGGTGTGCGAGATGCTCGCGACCACGGCCGTGCCCGGCCGCGCCGGCACGGTGCTGTACGCGCTCGGCTGGACCCACCACTCGATCGGCGCGCAGATCATCCGCACCGGCGCGATGGTGCAGCTGCTGCTCGGCAACATCGGCATCGCCGGCGGCGGGATGAACGCGCTGCGCGGCCACTCGAACATCCAGGGGCTGACCGACCTCGGGCTGATGTCGAACCTGCTGCCGGGCTACATGACGCTGCCGATGCAGGCCGAGCAGGATTTCGACGCGTACATCAAGAAGCGCGTGCAGCAGCCGCTGCGGCCGAACCAACTCAGTTACTGGAAGAACTACAAGGCGTTCCACGTCAGCTTCATGAAGTCGTGGTGGGGCGACGCGGCCACCGCCGAGAACAACTGGGCCTACGACTACCTGCCGAAGCTGGACAAGCAGTACGACCTGTTGCAGGCGATCGAGCTGATGAATGCCGGCAAGATGAACGGCTACATCTGCCAGGGCTTCAACCCGCTCGCGGCGGCGCCGTCGAAGGTGAAGACGGCGGCGGGCCTCGCGAAGCTGAAATGGCTCGTGATCATGGATCCGCTCGCGACCGAGACGTCCGAGTTCTGGAAGCACCACGGCGACTACAACGACGTCGATGCATCGAAGATCCAGACCGAGGTGTTCCGTCTGCCGACCACCTGCTTCGCGGAGGAAAACGGCTCGCTCGTGAGTTCGAGCCGCGTGCTGCAGTGGCACTGGAAGGGCGCGGAGCCGCCGGGCGAAGCGAGGAGCGACCTCGAGATCATGTCGGGGTTGTTCCTGCGCATGCGCAAGCTGTACCAGAAGGACGGCGGCAAGTATCCGGACCCGATCGTGAACCTGACCTGGCCTTACGCGAACCCGGAGAGTCCGACGCCCGAGGAACTGGCGATGGAGTTCAACGGGAAGGCGCTCGCCGATCTGCCCGATCCGAAGGACCCGGCGAAGACGCTCGTGAAGAAGGGCGAGCAGCTCGCCGCGTTCGCGCAACTGAAGGACGACGGCACGACCGCGAGCGGCTGCTGGATCTTCTGCGGCGCATGGACCCAGGCCGGCAACCAGATGGGGCGGCGCGACAACTCCGACCCGACCGGCATCGGCCAGACGCTGAACTGGGCGTGGGCGTGGCCGGCGAACCGGCGCATCCTGTACAACCGCGCGTCGTGCGACGTCGCGGGCAAGCCGTTCGACCCGACCCGCAAGCTGATCGGCTGGAACGGCAGCGCGTGGAAGGGCGCCGACGTGCCGGATTTCAAGGCGGACGAACCGCCCGAAAACGGGATGGGGCCGTTCATCATGAATCCGGAAGGCGTCGCGCGCTTTTTCGCCCGCGCGGGGATGAACGAAGGTCCGTTCCCCGAGCACTACGAGCCGTTCGAGACGCCGCTCGGCGCGAACCCGCTGCATCCGAACAACCCGCTGGCGCTGAACAACCCGGCCGCCCGCGTGTTTCCGGACGACCGTGCGTCGTTCGGCAAGGTGGCGGACTTCCCGCACGTGGCGACCACGTACCGGCTGACCGAGCATTTCCACTACTGGACCAAGCATGCGCGGCTGAACGCGATCATCCAGCCCGAGCAATTCGTCGAGATCGGCGAAGACCTCGCGAAGGAAGTCGGCGTCGCGCATGGCGAGCGCGTGAAGGTGTCGTCCAAGCGCGGCTACATCATCGCGGTCGCCCTCGTGACGAAGCGGATCAAGCCGCTGACGATCGACGGCAAGAAGGTCCAGACGGTCGGCGTCCCGTTGCACTGGGGCTTCAAGGGTCTGACGAAGCCCGGCTATCTCGCCAATACCCTGACTCCGTCCGTGGGTGACGGCAACTCCTATACACCGGAATTCAAGTCGTTCCTGGTGAAGGTCGAAAAGGCGTAAGGGGGAAGAGATGGCATTGCAATCGCTGGATATCAAGCGGGTCTCGGCCACCACGACGCCACCGCCCACGGTGCGCGAACCGGTGACCGGGAGCGTCGCGAAGCTGATCGACGTATCGAAGTGCATCGGCTGCAAGGCATGCCAGACGGCATGCATGGAGTGGAACGACCTGCGCGACGAAGTCGGCACCAACGTCGGCGTGTACGACAACCCGGCCGACCTGAGCGAGCATTCGTGGACGGTCATGCGGTTCTCCGAATACGAGAACCCGGCGGGCGACCTCGAGTGGCTGATCCGCAAGGACGGCTGCATGCACTGCGAGGATCCGGGCTGCCTGAAGGCGTGCCCGTCGCCGGGCGCGATCGTGCAGTACAACAACGGGATCGTCGACTTCCACGAGGAGAACTGCATCGGTTGCGGCTACTGCGTGACCGGTTGCCCGTTCAACGTGCCGCGGATCTCGAAGAAGGATCATCGCGCGTACAAGTGCACGCTCTGTTCCGACCGCGTCGCGGTCGGCCAGGAACCGGCCTGCGTGAAGACCTGCCCGACGGGCGCGATCGTGTTCGGCACCAAGGAGGACATGAAGCAGCACGCGGCCGAGCGGATCGAGGACCTGAAGGAGCGCGGCTTCGAGCATGCGGGGCTGTACGACCCGCAGGGCGTCGGCGGCACGCACGTGATGTACGTGCTGCACCACGCGGACAAACCGTCGCTGTACCACGGGTTGCCCGACAACCCGTCGATCAGCCCGATGGTGAAGCTGTGGAAGGGCATCGCGAAACCGCTCGCGGTCGCGGGCCTCGCGCTGACCGCGCTGGCCGGGTTCTTCCACTACACGCGGGTCGGTCCGAACGAGGTCACCGACGAGGAAGAAGCCGCTGCCCGCGACGAGGCACGACGCATCAAGGAGGACGCGAAATGAATCACGACGACCCCAACCTGATCGTCCGCTACACGCCGAACGAGCGCACGAACCACTGGATCACCGCGATCACGTTCGTGCTGCTCGCGTTGTCCGGGCTCGCGCTGTTCCATCCGTCGATGTTCTGGCTGACCGCGCTGTTCGGCGGCGGCCAGTGGACGCGGATCCTGCATCCGTTCGTCGGCCTCGTGATGTTCGTGTCGTTCGCGATTCTCGTGGTGCGCTTCTGGCACCACAATGCGCTCGACGCGGACGATCGCCAATGGCTGAAGCAGATCGGCGACGTGCTGACCAACCAGGAAGACAAGCTGCCGCCGGTCGGGCGCTATAACGCCGGACAGAAGCTGCTATTCTTCACGCTGGTGGCGTGCCTGCTGCTGCTCCTGCTGTCGGGAATCGTGATCTGGCGGCGCTACTTCTCGTTCTACTTCCCGATCGGGGTCATCCGCGCGGCCGCTGTCGTGCATGCCGTGGCGGCCTTCGTGCTGATCGCGAGCATCATCGTGCACATTTACGCGGCGTTGTGGGTGAAGGGTTCGATCGGTGCGATGGTGCGCGGCACCGTCACGCTGGGCTGGGCCCGCAAGCATCACCCGAAGTGGTTCCGTGAAAGCGTGAAATGACGCAGCGGAGCGGGGCGGTACGCCGATTGCGGCGTGCTGCTCCGCCCACCGCAGGAATCGCCCGAGGCGCCGATTCGTCGGCGCTTGTTTTTTTGGAAGATATTTTCGTGACACAACGCATTCTGGAGCCGACCGAGATCTCGGCGCTCGATCATTCGGCCATTCCGCGCTTTCGCCTGCCGGAGCGCGCGACCGCGTTCGCGGCGCGGGCCGCGCGGCTGCGCAAGCTGGCCGACCTGAACCCGATCAGCGGCTACCTGCGGCTGATGGCCACCGTCGCCGACGCGCAGCACGCGACGCTGCAGGCGCTGGAGCTGCCGCTGCCGTCGAAGGAAGCGATCGCACGCGCGCAGGAGCATTCGATGCCGCTCGTGCCGGCGCTCGACGGCGAACGCGATGCGCGCTGGCGCGCCGTGCTGTATGAACTGCTCGACCGCGTCGAAAGCGCCGGGCTCGTCAACCCGCAGCTCGCGAAGCTGCTCGACCGGTTGCGCCTGATGGCGCCCGCCGAGCTCGACGCGCAGGCCGATGCGATCCTCGCGCTGCGCTTCGCCGAGGTCGATCCGGCCACCGCGCCGTTCCTGATGGCTGCGCTGCAGGTCGTATGGACGGACCTCGCGAGCCGGGTGACGCCCACCGATGTCCCGTATCTCGACCAGCCGGGGCTGTGCCCGGTGTGCGGCACGCATCCGGTCGCGAGCGTCGTGCGGGTCGGCGGCCAGTACCAGGGCTACCGTTTCCTGCAGTGCGGCCTGTGCACGACCGAGTGGCACATGGTGCGCACCAAGTGTTCGCACTGCGATTCGACGAAGGGCATCGCGTATCACGGGATCGAAGGCGGCAGCGAAGCCGTCAAGGCCGAATCGTGCGACGAGTGCAAGACCTATCGCAAGATCGGCTATCAGGAGAAGGACTACGAGTTCGAGCCGCTGGCGGACGATCTCGCAAGTCTCACGCTCGACCTGCTGATGAACGAGGCCGGCTACCAGCGCAGTTCGCCGAACCCGCTGCTGTGGCCGGACGTGTCGCGGGAAGCGGACTGACGGCACGGGGCCGGGGCGGTGCGCGAGCGCCGTCCCCGGCCGACTGCGAAGCATGAGACTGGAGCCACAACGACGTGACCGAACCGGGTGTGAATGAACTGAATGCCGTGCTGGCGCGGGTGCCGTCGGTCGAGCGCGTGCTGTCGTCGGCGCCGCTGCAGCCGCTCGTCGCCGACTATGGCCGCACGCGCGTGCTCAACGCCGTGCGCGCCGAACTGGAACGCTGGCGCACGGCCGCTCAACGCGATCCCGCGGCGGCCGAGCCGCTCGACGAGCCGTGCATTGCCGCCGCCGTCGCGCGTACCCTGGCCGCGCAGAATGCGGGCGCCGTGCGCACCGTGTTCAATCTGAGCGGCACCGTGCTGCACACGAATCTCGGACGCGCGCTGTTGCCCGACGACGCGGTGCGCGCGGTGGTCGACGTGCTCACGCGGCCCGTCAACCTTGAGTTCGATCTCGCTACCGGCCGCCGCGGCGATCGCGACGACCTGATCGACGCTCTGCTGTGCGAACTGACGGGCGCGGAAGCCGCGACCGTCGTCAACAACAATGCGGCGGCCGTGCTGCTGACGCTGTCGGCGCTCGCGACGAAGCGGGAAGTCGTCGTGTCGCGCGGCGAGCTGGTCGAGATCGGCGGGGCATTCCGCATTCCCGACATCATGAGCCGCGCCGGCGCGAAGCTGCGCGAGGTCGGCACGACCAACCGCACGCATCTGCGCGACTACGCGGACGCGATCGGCCCGCGCACGGCGCTGCTGATGAAGGTGCACTGCAGCAACTACGCGATCAGCGGCTTCACGAAGGAGGCGACGCTCGCCGAACTCGCGCCGCTCGCGCGCGAGCACGGCGTGCCGGTGGCCGTCGATCTCGGCAGCGGCACGCTGGCCGACCTGTCGCAATGGGGGCTGCCGCACGAGACGACCGTGCAGGAAACCGTCGCGGCCGGCGCAAACGTTGTCACGTTCAGCGGCGACAAGCTGCTCGGCGGCCCGCAGGCCGGCTTGATCGTCGGCGATCGTGCACTCATCGCGAAGATCAAGAAGCATCCGCTCAAGCGCGCGCTGCGCGTCGGCAAGTTGACGCTCGCGGCGCTCGAACCGGTGCTGCGCCTGTACCAGTCGCCCGAATTCCTGCGCGAGCGGCTCACGACGCTGCGCCTGCTGACGCGCCCGCAGCGCGAGATCGCCGAAGCGGCCGAACGGGTGCGTCCTGCGTTGCAGGCTGCGTTCGGCAGCGGTTTCGACGTGACGGTCGAACCGATGTTCAGCCAGATCGGCAGCGGCGCGCTGCCGGTCGACCAGTTGCCGAGCGCCGGGCTCGTGGTGCGCTCGGCGGACGGCAAGCGCAGCGGCCGCGCGCTCGCACAGCTCGAGAAACGGTTGCGCGAATGGCCGCGCCCGGTGATCGGCCGCGTGGCCGACAACGCGCTGCGGCTCGACCTGCGCTGCCTCGAAGCGGCCGACGAAGCGGCGTTCGTCGCGCAATGCGTGCCGCTCGCGGGGCCCGCTGCATGATCGTCGGGACCGCGGGGCACATCGACCACGGCAAGACCACGCTCGTGCGTGCGCTGACGGGCGTCGACACCGATCGCCTGAAGGAAGAGAAGGCGCGCGGCATTTCGATCGAACTCGGCTACGCGTATACGCCGCTCGGCAACGGCGACGTGCTGGGCCTGATCGACGTGCCGGGCCACGAGAAGCTGATTCATACGATGGCCGCCGGCGCGTGCGGCATCGACTTCGCACTGCTCGTGATCGCCGCCGACGACGGCGTGATGCCGCAGACCCGCGAGCATCTCGCGATCCTGCAACTGCTCGGCGTCACGCATGGCGCCGTCGCGCTGACGAAATGCGACCGCGTCGATGCCGCGCGCGTTGCCGAGGTCCGCGACGAGATCGCCGTCTGGCTGCACGACTCGACGCTGGCCGGCGTGCTGATCTTCGAAACGCGTGCAACGGCGGCCGACGACTCCGGCGTCGCCGCGTTGAAGCAGCACCTGGCCGACGCGGCGATCGCGTGGCGCACGCGTCGCGACGACGGGTTGTTCCGGCTCGCGGTCGATCGCGTGTTTACGCTCGCCGGGCAGGGCACCGTCGTGACGGGTACCGCGTTCGCGGGCCGCGTCGCGACCGGCGACACGCTCGCGATCGTGCGCACGGGCGGCGCGGCTCGCGTGCGCAGCATCCATGCGCAGAACCGGCCGGTCGAGGCCGGCCGCGCGGGCGAGCGTTGCGCGCTGAACCTGGCCGGCGTCGACAAGGCAGACATCGAGCGAGGCGACACCGTCGCCGATGCGCGGCTCGTCGCGACGTCGCCGCGCCTGGACGTCGAGCTGACGTTGCTCGCGGACGCCGGGCTGACGCTGACGCACTGGGCGCCGCTGCATGTGCATCTCGGCACGCTGCATCGCGTGGCCCACGTCGCGCTGCTGGACGGCGACGCGCTCGCCGCCGGCCAGCGGATGCGCGTGCAACTGGTATTCGACGAGCCGGTGTTCGCGCTGCCGGGCGACCGCTTCATCGTCCGCAATCCGCAGGCGACGCGCACCGTCGGCGGCGGCCGGGTGCTCGATCCGTTCGGGCCGGCCCGCAAGCGCCGTACGCCGGCGCGCCGCGCGTGGCTCGATGCGCTCGCGGCGTGGCTCGACGAAGGGCGCCTCGATGCGCTGCTCGCGCAGGCGCCGCTCGGCATGGCGCGCGCGACGCTCACGCATCTGACGGGGTTTGCGCCCGATGCGCTGGCGTTGCCGGACGATGCGCTGGCGATCGGCCAACGCGATGCCGCGGCGAACGAAGGCGCGGTGATTTCGCATGCGCACTGGCGGGCCTTGCAGACGCGGGCGGTCGACACGCTGCGCGCGTACCACGAACGCATGCCCGACGAGCAGGGGCTCGACGCCGCACGCCTGCGACGGATGGCTGCACCGCTCGTCGGCGATACGCTGTGGCGCGCGCTCGTCGATGCGCTGGTGACGGGCGGCGAAGTCGCGCGCAGCGGGCCGTGGCTGCATCTGCCGTCGCATTCGGTGAGCCTCGAGCCGCGCGAGGACGCGCTGGCGCGGCAACTGCTGCCGCTGATCCACGCGGGGCGCTTCGATCCGCCGTGGGTGCGCGACCTGGCGCGCGACACGGGTGCGGCCGAGGATGCGGTGCGCACGCTGCTGCGCAAGCTCGCGCGGCGCGGCGACGTGCACCAGGTCGTGCGCGACCTGTTCTATCACGCGGACATCGCGCGCGAACTGGCGGAGCTGGTCGCGCATCTCGCGCCGTCGCGCGGCGGCGGGCTCGATGCCGCGACGTTCCGCGACGCGACGGGGCTCGGTCGCAAGCGCGCGATCCAGATTCTCGAGTTCTTCGATCGGGTTGGGTATACTCGCTTCCACCGCGATCTTCACTACCTGCGGCCTGACAGCGGTTGGGCGGGTATTCAGGCGTAGGCGCTCGTTGTTCTTCGGTTTCTTTTTCCCGCGGAAGGCATTCGTATCCGGTGGTACGGCCGGGCTTCAAACCCGGTTGGGGGTGTCAGACACTCCCGGGTCAGTTCGACTCTGGCTGCCTTCCGCCATTTCCGGCTTCCTCGGCATTCCGACCTTCAGTAAACGCCCCGCAGGTTGCTGACAGGCCCGGCAGCGCATTCTATTGCCCGTCGTATCGTCAGGCCGAAACAAGATCTCGGCGGAGGCAGGTGGCGCGCATGCTATCGCCGGCCGGCATCGCGCAGTAGCCCGAGGCGCACGAGGCTTTCGGCCGTGGCGACAATGGCGTCCTCGCGCGGGCGGGGCGACCAGCCGAGCAAGCTGCTGGCCTTCTGGCTGGTGGCGTTCAGATTGCGGCCGAGCAGCGGCAGCGATCCGCGCAGCGCGGGATCCCTGAGCGCGCCGATGCGTACCAGCCAGTCGGGCAGCACCCGGGTCGACACATGGCGCGCGGCGTCCCCCATGCGCGCCTTGAGCACTTGCGCGACTTCGGCGAGCCACATGCTTTCGCCTGCAATGGCAATGAAGCGCTCGCCGTTCGCGGCTTCGTGGGTCATGGCTCGCACGTGCAGGTCGGCGACATCGCGCACGTCGACGAAGCCGGAATTGATTCGCGGATTGCCGGGCTGGCCGTCCAGCATGCCCCTGATCAGGCGGATGGAATGCGAATAGTCGTCGCCGAGCACGGGGCCGAGAACCGTCACCGGATTGATCGCGGACAGTTGCATGCCGCGTCCTTCTCGTGCGACGAAATCCCAGGCCGCGCGCTCCGACAAGGTCTTCGACTTCTGATAAGGCCAGACATCGGCGGCCGTCAGGTTGCTCCAGTCGGTCTCGTCGAAGGGGCGGCGCATCGGCCCGTGTCCGGCGCAGATCGCACCGAAAGCGGAGGTCAGCACGACGCGCTTGACGCCGGCGTCCCGCGCCGCACGCAGCACGCGCAGCGTGCCTGCCACGGCGGGCTTGACCCAGTCGTCTTCGCTCGTCTGCGTGCCGGTGGGCGTGGGCGACGCGCCATGCACGACGTAGGTGCAGCCGGCAGTGGCCTGTTGCCAGCCGTCGTCGGCGAGGAGATCCGCCTCGACGAATGACAGACGGCCTCCGGGTTCCGCGCCGCCTCTTTCGAGCTGTGCGCGCACCTGCGTCTCGCGTGCGAGCGAGCGTACGGTGGTTCTTACCTGATAGCCTCGATTCAGCAGCGCCAGGATGCAGTGTTGTGCAATGAAGCCGGTGCCGCCTGTTACGAGAACCGATACGTCGTTGGTGTTGCCGTTCATGTCGTTGATTGTCCCGGACGAAGAACCGGAAGGTTAAGACCCGGCCCGGGGCTTGTTAATGCTCCATAGTGCGATTTACTTGCGCGACAGTACGATGATGAGTGACGGCTCCTGCTCCGACATCCTGAGACTCACGAATGCCCGATTGCTTTGGAAGCGAGGACGTTGGATACCGACGGCAAAACGGTCGTTCGTCCTCGCAAGCGATCCTTGCGTTGCGCCCATCGACGCGATGGCGTTGCGCTCGGGCGCCGGAAAGTCGACGGTGAAATCGGGCAACGGCGACGACGAGAAAAACCGCCGCGCGCTACGAGCGGGTGCACTGGAAGCTCGCCGCTGCGTTTACATCTCCACCGATATATTTTGGCCACAGTGGATAGCGGCACAACGGGCGCGTCCTCCCGAGCGTAGCGGCGTTAAGGTCGCTCATCGTCAGTGTTTCAGGCGCCTTGCCACTTTCTACCCATTCATCGAGTGCGGAGAGTGAATCGATGGCGGGATGAAACGGTCCGGTGCCATGGCCGACCCCCGGCATCAGATAAAACCGCGCGAAGCCGTCGACCGTTCCTTGTCCGAAACGCTGCACCAGACCGGTGTAATAGTCGGTGCTCGAGTCGGTGCTCACGATTTCGTCGGCAAGGCCGTGCGTCATGATGAGCTTGCCGCCTTTCGCGACATAGGCGCTCAGGTCGGTGCTGGTTGCATCGGTGAGTGCCGATAGCGCCTGGACGCGCGATGCATACGTACCGGGATTGACCGGATCGAACATCAACGAATCGAATGTGGGTACCCGCGTGACGAAGTACTTGACCCATTGATCGCCTGTCACCCACTGGTTCGCATCTTTCTTTCCTGCAGGACTGGCGGGTACTTTCGATTCGCCGAGATCACGCGTCGTGTAGGGCCCCGCGAACACCGAACCCGCGAGGATGTTGTAGCCAGCGTATCGCGTCACGCCGTTCGCAACTGGATACGGCAATTGCAACGGCGCGGCGATGGTCTGAACGGTCGCGATCTGCGCATCCGACAGACAGGTGTCGCCCGAATCCACGCCGTTCGGACAGCGCACGGACGCCAGCACCGTCGCCGATTGCGCGCTGCACGCCGCCACGTTGGACACGATGCCGTCGGCGACGCCGTCGAGCGCATCGCACGCGTTCATGACGGCATTTTGCAGCAGCACCGTCTTGGCGACATCGAGCCAGCCTGCGCCGTTGTTCAAGTAGAGTGCGCGGCCCAGCACGACGTTGCTCAAACGCAGCCCGGTATAGTTGAGCGCCGGGCGATTCACGACGATACCGTCATAGTCCGCGGGCCAGCGTTGCGCTTCGCTCAACCCGTCCCGACCACCTGTCGAACTGCCGAAGAAATAGGTTTTGCCGGGCGCGCTCGCGTAGCGCTTTCCGATGAGCGTCATCGCGACGTCGTGCGTCTTCTTCAGACTCAGGCCGCCGTAGTTCGCAAGCGATTCGTCATTCATGGCGAACTTGCCGTCCGTGATGCTGGAACTCTGATGCCCGGAATCGTCGCCGAACGTCGCGTAGCCGTTGGCAAGCGGCGTCGGCGTGCCCGTTGGCGCCATGTCGAGTGCGTCGACGCCGGTAATCAGCGTACCGTCGAAGCCGCCGCCGCCGTAATGCAGCGCCTTGCGGTTCCAGTTGGTCGGCAGATTGACCTGAAACCGGATCGACGGCGCCGCGGGATCGACGGGAGCGATGACACCATTCACCTGGCAATATTCCCCGGCGGCTTCCACCAGCGTCGCGCTCGTGACCGTCGCACCGCCGGTCGGCTCTGCAATGGAAGAGGCCGGAATCGCCAGCCCGTTCAATGCCGCGCATTGCGTCGCGGCCGAGGGTGGTGGCGGCGAGCTTGCCGAAGCGCCGCCGCCCGACTCGTTGCCGCCGCACGCGCCGATGCAAAGGCTAAGGGCGAGCGCCCACCACAACGGTCTGTTGTCCATCGTCGTCTCCAGATGAATGGATTGCTATTCGAGAGCCCCGCCTTCCTGCTCGACGCGAGATCCGGCGAGCCGAACGGAGGGGCCGAACAACGCGCACACGCCGGCCTGCGATACGAACATCGCGTCGCCGCTGTGCCCCGCGCGTTGAACTTCATGCAGCTCATGCCGCAATTCCGGATGCCGGGCACGCAGATAGGCGAAGTACGCGCGGCCGCGAGCGAGGCGGTGCGGGCCTTGCATCATCGCCTCGCATGAGCGGTCGAGAGCCGGGTGCGCCGGATCGTCGTCGTGCGTACCGAGCAGATAGGTGACGTCGTGATCGACGTAACGACGTTCGAGCGATTGCGCGTCGAGTCCGTCCGCATAGCGGGGAAGTCGTGACGTGCCGTATTTCCATTCATTGAATCCGGCACATGCGGTTTGATCGATGCCTTCGCCATGCGGACGCCAAGCGTCGAAGTACACATAGGACGAAGGATTCGCAATGACGTAACGTACCTTCACACCGCGTGCGAGACAACATCCCGTCGCGTTGCTGAGTATCGCGTGCCGATGCGCGACCTGCGCCCCACCGGAATGCCCTGCGATCACAATCTCGCGCAGCCTCGGGTAGCGGCCACCCTGCATGCCTCGAACGTAATGTTCGATGAGCGCATCCAGCACATCGAATGAGCTGAGCGGTGCTGGACCGATTGCGTCGAGTCCGCCCATCCACGAGGTCCACTCCCAATGCAGACAGTCGTCCGCCAACGGGTGATACGCGACGTCGGCCGTCGCGAGAAATTGCGGCACGGCGAGCATCACGCTGTTCGAAGCGGCCGTGGACGAGTCGAGCGCGCGCTGCGTCGATCGAAGGTATGCGTCGGCGTCGCGCAATCGGCCGTGCAGCATCACGACGACCTGCGTCGCGGTGGCCGGCGCGGTGCTGCCGCCGGTGAACAGCGGCACTTTCGCTTCGCCGCGCGGCGTCGAAACGGTCAACCGCTCACTAGCGACGACTTTGACGGGTACTTCGTTACGCGGGCGCACTTCATGGTTCCGGGGAAGGCACATCGCGACGCTCACGCCGTGTCACCCGGCCACAGGTCCGGCTCGCGGCGCAAGCGTCGCCCGGATGCCGTGAACCCGACCAGCAGCAACGAGACGATGCCGGCGAACACCAGATACCACGCCGGCACGATGCGCGAGCCGGTGACGTCGATCAAGGTCGAGACGGTGAGCGGTGCGAGCCCGCCAAACAGCGTGACGGCCACGTTGTACGACAGCGCCACGCCCGTCGAACGCATGGCCGTCGGAAACAACTGCGTCAGCATGCCGGGGTGTGCGCCCGACATGACGCTGAGCACGACCGTCGCGATGATCTGCGCGCTGAAGACGCGCTCGGGCGAAGGCGCTGCGAGCACCCATGCGAAAAGCGGATAGGCAGCACATACCCAGACGATCGTCACCGGAAAGAACAGCCGATATGCGCCGAGGCGGTCGGCGAGCATCCCTGCCAACGGATAGCCGACGATGCCGATCAATCCGGAAATCGCCGTGCCGAACAGCGCATTCTTGAGCGGCAGATGCAATTGGTGCTCGACATAGAGCGGCATATAGGAATGCCACAGATAATTGGTTGCCGCTCCAACGATGATGACGCCCATCGCGCATAGCGCCGCATCGCCACGCTCGCGAATGAATGTCCGCAGCGACTGGCGTGGCGCATGTCCGAGCCGTTCTCGCAACTGTACGAATTCCGGCGACTCGCCGACCTTGTGCCGGATGTAGAAGCCCACTGGCCCGACCAGCGCGCCGAGCAGAAACGGCACGCGCCAACCCCACGCCACGAGCGACTGGTGCGACAGATGGGTGGTCAGCAAGAACGAACATAGCGACGACAGTAGCAGCGCGACGGCCTGTGACGTCATCTGGAAACTGCCGAAGAACATTTTGCGTCCGGGCGGCGCGTATTCCGTCAGCATCGCGGCCGCCGTCGCGAACTCGCCGCCCACGGAGAGCCCTTGCAGAATACGTGCGAGGATCACGACGAGCGGCGCGGCCATGCCGATCGCCGCGTAGCTGGGCGTCAGGCCCATCATCAGCGTGCTGGCTGCCATCAGCAGAATCAGCAGCGACAACGTTTTGCGTCGCCCGTAGCGATCCGCGCATGCGCCTATCACGATGCCACCCAGCGGCCTGACCACGAAGCCGACGGCAAACGTCGCCAGCGTCAGCGTGATGGACACAAATCCGTTGCCGACAGGAAAAAACACCTGCGCGATGATTTTCGCGAAGTAGCCGTAGATGAGAAAGTCGAACCACTCGAGGCCATTGCCGATGACCGACGCGAGCACCGCGCGGCGAGTTTGCGAACGGCTGAGCGCCGTGGCGGCCGACGCGGGCACGTCCGCTTGCAAGATGGATTGCATGTGTCTCCTTTGATTCTCTTCCAGCTTTTGAGACAAGCGTACGTGTCGATGTCCTGAATGTAAAATACATATGGGACACGGTTGCCATATCCAACGCATATACCAGACAAACGATGGAACTCAGACAGCTGCGCTATTTCCTCGCCGTCGCCGACGAAGGCCAGTTCACTCGGGCCGCCGCGCGACTGCATATCCAGCAGCCGCCGTTGTCGCAGCAGATTCAGGAACTCGAACATGAGCTGGGCTTCGCGCTTTTCGTGCGGCAGCCCCGCGGCGTCGTGTTGACGGCGCCCGGCGAGATATTCGCCGCACGCGCGCGTACGGTACTGCTCGAATTGAACAACGCCGTCGTCCATGCGCGCGGAGTGGCGCAAGGCCGGATCGGCACGGTGCGCGTTGCGCTCACGAGTTCGGCTGCGTTTCACCCGCTTACGCCTACCGCCATTCGCAATTTTCGGGACATGTACCCCGGGATTTCGATAGAGATGAGCGAGGTGAATGCGGCGGAAATCATCGAAATGATGTTGAACGGTCGCGCGGATGCAGCCATTCTCCGCAAACCGGTCGAAACGTCAGCTGATTTACGCTTCGAGCTGCTCGCCGAAGAACGCATGTTGCTGGTGCTGCCGGTGGGGCACCGGCTGATCGGCGGTCGTTCCGTGTCGCTCAAACAGCTGGCGAACGAGTCGTTTATCTTCGTGCGTCGGCCCGGTGCGCCCGGCATGTACGCGGACTTCATTCGGGCGTGTCAGGCCAAGGGCTTCGAGCCGCGCGTGGTGGAAGAGGTGCCGCGCATGGTGACGGCAATCAATCTCGTGGCGGCGGGCGGAGGCGTATCGCTCGTGCCCGCGTCGATGCAACGTTATCATCAGGAAAGCGTGCGCTACTGCCGTGTGGCCGGCGATCATGCGTTTCGAGCACCGTTGCATCTCGTCACCCGGCATGATTTGCAAAACCCTGCCGCGTCGCACTTCCGTGAAGCGTTGTTGATGTTTGTCCAGCATCATCCATATCGCGAATGAGCCAGAGAAGGGCAAGCGCCTGACGGATTGCTCACCGGACGATCAAGGCCCGGCCCGCGGCTTGTTAATGCTCTATAGTGCGATTTACTTGCGCGACAGTACGATGATGAGTGACGACCCCTTCTCCGACATCCTGAGACTCACGAACGCCGAATCGCTGGCGACGGGAGGCTTGTCCGCCGGCGGCGCCTGGGCCGTGCGATTTCCGGCACCCGACAAGATCAAGTTCTTTGCGGTGGTGAAGGGCACGTGCTGGGTCTCCATCGACGGAGAAGAAACGCCTATCCGCTTTGGAAGCGGTGACGTCGGATTGTTGACGGCGAAACGCGCCTTCGTCCTCGCAAGTGATCCTTGCGTGCCACCCGTCGACGCGATGGCGTTGTTCTCGGGCGCCGGAAGGTCGACGGTGAAACTCGGCAACGGCGATGAATTCGCGCAGATCGGCGGGCACGTATTGCTCGATCCGGTCACCGGCAGCTTGCTGTCGGACGTTCTGCCGCCATGGATTCACGTACCGGCCGCATCGCCGCAGGCAGTGAAGGTCCGCTGGCTTCTCGAGCAACTCGTGGAAGAGCGTGCGGCCGATCTTCCCGGCGCGCAACTCGTATCGGCCCAGCTTTCACAGCTGCTCTTCATTCAGATATTGCGCGCCCATTTGAAAACGTCCGCCTCCTTGACGGGATGGCTGCGCGCGTTCGGCAACCCGCGTATCGCACCCGCACTGCGGTTGATGCACGGCGACCCCGCGCGTTCATGGCATCTGGATGAGCTTGCCGCCGCGTGTGCGATGTCACGGACCACGTTCGCTTCTCACTTCAGGGCGAGCGCCGGTGTCGCGCCGCTGACCTATCTGGGAGAGTGGCGCATGCGTCTTGCGGAGCGCCGTTTGCGCGACGAGGACATCCCGGTGGCCCTGCTTGCGCAGTCGCTCGGTTACTCGTCCGAAAGCGCATTCAGTCACGCGTTCAAGCGTATGTCCGGGCATTCACCGACCGCATATCGCCATGTCGTACGGACTGCTGCTGAAGGCGCGGGCAGCGGGCGCGGCGGCATTCGCGCGGCCGTGGAGGCTACCGGTGCGACTCCGCAGCCGTTTCCGTTGGAACCTCGGTGAAATGCTCGAGCGACTCGGCGTTCCCATACAAGACATTCCACACATATGAAAAAAGGCGCGAACGCGACGATCCGGGACGTGGCAATGGCAGCCGAGGTGTCTGTCGCGACCGTATCGAAATATGTCAACGGGACCAAGCGCTTCTCACCGGAAGTTGAGTTCCGCCTGAAGCAGACCATCGAGAAACTGGGTGGATACGTCGTTGAAGCCTGAGCAGCGCGCCGCCTTGCTCGTGGCGGCAATGGCATTGCCCGACAAGGAGGAGCAACTGGTGGGCGGCCCCGGCGTGATCGCCGAGCTCCCGCAATGCTTCGGTGCACGTCACATTCCCGGGCTGCCGAAATACCACATCCCCACGCTGCGCATCTGACCGGCACGCTGGGCGTCGCTGAAATTCAGGCGGTTCAGTCGCACGGGATGATCGCGATGGCGAAGCATCTCGTCGCGAACGAGCAGGAAACGAACCGGATGACCATCTCGGAAAACGTCGACGATCGGACGCTGCATGAACCGTACATGCTGTCGTTCGAGGCAGGTGTCCGAGCCGCGACGCCGCCGCTCGCATCACGCGGATTCACCGGCTCTCGCGGGATCGTAGAACAGCGCAAAGAGTTCCGACTGCGACCCGACACCGAGCTTTGCGTAGATGTGCTTCTTGTGCGCGCGCACGGTTTCGAACGAGATCGACAGCTTCTCGCCGATCGCCCGCGTGGAGAAGCCGCTCAACGACAGCATCGCCACTTCGATTTCACGCGTCGTCAACGCGCCGCGCCCGTGCTTTCCGGTCAGCATGCCGAAGCGCGTGTGCGGATCGGGCGCTTCATGTTCCCTCCCGCGCGGCGTTTCGTTCACGACGAACGTCTCGAAGCGCAGGCGCTGCTGCATCAACGACAGCACCCACGGCGTGTAAAGCGTCAGCAATGCCATCTCGCGCTCGTCGTACTTGCTCGTCTTGCCGAGCGAGAAACCCAGCGTGTGATCGCGATCGATCACGACGTTGAAATGCACTTCGTCGCCGACGATGTTCTTCTTGAAGTACCGCTGGTAGTACTCGGTCATCCGGAAATTGTCCGGTGCGACGTCGGCGAGCGTGTAGAAGCCCGACGCCTGCGTTTCGAACGCGGCGAGATAGAACGGATCGAGCTGGTAGAGCGCGGCCAGGTAGTCCTGGAACATCAGGTCGATCTTGCCGTCCGGCATCGCCTGTTCGGCGAGCACGAGCGGCGCCGCATCGCGCGCGAAGCGCAGCGCGACCCAGTTGTCGAAGTCGAGATGCCGCTCCAGCACGCGCGTGAGCCGCGCCCAGAAATGCGGGCCATCGAGGGCGTCGATGGCCGAGCCAATCTCCCGATGAAAGGCGAGATCTCGCCATTCGAGGTCCATCGTGTGCTCCGGTGAGGGTAACCCTGGCGGGGAATTTCAGGTCAAAAATAATAACCCGATAATCGGCCTCAATTCGACGGGCGGCGGGCTATGCACCGCTTCGCTCGACGCGCGTCGCATCCACGTGCAACGCATACGACATGCCAATGAAAGGCGATTGGAAGGAGAGGCTTCATGCAGGTAGAACTCGCGCAACTGTCGCTCGTCGACGGGGATGTCGCACACAACACGCGCAAGGTGATCGACACGATCGAACGCGTCGACGTGGCCGGCGGCACGAAACTGATCGTGTTCCCCGAAACGACGCTGTCGGGTTTCCCGACGCGGGAGAACGTCGCCGAGGTCGCCGAGACGCTCGACGGCCCCCGGCTGCTGGCGGTACGCGACGCGGCGCGTCGCACGGGCGTGGCCGTTGCGGTGGGCCTCGCGGAGCGCGATGGAGGACGGTTCTACAACACCACGGTACTCGTCGACGAGCGCGGCGACATCGTCCTGCGCTATCGCAAGACCCATCTGTGGGCGTCGGATGTCGGCGTATTCACGCCCGGCGACCGCTTCGCGACCTGCGTCTGGAACGGCCTGACGGTAGGCCTGCTGATCTGCTACGACATCGAATTCCCCGAGACGGCGCGCGCGGTCGGTGCGCTCGACGCCGATCTGCTGATCGTCACCAACGGCAACATGGACCCGTTCGGGCCCGTGCATCGCCGTGCGATCGCCGCACGTGCGATGGAGAACCAGATGTTCGCGGTGATGGTGAATCGCTGCGGGGCCGGCGACGATGACCTGACGTTCGCGGGCCTGTCCACGCTGGTCGATCCGTTTGGCGACAGCACGATCGAACTCGGCCGGGACGAAGCCGTCGCACCGGCGAACCTCGATCTGACGCGCCTCGAAGCGAGTCGCGAGCATTACAGCTATCTGCACGACGCACGCGTGGCGCTCGGTCTCTCGCCTGTCGAACAAGCTGACGGCGGGCGCGTGCTCACGATCGACGCGTGCCGTCACCGCGCCGGGTAGTCCCGAAGCGCGGTCCATCCAATGCATGGAGCAGGGCGCGAGCCCCCGCACATGCCCCGGTCGTCCCATTGACATGCCGGCCGCCCGACACACAGGCATTCGCATCGCCCCAGAAGGGCCCAGGAGATCACATGCAAGCGTCGTCATCCCATGAACCGGCACGCCTGAAGCGCACGCTCGGCCTGCCGTCCGTGCTGCTGTTCGGCCTCGCCTATATGGCACCGCTGATCGTCTACGGTACCTACGGCGTGCTCGCGAAGGCCAGCGACGATACGGCCGCGCTCGCCTATCTGCTCGCGCTGGTCGCCATCGCATTCACCGCGCTCAGCTACGGCAAGCTCGCGCGGCTCTATCCGGCCGCGGGCTCCGCCTATACGTACACGCGCAGGACGTTCAACCCGCACCTGGGCTTCATGATCGGCTGGGCAACGCTGCTCGATTATTTCTTCCTGCCGATGGTGATCTGGCTGATCGGTGCGGCGTATCTGAACGCGGCTTTTCCGCATGTGCCGACCTGGATCTGGATCGTCGCGTTCATCGTGCTGACGAGC
Source organism: Burkholderia orbicola (assembly GCF_900100915.1). Lineage (NCBI taxonomy): Bacteria > Pseudomonadati > Pseudomonadota > Betaproteobacteria > Burkholderiales > Burkholderiaceae > Burkholderia > Burkholderia orbicola. Next base: position 851,556 of record NZ_FNKW01000002.1, on the reverse strand, counting down.
GGGTTGAACATCGTCGGCATCGAACTGGCCGCGCGCTTCAACATCGTACTGATGGTCGTGCAACTGGCGATCGTCGCGATGTTCGTCGTGCTGTGCTGGCACTATGCGTCGGCGGCGGCGAGCCCGGGCGGCATCGCGATGGCGGAGCCGTTCTTCAAGCCGCACGTGCCGTTCGGCGCGACGATGGCCGGCGCCGCGATCGCCGCGTATTCGTATCTCGGCTTCGATGCCGTCTCGACACTGACCGAGGAAACGATCGATCCGAAAAAGAACATGCCGCGCGCGATCCTGCTGATTGCATTGATCGGCGGCGCGATCTTCGTGATCGCGGCGTATACGATGCAGCTCGCGCACCCGGGCGTCGACTTCAAGGATACGGATTCGGCTGCGTTCGAAGTGGCGAAGATGATCGGCGGCGACCTGTTCGTCACCGTGTTCCTCGCGGGCCTGATCCTCGCGCAGTTCGCGTCGGGCATCTCCGCGCAGGCAAGCGTCGGGCGGCTGCTCTATGCGATGGGCCGCGATGAAATCCTGCCGAAGCGCATCTTCGGGTTCATTCATCCGCGCTTCAAGACGCCCGCGATCAACATCGCGCTGGCTGGCGTCGTCGGGTTGATCGCGCTGAAGCTGGATGTCGCCACGTCGACGTCGTTCATCAACTTCGGCGCGTTCCTTGCCTTTACCGCCGTCAATCTGTGTGTGATTCGCCTGTACCTTTCCGGCAATCACGGCGAACGCCGGATCGGCGTGTTCGGCGGGCTCGTCTTTCCCGCGATCGGTGCGGTGTCCGATATCTGGCTGCTCGTGAGCCTCGAGAAGACGGCGCTCGTGCTCGGCGTCGTGTGGTTCGCGCTCGGGCTCGTGTATCTGTGCTGGATCACGCGGCTGTTTCGCCAGGCCCCGCCGGAAGTGGCGATTTGAACGGCGCGGGCAGCGCGCAGCGCATCAGCCGACAGGCCCGGTCATTCTGCCGACTCGGGCGATGACGAGAAGCACGCGCGTTGCTCGGCCCATTTCAGCATGGCGTCCAGTGCGGGGCACAACGCCTGCCCCCAATCAGTGAGTCGGTACTCCACCTTTGGCGGCACCTGCGGATAAAGCTTTCGCGAAACGATTCCGTCGGCTTCCAGCTGCCTCAGTTGCTGCGCGAGCATCTTCTGGGAAATGCCTGGAATCAATCGTTCGAAATCCGAATATCGCTGCACTTTTCCGTCGAAGAGATGGAACAGGATGATCAATTTCCAGCGCCCTTCGAGCAGCTGAATCGCCTGTTCTACCCCCAGCGCAGCCGTCGCCGGCGTGTATTCCTTTCCCATGGCTCAGTCACTTACTTTTTAGTGCGTTCTTGTGGAATGGTTAGTCTATGACGAGAATGTCCGTCATGAAAGCCCATAGCGAGAACGCAGACATGACGCTGTTACTGCCAGACCCGATTCACGCCTATTTCGAATTCAGCAACGGCGCGGATACGCGTCGGGCCGCGCACTGCTTCACGCCGGATGCGGTCGTCGTCGACGAGGGCCGGACGCACCGGGGGCACGACGCGATCGAGTCGTGGAAACGCACGTCGCGCGAGAAATTCGAGTTTGCGGTCGAGCCTGTCGCCGTCTCCCGGGATGGTGATCGCGTGACGGTCAGGGCCAGGGTCGACGGCAACTTCCCGGCAAGCCCGGTGCAACTCGATCACGTGTTTGATCTGGCCGGCGACAAGATCCGGTCTCTGGAGATCCACTGATGGCCACGACGCTGGAATTGCGGGGCAAGCGCGTCCTGGTGACGGGCGGGACGATGGGTGTAGGAAAGGCCGTCGTCGGCTTGTTCCGCGAACTCGGCGCGAAGGTACTCACCACCGCGCGCACGCCACCGGCCGATACGCCCGCCGACATCTTCGTCGCGGCGGACCTGGCAACCGTCGAGGGCTGCGAAGCAGTGGCCGAGGCAGTGGTGACCAACTTTGGCGGCGTCGACGTGATCGTCCACGTCGTGGGCGGTTCACGATCGCCTGCCGGAGGTTTCGCTGCATTGAGCGAAGATGCTTGGCAGGACGAACTGAACCTGAATCTCCTGCCCGCGGTTCGACTGGACCGCGCATTGTTGCCGGGCATGCTGGCACAACGCGCAGGGGTCGTCATTCACGTCACGTCGATCCAGCACGCGCTTCCGTTGCCGGAATCGACCACCGCCTACGCGGCAGCGAAAGCGGCGCTTTCCACCTATAGCAAGAGCCTGTCGAAAGAAGTCTCGCCCAAGGGCATTCGCGTGATCCGTGTTGCGCCCGGGTGGATCGAAACCGAAGCGGCCGTCGCTTTCGCGGAACGGCTCGCCGCACAGGCGGGAACCGACTATGAAGGCGGCAAGCAGATCATCATGGATTCGCTTGGCGGCATTCCGTTGGGACGGCCGTCGACGCCCGGCGAAGTGGCGAATCTCATCGCCTTCCTGGCGTCCCCGCGTGCCGCGTCGATCACCGGCGTCGAGTATGTGATCGATGGCGGCACGATTCCGACTGCGTGAGCATGCGAGTGGCCATCGCCAACGCTGGATGCAGCGCACGATCGACAAGCGACCCGTCACGCGATGCGAGTGGCTGACGGCGGCCCGCCGATGCAGGCGTATCACGACCACGAATGGGGCGTCCCGGCACGCGACGAATTGGGCCTGGTGGTCGGCAATCGCGTCATGGCCGACGATTCGCCTCACGTGTCCGGCGCAGAAACGGTGGTGCGGCACGTTACGACTCCGATCACCGGAACTTGATCGGGAAAAGCACCAGAAGCTTGCGGATTTTGTTCCGGTTATAGTGGAATGACTGAAGGTAGACGCGGCGCTTTTTGCCGATACCGTTCAGGTCATGACTGTAGACGGGTGCTGTATGAAAAACAAAATCGACAAGACCGCCGGACCGATCTGGGGCGTGGCAGCAGGATTGCTTCTTGCTGGGGCAGGATTGAGTCTGGGTATTTTCCCCGCGGCGTTGCGCAGCGCGGGCAGCGCAAACGACTTCATGGCGTCGGGCGTCGCGATGCTGGGCATCTTCCTCGTCGTCTATTCGACGCACGAACTGCGAAGAAAACGCTCGCACTGAGCGTTCGCGCGCCACTGATTCACGACGATCGACGCGGCCCGACGGACGGCTCGGGCGTGCGCTACGTCTTGCGGATTTCGTGGTCGTAGACGAGTTCGACGATTCGCTTCGTCGGAATACTCGCGCGCAGGCGGTCGACACCGTCGATCGGAAACCACTTGCATTTCGCGATCTCGTTGCTCGCTTGCGGCGTCTGGTCCGGCCCGACTTCCGCGAAGAATACGTGGTGGATCTTCGCGAGCCCGGTGAACTGCATCGAGTACACCAGATCCTGGCCGGTCATGCCGGTTTCTTCGCACAATTCGCGATGCGCGGCTTCGAGCGGGGTTTCCCCACGCTTGATCGTGCCGCCCGGAAGGGCCCAGCGTGATGCCGCACGCGTGACGAGCAACACGCGCTCATCGCGATAGCAGACGACGGTCGCGCGTTCCTTGATCGGGACGGCACTCGTTTCGGGGGCGTGGTCGGGCGTGAGGATCAGGGGCATGCCGTGATTCTAACCAGCCCAAATCGATCGGCCAAGGCGGCCTGACCGGGTTTGACCATCAGCGCCCGGCCGGAGCGCTCCCGCGATGGCAACGGCCATGCCGCGCCGGCACCCGGAGGCCGGTGCCGGCCGGCGCGCGCACGGTGCGGCCCATCCCGCGCACCGCGCCGGCGCGCGGTTCCTTCGATTACTTCTTTTCCGGCAGGAACCAGTTCATCACGAGCGCACAGATGCCGCCCGTCGCCACGCCCGATTCCAGCACGTTCTTCAGTGCATGCGGCAGGCTGTTCAGGATGTCCGGCACCTGCGACACGCCGAGGCCGAGCGCCAGCGACACCGCGATGATCAGCAGCGCGCGACGGTCGAGATGGACGCCCGCGAGAATGTTGATGCCCGACGCGGCCACCGCACCGAACATCACCATCGCCGCACCGCCGAGCACGGGCTCCGGCACGGCCTGCAGCACGCCGGCGACGACCGGGAACAGGCCGAGCACCACCAGCATGCCCGCGATCCAGATGCCGACGTGACGGCTCGCGACGCCGGTAATCTGGATCACACCGTTGTTCTGCGCGAATACCGAGCTCGGGAACGTGTTGAACACGCCGGCCAGCAGCGAGTTCGCGCCGTTGACGAGCACGCCGCCCTTGATGCGCTGCATCCACACCGGCCCTTCGACCGGCTCGTTCGAGATCTTGCTCGTGGCGGTCACGTCGCCGATCGCTTCGAGCGATGTGACGAGGTAGATGATCAGCATCGGCACGAACAGCGCCCACGAGAAGCCGATGCCGAAGTGCAGCGGCGTCGGCACCTGGAACAGCGCGGCCTGGTGCATGCCGGTGAAATCGAGGCGGCCGAGGAACGCGGCCGCGAGATAGCCGATCGCGAGCGCGATGACGAGCGCGGTGCTGCGCACCCAAACGACCGGCACGCGGTTCAGCAGGATGATCGTGCCGAGCACGAGGCCCGACAGTGTCAGGTTCTCCGCGCTCGCGAACGTGCCCTTGGCCATCGCGCCGTAGCCGCCGCCCATGCTGATGAGGCCGACCTTGATCAGCGTGAGGCCGATCAGCAGCACGACGATGCCGGTGACGAGCGGGGTGATCAGGCGCTTCACGAACGGCAGGATGCGCGACACGCCCATCTCCACGAACGACCCGGCGATCACGACGCCGAAGATCGCGGCCATCACGGTTTCGACCGGCGTGCCTTGCTTGACCATCAGGCTGCCGCCGGCGATCAGCGGGCCGACGAAGTTGAAGCTGGTGCCCTGGACGATCAGCAGGCCGGCGCCCAGCGGGCCGAAGCGCTTGCACTGCACGAAGGTGGCGATGCCGGAAATCACCAGCGACATCGACACGATCAGGGTCGTATCGCGGCTGGACACGCCGAGCGCCTGGCAGATCAGCAGGCCGGGCGTGACGATCGGCACGATGATCGCCAGCAGGTGCTGGAGGGCGGCGACGAACGCGACCATCGGCGCCGGCCGGTCGTTCGGGCCGTAGACGAGGTCACGGGCCGCTTCTGCGGCGTCGGCGCCATGGGAGGCGGAGGGGGCGGAGGAGGCGGGTTGCATGGCGAGCGGGCCGGACAAGGTGGAAAGTGCGGCATTTTAGCCGAAGGGGCCGCCGGCGCTGCCCGGTTGGGCCGCGATAGGGGATTCGGCGGCGCGCGGAAAAGGCGTCCGATCGGCGCCCGGCGATCAGCGCGTCGACCGAGTGGCGATCGCGGTCCTGTCGGGCAACCGCTTCACGAATGGCGGATGCTGCCTATCGACGGCGGCGGCCGGCTGGTCTGAGCCGCGCGACGTCAACCAGCAGTCAGCCGGCGGCGCGTGTTTACTTGCCGCGCGCCGCTGCGCGTGGCGGCCGGGCATCCGGATACGCGCGCTGGCACACGGCGATGACCGTATCGCGCAGGCGCCGATGCACGGGGTCGCCGTGCATGCGCGGATGCCACAGCGCGGACACGAGGATCGCCGGCAGGCGGACCGGGATCTCGAAACTGCGCAGCCCGAGGGCTTCGGTGAGCCCCTGCGAGCACGCGTTGCCGAGGCTCGAGCGCGGCACCAGCGCGATCAGGTCGGTGCTGGCCGCGACACGCATTGCGTCCGGGTAGCCTGGCACGACGACGTGCACGGCGGGGCCGTCGCCCGCGTTGACGGTCGAATCGTCGGTCAGCCCGCCGAAATCGCCGAGCTGGACCGCCATGACGTGGCGGCAGGCTGCATAGCGCGCGGGCGTGATCCGCGCCGATGCGAACAGCGGATGCCCGGCGCGCGCCACTGCGACGTGCCAGTCGTGAAAGAGCATGCGCGTGTGCAGCTCGGGCGCGTCGTCGCCGCGCTTGCCGATTTCGAGGTCGACCGTGCCGTCGCGCAGCGCTTGCGGATCGCGGTCGAGCTTCGGGACGAAGCGGATACGCACGCGCGGCGCGACGTCGCCGAGTGCGGCCACCACCGGGCCGGACAGCATTTCCATGAACGACGCGGCTGCCCGGATCGTGAACGTGGCCGTGAGCGTCGCGAGGTCGACGTCGGCCGTCGCCGGCCGGAGCACGGCGCGGGCGTCGCTCGCGACGGCATGCACGCGGTCGCGCAACGCGGCTGCATGCGGCGTCGGCACGAGCTTGCGTCCGGCGCGCACGAGCAGTTGGTCGCCGGTGGCAGTGCGCAGCCGCGTGAGCGTGCGGCTCATCGCGGACGTGCTCAGACCCAGCCGGCGCGCGGCGCCGGTCACGCTGGCTTCCGACAGCAGCGCGTCGAGCGCGGTGACGAGGTTCAGATCGATGTCTTCCATGCGGACAGGATACGCCACTGCGGGATGTGACATGGCGTTCGATGCAACGATGGATTGCATCCGGTGCGTCTGGCGCCTGTCGTGGTGCCCGCCTATAGTGGGCGCATCACGAAACACGGCAAAGGCGAAAAACCATGCAATCGACTGAATTGAATCGACGAAACGCCCCCGCGATCCTCCTCGTCGCGGCGTCGCGCGGCCTCGGGATGGCGATGGCGGAGGCATTCCTGAACAAGGGCTGGCACGTGACGGGCACGGTGCGCGAAGGATCGGGACGCACGAAGCTGCACGACCTGGCCGACCGGTTCGACGGCCGGCTCGAGATCGGCACGCTCGACATCTGCGAGCCCGCGCAACTGGCCGCGCTGCGCGCGCGCCTGTCGGGCCGGCGCTTCGACATGTTGTTCGTGAATGCCGGCACGACCAACGATCCGAATGAAACGATCGGCGAAGTGACGACCGACGAATTCGTGCGCGTGATGATCACGAATGCGCTGGCGCCGATGCGCGTGATCGAGACGCTGCAGGATCTCGTGACCGACGACGGGCTGATCGGCGCAATGTCGTCGGGGCAGGGCAGCGTCGCGAACAACGTGACCGGAATGCGCGAGGTGTATCGCGGCAGCAAGGCCGCGCTGAACCAGTTCATGCGCAGCTTCGCGGCACGTCAGGCCGATACGCGCCGTGCGCTGGCGCTGATGGCGCCCGGCTGGGTCCGCACCGAACTCGGCGGACCCGATGCACGCCTGACCATCGAGGAGAGCGTGCCGAGCCTCGTCGACGTGCTGCTGGCGAAGCGGGCGCGGCCCGGGCTCGAATACCTCGACTATCTGGGGCGCACGGTGCCCTGGTAAGCAGCGTGGTGGCGCAAGCGCGCGGCGGCCGGCCGGGCTCCGGCTCGCCGCGAGCGTGCCGTGAGGGACTGGGTTCGAGGTTTTCGCGGCCGGTCGCGGCACTGCGAAGGCCGTGCCGATTCAATACAATGCGACGACGCGTCAGTGATACGGTGCCGCCTCATCGCGTTTGAATCCATCCGGTTCATCGCGGATGGGGTGCGCTCCCGTCATGACGGGCTTGTGTCGAACCTGGAGCGCAGCATGAACGAACCCTACCTGCAGGTCATCGCGCATTACTTCGCGAAGCCCGGCAACGGCGACCGCGTGATCGAACTGCTCGCGGAACTCGCGCCGGCCACGCGGGCCGAGCCGAAGAATCTCGACTACGCGTATTTCCGGTCGCCGGAGCACCCCGACCACATCGTGATTCTCGAACGCTATCGCGATGCCGGTGGCCTCGACGCGCATCGGGAAACGCCGCATTTCCAGCGGATCGGAATCGGGGCGATCATGCCGTTGCTCGATCGCCGCGACGTGTCGCGCTACATGGTGCAGCCGGACACCGGCACGGCGACGCCACCGGGAGGCACCCGATGAACCCGTTTCAATTCCGTACCGTTCCGACCCAGATCGTCGAATTCGGCGCCGCGCGCCGGCTCGGCGCGCTGTTGCGCGAACGCTTTCCGGCGCTCGTGCGGCTGTGCGTCGTCACCGATGCGTTCCTGCATCGCAGCGGCGTGCTCGCGCCCGCGCTGGAGAGCCTTGCCGCGCACGGCTGGCAGGCCACCGTGATCGACGACGTGATCGCCGATCCGCCCGAGCACGTGGTGCTCGACGCCACCGCGCGGGCCGTCGCGGCCGATGCCGAGATCGTGCTCGGGCTCGGCGGCGGCTCGTCGATGGACGTCGCGAAGCTGATCGCGGTGCTCGCGCCGGGGCAGCAGGCGCTGGCCGACATGTACGGCGTCGACAAGGTCGCGAGCGCGCGGCTGCCGCTCGTGCAGATGCCGACCACGGCCGGCACGGGCTCCGAGGTCACGGCCGTGTCGATCGTCACGGTCGGCGAGGCGCGCAAGATGGGGGTCGTGTCGCCGCATCTGTTCGCGGACGTCGCGATCCTCGACGCGGAACTCACGCTCGGCCTGCCGCGCGCGGCGACGGCCGCCACCGGCATCGACGCGATGGTGCATGCGATCGAGGCGTACACGTCCGCGCGGCTGAAGAATCCGGTGTCCGACATGCTGGCCACGCACGCGCTGACGCTGCTGTCGCGCAACCTGCTGCCCGCCTGCGACGACGGCCGGAACCGGCACGCGCGCGAAGCGATGCTGGTCGGCGCGATGTTCGCGGGGCAGGCGTTCGCGAATGCGCCGGTCGCGGCCGTGCACGCGCTGGCCTATCCGGTCGGCGGGATCTTCCACGTGCCGCACGGGTTGTCGAATGCGCTGGTGCTGCCGCACGTGCTGCGCTTCAATGCGCAGGCCGCCGCGCCGCTGTATGCGGAACTGGCGGCCATCGTCGCGCCGTCGGCCACGGGCAGCGACGAAGCGAAAACGCATGCGCTGATCGCGGAGATCGACCGGCTGATCGTCGCGACGGGCATTCCGCGCACGCTGCGCGAGGTGGGTATCGGCGAGGCCGACCTGCCGAGGATGGCGTCGGACGCGATGCTGCAGACGCGCCTGCTCGTGAACAATCCGCGCGAGGTGACCGAGGCCGACGCGCTGGAGATTTACCGGCAGGCGTGGTGACGCGGCGGGCGGGCGTGGCGCGTCGCCCGGCACGATTCAAGACGTGCGCACGGCCTGCCGAGCGGGCCGTGCCGCGACCCACGCGCATGCCAGCGCGACGGCCACCAGCACGCAGCCGGCCCACGGTGTAACGAGCAGCGCATCGCGCCCGACGAGCACGCCGCCGAGCGCCGATCCGAGCGCGACGCCCGCATGCATCGCCGATACGTTGAGGCCGACGCTCGCATCGGCCAGCGTCGGCCCGGTGTGAAGCAGATAGTTCTGCACGATCGGCGAGATCGACCAGCTGATGCCGCCCCACAGCATCATCGCGGGCACGAATACGAGCGGCGACGCACCGGCCGCCGGCAGCGCGGCCATCGCGACGAGAAACACGGCAGGGCATGCGCACAGCGCGCGCGCTGCGCCGAGCCGATCCGAGCAGAACCCGCCGAGCCACGCACCGGTCACGCCGGCCATCCCGAACGCAACGTACAAGCCTTCGAGCCCCGCCGCGCCGGGCGACAGCACGGCCTGCAGATACGGCGTGAGATACGCGAACAGCGTGAAATGGCCGCCGATCATTGCGATCGACACGCATTGCGCGGCGAGCAATCGCGGTTGCGACAGCACGGCGCGATACGACGGCATGCCGGGCGTGCCGGCCGCGGCAGGCGTCATGCGCGGCAGCCCACGCGCGAGCCAGATCCCGAGCGGCAGCGCGGGCACCGCGATCGACATGAACACCGCGCGCCAGCCGGCCCATTCGGCGATGCGCATCCCGATCGGCACGCCGAGCACGAGCGATGCGCTGATCCCCATGAAGACGATGCCGATCGCACGGCCGCGTTTCGGCACCGGCGCGAGTTCCGCCGCGAACCGCGTCGCGACGAGGATCAGCGTCGCGCAGCTCGCGGCCATCAGCACGCGCGCGGCGAACAGGCTCGCATAGCCGGGGCTCGCGGCGGCGCACAGGTTGGCGGCCGCGAACGCGCCGAGCGCCGCGAGCAGCGCGGTGCGCCGTTCGACCCGTGCGACGAACGAGGCCGCCACCAGCGCGGCGAGCGCGAACACGGCGGAGAAGATCGTGGTGAGCTGTCCGGCAGCGGCGATCGAGACGTGAAGGCCGGCGGAGATCGCCGGCAGGATGCCGACGCAGATGTTTTCGGCAACGCCGGCCAGGAACACGGCGGCGGCCAGCAGATACACGCGAACGTCCAACGCAAACCCCTCCTGTACGCGCGATGCGACGGCGCCGGGCAGGGGCGCGGCCGCATCGGATCGAATCGACGGATGGGTTTCGACGCGAGGCTTCGGTTATCCCGGAAAGGAGGACGGTACCGCACGGTCGGAACGCGCGCAAGTGCCGGCGCGCGGTCGTGGCGGCGTCGGGCGGCGGACGCGAAGAACAGGACGGTGGGCGGCACGCCGCCGCCCACCGCGCTTACATGCGCGCCGCGTCGGCGCCGGCCGCGACCACGTAGGCCGACGCCTGCTTCGTGCCGTCCGGCTTCGTCTGCAGGTACACGCCCTGGATTTCCGGCTCGAAGCCCGGCAGCGCGTTGATCCCGGCCTCGAGCGCGCGGAAGTAGTCGAGCGCCGGGCCGCCCCACGCTTCGCCCGGCACCACGCAGAAGATGCCGGGCGGATAGGGCAGCGCGCCTTCGGTCGCGATCCGGCCTTCGATGCGCTCGAGCGTGACGAGCTCGACGTTGTTGCGGATCAGCTCGGCATTCGCGGCCTGCGGCAGCATCGCCTGCTTCGGGAACTGCGCGCGCCGGAACATCTGTTTCTGCAGGTGCTTCATGTCGTGGCTGCGGTAGAAGTCGTGCATGCGCTGGCACAGCTGCCGCAGGCGCATCGTGCCGTACAGCTCCGGATACGCTTCGCACAGCGACGGAATCGCTTCGCGCAGCGGTGTGTCCTGGTCGAGATGGCGTTCGAACTGCGCGAGGTGCGCAACCAGATGCTGCAGCTTGCCGAAACTCTCCGATGGCGTGAGCAGGAACAGGATCGTGTACAGGTCGGCCTTCTCGGGCACGACGCCGTGCTCGCGCAGGTAGCGCGCGAGGATCGGCGCCGGTGCGCCGAACGCCGCGTATTCGTGCGTGTCGCGATCGATACCGGGCGTGGTCAGCAGCAGCTTGCACGGATCGACGAAATACTGGTCGTCCGCATAGCCTTCGAAGCCGTGCCACGTGTCGGCCGGATGGAAGCGGAAGAAACGCAGGTCGTCGACGATCTGCTCGGTCGGATAGTCGGCCCACGGGCGGCCATCGATCTCTTGCGGGACGAACGGACGGATCTGCCGGCAGGTTTTCAGCAGCAGCTTGCGCGCGTCGACGCCGTGTGCGACGCAGTCGCGCCACAGGCGCTTGCCGGCCGGGCCCGCATGCATCTGCGCGTTGACGTCGAGCGCCGCGAACATCGGGTAGAACGGGCTCGTCGACGCGTGGATCATGTACGCGTTGTTGAAGCGCCGGTGATCGCAGAAGCGCTTCTGGCCTTCGATGTGGCGGTCCTTCTTGTGGATCTGCGACGTCTGCGAGAAGCCGGCCTGTTGCTTGTGCACCGACTGCGTGACGAAGATGCCGGGATCGTCGGGGCCGAGCGTGAGCATCAGCGGCGAGCAGTCCTGCATCATCGGAATGAACTGCTCGTAGCCGACCCACGCCGAATCGAACAGGATGTAGTCGCACAGATGCCCGATCCGGTCGACGATTTCGCGTGCGTTGTAGATCGTGCCGTCGTAGGTGCCGAGCTGGATCACCGCGAGCCGGAACGGGCGGGGCAGGTCGGCGCGCTCGGGCGCGACGTCGCGAATCGCGTCGCGAATGCGCGCTTCGCCGAGCGCCGCGCTGTCGACGCCGCCGATGAGGCCCCACGCGTTGCGCGCGGTCTCGAGGTAGACCGGCCGCGCACCGGACAGCACGAGCGCGCCGAGGTGCACGGACTTGTGGTTGTTGCGGTCGAACAGCACGAGATCGTCGGGCGCGAGCAGCGCGCTCGTGACGACCTTGTTCGACGTCGACGTGCCGTTCAGCACGAACCAGGTCTTGTCCGCGTTGTAGATCCGTGCGGCGTTGCGCTGCGCTTCCAGCGCGGGCCCTTCGTGGATCAGCAGGTCGCCGAGCCGGACGTCCGCGTTGCAGAGGTCCGCGCGAAACAGCGTCTCGCCGAAGAAGTCGAAGAACATCCGGCCGAGCGGATGGTTCGAGAAGAACTGGCCGCCCTGATGGCCCGGGCAGTCGAATTCGACGTAGCCGCGCTGCACGTAGTCGCGCATGACCTTGAAGAACGGCGGCAGCAGGTTCTCGCTGTAGATGTCGGCGGCGGCGGAGATCTGCCGGCCGTAGTAATGGCGGCCGCCGTGCCGGAGCTGGATCACGCCGCTCGCGCGCGGCAGGACCGACGGCGGCACCTCCTGGTCGGGCTCGACCGCGACGAAGAACGGAATCGCGAAACCGGTTCTCTCGACGGTTTTCAGCACCTTTTCCGCGGCATCGATGCCGACGACGATGGCCGCGATATTCGTGAAATCGGTCTGAAATACGTCGACCTGTTCATGCGTGGTGAGAAAGGCGCCGATCAGCGCCGGCTCGACTGCGATTTTCAACAGGCTCACGCGAACTCTCCGGTAAATGACCTGAAACGGGAGCCGCATTCGCGCCGGGACGCAATCGTGAACCGATATGCGCTACAGCCGATTGAAAACGGTCCCGCGAATGCCGAATGCCGATTGCGCATTGCACCAGAAAGCCTTGCGCGGCGCGGCACGACCGCGATCGGGCAAGGCCCGGCGCAGCCGATCGTAGCAACAAAAGCACGCGGATTCAATCGATCGGAACCGGCAATGCCATGGCGGCATGAGCATGATCAAGTCATCGGGAATTGGCGTGTTGCGGCGCACATAAAAATGATCCAATGATGAAAATCCGATTCGAAAGGGCCGATTGTTTCGCCGAATCGTCGGCTTTTCATCGAAAGGCATCCATGGCATAGTCGGCTCCGAACTGGATGGCGAATCAAGCCGGAATTGCGCGCGTCTCATGCCGCTGCCCGTGACTGCTTCCCGCGTGCTCGTGAGACGAACGATACCAATCGAAGCAACGCAACAGCGAGGGCAACATCTTGAATACTTCCATCGGCGGCATTCGCCGTCTCGGCATGCGTGCGCTACTGGTCGACGACGAGATCGCGCAGAAAACCGCGACCGGGCGCGCGGTCCGCACACTGAGCGCGGAGCTTGCGCAACGCGGGGTCGACGTGCTGACGGCCACGTCCGCCGACGATGCCATCGTGCTGATCCGCTCCGATCCGTCGATCCAGTGCGTGCTGCTCGACTGGGATCTCGGCGTGGACGGTCACGGGCCGTCCGAAGCCGTGGTCGACGCGATCCGGCATCGCAACGGCAGCGTGCCGATCTTCCTGCTGGCCGACCGCAGCGTCGCGTCATCGGTACCGGCCGCGGTGATGGGCAAGGTCGACGATTTCGTGTGGCTGCTCGAGGATACGGCCGATTTCATCGGCGGGCGCATTCACGCGGCGATCGAGCGCTATCGCTCGACCGTGCTGCCGCCGATGTTCGGCGCGCTCGCGAAGTTCTCACGCGTCTACGAATACTCGTGGCATACGCCGGGCCATACCGGCGGCACCGGCTTCCTGAAATCGCCGGTCGGCCGCGCGTTCTTCGAATACTTCGGCGAATCGCTGTTCCGCTCGGACCTGTCGATCTCGGTGGGCGAACTCGGCTCGCTGCTCGACCACTCGGGCCCGATCGGCGAAAGCGAGCGCTACGCGGCGCGCGTGTTCGGCGCGCATCGCACGTATCACGTGACGAACGGCTCGTCGACGTCGAACCGCATCATCCTGATGGCGAGCGTGAGCCGCGACCAGATCGCGCTGTGCGACCGCAACTGTCACAAGTCGGCCGAGCACGCGATGACGATGTCGGGCGCGATTCCGACCTACCTCGTGCCGACGCGCAACCGCTACGGGATCATCGGGCCGATCGCGCCGGAGCGCCTCACGCAGGTGGCGATTCGCGAGGCGATCGCATCGAACCCGCTCGCGGCCGGGCTGGCCGATCGCCAGCCGAAGCACGCGATCGTCACGAACTCGACGTACGACGGCCTTTGCTACAACGTGACGCGCGTCGAGGAACTGCTCGGCGCGAGCGTCGACCGGCTGCACTTCGACGAAGCGTGGTACGGCTACGCGCGTTTCAATCCGATCTACCGCGACCGCCATGCGATGCACGGCGACCCGCGCGACCACCACAAGGATCGGCCGACGGTGTTCGCGACGCAGTCGACGCACAAGCTGCTGACCGCGCTGTCGCAGGCGTCGTACATCCACGTGCGCGATGGCCGCAGCCCGATTCCGCATGGCCAGTTCAACGAAACGTTCATGATGCACGCGTCGACGTCGCCGAACTACGCGATCATCGCGTCGAACGACGTCGCGGCCGCGATGATGGACGGCCCCGGCGGCGCCGCGCTGACGCGCGAGTCGATCGACGAGGCCGTCGCGTTCCGGCAGATGATCGCGCGGATGAACGGCGAATTCGGCGCGAAGGGAGACTGGTTCTTCGAATGCTGGCAGCCCGACACCGTGCTCGAGGCGCGCACGGGCCGCACGCTGCCGTTCCACGAAGCGCCGCCCGAGCTGCTCGCGAGCGACCCGGCGTGCTGGGTGCTGCGCCCCGGCGCGCAATGGCACGGCTTCGGCAATCTCGAGGACGGCTATTGCATGCTCGACCCGATCAAGGTGTCGATCGTCACGCCGGGTGTCGCGCCGGCCGGCGGCCTGATGCCGGTCGGCATCCCGGCGAGCGTCGTCACTGCGTATCTCGATGCGCGCGGGATCGTCGTCGAGAAGACGACCGATTTCACGATCCTGTTCCTGTTCTCGATCGGTATCACGAAGGGCAAGTGGGGCTCGCTCGTCAGCGCGCTGTGCGATTTCAAGCGCGACTACGACGCGAACCTGCCGCTCGACATGGCGATTCCGTCGCTCGCGAAGGAGCATGGCGCGCGCTATGCGGGCATGGGGCTGAAGGATCTGGCCGACACGATGTTCGCGGCGATGGAGCAGCTCGGCACGACGCGCCTGATGTCGGAGGCGTTCTCGATCCTGCCGAAGCCGGAGATGAGCCCGGTGCGCGCGTACGAGCACCTCGTGCAGGGCCGCGTCGAGCAGGTCACGCTCGACGAGCTGGCCGGGCGCACGGTGGCCACCGGCGTCGTGCCGTATCCGCCGGGTATTCCGCTGTTGATGCCGGGCGAGAACGCGGGGCCGGCCGGCGGCCCGGTGCTCGGCTACCTGAAGGCGCTCGAGGCGTACGACCGGCGTTTCCCCGGGTTCGCGCACGACACGCACGGCGTGGAGGTCGAGGACGGCACGTACCGCGTGTACTGCCTGACCGCCTGACACCCGACCGGGCGAACGAACGAGCGACCGGCCGCACGGCGGCCTCACATCGAAGGATCGACACCATGGAACACGCAGCGCACCTATCGGACGCCGCCCCGGCGGCCGCGCAGAAGCACCGGATGAACGTCTGGCAGCTCACCGTCCTCACGGCGGTCAACATGATGGGCTCCGGCATCATCCTGCTGCCGTCGAAGCTCGCGCAGGTCGGCACGATCTCGCTGCTGTCGTGGATCGTCACGGCCGGCGGCTCGCTCGCGCTGGCCTATGCGTTCGCGCGCTGCGGGATGCTGAGCCGCAAGCCGGGCGGGATGGGCGGCTACGCGGAGTACGCGTTCGGCAAGGCCGGCAATTACATGGCGAACTATACGTACGGGCTGTCGCTCGTGATCGCCAACGTCGCGATCGGCGTCACGGCGGTCGGCTACGGCACCGTGCTGTTCGACGCGACGCTGTCGCCGCTGCAGACGGGCCTGTGGACGATCTTCCTGCTCGTGCTGACGACGGTCGCGAACTTCGGCGGCTCGCGCATCACCGGCCGGATCGGCGCGGTGACGGTGTGGGGCGTGATCATTCCGGTCGTCGTCGTGTCGCTGATCGGCTGGTTCTGGTTCAGCGGCGCGACCTGGGGCGCCGCGTGGAATCCGAACCACATGCCGTTCGGGCCCGCCGTCGGCAGCTCGATCGCGGTGACGCTGTGGGCGTTCCTCGGGCTCGAATCGGCGTGCGCGAACTCGGACGCCGTGGAGAATCCGGAGCGCAACGTGCCGATCGCCGTGCTCGGCGGCACGATCGCGTCGGCGATCTTCTACATCGTGTCGACCAACGTGATCGCGGGGATCGTGCCGAATGCGATTCTCGCGAAGTCGAACGCGCCGTTCGGCATCGCGTTCGCGACGATGTTCACGCCGACCGTCGGCACGATCGTCACCGCGCTGATGGTGATCGCGTGCATCGGCTCGCTGCTCGGCTGGCAGTTCACGGTCGCGCAGGTGTTCAAGAGCTCGGCGGACGTCGGCTACTTCCTGCCGGTGTTCGCCCGCGCGACGCGCACCGGCACGCCGATCGTCGGCATGGTGATCCTGCTGGTCGCGCAGGTCGCGCTGGCACTGATGACGATCAGCCCGGAGCTGAGCAGCCAGTTCCAGAAGATCGTCGATCTCGCGGTCGTCACGAACCTGGTGCCTTACGTGATGTCGATGGCCGCGCTGATCACGATCCAGAAGGTCGCGAAGGTGCCGCCGGGCAAGGCGCTCGTGACGAACGTGATCGCGATGGTCGCGACCGCGTACAGCTTCTACGCGCTGTTCAGCTCGGGCGAGCAGGCGCTGATGCTCGGCGGCCTGTGCGTGTTCCTCGGCTGGACGCTGTTTGGCTTCGTCAGCGCGCGCTTCTACCAGATGGAAGTCGACGCGCACGTGAAGGAGCCGGGGAAGTCGCTGCAGGCGTGACGGCTAGCGCTGACCTTGCGTCAGCAGCGGCGGGAGTTCGCTTTTCAGCAGATCGACGACGGCGCGCACGCGCGGCGGCAGCGGCCGCTGCGCGTGCACCAGCACATTGAGCGCGAAGTCGGGGACGTCGTAGTGCGGCAGCAGGCGGACGAGCCGGCCATGCGCGAGCGCATCGGCGCACGCCGGGTGCTGGACCACGCCGATGCCGCCGCCCGCCGCGATCGTGTCGAACATCGGGCGCCAGTGGCTCGCGGTCATGACGGTGCGGATGCGCGCGTATTCGACTGTGCCGCCGTCGCGCCGCAGCGGCACCTGTTCGTTCGCGAACACGCCTTTCACGCGGATGAACGGATGGTTCGCAAGATCGGCCTTCGTATCGATCGGGCCGTGCCGCTCGAGATACGACGGCGCGGCGACGAGCACGCGGCCGACCGCGCCGAGCGCGTACGCGACGAATCCGCCGTCGCCGAGCTGGCCGACCCGGATCGAAATGTCGACGCCCTCGGTGACCGGATCGACGATATCGTCGTTCAGCACGAGGTCGATGTGCAGCTTCGGATACGCGGTGCGGATCTGCATCAGCACGCCCGGCAGCACGACCTCGCCGAAACATTGCGGCGCCGCGAGCCGGATCGTGCCGTCGAGCGCATGCGCCGTCTTCGACACCGACGCAACGGCCAGTTCGGCCGCTTCGAGCAGCGCCTTGCTGCGTTCGTAGAAAATGCGGCCTTCCTCCGTGCACGCGAGGGTGCGTGCACTGCGCATCAGCAGCCGCGTGCCGAGATGCTTTTCGAGCTTCTCGATGCGCTCGCTGACGGCCGGTTGGCCCATGTCGAGATCCCGCGCCGCGCCGGACATCGTGCCGCGCTCCACGACCCTCACGTAGATGCGCATCGTCGCCAACAAATCCATGAAGTCGCGCCTCGTGTCTTCCGGTTCGATTTTTACCGATCGACGGATGGTACCAAAGCGGCGGAGGGACGAGGGTGTGCGTTGGGCCGATACTGACTATCGGCCGGTGCGTTCATGGCGCCGTCGAAGCCGCGTGCGTTCGTCGGCGTCGTGAGCGAAAATCGGCTTCCTTCCGCGCGACCCGACAGGAGCCCCGACATGACGCAACGCAATGAAGCCCGACGCACGCACTGCGTCGCCTGGCAGATCGTGCAGACGTGGCAGGCGGCCGAATGGTGCCGTCTCGACGCGTCGCAAACGGGCGTCGCGCTGTCGGGGGTGGTAGCGGGTGCGATCGACGGCACGCCGTTTCGCATCGATTACGCGATCGCATGCGGGACCGACTGGCTCACGCGCTCGGCGCGCGTGACGCATTGGACCGGCACGGCGCCGCCACGGCAATGGGACATCGCGTGCAATGCAGGGCAGTGGACGATCGACGGCGTCGATGCGCCGATGCTCGCGGGCGCAACCGACATCGATCTCGGCTTCAGTCCGTCGACCAATACGCTGCCGATCCGGCGGCTGGCGCTCGCCGTCGGCGAATCGGCCGCGATCCGCACCGCGTGGCTGCGTTTTCCCGACTTCGACATCGTGCGCGGCGAGCAGCGCTATACGCGCACGGCGCCGCACGTGTATCGCTACGAGAGCGGCACGTATGCGGCCGACATCGGAATCGACGACGCGGGCCTCGTCACCGACTACGACGAATGGCGGCGCGTCGGCGCGGCGTCTGCGTCGTGACGGATCAGCGTGCGCTGGCGACCGACAGCTTGCCCGGAATCAGCTTCAGCGTGGTGAACGCGTCGGCGATGCTCTGCTGGTACGCGACCGTCGCGTCTGTGATCGGCTGCACGCCGTAGCCGGCGCGCTTGAGCGCGACTTCGAGCGTCGGCGCATCGAGGCCGACGAGCGGCGACAGTTGCGCGGCCACCTCGGGCACGTGATCGCGCGCCCAGCGATCGACCGCGTCGACTTCGTCGAGCAGCGCGCGCAGCACCTGCGGGTGGGCGGCCGCGTACTTGCGTGCGGCGAGGTAGTACTGCGTGTTGCGCACGAGCCCTTCGCCATTCGCGACCACGCGCGCGCCGAGCTGCCGTTCGGCGGCGGCCAGATACGGATCCCAGATCACCCACGCATCGACGCTGCGCTGCACGAACGCGGCGCGCGCGTCGGCCGGCGTCAGGTAGATCGGCTGGATGTCGGCATACGTGAGGCCCGCATGCTCGAGCGCCTTCACCAGCAGGTAATGGACGTTCGAGCCCTTGTTGAACGCGACCTTCTTGCCGCGCAGTTGCGCGAGGGTGCGGATCGGCGAATCGGGCAGCACGACGATCGCCTCGCCCCGAGGCGCGGGCGGCTCGTTGCCGATGTAGACGAAATCGACGCCCGCGGCCTGCGCGAAGATCGGCGGGGTTTCGCCGACCGTGCCGACGTCGATCGCGCCGGCGTTCAGCCCTTCGAGCAGTTGCGGGCCGGCCGGGAATTCGAGCCATTGCACGGTGACGCCCTGGCTCGCCAGACGCTTCTCGAGCGTGCCGCGCGCCTTGAGCACGACGAAGTTGCCGTATTTCTGGAAGCCGATGCGCAGCCGCGTGCCGCTGTCGTCGGCCCGGGCCGGTGCGGCCGCGAGCGGTCCGAGCGCGAGCCCGGCCAGCCCGGCGGCCGCGCCGTGCAGCCACTGGCGGCGGCGCGGGTTCGCCGGGGTCGTTTCAAGGTCTGCGTGCGGTGTGTCGTTCATTAGGGCGTGTTCACGCTAATAACGGGTTTGCGCTGGCCCCCAGAAGGGCCGAGCGCGAGGATTGCGACGAAGCGAATACTCGACGTATTCGCGAGGAGCATGACGCGGCGATCGGCCCTTCTGGGGGCCAGCCCCGCGAATGAATTTTTCCAAACAGGGGAACGTGCCTTTCCGCCCACATTGCGGCGTCGTGCGTCG
This sequence comes from Burkholderia orbicola, assembly GCF_900100915.1. Taxonomy (NCBI): domain Bacteria; kingdom Pseudomonadati; phylum Pseudomonadota; class Betaproteobacteria; order Burkholderiales; family Burkholderiaceae; genus Burkholderia; species Burkholderia orbicola. Next base: position 831,847 of record NZ_FNKW01000002.1, on the reverse strand, counting down.
CTTGTTTGGCACGGCCAAACGGCGCTCCTTACTCCTTGCACTGCGGGCGGAAAGGCACGTTCGCAAACCCGTTATTAGCGTGAACACGCCCTAAGGCGTCCTGCTGGCGGGTTCACGGGGCGCGCGCGAAGGCGGCGCGGGCGCAGGACCGGGCCGGATGCGGGCGACGCGCGCAACGGGCCGGCCCGCGCCGGAGTCGAGACGATACGGGCCGGCGGGCCGGCCGCCAACCAATGAATCCGCATATGCAAATCAGCGGCCGGACGATACGTGAACCGTGACGCGGCAGGGCGCCGCCGCGCTCACGCGGTGACGAGCAGGCTTTCCTCGATCGAATCGACGCGGTCCGGATAGAACGCGAGGTGCCCGCGAATCGATTCGACGGCCGGATTCGGATGCTCGTATGTCCACACCGCGTTGGCCGAGCGTTCGCCGCCGGCCGGAATCGAGTAGTACGCGCAATCGCCCTTGTACGGGCAGTAGGTCGCGTGGTCGGTGCGTTCGAGCAGCGACATGTCGGCGTCCTCGCGCGGAATGTACAGCACGGCCGGATAGCTGGCCTCGCGCAGCACCAGCGCGTGGCGCGTATCGGCGACGACCTTGCCGGCGACCTTCACGACCACTCGCGACGCATGCGGTTCGATCAGGATCGGATGATCGGGGCCCGGCGACTTCACGGGACGAGAGGGCGTATCGGGGTTGATCGACATTCGTGGTCCTCCAGAGAGAGCGGCGCGCTCGGACGCGCCGTGCCGGCACCTGCGCGCCGGGCGGATTCCCGCGCGCCGGTGCCGGCGTGGGCCAACCGATACGATGCACCCATTTCGCGGAGCCTGCAGGGGGACGGAAGGGCGCCCGCGGCCGTGCGCGAATGGCGCGGCCTCATGACGGTGGCCGGGCCTCGCGGCGGGGTGCGCGAGCCTGTCTGCGGCGCTCGCATGGACATTCTCATGCAGCGGCAGCGGGATGCAGCCACGACGATAAGCAACGCGGAATTAATTGGTAAGCGATCGGCGGGCGGCGCGCGAAGATCGACGGTCGTCATTCGCCTGGCACCTCTTTCTTTCCTCCGTCACCATGAAGAATCCTTTCGTTTCGTCCGCCGCGCGCTGGTCGCGCGGCGTATCGTCCGCCGGCGCCGCGCTCCGCTGCATCGCCGCGTCGTTGCTGCTGGCCGGCGCCGCGACGCACGCGCTGGCGGCGCCCACGGGCAAGACGCTCGTGTACTGCACCGAAGGCAGTCCGGCCGGCTTCGATCCCGGCCAGCACACGACGAGCACCGATTTCGATGCGAGCACGTACCCGGTCTACAACGGGCTCGTGCAGTTCAAGCGCGGCACGCTCGACCTCGAACCGGCGCTCGCGACGAGCTGGGACGTGTCGCCCGACCAGCGCACGATCACGTTCCACCTGCGGCGCGGCGTGAAATTCCAGACGACCGCATGGTTCAAGCCGACGCGGCCGTTCCAGGCCGACGACGTCGTGTTCACGTTCCGCCGGATGCTCGACCCGGACGATCCGTTCCGCAAGGCTTATCCGGTCAGCTTCCCGTATTTCAGCGATCTCGGCTTCGACCACAACATCGAACGCATCGAGAAGGTCGACGACTATACGGTGCGCTTCGTGCTGAAGTCGCCCGACGTCGTGTTCGTGCGCAATCTCGCGATGGCGTTCGCGTCGGTGCTGTCGGCCGAATATGCGGGGCAGCTCGCCGCGCGCCATCGCGAGTCGGACATCAACCAGTTTCCGGTCGGCACGGGGCCGTTCGTGTTGCGTACGTACCAGAAGGATGCGCTGATCCGCTACGACGCGAATCCCGACTACTGGAAGCCGGACGACGTGAAGCTCTCGCGCCTCGTGTTCGCGATCACGCCCGATCCGGCCGCGCGGCTGCAGAAGCTCGTGGCCGGCGAGTGCCAGGTGTCGGCGTTTCCGCGGCCGGCCGATCTCGAGACGGTGCGGCGCGACCCGAAGCTGACGCTGTTTTCGGGGACGGGCTTCAACGTCGGCTTCGTCGCGTACAACACGCAGCATCCGCCGCTCGATCGCGTCGACGTGCGGCGCGCGCTCGACATCGCGATCGACAAGACGGCGATCATCAAGACCGTGTTCAACGGCGACGCGACGATCGCGACGAACCCGATGCCGCCCGCGCAATGGTCGTACAACCCGCGCCTGAAGGATGCGCCGCGCGATCCGGCCGCCGCGAAGGCGCTGCTCGCGCAAGCCGGCTTCCCGAACGGCTTCGACCTGACGCTGTGGGCGATGCCCGTGCAGCGCCCGTACAACCCGAACGCGCAACTGATGGCGCAACTGATCCAGCAGGACTGGGCGAAGATCGGCGTGCGCGCGAAGATCGTCAGCTACGAATGGGGCGAGTACAACCGCCGCGCGAAGCACGACGGCCAGCACGACGCGATCCTGTACGGCTGGTCGGGCGACAACGGCGACCCCGACAACTGGCTCGGCACGCTGCTCGGCTGCGAGGCGGTGCACGGCAGCAATCTCGCGAAGTGGTGCAACAAGGACTTCGAGCAGCTCGTGACCGCCGCGCGTTCGAACGGGGACGTCGCGAAGCGCACGGCGCTGTACGAGCAGGCGCAGGTGGTGTTCAAGGATCAGGTGCCGTTCACGCCGATTGCGACGTCGATCGTGTCGTTGCCGATCTCCAGACGCGTGCACGGGCTGACGTTCTCGCCGCTCGGCGGGCACCGGTTCGACGGCGTGTGGCTCGATTGATCGAAGTGGGGCCGGCGCGCCGCGTCCGCGCCGGCGTTTGCCGCATCAGTTGAGTGCGACGGCGGCCGCGGCTTCGACCGGCGTGCCTTCGAGCGCGACCGACGGGCGGCCGTCGGGGCCGACCGGCACGTCGCCGATGAGCGTCGTGCGATACAGCTGGCGGTCGAAATCGAGATCGAAGATGTCGACGGGCGCGAGATGCGCGGTCGCGCGGTTGTCCCAGAACGCGATGCTGCGCGGTTCCCACTTGAAGCGGATCGTGAATTCCGGCCGCGTCACGTGTTCCCACAGCAGTTCGAGCAATGCCTGGCTCTCGCGAGGCGTCAGCCCGACGATCGATTTCAGGAAGCTCGGGCTCACGTACAGCGCGCGTTCGCCGGTCTCCGGATGCACGCGCACGAGCGGATGCTCGGTCACGAGCGGGCGGCGCTCGACGGCGTCGTCGAATGCGCCGGTCGCGCGCGCGCCGGGCGGCGGCGTGAAGCGGTGGATGCCGCGCAGCGTGTCGACGAAGCCGCGCAGCGGCGCGGACAGCGTTTCGTACGCGCGCACGAGGTTGGTCCAGTGCGTGTCGCCGCCGTACGGCGGGATCGTCACGCCCCGCAGGATCGACGCCCACGGCGGGTTCACGGCGGCCGTCACGTCGGTGTGCCAGCCGGTCCAGGGCCGGCGCACCGGTTCGCCTTCGAAGCGCGTCGCCTTGCGATGCTTCGCGATCGAATAGACGGCCGGATGGCCGTCGACGTGCCCGAACACCGGGTGGCCGACCGTCGGCTCGCCGAACTGCGCGGAGAACGCGACATGCTGCTCGTGCGTGAGGAATTGTTCGCGGAAGAAGATCACGCGCCATTTCAGCAGCGCGGCGCGGATCGCCGCGATCTGCGGCGTGGTCAACGGTTGCGTGAGGTCGACGCCGCGGATTTCCGCACCGATATGGGCGGACAGCGGGATCACGTCGACCGGCTGGGCGGCGGGTTCGAGTAGGGCGCTCATGCGACGCTCCTGGCGGAAGTGAACGAGGGAGACGGACGACATCGTGACGCGTGCACGCGTCGGTCCGGCGGTGCGAGGTTCATGGCGGGTGTCCTCCAGAGCGGAGCGCGGCAGCGCGCGGAAAAGAGCGCCGCCGCGTGACGTCGGTACGTGGACGTTATTGCAGCGTGGCGCCCGGCCCCTTGAGCAGGACGCTCTGGCGGCCGTCGATGCCGACCGGCACGTCGCCGTGAACGGTCGCGCGGCGCACGACGCGGCGCGCATCGCCGTAGTCGTTGATCGCGTAGTGCTGGGTCGCGCGGTTGTCCCAGATCGCGACGTCGCCTTCCTGCCAGTTCCAGCGCACGGTGTTCTCGAGGCGCGTCACATGTTCGTGCAGCACCTGCAGCAGGTGCGCGGAATCCTGCGACGACAGCCCCTTGATCTTTTGCACGAAGTGCCCGAGCACGAGCGTGCGTTCGCCGGTTTCCGGATGCACGCGCACGACCGGATGCTCGGTTTCGTAGACGGTCGACGTGAATACTTCGCGGTAGCGCTTCAGTTGCGTATCGTCGGCATGCACGTGCGTCGACGCATAGTCGTACGCGTTCGTATGCAGCGCCCACAGCGTGTCGGCGAGCGCGCGCAGCGGGTCGGGCAGATTCGCGTACGCGGCGGCCGTGTTGGCCCACACGGTATCGCCGCCGAACGGCGGGATCACGACCGCGCGCAGGATCGAGATCTTCGGGTACGCGTCGACGAAGGTCACGTCGGTGTGCCACGAATTGGCGCGTGCGCCGTGCGCGGAATCGAGTTCGAGCAGGGCCGCGCTGCCGTCGACGGACGGCACGGTCGGGTGCGCGACCGTGTCGCCGAAGCGGCGCGCGAAGGCTTCCTGCGCGGTGTCGTCGAGATGGTGCTGGCCGCGGAAGAACAACACCTTGTGGCGCAGCAGCGCGGCGTGGACCGCATCGAACGTCGCGTCGTCGAGCGTGGCCGACAGCCGCACGCCGGAAATTTCGGCGCCGATCCGGCCGGCGACCTGGCGAAGCTGAAGCGGGGCGGCGGCCGTGCGCGGCGCGGCGTGCGAAGCAGGCGAAGGCGAATGAGCGGCGTGCTGGACTTCGGACATCGGGAGTCTCCTGGGAGTCGGGTCGGTCGAGTCTCCATTCAAGCAGGCGCCGCGCGGAACCGGAACCGATGAATCGTCACAACCTTAGCGTGCGCGCTGCGATGAACGATATGTGTCGTGATGCTGAACGATTCGATCCGTCATGCGCCTACCACGCGAGCCGCCATTCGCCGATCCGGTGCGGGCGCGCCGCGTCGATGCGCTGGCCGGCCGAACCGTCGTCGTCCGGCGGTTCGCTGTCGTCGAAATCGGCGAGCACGGTGTCGCGCAAGCGCGCGAATGCCGGCGAATCGCGCCGGCGCGGGCGTGGCAGCGCGACGTCGACGATGCGCGCGATGCGGCCCGGACGCGGTGCCATCGTGACGACGCGGTCGCCGAGATAGACGGCTTCGTCGACGTCGTGCGTGACCAGGATCATCGTGATGCGCTCCTGTTCCCAGATGCGCAGCAGTTCGTTCTGCATCTTCGCGCGGGTTTGCGCGTCGAGCGCGCCGAACGGCTCGTCGAGCAGCAGCACGCGCGGCCGGTTCACGAGGCCGCGCGCGATCGCGACGCGCTGCGCCATCCCGCCCGACAGCTGGTTCGGAAACGCGTGCTCGAAACCGTTCAGCCCGACGAGTGCGATGTGTTCCGCGATCGCGCGCCGTTTCGCGGCGGCGTCCAGCGGCGCGTTGCGCAGCGCGGCGCCGATGTTCTGTTCGACGGTCAGCCACGGGAACAGCCGGTGATCCTGGAACACGATGCCGCGCTGCAGCGACGTGTCGCGCACGCGCTCGCCGCCGGCGTGGATTTCGCCGGTGTAATCGGTGTCGAGCCCGGCGACGAGCCGCAGCAGCGTCGACTTGCCGCAGCCGCTGGCGCCGACGATCGTGACGAATTCGCCGGCGCGCACGTGCAGCGACACGTCGTCGAGTACCGCGAGCGCCGCGCCGCGTTGTGCGTAGTGCTTGCTGACATGGAGGATGTCGAGCGAATCGGAGGCGAGAGTCGTCATGGCGGTCAGGAGAAGGGGGCGATACGGAATGAACGGGCGCTCAACGCGTCAGGTCGCCGCGCCGGGCCAGCACCTTGTGCTCGATCGCCCGCGCGGTCGCGTTCAGTGCCCAGCCCGTCACGCCGACGACGATGATCCCGAACAGCACGAGATCCATCCGGAACTGCTCGCTGCCGTCGATCAGCGTGTTGCCGATCCCGCTGCCGGCGACGAGCAGGTATTCCGCGCCGAGCGTCGCGAGCCACGAATAGATCAGGCCGAGATACAGGCCGGTGAAGATCGACGGCAGCGCGGCTGGCAGGATCACGTAGCGGATCAGCTGGAGCCGCGAGTAGCGCAGCGCGCGGGCGACGTCGACGTACGTGCGCGGCACCGCGTGAATGCCGTCGCAGGTATGGGCGGCGACCGGCAGCAGCGCGGCGAGCGACAGGAACACGACCTTCGCGACGTCGCCGAGCCCGAACCACACGGAAATCAGTGGAATCCACGCGAACAGCGAGATCTGCTTGAACGTGTCGAAGCTCGGGCCGACCATCCGCGCGGCGACGCGCGACAGCCCGAGCACGGCGCCGAGCAACAGCCCGCCCGTCGCGCCGATCGCGAACCCGCACGCTTCGCGCGCGAGCGATGCCGACAAGGCACGGCCGAGCGCGCCGCTCGTGGCCTGCGCCCACGCGGTGTGCAGCACGTCGGCGGGGCTGACGAACAGCCCGCTTTTCATGAGGTGCGCGGAAGCGAGGGCCCACCAGCACGCAAGTGCGGCGAGCGGCAGCACGAAGCCGCGCCAGTCCGGTGCATGCAGGCGGCGGTCGGCGGTGGCGGGCGGTGTGGCTGATGGTGTGGCGGCGTGCGACACGGGCGACTCTCCTTCGATGGGGCGGGCCCCGGTTCAGCCGCGAAACGCGGACGGCACGCCGCGGCGCAGGCGCGCTTCGAGTGCGTCGAGCGCCCGGTTGATCAGCAGGCCGACCGCGCCGACCACGACCACGGCCGCCATCACGAGATCGAGCTGGAACAGTTGCCGCCCGTAGACGATCAGGTAGCCGAGCCCTTCGGACGACGCGACGAGTTCGACCACGACGAGCGCGAGCCACGACTTCGTGAACGCGAGCCGCACGCCGGTTGCGAGCGTCGGGATCGCGGCCGGCAGCACGACGTGGACGATACGTTGCCGGCGCGTGTAGCCGAATCCGCGCGCGACTTCGTCGAGGGCGGGCGGCGTCTGGCGGAACCCCTGCAACGTGCTCAGCGTGACCGGGACGAGCGCCGCATGCGCGATCAGCAGGTACTTGAGCGGCTCGCCGACGCCGACGAGCAGCAGCAGGAACGGCAGCCAGCCGAGCACCGGAATTTGCACGAGTGCATTGAAACTCGGCAGCACATAGGCTTCCAGCGTGCGCGACAGCCCGAGCGCGACGCCGATCGACACACCGAGCAGCGTGCCGGCCGCGAAGCCGACGAGCACGCGCTGCAGGCTGATCAGCGTGTGACGCACCAGATCGCCGCTCGACGCGAGCTCGGCCAGCGTGTCGACCACGCGTTCCGGCGGCGGCAGGATCTGCGGCGCGATCCAGCCGCGCGCGCTGCCGACGCTCCACAGCGCGAACAGCAGCGCGGGCAGCACCCACGGCGCGAGCTGCCATGCGAGCCGTTTCAGCGCAGCCGAGCGGCGCGGCGGCACGGCGAGCGGGTGCGATTCGGACGACGGGACGGAAAACGCGGTGTCGCTCATCGGGGCGGGTCCGGTCAGGTGTCAGGTGAGAGGCTTGCCGGCGGCGTCATAACGCGGCCAGTAGTTTTCGAGCTTCAACGTGCGCAATGCGTTGTCGAGATACTTCGGCTCGAACCAGCCGTCGACGTCGACCGGCTGGCGGATCAGCTTGAGGTTCAGCGCATCCTGGGCGACGGCCTTGTAGCGCGCGACGACGAACGGGTCGATCAGCGGGGACAGGCGCTCCTTCAGGCGCTGGTTCGCATAGTCGGCCTGCCACGACGAATACGGCACGCCGCTTTTCGCCCACAGCTTGAACAGCGCATCGCGGTTCGCCTCGTCGGACGACCATTGCGCGCCCTTCACGAACGCGGTGACGACGCGCTGCACGATGTCCGGGTGCGCGCGGTCGAAATCGTCGAGCACGAGCAGGTGGGTCTGGCGCGTCAGTTGCGGGCCGTCGTTCTGCGACTCGTAGATGATCTTCGCGAGGCCCGCGTCGCGCAGCTTGTACAGCGCGTAATCGCCCACCGACGCGTCGATGCCTTTCGATGCGAGCGCGGCGAGCGAACTGGCGGCGTCGAGGTTGATCACGCGCAGGTCGCGTTCGCCGAGGCCGTTCTTCGCGAGCGCGTTGTCGGCGACGAGCTGCAGGTTGGTGCCGCGGAAGATCGACACGCGGCGGTCCTTCAGGTCCTTGATCGAGCGGATCGTCGAGTCGGGCGGTACCGCGATCTTGATGCCCGAGCGCACGCTCGCGGCGAGCAGCAGGCGGGTCTTGATCCCGTTCGAGCGCGCGAGCACGGCGGGCAGGTCGCCCTGGTACGCGAAGTCGAGCGCCTTGTTGGCGATCGCCTCGTTGACGGCCGGGCCCGCACCCTTGAAGAACAGCCATTCCACCTTGATGCCGTCGGCGGCGAATTCCTTTTCGACGAGCTGCTGCAACTGCACGGTGGCGGCGCTCGATCCGCCGAACGTCGGGGGATCGCCGGCGCCTTGCTGGGCGACGCCGATGCGGATGGTGGCGGGCTTGTCGGCGTGCGCGGCGGCGGCCGGCAACGCAAAAAGGGACGCGATCAGCAGCGATCGCAGCAGGCGCAGTGGGAGCATGAATCGATGGATCCGGAACGTTGGAGAACGAGGCCGGGCCGCAGCCCGTCGGGTCATTCTCGATGACGCCCCGGGGCCGGACAAGCAACGATTTGAACTATGCTTATCGCCGCGCGGGGGATCGCGGGAGGGTGCGGGCGCGCTGCAGGAGCACGAGCAGCGCGGTCGCCGTGACGGCAGGCCCGATCTGCGGCAGCGTCAGCCACGGATTCAGAAACTCGTACATCGGCAGCGCCCACATGACGGCGACGACGCACTGCTCGCCGCGCCGCCAGCCGTACTGTGCGCCGATGGCGATCATGCACGCGATCGGGATGCACAGCCACGACAGTTCGTAGTGCCAGACATACGGATTGGCGGCCAGCGTCGCGACGACCAGTACCGCACTGCGCAACCGTGCGTCCCGGCTGCGGCGCCAGACGAAGCACGCCGCCGCGAGCGCGATCGCCGCGATGACGGCCTGGCCGGCGTACGCGAGGGCGGGCGACAGGCCGGCAAGCCGAAACGCCGCGAACGGCGTCGGCGATGCGAACCAGAACGGCACGCCGTGCTCGATGATCAGCGAACGCAGCGCGCCGGCGTTTTGCAGGAACAGGCGCAGCGGTTCCATGCCGCCCGCCGCGATTCCCAGTGCGGTGATTGCGGTCGCCCATGCCGCGGCCCACGCGAACGCGCGCCACGCACGCGCGGCAATCAGCACGAACGGGAACAGCAGGGCCAGTTGCGGCTTGACCGACAGGAGTCCGATACAGAGGCCGGCCAGCAGCGGCCGCCGGTCGACGAAGTACACCGCGAGCGCCGCGCACGCCGCGGTCAGCATCGCGTTCTGTCCGTACATCGCGGTGACGAACACGCCCGGGCAGGCGAGCAGCGCGAGCCAGCCGATGCGCGTCGCGCCGGGCACCGCGCCGAATCCCGACACCCGCCACACCGCGAGGCCGAGCAGCACGATGCCGAGTACGACGAACACCGGATAGCTGATCGCGTAGGGCAGCAGCGCGAGCGGTGTCACCGCGAGCAGATACGACGGCGGGTACAGCCACGGCAGGAACGCATGGCGGCCGGCCAACGGGAACAGCGTGGCGAGTTCGCGCGAGAACGCGGGGATGTCGTAGGCCAGCCACGGCGAGCCGTGGAGCATCAGATGGGACGCGGACCAGAACACCATGTACCCCGAGCCGGGGCGAAACGTGCCGGGGTCGGTCGAGTGAAAGCCGACCCAGAGCAGGATCGCGCCCAGCAGCACACCGATCACCAGCATGACCGCGCTGTAAAGCGCGATGCGTCCGGGCGTGAGCCAGGGGCGGACCGGGCGTTCGTCGCGCCGGATCGACGAGCCTGAAATATCCATGCGGTGCTACTTGACCGACAGATTGCGCGACGCCTGCGCGCCTGCCACGACCGTCTGCCGGCGCCGGGCCGTCGCGATGCGCCGGACTGGAAACTGCAGCAGTTTCGAGCCGTCCGCTGGCGCGGCGTGCCGCGCGGGCTGCTGGCCGGCCTGCGCGTCGGCCCGGTAGCGGCGCCGCACGAGGTAGACCGGGCGCTGCTTCGATTCGTGATAGATGCGGCCGAGGTATTCGCCGATCACGCCGATGCCGATCAACTGGATGCCGCCGACGAACAGCATCACGGAGATCAGCGACGCGTAGCCGTGCACCGGGTTGCCGAACAGCAGCGTGCGCATCACGATGTACGCGCCGTAGACGAACGACAGCGCGGCGAACGCGAGGCCGATGTAGGTCCACACGCGCAACGGCACCGTGCTGAAGCTCGTGATGCCCTCGAGCGCGAAGTTCCAGCGCCGCCATCCGGAGAATTTCGAGCGGCCGCCGCTGCGCGCCGCGCGCGTGTATTCGATGATCTCGGTACGGTAGCCAACCCATGCGAACAGGCCTTTCATGAAGCGGCGCCGTTCGGGCAGGGCCCGCAACGCATCGACGACCTGGCGATCCATCAGCCGGAAATCGCCGACGTTCTCCGGCATCTCGACCTCGGAGAGCTGGTTGTGCACGCGGTAGTAGAGCGCGGCGGCCACGCGCTGCATCAGCGGATCGCACCGGCGGTCGGTGCGCTTCGCGGCGACGACCTCGGCGCCCGCGTGCCAGCGTTCGAGCATCGCGGGGATCAGGGCGGGTGGGTCCTGCAGATCGGCGTCGATCAGGATCACGGCCGCGCCGGCCGCTTCGTCGATGCCGGCCGTGAGCGCGGCTTCCTTGCCGAAGCGCCGCGTGAGATCGACGATGCGCACGCGCGGATCGGCGACCGCGATGTCGATCAGCTTGTCGAGCGTGCCGTCGCGGCTGCCGTCGTTCACGCAAACGATTTCGAAGCGCGCGGTGCCGATCGCTTCCAGTATCGGAACGGTGGTCGCGAAGAACGCATCGATCGCTTCTGCTTCGTCGTGAAACGGCACGACGAGCGATACCAACGGCTTCAGGGTGTGCCTGGACATACGTCCCCCGTGAGATCCGGTCTGCGCCGCATCGTCTGGTCCTGTCGTCGCCGGGTGTGCGAAAACGGGTCCGGATCGGCGCGTATGTTGTGTTTGTAATGGCCTCGGCGGCGTGCCGCGAGCCGGGCGGCGAGCCGTCAGATCATTCTACGCACGAATGACACGCAGGTGACAGCGCGCGCGGGTTTGTTCGGGGGCGGGTTTCCGCGATGCAGCGGCTCGCCGGGGAGCGCTGCGGCGCCGGTTACGCGTGCATCCGCAACGGTTAGCATGTCGTCGGTAATGACGATGACGGAGACGGTCATGCAAGTCCAGGATCTGACAGGCGCGCGGCTGGATTACTGGGTCGCGATCGCGGAAGGCCACGAGGCGCCGCGTGCCGACGCGTCCGGATGCACGTCGATTCGCGCGGCGGGCGGCGTGCCGACGCCGTTCGCGCCGTCGTCGTCCTGGGCGGACGGCGGCCCGATCGTCGAGCGGCTGCCGTTCGCCGCGTTCGAGCGCGAGGGCGGGCGGGGCGCCTGGCGTGCGGTGCTGCACCGCGCCGTACCGGCCGCGGGCGAGCGCTGCACGTTCAACCAGGCGGGGCCGACGTTGCTGGTCGCTGCGATGCGTACGCTCGTCGCGTCGACCTTTGGCGACGACGTGCCGGATCCCGATATGGCGCGGCCGCGCTGAACGTACTCCGTGGCCCGCGTGGCCGCGCTCAGGCCGACACGTTCCGGATGGCGATCGACGCGACATCGACGCGGCGCGGCAGGATCGCATCCGCGGCCGCGCGATCGGCGACACGCTGCAGCACGTCGATGTCGGCGCCGCTGAGGCTGCGCTGCGCGAGCGCGGCCCGGCGCGCGATGTCGGTGGCCGCGTCGGGCGGCAGGCGCGTGAGCGACGCATAGACGCTCGCGTAGTCGGCCGGGTGCGCAAGCGCCCATTGACCGGCGCGGGCGAGCCGCGCGAGCACGTCCGCGAGCGCCGCGCGCTTGCCGCGATCGTCGAGCGTTTCGACCGGCGACGTCAGGAACGCAAGCCCCGAATTGATGCCGCTGCCGTCGCGGACGATGCGCGCGCCGCGTCGCACCGCATGCCCGTAGTACGGATCGAACGTGGCCCAGATGCCGATCCGCTTCGCCTCGAATGCGGCGAACGCGTCGACCGGCAGCACGAAGCGCACGTTGACGTCGCGCGGGGCGAGCCCGTGTTCGCGCAGCGCGCCGTACAACTGGTACTGCGAGATGCTGCCGCGTGCCGACGACACGACGACGGTTTGCCCTTTCAGGTCGGCCACCGTGCGGACCGGCGAGTCCGGCTGCACGACGATGCCGAGCGACGCCGGCGAGCCGACGCGCGTCGCGACGATCCGCAACGACGGATCGCCGAGCGCGGCCGTCAGCACGGGCAGGTCGCCGGCCGGTGCGAGATCGATCGCGCCCGCGCGCTGCGCTTCGAACAGCGGCGCGGCGCCCTGGAAGTTGGCCCAGCGGAACCGGTACGGCGCGCCGTCGAGCACGTGCGCCGCTTCGGCCAGCGCCCGCAGGCCGCCGGCCTGGTCGCCGAGGACGAGCGTGACGCCCGACAGGTCGGTGCCGGCCGCGCGGGCGGGCAGTGCGAGGCCGCCGGCGAGCGGCGCGGCGGCGAGCGCGGCAAGGCGCTGCAGCGCGCGGCGGCGCGCGGGGGCGGAAGAGTGGGTCATCGGCGGCGTGTCCTCGGTGATCCGCGCGGGCCGCGCGGCTGCCGGGCAGATTACGGAATCGGTTTCCGGCCGGCAAACATCGAATCGTGAAATGCATATTCGCGCGCCGGCCGCCGGGTGGTCGGTGTCGACCCGATGCTTGGGGCGGTCGTGTCGCTGTCGGGGCTGCTCGCACTCGCACTCGAGCGGCACGCGTGACGCGGCCCGTTGCATCAACCCTTGTTCAATCCGTCAGCCTTTAAGCGCATCGCGATCGACCTGCGCGTCGTGCAGGTCGCGCGTGGCGTCGCGCAGCTTCGCCTGCTTGTCGGCGAGCTTGCGTTGCGCGTTGCTCAGCTTCCTTGCATCGCCTAGCGTTTCGGCTTCGTGGACGCGCGCCTGTGCGTGGCGGACTTCGTCTTCCGCGTGGCGCACGTCGCGCGCCTTGTCGGCGAGCTTGCGTTCGGCGCGCGCGAGCTGGCCGGCATCCGTGCAGTTCGCCTGGATTCGTTCGAGCGCGGCTTGCTGACGCATCGCCTGTTGTGTGTTGCCGAACCGTTTCGCGTTGTCGATCTGCGTGTGCAGCGCGCGGATGCGCGTTGCGCAGTCCTGAGTGCCGGCGAATGCGCCGGTGCTCGCGAATAGCGCGACCGGGATGGCCAGCGCGATGAGTGTGTGTTTCATGCGATTTCCTCGATTCGATCAAGCGGCCACGGGCGTTCGCGATACGACGTCCGGCGGCACGGGTTCGAGGCGTGATTCTGACGAGTCGGTGCGGCGCGCGTAAATAGGACCGGTCTGACATGCAGCGGCCGAGCGGACCCTTCCGGCCCGGGTGCGGCGCCGGTCAGTGCGATTTCGTTGCGCCGCGATGGATGCGTGCCGCCTGCGCGACGCGCGCCGGATGCGACGCATGGCAATGGGTGGCCGGTCTGCGGCGCGTGCGCCGGGTGGGCTCGGGCGGATCGGTGCCCACCACCGCGGTGTTCGTTGCGTCCGCATCGGCCCCGGAAACGGCAACGGCAGCGACTGCCGCGACCGCCGGCAACCTTGCTTCGGCGTCGAGCCATGCGCGCGTCGCCTCGGCGATCAGCCCGCGCAGCCACCGACCGCCTTCCGCGCACGATCCCGACTCGTTCCACGTCATCCGGTACGCGATGTCCGGCGGCTCGACCGGCAGCGCGACCGCGGCGAGCGGCAGCAGCTTCGCATAGTGCCGCGCGAGCCGGTACGTGGTGGTGAGAATCAGGTCGGTGCGCACCAGCGCATGCGCGGCGAGCTCGAAATGCGGCAGCGTGACGACGATGCGCCGTTGCAGGCCCACGCGTTCGAGTTGCCGGTCGATCGCGCCGGACGCTTCGAGCCACGACGGCGTCGGGCACAGTTGCGGCGCCGCCGCGAATCCGGCGGCCGTCATCGCGTCGCGCCGCGCGAGCGGGTGCGTCGCGCGCATCAGGCATACGACGCGGTCGTCGAACAGGTCGTCCTGGCGGAAGCGCGACTGGCGCACGGGCCGGTTGTCGATCACGACGTCGAGGTCGCCGTCGGCCAGCGCGCGCTCGTCGTCGAACCCGTCGCCGAGCGGATGGAACACCAGTTGTGCGTGCGGCGCACGCTCGCGAAACAGCGCGACGAGCTTCGGCACGAACAGGACATTCAGGTAGTCGGGGCAGCCGATCCGGTAGGTGCGCACCGACGTGCGCGCGTCGAACGTCGGCTGCTGGATGCGAATGAAGTCGATCACGCGCAGCGCGTTGCGCAGCGGCTCGATCAACCGCGCGCCGAACTCGGTCGGCACCATCCCGTAGCGGCTGCGTACCAGCAGCGGATCGCCGAGCAGCGTGCGCAGGCGCTTGAGCGCGGCGCTCGTCGCCGGCTGCGACATGTTCAGGCGCACGGCCGCACGCGACACGGTGCGCTCGGTCAGCAGCACGAGCAGGATGCGCATCAGCCGTGCATCGAGCACGTCGAGCGCGCCCGCGGCATCGAACGTGCCGCGGGGCAGGGCGGTTGAATCTAGCGGGGCCCGCATGACGATACGCGTCCCGACGATACGAGGCGGCCGCGCGATGCGGCCGCCGGCCGGCGGCCCGTCATTTTGCGAACGGCCAGCCGACGATCCGCTTCGGGCGCGGCGGCGCGTACGTGCGGACCTTCGACGTCTTCAGCTTCAGGCGCACCAGCGATTCGGCGAGCACGACCGCGGCCGATACGCCGTCGACGACCGGCACGCCCGTGCATTCCTCGATCTGCCGGTCGAGGCCGGCCATCCCGCCGCAGCCGAGGCAGATCACTTCCGCGTGATCGTCCTTCACCGCGCGCTGCGCCTGGCCCACGATCGATTCGATCGCGCGGGCCGGATTCTCCTCGAGTTCGAGCACCGCGAGGCCGCTCGCACGCACCGACGCACAGCGCGCATCGAGCCCGGCGAGCTTCAGGCGATCCTCGATCAGCGGCACCGTGCGGTCCAGCGTCGTGACGACCGAGTAGCGATGGCCGAGCAGCATCGCGACGCTCGCGGCCGCTTCGGTGATGTCGACGACGGGCACCGTCAGCAGTTCCTGCAGCCCTTCGCGGCCATGCTCGCCGTAGCCGGCCTGGATCACTGCGTCGTACGGTTCGTCGTAGCTCAACACGCGGTCCATCACGGCGATCGCGGCGAGGTAGCTCTCGAAGTTGCCTTCGACCGACTCCGCGCCGAAGCGCGGCGTCAGCCCGACGATCTCCGTGCCCGGCGACGCGGCGGCCTGCGCATGCGCGGCGATCGCGTCGGTGATCGACTCAGTGGTGTTGACGTTGACTACCAGGATCCTCATCGGTGACTCCGTGTGCGTGTGTGTCAGTGTTGTGCGCAGGGGACCGCGATGTGCTCGCCCGAGCGCGCTTCGTAGATCCGTTTGCGATCGGCCAGCAGCCAGTACACGCTGCCCGCGATCGCCGCACCGAGCAGCCACGAGAACGGCGTCATCGCGCTGAAGGCCGGCACGACGGCGAGCGTGATCGAGATCAGCGCGGACGGCACGAGTGCCGCGAGCGCCTTGCGGTTCACGCCGCGCGTGTAGAAGTAGGCGCCGCTCGGCGCTTCGGTGTAGAGATCGGGCACGTTCACGCGCTGCTTGCGCACCAGCCAGTAGTCGACCGTGATGATCCCGTACAGCGGGCCGAGCAGCGCGCCGAGGCCGGACAGGAAATAGACGATCACGATCGGGCTGTTGTACAGGTTCCACGGCAGGATCAGCACGGCGATCGTCGCGCTGATCAGGCCCGCGCGGCGGAACGACAGGCGATGCGGCGCGAGGCTCGTCAGCACGAAGGCCGGCGCGACGAAGTTCGCCATGATGTTCACGGCCACCGTCACGATCAGGAAGGCGAGGCAGCCGAGCACGAGGAACAGCTTGTTCGGCACCGTCGCGATGATTTCCGTCGGGCTGTGGATGATGTGGCCGTTCAGCTTGAACTGCGCGCCGGCGAGCACGAAGCTGATCGTCGCGAATACGAGGATGTTGACCGGCAGCCCCCAGAAGTTGCCGACGCGCACCGTCTTCGGGCTCGGCGACGAGCGGGCGAAATCGCAGAAGTTGAGCACCAGCGTGCCGTAGATCGCGAGCCACAGCGCGCCGCCCGCGAAGATTTCCGTCCACATCTTCAGGCCGGTCATCGGCTTGCCGATCGACATCGCGAGGTGGCCGCCGGTGCGGCTGAACATCCATGCGGCGAGCGACAGCGTCGTGACGAGAATCACCGGGCCGGCGAGCCCCTCGTACTTGCGGACCATTTCCATCCCGTACGTGAGGATGCCGATCTGCACCAGCCAGATCGCGACGAACGTGATCCAGCCGAGCGTCGACAGCCCGAAGATCGCATTCTGGTCGAACACGGCGAGGCCCGGCCAGATCGCGGTAAGCAGCACGCGCAGCACGACGGACGCGAGATAGGTCTGGATGCCGAACCATGCGATCGCGATCACCGCGCGAATCATCGCGGGCAGCATCGCGCCGTAGATGCCGAAGCTCATCCGGCTGATCACCGGGAACGGCACGCCGGTTTTCTGGCCCATGTAGCCGGTGAGGTTCATGAAGCCGTACACGAGCACCGCGCCGATCGCGAGCGACGCGAGCATCTGCCAGCCCGACAGGCCGAGCGCGAACAGCCCGATCGCGAACGAGTAGTTCGCGATGTTGTGCACGTCGTTGGTCCATAGCGCAAAGATGCTGTAGCGGCCCCAGGTCCGGCCTTCGGCCTGGGTCGGCGCGAGATCGGGGTTGTGCAGCCGCGGGCTCAGCGCGGGATCGCGCGCGGCCGGGTCGGTTCGATGCGATGCGTCGTCCGCGCCGAGCCCGAGGCCCGCGCGGTGAATGGCTTCCAGTTGCACGCCGTTGTCTCCTTCCATGTGCGGGGCGCGAAACCGGCCGCGTGTCGTACGCGACGCGGGCCGGGCCCCGGTGGACGTTATGTCTCGGATTTGTTCGCGAGTATGGGCGGCAGGCCCGGCGATGGGAAATTAAATATTCGGCTGGCCGTCAGTTGAAAAATGAATGGGGGGCGGGCGGCCGCGGCGGCGGGGGACGGCACGCAAATTGCGGGTCAGCGGGTTCCATCCACATCGACATCAGCGGAGGTGTCATGCAGCGATATTCCATTCGTCACGTATCGCGAGCCGTCTTCGCCGGCATCCTGATCGCGGGTCTCGCGGCAGGCGCGGGTTGCCAGAAGAAGGGCGACAACGGCGCAGCCAGTTCAGATTCGAGCGCAGCGAGCGGCATGTCGGCCGCGCCTTCCACCGCGCCTTCGACCGCACCGTCGGGCATGCCGAGCAGTGGGGCGGACGCCGGCGCGAGCCTGCCGGGCGCGGCCTCCGCGCCGAGCGGCGCGAGCGGCGGCTGACCGACGGCGGATAGCCGGAGCGGACGGTGCGTCAGCGCGCCGTTCGCCGCTGAGGTGCGGTGCACACTGGCACGCGCGCCGGACGGCGTGCGCGCGGCCGTGCGCATGAAAGATTTGCAAGGACCGTTGTAGCGATTTCCGGCCCGGCGGCGACGGCGTGACGCCGGCGTCCGCCGGCCGGGCAAGGAGGTGCGATGCAGAACGCGGAATCGAACCCTACCCCGGAAAAGCAGCGGGAACAGATCGAGAAGAGCCCGGTGAAGACGCCGGCGGCCGGCGACATGCCCGACGCGGCGACCCAGGCCGCGCAAGTGGCGCGGCGTCCGCTGACGCCGGAGGCGGTCGCCGGCAAAATGCCGACCGGCCTGCCGGAGATCGACGTCGACGCGCATGCGGTCGACAGTGGCGACCCGGTACGTCGGGCCGCCGGCCGGATCGTCACGCTCGACAACGCGAACATGGCGATGACCGACAACACGGTCGACGTCGACGGCAAGGGCATGGAGGCGCGCACCGGCGCGTCGGAGCTGCAGGACAACGTGATCTATTCGAACGCGTCGCTCGACGAAGCGGTCGATACGCCCGACGAAGGGCTCGGCGGGATCGAGAGCCGGCCGTCCGGCAACATGCCGCAGATCGCGACGCGGCCGGGCTGGCGGGTGCGTCATGTCGGCGACGTCGATGTCGAGCACGGCGACAGCACGCGTGCCGAGCACGTGATCTGCCTCGAACGGTCCGACGACTGATAGCGGCGACCGATACCGGCATTCGAGGTAGTCGACGCGCGGCGGCCGGCGCACATCGCACCGGCCGCCGCGATCGTTTCCGGCCCGTGCTGCGTTACTGCGGCCCGAGCTCCTGCGCGGACGTATCGGCGTCGTTGCCCTGCGCGACCAGCACATGGATGTCGTTCGGCGTCACGTCGCCGACGCCGCCCGACGGAATCGTCAGGAGCAGCCAGTCCGCGTTGTTGCCGATGCTGACCGGTGCGGTCTTGAGGATCGGCGACTTGCTGCCGGCCGTCGTGACGACCACCTGGTACGTGCCGCCGTTCAGGTAGACCGAATCCTGCGTCGTTGCCGGTACGGCGTTCTGGTACGCGGCGCCTGCCATCGTCGGGCTGACCGTCGTGATGTCGGTGCCCGGCGGCACGACGTACACGTCCACGTTCTGCGCATTCGGCGATGCGTTGAAGCTGCGCACGCGCGCCTTGTCCGACAGCAGGCCCTTGTCGTACGGGTCGTCGATGACGGAGATCAGCGACGTCGTGCTCGGCAGCGCGATCGTCGTGTAGTGGTGACCGTTCGCGGCGCTGAACGCCTGGGACGCGATGGTCGTGGTCGTCCCCGACACGTCGTAGCTCGCGGTCTGCGTGCCTGAATCGACGTCGTGATAGCGCGTCACACCCTTGTAGGCGACGCCCGACTGGTCGACCTTCCCGTTCAGGTAGTAGTCGAGGTTCGGGCCGGCCGGCACCGCGTTGATGAAGCGCGCCTGCGGCTTCGAGATACCGAGTACGGTGCCGGCGTCGTCGCCGCCGCCGCACGCCGCGAGTACGGAAATGACCGAGCACAGGGCCACTATCGTTCGTATTGATTTCATGTTGTCCTCTCGTTCAGGGAACCTGCTTGCGATGCAGAACCGCCGCGTGACGGATCGCGCGGGGCGCAGCGCCGGTTGGAAGGCAGATGACTGTCCGCCGGATGGCGGGCGCGAGGATGTCGCAAGCGGTGTGCCTGTGCGAGGAAAAAACGGCGAACGGCGGCGGGGGAAGCGCGCACGCGCCGGCGTGGCGGCGTGCGCGGGATGACGCGAGGAGCGGGAGCAGACCGCGCGAATCGGCGCGGTTGTAAAAAAGCAGCGTTGCGCGCGCGGCGCGATACGTCAGCGGTTCACGAGCCGGGCCGGATACGCGAGCGCGAGTGCGCAACCGACCAGCATGCACGCGGCGAAACCATACAGACCCGCGCTTTGCGAATGGAACGTATCGCGCAGCCAGCCGATGAAATAGGTGCTGCCGAACCCGCCGAGGTTCGCGATCGAGCATGCGAACGCGATGCCGCCGGCGGCGGCCGAGCCCTTCAGGAACGTCGACGGCAGCGCCCACACGACCGGCATCGCGGCGGCCGCGCCGGCGTTGATCAGCGAGAACAGCAGCACCGTGCCGAGCGTGCCGTGCGACGAGGAAGCCGCGATCGCCAGCGCGACGGCCGACACCATGAACGGCACGACGATATGCCAGCGGCGTTCGCGTGCGCGGTCGGAGCTGGCGCCGCAGTACAGCGTCGCGAGCACCGCGGCGGCGTTCGGGATCACCATCAGCCAGCCGATCTGATATGCGTCCTTCACGCCGGTGTCGCGCAGGATCGTCGGCAGCCAGAAGCTCACCGCATACAGGCCGAGCAGCACGCACAGGTCGATCAGGCCGAGCGCCCACACCTTCGGGTCGGAGAACGCCTTGCCGAGCGCGTGGCTCTTGTTGCCGGACGGATCGGCGTCGAGATTCGCACGCAGCACCCGCTTCTCGTCGGCGTTCAGCCAGCGCGTGGATTCGATGCCGTTCGGCAGCCAGCGCAGCACCGCGAAGCCGAGCAGCACCGACGGCAGCGCTTCGAGCAGGAACAGCCACTGCCAGCCGCCGAGCCCGTGCGCGCCGTCGAACGCACGCATGATCCAGCCGGAAATCGGGCTGCCGATCATGCTCGACAGC
Source organism: Burkholderia orbicola (assembly GCF_900100915.1). NCBI lineage: Bacteria > Pseudomonadati > Pseudomonadota > Betaproteobacteria > Burkholderiales > Burkholderiaceae > Burkholderia > Burkholderia orbicola. The sequence continues at coordinate 811,468 of NZ_FNKW01000002.1, read as the reverse complement.
GGCAGGCCCACCATGAACAGCGCGACGATCCGCGCGCGACGTGCATCGGGATACCACTGCGTCAGGTACAGCAGCACGCCCGGCAGGAAACCGGCTTCGGCGGCGCCGAGCAGGAAGCGCACGACGTAGAACTGCATCGGCGTATGCACGAACATCGTCGCGCCCGACAGCAGGCCCCACGTGATCATGATCCGCGCGATCCACAGCTTCGCGCCGACACGTTGCAGCACCAGATTGCTTGGGACTTCGAACAGGATGTAGCCGGCGAAGAACAGCCCGGCGCCGAGGCCGTACACCGTGTCGCTGAACTTCAGCGCATCGAGCATCTGGAGCTTCGCGAGCCCGATGTTGATGCGGTCGAGATAGGCCGCGAAGTAACACAGGCAGAAGAGGGTGATGAGGCGCAGCGTGACCTTGCGATAGAGAGGGCCGTGGGGCGCGTCGTCGGGGGAAACGGCGGCGCTCGGGTGTGCGGTAGACATGGGACTGCCCCTGTTCGAGTGTGACGGATGAATGGGTGGCTCGATCGTCGCGAGCGGGACGTTCCGCTGCGCACTGGAGTCTGTATATCACGTCAAATACGTAGCGTACACACTAGAAAATACCGAAGCGCACAGGCACGTATGCGGTCATCTTAAGGCAAGCGTTTGCATGACAAAAGTCCGTGTCATCAAAGGGGTTTTGGATGATATGGAGTGTGCGCTGAAAAGATGGACGCACAGGCGATGGCATGCACGAATTTCGTGCGTATGCACTCAAAATTGAAGTGTGTGCGCGAAAGCTGGCGGCGGCGCTCACATGCACAGGCGGTAGCCGCCGCGACGGTGCGCGGCTGGCCGGCACGCCGCCGTGACGGGCGGGCGATCCGCCATGGATCGGACGAGCCTCACGCGCGACTTGCACGCGATTCCGCGAACCCTGATGCACCGCAATGACGCGACCGGCCGGCCGCCGGCCACCCCGATTTGAGGGTGTACACTGCTTGTCTTTCATTTGCATGCAGGCAAGGGCCTGCACTCTCATGGCGTCTTCCAAGGATTCGTACGATTTTCACGACCAGGTCGGGCATCTGCTGCGCCGCGCGTATCAGCGGCACGTTTCGATTTTCCAGGAAGCGATTCCCGATTCGGATCTCACGGCCGCGCAGTTCGTGACGCTGTGCGCGGTCAAGGAGCGGCAGGCGTGTTCGCTGAACGACATCGTCAAGGCGACCGCGATCGATCAGGCGACGATTCGCGGCGTCGTCGAGCGTCTGAAGACGCGCGCGCTGATCGAGGTGTTGCCCGACCCGAACGACGGCCGCAAGCTGATCGTGCGCGCGACCGCGGCCGGCCTCGCGCTGATCGACCGCACGGTGCCGTTCGCGCGGCAGGTGACGGAGCGCACGTACGGCGCGCTCAATCCCGGTGAGCGGGTCGCGCTGCAGTTCCTGCTGCGCAAGATGATGGAAGAAGACGGCGATGCCTGACGGGTGGCGCGCGGCGCAGATCCATCTACGTCGTGACAGGCGCTGCCGCGTCGGCGCGCATCAGCCGGCCGGCCTCGCGTAGCCCGGCGCGCACGGTCTCCGGCGTAAACGGCGGCGCGTAGAACCGTACGCCGGTGGCATCGAACAGCGCATTCGCGACCGCGGCCGGGCCCGGCACCGATGCCGATTCGCCCGCACCGAGCGGCGGTTCGCCTTGCCTCGGCATCAATACGACGTCGACGTCCGGCACTTCCGCGAACGTCAGGATCGGGTAACTCGCCCATTCGCGCGACGCGACCTTGCCGTCCGCGAACCGCACGCGCTCCTTCAGCGTGCGGCTCAATACCTGGATCACGTTGCCGTGGATCTGGTGGCGCACGCCATCCGGGTTGATCATCGTGCCCGTGTCCTGTCCGACCGTCACACGTTCGATGCGGATCTCGCCCGACACGCGATCGACGCTCAGGTCGACGATCCAGGCCGACCACGCCGCGCCGAAGCCGGGGAAGCGGCTGTGCACGTAGCGCGCATACGCGATCCCGCGGCCGCGCACGAGCCGCGCTTCGTCGCGTTCATCGTGTTGGTCGCGTTCGTCGAGCGGGCGCGGCACGCGCGGCGTCCACCCCGCGCGCTCGGCCACCGCCTGAAGCAATTCGATCGCACGCGTGTCCTGCAGATGGCGAATGCGGAACGCGAGCGGATCGACGCGGGTCAGCGCCGCGCATTCGTCGACGAACGCATCGTGCGCGAACGAGTTCGGCAACGCCGACACGCCGCGCAGCCACGACGCCCGCGCGAGCGGCGCGAGATCCTCGCAGACGAAGCGACGATGCGGGCTGACATAAGGCGACACGGCCGTGCGGTCGCCCATTTCGAACACGCGCGGCTCGGGCGCGAGCGCACCGGTCAATAGCGCCGCGAGCAGCGGCGCATCGTTCGACGGATAGCGCGTCGTGAAGTCGTAGCCGAGCAGGCGGCCGTCGCGCGTGACGGTGCCCGTCACCTGCATCGACTGGCCCGCGCCTTTCGGTTCCCACAGATGTTCGTCCGCGCGCGACAACTGCACGCGCACCGGGCGGCCGACCGCGCGCGACAGCAGCAGCGCGTCGCCGCACACGTCGTCCGCGCCGTTGCGGCCGTAGCAGCCGGCCGCTTCCATCCGCACGACGTCGATATCGGCCTCATCGCGCGCGACGAGCGTCGCGAGGTCGTAGCGCAGCGACACGGGGTTCTGCGTGCCGGACCACACGGTGATCCGACCGTCGCCGGGCGCGCGGTAGTCGGCGAGCGCGCACGACGGGCCGATCGAGCCGTGCATCTGGAACGGCCACGCATAGGTGCGCGACAGCGTGAGCGTGTCCGGTTCCGTCCGCGCGGCGTCGACGTCGCCTTCGTTGAGCAGCACGCGGCGGGTGGCCGGCGCGGCGGCGATCGCGGCGGCCGGCGCGTCGAGCGGCGGCAGCGCGGGAAGCGGCCGCCACGTCACGCGCAACTGGCGCGCGGCGCGGATCGCGTGCTCCTCGCGCTCGGCGACCACTCCGACGAAATCGCCGAGCGCGACGACGGCCACGAGCCCCGGCACGTCGGCTACCGATGCGCGATCGACGTCCACCAGCGACGTGCCGACGAACGGGCCGCTGTCGTGGCCCGCATACGGCGGCCGGACGACGCGGCCATGCAGCATGCCCGGCACGCGCATGTCGTGCACGAACGTGAGCTGGCCGGTCGCCTTCGCGGGCAGGTCGACGCGCGGCGACGCGCGGCCGACGATCCGGTAGTGCGCGGGGTCCTTCGTGCGGGTGTTCAGGTCGAGCGTCAGCGCGATCCGCCGCGCGGCGACGAGCGCGGCGAACGTGACCGTCTGTCCATTGGCTGAAATCGTTCCATCGTCGATGTTCAGCCGCTCGACATCGACGCCGAACCGCTCGGCGGCGAGCGCCAGCAGCGCGTGACGGGCCTGCGCGGCCGCGCAGCGCAGCGGCGCGGCGGAAATCTGGATCGTCGCGCTGGCGATCGTCGGGCCCTGGTTCGGCGTCGCGGCCGTGTCGCCGAGCACCATCGTCACGCGCGCGGCCGGCACGTCGAGTTCCTCGGCGACGATCTGCGCGAGCGACGTGCGAATGCCGGTGCCGAGATCGACGTGTCCGTTGAACGCGAGGATGCGGCCGTCGTCGAGAATCGCGACGAACACTTCCGGCAGCGCCGGCACGTACGACGACAGGCTGCCCGGCTGGCCGGGCGCCGGCTTCACGGGCGGCGCGGGCGGCCGGATCACGGTCAGGCAGCCGGTGTGCGCGAGCAGTTCGGAGCGGTTCACGGGGGAGAGATCCTGTCGAGGAAGGCGCGGCCGGCGCCCGGTCGCGACGAAGGCGGCGTGCAGGCAGCGCGCGGCGCACGCGAGACGGCGGGTGGTCGCGGCGCGGCGGCGCATGCGGTCAATCTAGGTCGCCAAAACCGCCGCGTCAATTGCGCGCGGGTGCAGGCGTAGCCAGCGCTCACGCCGCCCGAACCGCACGAACGGCCGGAGCCACCCGTGCGCCGTGGCAGTTCAGCGTGCCTGCACGGCATCGATCGCCGCGATCGCGTCGTCGAGCGGCATCACGGCCGCATATTTCTGCTGCATGTCGAACAGGTTCGCGTCGTGCGGCGCGATCGCGCGATCGCCGACGCAATCGGCGAGCACGAGCGGGCGGAACCCGTGCGACATCGCGTCGACGACACTCGCGCGCACGCAGCCGCTCGTCACGGCGCCCGCGACGAGCAGCGTCTGCACCGCGCGCTGCGCGAGCCACGGCGCGAGTTGCGTGCCGAAGAACGCGGACGGCACGGTCTTGCGCACGACGAGTTCGCCCGGCGCCGGCGTGAGCTCGGGCACGATCGCGCTGTTCGGATGATGCTCGGTCAGCGTCGCCATGCCGGGCACCTTCAGCGAAAACACGTTGTCGTCGCTGCCGTCGTCCGCATACACGATGCGGCTGTGCGCGACCGGCCAGTTGCGTTCGCGCGCGAGCGCGAGCGCACGCGTGGTGCGCGCGATCGCCGGCGCGATGTTGCCGCCGCCGAACGTCGCGGGATCGGCGAAGCCGACCACGAAATCGACGATCAGCAGTCCAATGTTGCCGTGCGGCGGAAGCGGCGTGCCGAAACCCTGCTGGCGATACACGTTCGCTTCGGCGTGACGGGAAAGATCGTTCATGGTGTCGGGGGCTCGTCGGTCAGGCGGGTTGATCGGTCACGCGGCCTTCGCGCACGACGGTCTCGCCGTCGAGCTCGACCGTGCAGCGGCGCAGCGGGATGTCGATATGACAGGTGGTCGTGCGGCTGCCGCCGCCTTCGTTGTTCGGGCCGAGCGAGAACAGGAAGTTGCCCTCGAACGCGCGCGCGTCCATTCCGATCGTCGCCTCGCGGTCGTACAGCCCGAGCGTCGACCAGCGCGCGCGCGGCTGCAGCCCCCAGCCGATATGCGAGATCGCATAGCCTTCGGGGTCGGCGAACGTTTCCATGTAGTCGCGCAGCAGGTCGGCGTCGACGCCGCCTTCGATACGCGTCGCATACCCGCCTTCGACGGTCAGCGCGATCGGCTCGCGCACGTAGTGCTTCTGCGGCAGCAGGATGTCGCCGCGGTCGATCACGATCGTGCCGCGCGCGGTGCGATCGTTCGGATAGGTCAGCGCGAAGCCGCTCGGCCAGTGGTCCCAGCGGCCCGGCGCGTCGACGAATCCGTATTCGGCGGTCGGCGGAAACTCGCCGAGCGGGCACACGAGCGCGGTGCCGGCCGCCGAACTCACGCGCATCTCGCGGGCCGCGGCGATTTTCTTCGCCGCGGCGAGCACGCGCGTGCGATCGGCCAGGGTCGGCACCATTCGCACCAGCACCTCGGGCGGTTCGACCGCGAGCAGGATCTTCGTGCCGGACTTCAGGATGTCGTGCTGTTCGGGCGAGAACAGCAGCGTCATCAGGTCGAGCACGAGGTCGCTCTCGCGCAGCGCGGCGATCGCGGCCTTGTTGCCGGTCAGCGGCGTCGTGCCGAGGTAGGCGAGCGGGTCGCGGCTGAACGCCTTGTCGCCGTTGACGGGCGGCAGGTCGAGCCGGTTGACGATCGCGCCCAGCGATTGCGTCGCGATCAGCGCGCACGACAGCGTCTGCGGATGGGTGGCCGCGCTCGTCAGGATCGTGACGGTCTGGCCCGGCTCGAGGCGCGACAGCGTGAGGACCTGCTTCCAAGCGTCGATCAGTTGGGTATCGCTGACTGGCATCGTCGGCTCCGGTAAAGGCGTGAAGGAAAGGGCGGGGCGCCGAGCTCAGGCCGCAAGCGGCGTGCCGAGGAAGTCGCCGAACGCCGCGTAGAAACCCGCCGCGTTGTCCCACGGAATCATGTGGCCGGCATCGGGCACGCGCACGTGCCGCATCGTCGGCGTCGCGCGCTGCAGTTCGGCGACGTCGTCGTCGCGCACCACGTCGCCGCGCTCGGCGGTGATCAGCAGCGACGGCACGGCCAGGTGCGCGGCATCCGCGTGGAAATCGTCGGTATGGAAGCCTTCGTACGATGCACGCACCGCGCGTTCGTCGCAGGTATGCAGCCATTCGGCGCGCAACTGCAGTTCGGCCTCGGTCCAGGTCGGGCAGAACGCGCGCATGCCGTCGGCATCAGTGCCGGCGCGCGCGAGCGCCATCGAGTCGATGTACCACGGCAGCTTGCCCGGGTAGTCGCGGCGGGTCGGGCCCGACACGGGCGGATCGACCAGCACGACCGATGCGAGCCCGCGGATGCCGCGCCGGGCCGCGCGCGCGGCGATGCGCGCGCCCATCGAATGGCCGACGAGGCTCGTGCTCGGCAAATCGAGCGCGGCGACGAGCGCCGCGACGTCGTCCGCCTGCGCATCGAGGCTGTAGTCGAGCGACGGCGACGCGTCCGACAGCCCGCGGCCGCGCACGTCGAGCACGTAGGTGTCGAACGCCGCGCCGAATACTTCGCCGACGAAGCCCCACGTGATCGCGGGGCTCGTGATGCCGGGAATCAGCACGATCGCCGGGCGCGCCGCGCGTGCGCCGGTCGCGCCGCCGTAGCGCAGATAGTGCTGGCGGATGCCGTTGGCGCGAACGTTCGCGCCGTACAGGAAAGTCGAGGACATGGGATGGCTCCGAAGTAGCGGCGGCGCTCAGTACGCGCCGGACAGCAGCGCGCCGGCGCCCGGCACGATCGGTTCGAGATCGAGTTCGCGCAGCATCGCGTAGGTGGTCGCGATCGCCGCGGTGATCACCGGCTTGCCCGTCATCGCCTCGACCTTCGCGACGGCCGGCAGCGACGGCATCTGCACGCATGCGGACAGCACGATCGCATCGGCGTCCTGGTAAGGCAGCGTCTTGACGATGTCGGGCAGGCGCGCCGGATCGTGGCGGCCCACGTCGAGGTTGTCGGGGATCTCCAGCGCGCGGTACGCGAGCACGTCGAAGCCTTCGTTGCGGATGTAGTCGACCACCAGCTCGGTGAGCGGCAGCATGTACGGCGCGACGACGACGATGCGCTTCGCGCCGATCACCTTCAGCGCGTCGACGAGCGCGCCCGCGCTCGTCAGCACCGGCGCCTGCGCACCGTTGTCGGCCGTGTGCTTCGTGAGGCGCGCCTGCGACACGCGGTGATAACCGTGACCCATCGCCATGATCGCGACGAGGCACGCGTAGCCGAGCACGTCGACACGCGCATCGCTCAGTTCCACCGCGCAGCGGTCGGATTCGGCGTCCATCGCCGCGAGTTCTTCCTTGACGACCTTCTTCATCCGCATCCGGCTCGAGTGATACGTGAAGCGCTCGGGCCGGATCGCTTCGCGCAGCCGCAGCATCGCCGGGATCTCGGTCTCCATCGTCGTGTTGGAACTCGGCACGATCTGGCCGATGCGGTAGGTCTTGCTCATGACGGGAGGCTCCGTGTCGGTAAGGAGGGGGCGGCGCGCTGGCGCGGGGTCGCCGGATGTTGGGCAAAGTCTAGTGTGTACATTTGAAAATGGCAATGGATCAAAATTACGTCTGCCATGGGTAGATTGTTGGTGTGTATGGATTTCAGGAGATTTATTGGTGCTTTCCCGGAGACGTCGGCATCGATCAATAATCTGCTTGTCCTGAATAAATTGAGTGTGTACGCTAAATAAACGCCATTCAATCCGCTCGCCCTGGCGCCGCGTTCGGCAATGGGCCCATGATCAGGAGATCCGCATGAGCAAACCCCGTATCGCAATCATCGGCGCCGGTCTCGGCGGCACGGCCGCTGCCGCGCTGCTGCAGCGCGGCGGTTACGACGTCGCGCTGTACGAGCAGGCGCCCGCGTTCTCGCGTCTCGGCGCGGGCATCCATCTCGGCCCGAACGTGATGAAGATCATGCGGCGCATCGGCTGCGAGGACGCGCTGGAAACGATGGGTTCGCATCCGGATTTCTGGTACAGCCGCGACTGGCGCACGGCCGACGTGCTGTCGCGGATTCCGCTCGGCGACTACGCGCGCAAGGCCTACGGCGCGAGCTACCTGACCGTGCATCGCGGCGATTTCCATGCGCTGATGACGCAGGCGGTGACGCCCGGCACGATCCGCTTCGGCAAGAAGCTCGCGGCGGTGGAGGACACGGGCAGCGACGTGCGCCTCACATTTACCGACGGCAGCATCGAGACGGCCGACATCGCGATCGGCGCGGACGGCGTGAATTCGCGGCTGCGCGAGCACCTGCTCGGTGCGGAACCGCCGCGCTACACCGGTTATGTCGCGCACCGCGCGGTGTTCCCGGCCGCGCTGCTCGGCAACAAGCCGTACGACATGTGCGTGAAGTGGTGGTCGGAGGATCGCCACATGATGGTCTACTACGTGACCGAGAAGCGCGACGAGTACTACTACGTGACGGGCGTGCCGCAGGCCGAATGGCCCGAGGGCGTGTCGATGGTCGACAGCAGCCGCGACGAGATGCGCGAGGCGTTCGCCGGTTTCCACGCTGACATCCAGCATCTGATCGACGTGTCGCCGTCGATCACCAAATGGCCGCTGCTCGAACGCGATCCGCTGCCGTTGTGGAGCCGCGGCCGGCTCGTGCTGCTCGGCGACGCGTGCCATCCGATGAAGCCGCACATGGCGCAGGGCGCCGCGATGGCGATCGAGGATGCCGCGATGCTCGCGCGCTGTCTCGACGAAGTCGGCGTCGGCGATTACGCAGGCGCGTTCGCGCTGTACGAGGCGAACCGCGCGGCACGCGCGTCGAAGGTGCAGCTCGTGTCGCACAACAACACGTGGCTGCGCACCAACGAGGACCCGTCGTGGGTATTCGGTTACGACGTGTTCGACGTGCCGCTCGAAGCGCCGTCGCGCAGCAGTGTGGCGGCCGTGGCCTGACGCGCGGCGCCTGCGCCGGCCGGCGCTTTGCGTCCGCTTCGCAGCCGCTGCGCCGGCGCGGGAATCGATGCGCGGCAACGCGCATTTCGGCGTGTTATATGTCAGGCGCGCCGGCAGGCGCCAGCCGGCGGCCCGTGCCCGCCGCCGGCCGACGCCGGCCCGCACGTCGTATTCCGGATCCCTTCATGTCCCATCCCGCTTCTCCGTCGCGGCCGCTGGCGTTTCGCGTGAACGGCACGCCGCACATCTTCGCCGACGCCGCGCCCGACGCGCCGCTGCTGCTGGTCCTGCGCAACGACTGCGCGCTCAACGGCCCGAAGTACGGCTGCGGGCTCGGGCAGTGCGGCGCGTGCACGGTGCTCGTCGACGGGCAGGCCACGCGTTCGTGCGTCGTGCCGGCCGCCGCCGCGCACGGGCGCGACGTCACGACGCTGGAAGGGCTCGGGTCGTGCGACGCGCCGCATGCGATCCAGCGCGCGTTCATCGACGAGCAGGCCGCGCAATGCGGTTACTGCCTGAACGGCATGATCATGAGCACGAAGGCGCTGCTCGACCGCCACCCCGCGCCCGACGATGCGGCGATCCGGGACGCGTTGCGTTTCAACCTGTGCCGTTGCGGCACGCATCTGGAGATCATCCGCGCGGTGCATCGCGCCGCACGCTATCTGCGAGGCGGCGATGAAGCCTGACGCAGGTCCGCCGATGGCGCCGGCGTGTGTGGCGGAACCCGCGCCGCACGATGACGCGGCCGCCGCCGCCGCGCCGCCGCACCGCGCACGCTACGCCTGGCCGATCGGCGATGCGCGCACGCCTGCATCGTTCGATATCGAAACGCGGACCGCGCCCGACGGCAGGATGACCACGTGGCGCTATCGCGCGCAGGCGGTCGGCTCAGCCACGAACGATGCTCGCGGAGCCGCGGCACGCGCTGATTCCGGCGCCGCATCGCCGTTCGTCTACCGGCACGCGCAGACGTCGATCGAGCTGGCCGATGCCGATGGCGCGATTCCCGGTCACGCGCACGTCTTTGCCCGCGAATCCTTCGTCGACGAACTCGCGGGCGCGTTGCGGCGCGACCCGGTCGCGTTGCGGTTGCAACATCTGGATGCCGCGCGGGACGCAGGGCCGCGCGAAACGATCCGGATGGTCACCGAACGCGCCGCCTGGGGCGTGCCGGTTGCGTCGCGGGCGAACGCGGCGTCGCGTGTCAGCGGTCGCGGCTTCGCCTTCGATGGCGAGCGGGGCGACGCGCGCACAGTCGCATCCGCATCCGACGACGATGCCGACCGTCACGGCGATCCGCGCTGGTCAGCATGGGTCGTGGATCTCGAGGTCGACCGTGCGACCGGCGACGTCTCGGTGCGGCGCGTCGTGGCCGGGCAAGGCAGCGGCGAGCCGGGCGACGCGTCGCTGGCCGGCCTGCCCGCATGGCAGATCGAGGCCGCGATTTCCCGCGTGATGGGCGCACGGTTGTCCGCGCGGCCCGCGCACGACGAGACCGATGCCGGCGAGCGGGCCGACGCGATCGCGCACGAACTGATTGCAGTCGATGCGGCCGCGCATCGCGCGCACGGCGACCTGTCCGAACACGATGCGCGGCGAGTCGAGCAGGCAGCCGCACCGGCCGCGGCGGCCATCGCCAACGCGCTGTACGACGCGACGGGCGTGCGTTTTCGCGCGCCGCCGTTCGATGCGGCGCACATTCGCGCCGCGCTCGCGCAACCGGTGCCGGCCGATGCCGCTGACAGGCCGCACGCGGCCCCGCGCCGCGCATCGCGCTGGCGTCGCTGGCTGGCCGGCGGCGGCGCGGGCGGCGTGGTCGGCGGACTGATCGGGCTGGCGTGCGCGATCCTGCCGGGCCCCGCGCCGATCGCGCCGCTTGCGCCTGTTGCGCCCGGCGGCGCGGACGGCGGGATGTGGAGCGCGGCGACGCTCGAACGCGGCCGCCTGGTCGCGCTCGCCGGCGATTGCGCGGTGTGCCACACGGCGCCCGGCGGCGCGACCAATGCGGGCGGGCTCGCGCTCGATACGCCGTTCGGCACGATCTACACGACGAACCTCACGCCCGATCCGGAAACCGGCATCGGCAACTGGTCGTATCCGGCGTTCGCCCGCGCGATGCGCGAAGGCATCTCGCGCGACGGCTCGCACCTGTACCCGGCGTTCCCGTACACCGCATTCGCGAAGCTGAGCGAGCCCGACCTGCTCGCGCTCTATGCGTACCTGATGTCGCAGCCGCCGGTGAAGCACGTGCCGCCGCAGACGAAGCTGCCGTTCCCGCTCGACCAGCGGCGGCTCGTGGCCGGCTGGAACTGGCTGTTTCACGACGCGCGGCCGTTTGCGCCGGACCCGGCGCGCTCGGCGATGTGGAATCGCGGCAAGTATCTGGTCGACGGCGCCGGGCACTGCGGCGCCTGCCACACGCCGCGCAACGCGCTGGGTGCGGAGAAGGGGGGGCTCGCCTACCTGTCGGGCGGCGAAGCGGAAGGCTGGGTCGCGCCGCCGCTCGTCGCGTCGCCGGCTTCGCCCGTGCCGTGGACCGAAGGCGCGCTGTTCGACTATCTGCGCACCGGGTTCTCGGCACAGCACGGCGTCGCGGCCGGGCCGATGGCGCCGGTCGTCGCGGGGCTCGCGGCGCTGCCCGAATCCGACGTGCGGGCGATCGCGCATTATCTGGCGTCGCTGTCGCCGCCCGTCGATGCGGCAATCGCCGCGGCTGCGGCCGACCGCCAGGCGCGCGGCGCGGAAACCATCGCGACACTCGGCCTCGAGAACGGCCGCCGCGCGTTCGACGCAGCGTGCGCGGTGTGTCATGCGGAATCGGGCGGCGTCGGACATTTCGGCGTGCGGCCGCTGATGGGGCTCAACACGAGCGTGAGCCAGTCGGCGCCGGACAATCTGCTGCGCGTGCTGCACCACGGGATCGACGAGCCGGCCACCGACCGGCTCGGCTACATGCCGGGCTTCGGCGATGCCTTCGACGATCGGCAGATGGCCGAGCTTGCCGCCTACATCCGCGCGCGCTACGCACCGGGGCAGCCGGCGTGGCGCAACCTCGCGGAAGCATCCGCGCGAATCCGTCAGGCGGGTGCACATTGACCGTCGCGCCGGCGTGAGCGGCCGCGCCGGCGGGCATGCCGGGCGAAATGACCTGACGAACGAAAACGATGGCCGGCGACGGCTGTAATTCTTGCCAGATTCGGCCATCGTTTAACCATTCGAAACAATGTGTTCACCGAAAGGGGCATGATCTCCGGCGATCGAGCAGGCATACTGTCGCCTATGTTGCTCAATGCACGTCGACTGACGTGCGCCTGCCCTCCATGTCCATTCCAGTCTCTTTTCGAACCCTGCGGTGGTTGACCATTGCGGCTGCTGCATGCTTGCTCGCCGCGTGTTCGACTGCTTCCGACGTGACCGCGACGTCGAACCCGAACGTGTACACCGTGACGACGCGCACGGTCGGCGTGTCGACGACGTGGGCCGACGCCCACGAGAAGGCCGTCAACGAAGCCACCAACTACTGCACGCAGCGCGGGATGCGCGCCAGCGTGAAGCAGGAATCGCTGACCGGCGGCCGCCGCGTCGACGCGCGCTCCGAACTCGCGTTCGAGTGCCATCCGACCTTCGAGACGGCGTCGAACCCGCGCGGTTGACCGACCGGCGGCATGATGACGCCGCCCGCGTTTTTCTTCCCCCGCCTGCAAACCGACCCGCGATGCCGTTCCGGCCCATCGCGGGTCGACGCACGTCCGGCGTCGGCCGGGCGCATCAGGCCGGCTGCGCCTCGTACAGCTTCACGCACGCGGAGAAGTCGAGCGTGCCGAGCCCCTGCTGGCTCATCGACTGATACAGCTGCTGCGCGAGCGCGCCCATCCAGACCGGCTGATGCGCGCTGCGTGCGGCTTCGGTCGCGAGCCCGAGATCCTTCAGCATCAGGTTCGCCGCGAAGCCGCCCGCATAGCCGCGCGCGGCCGGCGCGGTGTCGCTCACGCCCGGATACGGGTTGTACGTGTCCGAACTCCAGCAGCGGCCGGTCGACGTGTTGATGATGCCGGCCAGCACGGTTGGATCGATGCCGAGCGCGGCGCCGAGCGCCATTGCTTCCGATACGCCCATCATCGAGATGCCGAGCAGCAGGTTGTTGCAGATCTTCGCGATCTGCCCGGTGCCGGTGCCGCCGCAGTGCACGACGTTCCTGCCCATGTCGAGCAGCACCGGGCGGATGCGCTCGAACAGCGCGCCATCGGCGCCGACCATGAAGGTCAGCGTGCCGGCCTGCGCGCCGCCGGTGCCGCCCGACACCGGTGCGTCGGCGAGCGGGAAGTCGCGCTGCGCGGCCGCGTCGGCCACCGCGCGCACGGTGCCCGGATCGATCGTGCTGCAGTCGATCAGCGTCGCGCCGGCGCGTGCGCCGGCCAGCACGCCGTCGTCGCCGAGGTAGACGGCGCGCACGTGCTGCGCGGCCGGCAGCATCGTGATGATCAACGAGCCGCGCGCGGCGGCTTCACGCGGCGACGTCGCCGCCGCCGCGCCGGCGCGCACCGCGGCATCGACCGCATGCGCGTCGAGGTCGAACACCGTCAGCGCGTGGCCGGCCTTGAGCAGGTTGGCGGCCATCGGGCCGCCCATGTTGCCGAGTCCGATGAATGCGATTTCCATGGCGAGGCTCCCCGTCAGCGCAGCGCGATCGTCGTGTTCACGCCGCCGGCCGTCGCGTCGTCGTCGAACCAGCGTGCGGTGACCGTCTTGGTCTGCGTGTAGAACTGCACGACCTGCTTGCCGTACGGGCCAAGATCGCCGAGCTTCGAGCCGCGCGAACCGGTGAAGCTGAAGTAGGGCACCGGCACCGGAATCGGGATGTTGATGCCGACCTGGCCGACGTCGATCTCGCTCTGGAACTTGCGCGCCGCCGCCCCGCTCTGCGTGAACAGCCCCACGCCGTTGCCCATCGGGTTGCGGTTGACGAGCGCGATCGCGTCGTCGAGCGTGTCGGCTTCCATCACGACCACCACCGGCCCGAAGATTTCTTCCGTGTAGATCGACATGTCGGCCGTCACGCCCGAGAAGATCGTCGGGCCGACGAAGTTGCCGTGCTCGTAGCCGGGCACCTTTACGTCGCGGCCGTCGAGCAGCAGCGTCGCGCCTTCCTTCACGCCGGCGTCGATCAGCGACAGGATGCGTGCTTTCGCCGCCTTCGACACGACCGGGCCGACGTCGGTGCCGGCTTCGGCGCCCGCGTTGACCTTCAACGCCTTCGCCTTGTCGACGAGATCGGGCAGCCAGTCGCGCGCCTTGCCGACCAGCACGACGACGGAGGTCGCCATGCAGCGCTGGCCGGCCGCGCCGAAGCCCGCGCCGACCAGCGCGTTGATCGACTGCTCGCGGTGCGCATCGGGCAGCACGACCGCGTGGTTCTTCGCGCCCATCATCGACTGCACGCGCTTGCCGTGCTGGCTGCCGAGGTTGTACACGTGCGTGCCGACGCGCGTCGAGCCGACGAACGAGATCGCCTTGATGTCCGGGTGCGTGCACAGGCGGTCGACCACCGTCTTGCCGCCGTGCACGACGTTCAGCACGCCCTGCGGCACACCGGCCTCGAGCGCGAGTTCGACGAGCTGCATCGTCGACAGCGGGTCCTGCTCGGACGGCTTGAGCACGAACGTGTTGCCGCAGACGATCGCCATCGGGAACATCCACAGCGGAATCATCCCGGGGAAGTTGAACGGCGTGATGCCGGCGCAGACGCCGATCGGCTGGCGCAGCGTGTAGGTATCGACGCCGCCCGCGACGTTCTCCGCGAATTCGCCTTGCTGCAGCGTGCCGATCGAGCACGCGTGCTCGACCACTTCGAGGCCGCGGAAGATGTCGCCCTGCGCGTCGGGCAGCGTCTTGCCTTGCTCGGCCGTCAGCGTGTGCGCGATCCGTTCGAGATTGCGGCGCACGAGATCCTGGAACTTCAGCATGATGCGCAGCCGCGCGCCGATCGGCGTCGTCTTCCAGGTCTGGAATGCGCGCTGCGCGGACGCGATCGCGGCATCGACCTCGTCGAGCATCGCATACGGCACGCGGCCGATGACTTCCTGCGTCGCGGGGTTGACGATGTCGCCCCATTCGGTGCTGTGCGATTCGACGAACGCGCCGTCGATCAGCAGCTTGGCGGTGGGCAGGGCGAGGGTGGTCTGGGGAACTGCTGCATTCATGGAACTCTCCGGGGAAACGATGTGCGATGACGAAAGGGGGCCTGCGTCCGCCACGCGTGCTGGCGCGGCGGGCGACAGGACGAACTGAGGATCGAATGCCGGCCGGCGTGCTCAGGCGCGCGCCGGGCGCATCAACGCGGTACACACGAGCGCGAACACGCCGAAGCCGACGAGGTACGCGATCACGTAATGCGGCTGGCCGCCGCCGGCCTTGAGCAGCGACGTCGCGATCATCGGCGCGAAGCCGCCGCCGATCACGCCGGCCAGCTGCACCGACAGCGAGATGCCGCTGTAGCGGATTTCCGCGGGGAACTGCTGCGCGAACAGCAGCGATTCCGGCGCATAGAGGATCGGGAACACGACGCCGAGGCCGAGCACGATCGCCCACCATGCGGTCGACGTCTGCTGCGTGCCGAGCATCATGAAGAACGGTGCGGCGAACGCGCACATCAGCACGAGGCCGATCGCGAACATCCGGCGCTGCCCGATGCGGTCGCTCAGATGCCCGCACAGCGGCATCGTCACGAGCGACAGCGCCGCGCCGGCCGTGATCGCGTGCAGCATCTCGGCCTTCGGCAGATGCAGCTGCTGCGTCGCGTAAGCGAGCGCGAACGTGACGACCATGTAGAACCAGGTGTTCTCGGCGGCGCGTGCGCCGACGATCGTCAGCACCTCGCGCGGATGGCGGCGCAGCGCGGCCGTCACCGGCGATTTCTCGGCCTTGCCCTGGCGCTGCATCTTCTCGAAGTCCGGCGATTCCGGTACCTTCGCGCGGATGAACCAGCCGAGGCCGACGAGCGCGATGCTCGCGAGGAACGGCACGCGCCAGCCCCACGACAGCATGTCGGCTTCCGGCAGCGCGGCCACCGCGGCCATCGCCACCGACGACAGGATCAGGCCGAGCCCGACGCCCGTCTGCGGCAGGCTGCCGAACAGCCCCTTGCGGCCCTTCGGCGCGTGCTCGACGGCCATCAGCACCGCGCCGCCCCATTCGCCGCCCACCGCCATGCCCTGCAGGAAGCGCATCGCGATCAAGAGCGCGGCGGCCCAGTAGCCGATGCTGTCATACGACGGGATCAGCCCGATGATCATGCTCGGCACGCCCATCAGCAGCAGCGTGATCATCAGCATCGACTTGCGGCCGATGCGGTCGCCGAAGTGGCCGAACACGATGCCGCCCATCGGCCGCCCGATGAAGCCGACCGCGAACGTGCCGAACGCGGCGAGCGTGCCGACGACCGGGTCCAGCGACGGGAAGAAGATGCGGTTGAACACGAGCGCGGCGGCCGTGCCGTACAGGAAGAAGTCGTACCACTCGATCGTGGTGCCGGCCATGCTGGCCCAGCCGGCCAGCAGGTAGTGCTTCGCGGTGCGCTCGGGCGCCGGCGTCGCGCTGGTCGCATGCTCATCGAGGGTGGATCGGGTCTGCATGGTGTCTCCGGTTTTATTGCCCGCGGCTCATGGTCCGCAGGTCACGGTCGAGTATAGTTATGCGCAGATTCATGATGTACCGATAAAGAAACCGGTTGGATGTGCATTTATGCACATCGACGGCCGGCCCGGAGACGCCCGCCTTTTTTCCCTCGCCGATGCGACATGCCACCGAGCCGGTTTCCGGCAACCTGAACTGGGACGACCTGCGCTTTTTCCTCGAGGTCGCGCGCACGCAGCGCGCGAGCGGCGCCGCGAAGCGGCTCGGGGTCGACTACACGACCGTCGCGCGGCGCATCCGCGCGCTCGAGGCCGCGATGGGCACGCTGCTGTTCGACAAGTCGCGCTCGGGCGGCTTCACGCTGACGGCCGAAGGGCAGCGGCTCGTCGCGTATGCGGATGCGATGGAGACGACCGTGCAATCCGCGTGCGACCAGGTCGCGAACACGGGCGAGGCGCTGTCGGGCCACGTGCGGATCGGGTCGACCGAAGGGTTCGGCTGCTTTTTCCTCGCGCCGCAGCTCGCGCGGTTCCGTGCCGCGCATCCGCACGTGACGGTCGACCTGCTGCCGGTGCCGCATTTCGTCAACCTGCCCAAGCGCGAGGCCGATCTCGCGATCACGCTCGAACGGCCCGAGCGCGGGCCTTACGTGGTCACGAAGCTGTGCGACTACCAGTTGCGGCTCTATGCGACGCACGACTACCTGGCGAACCACGCGCCGATCACGTGCACCGACGATCTTGCGCGGCATGCGTTCATCAGCTACGTCGACGATCTCGCGTTCAGCAGCGAACTGCTGTACCTGGACCGCGCGGTGCCCGGCGCGACGGCGGGCTTGCGCACGACCAGCGTGATCGCGCAGGTTTTCGCGGCGCTGCAGGGCGGCGGCCTGGCGATCCTGCCATGCTTCATGGCGGCCACGCAGCCGGCGCTGGTGCCCGTGCTGCCGGACGACGTGGTCGTCACGCGGTGTTTCTGGCTGACGTGCCGCGAGGATCTGCGCAAGCTGCGGCGCGTGACCGCGCTGTGGGATTACCTGCGCGCGGCGGCGGACGCGAATCGCGCGTTGCTGTCGGGGGAATCGGCTACGCTGCGCTTCGTGGGCGAGCCGGCATAGCGGTCGACGGGCGGCGCGCGATGGCGACGCGACGATCGATCTGGATCACAACACGGCCGGCGACGCTTCGACCGGCTAGTGTCCTGTTCCGTTGTTAACTGATATATGTTCGCGCAGCATGTTGACGTCAACGGAACGGGAGACGCCAGCATGGCTATGGGGCGACCGAAGGCGGAACTGGTGCTGAGCGAAGACGAACGCTCGCAATTGATGTCGATAGCACGCTCTCGTTCGATTTCGGCTGCGCTGGTAGCGCGATCGCGCTGCGCCTGCAACTCACGCGCGCCACGGTGGGCACGTGGCGTCTGCGGTTTCTGGAGCAGCGAAAGCTTCAAGCTCTCGACCGATCAGTTCTTCATCGAGAAGTTGCGCGATGTGGTCGGCTTGTACTTGAGCCCGCCAGAGAACGCCCTGGTGCTGTGCGTGAACGAGAAGAGCTAGTATCAAGAGATCGAGCGCACGCAACCCATGCTGCCGATGGGATTCGGCTACGTCGAGGGCGTGACGCACGATTACGTGCGTCACGGTACCACCACGCTGTTTGCCGCTCTGAACGTACTCAACGGCGCCGTGCTCGCGACTTGCAAGCCACGCCACCAACATCAGGAATTCCTGTCGTTCCTGCGCGAAATCGACAAAGCCGTGCCAGCCGAACTCGACGTGCACTGCATCGTCGCCAACTATGGCAGTCACAAGCATCCGAAGGTCAAGGCATGGCTGGCTGCACGTCCCCGCTGGCACATGCATTTCATTCCCACCTACAGTTCGTGGCTCAATCAGGTCGAACGCTTCTTTGCGTTGATCACCGATAAGGCGATCCGCAGAGGATCGTTCGGCTCGGTCAAACAACTGATCAAGCGTATTGAGCAATTCGTCTTCCACTACAACGAAAACTGCAAGCCATTCGTCTGGACCGCGTCTGCCGATTCCATCCTCGAAAAGCTACACCGACTTTGTTCGCGAATCAGCGGAACAGGACACTAGTGGTTCGGTGGTAAAGAAGCGGCCAACTGCCAAGGGCGCGCCGCAGAAGCCCTGAGTCGGTTGGGATTTTCCCAGCTTAGATACCCACGAACACGATGGATGCGATCGACGCCGCCGACTATGCAGCGGCATCGACACAGCCACTCCCTCCTATCGGAAGTTAGCGCGTTGCGCCTTTAGCGACGCCCCCTTGGGCGATACGATCACTCCAAGGCTGCAGCGCTTCTAGTTGGGCCGACAAGCGTAGCACTACGTCTTCCCGGCCAAACTTTCCGATAACTTGGGTTCCCACCGGCAACCCGTCTTCGGTCCAGAATAAGGGCAAACTCGCAGCCGGTTGCCCTGACGCGTTAATTGGCGCCGTAAACGTTCCATATCGCGCTACCTGTATGCGAAAGTCCAGGAATGATCGAGTTCGCATGGAAAGCGTACCGAGCTTCAGTGGCAATTGAGTCAAGGTTGGCGAAATAACGATATCGTAACCCTCCATGTAAGCCTCCAGCATTCGTCCGGTCGCGTGGAGGCGATTGATGGCGGTAACGTATTGGGCCGCACTCAGTGACTTGCCGTATTCGTAGCCCTGGCGGATGGCTGGCTCCAAGTCGTCGCCGCCAAGGGGCTGTCCGGTCTGGGCCAGCTTGGTGTCAACAGACAGTACGATATTTGATGCGAGGACGTTCGCGTGAGCCAGCACAAACGCGTCGTAGCTGATATCGGGCGGTGCACAAACGACTACCTGATGGCCGAGTTCCTCGCACAGTCGTGCGGTGTGTTCAACTGCCGCCACGCATTCGGGCGCTACGTCGATGCCGCACCATGCTTCGCGCCAGACAACTATGCGTAACTGGCGCGGTGCCTCCGTCAGCGCATGGAGATATGAGGTCGGCGCGGGCGGTGCTGCATATGGCGCGCCGGCTTCGTAGCCGGCGATCGCGTCCAGCGCAGCAGCAGTATCACGGACGGAGCGTGACAGGACGCCATCGGTGGAAAGTCCACCCCAACCTTCGCTACGGAAAGGACCAACCGGGACACGTCCGCGGGACGGTTTCAGTCCGTACAGGCCGCAGCATGAGGCTGGTATCCGAATCGAACCACCGCCGTCGCTGCCGTGCGCTAACGGGACGATCCCGGTTGCAACGGCGACCGCCGCTCCACCGCTGGACCCGCCTGCGGAGCGTGTCGGGTCCCACGGGTTTCGAGTCGGGCCACCGTTGCGCACGGCTTCAGTGGTGGGCGCCATGCCGAACTCTGGAACTGTGGTGCGAGCGAAGGGAATCAGGCCTGCGGTTTCAAAGCGATCGGCAACGGTGGCGTTGCCAGCGTGTTCGCTGTCAGCAAGCAATTGAGATCCTAAGCTGGACGGGAAGCGGCGATGTGCGATAGCGGAGTCTTTCAACAGGAACGGAATCCCACGAAATGCGCCGTGCATAAGCCACTCTCGTGCCACGGCTAGAGATTCCTCATAGCGTTCGTAGCACAGCGCATTCAGCCCCGGCGCTAGCTCGCGAGCCAACCTGATGGCGCAGGCCATCAATTCTTCGGGGCTGACTTCGCCGCGTTCCAACAATTCAGCTAAACCTAAACCGTCTGACGCTTGATACTCGGTATCACGCATATCGATCACTCTTAAAAAAGTTGGTTAAGAAAAATGTGCAATTTTGAGTCGGGCAGAAAGTAAAACAAGTGACGTCGAACGGCATACTCGTTCGTGCTCGCGGCAAGACAAGGCTGCATCGGGCGGAATTGCTTCGGCACTCGGTTCAAGTCCCGCGACTCAGACGATTCACTAATCGACGCCGCCGTCGACTCGATCGAACCGAAGTATTTCTATGCGGAGCAATGTGAGATGGCTTGATTGCTGCTGGCCTTATTTCAGAGCCTTACCACCAGTTTCCTCGAGCAGCGAAATCGCCACGATCGAGATGATGACGCTTACCATCATGTACCACGCGGGCGCCATCACGTTGCCCGTAACGCGAATCAACCACCCTGCAACCAGCGGAGCAGTACCCCCGAATAGCGTGAGGGAAATTGCGTAGGAGCTCGACATAAAGCCGGCCCGAATTGGCTTTGGAAAACTCTCCGGCATTAAGGCGTAGGCAGGTGCCGAACCCATCGTGTAGCAGAGCATCAAAACCAGTACGAGCCCAAGCACCACTGGTAGCGTTGGAAAGTGAATCATCCCCCAGAACACCGGGTAAATGAGACAGAACAACGCAATGCGCCCGAACAGTATCAACGGCTTGCGCTTGCCCAAGCGATCCGACAAAGCGCCATAGATGGGGCACATGACAAGCGACACCGAGCTCGTGAGTACTCCCACAAATATTGACAGCTTTGCGGGCACCTTCAGGTACTGGATACAGTACGTCGGCAGGTAGTACACGAGCAGATACGTGCTCACTGTCATGCCCATGATCGCAAAAACGACGAGAAACCAATTTCTTACATCGGCCGTATTCCATTTCTTCGCACGAGTGTCGACTTCCCGCCGTTCTTCGACAATGTGCCGGCGCAGATAGATACCGACTGGCGCAATGAGGGTCCCCATGAGGAATGGCACGCGCCAGCCCCAAGTCTGCAGTTGCGTGTCGTTGAGGAAGTGAGCCAACGCAGCAGCGGTGCCAGAGCCGAGCAGTGCGGCTCCGCCCTGGCTCGCCAATTGCCAGCTCGCCCGGAATGCGCGGCTGCTGTCCGAGCCCGTCTCCAGCAACGTGGCGGTGGCGGCGCCAACCTCGCCACCCTGTGCAAAGCCTTGAATCAGCCGGGCAAGAACGATCAGTACGGGTGCGGCCAAGCCGATCTGCGCATACGTTGGCGCGCACCCGATCATCGCGGCGCCGAGCGCCATCAGGGCAATTGTCAAGGTAAGCGCGGGGCGGCGACCGGCGCGGTCTGCGTAACGACCGATCACGATGCCGCCCAGCGGGCGTGTGACAAAGCCTACGGCAAACGCGGCGAACGACACCATCGACGAAGTAACCGGGTCATCTGCCGGGAAGAACAACTTGCCGATCGTCAGCGCGAAATAGCTGTAGACGGTGAAATCGAAAAACTCCAGCAGGTTTCCGACGACCGCAGCGACGACGACGTTACGCGGCGTCGTGGTACGCGTACGCCCCGCTTCCTCCACCGTCCCGGCAATCGCTGTCACGGTTCCGCCCTCGTCCTGCGGTAGGCTGTATAGACGCATTTTCAAGAGTCCTCTCCATTAGATGTGTATAAATGCTGCACTGCTAAGGTTATTCGACTGCCAGATACTGCTCGACGAGCCGCGTCCAGAACGCGGCACCAATCATCAGATTGTCATCGGCGAAGTCGTAGTGCGCGCTGTGAAGCATCGGCGTGCCCACGCCGTTCCCAAGACGCAGGAAGCAACCTGGACGATGCTGCAGGAAGTAGGCGAAGTCTTCGCTGCCGGGGACAGCAGGGAATGGAGCGATCACGCCTTTCTCGCCGACGAGCTCGAAGGCGACCCGGCGAGCGAGCTCAGTCTCCGCGTCGCTGTTGACCAGCACCGGATAGCCGCTGACAACGTCTACTTCGGCGTGGCCCCCGTAGGCGGCAACGTGCGCTTCGGTGAGCTCGTAAATACGGGTTTCCAGAGTCTGACGCACGTCATCGTTGAAGGATCGAATGCTCAGCTCGAGCGTCGCCCGTTCTGGAATGACGTTGGCGGCATGGCCAGCCTGTATCGTGCCAACTGTCACGACGGCCGTTTCGGTCGGGTCGATATTGCGCGACACAACGGTCTGTAAGGCCATCACCAGACTGCTCGCCATCACGATCGGATCGGCGGCCAAGTGTGGGCGCGCCGCGTGGCCGCCTTTGCCGTGAATGGTGATCTTCACTGTATCGCAGGCGGCCATGAACGGACCCGGGCGGAAGAGGAATGTGCCGATCGGCATGCCAGGATGATTGTGAAGGCCGAAGATCGCATTGCACGGAAACCGCACGAACAAGCCGTCGGCAATCATGCGCTTCGCGCCGCTGTTCGCACCGGCCTCCTCTGCCGGCTGAAAGATAAGGTGTACGGTACCGTCAAAGCGGCGCGTATGCGCTAGCTTGCGTGCCGCGCCGAGCAGAATTGCTGTATGACCATCATGACCGCAGGCGTGCATCTTGCCGCTATGGACACTGGCGTACGACAAGCCCGTCTGCTCGTGGATCGGCAAAGCGTCCATTTCGGCGCGAATGCCGATCGCGCGCGTGCTCAGGCCAGCCCTCAACGTACCGACAACACCATGGCCGCCGACATTTCGACAAACGTCGTAGCCCCACGCTTCAAGCATGTCCCCAACGAGAACTGCAGTGTCTGCTTCGTGGAAGGACAGCTCCGGGTGGCGATGAATGTGGCGACGTATCGTCAGGAGTTCTTCGTGTTCGCTCGCTCGTCCCGCGAGAAGCGCGGGGTCTATCTGGTCGGTCATGATGCAGGTCTCTACTCAACGAATCGTGCACCGAGTATTGCATCGCTAAAATCTCGCTGAAATGCACCCAGCGATGCGAGAATGTTGACCTAAAGTCAACGATTCAAGGGGCGCTATGACAATGAACATCGATCCACTAAACTCCCGATCTGTGGCCTATCTATGTGAAGTGGCCACTTACGGAGGTGTACGTATGGCGGCGGAAGCGCTCGGCGTTAATGCCTCCGTTGTGAGCCGGCAGATTGCTCTGCTCGAACGTGCACTGCGTATGCCACTGCTGTCTCGGAAGGGCCGTACTGTGGCCATCACGGAAGTGGGCCTCACACTTGTGAATTTCCATCGGGAGCAGCAACGGCGAGTGCGTCAGCTACGCGTGCAACTGGATGAGTACCGCGATCTCGAACGTGGTCGGATCGCCGTAGGCGTTATCGAGGGCATTGTCGAAGGATTTATTGAGAGCACGTTGCGGCGCTTCAGTGCCAAATATCCGCGGGTTGCCATCGATATCCGGTCCGGTTCAACGCTCGAGATCATCACGATGCTTCGCAACGACGAAATCGATATTGGGCTCTGCATAGGGGCAGGGCCCGAACCTGGTTGCAAGGTGCGCACTTTTGCGCTTGGACCGTTATGCGCTGTCGTGGCGCCAGACCATCCGCTTGCGGCTTATAGCAAACTACCACCTGCTGAATTGGTACAGCATCGCTTGATCTTCACATCGGATCGCTTCGCTGCGCAACAGACGGTCCAGTCTATGGTAGACAACGAGGGATTGGCGCTGGCGCCAACCTACCGTTGCGACCTCTTTTCGACCGCGCAGGCGCTCGCGGCCGCAGGGCTTGGCGTGGCTTTCATGTCAGCCACGGCGGCACGTCGACGCATCGAGGAAGGGCAACTCGTTGCCATCCCTCTTGACCACCCGATTGCGCGGAGCTTTCATGCTCAGCTCCTGACACGCGGCGGCCACCGACTGTCGTCCGCGGCGGATCACATGTGGAAGCAATTGGCACAGGCAATGTCTGGTAGTTAGCCAGCGAACCTCTCCTGGCCGGCGGGCGTTAATACAGACAATTGCCACGCTATCGCGTCGATTGAGCGATCGCACGCGCGGTCTTGCCTAGTGTCCTGTTCCGTTGTTAACTGATATATGTTCGCGCAGCATGTTGACGTCAACGGAACGGGAGACGCCAGCATGGCTATGGGGCGACCGAAGGCGGAACTGGTGCTGAGCGAAGACGAACGCTCGCAATTGATGTCGATAGCACGCTCTCGTTCGATTTCGGCTGCGCTGGTAGCGCGATCGCGCATCGCGCCGCAGGCCTTCAACGCGGGCAGCCGAGCCGATCCGCCAATTCGTTCAGGTCCCTGACGTCGAAATCCCACGCATCGTCGGCTTGCAGGTCGGTCGTCTGGCCGGGCCCGTGCTCGGTCGGCCGCAGCACGAACGCGGTCGACAGCCCGAGCCGGCGCGCGGCGCCCAGATCGCCGTTGTGCGCGGCCACCAGGCACAGCTCGGCCGGCGCGAGGCCGAGAATCTCGACCGCTTCGGTATAGACCGCCGGCGACGGCTTGTACGCGTGGGCGACCTCGGCGCCGAGAATCGCATCCCACGGCAGCCCGCCATGCTTCGCGACGTCGACCATCAGCCGGATATTGCCGTTCGACAGCGGCGCGATGATGTAGCGCTGCTTCAGCCGGTGCAGCCCGGCGACGGCATCGGGCCACGGATCGAGCCGATGCCACGCGAGGTTGAGCGCGTCGATGTCGGCTTCGGGCACGTCCACGATCCCGAAACGGTCGAGCGTGCGCACCAGGTTCTCGCGATGCAGCACGTCGAGCCGCACGTAACGGCGGCGTCCGCTGCGGATTTCTTCCATCGACGGCGAATATTCGGCGCGCCACGCATCGGCGAACGCGAACGGGTCGAGCGTCGGCGCGTGGCGATCCAGGAACGCGGCGGCGCCGCGCGCGACACCGCTTCTCCAGTCGACGATCGTTCCGAAGACATCGAAAACGAGCGCCTTGATTTCGGCAGGGTTCGTCATGGTGATCCAGTGAAGGTCGTTCGATGAGGGTTCACATCGCCGTGCCGCCGGATGGCGCGGCGCCGGTTCGATCGACATTGAATCACGGATACGAAAACGCGGCCGGGGAGGCCGCGATAGGTGGCTCGCGCGCCGGTCACGCCGGCACCAGCGAGCGGGGGGCAGGGCGCGCGGCGCCGGCCGCCGCGCACGCTCTCGCCGGTCAGCTCTTGTCGTACGAGAACTGGATGCCGGCCGTGCCGCCGGTTTCGATGAACAGGTTGATGAACGCTGGCACGGTGGCGCTGCGCGCCCAGTCGCGCTGCAATTCGCAGAACAGCTGCGCGACGCTGATCATCTGGCCGCCGGCCTGCTCGATGCGGCGCAGCGCCGCTTCGTGCGCGGCGACCGACGTGCCGCCGACCGCATCGACGACCACGTACACCTCGTAGCCGGCCTTCAGCGCATCGAGCGCCGGGAACGTCAGGCATGCCTCGGTCCACAGCGCGGTCATGATCAGTTTCTTGCGGCCGGTCGCCTCGACGGCCTGGCGGAACTCGACGTCTTCCCACGAGTTGATGCTCGTGCGGTCGTAGGTCGGATAGCCTTCGAGCGCCGCGCGCAGTTGCGGGATCGGCGGCTTGTTCAGCCCGGTCTTCACGTTGACGGTCGAGTGGACGATCGGGAGGTCGTACGCCACCGCCGCCTTCGATGCGCCGACGATGTTGTTGATCAGCAGCTGGCGATCCATCGACGCGATGGAGTTCACCTGGACCGGCTGGTAATCGATGACGATGAACGCGGAATTCTGCGGGGTGAGCAGGTGGTCGTTCGCGGGGTCGCGAATCGGTTCGCTTGCCATGGTTGCCTCCAGAGAGGGTTCGGGAATGTGAAGGGATACGTCGAAACAGGATGCTATGCGTGCAACAACCGCCGTTCCAGTCCCTTAAAATGCCGTCAGTGTTCTATGAATGGAACAATCATGGATGACCTGAACGACCTCTACTATTTCGTGAAGGTGGTCGAACACGGCGGATTCACGCAGGCCGGGCGCGCGCTGGACGTGCCGAAATCGACGCTGAGCCGGCGCATCGCGGCGCTGGAAGCGCGGTACGACGTGCGGCTGCTGCAGCGCACGACGCGCCATTTCACGGTCACCGAAACCGGGCGCGAATTCTACGAGCGCTGTCTCGCCGTGCTGGTCGAAGCCGACGCGGCGCGCGAGGTGATCGAGCGCCGGCACGCGGAGCCGCGCGGCATCGTGCGCGTGAGTTGCCCGACCGCCTTGCTGGAATTTCGCGTGAGCGAACTCGTCGCCCGTTTCATGGCGATTCATCCGCAGGTGCACGTGCACCTCGAGGCGACGAATCGCCGCGTCGACCTGCTGAGCGAAGGGTTCGACCTGGCGCTGCGTGTGCGCTTCCCGCCGCTGGAGGACAGCGACCTCGTGATGCGCGTGCTCGCCGACAGCCCGCAGCGGCTAGTGGCCGCGCCGCAGTGGCTGGACGGGCGCACCGCGCCGTCGGACCCGGCCGAACTGATCGGCGTGCCGAGCCTCGACTGGGGGCCGGCGCGGCATCACGTGTGGCAACTGGTCGGGCCGAACGGCGAGCATGCGCAGTTGCGCCATCACCCGCGCTTCGTGACCGACGACATGCACGCGCTGCGCGATGCGGCGATTCACGGCGTCGGTATCGTGCAACTGCCGTGCATGGTCGTCGAGGACGACCTGCGCGACGGCACGCTGGTCGACGTGCTGCCCGGCTGGGCGCCGAAGGGCGGCGTGGTGCACGCGGTGTTTCCGTCGCGGCGCGGGTTGCTGCCGCGCGTGCGCCTCCTGATCGACTTCCTGGCCGAGCACATCCGGAAGGATTGACGGGGCGGCGCGCCCGCCTTTTCGTGCGGCGCAGCAACCTGGCGGCGCGCCGGTCGCCGCCGGCGAGCCGCCCGGCAACCGAGCGTATCCCCTGATGCAGGCGGATACGCCGATCGTCACGGATTGGTGTTAAATACATTTCGGCGCGCCCTGGCTCGGCGCGCGAAAACGGGGCGCACCGGGTATCGGCGTAAACCCGGGGCGGACAGGGTACGAAAAGGCACGAAATATCGATAACGAATCGGGCGCATCAGACCCGGTCGGACAGACGGCAGGATTCATATTGAATACCGAACCGCAAAGTTCTCGCTACAGCCTCGGGCTCGCCGCGGAAGTACTCGCGTCCGAGCAGAGCGTACTGAGGCTGATCACGCGCAACACGCCGCTACCGGAACTGTTGGTCGAGGTTTGCCGGCGTGCCGAGGCTTTGCTCGGCGACGGCGCGTCCTGCACGATCCTGCTGCTCGATACGGACGGCGTGCACGTGCGCGTCGGCGCGGCGCCGTCGTTGCCCGCGCAGTACAGCGCGGCGATCGACGGCGCGACGATCGGGCCCGCGGCCGGCTCGTGCGGCACGGCGATGTACGAGCGCCGGATGGTCGCCGTCGAAGACATCGAAACCGATCCACTGTGGGCTGACTACCGCGCCATCGCGTTGCCGCTGGGCTTGCGCGCGTGCTGGTCGGTGCCGTTCCTCGACGATGCGGGCGCCGTGCTCGGCGCGTTCGCCGTCTATCACCACCGGCCGTGCCGGCCGAGCGACGAGGAAACCGCGCTGTTGCGCGATATCGGCAACAGCGTCGGCCTCGCGGTGCACCAGGACCGGATCGCGCGACAACTCGCGCGCAGCGAGGAACATCACCGGCTCGTCGTCAACAGCCTGAGCGAGGGCATCCTCGTCATATCGCGCGAAGGCGTCGTGATCGCGAGCAATCCGAGCGCGAACCGGATGATGCGCGTGAAGGGCGAACTCGTCGGCCGCCGGCTGTCAACGGTGATCCTGCGCAAGCTGCGCGAGGACGGCACGCCGATCGACCCGCACGACTGGCCGAGCCGGCGCGCGCTCGAGACCGCCACGCCGATGCTCGACTATACGGTCGGCTTCGGGCTCGCGGACGGCGACATCATCTGGGTGCGCGGCAACGCGGTGCCGATCGTGAGGCCGGGCGAGACGCAGGCCGACTCGGTGCTCGTGTCGTTCAACGACATCGGCCCCGTGCGCGAAGCGCAGCAGCAGTTGCGCTACATGGCGACCCGCGACGCGCTGACGGGCCTCTACAACCGCCGCTGGCTCGGTGACCGCATGCGCGAGCTGTTCTGCGTGCGCGATGCGGCGGCCGGGCCCGCGCGCGTCGCGATCCTGTTCATCGATCTGGTCGGCTTCAAGAAGGTCAACGACACGGCCGGCCACGACGCCGGCGACGCGTTGCTGCGCAGCGTCGCCGCGCGGCTCGCGGCCTGCGGGGAGGGCCGCTACGCGCTCACGCGCGTCGGTGGCGACGAGTTCGTGATCCTCGTCGACGATTGCGACGATCCCGATCGTCTGTCGGTGCTTGCACGCGAGGTGATCGAGGCGATCGCGAAGCCGTTCGCGATCGCGAACAACGAGTACTGGCTCGGCGTATCGATCGGCATCAGCGTCGCGCCGCGCGACGGCGACGATGCCGTGACGCTGATGCGCAACGCCGATTCGGCGATGTACGACGCGAAGCAGCGCGGCCGCAACCACTTCACGTTCTTCACCGCGCAGCTCAACCTGCGGCTGCAGCGCCGCTTCGCGATCGAGCAGTCGCTGCGGCGCGCGCTCGCGTCGGACATGCTGCGGCTCGCGTATCAACCCGTCGTCGATGCGCGCAGCGGCCGCACGGTCGGCGCCGAGGCGCTGCTGCGCTGGACGAGCCCCGAGCTCGGGCCGATGTCGCCGGCGGAATTCATTCCGGTCGCGGAAGATACCGGGCTGATCGTCGCGATCGGCCAGTGGGTGCTCGAAACCGCGTGCCGGCAGGCGGCCGAGTGGCGCCGCACGATCGCGCCGGATCTGATGCTGGCCGTCAACCTGTCGCCGCGGCAGTTTCACGAGGGGCTCGTCGAATCGGTCGGCCGCTGTCTCGCGCAGACGCGGCTCGACCCATCGGCGCTCGAACTGGAGATCACCGAAGGCGTGCTGATGAACGACACAGACACCGTGCTGCCGATGCTCGAAGCGCTCACGGACATGAACGTGCGTATCTCGGTCGACGATTTCGGCACCGGCTATTCGTCGCTCGCGTACCTGAAGCGCTTTCCGCTGCACAACCTGAAGGTCGATCGCTCGTTCGTGTCGGGCGTGCCCGATCATCACGACTCGGTCGCGATTACGCAGGCGGTCGTCGCGATGGCGCATTCGCTCGGGATGAAGGTCACGGCCGAAGGCGTCGAGACGCAGGCGCAGTCGTGGTTTCTGCAGCAGATCGGCTGCGACATGCAGCAGGGCTATCTGTTCAGCCGGCCGCTGGACGCGGGCGATTACGCGCGCCGGCTCGGCGCCGCATGAAAGCGCGCTCGGCGGCGTTCCGCTAGTGCGCGCCGAACCCGCCGGCGCCAGGCGGCGGCGACGGCGGATCGATCTCGACCCGGTTCTTGCCTTCGTGCTTCGCGCGATAGAGCGCGCGGTCGGCCGCCTCGATCAGGACGGTCGTCGGCAGGCCGGGGGCGGGCACGATGCTCGCGCCGCCGATGCTGATCGTCACGGTGTGGTTGCCCGTCGACGAATGCGCGTGCCGCAGTCGCAGCGCCTCGACCGCGAGCCGGATCTTCTCGCCGAGCAGCCGCGCGGCGCCCGGCGACGAGGCCGGCATCACGACCGCGAATTCCTCGCCGCCGAAGCGCGCGGCGAAATCGCCCGATTGCCCGAGGCAGCGCTCGATTGTCGACGCGATCTGCTTGAGCACGCTGTCGCCCGACACGTGTCCGTACGTGTCGTTGTAGAGCTTGAAGTTGTCGACGTCGATCATCAGCAGCGACAGCTCGCTGCGCTCGCGCGCGCCGCGTCGCCACTCGGCGGCCAGGTATTCGTCGAGATAGCGCCGGTTCGAGAGCCCCGTCAGGCCGTCGGAGTGCGTGAGGCGCCGCAGTTCGAGATTGGCCTCGAGCAGTTGCTGTTGCGACTGCCGTAGCGCGCGATAGGCTTCGTCGCGCTGCAGCAGGTTCAGGTACGAGCGCGAGTGGTAGCGGATGCGCGCGACGAGTTCGATGCGATCGGGCAGCTTGACCAGGTAGTCGTTCGCGCCCGACGCGAACGCGGCGCTCTTGATCACCGGTTCTTCCTGCGTCGACAGCACGATGATCGGCACGTCGCGCGTCGCCGGATTCGCGCGGTACGCCTTCACGAGGCTCAGCCCGTCGGTGCCCGGCATCACGAGGTCCTGCAGGATCACGGTCGGGCGCGTCTCGACCGCGGTGGCCATCGCGTCGTCCGAACGCGGGCAGTAGTGGAAGTCGATGCCTTCCTCGTCGACGAGCGCGCGCCGCACGGCTTCCGCGACGATCGTCTGGTCGTCGACCAGCAACACCATCGCCGGCGCGTCGGCGGGCGACGCGGTCGGGCCGCCCGGCGGTCGAGTCAGGTCAATCGTCATGGTCGATGCGGGTTGTGGCGGTGGTCGCGGTCGTTGCAGGGGCAGGCATGGGTGTTGCGCGTGGTCATCGTCGGGGTTCAGATCCGCGCCAGCGCCGCCAGTTCGCCCGCGATGCGCCCGAGCGGCAGGATCGCCCGCGCCGCGCCGAGCGTCGCGGCCGCCTTCGGCATCCCGTACACGGCGCTGGTCGCCTCATCCTGCGCGATCGTATGGTAGCCCTTCATCCGCAGCGCCTTCAGGCCGATCGCGCCGTCGCGGCCCATCCCCGTGAGCAGCACGCCGATCACGCGGCCCGGCCAGTGCTCGGTCAGGCTGTTGAAGAATACGTCGACCGACGGGCGATACGGCGTGGCGGCCGGCTCCCGTGTGTATTCGAGCGTGCCGGCGCGCGTGATGCGCAGGTGATCGTCGGTCGCGGCGAGCAGTGCGACGCCCGGCTGCGGGCGGTCGCCTTCGCGCGCGACGCGCACGGCGAGCCGGGTCTGGCCGTCGAGCCATTGCGCCATGCCTTCCGCGAACGCACGATCGACGTGCTGCACGATCACGATCGGCGCATTGAAATCGGCCGGCAGGTTGCCGAGGATCGACGCGAGCGCGCCGGGGCCGCCGGCCGATGCGCCGATCGCGATCAGCGGGCCGGCGCCGCCGCGCGCGGCCGCGCCGGCGAGGCGCGAGCTGCCCGGCGCGTCGAGCAGGCGGCCGATCTGGTCGATCTTCGCGAGCAGCAGTTTCGTCGTGTCGCCGGCCGCGCCGTCGCCGAGCCGCGGCGTGTCGACCGCGTCGAGCGCACCGGCGCCCATCGCCTCGAACACGCGCCACGCGTTCGCGCCGATGCAGCTCGTCACGATCAGGATCGCGCACGGTCGTTCGGAGCGCATGATCCGACGCGTCGCCTCGATCCCGTCGAATTTCGGCATGATCAGATCCATCAGCACGATGTCGGGCGGCTGGGCGGCGCACAGTTCGACGGCCTGCGGGCCGTCGGTCGCGACCCACAGCACGCGGTGCTCGGGCCGTCGCGCGATCGCGCGGCGCATCGCCTCGACGGCAAGCGGGAGGTCGTTGACGATGCCGATGTTCACAAGCGGAATTCTCCGGTCGGTTCGTAGTGTTGGAGGTGGGCCGGGTTCATGGAAGGGCGCTGCCTGTTCGGCGCGGCCGGGCGGCATCGGCGGCCGGACGGCGCGGCATTCTTTTCGGTTGGCGACGCCCGAATGCTGTCATGCGGCGCGGGCGGCGGCAATCGAAAAATATGCGCATTGTGCGGTTTCAGTACGTTTCCTCTATGGCGATCCCGCATTGCCGGCAAGCGGGGCGGTCGATCCTGTCCGACAGGCCGCAAAAGTCCGCATGTTACCGTGCCGGCATCGACAAAAACGCAAGGAGAGAACCGGATGAGCGCACCCGATACCGTCCTCGTCAGCCGCGACCCGTATGCGCCGATCGTGATCGAGCAGGACGGCCGTTTGCTGTACCGGATCCACATCGAGAGCGGGCACGCGTCGTTCGACCGCGATTTTCCGGTCGAACCCGATGCGGTGCGCGTGCTGCGCGACGATGCCGAGCGCTACTACTTCCTGTTCGCGGCGCTTCACCATCCGTACCAGCTGAGCGCGACGAACCTCTCCGACGCGCAGCGCGAGCGTTATTTCCGCACCATCCTGTTCGCCGGCCGCGACGAAGTCGAAGCCTTCATGACGGAACGCGATCGCGCCAGCAACGGCGCGGTGGCGAACTTGCTGAGCATCTT
This sequence comes from Burkholderia orbicola, assembly GCF_900100915.1. Classification (NCBI taxonomy): domain Bacteria; kingdom Pseudomonadati; phylum Pseudomonadota; class Betaproteobacteria; order Burkholderiales; family Burkholderiaceae; genus Burkholderia; species Burkholderia orbicola. The sequence continues at coordinate 779,199 of NZ_FNKW01000002.1, read as the reverse complement.
CACGCAGGCCGATTACCGGCAACTGCGCGAGGGCCGGTGGTTCGGCATGGGCGCGGGCATGCCGGCCGCGTAGCGGGCCGTACCGCGCATCGGGCCGCGCGGCGGCCGTGCCGCCACGCCGTCAATGGCTGCGCGCGTAGCCCTGGATCAGCGCGCGCATCATCCCTTCGACCGTCGCGTCGCGCAGGTCGGCTTCCTGCTCGGCTTCCTCGACGAGCGCGGCATAGGCGGTCGCGAGCGTCACGCGGTCGACTTCATGGCGTTGCTCCATCAGCGTCACCATCCCGTCCTTCGCCAGATGAGCGGAGAACGCGCGGCTGCCGATGGTCTGGAATACGTCAATCATGGCGGCTCTCCCGTACGTTGCCGATGCTCTTCAGTGTAGTCGGCGTCCCGGAGCTGCGCCACGCGCGCCGGGCGGCCCGATTCATCCGATGAAACGCGGCCGACACATGGCGCGGGCACGGTGTCCATCGGCTTCAACGTTTACCCGAACCGGCAAATTGTCGACTTTTTATCGATAAAGTCTCGTGTTAGATTGCGCCGTCCGAGCCCGATGCAAACCGGGCCGGCAGCGCGTGGCCGACGTGCCGCGCGTCCAGACACAAGGAGGGGAAATGCTGGTGCTGATTGGGGTGCCGATCGTCGTGATCGGCTTCGCGCTGCGCTTCAACGCGCTGCTGGTGGTCACGATCGCGGGGCTCGCGACGGGGCTGGCGGGCGGGCTGAATCTCGTCGACATCGTCAGCGCGTTCGGCAAGGCGTTCACCGAGAACCGCTACATGGGGCTGATCTGGCTCACGCTGCCGGTGATCGCGCTGCTCGAGCGCAACGGGCTCAAGGAGCAGGCGAAGCGGATGATCTCGCGGGTGCAGGCGGCCACCACGGGCCGCGTGCTGATGCTGTATTTCGTGCTGCGCCAGGCGACCGCCGCGCTCGGCCTCACGTCGCTCGGCGGCCACGCGCAGATGGTGCGGCCGCTGATCGCGCCGATGGCCGAGGCCGCCGCGGTCGGCCGGCACGGCGAGCTGCCCGAGGCGGTGCGCCAGCAGATCCGCGCGCATGCGTCGGGCGCCGACAACGTCGCCGTGTTCTTCGGCGAGGACATCTTCATCGCGATCCAGTCGATCCTGCTGATCAAGGGCTTTCTCGAACAGAACGGCATCGCCATCGAGCCGCTGCACCTGTCGGTGTGGGCGATCCCGACCGCGATCGCCGCGCTGCTGATCCACTGCACGCGCCTCGCGCTGCTCGACCGCCGGCTCGCGCGCGGCTTCGGCCTGGTCAGGCAGGAGGGCGCGCGATGATCGGCCTCGAATCGCTGTACACGCTCGCGGGGCTGATGTTCGCCGCGTTCGCGTACTTCAACCTGACGGATCGCACGAACCCGCGGCGCGTCGTCAATTTCGCGTTCTGGGCCATCTACGCGGTCACGTTCCTGTTCGGCGCGCTGCTGCCGCATTTCGTGACGGGGTGCCTCGCGATCGCGCTCGCGGTGATCGCCGGCTCCGGCAAGCTCGGCCGCGGCCGGTCCGACGAGGCCGGCGAAGCGGCGGCCGGGCGGCGCGAGACGCTCGCGCAGCGCTTCGGCAACCGGCTGTTCCTGCCCGCGCTGCTGATTCCGCTCGTCACGCTGATCGGCACGTTCGCGCTGAAGCTCGTGCCGTTCGTCGAGCCGAAGAGCGTGACGCTGATCTCGCTCGTGCTCGGCACGATCGTCGCGTTCGTCGTCGCGCTCGCGATGCTGCGCGATTCGCCCGTGCATGCGCTGAAGGAGGCGCGCCATACGATGGATGCGGTCGGCTGGGCCGCGATCCTGCCGCAGATGCTCGCGGCGCTCGGCGCGCTGTTCGCGGTCGCGGGCGTCGGCGGCGTGGTGTCGGGGCTCGTGAAGGACTGGGTGCCGATCGATTCGCCGTTCGCGGTGGTCGCGGCCTATACGGTCGGCATGGCGCTGTTCACGATGATCATGGGCAACGGCTTCGCCGCGTTCCCGGTGATGACGGCCGGCATCGGCCTGCCGCTGATCGTCCACCAGTTCCACGGCAATCCGGCGATCATGGGCGCGATCGGGATGCTGAGCGGCTTCTGCGGTACGCTGATGACGCCGATGGCCGCGAACTTCAACATCGTGCCCGCCGCGCTGCTCGAACTGAAGGACAAGAACGGCGTGATCAAGGCGCAGTGGCCAACCGCCGTGCTGCTGCTGGCCGTGAACACGCTGCTGATGTACGCGTTCGTATTCCGCTTCTGATCCGATGGACGAGATCCTCATGACCGACCGACTCACCTCCGAACTCGCGTCGAAATTCGCGTCGCTCGCGCTCGCGCACCTGACCCGCGAATATCCGAACAAGCTCACGCATGCGCTCGAAGGTCCGCACGACGTGCAGGGCCCGCGTGCATTGCACCCGATCTTCTACGGCAGCTACGACTGGCATTCGTGCGTGCACGGCTACTGGCTCGTGCTGCGCGTGCTCGAACGCTACCCGGCACTGCCGGAAGCCGAGCGCATCGTCGCGACCGTCGATGCGCATTTCACCGACGCGAACGTCGCCGGCGAGCGCGCGTATCTCGCGCTGCCGCACAACGCCGGCTTCGAGCGGCCGTACGGCTGGGCGTGGCTGCTCGCGCTCGCCGCGCAGCTCGAGCGGCTCGCGCTGAAGGGCGCGCTGCCGCAGGCCGCGCGCTGGGCGAAGACGCTGGCGCCGCTGGCCGACCTGTTCGTGTCGCGCTTCGAGACGTTCCTGCCGAAGGCCACCTATCCGCTGCGCGTCGGCACGCATTTCAACACCGCGTTCGCGCTGGCGCTCACGCTCGATTTCACTCGCGATACACAGCGCGACGGGCTCGCGGCGTTGATCGTCGATACCGCGAAGCGCTGGCACCTGAACGACGTCGCGTGCCAGGCGTGGGAGCCGTCGGGCGACGAATTCCTGTCGCCCGCGCTGATGGAAGCCGAACTGATGCGGCGCGTGCTGCCGGCCGCCGAATTCGACGGCTGGTTCGCGCGCTTCCTGCCCGATCTCGCGCGCGGCGAGCCGGCGACGCTGTTCGAGCCGGCGACGGTCAGCGACCGCAGTGACGGCAAGATCGCGCACCTCGACGGGCTGAACCTGAGCCGCGCGTGGTGCCAGCGTTCGCTGGCCGGCGCGCTGCCGGAAGGCGATGCGCGGCGCGCGAAGCTGCTCGATGCGGCCGACCGGCATCTCGCGAGCGCGCTCGCGCACGTGGCCGGCGATTACATGGGCGAGCACTGGCTCGCGACGTTCGCGTTGCTCGCGATCGAAGCGTAGGCGCTTCGGCGGGGAAGCGGGGCGTGCGCGATCGGTCGCGCGTGCCCGCTGCCGTTACCGTCGCTTACTGATAGAAGTTGAGCGTGACCATCGCCGAACGGCCCGGCGCCCACGTCGCGTAGATCGGGTACGCGCTCGCGTAATACTGCTTGTCGAACAGGTTCTGCACGTTCAGTTGAACGTCCATCGTCTTGTTCACGCGCCACGTCGCGGCCGCGTCGAAGCGCGCATAGCCGGGCGTCCACTTCTTCGTCGTCGCCGATACCGACGCGTAGGTCTGGCTCATCACCGTCGCGCCCGCGCCGAGCGTGAGCTTCGGCATCACGTCGTAGCTGGTCCACAGCGTGAAGTTGTGCTTCGGCACCATCACCATCGGCAGGCCAGACGCGCCCGGGCTGCCGGGGCCCGCGTCGGTCGTGATCGCGTTCAGGTACGAATAGCCGCCGAACACGTGCCACTTCTGCGTCAGGTTGCCCGCGAAACCGAACTCGAAACCGCGCACGCGCTGCTTGCCCGCGTTGACCGTGTGACCGAGGCCGTCGCTGACGCGCGCGTTGGTCTTTTCGGTCTGGAACAGCGCCGACGTCAGCGACAGCTGATCCTGCAGCACGTCCCACTTCGCGCCGATCTCGATGTTGCGCGCGCGCTCGGGCGCGAGGTCCTGGTTGGTCGCGGTGATCTGGTCGGTGCCGCCGCCGAGGCCGCCGTTCGACCCCGGCGGATTCGACGACGTGCCGTACGACGCATACAGGCTCACGTTGGTCACCGGCTTGAACACGAGACCGAACTGGTAGCTGAACAGGTTCGACGTGTTCGAGAGATCGGCGACGCCGGCCTGCTTGCCGGTCGTGTCGTAGCGGTCGAAGCGCAGCCCCGTGTTGAATTGCCAGCGCTCGGACAGCTTCACCGTGTCGAAGAGGTACGCGGAAACCGTATCGGTGCGCGTGTTCGTCGTCGGGCCGGGGAAGCCCTTGTCGCCGTTCAGCACGATGCTGCCGGTCCACGGCCGGTTCGGGTTCCAGCCGCCGGCGAGCGGCGTGCAGTTGCCGGCCACCGCGCACGGGCTGTTCGAGCGGATGTTGTTGCCGGCCGAATCCGACACGAGATAGCCCTCGTAACGTGCCTGCTCGTGGCTGAACTCGACGCCGGCCGTCATCGTGTGCTTCATCCCGAACAGGCTCGCGCTGCCGGTCACTTCCGTCTGGTTCGAGAAGCCGTTGAGCGCGTACTTGCCGCTCTTCGCCTGCAGCCCGAGCATGGCCGGGTTCGCCGCGAGGATCTGCGGATTCGTCGCCACGTAATCGAGCGTCGAGCGGCCGAACATCGTCGTGTTCTTCAGCTTCCACGCGTCGTTGATCTTGTGCTCGACGCGAATTTCGCCGGTGTCGGTCTGCCCGTAGCGGTAGTCGCGTGTGTTCAGCCCGAAGAACTGCCCGCGATCGGTCGGCACCGGCGTGCCGCCCGACGCGCGGAACGGCACGCTGAAGTCCGGCATGTCGTACGCGTTCATGTGGTAGTAGCTGACCGTGACCGTGGTCGGCGTGTTCAGCCCGAACACGATCGACGGCGCGACGCCCCAGCGCTTGTTGTATACGTCGTTGCGGCCGGCCTGGTTCGCGTCGTGGCCCATCACGTTCAGGCGGACGGCCGTCGTGTCGTTGATCTTGCGGTTCGCGTCGACGGTCGCGCGCTTGTAGCCGTCGGTGCCGAAGCCGATGCTGCTGTTGATGAAGTTGTCGTTCTGCGGCGTCTTCGTGACGATGTCGATGCTGCCGCCCACCGAGCCGCGGCCCGCGTAGACCGAATCGGGGCCCTTGATCACGCTGATCTGCTCGACCGCGAACGTCTCGCGGTTCTGCAGGCCGGAGTCGCGCATGCCGTCGACGAAGATCGAGTTGCGCGATTCGAAGCCGCGGATCACCGGACGGTCGGCCGACGGGTTCGCGGCCGCATCGCCGCCGAGGAACGTGATGCCCGGTACCGAGCGCAGCGCGTCCGCGAACGACGTGACGTTCTTTTCCTTGATCAGTTGCTCGGGGATCACCGTGACCGAGCGCGGCGTATCGAGCAGCGGCGCGGTGAACTTGTACGACGGCGAGCGTTTCACCTGCATGTCCGACAGCGCGGACGACTGCACGGCGATCGTCGGCAGCGTCGCCGGCACGTCGGCGGCCGGAGCCGGCCGATCGGCGGCAGAAACGGAGGCGGGAGCGGTTTCGGCGGCGGCGAGCAGCGGCGTCAGGAACACGGAGCAGGTCAGTGCCGATACGAGGGTGCGAGGCCTCGTCTTGAACTGGGCAGACATATCGGGAAGCAGCGGAAGGTTCGGTGATCGGGCGCGTTTTCTCGATGCCGGCGGGGCGCGCCAGATACATCGGAAAGCGTCAATGTAAATGCGTATGATTCGCGTTTGCGGCCGCAATTCTACGGATTGGTATCGAATATGTAAACGATTGAATGGTTTTTGTACTGATTCGGTCAGGTTTCCGTGAGGGGCGAGCGCCTTTGCGTCGTGTGCAACACCGCTTTCCACGACAGGGCCGACGCGCGGCGGCGACGACTCGCTACACTGCCGTACCGGTTGGACGGGCCCCGGCATCAGGCCCGCGAGCAAGGAGACAGAAGAGGATGGAGACCCCACGCGCAGCGGTCGTCACGTACCGCGGCAATGCGATCGAGAACACGCACGTCGCCCATGTGGCGGTCGTCGATGCACGCGGCCGGCTGCTGGCCCGGTTCGGCGATCCGTACCGGATGACGCTCGCGCGGTCGGCGGCCAAGCCGGCGCAGGCGCTGTCGGTGATCGAGACGGGCGCGCCGGAACGCTTCGGCTTCGACGATGCGGACATCGCGCTGATGTGCGCGTCGCACAGCAGCGAGGATCGTCACATCGAACGCACGCGCGCGATGCTCGCGAAAGTGGCCGCGCACGAATCGGATCTGCGCTGCGGCGGCCATCCGCCGTTGTCCGATGCGGTGTACCGGTCGTGGATCAAGCGCGACTACACGCCCACCGGCGTATGCAGCAACTGTTCGGGCAAGCATGTCGGGATGCTGGCCGGCGCGCAGGCGATCGGCGCGGCGATCGCCGATTACCATCTGCCCGACCATCCGATGCAGGTACGCGTGAAGCAGGTCGTGGCCGACGCGTGCGGCCTGCGCGACGACGAGGTCGACTGGGGCATCGACGGCTGCAACCTGCCGACGCCGGCGTTCTCGCTGGACCGGCTGGCGCGCCTGTACGCGTCGCTGGCCGACGGCGCGGACGCGGTGGAAGCGGGCGGCGCGGTAACCGAGCGGGTGCGCGCACTGGCGCGCATTCATCGTGCGATGACCGCCTATCCGGAACTGGTCGCGGGCGACGGACGCTATTGCACGGTGCTGATGAACGCGTTCGGCGGGCAGGTGGTCGGCAAGCTCGGCGCCGATGCGTGCTACGGGATCGGCGTGCGCGCGTCGGAACGCACGCGGCAACTCGGCGCGGACGGTGCGCTCGGCATCTCGGTGAAGATCGAGGACGGCAATCTCGACGTGCTCTATATGGTCGTCAGCGAAATCCTCGAGCGGCTGCGGATCGGCACGGCCGAGCAGCGCGCGCAACTGTCCGCGTTCCACCGGCCGCGGATGCTCAACACGCAGGGCGTCGAGTTCGGGCACGCGACGTTCCCGTTCGACTTGCAGGCGGCCTGAACGCGGTCATCGTGCCGATGCCGCCGGCCCGCGATCCGGGCCGCGCATCGGTGCGCGCTACGCGCGTGCGTCGCGAATCTTTGCCAGCTCCCGCTCCGACAGCTCGCCGATCTGCGCGAGGTGTTCCGCCAGAAAATCCTTGAGCACGCGCAGCTTCGCCGAGCTGCGCCGGTTCGCCAGATACGCGATGTAGATGTATTCGCCGGTCAGCCGGTTTTGCAGCCGGTAACGCGGCAGCACGGCTTCGAGCTGGCCGCTCGCGAGCAGGTCGCGCACCAGCCAGATCTCGAATTCAGCGATGCCGAGCCCCGCGCAGGTCGCTTCCAGCAGCAGCTCCGAGTGGTCGGTGACGAGATTGCCGGCCGGCAGCACGCTGTGCTGCGTGTCGCCGCGCACGAGCGCCCAGCGCGGATCGCCTTCCGGGTGCACGTAGCGCAGGCAGTTGTGGTGCGTCAGCTCGTCCGGCGTTGCGGGGCGCCCGCAGCGGTCGAGGTAGCCGGGCGTCGCGCACAGGATGCTGTCGTTGCGCGACAGCCGGTGGACGACCAGGTTGTCCAGGTAGTTCTCGCCTTCGTGGATGTCGAGGTCGAAGCCGCCCGCCACGAGGTCGTTGTGGTTGTCGGTGAGCCGCACGTCGAGCTGGATCGTCGGGTAGCGCGCCAGGAACGGCGCGATCAGGGGCGCGAGATGACGGCGGCCGAACGCGACCGGCGCGGTGAGCTTCAGCGGGCCGCTCGGCTGCGCATTCAGCTCGGCGACGACGCGCAGCGTGTCGTCGAGATCGGCGATCAGCGTGACCGCGCGCTCCAGGTAGATATGGCCGGCTTCGGTGAGCGTCACGCTGTGCGTGGAGCGGTGCAGCAGCGCGACGCCGAGCGCTTCCTCGATCGCCGTGACCTTGCGCGCGACGGTCGACGTCGATACGTGCATCTCCTTTGCGACCGCCGAAAAACTCCCTGTTTCGACCACCCGCACGAACGCGCGCATCGCGCCCAGATGATCGATGCCGGTTTCTCTCGCGCCTTTTTTCATTCGATTCTCGCTGTTGCGTCCCACGCAAAACCGCTTTCGATAATACAGAAGCTAGCTTGTTTTTGCAAAGGCATAGAATGCGAACCCGTCGCGTCGGGAAGCGGTGAACGACGAGCGGCACGAGACATCCAGGAGGGGCACGATGACCGAAAACGGCTTCCGCGTCGAAGCGGATCTTTTAGGCAAACGAAGTATTCCGGATACCGCCTATTACGGCGTCCACACGCTGCGCGCGAAAGAGAATTTCGACATTTCCGGCCGCACCATTGCGTCACTGCCGTACCTCGTGATGGCGCTCGCGTCCGTGAAGGAAGCGGCGGCCGACGCCAATTGCGAACTGGGGCTGCTGCCGCGGCCGTACCGCGATGCGATCGCCGCCGCGTGCGTCGAGATCCGCGAAGGGCGGCTGCACGACCAGTTCGTCGTCGACGTGATCCAGGGCGGCGCCGGCACGTCGACCAACATGAACGCGAACGAGGTGATCTGCAACCGCGCGCTCGAAATCATGGGGCACGCGCGCGGGCAGTACGAATACCTGCATCCGAACGAGCACGTCAATCTCGCGCAGAGCACCAACGACGTCTATCCCACCGCGATCCGGATCGCGACCTGCTTCGCGGTCGAGCACCTGCTCGAGGCGATGGCGCGGCTGCGCGATGCATTCGCGGAGCGCGCCGACGCGTTCGCCGGCTTGCTGAAGCTCGGCCGCACGCAGTTGCAGGACGCGGTGCCGATGACGCTCGGCCAGGAATTCTCGACCTACGCGGTGATGCTGACGGAAGACATCGCGCGGCTGCAGGAGGCCGGCTGGCTGATCCGCGAGATCAACCTCGGCGCGACCGCGATCGGCACGGGCATCACCGCGCATCCGCAGTACGCGGAGAAGGCGCTGGCCGCGCTGCGCCGCATCACCGGGCTCGACCTGAGCACCGCGCCGAACCTGATCGAAGCGACGCAGGATTGCGGCGCGTTCGTCCAGGTGTCGGGCGTGCTCAAGCGGATCGCCGTCAAGCTGTCGAAGATCTGCAACGATCTGCGGCTGCTGTCGAGCGGCCCGCGCGCGGGCTTCGGCGAGATCAACCTGCCGCCCGTGCAGGCCGGCTCGTCGATCATGCCCGGCAAGGTCAATCCGGTGATTCCGGAAGTCGTCAACCAGGTCGCGTTCGAGGTGTTCGGCAACGACGTGACCATCACCTTCGCGGCCGAGGCCGGCCAGCTTCAGCTCAACGCGTTCGAACCGGTGATCGCGAGCGCGCTGTTCCGCAGCTTCAGCCACCTGACGGCCGCATGCACGACGCTCGCGCAGCGATGCGTGAGCGGCATCACCGCGAATCCGGAACGGCTGCGCGAAACGATGGAGCGCTCGGTCGCGCTCGCGACCGCGTTGAATCCGTACATCGGCTACAAGCGCGCGACCGCCGTCGCCGCCGAAGCGCATGTGACCGGCAAGTCGATCCGCGAGGTCGTGCTGGCGCGCGAACTGATGACCGAGGCGCAGCTCGACGAAGCGCTGCAGCCCGAAGCGCTGATCCGGCCGCGCGCGTTCTGACGCGAGCCGGTTCGCGGTCGTACCGAAAGCGCCCCCGCAGCGGGGCGCGACACATCTACAAACAACGGAGACTCACGATGACACACCCCAGCGAGCGCCCGGCCGGTCCGGCCGGCGGCGCGGATGCCGCGCATGCCGATCCCGATGCGATGTTCGCGTCGCACGAAGCCGGCTACGCGAAGCAGTTGAAGCCGCGGCACGTGCAGATGATCGCGATGGGCGGTGCGATCGGCACCGGCCTCTTTCTCGGCGCGGGCGGCCGCCTGCAAAGCGCGGGGCCCGCGCTCGCGCTCGTGTATCTGGTGTGCGGCGTGTTCGCGTTCCTGATCATGCGCGCGCTCGGCGAACTCGTGATGCACCGGCCGACCAGCGGCAGCTTCGTGTCGTACGCACGGGAGTTCATGGGCGAACGCGCGTCGTTCGTCGCGGGCTGGATGTACTACCTGAACTGGGCGACGACCGGCATCGTCGACATCACCGCGGTCGCGATCTACATGAAGTACTGGGCCGTGTTCACCGACGTGCCGCAATGGGTGTTCGCGCTCGGCGCGCTCGGGATCGTGTCGGTGATGAACATGATCGGCGTGAAGGTGTTCGGCGAGATGGAATTCTGGTTCTCGCTCGTCAAGGTCGGCACGCTCGCGGTGTTTCTCGCGGTCGGCTCCGTGTTTCTCGCGAGCGGCCATCCGGTGGCGGGGCAGATGACGGGGCTGCATCTCGTCGCGGATCACGGCGGTATCTTCCCGCACGGGATTCTGCCGGCCGTGCTGATCGTGCAGGGCGTCGTGTTCGCGTATGCGAGCATCGAGCTCGTCGGCGTCGCGGCGGGCGAGACGGCCGACGCGCGCAAGGTGCTGCCGAAGGCGATCAACAGCGTGATGTGGCGCATCGCGCTGTTCTATGTCGGCTCGGTCGTGCTGCTGACGATGCTGCTGCCGTGGACCGCGTACAGCGCGCACGAAAGCCCGTTCGTCACGTTCTTCAGCAAGCTCGGCGTGCCGTACGTCGGTACGGTGATGAACGTCGTGGTGCTGACCGCCGCGCTGTCGAGCCTGAATTCCGGCCTCTATTCGACGGGTCGCGTGCTGCGCTCGCTCGCGATGGGCGGCTCGGCGCCGCGTTTCGTGTCGCGGATGAACGCGCGCGGCGTGCCGTACGGCGGAATCCTGATCACGGTCGCGATCAACGCGATCGGTGTGCCGCTCAACTACATCGTGCCGGCCCAGGCGTTCGAGATCGTGTTGAACATGGCGTCGCTCGGGATCATCACGACGTGGGGCTTCATCGTGATGTGCCAGATCCTGTTCCGCCGCGCGGTCGATCGCGGCGAGATGAAGGCCGTGTCGTTCCGGATGCCCGGCGCGCCGTTCACGTCGTGGCTCACGCTCGCTTTCCTGGCCGGCGTGCTGGTGCTGATGGCGTTCGACTATCCGGGCGGCACGTGGACCATCGCGACGATTCCCGTCGTCGTGCTCGCGCTGGTGATCGGCTGGAAGCTGGCGAAACGCGGCGCCGAGCGCGAGCGGGCGGCGGCGATGCCCGCATCCGTGCGTGGCGTGGCGGACCCTGCGCGGAACGCGTGACGGCATGTACCGGGGGCGCCGGTCCGTTCGCGGGCCGGCGCCCCCGGTGCGTTCGGTTCACATTCCGTTAGTTCGACCCGGTACGCTCAACGACCCATCGGCCGAAATCGCCGGCCATCTCCGCGGTCAGCTCGTGGCCGGCCGCATACAGCCGCGTGTCGTGCGCGACGCCGAGCGCCGTCAGCTTCGCGTCGGCCTTGTCCGCCCACGAGACGGGCAGCTTGTCGTCGAAGCGGCCGTGCATCACCAGCGCGTGCAGCGTGCCTAATGCATCGCGCGGCGCGATCAGCGGATCGATTTCCGGCAGGATGCGCCCGCACAGCACGGCGAACGCACTCACGTCGCCCGGCGACGTGAGGCCGACGCTCGCGCTCATGATGCCGCCCTGACTGAAGCCGGCGATCACGGTCGGCAACGCGGGCGCGGCGCCATCCCGCGCGCGCAGCGCATGCAACAGCGTGATCAGTTGCACGCGGCTTTCGTCCGCGCGCGCCGCATCGATTTCAGGGCCGTTCGGGCCGAAGCGCACCGGAAACCACGCATGCTGACTGGGACCGAACGTGAGCGGGCCGCGCAGGAACGCGATTTCGATGCGCGGATCGATCACGTCGGCCACGTTCAGCAGGTTGGTTTCGTTGCCGCCGACGCCGTGCAGCAGCAACAGGCGGGCGGCGGGGCGGCCGGCGGCCGGGCGTACACGGTACTGCAGGCCGGAATCGGGATCAGTGGTCAGCGGCAGGACGTCGGTCATCGCGTGGGTCCGGTTGGGGGAGTGATCCGACAGTCTAGAACGCCCGGCGGGGCGAGGTGAATCGCCGGATTGCGATTGATTCTTTCTCGCTAGGAATGAATTGACCGGCTTGAAAGTTTTTTGTCAGAATCGGGTGCGACCACCGACACACCGGGAGATCCGATGAATTCGACGAAAAGATTTGAAGCCGACGATGCCAAAGCTGAACGGCTTCCCAACGACGCGGGATTCGGCGCTCGCGGTTCCCATGAACCTCGTCGCAGCGCAGTGAGCGCGAACGAGCCGGCGCTGAAGCAGTGGGCGTGGCTGGCACCTCTGATCGGACCAATAGACCCGGAGTTTGAAAACGCGCTCGCGTCGCGACCCGCGATTTCAGACGAGAGCGGATGCATTTGACGTTGCGGCAGCAAGCGAATGCGCAAACGTTTTACCGGTATTCGACCGGATTGAATTGTCGGATCGAGAAATAAAAGAATGAATATCCAGATCCGATTTGCCGAGGTCACCGGGCAAGCCGGACGGGACGCCCGGGCCAGCAGTTAACGGCCCGTCCAATAAGAACTTTAGCCTTTTCTCCCTGCAATTAATCATTGCGATTTCCTCAATGGCCGATTGATTTTCGGTCATCGGACAGTCATACACCATCCCCGATAATTCGGCGCTCACATTCTTTCAATAGACCAAAGGGCGATCGAACCCGGATCGCTGCGGGGAGCTGTACTCATGACCATCCGTCATCGCATTACGCTGCTAGTCGTCCTGACGTTCTTCGCGCTGTCCGCGATCGGCATCTACGCCGTGTACCAGACGCGCAAGAGCGCATCCGAGGTGCGTCAGGTCACCCAGGGAATCGTGCCGAGCGCGCTCGCGTCGGCGGATCTCGTCGCCGATGTGAAGAACATCCAGATCGCGACGATGACGCTCGTCTACGCGCCCGACGCGAACACCGCCGCCCAGGCGCGCGACGAGCTGAAGGCGAAGCAGGCCGCGCTGCGCGTCGCACTCGACGCGCAGGCGAAATCGGCGGTCGGCCAGGCGCAGGTCGGGCTCGTCGCGCAGGCGAAGGACAGCGCCGCGAACTATTTCGCGGCGATCGCCGACACCGTGAAGATGAAGACGGACGGCAAGGCCGAGATGGCGCAGGCCTACCTGTTCGCGAACGTCGCGCAGTATCGCGACGAACTCGAAAGCATCGTCGACACGCTGCGCGTCGAGAAGAACCGCCAGAAGGACGACGCGATCGGCGCGCTGAACGGGATGCTCGCGACCACGGCGACCGCGATCGCGGGCGTCGCCGGCACGGTGATCGTGCTGCTGACCGCGCTCGGCTTCGTGCTGTATCGCCAGATCACGCGCCCGCTGATCGGGATGCAGACGGCGATGAGCGAGATCGCGACGAGCCAGGATTTCACGCGCCGCGTGCCGGTGGGCCGGATGGACGAGATCGGCCATTCGATCGTCGCGTTCAACGGGATGATCGAGAAGATCCAGGAGAACGCCGCGCAACTGAAGCAGAAGACGGCCGACATCCAGGCGATGCTGCAGAACATGCAGCAGGGCATCCTGACCGTCGTCGAGGGCGGCGTCGTGCACGCGGAGTATTCGGCGTACCTCGAAACCATCTTCGAGACGAACGACATCGCCGGCCGCGACCTGATGGCGCTCGTGTTCGACGATTCGGCGATCGGCGCCGACGCGCGCTCGCAGGTCGACGCGGCCGTGCACGCGTGCCTCGGCGAGGACAGCATGAACTTCGAATTCAACGAGCACCTGCTCGTCAACGAAGTCGCGAAGCGGATGCCGGACGGCCGCGAGAAGTGGCTCGACCTGAGCTGGTCGGCGATCACCGACGAGACCGACACGGTGGTGCGCCTGATGCTGTGCGTGCGCGACGTGACCGAGATCCGCGAGCTGACCGCGCAGGCCGGCGAACAGCAGCGCCGCCTCGAGATGATCGGCGAGATTCTGTCGATCAGCCAGGACAAGTTCCACGACTTCGTGCACAGCGCGAAGGGCTTCCTCAGCGAGAACGAGCGGATGATTCGCCAGCACGAGCGCGTCGATCATTCGATCGTCGCGGCGCTGTTCCGCAACATGCATACGATCAAGGGCAATGCGCGCACGTACAGCCTCCAGCATCTGACGAACATCGTCCACGAAGCGGAGCAGGCGTACGAATCGCTGCGCCGCGCGGATAGCGGCCCCGAGTGGAACCGCGACGCGCTGATGGAGGATCTGGCGCGCGTACGCGAGGCCGTCGACCACTACGCGACGATCAACGCGGTCACGCTCGGCCGTAGCGGCGAGCCGGCGCAGAACGGCGCCGATTTCCTGATGGTCGAGCGCGCGCACATCCGCGAGAGCCTGCGGGTGCTCGACGGCGCCGATCCGGCGAACGCGTCCGACTGGCACGCGGCGCGCGATGCGGTGCGCCGCATGTTGAGCCAGCTCGGCACGCAAGGGATCGGCGACGTGCTCGGCGGCGTGATCGAGTCGCTGCCGTCGCTCGCGGCCGAGCTTGGCAAGCCGGCGCCCGTCGTGCATATCGACAGCCACGGCCAGCGCGTGCGCAGCGAGATCGTCGCGACGCTGAAGAACGTGTTCATGCACCTGCTGCGCAATGCGATCGACCACGGGATCGAGTCATCCGACGCGCGGCGCGCGGCCGGCAAGCCGGCATCCGGCACGATCGACATCGCGGTCGGCGTGGGCGGCGGCGAACTGTGGTTCGTGCTCGCCGACGACGGCCGCGGCCTCGCGCTCGACCGGATTCGCGGCATCGCGCGCGAGCGCGGCTGGATCGATGCCGCGAACGAAGCGGCGCTGTCCGACGAGGACGTCGCCGAGCTGATCTTCCGGCCGGGCTTCTCGACCGCGCAGACGGTGACCGAAGTATCGGGGCGCGGCGTCGGCATGGACGCGGTGCGCAATTTCCTGAAGCGCGACGGCGGCGATATCGCGCTGCGCTTCACCGACGATCGCGTCGGTGCCCCGTATCGCGCGTTCGAGACGATCGTGTCGCTGCCGGCACGCTTCGCGGCGGACGGCGCCGCGCCCGGCACGGGGCACGCGCAGCGCGCACGCGTCGCGGATATCGGTGCAGCGGAGTGACGGCGTGATCGTGCAGGCGTGGATGACTCAGATGGCCGCTGCGCTGGCGGGCGGCGTGGTCGTCGCGATGGCGGCGGCGATCGTGTTTCGTGCGATGCGCCAACGGCTCGTCGCGACGCTGGCGCGCGAGGCCGACGCGTTGCGCGATGCGCTCGACGCAGCCGCCGCACGCGCAGATGACGCGGCGTCCGCGCATGCGGAAGCGGCCGACGCATGGGCGCAACGCGAGGCGCAGCTCGGGGAGGCGCTGACGCGCGAGACAGCCGCGAACGGCGCGCAGCGCGACGCGTTGCAGGCGCTGTCGGCCGACCGCGCGGTGCTCGCGCAGCATGCGATGAAGATCGCCGACGAAGCCGCGCGCCTGCGCGGGCTCGCCGGCACGTTCGAGCGCTGGCACGAGCAGATGATCTCGCTGACCACGCAGAACCAGGACATGCGCGCGAAGAACCTGGAGCTGTCGGCGATCGTCGCGCACGTGTCGATCGTGTCGCTGAACGCGTCGATCGAGGCGGCGCGCGCGGGCGCGGCCGGGCGCGGTTTCTCGATCGTCGCGAGCGAGGTGCGCGGGCTGGCCGCGCGCTCGCAGCAATTGTCGAACAGCTATCGCGACAGCCTGAACCGCAACGATCTCGTGACGGCCGCGACGTTCCAGGACATCCAGGCCGGCGGCAAGATGATCACGGCCGCGCTCGCGACCGTCGAGACGCTGGCCGGGCAACTGCATGAGCGGATCGAAGGAGAGGCCGCGTGATCAGTGCGCAGGCGAGGGCGGGTTTCGAGCGGATCTTTTTCGATGCCGCACGCACGCGGCTCGCCGCCGGCGGCACGTGCGACATCCGGCCGGCCGCCGGTCACGACCCCGACGCGCCCGATCGGGAGCAGGCGAAGTCGCGATCGAAGCCGAAGGTGCCCGAGCATGTGGTCGTGCTGACGATCTCGGCGCTGCATTTCCGCCTGCTGCTCGCGTTGCGCTTCAGCGACGACGACGCGACGCGCCGCCATTTCGCCGGTACGACGGCGAGCACGAACAGCCAGCGGCCGCTGACCGACGCGTTCATGGAAGTCGCGAACCTGTGTTGCGGCGCGATCAACCAGGCATTGACCACGCCGTTTCCCGATCTCGGGATGTCGACGCCTTACCTGCTGAGCGGCGCGAGCATTGACTACCTGCACGCGCTCGCACCCGATTACGTGGCCGCGTACGACCTGACGCTCGACGGCGACGTGCGGGTCGGCGCGACGCTGTGCGTGTGCGCGAACGCGCCGGTCGATTTCCACGTGCCGGAAACGGCCGCGGTGGACACCGGCGGCGAGCTCGAACTGTTCTGACCGACCATCAGGAATCGATGAGATGACCGAAGACCAACCCGTCAGCAAGGTGCTCGTGCTCGATGACAGCCGCGTGCACGCCGATGCGATCAAGCGTTTCTGCGACGCCCACAACCTGGTCGGCCTGACCGTGCGGCGCAGCCGGCTGCTGAAGGTGCTGCGCTCGAACATCGATCTCGGCGCGATCCTGCTGGCCGAGGATTACGGCGGCTCGCCGGCCGAGAGCGCGATCATCGCGACGCAAATCGACGCGCTGCGCCCGGAACTGCCGATCATCCTGCGCCGCGAATCGCTGGCGTCGCGCGACGGGCTGCCCGATGCGCTCGCGCGGGTCGCGTGCGCGGCCTACGTCGCCGACGACATGACGCCGCTCGAGCGCGCGATCGACGAATACCTGTTCAGCCGCGACTACCCGAACGCGCTCGTGCGCGGCATCTCGGAGATCACCGAGGCGCGCATCGATAGCCTGTTCCCGGGCATGACGATCGAGCACGACACGCCGTGCATCGTGCGCGACCAGATCATCTTCGGCGAGGTGTTCAGCCTGATCGCGCTCGAAAGCGCATGGTGCCGCGGCTACATGCTGCTGCAGACGAGCGAGCAGCCGCTGCTCGACATGCTCGGCGGCACGCGCGACGGCGGCCGCGCGCCGGACTTCCGCGACGTGAACAGCGTGCTCGGCGAGCTGACCAACCTCGTGTGGGGCGCGTTCAAGAACCGCTATCTCGGCGACGCGGAGGCGCTGGCGCGCCATCCGGTGCAGGTGCCGCTCGTCGTCAATCACAAGCAGAAGTTCATCTCGTTCGGCGGCGACTGTCCGCAGCTCTGTTTCAAGTACCGGATGACCGATCCGGCCTCGGGGCGTTCGGTCCGTCTCGACCAGCGTTTCGTGTTCAGCCTCAGCTGGTCGCCGGAGGATTTCCGCGAATCGGTGCAGGACGTGGGGCCGATGGTCGAATCGGGTGAACTCGAACTGTTTTGAACGTTGAAGTCGGCAACGACGAAAGGGGAATACGACATGGCAAAGATTCTGGTGGTCGACGATTCGGGCACGGTGCGCGACGAAGTGGCAGGCTTCCTGCGCAATCACGGGCTCGACGTCGCGACGGCCGTCGACGGCAAGGACGGGCTCGCGAAGCTCAAGGCGACGCCCGGCGTGCGTCTCGTGATCAGCGACGTGAACATGCCGAACATGGACGGCCTGACGATGGTCGAGAAGATTCGCGGCGAACTGGCGAACACGGCGGTCAACGTCGTGATGCTGACGACCGAAAGCAGCCCGGCGATGAAGGAGCGCGGCAAGGCCGCCGGCGTGAAGGGCTGGATCGTGAAGCCGTTCAAGGGCGATGCGGTGCTCGACGCGCTGAAGAAGCTCGCGGGCTGACGCGCGAGCGGCCCGGCGCCAGCTTGCGTACGCAATTTACAGCGTGCCGGGATGTCCGTATCCTGCCGGATGCCGAGGGCGGCGTGGCGGCGCATCATGCGCCGCACGCCCGGCATTGACGAACATCAGGAGCGGAACGAAGCAGATGGCATCCGAAATCGGGCGACCCGCTGTGCAGCACATCGAGTGGCGGATCGCGAAGGGCATCGTTTTTACCATCGTGGGCATGTGCATGCTGATCGGCACTGCGTTGTATGCGCAGTCGACACGCGAATTCCTGCGAACGTCGGTCGTCGTGCCGGGGCGCGTGGTCAAGCTGAACGCGGGTCCGCATCATCCGGAGATCACGTTCACGACGCTCGTGGGCGAGCAGGTCGACTATGCGCAAGGCGGCGAAGTCAGCGTCGAGGACGGCGCGACGGTCGAAGTGCGCTATGCGCCGGACGCGCCGAGGACGACCGCGCGGATGAACACGTTCGGCGCGATCTGGGGCGATGTGCTGGCGTTCGGCGTGATGGGCGCGGTCTTTTTCGTCGGCGGGGTCGGTCAGTTGCGGTCGGGCGTTCGCATGTGGCGCAGCGGGCGCGAGCGGACGTGACCGCCCGCTGTGCGCTGAAACTTGTCGCACCCGGCAAGTAGAACATCACGGCACTCACATGGCACGGCGGGCCGATCCGGTCGTTGCGCACACGATTGCATGTGCGGCGTCGCAGTACGTTGCCTCGTTACTTCACAGGACATTCCAGCATGACAATTCGCTTGATGCCGTGGCTCATCGCGATCGGCGCCGTATTCGCGGGCTTCCCCGCGCACGCGGCCGGTACCGCGCATTCGCTCGACCAAGTGCCCGGAAGCTCGGTTCGCCCGAAGCCCGCGCCGCGTATGCGCGCGACATGAGCGGCGCGGAAGCGGACGGTTTCGGCGTGCACCTGCCGCCCGGCTTCACGAAGGAGGGGCTGGCGGCGCAGCTTGCCCCGGGCCAGCCGCTTGCGCGTGTCGTGCTGGTCGGCGCGAAACCGTGGCCGCAACGCCCCGGGGCGTTCGTCGCGATCGTGTGCGTGGCACCGACCGACGAGATTGCGCGCGAGGTGCTGCGATTCCGTGCGCCCACCGATTGCGAAGGCTTCGAGAGCCGCGCCGAGGCCGATGACCGGAAGGAATTCGTCTGGCTGGGCGTGTTCGAACGCGGTACGGACGGCGTGCCGCGCCTCGTCGCGCGGACCGAACAGCCGCTCGAACAGGCGATCGACTGGAGCGACACGAATCTCGACAGTCCCGACTACATCGAGCAGACGAAGCAGTCGCGTGATGTCGCGTTACGGCCCGAGCGGTGGTCGCGGTTCGATCTCGCGCCGTATACGCTGCGGGCGGGCGATGCCGCGTTCGGGGTGCGGGCGGGCTGGTCGATCGGCTATGCGGGTGGTGGTGCGTCGTTCGAGGCGCTGTACCTGTTCCAGATCGACGGCAAGACGCTGCGCGTCGTGTTCGCGCAGCCGATGATGTTCTACCGGGATATTGCCGGCGATTGGCATCGTAACGGCACGCGCGATCACGACATCACAGAAGGCAGCAATGCGCTGAGCGTGCTGTCGACGTCGACGGACGGTTTCCACGACTTGCAGTTGCGAGAGCGCGGCGGCAAATGGCGCCGGACGTTTCGCTGGTCTGCTGCCGATGGCGAATACCAGCCGCGCTGACGCACCGGCCCGTTAGCGGCCCGCCGCCGCCGTCGCGAATTCGTCGACGACGGCTTCGATCACCGCCTGCACGCGTGCGGTCTTGTAGAGATCGGCATGCGCGACGAGCCACACGTCGAAATGATTGCACCGCTGCGGCATGAGCCGCACCAGATCCGGCTCGGTGTCGGCGCGGAAGCACGGCAGCTCCGCAATGCCGAGCCCGGCCAGCGCAGCTTCCACCAGCATCATCGTCGACGAGGTCTGGAACATCACGCGGCCGCGTGAAGTCGGTTCGCCGCACAGCGCGTCCCACATCGTCGGCACCACCGGTTGCTGATACATCACCAGATCGTGCCCGTCGAACGCGCTGCCCGCGACCGGTTCGCCCCGTTCGGTCAGATAGCGGCGCGATGCGTAGATGCCCGTTTCGAGATGCCCGAGCCGCCTGACGATCAGGTCCGGCGATTCCGGCCGCAACGTGCGAATCGCGAGATCCGCTTCGCGGCGCGTGAGGTTGGTGATTTGCGCCGACGTCACGCACACGACGTCGATGCCGGCATGCCTGCGCCGCAAGTTGGCGATCGCGGGCACGACGAAACGCTTGCCGAGCGTGTCGGTCGTGGCGATGCGCACGGACCCGGCCAGTTGCTCGTCGAGCCCCATCACGCGGCGTTCGATCGTCAGCGATGCGCGTTCCATCGTTTCGGCCGGTTCGAGCAGCGCTTCGCCCGCGGTCGTCAGCACATAGAGGGACGGCGTGCGCAGAAACAACCGGGCCGACAGTTCGTCCTCGAGCGCGGCGATCCGCCGTCCGACCGTTGCCTGGTCGACGTTCAACTGCGCCGCGGCGCCGCGCAGCGTGCCGGTGCGCGCCAGCGCGAGGAAGAAGCGGGCGTTGTCCCAGTTCATACGGATCGATTGTGTCATCGGGCAAGCGGCGGCGGACGGGAATCGGTGATGCAGATCTGCATCAGGCCAATGCGAAATTATCACTTTTCCGCATCGCGCGCCGGGTCCTAGACTCCGGGCATCTGCCTGGAGGTGTCATGTCCGATTGCCATTCCGTTTCCGTCCCCGTTTCCACCGTTTCCACCGTTCCGCTGGCCGCGCCGAGCCGCCCGACGGCGCGCGAGCAGCGCCTGACGCTGGCGCTCGTCGCGATCGGCATGTTCATGGCGGTGCTCGATTCGACGATCGTCAACGTGGCGCTGCCGGCAATGCGCACGAGCCTC
This sequence comes from Burkholderia orbicola, assembly GCF_900100915.1. NCBI lineage: Bacteria > Pseudomonadati > Pseudomonadota > Betaproteobacteria > Burkholderiales > Burkholderiaceae > Burkholderia > Burkholderia orbicola. The sequence continues at coordinate 758,563 of NZ_FNKW01000002.1, read as the reverse complement.
GGCGCGACGGTCGCGGAACTCGCGTGGATCGTCGACGCGTATACGCTCAGCTTCGCCGCGCTGATCCTCGCGGGCGGCGCGCTGTCCGACCGGTTCGGCGCGAAGCGCGTGTATCTCGCCGGGCTGGCGCTGTTCGTCGGTGCATCGGCGGCGTGCGGCGTCGCGTCGTCGGTGGCGCTCCTCGTGGCCGCGCGTTTCGCGCAGGGCATGGGCGCCGCGCTGTTCTTGCCCGCGTCGCTCGCGATCGTGCGCAGCACCTTCGACGTGCCGGCCGAACGGGCGCGGGCGATCGCGGTGTGGGCCGGCATCGCGTCGGTCGCGGTCGCCGTGGGGCCGGTGCTGGGCGGGCTCCTCGTCGACGATTTCGGCTGGCGCAGCGCGTTCCTGATCAACGTGCCGACTGGTGCGGTCGCCTTTGCCGGCGCGGCGGCGCTGGTTCGGGCAGCGGCCGCGCGGGAGGTGCGCCAGTTCGACTGGGTCGGCCAGTGCGTCGGTGCGGCGGCGCTCGGCGCGCTGTGTTTCGCGGTGATCGAATTGCCCACGCGCGGCGCCGGCGCCACCGAGGTCCGGTGCGCGCTGCTGATCGCCGTGCTCGCGGCCGTCGTGCTGGTCGCCGTCGAGCGGCGTGCCCGCCATCCGATGGTGCCGCTCGCGTGGTTTCGCAATCGCGTGTTCGTCGCGATGAACCTGATGGGCAGTCTCGTCTATGTCGGCTACTTCGGACTGCTGTTCGTGCTGAGCCTATACCTGCACGGACGCTTCGGCATGAGCGCGCGGCAGATCGGGCTGACGCTGTTGCCGTTCGCGCTGAGCCTGTCGCTCGGCAACCTGCTGTCGGGAAAACTGCATGGCCGGGTTCGCCCCGTCACGCTGATGGCGAACGGCCTCGCGATGGCGGCGCTGGCCGTTCCGGCGATCGCGCTGGCGCTCGCGCTGCGTGCGCCGTGGCTAGTGGTCTGGGTGGCCATGGCCGCATTCGGTACCGGCACCGCGCTGTCGGTGGCGCCGATGATCGCGACGGTGCTCGAACAGGTGCCTGCCGACGCGGCCGGTGTGGCATCCGGGTTCCTCAACGCGGCGCGTCAGGCCGGCAGCCTGCTCGGCGTGGCCATCGCAGGCGCCGCGACGATCCTGTTGCCGGATCTGACCGATGCGCTGTGGGCGGTCGCGGCGCTCGGGGGCGTCGCCTACGCGATCGCCGCGCTGGCGGCGAGGGCGGCCGGCCGGGCGGAAGCCGCGCAACGGGGTCGTTGACGCTCGTGCGGCATCGCGCGTTGCGCCGTGGCCGGCAGGCCGCCACGCACGCGCATGCGGCGGCGCGGCTGGACGCCATGCGGAATGTGGAGGACCATTTCCTCGACATGCCGCGAGCGGGCGGGCGCGATGGACGCTCGTTCGCCTCGCCGCGAAACCTGCCGAACCCCGTCGAGCGGAACACCATGGAACCCATTCACGAGACTGCCGAGCCGATCCTGCTGCGCGACGCGCACGACGGCGTCGTCACGCTGCGCCTGAATCGCCCGCAGCAGTTCAACGCGTTGTCCGAAGCGATGCTCGCGGCGCTGCACGATGCGTTCGACACGCTGGCGGCCGATCCGCACGTGCGCTGCGTCGTGCTGGCCGCCGAAGGCAAGGCGTTCTGCGCCGGGCACGACTTGCGGCAGATGCGCGGCAAGCCCGAACTCGACTACTACCGCACGCTGTTCGCGCAGTGCAGCCGCGTGATGCTCGCGATGCGCGCGTTGCCGGTGCCGGTGATCGCGCGCGTGCACGGCATCGCGACGGCGGCCGGCTGCCAGCTCGTCGCCGCGTGCGACCTCGCGATCGCGGCCGATACCGCGCGCTTCGCGGTATCCGGCATCAACGTGGGGCTGTTCTGCTCGACGCCCGCCGTCGCGTTGAGCCGCAACGTCACGGCCAAGCGCGCGTTCGACATGCTGATGACCGGGCGCTTCGTCGATGCGGCGACGGCCGCCGCGTGGGGGCTCGTCAACGAAGCCGTGCCCGAGGACGCGCTCGATGCGGCCGTCGCGCGCAAGGTCGCGGAGATCGTCGCGAAGAGCCCCGCCGCGGTGCGTTATGGCAAGCAGATGTTCTATCGTCAGCGCGAGTTGCCGCTCGACGAAGCCTATGCGTATGCGGGCGACGTGATGGCGCGCAACATGATGGAAGAGGATGCGGGCGAGGGGATCGACGCGTTCCTCGAGAAGCGGAAGCCGACGTGGCGTTCGTGATGCGTTGACGGAGGCGGGCGGGGAGCGCGTCGTATCGCGTCGTTGTGAGCAACGCGCAACGACGTATCGCATCGTCGCTGGTGCGCGTCGGCGGGGCGCCATAAACGCAGACAGGCCGCCAAGGCAGCCCGCAGGTAAGTACACGGCATGCGCGGCGACGCGGTTGCGCACCGCCGCACCGCCGCACTGCAGCAGCGACGCCGGTCAGCGCCCGTAGCTGCCCGTCCGCAGCGCTGGCTGCACGCTCGCCGCACCGGGCGGCACGATCACGACCGGCACGCGGCGCGCGAGCGCGCACATCAGCTCATAGCCGATCGTGCCGCTGGCTTCCGCAACATCGTCCACCTTCACCTGGTCGCCCCACAGCTCGACGCGCGAGCCGATGCCCGCGTTCGGGCACGGCGTCAGGTCGACGGTCAGCATGTCCATCGACACGCGGCCGACGACGCGCGTCATCACGCCGTCCACCGCGATCGGCGTGCCGGTCGGCGCGTGGCGCGGATAGCCGTCCGCGTAGCCGCATGCGACCACGCCGATCCGCATCGGCCGGTCGGCCGTGAAGCGGCGGCCGTAGCCGACCGTTTCGTCGGGCGCGAGCGTCTGCACGCCGATGATCTTGCTGCTCAGCGTCATCGCGGCCATCAGCGGCGTGTCGGCGATATGCCGCGCCGCGCCCGTCGGCGACGCGCCGTACAGGATCGTGCCGGGCCGCACCCAGTCGCGGTGCGCGCGCGGATGCCACAGCACGGCCGCCGAATTCGACACCGAGCGCTCGCCCGGAATCCCGGCCGTGGTCGCGTCGAACTGGTCGAGTTGCCAGTCGACCTCGCCTTCGTCGGCGTTCGCGAAATGCATCATCAGCGTGATCTTGCCGATCGACGGCGCACTCGCCGCGCGTTCCCACGCGGCGCGGAACGCGGCCGGCCGGTAGCCGAGCCGGTTCATCCCGGAATTCATCTTGAGCTGGATGTCGATCGGCTGCCGCGGCTTCGCGGCGATCAGCAGGTCGAGCTGTTCGTCGCAGTGCACGGCGACCGTCAGCCGGTGGCGATCGGCCAGCTCGACGTCGGCCGGCTCGAAGACGCCTTCGAGCAGCAGCACGGGCTTGTCCCAGCCGAGTTCGCACACGCGCACGGCTTCGTCGAGATCGAGCAGCGCGATGCCGTCGGCGGCCGCGAGGCCGGGGTAGATCCGTTCGATGCCGTGGCCGTACGCGTTGGCCTTGACCACGGCCCACACGCGCGATTGCGCGGCGGTGCGGCGGATGAAGTCGAGGTTGTGGCGGACGGCGTCGGGGCGGATATGGGCGACGATGGGACGGGGCATGGCAAGGGCTCGGGTCGGATGTCGTTCGGCGCACGGCGGCGCGGAGGGAAACGGCCGGCTGGCGCGATGGCACGTCAAGCCAGTGTCGAGTGCTATCTTATTGGTGTTCGACCAGTTTTAATTAACGTATTTGTCGACGATTTGGTGGAAATTTTGGTGTCATCGCGGCCCGGGCGCCTTCCCCGGCGGCCTGCGCGGCCGAGTCTCCCGTCTAGAAAACCGGTGCCCGAACGGCACGGCGCAATGCTAAGCTCTCGGCGATCTTGTCATTGATCAATGTAATCATAACGGAGGAGACTTTGATGACGACGTCCCAGCTGTGCCTGTTCATCGTGGCGCTGTTGCCGTTCCCGATGACGTTTCTCGCCAAGGCCCGCAAGGGTTATGACAACTGCGCGCCGCGCGACTACCTGGCGAAGCTCGAAGGCTGGCGCGCCCGCGCCCAGGCCGCCCATCAGAATGCGTGGGAAGCGCTCGCGCTGTTCACCGCCGCGCTGGTGGTGGCGTGGCACAACGGCGCGAACGTGCATCGCGTCGACCAGCTCGCGATGGCGTTCGTCGCGATCCGCATCGTCTATGCGCTGATGTACCTGCTGAACTGGGCGTCGCTGCGTTCGCTCGTGTGGTTCGGCGGCATGGCGTGCGTCGTCGCGCTGTTCTTCGCCACGCCGTAAGCGGCCCGCAGGCCACCCGAGGGCGGCATCGCATGCCGGCTCTCGTCAGGCGCCGCCCGCGCCTCGTGCGTGACTGTCATTGGATGCGGGCGCAACCTTCTTCGAGACGAACGGCGGCGCGTCCGCTTCGCTGCGCAGGAACGCGATCAACGGATCGAGCAGCCGGTGCCGCGTCGACGGATGGCGGCGCAACACGAAGCGCCATGACGCATCGCGCGAGAGGCCCGGCACCAGCGGCACCAGACGCCCGCTGCGCAGTTCGGGCTCGATCAGCGGCACGCGGCCGAGCGCGATGCCCGCGCCGCCGACGGCCGCGCCGATCACCTGGCTGAAACTGCTGTAACGGACGATCTTCGTGTCGAAGTCGTCCGGCAAGCCGAAATGCACCGCCCAGTTGCGCCAGTCGATCTCGGGGCTGTCCTCGTGCATCTCCTGCAGCAGCCGCGAGCGGCAGACGTACCCCGATGCGTACGGAAACAGCTCGGGGCTGCAGACCGGAAACACGGTTTCCCGCATCAGCACGTCGTCGTCGGCGCGCAGCCGGTGCGCGGGCACGTGCACGATCGCGAGGTCGACGCTGCTGCGCGCGAAATCCGGCTCGTCGTCGAGCACGACCGCATGCAGCGGGGTGTCGGGATGAAGCGACGAGAATTCCGCCAGCCGGCGCGCGAGCCACATCGACGAAAACGGCGCGTTGGCGGATACGGTGAGCCGTTGCGCGGTGCCGCGAATCTCGGCGCACGCGTCGGTGAGACGCGACAGCGCATCGCTGACGGCCGGCAGCAGGCGCGTACCGGCCGGCGTGAGACTGATGCCGCCGAGCCCGGTGCTGCGTTCGAGCAGCCTTGCACCCAGCGATTCCTCGAGCGAACGGATCTGGTGGCTGACCGCGCTGGTCGACACGTTCAGCTCGACCGCCGCGCGCGCGAACCCGCCGAGGCGGACGGCCGCCTCGAAAGCACGCAGTGCGCTGAGGGGAGGAAGGTGCGACATGCGGGGTATTGTAGTTGACTCAACACCCGTTGAAAAATCATCTTTTGCCGCGCGCGGGCGGCGCGGGTAGCCTCGATCCGGTCAAGAAAAACGCAACGAAACACCGACTGGAGGCTTCATGTATTTCGACCGACGACTATGGGCAATGATGGCGGGATTGCGCTGGCGGGTGGCGGCGGCCGTCGCGCTCGGGCTGCTCGCGATGGGTGTCGGCATCCTCCGCTTCGTATTCCTCGGCCGCGTGCTGGCGCTGGTTTTTTCCGGCGCGCCGGCGCGCAGCATCGGCGAAGCCGTCGTTGCAACGGCGGCCTGCGTGCTGCTGCGTGCATGGCTCGATCATCGCCGCACGGTGCTCGCACTGCACACGGCGGGCCGCGTGCAGGCCACGCTGCGCGCGCGGCTGTTCGACCGGATCGCCGCGCTCGGCCCCGCATGGTTCAGCGGCGAACGCACGGGCGGCGTGATGCTGGCCGTCGTCGACGGCGTCGAGCAGTTGCAGACCTTCTTCGGCGTCTACCTGCCGCAACTCGTGATCGCCGCGTGCGCGCCGCTGATGATCTTCGCGGTGCTCGCGTGGTGGGACGTGCCGACGGCCGCGGTCCTGCTGGTCGCGGCGCTCGTCACGCTCGCGCTGCCGCAGCTCGTGCATCGTGCGGACAAGCGCGCGGCGCTCGCCCGTTCGGCCGCGTTCAAGGCGTTCGGCGAGGAGTTTCTCGACGCGGTGCAGGGCCTGCCGACGCTGAAGGCGTTCGGGCAGAGCACCGCGTTCGGTGCGAAGCTGGCCGCGAAGGCGCGGGCGCTGTCGGACAGCACGTTCTGGGTGCTCGCGCTCGGGCTGCTGACGCGGCTCTTCACGGATCTGGGCACCGGCCTCGGCGCGGCCGCGGCGATCGCGGTGGGCGCGTGGCGCGTGCGGCATGGCGACATGAGCCTCGAAGCGCTGCTGATCGTGCTGATGGCCGGCAGCGAGATCTTCCGGCCGCTGCGCGACCTGCGCGCGGTGCTGCATCAGGGGATGATCGGCCAGTCGGCGGCGAATGCGATCCATGCGCTGCTCGACGCGGGCAGCCATGCCCCTTCCGTCGACGCGCCGCGCGTACCCGGCCTGCGGCCGGAGATCGCGTTCGATCACGTCAGCTTCGCGTATCCGGGGCGCCGCGCGGATGCCCATGCGGCGTTGAGCTTCACCGTGCGCGAGGGCGAGACGGTCGCGATCGTCGGGCCGAGCGGGGCCGGCAAGTCGACCATCGTGCGCCTGCTGCTGCGCCAGCACGACGCGCAGGGCGGTGCGGTCCGGATCGGCGGCCACGACGTGCGCACGCTCGATGCCGACCAGGTGCGCGAGATGATCGCGGTCGTCGCGCAGGATGCGACGCTGTTCGACGGCAGCGTCGCCGACAATCTGCGGCTCGGTCGCCCGGACGCGAGCGACGCGGACATGATCGCTGCCGCGCGCGCGGCCAATGCGCACGACTTCATCTCGGCGCTACCCGACGGCTACGCGACGCGTATCGGCGAACGCGGGCTCATGCTGTCGGGCGGCCAGCGCCAGCGCATCGCGATTGCCCGCGCGCTGCTGCGCGATGCGCCGATCCTGTTGCTCGACGAGGCGCTGTCGTCGGTCGATGCGGAAAACGAAGCGCTGATCCAGCAGGCGCTCGACCGGCTCACGCGCGGGCGCACGACGCTCGTGCTCGCGCACCGGCTGTCCAGCGTGATCGGCGCCGATCGCATCCTGGTGCTCGACCAGGGGCAGGTGGTCGACGAAGGGACCCATGCGGCGCTGATCGCGCGCGACGGCCCGTATCGCCGGCTGATGGGGCCGCAACTGGAAGCGGTCGCCGAATCCGTCGGCGCGACGGCGGCGGCCGGCGCGACCGCGCGCGCGTCTTCGGGTCCGCAGGTGCGGCCGCTGAACGACGACGCGGCGACGATCGGCTGGCCGGAAACGTTGCAGACCCTGCTGCGCTTCGTGCGTCCGTGGAAGGGCAAGGTGGCGCTGACCGTGCTGTTCGGGATCGGCCGCGTGCTCGCGTTCATCGGCGTCGGCGTGCTCGGCGCGCGGGTGGTCGGCGCGGTGCCGAGCGGCCAGGTCGGCACGGGGCTGGTGGCTGCGCTGCTCGTGATCGCGCCGGTCGCGGCCGTGCTGCACTGGCTCGAATCGTGGCTCGCGCACGACATGGCGTACCGGCTGCTCGCGGAAATGCGCATCGCGCTGTTCGCGACGCTCGAACGCCTCGCGCCGGCCGGGCTGCTGCGCCGCCGTTCCGGCGATCTCGTGTCGCTCGCGACGCAGGACGTCGAGACCGTCGAATATTTCTATGCGCATACGCTGGCGCCCGCGTTCGTCGCGGTGCTCGTGCCGGCCGGCGTGCTGGTGCTGCTCGCGTCGGTCGCATGGCCGCTCGCGCTCGTGCTGCTGCCGTTCCTGCTGTGGGCCGGGCTCGCGCCCGTGCTGGCCCGGCGCGACGTCGACCGGCTCGGCACCGGCGCGCGCGACGCGCTCGGCCAACTCGGCGCGCACCTGACCGAAACGATCCAGGGCCTCGCGGAACTGACCGCGTTCCAGGCGATCGCGCGCCGGCGCGCGGCATTCGTGGCCGAAGTCGATGCGTATCGCCGGCAGCGCGCGAAGCTGCTCGACGATCTGTCGACGCAAAGCGCCGCGCTGGAAGTCGCGAGCGGGCTCGGCGGGCTGGCGGTCGCGGCGCTCGGCGCGTGGTGGTGCGCACGCGGCGGGTTCCCGCGCGAGTCGTTGCCGCTGCTGGTGCTGGTCGCGGTGGCCGCGTTCATGCCGGTAGCCGAAATCGGCCAGGTCGCGCGCCAGCTTGCCGACACGATCGCGTCGACGCGCCGCTTGCGCGCGCTGGAGAAGGAACCCGTGACGGTGACCGACGGCGCGCATGCGATGCCCGGCAATCCGGCGGTGCGGTTCGAGGCGGCGTCGTTCACGTATCCGGGGCGCAGCGTGCCCGCGCTCGATCGCGTGAGCTTCGAGGTGTCGCCCGGCAGCACGGTCGCGCTGGTCGGCGCGTCGGGCGCCGGCAAGTCGACCGTCGCGAGCCTGCTGCTGCGCTTCTGGGACCCGCAGCAGGGCCGCGTGACGCTCGGCGGCGTCGATCTGCGCGATCTGCGGCTCGACGACCTGCGGCAGCACATCGCGCTCGTCGCGCAGGATACCTATCTGTTCAACGACACGCTCGAGGCGAACATCCGGCTCGCCGCGAACGACGCGTCGGATGCGGACGTACAGCGCGCGATCGACCACGCGGCGCTCGGCGATTTCGTCGCGCGACTGCCGGACGGGCTCGCGACGCGCGTCGGCGAGCGCGGCGTGCAGTTGTCGGGCGGCCAGCGCCAGCGTGTGGCGATCGCACGCGCGTTCCTGAAGGATGCGCCGGTGCTGATCCTCGACGAGGCGACGTCGCACCTGGACACGATCAGCGAGCAGCAGATCCGCGCGGCGCTGGAGGAACTGATGACGCAGCGCACGTCGATCATCATCGCGCACCGCCTGTCGACCGTGCGCAATGCCGACCTGATCCTCGTGATGGAGCAGGGCGCCGTGATCGAGGCCGGGCGCCACGCGGAACTGATCGCGCGGCAGGGCGCGTATGCGCGGCTCGTGTCGCATCAGGCGAGCGGAGTCGCGGCGTGAGCGGCGCGGCATCGGTGCGCCGTCGTTCGGCGATGCCGCGCGAATCCCGCAATCTGCGTTGAGCCGCGCCGGCGGTTGCCGGCCTGGCGCCCACGGTCGTCCCGCCGAGGCGGCTGGTTGAATCGCCGGCCGTCCGCGCAAACCGGCGTGCGGGTGGCGGCGATGGCGCGGTCGTCATCCTGCCGCACGCGTTGCGCTGGACGGCCGTCGTGCCGGCCCGCGCCAGCCGCTGCAACCTTCCCTTCAGCCCTCTGCCTTGAGCCGCCTGCGCACGACTCTTCTGAACGTCGTATGAAACGGGGGAACGTGTCGATTTCAAGTTCACGTCTTTGCCGTTCGATAACGAGCTGTTCCAGGTATTCAGCGATTTCAGGATCGAACTGACCGCACGCGGATACGACGTCGCGCCGATCGATGAGGGCGCCATCTACGTGCGACCGGAAGACGTGGGCGACGAATCATTAATAAAAAAGCCCGCGCAAGGCGGGCTTTAACTGAATAGGGATCCGGACCAAAGCCGGTTTCTCGTTAAGCATGCGCTGCCTCTGAAGGGGCAGGCTTAACCTTCGTCGGCGCATGCTTTCGTGCCTGCCACAGGTCATAGTCCAACTGCATGCCGAGCCAGAAATCAGCTCGGCCGCCGCGCTCCACACCAAGCCACTGCTCGAGGCGTAGCGCCATATCGGGCGAGATACTCGCCCTTTCGTTGAGAACACGGGACAACTGGACGCGCGAAACGCCCAGTTGTTCTGCCGCTTGAGTCACCGTCAGGTTCAGTGCCGGAAGCACATCTTCCCGAAGGATTGCCGCGGGATGCGGCGGGTCAAACATGATGGACATAGCCATTGTAATGAACGCTGTACTGTAGAACCGTAGTAGAAGCGGCCTGTCAGTGAGGATCGAGATAATCGACGAGGACTGCATCCTCCCCATCGAACTCGAACGTCAACCTCCAATTTCCGTTCACGTCGACCGACCATACACCGTCGCCGGTTCCCTTCCAAGGGTGCAACCGCCACCCCGGTTGGTTCATGTCGTTCGGGCTTTTCGCCCGGTTCAACGCAGAGAGTAGCCGCTTAAGTTTGCTCATGTGCGCCGCTTGAATGCCCGCTGTGGAGCCAGATTCAAAGAAGCGCTGAATGCCTTTATGGCGAAAGCTCTTGATCATAGAAATTACGCATGGTGAAAGCTCTCCTTTTGGCAGTGAATCAAAGCATCTCGCACAAGACGCAAGGCAAGTATAGCTTGTAACGTTACGCGTTACAATCATTGTGAATGCGATCAACCTCGACGGATTCGCTCCCCATCAAGCCGCCGATTTTTGCGGGGCAGCGCCCGCGCATCCGTTCATCCATTACCGTCGTACAACCTGCACGCCCGCCCCGTGCGTGTCGCCCGCCATCCGCCACTTTCCTCCGATCTATCTATCCCGCCGCGCGCCCCGGGTTTGCCTCGATGCATTTATTTGTTGCGGACTTTTTTGTTGTCGTAGTATCGCCATTGACAACACTTGTTGCACTAATGTCTAATTCAACATCGCATGTTGCGGTGCGGCTTGATGTCGTCGTTCCCCGGCCAGCCGGCCGGTTACATCGCTCAACCATGCGGAGAAATGCCATGAGTCGCCGTTCCTTCCTGAAAGCCGTCGCGGTTGCTGCCGCGCTCGGCGCCAGCCTCGCGCACGCGGACACCAAGACGCTCGTCGTCGGGACCGATACGTCGTTCATGCCGTTCGAGTTCAAGCAGGGCGACAAGTACGTCGGCTTCGATCTCGACCTGTGGGCCGAGATCGCGAAGGACCAGGGCTGGAAATACACGATCCAGCCGATGGATTTCGCGGGCCTGATCCCGGCGCTGCAGACGCAGAACATCGACGTCGCGCTGTCGGGGATGACCATCAAGGAAGAGCGCAAGAAGGCGATCGACTTCTCCGCGCCGTACTACGACAGCGGGCTCGCCGCGATGGTGCAAGCCGGCAATACGTCGATCAAGTCGATCGACGACCTGAACGGCAAGGTGATCGCCGCGAAGACGGGCACCGCGACGATCGACTGGATCAAGGCGCACCTGAAGCCGAAGGAGGTCCGTCAGTTCCCGAACATCGACCAGGCCTATCTCGCGCTGGAAGCCGGCCGCGTCGACGCAGCGATGCACGACACGCCGAACGTGCTGTTCTTCGTGAACAACGAAGGCAAGGGCAAGGTGCAGGTCGCCGGCCAGCCGGTCAGCGGCGACAAGTACGGGATCGGCTTCCCGAAGGGCAGCGCGCTCGTGCCGAAGGTCAATGCGTCGCTCGTGAAGATCAAGGCCGACGGCCGTTACGCGCAGATCTACAAGAAGTGGTTCGGCGCCGAGCCGCCGAAGATGTGAGCGTGACCAGGTGCCATGGCGCGGCCGGGCGGCCGCGCCGGTCTTGATTCGAACGGGGAGCGACAAGTGAATTTCGATTGGTCGGCGATCTGGGCGGCGTTGCCGGACCTGATGGACGGGGTCCGGTTGACGGTGTTCATCGCATTACTGGGGCTGGTGGGCGGTTTCATCGTCGGGATGATCGCGGGGATGTTCCGCGCATACGGACCGAAGGTGATGAACGTGCTCGCACAGGTCTATATTGAATTGATCCGCGGCACGCCGATCGTCGTGCAGGTAATGTTCCTGTATTTCGCACTGCCGCTGCTCGCGCATATCCGCATCGACGGCCTGACGGCCGCGATCATCGCGATCACGGTGAATTCCGGCGCGTATCTCGCGGAAGTGGTGCGCGGCGCGCTGCTGTCGATCCCGAAGGGGCTGACGGAGGCGGGGCTCGCGATGGGCCTGTCGATGCCGCGCGTGCTGCTGAAGATCGTCGGGCCGCTGGCGTTCCGGCGGCTGATTCCCCCGCTCGGCAACCAGTGCATCGTGAGCCTGAAGGACACGTCGCTGTTCATCGTGATCGGCGTGGGCGAACTGACGCGCAAGGGGCAGGAAATCATCGCGGGCAATTTCCAGGCAGTCGAGATCTGGAGTGCGGTGGCCGTCATCTATCTGATATTGACCGGCGCGATGACGCTGACGCTGCGGATCGTCGAGAAGAGGATGCGTATCCTATGAGCATGATCGAATTCCAGAACGTGTCGAAGAGCTTCGGCCACGTGCCGGTGCTGAAGAACATCGACCTGAAGATCGACGCGGGCGAGGTGGTCGTCGTGGTCGGCCCGTCGGGCTCGGGCAAGTCGACGATGCTGCGCTGTATCAACGCGCTCGAGAAAATCACCGGCGGCGAGCTGCTGGTCGACGGCCAGAGCGTGCGCGGCAACGCGACGACGATCCGCAACATCCGGCTCGAAGCCGGCATGGTGTTCCAGCAGTTCAACCTGTTCCCGCAGATGACCGCGCTCGAGAACGTGATGTTCGGGCCGATGCAGGTGCGCGGCGCGTCGCGCGCCGACGCACGCGACCAGGCGATGGCGCTGCTCGACAAGGTCGGCCTCGAATCGCGCGCGAATCATTACCCGTCGGAGCTGTCGGGCGGCCAGCAGCAGCGCGTCGCGATCGCGCGTGCGCTTGCAATCCGGCCGCGGCTGATGCTGTTCGACGAGCCGACGTCGGCGCTCGATCCGGAGCTGCGCCATGAAGTGCTGAAAGTGATGCAGGATCTCGCGACCGAAGGGATGACGATGATCGTCGTCACGCACGAGATCGGCTTCGCGAAGCGGGTCGGCACGCGGCTGCTGTTCATGGATCAGGGCGGCATTGCCGAGGACGGCCATCCGGTCGACCTGATCGACCGGCCGCCGACGCCGCGCCTGAAGGAATTCCTGAAACACGTATCCTGAACGGAACCGAACCCGCCGACATGCCGCTTTCCCTTTCTCCCGTCATCGCCGGCACGCCGTTCGACATCGGCGTGCGCTTGGGCGAGCTTGCCCGCCCGGTATTCGACGCGTACATGCAGCAGAGCAGCGCATGGGAGGCCGTGCGCCGCTGGCGCGGTCATCCGTTCGTCGCGGTGCTGCGGCAGGCCGCGCTTGCCGCGTATCCCGATCTCGTCGCCGAACTCGACGGCATCGCGGCGGGCATCGGCTGGCCGGCCGAGGACATCTTCCTGTGGAACTGCCGCGGCGAGCTGATCCACAACGCGCCGGACGGCTGCACGACGCTCGCCGCGCGCGAGGCGAACGGCACGCGCTGGATCGCGCACAACGAGGACGGCGATCCGTACCTGCGCGAGCGCTGCCTGCTCGTCGACGTGCAGCCGGCGGGCAAGCCGGGTTTCGTCAGTTTCTACTACCCGGGATCGCTGCCGGGCCATACCTTTGCCGCGAACCGCGCGGGTATCGCGCAGGCGATCAACAACCTGCGAATCCGCACGCCGGCGCCGGGCGTGCCGCGCATGATCCTCGCGCGCGCCGTGCTCGACGCGACGTCGCTCGATGCGGCCGCCGACGTGCTGCGATCGCATGCGCGTGCGAGCGGCTTTCATCACACGCTCGGTGCGACCGACGATGCGCGCTTGCTGAGCATCGAGGCCAGCGTCGCGCGCTGCTCGATCGTCGACGTCGCGCACCTCAGTGGGCACGCGAATCATCTCGTGCATGCCGGCTGCGACGCGGAAGCACAGATCGTCACGCAGTCGTCGGCCGACCGCCAGCGCCGCGTCGATGCGCTGACGCCCGGCATCGACACGATCGACGCCGCCGCGCTGCTGAGCGTGCTCGGCGATCGCGCGCCGGAAGGGCTGCCGATCTATCGCGACGATCCGGCCGATCCCGACGACGAGAACACGCTGGCGACCGCGGTGTTCGAGATTCATGACACCGCGATCGACTTCACTGTCCATCAACACGGCACGCAGCGCTTCGCGACGCGTATCGTGCCGTCCGGACGCGCACACCGCGCATCCTGATCCATGAGGCCACGCATGACGACCGTTTTCCATCGCGCCCCGCGCGCCACCTTGCCCGTTGCCGTCGCAGGCGACGGCATCGAGATCATCGATTCGACCGGCAAACGCTATATCGATGCGTGCGGCGGCGCGGCCGTATCGTGTCTCGGCCACAGCAACCAGCGCGTGATCGACGCGATCAAGCGACAGGCGCAGCAGTTGCCTTACGCACATACGTCGTTCTTCACGACCGATGTGGCCGAGGAACTGGCCGACCGGCTCGTCGACGGCGCGCCGGCCGGGCTCGACCACGTGTACTTCGTGTCGGGCGGCTCGGAGGCGATCGAAGCCGCGTTGAAGCTCGCGCGCCAGTATTTCGTCGAGAAGGGCGAGCCGCAGCGTCGTCATTTCATCGCCCGGCGCCAGAGCTATCACGGCAACACGCTCGGCGCGCTCGCGATCGGCGGCAATGCCTGGCGGCGCGAGCCGTTCCTGCCGCTGCTGATCGAAGCGCACCACGTGAGCCCGTGCTATGCGTACCGCGACCAGCAGGCGGGGGAAACCGACGAAGCGTACGCGCAGCGCCTCGCGGACGAGCTCGAACGGAAGATCGTCGAGCTCGGCGCGGAAAACGTCGCGGCGTTCGTCGCGGAAACGGTGGTGGGCGCGACGGCTGGCGCGGTGCCGCCGGTGCGCACGTACCTGAAGAAGATTCGCGCGGTGTGCGACAAGTACGGTGTGCTGCTGATTCTCGACGAGATCATGTCGGGGATGGGGCGCACGGGCTATCTGTATGCATGCGACGAAGACGACGTCGCCCCCGATCTGCTGACGATCGCGAAAGGGCTCGGCGCGGGGTACCAGCCGATCGGTGCGACGCTGGTGAGCGACCGCATCTATCGAACGATCGTCGACGGCTCGGGCTTCTTCCAGCACGGCCACACTTACCTCGGCCACGCGACCGCCTGCGCGGCCGCGCTCGAAGTGCAGCGTGCGATCGCCGAAGACAAGCTGCTCGACAACGTGAAGGCGCGCGGCGAGCAACTGCGTGCGTCGTTGCGCGAGCATTACGGCACGCATCCGCATGTCGGCGACGTGCGCGGCCGCGGGCTGTTCGTCGGCGTCGAGCTCGTGCGCGATCGCGACACCAAGGCGACCTTCGATCCCGCGTTGAAGCTACATGCGGCGGTCAAGCGCGAAGCGATGCAGCGGGGGTTGATGGTGTATCCGATGGGTGGCACGATCGACGGCGTGCACGGTGATCACATCCTGATTGCGCCGCCGTTCGTGTGCACCGCGCAGCAGATCGACACGATCGTCGAGCGGCTGTCCGGCGCGATCGGCGCGGCGCTCGCGTCGGCCGGCGCATGAACCCCGATCTCACCGAATCCTCACCATGACAGACAGACTGCCTCCCTTCGATCCCGCATCGGCCACCGACGAACAGAAGGCCGTGCTCGCCGACATTCTCAGCGGCCCGCGCGGCAACCTGAACGGGCCGTTCCTCGGCTGGATCGCCAGCCCCGAACTGGCCCAGCACGCGCAGAAGCTCGGCGCGTTCTGCCGCTATCGCACCGGGCTGCCGCTGCGCCTGTCGGAGCTCGCGATTCTCGTGACGGCCGCGCGCTGGCGCTCGCAGGCCGAGTGGCACATCCATCATCCAATCGCGCTCGAGGCCGGCGTGCCGGCCGCGACGGCCGACGCGATCCGCCGCGGCGTCGCGCCCGTATTCGAATCGGACGACGATGCGCTGATCCATGCGTTCGCCACCGAGCTGTACGACACGCGTCGCGTGAGCGATGCGACGTTCGCGCATGCACAGGCGCGCTTCGGCCACGAAACCGTCGTGAATCTCGTCGCGCTGCTCGGCTATTACGCGCTCGTGGCGATGACGCTCAACACGTTCGGTATGCGCGCAGAAGGACAAACTGATTTGCCGTTTCCGGAATAATCGCTGCCGGCGCGTGCGTCGGTAGCCTGTCGCGCATGCATGCAGATTGCCCGAAAAGCCCGTATATACGGGCTTTTCGGCGTTTTGGCACGGATCGATTGGCCATCTCGTCCGTTGCGAGACCCACACATGCGATCTCACCGTCAGAGCAAGAAATTTTCCTCGTCTCTAGAATTTCTTCAAAAGAGCTATGGGGGAAATATCGATGCGCTGGGTCCTGTTGATCGTGTTCATTGCGTGTGTCGTGTACACGCATCGGCGCGGCAAGGTTCGGCACCGGTTGTTCAGGCAACTCTCCGACCACTCGACCTTTACCGCACCGCTGAACTGCTTTTCATACGCGTTCTCGTCGGTGCCGACCACGCCGTTTCTCGACACGGAGCACTTTCCGGAGCTCGCGGTGCTGCAGCGCGAATGGCGCACGTTCCGCCGCGAAGCGCTCGCGTTGCGCGATGCGAGCCGGATCAGGGCGTCGGGCGAGTACAACGACATCGGCTTCAATTCGTTCTTTCGCCACGGCTGGAAGCGTTTCTACCTGAAGTGGTACGACGCGCCGCATCCGTCCGCGCAGGCGTTGTGTCCGCGCTCGGTCGAGATCCTGTCGCGGATTCCGTCGATCAAGGCGGCGATGTTCGCGCAGTTGCCGCCGGGCGGGACGCTCGGGCTGCATCGCGATCCATATGCGGGCTCGTTGCGCTACCACCTCGGGCTCGACACGCCGAACGACGACGCGTGCCGGATCGTCGTCGACGGCGAGTCGTACGCATGGCGCGACGGCGAGGCCGTGATGTTCGACGAGACGTACCTGCACTGGGCCGAAAACCGCACCGCGCACGATCGCGTGATCCTGTTTTGCGACATCGATCGCCCGATGAAATATCGCTGGGCGCAGCGCGTCAACGATGCGTTCGGGCAACTGCTGATGCGCGCGGCCGCGTCGCCGAACGAAACGGGCGATCGCACGGGCGGGCTCAATCGTGCGTTCCGGTACCTGTATGCGATTCGCCGCGCGGGCAAGCGCTTGAAGGCGTGGAATCGCACCGTGTACTACATCGTCAAATGGCTGCTGTTCGGCGGGATCGCGGTCGCGATCTTCTGCATCTGACGGGCGCGGGCGGGCGGTTTTTTCCGTCTGACGATAGTACGGCGCGGCGCCGATGGCCTCGCGCCGTCATCAATGCAACCAAATGTATTCGTACGAGATCAACGCGCATTGGCCGCGTATGATGGCTTGTTCACATCGATATGTCGGTGAGCAAGCATGACGAGTACCCGTAAAACCATCATGATCGCTGGCGGGCTCCTGGTAGCCGCGGCCGGCACCGCGTACGTGATGCTGCTGCGCGCGGACCACCGTGCGATCGAAGACGCCGGCATCGGCGATTCGGCCGCGCCTGTTGCCGCGGCGCCCGCAGGCAACGATCACGCGGTACAGGGCGCGATCGCGCCGCCCGCACCGGCCGCCGCGACGGCGCCGAAGCAGGCGGCTGCCGTGCCACCTCCCGCACCAACCGCACCCACGCCCGCACCGGCCGCAACCGCGCGCGTCGATGCCGCGCCTGCACCGGTTCCGGTCGTCAGCGACAAGCCGCAACCGGTGACGAAACCGGCCGCACCGCCGCCGAAGGTCAACGTCGTGACGGTGAACCCGGAGGATTCGACCCCTCCGGCGCCGGCCCCGGCTCCGGCCCAGACTGCGGCCGTTCAACCCACCCAATCGGTCCAACCCGCTCGGTCGGCTGCGCCCGCACAGAGCACGCAGCGAGCACAGGTCACGCAACGCGCGCCGCGCAAGCGCGACGGCCTCGAACGCCACGCCGCCGCTGCCGCGCCGCCGGCCGCGATGAAATCCGAAACGCCGGAGACGGCCGCGCTCGTCAGGGAATCGGCGAAGCTCGACCCGTCGTTGCCGCCGCCGTCGATGTCGTCGATCTCTTCGATGCCGGCGAGCACCGGTTCGTACCGGCAGGGAAGTGCGTCGTCCGGCGCGAATCCGGTGGCGGCCGCGATGACCGAGCAACTGGTCAGGCAGTCGAGCAGTATCAAGTCGACGGCGCCCGTCCCGGCGGACGGCGGCACGGCCGCGACCAAGTAACCGCGAACGCCTTCGGCATAAAAAGGGCCCCGCACGCCGACCAAAGCATGCGGGGCCAAGAGAGACAAACTGTGATGCCGGTGCGTTGACGCCCGTCAGGCGGCGACCGCTTCTTCGGCCTGCGGCTGCGCAGTGGCCGCAGGCGCCGCCACGTCCTGCCGGATCAGGTAATCGAAGGCGCCGAGCGACGCCTTCGCCCCTTCGCCGACCGCGATCACGATCTGCTTGAACGGCACCGTCGTCACGTCGCCGGCCGCGAACACACCCGGCACCGACGTCGCGCCGCGTGCATCGACGACGATCTCGCCGTGCTTCGACAGTTCGACCGTGCCTTTCAGCCATTCGGTGTTCGGCACGAGGCCGATCTGCACGAACACGCCTTCGAGGTCCACGCGCTTCGTTTCACCGGAACGCAAATCCTTGTAGACGAGCCCGTTCAGCTTGCTGCCGTCGCCGGTCAGTTCGGTCGTCTGCGCCTGCGTGACGATCGTCACGTTCGGCAGGCTGCGCAGCTTGCGTTGCAGCACTTCGTCCGCACGCAGTTGCGCGCCGTATTCGATCAGCGTGACTTCCTTCACGATGCCGGCGAGGTCGATCGCGGCCTCGACGCCCGAGTTGCCGCCGCCGACCACCGCGACACGCTTGCCCTTGAACAGCGGGCCGTCGCAGTGCGGGCAGTACGCGACCCCGCGGTTACGGTATTCGCGCTCGCCCGGCACGTTGATTTCGCGCCAGCGTGCGCCGGTCGCGAGGACGATCGTCTTCGCCTTCAGCACCGCGCCGTTCGCGAGGCGGATCTGGTGTACGTCGCCCGGAATCAGCGCGTCGGCGCGCTGCACGTCCATGATGTCGACGTCGTACTGCTTCACGTGCTGCTCGAGTGCGGTCGCGAACTTCGGCCCTTCGGTTTCCTGAACCGACACGAAGTTCTCGATCGCCATCGTGTCCAGCACCTGCCCGCCGAAGCGCTCGGCCACGACACCCGTCGCGATGCCCTTGCGTGCCGAGTAGATCGCGGCAGCGGCGCCCGCCGGGCCACCGCCGACGATCAGCGTGTCGAACACCGGCTTGTTTTCGAGCGACTTCGCCGCGCGTTCGCCGGCGCCCGTATCGAGCTTCGCGAGGATTTCCTTCACGCTGCTGCGGCCCTGGCCGAACGATGCACCGTTCAGGAACATCGTCGGCACGGCCATGATCTGGCGCGACTCGACTTCATCCTGGAACAGCGCGCCGTCGATCGCGACGTGGCGAATGCGCGGGTTGATCAGCGACATCACGTTCAGCGCCTGCACGACTTCCGGGCAGTTCTGGCACGACAGCGAGAAAAACGTTTCGAACGCGTAGTCGCCGTCGAGTGCGCGAATCTGTTCGATCACGTCGTCGTCGAGCTTGATCGGATGGCCGCCCGTCTGCAGCAGCGCGAGCACGAGCGACGTGAATTCATGGCCCATCGGGATGCCGGCGAAGCGGATGCCGGCCGGCTTGCCGGGCTCGCCGATCGAGAACGACGGCTTGCGCTCGGCGTCGTCGCGGCGTTCGGTTACGGTCACGCGATCCGTCAGCGACGCAATCTCGTTCAGCAGCGCCAGCAGTTCCTGCGATTTCGCGCTGTCGTCGAGCGAGGCGACGAGTTCGATCGGGCGCGTGATCTTTTCGAGGTACGCTTTGAGTTGGTTCTTGAGATTGGCGTCGAGCATGGCGTTTCGGATTCCGTATTGATAATGCTGGTCGGGCACGTCGTGCCGGAGGAGGGCGCGGGCCGCGCGAGGCGTGGCCCGCCGTCGCGCGCCTCGGGCGAGGTGCGCGGAACGATCGTCAGATCTTGCCGATCAGGTCGAGCGACGGGGTCAGCGTTTCCGCACCCGGCGTCCACTTGGCCGGGCACACTTCACCCGGGTGCGCGGCGATGTATTGCGCGGCCTGGACCTTGCGCAGCAGTTCGCCTGCGTCGCGGCCGATACCGTTGTCGTGGATTTCGCACAGCTTGATCTCGCCTTCCGGGTTGATCACGAACGTACCGCGCAGCGCCATCCCTTCTTCCTCGATCAGCACGTCGAAGTTGCGCGACAGCGTGAGCGTCGGGTCGCCGACCAGCGGGTACTTGATCTTGGCGATCGTGTCCGACGTGTCGTGCCATGCCTTGTGCGTGAAGTGCGTGTCGGTCGACACGCCGTAGATTTCGACACCCAGCTTCTGGAATTCCGCGTAACGGTCGGCGAGGTCGCCCAGTTCGGTCGGGCAGACGAACGTGAAGTCGGCCGGGTAGAACACGACGACGGACCACTTGCCCTTGAAGTTCTCTTCCGACACGGGCACGAATTCGCCGTTGTGGTAAGCGGTTGCCTTGAACGGCTTGATTTGGGTGTTGATGATCGGCATCTGGACAATTCCTTTTCGTCAGTGGTGAGTGGAGTGTTGCCAGTATCCGGGTTCACCCTGAGCTTGTGAAATTGCTTGTTTCAATCCGAGGCATCGGGATTTTCTATCTGCTTCCGGCCCTTGATTGGCGGGGGCCGAAGGCAATTCGTGCGGGGCAGAGGCTGTACATGCCTTCACCATTCCGAACGCAGGTCCTCCTGGCTGGCAATCTCGCGCCCCTTCCATAGACCGAACACATTGTTGACAAGTGTGTGTTCGTGTCGCGCGATATAGGCATCGATTGCGTCGCCGATGATTTCGGCGCGGGGGCGGTCCCTGGCCCCTGCGATGATGCTCAACGCGGCATGCTGGTCATCCGACAGGTCGACCGGGATCGTATGCATTGCAACCTCCATGACTTGACGCAGTCATCATCGATATCCGGCCGCGCAAATGCAAGATCGCCGCCTGTCCGAAGCGAATGCCGATTCCCGGTTCGGCAGGCGGGGCACACCCCGCTCAAATCCCCGCCATCTCCCGCAACCACTCCGCCAGCCGCCGCGCCCCGTCCGGCATGTCCGCGTCCTCGCGCGTGCACAGGTAGTAGTCGCGCCCATCGTCGAGCGCGTGGTCGAACAGTTGCACCAGCTCGCCGTTCGCCAGTTCGCGCTGGACCAGCGGCGCGCGCAGCAGCGCGGCGCCGAGATCGGCGCGGGCGGCGCTCAGCGTGAGCTGGCCGTCCTCGAACATCGGCCCCACCGCGTGCGACACGTGCCGTACGCCGGCGCCCTGCAGCCAGTTGACCCACGTGCTGCGATCCTCGTCATGCACCAGCGGCGCGCGCGCGAGATCGGCCGGCGTGCGGAACGGCCCATGACGCTTCAGGAACGACGGGCTGCACATCGGCACCATCGCGCCCGGCAGCAGCCGCTCGCAGCGGTAGCCGGGCCAGTCGCCGGTGCCGAAGCGGATCGACAGATCCGACGCATCGCTTCGGTAGTTGCGGTGATGCGCGTACAGCACCGTGACGTCGACGTCGGTGTTGTCGGCCAGGAACGCATGCAGCCGCGGAATGAACCAGCCGATGCCGAGCAGCGGAATCAGGCTGACGGTGATCTGGCGCAGCGACGAACGATCGCGCACGAAGCGCGTGGCGCTGCGCAGCACCGAGAACGCCGCGCTGATCGACCGGTAGTAGTCGCGTCCCTCGTCGGTGAGCGCGAGCAGCCGGCCTTCGCGTACCGTCAGCGGCGTCTGGATGAACGCCTCGAGCAGTTGCAGCTGATGGCTGACCGCCGACGGCGTGATGTCGAGTTCGCCCGCCGCCGCGGTGACCGAGCCGAGACGCGCGAATGCTTCGAATGCACGCACCGCGCGCAGCGGCGGATCGTGCGGCAATTGTTCGATATTTTTCATGTATCGAATTTTATCGAAAAGTCGGGGTAAGCGACAACACAAAAATATCCTGTATTTACAGGGATATACGCTAATGTGACGGGAACGGTATAAGCATCCAATAATTGGGTATTTGGGGTTTGGATGTCGAATATTTAATATTTTTCATGTTTTTTGATCCGACTGACCGACCCCGCACATGAAAATCGCCTTCTTCTCCACCCGCCTTGCCTTCTCCGCGGCCGCCCTGGTGGCCACCGTTCCCGCGTTCGCGCAGTCCGCTCCGCAGACGGTCCTGATCGGTCTCGCCGCGCCGCTCACCGGCCCGTCCGCGCGGATCGGCAAGGACTTGCAGAACGGCGCGCAACTCGCGATCGACGACGCGAACGCGAAGCATCCGACCATCGGCGGCAAGCCGGTCGTCTACAAGCTCGTCGCGGCCGACGACCAGTCCGACCCGCGCACGGCCGTCGCGGTCGCGCAGCAACTCGTCGACCAGCACGTGATCGGCGTCGTCGGTCACTGGAACACGGGCTGCAGCGTGCCGGCGTCGCGCGTGTACCGCGATGCGGGCATTCCGCAGATCGCGCCGGCCTCCACCGGCCATCAATACACGCAGCAGGGCTACGCGACGGCGTTCCGCATCATGGGTCACGACGATGCAGGCGGACACTTCACCGGTGCGTACGCGGTGAAGACGCTGAAGGCGAAGCGCATCGCGG
Organism: Burkholderia orbicola; assembly: GCF_900100915.1. Lineage (NCBI taxonomy): Bacteria > Pseudomonadati > Pseudomonadota > Betaproteobacteria > Burkholderiales > Burkholderiaceae > Burkholderia > Burkholderia orbicola. The sequence goes on along the minus strand of NZ_FNKW01000002.1, from coordinate 736,290 downwards.
TGCTCGACGATCGCACGTCGTTCGGCGCGGGGCTGGCCGACCAGTTCATCAAGGGCGTGCAGGCGAACGGCGGCACGATCGTCGATCGTCAGTACGTGAACGACAAGACGACCGACTTCAGCGGCGTGCTGACCGCGATCAAGGGCAAGCGCGCGGACCTCGTGTTCTTCGGCGGCCTCGACGCGCAGGCCGCGCCGATCGCGCGCCGGATGCGCCAGCTCGGCGTGAACGCGCCGCTGCTCGGTGCGGGCGGCTTCGTGAGCCAGACCTTCCTGTCGCTCGCCGGCAAGGACGGCGACGGCGTGACGGCGCTCGAACCGGGCCTGCCGCTCGACCGGATGCCGGGCGGCAAGGCGTTCGACACGCAATACCAGGCGCGCTTTCACGCGCCGATCGAGCTGCATGCGCCGTTCGCGTACGACGCGGCCGCCACGCTGATCGCGGCCGCGCAGAAGGCCGGCACGACCGAGCCGGCGAAGCTGGTCGCGGCCGTTCGTGCGATCGATCGGCCGGGCGTGACCGGGCGCGTCGCGTTCGATGCCGAAGGCAACCTGAAGGACCCGGCCTTCACGATCTACCAGGTGCGCGGCGGCAAGTGGGCCGTCGTCGACGTGCTCGGCGGCTCGCGCACCGCGGCCAAGTAACAACAAAACGACAAAAACCAGGACGATCCCCATGACAGAAGCGCACCCGACATCCGCCGCCGCACCCGAGGACACACGCCTCGGGATCCTCGCGCGACGCCGCATCGAAGCGGAAATCATCAAGCCGATCTACGAGATCATGAAGCGCGAGTTCGGCGCCGAGCGCGCGCAGGCCGTGATCGCGGAAGCCGTGCGCGGCGCGGCCGTCGACGCGGGCCGGACGTTCGCCGCGCAGGAGCCGGACGGCACGAGCGTGAAGTCGTTCATCGCGCTGCAGGTGCTGTGGGAGAAGGACGATGCGCTCGACGTCGAGGTGCGGCGCGCGGACGACGCGCACTACGACTACGACGTGCATCGCTGCAGCTATGCGGAGATGTATCACGCGATGGGGCTCGGCGAGATCGGCCACCTGCTGAGCTGCGCGCGCGACAGCTATTTCATTCAGGGCTATGCGCCGGACATCGCGCTCACGCGCACCAGCACGATCATGCAGGGCGGCAAGCGCTGCGATTTTCGCTATGCGCTGCAACGCGCGCCGGAGAACGGCGATGCGTAACGATGCCGATACCGCGAGCATGCCGCGCGTCGACGGCGACCGCCTGTGGGCATCACTCGAACGGATGGCGCAGATCGGCGCGACGCCGAAGGGCGGCGTGTGCCGTCTTGCGCTGACCGATCTCGACCGCGAGTCGCGCGACCTGTTCGTGCAGTGGGCGCGCGACGCCGGCTGCACGGTGCGCGTCGACCGGATGGGCAACGTGTTCGCGCGCCGCGCAGGCCGCAATCCGGACGCCGCACCGGTGATGACGGGCTCGCATGCCGATTCGCAGCCGACCGGCGGCCGCTACGACGGCATCTACGGCGTGCTCGGCGGGCTCGAAGTCGTGCGCGCGCTGAACGACGCGGGCATCGAGACCGAGCGCCCGGTCGACGTCGTGATCTGGACCAACGAGGAAGGCTCGCGCTTCGCGCCGGCGATGGTGTCGGCCGGCGTGTTCTCGGGTGTCTATACGCTCGAATACGGGTTGTCGCGCAGCGACGGCACGGGCCGGACGATCGGCGAGGAGCTCGAACGGATCGGCTACGCAGGCGCGGAGCCGGTCGGCGGCTATCCGGTGCACGCGGCGTACGAACTGCATATCGAGCAGGGCGCGATTCTGGAACGGGCCGGCAAGACGATCGGCGTCGTGACGGCCGGGCAGGGGCAGCGCTGGTACGAGGTGACGCTCACCGGGGTCGACGCGCATGCCGGTACGACGCCGATGGCGTTCCGTCGCGACGCGCTGGTGGGCGCGGCACGGATGATCTCGTTCATCGAAGTGCTCGGCCGTCGCTACGCACCGGATGCGCGCGCAACGGTCGGGATGATCGAGGCGCGGCCGAATTCGCGTAACACGGTGCCGGGCGGCTGCTTCTTCACGGTGGAATTCCGTCACCCCGACGATGCGGTCCTCGATGAACTGGACGCCGCGCTGCGCGCGGAACTCGCGCGCCTGGCCGACGAAACCGGCCTCGGCGCGCGGATCGAGCAGATCTTCACGTATGCGCCGGTGCCGTTCGCGCCACGCTGCATCGACACGGTGCGTGACGCGGCGCGTTCGCTCGGACTGTCGCACATGGACATCGTGTCCGGCGCGGGGCATGACGCGTGCTATGTCGCGCGTGTCGCGCCGACCGGCATGATCTTCGTGCCGTGCGTCGACGGGCTGAGCCACAACGAGGCCGAAGCGATTACGCCGGAATGGGCGACGGCCGGCGCCGACGTGCTGTTGCGCGCGGTGTTGCAGAGCGCGCAGGAAGCGTAAGCGCGGCGGGTGCGGCCGGATGGATGGCGCGCGTTATCTTGCCGCCTTGCGCCGCGCCATATACGCGAGATACGCGACGATCTGGTCGAGTTCGCGATCGCTCAACTGATCCGGAGGAAACGCCGGCATGCTGCGGCCCGGCCAGTCGCGTACCGATGCCGGATTGCGGATGTAGCGGCGCAGCGCGGCGGGCTGGAAGTAGTCGACCGGGTTCATCGGCGTGTTCAGGTCGGGGCCGGCGTGGCTGCTGCCCGCGCCGTCGACGCGGTGACACGCGAGACATTGCGTGACGAACAGGCGCTGGCCCGCGCGGGCCGGGTCGTTCGCGGGCAACGCGGTGTCGACCGCGAGCGACGGCCAGCGCGCGAGCGGCGACGATTCGATCGTGATGCGCACGATCTGGTACGGCCACTGCTCGCCGCGCACCGACGACGCGTCCGGTCCGAGCCAGACGAGATAGAACGGCCCCGCGCCGACCTGCTTGCCGGGCAGCTTCGGCCATGGATGGGCCGGGTCCTCGATCGCGAGCCACGGGATCGCGCCGGCCGGCGCGCGGCGGCGCACGAGCTCGAGCGGCAGTTGCGCGGCAAAACCGTCGGCCGCGCGCGTTTCGAGCACGCCGTCGGCCGGCAGCGGCGTGTCGCCGAGCAGCGCGGCGAACGGCACCGCGCGGAACGTCATCGGCCTGCCGTAGGCGATATCGCGCGGCACGTGGATGTCGGCCGCATCGGCGCGCGCGAGCAACGTCTGGCGGGTGAGGGCACGCGTCGTGCCGTCGGTGTCGAGTTCGAGCGTGGACTGGGCCGACGCGCGTTGCCCGAGCAGGCAAACCGTCAGCAGCACGAGCGAAAACCACTGGCGCTTCAGCATTCGTTCTCCGGGAAGGGGCGTTCCGGCGGCGGCAGGAGGCGGGACGCCGCGGCCGATAGAAGGAATCGGGCGACAGTCTAGCCGGTACGGGCGGCGCTGGCGAATTCGGCAGAGGAAAGGCGCGGCAGTTGTGGTCGGGCAGGCCCGCGACGGCATGCCCGACTACCGGGCGACCGAGTGGGCGAGGTGTCGTCTGTCGCGGCGTGGTTCGGACGGCGGAAAGACGAAGGGCACGGGGAGACACGCGGCCTGTCCGCGTTCACGACGACAGTGCGTTACCGGAGCGCCGTCAATGACTCGAACACGACACTTCGTTCTTCGGCATCGGCGTGTCCTGCTTCGGATCGAAATCGGCTTCGCGCAGCCCCGACGGCGTCAGCGACACGAAATGCATCGCCGTGCCGCGCGCCGGGAAGCCGGCGATGCCGGTCGAGCCCCACGGAATCGGCGAGCGCTGCACGCCGCTTACCTTCATGTCCGCCGGCGTGAGCGCGAGCGTCAGCAGCCGCCCGTCGCGGGTCGGCACATACGCATGCGTGCCGACGACGCCGAGGCCCGATTCGCGTACCGACGCGGGCAGGCAATCGAGCGTCGCCGTGCGGCGGCCGTCCGGCGCGATCAGCATCGCGACGCCGCGCTCGTCCGCGGTCGTCGTGACGACGATGAAACGGTCGATCTCCGGCACATAGGCGGCTGAATACACGTAGTACTGGATCGCATCGTTCAGCGATCCGAGTTTGTCCAGTTTCGCGGTGACCGGATCGAACATCGCGTATTCGAGCGTCGCGTCCGTGCTGCCGTCGATGAATTTCTGCCACACGAGCAGCGCGTTGCGCGGCGAGCCCGCGATCACGGGCCACCACTCGCGGCGGCGCGGCGCGACCGCGACATGGTTCAGCACGCGCCCGGCCGCGTCGTAGGTTTTCAGGTAGACGCCGTTGCCGCTGCCGAGGTTGTCGACCCCGCCGCCGTTGACCCAGTCGGCCGAATAGAACACGACGAAGCGGTCGGCGACCGTCGCGACGTGACCCGAGTGGCCGCCCGATTCGACGTCGTTCGGGTAGGGCTTGATCGGTTTCAGGTCGCGGCGGTAGACGCCGTAGCGCTGGCTGACTTCCTGCGACGTATTCCAGCCGTCCTCGAACGTGACGAAGATGTCGCCGTGCGCGTTCTGCGCGATCGAGACGGGCTCCTGCGCCTCGGGGCGGCTGATGAACGTGCGCACGCGCAGCACGCGCGGCTCGCCGGGCGCCCATTCGCCGACGTATATGTCGTGCGGCCAGCTGCCGCCGCGCAGCGCGCCGCGCGGCACGATGCCCGAGCTGCTGAAGAACACCCAGCGTTTGCCGTCGCCGGCGTCGGCCACACCGATGCCGTGCATGAAGCGCCGCGGGTCACCGCTGTCCTGCGGCGCCGGGGCGCTCGGCACGGTGACCGTATGCACGACCGGCGCGCCGGCAAAGGCCGGCGGCGACGCCGTGCCGATGCCGCCCGCGCCGCAGAGGGCAGCCATGGCCAGCCGCATGACCGCCTGTACCGGGCGCGTTCGTCGCGTCATTCGACGGTCACCGATTTCGCGAGGTTGCGCGGCTTGTCGACGTCCGCGCCGCGTGCGCAGCCGACGTGATACGCGAGCAGTTGCAGCGGAATCACGTTGACGATCGGCGACAGCAGGTCGCCCGATTCGCGCACGCGGATCAGGTGCGTGTCGCGGTCGGCGTCGATCTCGAGCTGATTGCCGGCCAGCACGTAGAGCCGCCCGCCGCGCGCGCGCACCTCGGCCATGTTGGACTTCAGCTTCTGGAACAGGCGGTCGTCCGGCGCGATCGTGACGACCGGCATCGCGCTCGTGACGAGCGCGAGCGGCCCGTGCTTCAGCTCGCCGGCCGCATAGCCTTCCGCATGGATGTACGACACCTCCTTCAACTTCAGCGCGCCTTCCAGCGCGATCGGGAAATGGATGCCGCGCCCGAGGAACAGCGCGTTCTCGGTGCGGGCGAACTTCGTGGCCCAGCCCATGATCTGCGTTTCCAGCGCGAGCGCGTGGCTGATGCGATCGGGCAGCGCGCGCAATTGCTTCAGGTGCGTCGCGACTTGTGCGGCATCGAGCCGGCCGCGCAGTTGCGCGAGCGTCAGCGTCAGCACGAACAGCGCGACGAGCTGCGTGGTGAACGCCTTGGTCGACGCGACACCGAGTTCGGCGCCGGCCCGCGTCAGGAACCGCAGCGGCGCATTGCGCGCGATCGTGCTGGTCGCGACGTTGCAGATCGCCATCGACAGGTCCTGGCCCATCGCACGCGCCTGCTCGATCGCGCCGATGGTGTCGGCCGTTTCGCCCGACTGCGAGATGCCGACGACGAGCGTGCGCGGATCGGCCACCGTGTCGCGGTAGCGGTATTCGCTGGCGATCTCGACCTGCGCCGGCACGCCCGCGATGCTTTCGAGCCAGTACTTCGCGGTCAGGCCCGCGTAGTAGCTGGTGCCGCAGCCGAGCAGCAGCACGCTTCTCACCCGCGACAGCAGCGCGCGCGTGGCTTCCGTCGCGTCGAACAGCGCCGGCGAGATCGCGTCGATGCCGTCGAGCGTGCTGTCGATCGCCTTCGGCTGCTCGAAGATTTCCTTCTGCATGAAGTGCTGGTACGGGCCGAGCGCGGCGTCGTCCGCGCGCGCCTTCACTTCGCACAACGGACGCCGCGCTTCCTGCCCACCCGCATCGACCACGGCGATGCGCTCCGGCGTGATCAGCGCGACGTCGCCATCCTCCAGGTACACGAAGCGGTCGGTCAGGTCCCCGAGCGCCGCGCAGTCGGACGCCAGGTAGTTCTGCTCGGCGCCGATGCCGATCACGAGCGGCGAGCCGGCGCGCGCGGCGACGAGGCGCTGCGGCTCGAGCGCACTGAGCACCGCGATCGCGTACGCACCGTGCAGCCGCTTGACGGCGCGTACGACCGCGTCGAACAGGTCGTCGCGATAGAGGCTGTGGATCAGGTGCGCGATGACTTCGGTATCGGTCTGCCCGCGGAACGTATAGCCGCGTTGCTTCAGTTCGGCGCGCAGCGTGTCGTGGTTCTCGATGATCCCGTTGTGCACGACCGCGATCGTGTCGCCCGACATGATCGGGTGCGCGTTCATTTCCGATGGCGCGCCGTGCGTCGCCCAGCGCGTATGCGCGATGCAGGTCTGCGCTTCGAGACCGAGCGTCAGCACGCGGTCCTGCAAATCGGTCACGCGTCTCAACGTACGTTCGCTGCGCAGGCGGCCGTCGCCCTGCACGGCGATGCCGCACGAATCGTAGCCGCGATATTCGAGCCGGCTCAGCGCGTTGACCAGTTGCGGCACTTGATTGTTCCGGCCGCTTGCTCCGACGATTCCGCACATGATTCACCTCGTCTCCAGGAAGTTGTCGACTGGCGCGTGTCGCGCGCCAGCACGATGTCGAAAGCGGTGCCACGTCGCGCGGCAGGCGTCGCGCCCGGCGCGGCACGTTTCCGGCGATTCATTCGCGCGGTTGCGGCTCGGCATGCGCGACCCACTCGATGCCGGAAATCGACCCGTTCGCATCGTGCGACGCGACGAGAATGCGCGTCGTGCGTCGCGCGCCGCGCCGGCGCTCGCTCGCGAACGCGGTGGGCGGTACCGAGCGCACCTTCACGCTGGCCGAGCGCCGCAGCATCTTCGACACGCGCAACCGGTAAGCGAACGGATGCACGACGCGTCCCGCGATCAGCCACATGACGATCGTGCCGGCGATCAGCGCGATGCTGGTCACGTAGAACACGATCTGTTCGATCGGCATCTCGGCCTCGTTGAACGGCAGCAGGTAACGGTACGTATAGATGCAGATCGAGGCCCATACGCCCCCGACCAGCGCAGGCCGCACGAGGCGGAACCACGCGACGAGCACGGGCCCGACGATGTTGCCGCGTTCGGCGATCATGTCGCGCGGTGCGCGCAGGGAAAGGTCAATAATCGGCGCGTTCTTCATGTTGAATGCCTCGGTCGGGACTGACCCAAACGGCGCGCTTGCCACGGCCCCGCAGCACGACGGCGGGCAGGGCGATGACGGTGGTGATCATGCTGATCAGCCAGAACGCGACGGGGTACCAGATGGTGTCAAGGAAGTACATCAGGAGTTTTTCGTCGTAACGACGATCGATCATGCTGCCGATGATCAGCTGCAGGATGCAGGTCGCGACCAGCAGCATCCCGTGCCAGTGCGGCACCACGGACACATGCCAGTTCGGCGGAAGCGGGTAGACGACGTCGATCAGCGCGAGCAGCAGGATGAACGTCATCGAGTACGCCCACGCGATGCCGATCAGGTATTCGGCGAACAGCGGCCACATCATCATCTGCGTCGGCCGCATCAGCGTGCCCGCGTACTTGAGCAGCACCTGGATGCCGCCCTTCGACCAGCGCAGCCGCTGCCGGTAGAGCCCCTTCACCGTCTCCGGCATCAGGATCCAGCTGAGCGCGTGCGGTTCGTACACGACGCGCCAGTCGCGGCATTGCAGCTTCCAGCTGATGTCGATGTCCTCGGTGAGCATGTCCGAGCTCCAGTAGCCGACGTCGGCGAGCGCCGTCTTGCGGAACATCGTGATCACGCCCGACACCGTGAAGATGCGGCCGTACACCTGCTGCGTGCGCTTGATCAGCCCGACTATCGACGAGAATTCGCCGACCTGCATGCGGCCGAGCAGCGACGTGCGCGTGCGGATGCGCGGGTTGCCGGTCACCGCGCCGACGCCCGGGTCGGTCAGGAAGTGCTCGAGCATCCAGCCGATCGCATCGTGCGCGAGCAGCGCGTCGCCGTCGATGCACAGCAGGTATTCCGCGTTCGACACGGCCGCCGCGGTCGTCAGCCCGACCGCCTTGCCTTCGTTGCGCGCGTGATGGATCACGAGCAGCCGCGGGATCTCGACGGCCAGCTCGTTGAGGATCTCGCCGGTGCGATCCTTGCTGCCGTCGTTGACCGCGATGATGTCGTAGTTCGGATACTGCATCCCGTTCAGGTGGCCGATCACGCTGCGCGCGTTCGCGGCTTCGTTGAAGCAGGGCACGACGATCGACACCTTCGGGATGCCGCTCGACGCGATCGTGCGCGTCGACAGCTCGCGGCCTTCCTCGAGCAGGAAATAGTGCACGACGCCGCCGATCATCCACAGATACGACATGAAGAACGGATAGTAGAAGACGAAATCCTGCAGGCGCTGGATGAGGCTATGGGAGGTCATGGTGTCTTGGTTCCCTTCGATTGCTGCATCTGCATCAGCGCGTTGATCGAGGTGGGATCGAGGCGCGACTTCAGCGACATCACGTCGCGCATCGCATCGAGCTCCGGCTGGCCGTTCAGGAAGTTGTCGGGGTAGTAGCCGAAATTCACGGCGCCCTCGCTGCGCAGCCGCCGCATCTGCGCAAGCAGCGTGCCGGCCGGCACCGCCTTCTGCCCGTGCCAGTCGTATGCCTGCAGTTCGAACACGGTCCGCTGCAGCCCGCGCTGCTTCGCGCGTACGGCCTTCACGAGCTGGTCCAGCCAGCCTTCCGGGTCTTTCGCCTGTTCCATGTACGGCATCGCCATCAGCGCGACGTAGTCGTAGGCGGCGAGGAAATCGTCGTAGTTCTGCGCAAACCACGCTTCCGACTCGGGCTTGAGCACCGGCATCGCGAAGATGTTGCGGGCGGTCAGCACGTCGCCGACGTTCTGATGGGCCAGCACGATCTGTTCGAGCTGCCGGGTCATGTCGATCAGGTAGCGCGTCTTCTGGCGCGTCCAGCGCTTCATCAGATCGGGGTTCTCGCGGATCTTGCCGACGTCGGCCGGCAGCCCCCATTGCGAATACACGCGCAGCGCATGCCGGCTCGCGTCCTCGTAGTCGTCGAGCACGGCGTCGTCGCTGAACAGGAGCCCGCTGAACGACGCGTGCTTGCTGAGATCCTCGTAGACCTGCTGGATCATCAGCCGAGCATCGGGATCGAACGGACTCAGCCGGAACACGCGCGTGCCGTTCTCTCTAGCCGGCGCACCGCCGAACGCGCTCACGGCCTGGAGCGAGCGGAGCTTGTCGGCGGGCGGCCGGAACGCGAGCACCGGCATCCACGCGTACACCTGTACGTTGGCGCGCGTATTGAGTTGCCACGCGGCACGCGAGAACAGGTCGGAACGCATCGGCAGGTGCCGGTTCGGGAAATACACGGCTTCGGCCACGCCCGTGCCCTTCGGGTCTGCAAACGCCTGCAGGTACACCGATTTCGGCTGCATCCGGTAGATGCGCTCGATCAGCTTGCCGAGATTCGCCTCCTGCCGTGCGGGATCGGGATCGTAGACCTGGTCGAGATCGACCTGCACGGTGCGCTCGGGCACGTCGACGTCGCCGCGGTTCGACGCCGGTTCGCGCATCGAGCGCTCGAACCCGCCGATGTCGACGTCGTACATCATCAGAATCCGTCTCAGCCGGTCGAGCGGCACGTCCGGCGTATTCGGGCCGGCATCGAGGCTGAACTGGACGTCCATGCCGAGCGACGTCGAGATATTGCGCACGGGCTGGTTTTCCGCGCCGTACGGCCACACCATCGAGCGCGCGACGATACCGGTGCGTTCGCGGATCTGCCGCACGCACGTCTGCAGGTCGTCGTGCACGCGTGCGTGGAACTCGGCGTCGGTTTCATAGCGTTTCTGGTCCTGCAGGTACAGATGCGACGTGGTCGCCGGCAACTCGTTGCCTTGCGGATTCGCGACCGCGCCATGATGGAGATTGTGGGTGTGGCAGCCGAGCTCGACGAATTCCGACTGCCCGAGCTTCTTCACCTCGTCCCACGACAGGAAGAAGTCGCGCGGCACTTGAACCTTGTCGCTGATGCGGATCGGCGTATCCGGCGGCGTGTCGATCCACGCGGTGACGAGGCCCATCACGGCCGGATACTTGAAGCGCTCGAGCAGCGGCAGCACTTTCGTGTAGTGGCTGCGGAAGCCGTCGTCGAACGTGAGCAGCACGGAGCGCGGCGGCAGCGGCTTGCCGCCGCGGCGCGACTCTTCGATCTGCTTGACCGTGATGGTGTGGTAGTTGTTGGTCTGCAGCCACGAGAAGATCGCGGTGAGCGTGCCGGTATCGACCGCGAACGGATCGATGATCGCGGTCGGCGACGAGAACGACGCCATCAGGTTGTCGCGCACGTCGTGCATGCAGATCACGCGAAACGTCTTGCCGTCGGCCGGATCGGACGGCGGCAGCAGGTCGATCATCTTGGCGCCGGTCACGCCCGGGAACAGCGAACAGGCGGCAAACGTGCCGAGGCATCCGCACATGAAGGTCCGTCTGGATTGCATTCAGAGCTCCTTGCTAAAACGGCAGGTTGAGCGACAGGAAGCCGGTTTCGGAGCGCTCGCGCTGGCCGTCGTATGCGTGGCTGCTGACCTCGACGCCGTAGCTCAGCGTGATGTCGTGCTTGAACGTCCACGCGTGCTCGAGGCGCGCGCTCCACAGCGGGCTGGTGCCGAAGCCGCGCTCGTTGTACACGCCGCCCGATACCGACACGCGCTGTTGCAGCCCCGTGTCACCTTTCTTCCACAGCGTCAATTGATGCATCACGGTCGCCGCGGCCGCGTAGTCGCGACCGGGGCTGAAGTAGGGCGCGTCCTGGCGCGTGTTGCTGTCGGTGCCGAGATTCAGCGAGACGTTGACGAGCTGGTTCGCGGACGTGTACACGCGCTGCGTGGCGGTCGCCGCGATCTCCTGGTGCAGGTTCGAATCGCTGTAGCGGCTCACGCCGTAGCTCAGCTTGACTTCGCGCCGGTCGTTCTGGCGATACACGACTTCGACGTTCGCGGAGCGGCCCCAGATGTGCGCGGCATACGCCTTCCACGGCAGCGAGTTGTCGTTGGTGTCCAGCCCGGCGCCGACCGTCCAGTAGTCGTTCAGCGCGTACGCGATCGTCCCGCGGCCGCCGGTCCGGCCGTCCCCGCCCATCGAACGCGTGACTTCGCCCAGCACGGTGAGCGGCCCGTGCCGATAGTCGCCGCCGATGCCGGTGCGCGTGCGGCTGACGCTGCCGCCGTCGGTTTGCGCATGGCCGAAGAACGTGTGCGAGAAGACCCGCCAGTTGTCGCCGAACGGTTGCGAATAGATGTAGCTGTCCGACGTGAAGCTGTTGTCGGCCAGTGCGCTGTTGCCGTGCTCGAAGCTCAGGTCGGTCGTGAACACCGGGCTGCGGTAGGCGTTGTAGTCGCGCTTGAAGCTGCGCACGGAGCCGCTGTCCGGGAACGTGTTGCCCAGGGTCTGGTCGACGGTCTTCGCGGTCGCGTAGTCGTCTGCCGTGAGCGATGCGCGGCCGAGGCCCGCGAGCATCTCGACGCTGTCCGGGTGATCGGTCAGCGATGCGCGATACATCGAGATCGCCTGGCGCGGATGCGACTGGCCCGACACGGCGTCGGCGTGCGCGGCACGGACCTCGGCGTTGAACGGCACCTCTTTCTCGAGCTGTTCGAGGGCGGCGATCCCCTGGTCGACGTGACCCGTGAAGATCAGGTACTGCGCGCGCAGCCGGTAGTAGCGCAGATAGTCGCTTTCTCCCGGACCGACGTTGGTCACCTGCTTGACCGGCGGCAGCGACTTCTCCATGTCGTCGAGCACCTGCTTCGCTTCGGGCGCACGCGCCTGGTCGACGTACGACCAGAACAGCCCTTCGCGCAGCTCGATCGGCTGCGTGCGGGCGCCATACTGGAAGCCGCGGGTCGCGCGATCGGTCGGCGACGCGGTGGCCTGCTGCAACGCCCGCGCGTACACGGCGTTCGCCTTGGCCGGCTCGCTCAGGTACAGGTACGCATCGCCGACGGCCGCCAGCGCGTCGATCGAGATCTCCGCGTTGGACGGAATCGTCTCGAACGTCGTGACGGCCGCCTTCATGTCGCCGCGTGCGGCGAGGGCGACCACCCGGTCACCGGCGAGCGCCGTGCGGACCGGCGTGTACTCCGGCGTGGCCGGTATCCGCTTGTCGAGGTCGTCGGCGGCGCGCAGCGCGTTGTCGAGCCCGTCGAAGCGGTCCGAGCTCGTCATCGAACGCGACTTGTCGCGTCCGCCGCGCACCTGCTGGCGAATCGACAGTTCTTCCAGTTGCGCGATGTCGACGGCGGAGAATGCATCGGGTCGGGCCTTCGCTTCGTCGAGCGCCTTGACCGCGCCGCCGCTGGCCGCGAGGCCGAACACGTCGTTGCGCACCGTCGCGACGTCGGCGGTGCGAAGATTCGGCGCCTGCGCATTCGGCGCCTCGACGTCGGGTCCTTGCGATCGCTGGATCGCCTCGCCGGGGAGCTGCGCGCCTGGTGACTGTGAACTCGGTTGCCGGGACGACGGCGGCTCGACGCCAGGCGGCTGGGCCGCGGGCGTGGGCGAGTTCGGCATCGGCGTGCCGGATGCCTGCGCGACGAGCGTCGGCGTAGCCGGCGGTGCGGAGGGCGCGGCTTGGGCGAGTTGTTGAGGTGCATCCGACGTTGGCACGCGTGGCGCCGGCGCATCCGGCGGCACCGTGTCGAATGCCTGCGCAAGCAGCATCGGCGCATTCGGCGCGTGCGCGGCCGGCGCAGGTGCATTCGACGCGGTTGCGTCCGGCACCGGAGCACTCGGCTGCGCTGCATCCGGGTCCACCACGACGGTGGTCGGCATCGCGGGGCTCGCCTGCGCGATCTGCATCGACGCATCCGAGGCCCGTGCGATCGGCGTCGGCGCATGAGGGGGTTGCGTGCCCGAACCCTGGGCGGCCTGCATCGACGCACCCGTCGGCTGCAGGTCGGGCGGCAGCGCATCCGGCGCACCATGGGAGCCGGCGATTGCACTCGCGTCGCGCGGCTTTGCGTCGCCTTCGGCGGCAAGGCACGGGCCGGATGCGACGAGCAGGCACAGCAACGGCGCATGCAGGAGGACCCGCCGGTTCGGCGGAACGACGGTGGTGCATTGTTGTTGACGATTGTTAGCCACGATGTCTCCTCACTTTGAAACGATCACATCGGTTGCACGCCCGACGGCGTGCGTCGCCGGCTATCGCGTCGCCGGCTATTGCGTCGCCGGGCGGCGAGGCCCGGCGGCATCCGGTCGGTTCACAGGCGGTTGCGGACCGCTTGTCCGAGCAACGCGCGCGATTCGCTGTTCGTCGGATCGATGGCGAGTGCACGGCTCGCGTTCTGCTCCACACAGCTCCATTCGTCGATCCGTGCGCACCAGCGCGCCCTGGCCAGAGCGCGGGCACCTTCCACTTCGTCGTGCGTGACGCTGGTGGCCTCCATGTGCGCCGTGCCGGCGATATACGACTGCGGTTGCAGTCTCGGCCCGGGGTCGGGATGTTTTCTCGTGCGCGCCAGCGCCTGCGAGCGCGACGTCCGGTGCGCATCGCCCGGGCGCGTCGTGTGGCTGCCGGTCGACGCGGCGTGCGGGGCGGCCGCGAGCCGGGGCGGCGGCACGTGTGCGGGCCGCGGGTGTTGCGTGTCCGAACCTGTCGCCGCTTGCGGCGGTACGGCCGGCATGGCCGGCACGGCCGCTTCGGCCGCGGCCGACAGGGCCGGCGTGGCCGACGCCGAAGGCGTCACCGGGCCGACCTGCGCGACCGTCGACGTCGAGCCGGCGGGCGCTGCGGTGCCGGACGCGCCGCCGGTCGCCGCCACGATGAGCTTGCGGTAGTTGCCGACGGCGGTTCCGATCACGCCGGCGATATCGTGCGTCACGCTCGCATGGCCGATCCTCGCGTCTCGCTCGACGTACGCGAAGGCACCGAAGATCGCGGCAAATGCAGCGACGCTGAGCGCCGCATTCTTTCCCGGACCCCACGAGGGTTTCGGCTGACGGGCGGGCGAGCCGTCCGGTCGTTCTGCACGGGGCATTCAAGACTCCTTGATTCGATGCATTCTCCGAATGACGCGATCGGAGCGGGGCGGCGCGACGCGACGTTCACCATCGCAACTGCGTGGTGAGCGTGCCCGTCTCGACGATCGCGAACTGGGTGGCTCCCTGATAGGTCCCCTCGACCCGATAGCTCGCATCCGGCACGCTGAACAGGCAGCGCGATCCCGGGGCGTTGAATTCGACGAGCACGCGCCCGTGCCGGCGCAGGCGCACCTGGACGTTGGACAGGGGCTGCCCGGTGCTCCCGGACAGGAAAGACACGCCCAGGTTGTACGGGCGTCCGTCAGGGGGAAGCGGCGCGGTACCGTCGATCCGTGCGTCGCCGCAGATATACGAAATCACGTACCGGTTTGCCCCCGGACCGGACGCCGGCGGCGGAGCCGCCGGTGTCTGGGCCATGGCGTTCATGCAGAGCGTGGAAAGCACGACGCTCAGGAAAGGGCGAGCCTGCTGTCGAAGCGAGGGTGACATTGCAATCTCCCGTCCGGAATCGATGACGCGCATCGACCCCGAGTCGAATTTGCCAACGTTCTTTTTGCGACACGCTATTGATACACGATGGTTTTTGAACCAACAACCGCGTGTGGCCCGAATGGGACGAGAGAAAAGATCCTATCTAAATAGGATAAAGATGCATTTATGAGGATCGCTTAATGCTGAATAAAGGCGATATTGCCGAACATGAAAATTGCTACGCGGTAGCGATGATCGAGCACGCTTTGGATTACGTCGGAGGTATCGACGTTCGTGCCGAAAAATAACGACTGATAAAAGAAACTATTGCGCCTGTATTCAAGGCGAATCGATGAAGATCCGGATACAGATCGCACATCATGAAATGAGGGTGCGACGTTTTTGATGATTCTGACAGTTACAGGTAAATAGAAACTTGTGTAACAAGGTATTTCTGTCTTGAAAAGAGGGCCGATTATTCTTACTTAATACGGAAAACAGTAAAAAATACGACATGAATCGCAAACGTTTGCGCGTTCTGAAGATCGATTAAGAGCCGTTGAGGGATTTTACGGAGTGCGACGGGATTATCGATTGCTATCGGGAGAACGCGTATTCGCGCCATGGATATCCAAGGCGCGAATACGCCATTAGCGGCTGCCGCCCGCGCTTCGCCGTGCGCTGCGCATCGCCGGCGCGGCCGCTTCTTCAGTACCGATCGCACCGTCGATCGCCGCGCGCGGCCGGTTCATGATGTAGGCCCACAGCTGCTCGGCCGCGAGCCCGCGCTTGCGCGCCGATCGATACAGGCGGATTTCGAGTTCGGTGATCCAGTCGCCGGTGCCCGCGCACACGAGCGTGCCGTCGGCGAGCTCCTTCGCGACGCAGCTTTCCGGCAGCCAGCCGATGCCGTGCCCGGCCACGACCATGCCTTTCAGCGCCTCGGACATGTGCGTCTCGAAGCACCGGTGCAGCACGTACGGCTCGGTCGCATTCAGCAGCAGCATCTCGACGATGTTGCCGAGAAAGGCGCCCGACGAATACGCGAGCAGCGGCAGCGGGGCATCCGGCGTGCCGGGCAACTGGAACACCGGCTTGCCGCGCGCGTCGGGCGACGACACGGGCAGGATCCGCTCGACGCCGAGGCTGACGAACGGGAAGTGGTTCGGGTCGAGCACGATCGGCAACTGCGGATGGTGATAGCCGAGCAGCAGGTCGCATTCGCCTTCGACCAGCTGCTGCACGCCTTCCGGCACGTTCACCGCATTGACGCGGGCAGTGACGTGGCCGACCTCGCTATTGAGCTGCTTGAGCCATTCGGGAAACAGCGTGAACACCAGCGTATGCGCGACGGCGAAGCGCACGACCTGGTCGCTCGCCGCGAACTGGTCGTAGCCGTTCACGAGATTGCGCGCCGCATACATGCTGCGCAGGATGTCCGCGGCGAGCCCGCGGAACATCTGGCCGGCCGGCGTCAGCGCGACCGGATTGATGCTCCGGTCCACCAGCTTCGCATCCATCCAGGTTTCGAGGGCGGCGATTCGTCTGCTGAACGCCGACTGCGTCAGGTGCCGGTGACGCGCGGCCCGGGAAAAGCTCTTGGTATCCGCAAGGCTCAGGAAATCTTCCAGCCACTTTGCTTCCATTTCGATCTTCGCTTTTTATAGTCGGGCGCCTGAAAGGCGGCGCCGTCTGCTGCACCAACGTTGTAGCGTACCGCGCATCGCGCCGATGGGGCCGATGTTTTTTTTCGATCGGTGTCAGTCGAAATATGCATGGGCGTTGTCGGCGGGATTACGGCTGCATAGCGTTGAGGGGCCGGACCGGTTAACCGGACAGTTCATTGCGTCGGACTGTCCGGGCCCGCCTGGACGGCACTTCCCCCAGGGCCGGCTGCGCCGTGTGCGTGCCGGCCCACCCGTTCATGGTCGTTTCGGGGGCGTCGGCTCGCCGCTTTTGGTGCAGTGCAGATTGCACATCCGTGACACGTGGGAGAACTATGTTCGTCGGACGCGGCGCAGCATCGATCGTGCACGCTCGCGGCGCACCGCAAGCGCCCGGCGCGTCCGAGGTTGCACCGTTGTGGTGCGTAATGCCGCGCAGGCATGCCTGACGCGACGGGAAAAACGGGGGGATATCGAGCGGATCGAGCAAGGCACGTTCCTTGCAAAGCATTCAGTACGCCGGTCCGGCATGCGCAATGCCGGGGAAAACGATCGATGGAGAGAAGATCGATGAAGCCATTCGATGAAATGCTGCAATCCGGCGACATGGTAAGGGCGCCTTACGCGCGCCTGAAGCAATGGCTCGACACGCAGAACCCTGCGAGCCTCGCCCAGAAGGCCCATGACGCGGAAGGTGTGTTCCGCAAGACGGGCATCACGTTCGCCGTCTACGGCGACGCGGAGGCCGCCGAGCGGCTGATTCCGTTCGACATCGTCCCGCGCATCATCTCGGGGGCGGAATGGAGCCGGCTGTCGCTCGGCATCGAGCAGCGCGTAATGGCGCTGAACGCGTTCCTCGACGACATTTACCACCGCCAGGAAATCGTGCGCGCGGGCATCGTGCCGAAGCACCTGATCGCGCACAACGAGGCGTTCATCCCCGAGATGATCGACTTCCGGCCGCCCGGCAACGTTTACACGCACATCATCGGCGTCGACATCGTGCGCACCGGCGAGAACGCGTTCTACGTGCTGGAGGACAACGCGCGCACGCCGTCCGGCGTGTCGTACATGCTGGAAAACCGCGAAACGATGATGCAGCTCTTTCCCGAGCTGTTCCAGCAGGTGAAGGTGCGCCCGGTCGAAACCTATCCGCAGATGCTGCGCCAGTCGCTCGCGGCCGTGTGCCCGCCGGGCGGCAATGCCGACAACCCGACCATCGCGGTGCTCACGCCCGGCATCCACAATTCCGCGTACTACGAACATTCGTTCCTCGCCGATCAAATGGGCGTGCACCTCGTCGAAGGCAGCGACCTGCAGGTGATCGACGGGCGCGTCGCGATGCGCACGACCGAAGGCTTCCAGCCGATCGACGTGCTGTACCGCCGCGTCGACGACGCGTTCCTCGACCCGCTCACGTTCCGGCCCGACTCGGTGCTCGGCGTGGCCGGCATCATGGACGTGTACCGCGCGGGCAACATCACGATCGCGAATGCGCCCGGCACCGGCATCGCCGACGACAAGGCGATCTACTCGTACATGCCGGAGATCGTCGAGTTCTACACGGGCCGCAAGGCGCTGCTGGAGAACGTGCCGACCTGGCGCTGCGGCGAGGCCGACAGCCTGAAGTACGTGCTCGCGCATCTCGACGAACTGGTCGTGAAGGAAGTGCACGGCTCGGGCGGCTACGGGATGCTGGTCGGGCCGTGCGCATCGAAGGCCGAACTCGAGGCATTTTCCGCGAAGCTGCGCGCGCGTCCCGCGAACTACATCGCGCAACCGACGCTCGCGCTGTCCACGACGCCGATCCTGACCGACTCCGGCCTCGCGCCGCGCCACGTCGACCTGCGCCCGTTCGTGCTGGTGTCGGACCGAATCCGCATCACGCCGGGCGGGCTCACGCGCGTCGCGCTGCAGGAAGGATCGCTCGTCGTCAACTCGAGCCAGGGCGGCGGCACCAAGGACACCTGGGTGCTGGCCGACTGAGCCGGGCACGACCGCGCGCGCCGGAGCCGGCGCGCGAACCGAACGAAGACGGAGTGGACACGAGATGCTTCTGGGACGTACTGCAAGCGGCCTCTACTGGATGTACCGCTATATCGAGCGCGCGGAGAACATCGCGCGCATCGTGGATGCCGGGCTGCGGATGGCGCTCACGCGCACGGCCGACGCGCCGGCCGAATGGTCGTCGGTGCTCGTCAGCTCGGGCGCCGACGACGGCTATCGGGAGAAATACGACGCGTATGCGGCCGATACCGTGACCGACTACCTGCTGCGCGACCGCGACAACCCGTCGAGCGTGCTGTCGTGCATCGAGGCCGCGCGCTCGAACGCGCGGATGGTGCGCACGGCGCTCACGCGCGAGGCGTGGGAAAGCGTGAACGGCGCGTGGCTCGCGTTGCGGCGCGCGCTGGCGCAGCCGGTGCCGGAAAGCGAGCTGCCGGCCGTGCTCGACGAAGTGAAGCGCGAAACCGCGCTGATCCTCGGCAGCTTCTACAGCACGATGCTGCGCAACGAGATCTTCGATTTCGCGCAGATCGGCGCCTTCATCGAGCGCGCGGACAACACCGCGCGGATCATCGACGTGAAGTATCACCTGCTGCTGCCGTCGGTGTCGCACGTCGGCACGATTCTCGACAACTACCAATGGGAGACGATCCTGCGCTGCGTCGCCGCGCACCGTTCGTATCGCTGGGTGTACGACGTGCAGTACAAGCCGCTGAACATCGCCGACTACCTGATCCTGAACGGCCGCATGCCGCGTTCGCTGCGCTATTGCTACGGACGCGTCGTGTCGAGCCTGAACCTGCTCGCGAAGGATTACGGCGTGACACACCCGTGTCACGACACGGCCACGAAGATTCTGCAACTGCTGTCCGATACCTCGGTCGAGCGGATCTTCAAGAGCGGCCTGCACGAGTTCCTGACCGACTTCATCGGCCGCAACAACAGCCTCGGGCTCGAAATCGCCCAGGCTTACAACTTCGACTGAGACTTGCCATGCGACTCGCCATCCGACACATTTCGCGTTATCAGTTCGACGATCAAGCCAGCCATGCGCTGCAACGGCTGCGCCTGCGCCCGCAGTCGGGCCCCGGCCAGACGGTGCGCGCGTGGCAGGTCACGATCGATGGCGTCGAGCCGACGCTGTCTTACGCCGACGGGCTCGGCAACCGGATCGATCTCGTGCGCCACGATCGCGGCGCGAAGGCCGAGATCGTCGTCGTGGCGGCCGGCGTCGTCGAAACGCAGGACCGCGCGGGCATTCAGGGGAATTCCGAAGGCTATGCGCCGCCGTGGATCTTCGAGCGCGAGACCGCGCTCACGAAGGCGGGCGAGACCGTGCGCGAGCTCGCTCAGGCGCTGCCGATCGAGCCGCACGGCCTCGACGCATTGCACTGGCTGATGACGGAAGTACACGGCCGCATCGCGTACGCGCCGAACGTGGCGGCCGACGCCGCCGTCGATGCGGAAACCGCGCTGCAAAGCGGCGAGGGCACGAGCCGCGACCATGCGCACGCGTTCATCGCGGCCGCCCGCGTGCTGAAGATCCCCGCGCGCTACATCTCGGGCTACGTGCTGGCCGACAGCGCGATGCAGCGCATCGCCGACGCGAAGCAGAACGCGGGCGACGTCGAGGAGGAGGAAGCGCTCGCGCTGCAGAGCGGCGACGGCATGCAGCAGGTGCTCGGCGCGTCGCATGCCGCGCAATCGCAGTCGCAGTCGCAAGGGCAGTCGCAGTCGCAATCCCAGGGGCAGTCGCCGGCGGCGCTCGGCGCGCAGCCGCAAGCCACGGCGCTGGCGCAGCAGCCGGCCGGCCACGCATGGGCCGAGGCCTATGTCGAAGGGCTCGGCTGGGTCGGCTTCGACCCGTTCATGAACCGTTGCCCGGACGAACGCTACGTGCGCATCGCGGTCGGCCTCGACCATCGCGACGCGCAGCCGGTGACGGGGCTCGGCGCGACGGCCGTCGGCGTCGAGATCAGCGTCGTGCAGACGCCGGAACTCGTCTGACCCGCGGCACGCCTTCGCCGCATCCGCCATGCCGGGCCGCCGCGTCGCAAGCGACGCGGCGTGCGCGGCCGGCCCAACCCGACTCGAGCTCCCATGTCCATCCACGTCGCGCTGCATCACACCACCCGCTATCGCTACGACCGGCTCGTCAACCTCGGCCCGCAGGTCGTGCGGCTGCGGCCCGCGCCGCATTGCCGGACGCCGATCCTCGCGTATTCGATGACGGTCGAGCCCGCGCAACACTTCATCAACTGGCAGCAGGACCCGTTCTCGAACTATCTCGCGCGACTCGTGTTTCCGGAGCGCACCGAGCATTTCGAGATCACGATCGATCTCGTCGCCGAGATGTCGGTGTACAACCCGTTCGATTTCTTCCTCGAAGCGAGCGCGGAGCAATACCCGTTCAGCTATGACGACGCGCTGAAGACCGAGCTCGCGCCGTATCTCGCATGCGACCCGCAGACGAGCGCCGCGCCGCTGTTTCGCGCGTATCTCGACGGCGTGGACCGCACGCCGGCGGGCACCACGAACTTCCTCGTCGCGTTGAACCAGCAGCTTCAGCGCGACATCGGCTATCTCGTGCGGATGGAGCCCGGCGTGCAGACGCCCGCGCAGACGCTCGAGCTCGCATCCGGCTCGTGCCGCGACAGCGCGTGGCTGCTGGTGCAGCTGTGCCGCCATCTCGGCATTGCCGCGCGCTTCGTGTCGGGTTACCTGATCCAGCTCACGCCCGACGTCAAATCGCTCGACGGCCCGAGCGGCACGTCGGTCGATTTCACCGACCTGCACGCGTGGTGCGAGGTCTATCTGCCGGGCGCCGGCTGGATCGGCTTCGACCCGACGTCCGGCCTGCTCGCCGGCGAAGGGCATATTCCGCTCGCGTGCACGCCGCAGCCGACCAGCGCCGCGCCGGTCGAAGGGTTGATCGACGAGTGCGAGGTGTCGTTCGAGCACGAGATGAGCGTGACGCGCGTGTACGAATCGCCGCGCGTGACGAAGCCGTATACGGAATCGCAGTGGGACGCCGTGCTGGCGCTCGGCACGCAGGTCGACGGCGCGCTGGCCGCCGGCGACGTGCGGCTCACGCAGGGTGGCGAGCCGACCTTCGTGTCGATCGACGATCGCGACGGCGCCGAGTGGAACACCGATGCGCTCGGCCCGACCAAGCGCGGCTATGCGACCGAACTCGTGCAGCGATTGCGCGCCGAATACGGCGACGGCGGCTTCCTGCATTTCGGGCAGGGCAAGTGGTACCCGGGCGAGCAACTGCCGCGTTGGGCGCTGTCGATCTTCTGGCGCGCGGACGGCCAGCCCGTGTGGCGCGATCCGTCGCTGTTCGCCGACGAGCGCGAGCCGTCCGCGTACACGACCGGCGACGCGAAGCGCTTCATCGATGCGCTCGCGGCGCGGCTGAACCTGACCGGCGAATTCATCCAGCCCGGCTACGAGGACGTCTGGTACTACCTGTGGCGCGAGCGCCGGCTGCCGGTCAACGTCGATCCGTTCGACGCGCGCCTCGACGACGAGCTCGAACGCGCGCGGCTGCGCAAGGTGTTCGAGCAGCAGCTCGACAGCGTGGTCGGCTATGTGCTGCCGGTCAAGCGCACGGACGATACGCCTGGCCTCGAGGGGCCGCGCTGGCAAACGGGCCCGTGGTTCTTCCGCGACGAGCGGATGTACCTCGTGCCGGGCGATTCGCCGATGGGCTATCGGCTGCCGCTCGATTCGCTGCCGTGGGCGGCCCGCGGCGACCATCCGTATCTCGTCGAACGCGATCCGTTCGCGCCGCGCGACGCGTTGCCGGACGCCGCCGCCATGCGTGCCCGCTACGCGGGCCCGGCCGATGCGCCGCGCTATCTGTCCGGCGTGCATCGCGAAGCGTCCGCGCAGACGGTGATGCAGTGGCGCGACGATGGCACCGCCACGCGCGGCCGACCGGGCGCCGCGGACCCGCATCGCCGGCCCGAGCGCTTCGAATCGGCCGCGTGGATCACGCGTACCGCGCTGTGCGTCGAAGTGCGCAACGGCATCCTGTACCTGTTCATGCCGCCGCTCGCCGCGCTCGAGGATTATCTGGAGCTGCTCGGCGCGATCGAGCTGACCGCGCAGGCGCTCGGCGTGAAGCTCGTGCTCGAAGGCTATCCGCCGCCGCGCGACGCACGGCTGAAGCTGTTGCAGGTGACGCCCGACCCCGGCGTGATCGAGGTGAACATCCATCCGGCCGCGAGCTTCGACCAACTCGTCGACCACACCGAATTCCTGTACGACGCCGCGTGGCAGTCGCGGCTGTGCAGCGAGAAGTTCATGGTCGACGGGCGGCACGTGGGCACGGGTGGCGGCAACCACTTCGTGCTCGGCGGCGCGACGCCGGCCGACAGCCCGTTCCTGCGCCGCCCCGATCTGCTCGCGAGCCTGATCGCGTACTGGCACAACCATCCGTCGCTGTCCTACCTGTTCTCGGGGCTGTTCATCGGGCCGACGAGCCAGGCGCCGCGTGTCGACGAGGCCCGCAACGACCAGCTCTACGAGCTCGACATCGCGTTCGCGGAGATCCAGCGCAACAAGCTGCTGTTCGGGCAGGACATGCCGCCGTGGCTCGTCGACCGCGTGCTGCGCAACCTGCTGATCGACGTGACGGGCAACACGCACCGCAGCGAGTTCTGCATCGACAAGCTGTATTCGCCCGATTCGTCCACCGGCCGGCTCGGCCTGCTCGAACTGCGCGCGTTCGAGATGCCGCCGCATGCGCGGATGAGCATCGTGCAGCAACTGCTGCTGCGCGCGCTGGTCGCGCGCTTCTGGGCCGCGCCGTACACGACGCCGCTCACGCGCTGGGGCACCGCGCTGCACGACCGGTTCATGCTGCCGGAATTTCTTCAGATGGATTTCGACGACGTGCTGGCCGAGTTGCGCGACGCCGGTTTCGCGTTCGATCCGGCGTGGTTCGCGCCGCACTTCGAATTCCGTTTCCCGCTGTTCGGGCAGATCGCGGTGAACGGGATGGAACTGTCGCTGCGCGGCGCGCTGGAACCGTGGCACGTGATGGGCGAGGAGGGCGCGGCCGGCGGCACGGTCCGCTACGTCGATTCGTCGGTCGAACGGCTCGAAGTGCGCGTGACGGGGCTGAACGACAACCGGCACGTCGTGACCGTCAACGGCCGCGCGCTGCCGCTGCAGCCGACCGGCACCGTCGGCGAATACGTCGCGGGCGTGCGCTACAAGGCGTGGTCGCCGCCGTCGGCGCTGCATCCGACCATCGGCGTGCACGCGCCGCTCACGTTCGACATCGTCGATACGTGGCTGCAGCGCTCGCTCGGCGGCTGCCGGTATCACGTCGCGCATCCGGGCGGGCGCAACTACGCGACGTTCCCGGTCAATGCGTACGAGGCCGAGAGCCGCCGGCTCGCGCGCTTCGTCGAGATCGGGCACACGCCGGGCCGGATGGACGTTGCGGCTGCCTCACCGAGCCGCGAATTCCCGTTCACGCTCGACTTGCGGCGGCCGTGAACGATCGATGACGGGGCGGACGACGATGCGCGGTTCGCGATCTCCGGGCACACCGGCCGGTCGCGGCGCCGCCGGAATGCTAGGATGCGGGCAGATTGCGGTTCCGCACCGCGGCTTGCCGCCCGACTGGCGGCGCGCGTGCGCGGCCGCACCCTGACGACGGAACGACATCGTGCCGCCCATTGACCTCGACCATCCCGCCGCCCTCGACGCGATGCCCACGCTTTTCGATACCGGCGCGCAGCCGGACGCCGCCGAACTGGCCGCCGCGCTCGCGGCGCCGGCCGCTGCCGGCCGCTACGACGAACTGCGCGGCAGCGCGGCCGGCCTGAACGCGCCCGCGCTTGCGCCCGCCTGGCGCAGCTTCTTCACGTCGATCGGCAGCGACGGCGTGGCCGACCTCGACCGCCGCGCCGATGCGCTCCACCGGCGCATGCGCGAGAACGGCCTGTTCTACCAGTTGCACGAGCAGCGCGCCGGCGACGGCGCGGTCGGCCCGTGGTCGCTCGACCTGCTGCCGCTGATCGTCACGCCCGACGACTGGGTCGCGATCGAGCGCGGCGTGCTGCAGCGCGTGCGGCTGCTCAACGCGACGCTGGCCGACCTGTACGGGCCGCAGACGATCCTGGAGCGCGGGCTGCTGCCGCCCGCGCTCGTCACCGGCCATCCCGGCTACCTGCGTGCGATGCGCGGCGCACACGTGCCGGGCGATACGTGGCTGCACGTCGTCGCGTTCGATCTCGCGCGCGGCCCGGACGGGCAGTGGCGGATCGTCGCGCAACACACGCAGGGCGCGGCCGGCCTCGGCTACCTGCTCGAGAACCGGCTGATCGTGTCGCGGCTCTTTCCGCGCGGCTTCCGCGGGCTGCGCGTGCAGCGTCTCGCCTCCGCGTACCGCGCGCTGCTGCAAAGCATGCAGTCGCTGAGTCCCGCCGCGAAGAATTCGCGGATCGTGCTGCTGACGCCGGGGCCGCACAGCGCGACCTATTTCGAGCATGCGTATCTCGCACGCTATCTCGGCCTCACGCTCGTCGAAGGCGGCGACCTGACCGCGCGCGACAACCGCGTATTCCTGAAGACGCTGAGCGGGCTCGAGCCGGTGCACGGCATCCTGCGGCGCGTCGACGACGCGTGGCTCGATCCGCTCGAACTGCGGCCCGATTCGATGCTCGGCGTGCCGGGGCTGTTGCAGGCCGTGCGCGCGGGCAACGTGCTGCTCGCGAATGCGCCGGGCTCGGGCTTCCTCGAATCGCCGGCGATGCTCGGCTTCATGCCGCGTCTCGCGGAAGGCCTGCTCGGCGAAACGCTGACGTTGCCGGCTGTGCATTCGTGGTGGTGCGGCGAGGCGGCCGCGTGCGACGACGCGCTGCCGCGGCTCGCACGCAGCATCGTCAAGGCATCCTATCCGCCCGACGTGCAGGAGAACGGTGCATTCGAACCGGTGATCGGCGCGCGGCTCACGCAGGCGCAACTGGCGGAATGGCGCGCGCGGATTCTCGCGCGGCCCGAACATTACACGGTGCAGGCGGATCTGCCGTTGTCGCAGGCGCCGACCTGGCCGCGGCCCGATGCGCCCGACGGCAACGACAGCGCGCGGATCGTGCCGAAGCCGCTGCTGCTGCGCGTGTTCGCGCTCGCCGACGGCGCGCAGCGCTGGCGGCTGCTGCCGGGCGGGCTGTCGCGGGTCGGCACGCGCGACACGCTGTTCAATGCGCCGATGCCGCATGGCGGCAGTACCGTCGATACGTGGGTGATGACCGAGGGCATCGTTGATTCGACGACGCTGCTGCAGACCCACCTCGGCCCCGACGATCTCGTCGAGCGGCCGCGCGCGATCGCGAGCCGCGCGGCCGAGAACCTGTTCTGGCTCGGCCGCTACACCGAGCGCGCGACCAACCTGATGCGCCTGGCGCGTGCCGCGCTCGAACGGCTGCGCGGCGAGGACGACGTCGACAGTCCCGCGCATCTGGAGCTGATCGACACGCTGTGCCGCGACACCGGCCTGATCGCGGCCGACGCGCCGAACGCCGTCGATGCGCCGCGCGCGTTCCAGCATGAGCTGGCGACGTCGCTGACGCGCGGCGCCGACCGCACGTCGGGGATCGCGTCGTGCCTGTTCGGCATGCGCGGCGCGGCGGCCGCGATCCGCGAGCGGCTGTCGAGCGATCAATGGCGGCTGATCGACGACGCGACCCAACTGTTCGCCGACAGCGCAGGGCAGCAGGAAGCGGAGGAGCAGGTCGGCAACGACGCGCTGCAGTTGCTGGAGCGCCTCGGCCTGCTGCTCGGCGCGATCACCGGCGCGCAGACCGACAACATGACGCGCGACGACGGCTGGCGCTTGCTGTCGATCGGCCGGCAGATCGACCGGCTCGACTTCCTTTGCAGCGTGCTGAAGTTCGCGTTCGACGAAGGTGCCGTGCATCGGCAGGACGGCTTCGAACTCGTGCTGGAACTGTTCGACAGCACGATCACGTTCCGCTCGCGCTTCCAGCGCGGCTTCGACGTCGCGCCGCTGCTGTCGCTCGTCGTCCTCGATACCGACAACCCGCGCTCGCTCGGCTGGGTCGTGCAGGCGCTGCGCGGCCGGCTGACCAAAGTGGAGCGCAGCGAAGGCTATGCGCTGTCCGAACTGGCCGAGACGGTGCCGGACATCCCCGCGTGGTCGCTGCACGAGCTGTGCGAGACCACCGAAGGCGGTCGGCACGACAAGCTGCTCGCCGCGCTCGATACGACGGTGAAGGCGGTCTGGGAGCTGTCGAACCGGATCGGCGAGCGCTATTTCAGCCACGTGCGCGAGGCGGGCAGGACGCTATGGTGACGACGAAAGGCGCGCCGAAAACGCCGGCCGGCTCCGGAAGCGCACGGCAGGCGCCGGCCTCGGCTCCCGTTCCGGCTCCAGCCCAGGCCCAGAGCCAAGGCCAGGCCGCAACGAACGCACCGGCCGCCGTCGCACCGGGCCGGTTGCTGCGTGTCACGCACGACACCGAATACCGTTACGCGGCACGCGTCGAATCCGCGCAGCACCAGGCACGCCTGCAACCGCTCGCGACGCCGCGCCAGCAGGTGCTGTCGTTCTCGCTCGACATCGAGCCCGCACCGGAATCGGTCTGCACCGAACTCGACGCGTTCGGCAATGCACGCGCGTCGTTCGCGCTGAACCTGCCGCACGACACGCTGCTGGTACGCAGCCGCAGCACCGTGCGCGTGACGCCGCCCGCGTGGTCGCTCGGTGCCCGCGGCGAGCCGCCGCCTGCGATCGCGAACCCGGACGCCGCGCAGGCCACCGCGTGGGAGGCCGTGCGCGACCGCTTGCGGTTCCGCGCGGGGCAGCCTTACGACCCGGCGAGCGAATTCTTGTTCGCATCGCCGCACGTGGCGTGCGACCCCGAACTCGCCGCGTACGCGGCCGCGAGCTTCACGCCGCAACGGCCGCTGGTGCAGGCGGCGTGGGATTTGATGCGGCGCGTGCATGCCGATTTCGCGTACACGCCGAACAGCACCGACATCACGACGTCGGCGCTCGACGCGCTGCGGTTGCGCAAGGGCGTCTGCCAGGATTTCGCGCACGTGATGATCGGCGCGCTGCGCTCGCTCGGGCTGGCCGCGCGCTACGTCAGCGGCTATCTGCTGACGCAGCCGCCGCCCGGCCAGCCGCGGCTGATCGGCGCCGATGCGTCGCATGCGTGGGTCGAGGTGTACGACCCGGCGTGGCCCGAGGATGGCGGCTGGCTGCAACTCGATCCGACCAACGATCGTGCGCCGGGCGACGACTACGTGATGCTGTCGATCGGGCGCGACTACGCGGACGTGACGCCGCTGCGCGGCGTGATCCGCGGCGGCGGGGCGGATCAGGAGCTGAAGGTTGGCGTGACGGTCGAGCCGCTCGACGCGGCTTGAGGGTGCCGCGGGTCGCGCTTACGCGCTTTAAGTCTTCGTTAATTCTGCACGCCTAGCATGATGATGCCGGCGAACGATTCGGACCCCGGTCCGACGCGCCGGCGGCACGCGCGGGTGCGTCGACGTCACGGCGCCGCGCCGTCGCGCGTCGCCATTTCCATGCAACGGCGGCAGACCATGATCAAGCACTTCGACTACACGCTCGGCAACGAGACAATCGCGCTTTGTGCGAGCTTCGGCGCGGGCCCGGCATTCCGCCGCGTGCTCGTGAGCCGCGCGGATTCGATGGAGACGCTCGTGGTGCTCGACGCGCGCGGGCTGTCAGGCTTGCTGAAGGTCGCGACCGAGGAACCGGAAGGGCTGCTCGACGACGCGATCCGCAAGGTCGGCGACGAACAGCTCGTCGAGCAGGCGATCAGCGGCCGGACGATCGTCGAAGGCGCTTTGTGATGCCATAGGCGGCTGCGAAGGGGCGGATCGAGGAGTATGCTGCGGGGCCGATCCGCTCATTCCTGCATGTCCGATGTCCACGACCGACGCCGCCATTCCTGGTACTCGCCGCTATACGACGATTCGCGTGATCGCGTATCACGGCATCCTGCAAAACATCACGGCCTTGCTGGCCTTCGTCCCGTTCGCCAGGTTCATCCTGCACGACCGGTCGCTGGCCGCGCTTTCGTCGTGGTCGTGGCAGCTTTGGGCGCTGCAGGGGGCGTCGTTCGCAGCGATGCTTGCAGGCCTCGTCGGTCACGTCGCGCTTGCATTGCGTCGCCGCTGGGGTCGAACGCTGAACGTGGCGGTCTGGATCGCGCTGAGTGCCGCGATGCTGATGCTGTCGTCGTGGATCACGGTGGTCATTGCACTGCCGCTGGGTCTTGCGACGTTCGCGCTGATATACAACCGGACGAGCAATGACTTTCTGAGCCTGCCATACACCATGACAGCGCCGACGGCTCGGCGCTTCGCGTCCGTCGGCCTGCTGGTTGCGTCGTCCACGCTGCATTACTGGGCGATCGCGTACGCGACGTTGCGCACCGGCACGTTCGGCTACGTGTTGCCGAATACGCCGCCGATGGATTTGCTGATTGCGGCCGCGGCAACGCTGCTCCTCGGCACCGCCGTTGCGCCGCGCGGGCAGCGCGCATGGTATTGCGGCATGTCGTTGATGACGTCCGCTATCGCGATGCTGTCCATGCTGTTGAGCTACGTGCCGGTGGCGACGTCGCTGATTCGCTACATGCCGCACGAATATTCGCGTGTGGCGATTCCGTGGAGTCCGATCACGCAGTACGCGGCCCTCACGTTCTGCGTTGCGCTGGTGTTGATTCGCGTGACGAAGCCGCCGAAACGGAGTGACCAAGGCCTCAATCCCGACGCGCCAGCGGAGTCGACGAGCCGGGAAACGACTCGCTGATACCGAGCCGTCAGCTCGCGAACCGGTCCGTCGCCGCGACCAGCGCCTCCAGAATCCCCGGCTCGTTGTACGCGTGTCCGGCACCGGGCACGATTTCGAACGTCGCCTCCGGCCACGCCTTCGATAGCTCCCGCGCCGTGCGTGCGGGTGTCGCGATGTCGTAGCGGCCCTGCACGATCACGCCCGGAATGCCGGCGAGCCGATGCGCGTCGCGCAGCAACTGGCCTTCCTCGACGAAGCCCTTGTTCACGAAGTAGTGGTTTTCGATCCGCGCGAACGCGAGTGCGTAGTGACCGTCCGCGAAGTGCGCGGCGAGCGCGGGATCGGGCAGCAGCGTGATCGTGCGGCCCTCCCAGATGCTCCACGCGCGCGCGGCTTCGAGCTTCGCGGCTTCGTCGTCGCCGGTCAGCCGACGATGGTAGGCGGCCATCAGGTCGCCGCGCTCGGCTTCCGGAATCGGTGCAAGGAAGTCCTCCCAGTGATCGGGGAACAGCCACGACGCGCCTTCCTGGTAATACCACAGCAATTCCGCGCGACGCATCGTGAAGATGCCGCGCACGATCAGCGCGCTCACGCGTTCGGGGTGCGTCTCGGCGTACGCGATCGCCAGCGCGCTGCCCCACGAGCCGCCGAACACCAGCCATTGTACGGCGCCGACCATCTCGCGCAGGCGTTCGATATCGGCGACCAGATCCCACGTCGTGTTGTTCTCGAGGCCCGCGTGCGGCGTCGAGCGTCCGCAGCCGCGCTGGTCGAACAGCAGGATGTCGTAGCGCTCGGGATCGAACAGGCGGCGATGGTCGGGGCCGCAGCCGGCGCCGGGGCCGCCGTGCAGGAACACGGCGGGCTTGCCGGCCGGGTTGCCGCAGCGCTCCCAGTAGATGTGATGGCCGTCGCCGGTGTCGAGGTGGCCGTGGGCGTAAGGTTCGATCGGTGGGTACACAGGCAGGCTCCGGGTGAGGGGCGACAGGGGGCGGACGACGCGCGGGCCGGTGTGCGGGCGGCAAGGTACTGCGAAGCGTGCTGCACCGCAAAATTTGTTGCGTGGGCATCGGACCGGCCGCCGCCGGACAAGGCTTGTCATTATGCCCATTCACTGCGCCGGACGTCGGCACGTTGTGGCAGGGCGTTCGTCGCTGGCGGTATGTGCGCCGCGGATTTTTGAAGCAATTTCATTCCGATATTTTTCATACAAAATCCCGGCGGCAGGTCGGCGGGCCAATCGGACCGCCGGCAACGCCTGTTTCTCCACCGTGCCAACGGAAACCAGCCGATGAACCATCGCGTCACGCAGTTGACCGGGTTGCGCGCCGTCGCGGTCGCGATGGTCGTCGTCGGTCATGCCGAGCATGTGCTGCCCGGCGGCTATACGGGCTGGTATGCGCCGTTGCGGCTGATCGCCGACGGCCGGCTCGGCGTGCTGATCTTCTTCGTGCTGAGCGGTTTCCTGATCACCAACGTGCTGCGCGCCGAGTTCGCGCGCACGGGCGGTATCGCGCTGACATCGTTCTACGTGCGCCGGGCGCTGCGGATCTGGCCGGCTTGCTACGTGTATCTCGCGGCCGTCGCGATCATGGCGTTCGCCGGCGGATTCGACGTCGATCGCCGGCAGTGGCTCTATGCGGCGCTGCATCTCTGGAATTACTCGGCATGGTTCGGGCTGACCGGCGACAACGCGCTGCATCCGGACGGCGCGTGGTATCTCGGCCATTTCTGGTCGCTCGCGCTCGAGGAGCAGTTCTACTGGTTCTGGCCGCTGCTGTTCGTGTTCGGCATCCGCCGCGCCGGCACGCGCTGGCTGGCCGCGCTGATCCTGACCGTGCCGCTGGTGCGCACCGTGACGTATTTCGTTGCGCCGACGCTGCGCGGCCAGCTCGGGATGATGCTGCACACGGGCGTCGATCCGATCCTGATCGGCTGCTATGCGTCGCTCAACCGCGAACGGCTCGAAGCGTGGATCGGCTCGTGGCGCGGCGAGGCGCGCATCGTGACGGCGCTCGTCTTCGTCGTGCTGCTCGGCATGCCGCTCGCCGAACACCGGCTCGGCGGCTTCTGGAATGCGACGTACGGCGTGACGCTCGAAGCCGCGCTGATCGCGATCGTGATTGTCGTGCTGAATTTCCGCGGCGAGTTCTGGTGCGCGCGCTGGCTGCGCGCCGGGCCGGTGGTGTTCGTCGGCACGATTTCGTTCAGTCTCTATCTGTGGCAGCAGCCTTTTGCGAACCCGCGCCTGCCCGTGCCGCATGGGTTTCCGCTCGGCATCGTGTGGGCGCTGATGGCCGCGACCGCCAGCTATTTCCTCGTCGAGAAACCGTTCCTGCGGCTGAAGGATCGCTATACCGCGCGCGAGGCGCGGCGCGTGCGGGACGACGCGTTGCGGATGCCGGCGCCGACCGAGGCGATCGGGCCGAAGGCGGTGGAGTAGGCGTGCGGGGCGGCGTCGCGCCCGCAGCATTACTTGAAGCGTTGCATCGCGGCCGACGAATACCAGAAGTTCCGGAACATGTCGATTCCATAGGACTTGCCGTCGTAGTGGACGATCGTGCGCGCCGTGCGCTTGCCCGTATCCGAGTAATCACCGTTCTTGCGCTGCGTCTTCGTGATGTGTGCCGTGATCGACAGGTCGGCGAAGCCGTGGCTCGACGTTTTCTCGACGGCGATCGTCATGCGGGCGTCTTCGCTGCGCGCATCGCCTGTACCCGGGCCGCAGGCGTCGCCTTCGACGCTGACCCAGCCGTACAGATTCGTGCCGAACACCGGGCGGATACGGCCGCCTTCGCGCACCCACAGCGTCAACTCTTCACTGGTGTTGGCATCCGGGCAACTCGGCCCACGCGCGCTGCTGGTAAACACGACGCCGAACGCGCGCACGTCGGGTGACAAACGGTAGGGCGCCGTATCGATGCGGTAGCTGTTCTCGTCGATCTCCGTCACCGCGTCCTCTTCGACCACCGACCGATCGGCCGCCACGACCTTGCCACCCTCGACGAGCGCGACGACCTGCAGCTTTTTGCTTTCATCCGGGTTTTTGCTTTTCGGCAGCGAATCGAAGGCGACGGCCGCGATCGTCGTTTCCGGCGCGTTCGGCATGGCCTTGCACGACGACGCGACGACGAGCCGGTCCGCGTCGCGCGTGGCGATGCGTGCGCTCGCGATGCCGGCCCAGCGGGCGATGGCCGTGACGGTTTCGTCGCTGCAAGACTGGCTGTCGGCGGCGTGGGCGATAGGGGCGGCGGCGAGCGCCAGCAGCGGGGCAAAACGAAGGATTCTCGGGGTCATGAGGGAGAGCGGTTTTTATGGATGGCTGTGGATATCGTTTAACGGCCCGGAAACGGGCATCTTCGGAACTGCCCGCGTCGTCATGAGCGTAGCCACGGTGCATATGATCGCCTCTCGACAAACACGCAGGAAAGTGGCGCGGATGAGCATCAATGTTAGCAACATCGCACGAAGCAAGGCCGTCCATGGCAGCGTGTTCGGCTCGACCTTCAGGAACCAGCCGGTACTTCGAGCAATGCCCGGGATTTAACCTGGACGAATTGTTGTTAATTTGACAAAACGTCTTGAAATGGCCAAACTGCCCGGGATGCCAAAGCAACCCACTGGACCCGACATGCCGAAGAAGACTCCCGACCAGCAGCTACTGCTGGGGCAGCTCAAACAGGTCGCCGAAGGGCTGGCCCGGACCTTCGCCCCATTTACCGAGGTCGTGGTCCATGACCTCCTCGATCCGGAGCACGCGGTGCTCGCGATCCACAACAATCTGTCAGGTCGGGAAGTCGGACAGCCTGCGACCGAACTGGGGCTTGCGCGGATCATGGACGCCGCCTACGAGCAGATCATCGCCAACTATCCGAATCAGTTCTCGGACGGCCGCCAGGTGAAGAGCACGTCCATCGGCATCAAGGACGCCAAAGGCGACTACATCGCCGCGTTGTGCCTGAACGTCGACCTCACGTTGTTCCGGGGATTTCAGAACATGCTGAGCAGCTTCATGGCGGTCGAGGGCACCACGCCTGCCAGGGAATCGCTGGACCCCGCCAGCGCCGATCTCATTCGCACCCGTATCGACGAATTCGCCGCGCGCATGGCGTCGACCCCGCGCTCGCTCAAGCCGGAGGACCGCCGCTCGCTCCTGAAGGAGCTCAAGGCGGCCGGCCTGCTCGAGGTTCGCCGGGCGATGGACACCATTGCCGTCTACCTGGGTGTCTCGCGCGCCACGGTGTACAGCGATGTCAAATAACGCCACGCTCCTTCTCGTCGACAAGCATCTCGTCGATCCATTGCGCGTACCGGACGACGTGACCGCGGTGGGGCGCGAGGCCTTCCAACTGCACGGGCGGCGCGCGGGCCGCGTGTTTCACCCCCAACGTCACAGCCCTTATCGCCCTGCGCTTGCGGCGATCCGGCATGTGCCCAAGCGGAGCCGGAAAACGTGAAACCGCACTATGTCGAGCCGCTCAGCGGCACTACTTATCCTCTCGACACGCCCCGGTGGTGCTCGGACGATCGCAGGCCGCTGCTGATCTCGCCGCAGGCCGGCATTTCCCGGGACGACATCGATCGACACCTTCGCTCCCAATGGCGCTATCGCGCGTCGCTGCCCGTCGAGATCGTCTCTCCCATCTCCATGGGGGAAGGGTGCACCCCGTTGGTCCAGAAGACGTGGGGCGACCACCGGCCGTATTTCAAGCTGGAGTGGTTCAGTCCCACGAGCAGCTTCAAGGATCGCGGCACGACGGTGATGCTCTCGATGCTGCGGCAGCAAGGCATCGCGTCCGTTCTGGAGGACAGTTCGGGCAACGGCGGCGCGTCGGTGGCGGCTTATGGTGCTGCCGGCGCCATGCGCGTGAAGATTCTGGCGCCCGCCTACGCATCGCCCGCGAAGATCGCCCAGATGCGAGCCTATGGGGCGGAGGTGCAACTGGTCGACGGGCCTCGACAGGCGTGCGAGGACGAGGCCGTCCGGCAGTCCGCGAGCATCTTCTACGCCAGCCACAATTGGCAGCCCTTTTTCCTCGAAGGGACCAAGTCGATCGGCTACGAGATCTGGGAGGACCTCCACTTCCGGGCGCCGGACAACATCGTCATGCCGGCGGGCGCGGGCAGCAACGTACTCGGCTGTTATCTGGCGTTCTCGGAACTGATGCGCGCGGGGCAGATTCACAAAATGCCCAGGCTCTTCGTTTGCCAGCCATTGAACTGCTCTCCGATCGATGCCAGCTTCCAGGCGGGCGTCACGACGCCCGTTGCGCGCGAGGTTCGAAAGACGGTCTCCGAGGGGACGGCCATCGCCCATCCTCTACGCCTGGCGCAAGTGGTGAACGCGGTCAGGGAGACGGGCGGCACGACGGTGGCCGTGGAGGAAGCAGCAATCGTCGACGCGCTCACGCGCATTGCGCGGCTGGGCCTTTTGCCGGAACTGACTTCGGCGACCGCGGTTGCAGGATTGGATCGGCTCACGCAACAGCGGGCGATTCAGGCACGAGAGGAAACGGTCGTCCTGCTGACGGGCACGGGTATCAAGAACGCCGAAGCCATCGCGGAGATGTACTCGGACATTCCCGATACGCTTGCCTGAAGGCTCCCCCATGAAAATCGGACTCCTGAATTGCGGCGGCACCATCACGGAAAACTATCAGAGTGATGGGACGATCCAGCGGCTATTGGCGCGCGATCTGATCGTATCGAGCGGTCAAGCAGACTGGATCGGACATGACATCGATCCTGTCGATAGCTGCGACCTGACTTTCGCGTCACTGTGCCGGGCGCGTGACGTCATGCGGCAGGACCGCGAGAGCGACGCTTTCGTCCTGTGCTGCGGCACCGACGCAATGGAAGATGTCGCCTATGCAGCCGCTCTGCTTTTTGATCGTGACCGGCCTGTCGTTTTGACCGGTGCGGCGATCCCGGGCGGCCATGCCAATGCCGATGGTCCGCGCAATCTGGCGGATTCCGCCCATCTGGCACGGGCCCTGCCGCAGGGCGCGAGCGCACTGGTGGCCTTCGCGGGACGGATTTTCGATCCGGTCTCGATCGTCAAGGTATGGCCGCAGGCCATTCAGCCCTTCGGGCCGGAAACAGCGATCCGCGGCTCCATCGAGGCCGACATCGTTACGCTCACCGGTTCGGGAACCGTTGACGACAGTTACGCGGAACTCGATGTATCCGACCTCGGCGCCCGCGTTGCGATCGTCATGGAGACTTTCGGGGCACTCGTAGGTTTGCCGGCTATCTCCGAACTCGACGGTATCGTCGTGGCAGGCAAGGGTGCAGGGGGTTTCTCGGCGCAATCGGAGAGCTTCCTGAGCGAAGCCGCGACGCATATCCCTGTCGTGCTGTCGACCCGCTGTGCCCATGGTTTCCGGGTCAATCCAGCCGTAACCAAATATGCGTATGATCGCGCCCACAATCTCGGCCTGATCACGGCAGGTTATGACGGCCTGAACGCATCAAAGGCGCGAATCCGGCTCATCGTGGAGCTGGGTCGTGCAAATCGCAGCGCAAAGGCGGGGCGCTGATACGCGATCGCGTCGGAGTCCGTCGCTGCAGGTGGAAGCGGCGACGGCAATCGATTGCATCGTGAGTCCGTCGCAGCTACTCGTTGATCATCGATGCCAGCATGGCGGAGTTCGACGGTGCCGGCGCGGGGCCTGGAGGCGCCCGCGTCAGCCCCGCTTCGCTCACATCTTCTCGACTTCCAGCAGCGTTCGCTTGCCTTTCACGTACTTGTAAAGAGAGATGGAGCTGTCCTTCAGGTCGCCGTGCTCGTCGAACCGGATATTGCCGATCAGCGTGTTCAGATTGGTCGCGGGCATGGCGGACAGGATGCCGGCGCGTGTGATCGAGTTGGAGCGTTTCATCGCATCGACGATCACGTAGACGGCACTGTAGGCAACCGGCGAGTAGACCACCGGATCGTGGCCGTACACGGCCTTCAGTTCCTTGCTGAACGCAGCGCTGCCGGCCATCGCGGACAGATCGCCGCCCGCGACCGAGCAGACCAGATTGTCGGCGGCGTCGCCGGCCAACCTGGCCAGATCGGTGGTGCAGACACCGTCGCCCGCCAGAATCCGGGCGCGGAGCGCCAGCTGCATGGCCTGCTTGGCGAAGGGGCCGCCGGTGGCGTCCTCGCCGCCATACATGATGGCGTCGGGGCGTTCGGCCTTGATCTTGGTCAGGATGGCCTTGAAGTCGGTGGCCTTGTCGTTGGTCGCATCGCGCGATAGCACCTGGATACCTTCGGCCTTGGCGGTCTTCTCGAACTGGTCCGCAAGACCTTGCCCGTAGGCCGTGGCGTCGTCGACGATGGCGACCGTCTTGACCTTCTGGTTTTTGGCGTACTTCGCGAGGGCGGGGCCCTGCTGGGCATCGGTGCCGATCACGCGGAAGGCGGTCTTGTAGCCTTGCAGCGTGTACTGAGGATTGGTGGAGCCCGGCGTGATCTGGGTGACGCCGTTGTCGCGATAGATCTTGGACGCGGGGATGGACACCCCGGAGTTCAGGTGGCCGATCACGGCCACGACGCCGTCGTCGACCAGCTTCTGCGCGACGTTCGTACCGATCCGGGGATCGGCCTGGTCATCCAGCGACTCGATCTCCAGCACGACCTTCTGGCCGCCGATGACCAGATTGCCGGCCTTGTTGATCTGCTGCGCGGCGAGCTTGGCGCCATCGGCCGCATCCTGGCCCATGTGTGCAATGTTGCCGGTCAGCGGTTCGGCGCTGCCGATCTTCACGACCACGTCGGCGAGAGCAGCTTGACCGTAGGCCATTGCAACGCAGGCGAGCGTCAGCGCGGCGTTGACGGGTTTGAGTTGAAATTTCATATGTTTGAGCCTCTTGTTGAACCGGGTTGCTGTTGAAAATGCATGCAGCGTCTCCTGTCGAAGTCACGACATGGGCGACATTTCGACTGTGAGTATTCGTCGGAGCAGTCCATCACTCGAGGGCAAACTGATTAGCATCCCGTAGCGTTTCGATCGGAAACCTGGCCGCTCGTTAGCAGTCCGGCTGTCCCATGGGCTCCTCTTTCTGGAAAGATTATCTAGAATTAAATAAAATGTATTGTAGGGGTAAACGCTTAGTTTTTTGTCCGGCATCGACCGGAGGCGGAACGACTTGCTGAGGAATGGGAGGTAGGTCCGGATTGGAAAAAACGCCGCATCCCGGTCCAGACAGTCGTTCGGCCTTTCTCTGAGCGTCGCGAACAACAAAAAAGGCCCTTGCGGGCCTTTCGTAGACGAGGTTCGGACAACGCTTACCGAGTCAGCGCCGTAAACCCGTCCAGCAATCGATCGACATCAGCCGCCTGAATCGCGCCCATCGTCGAGATCCGGAACAGTTCCTTCGACAGCCCGCCTTGCCCCGCGTAAATTACGAAGCCACGCGCCTTCAGTCCGTCGTGCAGCGCTTCATACGTGACACCCTGCGGCAACCGATACGCACGCAGGACGACCGACGACGCGCCTTCCGGCAGCACCAGCGGCATGCCGCGCGCAGCAAGCCCGGCCTGCGCCTGATCGGCAAGCGCCTTGTAATGCGCATGCCGCGCACGCCAACCGCCGGCCTCATCGAACTCGCGCAGCGCCTCGACGAGCGCGTAATACGCATGCACGGACGGCGTAAACGGCGTATTTCGCTGATCCTGCAGCTTCGCGAGACGACCGAGATCGAGGTAATACGTGCGGCTCGCCGCTTTCGCGAGCGCGCTGCGGCGCACGATCACGAACGCCGCGCCCGGCACGCCGTGCAGGCATTTGTTCGCGGTCGCGGCAACCGCGTCGATGTCGCCGCCGGCGAAGTCGATCGCTTCCGCGCCGAAGCTGCTGACACCGTCCACGAGCATCTTCACGCCGCGCGCACGGCACACTTCTGCAATCGCGCCGAGGTCGTTCAGCCGGCCCGTCGTCGTTTCGTGATGAATCACGGCGACATGCGAGTAGCCACCCGCATCGAGCTTCGCAGCGATCTGCGCGAGATCGGGCGCCTGCATCCACTCATGTTTGAGCACCGCATGCGCGATGCCGTACTGCGTGGCGATCTGCGTGATCCGCTCGCCGTACACGCCGTTCTCGATCACGAGCAGCTTGCCGTCCTGCGGCACGAGCGCCGCGATCATGCTCTCGACGGCGGCCGTGCCCGAGCCCGTCATCAGCACGGCGGCCCATTCGGCCGGATCGAGTTCGTACGCGGCGACGAGGCGCGCGCGCGCTTCATCCTGCAGGTCGAAGAATTCGCTTTCGCGATGGCACAGATCGGGTTGCAGCAGGCTGCGGCGCACGCGTTCGGAGAGCGTGACCGGGCCGGGGTTCAGCAGCAGCATCAATGGGCTCCTTCAACGTGGGCTTCGGTCTGCGCGGCGCCGATGTGCCGCATCAGACGGGTCTTGACCTCGACCGGCGTGACGGTCGGGCGGGGCAGGCCGTCGGGCACGCCCGTGCGGATCGCCACGCGAACGAACTGCACACCGGATGGCCGGACCCCGTCAGCTTGCGCGGAAAGCGTCGCATCGAGCACGTCGAGCGTATCGCCTTCGACTGCAGACGCGTAGCCGCACGCGGCCGCGACACCCGCGAACGACACATGTTGCGACACCGTCGCCTGGCCGCCCGTCGATTCGTGCGCGCCGTTGTCGAGCAGCACGTGCGTGAGATTGGCCGGGCCGTAAGTGCCGAGCGTCGCGAACACGCCCATGCGCATCAGCGCGGCGCCGTCGCCGTCGACGGCCACCACGCGCAGGTCGGGGCGTGCGAGCGCGAGGCCGAGCGCGAGCGGCGTCACGCAGCCCATCGAGCCGACCATGTACAGCTGGTTCGGGCGATCGTCGAGCGCATAGAGTTCGCGACCGCAGAAACCGGTCGACGCGAGCACGACGGTCGAATCGACTGGCGTATGCGCGATCACGCGCTGCAGCGCGTCGTGACGGGTCGGCCACGCATCGGCCGACACCGCGCCCGACGCCGATTGCGCGGCGACGTGCGCACGCGGTTTCGCGGCCGGGTTCGCCTTCAGCTCATACGGCGCGACGCTGCCTTTCTGCATCACGAGCGCATACGGGCGGCCCGTTTCGTCCATGTGCGCGATCGCGCGGTCGAGCGCCGGGCCGACCTGTTCGGGGTCGGTCGGGAACGTCTCCCACGGGATTTCCATCGTGTCGAGCATCGCGGGCGTGATCGGGCCCATCAGCGCGTGCTGCGGCTCGTCGGCCACGCCCGGCTGGCCGCGCCACGTGACGATCAGCAATTGCGGCAGGCGAAACGTCCAGGTGAGCGACGTGAGCGGGCTCACCGCGTTGCCGAGGCCCGAGTTCTGCATCATCGCGATCCCGCGCTTGCCGCCGAGCGTCGCGCCCGCGATCAGCGCGACCGCGTCGCCTTCGTTCGCGGCCGACACGTAGTGCAGCGTCGGGTCCTGCAACACGTAATTGATGAACGGCGTCAGGTACGAGCAGGGCACGCCCGCGTACCAGTCGAAGCCGCGTTCGCGCGCGGCCTCGACGAACTGGGCCGCTTCGATCATTGCGCGCCCCCGTTGCCGGTGCCCGGTTCGGACAGCGGCGTCTGGCCGTGTGCGAAGTCGCCCGCGCGGCGGAAGTCTTCGAGATCGTTGACGCCGCGCCAGTGGCCGTGCACGTATTGCACCTCGATCTTCTCGCCGGCGGCGATCAGTTCGTTCAGCAGCGACGGAATGTCGAGCGTGTCGAAATCAGGACGCGCCTGCAGCGTCGCGAGCATCGCCTTCAGGCGGTCGACGCCCGCGCCGCGCACGTTCAGCAGACCGATCCAGCGGCCGTGCGGCGTGCCCGTGGCGACGTCGCTCGACACGCGTTGCAGGTAGGTCTTCTGGCCGAACAGGCCGCGATCGTCGGCCGCCGAGCAGAGGGCGAAGTCGCGCACGCTCTGGTTGGTCTCGGTGAGCGACGAATCGACCACCACGCTGAACTCGGCCTCGCTCTCCGCGAGGTCGCGCACGATGTAGCTGCGGAACAGCAGGTCGCCGTACGAGATCACGGTATCGCCGGTCAGGCGCTCGGCCGCGCAGGCGAGCGACGCGAGCTCGCCCGTTTCCGCGTGGCGTTCGTTGACGACGAGCTTGATGCCCGACGTATCGATCGCATCGGCGCGATAGCCGCCGACCACGGTGATGTCGTTCACGCCGTGCGTCTTGAAGCCGTCGACGAGCCAGCGCAAGAGCGGCTTGCCGGCGACCGGCAGCATGACCTTCGGCTTGTCTTCGGTCACGGCTTCGAGGCCCTTGCCGCGGCTC
Organism: Burkholderia orbicola; assembly: GCF_900100915.1. Lineage (NCBI taxonomy): Bacteria > Pseudomonadati > Pseudomonadota > Betaproteobacteria > Burkholderiales > Burkholderiaceae > Burkholderia > Burkholderia orbicola. The sequence goes on along the minus strand of NZ_FNKW01000002.1, from coordinate 695,865 downwards.
GCGGCGAGCACGATCGCGGCATTCGACGCGCGCGACGACGACGACAGGTAGATCCGCTCGGCGGCCGAGTACTCGTCGGCGTCCTGCAGGCGGAAGATCTCGTTGACCGATGCCACGCGGTCCTCGACGTTGATCAGCGTTTCGCTCTCGTGGATCTCGCGCGCGGTCGCCTGCATCGCGGATGCCGACGCGCGGATCAGATGATTCGCCCAGATCACGGTGCTGATGCCGGCCTGGCGGAACACGTCGGTCGGCGTGCTGTAGTACTTGGTCGGCACGATCACGAGCGGCGCCTTGCCGCTCCATTCGCGCGCGAACTGCAGGATCTCGTCCGGGCGCGACAGCTTGCTGTGGATCAGGATCGCGTCGGCGCCGGCTTCCGCATACGCGTTCGCGCGGCGCAGCGCCTCGTCCATCCCCCAGCCCGCGATCAGCGCCTCGACACGCGCGACGATCGAGAAGTCGGGATCGGTCTGCGAATCCTTGCCGGCCTTGATCTTGCCGCAGAACTCGTCGATTTCCGCGAGCGGCTGGCGCTCGCCGCCGATGAAGCTGTTCGTCTTCGGGAACTGCTTGTCCTCGATGCACACGCCCGCGATGCCACGCTGTTCGAGCTTCTTCACGAGGCGGCGCACGTTGTTGAAGTTGCCGTAGCCGGTGTCGCCGTCGAGCAGGATCGGCAGGTCGCTCGCGTCGGCCATGAATTCGAGCACGTCGACGACTTGCGTCCAGCTCGCTTCGTTGTTGTCGCGCACGCCGAACTGCGCGGAGATCGCGAGGCCCGACGCCCAGATACCCTTGAAGCCGGCCTCGCGGACGATCCGCGCGGACAGGCCGTTGTGCGCTTCCATCAGGAATTCGAGATCGCTGCTGACAAGCATGCGGCGCAGGCGCGCGCTGCGTGATTCGGTGAAGTTGGGTTCGCGTGCGTTCATCGTGCGGCTCCGGCGGTGGTGCGTTGAATCAGGGGAAGAATGTCTTGCGTCGCGCGTGCGACGTCGTTCGGGAAATCGATCTCGATCCACGGCAAGCCGGTGACGTCGGCGACGTCGAACGAATGGCCGCCTTCGAGCAGCAGGTCGCGCACGGCTTCCTCGTGCGGCATGTTCGCGCGGCCGCTGTCGACGTAGCCCGCGACGAGGGTCGCGAGGCGGCGCGCGGTGCCTTCGGTGAAACGGAAGAAGCCGACCGATTCGCCGATCGTGTCATAGTCGAGGTCGACCGCGAGTTGCTTGCGCAGCTCGACCGGCACGCCGTTCTTCAGGCACAGCTTGACGGGTTCGTCGCCGGCCTCGAAGTCGCGGTCGATCAGCAGGCGGTCGACCGTCTTGTCGGCGTCGGCCACCAGCGCGTGCAGGATGTTCTCGTCGTACAGCACGTCCGCGTCCATCAGCAGCACGTCGCCGCCGCGCGTCATCGCATCGGCGACGGTATGCACGGTCAGCACGCTGCCGAGGTCGTAGCGGTCGTTGATCACGATCTCGGCGGTGCGGCCGAGGCGCTTCAGTTCCTGCTCGACCTTCTCGTGCTGGAAGCCGAGCCCGAGCACGATTTCATCGACGCCCGCGGCGTCGAGCACGCGCAGATGGCGCTCGAGCAGCGACACGTCGTCGAAGCGCAGCAGGCACTTCGGGAACTGCGCCTCGGGCGGTTGTTGCAGGCGCAAGCCGAGGCCTGCCGCAAGAATGATGGCTCGCATGGGTTCTCCAACCAAAAAGCCGGCGATCTGAACGATCAGTCGGCGAGCGGCTGCGGCGCACGGCGCCGCTGCCAGTTTCTTTCACTGAAATGCAGATAGAGCAGGCCGGGCAGGCCGAGCGCGAGTTCGCGCGCGCGTTTCGCGAGCGACAGCGCGAGCGCCGCGTCGGGCGGCAAGCCGACCAGCGGCGCGAGCAGCAGGTAGCCGCCTTCCTGCGCACCGAGCGAGCCCGGGATCGCGAAGGCCGCGCCGCGAATCGCCTGGCCGACGCTTTCGAGCAGCAGCGCGTCGAGCCAGCTCACCGGATGCCCGAGAAAGTGCAGCGCGAGCCACACTTCCGCGGTGCCGACGATCCAGCCGGCGAGACTCAACGCGAAGGTCTTCGCGACCTTCGCGCGATCGCGATACAGCGCGCCGACCGCGTCGTCGATCGCGTCGGCGCGCGTGGCCAGCGACGACCAGTCGCGCGGGCCGAGCAGCTTCGACGCGAGGCGCAGGCCGCGGCCGAACAGCCCGCGCCGCTGCGCCGCGTAGAACGCGACGGCGAGCGCGCCGAGCACGCCGGTGGCGATCAGCGCGGGCGTGCGCAGATACGCAACCGATTCGTGCGTCGCATACAGGCTGAACGCGGCGATGCCGATCAGCGCGAACGCCATCTGCGAGAGCGCCTGCATCGTCGTGCTGACGGTCACGGCGGCGGCCGCGTCGGCCATCCGCGTGCCGCGCTGCGCGAGGTGGCGCACCATCAGCACCGGGCCACCGATCTGCCCGGCGGGCAGCAGGCTGTTCACCGATTCGCCGACCCAGCGCGCGCGCAGCGCGTTGCCGAGTTCGGCGCCCGGCTGCCCGCGGCGGAACATCACGGAGATCGCGACCGCGTCGATCGCGAGCGGCACGACGTGGAACGCCGCGACGAGCGCGAGGCCCCAGCCGGCCGCGAGGAACGTGGACGCCACCGCGCCGACGCCCTGCCAGGCCAGCAGTGCGATGAAGAGTGCGGTCCCGAGGGACAGCAGGATGAGGCCCGCGCGTGTCATGACCCGCTCGTGCGTCGCGTCGCCAGCTGCTTGAACACCTGGCGGAAACCGAAATACGCGATCGCGTCCTTCATGTTCGAGATGAAGCGCTTCCACGGCCGCATGCCGGGGTTCGTCACGTATTCGAACGTGAGCGACACGCGCATCTCGTTCTGGCCGAGCGGCGTGATGCGGTGGCGCAGCTTGTCGCCGTCGAACAGCACGATGCCGCCGTCGGCGATCTGCACGGAACCCGGTTCGTCGGCGACGTCCGGGTTGCGCGTATGCAGCTCGTAGTCGAGCCGGCACGACGATTCGTCGATCACGCCGATCAGCAGCGTGTAGCGCCGGCCGTCGTAGTACGACGTGTCGTAGTGCCAGCCGATGTGGTCGCCGGGCTTCGTGTAGTAATACAGCGCGTACGCGTGCGGATCGTCGGCCGGCGACAGCATCAGCTTGTCGCCGGTGATCTTCTCGAGGAAGGAGATGAGTGCCTTCGAGCGATACAGCTCGGCGATGTAGGGCGCCTGCTCGTCGATCGTATGGCGGCTCACGCTGCCGCCCTGCTTGTGGCCGGGCAGGTAATTGCGGTTCAGGCCGGCCTGCATCGCGCGGGCGGCGTTCGCCAGTTTCGCGTGCGCGTCGGGCGGCAGGAACGCGTCGAGATAGAGGAACGAGCCCTGGCGCGTGTAGTCGCCGCGCAGGCGGTCGAGGTCGAGCTGGCCGACGCAGTCGGCCACGGTGCGATCGGGGTCGGCCGCGGCCGCGCGCACGGGCGCGGGGCGTGCCGGGCTCAGCACGGAATCGTCGCGCGTGCTAGGAGTCATTTGGAAGCCTGGATTTCGGTTGGGTTCTGCGCGGCCGGGTTTTGCGGAAGGTTGCCGCGCCGCACGATGCGCCACCAGTCGATCACGACCCAGGCGGCGAACAGCGGGGCGCCGATCGACGCCGCGAGCAGGAACGGCTCGACGCCGTCCACGAGCGTCACGATCGGCAGCAGGTACAGCACGTCTTCGGTCTCGAAGCCGCCGGCGAACGCCTGCTTGGTGCCGGCCTTGCCGGCGATCGACTCGATCCGCATGCGCAGGAAGAAAATCAGGGCGACGGCCGCGCCGGCCACCGCGCCGAGCAGCACCGGCGACGCGGCCATCTGGCCGCCCTGGGCGACGATGCCGACGCCCATGCTGACGAACAGCGCGACCGTCACGAGCGCATCCGCCGCGAGGTCGTAAAAATGACCGATCTTGCTGGACTTGCCGCTGATGCGCGCGAGCTCGCCGTCGGTGTGGTCGACGAAGTTCGACAGCACGATCAGGAACGCGCCTGCATTGCTCCAGCCGAAGCCGCCGTGCGCGAGGCACCAGGCGCCGGCGAGGCCGATCAGCAGACGAAGGGTAGTGAGGTGATTCGGGGTGACCGGCGTATCGACGAGCGGTCGGACAAGCGAGCGCGCGAGCCGCGCATCCCAGGTGCGTGGCGGGGGCGGCTCGGGTCGTGTGGCGGTTTTTCTTTGGTCCATCGGCGAAATATATACGGAATTGTAATTTGGTGCTTTTTATTCGATCAATGTCCTGACATACGGGAGTGTTACCGCGTCTTGCAGGCATCGGCCGGTTCAAAAACGCACCTATGAACGAGGCGGCCAACCGGGCCGCCGGACCCGTCTTCCAGTGTGGTTCGCATCGCGCGGCTGTCAAGGCCGGACGGGCCTCGCAGGCCGATCCGGCCGGGTTTTTCGCGCCGGTCGGCTGGTGTCGCGCGGCGCATGCGACCTTGATCTCCGTCAGGCCGGGAAAAACTGCATCGGGCGACAATCGGCCGCGCCGGACGGGTATCGGCGATTGCCGAGCCAAAGGCGGCCAATGTCGATGCAAATCGGTTGATTGACGCGCGCCGGTCGGCGATCGCGAACGGGCGATTCGCCCGATGCTTTCATGTACCTTTCGCGTGCACCCGGCACGGGCGGATCGCCTGTCACAGAACGCTCGTTCGATACCCGGCAAATCCGGCAAGGATCTTTTGCATCCAGCGGACATTTCGCGGCGATGGCCTCTGCGATACTCCGACCGTGCCCGTGGTGCCGGGCCGCCCCTCGCGGCCCCAAGGGCTTCGCGTCGCTCAGGAGACACCCCCCGCGACGTCAACGACAGACCCAAGCGTCAGATAACCAGCCATGTCTTCTTCACGCATCCTCGCTCCCGCCCTGCGTTCGCTCGTCCGCACCGCCGACGAAGCCGCCGCGCTGATCCGCCCCGGCATGACCGTCGCCATGAGCGGCTTCACCGGGTCGGGCTATCCGAAGGCCGTGCCGGCCGCGCTGGCTGCCCACATCGACGCGGCGCACGCGCGCGGCGAGGACTTCCGGATCAACGTACTGACGGGCGCATCGACCGCACCGGAACTCGACGGCGCGCTCGCCCGCACCAACGGCATCTCGATGCGGCTGCCGTACCAGTCCGACCCGACGTTGCGCGACAAGATCAACGGCGGCGAAGTCGATTACCAGGACGTCCACTTGAGCCACGTCGCGCAATACGCGTGGTTCGGGCTGTACGGCGACCTCGACGTCGCGATCGTCGAGGTCGCGGGCATCCGCGAGGACGGCCTGCTGATCCCGTCCGCGTCGATCGGCAACAACAAGACCTGGCTGGAGCGCGCGAAGCACGTGATCCTCGAAGTGAATGCGCGCCAGCCGCTCGGCCTCGACGGGATGCACGACATCTATTACGGCACCGCGCTGCCGCCGCACCGCAAGCCGATTCCGCTGACGAAGAGCGACGACCGGATCGGCGAGCCGTACCTGCGCTGCCCGGCCGACAAGATCGTCGCGATCGTCGAGACCGACGCGCCCGATCGCAGCAATGCATTCTCCGCGCCGGATGCGACGTCCAAGCAGATCGCGCTGCAGCTGATCGACTTCCTGCGCCACGAAGTGAAGCGCGGCCGCCTGCCGGAAAACCTGCTGCCGCTGCAGTCGGGCGTCGGCAACATCACGAACGCGGTGCTCGCGGAACTGAGCTCGGCCGGCTTCTCGAACCTGACGGCCTACACCGAGGTGATCCAGGACGGCATGCTCGACTTGCTCGACGACGGCACGCTGAGCTTCGCGTCGGCCACCGCGCTGTCGCTGAGCCCGGCCGCCGTGCAGCGTTTCGCCGACGAAATCGCGACGTTCCGCGAGAAGATCGTGCTGCGCCCGCAGGAGATCAGCAACCATCCGGAGCTCGTGCGCCGGCTCGGCTGCATCGCGATGAACGGGATGATCGAAGCCGACATCTACGGCAACGTGAACTCGACGCACGTGATGGGCACGAAGATCCAGAACGGCATCGGCGGCTCGGGCGACTTCGCGCGCAACGGCTACCTGTCGTGCTTCATGTCGGCGAGCACCGCGAAGGGCGGGGCGATCTCGCGGATCGTGCCGATGGCGAGCCACGTCGACCATACCGAGCACGACGTCGCGGTGGTCGTCACCGAGCAGGGGCTGGCCGACCTGCGCGGCCTGTCGCCGAAGCAGCGCGCGCGCAAGATCATCGCGACCTGCGCGCACCCGGACTATCGCCCGATGCTCGAGGACTACTTCGAGCGCGCGTCGCGCGACAGCTTCGGCAAGCACACGCCGCACCTGCTCGCCGAGGCGCTGTCGTGGCACGAGCGCTACGTGCGCACCGGGACGATGAAGGCCTGACGCGGCTTCGGACGGGCGCATGCACGCTCGTCAATCCAGCGCCGCATGCGCGACGTCGACGCTCGCCGTTTTCTGCGGCGGGCGGATCAGCAGCAACAGCGGGATCATCAGCAGCGTCGCGACGAACATCAGCTTGAAATCGTTCAGGTACGCGATCATCGCGGCCTGCTGGTTGATCGTGCGGTCGAGCAGCGCGAGGTCGACACGGCTGCCGGCCAGCGCCTGCACGGCCGGGTCGAACGGCGTGATGTGGGTCGCGAGGTCGGCATGCGCGACCTGCGTGTTGCGCGTCATCAGCGTCTGCACGATCGAGATGCCGATACTGCTGCCGATGTTGCGCATCAGGCTGTAGGTGGCCGTGCCGTCCGCGCGCAGCTCGGGCGGCAGTGTGGAGAACGACAGCGCGCTCAGCGGCACGAACACGAGCCCGAGGCCGAAGCCCTGGATCACGCCGGGCCATACGATGTCCGCTTCGGACAGCACGACGGTGTACTGCATCATCTGCCACAGCGCGAGCGCGGAAATCGCCAGCCCGGCGAGCAGCAGCATCCGCGCATCCACGTATTTCAGCAGCCTTCCGACGAACAGCATCGCGATCATCGTGCCGGCGCCGCTCGGCGCGGTGACGAGGCCCGTCGTCGCGACCGGGTAGCCCATCAGGTTCTGCAGCATCGGCGGCAGCAGCGCGCGCGTCGCGTACAGCACCGCGCCGACCACGAAGATGAACAGCGTGCCCGTCGCGAAATTCGGATCGCGCAGCAGTTCGGACTTGAAGAACGACGCCTTGCCGACGGTCGCCGTGTGCGCGAGGAAGAACGCGAAGCTCAGGGCCGCGACGAGCGCTTCGATGCGGATCTCGTACGAACCGAACCAGTCGAGCTGCTCGCCGCGATCGAGCATCGCCTGGAACGCGCCGATCGCGAGCGCGAGCGTCGCGAAGCCGAACGCATCGAATTTCACGTGCGGGCGTGGCGCGCGTGCCGGCAGGAAGGTCATCACGCCGGCGAGCGCGAACGCGCCGATCGGTACGTTGATGAAGAACACCCAGCGCCAGTTGTAGCTGTCGGTGAGCCAGCCGCCGAGCGTCGGGCCGAGGATCGGGCCGACCATCACGCCCATTCCCCAGATCGCCATTGCCTGGCCCTGTTTCTCGCGCGGATTGATGTCGAGCAGGATCGATTGCGACAGCGGCACCAGCGCGGCGCCGAACACACCCTGCAGCAGCCGTGCGCCGACGATCTGCACGAGCGTCTCCGACAGCCCGCACAGCGCCGACGCCACCGTGAAGCCCGCAATCGATACGATCAGCAGCCGCTTCACGCTCAGCCGGTCGGACAGCCAGCCGGTGAGCGGCGTCGCGATCGCCGCCGCGACGATGTAGGAGGTCAGCACCCACGTGATTTCGTCCTGCGACGCGGACAGCGTGCCCTGCATGTGCGGCAGCGCGACGTTCGCGATCGTGCTGTCGAGGGTCTGGATCAGCGTGGCGAGCATGATCGACAGGGTCAGCATCGGCCGGTTCAGGGCGGGCGAGGCGGGGGTATCGGCGGCGTCGGCGGCGGGGTTCAAGCGGTGTCTCCGTGGGGCGGCCGCCGTGGTCGGCGATCCGGTATGGCGCAAATTATAAGCATGCTTATTATATAGCCACTTATCGCCGGGTCGCGAGCCACGGGCCGGTTCCGGCTTGACCCTATAATCGCCGCATGGACAAGACCTACGAGAACCGGATCGGTTACCTGATCGCCGACGTGGCCCGTCTGAACGGACGCCTGTTCGACCGGCGCGCGAAGCGCATCGGGCTGACGCGGGCGCAAAGCCGCGTGCTCGCGTACCTGACGTGGAAGGGCGAGATGAACCAGGCGCGGCTCGCCGAATGGCTCGAGATCACGCCGATCTCGCTCACGCGGCTGCTCGACCGGATGGAAAGCTATGGCTGGATCGAACGCATCGCGAACGACGATGATCGCCGCGCGTTCGTGATCCGGCTGACCGACAAGTCGCGCGAGATCTTTCCGCAGATGCTGGAGGTGGGCGATACCGTCGCCGACGACGGGCTGCGCGGCTTCACGCCCGACGAGCGCGATACGCTGGTGCGGCTGCTCGGGCGCGTGCGCCGCAACCTGATCGACTGCGGCGGCGAGTGACGGGGGCGCCCGGCCGGGTGCACCGGGCAACGGGAATGCGTCGTGAATCCCGGCCCGCGTACGAGGACGATGAAGGCACGCCGCAAGAAGGCGGCCGAGGAAATGCCGGCGCGCTACTTAACGCGACAGCGCCGCCAGCATGTACGCCGCAAGATAGAGTCCCACCCCGTACGACAGATGCGTGACGAGGCTGCGCCGGCGCGCGACACCCGGCTGCGGCGTGCGCGACGCCGCGATGCCGAAGCCGAACGCCGGCTGCATCAAGAAGAACGGCGCGACCACGCTCGCGAGCCCGGCGACGAGTGCGGGGAGCGGCGTCGGCGCATCGATCCACGCCGGGCCGGCGATCAGCACGGGCAGTGCCGCGAACGCGATGCCGATCGCGTAATGCGCGACCCAGCCGAGCGCGCGTTCGCCGGCCACGGGTGTGGCGGCGACGATCGACGCATGCCGGAACCGGCCGTGCATCATGTGGCCGAGCCAGCGGCCGACCAGCGCGTAGTCGAGCGACGGAATCCCGAACGCATGCCGCCGGAACAGCGCCCATAGATCCATCAGGAGCGTGGCGCCCGCGCCGATCAACAGCAGTTTGAGCAGGATGTCGGACGGGCTCATCGCGCACCTCCGCTGCGCGCGGCAATGGCGATGGGGCATGGCGGAATACGACGCGGGTTCAACGGTTTCATGGCGGTCCGGGCTTGTCTTCATGGAGTCGAGCGACTATCTTGCAACTTCAAGTTCACTTGAGGTCAAGCATGAGCCGACTGGACATTGCGGACGTTGCGCGGCGCACGGGGCTGCCCGCATCGACGCTGCGCTACTACGAGGAAAAAGGGCTGATCGTTCCGATCGGCCGGCATGGGCTGCGGCGGCAATACGACGAGGCGGTGCTGGAGCGCCTGGCGTTGATCGCGCTCGGCCGCGAGGCCGGTTTCTCGCTCGACGACATCCTCGCGATGGTCGGCGCGGAGGGGCGACCCGCGATCGATCGCGCGAAGCTCGACGGCAAGGCCGACGAGCTCGACCGCACGATCCGCCGTCTCGGCGCGGTACGCGATGCGCTGCGGCATGCGGCCGTGTGCCCGGCGGCGAACCATCTCGAATGTCCGTCGTTTCAGAAGCTGCTGCGCATTGCCGCGCATCGTCATCCGGCGCGCCGTGCGAAGGGGGAAGGGGCGTAGCCGGCGAGCCGGCGCGAGGCGGGCGGTGCGGTAGCGGGTCGGCAGGAAGGTGGCGACGTGGCGATGTAGTCGGCTTGACGCGCGGGGTCGAGAAAAGGCGAGGCCGTCAGTGGGGCTTTCGACTTCAGCGAAGCCGCCTACGCCGGACTCACCCCGCGTAATACACGCGGCATTCCATCTCGCGGCCGCGCACGATCCGCTTGCCGACGAGCGCGCCGTACGTTTCGGTGAAGACGGTGCGCTGGTGCTCGCACTGCACGGCGTCGTAGAAGTAGAGCGAGACCCAGTCGGTCGGTCGATCGGCTTCCGGCGTGCGCATGGCCGCATGCTGGCTCAGCGCCGTGAAATGCCAGCCGCCCTTGGTCATGTGCATCACCGGCGGCGGCACGTAGCCGTCCGCGTTCAGGCGCCGGTGCGCGAGCGTCGGCAGCACGCCCGCGGCCGCCTTGTTGCGGTACTGGCGATCGATGTAGAGCAGCAGCTCGACGGGCGGTTCCGTGCCGGGGCCGGCGCTTTGCATGTGGCCTTGCCAGCGCCGGCGGCGGCTCAGCACGTCGTCGAGCGCGGCGCGGATGCCGACTGCGCGCCGCGGGCCGACGCCCGCGATCGTTTCGAGCTGGCCGTTGCGGGCCGCGCGTTCGAGCTCCTCCAGCGTGTCGATGTGCAGCGCGTCATGAATGCGCAGCGCCAGCGCGTGGCCGATGCCCGGCACCGCTTCGAACGCCGACGCGCGTTCCGCGTCACCGCGCAAGCGGTCGAGCTGGCGCCAGCGGCCCGTCACCAGCAGCTCGGCGATTGCCTGCGCGACGCCCGCGCCGATGTCGGGCAGCGCGCCGAGGGCCTCGACGCCGCCGGTGTCGAACACGCCGCGGATGTCGCGGTCGAGCGCGTCGACCGTATCGGCCGCGGCGCGGTACGCGGCCACCCGGTACGGGTTCGCGCCCTGGTCGACGAGCCACTGCGCGGCCTCGCGCAGGCAGGCCGCGACAGGCCGGTTTTCCTCGTACGTCTGGCTGACGGTCGACTGCATGGCAAGGGACCCGGAAAGCACAAACGGAATGGACGCGGCGAGCGATGCGCCGGTCGGCTGTCAACCATTGTCGCGACGCGCGATGAAGAAAACTTGATGCGCGTCAATGGCAAACGTAACACAGGCGCGCGGCGCACGGTCGTGCCGGAACGCGGTACGACCGTGCGCGTTGCGCGATGCGCTTACGCGTCGAGAAACGACTGCGCGTTCTCGGCCTCGGCGGCCGTACGCAGCGCGGCGAGCGCCCGTTTCTCGATCTGCCGGACGCGCTCGCGCGACATCCCCGCATCCTGCGCGATCGCGTCGTAGGTGTCGGGCTCGGCGCCGCCGAGGCCGAACCGCCGGCGCAGCACGTCGGCCTCGGTCGGCGTGACCGATCGCAGCAGCGATCGCACGCAGTCGCGCATGCGCGTGTCGGCGAGTTGCTCGAACGGGCTGGCCGATGCCTGGTCCTCGATCAGTTCCACGAGGCCGGTGTCCGCGTCCGGCAGCGGCGTATCGAGCGAGACCGGCTCGGCGGGCAGCGCGAGCACCGCACGCAGCTTGTCTTCGGCGAGGCCGGTTTCGGCCGCGAGCTCGGCCGGCGTGGCGCGGCGGCCCGTGCGCTGGCGAAAGCGCAGCGCATGCCGCTGCACGCGCTGGTACTGGTCGCCGACGTGCACCGGCACGCGGATCGTGCGCGAACGATCCGCGACCGCGCGCGCGATCGCCTGGCGAATCCACCAGGTCGCATAGGTCGAGAACTTGAACCCGCGCCGGTATTCGAATTTCTCGATCGCGCGCATCAGGCCGAGACAGCCGTCCTGCACGAGGTCGGACAGATCGACGCCGCGGTTCAGGTACTTGCGCGCGATCGACAGCACGAGCCGCAGGTTCGCCTCGAGCATCGCCCGCGTCGCGTCGCGCACTTTTTGCTGGCCGTCGCTCAACGCGGCTGCAAGTGCGCGCCGTGCGACCGCGTCGAAGTACGCGGCGTCGACCGCCGACGGATCATCGGAGGCGGCCGCGAGCGCGCGCACGGTACGGCTTGCGTCGTCGACGGCCGGTGCGACCCAGGCGAGCGAGCCGAGCAGGGCGGCCACGTGGTTGCGCGCGTCGCGGTAGTCGGCCGAACGGCTGCCATGCGCATGCAATGCATCGCGCAGCGCCGACACCGCTGCCTGCAGCGCGTCGTAGCGGGCGGGCGCGGGCGTTTCGCGATCCTCTTCATCGGGCGATCCGGTTGTGCCTATTGCGCCGGTTGCGCCCGTCGCGCGATGACGCTCGAGCAGTGCGTCGACCGCGGGCGGATAGCCGGCGATCGCATGCAGCACCTGATGACGGCCCGTCTCGATCTCGCGGGCGAGCACGATTTCACCTTCGCGCGTGAGCAGCGGCACTGCATGCATGCGCCGCATGTAGAGCGCGAGCGGATCGGTCGACGCGCTCGTACCGCGCGCGAGGTCGCCGAGTATGGCCCGGCCTTCGTCGAGCGCGTCGCGATCGACCTCGACCGGCGCCGCGCCGGCAAACGGTGCGGGCACGGCCGGCTCGTCGAGTACCGCGATGCCGATGTCGGCTAGCGCGGCGCGCACGACGTCGAGCGCGTCGGGGCTGTCGCTTTCGGGCGGCAGCGCGTCGACGAGGTCGGCGTGCGTCAGATAACCCTGCTCGCCGGCGAGCGCCAGCAGCTGGATGATCGGATCGAGCGGTGTGTCCGCCCGGGGAGTGGGGCGTGGCGTAGTCATGTCGATGGCGGCGCGAGCCGCGTTCCTGTCTGGGCGGGCCGAAGCTCGCCGGTTTGCGGTTGCCGGTGGGTCGCGGACACCCGTCCGCGCCGGTCAGCCCGACATCGTTCAAGTTGAGGGCATTTGCGCCAACTTCAACGCCGGCGCCGCGGACGGGCCAGCACGCGGCGTTCCTGCCCGGCCGTGCCGGGCAGGAAACAAAAAGTAACCGATCATACGCGCGGAAATCTGCAGGGGACGTAAGCTAGAGTCAGGCGCGCGCCCGGCGGCGACGCGCGGATTCTGCCGGAGTACGAGATGAACCCGATTTCCGCCGCGAGGCCCGCCGTCGTCGCGCTGGCCGCACTGATGCTTGGCGGCTGCTACTACACGAGCCCGTACGGTTATGCACCTTATTACGCGCCGGTGCCCGCCACGGTGACGCAGCGCGAGATTCCAGCCGGACCGACCACGCCCGATGCGGCCCCGTCGACCGTGCCGCAGGCGCAGGTCGACGTCGGCCCGGCGGTGCCGGTGTATGTCGCCCCGGCCTACGTGCCGCCGCCGTATCCGTATTACTACCCGGCGTACTACTCCGGCTGGTACGGGCCGCCCGTGACGATCGGCTTCTGGGGCCGCTGGGGCGGCGGCGGATACTGGGGCGGCCGCGGCGGTTACTGGCATCGTCCGTGGGGCGGCGGGCATTGGGGCGGCGGGCATTGGGGTGGCGGCCACTGGGGCGGCGGCCATCGGCACTGACCGGCGCGCGGCGGCGCGGGAGAGCAACATGAGGAACACGATTGTCCGAAGTCTGTGCGTCGTCCTGGCCGGCCTCGCGGCCGCACCGGGCGTCGCCGATGCGCAGAGCAGCGCTTACACGAACTCGCCGGCCGAGCTGTTTGCCGGGCCGGCGCCCGATTATCCGGTGGTCGCGCAGATCCCGCCCGGTACCGCGCTGGATGTGTTCGGCTGCCTGAGCGACTACGCGTGGTGCGATGTCGCGCTGCCGGGCGTGCGCGGCTGGATCGATGCGCAGTTGCTCGACTATCCGTACCAGGGCAGCTACGTGCCGTTGCTCCAATACGGCGCGATCATCGGCGTGCCGGTGACCGGCTTCGCGATCGGCGCGTACTGGGATCGCTATTACCGGCACCGCCCGTGGTATCCCGACCGTGATCGCTGGGCGCATCGTGCGGAGCCGAGGCTCGGCCCCGGCGGCATGCCTCCCGCGCAAGGGCGGCCGCAACCGGGCGCGCCGATGCAGGTCGCGCCGGGCGGCCCGCCGCCCGTGCATGACACGCGGCCGTCGGCGACGCGCGGCGGCTGGAACGGCGCGAACCGCGTGCCGCCGCCGGCTGCACCGGCGCCGATGCCGGGTGGCGTGGGTAATGCGCGCCCGGCCAGCCCGCCGCCCGCGCCGGGCGGCGAAGCCCGCACGATGCCTCAGCCCGCGCGCCAGGGAGGTTGGGGCGGCGGCGGTTATGCGCGGCCGCAAGGCGGCGGAAACGGCGGCGGCAACCATGGCGGCGGTGGAGGCGGTGGTCCCGACGAACTCCGCCACTGACGGCACCGGTGCCGCCGGTGCCGCGGGTTCTCCGGGCACCAGACAAAAAAAGCCGCTCCGGAGAGCGGCTTTTGGATCGGGCAAGCGGCGAGGTAAGCGCTACCGGTCGCCCGCCGCCCGCCGCATCAGTCGTCGAGCAGCGACAGATCGCGCACGGCGCCCTTGTCGGCCGACATGACCAGCTTCGCGTATGCCTTCAGCGCCGCGGACACCTTGCGCGGACGCGGCTGCGCCGGCTTCCAGCCCTTCGCGTTCTGCTCCTCGCGGCGGCGCGCCAGTTCCTCGTCCGACACCAGCACGTCGATCGTGCGGTTCGGAATGTCGATGCGAATCCGGTCGCCGTCGCGCACGAGGCCGATCGCGCCGCCCGCCGCCGCTTCCGGCGAGCAGTGGCCGATCGACAGCCCCGACGTACCGCCCGAGAACCGGCCGTCCGTCAGCAGCGCGCACGCCTTGCCGAGCCCCTTCGACTTGATGTAGCTGGTCGGGTAGAGCATTTCCTGCATGCCCGGGCCGCCCTTCGGGCCTTCGTAGCGCACGATCACCACGTCGCCGGCCTTGACCTTGTCGTTCAGGATGTTCTCGACCGCTTCGTCCTGCGATTCGGTCACGTGCGCCGAGCCTTCGAACACGAGGATGCTTTCGTCGACGCCGGCCGTCTTCACCACGCAGCCGTCGAGCGCGATGTTGCCGGTCAGCACCGCGAGGCCGCCTTCCTTCGAGAACGCATGCTCGTACGAGCGGATGCAGCCCTCGGCGCGATCGAGGTCGAGGCTCGGCCAGCGCGTGTTCTGGCTGAACGCGACCTGCGTCGGGATGCCGGCCGGGCCGGCCAGGTAGAACGTGCGGACCGCTTCGTCTTCCGTGAGGACGATGTCCCACTGGTCGAGCGCATCCTTCAGCGTCGGCGCGTGGACGGTCGGCACGTCGGTGTGCAGCTTGCCGGCGCGCTCGAGCTCGCCGAGGATCGCCATGATGCCGCCCGCGCGGTGCACGTCCTCGATGTGGTACTTGTTCGTGTTCGGCGCGACCTTGCACAGCTGCGGCACGGTGCGCGACAGACGGTCGATGTCCTTCATCGTGAAGTCGATGCCGGCTTCCTGCGCGATCGCGAGCAGGTGCAGGATCGTGTTGGTCGAGCCGCCCATCGCGATGTCGAGCGTCATCGCGTTCTCGAACGCCTTGAAGCCGACCGAGCGCGGCAGCACGCGTTCGTCGTCCTGCTCGTAGTGCTGGCGCGTCAGTTCGACGATGCGGCGGCCGGCACGCTTGAACAGTTGTTCGCGATCGGCGTGCGTGGCGACCACCGTACCGTTGCCGGGCAGCGACAGGCCGAGCGCTTCGGTCAGGCAGTTCATCGAGTTCGCGGTGAACATGCCCGAGCACGAGCCGCAGGTCGGGCAGGCCGAGCGTTCGACTTCGGCGACGTCGGCGTCCGAATACGACTGGTCGGCCGCGATCACCATCGCGTCGACGAGGTCGAGCTTCTTCAGTTCGACGGTCTTGGTGACCGGGTTCGCGAGGCGCGTCTTGCCGGCTTCCATCGGGCCGCCCGACACGAAGATCACCGGAATGTTGAGGCGCATCGCGGCCATCAGCATCCCCGGCGTGATCTTGTCGCAGTTCGAAATGCACACCATCGCGTCCGCGCAGTGCGCGTTCACCATGTATTCGACCGAGTCGGCGATGATGTCGCGGCTCGGCAGCGAGTACAGCATGCCGTCGTGGCCCATCGCGATGCCGTCGTCGACCGCGATCGTGTTGAATTCCTTCGCGACGCCGCCGGCAGCCTCGATCTCGCGCGCGACGAGCTGGCCGAGATCCTTCAGGTGCACGTGCCCGGGCACGAACTGGGTGAACGAGTTGACGACCGCGATGATCGGCTTCGAGAAATCGTCGTCTTTCATGCCGGTGGCGCGCCACAGCGAGCGCGCACCTGCCATGTTGCGGCCGGCGGTGGAGGTTTTGGAGCGGTAAGTGGGCATGGTGATGGCTGAAGAAATATCGCGGGAAAAGGGTGGAGGCACGGGAATAAAGGCCTCTCTCGCGCCCGTGCGAACAACCTCTTGAGCTGCGCCCTGGGCAAACTCCGCGATTATCCCACAGCCGCCGGGCGGGCGGCGCCGGCCGGAGCGGGCGAGTGGTGCACCGGACAGCGGTTAGGTGCAACGGGCACACCGACGTCACGAAGCACGAGGCCCGAAGCCCGAAGCCCGAAGCCCGAAGCCCGAAGCCCGAAGCCCGAAGCCCGAAGCCCGAAGCCCGAAGCCCCAAGCCCCAAGCCCCAAGCCCCAAGCCCCAAGCCCCAAGCCCGACCCGACCCGACCCGACGCCCGAAGCAGTCCATCGCCACAGGCCCGCCGGCGGCTTCATTGCCCGTTCTGCCGACGATGAAGCCGCGCCGTGCCGCTCGATTGCGCGTCAGTCGAGCAGCGTCAGGATCTCGTCGTACAGCGCCTTCGGAATCCGCACGCCGTTCGCGATGCTCCGCGCGCGGGCGTCGAAGCGCCGTTGCGACGGCAGCCGCGCGCCCTGCGCGACGATCGATTCGAACATCCGCTCGCCGCGCGCGAGCCCCGCGTCGAGATCGTCGCCGAGAAACACCTTCGGATCGAACGCGATCACGAGTTCGCCGTGGCACGGCGTCGCGCCGACGCCTTCGTCGAAGTCCATCGATTCCCGGCTCGTCATGTCGCCGATCAGCGCGCCGCCGAGCAGCTCGACCATCGCCGCGAGCGCCGAACCCTTGTGGCCGCCGAACGTGCGCATCGCGCCTTGCAGCGCGGCTTTCGCGTCGGTGGTCGGCTGCCCGTCCGCGTCGATCGCCCAGTGCGGCGGAATCGCCTTGCCTTGCTTCGCGTGCAACTCGATGTCGCCACGCGCGATCGCGCTCGTCGCGAAATCGAACACGAACGGTTCGCCGCCCGGGCGCGGCCACGCGAACGCGATCGGGTTGGTGCCGAACACCGGTTCGCGGCCGCCTTCCGGGGCGACCCAGCTATGGCTCGGATTCATCGCGATGCCGACCAGCCCTTCGGCCGCGATCGCCTCGACCTCGGGCCACAGCGCGGAGAAGTGATAGCAGTGGTTGATTGCCATCGCGGCGATGCCGTGCTGCTTCGCCATCTCGACCAGCACGGGCAGCCCGGTCTCGAAGCTCAGCAGCGAGAAGCCGCGATGCGCGTCGACCGCGACGATCGACGACGACAGCCGGCGCAGCGTCGGCACGGCCTGCGGATCGACCTTGCCTTTCCTCAGCGACCGCACGCAGACGAGCAGCCGGTACACGCCGTGCGAATGGCATTCGTCGCGCTGGCCCTGCGTGATCACGTTGGCGATGGCGCGCGCATGCGCGTCGGACATTCCGTGGTGCGTCAGCACGCGCAACGCGAGCGCGTGGACTTCGTCGAGCGACAGGACGACTTCGGTGGTGGGGTCAGCCATGGTTCACCTCACGCGAAACGAGCACGCCGTCGATGCGTTGCGGTACGCGCAGCGGATTGCTGTTGCGTAGCGCATCCGGCAGCAGCGCGTCGGGCAGGTCCTGGTACGACACGGGGCGCAGGAAGCGCTCGATCGCGCGGGCGCCGACCGACGTCGTGCGGGTGTCGGACGTCGCCGGGAACGGGCCGCCGTGCACCATCGCATGGCCCACCTCGACGCCCGTGCCGAAGCCGTTGACCAGAATGCGGCCGGCCTTGCGTTCGAGCGTCGGGCGCAGCGCGGCGAACAGCGCCGCGTCGCCGTCGGCGAGGTGCGCGGCGATCGTCAACTGGCCTTCGAGCGACTTCAGTACGCGATGCAGCGTGCCGGCGTCTGGGCAGCGGACGATCAGCGACGCGGGGCCGAATACTTCGTCGCGCAATTCGGGGTGGGCGATGAACGCGTTCGCAGAGGTTGCGAACAGCGCCGCGCGCGCCTGATGACGGCCGCCTTCGACGCCTTCGGCCAGCAGTTCAACGGCCGAGTGATCGCGCAGCGCCGCGACGCCTTGCGCATAGCTCGCGTGGATGTGCGGTGTCAGCATCGTCTGCGCGGCGACGGCGCGCACGGCATCGGCTGCCGCGGCCTCGAATGCGCGCAGCGCGGGGCCGTCGACCGCAAGCACGAGGCCCGGATTCGTGCAGAACTGCCCGGCGCCGAGCGTGAGCGACGCGACGAACTGCGGGGCGATGGTGTCGTGACGGGCCTCGAGCGCGGCCGGACACAGCAGCACCGGATTGATCGAGCTCATTTCCGCATAGACGGGGATCGGCTCGGCCCGCGCGGCCGCGATATGCATCAGCGCGACGCCGCCGCGGCGCGACCCGGTGAAGCCGACGGCCTTGATGCGCGGATCGGCGACGAGCGCCTGGCCGATCTCGCGCGATGCGTCGAACAGCAGCGAGAACACGCCGGCCGGCATCCCGCATTCGCGCGCGGCCTGCTGGATCGCGCGGCCGACGAGTTCGGACGTGCCCGGATGCGCGGAATGCGCCTTGACGATCACCGGGCAGCCGGCCGCCAGCGCCGATGCCGTGTCGCCGCCGGCCACCGAGAACGCGAGCGGGAAGTTCGACGCGCCGAATACGGCCACCGGCCCGAGCGCGACGTTGCGCAGGCGCAGGTCGACGCGCGGCAGCGGCTTGCGCTCGGGGCGCGCCGGATCGATGCGCGCATCGAGGAAACCGCCGTCCCGTACGAGCGACGCGAACAGCGCGAGCTGGCCGACCGTGCGGCCGCGTTCGCCTTCGATGCGCGCGCGCGGCAGCCCCGTTTCGACGACGCAGCGCTCGATCAGGTCGTCGCCGAGCGCCATGATGTGGCGGCCGATCGCGTCGAGGAACGCGGCGCGTGCCTCGAGCGACGTCTCGCGATAGGTGTCGAACGCGTCATCGGCGAGTGCGCACGCCGTTTCCAGGTCGTGCAGGCTCGCACCGCCGAACGCCGGTTCGAGTGGTTCGCCGGTCGCGGCGGCGAGCGCGTGGAGAGTGCCGTTCTGTCCGGCGACGGCCGACTGGCCGATCAGGAGCTGACCTGTGAGTTGCATGGTTTCCTCGGAAAAAAGCCAGGCCGGGCGTGCTGCGCCCGGCCGATGGAAGGGAAAAAGGGCGCGGGCGCGTCAGTCCTCGTCGTCGTCGAGTTGCAGCTTGTCGGCGCGCACGCCGGTGTTCGCGCCCCAGTAGTAGATGACGAGCGCGACGGCCGCGACGACGACCGTGTCGTACGGATGCGCGAGCCGGCCCGTGCCGCCGAAGCCGCCGAGATACGACAGCACGATCATCGCCGCATAGAACGCGATCAGCCACGCGGATGAACGCACCTGCTCGGCGAGGCTCAGGTGCGCGGTCGGCACCCAGCGGCGGCACGCGAGATAGATGACGAACATCACGATCTGCAGCCCGAGCAGCCAGGACACCGTGCTCCAGCCCGACCAGTAGACGATCAGCGCGGCGATCACGAACGACGCGGGGCCGGTGAGGCCGAACGCGCTGGCGCGGAACGGCCGCGGCAGGTCGGGCGCGGTGCGGCGCAGCGCGGCGACCGACACCGGCGCGACCGCATAGCTCAACACCAGCGCGGCCGACACGATGTTGATCAGCGCTTCCCACGACGGGAACGGCAGCGTCCAGAAGATCGCGAGGCCGAACGTGAGCCACAGGCCCGCGCGCGGGATGCCCGACGCTTCGTCGACGCGCGTGAACACCTTGAAGAACGTGCCCGTCTTGGCCCAGCCGTAGACCACGCGCGGCGTCGCGTTCATGTAGATGTTGCCGCAGCCGCTCGGCGAGATCATCGCGTCCGCGACGACCATCACCGCGAGCCAGCCGACGCCGAGCGCGAGCGCGATGTCGCGGTACGGCAGCGAGAACGCCTTGCTCACGTCGTGCCAGCCGGCGGCGAGCATGGCCGTCGGGATGCTGCCGATGAACGCGAGTTGCAGCAGCACGTAGATCAGCGTCGACAGCAGGATCGACAGGATCAGCGCGATCGGGATGGTGCGCTGCGGATTGCGTACTTCGCTCGCGACCGACACGATCGGCGTGAGCCCGAGATACGCGAAGATGATGCCGCCGGCCGACACGGCCATCTCGATGCCCGGCATGCCGAACGGCGCGAAGCCGTGCAAGGTCAGGTTCGCGGGCTTGAAGAACGTGAACAGCACGCCGATCACCGCGAGCGGCACGATGAACTTGAAGATGCTGATGATGTTGTTCGCCTTCGCGAAGGTCTTCACGCTCGAATAGTTCAGGTAAAAGAAGAAGCACAGCAGCGCGGCCTGCACGAGCCAGCCGACGGTGGTCGGGTCGCTCGACCCTTCGACCGTCAGGCCCGGAAACCATGCGGCCGCGTACTGGCGCGCGGCGACGACTTCGATCGCGATCAGGCTCGAAAACGCGATCAGCGTGATGAAGCCCATCAGGTAGCCGAGCAGCGGGCCGTGCGAGAACACCGGGTAGCGCACCACGCCGCCCGCGCGCGGCAGCGCGGCGCCGAGCTCGCAGTAGACGATCCCGAGCAGCAGCACCGCGAAGCCGCCGAGCAGCCACGAGAAGATGCCGGCGGGGCCCGCGATCGTCGATACGTGACTCGCGGCGAACAGCCACCCCGAACCGAAAATGGCGCCGAGACCGATGAACGTGAGATCGGTCAGCGACAGCTGTTTCTTGAACTTGCCGTGACCCGCGCCGGGGTGCGCGGAACGGGAAAGCGGGACAGACGGGTGTGCGTTGCCTTGGCCTGGCATGGGCGTGTCTCCTGGAGGGAATATCGGCACAGGCTTGAGGTGCGCCGCGCTCCGACGGAGCAGCGGCGCCTGCCTGTCGGCCGGCGACGCCCGGTTCGAGCGACCGGGGCGGGCTGCGGGGCATTCACGCGCGGCACGCTCTGGCGCCGCGGCGAACGGGCCCGCAGGCCATGCCGGACCGGAGACGGCGGCGTGCAGGCGCAATGCCCGCGCGCCGCCGCAGGGGCGTCGATCAGAGACCGACGTCGGGCAGCGCCGGGCGCGTTTCGAGCGCCTTCGCGACGATGGCCTTCACTTCCGCGAGCGTGTCGCCTTGCAGCGCGAGGCGCGGCGGACGCGTGATCGCGCTGCCGCGGCCGACCAGCTCCTCGCACAGCTTGATGCACTGCACGAGGTCGGGGCGTGCGTCGAGGTGCAGCAGCGGCATGAACCAGCGATACAGCGCGAGCGCTTCGTCGAAGCGCTTTTGCTTCGCGAGGCGGAACAGCGTCTCGCCTTCCTTCGGGAACGCGTTCGACATGCCCGACACCCAGCCCTCGGCGCCGACCGCGATGCTCTCGACCACGACGTCGTCGAGGCCCGCGAACAGCACGAAGCGATCGCCGACCGCATTGCGCAGGTCGATGAAGCGGCGCGTATCGCCCGACGAATCCTTGAAGCAGACGATGTTCTCGCAATCCTGCAGCGCGATCAGCACGTCGGGCGTCAC
Organism: Burkholderia orbicola; assembly: GCF_900100915.1. Taxonomy (NCBI): domain Bacteria; kingdom Pseudomonadati; phylum Pseudomonadota; class Betaproteobacteria; order Burkholderiales; family Burkholderiaceae; genus Burkholderia; species Burkholderia orbicola. Next base: position 674,401 of record NZ_FNKW01000002.1, on the reverse strand, counting down.
GTCGTTCTTGTAGATCGGCGGGTTGTTGTAGACCATCACCGGCAGGTCGGTGCTCGTCGCGACCGCGCGGAAATGCGCTGCGGTTTCGTGCGGCTTCGCCGAGTAGACGAGCGCGGGCATCACCATCACGCCGTCGACGCCGACGCGCTGTGCTTCGCGCACCGTGTTGCGCGCGAATTCGGTCGTGAATTCGGCGATGCCGGCGATCACCGGAATCTTGCCGCCGGCCGCGTCGCGGGCGGCTTCGATGACCTGGAGCTTCTCGCTCGTCGACAGCGACGTGTTTTCGCCGACCGTGCCGCAGACCACGAGGCCCGACACGCCGTCGTTCACCAGGTTCTTGACCACGCGGTGCGTGGCGTCGATGTCGAGGGAAAAGTCCGGCTTGAATTGGGTGCTGACGGCCGGGAAAACCCCGGTCCACTGAATGGCTTTGCGGCTCACTGAAATCTCCTACGTTCGTATCGGTCGGCCGACGGGTGTGTCGGTGTGGCGACCAGTATCGCCGCGCAAACGCCCATCACGCTTGAGTCGTATCGCGGAGCAAAATGACGAAATCGGCACAGCGGCCGGTAGGGGCGGGAGGGGCGCGTCGCACTATGCCGATTTCGTCGTCGTCCTCATCGAAAAGCCACAAGCGGACGGACGCGCGACGGAGGAAGCTATGCTCCTTTCCCCACTTCGGACGGCTCATGATGAAGCGCATCCAGATCATCGATTCGCACACGGGCGGCGAACCCACTCGGCTCGTCGTGTCCGGCTTTCCGTCGCTCGGCCGCGGCACGATGGCCGAGCGCCGCGACGTGCTCGCGCGCGAGCACGATCGTTACCGCACCGCGTGCATCCTCGAGCCGCGCGGCAGCGACGTGATGGTCGGCGCGCTGCTGTGCGACCCGCTGGCGCCCGACGCGGCGGCCGGCGTGATCTTCTTCAACAATAGCGGCTATCTCGGGATGTGCGGGCACGGCACGATCGGCGTCGTGCGCGCGCTGCATCACATGGGGCGCATCGCGCCCGGCGTGCACCGGATCGAGACGCCGGTCGGCACCGTCGAGGCGACGCTGCACGACGACCTGTCGGTCAGCGTGCGCAACGTGCCCGCATATCGTCACGCGCAGGGCGTCGCGCTCGACGTGCCGGGATACGGCCCCGTGAAGGGCGACATCGCATGGGGCGGCAACTGGTTCTTCCTGATCAGCGACCACGGGCAGCGCGTCGCCGGCGACAACGTCGCGGCGCTCACCGCGTATGCGTCGGCCGTACGCGAAGGGCTCGAACGCGCGGGCATCACCGGCGCGAACGGCGGCGAGATCGATCACATCGAGCTGTTCGCCGACGATCCCGAGCACGACAGCCGCAGCTTCGTGCTGTGCCCGGGCCTCGCGTACGACCGTTCGCCGTGCGGCACTGGCACCAGCGCGAAGCTCGCGTGCCTCGCGGCCGACGGCAAGCTCGCGCCGGGCGTCGTGTGGCGGCAGGCGAGCGTGATCGGCAGCGTGTTCCATGCGAGCTACGAGCTGGCCGATGGCGGCATCGTGCCGACGATTCGCGGCAGCGCGCACCTGAGCGCGGAAGCGACGCTGCTGATCGACGAAGACGATCCGTTCGGCTGGGGCATCGGGTCGTGAGCGAAACGAAGACCGACGTCGTCGTGATCGGCGCCGGCATCGTCGGCGCGGCCTGCGCGCACGAACTCGCGCAGCGCGGGCTGCGCGTGCTCGTCGTCGACGACGCGAGCGGCGGCGCGACCGGCGCGGGCATGGGCCACCTCGTCGCGATGGACGACAACGCGGCCGAGCTCGCGCTGAGCCATTACTCGATCGACCTGTGGCGCGCGTTGAGCGGCGAGATGCCGGAAGGCTGCGCATACCGCAACTGCGGCACGCTGTGGCTCGCGGCCGATGCGCACGAAATGGATCTGGCGCGCGCGAAGCAGGCGACGCTCGCCGCGCACGGCGTGGCCGGCGAGCTGATCGACGCGGCGGCGCTCGCGCAACTGGAGCCGATGCTGCGCGCCGGGCTTGGCGGCGCGCTGAAGATTCCCGGCGACGCGATCCTCTATGCGCCCGTCACCGCGAACTGGCTGCTGCAGCGCGCGCCGCGCATCACGTTGCGCCGCGAGCGGGCCGTCGCGGTCGACGGCGCGAGCGTGACGCTCGCGAGCGGCGACGTGCTGCGCGCGCAGCGTGTGCTGGTGGCGAACGGCGTGGCAGCGCGCACGCTGCTGCCCGAACTGCCGCTGCGCCCGAAAAAGGGCCATCTGCTGATTACCGACCGCTATCCGGGCCACGTATCGCATCAACTCGTCGAGCTCGGCTATGCGGCGAGCGCGCACGCGAGCGACGGCACGTCGGTCGCGTTCAACGTGCAGCCACGGCCGACCGGCCAGTTGCTGATCGGCTCGTCGCGCCAGTTCGACACCGAGGACGCGCAGGTCGAGCCGCCCGTGCTTGCGCGCATGCTGCGCCGCGCGGTCGGCTACCTGCCGGATCTGGCCGACCTGAACGGCATTCGCGCATGGACGGGTTTCCGATCCGCGAGCCCCGACGGCCTGCCGCTGCTCGGCGAGCACCCGGCGCGGCCGGGCGTGTGGCTCGCGGTCGGCCACGAAGGGCTCGGCGTGACGACCGCGCCGGGCAGTGCGCGGCTCGTCGCCGCGCTGATGGCCGGCGAGCGGCCGCCCATCGATATCGAACCGTATTTGCCGGGACGCTTCCTGACCGCGTCGTCCTTGGCCGGAGCGCTGACGTGAAACGACCCCCACGCTTACTTCATTCGCTGTCGACCGGAGTTGGCGCTTCAGCGCTTACTCCGGTCCCATGCAAGGTGCCCCCCGAGGGGGCTGTCAGCCGCCCGCGGCCGGCTTTGCAAAGCCGGCCGGCTACGCAGGCGCAGAGCGATGCTCTGCGAATTCCCTGCTACGCCGTTGGGGCGGCCCGACGGAGGCTGACATGATCATTCATCTGGACGGCCGCGCGCTGACGGTGGCCGACGGCGTGACCGTCGCGGCCGCCGTTGCGGCGAGCGGCGACGACACGACGCGCGTGTCGTGCGCGGGTGCGGCGCGTGCGCCGTTTTGCGGGATGGGCATCTGCCAGGAATGCCGGATGACGATCGACGGCCGGCGCCGGCTGGCGTGCCAGACGCTGTGCCGCGACGGCATGCAGGTGGAGCGCACGCGATGAAACAGGAACGACTGAGCGTCGACGTCGCGATCGTCGGCGCGGGCCCGGCGGGCCTGTCGGCCGCGCGGGCCGCCGCGCGCAGCGGCGCGACCGTTGCGATCGTCGACGACAACCCGCGCGCGGGCGGACAGATCTGGCGGCAGCCGGCAGCGGCCGCACCGACGCCGGCCGCGGCCGAACGCCTGGCCGTGCTGCGGCAGCCGAACGTCATGCACCTCGCGGCGACGCGCATCGTCGCCGAAACGCAGCCGGGCACGCTGCTGCTCGAAGACGACGAATGCGGGCGGCTGCTCGATTTCCGGACGCTGATTCTCTGCTGCGGCGCGCGCGAGCTGCTGCTGCCGTTTCCGGGCTGGACGCTGCCGGGCGTGACCGGCGCGGGCGGCTTGCAGGCGCTGATCAAGTACGGGCTCGACGTGCGCGGGCAGCGCACGGTGATCGCGGGCAGCGGGCCGCTGCTGCTGGCGAGCGCGGTGACGGCCCGGCAGGCCGGCGCACGCGTGTCGCACGTGCTCGAACAGGCCGCATGGGGCGACGTCGCCGGCTTCGGCGCGGGGCTGTGGCGCTGGCCGTCGAAGCTAGCGCAGGCCGCGAAGCTCGCCACCGCTGCTTATCGGCCGGCTGCGTACGTCGTCGAGGCATTCGGCGACCAGCGGCTCGAACGCGTGCGGATTCGCCGGGGCGATCGCGAATTCGACGTCGACTGCGACCGGCTCGCGTGCGGCTTCGGCCTCGTGCCGAATACCGTGCTGCCGCGTCATCTCGGCTGCCGGATCGAGCACGGCGCGGTGGCGGTCGACGCACACCAGCGCACGAGCCGCGACGGGTATTTCGCGGCGGGCGAGTGCACGGGCGTCGGCGGCAGCGAGCTGGCGATGGTCGAAGGCGAAATCGCCGGCTATGCGGCGACCGGGCAGACCGACCGACTGGCCGCGCTGGTCGCACGCCGCGCGCGCTGGCAGGCGTTCGCGGATGCCGTGCGCGAGCGCTTCGCGATCCGCGCGCCGATCCGCCGGCTCGCGCGAGCCGACACGCTGCTGTGTCGTTGCGAAGACGTGCGGTTCGATGCGGTCGCACGGGAACCGGGCTGGACGGCCGCCAAACTGCAGTCACGCTGCGGGATGGGTGCGTGCCAGGGGCGCGTGTGCGGCGCGGCCGCGCAGGTGCTGTTCGGCTGGACGCCGCCGGCGCCGCGCACGCCGCTCGTGCCCGCGCGGGTCGGCACGCTGATGCTCGACGGTACGGAATCCTGCGACGGCGCGTGACGTGTGAGGCGTCGCGGTGAAGCGACCCGGTTCGCGCCGGGCCGCGCCGTTCATTCCACCTTCACTTTTTCCCATCCGCCCACCTGCGGCGCCGCACAGGCGCGCAGGCACTCGATCGTCGCGGCCACGGCCGCGCGGTTCGCGCTGTCGGGGTGCCAGTACATCGACACCGCGCCCTGGCCCTCGAGCTCCATCGGCAGGATGCGGATCGCGTTCAGTTGCGCGAAGCGCCGCGCGGCGCGGTGCGACGCGACGCCGAGCAGGTCGGTGTTGTTCAGCAGCGTGAGGTTCAGGATCGACGAATTCGATTCGACGCAGTGCGACGGCTGCACGCGGCCGGCGGCGTGCAGCGCGGCTTCCAGCGCATTGTGGACGGGCGTGCCCGCCGGCCACACGATCCACGGATAGGCGAGCACGTCGTCCCAGCCGAGCGACGTCGCGCCGGCCAGCGCGTGGCCGGGCCGCGCGACGAACACGACCGGATCGACGTACAGCGCTTCGGCATGCAGCAGCGGATCGACGGACGTCGAGCCGGAGCGGCCGACGACGATATCGAGTTCGCTGCGCGCGAGCTGCGGCATCAGCTGGTTCATCGTGCTTTCGGTGAGCCGCACCTGCGCGCGCGGCATCCGTTTCAGCAATTGCGACACTGCGAACGGCACCGTGTCGGCCGCCGCGACGCCCGACGTGCCGATCGTCACGAGGCCGCTGCCGCCTTCGCGCAACGCGGCCATGTCGTCGCGCGCGATGTCGAGCTGCGCTTCGACGCGTCGCGCATGCTCGATCAGCGCTTCGCCGTAGGGCGTCGGCCGCAGCCCGCGCGCATGCCGCTCGAACAGCGGCAGCCCGACATCCTCTTCCAGCTCCTTCAGCCATTTCGACAGCGCCGGCTGCGTGGTCGCGAGCGCGACCGCCGACTGGCTCAGATTGCCGGTGCCGGCCAGGCTCAACAGTACCTGCAGATGCCGCAGCCGCAGCCGGTGGGTCCAGTCCATTGCATGCCTCGTCGCGAAAAGGTATATCCAAAAATATATGGATCAGATGATTTGACCATTTTACCGGGTATGTCTGCGTCGAATATAAATCTGCTGACGGACTGCAGCACGGTCCCCGACCCGACATAGCGCCGACGCCGATCGGCGCCCCGAAGGAGACATCATGACGACCCATCCGGACGCGCCGCGCGCCGCTTACTACGCACGGATCGCCGAGCAGCGCCTGGCGCCGTTGTGGGAATCGCTGCACAACCTCGTGCCGACCTCGCCGCAGCCGGCGGCGCAAGCCGCGATCTGGAAGTATGCGCAGATACGCGACCTCGTGATGCAGGCCGGCAGCGTGATCAGCGCGGAGGAAGCGGTGCGCCGCGTGCTGGTGCTGGAGAACCCCGGGCTGCCGGGCAAGTCGAGCATGACGCCGAACCTGTATGCAGGATTGCAATTGATCCTGCCGGGCGAGATCGCGCCGAGCCACCGTCATACGCAATCGGCGCTGCGCTTCATCGTCGAGGGGCGCGGCGCGTGGACGGCCGTGAACGGCGAGCGCACGACGATGCATCCGGGCGACTTCATCATCACGCCGTCGTGGGCGTGGCACGACCACGGCAATCCGTCGGCGGAAGACGGCGGCGAGCCGGTCGTGTGGCTCGACGGGCTCGACATCCCGCTGCTCGCGCACCTCGACGCCGGTTTCGCGGAGAACTACCCGGAAGCCGTACAGCCGGTGAATCGTCCGGAAGGCGACAGCTTCGCGCGCTTCGGTCACAACATGGTGCCGGTGCGGCATCGCGTGAGCGATCCGACGTCGCCGGTGTTCAGCTATCCGTATGCGCGCAGCCGCGAGGCGCTCGACGCGCTGTACCGGAACGGCGAACTCGATGCGTGGGACGGCGTGAAGCTGCGCTACGTGAACCCCGCGACGGGCGGCTGGCCGATGCCGACCATCGCCACCTTCATGCAGTTCCTGCCCGCCAGCTTCGACGGCCGCCCGTACCGTAGCACCGACGCGACGGTCTATTGCGTCGTCGAGGGCAGCGGCACCGCCGTGATCGGCGACCAGGCATTCGCGTTCGCGCCGCACGACATCTTCGTCGCGCCGTCGTGGGCGCCGGTGCGGCTGTCGGCGTCGCGCGACAGCGTGCTGTTCAGCTATTCCGACCGGCCGGTGCTGTCCGCGCTGAACCTGCTGCGCGAAGCGCGCGACTGACGCCGGCTGCTTTCGACGATCCGTTTTCCGTGCGCCGCCGAGGTCGCGGCGCGCGCCCCTTCATTCATGCCCACGCTGGAGCCATTCATGACTTTCGTATTCCCGCCCGAAGCGCCGGTGGCGCTGCCCGTCGCCGGCAGCGACGCCCGATTCGCGGTACGCCGCGTCTATTGCGTCGGCCGCAACTACGCGGCCCATGCGCGCGAAATGGGCTTCGATCCCGATCGCGAGCCGCCGTTCTTCTTCTGCAAGCCGGCCGATTCGATCGTGCCGGTGGCATACGGCGACACGCTCGAGCTCGCCTATCCGTCGCAGACGCGGAACTATCACTATGAAGCCGAACTCGTCGCGGTGATCGGCAAGGGCGGTTCGGACATTCCGCTCGAGCATGCACTCGAGCACGTGTGGGGCTACGCGGTCGGCCTCGACATGACGCGCCGCGACCTGCAGATGAAGATGCGCGAAATGGGACGGCCGTGGGAAATCGGCAAGGCGTTCGACCGTTCGGCGCCGATCGGGCCCGTGCACCCGGCGAGCGACGTCGGTCATGTCGAGCAGGGCGGCCTGTGGCTGACCGTCAACGGCGCAACCAGGCAGAAGAGCGACGTGTCGCACCTGATCTGGTCAGTCGCGGAGACGGTGGCCGACCTGTCGAAGTTCTTCCGCCTCGAACCGGGCGACGTGATCTTTACGGGCACGCCCGAAGGCGTCGGCGCGGTGGTCGCGGGCGACGTGATGAAGGTCGGCGTCGAGCGTCTCGGCGAATTGACCGTGCGCGTGGTCTGACGCGCGTTCGTCGATTTCCTCGAAAGGTTACATCGTGCAACTGCATAGCTTCTTCAACAGTTCGACCTCCTACCGGGTGCGCATCGCGCTCGCGCTCAAAGGGCTGCCGTACGACACGCTGCCCGTGAACATCCGCACCGGCGAGCATCGCGAGGCCGATTATGTCGCGCGGGTGAACCCGTCGGCCGCGGTGCCGGCGTTGACCGATGGCGATTTCCGTCTCGGCCAGTCGCTCGCGATCCTCGATTACCTCGACCAGATCCAGCCGACGCCTCGGCTGATCCCGCTCGAACCGCGACGCCGCGCGCGCGTGCTGGAACTGGCGACGCTGATCGCCTGCGACATCCATCCAGTCAACAACCTGCGCGTGCTGCGCTATCTCGGCAGCGAACTGAAGGTCACGCCGCAGCAGAAGACCGCGTGGTACCGGCACTGGGTCGCGGAAGGGATGGCCGGCGTCGAGCGGCTGCTGGCCCGCGCGGACGACGGCCCGTGGTGCTTCGGCGATGCGCCGACGCTGGCCGACGTGTGTCTGGTGCCGCAGGTCGCGAACGCGTTGCGGATGGGTTGCGACCTGAGCGCGTATCCGCGCTGCCTCGCGGTGGTCGAGCACGCGCGGCACGAGCCGGCGTTCGAGGCCGCGCAACCGCAGCGGCAACCGGATTACGTCGCGTAGCACGAATCACGTCATAGAAGCAGGAGACAGACATGGACGAGACAATCAACAAAGGCCGGCGCGTACTCGTGATCGGCGGCGGTATCGGCGGGCTCGCGGCGGCGCTGGCGCTCGCGCGTCAGGGCATTCGCGTGAAGCTGCTCGAACAGGCCGAACGGATCGGCGAGATCGGTGCGGGCATCCAGCTCGCCGCGAACGCGTTCAATGCGCTCGATGCGCTGGGTGTCGGCGAGGCGGCGCGCGGCCGGGCGGTATTGACCGACTGGCTGCAACTGATGGACGCGATCGATGCACGCGAGGTCGCACGCATCGCTACGGGCGCCGCGTATCGCGAGCGCTTCGGCAATCCGTACGCGGTGATCCATCGCGCGGACATTCACCTGTCGATCTACGAGGCGGTCAAGGACCACCCGTTGATCGAATTCCGGACGAGCACGCAAGTGTGCGGCTTCGAGCAGGACGGCCGCGGCGCGACCGTGATCGACCAGCACGGCGAACGCTATCGTGCCGATGCGGTGATCGGCTGTGACGGCGTGAAATCCGCGATCCGTCAGGCGCTGATCGGCGACGCGCATCGCGTGACGGGCCACGTCGTGTATCGCGCGGTGGTGGACGTCGACGACATGCCGAAGGATTTGCGGATCAATGCGCCGGTCGTGTGGGCCGGCCCGCATTGTCATCTGGTTCACTATCCGCTGCGCGGCGGGCGGCAGTACAACCTCGTCGTCACGTTCCACAGCCGCGAGCAGGAGAGCTGGGGCGTGCGCGAGGGCAGCAAGGAAGAGGTGCTGTCGTACTTCGACGGTGTCCATCCGCTGCCGAAGCAGATGCTCGATAGGCCGACGTCATGGAAGCGCTGGGCGACCGCCGACCGCGATCCGGTCGAGCGCTGGAGTGCGGGCTGCGCGACGGTGCTCGGCGACGCCGCGCATCCGATGACGCAATACATCGCGCAGGGCGCGTGCCAGGCGCTCGAGGACGCGGTGACGCTCGGCGCGGCCGTTGCGCAGACCGACGGCGATTTCGAGGCCGCGTTCGCGCTGTACGAACGCGTGCGGATTCCGCGCACCGCACGCGTGCTGTATTCGGCGCGCGAGATGGGGCGGATCTATCACGCGAAGGGCGTCGAGCGGCAGGTGCGCAACGGGCTGTGGGTCGGGCGCACCGATGCGCAGTTCTACGACGCGCTCGACTGGCTGCACGGCTGGCGTGCGGAGGATTGCCTGAAGACGGTCGTATAACGCACCCGTTCAGCCCGATTCCGGTGGCGCGCATTTCAACGACAGACGACGCGCGCCTCCTTCCTGGAGGAGACACCATCATGGCCGATACGCTGTCCATCGACGTCAGCGAATGGATCGACCGGCATCGCATTGCGCCGTTTCAGGCCGCGATCGTCGTCCTGTGCTTTCTGATCGTCGCGATCGACGGATTCGATACCGCGTCGATCGGATTCATCGCACCCGTCATTCGCTCGGAATGGGGCCTGTCGCCTGCGCAGCTCGCGCCGGTATTCGGCACGGGGTTGGCCGGGCTGATGGCCGGCGCGCTCGTATTCGGGCCGTTCGGCGACCGGTTCGGCCGCAAGCGGCTGCTGCTCGCATGCGTGGCGTGCTTCGGCATTGCGAGCGCCGCGTCGGCGAGCGCGGGCGGCCTGACCGAGCTGATTATGTGGCGCTTCGCGACCGGGCTCGGGCTCGGCGGCGCGATGCCGAATGCGATCACGCTGACGTCCGAATACTGTCCGGCGCGACGTCGCTCGCTGCTCGTGACGACGATGTTCTGCGGTTTCACGATCGGCTCCGCCCTCGGCGGGCTCGCGGCCGCGTCGCTGATCGAGCACCACGGCTGGCGCGCGGTGCTGGTCGTCGGCGGCGTGGCGCCGCTGCTGCTCCTGCCGCTGCTCGCGTGGCGACTGCCGGAATCGGTGCGCTATCTCGTCAACCAGGGCGCGCCGTCCGCGCGGATCGCGACGCTGCTCGGTCGTATTGCGCCGGGTCCGCACCTCGCACATGCGTCGTTCATCGCGCCCGCCGGCAAGCCGGTCGGGTCGCCGCTCGGGCGGCTGTTCGCCGCCGACCTGCTGCGCGGCACGCTGCTGCTGTGGCTCACGTTCTTCATGAGCCTGCTCGTCATCTACCTGCTGTCGAGCTGGTTGCCGACATTGCTGCGCACGACCGGCGCGACGTTGCAGACGGCTGCACGCGTGACCGCGATGTTCCAGGTCGGCGGCACGCTCGGCGCGATCGTCCTGGGCTGGCTGATGGACCGCTTCGATCCGCATCGCGTGCTGGCCTGCAGCTATGCGGCGGCCGGCGCTTGCGTCGCGGCAATCGGCGTGTTCGCCGCGTCGCCGTGGGGTACGGCGCTTGCGGTATTCGCCGCCGGCTTCTGCGTATCGGGCTCGCAGGTCGGGGCGAATGCGCTGTCGGCCGCGTTCTATCCGACCGAGTGCCGGACGACCGGCGTGAGCTGGGCGAACGGGATCGGTCGTGGCGGCTCGGTGGTCGGCTCGATGGCGGGCGGCGCGATGCTGGCGATGGGCGTGCCGCTGTCGATCGCGTTCGCCGTCGTTGCCGCGCCATGCGTGATCGCGGCGGTCGCGGTGCTGGCGCTCGGCGTGGTGCGCGCCGGTGCGGTACGCGTGGCGGCCGCCGACGGGATGGCGGGCAGGCAGGCCTGATCGAAGGCGGGGCGGTCCGATTGCCGATTCGGTAAGCGGCGCGATGCTGCCGTAGCTCGCGTTGCCGGCAGACGTGTGCTTCGATGCGCTGTTCTGACGCCGCGCTGACGCATGGCGTCAAGATCGCGCCCGGTTCGATCTTCTCGAATTCGGACCGTTTCGCCGGCTATATCCGGCTCGCGTGCAAGCGCGTATCCGATGTGTCCGACGCATCTGATGCGGTGCATGAGACAGCGTTCGACACACTCGCCCGCCTCGTACGGGAAGCCATGGCGGCCGCGTGAGCGCGACGGCGGCGGCCGGCCGGACTTCCGAATACGCGAGTGCTCCGGCCGGACGCGGTACCGAAGCGGCAAGCCGTCGCCATTTCATCGGCCGACCGAGTGCGTGGCGAGGTGCTGGCGAATCAGCGACAGGTAACGGTCGCCGACCGAGAAATCGCGTGCCGCGCGCGGCCGGGCGGCGGCCGGCCGCAGCGTGGCCGGCGCGCTCATGCCCAGATACCGGCACACGGCGGACGGGAAGGGCTTGCGCGTATGCCCGAGCTGACGCGCCGCGCGCTCGACGCGGGCATCGCCGACCTGGGCTCGAAGCCACGCCAGCACTTGGCGATCGGTTTCGTTGACGATACGGACCAGATGTTCCATCGCGCACCTCACTGTTCATAAATACAGTACTGTAAATATAACCAGTGTTTGCGCCGACCGCAAGCGGGCGTGCGTCGGCTGGCCGTTCGGCCAGGGTCAGCGCACCGGCGCGGCGGCTCGCGCGATCCGGGCCGCGGCGGCGGCCGGGGAGGCGCGGCCGGTATAGCGCGCGTCGGTCAGCGTGCCGAGGAACGCGACGATGTCGTCGATTTCCGCGTCGGTGAGCGCGGGCGGCGTGCCGGGCCGGCGGTTCATCGGCGTCGAGTTGACGTTGATGTTGCCCCGATAGGCGGCCGGCACGTCGTCGAACGTCTTGGCGCCGTGGTACCAGAAGCCGGGATCGGTCGAGCGCGTGTTGTAGAACGCGACCGCGTCGCGCAGCGTCGTAAATACACCGTTGTGCATGAACGTCTGCTTGACCGCGACGTTGCGCAGCCCCGGCGTGCGCAGGTAGCCGCACCATTGCGTCGGTTCGGGCCAGCGCAGCCGACGCGCGGTGTCGCACAGCCCGTTGTCGAAATGGCGCGGATCGCGGTTCGCGGGCAGCGCGCGATTGCGCGGCACCGCGATCGCGTCGTAGCCGAAATCGGTGAACAGCGAGCGCTCCGGGCGGCTCGACGTGTCCGACAGCGTATGGCAGGTCATGCAATTGCCCTTGTCGGGATTCCGGAACAGCGCGAGGCCGCGCATCTCGGCCGGCGCGAGCGGTTTGCGCGTGCGCAGGAACGCATCGAAGCGCGACGTGAACGGCGCCATCTCGTCGCTCTGCAGATAGGCTTCGACGGCCGAACCCAGCGCGCGCACCAGTTGCTCGGGGTCGCGGCGCACCGGCGCGCCGAAGCGCGCGGCGAGATCGGGCGCGAGTTCGGTCGCGTTGACCTTGCGCAGCAGCGCGGCCGGCGACCGGTTGTTCATCTCGTTCGGATCGAACAGCGGCCCGCGGATCTGCTCGGCGAGCGTATCCGCGCGGCCGTCGCTGAACAGGCCGCCGAACGGCGACGGCGCGGGCGCGTCGTCGTCCTGGTAGAAGTGGCGGCGCGGCACGTAGCGCACATACAGCAGCGACGGCGCATTGCGCTGGCTGAAGCGCCCGGGCCGGCTGCCTTCCGGCACGCCGGGCCCCGCGAGCGATGCAGCCGACAGCGTCGGCGCGAACGCGCGGCCCGGATCGTGGCAGCCCGCGCACGACATGCCGCGCGGCTCGGACAGCCGCGGGTCGAAGAAGATGCGGCGGCCGAGCGCGACGAGCGCCGGGTCCGGCGCGAAGCGCGCGGTGGCCGCGTCGATCTTGCCCGTCACCTGCGGCGTGCCGTTGCCGATCGTGTCGACGACGCGCGACGGCGGCGCGCCGGGAAGCAGGACCGTTTCGGCCGGCGCGGCGTGGGCCGCCAGCGTCAGACCGGCGAGCAGGGGTGCGACAAGCGTGCGCAACGTCTGCCGGCCATGCCCCCCGCGGCCTTCATATCGAACTGCTTCACTCACGGCGCGATGAACCCCGTCTTGTCGCAGGCGAGCGTCCTGCCCGACTGGTTGCACGACGCCAGTAACTTGCCGGCCGCCGAATACGCATGGAACACCCAGCCCGTCGCCGGCGCGGCGTTGCGCTCCATGATCAGGAAGCCGAAGCTGTTGTTGTGCGACAGCCGCTCGATCACGGCGCCCGGCGCGGGCGTCAGGCCGGCCGGGAACGGGTCGGGCAGCGCGACGTCGAGGTTGTCGCCGCCGTTGCCGGACACGATCGTCGCCGGGTGCCCGGACGAGAAGTTGATCGCCTGGAAATCGTGCACGTGGCCATGCAGCGCGACGTGCACGCCCGGCGGGTAGTACGCCTGCGCGTTGAGGCTCGACATCACCGACTGCAGCGCGAGGTTGCCCGGCGCGGGCGTGCTGCCGGCGATCGGTGCGAACGCGAGGATCGGGTGATGGTTCGTGAAGATCGTCGTCGTCATGCCGGCTTTCGACGCGAGCGATGCGACCGTCTGGAATTGTTTCTGGTAGATGCCGAACTGCGCGTCGGTCGTCTTGAGCGGCGTGCGGCCGACCTTCGCGGTGTCGAACACGATCACCTGCGAGCCGCCGCCGAGCGACACCGCATAGGGTTCCGAATAGTTCGCGTTGTTGTCGTTGGCCGGATCGTCGCACGAGCGTGCGGCCGAATACGGGCGCGGGTCAAGGAAGCGGAACCAGCCCTGGCCCGCCCGTGCGCATTCCTCGTGGTTGCCGCGCACGACGACCCACGGCGCCTTCGCGAGCAACGGCGCGGCCGGGCGGAACAGGTCGGCTTGCCACGTATCCCAGCCGTAGCCCCACGGGCTGTCCTTGCAGCCGGCGATGTCCGGCGGGCACGCGTTCTCGCGATAGTGATAGTCGCCGACGTGCAGCACGAGATCGGGCGACAGCTTCGCGACGCTGGCCGCGATCGTGTCGAGCGGCCAGACCGCGGCATCGTTGCACGCCTGCCATGCGTTGTCGGCCTTCTTCATCCGGCAACCCGTGTCGGCGATGATCGCGACGCGCTGCGGCTGCGCTTTCGGCAGCGGCAGCGTGCGGCCCGCGACGCTCGCCGCCTGCGCGCCGGCCGGCAGCGTGGCCTCGCACACGGACACCGGGAAGCTCGACGGCTTCGAATCGGCCGGATCGCTGGCGGTCGGCCGCTGGGCGACGGTCGCGGCGCCCGCGCGCAACGTCATGCGCGACACCTTGCCGTCGACGGTCAGTTGCGGGCACAGCGGGTCGGTGGCCGACGCGGGCGTGTAGTTCGTGATCACGCGCGCGATCGCCTGGTTCGCGTCGCCGATCTCGACCCACGCGGCCTGGACGTTGGCCGAGGCGCTGGCCGGATCGTCGGGCGTATCGATGTGATTCGAGCACGCGGACAGCGCGGCGAGGGCGGCAAGGGGAGCGCAGCGCACGAGCAGCGCGCGCGTGAGGAGTCGTCGCATGGGAAGGGAGGCACCGTAGGAAAGTCGTCAACGATACGCAGCGCGAATGTAAGAAATATGAAAAGCGGGGCGCGTGCTGGCTGCCCCTTGACTTCAAGCCGGCTTGAAGCGGCACAGTGCGATTCGTCATCAATGAATCGGAAGGGGATCGACGATGGAAGCCAACCGGCCCAACGAAGCGCAATCCGCGCTCTGGAATGGTCCGTCAGGGCGCGCGTGGGTCGATGCGCAGGCGCCGCTGGACCGGATGTTCGAGCCGTTCGAAACGCTGCTGGCGGAGGCCGCGGCAGCATCGTTTGCCACGCGCGTGCTCGATGTCGGCTGCGGCACCGGCGCGGTTACGCTCGCGATCGCGCGGCGGCTCGGTGCGAGCGCGCAGTGCACGGGCATCGACATTTCGGCGCGGATGATCGATGCCGCCCGAGCGCGTGCCGAACGCAGCGGCGTGCCCGCCCGGTTCGTGTGCGCGGACGTGCAGACGCATGCGTTCGAGCCGGCGAGCGTCGACCTGATCGTGTCGCGTCTCGGCGTGATGTTCTTCGACGATCCGGTGCGGGCGTTCGCGAACCTGCGGCAGGCGGCGCGGCCGGGCGCGACGATGCGGTTCGTCGCGTGGCGCGGCGCGGCCGACAACCCGTTCATGACGACGGCCGAGCGGGCGGCGGCGCCGCTGCTGCCGCACCTGCCCGTGCGGCAGCCCGGCGCACCGGGCCAGTTCGCGTTCGGCGACCGGCAGCGGATCGCGTCGGTGCTGTCGGACAGCGGCTGGGCGGACGTTGCGATCGAGCCGGTGGACCGGATGTGCGTGCTGCCGGAATCCGCGCTGGACGACTACATTGCCCGGCTGGGCCCGGTCGGCCTTGCGTTGCTGGAGACAGACGAAGCGACGCGGCGGCGCGTGATCGACACGATACGCGCCGCGTTCGAGCGATACGTGCACGGTGCCGAGGTGCGCTTCGAGGCGGCGTGCTGGCTCGTGACGGCGCGCGCGCCGTTCGCATGACGCGTAACGTGAAAGCAGCGGATCAAGGCCGGGGCGGCGGCCCGTTCGCCCCGCACGTGGCCGTGCCCGCGTGATGAAGCGGGGCCATGCGACCTGCGTGCGTCAGCGCTTCCGCGCGCGCAGCATCAGCCACGCGCAGCCACCGGCCGCCAGCACGAGGCCGAGCAGGACGGCCTCGGCGCCGAGCGCGAAACCGGGCGGCATGTCGCCGCCGTTCGGCACCGGCGCCAGGTTGCCGGCCATCGCGACGGCGCCGCCGGCGAGCAGCGCCGCGCAGACGATCCAGTAGATCTTGCCGGGCAGTGCCGCGGCGCGGATGCGCCACAGCGCGATGCCGGCGCCGCCGAGGTACAGCACGGCGAGCGTGCCGAGCGCGATGATGTCGGCCGCGCGGCTTTGCAGCAGCCCGCTCATTCGGCCTCCGTCGCGTGCCCCGGTGCCCGGCTCAGCAGGTGCGTGCGGGTGTCTGCCGCGAGCGACACGTAGCGTTCATATTGGCGCAGCACGTCGGCGATCACTTCGTCGCCGCGCAGGTATTCGATGTCGTAGCCGAGCCGGCCGTCCTCGAAGAACGTGACGATGCCATGGACGTGCGCACGCGTCTCGTCCGGCTCGGCCGCCTCGCGCACCAGGAACGCGGCCGCGGATTTCGCGGTGACGCGCACGCCGTACACGAAATCGCGGTGTTCGGCGGTCGGCACGGTGAGCCGCACTGCATCGTCGCTGTCGCGCTGCACGTGCGCATCGACGCCGCTCGCGCGCAGTTCGTCGGCGACCTTGCGCAACGCGGGTTCGACCGTTTCCGCGACGAACTGGCGCGCCTCGGCCTCGGTCGTCTGCCGCAGGATGTGCGTCAGGCGATGGCGCCAGTGCTGGCCGGTCCAGAAGCTCGTTGCAGGCGCAACGTCCTGCGAGTAGTGCGCGCGGTCGGCCGCGAGCCCGCGCCACAGCCCGTAGCACAGCGCGAGCATGATGATGGCGACCGGCAGCGCGGCGATCAGCGTCATCGCCTGCAGCGCGCCCAGCCCGCCCGCGACGAGCAGCACCGCGGCCGTCACGCCGAGCAGCGCGGCCCAGAACAGCCGCTGCCAGACCGGCGAATGCGCATTGCCGCGCGTCGCGATCTGGTCGATCACGAACGCGCCCGAATCGGCGGACGTGACGAAGAACACCGCGATCAGCACGATCGCCACGATCGACAGCAGTTGCGGCAACGGCAGGAAATCGAAGAAGCGGAACAGCAGCGCATCGACGTTGGTCGCCGTCTGCGCGAGCGCGCCGGCCGCGCCGTGCGTATCGAGCCAGATCGCGCTGTTGCCGAACACGGTCATCCACACGAGGTTGAACGCGGTCGGCACGAGCAGCACGCCGATCACGAACTGGCGGATCGTGCGGCCGCGCGAGATGCGCGCGATGAACATGCCGACGAACGGCGACCACGACACCCACCACGCCCAGTAGAGAATCGTCCAGCCGCCGAACCAGCCTTCCTCGCGCGGCGGCGCGTACGCATAGGTGCGGAACGACAGGTCGACGAGGCTCGACAGGTACTGGCCGATGTTGTCGCCGAGTGCGCGCAGCAGGAACGCCGTCGGGCCCGCGACCACCACGAAGGCGAGCAGCAGGAACGCGAGCAGCAGGTTCAGTTCGGACAGCCGGCGCACGCCCTTGTCGAGGCCGGTCGCGGCCGATACGCCCGCGAGGATCACGACCACCGCGACGAGCCCGATGCGGAACAGGTTGCTGCCCGTGTCCCATCCGGCCACCGTATGCAGGCCCGCGCTCAGCTGCATCACGCCGTAGCCGAGCGTCGTCGCGATGCCGGCGACCGTGCCGACCAGCGCGAACGCATCGACGGTGTGGCCGATCCAGCCGTTGATGCGCTCGCGCAGCACCGGATACAGCCCGGAGCGCAGCGTCAGCGGCAGGTTGTAGCGGAAGCCGAAGTACGCGAGCACGAGCCCCATCAGCCCGTAGATCGCCCACGCATGGAAGCCCCAGTGGAAGAAGGTCATCAGCATCGCCTCGCGCGCGGCGGCGGGCGTGCCGGCGTCGACGGTCGGCGGCTTCAGGAAATGCTGCATCGGCTCGCCGACGCCGAAGTACATCAGGCCGATGCCCATGCCGGCCGCGAACAGCATCGCCGTCCACGACACGAAGCTGAACTCGGGTTCGGCATCGTCGGGGCCGAGCCGGATATTGCCGAAGTCGCTGGCGGCGATCAGCACGAGAAACACGAGGAAGCCGGTGACGGCGAGCACGTAGAACCAGTCGAACCGGGCGATGATCCATTGCTGGCCGGCGGAGAACAGTGCGCCGGCTTCGCTCGGGTGCAGTGCGCACACGACGAGTAGCGCGCCGATCACGGCGAGCGCGGGCAGGACGACCTGCGGCTTGAATGTCGTGCGGGGCGAGGGACGGGAATCCGGCATGGCGGGCATCCAGTTGTGGGCGCAACGAGGCGCGACGCCGCCCGGCGCGCACGTTGCGCGTCGGACCCTGATACGGCGTGCGTCGAGTGTACCGCGGTGTCAGGACTGCAAGAAGGGGCATGCAGAAGGGTAAACCTGACGAATTGTAAGGTATCGGGGCGATCGAGAAAACCCGCGCGGTGTGCGCGGCGGGCCGGCGGGGCGGGGAGAATGCAGCGACGATCGCGGATCGGGCACCCGGACGGCGCACGCGCGGCATGCGCATCGTCCGGGCAAGGGGCGGCGCCCGGAAGGCGTCGCCAGGCGGGTTCAGAACGTGACGGCGATCCCGGCCATGCCGACGAACTGGCCATGCGTCGTCGACGGCGTGAGCTGCTGCGAATCGCCGACGATCGGCGCCGCGTCGACGATGTGCCCGGCGCCTTGCGCGCCGAGCGTCTGCCCGCTCGAATGCGTGTACGCCTGCAGCGCGTAGAGCGTCGTGCGTTTCGACAGGCTGTACGACTCCTTCAGCGAATATTGTTGATAGCGGGCCGCGCTCGCGACACCGTTCGCCTTCGATGCGAGCGTGTACGCGAATGCGCCGGCCACCGAGAACGTCGGCGTGAAGCGGTAGGCGGCAAGCGCGCCGTAGGTGTTGAACACGGCCGTGTCGGTGAACGCCGAGCCGTTGCCGGGCAGGTACTTCACGTTCGAATAGTTGAGCCCCATCGTCAGGTCGCCGAGCGTGTAGTTGCCGGCCGCCGCCACCTGTTCGACCGCTTTCGCGCTCAGGTAGCCCTGGTTCAGCACGGACACCGCGAAGCTGCCCGACGACGCGGTGGCCGGATTCAGGAAGCCCGCGGACGAGCCCGAGCTGTTGATCCGCAGGTAGCCGGCCGCGATCCCGATCGGCCCGTTCGCGTAGCGCAGCGCGGCGCTGAACGTGTTGCCCTTGCCGGTCGCGCCCGCAATGCCGCCGAATGCGTACATCGCGCTCGCGGTCAGCCCCGCGAAGGTCGGCGACGTATAGGTAACCGAATTGTTCACGCGGATCGTGGTGTCGAGGCCGTCGATGTCGCCCGGATGCGCGCCGGTGGCGCCGGTCAGCCAGCTGCTCGACGCGTACGGGCCGACGAACAGGAAGTAGGGCGTGTACTGGCGACCGGCCGTGACCGTACCGTAGCTGGCGTTGCGCAGGCCGACGAAGGCCTGGCGATTGAATAGCGTGCCGGCGGCGGCCTGCGCGCCCGTATTCAGGTTGAAACCGGCCTGCAGGTCGAAGATCGCGTG
Organism: Burkholderia orbicola; assembly: GCF_900100915.1. Classification (NCBI taxonomy): domain Bacteria; kingdom Pseudomonadati; phylum Pseudomonadota; class Betaproteobacteria; order Burkholderiales; family Burkholderiaceae; genus Burkholderia; species Burkholderia orbicola. The sequence continues at coordinate 655,308 of NZ_FNKW01000002.1, read as the reverse complement.
CGTGCCGCCGCCGAGATCCTCGTCGCCGCGCAGCCCGAACTTCGACGCATACAGGTTGCCGTCGCGCATGTAGATGTTCGAGTGTCCCTGCTGGTTGTTCACGTACGCGAGCGAATCGTCGACCACGCCGTACAGCGTGACGCTGCTCTGCGCATGGGCGGCAGTCGTGCCGAGCGACGCGGCCGATAAAATCAGGATTGCAGAACGGTTGATGGATGCTTTCATGCTCGATCTCCAGGTCTCTTCATCTTTTCAAGGGGGTGGGAGGCTGAATGCCTCCTCTGTGGCAGGCGGCGAGCCGCGCGAACGGCCCGCCTGATCGGGTTGGCTTCAGTGGTTCATTGATCGAACGCGACGACGAGGCGGCGCCACGCGCCGTCCTGCGCATCCTGCTCGACACGCGCGCCGCGCACGGCAATCGCACCTTGCAGCGACGCGGGCAGCAGGATTTCGACGCGGTCGGACGGACGCTCCGGGCGGCCGTCCCAGCGGACCGACACGCCGAGCACGCCAGATGCCTCGCGGCCGGTCTCGATGCGCCACAGGCCGTATTCGCCGTCGCGCCATGCTTCCGTTTCGCCATCGTCCTCCACGCATTCGCCGTACGCGACGCCATCCTCGATCCGCGGTGCGACGAGGAACCCGCGCGTGTCGGCGCGCGCCCCGAAATGCTGTTCCGTGACGTTCAGCGGCAGCACGCGGCCTTCGCGCAGTAGCATTACCGGCGTGTCGAGCGGCGCGGGGAGCGTCACGCTCGCGCCGCCGTCGAACGATCGCGCGCTCGCGCAGCACGTCCAGCGTGCGCCCGACGGCAGGTACACCGTGCGTTCGGTCTGGCCGGGCTCGACGACCGGCGCGACCAGCAGCGCGTCGCCGAGCATCATGTCGTCGCACGCGTCGTAGCAGCGCGCATCGCCGGGGAAATCGGCGAGGGTCGGCCGCAGCACGGGCTCGTAGCGCGTCGTGGACAGCCACAGCAGGTGATAGAGGTACGGCAGCAGCCGGTAGCGCTGCTTGATCAGCGACGCGATCTGCGCGGTGATCTCGGGGTACATCCATGGTTCGTTGACGGTGCCGTCGTCGTTCCATGAGTGGATGCTGAAGCGCGGCATGAAGATGCCGAACTGCACCCAGCGCAGCAGCAATTCGGGCGACGGCGCAGGGCCCGAGAAGCCGCCGATGTCATGGCCAATGTTCGACACGCCCGACAGCGCGAGCCCGAGGCCCATCTTCAGGTTGTAGCGCAGCGTTTCCCACGACGTGTAGTTGTCGCCCGACCACGTCTGCACGTAGCGCTGCATGCCTGCGCCGCCCGAGCGCGACACGAGGAACGGCCGCCGCGCCGGCGCATGCGCGCGCTGCGCGTCGCGCGACGCGCGCATCATCAGCATCGTCTGCAGCACCTTCGCCTCACGCGCGGGGAACGGCTGGCCGAAGCCGTGCGCGATCGCGTCGGGCGACCAGATCTCGTATTCGTTGTTGTCGTTCCAGGTCGATTCGATCCCGTATTCCAGCAGCGCCGACGTGACCTGCTCGCGCCACCAGCGGTACGCGTCCGGCTGCGTGAAGTCGATGTACGCGCCGACTTCGTCCCAGAACTGCACCCATGCGGGCTCGCCCGATGCGGAACGGATCAGCAGCCCGCGTTGCGCGGCGTCGTCGAACGCGGGATGGTCGCGCAGCAGGCACGGCTTGATGTTCGCGCACAGGCGGATGCCGTGGTCGCGGTAATGCTGCACGAAGCCTTTCGCATCGGGAAACTTGTCGCGGTTCCAGTTGAACACGTAGCGCTTCGCGCCGATCGACGTATAACCCGACGACAGGTGGAACGAATCGCACAGGATGTCGTGCGTGTCGCACTGCTCGACGAACTGGTTCATCTGCTGCTGCGCGTCCGGCGCGTCGGTGTAGCTCATCGTCGAGCCCGAATAGCCGAGCCCCCATTTCGGCGTGCGCGCGGGGCGCCCGGTGAGCCACGTGAAGCGCCGCGCGGCCGCGAGCGGCGTAGCGGGCGACGCGATGAAGTAGTAGTCGAGATCGCCGTGCTCGGCGACGAAGTAGCGATAGAGCCCGTGGTAGTTGTCGAGCTCGCGGCCCATGTCGAACGCGCAGTCGGACAGCGTGTCGTAGAACAGCCCGAAGCCCTGGCACGCATCGGGCGACCACGTGATGTAGAACGGGATGTGCTTGTACAGCGGGTCGGTGTGCTTCGCGCTGTAGCCCATCGCGTCGATGTTGCGCATCTCGAAGCGGGCGCCCGTGCGATCGAGTTCGCCCGCGCGTTCGCCGAGGCCGAACACCTGGTCGCCGCGCTCGCGGGCGACGTAGTGATACGCGCGATCGTCCCACCAGCCGAAGTTGTACGCCTGCGTCGCGCGGTCGGCGAGCGCGACGCGCCATGCGCCGTCCGTGCCGCGCAGCGACCACGTGCAGTGGCCGCCTTGCCGGCGCACCGCGAGCCGGATCTGCGCGGTTTCGATCCGCACGGCGTCGTCGTCCTCGGCGAAGTCGTAGTGGGGCAGCGCGAAGCCGCCCAGGTCGAGGCGGTCACGCCCGTCGAGCGGCACGTCGTCGAGGCCCGGCGCGATCGTCCAGGTGCGCGGATTGCGCGCCGTCGCGTCGGGCAGCACGCGTACCCGCACGATGTCGTCCTCGAGCACGAAGATTTCGACGGTGGCGCCCGTCTCGGACGCGAGCAGTACGCGGTTCGCGTGGTGGCTGGCGACGCGGAACACGGGCGGATGAAGGAGCGAAGTCATGAATGCGGTTCCTGGTGAAAACGGATGTCAGGCGTGCTGCGCGAGCAGGCGTTCCTGTTTCGACTGGCCGCGGATCAGCAGCGCGAGCAGCGTGACGCCGATGATGTCGAACAGGCCGAGGCACGCGAACAGCGGCGCATAGCCGATCTTGTCGGCGAGCGCGCCGACCAGCAACGAGAAGCCGAGCCCGCCGATCCACGCGGCCATCCCGGCGAAGCCGCTCGCGGTGCCGACTTCCTCGGGGTCGAACACGTCGGCCGACAGCGTGTTGACGAGCGCGGAGATCATCTGGTGCGCGAAGCCGCCGACGCAGAACAGCGCGATCGCGGTGTACGGCGACGACGCGAGCCCGATCATCGCCGGCCCGAGCATCAGCAGCGCGCCGAGCGCGACGCCCGCGACGCGCGACCACACGAGCGGCAGCTTGAAGCGATTCGCGAGGTAGGGCGACAGGTAGCCGCCCGCGATGCCGCCCAGGTCGGCCGCGAGAAACGGCATCCACGCGAACACCGCGATCTGCGTGAGCGGCATGTGGCGCTCGGTCGCGAGGTACAGCGGAATCCAGAAGCTGAAAGTTTGCCACGCGGGTTCCGCGAAGAAGCGCGGCAGCGCGATCGCCCAGAAACGTCGGGCGGTGACGACGTCGCGGATACGGCGCTTCGACACGGGCGGCATCGTGGCCTGGCCGTCGCGGATCAGCGTGCGTTCCTGCGGCGTGATGTGCGGATGGTCGGCCGGCGACCGGTACTGCGTGTACCAGAGGGCGGCCCAGACGAACCCGAGCGCGCCGGTGGCCATGAACGCGGCCTGCCAGCCGAACCGCATCGACAGGAACACGACGAGCGGCGGCGCGATCGCGGCGCCGAGCGACGTGCCCGCGTTGAAGTAGCCGACCGCGACGGATTTCTCGCGATCGGGAAACCATTCGGCGACGGCCTTCATTCCCGACGGAATCGCGGCGGCCTCGAACAGGCCCAGCAAGCCGCGCAGGATGCCGAGCGACAGCCAGCCCGACGCGAAGCCATGCGCGACGCCGATCACCGACCACAGCATCGCGAACAGCGCGAACCCGAGCCGCAACCCGATCAGGTCGACGATGAACCCGCATACCGGCTGCATGATCGTGTAGCCGATCTGGAACGCGCCGACGATGTACGAATACTGCTGCGTCGAGATCGCGAACACCTGCTTGAGCTCGGGCGCGAGCACCGCGAGGGAATTCCGTGCGAGGTAGTTGAGGATCGTGCCGAGACACACGAGCACGATGATCCACCAGCGCAACGCCTTGACTGTCTTCACTGCTGTCTCCTGTCAGGGAGGGCGGGCGCGCGGCGCCTGCCCGGTCCGTGAGGGCCGCCCGTTCGGGGCGGCTTGTTTCGTTTTATTCGTACGATGTCCGATCTTGATATACGTCGGTTTTACCGGGTTATATCGAAATCACGGTGTTCGAGCGAACATTTCGTCGTCATCGAATCGCAATGTTATCTGACGACTGATCATTTTCGAACATCCTATGTTCGAATGCGAATCCGGTCAACGTGAATCTGCATTCGAACGAACGTACCTGGGGTTTTCCCGATGAGCGGAGGCGATCGCTCGCGCGGCGGCGCAGGACGGCCGCCCGTCAAAGGCCCGTGCGACGGGGCCGGATGATCGCCAGGAGGGGCGACGCACGCCGGATGGGGCGTGACAACCCTGATGAAAATTTATTTCTTTTCGGGAATCGGATTGTGTAAATTCATTTTCATCGAACCTTGCAACAACCCTTCGCATGACGCCTCTCGTTCCGCCCGATGTCAGTCACGACGAACCTGCGATCGCCGAGCGGATCGCGTCGACGATGCCGTTGATGACGCCGATTCACCGGCGCATGGGCGAATTCGTGCTCGCGAACCCGTTTCGCGCGGCGACGATGCGGATCGACGAGCTCGCGCAGGCGGTGAATGCGTCGATCGCGACCGCGAACCGCTTCGCGAAGGCACTCGGTTTCGACGGCTATCCGGCGATGCGCGCGGCGCTCGTGCGCGGCTTCGAGGCCACGCTCGGACCGGTCGAACGGCTGCGTTCCGCGCAGGAGCAGGAGTCCGGCGTACGCGGCGCCGCATGGATCGACGCGGTGTTCGACCAGGCTGCCGCCAACATCGAGAACACGCGTGCGCAACTGGATGCGGCCGACGTCGAGGCGGCGGTCGAGGCGATCGTTGGCGCACGACGCGTGCTGATTCTCGGCGCCGGGTCGAGCGCATTTCTCGCCGGGCTGATGGAGCACGGGCTGTCGGTGTGCCACGACAACGTGCAATCGCTCGCGCTGCTGGGCGGCCCGTCGCATGCGGCGCGGCGCCTGTATACGGCCGACTCGCGCGATCTCGTGATCGCGCTCGCGTGTCCGCGCTACGTGAAGGACACGATCGAGCTGGCTCGCCGTGCGGCGGCGCGCGGCGCGCGCGTGCTCGGCATCACCGACGGCCCGCAATCGCCGCTCGCGCCGATCGCGTCGCTGAACCTGTACGTCAAGGCCGAGCGGCGTTTCGCGGCCACGTCGGAAGCCGCCGTGCTCACGATGATCGAGGCGCTGATCGATGCGGTCGCGCTGCGCACCCACCGGTCCGCGAAATCCGCCGCCGAGATGACCGAATTCCTGCTGCCGTGGCTCGTGCAGCCGCAAGCGGCGCTGCCGGCCGCCAACCCTTCTTCCGCTCGTCCGAAAAAATCATGACTTCATCCGCGATCGTCGCGATTCACGGCGGCGCAGGCACGATCCTGCGCGAAGCGATGGATACCGACACCGAACGTCGGTACCGCGCCGAACTCACCGCGATCCTGCAGGCCGCGCAACAGGTGCTGGCCGAGGGCGGCAGCGCGCTCGACGCCGTCACCGTCGCGGTGCGGATGCTCGAGGATTGCCCGCTGTTCAACGCCGGGCGCGGCGCCGTCTATACGGCCGAAGGCAAGCACGAACTCGATGCGGCGGTCATGGACGGCGCGACGCTCGGCGCCGGCGCGATCTGCTGCGCGACCCGCGTGCGCAACCCGGTGCTCGCCGCGCGGCGCGTGATGGAGGCGAGCGAGCACGTGCTGTTCGCCGGCGCGGGCGCCGATGCGTTCGCGGCCGCGCAGGGACTCGAACTGGCGGAACCCGGCTACTTCGACACCGAATCGCGGCATGCGCAGTGGGTGAAGGCGCGCGCGGCGGCCGGCATGATGCTCGACCACGACGCGGCCAGCTTCGCATTCGGCGCTGCCGCACAACCCGCCGCACAACCCGCCGAGCCGCTCGATCCGGACCGCAAGCACGGCACGGTCGGCGCGGTCGCGTGCGATCTGAACGGCCATATCGCGGCGGCGACGTCGACGGGCGGCATCACGAACAAGCAGCCGGGGCGCGTCGGCGATTCGCCGATCATCGGCGCCGGCTGCTATGCGGACGACGCGACTTGCGCGGTCTCCGCGACAGGCACCGGCGAGATGTTCATCCGGCTCGCGACCGCGCATGACGTGGCCGCGCAGATCGCGTATCGCGGCGCGTCGCTCGCCGACGCCGCGCACGACGTCGTGATGAACAAGCTGCCGCGCCTCGCGGGCCGCGGCGGGATCATCGCGGTCGACGCGCACGGCAACGTCGCGATGCCGTTCAACACCGAAGGGATGTATCGCGGCTACGCACGCGTCGGTGAAGCGCCGGTCGTCGGCATCTACCGCGACGATGCGGCCTGAATCCGGATCGCACGAGGAGATACGCCATGACTTCGAACCGTAACTCGTCGCCCCTGGCGCTGCCCGAGCAGCGCGTGGTGGCCGTCGACGACCTGTCGGTCACGTTCCGCCGCGAAGGCGCGACGTTCGACGCGGTGCGCAACGTGTCGTTTCACGTCGATCGCGGCGAGACGCTCGCGATCGTCGGCGAATCGGGCTCGGGCAAGTCGGTCACGTCGCTCGCGCTGATGCGGCTCGTCGAGCACGGCGGCGGCGAGATCACGAGCGGCCGGATCGCGTTCCGGCGCCGCGGCGGCGCGCTGGTCGATCTCGCGCGGGCGAGTGCCGCGACGATGCGCGGCATCCGCGGCGCGGACATCGCGATGATCTTCCAGGAGCCGATGACGTCGCTGAACCCGGTGTTCACCGTCGGCGACCAGATCAGCGAAGCGATCGCGCTGCACCAGTCGAAGGGCGCGGCCGAAGCCCGCGCGGAAGCGCTGCGGCTGCTCGATCTCGTGCGCATCCCCGAGGCGCGCCGCGTGTTCGCGCGCTATCCGCACCAGCTGTCGGGCGGGATGCGGCAGCGCGTGATGATCGCGATGGCGCTGTCGTGCCGGCCCGCGCTGCTGATCGCCGACGAGCCGACGACCGCGCTCGACGTGACGATCCAGGCGCAGATCCTGCAACTGGTGCGCGGGCTGCAGGACGAAATGAACATGGGCGTGATCTTCATCACGCACGACATGGGCGTGGTGGCCGAAGTGGCCGACCGCGTGCTCGTGATGTATCGCGGCGAGAAGGTCGAGGAGGGCGAGTCGGACCGCATTTTCGCGACGCCCGCGCATCGCTACACGCGGGCGCTGCTCGCGGCCGTGCCGCGGCTCGGCTCGATGCAGGGCACCGACGCGCCCGAGAAATTCCCGCTGCTGAAGGTGGACGGCACGCGCGCGACGGCCGCGGCTCCGACCACGGCGCCCGCCGCGAACGATGCGAACGATGCGCAGCCGCCCGTCGATCACGCCGCGCCGCCGATCCTGCGCGTGCGCGATCTCGTCACGCGCTTTCCGGTGAAGAGCGGCGTGTTCGGCCGCGTGTCGCAGTACGTGCATGCGGTCGAACGCGTGAGCTTCGAGCTGCGCGCGGGCGAGACGCTCGCGCTCGTCGGCGAATCGGGCTGCGGCAAGTCGACCACCGGCCGTTCGCTGTTGCGTCTCGTCGAATCGCAAAGCGGCTCGATCGAATTCGACGGCCGCGACATCAGCGCGCTGAAGGGTTCGGACCTGCAGGCGTTGCGCCGCAACATCCAGTTCATCTTCCAGGACCCGTTCGCGTCGCTGAACCCGCGCCTGACCGTCGGCTTCTCGATCATGGAGCCGCTGCTCGTGCACGGCGTCGCGAGCGGCAGCGAGGCGCAGGCGCGCGTCGACTGGCTGCTCGACAAGGTCGGCCTGCCGCCGGAGGCCGCGCGTCGCTATCCGCACGAATTCTCGGGCGGCCAGCGCCAGCGGATCGCGATCGCGCGTGCGCTTGCGCTGAATCCGAAGGTCGTGATCGCCGACGAATCGGTGTCGGCGCTCGACGTGTCGGTGCAGGCGCAGATCGTCAACCTGATGCTCGACCTGCAGCGCGAGCTCGGCGTCGCGTACCTGTTCATCTCGCACGACATGGCCGTCGTCGAGCGCATCAGCCATCGCGTCGCGGTGATGTATCTCGGTCAGATCGTCGAGATCGGCCCGCGCCGCGCGGTGTTCGAGGCGCCGCAGCATCCGTACACGAAGAAGCTGATGAGCGCGGTGCCGGTGGCCGACCCCGCGCGCCGGCATGCGCCGCGCCAGCTTGCCGCGGACGAGATTCCGAGCCCGATCCGCGCGGTCGGCGACGAGCCGGTCGTCGCGCCGCTCGTCGCGGTCGGCCCCGATCATTACGTCGCGACGCATCGCGTCGGCGGCGCGTATTGAACGCGCGGGAGGGTGCATATGGACCGAAGCTGCGCACGAGCAAGGCAACGGCGTCTTTTTCCCGAAAGGGTGCCGTCACGCCGCGATTTCCACCACGCGTTACCGAATCATCCACAGGAGCCCAACAAGATGAACAAGTCGTATTCGTTCCCGATGTTCCGTCCGCGCGCGCTGTTCGCCGCGGGGGCCGGCGCGCTCGCGTTGTCGGTCGCGGTGCCCGCGTTCGCGCAGCAGAATGTCGTGGTCGCCGTGTACTCGACGTTTACGACGATGGACCCGTACGACGCGAACGACACGGTGTCGCAGGCTGTCGTCAAGTCGTTCTACGAAGGCCTGTTCGGTTTCGACCGGAACATGAAGCTCGTCAACGTGCTGGCGACCAGCTATACGGCGTCGCCGGACGCGAAGGTGTACACGGTCAAACTGCGCCAGGGCGTGAAATTCCACGACGGCACCGACTTCAATGCCGCCGCGGTGAAGGCGAATTTCGACCGTGTGACCGATCCGGCGAACAAGCTGAAGCGGTACGGCCTGTTCCGGGTGATCGAGAAGACCGAAGTGGTCGATCCGAACACCGTGCGGTTCACGTTGCGCGAGCCGTTCTCGGCGTTCATCAACACGCTCGCACACCCGTCCGCGGTGATGATTTCGCCGGCCGCGCTGAAGAAGTGGGGGCGTGACGTGTCGCTGCATCCGGTCGGCACCGGCCCGTTCGAGTTCGTCGAATGGAAGCAGACCGACGACATGAAGGTGAAGAAATTCGCCGGCTACTGGAAGAAGGGGTATCCGAAGGTCGACGCGATCGACTGGAAACCGGTGGTCGACAACAACACGCGCGCCGCGCTGATCAAGACCGGCGAGGCCGATTTCGCGTTCACGATTCCGTTCGAGCAGGCGACCGATCTGAAGAGCAATCCGAAGGTGGACTTGATCGAGGCGCCGTCGATCATCCAGCGCTACATTTCGCTGAACACGCGGCAAAAGCCGTTCGATAACCCGAAGGTGCGCGAAGCGCTGAACTACGCGGTCAACAAGGATGCGCTCGCGAAGGTCGTGTTCGCCGGTTACGCGACGCCGCAGACGGGCGTGGCGCCGACGGGCGTCGAATACGCAACGAAACTCGGGCCCTGGCCGTATGACCCGGCGAAGGCGCGTGCGCTGCTGAAGGAGGCCGGCTATCCGAACGGCTTCGAATCGACGCTGTGGTCCGCCTACAATCACACGACGGCGCAGAAGGTGATCCAGTTCGTCCAGCAGCAGCTCGCGCAGGTCGGCGTGAAGGTGCAGGTGCAGGCGCTCGAGGCCGGCGAGCGCGTCGCCCGGGTGGAGAGCGCCCAGGATGCGGCGAAGGCGCCGGTGCGGATGTACTACAGCGGCTGGTCGGCGTCGACGGGCGAGGCGAACTGGGCCCTGTCGCCGCTGCTTGCGTCGGAGTCGGCGCCGCCGAAGCTGTACAACACGGCGTACTACAAGAACGGTCTGGTCGACGACGATCTCGCGCAGGCACTCTCCACGACCGATCGCGCGAAGAAGGCCAGCCTCTACGCCGATGCGCAGAAGCAGATCTGGGCCGACGCGCCGTGGATCTTCCTCGTGCAGGAGAAGATCGTCTACGCACGCAGCAAGCGCCTGCAGGGCATGTACGTGATGCCGGACGGCTCGTTCAACTTCGACGAAATCTCGCTGAAATGACGGCGGTTCACCCGCCACGCGGCGCCGGCGGCGCAATCCGCCGGCGCGTTGACCCGATCGGTGCCCCATGCTGAATTTTCTCGTCAAACGCCTGTTCGGCCTGCTGCCCACGCTCGCGATCGTCGCGGTGCTGGTATTCCTGTTCGTGCACCTGCTGCCCGGCGACCCGGCACGGCTCGCGGCCGGCCCCGAAGCCGACGACGCGACGGTCGCGCTCGTGCGTGCCGATCTCGGGCTCGACAAGCCGATGCCGACCCAGTTCGCGAGCTTCTTCGTGAAGATCGCGCACGGCGATTTCGGCATCTCGACGCGCAGCAAGCGGCCAGTGTCGACCGAGATCGGCGAGCGCTTCATGCCGACGCTGCTGCTCACGCTCGTCAGCATGGTGTGGGCGACGGCGATCGGGATGGCGATCGGGATCGCGTCGGCCGTGTGGCGCAATCGCTGGCCCGACCGACTCGGGATGACGATCGCGGTGTCGGGTATTTCGTTTCCCGCGTTCGCGCTCGGCATGCTGCTGATGGAGATCTTCTCGGTGAAGCTCGGCTGGCTGCCGGTCGTGCCGGACGGCACGTGGAAGAGCTACGTGCTGCCGTCGCTGACGCTCGGCGCCGCGGTCGCCGCCGTGATGGCGCGCTTCACGCGCGCGTCGTTCGTCGAGGTGCTGAACGAGGACTTCGTGCGCACCGCGCGCGCGAAGGGCGTGCATGAGCCGATGGTCGTGTTCAAGCATTGCCTGCGCAACGCGATGATTCCGGTCGTCACGATGATGGGGCTGCAGTTCGGCTTCCTGCTCGGCGGCTCGATTGTCGTCGAGGCCGTGTTCAACTGGCCGGGGCTCGGCCGCCTGCTGGTCGATGCGGTGACGATGCGCGACTACCCGGTGATCCAGGCGATCGTGCTGCTGTTCTCGCTGGAATTCATCCTGATCAACCTGACCGTCGACGTGCTGTACGCGGTCATCAACCCAACCATCCGGTTCAAGTGAGGCGCGCATGAACGCGACTGTCCAGCCCGCGGCGCCGGCCGCATCGACCGCGATCCGCACGCCGTGGCGCGAATTCTGGCGCAAGTTCCGCAAGCAGACCGTCGCGCTCGTCGCGGGCGGCTTCGTGCTCGCGCTCGTCGTGCTGGCGTTCGTCGGCCCGCACATCGTGCCGTTCGATCCGGAAAACTATTTCGACTACGACGCGCTCAACGCGGGGCCGTCGGCCGTGCACTGGTTCGGCGTCGATTCGCTCGGCCGTGACATCTTCAGCCGGATCGTCGCGGGCACCCGCATCTCGCTCGCGGCCGGCTTCTTCTCGGTGGCGCTCGGCGCGGTGATCGGCACGTTCTTCGGGCTGCTGGCCGGCTACTACGAAGGCTGGTGGGACCGCATCACGATGCGCATCGCCGACGTGCTGTTCGCGTTCCCCGGCATCCTCCTCGCGATCGGCGTGGTCGCGATCCTCGGCAACGGGATGGTCAACGTGATCTGCGCGGTCGCGATCTTCAGCATCCCGGCGTTCGCGCGGCTCGTGCGCGGCAACACGCTGGTGCTCAAGCACATGACCTACGTCGAGGCCGCGCGCAGCATCGGCGCGTCCGACTGGACGATCATCATGCGGCATATCCTGCCGGGCACCGTGTCGTCGGTCGTCGTCTACTTCACGATGCGGATCGGCACGTCGATCATCACCGCCGCGAGCCTGTCGTTCCTCGGGCTCGGCGCGCAGCCGCCGACGCCGGAGTGGGGCGCGATGCTCAACGAGGCGCGCGCGGACATGGTGACGGCGCCGCACATCGCGGTGTTCCCGAGCCTCGCGATCTTCCTGACCGTGCTCGCGTTCAACCTGCTCGGCGACGGCTTGCGCGACGCGCTCGACCCGAAGCTGGAGCGCCGTTGATGCGGGCTGCACCGATGTGGACGGCGACGCTGCCGGCCGGGCCGCGCGGCACGATCGCCGACGTGCCGGGCGTGACGGTCGGCCATTGCACGCTCGATGCCGGCAGCGTGCAGACCGGCGTGACCGTCGTGAAGCCGCATCCGGGCGACGTGTACCGCAGCAAGGTGCCGGCGGGGGCGGCCGTGATCAACGGGTTCGGCAAGAGCGTCGGGCTCGTGCAGGTCGACGAACTCGGCACGCTCGATACGCCGGTCGCGCTGACCAATACGTTCGGCGTCGGCGCGGTCGCCCAGGCGCAGATCCGCGCGGCGATCGCGGCGAATCCACGGATTGGCCGCGACTGGTCGACCGTCAATCCGCTCGTGTTCGAATGCAACGACGGTTACCTGAACGACATCCAGGCGTTCGCGGTCACCGCCGCGCACTATGACGACGCATGCCGCGCGGCGTCGCGCGACGTCGCACGGGGCGCGGTGGGCGCCGGGCGCGGGATGTCGTGCTTCGACCTGAAAGGCGGGATCGGTTCCGCGTCGCGCGTGGCCGTCGCGGCCGGCCGGCCCTATACGGTCGGTGCGCTCGTGCTCGCGAATTTCGGCCGGCTGCCGATGCTGACGCTCGGCGGCGTGCCGCTCGGGCGCATCGTCGCGCAACGGCGCGCGGCCGAAGCGGCCCGCGCGGCACCGCCCGAGCAGGGCTCCATCATCCTGTTGCTGGCCACCGATGCGCCGCTCGACGCGCGGCAACTGTCGCGGCTCGCGCGCCGCGCGGGGGCGGGGCTGGCCCGCACGGGGTCCGTCTACGGGCACGGCAGCGGCGACATCGCGCTCGCTTTCTCGACCGCCTACACGATCGCGCACGACGCATCGACGATCGCGCTGCCGGCCCTCGTGGCCGATGCGGCGCTCGATCCGCTGTTCATGGCCGCGGCCGAAAGCGTCGAGCACGCGATCGCCGACGCGTTGCTGCAGGCGGTGACGGTCGCCGGGCGCGACGGCCACGTGCGGCAAGCGCTGCGCGACGCGGTGCCCGATCTCGACCGGCTGTTCAACGAAGATAACGAAGGGCATCCGACCCAGTCATGAAGATTCTGATCTCGACCGACATCGAGGGCGTCGCCGGCGTATTCGCGACCGAGCAGACGCGCGCCGGCAATCCGGAATACGAACGCGCACGCCGCTGGATGACCGCCGAGGCGAACGCGGCGATCGAAGGCGCGTTCGCGGGCGGCGCGCAGGCCGTGTGGGTCAACGATTCGCATGGCGGCTATCGCAATCTGCTGCCCGACGGGCTCGACGCGCGGGCGCGCATCGTGCTCGGCAAGCCGCGCACGCTCGGAATGATGGCCGGCCTCGAACAGCAGCCCGATCTCGTGTTCATGATCGGCTATCACGCGAAATCGCAGACGCGCGGCGTGCTCGCGCACACGATCAACAGCTTTGCGTTCACGCAGGTGTGGCTGAATGGCGTCGAGCTCGGCGAAGCCGGGCTGTGTGGCGCGCTGGCGCGCGAATACGGTGCCCATGTCGCGCTCGCGACCGGCGACGACGTATTCGCCGAGGAAACGCAGCCGCTGTTTCCGGACGCGCGCTTCGAGACGGTCAAGACGGCCGGCGGCGCATCGAGCGGCGAGACGCTCACGCCGTCCGCGTCGTGCGCCCGGATCGCAACCGCGGCGCGAGAGACGGTCGCGCAGGCGCTGTCGTCCGGCCGGCGCGCGGGCGTCCATCGGCCCGCGCCGGCCGCCTGCACGCTGCGCGTACAGACGGCTGCGCTCGCCGACCTTTTCTGCGTGCTACCGTCGCTCGAGCGCGTCGATGCGGTGACGCTGCGCTTCGACGGGCCGTCGGTCGAGCACGTGGTGCGCACGCTGAACAGCCTGTCCGCGATGTCGTTCATGCTGCGGTGATGCGTGCCGCGACGATGCCGCCGGCGCGCGGCCGGTCAGCCGATCGCGACGGGGCGGGTCGTCGGGGCGAGCAGGAATGCTTCCATCGCCGCGACCAGCGCGAGCGGGGTTTCATTCATTGGATAATGGCCGGCATTGCGCAGCACGTCGACGCTGGCGAGCGGATAGCGCCGCAGGTAGGTGCGGGCCATCAGCGCCGCGTCGAACGCCGGATCGTGCTCGCCGATCAGTACCTTGACCGGATGGATGCCCGTGATCTCTTCGCTGAAATCCGTATCGGCCCACGCGCGGAAGTACGCGCCGAATGCCCGCGCCGACGAACAGGCTGCCGAATACGCGGCTTTCCACTCGATCCAGGCGGCGGGCAGCCGGTTACCGGTGCTGCGGTCGATGATGGTCCGGCGATCGGCGAGGTGGTTGGCGGCCCGCTCGAATAGCGCGCGTCGCGCGGCGTCGAACGGCAGGCCGCCGCACGGCACGGGTGCGATCGCCACCAGCGCGCGCACGCGGTCGGGCGCGATGGCTGCGATCTTCTCGATCGCCATGCCGCCCATCGAATGGCCGACGAGACTGAAGGTCGGAAAGCCGAGCGCGTCGGCGAGCGCGAGCGTATCGGCGGCGATCTCGTCGATCGTGTAGTTGCCGTGGGCGTCGCGCATACGGCCGTAACCTCGGTAGTCCATGAATACATAGCTGAAGTGCTCGCGCGACAGCCAGGCTTCGAGCGGTTCGAACGCGCGGGCGTCGCCGAACCAGCCGTGCAGCACGAGAACAGGGTGGGGGCCTTTCCCCACGCGATGAAACATATTGGGCATGTCCGCTCCGATGAGGTTGCCATCCGGCCGACCAGGCCGGCGGGTGTCGCGGCCGTGAGGTCGCGCAACGGTGGAGCGGATCGTAGATCGTTCGAAGGCGACCCGCCTTCGATATCGGGTCATTGATGATGGAATTCGGGCCGTGAGAAATACGCTGCTAGATCCCTACGAACACATTCCCCGGAGCGTGGTCGTGCTCGCCAACGACTTTGCGGCGGGCACGACGTTTCCGGATCACGCGCACGTGCGCGGGCAATTCGCATTCGCGTCGCGCGGCACGATCAGCGTGTCGACGCCGCACGGGCGTTGGCTGGTGCCGCCGCAGCGCGCGTGCTGGGTGCCGGCCGGCGTGCGGCACGAAATGACGATGACCGGGCCGGTCACGATGCTCAATGCGTTCGTGTCCGCCGACGCCGCGCAGGCGGCCGGGCTGCCGGCCCAGTGCGGCGTGTATGGCGTGTCGCCGCTGCTGCGGCAACTGCTCGACGATGCGATCGACCTGCCGGCCATGTACGACGTCGACGGTCGCGCGGGCAAGCTGATGGATCTGCTGGTCGCGGAAATCGCGACGATGCCGCGCCTGTCGCTGCATGCGCCGCTGCCGGCCGATGCGCGGCTGGCGAAGGTGTGCCGGCACCTGTTCGCGGCGCCGTCGATCGACGCCGATCTCGACCGGGTCGCGGCCGACGCAGGCGTGAGCCGCCGCACGTTCACGCGGCAGTTCCGCGCGCAGACGGGCGTGAGTTTTGCCGCCTGGCGCCAGCAGGTCTGCATGCTCGCGGCGATTGCCCGCCTGACCGACGGGCAGCCGGTGACGCGCGTGGCGCTCGATCTCGGCTACGCGAGCGCGAGTGCGTTCACGTCGGCGTTTCGCCGCATTCTCGGCGACACGCCGAGCCGCTATCTCGAGATTCGTCGCTAGCCGGACGCCGCCAAAAAATACGCGTCCGCCAACTTCGGCCAGACGCGTTTAAAGGCACTCTGTCTGAAAAAAATGCGCGGGCCGCTTCAGGGGCAGCGTCGCGCATGATGCATGTCATTGTTGCTTCGTCTGATTTAATCCTGTCAGCTCGTTGCAGATAACGAAGCATACGCCGCATAACGCGCAAACGATATCGTGTCGACCCGCCGATTGATGTGCTGTCGCAGCATGCGTTTCAATGGCGCGTTCGATATCGGGGCGGGAAGCCGATGACGACAGGCATCCGCAGCCCCGTTGGTCACGACGCAGTGCACCATCGAATGATGGCGGCGTCGTGCGCAAAAACGCCGTGTGGCGCGATGCCCGTCGGTATCGCGCCACACGGCGAAGCGGTTGCGCCCGAAGCCGTCAAGTGCCGGCGCGCGCGTGCGTCAAACGTCGAAGAACACGGTTTCTTCCGGCCCCTGCATGCGGATGTCGAAGCGGTAGACGACCGGCCGGCCCGGCTGCGCGTCGCGTTTCGCGACGAGCGTCGCGCGGCGCTCGGCCGGCACCGCGTTCAGCACGGGGTCGACCGCGTTCGCGGCGGCTTCGTCGTCGAAGTACACGCGTGTGAACGCATGGGTGAGAATGCCGCGCATCATCACGGTCACGTTGATGTGCGGCGCCTCGTCGGCGGCGACGCGGCCCGGCTTCACCGTCTCGACGACGAAGCGCTGCTGCGGGTCGGTGCCCGTGCCGACTCGCGCGAAGCCCGTGAAGCCGGATTTCGCGATGTCGTCGCGCGACGCGGGGTAGCGGCCCGCGCCATCCACCTGCGTGAATTCGAGCACCGCGTCGCCGACCACGTTGCCGTCGCCGTCGAACACCTGCCCGACCAGCAGCACATGCTCGCCCTCGGCGTGCGCTGCGGCAATCGTCGGCGTGAACAGGCTTTTCAGGTCGTAGTCGTATTGTTGCGGGCACAGGCCGTATGCAAAGTACGGGCCGACCGTCTGCGAAGGGGTTTGCTTCAGCGTCGTCATGGTTCAGCGCTCCATCGGGGTGGCGTCGCGGCCGCGCAGCACGATGTCGAATTCGTAGCCGAGCGCATAGCCTTCTTCGGTGATGTCCATCGAGAAGCGCGAGATCAGGCGATCGCGCGCGGCTTCCGGCGTGCCCTGGAAGATCGGGTCGTACGCGAGCAGCGGATCGCCGGGGAAGTACATCTGCGTGACGAGACGCGAGCCGAAATAATCGCCGAACAGCGAGAAGTGGATGTGATTCGGGCGCCACGCGTTCGGATGGTTGCCCCACGGATACGCGCCGGGCTTGATCGTCAGGAAGCGGTAGCGGCCTTCGTCGTCGGTCAGGCAGCGGCCCGCGCCGAGGAAGTTCGGGTCGAGCGGCGCGTCGTGCTGGTCGACCTTGTGCACGTAGCGGCCGGCCGCGTTGGCCTGCCACACCTCGACGAGCGTGTTGCGCACGGGCTTGCCGCCTTCGTCGAGCACGCGGCCGGTCACGACCATCCGCTCGCCGAGCGGCTCGCCGTTTTTCACGGCGTTTTTCGTCAGGTCGTGGTCGAGCGCGCCGAGATCTTCCGCGCCGTAGACGGGCGCGTACTGGTCGCGCAGTTTTTCCTTCAGCGGGATCAGCGGGCGGGTCGGGCCGCGCTTCACGGACGAACGGTACTCGGGGTGGACATAGGCCGGATGCGACGGCCAGTCGCGCGGCGTGAGGATCGTGGGGGAATCCATCGGGCGTCTCCTGGTAAGTATTGGGCGAGGTGGATGGCACGACTTTAGCCAATCCGGAAAGTTATGAAAAATGACCTTTTCTCGCGAATCGCATAACCATTCGTTATGTTCGTCCGGGCAATGAAAAAATCCGCCGGACAGGAAGCCTGTCCGGCGGAAAAAGCGATCGGGCTTCGCGTCGTCGGTGACGACCCCGTGCACGGCCCTCCAGCCAGCCCGTCGCTGTTTTTTGTCGTTTGTTCTCGTTGTTATCCGGTCTCCCCGAGCGCGCCCGTCGTCAGGGATGGCGGGGATCGAACACGATCCCGTCGAATTCGAGCGCCAGCGTGCCGCCGCGCAGCACGGCCGACGGTGTCGCCGCGTGGCCGGCACCGAGCACGTCGGTCACGTACTGCGCGCAGAAGCCGCGCCGCGCGCGCAGGTTGAAGCGACTGCCGAGCAGCGCGTCGATTCGCTGCTCGGCCAGCGCATGGATGCGGCGTTGCGCGTCGGCCGACGCTGCCGCGACGCGGCGCGCCAGCGCGATGCGTCCGCCGTCTGTACGGGCGACGAAGCGAGACAGCGGCGTGAGCTTCGTCCACGCGAACACCGTGGGCTCGGCGATCAGCGGTTCGTCGCCCGACGTATCGACGACGATGCCGAAGCGGTTGGCCCACGTGCCGGCCGACCCGGTCGCGCCGGCCGTGGCATCCGGTGCACCGGCCGGCACGCGGATGAACACGAGATCGCCGACGTGCGCGCCGGCGGCCAGCGTGCGCACGGTGGCGAGCGGCATCGTGCGATCGGTGTCGCGTGCATCGCGCGGTGCGGTGGAGTGCGGTTCGCAGGCGGCTGTGTCGATTCGGGTGGTCATTTCGGCTCCGTCGTTGCATGACAGGACGGAGCGGATTATGCAGACAAGTATCCAAAAGTGCTGATGGGGATGCGTGAGTAGCCTAATATCCGACCTCGAGCATCATTTTTTGATACCGACATGACCGAGACCGCCCAACTCATCGAGACGCTGAAGCGCCAGCTCAAGGCGCAGGGAATGACTTACCGGGACGTCGCGCGTGCGCTCGACGTCTCCGAGACGAGCGTGAAGCGGCTGTTCGCGAGCGGCCGCTTCACGCTGGAACGCGTCGCGGAGATCGCGCAGCTGCTCGGCTATACGCTCGCCGAGCTCGTGCAGGAAGCGTCGGCATCCGCGCCGCGCCTGCGCGTGCTGACCGAGCAGCAGGAGGCGTTGCTCGTGTCGGACGAGAAGCTGCTGCTGGTCGCCGTCTGCGCGATCAACTACTGGACCGTGCAGGACATCGTGGCGGCCTATCGGCTCACGCAGGCCGAATGCGTGAAATACCTGCTGATGCTCGACCGGATGAACGTGATCGCGCTGCTGCCCGGCGACCGGATTCGCGTGCGGGTCGCGCGCGATTTCGACTGGCTGCCGGGCGGGCCGATCCGCCGTTACTTCCACGCGCACGTGCTTGACGACTTTCTCGGCAGCCGCTTCGACGGCCCCGGCGAGACGATGACGTTCCTGCAAGGGATGCTGACGGACGCGGCCGCCGCGGAGCTCGAGCAGGAACTGCGGCGGCTCGCCAGCAAGGCGGCGGCGCTGCATGCGGAGTCGTCGTCCGCGCCGCTCGGGCAGAAGCACGGCACGGCCCTGCTGATCGCGAAACGGATCTGGGAGCCGACGGGATTCCACGCGCTGCGGCGCCACGGATGACGCCGCGTCGAACGCTTGGGCCTTTCCGGAAAGTTATGCAAAATGGCGATTCATCGTCATTCGCATAACCACCCGTTATGAATAACCGTATCGCCGACGGCCGCGTCAAATTCCGGCACCTGCAATGCTTTCTCGCGGTCGCGCAGCTGGGCGGCGTGCAGAAGGCGGCCGAAAGCCTGTCGATCACGCAACCGGCCGTGTCGAAGACGATCGCCGAGCTGGAGGCGATCCTCGGCGTGAAGCTGTTCGAGCGCGGCCGGCACGGCGCGCAGCCGACTCGCGAAGCGCAACTGTTCATGCCGCACGCGAATGCGTGCGTGCTGGCGCTGCGGCAGGGCGTCGGGCTGCTGGCGCGCGAGGGCGGGGCGGCAGCCGCGACGCTGGAAATCGGCATGCTGCCGACCGTCGCGGCCTCGCTCGCGCCGGCCTTGATGAAGGCGCTGACCGCACGCTGGCCGCGCATCGTCGTGCGGATCGCGACGGCCGCGAACGCCGAGTTGCTCGAGCGTCTGAAAGCCGGGGCGATCGAATGCGCGATCGGGCGGCTGTCGGAGCCGGAGCGGATGATCGGGCTCGCGTTCGAGCAGTTGTACAACGAGCCGCTCGTCGCGGTCGTGCGCGCCGGGCATCCGCTGCTTGCGAGCGCGGCGCCGGCCGCAGAGCTGGCGCGCTATCCGGTCGTGCTGCCGCCGTTCGGCACGCTGATCCGCCAGTCGGCCGAACAACTGCTCGGTGCATGCGGCGCGCCGCCGCTGGATTCGTTCATCGAGGTGCTGTCGGTATCGGTCGCGCGCGCGCTGGCGCTCGAGAACGACGCGGTCTGGTTCGTGCCGCTCTATGCCGCCGAATACGATCTGTCGGCCGGTGCGCTGGCGCGCCTGCCGCTGCCGGCGGCGGGCACCGACGAGCCGGTCGGGCTCGTGTTGCGTACCGATGCGCAGCCGTCGCCGGTTGCGCGCACGCTGATCGACGCGGTGCGCGACATCGCGCGGTCGCGGTTCGGCGAGGCGCGCCCGCACCGGGCGCCACGCGCGGCGCGCAAGCCTGCTCGCGGCAAGCGTTGATCCGTCGGGCCTGGGGCGATCTCTTTCGTTGCCACAGGATTGGCCATCCGGTCAGTAGCCGTCGTCGGGGTGCTTGGCATATCGTACCGTTTTTGATACGATGGACGACAAGACGATGGCGAGACAGCAGATTCAGGTCACGCTCGGCGTGCGGTTCTTCCGGACGGCCCGCGGCCACGAGCCGGTGCGCGAATGGCTCCATGCGCTCGGGCAAGCGGAGCGAAGGGCGATCGGCGAAGAGATCAAGACCGTTCAACTCGGCTGGCCGCTCGGCATGCCGCTGGTCCGGAAGATGGCGAAGGATCTGTGGGAGATCCGCGTGATGGTGCCGGGGCGAAGCGCGCGCGTGCTGTTCACGGTCGTCGGCGACACGATGGTGCTGCTGCACGGCTTCTTCAAGCAATCGCGGGCCACGCCGTCGGACGATCTCGACGTGACCGTCGCGCGCCTGAAAACGCTGACGCACGCCATCTGAATTCCCCGGTTGCGCCGGAACGCACCGTCTCCGACGGTCGGGCAGCCGGCAACGCCATGCACCTGGAGTACGACATGACGACCACGAACAATCCGTATATCGGCAGCGATTTCGACGCCTTCCTCGAAGCGGACGGCAATCTCGAAGCGGCCACCGCCACCGCGATCAAGCGCGTGATCGCGTGGCAGATCGGGCAGGAAATGAAGGCGCAGCACATCACCAAAACCGCGATGGCCGCGCGGATGAAAACCAGCCGCGCCGCACTCAACCGCCTGCTCGACGAAACCGACACGAGCCTCACGCTCGCGACGCTCGCGAGCGCGGCCGCCGCGCTCGGCAAACGGCTCAGCTTCGAGCTGGTGCCGGCCTGAGCGGCGCGAACGAACGGCGCGCGGCCGGACCGGCGTGATGGTGCGCGCGACGGGCACGGCGAGCGGGGTAGCGTCGTCGACCCGCGGGCGCTTGCCGGGTCATCGACGCGGGCCGGTGATTTGCAAATAAAGCAGTGCACCGCCCGCAAGTAGCAGCGGGCACAGGAAATACCAGCCGGTCGTCACGAACAGTCCGGCGACCGCAATCAGCGAAATCCACGCGCAGCGGTACGCGATGCCGCCGCGCGGCAGCAGCTTCAGCGCGGCTGCCGCGCCGAGCCCGTACACCATCACGAAACATCCGGACGTCACGAGCACGAGCGGCTTCGGCCCGACGTCCGACAGCGCCGTGGCGGCCAGCGCGACGGCCGCCAGCACCGCGATCACGCCGAGGCTGCGACGCGGCACGCCGCCGACCTGGCTGCCCTGCGCGAGCCACGCGGGCAACGCGCCGTCGCGTCCGAGCGCGGCGCCGAGCTTGGCTGCGCCGGCGAAATACGCGTTCATCGTGCCGAGCGTGAGCAGCAGCGCGGCGGCCGCCGCCAGCACCTGCGCATGGCCGCCGATGCCGCCCGCGATCAGTTCGGCGAGCGGCGCGCCCGAGGCGCCCGCGGAAGGCCCGAGCACCGTCACGCTCGCGGCCGCAACCGACAGATACAGGAACCCGACGACCACGACCGCGATGCCGGCCGAGCGCGGCATGTCGTGCGCAGGCCGGCGGAATTCGGCGGCGAGGTGCGTGATGGCTTCCCAGCCGGCGAAGCTCCACACGAGCAGCGCGGCGGCCTGGCCGACCGCGAGCCAGCCGTGCGGGGCGAACGGATGCAGGTTCGCGGCGCGCGCATGCGGCGCGGACGCAAGCACCGCGGCGAGCAGCAGCGCGACGAGCAGTGCTGACAACACGAGTTGCATGCGGCCCGACACGGTGACGCCGAATGCGTTCGCGGCCGATACGGTCGCGATCAGTGCGGCGGCGGTGACGATGACCGTCGTATGTCCGCCGCCCGTGACGGCCGCGACGTAGGCGCCGCCGAACATCGCGGCGGCCGGCGCGCCGGCCGGCACCGCGAAATAGAAGCACCAGCCGACGATGGCCGCAGCCTTCGGGCCGAATGCGCGCCTCGCGTAGGTCGACACGCCGCCCGCATCGGGATAGCGGGCGCCGAGTGCGGCGAAGGTGGCCGCGAGCGGCCCGGACAGCACGACGAGCGCGGCCCACGCGAGCAGCGAGGCGGGCCCGGCGACTTCGGCGGCGAGCGCGGGCAGCGCGATCACGCCGGTGCCGAGCACCGCGCCGATATAGAGTGCGGCGCCCTGGAAAATGGTCAGCGAACCCGCGTGATGGGCAGCGGGCGAATCGGCATGCGAAGGCATGAGCGGCAGTCTCCGGAAAGTGTTGTTTTGTGTGGGCGACGCGCGGAAGTTCGCGCGGTCGATCGTTCGATGCTACCCGAACGATGGTGCCCGCGCGGCCCAGCGATCAGTAGTCGGCTGCCGCTTGCGTGTCAGCCGATGTCAGCAGGAACGCGCAAGCCGCAGACGTGCGTCCTCGCGCGCGGCGGGCGGCAGGTCGGGCGCGTAGTGGAACGTACCCGATACCAGCGATGCGACGGGCACGCCGTCGCGAAACAGCACGCGATTGCCGGCCAGCGCCGGCACCTTGTCGCCGGGCAGCAGCGTGCCGGCGAGATTCAATGGGTCGGCGCCCGTCACGCATACGTATTGTCCGTCGCCCGGTTGCCGCCGCAGTTCGCGCAGGATCGGGATGGCCTCGGGCAGTGCGAACTGCTCGCCCGCGAGCCCGGCGACGAAGCGTCCGCCGCGAATCTCGCCGCGTGCTTCGAGGCGTTGCAGCACGCGCACGAGTTCGCGCCAGCTCGGCAGCCAGTCGGCTTCGCGTTCGAGCAGTCGCCAGAACACGACGCCGTAGCGGCGCAACAGCGTCCACACGATATGTTCGAGCGCGTCGGGATCGGTCGTGGCGAGGCCGCGTTTCGGCGTGGGCGCGTCATCGTCGAGCGGTGCCTGACGCTGCACGAGCGCCCAGCGCCCTGCGTCGTCCATCCCGCCGATCAGCGCGCCGCCGCGCCGCGTGCGAGGCGCATAGGTCGCGCTGCGCTTGACGGCCGGCTTCAGCAGCGCGCGCAGGCCCGCGTAGCTGTCCGCATTCACGAGGCCGGCAGACACGAGTTCGCCGAGCGCCTGTTCGAGCTCGATGGGCAGCATGTGCAGATCGTCGAGCAGCGCATCGAAGAACATCGCGCCGTGCGCGGCGAGCGCGTCACGCACTTGCGTGGCGCGCGCGGACAGTGCCGGTTGCGCATCAGGGTCACGCAACGCCTGCCATGCGGAAAGATGGCGGCGCGGCAACAGCACGATCGGCGTCGTCTTCACGGGTGTGCCGGCCGCGCGCGCCGGCGCGCCGATGCGGGTCCACACCAGCTTGCCCGAGCGGCACAGCTCGTCGAGGCCGCCCGCCGTGTAGTCGGTGAGCCGCGCGGGCAGCAGCGCGTCTTCCCACGCGCTCGCCGCAGCCTCGTAGCCTTCGAGCTGTTCGACCACGGCTGCCAGCGCGTCGCGGCTGGTGCCGCGCGTGTCGGGTGTCAGGTGCTGCCAGTGGAACAGGAAGCGCATGAAATCGGCGCGTTCGACCGGCTCGATCTCGCGGCGCAGCCGCTTCACCGTATAGCGATGAATGCGCGCGAGCAGATGGCGTTCGCACCATTCGTCGGTCGTCGCGCCCGGCGTGAAGCGGCCGCGCATCACGTAGCCTTCGCGCTCCAGCGCGGCGAGCGCCGTCGCGATCGACGCGGGCGGCAGGCCGAGCGGCGCGGCGATCGCATCGAGCGTGAGCGGACCGAAGCCGGTGAGCCGCGCACGGATCACGTCGACGAGCGCCGCATCGGCTTCCCATGGCTCCGCGCATGCGGCCGGCACCTTGAGCGCGGGTGTCGCGCGCGCGTCCGGATGCAGCGCCCGCAGGCAGACGAGCCGCTCGACCGGCACCCACAGCGCGGCGCCGCCCGGCGTCGCGAGTTTCGTCGCGCGGCGGCGTTCCGCGAGTTCCGCGAGTCGCTCGGGCCAGCCTGCGTGCGCGTGCGCCTCGTCGTCGGCGACGCAGGCGAGAGTGAGCAGCGCATCGTGCATCTCGTCGGCATCGCGCACGAGCGGCCACGCTTCGTCGCGCACCGCGTCGATCGCGTCGGCGTCGAGCGCACCGAGGTCATCGGCCGATTCGGGATCGCTCCAGCGGCGCGACTGCACGGCCTGCGTGCGGCGCTCCTCGAGCGGCGCATCGTCGAGGAACGCGTAGGGCTTCGCGTTCAGGATCTCGGCCGCGAGCGGCGACGGCGCGGGCAAGTCGCGTGCGACGAGCTCGATCGCGCCGCTTTCGATCCGGCGCAGCAGCGCGAGCCAGCCGTCGGTGTCCATCGCGTCGTGCAGGCAATCGTCGAGTGTCTGGTCGACGAGCGGGTGATGCGGAATCTCGCGTTCGCCGACGATGTTCTCGAGGCATGCGACCTGGTCGGGAAACACCGTCGCGAGCAGATCGTCGCTCTTCATCCGCTGCAGTTGCGGTGCGGTGCGCCGGCCGCCGGTGAAACGCGGCAGCGCGAGCGCGGTGGTCGCGTTCCAGCGCCAGCGCACGCCGAACATCGGCGCATCGAGCAGCGCCTGGATCAGCACGTGTTCGGCGCTGGTCGAACGCAGGTAGCGCCACACCTCGTCGAGCGCGAAGCTGTGCGCGAGCGACAGCGACAGGATGATCGCGTCGTCGGTTGCAGCGGCCTGCAATTCGAAGTTGAAGTTGCGACAGAAGCGCTTGCGCAGCGCGAGCCCCCATGCGCGGTTGATGCGGCTGCCGAACGGCGAATGGATCACGAGCTGCGTGCCGCCCGATTCGTCGAAGAACCGCTCCATCACGAGCGTGTCCTGCGTCGGCAATGCGCCGAGCGCGGCGCGGGTGCGGGCGAGGTAGTCGGCGATCTGGCGCGCGGCGTCGGGCGACAGGTGGAGATCGTCGACGAGCCAGCGCAACGCGGGCGCGAGGCGGCTTTCGGTGGGGGCGAGCGCGGTGCCGCCGGGCGCGTAGTCGGGCGAGGCGGGCGGCGCGTCAGTTTCGGCGGCCGCTTGTCGGGATTTGCCGCGGGAGGGCGTCTTGCCGGCCTCGGTGACGTTCGCGTGCTTCGCCGTGTCGGTCCGCGCCTGCCGGTCGCCGTCCGCGAACAGCCCGTCGAGCCGCGCACGCAGCCGGCCGACCGCCGCCGACAGTTCATCGCTGCGCCCCAGCCCCTCGCCGAGCCAGAACGGAATGCTCGGCGATTGACCCTGCGCATCCTCGACGCGCACGCGGCCCGTTTCCACGCGAATGATCCGGTACGACTGGTTGCCGAGCTGGAACACGTCGCCGGCCAGGCTCTCGATCGCGAAATCCTCGTTGACGGTGCCGACCTGGATGCCCTGCGGTTCGAGCAGCACCGCGTAGTCGGCCATGTCGGGGATCGTGCCGCCGGAAGTGGTCGCGGTCATCATCGCGTTGCGGCGGCCACGCACGGTGCCGCCGACCACGTCGCGGTGCAGGTACGCGCCGCGCACGCCGCGCCGGCTCGTGAACCCCTCGGCGAGCATCTTCATCACTTCGTCGAAGCGCTCGCGCGCGAGCCGCGCATACGGCGCGGCGCGCGTGAAGCTCGCATACAACGCGTCTTCCTGCCATTCCGCGCACGCGACTTCGGCGACGATCTGCTGCGCGAGCACGTCGAGCGGCGCCTCGGGAATCCGCAGCGCATCGAGTTCGCCGCGCTGCACGCAATCGAGCAGCGCCGCGCATTCGACCAGCTCGTCGCGCGACAGCGGAAAGAGCCGCCCCTTCGGCACGCCGCCGACGTGGTGCCCCGAGCGCCCGACACGCTGCAGGAGCGGCGCGATGCCGCGCGGCGAGCCGACCTGGCAGACGAGATCGACGTCGCCGATGTCGATGCCGAGTTCGAGCGACGCGGTCGCGACGAGCAGCTTCAGTTCGCCGCGCTTCAGGCGCTGCTCGGCGTCGAAGCGGTGCTCTTTCGCGAGACTGCCGTGATGCGCGGCGATCGCGTCCTTGCCGAGCCGGTCGGCGAGATGGCGCGCCATGCGCTCGGCGGTACGCCGCGTGTTGACGAACACCAGCGTCGTGCGATGCGCGGCCGCGAGCCCGGCGATGCGGTCGTACACCTGTTCCCACACGTCGGTGGCCATGACCGGTTCGAGCGGCACGTTCGGCAGTTCGAGCGCGAGGTCGCGCTCGCGCGTGTGGCCGGTGTCGACGATCGCGCAATCGCGCGGCGCGTCGGCCGGCCCGCCGACGAGGAAGCGCGCGACCGCGTCGATCGGCTTTTGCGTGGCCGACAGCCCGATGCGCGGCAGCGCGCGCCCGGCCAGCGCGTCGAGGCGTTCGAGCGACAGCGCGAGATGGCTGCCGCGCTTGGACGACGCCAGCGCATGGATTTCGTCGACGATGACCGAGCGCACGTTCGACAGCATCTGCCGCCCCGACGTGGACGACAGCAGCACGTACAGCGATTCGGGTGTCGTGACGAGGATGTGCGGCGCGCGCTTG
The DNA here is from genome assembly GCF_900100915.1 of Burkholderia orbicola. Lineage (NCBI taxonomy): Bacteria > Pseudomonadati > Pseudomonadota > Betaproteobacteria > Burkholderiales > Burkholderiaceae > Burkholderia > Burkholderia orbicola. Next base: position 628,718 of record NZ_FNKW01000002.1, on the reverse strand, counting down.
CGCAGCGCGGCGCGCTCGGCCTGCGTCGTATCGCCGGTGCGCACCGCGGTGCGGATCGCCGGCACCGGCAGGCCGAGCTGCGCGAGCGATTCGGCGATGCCGGCGAGCGGCGCGTCGAGGTTCACGTGGATGTCGTTCGACAGCGCCTTCAGCGGCGACACGTAGACGACCAGCGTCGCATCGGGCAGCGTGCCGTCGTGCGCGAGCGCATCGCGCACCAGATCGTCGAGCGCGCACAGGAACGCGGTGAGCGTCTTGCCGGAGCCGGTCGGCGCGGCCACGAGCGTCGACCGGCCGGCCTTGATGTGCGGCCACGCGAGCGCCTGCGCGCCGGTCGGCGCGGCGAACGTGCGTGTGAACCACGCGGCGACGGCCGGGTGGAACACGTCGAGCGCACGGGCGGCAGGGCGGGTAGCTGTGACGTCCATCGGAGCGTTGAAATAGGGTGCGAGCGGGGTGCGAGCGCGCGGATGCATCGCACGCGAATCGAATCGTCAGTGTGCCAGACGTCACGGGTGCGTGCCGGGCATGCGTGCCGACGATTCACACTCAGTTGGGGGCCTGCGCTGCACTTTCAATGGACGGAAAGTTGCGTGCGATTCGGCACGTCGATCGCGTGCCCAATCGTGTCGAATTGCGTCGAATTGCAACTAGACGCGATGCAGCCAGCCGAGCCACTGTTCGATCAGCGGCGCACGCGACCACAGCGATTGCGCGAGCCACAGCGTGCCGCCCCAGGCGGCCGCGACCACGATCAAGTCGCAATGCCCGCTGTTCCACAGGTTCAGCGAATGGCGCCGCCAGATCCACGGTACGCCGAGCGGATTCGGCCAGTCGGCGAGCAGGTGCATCACGCCGCCGCAGGCGAAGCCGAACAGCGGCGCGGCCCACAGCGGATGCGGATGATGGATGAGCCCGTGCCAGCCGAGCGCGAGCAGCGCGACCCAGCCGATGCCCCAGTGCGTGATGGTGCGATGCGTGATCCACAGGCGGCGCTTGCGGCTCCACCAGGCGACTTCGAGCCAGTCGGGCGCGGTGCCGCCCGCGACGCCCGCCGCGAATGCGGCGAGCATGCCCGAATGCCACGGACCGGTTGCGCCGGTTTGCGCGACGAGGACGGCGGCGGCGACGCCGGCTGCGAAGCCGGACGCGTGATGTGCATTGTGTGATGCCATAGGGAGCGAGACGAAGCAACGTGAAGCGGCGCGTGCACGAAACGATGATGCGGCGCGCAAACGGGGCGCTATCTTCGCAGATCGGGCTGTGCCGCGGGCGGGGCGTTCGCAGATTTTTTTGCACGTGCTGCGAGGCTTGCCGCGCGGTTCGCAACTTTCGGATTTGTGCACTGCGCGACCGCGCGCGCCGTGACGATGTCGAACGATCCGCGCGCACGTCGCGGCAGCGCAACGTGACCGCGCGCACACAATCGCCATGCTTTCGTCGCACCCCGCGTGTTCGACCCTTTTTGTCCCCCTATACTACGAAGCCGGCGTATGGCCGTCGGCGCGCCCGCGGCCATCCACGGATCAGGTGCTCGTCGTGCCTGAAGGAGATCCACATGGGGGACATGCAATGACTACGCTGAATCGCTTCAAATCATCCGCAGCCGTGCTCGCGACGGTGGCCGGCATCGGCTTCCTGCCGAACGCGCCCGCCTACGCGAAAGGGCCGCAACCCGCGGTCCTGACGAGTTCCGCGGTGGCGGTGGCCGACAAGTACAGCGCGGATGCCGCGGAGCGGATCTTCAAGGAAGGCGGCAACGCGATCGACGCGGCCGTCGCGATCGCGTTCACGCTCGCCGTCACGTACCCGGAAGCCGGCAACATCGGCGGCGGCGGCTTCATGACGATCTACAAGGACGGCAAGCCGTACTTCATCGATTACCGCGAGCGCGCGCCGCTCGCCGCGACGAAGGACATGTATCTCGACAAGGACGGCAACGTCGTCAAGGGCATGAGCCTGTACGGCCCGCGTGCGGTCGGCGTGCCGGGCACGGTGGCGGGCATGTGGGAAGCGCAGAAACGCTTCGGCAAGCTGAAGTGGAAACAGGTGCTCGCGCCGGCGATCCACTATGCGCGCGACGGCTTCGTCGTCGACGAGCAACTGGCGCAGCGCGGCGTCGACGCATCGAAGGAGTTCGGCGGCAAGACCAACTTCGACAAGTACTTCTCCGGGCTGAAGGCCGGCGTGAACTTCAAGCAGCCCGATCTCGCCGACGTGCTGACGCGCATCGCAAACGGCGGCGCGGAAGGCTTCTACAAGGGTAAGACGGCCGAGCTGATTGCCGCGTCGATGAAGACCGGCGACGGCAACGGGCTGATCACGACCGAGGATCTCGCGCAGTACCGCGCGGTGTGGCGCCAGCCGGTGCAGGCGAAGTGGAACGGCTATGACGTGATCACCGCGCCGCCCCCGAGCTCGGGCGGCATCGGCCTCGTGCAGTTGCTGAAGATGAAGGCCGACCTCAAGCAGGACTTCGAGGGCGTCAAGCTCAACTCGCCGCAGTACATCCATCTCGTCGCGGAAATCGAGAAGCGCGTGTTCGCCGACCGCGCGCAGTATCTCGGCGATCCCGACTTCTACAAGGTGCCGATCGCGCAGCTGACCGACGACGCGTACATCGCGAAGCGTGCGGCCGAGGTCAACCCGAAGGAGCCGTCGGACACGAAGAGCGTGCAGCCGGGCCTCGGCACGACGATGCCGGAGAAGGCCGAAACGACGCACTTCTCGGTGGTCGACAAGTGGGGCAACGCGGTGTCGAACACTTACACGATCAACGGCTATTTCGGCTCGGGCGTGATCGCCGACGGCACGGGCATCGTGCTGAACGACGAGATGGACGACTTCTCCGCGAAGCCGGGCGTCGCGAACATGTTCGGCGTGGTAGGCAGCGACGCGAACGCGATCGAACCGAAGAAGCGCCCGTTGTCGTCGATGTCGCCGACGATCATGACGAAGGACGGCAAGGTATCGCTGGTGATCGGCACGCCGGGCGGCTCGCGCATCTTCACGTCGATTTTCCAGGTGATCAACAACATCTACGACTTCAAGATGCCGTTGAAGGAAGCGGTTGGCGCGATGCGTTTCCATCACCAGTTGCTGCCGCCGAACACGATCTTCTGGGAGCCGTACCATCCGATCGAAGGCGAACTCGCGAAGCAGATCGAGGCGCGCGGCTATACGCTGAAGGGGCAGGATTTCAGCGGCGACATCCAGGTCATCAAGATCGACGGCAAGACGCCGGAAGCGATGGCCGATCCGCGCGGACGGGGGGTGACGCGGGTCATTCGGTGACGTTGATGTTGACGTGAAGCGACGCGTGCGCGAAAGCGACCGCGCACGCCGTTCGGCAGCCGGTGTTTCGAGCCGGCTGCCGAATTTTTTCAGCCCGTCGTTCGAATGAAATCAGCGATTCGCGCGGCAATGGCATCCGGTGCATCCTCGAAGCAGTAGTGCCCGACGCCCGCCAGCCGCTCGATTGGCGCGGACGGAAACAGCGCGGTAAAGAGCGGCAGGAAGTGTTCGGCGCCGAGCGTTCGATCAGCGTCTCCCCAGATCGCAAGCGCGGGCTTGCTGCGTATCGCGCGCAGCGCCGCCGCATCGGGTTCCTCGAACCGGTGTGCGCCGGCTGCGAACCCCCGTGCCCATCCGATCGCGCCGAGACAGTCGGCCGGTTGCGCGAACGGCGCGCCGTATGCGGCGATCCACGTGTCGGTGATGATCGCGTGGTTCTCGAAGCCGTTCAGCTTCAACGTGCTCAGGATGTTGAAGCCGAGCTGCCCGAGCACCGTTTCGAGCGTACCGTCGGCCGCCGCACGCATGATCCACTGGAACCACGGCGCATCGCGGCCATTCGCCGTCAGGCGCTCGGCGAGATCGGTCTGCCCGAACGGCGTCGGGCCGTTGGCCGATACGATGCGCCGAATCCGGTCCGGATGCCGCGCGGCGAGCCCCATGCCGACCGGGCCGCCGAAGTCGTGCATCACCAGCGTGATGCGATCGAGGTCGTGCGCGAGCACGAAACGCTCGAGATTGTCGATGTGATCCTGCAGCCAGTAGCTGCGGTCCTGCGGCGTCGCGCTTTTGCCGAAGCCCATGTGATCGGGCACGACGACGCGGTATGTCGGGCTCAACGCCGTCACGAGGTGACGGAACAGATATCCCCATGTGGGTTCGCCATGCAGGCACAGCACGATTTCGCCGTCGCGCGGGCCTTCGTCCACGTAGTGCATCCGGAAGCCGGATGCGTCGTCGAAATGCGGGGCGAACGGAAAGCTGCCGTCGAACGTGGCATCGGACCGGATCATCGAATGCTCCTTCGGGGAGTTGGAGAAGATGGTTTCAAGTTGAAACTGATTCGAGCGTAGATGATCTGGTTTTAAGTTGTAACCTCGTAAATCACGAGGGCAGTTGCCGAATGCGGGGCCGATGAAGTGGGGCGGCGTGATGAAACCCTTCAATGTATGGATTTATTAGCTGTAACGTATGAATTCATATGCCAATTCCGGCTGGAACGGTCATTCCGTTCATCGATCCCGAACGGTCGAGCACTCAGCATTGATCTTTTCTGAATTAGGTTTTATATTGCAACCATTTATTTCAACGAAAGCGAACGCCGTCGAGTCCGTATCCCGGCCAAGGCATCGCCCCCCTGCACCGATGAACCGACGCACCACGCACGAAGATTCCCTTTGCGGTGTCGCCCGCCCGCTCGACGCGATCGGCGACTGGTGGTCGCTGCTGATCGTTCGCGACGCGTTCGACGGGCTGCGCCGCTTCGGCGAATTCCAGAAGAATCTCGGCCTCGCGAAGAACATCCTGGCCGCGCGCCTGCGCAACCTGGTCGCGCACGGAATCATGGACGTCGTGCCGGCCGCCGACGGCGGCGCGCATCACGAATACGTGCTGACCGAGAAAGGCCGCGGGCTGTTTCCGCTGCTGGTCGCGCTGCGGCAGTGGGGCGAGGATTTCTTCTTCGAACCGGACGAGGCGCACGTGCTGCTGGTCGACCGGAAGAGCGGGCTGCCGGTCAGGAAGCTGGAGCTGCGTTCGCAGGACGGCCGCGTGCTCGGCCCCGAGGATACGGTCGTGCTGCCGCCGCCCGACTGATGTACCTCGAATCAATGAGTATCACCGCTTCAGCCACGTATGCGGCTGCGCACGGGCGCGGTAAGCGACGAGCGGAATCGCGTGCGCCGTCGTCGAACCTCCGACCGGCCGGCACATCGACATTTTTCTTGAAGGTTGTGTACGCAACCTTGCCCGGGATACCGACGTATGGGATATCGCGTTCACCCCTGATCGCTCGCCGCGTTGCTTTCGAGGAAGCTGTCCACCGCGATCAGCGATTGTTCGTCGAGCGTGCCGAGCACGCTTTTCAGCTTCAACTGAAGCTTCAGCGCATCGAGATAGCTGTCGAACAGCTTCTGCCGGATGCCCGAGATGTCGCGCCGCAGGTTCAGCGTTTCGTACGTCGTGCTGTAGCCGACCTGATGCGCTTTCATCGACGCATCGTAGGCGAGCCGCGCGGCCTGCAGCGACTGCTGCAGCGCGCGAATGCGCTTGCCGACCGATTCGAGCGCGGACAACGCCTCGCGGTGATCGGTGCCCAGTTGCTCCTCGACCTCGCGCAGCCGGTTGCGGTACTGCTCGGTCACGTGCTCGGCCTCGACTTGCCGGTAGTACACGCTGCCGCCGGAGAAGATCGGAATCGTGACCTGCACGCCGACCGCGCTTTGATGGAAGTCCGAACGATCGGTGAGCCCGCGCAGGTTCGGGTTGAGCCCACGCGAATACGATGCGAACAGGTCGACGGTCGGCAAGTGTTCGGCGCTGACGCGTTTCGCGGCAAGGCGCGCGACCTGGACGTCGCGATAGGCCTGCCGGTACGCGGGGTTGTCCTGCGGCGCATAGTCGCCGGACGGAATGCGCGGCGACGACCCGCGCATCGCCAGCCGCGGCCAGCGCGAGAAATCGATCGTCGAACCGAGCAACGTCTCGTAGCGGGCGCGCCGCGCATCGACGTCGGTCTGCGCGAGCGCTTCGTCGGATTGCGCGAGGCTGCGGCGCGCCTCGATCTCGGCGGTGTCGCCGATCGTCTTCATCCCGAGTTGCGCCATGCGCCGCGTATCGCTTTCGAGCCGCGTAAGCGCGCTGACTTCGTCGTCGGCCGATTGCAGTTTCTCGCGCGCGCTCAGCAGATCGAAGCACGCGTTCGCGACGCGCAGGATCAGGTCCTGCTTCGCGACCTCGAGCTTCTGTTTCGCCGCTTCCTCGTACTCGGTCGCGCGCCGCATGTCGTACAGGTAGGGCACGTTGAACAGCGCCTGCGTGACCTGCGCGGAGCCGTATGCCGCGTTGCTCGACCCGCTGACGTCGATGCCGAACAGGTTCGCGTGCGTGCCGTAGCGCCCCCACTCGAGTTGCGCGGCGGCCTGCGGCAGCATCTGCGCACGCGCCTCGGGAAATTTCTGGCGGGCCGCATCGTATTCGCTGCGGGCCTGCAGGTAGCGCGGATCGTGCACGGACGCGTACTGGTAGGCGGTATCGAGGCAGAACGCACGGGCGTGTGCCGGCGCGCCGGCTATCGTTACAGCGAACAATGTCATGGTCGCAAGTCGGGGATTCCACCTAGTCGAAAATCTTGATAGGGAAATACCCGCATCCGGTGTCGCCGATCCGCAATTCGTGCGCCTCGTTTCAAACATGGCCGTCTCCGTCTCCTGTCCGTGCCGCAATGCATTGCGGCGGGATTTAAACGTTTTGAAATTGAAATTCAAACAGCATGAATGCCTGCTACTCGCCGTGCATCGGAAAATGCGGCTGTAAGAGTGTGTCCTCCATTGAATTCCGATGCGCCCGCATGATAGCCTGATTTCGGCTGGTAATCGCAGTGATTATTAGATTAACGAGTCGCTCGGGATTAAAAGCCGTTTGTCTTTCAATGAAGGTTCTTTGCATCATCTTTATTTTTTACGAGGAGAGAATGATGAAGGTCATGACGACGGAACAGGTCAGGAATGTGCATGGCGGCGGTGCGATCAGCTCGCTGGGTAGCCTCGCCGTTGACGCCGCGCCGGTGGTGACCGCGCTCGGCCAGTTCCTGCCGAGCCTCGGCAATTACCTGCAGAACCCGAAGACGTTCAATAACACCGGCAAGTAACCGCCGTGCGCGGGGAGGCGCCCCCCGCGTCAGATGCTGCGAAACAGAAGGAAAAGAATCGATCGCCGCAGTGGAAATAAAGTGACTTCGAAATGCATTATTTCGAAATCGGGCGATTATCAGGAGACTGGAGTGCCGGATTATCACGTAATAAAGTGAGCGGCCATCGGGCTTGCAATTGGCTGACGGCTGTTGGCATTCCGACAATATAAAGGCCACCACAAATGCGAGACATCACGGAAGAACAGGCCCGCCAGATTCGCGGCGGCGCGTCGCTTTACTCCAATTCGGCCGCCTATACGGTCGATCTCGTCAATCAGTCGATCGGGACCACGCTGCAGGGCCTGATGACCCAGTACCAGGCCCACGCCGTCGAACAGTTCCGGATGTCGCTCGGCTCGTCGCGCTGAGCGGCCGGCCGAGCGGCCGGCAACACCGATCTTCCGTCGCAGCCGGTAGCGCCGGCTGCGCCCATGCGTATCGCGCACGACCCGTCACGGGCCCGCACCGGCTGGCCCGGGCGGCGCGTCGTCGCGCCCCGGGTGCCCGACCATGCTCTTCAATACGCGTAAAGTCCGTCCGGTCCTGCAGGACGAAGTGACGGAGTGCGGCCTGGCCTGCCTCGCGATGATCGCGTCGTGGCACGGGCGCGAAACGACGTTGCGCACGCTGCGCAACCGCTATCCGGTGCGGATCGACTCCGGCCTGTCGTTCTTCGACCTGATGGAAATCTCGAACGATCTCGGCCTGCGCGCACGCGGGCTGCAGTTCGATGCGGGCGAGCTCGACGCGCTCAAGACGCCGTGCATCCTGCACTGGGGGATGAACCACTATGTCGTGCTGACGAAGGTCGGCTACGGCAGCGTGCACATCGTCGACCCCGCGCTCGGCGAGACGAGGTTGCCGCTCGCGCAGGCGCTCACGCACATCACCGGCTATGCGCTCGAACTGAATCCGGACATCGGTTTCGCGCGGGCGGGGCAGGCCGACCGCATCCGGCTGCGCGACTACCTCGAAGGGCTGACCGGCATCCGCAAGAGCCTCGCGATCGGCATCGCGGGCGGCGTCGCCGCGCAGCTCCTGCTGCTGCTCGGCCCGTCGTACGTGCAACTGACGATCGACGAGGCGCTGAAGAAGACCGACGTCGACATCCTGTACCTGCTGACGATCCTGTTCGCGATCGTGTTCCTGTTCGACACGCTCTACGCGAATCTCGTCGGCAACATCAAGAGCTACCTGCGCAACATCGTGTCGCAGCAGTTGTCGGCGAACATGGTCGGCCATCTCGCGCGGCTGCCGATTGGTTATTTCCTGTTTCACAACACCGGCGATTCGATCTCGCGCGTGTCGTCGGTGTCGGAGGTCGGGCGGTTTCTCGTCGACGGGCTGGTGGGCGGGCTGCTGAACCTCGTCACCTGCACGCTGACGCTCGTGCTGATGCTGTATTACAGCCCCGTACTGGCCGGCATCAGCCTCGCGGGGATGGTGCTGTTCGCGTTGAGCCGGCTCGCGATCCAGCCGCAACTGCAGGACGCGATGTCGCAGATCCTCACGCGCGGCGCCGAGGCCGATGCGCTGCTGATCGAGAACATCCGGTCCGCGCATTCGATCAAGCTGCTGTCGGCCGAGACCGCGCGCAGCAGCCTGTGGGTCAACGCGTTCACGCAGAAACTGCAGGCGATGCGCCAGCAGGAGCGGCTGCAACTGATGTTCGATGCGATCTCGAAGGGGATCGTGCACGTCGAGCAGCTCGTGATCGTCACGTACGGCGCATGGCTCGTGATGCACGGCCAGAGCACGATCGGCGTGATCTACGCGTTCATCCAGTACAAGAACCTGTTCGCGGACAAGTTCATCGATTCGATCCAGCTCTACGTGCGGCGCAAGGTGCTGCAGGTGCACATGGATCGCGTCGCGGACGTGCTGCAGACCGAGACCGAGGAGCCGGCGCCCGACGCGGTCGTGCGGCCGGTCGACGGGTTCGACGGCGCGCTGTCGATCCGCGCGCTGTCGTACACGCCGAAGGGCGGCCATCGGCCGATCCTGAGCGATGTCGCGCTCGACGTGCCGGCCGGCAGCAAGATCGCGATCGTCGGCCGTACCGGCAGCGGCAAGACGACGCTGCTGAACCTGATCTGCGGGCTCGTGCGGCCCGAGCCCGGCACGCTGTTCGTCGGCGGCGTCGATCTCGCGGAAGTGAACCTGCGGCAATACCGCAAGCATCTCGCGGCCGTCACGCAGTCCGACCAGCTGTTTCGCGGGACGATCCGCGACAACATCACGAATTTCGCGCCCGCGCCGCGGATCGGCGCGATGTTCGACGCGGCGAAGCTCGCGTGCATCCACGACGAGATCGAGCGGCTCGACCATCGCTACGACACGCCGCTCGGCGATACGCAGAAATTCCTGTCGGCCGGCCAGATGCAGAGATTGCTGATCGCGCGGGCGCTGTATTGCGAGCCGCGCCTGCTGATCCTCGACGAGTTTTCGTCGAATCTCGACCAGGCGACCACGCACGAGATCTGCCGCAACGTGCTGACGCTGCCGTGCACGATCGTGCTCGTCACGCACGATGCGTCGATCCTGTCGATGGTCGACCGGATCTACCGGATGGATGACGGCGTGCTGACCGATGCGACCGAGGCGTGGCGCACGAACGAGGAGGCGCGGTGATGCTCGGGCGGCTCTTCCTGCTCAATCCGTTCTCGTACGCGTTCCTGCTACGCCGCGCGGTGCGGGCGATCGCGCTGCGTACGTCGCCCGCGCGCGGGCTGCGGCTGATGCGCTGGTGCTCGGGCGCGTGCCTGCGCTGCTTTCCGTGCATCCGCGAGTCGATCGAGCGCGCGGTCGCTTACATGTTGAGCGCGCACCTGAACGACGATCCGCGGCGCGTGCGGGAAGTGTCGGCCGCGATCGTGCGCGAGCTGTTCGAGGCCGAATTCGCGGGACTCAAGCTGCGCACGCACAGCCTCGCATCGATGAAGACGATGATCGACGGGATGGCGTGCGAAGGCGACGACCAGTTGCGCGCGGCACTCGCACGCGGCGGCTCGCTGATGCTCGCGGGGCTGCACTTCGGCAACCTGATGCTGTTCGTCACGAAGCTGCGCTTCATGATTCCCGACGACCGCAAGCTGATGGTGATCCTGCACCGCGACGCGCCGGGCGCGTTCTTCGACGATGCGCTGCGGCTCGTCGCCGAGTACGGCGCCGGCGAAGTCGAATTCATCGACATCGAGGAGCGCGTGCACCTGCGACGACTGATCACGAGCCTGCGGCGCGAGGCGCCCGTGTTCCTGCTGTTCTCCGACTTGCACGGCAAGTTCGGCAAGACCAATCGCTGCCGGCTCGGCGGGCGCTGGGTGCGCATGGCCGGCGGCGGCGTGAAGCTCGCGGTCGAGCAGGGCATTCCGCTGCTCGTCGCGTATGCGACCGGCGTGCCGTTCCGCGATCGATGCGCGGTGCATTTCACCGAGCTCGCGGCCAGCCCGCTTGCACCGATGCTCGGTACCGACGACGACGCGTCGCCCGTGCGCGCGACGCACCAGCGCATCGTCGACCGTCTCGAGCAGGCGCTCGTGCGCCAGCCCGAGCAGTGGCATTTCTGGGAACACTTCACGCCTTACCTGATGCCGACGCCGCTGCTCGATGCGGCCGCGCGGCGTCGCTCCTGACGAGCCCGCCCCATGCCGACCTGGAATTCCGCCCTCCGAGAACAGAAGCCGTCGCGCAAGCTCGCACGCGGCACGACCTTCGGCACCGTGATTCACGGCGTCGTCGACGTGCCGGTGTCGATGCGGTTCTTCTGCTACCTGTCGCTGGCGATGTTCGCGATGTTCGTGACCGCGCTCGTCGAGCTGAGCTACGCGAACACCGAGAGCGTGTCGGGGATGCTGACGCCGCGCTCGGGGCTGATCGGCGTCGGTGCGCCGCCGGGCTGGGCCGTGCGCGACATCTACGTCGGCAAGGACCAGCACGTGAAGGCCGGCCAGCGGCTGCTCGCGGTGACGCGCGACACGAGCTTCGTCAGCCAGGCGAACAACGTGCAGGGGATGCGCGCGGCGCTCGACCGGCAGCGCGTCGAGGTGACGCAGCAGATCGATGCGGCGCGGCTCGAATACCGGTCGTCGGTGCAGCAGATCAATCAGCAGATCGCCGCGCAGGGCGAGAGCCGCGGGCTGATCGACCGGCAGATCCAGGACCAGAAGCGCATCGTCGACGAGTATGGCGAACGGCGTGCGCGCGTGAAGCAGTTGCTCGACGAACAGGTCGTGACGCTCGAGCAGTACAACCAGGTCAATACGCAGTACCTGCAGGCCGGGCAGGCGTACCAGGACCTGCTGCTGCGCCGCGCCGAACTCGCGAAGAACGCGATGAAGCTGCGCGGCGACCTCGACACGATGCAGAGCAAGTACGACGGCGCGAACGCGGAACTGAAGATCAAGCAGGAGGAGCTGAACGCGAAGGAATACAACATCGACGAGAACGTGAACCAGGTGCTGTACGCGCCGGCCGACGGGCAGATCGTGCGGCTCGATGTCGTGCAGGGCGGCGTGATCGACCCGCCCGGCACGCGTGTCGTCGAGATCCTGCCCGCGAAGGCGGACGGACTGATCGCCGAGGTCTACATTCCGTCGTCGAAGGCCGGCTTCGTGAAGAAGGGGCAGGAGGTAAAGGTTGCGTACGCAAGCTATCCGGTGGAGAAATTCGGCACCTATCGCGGCAAGGTGCTGTCGATCTCGCCCGTCGCGTTCTCGGCGAAGGAACTGAACCTGCCCGGCGATGCGGCCGCGCCGCAGACCTACTTCAAGACCTGGGTCGAACTCGCCGACCGCACGCCGTCGTTCGACGGGCGGCCGTTGTCGCTGCGGGCCGGGATGATGCTGAAGGCGGACATCGTGCTCGAGCGGCGCAGCCTGCTCGAATGGCTGTTCGAGCCGTTGTACCGGATTCGCCAGCGCCTGTTCGGCGTGTCGGCCTGAGCCGATGGGCAATCGCGACACCCGCCGCCCCCGCGCGCGGCCGGGCACCGTGCGTCCGCTGTCGCGCTGGCTCGGCGCGACGCTGTTCGCATGCGCGGCCGCCGCGCACGCCGCGCCGCAGCCCGACGGCGACGCCGCGCCGCGCTGGCAGGCCGGCGCCGACGGGATCGGCTTCTGGCCGGGCGGCGATGCGGAGGGCTTCGATGCGAGCGCATGGATGACCGATGCGGGGCCGGCGCGCGGCGCACGCAACGAAGCGTCGGGCGACGGGCGGCAACCCGATACCATTCCGCTGACCGCCCGCAAGATCACGCTCGGGCAGCGAACCGGTGCAGCAGCGCGCGCCTGCGAGGCCGCCGGCGACGCGGGCGCGGACGGCATCGGCTTCGACGACGGCCGTGCCGGCGGCGGCTGCGATCCGGCCGCCACGCACGCAGCCCCGACGGACGACACAGCGGCGCGCGGTGTCGTCCATGCCGACCGGATGCCGTACGAACTGCATCCGGTCGATCCGTCGCGGCTGCCCGATCTGCCGGCCGCGCAGGCGCCGCCCTTGCTCGAGCAACTGATGGGCGACGACCGCAACATGGTCGGCCTCGGCTGGCACTTCGTCGGGACGACCGGCCGCTCGACGCCCGTGACGACGCGCACCGACGCGCTCGGCCTGAACAGTTTCCAGAACGCGGGTTCGAGCCTGTCGCTGAGCAATACGAACACGCTGGCGTTCACGTTCACGCATTTTGTCTCGGAGCACTGGGCGGCCGAACTGGGCGCCGGCATTCCGCCGGTGCTGACGCTGCGCGGGCACGGCAGCATCGCGCTGCCGCTCGACCGCATCTTTGCCGGCGTCCACGGGCGCTTTCCGCTGATCGATCTCGGAAACACGCAAAGCAACCCGCTCGCGACCACGCGGGCCTGGCTAGGCTCGGTCGTGTTCAAGTACTACCTCGGCGAGCGCGACGACCGTTTCCGCCCGTTCGCGGGCATCGGCGTCAGCTACACGCGCTTCACGAACACGAACCTGAACCCCGTGTTCCAGCGCAAGCTCGCATCGCTCGGCGGACTGCTCGCGGCCGGCGCGGACATCGGCAGCCTGCAGTCGCTGCTGCTCGATCCGGCGCTGTTCCAGCGGATCTGGGATGCCGGCGGCGATCTGCTGCTGTCGGGGCGGACCAATGTGTCGGCGAAGGTGAAGAGCGTATGGGAGCCGGTGTTCACCGTGGGCGCGAGCTACCAGATCACGCGCCGGCTCTGGATTACCGGGATGGTGACCTACATCCCGCTACGCACCCGGATCACGCTCGACATCAACCAGCCGAACCGCCTGCTGGCGTCGAATACGTTCGATATTTCGGCGAACCCGGTGCTGGCCACCGTCCTGCTGAACTTCCGCTTCTGACGGCGCAGCCGGCCATTTTCATGAATTTGACGCGCGACGCTGGGATAATGGTCGAGTTTGGCTGCGTCAATGATGGAAGGAGGCCCCATGGGCGACAACGATACCCGCACCGAGACCGACAACCGCACCGAGACGCGCTCGATGGAGGAGCGCCAGCGCCGTTTCGAGGAAGATCTCGTCGACGCCTACGACGAAGAACTCGAGATGGAGCTCGACGACCGCCGCTTCGACAATGGTGAGGACCTGCTGTTCTCGCCCGAGCGTCGCGAAGCGCGCAAGGCGTATTTCCGCGAGTTGTTCCGCTTGCAGGGCGAGCTCGTGAAGCTGCAGGACTGGGTCGTGAACACCGGGCACCGGCTCGTCGTCCTGTTCGAGGGGCGCGATGCGGCCGGCAAGGGCGGTGCGATCAAGCGCATCACGCAGCGCCTGAACCCGCGCGTGTGCCGGGTGGCCGCGCTGCCCGCGCCGAACAACCGCGAGCGCACGCAATGGTATTTCCAGCGCTATGTCGCGCATCTGCCGGCAGGCGGCGAGATCGTGCTGTTCGACCGCAGCTGGTACAACCGCGCGGGTGTCGAGCGCGTGATGAATTTCTGTACCGACGACGAGTACGAGGAATTTTTCCGGTCGGTGCCCGAGTTCGAGAAGATGCTCGTGCGCAGCGGCATCCAGATCGTCAAGTACTGGTTCTCGATCACCGATCACGAGCAGGAACTGCGCTTCCAGAGCCGGATCGAGGATCCGCTGAAGCAGTGGAAGCTGAGCCCGATGGACCTCGAAAGCCGCCGCCGCTGGGAGGCTTATACGGCCGCGAAGGAAGAGATGCTGCAGCGCACGCATATTCCGGAGGCGCCGTGGTGGGTCGTGCAGGCCGTCGACAAGAAGCGTGCGCGGCTGAACTGCATTCACCATCTGCTCGGCCAGGTGCCGTATCACGAGGTGCCGCGCCCGACGATCGATCTGCCGCAGCGCGAGCATCACGAGGATTACATTCGCCGGCCGGTGCCCGACAACATGATCGTGCCGGACGTGTATTGAGCGGTTCGGGCCGGCTGGATCGGCCACCGAGGCGCGCCGTGCAACGCGGCGCGCGTTACTCCCGGATCAGGAATGCGGCGCGATCGCGGCCGGCGATCCAGGCGGGCGTGCGACCGCGTCCACTCCAGGTCGCGCCCGTCGCCGGATCGCGATATTTCGCGTCGATGGTGAACCGCTTCGCGCGATCGCAGTGACCCGGCCCGAAGACTTCCCGCGCGGTCAGCGCATGGTCCGTCACGATCTGGCGTACCTGCACCAGTGCCGCCTGGCGTTCGCGGCGGTGCGCTTCCCGGATGCGTCGATCGAGTTCCGCGAGCTGGGCTTGCAGTTGTTGAAGTTGCATGCGTTGGATATCCCCGTAGCTGAATTCTGATTGTCGGCAGACGCGCGATGTGCCGCATGTCTGCATGCCCGGCCGGACGTTTGCAGAACGCGGCGCGAGCAACACGGGGAGATTAAGTTTCAGTGCTCGGGTTTTCTATCGGACGCATCCGATTTTTCGCGGGAATCTGCCCGTCTTACAGGTCGGGGAAGCCCGAGCGTCCTTGCGTCAGGTCGAACAGTTCAGCTCTTGCCGCGGCTTCGGCGGTTTCGGGCAGCTTGATCACGAGCTTTACCGTCATCCCGTACGCGCTGTCCACCAGCGCGTAACCCGCCTGTTCGATCCAGCGGCGCACGCGCGCCTCTTCCGGGTAGCCGATCTCGATCGCGAGCCGCGTGTGCCGAATGCGCTCGACGCGCTCGGCATCGAGCAGCGCCGACGCGATCGCATCCGTGTACGCCCGCACCAGGCCGCCCGCGCCGAGTTTCACGCCGCCGTAGTAACGCACGACCGCGCCGAGCACGCCGTCGAGGTCGTGATGACGCAGCACTTCGAGGATCGGCCGGCCCGCCGTGCCCGACGGCTCGCCGTCGTCCGACATACCCGACTGGCCGCCCGCCAGCAGCGCCCAGCACACGTGGGTGGCCGCCGGATGCTCGTCGCGCAGGCGCTGCAGCACCTGCATCGCGGCATCGCGGTCCTCGACGGGAACCGCGTACGCGATGAAACGGCTCTTGCGGATTTCGAGTTCGCGGAGGTAGGAGGTGGCGAGCGAATAACTCATGCGTCGCGACGCGAAAAGCGTAGGGAAATCAAGGTGATGATGGCCGGTCGATGCTCGTGGTGTAGGCCCGCGGACCGAGGGATGTCGTCTGCATGAGCGCGGGGCGAAGACGGAATTTTACCGTGGCGCGCGTCGAGGCTATCCAGTTTGGCCGGCGAGCGCGGTCCGGATGGCGAGCATGGCTTGAATCGGGCACGGTACCTGCGCGCGACATGCGCTGCTTTCGTTTCCTGCGCGTGGCTCAAGTCGATTCATCGATGCCGCGCACGGCATCAACGCACGCCGACCGACGACCGCAGCGCCGCGCCCAGCGTGCGCAGCGCCTGCCGGGCGTGCGCATCGGTCAGGTTCGAGTAGAGCACCACGTCGCGCGCCGGCAACGGCGGCAGCCCGTAGCGCATCCCCACGTCGACGGTGCCGGCGGGCGCCACGCGATGCCCGAGCGCCGCGACGGCCAGCCCCGCGGATACCGCCGCGCCGATCGTCGCCACGCCGCCACCGACGAAGACTTCCGTCCACGCGACACCGGCTTCGTCCAGCGCGTCGACCGCCATGCGGCGCACGCTGCACGGTTCGGCCTGCGTGGCGAGCCGCAGCGGTTGCGGCGGATGGTATTCGAAATCGGCCGCCGCCATCCAGCCGAACGACTCCGACAGAATGGTTTCGCCGTCGAGCCGCCGGCTGTCGTGCTGCAGCGCGACGGCCGCATCGAGCAGGCCGCGATCGAACGCATCGAGCACGTCGCGCGACGCGGCGACGCGGATCTCCAGCACCAGCGCCGGCTCCGCTTCGCTCATCCGCCGCAGCAGCATCGGCAGATCGGCGCCGACGACATGGTGGCTGACGCCGATCACCAGCCGTCGCTGGCTCGTGCCGAATGCGCCGAGCGCACCATGGTGAGCGGCCACCAGTTCGCGCGCCGGTTCCAGGAACGCGGTGCCGTCGGCCGACAGGCGAACCTGCCGCGGCGTGCGTTCCAGCAGGCGGCGGCCGAGCCCGTCTTCCAGCCGCTTGATCTTCAGGCTCACCGCGGATTGTGTCGTGTCCAGCGCTTCCGCGGCCCGCGTGAAACTCTTGAGATCGGCGGTCAGCACGAAGGCCTGCACGGCTTCGATGTCGAGCGTTTTCATCGCACCCTCGTTCATTTCAGAATCGAATCATTGAAATATTCTGCCATCGTATTTTCAAATGATTCAAGGTCTTCTACGCTGCGTTCATGCCGTCCGGAATGCCGTCCGTTTCTTTCGCCAGGAGTCGATCATGCTGACCGCGTACTACGTGCACCGCCTGCCGGCGGACTACGACCTCGACATCATCCGCAATCGCGTGCGCGAGCGTGGCCGGCTGTGGGACGACACGCCCGACCTGCTGTTCAAGGGATTCCTGTTGCGCGAGGCCGGCCGCCACGGCGCGACGGAAAACGGCTATGCGTCGTTCTACCTGTGGCGCAACGAACAGGCGTTCGCGCGGTTCGTGACGGATGGCCGCTATCGGGTCGTGACGGACAGCTTCGGCCGCGCGCCGATCGACACGCAGGTTGCGCTCGACGCGCGCAAGGGTAGTGCGTCGACGGGACGTTTCGCGCGTCTTGAAACGATCGAGATTCCGGCGGACGCCGATCTCGATGCGGCACTGGCGCGGGAGATTGCCCGGAATCGTGAAGCGGCGGCACGAGAGGGCGTGGTCGCGGCGGCCGTCAGTCTCGATCCGCTGCGCTGGCGGTTGACGCGTGCGCTCGTGACGGAACACGAGCCGGACGACGGCGGCGCGGGCACGGTGTACCAGGTCCTGCATCTGGCGAGGCCGTTGCTCGACACGCTGGACGCGGGTGGCGCATGATGGCCGGCATCGCGTCGCGATTGCCGGCCGGCGTGGTGATTGCCGCGCATCTGGCGGGGGTGGCGGCGGGCATCGTCACGATCGCGGCGCTCGTGACGGTGCTGGCGCTGCTGTTCAGGTAACGCGCTTCAGCACAGTGGTGGTGGGCGCGGGGGCGCCGCACATGGGATGCGCGGCGCCCCCCGGTCGCTTCATCGCCGCTCGCTCAATGGCCTTGCAAGCGGATATCGCGCGACGACGCGCCGACGTACACGGTCCCGCCCGAGACGACCCGCCAGCCGTTGCGGGACGTATCCCAGACGCTCTGCATCCGTGGCGACACGGTTACGCGCACCCGCCGCGCCTCGCCCGGATTCAGCCGGATCTTTTCCCAGCCGACCAGCCGCTTCGGCGGCTCGTCCTTGTACGGCACGCCGAGATAGACCTGCGGCGTTTCCGCGCCGGCCACGCGCCCGTCGTTGCGTACGGTGAACGAGACGCTCAGCGAGCCGTCCCATTGCTTCGACACCGACAGACCCGAATACGCGAAGTGCGTATACGACAGGCCGTAGCCGAACTCGAACATCGGCTTGATGTTGCGCGCGTCATACCAGCGGTAGCCCATGTTCAGCTTTTCCGCGTACACCGGGTCGTTGTCGAACGCGCCGTTTTGCCCCCACGTCGGCGAGTCCTGATCGCGCGCCGGGAAAGTCACGGGCAGCTTGCCCGACGGATTGACCGCACCGAACAGCACGTTCGCGATCGCCTTGCCGCCGGCTTCGCCCGGATACCACGCCTCGACGATGGCCGACACGTTGTCCTTCCACGGCATCAGCACCGGATTGCCGCTCTGGACGACCACGACCGTATGCGGATTCGCGCGCGCGACGGCTTCGACGAGCGCATCCTGGTTCGATGGGTTCGCGAGGCTCAGGCTCTGCAGGTCGCCGAAATCCTCGCCGGCCGGCTGCGCGACCACGACGATCGCGACGTCCGAGCGGCCCGCGAGCGCCGCGGCCTGGTCGATCTCCTGCTGCGTGTACGCGCGGAACGGCGACTGCTGGTCGCTGTTGCCCGCATACGTGACCTGCGCGGCCGGCGCCAGCGCGCGGATCGCCGCGACGATCGGCACGTCGACCTTGAGCCACGGATTGCGCCACCAGCTGCAGCCGGTCGACGATCCGAACGTCAGGCCGCCGCAGCCGGCGAACGAACCGGATACGGGGTCGCGCGTGTTGCCCGAGCCGCCGCCGGACAGCACGGCTGCATCCGCATGGCCGCCGATCACGGCGATCCGCGACAGTGCCGACGCGACCAGCGGCAACTGGTTGCCGTCATTCTTCAGCAGAACGATCGATTGTTCGGAAGCCGCTTGCGCGAACCGGTTCCCGGCCGCGAAATCGATCGTGCCGCCGCCTTGGGCCGGATCGTCCATCACGCCCACGCGGATCATCACGGCGAGCTTGCGGCGCACCATGTCGTCGAGGCGCGCGGTCGACACCGAGCCGTTCGCGATCGCCTGCTTGACGGCCGCTGGCGTCAGGTACACGCTCGGCCCGACGTCTTCTTCCTCGTCGAGCCCGGCATTGATCGCGGCGGCGGTGCTGTGCGTGGCGCCCCAGTCGGACTGCACCTGGCCCTGGAAGCCCCACTCGTTCTTCAGCACGTCGTTCAGCAGGTGAGGGTTCTCGCACGCATAGGTGCCGTTCAGGCGGTTGTAGCTGCACATTACGCTACCGGGCCGCCCGCGTTTCGCGGCGATCTCGAACGGCAGCAGATACAGCTCGCGCAGCGTGCGTTCGTCGATCTGCGTATTGCCGCCCATCCGGCCGTGCTCCTGCTCGTTGCCCGCGTAGTGCTTGATCGTGGCGATGACTTTTTGCCGCTGCGTGGCGAGCGTGCGTTCGGCGAGCAGGTCGCCGGCGAGCAGCGGGTCCTCGCCGAGATACTCGAACAGGCGGCCGCCGCGCGGCTCGCGTGCGAGGTTGGTGCCGCCGGCGAGGCCCATCCCGAATCCTTGCGCGCGCAACTGGATCGCGACCTGCTTGCCGTAGTCGTACGACAGCCGCCGATCCCAGCTCGCGGCGACCGCGATCGTGGCCGGGAACGTCGTGCTGGCCTGCGACGTGCTGCCGGAGCCGGTCGCTGAATCGACCATGTTGAGATCGGGAATGCCGAGCCGCGGCACGCCCTGGATGTAGCCGGCGCCACCGCCCGGCACCTTGGACATTTCGTATTGCGAATGAATGAATTGAAGTTTCTCGTCGAGCGTCATCTTGCGCACGAGCAGGTCGGCGCGCCGTTGCGCGGCGGCCGATGCGAACGCGTCGGTCGCGTCGCCCTGCGCATTGAAATCGGCGTCGCCGGCGTAGGCAGTGGTGCAGAGGGTCGCTGCCAGCACGACGGCCGGCCAGAGGGTGTCCCGCATGTTGCTCTCCTGATCGTATTGCCGGTTATTCGAATGATGTCTGGAGCTGCACACGTCCGGTGGATTCGGACGGATTCGGCTGGCGGTGCAGGGTGGTTGCGCGTCGGCATGCCAGGCCAGGCGGGGAATCGTTACGGCCGGTTGGGCTCGACCAGTCAATGCGGGCGGCGACGCAGCCCGTCCCGCACTGTCGAATCGGGTGTAGCGATTCTCTGCTGCGACCAATGGTATGAATGTAGTTTGACTACAGCATCGGTGTTTCTACCGATCCGTGTGATCTTTATTTCGTAGTCGCGCTGGGTGGGGTGGAAAGGCGGTCATCGTTCCCGACGAGGCGTGTTTGGTCGGGTAAGAAGTACCTGGGTGCAAGCGGTTTTGCATGGGAATGCGTCGGGCGGAGACCGGCTCGTTGCGTGCGCATCGAATGCGGGGAGGGCGCATCGGGCGAATCCGCTCCCCGCGTGCGGAAAGTGCGATTACTTCGTGACGAGTGCGCCCGTCAACCCCGCGCTGATCGCCGGCAGCAGCAGGTTCAGCACGCGGCTTGCGCGGACGAGCCCGGTGTTGTCGACATACACGACGTCCTTCGACGCGAGCGGGAACTGGTTCGCGAGCAGCATCGATACCGGCGACTGCATGTCGAGGTGATAGATGACGGGCGCGCTATCGGCGGCCTTGCGCAGCACGAACACCTGTTTCGCATTCGACGTCTGCTGGTTGAGCTGGCCGGCCTGCGTGAGCGCTTCGCTGAGCGTGAGCGAGCCGTCGCGCAGCGGTGCGACGGCTTGCGGCCTGACCACTTCGCCCATCACGTACACGGGATTGTCGTCGCGCGCGCTCACATGCAGCATGTCGCCGGGTCTCAGCATGATGTCCGCCGGGTTTTTCCCCGTCTTCATCATCTGCGCGACGTTCAGCGGGTAGATCGTGCCGTTGCGGGTGATCGTGACGCGGCTCTGGTCCGCCGTCGGCGCAAAGCCGCCCGCGCGGCTGACGGCTTCGATCAGCGTCATCGGGATGTCGTTGATCGGCTGTGCGCCCGGATTGCGGACCTCGCCGTCGATATAGACCTGCGTGGCGCGAAACGACGCGACGCGAACCGTGACCTGCGGCTTGACGAACACCTTGGCGAGCTCGGCCCTGACCTCGTGCTGGAGCTGCGCGACGGTCTTTCCGACCGCATGGATCGGATGCGGCACATACGGAAACTGCACGTTGCCGTTGCTGTCGACGACGAAGCCGGGCGCGGCGTCCGCGGCCTTCGTGTTCTGCACCGGCTGTCCGGCGGCCGTCGCGAATTCCGGGTGATCCCACACCGTGATCTGCAGCACGTCGCCGGCACCAATCCGGTACATGTCGGACTTCGCGAACAGGTTCGGCGGAATGGACGTACCGGGGGCGCGTTTCTGCTCGGCCCGGATCTGTTCGATCTGCGTCAGGTCGATCTGCTTGACCGGAACCTGCATGTCGCTGGTGACGTCGCCGTTGTCGGCGGTCGTGACCGGCAACGCGGTCGAACTCATGTGCTGCCCTGGCACCGTGCATGCGGACAGCGTCGCGATGGTCGCGAACGAGAATGCCATGGCCATGCGGCGCATGGCTGTGCGAGGGTGGCCCGGCGCCACGGAATCCAGCGGTTGAGCAATTTTCATTTTTTTATCCAGCATCGTTGAATCGATTGATACGTTATCCGGATCGAATCGAAAGCGCTTGTCGCACCCTCGATTCGTTCTGCACATCGTGACGACGCTCGCGGGCGGCGTTCAGGCGCACGGCAATCCGCGCGTCGTTCGCGGCGACGCTGCTTCCGGCATCGATTGTCAAACATTGCCAATGACGGAAGGAAGTCGTCATGCGGGGGCGGGGACGTGACGGCGATTTCGATGCCGGTTCGCACGTCGCCGTGCCGGTCGCGAACAGAGCGTAACGCAGGTTGGACGCTTCGATTGAGCGCTGGCGGCTTAATGTAAGCCATCGCACGCAGCGTGCCGGACATCTATCGCATAGTGGCGCCAACGAACATGGTCGTGCATTCCCGGCCGAATGTGCGGGAGCGCGAACGGCATCGTGCCGACGGCCGACTCACTGTCTGCGAGAGATTTCATGACACGCTTCATTGCCCGTTCGAGGGCGCCTTTGCGGTTGGGTCTGGGCGGCGGCGGAACCGACGTGCCGCCTTATTCGGACCGGTTCGGCGGTCTGGCGCTCAATGTGACGATCGAGAAATTTGCGTATGCGTCGATCGCGCCGCGCGACGACGCGAAGATCGAACTGGTGGCGGCGGATACGGATACGCGCTGGATCGGCCCGGTGTCGCCGGTGCTCGAAGTGCAGAACGGGCTCGGGCTGCATGTCGGCGTCTACAACCGGATCGTGCGGGATTTTCATGGCGGTCATCCGCTGGCCGTCACGATCACGACGTGTTCCGAGGCGCCGCCGGGGTCCGGGCTCGGCTCGTCGTCGACGATCGTCGTCGCGCTGGTCAGGGCGTTCTGCGAACTGCTGTCGTTGCCGCTCGGCGAATACGACATCGCGCATCTCGCGCACGACATCGAGCGAGAGGATCTCGGGCTTGCCGGCGGCAAGCAGGATCAATACGCGGCGACGTTCGGCGGGTTGAACTTCATGGAGTTCTATGGCGATCGCGTGATCGTCAATCCGCTGCGGATCAAGCAGGAAATCAAGGCCGAGATGGAGGCGTCGCTCGTGCTGTATTACACCGGCGTGTCGCGCGAGTCGGCCAACATCATCAAGGAACAGAGCAGCAACGTGACGGAAGGCGTCGTCGATTCGCTCGCTGCGTTGCACGAAGTCAAGGACGAAGCCGTACGGATGAAAGAGGCCGTACTGCGCGCCGATTTCGATGCGTTCGCCGCGTCGATGCGCGACGCGTGGGAATCGAAGAAACGGATGGCGAAGAACATCTCGAACTCGATGATCGACGACCTGTACCGGGTCGCGGTCCGGGCCGGGGCGAAGGCCGGCAAGGTGTCCGGCGCGGGCGGTGGCGGTTTCATGATGTTCTTCGTGGACCCGGTCGACCGGTCGACCGTGATGCGCGCGCTGGACGCATACAACGGAATCAACGGGCAGGTGCTCAACTGTACGTTCACCGACATCGGTGCGCAGTCGTGGAGAAAGAATCAATGACGATCGGGGCAGAGAGCGAAATTCGCCAGACGCTCGCGGTGCTGACGGCACTCGTATCCGACCGTGAGCAACTGGCGCGGGTCGAGCAGGTGGCCGAACGCGTGACGGAAGCGCTGCGGACGGGCAACAAGGTCCTGCTCGCGGGCAACGGCGGCAGCGCGGCGGACGCGCAGCATATCGCCGGCGAATTCGTCAGCCGTTTCAACTTCGACCGACCCGGGCTCGCGGCGTTTGCGCTGACCGTGGACAGCTCGGTGATGACCGCGATCGGCAACGACTACGGTTACGAGAAGCTGTTCGAGCGCCAGATTCAGGCGACCGGACGCCCCGGCGACATCTTCTGGGCGTACTCGACGTCGGGGCGGTCGCCGAACATTCTCCGCGCGCTGGACGTGGCGCGGACAGCCGGCATGTTTTCCGTCGGCTTCACCGGCAACGGACCCGGCGCCGCCGAGATGCGCAGGCGTGCCGACATCTGCATCGAGATTCCGTCCGCGTCGACGCCGAAGATCCAGGAGGGGCACCTCGTGTGCGGCCACATCATTTGCGGCATCGTCGAAGAGCGGATCTTTGCATGAGCGCGATGCTGCCCTGCCTGATCCTTGCCGGCGGACTCGGCACGCGGCTGCGCCCGGTGCTGGGCGACGCGCTGCCGAAGGCGCTCGCGTCGATCGACGGCGAGCCGTTCCTGGCCTGGATGCTGCGCGGGCTCCAGCAGCAGGGCGTGACGGAGGTCGTGCTGTCGCTCGGTTACGGCAGCGACCCGATCAAGTCGTTCGTGACGTCGCGCGACTTCGGCATCGCGGTTTCCGTGATCGAGGAAGACGAGCCGCTCGGCACCGGCGGCGCGATCGTTCATGCGCTGAATGCTCACGGTGCGCGCGACATGATCGTGATGAACGGCGATACGTTGTCGAATCTGGATCTGCGCGCGTTGGCGGCATTCCATCACGCAATGCGCCCCGATCTCGTCGTGGCGGCGACGCGCGTCGACGATGCGTCGCGCTACGGTACGCTCGAATTCGATGCGACGTCGCGCCGGCTGTCGGCATTCCGCGAGAAGCGGCCGGCGCCGGGCTACATCAATGCAGGGACGTATGTCGTCAACGCGCGCAAGCTGCTCGGCTTCGCGCTGCCGGCGAAATTCTCGTTCGAGCAGGATTTCCTGGCCGAACGGGTCGACGCGCTCGACATCCGCGTATTCCCCGAGGTCACGGCGTTCATCGACATCGGCGTGCCGGCGGACTATCGGCGCGCGCAGACGGTGATTCCGTCGATGCTGGAGACCGGGACCAGTGAAGCCTAAAGCCCTGTTCCTGGATCGCGACGGCGTGATCAACGTCGACTACGGCTACGTGCACCGCCAGCAAGACTGCGTGTTCGTCGACGGCATCTTCGATCTCGTGCGGCTGGCCAATGCGGCCGGGTATCAGGTGGTCGTCGTGACGAATCAGGCCGGGATCGGCCGCGGATATTTTTCGGAGTCGCAATTCGTCGCATTCATGGACTGGATGCGACGCAGGTTCGACGAGCGTGGCGCGAGAATCGACCGCGTCTATTTTTGCCCCCATCACCCGGTGGCCGGAATGGGCCGCTACCGGCAAGCATGCGCCTGCCGGAAGCCGCAGCCCGGCATGCTGCACGACGCGCGGCGCGATCTGGACCTCGACCTGTCCGCGTCGATCCTGGTCGGCGACAAGCCGTCCGATCTCGATGCCGGTGCGCGCGCGGGCGTCGGGCGTCGGTTCCTGTTCGTGGGCGACCGGTCCGGCCATGCGCAAGCCGATCCGGCGGCCGAGGTTGTCGCGCGGCTGTCGGACGTCGGCGCGGCGCTGCAACGCACGGGAATCGCCGCGGCGGGCGTGTAGCGGGCGGCAGGATCGACGACGGCACGCCGGAATGAAACCAACGAGGACTCGACGACGGCTGGCCGGCCGTTGCGCCGGTCGGGAAGCGCGGGGCATCCAGGCTCCGGACGCAACGCGCTCCGGGGCGGCACTGAAGGGTTTCCAGCCGGATTTTCAAAGACATGAACGTGAATCACAACACGCGTAAAGCGGCGAAGCCAGCCGGATCTTCCATTCTGGAGTTCAGCATGAAGATGGACCGACCTGCATTGACCGGGCATCAGAACGAACCGAAACAGGCTGCCGGACATGCGACGCGGTTGTCGCCGATCGATTTGCTGGAGAACGTGCTCGACAACGGGCGCCTGTTTGCGGCCGTGTTCGCGGCGTGCCTGCTGCTGGCGATCGTCTATGCGATGGCGGCCACACCCGTATATTCGGCCGATACGCTGATCCAGATCGAGGAGAACAAGGCCAGCGCGCTGGGATCGCTGTCGTCGATCTCCAAGGCGCTCGATATCCAGAATTCGGCGGTGGTCGGCGAAATCGACATCGTCCGTTCGCGCTCGGTCGTCATGGAAGCGATGAACGCGACGGCCGCCCAGGCGGAGGTGTCGGTCGAGAACCGGTTTCCGATCGTCGGCGGGCTGATCGGGTCGTTCCTGCCGAAGGATGCGAACGGCCTCGTCGACGCGCCGTTCGGGATGTCGTCGTGGGCATGGGGCGGCGAGCGTCTGGAGTTCAGTGCGTTCGAGGTGCCGGCCGCGCAGGTCGGCAAGGCGCTGACGTTCGATTATCTCGACGGCAATCGATTCCAGCTGACGGACCGCAGCGGCCAGGTGCTGCTGAGCGGGGTGGTCGGCGTGCCGAGCGCGAGCAATGGCTATCGCGTGGACGTGGCACGGATCGTCGCGCACCCGGGCGCGGAATTCCGGGTGCGACGCGTCGCCACCGACGTGCGTCTCGAAGCAATCCTGAAGAAACTCGGCGTGACCGAGACGAAGCGTCAGTCGGGCATCATGCAATTGAGCTTCGAGGATGCCGATCCCGTTTTTGCCGCGCGCATGCTCAATGCGATCGCCGCGGCCTACCTGAACTTCAACGCGAGACGCCGCGCCGACGATGCCGAGCGCACCCTCACGTTTCTCAACGCGCAGATGCCGATCGTCAAGGCCAGGCTGCAACAGGCCGAGCAGGCGCTGAACGCGTTCCGCAATCAGCAGGGTTCGATCGACGCGCAGGGCGATATCCGGCTGTTGGTCGAGCAACTGGCGTTCGTCGACAAGTCGCGGCTCGAAACGCGGCTCGAGTATCAGGATCTGCTGTCGAAATACGTGCCGGGGCAACCGCAGGTCGTTGCGGCGGCCAACAAGCTGAAGGAACTCGACAAGCAGGCCGCCGTGTTGAAGGACAAGGCTGCGCGCCTGCCGTCGCAGCAGCAGACGTACTTGCGTCTCGCGCGTGACGTCGAGGTCAACAACCAGCTCTATGTCGGCTTGCTGAACAATGCGCAGCAGTTGCAGATCGCGGAAGCCGGCACGGTCGGCAACGCATCGATCGTCGACAAGGCGGTCGTCAGCGACAAGCCGATCCGGCCGAAACGCCTGATGGCGATTCTGGCGGGCGCGGTGATCGGGCTGATGCTCGGGTTTCTCGCGGCGCAGGGCCGTGCACTGCTGGCCGGCCGCATTCGCGATCCGCATGAGCTGGAAGCGGCGCTCGGTATCCCGATGCTCGGCATTCTGCCGAATTCGCGCCGCCAGGCCGACGCGGATGCGCACGGAACGCCGGCGTTCTTCGCGACGCAGGCGCCGGCCGACGAGCCGCTCGCTGACGCGATGGACAGCCTGGCGCTGACGTTGCGGCACCGGCTGGCGGCCTATGGCGGCGACGCGAAGGTCGTGCTGGTGTCGTCCGCGGCGCCCGCGCAAGGCAAGTCGATGATTGCCGCCAATCTCGCGTACCTGTTCGCCGAGAGGGGGCTCAAGACGGTGATCGTGGATGCCAACCTGCGTGCGCCGGCGTTGCATCGCTATTTGCCGGTCACCGCGACGCAGGGGCTGTCCGACGTACTCAAGGGCACGCTGCCGGCCGACCAGGCGATTACCCGCGTGGCCGGGCAGCTCGATGCACTGGCCGCCGGAACCGAGCGCACGTCGGTGCGCAACCGGTTCGACATCGCGCGTCTCGACAAGCTGGTCGTGTCGCTGCGCAGCGGCTACGACATGGTCATCGTGGATGCGCCGGCCGCGCTGCCGGTGGCCGACATCGAGGCCTTGTCGCGGGTGGCCGACATGACGCTGCTGGTGGTGCGCCAGGGTTCGGCGAACTCGGCCGGCATGACGGACGCGCTCGACAACCTCGGCAAGATCGGGGTGCGCATCGACGGGCTGGTGTTCAACGGTTTCGAGCCGTCGCCGTTGCGCGGCGTTCGCCGGATGGGCGCCGGCTTCGCCGCGGCGCGCGCGTGATCGCACGGGGAACGCGATGCAACCGGGCGAGGAGCGCAACGCATGAGTGATTCGATGGCAGGCAATGACGGGCTGCGGCGCGAAGCGCCCGCGGTGCGGGTCGTGTGGTTTCTCGGGCCGCGGCCGGTGAGCTGGAACGGCGTCATGCGATACAGCCTCAAATGTATCGACTTCATCCCGGCATTGGCGGGATTCGACGTGGAGCCGGTCGACATTCCGGCCGAGCCGCGTTCGTTGCGGCGCTACTGGACACAGTTCGTGCTGTATCCGCTGCGTGCGATCGCGGCGGCGCGCGCGGGGCACTTCGTGATGCTGTACCAGGAGGACCTGGCCTTCATGATTCCGCTGATTCGCTGGGCGGGCGGCCGCGTCGGCATCGTGCTGCATCACGTGCAGCGTCCGGGGCAGGTGCGCGGCGTCGTCGAGCAGTTGAAGAATGCGTACATGCGGTTGACGCAATCGCTGATTGCGACCGCGGACGTGGTGCTCGCACCGTCCGACGTGACCGCGCAGGAAGCGCTGGCCGATCTGCGCATTCGTGCCGACCGGATCCAGGTCGTGCCCAATGCATTCGACGACCGCTATGCGCCGATCGACGCCGAGGTGCGTGCACGGGCGCGCGCGATGCTGCTCGCGCGCTTCGGCATCGACACCGGCGAAGCGTGGGTCGTGCTGAACGTCGGCTCGGACGAAACGCGCAAGAACAATGCGACGCTGTTTCGCGCGCTCGCGTCGCTCGGACGCAAGGACGTGATGATGCTGCGGGTAGGGAGCGCGCAAAACCAGGCGAACCGCGAGGAATGCCGCGGCATCGCCGCCCAGGCGGGCATTTCCGCTCATTTCGTCGAGAACGTCGGCGACGAGGATCTCGGCTACTTTTTCCAGGCATCGGATCTGTACGTATCGCCGACGTTGCACGAAGGCTTCGGTCGCACCGTAATCGAAGCGCAGTTCGTCGGCGTGCCGGTGGTCGCGACCGATTTGCCGGTGTACCGCTATACGATGGGCGACTCGTTCGTGGCCGTCGCCAATGCGATGGATGCCGCCGAATGGGGTCGACAGATCGAACGCGTCGCCGGCGACCCGTCGCTGCGCGCTGCGCTGGTGAGCGCGGGGCGGGCGAACGCACGGCGCTTTTCGTCCGGCGCGGTCAGCGCTCAACTGCACGATGCGTTGGAGCGAGCCGTGCACGACCGGCCTCGCGCCGGCCGGGCACCAGCGTGAAAGAGGCGCCGATGCGAACGATTCGGGCCGACGGCCGGACCGCGGCGCTCACGGGTATGACCGTGTCGACGCTGCTCGTGCTTGCGTTGAGCGTCAATGCGATGCTGCCGGCGCTCGGCGAGATGGAGCCGAGCGCGACCTGCACATTGCTGGTGGCGGTCGCGGGGTTGATCGCGCTGATCGTCGCGCGCCCGGTATTCGCCGTGTCGATCCTGTACACGCTCGTGATCGGCCTGACCGCATTCGTCGCCGGCGTGGGGATCGAATCCGGCGGTTTCCTGCGGGAAACGGACATCTTCGGCGTCGCGAACGGTGCGTTCAGCCGGCTGCTGTCGTTCTATGTCATTTTCGTCGCGTGCGCACTGTTCACGTTCGACCGGCTTCTGAACGCGCGCGCCGTCCACCCGCCGATCCGTGCGCGGATGACGCTTCAGCCGGTCAGCGTGGCGCTCGGGCTGGGGCTGGTCGGCGCGATCCTCGCGACGGGCGTGCTGGCCGGCCTGACCGGCGGCTTCGCGGTGCTGAGCGGCGTGAACCGCTACGCGCTGCGCAACGACGCGTCGAACAGCACGCTGTTCAACCTGTTCCTGAACAACCAGACGTTCGTCGCGGTGCTGCTCGGCACCTTCTGCACGAGTTCGAACCGGGTCGTGCGCTGGACGTCCGTGTGCCTGATCGTCGTCGATCTGGTGCTCGAGGCGTTGCACGGCGAACAGTTCATGGCCGTGCTGCACGTTTGCCTGACGGTCCTGATCCCGTTCATCGCGATCCACGCGATGAACGGCAAGCCGGTCATGCGTTACCTGGGAATCGGCTCGGTCATCGCGCTCGTGATCGGCAGCGTGTCGGTGTTCTACGCATACCGGGGGCAAGGGCTCGACATCGCCGAAACGGTGGTGTCGCGGTTTCTCGAGCAGGGGCAGGCGTGGTACGTGGTGGACGGCGACGCACACCTGTTCGGCGCGCCGACGTTCGGGGGCATGGCGGCGTTCGGCCGCTTCATCGATTCGCTGGGCTCGTTCACCGAGCCGACGTTCTTCAGCGACGCGCCGGTGAGCGGGTTGCGCGACCTGATGCTGTCGTACGGCACGCCCGACATCCTGAAGGCCTACGTGTTCGACGACGTGACGTTCACGATGGGCAACATGGCAGTGCCGGTCTACTGGTTCGGCTATGCGGGCGGCGCGCTCTTCATTGCGCTGACGGGCGCGATCTACGGCGTGGCGAGCGCGATGCTGATCCTGGTCGCGATGCGCGGCGGGGTCGTGATGCTGTGGCTCGCCACGAAGATCTTTGCCTACGCGACCTATGCGATGCAGCAGGGTGATTACTGGACGCTGTTCGGTGCGCGCACGCTGTTCTACCTGGCGATCGCGCTGATCTGGTGGCATTGCATCGACGCGCGGCGCGTGCACGCCGATGCGATGCGGACGGGGACATCTTGAACGCGTTCATCAGGCTCCTGTTTTCGTCGTTCGCGGGCGTGGTGTGCGAAAAGATCATCGGGGCGCTCGCGGCGATCGCGAGCAATCACCTGTTCGCGAACATCTACGGCGCGCGGCTGTTCGGCGAGCTGCAGTTCGCGTTGTCGCTGGCCTACGTGATCGGCAGCGTCGCGCTGATTTTCGGCGCACAGGTGATCCAGCCCATCCTCGGCAAGCACCCGCGCCTGCGGCACATGGTCGTCTACCGTGCGTTCCGCCTGCGGCTCACGCTCACGCTGGCCGTCATGCTGCTGTTCATGGGGATCGTGGTGATCGTCATGCGGCCGTCGAGCGTATCCGAGCTCACGTTGATCGCGGCCTTCGCGTTGATCGTGGAGCCGATCGCGCTCGGTTCGCTGATGGCCTATGCCGAATCGAAACCATGGGTGATCACGCGGGCGAGGGCGTACGCCAGCTGTGTGCGCGTGCTGTGGCTGTACATCGCGGCACACGCGTCGCTGGGCGTGATCGTCGCCGCGTTCGCGTGGCCGCTCGAAGCCTGCGTGGCGGCCGCGGCACCGTTCAGCCGCTATCGGGAACTGGCGTTGAAGTCGCCGAAATCGTTTCGCGGCAGCGCGGCCGTCACGAAAGCGCTGGTCGTGCGCGGGCTGCGGATCTGGCCGGCCATCGCGGCCAGCGTGCTGGTACTGCGCATGGACCGGCTGCTGCTCGGCGTGCTGGTGTCCAAGGCCGATCTCGGCATCTATGCGTCGGCGGCGTCGTTGGTCGAACAATGGAATTCGGTCGGCACGACGCTGGCGCTGGCATTGGCGCCGAGCATGGTCTTTTCGGCGCGGACCGAGCCGCTCGTGCGCGCCAAGGCGTTGAAGCTCGGCCTGTATCTCGGCCTCGTCGGCTGTATCGCGTGGGTCGGCAGCTACTTCGTCGGCCGCAAGGTGTTCCTGATGATCTACGGGCCCGCGTTCGTGCAGGGCGTGCCGATCATGATCTACGCGACCGGCTGCGCGATCGCCACGTTCGTCGATGCGGGGCTTAGCACGTGGCTCCTGGCCGTGCGCCGCTACCGGCTCATCATGATCAAGCAGGTGCTGATCGTCGCGGCGATCGTCGCCGCGCCGTTCGTCATGCCGCGCGCGCTGGTGATGTATGCGCCGTCGACGGGCATTGCGGTGTCGCTCGTCCTGTTCTGGTGCGTGGTGCTCGGCAATCTCGCGTTCAACCGGGAGCGGCCGTGAGCGGGTGCGCGGGCGGTCGTTCGCCGTGCCGGCAACGGGCCGCGCGCGTGCGCTGGCATGCGCCGGCGGGGCAAGGAATCGGGAAGGTTTCGAATCGTTGGGGAGGTCGCTCGTGAAAAACCGGGTGCTGATGGTGATGACGCGGGACATTCCGCAGGACGTATCGAACGGGCGTGAGCGCACGCTGAGCTTCATCCGGAAGGCGATCGGCGACCACATGGACGTGACCGAATTCAAGATCCGGTCGGTGTTCGAGGACGGCGGCTGGCGCGCGAAGATCGGAGCCGCGGTGCGGATCGGATGGAGCGTGTTGCGCGGCGCGCCGTGTGCGCTTCAGGTGGCGATGTTCTCGCATCCGCGCAAGCGCACGGCGCTGCTGCGCGCCGTCGAGACGATCAAGCCGGACGTGATCTATTTCGACGGCATCCGGCTCGTCGATTACGCGATCCTGGTGCGGCGCAGTGTGCCGGGCTGCCGGATCGTCGTGGATTTCGACGACCTCATGTCGCGCCGCGCGAACATCCTGCGCGAACAGGATTTTCCGTTGTCGGCCGGATATCTGGAGAAGTCGATTCCGGGGCCGTTCGTCAGGCTCGCCAACGCGAGGCTGGTTCGCAACGCATTCCTCGGCTATGAAGCGTTCGCGCTGAAACGGCAGGAGCGCGCGGCGATCGACTCGTCGCATGCCGTTACGCTGGTTTCGACGGAGGACGCGCAGTCGCTGCGGCGGTCCCTCACGAACGACGAGGCCGTGAAGACGCACGTGATCGCGCCGCCGATGCATGCGCTGGTGCCGATGCGGCGTCCGACGGCGCCGTTCCGGTTCGTCTTCATCGGTTCGGACCGGCAGTTGCAGAACCGCCTCGCGATCGAATACCTGGTGGCGTTGTGGGCGCGTATCCGGCCGGCTACGCCGCTCGTGATCTACGGGCGCATGGCCGGCCGGTACGCGCCCGTTCCGAACGTCGAATTCGCCGGATTCGCGCCGACCCAGGCGGATGTCTACACCGGGTGCTCGATCGCGTTGTGTCCTGCGTTTCTGCGCGGCGGCATCAAGTCGAAGGTGCTGGAGGCGGTTTCGTACGGTTGCGTGCCGGTCGGCAACGAAGCCGCCTTCGAGGGGCTGGGATTCCACGACGAGGCGCTTGCGATGAGCGACGCGCGACTGGAGCGGTTCGTCGCCGATCCGGCCGCGGATCTGGATCGCGTCGTGGCGGCGGCCACACGCTTCGCCGCCTACTGCGAGCAGCATTTCAGCATGCCGGTATTCGATCGTCGGTGGCGCGAGCTGATCGCGCCGCCGGCCGGTAGCCCGTCGTGACGGGCGCCGCAACGAAGAGGAGGGCCTCGATGGTGTGATTCGAACGGCTCGCGGCCGGCCGGCTTCCGGACCTTGCATGTGCGGCATGGATACCGGAAAGGGGAAAGGCTTCCGCGAGCGATTTGCCGTCCGGCGGCCGATCGATTCAGCAGTCGGGCCGTCGGACGCCGTACCCATTCTTCACCGATACCTAATAGAAAATGAGACCGATCATATTTGGCGGACGGTTCGGATGGCTGCATCCGGGCAACGGGACGCGGGGCGTCGTCCTGTGCAACGCTTACGGACACGAATCCGTCTGGAGTCACGGCGGCATGCGGAATCTGGCGGATCGCCTGTCGGCGAGCGGAATGCCGGTGTTGCGTTTCGATTACCGCGGCACCGGCGATTCCGCAGGGGCCGATGGCGCGAACGACCAGTTCGAAACGGCCGTCGACGACGTGTGCGCGGCCATCGCGCGATTGCGCGAGGAAACCGGCGTCGCACGGGTGACGCTGTGCGGCCTGCGGCTGGGCGCGGCATTCGCGTTGCTGGCGGCGGACCGATGCGAAGTCGACCAGCTCGTGTTGCTGGCGCCGGTGGCAAGCGGACGCAGCTACGTGCGCGAACTGTCGATCATGCGCAATATCTGGCTCGACCAGTTGCCGGCGCCGTTGCGCGCGGCCCAGCCGAAAGACGCGCCGCTCAACGTGCTCGGGCAGGTCTACAGTGCGGCGTTCCGTACGCGGCTCAATGCATTCGACGCGATCGACGCGTTGAAGGACCGCACCGGTGCGCCGGCGTCGAGAACGCTGATCGTCGACATGAGCGCCGGCGGCACCGACGCGCTGCAGAAGCGGCTCGAAGCGCTGGGCGGCAAAGTCGAGCAAAGGCCGTTCGAAGGCTATGCGGCGTTCATGCAGGAGACGACGTTCTCCAGCTTGCCGACGCGCGTATTCGATGCCGTGGTCGACTGGATCGCGGCCACCGATGGCCGGCAGGGGCCGTCGTCGTGCGCCGTGTTGAAAACGGACTGGGAACCCGACCTGATGCTGCGCACGCCCGAAGCATGCGAGCGGCCGGTCAGATTCGGCGTGGCCGGCCGCCTGTTCGGCATCCTGTGCACGCCGCACGAGATGCACGACCGTGGGCCGGTGCTGCTGATCACGAACACGTCGGCCAGTCCGCACGTCGGCGACAGCCGGCTGTCGGTGCGGATTGCCCGTGAGCTGGCGCGTCGCGGCATCGCGTCGCTGCGCTTCGACGGACGTGGGATCGGCGACAGCTCGCCGGTGCACGGCGCCGGTTCGCCGCAAGATGAGCGCCAGCCGGTCTATTCGAGCGCCGTCGTCGAGGACGTCGCGACGGCCGCGCACTGGTTGAAGGAGCAGGGGTATCGACAGGTCGTGTCGTTCGGCATCTGCTCGGGCGCATACAGCGCATTGCGTGCGGCGCTCGCGGGACGCGCGCTGTCTGGCGTCATATCGGTGAACCTGCAGCGCTTCCACGTGCCCGACGGCATCTCGACCGATGCGCTGCGCCAGCATCGCCCCAATTCGATGGCCGGTTACCGCTCCTCGTTCTTCGAGCTGAAGAAGTGGAAGCAGGTGCTGAGCGGCGATCGAAAGATCATGCCGTTCGTCCGGCTCGTGCTGAAGCGCTCGACCACGGCGCTGGCGGTGCGGATCGGCGCGTGGCGACGCCGGATCGCCGGCTGGTCGTGCGCGGAGACGATGCCGGTCGATCCGCACGATATCCTGCGTACGCTGCAGCGCAAGGAGGTGAGCGCGTTGTTCGTCTGCGGTGCATACGACAGCAGCCTCGATCTGGTGACGATGTATTTCGGGCCGCGCGGCAAGCGGCTGTCGCGATTTGCCGGCGCGCGCGCCGTCGTGCTCGACGATCTCGATCACAGCGTGTTCGGTTCGCATGCCGCCGACGCGGTGGTCGGGCTGTGCAGCGAATTCGTCAAGGGGCTCGAATCGCGTCGCGCGACGGCGGCGACGATCATCAACGCGGAGTCGCCGGCGTGATTCGATCCGGGCCGGGCTGTGTCACATGTCGAACAGTCGGCGCACGGAGGCGGTGCTACGGTAACGCATCCGTTATCTGGCGATACCGCCCGGCTTCTACGCGACCCTGACGATGCATTCCGAACACTCCGGACGTCTGGACCATATCGATGCGATGCGCGCCGTCGCGGTCCTGCTCGTCATCTGGACACACTACGCCGAGCGGTTCGTCGCGCTGGCGGGCGCTCAGCAGTGGCTCGACACGCTGCAGCGCTCGGTCAATTTCGGACGGATCGGCGTGGTGGTCTTTTTCGGCATCAGCGGCCTGCTGATCCCGGTCAGTTTGCGCGGCCAGGCTGGACCGGGCACGCGGCGCTTCCTGATCCGCCGTTTCCTGCGGCTGTATCCGGCATTCTGGTTGTCCATTCCGATCGGCTGCGTCGTCTTCTGGACGTTGTTCGGCAAACCGGTGAGCGCGGCGCTGCTGATCGCCAATGCGACGATGATCCCGACCGCGTTCGGGCAGGAACCGGTCATGGGGC
Source organism: Burkholderia orbicola (assembly GCF_900100915.1). Lineage (NCBI taxonomy): Bacteria > Pseudomonadati > Pseudomonadota > Betaproteobacteria > Burkholderiales > Burkholderiaceae > Burkholderia > Burkholderia orbicola. Next base: position 593,559 of record NZ_FNKW01000002.1, on the reverse strand, counting down.
ATTACTGGACGCTCGAAACGGAACTGTATTTCTACGGGCTTTGCCTCGTGCTGTTCTGGAGGGGCGGGCTGCACCGGATGCGCGACCTGTCGTTCGCCTGCATCGGGCTGTGTGCGGTGTTCGTGATCACCGTCGCGCTGCACGTCTTTCCCGATGACACGCTGGGCCAGTACAAGGCCATGCCGTACCACCTCGCGATCATGTTCTGGGGCGCATGCTTTCGTCAGGCTTACGACCAACCGCTCGGCACGGTGCGGGTGAGCCGAGGGCGTGGCGGCATCACGCTGACGTACCGGTCCGTGGCGGGCCTGCTGACGGCGATGATCGTCGGCGTGGCGCTCGTCGGGGCGGCCAACGACTGGCGGCATCACAACGTCGACCATCTGCCGTCGTCGCTGGCTTACGTGGCCGGCATCGCGATCTTCGTGGCGATGGCGACGGTATTGAAAGTCCGCGCGCGCGGGATGGCGAAGCTGGGCGAGGTCAGCTACTCGATTTACCTGTTTCACGCGATCCCGCTGTTCGGCTTCTACTGGCTGTGCGAACACTACCGATGGACCGGATGGCCGCTGGGCGTCTACATGATCGTTCCGGTCGTGCCTTTGATTGCGTTGTCGTACCTGAGCTACCGGTATTGCGAGGCGCCCTGCGTGCGGCTCGCGCATCACCTGACCGCGTCGCGGCCGCGCGATGATCTGCCGCTCGGCAATCGGCCGGTCAATGCGACGCAGGACCCGGTCGGGAACGGATGACACGCGCGGATGGATGAAACGGCGCGGCGCGGCGATCCCGCGTTGCCGATACGAATGGAGTGAACAGTATGGAGCGGCGATGATGCTGGCGAGTACGGTGGTGCACGACGATTGCGGCGGCATGTCGCGATACCGGATGGTTCAACACACGTTTGGGATATCGAATTGAACGGTTTGTCGTCAATCGGCTCCCGGGAGGAAGCGACGCGCATCGTCGTCGTCAACGACTACGCGCGCAAGGGTGGCGCGGAGGAGGTCTACCAGACCTCCATCGAGGTGCTGCGAAACATCCCGGACGTGGAGGTGACCTCGTTCGACGAGACCAATTTCCCGGCGGGCGCAGGCGCGCTCACGCGCGGCTGGAATCGCGCCGCGGCGAACGCGCTGGCGGCGTTGCTCGACGACGTGCGTCCGCATCGCGTGCTGGTGCACAACTATCACAATCTGCTGACGCAATCGATCCTGCCGGTGCTCGCGCGGCGGCGCCGCGAGCAGGGATTCCGCACGTATCTGACGTGCCACGACTACCATCTGGTGTTCTACAACCCGAACCTGCTCGCCTATCGCGACGGGCGTCCGGTGCCGGTTCCGGTCGATGCGCTGTCGAATCCGGCGCGCTTGCTCGCACTGGCGAGCCCGCGCGGGCGGCTGCACGACACGGTGAAGAAACTGCACTGGCACGCGGTGTACGCGTATTGCAATCCGCGGGACGTATTCGACCTGTTCCTGTGCCCGAGCCCGTACATGCGTACGGCGCTGGCGCAGCGAGGCATCACGCGAACCGCATTGCTGCCGAATCCGGTGAGCACGCTGGCGGAGCCGTTCCCGCCGCGCGTGGGCGATCGCGAGCAGTTCGATCTCGCCTATGTGGGGCGGCTCGACGCGGAGAAGGGCATTCACGAGTTCATCGAACTGGCGCGGCAGACGGCGTTTCACCGTATCGGTACCCTGACGCTCTACGGCGACGGGACCTTGCGCGCGCAGCTCGAAACGCGCCACCACGATCTGGTCGAGGCCGGCCGGCTGCGTTTCGCCGGGCGACTCGGGCACGGCGAGCTGTTTCATGCGCTGCGCGCCCATGATGCACTGGTCCTGCCGTCCGTCTGGGCCGAAAACGCGCCGCTCGTGCTCGTCGAGGCCGCCACGCTGGGGCTACCGGTACTGGCGCACGAGATCGGCAGCCTGTCGACGTTCGGCAGCGAGATCGGCAACAAGATCCTGTACCGGAATTCGCCGGCGGGCCTGACGGGGGCGCTCGATGAACTGGGGCGCCACCTGCACACCGCCGATCGACACTACGATTGTTCGGCTTACACGCCGTCGCGCTACGCGGCCCAGCTTGCGTCGTGGATGGGGCTCGGCGGGCAGCACGGCGGTTAGGGCGTGCCGCCGCGACACTCACGCGGGAGAAAGGTCATGCGGGCATTGCGACGTATTGCGGCGGTCGCGCTGGGTGCGCTGGCGCTGTCGGCCGGTTCCGGCTCCAGCCATGGCGGCGAGCGGGTGGCGGCGCTCGCGCCGGCCAATACGTCCGGCAGCCGCGATTTCAAGGGATCGTCGAACGGGCTGCTCGCCGGCACGTCGTCGATATCGAAAATCGATGTGCACACGCTGCTGTATTCGGGCAGCACCACGCAGGTGCTCGCGCACTATCTGCCGTGGTGGGGCCCCGACCCGCGCGGCGTGAACGTCGGCTATCGGTCCGACGATCCCCACCAGGCGTTTCGCACCTTCGCCGACATGCGTTCGAGAGGCATCGACGGCGTGATCGTCGACTGGTACGGCGCAGGCCATTTCGTCGACACCGCGTGGCAGGCATCGCTGCCCGAACTGGCGAAGTTTCCCGGGATGACGTTCTCGATCATGATCGACAGCGGTTCCTTCAAGTTCAATGCGTGCCGCGGCTGCGACCTGACCGAGACGATCCTGCACAACCTCGCGTACATCAGCCGCGAATACTTCACGTCGAGCCAATACCTGCGCTACGACGGTCATCCGGTCGTGTCCGAGTTCGGGATGGATGCGGTCGGGAAGGCCGACTGGGCACGGATTCACGCCGCATACCCCGACATCTACTGGATTCATACGTTGGCGCAGGGCTTCGATCTTCCGTACAGCAAGGGCGCGTATGTATGGGCGCAGCCGTCGCCGCGGGCCACGCCGCAAGCGATCGGTACGCGGCGCGACCTGCTGTATCGCGAGCGCTTCTACGACATCGCGCGGAACCAGCCGCCGGGGGCGATCACGGTCGGCGGCGTGTGGAGCGGCTTCGACGATACGAAGGCATCGTGGGGCGCCGCGGCGCCGCGCTTTCTTGCGCCGTCGTGCGGCCGGACCTGGCTGGACACGTTCAGGAGCATCAACGAACGCTACAGCGTGCAGCGGCAACTGCCGTTCGTTCAGCTGATCACATGGAACGACTACGAGGAAGGCAGCGCACTCGAAACCGGCATCGCGAGTTGCACCGCAATCGACGCGCAGCCCGTGGGCGCGAGCGTGGCCGTGCGAATCACCCATGCGGAAACCGTCGACCATCTCGAGCTGTACGAGCAACTCGGCGACGGAACGTTCAGCCTGGCCGGCCGCTATCCGGCCGATACCACCAGCATGCCGCTGCCGAACGGCCGGGCAGGCACCTACTTCATCAAGGCGGTCGGCAAGCCGTTCATCCAGAACGTCGTGTCGACGGCCGTCGTCGTGCACTGACGCGCGGGCGTCACGCCCGTTCGGTCAGCGTGCGTCGTCGGCCGCCGGCACAGCAAGCACGGCCGTCTTCTGTGTCGCCGGTTCCGGCGGTACGCAAGTCGCCCGCCCATACTGATCCTCGAACCGCACGATATCGTCCTCGCCGAGATAGTTGCCCGACTGCACCTCGATGATTTCGAGCGGAATCCGGCCGGGATTCTCGAGTCGATGCACTTCGCCGACGGCGATGTACGTCGATTCGTTCTCGCACAGCAGGAACGTGTCGGCGCCGCGCGTCACCTTCGCGGTGCCGCGCACGACGATCCAGTGCTCGGCGCGGTGATAGTGCATCTGCAGCGACAGCCGCTTGCCGGGTTCGACGACGATCCGCTTCACCTGGAAGCGCTCGCCGAGATCGATCGAATCGTAGTGGCCCCACGGCCGCTGCACCTTGCGGTGCTCGCTCGCCTGCGGGCGCTGGTCGGTCTTCAGGCGCGCGACGATGTTCTTCACGCGCTGCACGTCGTGCTTGTTCGCGACCAGCACCGCATCGGCCGTCTCGATCACGACGACGTCCTTCATCCCGACGCACGCGACGAGACGGCCTTCCGAACGCACGAGGCTGTCCTGCGTATCCTCGAAGACGATCGGTCCGCGCGCGACGTTGCCCTGATCGTCCTTCGGCATGATTTCCCAGATCGCGTCCCACGTGCCGACGTCCGACCAGCCGGCCGCGAGGGGCACCACGATGCCTTCGATGCCGAGTTCGGGGTGTTCCGCGAGGCGCTCCATCACCGCATAGTCGATCGAATCCGCCGGACACGCGTCGAAGGCCGCCGCATCGATCCGGAAGAACGGATCGTCGGCGATGCCCGCGCGCCACGCACTGTCGCAGGCGGCGTGGATGCCCGGCGCGAGCGCGCCGATCGCCTTCAGCCAGACCGATGCGCGCGTGACGAAGATCCCGCTGTTCCACCAGTAGTCGCCCGATTGCAGGTAACGCTCGGCGAGCGTTGCATCGGGCTTTTCGACGAAACGCCCGATCGCGTAGCCGCCCTGGCTGCCGTGGCGGCCCGAGCGCGGTTCGCCGACCTGGATGTAGCCGTAGCCGGTCTCCGCGCGGCGCGGCAGCACGCCGAGCGTGACGATCGCGCCTTCCTGCGCATAACGCGCCGCGCGCGCGATCGCGTCCTGGAACGCGCCGACATCGACGATCACGTGGTCTGCCGGCATCACGGCGAGCACGGGATCGTCCGCGAGCGCGCTCGCGTCGAGCGCGGCAAGCGTCAGCGCGGGCGCGGTGTTGCGCGCGGCCGGCTCCAGCAGGATGCGGGCAGGCGCCGAGCGGCCGTGTACCTGCTCGGCGCTCATGAAGCGATGCTGTTCGCCGCACACGAGCAGCAGCGTGTCGCCGAGCGACGCGTTCGCGATGCCGTTCAGGCGGCGCGCTGTCGCCGACAGCGGCGACTCGTTCGAAACCAGCTCGATCAGTTGCTTCGGATACTGCTCGCGCGATAGCGGCCACAGTCGCGTGCCGGAGCCGCCGGCGAGAATTACCGGCAGGATGCTCGGCAGATCGGGTTCGGGAACCGGGCGAAGGGTGCGGGTCATCGGTTCGCTCCGGTATCGGCGGGTAGTCGAGGGTGAGCGCGGCCGTCGGCGCGTGCGTCGTCGTTGCGCGAGACCGAAACGGCTCGCGACAGCAGCTGACGCAGCGCGCCGGCCGCGCGGTCGGCCGACCGGACCAGGCCCACGAACGGCGCGCCCTGTTCGAGATACGGACCGTAGGCCTTGCGGAATCCGAACTGTTTGTAGAACGCCTGACGCGGCGCAGGCACGTGCGTGCGCACCGCGGTGTCCGGCCACGCGGCCTGCGCGGCGGTGAGCGCGCGCTCGATCAGGCGTTCGAGCGTGTCGTCGTCGCGGCAGCTTTCGCTCGTCAGCACCTTGTCGATCACGACGTCCGGATCGATGTCGTCGCCGGGCAGGATGCGCGCGTAGGCGGCGACTTCCGTCGTGTCGCCGTCACGCACGCTCGCATAGACGTGCAGCGCGCCCGCGTCCTTGCCGTCGATGTCGAGATGCGTGTGCGCGTCCTCGACCACCAGCACGGCGTTGCGCGCGCGCAGGATTGCATAGAGATCGACGGCGCTCAGATGTTCGAATTCACAACAATGCCATTCCATGATGCTGTCCTCGCGTGATGCCTTCGGCATGCCGCGTCGCACGGACGCGATCGTTCCGTGCAGCGCGGCGATCCTCATCATCCGGATGCGCGGCACGGCGGTCTGTTCGAAAGCGTACTCACGCTCGGGATTCGCACGCCAGCGCCGGATACGGGGCGATGCGCATGACGCGCGAGCGTCGCAAGGTGCGGTAGCACACACCGTCCGGGCCGGTGCCTTTTCATAATTGATTCATCGTGGCGGCCTGCAATGAAGCACGGTCGGACGACATCGCACGCGAACGACGGACGGAGGCGGGACCGGAAATTGCGATCCTGGGCTGATCGTGCGCGGCAGTGCGTGACACAGGATCGCCGCCGATTGCGGGGCGTCGGCGGATTCATGCGATCTCGCCGCGTTCCAGCGGAATGGCGCGCACCTGCGCGGTGCACCCGTCCGGCGTCGGTACGCTGCCGCTCGCGCGCATGCCCGACCGCCGCGATCTGTCAGCCGTCGGCTGGCGTTCGAGCCGGGCGGCTGGCGCGGCCGCGCAAGGGGGCGATCATGCTGCATCGCACGACACGTGCGCCAACGCCCGGTATTCACGCCGACTCACGCGGGCCGGCGCGAATCCGCCGAAAAGAGCCGGTGCGGCGCGATGTCGAGGATTACGCGGTGATTACGACGTGTAACGGCCGGGCGGCCCGCGCGCCGCCGCGATGCGATCCGGCTACCCGGCCGCGGGCGGGATTATGCGGCCCGGCGAACACGGCGCCGCGATTTTTGGGAGATTTCGATGGAAATCACGGGCAATCGCCAGGATCAATCTTGCGGAAAAGTAGTATTTGCCACTGATTGACGGGAATGGTCATAGATAATCAAATCTCAGTGGTCAAAAGCGCACGGCGCCGCGCCACGGCCAGCGTAACCGACTGATTCAGGTTTATCGTTTGGTAACAAGACCAACGCGAAACGGGGTGTAGATTCAGGTGCGGATGAAATGGGGCGGTCAATCCGGGCGCGGTTTGGCAGCCCTCCGGTTCAGCATCGGGCGCGACTGTCGTGTACGACGCGACGCACATGTGGACGGAATTTCCGTTGCCGACGTGCCCCGCCTGACGGCGGGTCGCTTCAAAGCCGGAATGTCGTGGCTCCCGTAGCCGCGCATTCCGTTCGAGTTCGATGACAACGAGGCCGGATGACATTCGGCTCGACCTCCGGGGGTTCTCGCCGTGTGCAGTTTCGATCTTCGCCAAGGCTGCGGAAACGCAGCGCGGAAAGGCGGCCATGCGCCGCCGGCCGCAGCGCACGCGTACGGTTCGCGGAGTGCAGAAAATGATGGTTCGTTATGAATATGCCAATAACGCGCGATAAGAGCGCCGGCGTGGGGAGCGGTAACGGGCAGCGTCCACTGATTTACTGGACGCAGTCGCCGTCCGTGATGCTGCGAAAGGAATTGTCGCGCCGCGACTGGAAAGTGTCGGTCGTCGCGCATGCGAGCGAGCTGCGCGACACGTCCGGCGAAATTACCTGCGGCATTCTCGACTTGAGCGGCGGCCACGCCGATGCGATCGGCAGCATCGCGTCGACCTGCGCGTCGATGCGCGACGTCGTCTGGGTGGCGCTCGTGGATGTCGGCCAGACCGCCTCGCCGAACGTGCGGGCGCTGTTGCGCGACTACTGCTTCGACTACGTGACGTTGCCGGCGTCGCACCAGCGGATCGCCGATACGGTCGGCCATGCCTACGGCATGGAATGCCTGTTCGCGCGCGATCGCGAACAGCTCGAATCGGAAGAAAAGGGCATCGTCGGCACCTGCAGCGCGATGCTGCGGCTGTTCGATACGGTGCGGCGTTTCGCGCGCACCGACGCACCGGTGTTCGTGTTCGGCGAAACGGGAACCGGCAAGGAACTCACGGCCGTCGCGATCCATCGTCATTCGGAACGGCGCAACGGCCCGTTCGTCGCCGTCAACTGCGGCGCGATCCCGCCGCATCTGCTGCAGTCGGAGCTGTTCGGCTATGAGCGCGGTGCGTTTACCGGCGCGAACGCGCGCAAGATCGGCTACGTCGAAGCCGCGAACGGCGGCACACTGCTGCTCGACGAAATCGGCGACCTGCCGCACGAAAGCCAGGCGAGCCTGCTGCGATTTCTGCAGGAGCGTTCGATTCACCGTCTTGGCGGAAGCGATCCGGTGCCGGTCGACGTCCGGATCGTGTCGGCAACGCACGTCGATCTGCGCGAGGCAATGGAAGAAGGGCGTTTTCGCGCCGACCTGTTCCATCGTCTCTGCGTGATGCGCATCGACCAGCCGCCGCTGCGCGCCCGCGGCAAGGACATCGAACTGCTCGCGCACCACATGCTCGAACGCTTTCGCGGCGACGCGCGCCATCGCGTGCGCGGGTTCTCGACCGATGCGATCACGGCGCTCTACAAGCACGACTGGCCGGGCAACGTCCGCGAGCTGATCAACCGCGTGCGCCGTGCGGTCGTGATGACGGAGGGCCGCCTGATCACCGCGCAGGACCTCGAGCTCGAATACTGTCTCGACGCGGCGTCGCCGTCGGTGGCCGACATCCGCAAGTCGATCGAACGCGAGGCGATCGAAACCGCGTTGCTGCGGACGCGCGGGCGCGTTGCTGCTTCGGCGCGCGAACTCGGCGTGTCGCGCGCGACGTTGTATCGCTGGATGGAGGCGTACGGTATCGAGCGGCCGCGCGGGACGGGCTCGTCCGATTGATACATGGCGGCACGACGCTCGCGGTCGCCGCGAGCGTCGCGTTAGCCGGCCTGCGTGGCCCGCACCGCGCGTGACGCGTTCACGGCACGGATTTCCACCGCGGGCGGCGCGTTGTCGTCAGCCGCCGCGGGCTTCCCGTCGATTCGCAATGGAATCAGCGCGATGCGCGCCGGCGTGCCGGGCGCGAGATGGAACCAGTCGTCGCCGGGCATGAAACCCGGCGCGTCGATCTGCACGTGGCGGGCGACGTGCCGGGTGTCGATGTCGACGTGCCAGGTCTCGCCGGTGCGCGACACGCATGCCTCGATCCCCGGTTCGCGGCGCGCCAGCACGGCCGGATGCGTGCGGGACGGGAAATGGAACGCCTGCGACAGCAGCGTGCCGTCGTCGGCGCGCAAGGTCGCGACGACCGTATCGTGTTCGCAAGGGCCGAAACGGTACGCGTAGGTCCAGTCGAAGAAGCGGCCGAGCAACTCGGCCGAGCCGAGCCGCACCGTGTCGTACGCGGCGATCCGCACCGGGCAGCCGGCCCGCGCGACCGGCGTGCGGCCGTCGCGCAGCGCGACCAGCTCGATCGCCGCCGACAGCGGCGCCGGGCGCTCGTTGACGACGTGCACGTCGAGCCCGTTCAGCCCTTCGTCGACGAGCAGCACCTGGATCGGCTGCAGCACCTGGCGCAGCGCATACCAGGCCGATTTCGGCCGGTGCGCGGCGTCGATCACGCCCCATCCGGCGCCCGGCATCACGTCCTGGAACTGCCACACGAGCGCGCCGGCGCAACGCGAGCCGGCGCGGCGCCATTCGGAAAACGTCTCGCGCATCACGTCCGCGATCACTGCCCGCGACAGCTCGACATAGCGCGCCGGGTCCTCGCGCCGCAGCCGGTCGGGCGCGACGTCGTAGAGCGTCTGCAGATAGTGGTCGCGGATATCGTCGAAATCCCACGACGTGCCGGGGTCGCGCGGCACGGCCGCCTTCCAGCGCGGCTCGTGCACGCCGGGCCAGCCGAGTTCGGCGAGCGTCGCGTCGCACGGCACGTTCGCGAACGCGAGGCATTCGCTCGCGAAGCGCACGTCCGCGCGGCGCGCGTCGTCGAGCGGACGCAGGTACGCGCCGACGCCGTAGTAGTGCGACACGCGCTCGCGCGGCGTGAACGGCAGCACGCCGCCGTCGGGCGAATCGGGTACGTAGGGGACATCGGGGCGGTGTGCGGCCGTGTGGCCGGCCAGCCGGTCGGCCGTCAACTCGAGGAAGCGCTGCTTCGGCCCGAGCCCCGACATCGCGGCTTGCTGCGCGATCTCGCTGCCGCCGCACAGCACCGCGAGCGACGGCGAGGCGCCGCAGCGCGAGAGGAACTGGCTCGCCTCGCGATCGACGTTGACCGCGAACGCGGGATCGTCGAGCGCGTAGTCGAAGTTCGCGAAACCGAAGTCCTGCCAGACCAGCAGCCCGAGCCGGTCGCAGGCCGCGTGGAACGCGTCGGCCTCGTAGGTCATCGTGCCGCCGACGCGGATCATGTTGAAACCGGCGTCGCGGGCGAGCCCGAGCAGGTGGCCGTAGGTCGCGTCGTCCGCGTGCAGCGCGAGCGGCGCGGCGCTGCTCCAGCATGCGCCGCGCGCGAACACGGGCACGCCGTTGATGCGCAGTCCGAACCCCTTGCCGTCGGCGCCGGGATCGATCTCGATCGTGCGAAAACCCGTCGAGCCGAGCGGCCGGCGCGTAGCGCCGATATGCAGCGCGATCTCGTAGAGCGCCGGTTCGCCGTGCGTATGCGGCCACCAGCGGCGCACGTTGGGGATCGCGACGCTCGTGCGCAGCCGGTCGGCGCCAGCCCGTTCGAGCGTCGCGTGATGTTCGCCGCACGACAGCCGCGCCGCGAACGTGTCGGGCAGCGGCGCGGCGAACGTCAGTTCCGCATCGAGCCAGCCCGTGTCGCCTTCGACGCGTGCCTGCAGTTTGTAATCGGTGAGAACGTGCCCGTCGGCCGGATCGAGCACGTCGACGGGCCGCCACGGGCCGGTCGGCACGTACGGCGGAAACCAGCCCGGCATGTGCCCGAACAGCGACGTGCGGATCGTGCGCAGCCCGGCCGGCTCGGCCAGCCGTGTGCGCCAGCGCGCCCGGCGCGGTGCGCGTGCGTCGCGCAGGTGCGGCGCGAGTGCGCGGAAACAGATCGTCAGCCGGTGCGTGCCGTCGAGCGACACGGGCACGTCGTGCGCGACGAACATGCTGTCGGAATGGAGGATCGGCGTGTCGTCGAGCCAGGCCTGCGCGAGCGTCGCGAGGCCGTGAAAGCGCAGGATGCGCGGCCCGCGCCCGCGCAGCTCGAGGCGGTACCAGTGGTCGCGCTCGTCGAGCGACGCGGCTTCGTCGAGCCGGCCGGCCAGCGCGAGCGCCTGTGCGACCGTGCCGGGCACGGGCGCCGCAATCCAGCCGCCGTGGTCGGCAGGGAGGTCGCGCGGGTCCCGCACGGCGCCCGCGGCCGTCGCCAGCATCGACCACGCGGGCAGGGGGCGCGCGCGCGTCACCGCATGGCCGACACGGGCTCCGTGTCGTAGCGCACGGGCGTCACGTGCCGCAGCGGCGCACCGATCTGCCGCGCGCACGCGACGAGGTCGCCGTACGCGGTCTCGATCGCTTCGAGCGTCGAATCGCCACGCTCTTCCTTGCCGCGTGCGCACGCGCGCGCGAGCCGGAATTCGAGCACCATCGCTTCCGACGCGATGCGATCGCACGCGGCGCGGATCTCGGCGAACGGGCCGGTGCAGCCGCTCGCCTGCAGCCAGCGCGCATAGTGGCCGAACAGTTCGAAATTCGCGCCGAGCTGACGCACCGAATTGAACGAATACGCATGGAAGCGCTCGAGCGGCGCCTCCGCGAGGATGGGCGCGTCGGCCTGCAACTGCCGACGGAACGCCGCGATCGGATCGACGACCGGCAGACGCCGCAGGTGGCGCTGCAACGCGGCGATCGACGCTTCGCACAGCGCGCGCTCGTCGAGCGGCGCAAAGCGTCGCTTCGCGCATTCGACGTACGGCGGCAGCGTCATCGGCGAACTGCTGCCGACGAGCCCGTTGTAGTCGAAATCCTCGGCGACGTAGTAGCCGCTGTTGTGGAAGTAGCCGATCTGGTGCTTCGCGCGGTCGATCGCGTCGATGCCGATCGTCGTCTTCGTGTGCTGGGTGCGGTAGCTGCTGCCGCGCGTATCGGGCAGGAACCACGCATCGACCTCGACGATCATCAGGTGGCCGCGTGCGACCTGCGTCTCGATGTGCTGGTCGAGCGGCTCGTAGATCGAATGTTCCTGCACGACGATCCCGTAGAGCCGCTCCAGCTCGTCGTGCGGAAACTTGAAGAACGTGAACTGGTCGCCCTCGAAATCGAGCGCGATCGTAAACGGCAGCGCTGCGTACGGATTGAGGCCCCACCACCGGAGCACCTCGAGCCACATGTCGACGTAGCAGTTGGTCTGTTTCCAGACCATCTCCTGACTGTGCAGCGGGTGCGGCCGGTAGTGGCGCGCGCGATGGCGCACGCTCTCGAACGACGCGTCTTCGCCGTCGCGGGAAACGAACCTCATCGCGTGCCCCACAGCACGTCGCGGACTGCTTGCGGCCATGCGTCGATGTCGAAGCCGTGATGACGGAACAGCGCGAGCGTGAGCCGCTCGAGGCCGAAGCCGACGCAGCCCGTGTGCGCGACGTCGCCCGTCGCGGTGCGGATGTCCCACAGCAGCCCGAAATGGTCCATGTGGTAGTTGAAGCTCAGGCACGCGGTCTGGCGATTGTCGTGCTCGATCGGGATCAGCAGCTCGAACTTCAGGTTCTGCTCGCGCTGGCTGTCCGCGACGATCTTGCCGCCGCGCCCGAAGAACGGGTCGTTCGCGAGATCGATCGCATTCGGCAGGCCCAGCGACTCGATCATCCGCGTGCCGCGTTCGATCCACGTCTCGCGGAACGAGACGATCTGCTCGGGCGTGCCGATCCGCACGTACTCGCGCATCCGGAACAACTGCATGCGGGTCGGGTCGAGCGACGGTTCGTGACGGAAGCAGTACGAGAACACGTCGACGATGCGGCCGTCGGCCGGCAGCGCGCCCGCCCGGGCGACGACGGGATAGACGGGGTAGCACGCGGCCGGCGTCATCACGACGTAGGTCGGCTTCTGGTTCTCGGTCCAGTCGTCGCCGCGATCGAGGCATTGCAGCACGCGCTGATGCTGGCGCTCGTCGCCGCAGAACGCATGCACGCTGCCCGCCAGTTGCGGGAAGCTCTTCATGTATTCGCTGCGCTCGAACTCCATGCGGCTCATCGCCGGCGGAAAGCGCAGCACTTCGGCCTGCTGGTCGGCGCCGATGCGTGTGACGAACGCGTCGAGCGCCTCGACCACGCGCTCGAATCGTTCGCTGCGACCGAACAGGCCCTGGATACCGGTCGAAACCAGCAGGCCCGCATCGATCAGCGCGTCGCGCAGCGGATTGACGCCCGCGCGGTCGAGCGGTGCGTCGGCGGGAACGGAGGCGGCGGAGGGCACGGCGAGGCGATCGTTCACGTATGTTTCTCCAGCGTCGCAGGACGCAGCGCGAGCAACAGGCTCGCAGTGTTGGCGGCAATGCGGTCGTTGCTGATCATCAGCGGCGCCGCGTGCAGGTCGCGAATGTGGCGGCCGATGCTGAACGGCGTGCCTTGCTTGTAGCCGGCCATCCCACAGATCATCATCGCCTGCTGCGCGACTTCGAGCGCGGTCGCCGACACGTAGGTCTTCAGCGTATTGATCTCTGCGGCCCAGGCCATGCCGGCCGACCACGAGCGGGCCGACGCGTTCGCGTGGAGGCGCAGCACGTTGTCGACGCGGGCCTGCATCGCTTGCATCAGCGCGAGCGATTCGGCGATGCGCCGCGCGGCGGGCGACGGCGCGCCGTCGGTCTGGCGCGCCTGTGCGCGGAAGAACTGGTGCGCGCGATGAAACGCGTCGCCGGCCACGCCGATCCACACCGCGGCCCACAGGATGTGCGAGACCGGCACCATCGTTTCCTCGGCGATCTTCGCGAACGGCACCGGCAGGCATTGCACGGCGGCGCCCTGCGCGTCCAGCACGAAGCCGTTGCTGCACGTGCCCCGCATGCCGAGCGTGTCCCATTCGCCGCGGCGCGTGAGCGTATAGCCGTCGCGCAGCAGCGTGACGAGCACCTGCTCGGAAGCCGGCGCATCCGCATCGCGTCGCGCGGTGGCGAGAATGCCGTCGGCGTAGTCGCCGTACGAGATCGTCGGCGCGGATTTGCGCAGCCGGAATCCACCGCCGTCGATCTCGAGTGCGCACTGGCTCGCACGCAGGTTGCCGCCGACGCCGTCTTCCGACGTGGCCGATGCGAGCAGCCATTGGTGGCGCACGAGCTGTTGCAGGAACAGTCGGTGCCAGCCCTGGTCGGCGGCGTGGTCGACGATGCAGGCGACCTGGATCTGGTGCATCGCGAACACCATCGCCGACGACGCGCAGGCCTGGCCGAGGATCGAGCAGGCCGACGCGATGTCTTCCAGCGACGCGCCAGCGCCGCCGAGATGGGTCGGCACCATTGCGCCGAGCAGGCGGCGCGCGCGCATCGCCTCGATCGCCTCGACGGGGCAGCGCGCGTCGCGATCGACCGCATCGGCATGCTGGGCGGCGATCTGCGCGACGGCATGCGCGGCCTCGTCGAGCCGATGCGAATCGCTGTCGGACGCGAGTTCGGGAAGCAGCGCGCTCATGCGGAGTGCTCGGTGCGTTGCAGCGTGGCGATCGTGTCCGCGAGCGCGTCGATGCTGCGGAACAGGTTGCGGTTCAGCATCTCGTCGGGAATCTCGATGTTGAACTGCTTTTCGATCGCGAGCATCAGCTGGATCGTATCGAGCGAGGAGAGGCCCGCTTCGTAGAGGTCGTCCCCGTCACCGATCGAATCGATCGCGGCTTCGAGGTGGGCGACGTGCTTCAGGATGGTTCTGATTTCGTTTTTCACGTGCTGCTCCGGCGTGCGTGGTGTCGTCCGCTCGGGCAGACGCGCGATCAGCGCTGACATCCCCCCGGCAGTCCGGCATCAGTAGACCATTGGCAGACACGACGTTCTGTTCGCCACCCTACAAACGGCTGACCCGGCACGCGGGCGGCGCTGAAGCGCCGTCCCGGCCGGTGCGCCGATCACGCACGCGACGCGGCCGGCACGCCCGAGTCGGCCGACAGGATGCGCTTCATCTCGTCGCGCACGATCGCGCGGCAGCCGCACGACATTTTTTCGAGGCCGTCGAGGTCCGCGAGCTCGATCGAGCTGCGGTATTGGCGAATCAGGCCGAGCTTCTGGATTTCACCGGCGGCGTCCGTGACCGTTTCGCGCCGTACGCCGAGCATTTGCGCGAGCATGCTGTGCGTCACCTGGATCTCGATGCTGCGCGTGCGGTCGAACGCCAGCAGGAACCATCTGCATAACTGATGTTTGAGCACGTGATGACGGCTGCAGAACGTGATCTGCGACACCTGCGCCATCAGCAGCCGCACGCAGACGAACACGAGGTGGCGGATCACCGGCGACGCATCGAACGCGGCGGCGAACACACGCCGGTCGAGTCGGTAGACGAAGCCGTCGCGGCACGCGAGCGCACGGCACGGCATCCGGCCGCTGCCGCCGATCACGTCGTCGCAGACCACGCTTTCGCTGCCGATCTCCGCGACTTCCAGCGTCATGCCGCCGGACGACACGTACTGCAGCGAAATCGCGGTCGTGACCGGCAGGTAGACCGCGGCGAGCATTTCGCCGGGTTCGCAGAGCACTTGCCCGGATTTCAGGTGAACGAGTTGCAGGTGGGGCGTCAGTGTGAGGAGTTCGTCGCGGTCGATGGCCGCGAGAAACCGGTTGGCGTCGAAGCTGTGGGAAAGCTCGATCATGCCGTTCGCATGCGCGACGGCGTCGGCGGCCTGGTGAGTCACGGGCGCATCCTCGCAGGTTGGCGGTCGCGCGTCGTTTCGGCGAATCCCGGAACGGAATTTCGCACGATCGTGCGGACTTTTGTGGATCAAAAACGGAATGACGATACTCGCGAAAAAGGCTAGCACGCAATTGAAATCGTCCAATTCCGCATTCTGTAATTTTACAAAGTTTGACGGTTGCGATTGAGCGCAAACGTTATGCCGATTTAAGAATTCATTTCGCCAGAATTAATCATCCTGAAATGGAATCGTGTGCTTGCTTGTCATTCGATGTCGATAGGGAATCAATCGAACGACGTGCGCATCGTACAGCGAAAGTGTCGGAAAGGCATTGAACATTATTTGACAAATAAATGGGGATCGCCTGATTTTTCATTTGAATCAAAGGCTTGTGGGTGATATGTGCGGTAGCGGACAGAATGCCGAATGAGTATGCCGATTCAATTTTGAGACAGTTTGAAACGAGCGTGTGAGGCGCTGTGGCGCCGGTAAATGCTGCGCTGCACATCACGGAAACAATTGAAAATCGGCCGTAAGTATTTGAACGATAAGCGTCGTGGCCGCCGCGTAGCAGCCCTGATCCGATACGCGGGAATTGATCAGTCGAATGCGCGCTGTGTCCAGCGGATGGAGGAGTGTCCGGAAATGAGACGTTTTTTCGCTTTTGGGGCCGGTTATTCGGGGGCGCTAAATCGGATGTGATTCATATATTAAGGACGGGCGGCTATTGGCACGTAAATCGCTTATTCGGGCTGGCGTGTAGAGAACGGGACAGTCGACTCAATCGGGCAATGACAAACCGATGGCCAGTCGGATTCAGGGTTGTGGGCCGCAACCGCTGTCAATGTCCTGGCGCGCATCGCGATAACGAATTCCGTGCATGCGGTTGCAGGCGGCGCGGACGATAAAAGGGATACAGACATGCTTCATCTTCACTCGAGCTATTCGGCGAATGCCATTCTTGCTGCCCTCCCGGAGGACAGCATCCGCACCATCGCACCGCATCTCGAACTGGTCAGGATCAAGGCCGGGATGCTCGACCGGGTCGGCGAGCCGATGCGTCATCTGCATTTTCCGACGACGGCGATGATGTCGGTCCAGCACCTGATGGAGGACGGTGCGATGGTCGAGGTGGCGGTGGTCGGCCGCGAGGGTGTGGTCGGGCTGGGGACGCTGGTCGGCGGGATCGCGGCGTCGAACCGGGTCGAGGTGCGGATCGGCGGGATGGCTTATCGCGTGCCGAGTTGCGTGATGCGCGCCGAATTCGAGCGGTCGCCGCAGACCTATCGGCTGCTGCTCAACACCTGCCAGGCGACGATGGCGCAGATCTCGCGCAGCGCGCTGTGCAACCGGCACCACTCGGTCAGCGAGCAGCTCAGCCGCTGGCTGCTGCTCGCGCACGACCGGATCGACGGCGACGAGCTGGCGGTCACGCAGCAGACGATCGCGAACATGCTCGGCGTGCGGCGCGAGGGCGTGACGGAAGCGGCCGGGAACCTGCAGGAAGCCGGGCTGATCCGGCAGCGCCGCGGCCGCATCACGGTGCTCGACCGCGACGGCCTCGAACATCACGCCTGCGAATGCTACGACCTGATTCGCGCGGACTATCGGCGGTTGCTCGGCACGCGCGGGAATGCGATGCCGGCGACGGTTCGCCCGCGCATGCCGGAAGGGCACCGCGGATTCCCCGCACACGGTGCGTGACGATGCAGTCGATGTCCGGTGGAACGAATTCGATGCGGCGTGCCGCGATCGCGGCGGCCGACGTCGTGCTCGTGCTGGCCGGCGCGCTCGTCGCGCAGGCGGCGTCGGGTCTCGGCTGGCATGCGCTGTCCGACGCACAGCGCGGTGCGATCGCGCTGCTGTGCGTGCTGACGGTGGCGCTGCTGCCGCGTTACCTGCGCACCGTGCGCGGCGGCGTGGCGGTGCAGGGTGGCGCGCACGTGCTGACGCACACGCTGGTGGCGGTCGTTTGCGCGAGCGTGCTGACGGTGGCCGGCACGATGTGGATCATGAATCGCAGCGGGACGGTGACGACCCGCTGGATCGTGCGCACGGTGCTGGCCGGCGACGCGGCGCTGCTGCTCGGGCGCGCGGCGCTGCTGGCGCTCGCGCTGACGCGCGGCGACCCGCAGGCGCGGCAGCGCCGCGTCGCCGTCGTCGGGGCAACGGCGTACGGGCGCGTGGCGATCGAGCGGATGCAACTGGCGCCGAATGGCCCGTTCGTCGCCGCATGCGTATTCGACGACGATGCCCAGGCCGCCGCGGGCGGCATCGGCGGCGTGCCGGTGATCGGCGACTGGAACGCGTTGCGCGAACTGATTCGCGGCGGCGACATCGACGAGGTCTGGCTCACGCTGCCGATGTCGCACGAGTGGCGAATCCAGCGCATCGTGCGCGAGCTGCGCGACGAGTTCGTCGAGTTGCGGCTGTTGCCCGACGTGCGGCAGATGGCGGTCGTCGATCGCTCCGCGACCGACGTGCTCGGCATGCCGGCGATCAATCTCGCGACCACGCCGCGTTCCGCGCCGGAGCTGTGGGCCAAGTTCGCGTTCGACCGGCTGTTCGCGTTCGGCGTGCTGATTCCGTTGCTGCCGCTGCTGACGATGCTGGCGATCGCGGTCAAGCTGTCGTCGCCGGGGCCCGTGCTGTTCAGGCAGCGCCGCAAGGGGGTCGACGGCCGCGAGTTCGATATCCTCAAGTTTCGGACCATGCGCGTGCATCGCGCGCAGCCGGGCGTCGTGCGGCAGGCGTCGCGCAACGATTCGCGTATCACGCGCGTCGGCGCGTTCCTGCGGCGCACGTCGCTCGACGAGCTGCCGCAGTTCTTCAACGTGCTGTTCGGGCAGATGTCGGTGGTCGGCCCGCGTCCGCACGCGATCGAACACGACGACTTCTACCGGCAACTGATCGACTGCTACATGTACCGCTACCGCGTGCGGCCCGGCATCACCGGATGGGCCCAGGTGAATGGCTATCGCGGTGAAACGCGCAAGGTCGAGGCGATGGAGGCGCGCGTGAAGTTCGATCTGTTCTACATGCAGAACTGGAGCTTCTGGTTCGACATCAAGATCATCCTGCTGACGGTGGTGCGCGGCTTCATCGGGCGCAATGCGTTCTGAGGATGACGAATGATCGAAGCGGCGCCGCGCGAGCGATCGTCCCGACGCAGTGAGGCCGGTTCGGGCGCGCGGAAGCAGCGCCGTGGCCGCGCCGGCAATTGCTGCGCTGCGGTTGCGCCGGCCGGCTTCGCGGCGCGCGCGGCAGGTTGGGATTCCTCGTCCGTCCCCAGTTTCCCCTCCTTTGCCGCGGCATGACCGGCACGCTGATTCCGGTCAACACACGCGTGTTCAATGGGTTTATCCTGCGTCGCATGCGTCCGGCGTTTTGCGCGTCCGGCCGCTCATCCGGATGCGACGGCACGGGGCATGCCCGCGTGCCGCGCACCCGCGCGATACCGCGCGCCGCTCTTTTCGCGCGGACCCGGCACAGGAGAGACGGCCATGTCGCTCGACCCACAACAACGGCAGACGCTCAAGCAGCGGCTGAACGAGAGCGAGCAGACGCTGCGGGCGGAGATTCGCACCAGCGAAGACCAGCGCGCGTCCGAATCCTATGCGGAGCTTGCCGGCGCGGCGCCGGACGAGGGCGACGAGGCGAACGCTGACCTGTTCGTCGACGTTGATCATGCGTTGATCGGCATGAAGCTGACCGAACTGCGCGCGATCGGCCGCGCCCAGCAGCGGATGCGCGACGGCAGTTACGGCGAATGCATCGACTGCGACGGCTCGGTCGGCTACGAGCGCCTGCTGGCGCGCCCGACCGCCGAACGCTGCACGCATTGCCAATCGCTCTACGAGCGGCGCTACGCCACGACGCCGCGCGCGTCGCTCTGACGTTGCGGCTCCCACCGCGCCGCACGTACGGCGCGGCCGGCGCAGGATGACCAACGGGCGCCCGGCGGCGTCGACATGCGGCGCCGGGCGGGCAGACGCCGTCGCGCCCGCGCGCGGCGCCATCCACGTGGAAGGGAGCCACGCCAATCATGCCGATCCACAATGCCGAGTGCGCGGCCGTGTTCGCCGAGATCGCCGACATGCTCGAGATCCAAGGCGCCAATCCGTTTCGCGTACGTGCGTACCGCAACGCCGCGCGGACGATCGCCGACTACGGTCGCGACATCCCGACGATGATCGCGAACGGCGACGATCTCGGGAAGATTCCGTCGATCGGGGCCGATCTTGCGTCGAAGCTGCGCGAGATCACCGCGACCGGCACCTGCGAGCTGCAGCAAACCTTGCGTCATGCGCTGCCGGGCGCGATCGTCGAGCTGCTCGACGTGCCCGGGCTCGGCGCGAAACGCGTGAAGGCGCTGCATGACGCGCTGCACGTCGATTCGCTCGAACAGCTGCGCGCGGAAGCGAAGAACGGGCATGTGCGCGAGCTGCCGGGCTTCGGCGCCAAAACCGAAGCGCATCTGCTCGAAGCGATCGACGATCGCCTGCAGCGCGAGCCGCAACGCTTCCTGCTGCCCGATGCCGCGCACGCACTGATGCCGTTGCTCGAACGCCTGCGTGCGGTGGCCGGTGTCGGCAAGGCCGTGCCGGCCGGCAGTTTCCGCCGCCGCCGCGAGACGGTGGGCGATCTCGACATCCTCGTTACCGCACGTGATCCGGTCGCGGTCACCGAAGCGTTCGTCGGTTACGGCGAGGTGGCGCGCGTGCTCGCGCACGGCAAGACCCGGTCGAGCGTGATGCTGGCCAACGGCTTGCAGGTCGACCTGCGCGTCGTCGATGCCGATGCGTTCGGCGCGGCGCTCGTCTACTTCACGGGGTCGAAGGCGCACAACATCGCGCTGCGCCGGATCGCGCAGGCCGGCGGCCTGAAGATCAACGAATACGGCGTGTTTCGCGGCGACGAGCGGATTGCCGGCGCGACGGAGGCATCGGTCTACGCGGCCATCGGGCTGCTCGAGGTGCCGCCCGAGTTGCGCGAGGATCGCGGCGAGATCGATGCGTCGCGCGCCGGGACGCTGCCGGCGCTCATCGAGCGCAAGCATCTGCATGGCGACCTGCACGCGCATACCGATGCGTCGGCCGGGCGCGACGGCCTGCGCGCGATGGCCGCCGCCGCGCGTGCACGCGGGCTCGCCTACCTGGCCGTCACCGACCGCGTGCCGCCTGACGGCGGCGATCGCAACGGTTTCGACTGGCTCGCGCGGCAGCTCGACGAGATCGACCGCATCAACGCGACGTTCGACGATTTCGTGTTGCTCAAGGGCGTGGAAGCCGGCATTCGCGAGGATGGCAGCCTGGACGTGCCCGACGCGATGCTCGGCCGGCTCGATCTCGTGGTCGGTGCGGTACGCGACGGCTTCGACCTGCCGCGCGGCGCGCAGACCGATCGCATGCTGCGTGCGATGGAGCATCCGTATTTCACGATTCTCGCGCACCCGACCGGCCGCGTGCTCGGCGAGCGCGACGCGTGCGAACTGGACGTGCCGCGCGTGCTCGCGCAGGCCGCCGCGCGCGGCTGCTTCGTCGAACTCGATGCGCAGCCGCGGCGCTTCGACCTGCCGGACGTCTGGTGCCGCGAGGCCGCGAAGGCCGGCGTGCCGGTCGCGATCGGTTCGGATGCGTACGGCGCGGACGAGCTCGACCATCTCGCGTTCGGCGTCGATCAGGCGCGGCGCGGCTGGCTGACGCGGCAGGACGTGCTGAATACGCGCACGCTCGCGCAACTGCGGCCGCTGCTGGCACGCACGATGGGCGGTGCGGGCAGCGCGGGCGGCGGCGCGAAGCGGAGCCGGTCGAAGGGCGCGTGAACGCCACGCGGCCCGGCCGCGCTGCGTTCAGCTCATGCCGGCAGGGTCATGCGAGTACGCCGGTCGCCGGGACGTAGGGCAGGCCGAGCGCCAGCGCGACCGCTTCGTACGTGATGTGGCCGTCGCACACGTTCAGGCCCGCGCGCAGATGCGGATCGTCGAGCATCGCCTGCTTCCAGCCCTTGTCGGCGAGCGCGAGCGCATGGCCGAGCGTTGCATTGTTCAGCGCAAAGGTCGACGTGCGCGCGACCGCGCCGGGCATGTTCGCGACGCAGTAGTGGACCACTCCGTCGACCACGAAGGTCGGCGCCGCGTGCGTGGTCGCATGCGAGGTCTCGAAGCAGCCGCCCTGGTCGATCGCGACGTCGACGACGACCGCCCCCTTGCGCATCGTCGCGATCATGTCGCGCGTGACGAGCCGCGGCGCCGATGCGCCCGGCACGAGCACGGCGCCGATCACGACGTCGGCATCGCGCACGGCTTCGTCGACCGTATGCGCGTTCGAGCAGACGGTCGCGATCCGGTTGGCGAACACCAGATCGAGCTGGCGCAACCGGTTCACGTTGTTGTCGAGCACGGTGACGCGCGCGCCGAGGCCCACCGCCATCTGCAGCGCGCCGGTGCCCACCACGCCGGCGCCGAGCACGACCACGTGCGCGGCCGGCACGCCCGGCACGCCGCCCATCAGCACGCCGCGGCCGCCGCGCGGGCTTTCGAGGTGGGTCGCCGCGACCTGGATCGACATGCGTCCGGCCACTTCGCTCATCGGCGCGAGCAACGGCAGGCCGCCGCCTGGGCCCGTCACGGTTTCGTACGCGATGCAGACCGCGCCGGATTTCACGAGTGCGGCGGCCTGGTCGGGATCGGGCGCGAGATGCAGGTACGTGTAGAGGATCTGGCCGCGCCGCAGCATCGCGCATTCGGTGGGCTGCGGTTCCTTGACCTTGATGATCATGTCGGCGCGCGCGAAGATTTCTTCGGCGCCGTCGCTGAGCGACGCACCCGCGGCCGTGTAGTCGTCGTCGAGCAGGCCGATCGCCGTGCCCGCACCGCGCTGCACCAGCACGCGATGGCCGTGCCGCGTGAGTTCGCGCGCGCCGGCCGGCGTGAGGCCGACGCGGTATTCGTGGTTCTTGATCTCCTTCGGCACACCGATCAGCATGAGTCGCCTCCATGGCCTTCGTTATCGTCGTCGTGCGGGCAAGCCGGTTGAGCAGCGGCGTGCCGACCGCAGTACTGGAATAACAGGGTAGTAGTGCGCGGAGGGAAGTCAAGCGACTGGGCTGTGCGACGACGCATGCGCACTGCAACGCAGCATGCATCGCCGTCGGTTGCGACCGGACGTCGCAATGCGCGCGTGGCCGGGTTTCGGTATCGTCATGCGTGTCGCGGGCCGGGGCCGCGAGCCGAACATCTTTCGGCAAAACGACGAGACAACGAGACGAGGACCTTGATCGACATGACCGGTGCGTATTTCAGCGTGCCGACGCTTTGCGCCATCGCGTTCGTGCACGTCTACTGGGCGTTCGGCGGGCGATTGGGCAAGCGCGCGGCCATTCCGGAGCAGGATGGCGTACCGCTGTTGCGGCCGACTGCGCTCGGCACGCTGACCGTCGCGCTCGCGCTGCTGGGCGGGGCAGGCGTGGTCGCCGCGCGTGCCGGCTGGCTGGGGCGCAACGCGTATCCCTGCACGATCGCGTTCGCGGTCGTTGCGCTCGCATTGATCTTCGCGGTGCGCGCCGTCGGCGATTTTCGCTACGTCGGCTTCTTCAAACGGATTCGCGGGTCGCGTTTCGCGCGGATGGACACGCTGTATTACTCGCCGCTGTGTGCGGCGCTGGCGCTGTCGATCGCGTCGATGTTCTGGCCGTGGTGAGCGGGGCGCGGCGCGCGATTCAGTCCGCGCGCGTATCGATCAGCGTCAGGCATTCGGCCGGCACGGCATCGGTCAGCCGGACACCGTTTTCGGCGACGAAGAACGTGTGGCCCTGCCGGTGCATCCGGTGCGCCTCCACTGCGAGGACCGCGGGCACGCCGTGATGCGCCGACGGCCAGCGCCGTCCGGATCTCCGCCGACAGAGGCACGTGATGACGGGCGCCGGGCTCCGGCGCCGCCCGATCCTCGCTGTCCGCCATCACCTCATCCTTGCACATTCCGGCATCCGGTTTTCCCATTGTTGCTAATTTCGATGCACTGAATTGCATTGAACCCTCTAGCACTGGAACCGGTTCCATATATAATTCGCCGCACTCGTCGCCGGGCCCCGAAAGAGGGTCGTGCACGTTGCGCTTGCCGTCGGCGGACGCGACGTCTAAGTTGAACAAGGGTCATGGGCGATGAAGGAGAGATGCCGGCCGATGCCGGTATTTGTCCGACGATAGGGCCCGCCAAGAGGTCGATCCGCGCAACGCCGCCGGCACCGGGGCGAGCGCGGCTGCAATGACGGCGCCACCGCGAATCGCGGCCGGGCGCCTGCATCGAGGTTGTGCGCAACACACGAAAGAACAGGGCGACCGGCCGCCTGCGGCACGGCTGCCGTGCCGGGCACGCGGCATGCGGAATGCGCGCGTCCGAACCCCGATCCCCAACGATCAACACCCGACCATGTCCACGCCACCTGACAAACCCAATTCGCGTCGCCGTTTCCTGCGCACATCGGTCGCGCTCGTGCCGATCGCGTCGGTCGCCGGCTGCGACCTGCACTCGTCGTCGCCGTCCGCGACGACCGCCGGCAACGCGTCCGCTGCATCGGCCAGCGCCGAACGCGCGCCGTACAAGCCGACCTTTTTCGACGCGAAGGAATGGGCATTCGTCCAGGCCGCCGTCGACCGGCTGATTCCGGCCGACGCCGAAGGCCCCGGCGCGCTCGAGGCGGGCGTGCCCGAATTCATCGATCGCCAGATGGAGACGCCGTATGCGCACGGCGCGACGTGGTACATGCAGGGGCCGTTCCAGCAGGGCGTGCCCGAGCTCGGCTACCAGTTGAAGCTGGTGCCGCGCGACATCTACCGGCTCGGCATCGCGGCCTTCAACCGCTATTGCGAGAAGGCGCACGGCAAGGCGTTCGCGGATCTCGACGCGCCGACGCGCGACACGGTGCTCGGCGCGCTGGAGAAGGGCGGCGCGCAGATCGACGACGTCCCGCCCGGCGTATTCCTCGGCCAGTTGCTGCAGAACACGCGCGAAGGCTACTTCTGCGATCCGGTGCATGGCGGCAATCGCGACATGGCCGCGTGGAAGATGATCGGTTTCCCGGGCGCACGCGCGGATTTCATGGATTTCGTCAACCAGAGCGGCAAGCCGTATCCGTACGGCCCCGTCTCGATCAACGGGGAGCGCAGCTGATGGCCGCAGACAAGAAGCCGCACGTCGATGCGGTGATCGTCGGCTTCGGCTGGACCGGCGCGATTCTCGCGAAGGAACTGACCGAAGCGGGATTGAACGTCGTCGCGCTCGAGCGCGGCGAATATCGCGACACCTATCCGGACGGCGCGTACCCGAACACGATCGACGAGCTGACCTACAACATCCGCAAGAAGCTGTTCCTCGACCTGTCGAAGACGACCGTGTCGATCCGTCACGGCCTGCAGGACACCGCGCTGCCGTACCGGCAGCTCGCCGCGTTCCTGCCGGGCGAAGGCGTCGGCGGCGCGGGGCTGCACTGGTCGGGCGTGCACTTCCGGATCACACCGGAAGAGCTGCGCCTGCGCAGCCACTATGAAGAGCGCTACGGCAAGAAGTTCATCCCGGAAGGGATGACGATCCAGGATACGGGCGTGACCTACGACGAGCTCGAGCCGCATTTCGATTTCGCGGAGAAGGTGTTCGGCACGTCGGGGCAGGCGTACAAGGTCGGCGGCAAGGTGGTCGGCGACGGCAACGTGTTCGAGGCGAACCGCAGCGACAATTTCCCGCTGCCCGCGCAGCTCAATACGTATTCGGCGCAGCGCTTCTTCGATGCCGCGCATTCGCTCGGCCTGCATCCGTACCGGCTGCCGTCGGCGAACACGTCGGGCCCGTACACGAACCCGTACGGCGTGCAGATGGGCCCGTGCAACTTCTGCGGCTACTGCAGCGGCTACGCGTGCTACATGTATTCGAAGGCGTCGCCGAACCTGAACATCCTGCCCGCGCTGAAGCAGGCGCCGAACTTCGAGCTGCGCTCGAAGTGCCACGTGCTGCGCGTCGACCTCGACGACACGAAGAAGCGCGCGACCGGCGTCACCTACGTCGATCCGGCCGGGCGCGAAGTGCACCAGCCGGCCGATCTCGTGATCGTGGCCGCGTTCCAGTATCACAACGTGCACCTGCTGCTGCTGTCGGGCATCGGCAAGCCGTACGACCCGATCTCGGGCGAAGGCGTGGTCGGCCGCAATTTCGCGTACCAGAACCTGTCGACGATCAAGGCGTTCTTCGACAAGGACACCTACACGAACCCGTTCATCGGCGCGGGCGGCAACGGCGTCGCGGTGGACGATTTCAACGCGGACAACTTCGACCACGGCCCGCTCGGCTTCGTCGGCGGCTCGCCGCTGTGGGTGAACCAGGCCGGCGTGAAGCCGATCAGCGGCATCGCCACGCCGCCCGGCACGCCGCAGTGGGGCTCGGCGTGGAAGAAGGCCGTCAAGGACAACTACGCGCACACGATCTCGATGGACGCGCACGGTACCAACATGTCGTACCGCGACGTGTATCTCGATCTCGACCCGACCTATCGCGATTCGTACGGCCAGCCGCTGTTGCGGATGACGTTCGACTGGAAGGACAACGACATCAAGATGGCGCAGTACGTGACCGGGCAGATGAAGAAGATCGCGGAAGCGATGGGGCCGAAGGCGATCGGCGTGTCGACGCGCGAATTCGGCAAGCACTTCGACTCGCGCCAGTACCAGACGACCCACCTCGTCGGCGGCGCGATCATGGGCACCGACCCGAAGACGAGCGTGCTGAACCGCTACCTGCAGTGCTGGGACGTGCACAACGTGTTCGTGATGGGCGCGTCCGCGCTGCCGCAGGGCATCGGCTACAACCCGACCGGCATCATCGCGGCGCTGGCCTACTGGTCGGCACGCGCGATCCGCGAGCAATACCTGAAAAATCCCGCCCCGCTGGTGACCGTATGAAGAGGACGATGAACCACCACAACGCCGCGCGTCCGGTGTCCCCGCTGCGGCGCGCGCTGGCGATCGGCGCGGCATGGGCGGCATTCGGTCTGGCAGGCGGCGCCGCGTTCGCGCAGCCGGCGTCCACGCCGGCCGCGGCTTCGGGCGCGGCGGCTGCGCCTGTCGCCCAGTCCGCCGACGCGGCGCTCGTCAAGCGCGGCGAATACCTCGCCCGCGCAGGCGACTGCATCGCCTGCCACACCGCGAGCGGCGGCAAGCCGTTCGCGGGCGGCCTGAAGTTCGACACGCCGATCGGCGGCATCTACTCGACGAACATCACGCCGGACCCGAAGACGGGCCTCGGCGGCTGGACTTACGAGGACTTCACCCGCGCGGTGCGCGAAGGCGTGCGCAAGAACGGCGACACGATGTATCCGGCGATGCCGTTCCCGTCGTACGCGCGTCTGACCGACGACGACATGAAGGCGC
Organism: Burkholderia orbicola; assembly: GCF_900100915.1. Lineage (NCBI taxonomy): Bacteria > Pseudomonadati > Pseudomonadota > Betaproteobacteria > Burkholderiales > Burkholderiaceae > Burkholderia > Burkholderia orbicola. The sequence goes on along the minus strand of NZ_FNKW01000002.1, from coordinate 566,847 downwards.
TGTACGCGTACTTCATGCACGGCGTCGCGCCGGTCGAGCACGAGAACCGCAAGGTGGACATCGTGTGGCCGCTGTCGATGCGCTGGCCGCTCGGCATCTGGCGCAAGATGTTCGCGCCGTCGCCGAAGCCGTTCGACGCGGCGTCGTACACCGACCCGGTGGTCGCGCGCGGCGCGTATCTGGTGCAGGGGCTCGGCCACTGCGGCGCGTGCCATACGCCGCGCGCGCCGACGATGCAGGAGCGCGGGCTGACCGACGCGGACGGCCTCGACTTCCTGGCCGGCGGCGCGGCGATCGACGGCTGGGTGCCGACGAGCCTGCGCGGCGAGCCGCGCACGGGCCTCGGCACGTGGAGCGAAACCGAGATCGTGCAGTTCCTGAAAACCGGCCGCACGCTGCGCACGGCCGCGTTCGGCGGGATGACGGACGTGGTCGGCCACAGCATGCAGCACATGACCGACGACGACCTGAATGCGATCGCGCGCTACCTGAAGACGCTGCCGCCGCGCGTGCAGGGCGAGCAGCCGCACGTGTACGACGCGGCCGCGGCGAAGGCGCTGCAGACCGGCGACGCGAGCAAGCCGGGCGCGGCCGTCTATCGCGACAACTGCATGGCCTGCCACCGCAGCGACGGCCACGGCTACACGCGCGTGTTCCCGGCACTCGCCGGCAACCCGGTCGTGCAGGGCGACGATCCGACCTCGCTAATCCACGTCGTGCTCGAGGGCAGCGCGCTGCAGGGCACGCGCACCGCGCCGTCGACCTTCACGATGCCGCCGTTCGGCTGGCGCCTGTCGGACCAGGAAGTCGCGGACGTGTCGAACTTCGTGCGCACGAGCTGGGGCAACACGGGCGCGCCGGTGACGGCCGCGCAGGTCGCGAAGGTGCGCAAGAGCGTGCCGTCGACGCGGCCCGAGCCGCCGCCGGGCGCGCGCTTCCCGCAAGCGTCGCGCTGATGGGAGCGGCGGGGCGTCCGCCCCGCCTGCCGCCCGGCCCACGTCCACGTGCGGCCGGGTGCGCAACGCTTTTCCCTTCGCCGGGGTCGCGCCCCGCAACCCGCGCCGCCGCGCGAAATTTTCGCGGCTGCGCGCCATTTTTCCGCCTCATCCCTTATCCTTTCACTCTTGAACCTTACTAAATAGTTACAAGAGCTTGGGAGGGGGGATGCCTCATGACGTCAGCCTGATTGCGTTGCTCGCGGCCGGTTTCGGTCTCGCGATGATCTTTGGTTACCTCGCGTCGCTGCTGAAAATGCCGCCGCTCGTCGGCTATCTGCTCGCCGGGATCGTGATCGGCCCCGGCACGCCCGGTTTCGTCGGCGACCTGTCGCTCGCGCAGCAGCTCGCGGAAGTCGGCGTGATGCTGCTGATGTTCGGCGTCGGCCTGCATTTCTCGCTCGGCGATCTCCTCGCGGTGCGCAAGATCGCGCTGCCGGGCGCCATCGTCCAGATCACCGTCGCGACGCTGCTCGGCGGCGGGCTCGCGCTCACGTGGGGCTGGAGCCTCGGTGCGGCGCTCGTGTTCGGGCTGGCGCTGTCGGTCGCGAGTACCGTCGTGCTGCTGCGCGCGCTCGAAGGGCGCGGGCTCGTCGAGACGGTCAACGGGCGCATCGCGGTGGGCTGGCTGGTCGTCGAGGATCTCGTGATGGTGCTCGTGCTGGTGCTGCTGCCGCCGGTGGCGGGGCTGCTCGGCGGCACGCCGCCCGGCGACGCGCATGCGGCCGGCGGCAGCGTGTGGGGCACGCTCGGCGTCACGATGCTGAAGGTCGCCGCGTTCATCGCACTGATGCTGGTGGTCGGCAAGCGCGTGTTCCCGCGCATTCTGTGGCTCGTCGCGCGCACCGGCTCGCGCGAGCTGTTCACGCTGTGCATGATCGCGGCCGCGGTCGGCATCGCGTTCGGCGCGGCGAAGCTGTTCGACGTGTCGTTCGCGCTCGGCGCGTTCTTCGCCGGGATGATGATGCGCGAGTCGGAATTCAGCCGGCGCGCGGCCGACGAGACGCTGCCGCTGCGCGACGCGTTCTCGGTGCTGTTCTTCATCTCGGTCGGCATGCTGTTCGACCCGAAGGTGCTGCTCGACGAGCCGCTGCACGTGATCGAGGTCGCGGCCATCGTGCTGATCGGCAAGACGGTCGCGGCCGTCGCGCTCGTGATCGCGTTCCGCTATCCGCTGAACACCGCGTTGACGGTCGGGGCGGGCCTCGCGCAGATCGGCGAATTCTCGTTCATCCTCGCGGGGCTCGGCCGTGCGCTCGGGCTGCTGTCGGCCGAAGGGCAGAGCCTGATTCTCGCGGTCGCGCTGATCTCGATCGCGATGAACACGCTGCTGTTCGCGATGATCGATCCGGCGCTCGCGTGGATTCGCAAGCATTCGGCGTTCGCGCGCAAGCTCGAGGCGCGCGACGATCCGCTCGCCGCGCTGCCGATGTCGACGCCGCAGACGCATCTGACCGGGCAGGTCGTGATCGTCGGCTACGGCAAGGTCGGCACGCGGATCGCGCATGCACTGGACGAGCGCGGGATCGCGTATGTCGTCGTCGAGCAGAATCGCGAGCTCGTCGAGAAGCTGCGTGCGGACGGCATCGCGGCCGTGTCGGGCGACGCGATCGAGCCGATCGTGCTCGTGCAGGCGCATATCGCCCGCGCCGGGATGCTGGTCGTCACGCTACCCGACGTGTTCGACGTGCGGCAGATCGTCGAGATTTCGCGCACGCTCAACCCGGCGCTCGAGGTCGTGCTGTGCACGAACAGCGGCGACGAGGCCGCGCTGCTGTCGAGCGAGGGCATCGGCACCGTGTTCATGGGCGAGACCGAACTCGCGCGTGGGATGACCGAGCACGTGCTCGGCCGGATGGTGAAGCCGGTCGCGGCCGCGCATTGACGGCGCGCGGCGGCGCGCCTGGCGTCGTCAGCCCGCTGCGGCCATCTTCGCGGGCGCGGGGCGGCTGGATTGCGCAGCCGTCTTGAGTTGGGCCGACGGTTTCTGCGCGACGGTCGCCGTGGCCGGCGCCCCCGCTTTCGGCGCCGCGACCGTCTTCTGCGGCGCGGCGGCCTTCGCCGGTGCATTCTTCTCGGGCTCGACCGGTGCATCGGGCGGCACGCCGAGCAACTGCAGCGAGCCGCTCGTGACCGACGCGAACACCGGGCCGGCTACCGTGCCGCCGTAGTAACCCTTGCCGCGCGGCTCGTCGATCATCACCGCGACGATCAGGCGCGGGTTGCTCATCGGCGCCATCCCCGCGAACAGCGCGCGGTACTTGCCCTTCGCATAGCTCGCGCCGACCTGCTTGCGCGCGGTACCCGTCTTGCCGCCGATCCGGTAGCCGTCGACGCGCGCGCGGCGCCCCGTGCCGCCTTCGCCGACCGCCATCTCGAGCATCGAGCGGATCGCGGCGGCCGTTTGCGGCGACGTCACGCGGTGGCCGCGGTGCGCGTCGATCGTCTGCTGGTCGGTGCCGTTCTTCAGCAGCGACACCGGGTGCAGCGTGCCGTCGCCCGCATACGCGGTGTAGGTCTGCGCGATCTGCAGCAACGACATCGACAGCCCGTAGCCGTACGCCATCGTCGCCTGCTCGATCGGCCGCCAGCGCTTGTAGCCGCGCAGGCGCCCCGACGCGACGCCCGGGAACGTCAGTTCCGGCGCGCGGCCGATCCCGTACTCCTGGTATTTGTTCCAGATCGTTTCGGCGGGCAGGTTCAGCGCCAGTTTCGCGAGCGCGACGTTGCTCGACTTCTGCAGCGCCTGCGATACCGTCAGCGACCCGTGGTTGGACGTGTCGTGGATCACCGCCGGGCCGATCTTGTAGGTGCCCGGCGACGTGTTGATGATCGTGTTCGGCGTGACCTTGCGCTCGTCGATCGACAGCGCGACGACGAGCGGCTTGATCGTCGAGCCCGGTTCGAACGTGTCGATCACCGCGCGGTTGCGCAATTGCTGGCCGGTGAGTCGGGCGCGGTCGTTCGGGTCGAAGGTCGGATAGTTCGCGAGCGCGAGAATCTCGCCGTTCTGCGCGTCGAGCACGACGACGCTGCCGGCCACCGCGTTGTTCTCGATCACGGCCGCCTTGAGCTGGCTGAAGGCGAGCTGCTGGATGCGGCGGTCGATCGTCAGTTCGATCGTCGCGCCGTGCTGCGCGGGGACGAGCGGCCGCGTGTCCGACACGATGCGGCCGAGCCGGTCGCGGATCACCTCGCGCTGGCCGGAGGTGCCTTGCAGGCGCGCATTCGCCGCGAGCTCGACGCCTTCCTGGCCCTTGTCCTCGACGTTCGTGAAGCCGACCACGTGCGCGGCCGATTCGCCTTCCGGGTAGAAGCGCTTCGAATCGGCGATCTGCGTGATGCCGTCGATCGCGAGCTTGTCGAGCCGGCTCGCGGTGTCGGCGTCGACCTGCCGCTTGAGCAGCACGAACGTCTTGTCGTTGCCGAGACGCCGCTTCACCTCGACGAGCGGCAGGTCGAGCAGCTTCGCGATCTGCGGGTAATCGGTGTCGGCGACCTGTTTCGGGTTCGCCCAGATTTCATAGGTCGACAGGCTGACCGCGAGCATCGCGCCGTTGCGGTCGACGATGCGCCCGCGCATCGCATCGAGCTCGATCGTGCGCTGGTAGCGCTTCTGGCCCTGACCGACGTAGAAATCCTGGTTCGCGACCTGCACCCAGAAAGCGCGCGCGATCAGCGCGGCGAACGCGAGGAACACGACGACCACGATCAGCCTCGAGCGCCACATCGGCAGGCGCGACGCGAGCATCGGATTCTTGGTCGCCGCCGCGTATGGATCGGCAGGGTGGGTCTTCTTTTTCACGCTCATGCAATGGCCGGGTCGGGCCGCCGGGCGGCGGCGGGTCAGTCTGAATAATGCGATTGTAATAAATGAGTAAACATCGTGTGGGGAAAGTATGTTCCGGCCCTTCAAAAAGGCGAAGGTCAGGCCATCTGGAACAGGGGAGGGGAACCGGCAGGAAAGGTGGGGCCAACGCGGGATTCGGCGGCGGCGGATGAGGACGAAACCTGCGCGATCATCGCATGCCGATTCGGGCAGGCGGTTCGGGATATCGCTCGATCGCGATCGCCCGCGGCGCGCGATCAATTGCCCGGACGTCGGTTATTTCTTTAATCCCGAAAATGAAAAGCGCCTCGAGTCGAGGCGCCATTAATGCTGAATATCGAAATGAATATCACTACTACCGGAATAAACCCGAAAACCGCAGACGATTCACGTCAATAATACCTACCGCGCAACGGAAATAAATTCCCGGTATTCCGGCTGGGTCGTGCAGGTATCGACCGCCTGCAGGCGCCACGCGCCGTCGGGATGCTCGCCGGCGAGCACCGCGGGGCCCTGTTCGCGGCGCATCGCATCGAACGACAGCCCCTTCAACTGACAGACGGCATTGCCGCTGTCGGCCGCGCACAGCGCCATCGCGCCTTCGACGTCGCGGACCTTGCCCCAGGTCGGAAGATCGATGCCCTGATGTGCCTCGCGCGACCACAGCCCTTCGTCGGTATCGACCCACAAGACCGCGAAGGAATGCCGGGTTGCCGATTCGCTGCCATTAATCCGAATGGTGAGGCGCATTGGATCGTCTCCTGAAAAAGATGACACATTCGACCGTTTTGACTTGAACAGTCTAGATAGACTGGTGTGAAACGCAAGTGATAATCCGCAATAAACCCGGATCGAGTCTATTTCCGTTTCAGATGAAACGATGTCTGACGATTCATGGTCATTCCCGAGGCGTCAGCCCACGCGGGCGATAGCGGCGACCAGCGGTGGCCGGGCCGGCGCGCGCGGCGGTCCAGACATGGGATGACAGGGCCGCCGGCCGCGGCGATCGGTCGCGCGCCGACCGATCGACGGAAAGCGGGGCGAAGGACACGCTCTGGCGCATTCTCGGATGCAGCCGGACCGAACCTTTCAGCGTGTTGACGCGGCGGCCGGCACGACACACTCCGACAATCGCGTACAAATCGGCACACTTTCACGAAACTTTCGGGACAGACTTGCATGCGGTCGGGCCCCACACTGGGAACTTCCCGATCCTGTGCCGCGGACGCCCGTCCGCGCCGGCTGCCGCCGCCTCGTGCCGGAGCGCGATCGACGCGATCGCAGGCCGCACGCCGGATCGGGAGGCGCCGGGGCGCGCGTCAGCCCCGGCCCGGCCGGTGAGCCGTGCGCCGCCCGCAACCGCGGGCACCGCGCCGCCCGGCCGACTCTTCGAAGGAGACTATCGTGCTGATCTGGAAAACCGCGTTGTCGCTCAACTGGCGGACGAGCCTCGTGTCGCCGGCCAGCGCACCGGTCGCGGCGGCGAACGTGGGCCGGCTGGTGCTGACCGGCGCAACCGGCTTCATCGGCAGTACCGTGCTGACGGCGCTCGTCAATGCGGGGCTGCTCGAACGCATCGTGTGCGTCGTGCGCGCGCAGGACCGCGGCCATGCGGTCGCGCGGCTGCGGGAAGCGGTGTTGCGCGCGGGGCTCGCGCCGTACTGGGCGTCGCGCCTGACCGATGCGAACGTGATCGTCGGCGCGCTCGGCGACGTGTGGCACGGCGCCGATGCGCCGCGCCTCGCCGGCGCGACGCACGTGATTCACTGCGCGGGCCATGCGTCGCCGGCCGACGGCGCGCATCTGCAGGCCGACATCGCCGACGCGGTGCACTTCGCCGAACGCTTTGCCCGCGCGCCGCGCCTGCAGCGCTTCGTGTACGTCGGCACGGCCTACGCGCATGCGGGCCGCGGCGGGATCGTGCAGGAAGAGGCGGAACGCGACGCGGAGAACGACGTCGCGCCGCAGGCCGACGAAGGCCTGCCCGGCGCGGTGCTGGCGGCCGACTACCTGCATGCGAAGGCCCGGACGGAGCAGCGTCTGCGCGCGCTCGGGCTGCCGCTCGTCGTCGTGCGGCCGTCGCACGTGGTCGGCCATACGGTGCTCGGGACGCGTCCTGCGCCGAATTCGTTCTGGATGTTCCGGCTCGCGCATGCGGCGCGCCGCTTCACCGCGCGGCCGATGACGCGCATCGACATCGTGTCGGTGGACGACGTGGCGCGCGCGACGATGCTGCTGGCCGTCAAGCCGACGCTCGCGCACGACGTCTATCACGTGTCGGCCGGCGACGAGGCGCCGCAGGTCGCGCAGATCGTGCGCGCGATGGACGAGGCGGCGGGGATGACCGGGGCGCCGCGCTACGCGGCGTGCGCGCCGGCGGAACTGCCGCTCGTCGTGCGTGATGTGCTGGGGCGCCCCGATCCGGCACTCGAGCGCGTGATCGGCCGGGCCCTGCAGCGCTGCGGGGAATTCGCGACGGTCGATCGCGTGTTCGACAATCGCCGCGTGCGCGACGAAATCGACTTCGAGCCATTGCCGTTCATCGATTACGTCGAGGAGTGCATGCGCACGTCGCGCGGCGTGGCCGTGACCGAGCTGATGCGCGGCGCGATCCACTGATACTGATCGCCCGCTGACCGCCCGCGTCGCATTGGCGTCCGCTCCCGCCCATGACGGGGGCGGGCGCCGTCTTTACGCCTGGCTGCCGAGCTCGATGAGCCGGTCGAGCGCGCGGTAGATGTCTTCCAGGCCGTCCTGGCCGAAGCGCGACTCGAGCTGACGATATTGCTCGTCGATGCGCGGCCCGATCTCCGTCACCAGTTTCCTGCTTTGCGGCGTCAGGCTGACCAGCAGCCGGCGCTGATCCTCCTGCGCGCGCGTGCGGGTGATCAGGCCGTCGCGCTCCATCCGCTCCAGCACGCCGGTCAGGCTCGGGCTCAGGATGCAGCAGCGTTTCGCGATCTGTCCGGCTTCGAGCGCCTCCGTCGGTTCGCCGTCGAGCACGCGGATGATCCGCCATTGCTGTTCGGTCAGCGAAAATTCCTTGAGAATGGGGCGAAACAGACCCATCAGCGTTTCGCGGGCCTCGAGCAGCAGCATGGCCAGGTTGCGATGGTCGAGCGTACGGTTCATCGGGATGAGCAGAGGACGGGGACGCATCAATCTTAACAGCCGAAGCTGATGAATTTCGCATCTCAGGGTAATCGAGGTTGCCAGCGCCCGATTGTTTACTTAAGATATTAACTATTGACGATGCGCCGCGACGCGCGGCAGGGGAATGACGCATGGAGCTGTCTTGCACGACCGCCGCGGCGCCGCCGTTGCCGGTCGCCATCGGTACCGTCTACGGCGCGCTGCTCAACGAGCGCGCGGCGCTCGACGCGCTCGGCGATGCGGTGAACGCACCGCCTTACGGCCGCCCGCCGCAGGCGCCGATCCTGTACATCAAATCCGCCAACACGCATGCGGCCGACGGCGCCGCCGTGGTCGTGCCGGCCGGTGTCGACGCGCTGGAGATCGGTGCGTCGGTGGCCGTCGTGTTCGCGCGGCGCGCGACGCGCGTGACGGCCGCGCGGGCGCTCGACTACGTGCACGGCTTCACGCTCGCGAGCGACGTGTCGGTGCCGCATCCCGATTACTACCGTCCGGCCGTGCGCTTCAAGTGCCGCGACGGCTTCTGCCCGCTCGGGCCCACGATCGTGCCGGCCGCCGCGCTCGCCGATGTCGACGCGATCGGCCTGACGGTGCGGATCGACGGCGAAGTGGCGGCATCCGCGTCGACCGCGACGCTGATTCGTCCGGTGCGCGCGCTGATCGCCGACGTGACGGCCTTCATGTCGTTCGACGCGGGCGACGTGCTGTTGCTCGGCGTCGCGGGCGGCGCACCGCATGCCCGCGCGGGCAGCACGATCGAGATCGCCGCGGCCGGCATCGGCACGTTGCGGCATACGCTGATGGCGGAGGAAGCATGATGAAGACGGCGCGCGTGATCTACAACGGCGCACTGCATGCGGCCGAACCGGCCGGCGACGGCGCGATCCGCCTCGATACCGGGCGCGTGGTGGCCGAGGACGCGGTGGCGTGGCTGCCGCCCGTCGCGCCGCGCACGACGTTCGCGCTCGGCCTGAACTACGCCGACCATGCGAAGGAACTCGCGTTCAACGCGCCGAGCGAGCCGCTGATTTTCCTGAAGGGGCCGAATACGTTCGTCGGCCACCGGTCGCTGACCGTGCGCCCCGCGGACGCCACGCACATGCACTACGAGTGCGAACTGGCCGTCGTGATCGGCCGGCCCGCGCGCCACGTGAGCCGCGCGCAGGCCATCGACTACGTGGCCGGCTATACGGTCGCGAACGACTACGCGATTCGCGACTATCTGGAGAACTACTACCGCCCGAACCTGCGCGTGAAGAACCGCGACACCTGCACGCCGCTCGGGCCGTGGTTCGTCAGCCGCGACGAGATCGGCGACGCGGGCGACCTGACGCTGCGCACGACGGTGAACGGCCGGGAGACGCAGCGCGGCAGCACGCGCGACATGGTGTTCGACGTGCCGGCGCTGATCGAGCACATCAGCAGCTTCATGACGCTCTCGCCGGGCGACCTGATCCTGACCGGCACGCCCGAAGGGCTGGCGGACACGCAGCCGGGCGACGAGGTCGTGACCGAAATCGAAGGAATCGGCCGGCTCGTGAACACGATCGTCGGCGAGGCAGACTACTATCGCGCCGGCTGAGCCCGTCGCCCAAGGAAGGAGAGCACATGACCATCAAGCACTGGATCGGCGGCCGCGAAGTGGAGAGCCGCGAAACCTTCACGACGCTGAACCCGGCGACGGGCGACGTCATCACCGACGTCGCGTCGGGCGGCGAGGCCGAGGTCGACGCGGCCGTGCGCGCGGCGAAGGAAGCGTTCCCCAAATGGGCGAACACGCCGGCGAAGGAGCGCGCGAAGCTGATGCGCAAGCTCGGCGAGCTGATCGAGAAGAACGTGCCGATGCTCGCCGCGCTGGAAACGCAGGATACCGGCCTGCCGATCGCGCAGACGAGCAAGCAGCTGATTCCGCGCGCGTCCGAGAACTTCAACTTCTTCGCCGAAGTGTGCGTGCAGATGAACGGCCGCACCTATCCGGTCGACGACCAGATGCTGAACTACACGCTGTACCAGCCGGTCGGCGTGTGCGCGCTGGTGTCGCCGTGGAATGTGCCGTTCATGACCGCCACGTGGAAGACGGCGCCGTGCCTCGCGCTCGGCAACACGGCCGTGCTGAAGATGTCGGAGCTGTCGCCGCTGACGGCCGACCAGCTCGGCCGGCTCGCGCTCGAAGCGGGTATCCCGCCGGGCGTGCTGAACGTCGTGCAGGGTTACGGCGCGACGGCCGGCGATGCGCTCGTGCGACATCCGGACGTGCGTGCGGTGTCGTTTACCGGCGGCACGGTCACCGGCAAGCGGATCATGGAGCGCGCGGGCCTCAAGAAGTATTCGATGGAGCTCGGCGGCAAGTCGCCGGTGCTCATTTTCGACGACGCCGATTTCGACCGCGCGCTCGACGCGTCGCTGTTCACGATCTTCTCGATCAACGGCGAACGCTGCACCGCGGGCTCGCGGATCTTCGTGCAGCGCACGATCTACGATCGCTTCGTGCAGGAATTCGCGCGCCGCGCGAACAACCTGGTGGTCGGCGATCCGACCGATCCGGGCACGAATCTCGGCGCGATGATCACGCGCCAGCACTGGGAGAAGGTGACGGGCTATATCCGCATCGGCGAGCAGGAAGGCGCGCGCGTGGTCGCGGGCGGCGCGGACAAGCCGGCGGGGCTGCCCGATCATCTGCGCAACGGCAACTTCGTGCGGCCGACCGTGTTCGCCGACGTCGACAACCGGATGCGCATCGCGCAGGAAGAGATCTTCGGGCCGGTCGCGTGCATCATCCCGTTCGAGGACGAAGACGACGGGCTGCGGCTCGCGAACGACACGGCGTACGGCCTGGCGTCGTACATCTGGACGCAGGACGTGGGCAAGGTGCACCGGCTCGCGCGCGGTATCGAGGCCGGGATGGTGTTCGTGAACAGCCAGAACGTGCGCGACCTGCGCCAGCCGTTCGGCGGCGTGAAGGAATCGGGCACCGGGCGCGAGGGCGGCGAGTACAGTTTCGAGGTGTTCGCGGAGATCAAGAACGTGTGCATCTCGATGGGTTCGCATCATGTTCCGCGCTGGGGCGTGTGACGGGCGCCGGCCGTGTTGTCGCAAGAACGATAGGGAGACTTGAACGATGGGCAAACTGTCCCTCGCCGCGAAGATCACGCACGTGCCGTCGATGTACCTGTCGGAACTGCCCGGCAAGCATCACGGCTGCCGTGAAGCGGCGATCCGCGGCCACCAGCTGATCGGCGAGCGCTGTCGCGCGCTCGGCGTCGACACGATCGTCGTGTCGGACGTGCACTGGCTCGTCAACGCCGGCTATCACGTGAACTGCAATGCGCGGTTCGCGGGCACCTATACGAGCAACGAGCTGCCGCATTTCATCCGCGACATGCAGTACGCGTATCCGGGCAACCCGGCGCTCGGCCGGCTGATCGCGGAAACGGCCACCGAGCGCGGCGTCGCGACGCGTGCGCACGAGATCGACAGCCTCGAGCTCGAATACGGCACGCTCGTGCCGATGCGCTACATGAACGGCGACCAGCACTTCAAGGTCGTGTCGATCGCCGGCTGGTGCATGTGGCATCAGCTCGACGAAAGCCGGCGCTTCGGCGAGGCGCTGCTCGAGGCGATCGAGAAGAGCGATTCGAACGTCGCATTCCTCGCGAGCGGCTCGCTGTCGCACCGCTTCAACGACAACGGCAGCCCCGAGGAATCGATCCACCAGATCAGCCGCGAATTCTTCCGGCAGGTCGACCTGCGCGTGGTCGAGCTGTGGAAGCAGGGTGATTTCAAGACCTTCTGCGCGATGCTGCCCGAATACAACGTGCATTGCCACGGCGAAGGCGGCATGCACGACACGGCGATGCTGCTCGGGCTGCTCGGCTGGGATCGCTACGACAAGCCGGTCGAGATCGTCACCGACTATTTCGCGAGCTCCGGCACCGGGCAGATCAACGCGATCTTCCCGCTGCCCTGAGCGTTGCCGCCCGCCACGCCTTCGAATCCGACCGGAGAGTTGCCATGCCACACATCGTCGTCGAATACACCGCGAACATCCGCGACGACGCTCGCATTCCCGCGCTGCTGCGCACGATCAACGCGACGCTGATCGCACAGGGCGGCGTGTTTCCGACCGGCGGCATCCGCTCGCGCGCGATCGAGCTGCACGATTATTGCGTCGCGGACGGCACGGAGGACGACGCGTTCGTCCACGTGACGCTGAAGATCGGCGCGGGCCGCAGCGACGAAACGAAACAAGCCGCGTGCGACGCGCTGTTCGACGCGATCAAGGCCCATTTCGCCGAGCTGTACGCGAAACGCTACCTCGCGCTGTCGATGGAACTGACCGAGTTCAGCGAAAGCGGCTCGTACAAGCACAACAACATCCACGCCCGCTACAAGCGGGCCGGCTGAACCCCATTCCCGATCCGACCATGCTCGAACCCGCCCTCATCGACCAGCTCGCGCACCGTCTGCACGACGCCGAGCGCGCCCGCACGCAGATCCGCCAGATCTCGCTCGACCATCCCGACATCACGATCGACGACGCGTATGCGATCCAGCGCGCGTGGGTGACCCTCAAGCTCGCGGAAGGCCGCACGCTGAAGGGGCACAAGATCGGCCTCACGTCGAAGGCGATGCAGAACACGTCGCAGATCGACGAGCCCGACTACGGCGCGCTGCTCGACGACATGTTCTTCGACGACGGCGGCACGATCCCGACCGGCCGCTTCATCGTGCCGCGCGTCGAGGTCGAGCTCGCGTTCGTGCTCGGCAAGCGGCTCACGGGGCCGAACTGCACGATCTTCGACGTGTACGACGCGGTCGATTACGTCGTGCCGGCGCTCGAGATCATCGACGCGCGCAGCCAGTCGATCGACCCCGATACGAAGCGGCCGCGCAAGGTGTTCGACACGATCGCCGACAACGCGGCGAACGCGGGCGTCGTGATCGGCGGCCGGCCGGTGCGCCCGCAGGACGTCGATTTGCGCTGGGTCGCCGCGATCATGTCGCGCAACGGCGTGGTCGAGGAAACCGGTGTCGCGGCCGGCGTGCTGAACCATCCGGCGAACGGCGTCGCGTGGCTTGCGAACCGGCTGTCGCGTTTCGACGTCGCGCTGGAGCCGGGGCAGATCGTGCTCGGCGGGTCGTTCACGCGGCCCTGCGCGGCGCGATCGGGCGATACGTTCAGCGTCGACTACGGCCCGCTCGGGACGATCCAGTGCTACTTCGAGTGAGGTGAGCGAACGATGCAGATTCCGTCGAATGTCTTCAAGGCCGCGCTCGCGCGCGGCGACGCGCAGATTGGCTTGTGGCTCGGCCTCGCGAATCCGTACAGCGCCGAAGTGGTCGCGGGCGCCGGTTTCGACTGGCTGCTGATCGACGGCGAACATGCGCCGAACACGGTGCCGACGATCCTCGCGCAACTGCAGGCGATCGCGCCGTATCCGTCGCATCCGGTCGTGCGCGTGCCGTGGAACGATCCGGTGATCGTCAAGCAGGTGCTCGATCTCGGCGCGCAGACGCTGCTCGTGCCGATGGTGCAGAGCGCGGACGAAGCGCGCGCGGCGGTGGCGGCGACCCGTTACCCGCCGCACGGGATTCGCGGTGTCGGCAGTGCGCTGGCGCGCGCATCGCGGTGGAATCGCGTCGGCGAGTATCTGCATCGCGCGAACGACGAGATGGCCGTGCTCGTGCAGGTCGAGACGCGCGCGGGGCTGGAGGCGATCGATGCGATTGCGCGGGTCGACGGCGTCGATGGCGTGTTCATCGGGCCGGCTGATCTTGCGGCCGATCTCGGCTATCTCGGCCATCCGGAGCACCCGGACGTGCAGGCCGCGATCGATGGCGCGATCCGCGCGATCAAGGCGGCCGGCAAGGCGCCGGGCATCCTGAGCGCGGATGAAGCGGCCGCGCGGCGCTATCTGGAAGCGGGCGCGTTGTTCGTCGCGGTCGGTGTCGATACGACGCTGCTGGCACGGAGCGCGGAGCGGCTCGCCGCACAGTTCAAACGGAAGGGCGACGACGCCGTGAAGCAGGGCGACGGCACGTATTGATGCGGCGCCGGGCGGTTTTCCCCGTGCCGACCGCCGGCTTTTCGCCGTGCGGCGTCATGCCCGAGCATGGCCTCACCTATCGCTGTACCGGGCTTCCCGCCTCCATATATTTCCCCGGCGTCGTGCCCAGCGCACGCCGGAACATGTCGATGAACGCGCTCACGTTGTCGTATCCGAGATCGAGCGCGATCGTCGTCACCGGCACGCCGTCGGCAATGCGCTCCAGCGCCCGCAGCAGCCTGGCCTGCTGACGCCACTGCGCGAACGTCAGCCCCGTCTCGGCGACGAAGCGGCGGCTCATCGTCCGTGCGCCGATGCCGGCCCATTCGGCCCATTCCTCGAGCCGGCGGTCGTTCGCGAGATCCGCGGCCAGCGCATCGGTGATCTTCACGAGCCGCGGGTCCCGCGGCCGGACCAGCCCCAGCGCTTCAGCTTCCGACGCCGCGATTTCATCGAGGATCACGTCGGCGATCCGGGTCTGCGCGGCATCCAGATCGGCATCGCCCCAGCTTGCCGCACGCTGCACGGCTTCGCGCAGCAGCGGCGTCGTGCGGATCGCGCGCGGCGTGGCCGGCAGCGTCGCGCAGCGGGCTTCGGCGATGAACGCCGACCAGCCGGCGATCGGCCCGAACGAGCGCAGCGAATGCCGGCAATGCGGCGGAATCCAGATCGCATGGATCGCCGGCACGACCCACTCCTGATCGTCGAGGCCGATCGTCACCAGCCCGCTCAGCGCGCCGACGAGCTGGCCGCGCGCATGGGAATGCGGCGCGGTGATACGCGGATCGCGTTGCGACAGGACGGCGGCGACCACGAACGGGCCGTCGTCGGACGTGACGAAGCGGGCTGGCAGGAGCGGATCGGACATGGCCGGATATCGGTATCGAATGGCTATTATACCGGAGATCGGCCGGTTTCGCACGCCTACACTGCGTCCATCGATGACAACCGGAGTAAGACGCGATGCGAGCCGAACAGATGCTTCCCGACCATGCCAACCAAGTCGATGCCGGCGGAACGACGATCCGCAAGGGGACCGTCGGCGCGTTTCTGGTCAATGCGCGCGTATTGATCGACCCGAACGCCGCGCCGGCCGAGAGGGCGCGCGCGGAGGCCGATGCGATCGACGCATTGCCCGCGCTGCGTGCGCTCGGCCTGTTCGACGTGCTGGAAGTACGCGATCCCGCGCTGCGCGCATGGCTCGATGCCCGATAAAGGTCCACCCCTCCAGAATTGAAGGAATCACCATGAAAGCAGCAGTCGTTGAAGGCGCTGGACAACGTCCGATCTATACGGAGTTCGAACCGCCGAGCGCAATGCCGGGCCACAGCCTGATCGACGTGACGGCGTCCGCGCTGAGCCGCATCGCGCAGGGGCGTGCGGCGGGGACGCATTATTCATCCGTTGGCGGTTATCCGTTCGTCGTCGGTGTCGACGGCGTGGGCCGTCTCGACGATGGTCGGCGCGTCTACTTCTTCGGTGCGCCCGCGCCGTTCGGCGCGATGGCCGAACGTACGATCGCGCCCGATACGCAGTGCGTGCCGCTGCCGGACGCGCTCGACGATGTCACGGCGGCGGCGATCGCGATTCCGGGGATGTCGTCGTGGGCGGCGCTGACCGAACGCGCGAGGTTCGTTGCGGGCGAGACGGTGCTCGTCAACGGCGCAACGGGGACGTCGGGGCGGCTCGCAGTGCGGATCGCGAAGCATCTCGGCGCGGCGAAGGTGATCGCGACAGGCCGTAACGCGGCCGCGCTGCAGGCGTTGCTGAGTGCCGGCGCGGACGCGGTGGTGTCGCTGCAGCAGGACGACGTGCATCTGGCGCGGGCGCTCGAGCCGCATTTCCGCGCGGGCGTGGACGTCGTGCTCGATTATCTGTGGGGCGCCAGCGCGCAGACGCTGCTGGTTGCCGCCGCGAAGGCGACCCCCGGCGGACGGCGGGTGCGTTTCGTGGAGATCGGCTCGATCAGCGGCGCGGACGTGCTGTTGCCGGGCGCCGTGCTGCGCGCGACCGCGATCGAGCTGATGGGCAGCGGCTTGGGCAGCGTGCCGTTGCCGCGCTTGCTGGCGTCGGTGCGCGGCGTGTTCGAGGCGGCCGGGGATGCAGGCCTCACGATCGACACGCGCACGGTGCCGCTATCGGCGGTCGGTGAACATTGGGGCGATGCGAGCAGCGTCGTGCGGTTGGTGTTCACGATGCGTGGCGAGTGAGCAGCGCATCGCCAGGCAGCGGGCCGGATGCGGCGTGAGCGTCGAGTTGCGCGGCAGCGTTCGGACGTTCGCCGTCATGCCGCCGCGCGTAGCGTGAAAGCAGCGGGGCGGCCGATCAACCGCTGCCGCTCGTCACGTCAGCGTCAAAACCGCTGCTGAATCCCCGCCGTCACCCCGACCTGCGTGGTGCCATACCCGTTGAAATCGCGCGACACGCCGACCTTCTGGTCGTGTTTCGCGATCGCGAACGCCCCGGCGGCATACAGCACCGTGCGCTTCGACAGCGCGTACTGCGCGCGCACCGACACCAGCGTCGGATCGGCATCCGTGCCGCCCTTGATGTTCTGGTGATAGACGGCCGCGATCAGCGAGAACGTCGGCGTGAACTGGTACGACCCGCCGAGCCAATACATGTCGCTCAACTGGTTCGCCGCCGTGGTGTGGAACGTGCGCTTGTAATTGCGGTATCCGGCCATCGTCTTCAGGTTGCCGAAGTCGTAGCTCAAGCCCGCGTGGATGCCCTGAATGTAGTTGACTGTATCGGCCGGCGTGACGCTGTCGGCCGCGCCGTTCTGCCGGTCGAACGTGACGACCGCCGCGAATGGCCCCGTCTCGTAGCCCACCGCGAAATCGTATTTCGAGCTGGTCTTCATGCTGCCCGGCACGTTGCCGAACCCGTACAGCGCGCCGAACTTGAAGCCGCTGAATTCGCCGTCGTAGCGCACCGCGTTCGACGAGCGCGTGAACAGGCCGTCCTTGCGGCCGCCGGTTGCCATCGACGAGGTCGCCCACGAGTAGTTCTGCGCGTAACCCATCGGATCGAACGGCAGCATGTAATCGTAAGTGACGGTGAAGTTGCGGCCGAGCGACAGCTCGCCCCATTTCCCTTTCAGGCCGACCGTCGCGCGGCGCGCGAAGATCGAGTCGGGGCCGTCGTCGGACGCGCCGTTCGCGAGGTCGATTCCGCTTTCGAGCCGGAACACGGCCTTCAGCCCGCCGCCGAGATCCTCGACGCCGCGCAGGCCCCAGCGCGACGTGTTCTTGTTACCCGACTTCAGCTTGACCGAATTGCCGCCTTGCGGCGCCGCATGGTTCGTGAATTCGATACCGGCGTCCATGATCCCGTACATCGTGACCGACGACTGCGCGTGCGCGGCCGGCGCGGCGAGGCAGGCGGCCGCGGCTGAACCGGTGAGGACTACTGTTCGAATCGAACGTTCTGCGCGTGACTTCATTGACGGTGTCTCCTTGGTTCTTGTGGGTTGGGTGAAACGGATACGGCGCGCAACCGCGCAATCGCCCGCGGCGGACGCCGGGAAGCGTCCGCCGGGCAGGAAGGCGGCGGCGTGGAGAACAGGCGGCGGCACGCTGGCCGCCGCGTTCGGGTCAGCCCGCTTTCGCGAACGCCCAGCAGTCGTTGGTCGGGAATTCGATCCAGTGCTTGCCGGCCGCGCGCGGTACATGGCCGAACGCACGCAGGCGCATCTCGCCGCAATGGAACAGGTACTCCCAGCGATCGCCGAGATACATCGACGTGACGAGGTCGGCCTGCAGGCGGTTCGCGCCCGGGCCATCGGTGACCTGCACGCGTTCGAGACGGATCACGGCCTGCGCATCCTGGCCCGGCGCGAGCGTGTCGCGGGCAAGCGCCTGCAGCTCCCAGCCGTCGCCGGCGAGCGTCACGCATTCGCCGTCGATCGCGGCGACGCGCGCGTCGATCCGGTTGTTGCTGCCCATGAATTCGGCGGTGTACAGCGAGCGCGGCGCGCCGTACAGCTCGGCCGGTGTGCCTTCCTGCTCGATGCGGCCATTGCGTAGCAGCAGGATGCGGTCGGACATCGCCATCGCTTCGGTCTGGTCGTGCGTCACGCACAGGGCCGACAGCCCGAGCGACACGATCAGCTCGCGCAGCCACGCACGCGCTTCCTCGCGCAGCTTCGCGTCGAGGTTCGACAGCGGTTCGTCGAGCAGGATTACCGGCGGGTTGTAGACGAGCGCGCGGGCAATCGCGACGCGCTGCTGCTGGCCGCCCGACAGCTGATGCGGAAAGCGTTCCGCGAGATGGCCGAGGCCGAGCTGGTCGAGCGCGGTCTGCACGCGGTGCTTCTGTTCGGCCGGTGCGACGCGGCGCAGCTTGAGGCCGTAGCCGACGTTGTCGGCGACGGTACGGTGCGGCCACAGCGCGTACGACTGGAACACGAGGCCGAGCGAGCGTTGTTCGACCGGCAGGTCGACGCGCCGAGCACCGTCGAAGAACACGCGCTCGTCGAGCTGGATGCGGCCGTCCGACGGCTGTTCGAGGCCGGCCACCGCACGCAGCAGCGTGGTCTTGCCGCTGCCCGACGCGCCGAGCAGGCACACGACTTCGCCGGCCTTCAGTTCGAACGACACGCCCTTGAGGATCGGGTTGGCGCCGTAGCTGAGGTGCAGATCGTCGACGATGAGCTTATCCATGAAGTTTCACTCCGAAGCGCAGGGCCACGCCGAGACCGGCGCCGACCATCGCGATGTTGATGACAGAGAGCGCCGCGACCTGGTCGACGGCGCCGGTCGCCCACAGCGACACGAGCAGCGCGCCGATCACTTCGGTGCCGGGCGACAGCAGGTAGACGGCGGTCGAGTATTCGCGCTCGAAGATCATGAAGATCAGCAGCCACGCGGCGAGCAGGCCGAAGCGCACGAGCGGCAGCGTCACGTCGAGCGACACGCGGCTGCGCGTCGCGCCGACGCTGCGGCCGGCTTCCTCGAGTTCCGGGCCGACCTGCAGCAGCGCGCTCTGGATGAGCCGCATCCCGTACGCGAGCCACACGACCGTGTACGCGATCCAGATGCTCCACATCGAGTTCTTCAGCTCACGAAGGCCGGGCACGAACAGGAAGATCCACAGGAACGCGAGACCGGCGAGGAGACCCGGCACCGCGCGCGGCAGCAGCACGAGGTAGTCGAGCAGCTTGGTCGCCCAGTCGGGGCGGCGGTGGCCGGCGAACGCGACGAGCGAGTAGAAGCCGATCGCGAGCGCGCCGCCGATCACGCCGATGCCGAGCGTGTTGACGATCGCGCGCACCAGGTTGTCCTGCTCGAACAGTTCGATGAAGTTCGACAGCGTCAGTACTTCGGCGAGCGCGACACCTTCGCCCCAGTTGGTCACGAACGCACGCAGCACGATGCCCGAGATCGGCACGATCACGGTCAGCATCAGCCACAGCGCGACGATCGCGAGCGCGACCCAGCGCCACACGCCGAGCGGCAGCACGGTCGCGCGGCCGGCCTTGCCCTTCACGGTGACGAAGCGGCTCGCGGTCTTCAGCAGGCGGCGCTGCAGCAGCACGAGCGGGAACGTGATCGCGACGATGCACACGGCGACTGCGGCCATCAGGTGATACGACGGCACGCCGAGCTTGTTGGTCAGCTTGTACAGGTAGGTCGCGAGCACGAGGTGGCCTTCCGGATCGCCGAGCACGAGCGGCAGCCCGAACACCTCGAAACCGAGGAAGAACACCAGCACGCCGGCGAACAGCAGCGCGGGCATCGTCATCGGCAGGCTCACGTCGAGCGCGACGCGGAACGGGCGGGCGCCGGTCACGCGCGCGGCTTCCTCGACGTCCGAGCCGAGGTTGCGCAGCGCGGCCGACGAATACAGGTACACGTGCGGCACGTGCGTGAGGCCCACGATCACCGTGATCGCGAAGATCGAATACACGTTCCAGGGTATGTTCTGTACCCCGAAGAGTTCCTTGAACCACACCGAGTAGAAGCCGACCGGGCCGGCCGCGACCACGTAGCCGAACGCGAGCACCATCGGCGACACGAACACCGGCGTGAGCAGCAGCGGTTCGAGCCAGCGGCGGCCGGGCAGGTCGGTGCGCACCATCAGGAACGCGAGGATGCCGCCGAGCGGGATCGAGATGAACAGCATCCCGCCGGCGATGATGAACGAATTCTTCACGGCCGACCAGAAGTCGGGATCGCTGAAGATGAAACGGAAGCCTTCGATGCCGAGCGTCTTGTTCGCGTCGAAGAACGGCGCGGACAGCAGGCTCTGGAACAGGATGAAGCCGAGCGGCAGCGCGACCGCGACGGTCAGGACCGCGACGACGATCCAGCGCAGCATGCCGGCGAGCGGCTGCAGGCTGCTGACCGGCAGTGCGGGAATCGCGTCGCGCGGGCCGGTGGCGGGCGGAACGGCCGGTGCCGTGCCGCGTGTGCTGGTTGAAAGCATGAGTTCGCCCCTGCGGCCATCCGGATGGCCGCCTCAAGGAAGTCGGTAAGGGGAAGGGGCCGCCCGCGCGCGGTGCGGCGGGCGGCCCGAGGTCAGCGGCTCAGCGCATCAGCGCTTGATCGCCTGCTGCCATTGCTTCAGGAACGCGAGGCGCTTCGACTGGTCGAGATAGACCAGCAGGCCGGTGCCGATCTGGATCGGCTTCAGCGAATCGCCGAGTTCCTTCGTGAGGCTCGCCGCCGACGTTTCGCCGGTCACGTCCGCGCGGATCGCGTACAGGTTCGCCTGGTTCGCGATCAGCGTCTGGCCGCGCTTGGACAGCAGGTAGTCGACCCACAGCTTCGCGGCGTTCGGGTTCTTCGCCTTCTTCGACACTGTGGCGAGACGGCTCACGACCTGCGTGTAGTCCTTCGGAAACACGTAGCCGATCGACTTGTCCTTCTTCGCCTTTGCGTAGGCATACGAACCGATGATGTTGTAGCCGATCAGGTTCTCGCCCGACGAGATGCGCTCCATCATCGCGCCCGTGCTCGACTGCAGCTTCGGGCCGGTCGCGCCGATCGCCTTGACGAGTTCCCACGTGACCTTCTCGTTCACGTGCGCGTCCTGGGTCAGATAGTTGAAGCCGACGCCCGATTTCTCGATGTCGTACGTCGTGACCTTGCCCTTGAACTTGTCGGCCTGCGTGGTGAGCAGCTTGATCAGGTCGGCGCGCGTCGTCGGCACTTCGTTCTCGGGGATCAGCCGCTTGTTGTAGACGATCGCGAGCGGCTCGAACGTCGTGCCGTACGCCTGCTTCTGGTACTGCGCCCATTGCGGCACGTTCGGGCTTTCGGGCGAATCGTAGGACGCCATCAGGCCGTCGTTGACGAGCTTGACCTGCAGGTCCATCGCCGAGCTCCACAGCACGTCGGCGCTGGTGCTGCTCGCCGCGTTCTCGCTGATGTAGCGGTTGTACAACTCGGTGCTGTTCATGTCGTTGTACTCGACCTTCACGCCGTACAGGCTTTCGAAGTCCTTGATCAGCGGACGCACGAGGCCCGTGTCGGTCGTCGAGTAGACGATCAGCTTGCCTTCCTTCTTCGCGGCGTCGATCACGCCCTGGTAGTTCCCCGGGTAGCCGGCCGGAACCTGCGCGGCGGCGCTGCCGGCGGCAGTGCCCAGAACGATCGCCAGCGCGGCGGCGAGTTGCTTCGGTGCAAACGGCATGTCTTCCTCCAGTGATGCGTGGGTTTTGTTCGAGTGACGCGGATGTTAATTGCGGGGCACTTTCAGCCTGCTTTCATTCCGGTTCGCAATCGCGCCGTTCGTGTCATGGATTTCCCGAGGTCGACGCGGCGCCGGCCGCGGGTTTCGCGGCGCGCGGCAGGGCTTGAGAGGCGGGGCGACGCGGGGTCGCGGGCTACGCGGAAGTGGCCAGCAGTTGGCCGAGGAGGCGGCCGCCATGCCGCGCGTGGGCGGCCGTCAGCGCGGCATAGCCCACGACGACGCCCGCTTCGCGGCGGGCGCTTCGACAGAAGCCGCGGACCGGTTGCAGCTCGACGCCGGCCGCGCGGGCTTGCGCGACATACGTTGCGTCGTCGATGCCGGGCGGCAGCCACAGCACGAAATGAAAGCCCGCGTGCTCGCCGGTCACCGAGTAGCGGCCGCCGGCATGTTTCTCCAGCTGGTCGAGCACGATGTCGCGCCGCTGGCGGTACGCGTGGCGGGCGGCGCGCAGGTGCTTCGCGAAATCGCCTTGACCGATGAAGCGGGCCAGCGCCAGTTGCGGCGCGACGCCGACCGAGCGTGCGGTCGCGTGCCACACGGCGGACAGCGCCGGCCGCAGCGCCGCCGGCACCACCATGAAGCCGATGCGCAGCCCGGAAAACAGCGTCTTGTTGAACGACCCGCAATAGATCACGCGGTCGCACGCGTCGAGCGATTTCAGCGCGGGCAGCGGGGCGGTGTGGTAGCTGAATTCGCCGTCGTAGTCGTCCTCGATGATCCACGTGCGGTTGCGCTGCGCCCAGTCGAGCAGTTCGAGCCGGCGCGAGACCGACATCGTGACGCCGAGCGGCGCCTGATGGGCCGGCGTCACGTAGGCGGCGCGCGCATCGGGATGGCGATTCAGCGATACGGTGTCGATGCCTTCCCGATCGACCGGCACGTCGATCACGGTCGCGCCCGCGATCGTGAAGATCTGCCACGCCGACGCATAGCCGGGGTCCTCCATCAGCACCGTCGAGCCGGGCGCGAGCAGCGTGCGTGCGACGAGGTCGATCGCGTGGCGGATGCCGGTCGTGATGACGATGTCGCCGGCCTCGCACGGGATGCCGCGGTATTCCCGCAGGTACGCGGCGATCTCGGCGCGCAGGCTTTCGACGCCCAGTGCCGGTGTCGCGCCGAGATCGTCCGCCGTCGCGGCGAGCAGGCTGGCGCCGAGCGCCTTCTTCCATTGCTGGATCGGCAGCAGGCCGGGGTCGGCGAGCCGCGCGACGAACGGGACGCCCGGACGCACGCCGTGCTCGGGCTCGGCCGGGGTGGTGGGCGCCGGGGGCGCGATGGTGGCGGGGAGCGGGCTGCCGTCTCGCGACCGCGCGGCCGCGCGCAGATAGCTGTCCGGCACCACCGCGCACACGCGTGTGCCGGAGCCTTGCGTGCGGGCGATGTAGCCCTCGGCGCACAGGATGTCGTACGCCGCTTCGACGGTGCCGCGCGCGACATCCCAGCGCGCGGCCAGCGTCCGGCTGGATGGCAGCGGACTGTCGCCGGGCAGCAGGCGTTTCAGGATCGCGTCGCGAATCGTATCGGCGATGCATTCCTGCTTCGAGTGCGGGCTGCCGCCCGACAGCCCGGCAGGGCGCGGCAGGTCCAGCGGAATCGCGGCTTTGCCTCGCGGCATAGTGGTCCAGTCAACAGTCGATTTAATGGTCCTTCAGCTTATATCACTTTCGCCTTAGATTGCTGTCGACCCCACTCATCCGGCCGATCCGGACTTACCGCATGAAGACGCGTTCATTACCCCGCCGGGGCTGGCTGTTCCTGTTGATGCTCGTCGTGTGCTTGCCGCGCATCACGATCGACGCGTACCTGCCGTCGCTGCCCGCGATGGCGGATGCGCTACACGGCACCGACGCGCAGCTGCAACTCACGCTGACCCTGTACATGGTCGGCTATGCGCTGTCGATGTTGGTGTCGGGGCCGCTGTCCGACCGCTACGGCCGACGGCCGGTGCTGCTCGGCGGCCTGTGCGTGTACGTCGTCGCGAGCGTCGCCTGCGCATGGTCGACCAGCATCCCGGCGCTGATCGCCGCGCGCGTGTTCCAGGCGCTGGGCGGCTGCAGCGGCACCGTGATCGGCCGCGTGATCGTGCGCGAACGCTTTCCGGCCGCGACGCAGGCCACGATGCTCGGCCATATTTCGGCGGGCATGGCGCTGTCGCCGGTGGTCGCGCCGCTGGCCGGCAGCGCGATTGCCGAGTGGCTCGGCTGGCGCGGCGTGTTCGGCTGGCTGGCGGCGGGCGGGCTGGTCGCGACCGCGATGGTGCTGCGCTACCTGCCCGAGACCCGCGAGCGCGAGACGCGGCCGGCAGCCGGCGCCGGGCTGCTGCGGACCTACGCCGGCCTGCTGCGCGAGCGGCGGTTCCTGCGCTATTCGCTCGCGATCAGCTTCGCTTACTGCACCTACTATCCGTTCATCGCGGAATCGTCGACGCTGTTCCAGCGGCACATCGGCGTGTCCGGCCCGGTCTATGCGGCGATCTTCGGCGTGACCGTGCTCGGCTACCTGATCGGGTCGAGTGCGTTCGCGCGGACCAGTACGCGCCGGACGGCCGATTCGGTCATCGCGGTGGCGGCGGCCGTCAATCTGGTCGGCGCCGCCGTGCTGTGGGTCGGCGGCGCGCTCGCGCCGGCTTCGGTGACGGCGCTCGTCGCACCGATGTTCGTCGTGATGATCGCGGTCGGCATCGCGATTCCGGCCTGCCAGTTCGCGGTGATGCAGCCGTACACGAAGATCGCCGGCACGGCGTCGGGGCTGTTCTTCTTTATCCAGATGGCGATCACGGCCGCGTGCGGTGGCGTGCTGGCATGGCTGTCGGACGGCACCGCGCATCCGATGATCGTCGTCACGGTCGGCGCGAGCGTCGCGTTCGTCGCGGTGGTGGCCGGTTTCCGCGAGCGGCGCGTGACCGGCGACGCGCGCATCGTGGCGCGCAACCGGCCGGCTGCCGAGCGCTGAGCGGCTGCCGCCGGCATCGCGCGCGGCGGCTTCGCGACACCCGCGCAACCCGTGTTTGCGCGAGGCGTGGAGACGGAAAGGATCATGTAATGTAGCGGGCTGTCGCTGACCTTACCGGAATCCCCATGCGTGTGCTGCTCGTCGAAGACAACCCGAACCTGGCCCAGTCGCTGAACGATGCGCTGAGCGCCGCGCGCTTCGCGGTCGATCACATGGCCGACGGCGAGGCGGCGGACCACGTGCTGCGCACGCAGGATTACGCGCTGGTGATTCTGGACCTCGGGCTGCCGAAACTGGACGGGCTCGAGGTGCTGCGACGGCTGCGCGCGCGCCGCAACCCGGTGCCGGTGCTGATCCTCACCGCGCACGGGTCGGTCGAGGACCGCGTGAAGGGGCTCGATCTCGGCGCCGACGACTATCTCGCGAAGCCGTTCGAGCTGACCGAACTGGAGGCGCGCGCCCGCGCGCTGATCCGGCGCAGCCTCGGGCACGAGCATTCGCGCGTCGAGTGCGGGCCGCTTTCGTACGACAGTATCGACCGCAGCTTCCATCTGGCGGGCGAGCCGCTGTCGCTCACGCCGCGCGAGCGCTCGGTGCTCGAGGTGCTGATCCTGCGCAACGGCCGCGCGATCAACAAGGACACGCTGTCGGAGAAGATCTTCGGGCTCGACGAGTCGGTCAACGCGGACGCGATCGAGATCTACGTGTACCGGCTGCGCAAGAAGCTGGAGAACACGGGCGTCGCGATCGTCACGCTGCGCGGGCTCGGCTATCTGCTCGAAGCGAAGGCGGAAGGATGACCCGCCCGAACCTGCGCGCGCAGGTCGCGCTGTGGCTGCTGCTGCCGCTGCTGGGCCTGCTCGCGCTCGACTCGTGGCTCACGTACCAGCGTGCGATGAGCGCCGCGCACGTCGCATTCGACCGCACGCTGTCGTCGTCGCTGAAGTCGATCCGCGAAGGCGTGCGGCTCAACGACGGCGAGATCGAGGTCGACCTGCCGTATCTCGCGCTCGAAATGCTCGAATCGAGCGACGGCGGCAAGATCTACTACCTGATCCGCGAGGACAACGGCCACACGATCACCGGCTATCCGGACCTGCCGCTGCCGCAGGGCCGCGACGCGGGCGACGGCGCGTTGTTCGTCACGCGTTACTACGACGTCGTGTATCGCGGCGAACAGTTGCGGATGGCGGCGCTGCGCATCCCGGTGCACGACGTGCCGACCGCGCAGTCGCGCATCGTATGGGTGATGGTCGGCGAGACGATCGAGGCGCGCCAGGCGCTCGCGCGCGAGATCCTGATCGGGTCGCTGTTGCAGGAAGGGCTGCTCGTCGTGCTGGCGCTCGGGATCGTGTGGCTCGGCGTCGGCCGCGGGCTGCGGCCGCTGAACCGGCTGTCGGCCACCGTCGCCGCGCGCAGCGAGGACGACACGACGCCGCTCGACACGGGCGCGATGCCGAGCGAACTCGCGCCGCTCGTCGATTCGATCAACCAGTACATCGGCCGCACGCAGCGGATGCAGGTGGCGCGGCGGCGCTTCTTCGCCGATGCGGCCCATCAGTTGAAGACGCCGCTCGCGGCCGTCCAGGCGGGCGTCGAACTCGCGCTACGGCCGGACGAGCAGCCGCGCGCGAACGTGCACCTGCGGCGCGCGAACGGCGCGGTGCGGCAGGCCGCGAAGATCGTCCAGCAACTGCTGTCGCTGTCGCGGCTCGATTCGGACAGCGGTCATGCGGTTGCGCACAAGCCGGTCGCGCTGCACCGGCTTGCCCGCAGCGTGACGCTCGACTGGTCGCCCGTCGCCCGCGCGCGCGACATCGATCTCGGCTTCGAGCACGAGGCCGACGTCGACGTGCTCGGGCAATCCGACTTGCTCGGCGAGATGATCGGCAACCTGATCGACAACGCGATCCGTTATGCGGGCGACCATGCGGTGATCACGGTGCGTATCTCGCGCGACGGCGAACAGGCGCGGCTCGACGTGATCGACAACGGGCCGGGCATTCCGGCCGACGAACGCGATGCGGTGTTCGAGCGCTTCCATCGCGGCAGCAAGACGCAGACGGTCGAAGGGACGGGGCTCGGGTTGTCGATCGTGAGGGAAATCGCGCGCGTGCATCAGGGCAGCGTGACGCTGACCGATGCGGCCGGCGGCGGCCTCGTCGTGACGATCCGGCTGCCGGCGGCGGCGAGTGATGCGATGGCGCGCGCCGCGTGATGGCGCGCGACGAGACGGCGCGGGAAGGGGCCGGGCGGCGCTGTCCGGCTCCGGCTCAATCGCCGAAGCCGATCTCCGCTTCGACCGGCTGGCCGACTTCGAGCCACGCGCCGGCGCCTGCGACGACGATCGCATTGATGCCGAACGTCAGCGCGCCGTCGTAGTTCGGGTTCGCGCGATAGGTCTGCATCGTGTCGGTCGGCTCGTGCGGCCATGCCGGATCGGGCGCGCCGGTGGCCTGGTCGATCGTCGGCATCGGGCAGCGCGTGCACAGCTTCACGAGCCGCAGCCGCACCGGCGTATCGCCGTCGACGTCGAGATGCTCGACGAAATCCTCTTCGTACGCATCGAGATCCGACACGACGATGTTCGGCCGGAAGCGGTTCATCGGAATCGCCGGCGCGCCTTTCGCGGCGAGCCGCGCGTTCAGGTCGTCGAGCGACGACTGGCCGATCACCAGCAGCGGATAGCCGTCCGCGAACTGCGTATGCGTATCGATCTCGCCGGTCCATTTGCGGTTGCAGCTGCGGCGCGCGTCGGGGCCGAAACGCGCGAGCTTCGTCGGCGCGCCGAGGAATTCGGTGAGCCACGCTGCCGTGTCGGCGCCGGTGTCGATCGCGTCGACGGTGTCGCGCCACACGGTCGCGGCCATCTTCGGCGTGGCGGCCGTCGCGTCGCCATCGAGCGGCGTGCGGATTTCCGGCATGCCCGGCGCGTTCAGCACGAGTGCATCGCCGTCGAGCGTCGGGCGAATCAGCGCGAGGCGCGGGTGCGTGCGCTGCGTGAGCATCTGCCCGTGTGGATCGGTGATCAGCCAGTGGCGGTCGTACGCGAGGCCCGTTTCCAGCAGTTGCGCGCGCGTCAGCGCGATGCCGGCGCAGGATTTGATCGGGTAGGCGAAGAGTTCGGTGATGGCTGGCATGACGCTGGCTGGAGGCGGGATGGTCGAAGCGCGATTGTGCCAGATCATGCCTGAGCCGTTTGGGCGGCCGCGCGCCGCCACGCGCCGGTCAAGCGAGCGGGAAGCCCGTGTCGAAGGTCGTGCGTACGTCGAGCGGCTGGCGCAGCAGCCCGGCCTTCAGGTAGAAGTCGGCCGTGCGCTGCTGTTCGGCGATCACCGTCGCGTCGATCGGCAGCCAGCGCGTGCCGCGGCGCTCGAATTGCAGCTTCGCGGCGGCCGGCGGAATGCCGATGATGCGCGCGAGCGCCGCCGAATACGCGTCGACGTGCCGGTACGACCAGGCCTGCGCGCGCACGACGCGTCGCAGGAAATCGTGCAGCACGTCGCGTTTCGATGCGATCGCCGCGTCGGTCGCCGCCAGATAGCTGAGGCCCGACCACAGCCCGCGGCCGTTGACCAGCACGCGCGCACGGCCGCTCGTTTCGGCGAGCGCGGTATAGGGCTCCCAGGTCGCCCATGCGTCGATCGAACCGGTGGCGAGCGCCAGCATCGTGTCGGCCGGCGGCAGGAAGCGGAACGACACGGCATCGGGCGGCAGGCCGGCCGCGTCGAGCGCCTTCAGCGTGACGAAATGGCCGATCGAGCCGCGCGTGGTGCCGATGCGCTTGCCCTTCAGGTCGGCTGCGCCTTTCAGCGTGGCGTCGGGCTGCACGAGCACGGCCGTGCCGTACGGATCGGAACGGTTCGCGCCGATCACCTTGATGCGGGCGCCAGATGCGAGCGCGAAGATCACCGGCGCGTCGCCGATCGGCCCGCAGTCGACGGCGGCCGCGTTCAGCGCTTCGGCGAGCGGCGCGGCGGCCGGAAATTCGGTCCACGCGATGTCGTACGCGAGGCCGTTCAGTTCGCCGGCCGCTTCGAGCAGTGCGCGCAGCCCGCCTTTCTGGTCGCCGGCGCGCAGCAACGGGCGTGCGCCCGATTGCGCGCGCACGACGGCGGGGGCGGCGGCGATCGTGGCAAGGGCGCTCGCCTGGGCGAGGAAGTGGCGTCGGGTCGGATTCATCGTGAAGTTCGGTTGAGGGAAGGGTTCAGGGATTCAATGCGGGAGGCCGGCCTGTACGTCGCGCACGGGTTCCCGATCGACGCGCAGCAGCAGTGCGGTCAGTGCGTCGCCGCGGGCGGCCCGCGTGGACGGCCGGACAGCCGCCGTATCCGAGCGGCACAGCAGGTCGGCATCCGACCAGCCGGCGCTGCCCGGCAACGCACGCGCGCGCAGCCAGCCGCGTCGATCCGCAAGCAGTTGCGTGCCGCCGAGCGCATCGGGCGCGACGCCGGCAATCGTCGCGAACGCGCGCCACGCATCGGCGGTCGTCGCGACGCAGTTCGCACGCGCGGCGGTTGACGGCGGCACGGGCGCGCCGCGTTCGGTGACGAGCAAGGTCTGCCAGCGCGCGTCTTCCGGCGGCGGCGTCGCGCCCGGCGCGAGCGCGACGACGCGCACGTGCTGGCCTTCGCGCCAGTGCTCGAGCGCCTGAGGTGCGGCGTCGCCGCACCGCACGTCGAGGGCCGGCAGCGGGACCGGCACCGGCCACGCGCCTTCCGCCTGCGCGCCGCTGCCGGCGGCCAGCGCTTTCAGGTAGTCGAGCACGGCCCAGGTGTCCTGCGGGCCGAGTGTTGCCGCGAAGCCGGGCATCGTCGGCGCGCCGTGCTCGTCCTGCGTGCCGTGGCGCACGCGCCAGAACAGTTCGCCGTCGAGGCGACGCGCGAGCAGCGCGCCGGCGAAGGTCGGCGGCCAGTGCGCGAGCGTGGCCGCGAGCGGCCCTTCGCCGCGTCCGTCCGCGCCGTGGCAGGCCGCGCAATGTTGCGTGTACAGGTGCGCGCCGCGCATCACGTTCGATACGGAAAACGGCGCGGGATCGCGCTGAAAGCTGGTCGGCACGGCCGGCGCGAGCCACAGCGCAGCGGGCGGCCACGGCGCGAACCACGCGACGGCCAGCGCGGCGATGGCCAGCACGACACGCCGCTTGCGCGAAGCCAGCGCGGTGCACGCGAGCACGACGGCCAGCGCCGTCGCGCCACAGGCGAGCGCGAGCTGCCGCGTGAGCCCGGCATCGATGCGCAGCGTTTCGAGCGCGATGCGATGCGCCCACGGCCACGCGGCCTGGCCGTCGGCGTCGCCGGTCAGGCCGATCGCGTGCAGCCCACGCGCCAACGCGATTTGCGCGCGATACAGCAGTTGCAGGAACGCGATGGCCCAGTCGGCGAACGGCGGCGCGTTCATCGCGCGCGTCCCCGGCGGATCGCGGTCAAACGTCGAACGGCATCCGGCATCTACCAGCTCGCATCGAGCCCGAGATACCGCAGCGCGTCGTGCCGCAATTCGGCGAGGCGCGGGTCGCCGCGATGGCGCGGGTAGGGCAGGTCGACGCGCAGTTCGGCGACGATCGTTGCCGGGCGCGGCCCGAACACGATCACGCGCTGCGCGAGGAACAGCGCTTCTTCCACGTCGTGCGTGACGAGCAGCGCGGAGAAACCGTCGCGTTGCCACAGCGCGGTCAACTCGGCCTGCATCGTGAGCCGCGTCAGCGAATCGAGCTTGCCGAGCGGCTCGTCGAGGATCAGCAGGCGCGGATCGTTGACGAGCGCGCGGGCGAGCGCGACGCGCTGCGCCATCCCGCCGGACAACTGATGCGGAAACACGTTCGCGAACTCCTGCAGCCCGACGCGCGCGAGCGCATCGTCGACGCGATGCTGCGCGGTACGCGCCACGCCGCGTGCTTCGAGGCCGAGCGCGACGTTCGCGCGCACGCGCCGCCACGGGTACAGCGTCGGGTCCTGGAACACGACGATGCGCGACGGATCGGGGCGCTCGATCGGCACGCCATCCTGCGCGATGGTGCCTTGCCGCGCGGCGTCGAGCCCCGCGACGAGGCGCAGCAGCGTCGATTTTCCGCAGCCGCTCGGGCCGAGCAGTGCGACGAATTCGCCGGCCGCGACCGACAGCGACACGTCGTCGAGCACCGGCAGCGCGCCGCCGGGGCCGTCGAACGCATGGCTCACGCGGCGGATGTCGATGCGCGCGCCGCGCGGCGGCGTGACGGCGGGCGCCGCGGCAGTGGCCGCGGACGGTTCGAGTACGGCGGCGCTTACCATTTGACGGTTCCTTTCTGCCAGGCGAGTACACGGTCGCGCACCGCGAACAGCAGCGCGATCAGCCCGGAAAACAGCAGCGCCATCACGATCAGCGCCGCATACATGTTCACGTACGACGCCCAGCCCTGCGCCCAGCTCAAATACCAGCCGAGCCCCGACTTGACGCCGATCATCTCGGCGACGACCAGCACCGTGAACGACGCGCTCAGCCCCATGAAGATGCCGACGAACACGTGCGGCAGCGCGGCCGGAATCGCGACGCGCAGCACGAGGAAGCGTGCGTTCGCGCCGAGCGTGCGTGCGACGTCGTAGTACTGCTTGTTCACGCTCGCGACACCGGACCACGTCAGCACGGCAACCGGGAAGCCCGTCGCCAGCGCGATCAGGAACGCGGCGGCCGAATAGCTCGACGGGAAGAAGTAGAACGTGAGCGGCAGCAGCGCGGTGGCCGGCACCGGCCCGAGCACGCGCAGCACCGGATGCACCCAGTAGCCGATCCGCCGCGACCAGC
This sequence comes from Burkholderia orbicola, assembly GCF_900100915.1. Classification (NCBI taxonomy): domain Bacteria; kingdom Pseudomonadati; phylum Pseudomonadota; class Betaproteobacteria; order Burkholderiales; family Burkholderiaceae; genus Burkholderia; species Burkholderia orbicola. Next base: position 535,390 of record NZ_FNKW01000002.1, on the reverse strand, counting down.
CGATCGACACGCCGACCGCGAAGCCGACCGTGACGCCGTACGCGAAGCCGAGCGCGAGCAGCTTCAGCGTGTTGGCGGCGCTGCCGGCGAGGCGCGGCCAGTCGTCGACGTAGACCTCGATCAGCGCCTGCGGCGGCGCGAAGAACGGCGTCGGCAGCCAGCCGGTTTTGGCGGTGACGATTTCCCACGCGGCGAGCACGAGCGGCAGCGCGACGAGCCACGGGCCGGCCGGCCGTACCCGCGCGAGCCGCGTGCGGGTCGCCGCAACCCGATGGCCGAGCGTCGCGGCGACGAGCAGCAGCGCGGCGATCGTCCACGCGGCCGTGCCGAACGTGTCGGTGTACGCCCAGTCGCTGAAGCCGACGATCCGGTTCGGCCACAGTTGCGTCAGTGCGCCGAGCGCGGCCCATGCGAATGCGGCGGCGATCCCGGTCGGCCAGATGCGCTCGCGCCGCGCCTCCGCGGCCAGCGTGGCTTCGCACGTCGTGCAGGCCGGGCGTGCGGAAGCTGGAGCGTTGGCGGCGGCGCCGGCCGGAGCCGATGCGGTGCGTGCGGCGGAAGCGTGTTCGATCGTCGACATCGCGTTACCCCAGTACGTTCGCATAGACCTGCTGCGCGAAGCGCTGCGGGTCCGTGCTCTTCTTCAGCACGCTGATGCGGCGGAAATCGTCCGCATAGAACGCGATTTCCTGCTGCAGGTCGACATTGGTCGGGTGATGCGTGTAGGTGAGCGTCGCATACAGCTTGCGCAGATCCTCGGGGCTGATCTTCGGCGAATACTTCGCGAACACCTTCGCGGCTTCGTTCGGGTTGTCGTGCGTGTACTCGGTGGCCTGCACGATCGAGCGCGCGAGCGCGGCGGCCGACGGCCGGTCGTTGCGCACGAGGTCGCCGCGCGCGCCGATCACGCAGCACACCTTGCGCGCGTATTCGCCGGACAGGTTGGTCGCGAGTTCGGTGTACGCGCCGTTGCTGCGCTTTTCGAGCAGATACAGATTCGGGTCGCCGTCGGCGATCGCGTGGATCTCGCCCTTGTCGACCGCGACGCCGAGCAGGTCGGCCGGATACTGCCGCCACGTGATGTCGCGCTCCGGATCGACGCCGTTCTTCGCGAGCAGGATCGAGAAAAAGTGCTTGCCGGGCGCGGCGAGATCGCTGACGCCGACCGTCTTGCCCTTCAGCGCCTGCAGCGTCGTGACGCCGGCCGCCTTCGCGCCGAGCAGGCGCACGCAGCCGCCGTGCGAACTGCCGATGATCTTCACGTCGAAGCCGGCTTCGAGCGGCTTCAGCCAGCGGTGGATCATCCCGACCGCCGCATCGGCCTTGCCGGTCGCGATCGATTCGAGCAGTTGATCGGTCGAGCCGCTGTAGTTGACCAGCTCGACCTGCAGCCCGTTTTTCTCGAAGAAGCCGCGCTCCTGCGCGACGACGATCGGCGTCAGGCAGAACGCGTTCTGGTTCCACGCGAACGTGAGTTTCTTCAGCGGCGGCGCGGACCACGCCTTGCGGCCGAGCGTGATCGCAGGGACGGCGAGCGCGGCGGCGCCGGCCGCGCGCAGCAGCCGGCGGCGTTGGTCGTCGTGCGTGTCGGCGGGCGCGGGTGCGGTGGTGTGGGTCATTGTGTGGTCTCCGGGGTGGCGCAAGGGTGGCTCAGTCGAGCAGATCGGGTTCGTCGGCGACGACGCGCGCGAACAGGCTGTCGAACGCATGCAGCGCACCGTCGGGGCCGCCGATCTGGCCGTGCGTATGGCGCGCGGTCGCGTGATCGATCGGCTGCGGCGTGCCGGCCGCCTCGGCCAACAACTGCGTGTGCGCGACGTTGTCGAGCGCGATGTACCACCACGCGGCGGCCTCGACCGTCGGGCCGGCCGTCAGGATGCCGTGGTTCTTCAGGATCACGCCCTTGTGCGTGGTGCCGTCCGGCTTCGCGAGCGCATCGGCGATTCGCGCGCCTTCGCTGGTGTCGACGACCATCCCCGTGAAGTCGTCGAACAGCGCGTGGTCTTCATAGAACACGCACGCGTCCTGCGTGAGCGGATCAAGCGGGCGGCCGAGCGTCGACCAGGCCTTGCCGTAGGTCGAATGCGTGTGCGCAGCGGCGACGACGTGCGGATGGGCTTCGTGGATCGCCGCATGGATCGCGAACGCGGCCTTGTTCAGCGGCCGTTGGCCGATCGCGGTTTCGCCGCGCGCGTTGACGAGCAGGAGGTCGGAGACCTTGATCTGCGAGAAATGCACGCCGAGCGGGTTCACCCAGAAATGATCGGGCAGTTCCGGATCGCGCGCGGTGATGTGGCCGGCGAGGCCCGACGCGAAGCCGAAGCGCGCGAACAGGCGGAACGCGGCCGCGAGCCGCTCCTGCCGGTGGCGGCGCTCGGCGGCGACGTCGATGCGCGGCACGGGCGGATCGAACCAGAAATGCTGGCGCGGGGTATCGGCGAGCACGAGGCCGGATGCGGTACGGTCGGGCGACGAAAGGACGGCGGACATGGTGGCGTAGGGCTCCGTATGGTTCCGTGGGCTCAGGCGGCGCGGCGGGCCGCGTCGCGTGCGGCGACGGCGCCGCGCACGCGCGGAATCAGTTCGCGGCCGTAGTCGATCGCGTCTTCCAGCGGATCGAAGCCGCGGATCAGGAACGTCGTCACGCCGAGGTCGTAGTAGTCGAGCAGCGCGTCGGCGACCTGTTCGGGCGTGCCGACGAGCGCCGTCGAATTCGAGCGCGCGCCGGTGAGCTTCGCGATCTCGGTCCACAGCCGCTTGTCGACGCGCGAGCCGCGCTCGGCCGCGGCGAGCAGGCGGCGCGCGCCTTCGCTCTGCTGCGGGCCGCCGGCGCCGAGCCCGGCCGCTTCGCGCAGCCGGCGCGTTTCGTCGAGGATGCGGTGCGCACGCGCCCATGCTTCGTCCTCGGTCGCCGCGAGGATCGGGCGGAACGACACGGAGAAGCGCACCTGGCGGCCATGCTTCGCGGCTTCGGCGCGCACGCGCGTCGTCAGGTCGCGCACCTGGTCGAGCGATTCGCCCCACAGCGCGTAGACGTCCGCGTGCTTGCCGGCCACCGCGAGCGCCGCGTCCGACGCGCCGCCGAAGTAGATCGGCACATGCGGCTGCTGGAACGGCTTCACTTCCGAGAAACCCTGCTTGAACCGGTAGTGCGCGCCGTCGTGATCGAACGGCTGCGGTTCCGTCCAGATCCGCCGCAGGATGCCCAGGTATTCGTCGGTGCGCGCATAGCGCGCGTCGTGATCGAGGAAATCGCCGTCGCGCTGCTGCTCGCTGTCCGAGCCGCCGGAGATGAAGTGCACGGCGAGCCGGCCGCGGCTGAACTGGTCGAGCGTCGCGATCTGCCGCGCGGCGAGCGTCGGCGCGGTGAAGCCCGGGCGATGCGCGAGCATGAAGTGGATGCGCTCGGTCGCGGCCGCCGCGAACGCGATCGTCAGCGTCGCCGACGGGCCGGTCGAGTGATGCGGCACGAGGATCCGGTCGAAGCCGGCCGTTTCGTGGGCGCGGGCAAAGTCGCGCACATAGTCGGGATCGACCACGGGGCCGGACGCCGGGTGGATTTCCGACTGTTTCTGGCTCTGGATCATGCCGATGAATTCGACGCTCATCTGGGTCTCCGGTGCAGGGATGTCCCGGCGCACGGCCGGGCGGGAATGGAGCGCAGGTTAACGCCGCGATCATGCGGAATGGAAATAATCAATCCCGATTTGAATATCAGATTTGCATGGTTTGGGGGCGCATGCGTTGCGCATACGCTGTGGGCTCGTGAATGATCGGGCGCGCGTGGGTGCCGCGTTTGCCGCCTTTGTCGCCATTTCGCCGCCGTGTTCGACCTACCCAGGGAATCCGTTTCGATGTCCGCCAGCCTTGCCGCTTCCTCGCCGTCACCGCAACCTTCGCTGCGCCTCCTGTCCGCCGATGCGGCCGGCACCGCTGACGTTGCAGACGCCGACGAGACGAACGACGCGCGCCTCGCCGCGCTGCTCGAGCGCCTCGCCCCCGAACTCGCCGCCGATGCGGCCCGCAACGACGTCGACGGCCGCTTTCCGCACGAGAACTTCGCGCGGCTGCATCGTGCCGGGCTGATCGCGCAGGTCGTGCCGCGCGAGCATGGCGGCGCCGGGGCGACGCTCGCGCAGGCGAGCCGGATCGTCGCGGCCGTCGCGCGGGCCGATCCCGCCACCGCGCTGGTGCTGACGATGACGTATCTGCAGCATCGCGCGCTCGGCCGCGCCGACAACCGCTGGCCGGCGCAGGTGCGGCGCGCGGTGTTCGACAGCGCGGTCGCGCACGGCGCGCTGATCAACGCGCTGCGCGTCGAGCCGGCGCTCGGTTCGCCGTCGCGCGGTGGGCTGCCGGCAACCATCGCGCGCCGCGACGGCGACGGCTGGCGGCTGTCGGGCCACAAGCTCTACAGCACCGGCATTCCGGCGCTGCGCTGGCTGGCCGTGTGGGCGCGCACCGACGAACCGGCGCCGCGCGTCGGCGTGTTTCTCGTGCCGCGCGACCCGGAGGCTGACGGCGAGCGCATCCGCGTGATCGAAAGCTGGAATCACCTCGGCCTGCGCGCATCGGGCAGCCATGAAGTCGTGTTCGACGACGTGCCGCTGCCGGCCGAATATGCGGTCGACGTGCGCGCGCCGGACGCATGGGTCGTGTCGGCCGCCACCCATGCGGATGCCGACGCGCAGGCCGATCAGCAGGCGTGGATGGTCGCGCTGCTCGGCAGCCTGTACGACGCGGTGGCGCGCGCATCGCGCGACTGGCTGGTCGAATTCGCGACGACGCGTGCGCCGAGCGGGCTCGGCGCACCGCTCGCGACGCTGCCGCGCGTGCAGGAGGCGGTCGGCGAAATCGAGGGCTGGCTGCACACGAACCGGGTGCTGCTCGACGATCACATCGCGCGCACCGACGCCGGCAACGCGCCGTCGGTGACGACCAGCGGTCTCGTCAAGCGCACCGTGACCGAGCAGGCGATCCGGACGGTCGAGCAGGCGCTGAAGCTGTCGGGCAATCACGGGTTGAGCCGCACCAATCCGCTGGAGCGCCACTATCGCGACGTGCTGTGCAGCCGCGTGCATACGCCGCAGGACGATGCGATCGCGGTGGCGGCGGGGCGGGCGGTGCTCGATGCGGCGCCGCGCGGGCAGACGCACGCGGCGGCGGACGCAGCGTCACGCAACGGGGGCGAACGCGGTCGACATGATGCGTGAGCCGGGCCGGGTTGCCGGGCACGGCAACGGCGTGGCGCGCCGCAGGCGCCGCGCGGCCGCCGTGGCCACGACGGCCGCTACAGTCAGGTCAAGCGGCCTTGTCGTGCGATCGCTCCGGCAGCGCGAACGCGGCGCGCGCATGCGCGGCGATGGCCGCGAGCGGCGCGTCGAAACGGGCCGCATCGTGCCGGCGCAGCAGCCACAGATCGATCTGCGGCTTGAAATCGGCGAGCGGCACGATGTCGAGCGCGTCGCGCAGCGGGCTGCCTTCGACGAGCGGCAGCGGCATCAGCCCGAGGCCGAAGCCGTTGGCAACGCTCTGCAGTTGCAGGTCGCGGCCGTACGCGTCGAGCGTGACCGGCATCGGCAGACCCTGCGCGTCGAGCGCGCGCCGCAGGCCCGCACGAAAACCGCAGCCGTCCGGATTGAGCACCCAGCCGCGCGCATGGCAATCGGCGAGCCGGTAGCTGCGGCGCGGCCAGTCGCCCTTGCGGCCGACCGCGACGAGCCGCGTGTCCAGCAGCCGAACGCCTTCGACCTGCGCCGGCAGCACCATTTCGCGGGCAAGGAAGACGAGCGCCGCATCGAGTTCGCGGCGGGCGATGCGTTCGACGAGCAGGCCGCCCCATGCGGTCGTGACCTGCGTCGCGAGCGCGGGCCATTGCGCGGCGAGATCGCCGATGAGCGCCGGCAGCATCAGCTCGCCGAGCCCCTGCGTGAGCCCGATCCGGAATTCGCCGGCTGGCGGCTGCTGGCCGGCCGTCAGTTCGCGCAGCGCGTCGACCTCGCGCAGGATCGCGCGACACTGTTCGAACACCTGCCGGCCGATGTCGGTCGGGCGCGGCGGCTTCGTGTTGCGGTCGAGCAGTGTCACGCCGAGCGCTTCCTCGAGATTCTGGATGCGCCGCGTGATCGCGGGCTGCGTCATCCCGAGCTCGGCCGCGGCCTGGCTCAGGGTCTGGCAGCGCACGACCGCTGCAAAAGCGTCGATATCGCTAATTTTCATGTTTGTTCTGCATGGTCTTTCAGGTGCATCATGACGATCCATCATATTCGGCATCATATTCGAGGAGACGGCCGATGAGTACGCTTTCGTTGCAACAGACGCCGCTGCGTCCGTTCGTCGAGAGTCTGGATGCGCTGCTCGCGTCCGGCGCGAACGAGGCGCGCATTCTCGACGAGGGCGGCGCGCTGCTCGCCGCGCTCGTCGAACACGACGACTGGTTGCCCGACGCGTTCGCGCAGCCCGATCCCGAGCGCTACCGGCAGTACCTGCTGCATCTCGACCCGGACGAACGTTTCTCGATCGTCAGCTTCGTGTGGGGGCCCGGCCAGGCGACGCCGATCCACGACCACACGGTGTGGGGGCTGATCGGGATGCTGCGCGGCGGCGAGTTCTCGCAGCCGTACCGGTTCGACGCGGCCGGCAAGCCGGTGCCTGCCGGCGACGCCGTGCGGCTGCGGCCGGGCGAGGTCGAGGCCGTGTCGCCGCGCATCGGCGACGTGCATCGCGTGACCAACGCGTTCGCCGACCAGGTATCGATCAGCATCCACGTGTACGGCGCGAACATCGGCAAGGTCGAGCGCGCGGTGTACCTGGACGACGGGACCGTGAAGCCGTTCGTGTCGGGTTATTCGAATGCCTGACGCACGGCCCGCTCGCGCGGCCCGTTGCGGGTGCGCGCCGGCAGGGCCACGCTTGCTCCGTTCCGCTTCATTCATCGATTTCAACGCATTCAACATAAAGACATCGTGACGCAATCCGCCGATTCCATTTCCCGCTTTCCCGTCGCGTCGTACCAGGACGTACGCGCACGCCTGCTGGCCCGCGACGAGATCGCGCTGATCGACGTACGCGAGGAAGATCCGTACGCACAGGGCCACCCGCTGTGGGCCGCCAACTTTCCGTTGTCGAAGCTCGAACTCGACGCATGGACGCGGATTCCGCGCCGCGACACGCCGATCGTCGTGTTCGGCGAAGCGGGCGGCGAGGATCTCGCGCCGCGCGCGGCCGCGACGCTCGCGCGGCTCGGCTACACCGACGTGCGGCTGCTCGACGGCGGCCTCGCGGGCTGGGTCGCGGCGGGCGGCGAACTGTTCATCGACGTGAACGTGCCGAGCAAGTCGTTCGGCGAATGGGTCGAGGCCGTGCGCCATACGCCGTCGCTGTCCGCGCAGGAGGTGCAGGCGCTGATCGACGCGAAAGCCGATGTCGTGATCGTCGACGCGCGCCGCTTCGACGAGTACCAGACGATGAACATCCCGACGTCGACCAGCGTGCCGGGCGCGGAACTCGTGCTGCGCGTGCGCGCGCTCGCGCCGGATCCGAAGACGCAGGTGATCGTCAACTGCGCGGGCCGCACGCGCAGCATCATCGGCACGCAATCGCTCGTCAACGCGGGGCTGCCGAATCCGGTCGCCGCGCTGCGCAACGGCACGATCGGCTGGACGTTGGCCGGCCAGACGCTCGAGCGCGGTGCGGCGCGTCGCTTTCCGGACGAGATCGACGCGACGCAGCGGGCCGATGCGCGTCAGGCCGCCCGCGCGGTGGCCGAGCGCGCGGGCGTGCCGCGCATCGCGATCGAGGACGTCGCCGCGCTCGACGAACCGGGCCGCACGCTGTACCGCTTCGACGTGCGCACGCCCGAGGAATACGAAGCCGGGCATCTGCCGGGCTTCCTGAGTACGCCGGGCGGCCAGCTCGTGCAGGAGACCGACCATCACGCGGCCGTGCGCGGCGCGCGGATCGTGCTGGCCGACGACGACGGCGTGCGCGCGGACATGACCGCTTCGTGGCTCGCGCAGATGGGCTGGGACGTGCGCGTGGTCGAGCCGGCCGGCACCGCGGCATTCACCGAGCGCGGCCAGCCGCCGCGCGACGTGCCGGCGACGCCGCCCGCCGCCGACGTGTCGCCCGCGACGCTCGCCGGCTGGCTGAAGGAGGCCGCGCCCGGCGAGCTCGCGATCGTCGACGTGACGGCCAGCGCGAACTACGTGAAGCGCCATATTCCCGGCGCGTGGTTTGCCGTGCGCGCGCAGTTGCGCGACGCACTGGCGACGATTCCGCCCGCGAAGCGCTACGTGTTCACGTGCGGATCGAGCCTGCTCGCGCGGTTCGCGGCGGATGACGCGCGTGCGCTGCTGCCGGCATCGGCCGAGATCCGGGTGCTGGCCGGCGGCACGGCCGCGTGGATCGACGCCGGGCTGCCGCTGGAGAGCGGCGAGACGCATCTGGCGTCGCCGCGCGTCGATCGCTACCGGCGTCCGTACGAAGGCACCGACAACGCGGCCGCCGCGATGCAGGCGTATCTCGACTGGGAATACGGGCTGGTCGACCAGTTGAAGCGGGACGGCACGCACCACTTCAACGTGATCTGAGCGATGCGGGGAAACCGGGCGCGGCACGTCGTGCGCGGCGCCCGGTCACGAAGCGGATCGGCGCTTGGTATCAGCGCTTGAACGTATCGACGGCCGTGCGGCCGACGGCCGGATCGTCGGTGAAGAAGCCGTCGATCCCCGCGCGCAGGTATGCCTGAATCTCGCGCACCGAGCCGGCCGTGTTGCGCGTGGCCGGCGTGCCGCCGTCCTTCAGCGACGCAGGCAGGAAGTTGTTCTCCGGACGGAACGTGTACGGATGCACGACGAGGCCGGCCTCGTGCGCGTAGCGCACGTACGGCGTCGGCTGCTGCAGCGTGCCGTCCGCGGCGACCGCGATGATCGACGTCTTGTACGGCCCGACGCCGTTCGCATAGGTCGCGATCTCGCGCATGCCGTCGCGCGTCGACAGGTCGCCGTAGGTGCGCGTGTCGTTCGCCTTCACGAAGTCGTACGGGCGCTGCTGCGCTTCGTCCATCAGCTGCACGAGCTTCCAGTTCGGCTGGCTCGACTTGATCCGGTTGCGGATCGTCTTCAGGTTCGCGACTTCGAACGACTGGATGTAGACGGTCGCCGTGCGCGACGTGTACGCATCCTTCAGCAGCGCGTCGACGAGGCGATCCTCGAGCGGCAGGCCGATCGACTGGAAGTAGGTCGGATGCTTGGTTTCCGGGTACAGGTGGATCGTGCGGCCGGTCTGCGTGGACATCTGCTTCGCGAGCGCGACGATCTCGTCGAACGTCGGAATCTCGAACTGGTCGTTGTACGCGGTATTGGCGGGGCGTACCTGCGGGATGCGCTCGCGCGCCCGCAGCGTCTTCAGCTCGGCGAGCGTGAAATCTTCGGTGAACCAGCCCGTCAACTGCGCGCCGTCGATCGTCTTGGTCGCCTTGCGGCTCGCGAATTGCGGCAGCGCGGACACGTTCGTCGTGCCCGAGATCTCGTTTTCGTGGCGCGCGACCAGCACGCCGTCGCGGGTCGACACGAGGTCGGGCTCGATCACGTCCGCGCCGTCCTCGATCGCCTTGCGGTACGACGCCAGCGTGTGTTCGGGGCGCAGCGCGCTCGCGCCGCGATGGCCGACCACCTGGACCTTCGCGGAAATCGGCTGCGTGGGATCGCGCGTCAGATCGTCGTCGCCCCCGCACGCGGCGAGCAGGAACGCGGCGGCGCAGGCGAACGGGACGTAGCGCAGAGAGGTCGGGCGCTTGAGGAGCATGTCGATGAACCTTCGAAAACGGAGTCGGAAAGGAGTCGGAAAAGGGCGCTCGCGCCGGCGGCCCGGCGGGCAGCCCGGGCTGAACGGAGTCGAACGGAGTCGAACGGTGCGCGATCGTCGCATCGAATGATTACATATGTATTACTTCGACCTTTCCGTTCTGTTTTGAAGGCGCGACGTGCAGGGCAGCGCGAGTGACGGCGGGCTGCCGCGCACCGCATTCCGGCCGTCGCAACGAGTTCGTGCGCCGGATGCACTAAACTTGCGGGAATTTTGCATCGCCGCAACGGGGCCGAGGCCCGCCTGGCGCGACGATGCGGCGACTCGCGGGCCGGCGCGGGCGCCCGGCGCCCGTGTGCGTCCGGGGCCCGCGCCGGCCGATTTTTCCCGACCCATGACGACCCATACCGATCCCGCCTATCTGCTCGGCGAGCTGCTGAAGAACGTTTCCCGCTCCTTCTACCTGACGCTGCGCGTGCTGCCCGACGGCATGCGCGACCCGGTCGGCCTCGCGTATCTGCTCGCGCGCGCGGCCGACACGATCGCCGACACGGCGCTCGTCGCGCCCGATCGCCGCGCGGCGCTGCTGACCGACCTGCGCGACGACATCGAACGGCTCGGCGACGGCGCGGCGCTGTCGCGTTCGCTCGAGGACGTGACGCGGATGCAGACCGATTCGCACGAACACCTGCTGCTCGGTTCGATGGAGCCGATGCTCGCGCTGCTGCGCGCGCAGCCCGAGGCCGATCGCGCGTCGATCCGCAAGGTCGTCGCGACGCTCACCGCGGGGATGGAGTTCGACCTGCGCACGTTTCCGCACGAGCAGTCGGGGCAGGTCGCATCGCTGCCCACGCGCGACATGCTCGACCGCTACACGTACCTGGTCGCGGGCTGCGTCGGCGAATTCTGGACCGACATGACGGGCGCGCACACGCGCGCCGCGCGCGGCTGGGATCTGCCGGACATGCGCGAGAAGGGAATCCGTTTCGGCAAGGCGCTGCAGATGACCAACATCCTGCGCGACTGCGCGAAGGACCTGCGCATCGGCCGCTGCTACCTGCCCGACGACGTGCTGGGCGCACACGGGCTCGTGGTGGCCGACCTGATGCAGCCGGAAGCATCGGAACGTGCGCGCGGCGTACTGGTCGACCTGCTGCGCGTCGCGCTCGACCAGTATCGCGACGCCTGCCTGTATACGCTCGCGATTCCGCGTCGTTTCGTGCGGCTGCGGCTCGCCTGCCTGTGGCCGATCATGATCGGCCTCGAAACGCTCGAACTGCTGGCCGGCCACGCGGCGTGGCTCGACCCGGCGAAGCCGGCCAAGGTGCCGAGAAAGCGCGTCTACCGGATCATGGCCGCGTCGCTCGCGCTGGTCGGTTCGAACACGGCGGTCCGTTCGCGTCTGACCGCGCTCGCCGATGCGGTGACCGCGCGGCTCGCGCGCCCCGCGACGCAGCACTGAAGATCGCCGGCGCGGCAGGCACCGGCATCGCCTTCCGGCCCGCGTTCGTCGGGCCGTTCCCGTCCGGCCTCCGGCACGCCGACTAAAAACGTTTTCATGATTTCGTGTCTCGAAATGTGGGTGTCACGAACGTGGGCGATCCTGCGCGGCGGCGTGAATCGCGGCGTCAGCTTCGATCGCGCATTTGTAAGATCTTTTGTCGCCGAAGGCGTCTGACGACATCGGACGGACGTGTTGCACCCGTAAAAATGTAAAGCTAGGGTTTTCACCGGCAAATGCCGGAAACGCCCGCCGCACAAGCTTTTCGGGCTGTCATGTAACCGTTTGGTGAACCCGTGCGTTGCGTCGATCATACGATGACCGACTGCACATGTTGGGAAACAATTGGTAATCCGTCAGAATCGCGTCGGCATGTACTCGCACATGTGTCGGTCATAAAACCACACCAGAAAAGAAACATTCTTTGAGGACGGAGAATCAATGAAAAAGCGCGTCGCTTTCGCCATGACGGCAGTCGGTCTCGCAGCCGCTACCGCCGCCCACGCCCAGAGCAGCGTGACCCTGTACGGTATCGTCGACAACGGTATCGCTTGGCAGAACAACTCGTCGGCAGTCGGCGCAACCTCGGGTGGTCACTCGAAGGTGCAGATGTCCACCGGCGTGTGGGCAGGCAGCCGCTTCGGCCTGAAGGGCAGCGAAGATCTCGGCGGCGGCACGAAGGCGATTTTCCAGTTGGAAGCCGGCGTCAACACGGCTAACGGCTCGTCGCAGTGGACCAACGGCATCTTCACGCGTCAGGCATGGGTTGGCCTGACCAACGCCACGTACGGTACGCTGACGGCCGGCCGCCAGTACACCGCGTACTACACGCTGCTGTCGCCGTACAGCCCGACGACCTGGCTGACCGGTTACTACGGCGCGCACCCGGGCGATATCGATTCGCTGGATACCAGCTACCGCGCGAACAACTCGCTCGTCTACATGTCGCCGAAGTTCTACGGCTTCACGGTCGGCGGTTCGTACTCGTTCGGCGGCGTCGCAGGCGCGACGAACCGCGGCTCGACGTGGAGCGCGGCGATCCAGTACCTGAACGGCCCGGCAGGCATCGCGGTCGGCTATCAGAAGGTCAACAACTCGACGCTCGGCGGCGGCGTGTGGGGCGCGAACTCGACGGTCCAGAACGGCCTGACGGCAGCGGGCGACGGCAACCAGCCGGCAGTCTCGTCGATCAACAACGGCTACGCGACCGCGCAATCGCAGCAGCGTATCGCCGTGACGGCGGGCTACCAGTTCACGCCGGCATGGGATATTTCGGCGTCGTACTCGAACGTCCAGTACACGCCGGGCACGGGTTCGTTCTTCCGGAACAAGGCAATCTTCAACACGGCTGGCGCCGTGCTGCACTGGAAGGCAGCTGCTCAGTGGGACTTCGCGGCAGGCTACTCGTACACGGCCGCAACGCAGTCGAACGGCATCACGAGCTCGGCCAAGTACCACCAGGTCACGCTGTCGCAGTACTACAGCCTGTCGAAGCGCACGGGCCTGTACGCGGTTGAGGCTTACCAGCACGCAAGCGGCAACACGCTGAACGGCCGCGGCAACGCAATCATCTCGGCGACCACGTCGATCGGTGACGGCGTGGGCGCAGGTTCGAAGCAGAACCAGATCGGCGTCGGCGTCGGCATGATCCACCGCTTCTGATGTCGCGCGGCGCGCGAGCGCCGCTCACGGCATGCGGTATGAAAACCGGCCTTCGGGCCGGTTTTTTCGTTTACGTCGCGAGTCGATGCGCGATCCGTCGGATCACTGATCGATCGGCGACTTCAGCGGCTGATGCTCGCCCGTCAGCCCGAACACCACGAGCTGCGCGGGCTCGGTCGCGCTCGCGTTGCGCGACACCTGATGGCGCGAGCCGGGCGGCTCGTACCAGCCTTCGCCAGCGCGATAGCGGCGCAGCGGGCCGCCGTTCACCTGCGACAGCACTTCGCCTTTCGACACGACGGCGAACACCGAGCCGAGGTGCTTGTGCGCTTCGGACGCCTGACCGGGCGCATAGTCGACCGTCGCGACGATGGCGAGCTTGCCTGGCGCTTCGGGCACGGCCTGCTGCATGATCGCGTGCACGTTGTCGCCGGCGTTGTGCGCATGGGCGGCGGCCGGCAGCGCCGCGGCGAGCATGAGCCCGGCGCACAGCGCGACGCGAGGGAGCGGGGAACGGATCATCGTCGCCGCCTCACTCGGGCATCTTGCGGAACGCGATCGCGAAGCGGTTCCACGAGTTGATCGTCGCGATCAGCATCGACAGGTCGAACAGCTCCTCGTCGGTGAAATGCGGCTTCACGGCTTCCCAGACGGCGTCGGGCACGTGGTTGCTGGCCACCAGCGTCAGTGCCTCGGTCCATTCCAGCGCCGCGCGTTCGCGCTCGGTGAAGAACGGCGTTTCGCGCCACGTGACGACGGTCGCGAGACGGCGGTCGGTTTCGCCGCCCTTGCGCGCGTCGGTCGTGTGCATGTCGACGCAGAACGCGCAGCCGTTGATCTGCGACGCGCGCAGGCGGACGAGTTCGGCGAGCGGCTTCTCGATCGAGCTCTTCGCGAGGAATTCCTCGGCGTTGCGCATCACCTTGATCGCATTCGGGCTGGCGGCATAGAAGTTCAGGCGCGGTTGCATGGCAGGTCCTTTTCGGTGGGGTAGCGCCGGGGTGGCGCGACAGGACCTACTTTACGAGTCGTACTGGCCTGCTTGAATAGCCAGTTCCACGGAAATTCAGGTAACCAGTGGCGACCCAGCCGCCGTGCCGGCATCCAGCAATCCCGCCAGCTTCGCGAGCGCCGTGTCGATGCGCAGCGCGTCGATCCCGCCATAGCCGAACAGCAGCCCGGCGCGCACCGGCACGCCCACGTGGAACGCGGAGATCCCGTACAGGCCGATGTCCTGCGCCCGCGCGGCGCGGACCAGCGCCGCTTCGTCGAGCCCCGGCTTCAGGTGCGCGGCGAGATGGATGCCGGCGGTCGGCACGATCGCGTCGAACCACGGCGCGAGTGCGCCGCGCAGGTGCGCGATCAGCATCTTGCGGCGCGCGTCGTAGTGCTTCTGCACGCGTTTCAGGTGCCGCGCGAAATCGCCTTCGTGCATGAAGCGCGCGAGCGCCGCCTGCGTCAGCGTGCAGGTGTGCCAGTCGACGATCTGCTTCGCCTTGGCCAGCGCGCCGCGCAGCGCGCGCGGCGGAATCGCGTAGCCGATCCGCAGTTCGGGAAAGATCGTCTTCGAGAACGTGCCGACGTACGCGACGAGGTCCGTGCGGTCGAGGCTCTTCAGCGATTCGACCGGCCGGCCCTCGAAGCGGAATTCGCCGTCGTAGTCGTCCTCGATGATCAGCGCGCGGCGGCGCTGCGCCCATTCGAGCAGCGCGACGCGGCGCTCGAGCGTCATCGGCATGCCGAGCGGGAACTGATGCGACGGCGTCACGTAGACGAGCCGGGCGTCGTCCGGCAGCCGTTCCGTGACGAGTCCCTGCGCGTCGACCGGCACGCCGATCACCGTCGCGCCGAGCGACGCGAACGCGGCGCGCGCGGGTGGATAGCCGGGGTCCTCGACCGCGACGACGTCGCCCGGCCGCACGACGACGCGCGCGAGCAGGTCGAGCGCCTGCTGCGCGCCTTGCGTGACGAGCACGTCGTCCCAGCTGCAGGCGACCGCGCGGCTGAATCCCGCGTAGCGCGCGATCGCGCCGCGCAACTGCGGATCGCCGGCCGGATCGTGGTACTGGCCGGGGCCGCGCGCCTGCTGGCGCAGCGCGTGATGCAGGCAGCGCCGCCATGCGTCGAACGGGAACAGCGTCTTGTCGGTCACGCCGCCGCGGAAGTCGAAGCCGGGCGAATCCTGCGGCGCGGGCATCGCGAGCGCGTCGGGCAGGTCGTTCCACAGCGCGCGCGCATCGACCGCATCGATGCGCGGCCGCTCGTCGACGATCGACGACGCCGACGTCACCGCGGCGTGCGGCACGCGCGCGAGGCCGTCGGCGACGAACGTGCCGTCGCCGGCGCGCGTAGTCAGGTAGCCCTCGGCCACCAGGCGCTCGAACGCGTCGAGCGTCGTCTTGCGCGACACGCCGAGTTGTTTCGCGAGATCGCGCGTCGACGGCAGCCGCGCGCCGCCTTCGAGACGCCCGTCGACGATCGCGGTGCGCAGTTGCCGGAAGATTTGCCCCGTCAGGTCGTGACGGCCTTCGATGCGGATCGCGATGTCCATCGCAGTGGTTACCTCGATTCGTGTAATTTCGCCTCGATCAGCATACCGGAACTCGACCGCGCCGGCGGCGGTTCGGGGGCTCGCAGCCGCGGCCGCCATCGCGCGATTGGACCGCCGTGCGCTGCTGCCTTACGATCCACCACAAACCTCACCGCGGAGCGACCTCATGCTGTCCGAAGACGAACTGGCGCTGCTCGACGCGATCCGCGCCACCGGCAGCCTGTCGCGTGCCGCCGCGCGGCTCGGCAAGGCGCCGTCGACGGTGTCGCATGCGGCGCGCCAGCTCGAAACGCGGTTCGACGCGCTGCTGTTCGACCGGCGCGGCTACCGGCTGCAGCTCACGCCGGCCGGGCAATTGCTGACCGACGAGGCGGCGCGGCTGGCGCTCGACGTCGCCCGGCTGACGCAGCGCGTACGGCAGGTCGCGAGCGGCTGGGAGGACCGGCTGTGGATCGTCAGCGACGAGGTGCTGGAGTTCGATACGCTCCTGCCGGTGGTCCGCGCCTTCGACGCGCTCGATTCGGGCGTGTCGCTGCGCTTCACGCACGAGGTGCTCGGCGGGACCTGGGAAGCGTTGCGCGACGGCCGCGCGGATCTGGTCGTCGGGGCGACCAACGAGCCGCCGGCGATGCCGGGCCTCAAGTGGTTCGAGCTCGGCGCGATGGAGTGGGTGTTCGCGGTGTCGCCGCGCCATCCGCTGGCAGCCGCGAGCGGGGTGCTGACGCGCGACGCGATCGGTGCGTACCGCTCGGTCGTCGTCGCCGATTCGTCACGGCGGGCGGCCGGCCGCGCGTATGGCCTGCTCGGCGGGCAGGCCGTGCTCGCGGTGCCGTCGATGCGCGCGAAGATCCTCGCGCAGCGCGATGCGCTCGGCGTCGGCTGGGTGCCGCGCCGGCGCGTCGCGTCGCTGCTCGCGCGCGGCGAACTGGTCGAGAAGCCGACGGCCGATCCGCGCGAGCCGAATCTGCTGTACGTCGCGTGGCACGGCGATCGTGACGGCCGCGCGCTGCAATGGTGGCTCGAGCAACTGCGCGAGCCGCGACTCGCGCAGCGGCTGCTCGACGGGATCGATGTGATCGGCTGAGCGCGCTCCCGCCAACATGTTCGACGTTTTCGAACATGTTCGTCGTGCCCGTCGCACGGCAAGGCCGCGCGCCGCGCGCATCCTGTGTTCACGGTCAACTCACCGGTTCACATCACAGGAGAACATCATGCAACGCTTCGAAGGAAAGACGGTCCTCGTCACGGGCGGCAACAGCGGCATCGGCCTGGCGGCCGCCCGCGCATTCGCGGCCGAAGGCGCGCGGGTCATCATCACCGGGCGCGACGCCGACACGCTGGAAGCCGCCCGTCAAACGCTCGGCGAAAGGGCGCTCGCGATTCGCAACGAAGCCGGCAGCGTCGCGTCGGCTCGCGCGCTGGCCGACGCGCTCGCCGCCGCCGGCGTGCGGCTCGACGCCGTATTCGTCAACGCGGGCGTCGCGAAACTCGCGCCGTTCGCCGACAGCGACGAAGCGATGTGGGATCTCGTGTTCAACACCAACGTGAAGGGCGCGTATTTCCAGATCCAGTCGCTCGTGCCGCTGCTGAACCGCGGCGCATCGATCGTGATCAACGGCTCGATCAACGCGCATATCGGGATGCCCGGCTCGTCGGTGTACGCGGCGAGCAAGGCGGCCGTCAATTCGTTCGCGAAGACGCTGTCGACGGAACTGCTGCCGCATGGCGTGCGCGTGAACGTGGTGAGCCCGGGGCCCGTGCAGACGCCGCTGTACGGCAAGCTCGGGCTCGACGCGGCGACGCTCGACGCGACGGCCGACAAGATCAAGGGCCTCGTGCCGATCGGCCGGTTCGGCACGCCGGACGAAATCGCGTCGACGGTGCTGCACCTGAGCGCGCCGGAATCCGCGTTCATCGTCGGCGCGGAAATCATCGCGTCGGGCGGGATGGGGTTGCTCTAAGGGGCGCGGCGGGCGGGGCCCGTAACCGGCGATGCGATGCCGGGCGAGCGGGCCCCGTCACCTGCACCTATCGCGGTGCACAAGCGCCGCGCGTGTCGTCGCCGGTTTTCAACTGCGTCACCGTCAACCCCGCGAACGTCGCGCGGCCTTGCTCGGCGAACACGGCCACGCGATCCGCGTCGAGCGGCGGAAAGATCAGGTCGGTCAGCGCGACACGGCCACGGTTCGCGAACACTTCGACCGAGCCGCGATCGACGACGATTTCGAGCCGCAGTTGCCCGTGTTCGAGCGGCAGATCGACGATGTGCTCGCGGCTGAACGTGCCGGCGAAATTCGCTTCGCCGGATTGCGAGCGGTCGAGCGTCAGCGTGCGCTTTGCCGTGTCGTACACGATCCGGGTGCCGATCGAGCCGTCGGCCGAGCGCCGGACGATCAGGCCCGCGCGCGCGGCACGCTGCGGCGAGATCGTCACCGTGATGCGCTGGACGACGCCGCGCGTCGCCGCCGACAGCGCGCGGGTGGCGGAGTCGACCGTCAGGTCGCCTTCATGCACGGCGGGCCGGCCGTCGGCCCATGCGTCGAAGGCGGCGGCCGGCGCGACGATGAGGGTCGGCTCGCCGTCGATCGTCTTCAGCGCCAGTTCGCGCGGCAGCGTGGTCGCGCCGCGCCATGGGGTGGTCGGCACCTTGGCCGCGTAATCCCAGTTGCTCATCCATGCGATCGCGACCGGCCGGGCGCCGGGTGCGCCGGAGAACGTGCCGGCCGCGTAAAAATCGGCGCCGTGATCGACCCAGCGGAATTGCGCGGGGTCCGAACCGGCTGGCGCGACGCGGTCCGGCGTAAACATGCGGCCGTCGAAGTTGCCGACGAAGTACATCGCGCCGGAACCGCCGGCGATCGACCACGGATTCACGTTGACGATCATCACCCACTTGATGCGGCGGGGATCGCCGTCGAGCGGTAACGGTACGAGGTCCGGCATTTCCCACAGCGCGCCCGCATGCGGCACGTCAGGCAGCGTGAAGTCGCTCAGGAACGACCAGTGGATCAGGTCGTCGGAACGATAGAGCTTCACGACGTGCGCATCGGCGACGACCGTCGTCATCAACCAGTAGCCGCCCGCCGCATACCACGACACTTTCGGGTCACGAAATTCCTTCGATTCCGGATCGAGCGTCAGCACCGGGTTGTGCGCATACGGCTGCCAGGTCGTGCCCTGATCGAGGCTGTACGCGAGCGATTGCGCCTGGATGCCGGGTGCGTGACCCGAGCCGGGCTTGTAGACGCTCGTATAAAGCGCGACGAGCGGCGTGTGGCCCGGCGTGCCGAGGCCGGACGTGTTCAGGGTGTCGGCGACGATCGAGCCCGAGAAGATTTCCTCGGTGGCGTTCGCGCGCATCGCGACCGGCTGCTCGCGCCAGTGAACGAGATCGGTGCTGGTCGCGTGCCCCCACGACATGTTGCCCCAGTCGTTGCCGAGCGGGTTGTACTGATAGAACAGGTGATAGCGGCCGTTCGCGTAGACGAGCCCGTTCGGATCGTTCATCCAGTTGCGTTGCGGCGTGTAGTGGAGGGCGGGCCGCCATTGCGGCGTGCCGTTGTCGGGCGGCGCGTGGCACGGCGCGGCGACGGCCTGCGTGCAGGCCAGGCAGGCGAACAGCAGCCGGACGAGCCGGACGAAAAAGCGGAAAGACGTCGAATTCATGCGGGACCAGGCGCTTCGTCGGGCGAAGCGGGAAAGGGCTCAGGCCGTTTGCAACGACGGCCTGCGCAACGGTCAAAGGAAAGTCGAAAGAAAAAGAGGAGGCGCACACGCGACACGCGCGATACGCACCTCCTGAACCTCGTGCCTTTATCGACGATGGTTATTCGGGGTTTCCTAGTTGCCTTGGCCGTTGCCGTCGTTGTGGCCGGCCCCCGTCGCCGGCAGGTTCGCCGGGATGTCGCCGTAGCCGCCGAGGCCGCCGCGTCCATACGTGCGGTCGACCGCGGTCGACGTGCCGTTGATGTTCACTTTCACCGTGGGCGCGAGCGTGCCGCCGCGGCGCGGGCCGATCGCATCGATGAACGACTCGACGAGCCCGCCCGGCATCACGTAGTGCGAATACGACTGGAATTCGCGCGGGTTCTGGTTCGGGTCCTGCGAGTACGGTGCGCCGGCCGGTGCGGAGAAGTCGGTCGGGTTGCCGAGCACGAGGCCGCTGCCGCCGTTCAGCGGCAGGAAATCGCTGCGGATGCCGTTGCCGACGAAGCCGTACACGCCGTCCGGGCCGTCGACGCCGGCCGCCATCGTCGTGCGGTGGCTGATCGTGAACAGGTAGTACTTGCCGTCCTTCAGGTAGATCTGCGGGCGCTCGGTCTGGTCGTCGACGCAGTTCGCCGACAGGATCGGCGGCAGGAACTTCCACGCGGTCAGTTGCGGGTTCGTCGCGACCGCCAGGCCGACGTTGGCCTTTTGATACACTGCGCCCGAATTCATCACCGCGTTGAGATCTTCGCGGTTCGGATCGTTCGGCGCGTAGCCGAGATCGGCCTCGGTGCAGGTGCGCGAGCCGCGCGGGCCGCCGGTGTTGCCCTCGAACACCATGTAGGTCTTGCCCGGATGCGCGGGATCGGTGAACACGAACGGATCGCGGAACGAGAAGTAGGTGTTCTGCTGGCCGGTCTGGTAGTAGTTGCCGTCCGGCTGCAGCAGCGCCTTGTGATCGTCGAAGCCGGTGAACCACACGTGCTTGTCGTCGGCGTGGATGTTGCCGTCGGCGCGTGTGATGATCGCCTGCGGCGGCGTGATGTCGGCGCCGCCGGGCGCCGAGCGGTTGAACGACGTCGCGGTGTAGTAGAGGCTGACGTTGCTGCCGTTCGTCAGGCGCGCGGAGCCCGACCATTCGGCGTTGTTGGTCATCGGCGCGGTGCCGAACACCCGGGCGCTCGCGCCGTCCGGGAACAGGTGGCCGCCCCAGGTCCAGCCGCCGTTCGCGGGGCGCTGCGATGCGGGGATGCCGGCGCGGCGATAGAAGAAGCCGATGCGGGCGTGGACGTGACGGTCGTCGAACGTGTAGCCCGCGTGCGGATCGGCGGTGAGCGAGAAGATCACCTCCCAGCCCTTGTAGCTGAGCTGGTTCGCGCGCAGGTCGGCCAGCGGCCACGTGTCCCACACCCACACGTTCGAGTTGATCAGCGGGAAATCCTGCGGGATGTCCGGCATCGTCAGCGCTTGCGGCAGCGAATTCTTGTCGGCGCCCGCGGTGTGCGATTGCGCGACGATCTGGCGGATGTCCGCCCGCGTCCAGCGCATCGTGAAGTTGCCTTCGGGATCGTAGGCTTGCTGGGTATGGGGCGTGGGCACGGGCGCGCCCGTGCCGCTGGACTGCGCGTGCGCGACGGACGCGAAGGCGGCGAGTGCGCCGCCAGCGAGCAGCAAACGTTTGGCCGCGACCGGACGGAAAAGGGGAAAGTATGTCATCTCGTCGTTGTTTCCTGGAAAGGTGAAAGTGAACGGCTGAGTGGGCATCGATGTCCAAACCGGTTTGGATGCTATTTCAAACCGGTTTGGAACGCAAAAGATATTTATTTGACGGTAATCGTTACCAATTGGAAATAATTACCCGGTCGGCGCGTCCCGGTCTTCGGGCAACTGGGCGGATCGGCGAATGCGAGGAGTGACGGTGAAGGTGAATCTGAAGGCGCTGTCGGACGCGCTCGGCCTGTCGCGGACGACGGTCAGCCGCGCGTTGAACGGTTACGACGACGTGAGCGAGGCGACGCGCGAGCGCGTGGCGAAGGCCGCGCGGGAAATGGGGTACGTGGCCGATCCGACTGCGCGCCGGCTGGCGACCGGACGGGCCGACATGATCGGCATCGTGTATCCGTTCGGCGCCGGCGATCTCGGCGATCCGCGGTTCGCCGAGGTCGTCGCGGGCATCACCGAGCGGCTCGCCGAGCGCAATCTCGATTTCATCATCGCGTCCGCGCGACCGAACGCGGAACTGGACACCTATCGGCGGATCGTCGACGGCAAGCTCGTCGACGGGTTGATCGTCGCGCGCACGCGGGTCGACGATCCGCGGATCGCGTACCTGCAAGCGAGCGCGTTTCCGTATGTCGCGTACGGCCGCACGCAGGCCGCTGGCCCGTACGCGTGGTTCGACTTCGACAACGAGGCGGGCGCGCGCGACGCGGTGCGCCGGCTGATCGGCTTCGGGCATCGGCGCATCGCGATGATCAGCGCGCCGCTGGCGCTGAATTTCGCCGCGCAGCGGCGTGCCGGTTATCTGTCGGCCTTGCGCGAAGCCGGTATCGACGCCGATCCGGCGCTGCTCGTGGAATGCCCGTTCACGCCCGACGGCGGGCGGCAGGCGGCGCGGGCGTTGCTCGCGCTCGCCGAGCCGCCGACCGCGCTGCTGGTCGACAACAACATCGCGGGCAGCGGCGCGTTTCGCGTGCTGGTCGACAACGGGCTGCGCCTGGGGACGGACCTGTCGCTGATCGTCTATGACGGCGTGCCGCCCGATATCGCGCACCCGTATCGCGTCACGGCCGTCGTGCAGCCGACCGGACATGCGTCGGGGCGTGCGCTCGCGGAACTGATGCTTCGGCTGCTGGACGACGGCGTGTGCGATCAACGGCTCGAAGCGCCGGCAATCGAGGCGGGCGATACGGACGGTCCGTTGCGCGGGTAGCCCGCACACCGGCGACGAGGCGACGGCGGGCGGGCAAGCGACGGCGGCCGTTGCCGAACGGCGCCTCCCGTCGCAAAGGCCATGACGAAGGCAGGGGCGAATACGTGTTCTTCTAGACGACCGGTCTAATCCGGGGCTATCATCCGTGCTTGTGAATGCGGCGACGCCTCAGGCAGATTCAAGCAGCGAGATGTCGTCGTTTTATTTCGGCCGCTTCTAGACGACTGGTCTAATAGGCATATATCGCATGCGGATGAATGAATCGCACGTTGCCGCGCGCCGGCGGACTAACCGACAGGCGTGCCGCGCCGACGTGCGGCCCCGTTCCCCCGTTCATTTTCGAAGGAGTGTCCGATCATGAAGATCCTGGTTGTCCTGACCTCGCACGACACGCTCGGCGACACCGGCAAGAAAACCGGCTTCTGGCTCGAGGAACTGGCCGCGCCGTACTACACGTTCAAGGATGCGGGCATCGAACTGACGCTCGCGTCGCCGAAGGGCGGCCAGCCGCCGCTCGATCCGAAGAGCAGTGACCCGACGGCCCAGACCGACGCGACGCGCCGTTTCGACGCCGATGCCGCGGCCAAGGCCGAACTCGCGTCGACGCGCAAGCTCGCCGATGTGTCGGCGGACGACTACGACGCGGTGTTCTACCCGGGCGGCCATGGCCCGCTGTGGGATCTCGCCGAGGATCTGCATTCGATCGGCCTGATCGAGCGCGCGCTCGCGGCCGGCAAGCCGGTCGCGGCGGTGTGCCACGCGCCGGGCGTGCTGCGCCACGTGAAGAACCCGCAGACCGGCGAGTCGGTCGTGCGCGGCAAGCGCGCGACGGGGTTCACCAACAGCGAGGAAGCGGCCGTCGAGCTGACCGAAGTCGTGCCGTTCCTCGTCGAGGACATGCTGAAGACCAACGGCGCGGAATTCGAGCGCAGCGCCGACTGGGCGCCGCATGTCGTCACCGACGGGCTGCTGATCACCGGGCAGAACCCCGCGTCGTCGGCGCCCGCGGCCGAGGCGCTGCTCGCGAAGCTCGGCCACCGCTGAAAGCATGGCGCCGGCCCGGCCGGCGCCGCGTCCTTGCCGTCGCCGGGCGCAGCCGGCCCGCCGATGGCCCGCATCGCTGCGTCGTGCGCACCGCATGGCGCATTTCCAGCCGTTTTGCAGAACCAAGCAAAGGAGTCGTGGATGTCTGCCCTGTTCGAACCGTTCAAACTCAAGGATGTCACGCTGCGCAACCGCATCGCGGTGCCGCCGATGTGCCAGTACGTCGCCGAAGACGGCGTCGTCAACGACTGGCATCACGTGCATCTGGCCGGTATCGCGCGCGGCGGCGCGGGCCTCGTGATCGCCGAGGCGACGGCCGTGTCGCCGGAAGGCCGCATCACGCCGGGCTGCGCCGGGTTGTGGAACGACGCGCAGGCCGAGGCGTTCGCGCCGTCGGTCGCGGCGATCAAGGCGGCCGGCGCGGTGCCCGGCATCCAGCTCGCGCACGCGGGCCGCAAGGCGAGTGCGAATCGCCCGTGGGAAGGCGACGACCATATCGCTGACGGCGATCCGCGCGGCTGGCAGACCATCGCGCCGTCGGCCGTGCCGTTCGGCGCGCACCTGCCGAAGGTGCCGCGTGAGATGACGCACGACGACATCGCCCGCGTGCAGGCCGACTTCGTCGCATCGGCGCAGCGTGCGCGCGACCTCGGTTTCGAATGGCTGGAACTGCACTTCGCGCACGGCTATCTCGGCCAGAGCTTCTTCTCGGTGCATTCGAACCAGCGCACCGATGAATACGGCGGTTCGGCCGACAACCGCGGCCGCTTCCTCGTCGATACGCTCGCGGCCGTCCGCAAGGTCTGGCCCGAACATCTGCCGCTGACCGCACGCCTCGGCGTGATCGAATACGACGGCCGCGACGAAGAGACGCTCGCCGAGTCGATCGCGCTCACGCAGCGGATGAAGCGGGAAGGGCTCGACATGCTGAGCGTGTCGGTCGGCTTCTCGACGCCCACCGCGCAGATTCCGTGGGGCCCGGCGTTCCTCGCGCCGATCGCCGAGCGCGTGCGCCGCGAGGCCGGGCTGCCGGTATCGTCCGCGTGGGGGATCGATACGCCGCAACTGGCGAACCGCGTGGTCGAGCAAGCGCAGCTCGATCTCGTGATGATCGGCCGCGCGCACCTGGCCGATCCGCACTGGCCGTATTACGCGGCCAGGCAGCTCGGCGTCGAGCGTCCGTCGTGGACGCTGCCCGCGCCGTACGCGCACTGGCTCGAGCGCTACCGGGTCGCCGACAAGGTGGCGTAAGCGGGGCGCGTCGACGCAGCGCCGCGACGGTGCGCGCATCCCGCGTGCCGCCGATCCGGCGCCGATGGATAGAATGGCGGTTCGTCCAGGCCGGTTGCCTGGGCGGACCGCCATTTTTTTCATTTCGACAGAGGTGCCATGGGCGCACATGTCCCGTCGTCTCACGATTCCGCCGCGCGGCCGCGCGTCCAGCAGATCGCCCGCGTCGCGCTGTATGCGGCGCTGCTGTTGCTCGCGCTGTGGGTGATCCGCGACTTCATTCCCGCCATCGCCTGGGCCTGCGTGATCGCCATCGCGATGTGGCCGCTGCTGAAACGCTTCGAATCGCACCGGCTGTTCCGCAGCAGGCCGACGCTGATCGCGACCGTCATCACGGCGGCGATTTCGCTGCTCGTCGTGCTGCCGGTGGCCGTCGCGACGACCCAGGCGTTCGCGCAGGCGCATGACCTGCGCGAATGGCTGCGCACGATCCAGGACAACGGCATTCCGCTGCCGGACGTGGTCAGCCGGTTGCCGTACGGCGCGGCGCAGATCACCGAATGGTGGCAGGCCAATCTCGGCCATCCGCTGCATGCGGCCACCGCGATGCACGGCGTCAACGGCGAGAAATTCATCGCGTTCGGCCGGCAATTCGGCACGAAGCTCGCGCACGTGCTGCTCGAATTCGGTTTCATGCTCGTCACGCTGTTCGTGATCCTGCGTGCCGGCCACAAGCTGTCGGGTGCGTTGTTGCAGGGCGCGCGGCGCGCGTTCGGGCGCAACGGCGCAGAACTGATCGAGCGGATGGTCGCGGCCGTGTACGGCACGGTGACGGGGCTCGTCGTCGTCGGGCTCGGCGAGGGCGCGCTGCTCGGCGTCGCCTACGCGCTCGCGGGCGTTCCACATGCGGCGCTGCTCGGCCTCGTCACGGCGGTCGCCGCGATGCTGCCGTTCTGCGCGCCGGTCGTGTTCTGCGGCGCGGCGCTCTGGCTGTTCGTGCAGGGGGCGACCATGTGGGCCGTCGTGGTCGCGGCGCTCGGGTTCATCGTCGTGTTCGTCGCCGAGCATTTCGTGCGGCCGGTGCTGATCGGCGGTTCGACACGGCTGCCGTTCCTGCTCGTGCTGTTCGGCATCCTCGGCGGCGCCGAGACGTTCGGCCTGATTGGGCTGTTCGTCGGCCCGGCGCTGATGACGGTGCTCACGATGCTGTGGGCCGAATGGATCGCTTGAGCGCGCATGCCGCTGCACCGGTTCGACGTCGCGCTGCAACGGCGCGGCGGGCCGCGCATGCGAAGGCCGGCTGCAACGATCGCTGACGATTCGGCTGGTGCGGATGCGTGCAAACGCAGGGATTCGGATGAAGATCTCTACATTTCTTTTCGATCCGGACCCAAAGGTCGAGTAGCATGGGGCTTTCGATCACGCCGGTAGGCGCAGCAGATTTCCCGAGCATGCGATTGATTCCGATGGCCCGTCCCGCAGCGACGCTGTCCCTGGCCGCCAGCTGCCTGATGTTGCACGGCTGTGCGTGGTTCGACTCGTGGCTGCCGTTTTCGTATTCGCGCACGCCGCTGGCACGGGCCGCGTCGCGGCACGGCGCGACGCGCGCCGACGTCGTCCGCGCCGCCGGCAACCCGCGCAGCGTCTGGATGGTCCGCAACGGCAGCGGCGTCTGCTACAACTACTTCATCGAGCACGGCAACGATCATCGTGCTTTCTTCGTCGTGTTCGACAAGGCCGGCGTCGTCACGCAGCACGGCTTCGATTCGTGCATGGACGCCGACCGCAAGGGCACACTCCAGCAGGGCAAGAGCGCGTCGCGATAGGGCGAGAGCCACGCGCCGCGCGAGCGCGTCATACTGCCGTCACGCTATCGTGTCGACCACACCGCCGTCGACGCGCAACGCCGCGCCGGTCGTGGCCGATGCCTGCGGCGAGCACACGTACACGACCAGGTTCGCGACTTCCTCCGTCGTCGCCGGCCGCTGGATGATCGAGCTGGCGCGCTCGCTGCGCACGAATTCCACTGCAATGTCGTCGATGCTGCGGCCCGTTTCGTCGGCCTGCGCCTTCAGCATCTCGCGCACGCCTTCCGACATCGTCGGCCCCGGCAGCACCGAATTGACGGTCACGCGGGTGCCGGCCGCGAGCTTCGCGAGGCCGCGCGCGATCGACAACTGCGCGGTTTTCGTGAACCCGTAATGAATCATGTCGACGGGGATGTTCAGGCCCGATTCCGACGAAATGAACACGATGCGCCCGGCATTGCGTTCGATCATCCCTTTCAGGTAATGCCGTGCGAGCCGCACGCCGGACATCACGTTGATCTGGAAATAATGTTCCCATTCGGCGTCGTCGATGTCGAAGAACGCCTTCAGGCCGTAGATGCCCGCGTTGTTGACGAGAATGTCGGCATTCGGCGTGTGCTGCGTGACGCGCGAGACGCCGGCCGCGTCGGACAGGTCAGCGGCGACGCCGTCGAAGCTTGCGCTGGGCACGGTGTCGCGCAGTTTCTCGAGCGCGGATTGCACCGACGGGTCGCTGCGGCCGTTGACGACGACGTGCGCGCCGGCGCGCGCGAGCCCTTCGGCGATCGCGAGCCCGATGCCGGCGGTGGAAGCGGTGACGACCGCGGTCTTGCCTTTCAGATCGATCTGCATGAGCGTGACGGGGAGGAGTGAACGAGGGCCGCCGCGCGTGCCGCGGCGGACGGAATTCAAAGCTTAGGCAAATTTCGCTCAATAGGCCATGTCGCGCGCGCGTCGGCGGCGGTCACGCGGAAATACCGGGGGGCGAAGTGAAGGGCTGCCGGGTATTGCGGACGCGCGAGATTCCTGTCGGTTCGGGGCATCCGGGGGCGAGATTGGTATCCCGCGCGTGCTTCACCCGCCGGATACCGAACCGATGACGTATTCGCCGGCTGCGATGGCAACCCGTCGATATCCGGGCAGCCAGGATCGGCGCAACAACCGATCCTGGCGGATACCGTGCATGCCGCTGGCCTTCTCGCGACCCACGCTCGCAGAACGGGCGAACCGTCAACGATGAAACGCGAAGATCACGAACACGTGACGAACCAGTCCCACCAGTAGTATCCCAACAACTCCTGGGTACTTCGTTCCAGCGTATAGAGCCCGAAGCAGGCGCCAAGCGTTTCGATCCCGCTCTCTCTCGCCTTGGCGCCGATGCTGACGAACGTTTGCGGCTGCGTCAGCGGCGGCAGGCCGTCGCGCATTTCGGGGTTCAGTTGCACGGCGTTCACGTCGAGAAAGTCCTGCGAAAACGGATTGAAGACTTGCTGGCCGAACAGGTGCGAAACCTGATAAATCAGCACCGCGTCTTCCGCGTTTTCATAGAGGGAGATCGCTCGGAGTGAAACCGTGTCGCCGGGATACAGCGTCAGAACGGGGTCCGCCGGGCCATTTCCGATCGACGCGCCGCGCGCGCCGGTGTAAAGCAGGCGCACGGCGCGATGATCGACGGCGATCGGTAACTCGGGCTGCTTGCTCGGATGCGGGTACCTCAGCTTGATATATTCCGTGTCGATGACGGCGAGGATGTCGATTTGCTGCGCGGTCGTGTCGCGAGTGAGGCTTCCAAGATCGGCTGTCATACGGGTGCTCCATTCTGGTTTTATCGCGGAAAAGGGCGGCGCCCGGTGGGACGCCGCGTGAAACCTGCCGGCTTGAATCGCTCCCGTGCGGCTTCGGAGCGAGGGGGGCGGGGCGCTCGCTTCAAGCAGCGGAGGCTTGCCAGACCCAGAAGAAGTAGCCGAACAAGGATTTCCTGTTTTGGCTCCGCGTATAAAGCGCAAAACTCGTCCCGAGGTTCTCGACTCCGAAGGATTTTGCTACGGCGTCGAACCGTTGAAAGACTTGGGATTGCGCCGAGATCGCGATGAGGTCGGGCGTCTCGGCCGCACTGGGCGCGGCAGCCTGTTCGATGGTATGCGCGGCGAACTGACTGAAGACCTCCGCGCCCGAGTAGTGCCGGACGTTGTAAATCAACGCAGAGTCGTCCGAATTGTCGGACAGCGACGTGCTCATCAGCGATACCTTGTCGCCAACCTGCAATTTCAAGCCCAGGCTACCGGTGCCTTCCGAGCTGCTCACGCCGGGCAAGCGGCTGTTGAGCATGAACACGGCGTTGCTGCTGATGGCCGTCGGGCGGTTCGCGTTCTGGCTCGGATTGGGATAGGTTGTCTTTAAATAATGCGCGTCGATAACCGCAAGGATATGAATGAATTGAGCGGTTTGTTCCAGATCGATGCTATTAAGGTCGACTTTCATTTAAGTGCCTCCATGACAGGCTAATTGCCCGTTCGGTGCGCGTGGCGCATCGGCGATGCGCTTCGTCAGTATTAGCTATTTATATTCGTTTTAGTACCTGTCAGGTTTGATGGGGGATTTATTTTGGTGAGAATTGGTTTTTGAGATCGGGGGGGGCGCGTAATCGACTGTAATTGATTTTTATGGATTTTCCGGGGCTGAATTGCAGGTTTTTGTATGCGAGGTCAAACGCTCGTCACCGCGTAATCGGCTGTAATTGATTTTGGTAAGCGAATGAATTGATATTGTCCTTGACGCGCTAATGACGTGTCGTCGGACTCAAATTCATAACGCTTAGTGAATGGAGATTAACCATGGCTTCCGAAATCACGCTTGCATCAAGCGCGCAGGACATCAATATCATCGCGGTGATCGATACGGAATGGGTCAAGAAGACGTATCCGAACCCGAGCCAGAATCAGGCCGCGCCGACGGGCATCGCCCACAATGGCCAGTTCCTGATCTGCACCGGTGCGCGTGGCGTCAAGGGGCAGGGTACGGCCGACCTGGAAATCACCGCCTACCCGGGTGACCGTGTCCAGTTCACCGGCGTGTCGATCTACGACAACTCCGACGATGCCGTGATCATCTACAACATCCCGCGCTATCAAGGCGACGAGGTATTCAACCCGTTCGTCTGCAACACGGTCGTCCGCAACGGCGCGGTGGAACCCAACCCGGATTCGGGGACCCGCAATGGCCTCCCGCCGCTGAAGAAACAGCTCACGTTCGCGACCTTCGACTCGTCGGTCCGGCGAAGCGGGACGGAATATTTCGGCGTGTGCTTCGCGCTTTACAAGCTCGTCGGCGGGCAGAACCAGGAACTGTTCGGCTACTACTGGTGGGACCCGAAGATCATCGTTCCGGCCTGACCCGCTGCTGTCGGCTTCAGCGCCCGAGCACGCGGAAACGCGAGCAAGCAGGTGCCAGGGGCAGGACGCGCGCCGTTTCAGCGTAAGCGGGCATCCTCGGCCGCTCGTGTCGGGAGGTCGGCGCGCTCAGGATCGTGCCCACGATCATTTTCGTGGGTACGACCATTCAACCGGGCGTCGACGCCGGGCGAGCGCGGTTGCGCGGCGCCACACAGTCTTGTACGGTGAGCGTTCCTCGTTCGAACCCGGAGCCCGCCGCGTGAGCCGTACCGCCAACCGATCCGCCGTACCGTCGCCGTTCTGGCGCGATACCGCGCTGCCGTTCATCGAGGCGCGCACCGTCGACGACGGGCGCGCGATCTGCTACGCGAAGCACACGCACGACACGTTTTCGGTGGGCGCGATCGTCGGCGGCACGAGCACGTACGTGAACGGCGCGACGAACGCGCACGTCGGGCGCGGCGTGCTGGTGATCATCGACCCGGAGCAGGTGCACGCATGCAATCCGTACGGCCCTGATGCGTGGGCGTACCGGATGGTCTATGTCGACGTGCCGTGGCTCGCGCGGCTGCAACATTCGCTGGGCCGCGATCCGAACCGCGATTTTCACGGGTTTTCGCCGAAGTTGACCGAGCGCGGCGATCTGTTCGCGCGATTTGGCGGCTTCTACCGCACGCTGGTGTCGCCCGGCATCGATGCGCTCGGCAAGGAGAGCGCGGCGGTCGAATTCTTCACCGCGTTGCACGGCGCGCTCGACCGCGAACTGCCCGACCCGCGGCCGGGCGACGACAACGCGAAGCTCACGCGCGCAGCCGACTACATCGCCGCCCATTGCCGCGAGGCCGTCACGCTCGATGCGATCTGCGCGGCGGCCGACCTGTCGCCGTCGTACCTGATCCGCGCATTCAATGCGCGTTACGGGATGACGCCGCATGCATTCCTGATCGATCGGCGCGTGCAGTACGGCCGCACCGAATTGCGGCGTGGCAGGCCGATCGCCGAAGTCGCGCTCGACGCCGGGTTTGCGGACCAGGCGCATTTCCAGCGCGCGTTCCGGCGGATCGCGGCCGCGACGCCCGGGCAGTACCGCAGCGCGATGCGCTGACCGCCACGGCGGCTACACGTCGAGCAGAAACAGCGCGCTGCCCGCGAGCAGCAGCGCCATCAGCCGGTTGAACACGCGCATGCGCCGCGCGTTCGCGAGCCGGTGCCGCAGCGACGCGCCCGCATAGCCCCAGCATGCGATCGACGCGAAGCAGATCACCAGATACAGCGCGGCGAACTGCCAGACCTGCGCGCGATCGCCATCGGCCGCATACGCGCCCATCGCGGCCACGCACGCGAGCCACGCCTTCGGATTGAGCCACTGCATCGCCGCGCCGGACGCCGCCGACGGGCCGGCCACGTGGGGATCGGCCGACAGCCGGCCGTCGTCGAGCGCGAGCCGCAGCGCCATATACAGCAGGAACGCGATCCCCGACCACTGCGTGGCCGTCGTCAGCACGGGCCAGCGCGCGAGCGCCGCGTGCAGGCCGAGGCCGATCAGCAGGAACAGCGCGACGAAGCCGAGCGTCGCGCCCGCCGCGTAGCGCAGGCTCGCGCCGAGGCCGTGGCGGGCGCCCGCGCTGAGCGCGACGATGTTGACGGGACCGGGGGTGATCGACGAGGCGAGCGCGAACGCGGCCATCGAAACCAGCATGCTCATCAGGTGTCTCCATGCGACGTGTCGAAAGTCGCATCGAGACTACGGGCGCGGCGCCGGCCCGTATTGAAGAAAACTGCCCTCGGCGGCGCGGTCGGGATTCACGTCACGCTGAATCCGGCGCAGCGCTCACGGGCCGACCGAAAGCGACAGGACGCAGGCGTGGCCGCCGAAGCCATCGAGTCTCATTTCACGGATGGGCGGGCGTCGCGAGCGCGTCGAACGCATCGGCTTCCGGAAGCTGGCGCCACGACTCCGGGCCTGCGTCGATTTCTTCGACCGTCAGCAGGCACGCATCGAGTTCGCGACGCAACCGGACGTGATCGATCGACTGCCCGATGAACACGATTTCCTGCCGGCAATCGCCCGTCGGTTCTTCCCATTGCTTCAGCACACCCTCGCGACGATAGTCGTCGTGCGGCCAGTCCGACTGCGGGGTAAACCGCCACCATCGGCCCACGTAGCCCCACTGGAACGTGTCGCCGGCCTGCACGAGCATGGCGGTCTCCGCATATCGGTGCGCGGCCCACACATATCCCTTGCAGCGAAGCAGTCGGCCGTTGGTCCAGGGGCGCCGCAGCCAAGCGAGCACGCGCGCAGGATGAAACGGCGCACGTTCGCGATAGACCCACGACGCGATGCCGTATGTATCCGATTCCGGCGGTCGTTCGTCGGCCTGCATGCGTTGCATCCATCCCGGCGATTCGACGAGCGCCGGCAGATCGAAGCGCCGCGTATCGAGGACGTCCGACGGATCGACCTTGCCGTGCTGCATCGGCAGGATTCGCGCTGATGGATTCAGTGAGGCCAGAATGGCGCGCAGCCGCTCGAAACCCGCGTGGCCGATCCGGTCGAGTCGGCTCACGAGGATCACGTTCGCATATTCGACTTGTTCGATCAGCAGGTCCGACAGCGTGCGCGGCGGACCGGCATCGCTGCCGTTCGCGAGCGGGGCGTCGCGCGTGACCGGTTCGGCCGACGCGATCATGTCCTCGAACGTCTCGCCGTTGACCACCGTGACGAGCGTGTCCAGCCGCGCGAGTTCGCTGAGGCTGAAACCGTCCCGGTCGAGAAACGCGAACGTCTCCGCGACCGGCATCGGTTCCGAGATGCCCGTCGACTCGATCAGCAGATAATCGAAGCGATGCTGCCGCGCGAGCGTGCTGATCTGCTCGAGCAGATCGGCGCGCAGCGTGCAGCAGATGCAACCGTTGGTCATTTCGACCAGTTCGTCCTCGCCGCGATGCAGCTCGACGTTGCGTCGCACGTCGTCGGCGTCGACGTTGACCTCGCTCATGTCGTTGACGATCACGGCGACCTTCAGGCCGGCGCGATTGCGCAGGATGTGGTTCAGCAACGTCGTCTTTCCGGCGCCGAGGAAGCCGGACAGCACGGTGACCGGAATCCTCGGCGGCGGGGCGGCCGGCACGTGTCGATTGGCCGGCGTCGTCATGTGCTCTGCCCGGATGCGCGATCCAGGTAGCCTTCGAACAGGTCGACCACGACATAACCGTCGTCGGCGGCGTCGCCCCACAGATCCTTCACGCGGAACTCCACATGATAGGTCGGCTGATGCGCGGCGCCGGCGTCGCCGTGGCCGATCGCGTCCGGGAACGGCCACGATTCGGTCGTCCGGTGCAACACGACGCCTGCCTTGCCGCGAACGTAACCCGGCGCGCGGATGTGTCCGCTGACGTATTCGTCGCGAACGACGACGCGATCGCCGACCTCGAACCGCGTCGACTCGGCCGGGGCCGCCCGGCCGGCGGAGCGCGGCGGGTTCGCGAGCCGGAAAGGCGAACCGAGCGCGCGGTCGAGTTCATCCTGCGTGAGCACGCCGGTTTCGACGAGCAAGGTCGCAGTCGCGATCACGTAGCGCTCGTAGTAGCGCGTGCCGACGTGCTGGCGCACGTCGATGCGTTCGACTGCGTGACGTACCTCGTCGACGCTGAATTTTTTCAGTTGGTCCACCCCGACGAACATCAGGCTGTACGCGAGATGTTCCCAGTCTTCCTTGAAGACCGGTTTGTAGCCGAGACTGTTGATCGTATGCGGCACGGGGCCGAAACCCTGGAAGCCGCCGAGGTCGTGAAAGCCGTCCATATGTGATCTCCGAGAGGAAGGTCGAGAGCGAAACGTGGTGCGAGTCAGTGCGCGCGCGGCAGCGCAACGCCGATCAGCACGTCCTTCGTGACGAGCGCGCGCAATTGTTCCTCGGTCATGTGCTCGCTGCCGGCCGGCCGCACGGGCAGCACGAGATAGCGGCTTTCGGCGGTCGTATCCCAGACCTTCACGACGACGTCGTCGGGCAGGTCGGTGCCGAGTTCCCGCAGCACCGTGCGCCCTTCGCGAACGAGCCGCGCACGATATTCGAAGCCCTTGTACCACTCGGGCGGCAGCCCGAGCACCGGCCAGTTCGTGCATGAGCACAGGCTGCAGACGATCACGTTCTTCAGCGTCGGGGTGTCCTCGAGCGCGACGATGTATTCGCCCTGCGGGCCGGTGTAGCCGAACTGCGCGCAGGCGGCCGTGCCGTCCTTCAGCAGAAGTTCGCGAAATGCCGGGTCGACCCACGCACGCGCGACGATGCGCGCGCCGTTGGCCGGGTCCCAGGTCGTGGACATCAGCTCGGTCAGCGTGTCGATATAGCCGTCGGGAATCAGGTTCTTCTCCTTCATCACGCGAAACAGCGCCCAGGCGCGTTCGCCGGGCGTCGAGACGGTTTCCTCGGAAGGAATCGTGTTCATCGTGGGGCTCCTTGTCGTGGTTCGGGTCGACCGCCGCCACGGCGTGGCGACTGCCGTGGCGGGGGGGCGGGCGTGCCGTGTCGATCACGCTCGACGAGCAGGGTAAGAAGAGAAAAAGCGCGGTTCTTTGCCGGCACGGATCGGAAACTGTGCCGAGACGGCCCCGGTGCGCGGCAGGCGCCGATGCGCACCCGGAGGCACGGCGATGCGCGGCATCGACAGCGCGTCCGGCATGAAACGGCGGCCGCCCGCGCACGTCGTTCGACCGCTGCGGGGCGCTGGCAGCGGAGGTCCGCCACAGCCAATTTCTTGTTCCGCCGGAAAACAGAAATGCGGATTTTGCCTTTCTATTCTCATCCTCAAGCGACGGCCGTCCGGTATCGCGAATCGTCGGCGCTCTCCGAGTACCGGCGGAATAACAGTCAGTCAGCACCCCGCGATTCCACCGTCCGGCAACGGTTCCCGTTCGTCGTACGTCGAGCGTCGCGGTGTCTGCGCATCCAGGTGAGGAGCATGATGGACAACGTCAACAGAATGAAACTGAAGCGGATCGCGCGCTGGATCGGCCTGTCGCTGATGGTCGTCGCATCGCATTACGCGGGCGCGGTCGAGGTCGATCCCGGCGACTACGAGCAGTATCCGGTCGGCGCGACGATCGGCGTGCTGTACTACAACTATTCGGCGACGAACGCGTACTACGCGAATGGCCACCAGACGTCGGATTTCGACCTGCAGTCCAATGTCGGCATCGCCCGCCTGCTGCATGTGTTCCAGCTCACCGACCGGCTCACGATCGATCCGCAGGTGCTGCTGCCGTTCGGTCACATCAGCAGCTTCGGCAACGCGGGCGCGCTTGGCAGTACGAACGGTGTCGGCGACGTGATCCTGACCGCGCCGTTGAAATTCCGTCTGAATGAAGCGAAGGACGTCGTTGCCGCGACGGTCTACGTTTACGCGCCGACAGGGAGTTACGACCAGAACCGCGGCCTCAATCTTGGCGCCAACCGCTGGTCGCTCGATTTCCAGGCAGCCTACGTCAAGCACTTTTCACCGCAGTGGGCACTCGATCTCGTCGGCGACGCGATCTGGTACGGCAACAACACGTCGTACGGCGCGAGCGGTGCGACGCTGCATCAGCGGATGAGCTACAGCGCCCAGGCGATGGTGCGTTACATGCCCGATCCGGGCACGTCGCTCGGCATCGGCATCACCCAGCTCTGGGGCGGTGAAACGAGCGTCGACGGCGCGGACAACAACGACGCGCTGCGCACCACGCGCCTGCGGATCACCGCGGCGAAGTTCGTGACGAAGGCCGACCAGGTGCAAATCCAGCTCGGCACCGACCTGAGCGTGCGCAACGGTCCGAAGAACAGCGTGCTCGCCGGCCTGCGTTACGCACACATCTTCTGACGACCCGTATGCACCAGGGTACGGCCGGTGCATGCCGCTCCGTGTCCCCCAACGTCGAACCCTCGACACCCGATTCCCTTTCCAGAGAGGTCACGCATGGAATCCGCCATCGACAAACACCTGATCTGCCCGCGGACGCTGTCGCGCCGCGTCGCCGACGATTACCAGCCGCCGTTCCCGATGTACGTCGCCAGGGCCGCCGAAGACCTGAACCAGGTCGTGATGGGCTATTTCGGCGTGCAATACAGCGGCGCCGACAAGCGCGCGGCGGCACTGGCCGCGTTGCGCCGGATCGTCGCCGATTTCGGTATGCAGGACGGCCCGAACAACTTCGACCTGACGCAACACACCGACGATCAGGGCTACGAGAACCTGATTGCCGTCGGCTACTGGCGCGACCCGGCCGCGTATGCGCGCTGGATCGCGTCGCCGGCGCTCGTCGAATGGTGGGCCTCCGACGCACGCCTCGCGGACGGAATCGGCTACTTCCGGGAAATCGTCGCGCCGCGCGCCGAGCAGTTCGAGACGCTTTACGCATTTACGAGCGATTTCCCCGGCGTCGGCGCGATCATGGACGGCGTCAGCGGCGAGATCGAGGAGCACGGCTATTGGGGATCGATGCGCGACCGATTCCCGATCTCGCAGACGGACTGGATGAATGCGAACGGCGAGTTGCGCATCGTCGACGGCGATCCGGCGCGCGGCGGCCGTGTGGTCGTGCTGGCGCACGACAACATCGCGCTGATTCGGTCCGGTCAGGACTGGCGCGCGGCGGAGAGCGACGAGCGCCGGCTGTATCTCGAGGAGATAGAGCCGACGCTGCGCAGCGGAATGGAGTTCCTGCGCGACAACGGCAAGGACGTCGGCTGCTACAGCAACCGCTACGTGCGCTCGATCGATCTCGACGGCAACCTGCTCGACGAGAGTTACAACATCGGCCACTGGCGCTCGCTCGACCGCCTCGAGCGGTGGGCCGAATCTCATCCGACGCACCTGCGGATCTTCGTCACGTTCTTCCGCGTCGTCACCGGGCTGTCGAAACTGCGGCTGTATCACGAAGTTTCCGTCTTCGACGCAAAGCATCAGGTCTACGAATACGTGAACTGCCATCCGCGCACCGGACTGATGCGCGACGCCGTCGCCATCGCGCGCTGAATCCCGCCGGCGCCGCCCAGGCTGGCGGCGCCGCTTACCGAACTGGAGAACGTCGATGGCCATCAAACGCCCGACCCGCGAACAACTGTCCGACATTGCAGCCGGCTTCGGCTTTCATGTCGATGCCCGCCAACTCGCCGAATACGACGATGCGCTGCAAGCGAACTTCGACGCGTACGACGTGATCGACGCGCTGTCCGATCATCTGCCCGTCGTCGCGTATCCGCGCACGCCCGGCTACCGCCCGGAAGGCGACGAGAACCGTTACGGCGCATGGGCACGCAAGAGCACGATCCACGGCGCCGCCGACGGCAAGCTGCACGGCAAGACGGTGGCCGTGAAAGACAACATCTGCGTCGCCGGCGTGCCGATGCGCAATGGCGCGAGCACGTTCGAGGGCTACGTGCCCGATATCGATGCGACCGTCGTCACGCGGGTGCTCGACGCCGGCGCGACGATCGCCGGCAAGGCGACCTGCGAGTACTACTGCTTTTCCGGCGGCTCGCACACGAGCGCGTCGGGGCCGGTACACAATCCGCGCAAGGCCGGACACTCGTCCGGCGGCTCGTCGTCCGGCTGCGGCGCGCTGGTCGCGAGCGGCGAGGTCGACATGGCGCTCGGCGGCGACCAGGGCGGCTCGGTGCGAATCCCGTCCGCCTATTGCGGTATCTACGGGATGAAGCCGACGCACGGGCTCGTGCCGTACACCGGCGCGATGCCGATCGAGGCGACCGTCGATCATCTCGGGCCGATGACGGGCAGCGTGCTCGACAACGCGCTGCTGCTCGATGTCATCGCGGGCGACGACGGGCTCGATCCGCGCCAACGGATGTTGCCGCCGCGCGCCGATTATCTCGGCGCGATCCGCGACGGCATCGCGGGCTTGCGGATCGGTATTCTGCGCGAGGCGTTCGGGCTCGCGAATTCGGAGAAAGTGGTCGACGAGGCCGTGCGGGTCGCCGCGCTCCGGTTGCGCAAGCTGGGCGCGAGCGTCGACGAAGTGTCGGTGCCGCTGCATGCGGCCGGCACCGCGATCTGGCTGCCGATTGCGGCCGAGGGCGCGACGCAGCAGATGATGAAGGGCAACAGCCACGGTTTCAACTGGGGCGGCCTGTACGTGACCGGCATGATCGATCATCACGCGGGCTGGCGCGAGCGCGCCGACGAGCTGCCGGATACCGTGAAGGTGACGATGCTGCTCGGCGAATATTTCACGAGCCGGTATCGCGGGCGCTACTACGCGAAGTGCCAGAACGTCGCGCGACGCTTGCGGTCGGCTTACGACACGGCGCTGCAATCGTATGACGTATTGCTGATGCCGACCGTCCCGATGCGCGCGTCGGAACTGCCGAAGCCTGGCTGTACGATGTCAGAGTCGCTGACGCGGGCGTTCGAGATGCTCGCGAATACCGCGCCGTTCGACGTGTCCGGGCACCCGGCGATGTCGCTGCCGTGCGGGGTAGCCGACGATCTGCCGATCGGGCTGCAACTGGTCGGGCGCCGTTTCGACGAGGCGACGCTCTACCGCTGCGCCTATGCGTACGAACAGTCTTCCGACTGGCGCCAGACGACCTTCGCATGACATGCCTGGCGCGGCCGCGCATCGCCGCCGCGCCGCCTGTCGGTCCGGCCGGCAACGCGGCTTGCACGGTTGCCGATTGGACAATGCGCTTTTGAACGGGCACGCTACCGGTTGCGTGTTGGCTAACCCATGTGGGGCACGACCATGACGATGCGTCCTTTCCCGCGCGCCGCAAGCGGCGACGCGCCCGGCCCGGCGTCCGACGGCCCACCGGGCGAATGGACGAATTCGGCGATCGAGGTGGCGACCGACGGCTCGGTCAGCCAGCGTATCGAGTTCTGGCGCGAGACGATTCTGCGTTTGTTCGCGGACGTGCAGATCGCGGCCGTGCAGAAAGCCGATTTCTTCGGCCAGGTGCGGCAGCGCAAATGCGAAAAGATGCGGATCTCGGAAATCTACGCCAGCGAACAGGCCGTGAGTCGGCGCTATCGCCAGGCGCGCAGCGAGTATGAGGACAAGTATTTCGGCGTATTGATGCTCGAGGGCTGCCAATCGGTCGAGCAGGACGGCAAGATCGTCACGCTGCACCCGGGGGATTTTGCGATCTACGACGCGACCCGGCCGCACCACCTGCAGTTCGGGCAGTCGTGGCGCGAGATCGTCGTCAGCATTCCCCGCGCGACCCTGAACCAGCTCGTCGTCGGGATGGAACACCGCACGGCATGCCCGACGCACACCGGGGCGGGCGTCGGCAGCGTCATGCGCGCGTTTCTGGAGCAGATGTCGTCGCAGATCCGCAGCGTGACCGAGGACGAGATGCGGCAGTTGTCGGATACCGCGATCTCGCTGATCGCGATGACGCTCGGCGGCATGCAGCGCAACGACCTCGCGCAATCGAGGATGAAGGCGTTGACGCTGACGCGTGTGAAGCGGCATCTGCTCGAGCACCTGCACGATCCGGAGCTGAGCCCGATGATGATCGGGCAGTCGATCGGGATGTCGTCGCGGTACATCAACAAGCTGTTCGAAGCCGAGAACACGTCGCTGATGCGTTACGTATTGAACCTGCGGCTCGAACGGTGCGCGCAGGATCTCGCGAATCCGCAATGCGCGGTGCTGCGCGTGTCCGATATCGCGTTGCGCTGGGGATTCAACGACATGTCGCATTTCAGTCGCGTGT
Source organism: Burkholderia orbicola (assembly GCF_900100915.1). Classification (NCBI taxonomy): domain Bacteria; kingdom Pseudomonadati; phylum Pseudomonadota; class Betaproteobacteria; order Burkholderiales; family Burkholderiaceae; genus Burkholderia; species Burkholderia orbicola. Next base: position 496,039 of record NZ_FNKW01000002.1, on the reverse strand, counting down.
TTCGCGAGCGGTTCGCGATGTCGCCGCGGGCGTGGCGCGAGCAGGGCGGCAAGCCGCGCGCGTAACGCGTCGTTCCGGGCCGCGTTCGCGGCGGGCAAGCGCCGATCGGAGGCGGCTGGACGTCGACGGGCGCGGCCGCCGTCAGTGCAACGCGCGCGGCGCGTGCGTCGGGCGAGCGCCGTGCGGATCGGCCGACGCCGCCGAATCGGTCGATTCGGCCGGCCCGGCGGCGTCGGCCGGACGCAGCGGCCCGCCCGGGGACGGCTGCGTCGACACCGAGAAGCCGAACGTATTGACGCCGCCCGAGCACGCGACGAACACGCCGCCGCCGTGCATCTCGGCCACGGCCTTGACGATCGACAGTCCGAGCCCGTGGTTTTCCTTGCTGTTCGCGCGCGCTTCCTCGAGCCGGTAGAAGCGCTCGAACACGTGCGAGCGCTGCACCGGGTCGATCGGCTCGCCGGGGTTCGACACGGCCATCTCGACGAGCGTGTCGCGGCGCGTGATCGTCACGTTCAGCGTCGCGCCGGGCGCCGAATGCTGGATCGCGTTGATCAGCAGATTCGTCATCGCGCGGCGGAACAGCGATGGATCGACGGCCGCGCGCGCGTCGCCGTGCAGTTCGGCACGCAACTGCGCCTCGTCGAGCGGGATTTCGAGGAAATCGAGCATGCGCCGCACCTCGTCGGCGAGCGACACGTCCTTCAGGTCCGTCGCGCGCTCGCCACGGTCGCTGCGCGACAGGAACAGCATGTCGTTGATGATCACGCGCAGCCGCTCGAATTCCTCGAGGTTCGACTGCAGCGTCTGGCGCATCCGGTCGACGGAACGGTCGCGGCTCGTCAGTGCGACCTGGGTCTGGCCGATCAGGATGCTGATCGGCGTGCGCAGCTCGTGCGCGACGTCCGCGTTGAACGCTTCGAGCCGCGCGTAGGTTTGCTGGATGCGTTCGAGCGCGCCGTTGAACGACGTCGCGAGATCGCGCAGCTCGGTCGGCAGCGCGTCGGTGTGCAGCCGCTGGCGGCGGTTCGTCGCGCTCACGCTCGCCGCGTCCTGCGACAGCCGGTCGAGCGGCGCGAGCCCGAAGCGCGCGACCGCGCGGCTCAGCAGCAGCGTGATGACGGTAGCCGTCGCGATCAGCGCGGCCAGTGTCCAGCCGAAGCGGCGCAGCATCCGCTGCGTCCGTTCGCACGTCGTCGCGACGACCAGTTGCAGCGTCGGCCGCTCGCCGGCGCCGGCCAGCGTGATGGTTTTCGTCATCACCGCGTAGCTGCTGTCGTTGAGCTGGTAGCGCTGGAACGCGCCGAACGGCGGATCGAGCGGCACGCCGTCGACGGGGCTGCCGAAGCGGAACGCGGGGTTGTCGCTGATCACCTGGTAGTGCGTCGAGCCGTCGGGCGGTTCGAGATCGGCGAGTTTTTCCTGCATCAGGCGGCCGCGCGCGGCCGTGGTCGCGTGCGACACGATCATCGCGGCGACCTTGGCGCGCGTGTCGATCGTCGCGCGCAACTCGGCGAACAGCTGGCGCTCCATCATCACGAACAGCCCGCAGCCGACCAGCGTGAACACGAGCAGCGACACGATGCCGAACATCGCCGAGAGCCGCAGGATGATCGAGCGTTTCATGCGCGCCGCTCCGTGTCGCCGTCCTCGCGCGCCTCAAGCACGTAGCCCATCCCGCGGATCGTGTGCAGCAGCTTCTCCGCGAAGGGGCCATCGAGTTTCGCGCGCAGGCGCTTGATCGCCGTCTCGACGACGTTCGCATTGCTGTCGAAGTTCACGTCCCACACGAGTTCGGCGATGGTCGTCTTCGACAGCACCTCGCCGCTGCGCCGCGCGAGCACCCCGAGCAGCTGGAATTCCTGTGCGGTCAGGTCGAGCCGCGCGCCGTCGCGAGTCGCGCGGCGGCCGATCAGGTCGACGCGCAGGTCGCCGATCGAGATCAGCGTCGATTCCTGCACGCGGGCGCGGCGCGTCAGCGCGCGCAGCCGTTCGATCAGCTCGAGGAACGAGAAGGGCTTGGTCAGGTAGTCGTCGGCGCCGCCGCGCAAGCCCCGCACGCGGTCGTCGACGCGATCGCGCGCGGTCAGCATGATGACGGGAGTCTGCTTCTGCGCGCGCAATGCACGCAGCACGCCGAAGCCGTCGAGCTTCGGCAGCATCACGTCGAGCACGACCACGTCGTAGTCGAATTCGACGGCTTTCCACGCGCCGTCCTCGCCGTCGAGCGCGGTATCGACGACCCAGCCTTCCTCGGTCAGGCCGCTCTTCAGATATTCGACGACTTTCGGTTCGTCTTCGACGATCAGTACTTTCATGTTCGTTTCCCGCGTAACCGGGTTACGGGCGGGTCAAGGGCCGACACCCGCGCCGCGCTGCGGGCCCGCCGACGCGACGTCGGACGGCGCCGGGCCGTTCGCCGCATCGCCGTCCCAGCCGCCGCCGAGCGCCTTCGCGAGAAACACGACGAGCGCCGCGCGCTGGCCCTGGATCTGCACGGCCTGGCGCTCGCTCGTCAGCAACTGCTGCTGGGCCGTCAGCACGTCGATGAACGGCGTCAGGCCGCCCGCGTAGCGATCCTGCGCAAGCGACACGAGCTTGCGCGCGTCGTCGACGGCCGCGGAAGCCTGCTGCGCGGCCTGCGCGAGCACCGACAGGCCGGTCACCGCATTTTGCACCTCCTGGAACGCGGTGAGCACGGTCTGCCGGTAGCTGGCCTGCGCGGCGACGTAGCCGGCCTGCGCGAAATCGACGCCGGCCTTCAGCTTGCCGCCCTCGAACAGCGGCTGGCTGAGCGAGCCGCCAACCGACCACAGCAGCGCCGGCACGGTGAACAGGCCCGCGAAGCGGGTCGCGTCCCAGCCGATGTCCGGCGACAGCGTGATGCGCGGGAAATACGCGGCGCGCGCGACGCCGATCTGCGCGTTCGCGGCGGCCATTGCGCGCTCGGCCGACGCGACGTCGGGGCGCCGCTGCAGCAGGTCGCTCGGCATCCCGGTCGGCAGCGCGGGCGCGTTGATCGGCACCACGCGCGGCGGCAGCGAGAAGGCGGGAGCCGGCGTACCGACCAGCGTCGCGATCGCGGTTTCGACCTGCGCGCGTTGCTGGATCAGCAATTGCGCCTGCGTGCGGGTCGCGTCGAGCTGCGCGCGCTGCTGCAACAGGTCGAGGCCCGACACCGCGCCGAGGTCGTGGCGCGCGCTGACGTAATCGAGCGCCTTCTGCTGCAGGTCGATCGAGCGCTTGACGACGTCGATCTCGGTGTCGAGCTCGCGCAGCGTGAAATAGCTCGACGCGAGGTCGGCGCTCAGCACGAGGCGCGCGTTCGCGAAATCGTCACGCGACTGCTCGGTGCTGGCCTGCGCGGCTTCGACGTTGCGCCGCACGCGGCCGAACAGGTCGAGTTCGTAGCTGACCGCCGCGCCGACCTGGATCTCGTTCTGCACGGTCGACATGCTCTGCGTCGCGTAGTTGGTCTGCGGCCGGTCGGCGGAGATCTTGAAGCGCTGGCCGCTTGCGTTCAACCCGACGGCCGGATACTGCGCGGACGCCACCGACGCGAGCGTCGCCTTCGCCTGGTCGTAGCGCGCGGCCATCGCCTTCAGGTTCTGGTTGTTGCGCAGCGCGTCGGTTTCCAGCGCGTCGAGCTGGGCGTCGCCGAACGCGGTCCACCAGGCGGGATCGAGCGGCGCGCGGGCCGGCGCGGCCGGCTGCCAGTACGCGTCGGCCGGGTCGAGCCGCCACGCGGCCGGCGTATCGACGGGCGGGCGCCGGTAATCCGGGCCGACCGTGCAGCCGGCGAGCACCGCGGCCGCGACGATCGCGACGGCGCCGATCGCGGCCGGGTGCACGCGGGCGCGCATCGCGATCACGACTTCGCCCCCGCGACCGCCGAGGCGGGCTGCGCCGCCGGCGCCTGCACGACGACCCGGTCGCCGGTCGCGAGCGCGTCGCTCGGATTCGCGACGAGGCGGTCGTTCGGCGTGATCGGCCCGTCGACTTCGAGCGTCTGGCCGATCGTGCGCACGACCGTCACCTGTTTCAGCCGGACCTGGCCGTTCGCATCGACGGCGGCGACCGTCGGGCCTTCGGCGCGGAACAGCAGCGTATTGGCCGGCACCTGCAGGCGGCCGACCGGCGTCATCGGCAGCGTCGCCTGCACGTACGCGCCGGGCAGCAGCCGCCCGTCCGGGTTCGGCAGCGTGATCTCGATCTGCAGCGAACGCGTCGCGACGTCGATCGCCTGCGACGTGCGCGTGATCGTCCCGTCGAAGGTCCGACCCGGCAGCTCGGCCTGCGCGACGCTCACGTGCTGGCCGACCTTCACCTGCTGCGCATACGCCTGCGGCACCTGCACGTACAGGCGCAGCCGGTCGGCCTGCACGACCGTGAACAGCGAGCGGCCCGCGTTGCCGGAATTGACGAGATCGCCGACGTCGACGTTGCGCTGCGTGACGATCCCGTCGATCGGCGCGACGATCCGCTGGAAGCCTTTCAGCTCGGTGAGGCGGCGCATGTTCGCATCGGCCGCCGCGAGGTTCGCGCTGCCCTGGCTGAACGCGCCTTGCCGGTCGTCAAGCTCCTGCTGCGACACGGCATCGCGCTGGCGCAACTGCTGCGCGCGGTCGAACGACGTCTTCGCGAGCGCGAGCGCGGCTTGCGCCTGCTGGCGCTGCGCGGTGGCCTGCGCGAGCTCCTGGTTCAGCTCCGGCGTGTCGAGTTCGGCGAGCGTTTGCCCCTGCTTCACGTGCGCGCCGATATCGGCCTGCCAGCGCAGCACGTAGCCGCTGGCGCGCGCATAGATCGGCGCCTCGACGAAGCCGCGCAGCGTGCCGGGCAGCGTCAGCTTGCCGCCGGTGGCCGCGTCGACCGGATGCACGACGCTCACGTACTGGCGCGTGTTCTGCGCGGCGACCGCGTCGAGGCGATGCTGGTTCAGCACGTTGACGACGATGGTGCGCGCGGCGCCCGCCGCGAGCAGCACGCCGATCACGATCAGGACAATCCGTCCGCGTCGCGACACCGACGCGCGCGCCGGCAGGTGCATGCCGTGTTCGTCCACCTGGATGCCGACGGCGCTGTGATGTTTCTCTTCCATGAATTCAACCAATTCAACCGGGTAGTGGGGGCGAAGGTCAGTGTCCGGCCTGGCGCGCACGCCGCCGGGCCAGTCGCGCATGCACGCCGCCGAACACGAGCGGCACGAACAGCAAGGTCGACACGGTCGCGAACAGCAGCCCGCCGATCACCGCGCGGCCGAGCGGCGCATTCTGTTCGGCGCCTTCGCCGAGACCGAGCGCCATCGGCACCATCCCGATGATCATCGCGAGGGCCGTCATCAGCACCGGCCGGATGCGGGTCGCGCCGGCCTCCAGCGCGGCCGTGAGCGGCGGCGCGCCCGCCGCGAGGCGTTGCCGCGCGAACGACACGACCAGGATGCTGTTCGCGGTCGCGACGCCGACCGTCATGATCGCGCCCGTCAGCGCGGGCACGCTCAGGTGCGTGCCGGTGATGAACAGCATCCACGCGATGCCGGCGAGCGCGGCCGGCATCGCGCTGATGATGATCAGCGGGTCGAGCCACGACTGGAAATTGACGACGATCAGCAGGTAGACGAGCACGATCGCCATCGCGACGCCCGCGCCGAGGCCGATGTACGACGTGCGCATCGTCTCGATCTGGCCGCGCATCGTGAGGTCGGTGCCGCGCGGCAGCGTTGCGCGGGCGTCGGCCACGATGCGGTCGATCTCGCCGGCGACCGCGCCGAGATCGCGGCCCTCGACGCTCACGTACACGTCGATCGCCGGGCGGATGTTGTAGTGCGTGATCACGGCCGGGTTCACGGTACTGCGCACCTGCACGAGATTACCGAGCAGCTGCAGCGGCGTGCCCGTGCGGCCGCTCGCGGAGATCGGCGTGCCGAGCAGGTCGTCGACCGACGACAGGTTGTATTGCGGGGTCTGGATCTGCAGCGGATACTGGACGCCGGTGCGCGGGTTGATCCAGAACGACGGCGTCGTCTGCGAGCTCCCCGACAGCGAGATCAGCATGTTCTGCGCGACGTTCTGCGCGGAGAGATTGAGCTGCTGCATGCGCGTACGGTCCATGTCGGCCAGCAGGGTCGGCTCGTCGTTGCGTTGCAGCACGTGCACGTCGACGGCGCCGGGGATTTGCCTGATCTTTTTCATCAGGCTGCTCGCAATGGTCATGTTACTCGCGAGATCGTTGCCGAGCACCTGCACGTCGATCGCGGCCGGCTGCCCGAAGTTGAGGATCTGCGTGATGATGTCCGACGGCTGGAAGAAGAACTCGACGCCTGGGAAGCGCTGCGGCAGCAGCGTGCGCAGCGTCTGTACGTAGTGCCCGGTCGCGCGGTGGCCGGGCTTCAGCGCGATCAGCAGTTCGCCGTCGAGCGTGCCGATCGTGCCGGCGTTGCTGTACGACAGGTTGATGCCGCTCACCGGCAGGCCGAGGTTGTCGACGATCGCGCCGAGCTCGTCGGGCGGCACGGTTGCGCGGATCACGCGCTCGACCTGGTCGGCGAGCCGCGCGGTTTCCTCGATCCGGTAGCCGGTCGGCGCGCGCACGTGCAGCCGGAGGTTGCCGGAATCGGCGTTCGGGAAGAAATCGCGGCCGAGCACGAACACGAGGCCGGTCGACAGCACGCAGAAGCCGAGGAAGCACAGCGCGTAGAAGCGGCGGCGCACGAGCAGGATGCTGAGCAGCACGATGTACCACGCGCGCAGCCGTTCGAACGCATGGTTGAACGCGTGATGGATGCGCGCGAAGCGCGACGTCGAATGATCGGTGCCGGTGTTCGCCTGCTGCGGGCGGAACAGCAGCATCGCGAGCGTCGGCACCAGCGTGCGCGACAGCACGTACGACGCGAGCATCGCGAACACCACGGCTTCCGCGAGCGGCACGAACAGGAAGCGCGCGACGCCGGTCAGGAAGAACATCGGCACGAACACGATGCAGATACACAGCGTCGACACCAGTGCGGGCACCGCGATCTCGCCCGCGCCTTCGAGGATCGCATCGTGGAGGTTCGTCCCCAGATGCAGGTGCCGCTCGATGTTCTCGATCGTGACGGTCGCGTCGTCGACGAGAATGCCGACCGCGAGCGCGAGGCCGCCGAGCGTCATGATGTTGATGGTCTCGCCGAGCGCGGACAGCGCGATCAGCGACGTGAAGATCGACAGCGGGATCGAGATCGCGATGATCAGCGTGCTGCGCCAGTTGCCGAGGAACAGCAGGATCATCATCGCGGTCAGCACGGCGGCGATCAGCGCCTCGTGGATCACGCCCTGGACGGCCGCGTTGACGAACACCGACTGGTCGAACAGCGGCGTGATCGTGAGCCCCTCGGGCAGCGTCGGGATCACCTTCGGCAGCAGCGCCTTCAGGTCCGACACGACCTTGAGCGTCGACGCGTCGCCGCTTTTCAGGATCGAGATCAGCACGCCGCGCTGGCCGTTCTGGCGCACGACGTTGGTCTGCGGCGCGAAGCCGTCGCGCACCGCCGCGACTTCGCGCAGGTAGGTCGTCGCGCCGTTGATCGTCTGGACCGGCAGGTTGCTGATGTCGGCGACCGTATCGGCCGACGCGTTCGTGTCGATCCGGTATTCGGTCTGACCCATCTTCGCGGTGCCGGTCGGCAGCACGAGGTTCTGCGCGTTGACCGCGTTGACGATGTCGGCCGGCGTGAGGCCCTTCGCCTGCAGCGCCTGCGGGTCGAGGTCGATCGCGACCACGCGGGTGCGGCCGCCGTACGGGAACGGGATCTGCACGCCCGGCACCGTGATCAGCTGCGGGCGCAGGAAGTTGAGCGCGATGTCGGCGAGCGACTGCTCGCTGAGCGTCTGGCTCGACAGTCCGAGCTGGATCACCGGAATGCTCGACGCGGAATAGGTGATCACGAGCGGCGGCGTCGCGCCCTGCGGCATCTGCCGCACGATCGCCTGCGCGGACGACACCGTCTGCGCGATCGCCGTCTGCACGTTCGCGCCGGGCTGCAGGAACACCTTCACGACCGCGATGCCGGGCAGCGACGTCGATTCGACGTGCTGGATGTTGTTGACGGTCGTCGTCAGGATCCGTTCATGCACGGACGTGATGCGGTTCGTCATCTCCGTCGCGGAGAAGCCGCTGTAATTCCAGATCACGCTGATGACCGGGATGTTGATCGCGGGCAGCACGTCGACCGGCGTGCGCATCAGCGCCAGCGGCGTGGCCAGCACGATCATGATGGCCATGACGATGAACGTGTAGGGGCGCCTGAGCGCGAGATTGACGATCCACATGAAGGCGGCGGGGCAGGCGGTGATCGGCGGCGGTGAAGGGAACCCGAATGATAGGCGTCGGCCCGCAACGGGTTACTGTCGCGAAACTGGCGGAATCGTCAGGTTGGGGCGTGGCGTCCGTCGGCCGATTCCGCAGACGGAATGCGTCGTCGCGATCGCGACGGTTTCGCGCATCGGGCGGCGCTCACAGCTGCTCCATGCCGAAGCGCGCGAGCGCGTCGAGATCGACGACGTCGATCTGGTTGTACGCGAGCCGCAGCGCGCCGAGCTTCTCGAGCTGCTGCAGCGCCTGGTTGATCCGCTGGCGCGACACGCCGACGAGCATCCCCAGCTCCTCCTGCGAGATCGACAGCGACCAGCCGGTGTCCGGGTACAGCGCGGGATTGAAGAGCTGCGCGAGCGCCTGCGCGACGCGCGCGTCGACGTCGAGCAGCCGGCTGTTCTGGATCGACGCGATGAATTCGCCCATCCGGTTGTTCAGCTGATGAATCACGAAGCGCGTGAACGGCAGGCTCGTGTCGAGCAGCGCATGGAACGTGTCGACCGGCACGAACAGCACGGTCGAGCGCTGGATCGCGACGACCTCGTACTTGCGCAGCTCGCGCTTGATCACGCTGCCTTCGCCGAACCAGCCGCCCGACGGCACGCCGGAGAACGTGCAGCCGCGCCCCGACACGTTGAAGATCGCGAGCTTCAGCAACCCCTGATGGACGCCGATCCAGTATTCGGACGGCGCGAGCCGGTGCGCGATCACGTCGCCCGCTTCGCACTGCGCGACGTGCGACTCGGCCAGCACGCGCGCCTGGTGTCCGGGCGCCAGCGTGCGAAACCACGCGCACTGGCCGAACAGCGTCGCGAGCGGCGGCAGCGAGCCCGGTTCGGGGAGCGTGTCGGCCGGGGCGGCGGCCGCGTCGAGGTGGTCGTGCATGGGTGCGGGTTTGCGAGGATAGGGATAACGCGCAGCGCTCGAGCGGCACTCTGTCGTTTCGATGACAGACGGCTCACAATAGCGCCCGTTAGGCTGTCGGCAATTGAACCACATCAAAACGATCCGGGGTGCATGCGCCCCGGTGGACAGAACACGGGAGACAGGATCATGACGCAGATGTTCGAGGCCGGGCTCGGCCGCCGCGATGCCAATTACGTGCCGCTCACCCCGATCGATTTCCTGATCCGGGCGGCCGAAGTCTACGGCGAGCGCCTCGCGATCGTGCACGGCGACGTGCGGCGCACGTGGGGCGAGACCTGCACCCGCGCGAAGCAGCTGGCGAGCGCGCTCGCGCAGGCCGGGGTCGGGCGCGGCGACACGGTCGCGGCGCTGCTGCCGAACATCCCGGCGATGGTCGAGGCGCACTTCGGCGTGCCGATGGCCGGCGCCGTGCTGAACACGATCAACACGCGGCTCGACGCATCGTCGGTGCTGTTCATGCTGCGTCACGGCGAGGCGAAGGTGCTGATCGTCGACACCGAATACGCGGAGGTCGCGCAGCGCGCGGCGCTGGAGCTGCCGGGCCTGAAGATCGTCAGCGTGGCCGACGCGCTGCCGGCCGACCCCGACCGTTTCGCGGGCGCGACCGACTACGAGGCGTTCGTGGCCGGCGGCGACCCCGACTACGCATGGACGCCGCCCGCGGACGAATGGGAGGCGATCGCGCTGAACTACACGTCGGGTACGACCGGCGACCCGAAGGGCGTCGTTTACCACCATCGCGGCGCGTATCTCGCGGCGATCAGCAACATCCTCGAATGGGACATGCCGAAGCACGCGGTGTATCTGTGGACGCTGCCGATGTTCCACTGCAACGGCTGGTGTTTCCCGTGGGCCGTCGCGGCGCGCGCGGGCGTGAACGTGTGCCTGCGCAAGTTCGACGCGAAGACGGTGTTCGACCTGATTCGCCGCGAGCGCATCACGCATTACTGCGGCGCGCCGATCGTGCAGAGCGCGATCGCGAATGCGCCGGCCGAGTTGCGCGCGGGGATCGACCACACGGTGCATGCGATGGTCGCGGGCGCGGCGCCCGCGCCGGCCGTGATCGCGAAGATGAAGGAGATCGGCTTCGACCTGCTGCACGTGTACGGGCTGACCGAGGTCTACGGCCCGGCGACCGTCTGCGCGAAGCAGGCGCACTGGGACGCCGTGTCCGACGAGGAGCGCGCGCGGCTGAATGCGCGCCAGGGCGTGCGCTACCACCTCGAGGCCGGCGCGACGGTGCTCGATCCCGACACGATGACGCCGGTGCCGGCCGACGGCGAGACGCTGGGCGAGATCATGTTCCGCGGCAACATCTGCATGAAGGGCTACCTGAAGAACCCGAAGGCGACCGACGAGGCGTTCCACGGCGGCTGGTTCCATACCGGCGATCTCGCGGTGCTGATGCCGGACGGCTATATCCGGATCAAGGATCGCAAGAAGGACATCATCATCTCGGGCGGCGAGAACATCTCGAGCATCGAGGTCGAGGACGCGCTGTATCGGCATCCGGCGGTGGCCGTGGCGGCCGTCGTCGCGATGCCCGACCCGAAATGGGGCGAGGTGCCGTGCGCGTTCGTCGAGCTGCGCGAAGGCGCGAGCGCGACCGAGGAAGAGATCGTCGCGCACTGCCGGCAACTGCTCGCGGGCTTCAAGGTGCCGAAGGCCGTGCGCTTCGGCGAGCTGCCGAAGACCTCGACCGGCAAGATCCAGAAGTTCCAGTTGCGCCATGCGGTCGGCTCGGACAAGGCGATCGACCTGGCGGGCGACAAGAAGTAGTCGAAGGCCCACCGCGGCCGATCGTTCGTCGTCCGGCGTTCGTCACGCGTCGCGTGCGAGCCGGAACACGCTGACCGCGTCCGACAGTTGCGCGGCCTGCTCGCGCAACGCGACGGCCGCGCGCTCGGCGTCCGAGATCAGCAGCGCATTCTGCTGCGTCGCTTCGCCGATCTGCGTGACGGCCAGGTTCACCTGCTCGATGCCGGTCGATTGTTCGCGCGACGCGGCGCTGATCTCGCCGATCAGCGTGCGCACCTGGTCGACCCGCGCGACGATGTCGCGCATCGTGCCGCGCGCGGCGTCCGCGATCCGGTAACCCTGTTCGACCGTCGTCGACGATTCGGCGCTCAGCGCGTCGATCTCCTTGACCGCGGCCGCGCTGCGCTGCGCGAGCGCGCGCACCTCGGCCGCGACCACCGCGAAGCCCTTGCCGTGTTCGCCCGCGCGGGCGGCCTCGACGGCCGCGTTCAGCGCGAGGATGTTGGTCTGGAACGCGATGCCTTCGATCGCGCCGGTGATCTCGGCGATCCGGCGCGTCGCGCGGCCGATGTCGTCCATCGTCGCGACCACGCGCTGCACCGCGGCGTCGCCGTTCGTCGCGGCGGCCGACGCATCCGCGACCAGCGCGTTGGCCTGCGCCGCATGCTCGGCGCTCTGCTGCACGGCGGCCGTGATCTGCTCCATGCTGGCGGCCGTCTGTTCGACGCTGCTGGCCTGCGTCGCGATCCGCGCGGCAATGTCGCCGCTGCCGGCCGCGATGCCGACCGTGCCGTGCGCGATGTCGGCCGCGCCGTTGCGCACTTGCGCGACGATCCGCGCGAGGCCGTCGCCGATCCCGTCGACCGCCTGCACGAGCCGGCCGATCTCGTCGTTGCCCGCGCTGCCGTGCGCGGCCGCGCCGTCGCGGATGCGCACGCTGAGATCGCCCGCCGCATAGCGCTCGGACGCGCGGGCGGCGGCTTCCAGCGGCCGGCTCACCACGCGCCGCACGACGATGACGAACAGCGTCGCGAACGCCGCGACGAGCACGGCGCCGATCATCAGGAAGCGGTTGCGGGTGGCGCGCATGGTGGCCAGCAGCTCGTCGTCGAGCGCGATCCCGCCGACGAGCCATTGCCACTGCGGAATCGTCGTGAACGACACGAATTTCGCGGTCGGCCCGGCGTCGTGCGCGGCCGGGTCGGTCGACGTATACGCGAGCCGGCCCTGGGCAGTCGCGAGCATCTGCGCGTAGGGGGCGCGCGTGTCGTCGGCCCGTTGGCCGGCCGCGTCGGGATGTACGACGAAGGTGCCGCGCGACGGGCCTTGCGACGCATCGAGCACGAAGTAGTAGCCGTTGTCGCCGATCTTCAGCGCACGGATGCCGTCCTCGACGAGCTTGAGCTCGGCGCCGATGTCGAGACCGACGAACAGCGCGCCGATCACGCGGCCGGTCGCGTCGGTCACCGGCTTGTACTGCGTGATGTACGACCGGCCGAACAGCTTCGCGAGGCCCGTGTAGCTGCGCCCGGCGACCAGCGGTGCATACGCGGGGCCGGCGCGGTCGAGCTTGGTACCGACGGCGCGCGCGCCGTCCTGCTTCTTCAGCGACGTCGTGATACGCACGAAATCGTCGCCGTCGCGCGCGAAGATCGTCGCGATCGCGCCGCTTTTCTTCAGGAACTGGTCGGGAATCGAGTAGTCGAGGTCGAGCGGCTGGCCGCCCGCGAGCAGGGTCGGCGCGGCCACGCCGCCGATGTCGACGGTGCGCGCCGGGTCGAGCGAGAAATCGGCCGGCAGGAAACTCGCGAACAGCGACATCGAGCGGTTGGCTTCGGCGGTCAACGCCTTGTCGAACAGGTCGACCATCGCGCGGATCGACTGCTCCTTGTCGTCGATCCGCTTATGCGCTTCATCGGCGAGCTGCTGGCCGGCGAAATGGGCGAGCGTCCACGCGAACACGGTAAACAGCAAGGCGACGAGCGCGCACGCCAGCGCGGCCAGACGCGCGCCGACGCTCACTCGGCCCAATTGGGTCATTCTCATGAGACATCCTGAGTGGGAGTGAGAGGAGGCGGAACGCACGCGTCACCGCTCGTGGTCCCGTTAATACGGCAACTTTCGCGAAATCTTTAGCGGGTGTCGCGGATCACGGGCCCGCAGGCGGGCGAAGGGGAAGCGGAGCTCAGTGCGTGACGAGCCACGCGACGGCCAGATAGCGGCCGACTTTCGCGATCGTCACGATCGCGAGAAAGGTCGGCAGCGGCTCGCGCAGCACGCCGGCGATCATCGTCAGCGGATCGCCGATCACCGGCGCCCAGCTCAGCAGCAGCGACCAGCGGCCGCAGCGTGCGTACCAGCGCTCGGCGCGCGCAAGCGCGGACGGCTTGACCGGAAACCAGCGGCGCTCGCAAAAATGCTCGATGCCGCGGCCGAGCGCCCAGTTGATCGCCGAGCCGGCGACGTTGCCGACGCTCGCGACCAGCACCAGCGCCCACACGGGTTCGCGCCCCGCGAGCAGCAGGCCGGCGAGCACGGCTTCGGACTGGAGCGGCAACAGGGTCGCGGCGACCATCGACACGGCGAACAGGCCGCCGTAAGTGAGCAATTCGGACATCGCGCGATTGTACCGGCCGCGCGGCGGCCGGCCCCGGTCACGCGGTCACCGGCTCACGATCTCACGCGGCATCCGTCGTGCCGAACAGCAGGTGCGAGATCATCGACTTGTCGACCGGTTCGTCGTTGAGCGTGCTGGCGAGCAGTTCGCCCGCGAGCTGCTGCGGCGAGAACACCATGTCGGGCTTCAACAGCCGCAGCCGTTCGAGGTTGCGCTGCTGGTTCACGAGCGCGACCGTGCGCACCGACGGCGCGATCTCGCGGATCGCGAGGATGATGAACGCGTTTTCGGCGTCGTCCGAGCGCAGCGCGAGCACCGCGCGCGCGGTCGCCGCGCCGGCGCTTTCCAGCACCGCATGGTCGGTCGCATCGCCGACGATCAGGTCGGTCGCCGCCGGATAGTTGTGCTCGACGCCGGCCGGCACGACGACGGTCACCGCGTAGCCGCGCTTGCGCAGCCCGTCGTGCACCGCATGCGCGACGGGTGTCGCGCCGACGATCAGGAAATGATGCTTGCGGATCACGTTCGAAATGCCTCCCTTGACGATCCGTTTCAGATTGCCGCCGATCACCGGGCCGACGACCGCGCTGATCGACGTCGCGAACACCGTGATGCCGAGCACGATCACCGATGCGGTAAACAGGCGCGCGGTCGGTGCGTGCGGGACGATGTCGCCGTAGCCGACGGTCGACATCGACACGATCGAGAAATAGACGGCGGTGGCGAGATCGTGGACGGGCGGCGTGAACTCGTCGCCGAGATAGAGCACGCCGAAAGTGGCGTAGATCAGCAGCGACACGATGCTCAGCAACGCGAACAGGCTGCTGGCGGCCACGCTCGCGCGATCGAAGTGCCGCCAGTAGTACAGCAGCGCGACGACCAGCACGGCCGTATAGACGAACACCGCGTGGCTGCGATAGCCGCCGAGCACGCTGATCGCGGCGGCCGCGACCAGCAGCAGGATCGACAACACCCACGCGACGCGGGCGCGCAGCACGATGCCGATGGCCATCGTCGCGAGGCCGGCCGCGACCACCACCTGCGGCAGCACGACGAGCCCCATGTTGTCGACGAGATTCAGCGCATCGGCGAGCCACGCGCGGTGCAGACCGAGCCGCGCGTGCTCGACGACGGGGCGCAGCACCATGAGCGCATCGAGCGCAAGCAGGAGGGCGAGATACCAGTGCAGGCCGATCGGCGCGAACAGGCGCCGCAGGCGGGATGTGACGTGCTTCATTCAGTCGCCCGGCAGGCCCGGGCATGTCCAACGAACCAGGCGCTACCCTAAAGCATTCGGCGCCCGGCTGCTTTTTCGAGGCGCCTGGCAGCGGCGTCGACGCAGCCCGTCCGCGCGGCCGTTCAGTTCCAGCCGACCATGATCGCGCCCATCCCGACGAGCAGCCCGCCCGTCACGCGGTTCATCGCACGCATCCGCGCCGGCCGCTGCAATGCGCGGCTCAGCCGGTGCGAGAACAGCGCCATCGACGCGACGCCACCCGCGAACAGCAGCGCGAACGTCGCGGCGAGCAGCAGGTATTGAAGGTTCAGGCTCCAGTCGGCAGTCGGGCTGATGAACTGCGGAAAGAACGACGGAAAGAACAGCAGCGTCTTCGGATTCAGCCCGGAAGTCGCGACGCCGCGCCAGAACAGCGCGCGTCCGGAGTCGGCGTCCGGCGGGGCGCTCGCCGTTTCGGTGCCGGTCTCGGCCGGCGCCGCGGCCGCGCCGGCCGGCGTGCGGCTCAGCCATTGCTTGCCGCCGAGCCAGACGAGATACGCGGCGCCGGCCCAGCGCAGCACGGTCAGTGCGTGTTCATCGAGGTGGACCAGCGAGTTGAGGCACAGCGCGGTCAGCGCGAGTTGCAGCAGCACGGCGAGCGTGCCGCCCCAGACGCACGGCAGCGCGCGGCGCCAGCCGGTGCGCAACGCCTGGTTCATCGTGAGCAGGTTGACGGGGCCGGGCGCGTAGATGAGGACGACGGAAGCAGCGAGGAACGACAGATAAAGCTTGAACGACATGACGGACGGGCAAGAGCGGGGAGGCAGGCACCGGCCCCGCACGCGGTCGGATGGGCGTGCGGGCGGCGGGGAATCGCATGTCTGCCGGCCGGCACCGCAACTCGTGATTGCGGCCGTGCTCCGTTGCGAGGGGTGGTCGCGGGGAGCGTGCCGGGCAGCAGGCATGGAGAAAATGTATCAAGCGGCCCGGTTAAAAGGCTTCCTGTTTTCCAGCAAAACGGCCCTGAAACCGGAATCCCGTTCAGATAGAATGCCGATTTTCAGTAGAAGATTCTTCTCGCCATGGCTACCCGCGAACGCACGCCCAAAACGCTCGACAATCAGGACCGCAAGATCCTGGGTGCATTGCAAAAAAATGCGCGTCTGTCGAACGCCGAACTGGCCGAACAGATCGGCATGTCGACCACCGCCTGCTGGAACCGCACGCGGCAACTCGAACTCGACGGCTACATCGACGGCTATGTCGCGCTGGTCAACCAGCGCAAGCTCGGCTACGCGGACATCGTGATCCTCGAAGTCACGCTCGATCGCCATGAAGACGACGCACTGGCGCGCTTCGGCGCCGAACTGGCGGCGCTGCCGGAGGTGCTCGAGGCGTATCTGGTGTCGGGCGAGTACGACTACTGGATCAAGGTCGCGGTGGACGGCACGGCGGGCTACGAACGCTTCCTGCGCGAAAAGCTGTACCGGATTTCGAGCATCCGCCACAGCCGTTCGATGTTCGCGCTGCGGTGCATGAAGGATGTGCCTTCGATTCAGGTGTGACGGGGGAGAGACGGGAGCGCGGCCGTTGTTGAAACGGCAGTGCGTGCGGTAACAGCGCGGGTGCGGAGGAAACCGATGAACGGCCGGCGCGGAAGGCTCGCGAGAGAAATGGCCGGCGGGCACACGAAAACGGATGAATCTTCCGTCGGCGATGGCCGGGCGCAATCGCGCGCCGGCGGGAAATGGCTGCACGCCCAGACAATCTGACTGATAGCCATCCGCGCCGAAACGCATGAATCGGCGCCGGTATCGGCCTGAAACACGGCCTTGAGACGATCTCGAAACGCTCGCCGCGCGGCGAAAGGTATTCGGCCGGGACGAGCCCGGCTTCTGGCTATCTGACCGGCGCGACCGCCCGGTGCCCGGCGCAACAGCCGCTGGCGTGCGTCAGGGCAAGCGGATCAGGCCGCCGGCAGTCCGCTCAGCGCGGCAGGCGCGCGTGTGCTTCAGCGATGACTTCGCAGTTTTCGAGGTGCAGTGCCCAGGCTTCCGCCAGCAGCTCGCCAACACGTGCGAGCCAGCCAGTGGATTGGGTGGAACGATCGGAGACATTAGACGTTTGCATGACGAAGCCCCATATAGGTGGCGAATTAGGGATAACCCTAATCATAGCGAAACAGCCCCGCCTTGTGAAATGCGATTTCGTTATATGAGAATTACTGACAATTTATGTTGCTGCTACGCAACATGAATATTGGCTGCGGGACGTGCCGGACAGGCGTGACGAGGCCATGCCGGCGCGGCCTCGCTGGCAGAAAGAAAGGGATTCGAACGTACGTTGGGAAAAGGACGCGATTACCGGCCGATCCACCCGAAGCGCCACGACAGCCGCCGCGTCGCGGCCCGCAGCGTCTGCGCGAGCTCGCTGTCGGGCCCGCGCGGGAAGCCGCGCGACGCACCGATGATCGCGATCACGAGCCGGATGTTGCCGGTGTGATCGAACACGGGCGCGGCAATCGTCCCGATGCCCGGCACCGGCGCATCGAACGCGAAATCGAGTTCGTCCGCGCGGATCGTCGCGAGCCGTGAGCGGAAAGCCGTGTCATCCGGTGCGGCATGCGCGCCTGCGAGCCGCACCGGCTCGTTGGCGAGCAGGTCGGCCAGCACGTCGTCGGACATGCCGGACGCGAAAATCCGGCCGATCGCCGTATTGACGAGCGACATCACGGTGCCGACCTGCAGGCTCACGTGCTGCGGCCGCGCCGATTCCTCCAGCCGGATCACGGTCGGCCCGAGCGGGCCGAGCGTCGCGGCGGCCACGCTCATGTCGGTCGCGCCGGCGAGCGCGACGATCTCGGCTTCCGCGTCGCGCGTCGGCGACACGCGCTGCATCGCGATCAGGCCGAGCGCCTGCGCGAGCGGCCCGCCGTCGAAGCAGCCGGCGTCGTCGCGGCTCAGCAGCCCGATCTTCTGCAGGCTGACCAGATGCGGAAATGCCTTCGCGGCGGGCATGCCGGCCGCCGTCGCGAGATCGCGCAGCGGCAGCGCGCGGCCCGCCGACACCAGCGCGAGCAGCAGGTCGCCGGTGCTGTCGAGCGCATTGATGCCGCGCTGCGTTTTCGCGTCGTCGGCCAGCGCGGGCGGTACGCGCGCGACGCCCGGCGCCACCGCAGGCGCGGGCGCCGGTTCCGCATGCGCCGCGCCGAGCGACGCGGTGGCCTGCCGCGCCGCGCCGCGCAACGCCGCCGCGATCGGGCCGTCCCAGTCGACATCGATCGATCCCGTCGAACCGATCACCGTCAACGCGAGCTGCAGGCGCCCGTGCGCATCGAGAACGGGCACGCACATCCCGCTGACGCCCGGGCTCGGCCGGTCGATGCTGCGTTCGATGCCGCGGGCGCGGATCGCATCGAGTTCGACGGGTTGCGCATCGGCGTCCGGCGCGACCGGCTCGCTTTCGGCGCCGGCGAGCGTCTCACCCGCACCCGCCTGGCTGGCCGCCATCGCATCGAGTTGCGCGGCGTCGCCGAACGCCCGGAACACGCGGCCGGTCGCCGTGGTGTCGAGCGACATCACCGAACCGACGTGCAGGTTCACGTGCAACGGATACCCGCCGTGTTCGATGCGCACGATCGTCGGGCCGAGCACGCCCGGCACCGACAGTGCGACGCTCAGCCCGACCGTTTCCGCGAGCCGCACCGCATGCGGCAGCGTTGCCCGGTAGGCCGGCTGGCGCTCGATCGACATCAGCCCGAGCCGCAGCGACAGCGGGCCCGGCTCGTAGTTGCCGGTGATCGCGTCGCGCTTCACGAGCGCGAGCCGCGTCAGGCTCACGAGATAGGTGTGCGCCTGCGCGGTGGAGAGATCGGCCGCCGCGGCCAGTTCCGACAGCCCGAGCGGCTTGCGCCGGCGCGCGAGCGCGTCGAGCAGCCGGCCGCCGACCTCGACACTCTGGATGCCGCGCTGCGCCTTGGGCGGCGCATCGTCCGCGCTGACTTCGTGGTTCTGCACGCGATGATTCTTCCGTTGACGAAACCCCGCATGGTATCCGACGCCATTTTCAGCGCCAGCCCACAGGTTTACCCGTATTGGACAATAGCAAGCGTATTTGTCATTGACAAATATTCGACGCAGGCCGATGATCCGCTCACTCCCCCCTCAACACATGGCTCGCAGCCACGGAACGCACAATGGCCAAAGCATTCGCCTCCCAAGCCGATCTGGAAGAGAAGAAAGTCACCTGGACGAAGCTGTCCGAGAACGCGTACGCGTACACAGCCGAAGGCGACCCGAACTCGGGCGTGATCATCGGCGACGACAGCGTGCTGATCGTCGACACGACCGCGACCCCCGCGATGGCGCAGGACCTGATCGCGAAGATCCGCAGCGTGACCGACAAGCCGATCAAGCACGTGGTGCTGTCGCATTACCACGCGGTGCGCGTGCTCGGCGCGTCCGCGTACTTCGACGAAGGCGCGCAGCACGTGATCGCGAGCCGCGGTACGTACGAGATGATCGTCGAGCGCGGCGAGGCCGACATGAAGTCGGAGATCGAGCGCTTCCCGCGCCTGTTCGCCGGCGTCGAGACGGTGCCTGGCCTGACCTGGCCGACGCTCGTGTTCGAGCGCGAGATCACGCTGTTCCTCGGCAAGCTCGAAGTGAAGATCATGCATGTCGGCTCGGGCCATACGAAGGGCGACACGATCGTCTGGCTGCCGTCGCAGAAGGTGCTGTTCTCGGGCGACCTCGTCGAATACGACGCCGCGTGCTATTGCGGCGACGCGCAGCTCGAACAGTGGCCGGCCACGCTCGAGGCGTTGCGCGCGCTCGGCGCCGAGAAGCTCGTGCCGGGCCGCGGCCCCGCGCTGCTGAATCCGGCCGAAGTGAACAAGGGCCTCGACTACACGAAGGATTTCGTCACGACGCTGCTCGCGCAGGGCCGCAAGGCCGTCGAGCGCAATCTCGACCTGAAGGCCGCGATGGCGCTCACGCGCGAAGCGATGGACCCGAAGTTCGGCCACGTGTTCATCTACGAGCATTGCTTGCCGTTCGACGTGTCGCGCGCGTTCGACGAGGCGAGCGGCATCGCGCATCCGCGCATCTGGACCGCGCAGCGCGACAAGGACATGTGGGCCGCGCTGCAGGACTGAGCGGCCCACGGCGGCGGGGCGGTGCTTACATGATCGCCTTGCCGTTTCCCTGAAGGTCGCGGCATTCGCGGCGGCATCGCGCCGCGGTGCCGGCGACCGTATCCGGTCTCACAAGAAAGCAGGGCGCATGCACGCCCTCGGAGACTGCCGCGCGCTCGACATCGCGCGGCCCGTTTGGAGAGAGACATGCCCCAATCGCTTCCCGCCGAAGCGACGCTCGCGCACGCGAGCGCGTCGGCGCCGACTTCCGCATCCGCATTCAGCGACGCGCTGATGTTCCGCAAGATCGCGTGGCGGATCGTCCCGTTCCTGTTCCTCTGCTACGTCGTGTCGTTCCTCGACCGCATCAACATCGGCTTCGCGCAGTTGCAGATGAAGCACGATCTCGGCTTCAGCGATGCGATGTACGGCCTCGGCGCCGCGGTGTTCTACGTCGGCTACGTGTGCTGCGAAGTGCCGAGCAACATGCTGCTCGCGCGGTTCGGCGCACGCCGCACGTTCACGCGGATCATGCTGCTGTGGGGCCTCGCGTCGACCGGGATGATGTTCGTGTCGCAGCCGTCGCATTTCTACGTGCTGCGCTTCCTGCTCGGGGTGTTCGAGGCCGGCTTCTTCCCCGGCATCGTGCTGTACCTGACCTACTGGTTCCCCGCGAACCGGCGCGCGGCGGCGATCTCGGTGTTCTTCGCGGGCGTCGCGGTGGCTGGCGTGCTCGGCGGCTTGTTGTCCGGCTGGATCATGCGCGACATGAGCGGCGTGCTCGGGCTGCACGGCTGGCAGTGGATGTTCGCGATCGAAGGCGCGCCGGCGATCCTGCTCGCGTTCGCCGCGTTCACGTTGCTCGTCGACCGGCCGCAGGACGCCGCGTGGCTCACGTCCGACGAAAAGGCGCGCGTCGCCGCGCTGTGCGCCGAAGGCCGCGCACCCGGCAATGCGCACGACGGACGCAGCGTGATCGCCGCGCTCGCGAACCCGCGCGTGTACCTGTTCGCGTTCATCTATTTCTCGCTGACCTGCGCATCGCTGACGCTCAACTTCTGGATGCCGCTGATGATCCGCGACTTCGGCGTGACCGACGTCGTCGCCGTGAGCCTCTACACGGTCGTGCCGAATGCGGTGGGCGCGGTGGGTCTGGTGCTGATCGCGCGCCGCTCGGACCGCACCGGCGAGCGCCGCAAGCACTTCGCGTGCTGCACGATCGGCGGCGGGCTCGCGCTCGCGGCGCTGACGCTGCACCTGCACAGCTTCGCGGCGATGCTCGCGTGCCTGTCGATCGCGGCGACGCTGATCTTCGCGGCGCTGCCGATCTTCTGGGCCGTGCCGACCCGCTACCTGCACGGCAACGCGGCCGCGGCCGGGATCGCGTTGATCAGCAGCATCGGGATCACGAGCGGCATCGTCAGCCCGTGGGTGATCGGGATGATCCGCACGCGCACGGGCAGCATGGATCTCGCCGTCTATCTGCTGGCCGCGCTGCTGGTGGCGAGCGGGGTGGCGCTGATGGTCGGCGTGAAGGGCGAAGGCGCACGGCGCGGCGCGGCCTCCGCCGGCAACTAGCGCGCCGTGGTGTAGCGCGGCGCGGGCGTATTGGCCGACAAATGCGGCGCCATCGTGCGGCGCGCGGCCTCGTACGCGTCCCATTCGTCGCCCGCGTGCAGCGACGGGATCGTCACGAGCTCGCCGCGCTCGAACCCGACCAGCGCCGCATCGACCATGTCCGGCGCCGTCATCACGATTTCCTTCGGCAGGTGCTCGAGCGGCAGGCCGCCCGTCTGCCAGAACTCGGTGGCCGTCGCGCCGGGCAGCACGGCCTGCACCTGCACGCCCTTGTCGGCGAGCTCGTGATGCAGCGACTGGCTGAACGCGAGCACGAACGCCTTGCTGCCGCCGTACACGCCGTTCAGCGTTTCCGGCGAGATCGCGACGATCGACGCAATGTTGATCACCGCGCCGCGGCCGCGTGCGACGAAGCCGGGCACGGCAGCATAGGTCAGGCGCGTGAGCGCGGTCACGTTCAGCTCGATCATCCGCGTCATCGCGTCGACGTCGCTGTCGAGCAGCGGCGCATGCGTGCCGATGCCTGCGTTGTTCACGAGCAGCGTGATGCTCGCGTCCTGTTTCAGCTTGGCTTCGACGGCGGCGAGCGCCGCGCGGTCGTTGAGGTCCGCGTCGACGATCTCGACGCTGCGCTGCGTGTCGTTCGTGATGCGCTCGGCGAGGGCGCTCAGCCGGTCGCGATTGCGCGCGACCAGGATCAGGTCGTAGCCGCGGCGCGCGAGGCGGTCCGCGTAGACGGCGCCGATGCCCGACGACGCGCCGGTAATGAGGGCGGTACCGCGATGTGCTTGCGTCATGATGTGCTCCGTTTCGATGAGGATGGCCGGATGGCGTGAAGGCATTCTGGCCTCGAAGCGCGGCGACAGAAATGACGTAGATGGGTATGATTCAGGACATCGGGCCCATCGGCCCACTCGGCACGGAAGCGGAGAACGCACATGCACCGAATCGGCTTTCTGATCAGCGATGGCTTCCAGATCATGGCGCTCGCCGCGCAGTCGGTGTTCGAGTACGCGAACATGGGGATGGACGCGCCGTTCTACGCGATGGACAACTATTCGGTCGACGGCGGCGACGTGCGCTCGTCGCTCGGGCTGCCGGTCGCCACGCGCGCGCTGCGCGGCCGCCTCGGCGTCGACACATGGATCGTCGCGGGCGTCAACGATCCGCTCGCCGCGCCGGCGCCGGCCGGCGTGGTCGCCTACCTGCGTCGCGCGAACGGGCGGGCGCGGCGGATCGCCGGCATCTGCACGGGCGCGTTCGTGCTGGCCGAGGCCGGGCTGCTCGCGCAGCGTCGCGCGACCACGCACTGGGCGTTCGGCCGGGACATGCAGCGGCACTACCCGGAGATTCGCGTCGAGGACGACCGGATCTTCATCGTCGACGGCCCGATCTGGACGTCGGCCGGGATGACGGCCGGCCTCGATCTCGCGCTCGCGATGGTGGAAAAGGATCTCGGCGCCGACGTCGCGCGGTCGGTCGCGCGCAAGCTGGTGATGCATCAGCGCCGCGCCGGCGGCCAGTCGCAGCATTCGGAAATGCTCGATCTCGCGCCGAAATCCGACCGGATCCAGAGCGCGCTCGACTACGCGCGGCGGAATCTCGGTCGCGCGCTGACCGTCGAGGAACTCGCCGAGGCCGTGCACCTGAGCCCGCGCCAGTTCAGCCGCGTGTTTACGCTCGAAACCGGGCAGTCGCCGGCGAAAGCGATCGAGCGGCTGCGGCTCGAATCGGCGCGGCTGATGATCGAACAGAGCCGCCATCCGCTCGACGTGATCGCGAAGGAGAACGGTTTTCGCGACCGCCGGCACATGCGCGAGGCGTTCGTGCGCGGGTTCGGCGTGCCGCCGCAGGCGTTGCGGCGCGACGCACGGACGGAAGCTGACGCGCGCGAAACGGGCTGACGCGCGCGGCCGCCTGCCGCCAGCGCGGGGCGGAAAAATCGCGCAGAATCTCGTCGACATGTTTCGCGAGGAGACACGATGCACGCCGAACCGTTCGACATTGCGATACCCGATCAAGCGCTCGACGATTTGCGTCGACGCGTGCGCGACACCCGCCCGCCCAACTTGACACCCGCCGAGCCGTGGCAGCAGGGCGTCGACGGCGCGTGGCTGCGCGAACTGGCCGCGTACTGGGCCGACGGCTTCGATTGGCGCGCGGCGGAACGCGCGCTGAACCGGCTGCCGCAGTTCGTCGCGGACGTCGGCGGCCGGCGCGTGCATTTCGTGCATCGGCGCGGCACCGGCCCGAAACCCTATCCGCTCGTCGTCACGCACGGCTGGCCGGGTTCCGCATTCGAATTCCATGCACTGATCGATCGCTTGTGCGATCCGGCCGCGTTCGGCGGCGATCCGGACGACGCCTTCGACATCGTCGCGCCGTCGCTGCCCGGCTTCCTGTTTTCTCCCGCGCCGGCGGCGCCCGGCACGTCGGCGCTTCAGGTCGCCGACTGCTGGGCGGCATTGATGGCCGGCCTGGGCTACCCGCGGTTCGGCGCACAGGGCGGCGATCTGGGCGCGGGCGTGTCGGTCGCGCTCGGCGCGCGGCATGAGGGCGTGGTCGACGGCATCCATCTGAACTACCTGCCCGGCAGCTACGACCCGCCGATCGACGCGGCGCGGCCGCTGACCGACGACGAGCAGGCATTCCTGAAGCAGCGCGGCGAGTGGGCAGCGCTGGAAGGCGGGTACGCGTCCGTCCACATGACGAAGCCGCAGACGCTGGCCGTCGCGCTCAACGATTCGCCGCTCGGGCTGGCCGCGTGGATCGGCGAGAAATTCCGTGCGTGGAGCGATTGCGACGGCGACGTCGCGCGCCGTTTTTCGCACGACACGCTGCTGACGGGCATCTCGCTCTACTGGTTTACCGGCTGCATCGGCTCGTCGATGCAGATGTATTGGGAGAACCGGCTGCAGCCGATGCGGTTTGCGCCCGAGCAACGCCTGGCGGTGCCCGTCGGCTTCGCGCGCTTCCCGAAGGAAATCAGCCGCCCGCCGCGCAGTTGGCTCGAACGCGTATTCGACGTCGTGCAGTGGACCGACATGCCGAGCGGCGGCCATTTCGCGGCGATGGAGGAGCCGGACTTGCTGGCCGACGATATTCGGCGGTTTTTCAGGCGTTTTCGATAACGGGCGGGCAAGCCTGGAAGCGGAAACGTATAGCGGAGGACGCTCGCGCGTGACGGAGTTGACGAGAGCGGCACGATGCGCGTCGCGTCGCCTGTCTTGCCGCGTAGTTACCGCGTAACGAACGCCGTGGCCGCGTCCGGCGCCGTACGCGCATGCTTGCGCTGGCGCAGCAGCGCGACGCGGCAGTTCTCGCGCGCCGTTTCGCGGCCGTCGTCGTCGAGCAGCACGAGGTCGCCGCGCATCACGTTCAGCGTGATCACATCCTCGCCCGGCGCGCCGAGCGTCTCCGGCGTATGTACCGAGCCGGCCGGTTCGAGCACCGTCGAACCGGCGTGCGCGACCCAGTCGTATTCGCGGTAGCGCCACGCACCCTGCAGCGTATGGACGAACACCTCGCCTTCGTGACGATGGCGCGGCAGCATGCCGCCGGCCGGCATCTTCAGCAGCGCGGTCAGCGTGTCCTCGGCCGCATTGATGTGCAGGTACTTGATCGCGAGCCCCGGCAGGTCGGCGCTCATCGGCAGCCACGGCAGCGCGTCGCCGGGCAGGCACGAGATCGGCGGGAGGTCGATGGAGAGCGGGGCGGACGGCTGCGTCATGGCGGAAGGCGGAGCGGGAACGGGAAGCCGGCATTATCGCAGAGCCGGAATGCGCGGCCGAACGGGGCGCGGCGTCGCGCCGAAAGCATGCGTGGCCGCTCGATCCTTACACGATGAAATATACAGTTAGACTGTACAGTTTGACTGTCGATGTGCTATCTTGAATTTATGAACTCCCCATCGTCTTCCCCCGATACCCACCCGCTGGCCGGTCTCGCCGGCGAACTCCGCATCTCGGTCGGCAAGCTGATGCGGCGGATGCGGGAGCAGACCCATCCGAACGACCTCACGTCCTCGCAGAAATCGGTGCTTCTGCGGCTCGATCGCGACGGCCCGGCGACGGTATCGGCGCTGGCGCGTGCCGAAAGCGTGCGCCCGCAGTCGATGCGCGTGACGGTCGCCACGCTCGAGGCGCTCGGCGCGGTCGCCGGCGCGCCCGATCCCACCGACGGCCGGCAGACGCTGATCGCGCTCACGCCCGGTTTCCGCAAGGTGCTGCAAGCCAATCGCGCGGCCAAGGACGATTGGCTCTTTCGCGCGCTGCACGCGCAACTGTCGGCGGCGGAGCAGGCCGAGCTCGCGGCGGCCGTGAAGCTGCTGCAGCGGCTCGCCGAATTCGAGGACCCGGCGCGTTCGTGAACCGCTCCGGCCCGCTAGCCAAAAGGACAACCTGCACATGAACCTCCTGCATCTCGTGTCGTACTTCTTCGGCGGCGCGTTTCTCGCGAACGCCGTGCCGCATCTCGTCAGCGGGCTGCGTGGCGAGCCGTTCCAGACACCGTTCGCGAATCCGCCCGGCCGCGGGCTGTCGTCGTCCACCGTGAACGTGCTGTGGGGCGTCGTGAATCTCGTGATTGCCTATGCGCTCATGCGCCGGGCCGGCGATTTCGACCTGAAGATCACGGCCGACGCGGCGGCGTTCGGCCTCGGCATCCTCGCGCTCGGCCTGTTCCTCGCGCGGCATTTCGGCGCACTGCACGGCGGCAACGAGCCCGACCGGGAGCGGCCGTGAGCGTGCCGGCAGCGGGCGTGTTCCGCTCGCTTCGCAGCTTCAACTACCGCGTATGGGCGATCGGCTCGCTGGTGTCGAACATCGGTACGTGGATCCAGCGCACCGCGCAGGACTGGCTCGTCCTCACGCAGCTCACGCATCACGACGCATCGGCCGTCGGCACGGTGATGGCGCTGCAGTTCGGGCCGCAACTGCTGCTGTTGCCGTGGACCGGCTACGCGGCCGACCGCTTCGACCAGCGCAAGCTGCTGATGGCGACGCAGGCGCTGATGGGGGCGCTGGCGCTCGTGCTCGGCGTGCTGACGGTCACCGGCGCCGTGCGGCTCGAGCACGTGTATGTATTCGCGTTCCTGTTCGGCTGCGCGTCGGCGTTCGACGCGCCGGTGCGGCAGACTTTCGTCGCGGAACTGGTCGGCGACCGCGAACTCGCGAACGCGGTCGCGCTCAACTCGACGTCGTTCAATGCCGCGCGGATGGTCGGCCCGGCGGCGGCCGGCTTCCTGATCGCATCGGTCGGCACCGGCTGGGCGTTTCTCACGAACGGGCTCAGCTTCTTCGCGGTGCTGGCATCGCTGTCGCGGCTTCGGCAGGACGAGTTGCGCACCAACGTGCGGGCAAGCCGCTCGCGCGGCAGCCTGCTCGACGGATTCCGCTACGTGTGGCGCCGGCCGGACCTCACAGCCATCCTCGTGATGCTGTTCCTGATCGGCACGTTCGGGCTGAATTTCCAGTTGTTCATTTCGACGATGGCCGCCAGCGTGTTTCACGTCGACGCGCGCGGGTTCGGTTTCCTGTCGTCGATGATGGCGGTCGGCACGATCTCGGGCGCGCTGCTCGCCGCGCGCCGCGAGCAGCCGCGTTTCCGTCATCTGTGGATCGGCGCGGCGCTGTTCGGGCTCGGCTGCGCGTTCGCCGCGCTGGCGCCCGGCTACTGGTCGTTCGCGGCCGCGCTGGTGCTGACCGGCGTCGCCGCGATCACCTTCATGAACTCGACCAACAGCCTGATGCAGCTTTCCACCGAGCCGGCGATGCGCGGCCGCGTGATGGCGCTGCGTCTCGCGGTCGCATTGGGCGGCACACCGATCGGCGCGCCGGTGGCCGGCTGGGTCGCGAACCATCTCGGCCCGCGCTGGGCGCTCGGCCTCGGCGCGGCGTCCGGCTTTGCCGCGGCGCTCGTCGCGACCCATTTCGTCACGCGCAAGCGGGCGCAGCCGCGCCCGGACGGCGACCAGGCCTGACCGAACCGGAAGCCGCCGCTATGCCGCCGGCTGCGCCCCCGCATGCGCGGCTTCGAGGCACGACTGGAACAGCAGCGCGGCCCGCGACGGCCGCGGCGAGCGCCGCAGCAGGCTCACGAACCGGCACCGGTAATTGAACCGGTGCGGTGCGATCGGCTGCATCAGCCCCTTGTTTTCGAAACTCTCCGCGTAGTGATCGGGCAGGAAGCCGAGATAGCGGCCCGACAGAATCAGCGTCGCGATCGATTCCTGGTCCGACGCGGTCGCGCTGCGCGTGAGCTTCGCGCGATGGCTCAGCTCCATGTTCGGCGAATGGAAGCCGAGCCCGGCGAACGCGTGGTTGCGGACCGTCGTCCACGTGAGCTTGCCGTGCGGCGCGTCGAACAGCGGATGCTGGCGGCCGCAGTAGAGCAGCATCCGTTCGTCGAACAGCGCCGAATACACGAGGCTGCCCGAGTTGCGGTGCGCAGGAATGATCCCGACCTGGTAGCTGCCGTCGATCACGCCGCGCTCGACCTCGTTGATCGACGCGACGTGCAGGTTCAGCGCGACGGCGGGCGCTTCGTCCGCGAATTGGCGGATCGCGTCGCCCAGGCGCGCATTCGGGTTGGTGGCCGTCTTGTCGAATACGGCGATGTGAAGTTCTCCGCCCATTGTGTCGTGAATGCCGTCGATCCTGCTGCGAAATGCTTCCATCGACGCGAGCAACCGCAGCGTCTCCTCGTACACCGTCTGCCCCTCGGGCGTCAGCGTGAAGCCCGCGCGGCCGCGCCGGCACAGCACGAGGCCAAGCCGCGTTTCCAGATCCTTCACGTGCCGGCTGATCGTCGAGATGCCGATATTCAGTTCCAGTTCGGCCGCCGCCATCCCGCCGCACTGCACGACACCCTTGAAGACCCGCAGCAGGCGCAGATCCATGTCGCTGAGCTGTCCGAGCAGCGCGCGGCTCTTCGGTTTCTTTGCTTGCATAATTGAGCAAGTGAACATTGATATTGCGATATTCAAAAGACTAATTGGCGTCCCGACAATGCGCAACATCAACCCGAGGAGGAGGGGCGCGCCGCGCCGACCGACATGACCGACATCACCACCGCCCAGCACGACGACACGAACCTCCGCACCGACGCCGCATGGCTCGATGCGCACTGGATGCCGTTCACCGCCAACCGCCAGTTCAAGGCCGATCCGCGGCTGATCGTGTCCGGCAAGGGCGCGTACTACACCGACGCCGAAGGCCGCAAGATCTTCGACGGCCTGTCGGGCCTCTGGTGCACGGGCCTCGGCCACGGCCGCACGGAAATCGTCGAAGCCGTGAGCCGCCAGGTCGCGCAGCTCGACTACGCGCCGGCGTTCCAGTTCGGCCATCCGAAATCATTCGAGCTCGCCAACAAGATCAAGGAACTGACGCCGGCCGGCCTCGACTACGTGTTCTTCACGGGCTCGGGCTCGGAAGCGGCCGACACGTCGCTGAAGCTGGCCCGTGCGTACTGGCGCGCGAAGGGCAAGGGCACCAAGACGCGCCTGATCGGCCGCGAGAAGGGTTATCACGGCGTGAACTTCGGCGGCATCTCGGTCGGCGGGATCGGACCGAACCGCAAGCTGTTCGGCCAGGGCCTCGACGCCGATTTCCTGCCGCATACGCAACTGGCCGAGAACAAGTTCTCGCGCGGCATGCCCGAGCACGGCGCCGAGCTGGCCGACCGCCTGCTGGAACTGATCGCGCTGCACGACGCGTCGAACATCGCGGCCGTGATCGTCGAGCCGTTCTCCGGCTCGGCGGGCGTCGTCGTGCCGCCGAAGGGCTATCTGAAGCGTCTGCGCGACATCTGTACCGCGCACGACATCCTGCTGATCTTCGACGAGGTCATCACGGGCTTCGGCCGGGCCGGCGCGATGACGGGCGCCGACGCATTCGGCGTGGTGCCGGACATCATGAACTTCGCGAAGCAGGTGACGAACGGCGTGCAGCCGCTCGGCGGCGTGATCGCGACGAAGGAGATCTACGACACCTTCATGGCCGCGGGCGGCCCCGAGTACATGCTCGAGTTCCCGCACGGCTACACGTATTCGGCGCATCCGGTCGCGTGCGCGGCCGGCGTCGCGGCGCTCGACCTGCTGGTGAAGGAAGACGCGGTGGCCCGCGTGCGCGATCTCGCGCCGCATTTCGAGGCGGCCGTGCACGGGCTGAAGGGCCAGCGTCACATCGCGGACATCCGCAACTACGGGCTGGCGGCCGGCCTGACGATCGCCGCATTGCCGGGCGAGCCGGCGCGGCGCCCGTACGAGATCGCGATGCGCTGCTGGGCGAAGGGCTTCTACGTGCGCTACGGCGGCGACACGATCCAGCTCGCGCCGCCGTTCATCGCCGAGAAGCGCGAGATCGACAACCTGGTCAACGCGCTCTCCGACGCGCTGAACGAAGTGGATTGAGCCCGCGCTCGTTCCCAGCGACAACCGAATTCAGGAAAGAGCCCCAGACATGAAACACGACAGCAATGTGACCTCCACCGTCGGCCACCTGATCGACGGCAAGCGCGTCGACGGCGGCAGCCGCGTCCAGCCGGTGTTCGACCCGGCGACGGGCGAATCGCGCAAGAGCGTCGCGCTCGCCGACAAGCTGACCGTCGAAGCCGCGATCGCGTCCGCGCAAGCCGCGTTTCCGGCCTGGCGCAATACGCCGCCGCTGAAGCGCGCCCGTGTGATGAGCCGCTTCAAGACGCTGCTCGAGGAGCACGCCGACGAGCTGTGCGCGCTGATCACCGCCGAGCACGGCAAGGTGCTCGCCGACGCGATGGGCGAACTGCAGCGCGGGATCGAGAACGTCGAGTACGCGACCTACGTGCCCGAGTTGCTGAAGGGCGAGCACAGCAAGAACGTCGGCCCGGCGATCGATTCGTGGAGCGAGTTCCAGGCGCTCGGCGTCGCGGCCGGCATCACACCGTTCAACTTCCCGGTGATGGTGCCGCTGTGGATGTGGCCGATGGCCGTCGCGTGCGGCAACACGTTCGTGCTGAAACCTTCCGAGCGCACGCCGTCGTCGACGCTGCGCATGGCCGAGCTCGCGCTCGAGGCCGGCCTGCCGCCGGGCGTGCTGAACGTCGTGAACGGCGACAAGGAAGCGGTCGACACGATCCTCGCCGATCCGCGCGTGAAGGCCATGAGCTTCGTCGGCTCGACGCCGATCGCCGAATATATCTATTCAACCGGCTGCGCGCACGGCAAGCGTGTGCAGGCGCTCGGCGGCGCGAAGAACTTCGCGGTCGTGATGCCGGATGCCGATATTCCCAACGCGGTGAACGCGCTGATGGGCGCCGCATACGGCTCCTGCGGCGAGCGCTGCATGGCGATTCCGCTGGTCGTCGCGATCGGTGACGAAACGGGCGACCAGGTCGTCGCGGGGCTGAAGGCCGAGATCGAGAAGATGAAGGTCGGCCCGGGCAACGGCGCGGGCGTCGACATGGGCCCGCTCGTCACGCAGCAGCATTTCGAGAAGGTGACGGGTTTCGTCGAAGCGGGCGTGGCAGCGGGCGCGACGCTCGTCGTCGACGGTCGCGGCGTGAAGGTCGACGGCCACGACGGCGGTTACTACCTCGGGCCGTGCCTGTTCGACAACGTGAAGCCCGGCATGCCGATCTACCAGCACGAGATCTTCGGGCCGGTGCTCGGCGTGATTCGCCTGAAATCGCTCGACGACGCGATGGCGCTGATCGATGCGCACGAATACGGCAACGGCACCTGCCTGTTCACGCGCGACGGCGAGGCCGCGCGCTACTTCAGCGACAACATCCAGATCGGCATGGTCGGCATCAACGTGCCGCTGCCGGTGCCGGTCGCGTACCACTCGTTCGGCGGCTGGAAGCGTTCGTTGTTCGGCGACCTGCATGCATACGGCCCGGACGCGGTACGGTTCTACACGAAGCGCAAGACGATCACGCAGCGCTGGCCGTCGGCTGGTGTGCGCGAAGGGACGGTGTTCAGCTTCCCGTCGAACCGCTGAGTTGACGCGCGCACCGGCTGCATACGGCCGGTGCGACGTGCGGAACTGCCGAGGCCCGCCCCGATCGACGATCGGGGCGGGCTTTTTTACGTGCTGGCGAAATGCACGGAACGCGGCGAAAGCAGGCTTACGGGGCGACCACGTGCCACACGTTCTTGAAGTTGTCGCCGTTGCGCTCGCCCTGTTTCATGTCCTTCGAGAAGAAGTACAGCGGCTTGCCCTTGTACGCCCATTGCGGGCTGCCGTCGTCGCGCTTGACGATCGTATAGGGCCCGACCGGTACGTCGGTCGCGCTGGCCTTGTACGGCGGCCAGAGGGTTTCGCATGGGCCTGTGCAGGCGCTGGTGCCGGCATTGGGCTTGTCCTTGTCGAACGAGTAGACGGTCATCCCGTTCGCGGCGACGAGCGCGCCGTTTTCTTCCTTCGTGATGGATCCCTGGGCCGTGGCCGAAGCTGACGCAATGGCGAGCAGGGCGGAGCTGACGAGCAGCGCGGCTTTCATGAGTGCCTCCTGATGGTCCGGTGGGCGGCCGCGATCGCGCACGGGCGAGCGTGCGCCGGAATCGCGATGAATGGTGCCGGAGCACGGCGCCGTCGCCGTCCGCCCGCTTGAGCGACGCCGGGGCGAATGGCGGCAAACGGAGCGCCTTATTCACGATAGGCGGTTTTTGGCGGCGCTGCGAGAAGATCGGGGGGCATATCGGCGGCCCGCAGGCAGCGCGCCACCGCGCGACGATCGTCGTCATGCGCCGGTATTCGGCATCCGTCCCCGAGCCCGGCTCGCGCATGCCGGTCGCTGCACTCATCCCGCCGCGTCTTCACCCAACGCCTGGATGAACCGCGAAAACAGCTCGGGTTGCGACGAAATCCCGAGCTTTGCGTACAAATGCCGCCGGTGCACCTTCACCGTTTCGGGCGAAATCGCGAGCCGCTCGGCGATCGCCTTCGACGAATTGCCGCGCAGCACCATCCGCGCGATCGACATCTCGCGGTCGGTCAGCACGCCAGCACCGAAGCGGGCGAGCGCCTGTTCGACGCGCGCACCGAGATCGGCGTCGGGCGCCGCACGTGCGGCGTCGCCCACCAGCCGCCAGTGCTGCCGAATCGCCGCGAGCACCCACGGCATCGCGGCCGTCAGCTTGCCGAGCGGTTCGACGTCGAAGCGCGTCGACGCACCGAGCGACAGCGACAGCAGCATGTCGGCATTCGGCCGCACGAGAATCTGGATCTCGTCGTCGCCGACCGCGTCGCGGAAATAGCTCAGGAAATACTCGCTCTGCCGGAACAGGTCGGGCGCGACTTCCTCGAGCCGGTAGCAGCCGTCGGCGAGCCCGTCGTGCGCGGCCTGCAGGAACGGATCGAGCAGATATAACCCATTCAGGTAAAGCGGCACGGGCGACGCGGTGTCGGTGCCGCCCGTGTCGTATTCGTCGAGCACGAGCGGTACGCCGTCGCTGCCGATCGCGGTCGCCAGCGCGTTGTCGAACGGCGCCATTTCATTGAGCAGCAGCACCAGGAATCGCCAGAAGCGCGGCTGGCCGAGATGATCGATTGCGCGGCCAAGCGCCTGGTGCATCGCGATTTCGGAAAAGAGACGATCCATACCACCACCGGAAGGGCGTAACACGAAGGGGGAATAGCGGTCCTGAAATTGGCTTCCTAGACTGCCACGCAATCAATCGGGCCCGAGTATGGGTGTTCAAAAACAGGTGGCATAGGAGCACAGGAGAACGAAATGGCGATGATGTCGGAATCGACGGGCACCGTGCAAGCGGCGCCTGCAATGGAAGACGCGCCGCGCGCGTTGTCGCAGACGCTCGGCGTGCGCGATGCGGTGATGATCACCGTATCGGGCGTGACGCCGGCCAGCTCGATCTTCGTGATCGCGCCGTTCGCGATCCAGCAGGCCGGCAGCGGCGCCGTGCTGTCGTTCCTACTCGGCGGCGTGCTCGCGCTCGCGTTCGCGCTCTGCTACGCGGAACTGAGCGCCGCGCACCGCAGCGCGGGCGGCGAATACGTGATGGCCAAGCGCGTGTTCGGCACGCTGCCCGGCTACCTGACCTTCATCACGGTGCTGTCCGTCAGTGTGTTCATTCCGGCCGTGCTCGCGAGCGGCGCCGCGCCGTACCTGAACAACGCGCTCGGCACGCACTTCGGCAACCAGTCGGTCGCGTTGACGATCGTGCTGCTCAGCTATCTGCTCGGCATGTTGAACATCAAGACGAACGCATGGATCACCGGTGCGTTCCTGGTCGTCGAAATCGGTGTGCTGATGCTGATCGCGGGGCTCGGCTTCGGGTCGCCGCATCGCGGCGCCGACGTGCTGATCGCCCCGGTCGTCGCAAGCGGCAATGCGCTCGTGCCGGCGACGCTCGCGGCCATCGTGCCCGCCATCGGCACCGCGATCTTCTGCTACAACGGCTTCGGCTCGGCCGCCTATCTCGCGGAAGACCTGCGCGGCGGCAACCGCAACGTCGCGAAGGCGGTGATCTATTCGCTGCTCGTGATCCTCGTCGTCGAACTGGTGCCGCTCACCGCGATCGTGCTGGGTGCGCCGTCGCTGACGGAGCTGACCAAAAGCGCCGATCCGATCGGCTATGTCGTGCGCTCGCTGAGCAATCCGGCCGTGTCGCGCGTGGTCAGCGGCGGGATTTTCCTGTCGGTGTTCAACGCGATCATCGCGATCGTGATCACGATGGGCCGCCTGCTGTACAGCAGCGGCCGGCATGCGCTCTGGTCGCGCACCTGCAACCGCGCGTTCTCGACGATCCATCCGCGCCTCGAATCGCCGTGGCTCGCGACGCTCGCGCTCGCGATACCGTCGGCCGGGCTCGTGTTCGTGTCGAGCCTCGATGAGTTGACCGCGTTCACGGTTGACCTGCTGCTGCTGATTTATCTGGTCGTCGGACTGGCCGCGCTCGCGAGCCGGTTCGTGCGCCGCGACGTCGAACATCACTACCGGATGCCGCTGTGGCCCGTGACGCCGCTCGTCGCGGTGGCGGGCGCCGCGTATACGCTTTATACGACGCTGGCGACCGCGACGAAACCGACCGACCTGATCATCATCGCGGGGCTGCTGGTCGCGGCGCTCGTGATGTACGTGGCCTGGGCGCGCCACAGCGAAGCATTCCGCGCGCTCTGAGCGCCGGATCGATACCGTGCACCACCGACACACGAGCCATTGAAAGACTGGAGGAATTGCATCATGCGCACGAGGGATCTCGGCATCCGCATCGGCCTCGGCACGCCGGGCCGCTTCAACGCGATCACGGACGTACCGGGTGTGCGGGTCGGACATTGCACGCTGAACGTCGAGAACGGCGACACATCGATCCGCACCGGCGTCACCGTGATCGAGCCGCGCACGGGCGCCGCGCACGATTCGCCGTGCTTCGCGGGCGTGCACGTGCTGAACGGCAACGGCGACGCGACCGGGCTCGAATGGATTCGCGAAGCGGGCCTGCTGACGACGCCGATCGCCTATACGAACACGCACAGCGTCGGCGCGGTGCGCGACGCGCTCGTCGCGAACGAACGCGAAGCGGCGGCCGGCCGCGTGTACTGGTGCATGCCGGTCGTGATGGAAACCTACGACGGACTGCTGAACGACATCTGGGGGCAGCACGTGAACGCCGCGCACGTGCAGCGCGCGCTGGCCGCCGCGCAGTCGGGGCCGGTTGCCGAAGGCGGCGTGGGCGGCGGTACGGGCATGATCTGCCACGAGTTCAAGGGCGGCATCGGCACCGCGTCGCGCGTGCTGGCGAACGATGCGGGCGGCTGGACCGTCGGCGCGCTCGTGCAGGCGAACTACGGTGTGCGCGAAATGCTGCGCGTGGCCGGCTACCCGGTCGGCGAAGTGCTGCGGCACGTGCATTCGCCGTTCCGCGAAGCCGACGCGAAAGGCGAAGCCGGCATGGGTTCGATCGTCGTCACGATCGCGACCGACGCACCTTTGTTGCCGCATCAATGCACGCGTCTCGCGCAGCGCGCGAGCGTCGGGCTGGCTCGCGTCGGCGGCGGCACCGAGGATTCGAGCGGCGACATCTTCCTTGCGTTCGCGACGGGCAACGCCGGCTTGCCGGCGGCGAACTACGGCAGCAAGGGTACGCCGACCACCGGCGTGCAAATGGTCAACAACGACCATATCTCCGCGCTGTTCGTCGCGGCAGCGGAAGCGGTGGAAGAAGCGATCGTGAATGCGCTGGTCGCAGGCGGCGACGTCGCATCGCGCGGGGCGCGGGTCGAAGGGATCGGGCAGGCGCGCTTGCTGGATGCATTGCGCGAAGTGGGGTGGCGGCCGGGGCGCGGCGCCTGAAACGGCAAGCGCCGCTTCAATCGAAGCGGCGTGGGGCGCAACGGCGATGCGGCGAGCGGCCGGGCCGCCGTCCGCCCGCGCTTGCGTTGCATGCAATGCGGGCGATACGGGCCGGGCCGTGACGACGCGGCGTCATGCTCAGCTGCCGAAGTAGATGTTGCAGAAGCTGACGGGGCCGACGCAGGCGTTCGGGTCTTCCTGCTTCGATTGCGCACGATCGACGCGGCCGGCGGCCTGGATCGCCTCGGTGCGGTTCGCCTGTTGCGGTGCGGCGTCTGCCGGCGCCGGCTGCGCGTGAGCGACGGCAGCGGTGAGCGACAGGGCAACGAGGGCGAGGTGCAGCGGCTTCATTTTGTTTCTCCTGGGTGAGTGCCAGTCTCGCTGGCAGTGAGGAAACTATAGGCTCGCACTGCTTAAAGATTAATCACCGCGGCTGTAGAGCTTATTTCCATCCGGAACAACGATCCCGTTGTGCGCGCACCCGTTTTCAATGACGGTGCCGGTTGAACGGCGCGTCCTTGTCGAGCAGCGCGCTGCGTATGAAGTGCAGGCAGCCGACGATCCTTTGCATGCTGCGGCGCGCGTCGGGCACCGCGTACCACGCCTGCAGCGTGTGCTGTGCCGCACGGATCGCGAGATTCACCGATTTCAGCGTGCGCGCATGGCGACTGGGCGTCGGATCGTCGAAGAAGCGCGGCAGTTCGTTCAGCACCGCATCGATCGAACCGGTCCAGCGCAGCGTCTGCGGCGGTTTCGACGCGCAGAACGCGTGCAGCTCGTCGCGCAGGTCGATGACCGCGTGGCCGACCTCGAGCGTCGACAGCATCCAGCGCAGTGCATCGCGGTGCTGCCGCGTACGGCGCACCAGCAGCGTGCGCAGTTGCGCCATCAGGTCGTGCGTGCTCGACTGGAAGCGCTGCGCGAGGCCGTCCGGCGCGCCTTCGCATGCAAGCGTCACCTGGCGGCGCAAATCGTGCGCGATCCGACCGGTGAGCCAGGGCATGTGGGTCGGGAATACGACGGCGAACACGAGCGAGCACGCGAGCATCGCGACGACGACCGCCAGCCCGTTGTTGATCAGCACTTCAGGCGTATACGCGATCGTGTTGTCGGGGCCCGCGAGCAGGCAGAAAAACACCGCGAAGCCGATCCCGTAGCCGGACAGGCCCGGCCGCATCGCGAGGAACGCGCCGAGGCCGAGCACCGGCGCGAGCGCCGCACACAGCAGCGGAAAACCGTCGATGTTCGGATAGACGTAGCACAGGAACAGGTAGCCGACGGCGGTCGCGAACGCCGCCCCGACGCCCATCTGCGCGACGAACTTCGGCGCGCGCGGCGAGGTCGAGCTGAGCGCGCACGCGATCGCGGTGGCGATCACCGCGAGCGAGCCGCTCGGCCATTCGGACGCGATCCAGAACGCGCTCATCGCGCCGACGGCGACCACCGTGCGCAGAAACGCGAAGCCGACGAAGAACGCATTGGTTTTCACCGCGTAATGCGTGACC
The DNA here is from genome assembly GCF_900100915.1 of Burkholderia orbicola. Lineage (NCBI taxonomy): Bacteria > Pseudomonadati > Pseudomonadota > Betaproteobacteria > Burkholderiales > Burkholderiaceae > Burkholderia > Burkholderia orbicola. The sequence goes on along the minus strand of NZ_FNKW01000002.1, from coordinate 458,666 downwards.
GAGCGCTCGAACGCGTGATCGTCCTGGTCGAGCGACGCGTACGTGTCGACGTAGCCGAGATATTCGCCGATGAACCGGTACAGCAGCTCGATCGCGGTATCGAAGTCGAGCAGGCCGCCGGCCGCATGGTCCTCGAGGGTTCGCCGCGACGCACGCGCGGCCTTCGGCAACGCACCGTGGAAGCGGCGCAGTTCGAGCAGCGCGCCGGTGGCCGGTGCGATGCCGCGCTGGCGTTCGTCGCGCAACGCGGCGAAGCGCAGCGCGAGCGCATCGACGTGCGGCGCCAGCGCGTCGAGCACCGCGTCCGATTGATTCGCGCGCAGCCGTTTGACGAGCTGATGCAGCGCATGCAGCCGCGTGCACGCGTTCATGAACTCGCTGTTCAGCCGCGCCAGCCGGCGGCTGCGCGCGCGAATGTGCGGGTCCTCGAACGACGCGAATGCACGATTGGCTTCGAAGCCGACGATGTCGTCGACGAAATCGGCGAAGCGCCGCTCGAAATCGCCGCGCGCGACGTCGCCCGCCAGCGCGCCGGCCGTGAACGCCGCGAACGTCGCGTGGCGCGCGCTCAACGAACGCATCAGCGCCTTCGCGGAACTCAACGGCAGGATCAACGCACTGACCGCGCCCGAGCACGCGATGCCGAGTGCGACTTCGGCGGCGCGCGTGAGCGCCGACTGGAACAGCGTCTGCGGCGTCATCACGGCCGGCAGGCCGATCAGCGCGGCCGTGTAGCCGGCGAGCACGAAGCCGTACCAGCGGAAGTGGCGGTTGCGCACCGCGAGCGCAATGCAACCGCCGATCCACAGCGTGATGCCGGCCATGTACAGCTCCGGCTGCTGCGCGAACAGCCCGCCGAGCGCGAGCGCGCCGACGAGGCCGGCCGCCGTGCCGAGCACGCGGTAGAAGCTTTTCGCGAACACCATGCCCGACAGCGGCTGCATCAGCACGAACACGGTCGTCATCGCGGTGCGCGGCTGCGACATTTCCAGACGCATCGCGATGCCCATCGCCAGCAGCGCCGCGAGCACGGTTTTCGCGAGGTGCAGCCAGATCAGCCCGTCGGTCGCGGCCCAGTCGCGCGCCGCGTTGCCGAGCGGATCGAGCCATGCGCTCCATCGTGCCGGTTCGATGGAAGGTCGCTCGATCGCAGGTTGTGGCTTCATGAAAAGAGGGCCCAGGGCCGACCGGGCGAAGCGCCACGGTGCGTCCGAACGGGTCCGTTCGACTGATGAGGCGCCGATTGTAGGAGTGCGGCGCCCGTGCATTAACGCAGTTGCGGGGAAACGATAGTTGCAGCCGACGTAACAATCTATCGCGCGCAGTGGAGGAAAATGGCGGCTCCGCTACAGGTTGCTCACAGGAATGGATACGCTACAAAACATGCGGGTGTTTTCGCGCGTCGTCGAGACGGGCAGTTTCACCGCCGCCGCGCAATCGCTGAATTCGACGACGGGCGCGATGTCGCGCGCGGTGTCCGAGCTCGAGGCGCGCCTGCGCACCCGTCTGATGAATCGCTCGACGCGCCGTCTCGCGCTCACGTCGGCCGGCGAAAGCTATCTGCGGCGTTGCCGCCAGATCCTCGCCGACGTCGACCGCGCGGAAGAAGAGGCGAGCTGCGCGCACGAGCGCCCGGCCGGCGTGCTGCGCATGCACAGCTTCGCGAGCGTCGGTCATCACTACGTATTACCCGCGCTGACGCGCTATCACGCGCAGTTCCCGGACGTGTCGATCGAGCTGTCGCTGTCGCAGCGGATGCCCGACCTGTTCGACGGCACGAGCGACATGGCCGTCGTCACTGCATCGTCGCTGCCCGATTCGGAACTCGTGTCGCACCTGCTCGGCTCGACGTTCAGCATTCTGTGCGCATCGCCCGACTACGTGAAACGGCACGGCGTGCCGGCCCGCCCGCAGGATCTCGCCGCGCACGCGTGCCTGACGCTGTGTACGCCGGCGTTCCCGACGCACGAATGGGTGCTCGAAGGGCCCGACGGCGTCGAGCAGATCCACGTCGCCGGGCCGGTGCAGACCAATACCGCCGAATCGCTCGCCCTCGCGATCCGCGACGGCATCGGGATCGGCATGCTGCCGCTGTATTCGGCCATCGACGCGCTGCGCGACGGCACGCTCGTCCGTGTGCTGCCCGCGCATATACTGCAGAAGATGAACGTGTATGCGCTGTACCCGTCGCGCCGCTTCGTCGATGCGAAGGTGCGGACCTGGGTCGAGATGCTGCGTGCGCAGGTGCCGACGATGATCGCGCGCGACGTCGAGATGCTGAACGCGATCGACCGCGAACCGCAGGCCGCCTGAACGCAGGCCGTCTGAAACCCGCTCGCGCATCGGCGCGCGGCGGGTTGCTTCATGCAAACACCCGATACGCATCGCTCGCCACGCATGCGTGATGCGAGCGACGCGCATCGTCACAGCGCGGGCCTGGCCGCCGCGCCCGATTCGGTGGCCGGCTCGCCGGCCGGGCCGTAGGCGGCCTGCGCCGCTTTTCGCTCGGCGAGACGTTTCACCTGCAGTCGCTCCTGCGCCGCGAGGATGTCGTCCGGATAGTTGCCGATTTCACCGCGCGCCGGGTTGTAGCCGACCGATTCGAGATCGACCAGCTCCTGCAGCACCTGCGCGCGCGTGACGGGCGACTTGGCCTGCTGGGCGAACGACAGGGCCGGTGCGGCGAGCAGGACGGCAGCGGCGGCGGTAACGACGAGCGATTTCACGTGGTTCTCCTGAATACGGGGTGGGTGGCCGGATCGACACGCCGCACGCGATGCGCAGCTCCGACCTTCGACGTCAGTCTACGCAGCAGGCCGATGCGCAAACACCCCGAATCCAGGAGGGCTGCGTTCCAGAAGCAACAACATTGGCGCTCGCCCGCACCGGGCGAAACCGTGAGCGCACACGGGCGCCGTGCATACGGGCGACGTCGCGCGCTGCCCGTCAGAACCGCGTGCGCATGCCGATCGTGCCGACGACCTGGTTCGCCGTGCTCGATGCGCCGCCCGACGTGTTGATGAACGCCTGGTAGCCCCGGCCCGACGCGTACTGGAACATCGCTTCCGCGTACAGGTCGGTGCGGCGCGACAGCTTGTACACGGCCTGCAGGTTCGCCTGATGCCATTTCGGGTCGGTGCCGTGCTTGCTGTCGGGATTCGACACGCTGGCGTCCGTGTACACATAGGCCGCGCCGACGCTGACGGCCGGCGTGACCGCATAGCGCACGTTCAGGTCGTAGTTGTTGAACGCGATCTGGCCGCTCGAGCCGAACGCGCCCGTGTTGTCGTACTGCGAGCGCGTGTAGACGAAGCCGACGGTCGCCGGGCCGAACACGTAGCTGACACCGCCGCCGTACGTGCGCATGCGGTCCGAGCCGATCGACCAGCCGCCCTGGTTCAGGCTCTTCGCTTCGGCCGAATCGGTCGCGCCGGGGCTCGCGCTCGTCGAACCCTTGGTACCGTTCATTTGCAGGTACGCACCGGCCAGCTTCAGCGGGCCGTTCGTGTAGCTCGCGGCCACGCTGTATGCGCGGTTCGCGCTGAAATTCGCCGAGTTGGAGAACGCGTACAGCGCGCCGACCTTGAAGCCCGCGATCGTGTCGCTCGTGTACTTGACCGCATTGTTGATGCGCAGCGAGTGGTTCAGGTTGTCGTTGTCGAACGGATGCGCGAAGCCCGTATCGCCGAAATCGCCGGACGTCGCCGACAACGGCGCGACGAAGTCGACCATCGTGTCGTACTGGCGACCGAGCGTCAGCGTGCCGTAGCCGGCCTGGCTCAGGCCGACATACGCGTGCCGGCCGAACAGCTTGCCGTCCTGGCCGAGCCCGCCGTTGTTCGCGTTGAAGCCGTTTTCGAGCACGAACAGCGCCTTCAGCCCGCCGCCGAGATCCTCGGTGCCGCGCAGGCCGAAGCGGCTGCCGTTGATCGTGCCGGTCGTCATGCGCCACTGCGACGCGCCGTTCACGTTGTTGGTATAGGCGATGCCGGCGTCGATCAGGCCGTACAGCGTGACCGAACTTTGCGCGTGGGCGAGCGGCGTGAACAGGGCGGCGGCGCCTGCGCCGGCGATCAGGGTTTTTTTCATCGGAAAGCTCCTGCGTGTGGGACTGGAAACCAAAGTTCGGCGCAAGTATAGGAATGCGCGGCGCGCGCACGGCCGTCCGGGCCGCGAGCGCACTGTTCCAGATCCGACAAGCATCCTTCACAAAACTGACACGACGCGGCGCGCACACCCTGGGCAGGCGATTCCTGCGTGGCGGGCGGCCGGTGGCCTGCGCCCGGAACAGCCCGGTTGTCGTGTCGATGCAACATGCGTGACACGTGCGCGCATCGCTGCTTTTCCTCCATACTGGTCGTTCGGACCACACGGCCGCCGACGCAGATCGCGCGATCGTGTCAACGCAGCACGACAAGAGGCCTCCCCATGAACCTGTTCAACGTACGTCTGCGCGGCCGCGACGGCCTGTTCACGATCGGCGTCGATGCCGGCAAGATCGCGCGGATCGATGCGCAAACCGCGCCGATCGCGTCGACGAACCCCGACCACATCGATGGCGGCGGCCGTCTCGCGATTGCGCCGCTCGTCGAGCCGCATATCCACCTCGATGCCGTGCTGACGGCCGGCGAACCCGCGTGGAACATGAGCGGCACGCTGTTCGAGGGCATCGAGCGCTGGGCCGAGCGCAAGGCGACGATCACGCACGAGGACACCAAAACGCGCGCGCATGCGGCGATCGGCATGCTGCGCGACCACGGGATCCAGCACGTGCGCACGCACGTCGACTTGACCGATCCGACGCTCGCCGCGCTGAAGGCGATGCTGGAAGTGAAGGACGAGGCGCGCGGGCTGATCGATCTGCAGATCGTCGCGTTCCCGCAGGAGGGCATCGAATCGTTCGACGGCGGCCGCGCGCTGATGGAGCAGGCAATCGAGCTCGGCGCGGACGTCGTCGGCGGAATTCCGCATTTCGAGAACACGCGGGAGCAGGGCGTCAGCTCGATCCGCTTTCTGATGGATCTCGCGGAACGCACGGGCTGCCTCGTCGACGTGCACTGCGACGAAACCGACGATCCGCATTCGCGCTTTCTCGAAGTGCTCGCGGAAGAAGCGCGCGTGCGCGGCATGGGCGCGCGCGTCACCGCGAGCCACACGACCGCGATGGGCTCGTACGACAACGCGTACTGCTCGAAGCTGTTCCGGCTGCTGAAGCGGGCGGGGCTGAACTTTATCTCGTGCCCGACCGAGAGCATTCACCTGCAAGGGCGCTTCGACACGTTTCCGAAGCGGCGCGGCGTCACGCGCGTCGCGGAACTCGACCGGGCCGGCATCAACGTGTGCTTCGGGCAGGATTCGATCAAGGACCCGTGGTATCCGCTCGGTAACGGCAACATCCTGCGCGTGCTCGATGCGGGCCTTCATATCTGTCACATGATGGGTTACCAGGACCTGCAGCGCTGCCTCGACTTCGTGACCGACCACAGCGCGACGACGATGCATCTCGGCGATGGCTATGGCATCGCGGTCGGGCGGCCGGCCAATCTCGTCGTGCTCGACGCAGACAGCGACTACGAAGCCGTACGCCGGCAGGCGAAGGCCACGCTGTCGATGCGCCACGGGAAGGTCATCATGCGGCGTGAGCCGGAGCGCATCACGTATCCGGATTGACGCGGAAGGCGGGCCATCGCGGCCCGCCGTCTCTCCTGTATTCAACAAATGCATGAGTCAATTCGAAAAATACGTTTGTCTCATGATGGGCGCGGGCCTACGATGCGGTCCTGATGGCGGCGTGCAGGGTGCGCGCCGCCTTTTCGATCCTCGTTCGCCGACCCCATGCGCCTCGATCTTCCATCCGCTCCCGCCGCTTCCTCGCCACCCGTCAGCCCGTTCGCGCGCATGGCCGTCGTCACGGTCCTGACCGGAATCGGCGCGGGTCTCGGCGGCATGCTGCTCGCGTTGCTGCTGCATGCGATCCAGCACCTCGCGTACGGCTACAGCATCGCGCACGTGATCGGGTCCGAGAGCTTCCTCAGTGGCGTGACCGGCGCCGAACCACTGCGTCGGCTGGCGGTACTGACCGTCTGCGGGATCGTCGCCGGCGGCGGCTGGTGGGCGCTTTACCGGTATGGCCGGCCGCTCGTCAGCATCCGTCGCGCGGTGCGCGCGGCCGATCCGCGGATGCCGTTCGTCAGTACGACGGTTCATGCGCTGCTGCAGATCGTCACCGTCGCGCTCGGCTCGCCACTCGGCCGCGAAGTCGCGCCGCGCGAGATCGGCTCGCTGCTCGCCGGGCGGTTCGCGCATGCGGCGCGACTCACGCCCGACGATTGCCGGCTGATGGTCGCATGCGGCGCCGGTGCGGGGCTCGCGGCCGTCTACAACGTGCCGCTCGGCGGCGCGATCTTCGTGCTCGAGGTGCTGCTCGGCACGTTCGACATGCGTGCGCTGATCGTGGCGGTCGTGACGTCCGCGATCGCGGCGATCGTCGCGTGGCTCGGCCTCGGCAATGAGCACCAGTACACGGTGCCCGCGTTCGTGCTGAGCACGCCGCTGGTCGCATGGTCGATCGTCTGCGGGCCGCTGTTCGGCTTCGCCGCGTACGGTTTCGTGCGGCTCACGACCCGCGCGCGGGCGAACGCGCCGAAGGACTGGCGGCTGCCGGTGTTCGCGCTGCTCAATTTCGCGGTGATCGGCGTGCTCTCGATGGGGTTTCCGCAATTGCTCGGCAACGGCAAGGGGCCGGCATCGCTGGGCTTCGACGGCACGCTGACGATCGGCCTCGCGGCGGTGCTGCTCGTGCTGAAGGTGCTGATCGAGGCAGGCAGCCTGCGGGCCGGCGCGGAAGGCGGGCTGCTGACGCCGGGCCTCGCGAACGGCGCGCTGCTCGGGGTCGTGCTCGGTGGACTGTGGAGCATCGTGTGGCCGGGCGCATCGCTCGGCGGATGCGCGCTGATCGGCGCGACCGCGTTTCTCGCCGCGTCGATGCAGATGCCGATCACGGCCGTCGTGCTGCTGCTCGAATTCACGCGCGCGAATCACGACTGCCTCGTGCCGATGCTGCTTGCCGTGGCCGGTTCGCTCGTTGCGTACCGGTTCGCGCAGCGGGTGGCGGAGCGGCGGTCGAGCAAGGTGGCGACCGCGAGCACGCCGGCGACGGTGGCGCGTTGATTCGCCGATCCGTCGAGATTCGCGACCCGCGTGGCGACACGCATATCGCCTCATCAAGTGCCCACCCGATCGTCGCGAGCACGTATCTGTTCTGATCGAATGTCGCGAGCTGCGGACCGGGTGAGGCCCGCATCCTTGCCGCTCGAATCACATCCGCCGTCAGCCGCGCGACCGCACGTCGGCGTGCTCGTGCCCGTGCCGCAACGCGAGGCTCGCGAACGCCGCGACGACGAGTGCGGCCGCCAGCAGCGTCAGCCCGTTCTTCGCATTGCCGGTCGCCTGTTCGATCGCGCCGACGACGGTCGGTCCGACGAAGCCGCCGAGCAACCCGCACGTATTCACGAGCCCGAGCCCGCCGGCCAGCGCGCTGCCGGCGAGCCGCGACGCCGGAAACGTGAACACGATCGACTGCACGACGAAGAACATCGATGCCGCGACGCACACGCAGAGCAGCCCCGCCAGCGGCGACGCATGCGCGGCGCCGACCATCCCGGCGGCCATGACCACCAGCCCCGCGCACAGCATCCGGCGCGAATGACGCGACTCGCGGGCGAAGCGCGGCAGCGTCCCGGCGCCCAGCGCGGCGGCGAGCCAGGGCAGCGACGTCAGCAACCCGACCGCGACCGGCGAGAGGCGCCCCGACGCGCCGATGATGCCCGGCAGGAAGAAGATCACCGTGTAGATGGTCAACTGGTGGCAGAAGTACACGAAGATCGCGAGCCAGATCTGCGGATCGCGCAGTGCGGCGCCGAACGCATGGCCGCCGTGCGCGGCGACGGCCGCGTCCTGTTCGGCGGCCAGCTTGCGCTCGAGCGCGCGGCCGGTTTCCGGGGCGAGCCACGGCGCGGCGCTCGGACGGTCCGGCAATCGCGTCCACACGACGAACGCGAGCAGGATCGCCGGAATGCCTTCGACGACGAACAGCCATTGCCAGCCGTGAAAGCCGAGCGTGCCGTCGAGCTCGATCAGCGCGCCGGCCAGCGGCCCGCCGACGATGTTGGCGATGCACACGCCGAGCAGGAAATAGCCGGTGGCGCGCGCACGTTCCTCGCGGCCGAACCAGTACGTCAGATACAGCATCACGCCGGGAAACAGGCCGGCTTCGGCCACGCCGAGCAGCAGGCGCATCACGTAGAACGACGTCTCGCCGCGAACGAACGCCATCGCGACCGACAGCGCGCCCCACGTGATCATGATCCGCGTGATCCAGAAGCGCGCGCCGACGCGATGCATGATCAGGTTGCTCGGGATTTCGAACAGCGCGTAGGTGAGAAAGAACAGCCCCGCGCCGAGCCCGTACGCGGCCGATGAGATGCCGAGATCGACGCCCATCGAGTGTTTGGCGAACGCGATGTTGGTGCGGTCGAGAAAGCTGATCACGTAGGCGGCGATCAGCAGCGGCATGAGTTTGCGGAACAGCAGCCGGTTCAGCGACGCGTTCGCGTCGCCGGCGGCGGAAGACAATGCCTGAGCGTGATGAGTGGACATGCAGACGACTCCGGTAAGAGCGAACCGGCGCGCACGGCAAGCACGGCGCGCCGCGTTCGGCAAATGCCGCTGCGATGCAGGCAGCGGATGGGCAGTCGACGGAGCCGCGCCGGCGGCGCTCGCATGGAGCGGGGCGATCAAGGGCGTCCTGGCGCCGGCCGGCTCGGGCCGGCGCCTTGTCACTGCGCTTGCGGGTTCTGGTGTTGGGGTGCTACCCGGCGATCAGAAATTCACCGCGTCGCCGCCCTTGAGTGCGAGCATCGCGCGCGCCTCGGCCGGCGTCGCGATCTCGAGCGACAGGCCTTCGAGCACCTGGCGCATTTTCAGGACTTGCGCGGCGCTCGATTCCGCGAGCTTGCCGGGCGCGATCCACAGCGAATCCTCGAGCCCGACGCGCACGTTCGCGCCTTGCGCGGCGCCGATCGTCGCGAGCGGAATCTGGTTGCGCCCGGCGCCGAGGATCGACCACACGTAATCGCTGCCGAACAGGCGGTCGGCCGTCCGGCGCATGTGCATCAAATCCTCCGGGTGCGCGCCGATCCCGCCGAGCAGGCCGAACACGCTTTGTACGAAGAACGGCGGCTTCGCGAGCCCGCGGTCGACGAAGTGCGCGAGGTTGTACAGGTGCGAGATGTCGTAGCACTCGAATTCGAACCGCGTGCCGTTCGCGCCGCAGCGCGTGAGGATCGTCTCGATGTCCGCGAACGTGTTCTTGAACACGAGATCGCGGCTTTTCTCGAGATGTTCGCGCTCCCACGGATGCTTCAGCTCGCGAAAGCGCTCGAGCATCGGGTACAGCCCGAAGTTCATCGAGCCCATGTTCAACGACGCGACCTCGGGCTGGAAATGCAGCGCCGGCTGCAGCCGTTCGTCGACCGTCATGTGCGGGCTGCCGCCCGACGTGAGGTTGATCACCGCGTCGGTCCGCGCCTTGATACGCGGCAGGAATTCGGCGAACACGGCCGGGTCCTGCGTCGGCTTGCCGTCGGACGGGTTGCGTGCGTGCAGGTGCAGGATCGCCGCGCCGGCCTGCGCGGCCGCGACCGCGGCCGTTTCGATTTCGTGCGGCGTCACGGGCAGGTACGGCGACATCGACGGCGTATGGATCGCGCCGGTCGGCGCACAGGTGATGATGACTTTGCGAGCGTTTGCCACGGATGGATTCCTTTCGATGAACGATGCAGGAGGCGTCAGAGCACTTCGACGTTGCCGCAGACGGAGATCGCCTGCCCGGTGATCCCGTGCCCACCCGGCGAACACAGGAACAGCGCGGTCGCGGCGATCTCGGCCGGATCGGTCATGCGCCGCAGCGAGATCTTCTCGAGATAGCGCTGCTCCATTTCGTCGTAGCCGATGCCGAGCTGCTGCGCGCGCGCCTCGATCACGCGGCGCATCCGCGGGCCGCGCACGATGCCGGGCTGGATCGCGTTCACGCGGATGCCGAGCGGCCCCAGTTCGATCGCAAGGCTTTTCACGAGGCCGACCACCGCCCATTTGGTGGCCGCATACGGCGTGCGGAACGCGTAGCCGAGCCGGCCGGCGACCGACGACAGCGCGATGATCGCGCCGCCGTGTTTCGACTCGCGCAGCAGCGGCACCGCGCGGCGTGCGAACTGGAATTGCGCGTTCAGGTTGATCGCGACGGTCTGCTCCCACTGCACGGGGTCGATTTCGTCGATGCCGCCGGTCGGGCCGGCGATGCCCGCATTGTTCACCAGCACGTCGAGGCCGCCTAGCCGGGTCGACACGTCGGCGAACACGCGCTCGACGGCGGCCGGGTCGGACACGTCGGCCAGCGTCGCGCTGATCGCGCCGGTCGCGGCGCGCGGCGGCCGGTCGGCGAGCGCCGCGATCGCGGCTTGCGACGCATCGCACACGTGCACGCGCGCGCCGCATTCGGCGAACGCGTCGGCGATTTCGAAGCCGATGCCCGACGCGCCGCCGGTCACGAGGACGCGCAGGCCGTCATAGGGTTTCAGCAGGTCGGAAGCTGTCATGCCGGGTTGTCTCCATCGTTGATGTTGTGGAATGGCGGCCGCTCGCGTGTCGGGCGGCCGTGGCAGGCGGGCGCTACGGTTTCGCGTTCACGCTGCGCGGCGTCTGTTCGGCCCGCAGCGTCTCGGCGAGATCATGCGCGGCGCCGCCGATGTCGAGCGCGATGCCGGCCCGCACGCCCGCGCCGTCGCGCCGTTCGAGCGCATCGACGATCGCGCGGTGCGCATCCATCGAGCGCCGCATGTGCGGGATGTCGAGCGCGACCATGTTGAGGAACGGGCCGACGCGCATCCACAGGTTCTCGACGATCGCGAGCGTGTTTTCGCTGGCGCCGTGCGCGTAGATCGCGCTGTGGAACGCGAAATTGCTTTGCAGGTAGGCGCGCGAGCGGCCGGCCTCGGCGTGTGCCTGCATCGTCTCGCAGGTCTTGCGCACGGCCGCGATCTGCGCGTCGGTCATCCGGGCGCACGCGCGTTCGGCGATGCAGCCTTCGAGCGCGATGCGCACGTCGCGGAGTTCGTCGAGCATGTCGAGCGTCATCGGCGGGACGACGAGCGCGCGATTCGGGCCGTCGACCAGCGCGCGTTCGGCGCGCAGTCGCGTGAGGGCGGCCCGCACGGGCATCGTCGACGAGCCGACCGCCTCGGCGACGCTGCGCAGGCTCAGCGCCTGGCCGGGCGCGAAACGGCCGCTCATCAGCGCTTCGCGCAGTTGCTGATAGACCTTGTCGGCCATCGTTTCCTGTTCGATGACTTTCAGTGCGGGCGGGACGATGCGTGGCGGCAAGGCGGGGTTCTCCTGGGTTTGATCTGCGATCTGTGATCACACTGGCGATGTGCGAAGTTTTGACGATCGGCAGAGCCGAGTCAAGTCGAACGGGATCGGGGAAAACGAGGGGGAGGGGTGGCGAAGCGGGGGAAGATCGGCGGCTACGGTGGTCTTTCCGATCGAGACCTTTCCGTTTCGGACAGCAACCGGATGCAGTGCAAGTGTCGCCCGGGCTGGCGCACGGACGCGCTTCCGAAACTTCGAGGATCTGGGGCGTGATGCAGTGCGTGGCCGCCGCTTGCAAGCAGGAAGCTCGCATACGCAAGGGCGTTGACCGCGGCCCCCTGCGTTGCGCGACTGGATCGGCGACGCTATTCAAGCGTCCGGATCGAATTGCTGATCCCGCGCGCGCAGTCGATCACCGCCGGCGCGAGCTTGCGGCGCGCGTCACCGAACGTCCAGCGGCTCGTCGGCGCGACCACGTGCACGGCCGCGACCGGCTGCCCCTGACTGCCGAGCACGGGCGCGGCAATCGACATGTCGCCGATGAACAGTTCTTCCTGGTTGGTCGCGTAGCCTTCGCGCCGCGCGCCATCGAGCAACGCGACGAGATCGTCCAGCGCCGTGACCGTGCGCGGCGTGTGCGGCGTACGCGCCATGCCGTCGAGCCGTGCGCGTGCGTGATCCAGCGGCAACGCGCTCAGGAACGCGCGGCCGCTGCCGGTGCAGTACATCGGGATACGGCTGCCGATCGGCATGTGGATCGGCACGAACTTCGTCGACACGAAACGCGCGACGTACACCATTTCGTCGTCGTCCGGCTCGGTGAGGTTGGTGGTTTCGCCGGTCAGGTTCGTCAGCTCGGACAGGAACGGATTCGCGACGTCGATCAACGTATCGGCCGCGAGATAGTTGAAGCCGATCCGCATCACGTGCGGCGTGAGCTGATAACGCCGCGTGACCGGATGCTTGCGGATGTAGCCGAGCTTCTCGAGCGTATAGACCATCCGCTGCGCGGAGCTTTTCGTCATCCCCGCCGCGTCGGCCACTTCCGCCAGCGTCATCGTGCGCCGCTTCGCGCTGAACGCGCGCAGCACGTTGAGCCCTTTTTCCAGCGACTGGTTGAACAGCAGATCGTTTGCTTGGTCGGACGACGTTTCCATGGCGAGGGGCGAGATCGATTCGATATCGCATCATAGCGTATCGAATATCGATACGCAAAAATCTATTTGCGATGTTTTTGATTCGTTTTAAGATCAAGCCATCGTCGCAGTGTCGATCAGCGACCGGCCGGCGCACCGGATTATTCGAGAGGGAGTCACCATGGTTCCGTTCATCAAGCGGTTCGGCGCGCTGGCCGCCGGTTTCGTCACCTGTATCGCACTCTCCACGGCTTCGGCGAGCGCCGTTGCCGCCGAGCCCACGCTGAAGGTCGGCGCGACGGCCACCGGCGTGCCGTTCACGTTTCTCGACGTCAAGAGCAATTCGATCCAGGGGATGATGGTCGATGCGATCACCGCGGCCGGGAAGTCGGCCGGGTTTCGCGTCGACGTGCAGCAGACCGTGTTCTCGGCGCTGATCCCGTCGCTCACCACGCAGAAGATCGACATCATCTCGGCCGCGATGCTGAAGACGCCGGCGCGCCAGCAGGTCGTCGATTTCTCCGACACCGTCTACTCGTTCGGCGAAGGCCTGATCGTGAAGGCCGACGATCCAGGCCGCTATACGTCGATGGACGATTTCAAGGACCAGGTGGTCGGCGCGCAGGTCGGCACGGCATTCGTCGATGCGCTCAACAAGAAGGGCATTTTCAAGGAAGTCCGCACCTACGACTCGATCGCCGACATCATGCGCGACGTCGCGCTCGGGCGCATCAAGGCCGGCTTCGCCGACCAGCCGATCGTCGCGTACCAGATCGAGCACGGCGTCAATCGCCAGGTGCGGCTGGTGCCCGAATACCAGAGCGTCGTGAAGGGGCAGGTGTGCTTCATCGTGCGCAAGGGCGACAACGCGACGCTCGAACAGCTCAACGGCGCGATCCGCAAGATGAAGAGCGACGGCACGCTGCAGCAGATCCTGCAGAAGTGGCACATGAGCTGAGCGTCGGCGCTCGATTGCCGACCGGCATCGCCCGCGCGTCGCGGGCATCCCCAGCGGTGTGCCGTTCGGACGTCGCATAGGAGACCTCATGTTTTTCCAGAACGCGATCGATTTCCTGCCGATTCTGCTGAAGGGCGCGGTGGTCACGATCGAGATCACCGCATGCGCGTTCGTGCTCAGCTCGGTGCTCGGGCTGATCCTCGCGCTGTTGAAGGTGTCGCGCAATCGTGCCGTCGCGACGGCCGGCAGCACGATCATCAACGTAATCCGCGGGCTGCCGATCATCGTGCAGTTGTTCTACATGTACTTCGTGCTGCCCGATCTCGGCGTGCAGCTATCGGCGTTCCAGGCCGGCGTGCTCGGCCTCGGCATCGCGTATTCGGCGTATCAGGCCGAGAACTTCCGCGCCGGCATCGAGGCGATCGACCGCGGCCAGATCGAAGCCGCGCACGCGATCGGCATGCGCGGCCCGATGATCATGCGGCGCGTGGTGCTGCCGCAGGCGTTCCGCATCGCGCTGCCGCCGTACGGCAACACGCTGGTGATGCTGCTGAAGGATTCGTCGGTCGCGTCGACGATCACGGTCGCGGAAATCACGCGCGCCGGCCAGCTGATCGCATCGTCGACGTTCCAGAACATGAGCGTCTACACGCTCGTCGCGCTGCTGTATCTCGCGCTCGGCCTGCCGCTGATGTTCGCGGTGAACCGGCTCGGCAAGCGGCTCGCACTGAGGAGGGGCGCATGATCCGGATCGATTCCATCCATAAACGGTTTCAGCAGCACGCGGTGCTGAAGGGCGTGAGCCTCGACGTACAGCAGGGTGAAGTCGTGTGCCTGATCGGGCCGTCCGGTTCCGGCAAGTCGACCGTGCTGCGCTGTATCAACGGCTTCGAGACCTACGACGAAGGGTCGATCACGATCGACGGCGTGAAGGTCGACGCGCATTCGAAGCGGATTCACGAGCTGCGGATGCGGGTCGGCATGGTGTTCCAGCGCTTCAATCTGTTCGCGCACCGCACGGCGCTCGAGAACGTGATGGAAGGGCCGGTGCACGTGCGGCGCGTGCCGGCCGCGCAGGCGCGCGAACAGGCCCGCGCGCTGCTCGACAAGGTCGGCCTCGCGCACCGGATGAATGCGTATCCGTCCGAGCTGTCGGGCGGGCAGCAGCAGCGCGTCGCGATCGCACGCGCGCTCGCGATGGAGCCGCAGGCGATCCTGTTCGACGAGCCGACGTCGGCGCTCGACCCCGAACTCGTCGGCGAAGTGCTGGGCGTGATGCGCGGGCTGGCCCGCGACGGGATGACCATGGTGGTCGTCACGCACGAAATGGCATTCGCCCGCGAGGTGGCCGATCGCGTGTGCTTCCTGCACGACGGCACAATCTGCGAAAGCGGGCCGGCGCGCGCCGTGCTGACGCAGCCGAGCCATCCCCGCACGCAGGAATTCCTGCGTCGCCTGCTGGCGTCGGACGGCGCCGACCACCCGGATCGAACATGAGCGCAACGAATGCGGCACCCGGACGGCCCGACGAGTGGCCGGATTCGCTGTGGGCGGCGACCGCCGCGCCGGCACCCGATACGCCCGCGCTCGACGCATCGGTGTCGTGCGACGTGGCGATCGTCGGCGCCGGCTTCACGGGCCTGTCGACCGCACTGCATCTGGCCGAACGTGGCGTGAACGTCCGCGTGATCGATGGCGCGCAGCCGGGCTGGGGCGCATCGGGCCGCAACGGCGGGCAAGTGATTCCCGGGCTGAAATACGACCCCGACGAGCTGGTCCGCCGGTTCGGCGACGAGACCGGCGAGCGGCTTGCCGGCATCGTCGGCGGCGCGGCCGATACCGTGTTCGACCTGATCGCGCGGCACGGAATCGACTGCGATGCACGTCGCGAGGGCTGGATTCAACCCGCGCCGACCGCCGCGATGCTCGACACGGTTGCACGCCGTGCGCAGCAATGGGCGGCGCGCGGTGCGCCGGTCGACGTGCTCGGCCGAGACGACGTCGCGCGACGGCTCGGTACCCCAGCGTATGCGGGCGGCTGGATCGATCGCCGCGCGGGCAGCGTGCAGCCGCTCAGCTATACGCGCGGTCTCGTGCGGGCAGCTCAGGCCAGGGGGGCGGTCGTGCACGGGTCGACCCGCGCCGTCGGGCTGACACGTGCCGACGGCCGCTGGCGGGTCGCGACGTCGGGCGGCGCGACGCTGTCGGCCGAGCGCGTCGTGATCGCGACCAACGGCTACACGGACGGGCTGTGGCCCGGCTTGCGCCAGTCGGTGATCGCCGCGAACAGTTTCATCGTCGCGACGGAGCCGCTCGCGCCGGCGCTCGGCCGCGACATCCTCGCCGGCGGCGAGGTCGCATCGGATGCGCGGCGTCTGCTGCTGTACTTTCGCCGTGACGCGGCCGGCCGCCTGCTGATGGGCGGCCGCGGCCCGTTCGCCGAACCGCGCGCGCCGAGCGACTGGCGCCATCTCGAACGCGCGACGACGCTGCTGTATCCGCAACTGAAGGGCGTCCGGTTCGAATACCGCTGGGCGGGGCGCGTCGCGATCACCGCGGATTTCCTGCCGCACGTGCACGAGCCCGCGCCGGGCATGACGATCGCGCTCGGCTACAACGGCCGCGGCATCGCGATGGCGACGACGCTCGGCAAGCATCTGGCCGCGCATCTGTCGGGCGATGCGCAATTGCCGCTGCCGTTCCGCGTCACGCCGATCCGGCCCATTCCGTTGCACGGGCTGCAGCGCTTCTATATCGCGGCCGGGGTCGCGTGGTATCGGTTGCTCGACAGCCTGTCCTGACCTACCTGTGACGGCAGTCGCCATCCGTCGTCCGATCGGGCAGAATCGGCCTGCCCAGTTTCGACCGACGGATACCGCATGACCGAACCGAACGAATCGCCCGGCCGCCGCGCTTACGCGAGCTTCGCGCAACGCTATGCGGACCTCGCGCCGACGAAGGCGCACAACGCGCTCTACGAGCGGCCGGCATCCATGGCGCTGCTCGGCGACGTCGCGGGCCTGACGGTGCTCGACGCCGGCTGCGGGCCCGGCATCTGCAGTGCGCATCTCGCCGGTCACGGCGCGACCGTGCAGGCGTTCGACGTGACGCCGGAGATGGTTGCGCTCGCAAGGACGCGTTGCGCGGGCCTGCCGGTCGACGTCAGGGAAGGCGACCTGGAGGCGCCGCTCGCGTGGCTGCCCGACGCGTTGGTCGACAAGGTGCTGTGCTCGCTCGCGCTCGACTACGTGCGCGATCTCGCACCGACGCTGCGCGAATTCCGGCGCGTCGCGCGGCCGGGCGGAACGCTGGTGTTCTCGATGGCGCATCCGATGCGCGACTGGATGGACGAACGCACGCGCGGCGACGGTACGTATTTCGACACGTCCCGCTTCGGTTTCCACTGGTCGGGGTTCGGCGAGCCGAAGCCGTACGTCGAAGCGTGGCGGCGGCCGCTCGCCGACATCCTGAACGCGGTCGCCGACGGCGGCTGGCGGTTCGAGCGCTTCGTCGAGCCGATGCCGCTGCCGGAGATGAAAGCCGTATCCGAACGGCTCCATGCGGAGCTGTCGCTGGCGCCGGCCTTCCTGTGCATCCGCGCGCGCTGCTGATCCGGCGCGGCGCCCGGCCGGCGCTCAGTGCTGCGCCGGGGCATCCGTCAGCGTGCCGAGGAACGCTTCGATATCCTTGATGTCCTGCGCCGTCATCGCGGGTTTGTCGCCCGGCTTGCGATCGAACGGCGCATCGGTCACGTCGACGTTCGCGCGATATTTCGGCGGAATGTCGTCGTATTCGTCGACCTTGCCGTCCGCGCCGCGCGAATAGAACTTCTGCGGCGAGATGCTGCGCTCGTTGTAGAACGCCATGACCTGGTCGAGCGTGTGGAATACGCCGTTGTGGAAGAACACGTGGCGTGTCGCCGAATTACGCAGCGTCGGCGTCAGGAACATCCCGCAATACTGCGTCTGGTCCTTCAGGTCGTCGCGGAACGGCCCGCACACGCCGAGATCGTAGAACGCCGGGTTGCGGTTCTGCGCGAGCGCCCGGTTGCGCGGCGCGCCGAGCGCCTCGTACTGGTAATCGGTAAACATCGGCGGCAGCCCGTCCTTGCCGGGTTTCGACAGGTGGCAGCCCGCGCAATTCGCCTTGTCCGGATCGTTGAACAGGCGCAGCCCGCGCAGTTCGGCCTGCGTGAGGCGCGCGCGGCCTTCGAGCCAGCGGTCGTACTTGCTGTCGTACGGATGGAACGACGGATCCTCGACCTGATAGCGCGCGATCGCGAACATCGCTTCCGACACCGCGAGCTGCGGCGTGGAGAACACGCGCGCGCCGAACAACTGCTCGAATTGCGCGCGATGCGACGACTGCGCGAGCTTGCGTGCGACGTCGTCGACGCTCGCATTCGCCATCTCGACCGGATTCAGCAGCGGGCCGAACGCCTGTTGCTGCAGCGTATCGGCGCGGCCGTCCCAGAACATCCCGCCTTGCGGCACGAGCTGCGGCGCGGCCGACGTGCCGGCCACCTTCTGCGCCTTGACGACGCCGGCCGCCGCCGTAGCCTGTTGCGCGACGCTCGGCGCCGCGTCGTTTTCACCGGCATCGGGGCCGATGCTGAAATTCGGCTGGCGGTACAGGTACATCAGCGACGGCGGCGGACGATAGCCCTGCTGCGTCATCGCGAGGCCGCCCGGTTGCACGTCGAGCGCATTCGGTGGGCCATACGCGTGATCGGGGCTGTGGCACGACGCGCACGACTGCTTGCCCGATGCGGACAGCGACGGATCGTGGAACAGCGCGCGCCCGAGCTGCGCGACCGCCGACAGCGGCTGCGCGGCGGGCCGCTGCAGCACGACCGGATGCGGATTCGCGCCGGTCCAGTCGGCGACCACGGTGCCGATCGCCGCCGGCACCCGGGCGGGAAACGCGATCGCGAACGCGCCATAGCCGATCACGGCCGCGCCTAGCACGAACGCCACGCGGCGCAGCAGGCGGGAAGGGGCGCGCGGCGCGGGCGTGCCGGAGGCGTCGGGGGACGGAAAGGCGGGGCGAGCTGTCATGCTGTCGGTCGAAAATCGGGCATCGCACGAAGCGACGCGTTAAATGGAAACGGCCGGCGCGTGATGCGCCGGCCATGCGGTCAGGCCGCGACGGTCAGATCGCCGGGGCCGCGCTCAACGCGGTGCCGAGCGTCGGGTCGAGATACAGCGGCGTCGTATTCGGCTTCGACGTGAAGTCGAACAGGTTGCGCAGGTCGCCCGCCGTCGCATCGAACGAACCGCCGCCGATCCGCTGGCCGCCGAGCCAGTTGTCCTCGATGAAGCGCACGACGGACGACTGGTCGAGCATCGTGTGATCGACGTAGTTCTGCTTCGCATACGGCGAGATCACGACGAGCGGAATACGCACGCCCGGGCCGCAGCGGCCGTTCACGGTCGCGCCGTTCACGCCGGTGGTGCCGCCCGTGCCGCACTTGCCGGCGCCGTTGAGCTGGTCGACCGGGTCTGACGATGCGTGCGTCGGCGCCGTGTACACGTGGTCGTACCAGCCGTCCGAGTCGTCATAGGTGACGATCACGGCCGTGTTCTGCCAGTCCGGCTGCTGCTGCAGGAAGTTGACGACCTTCGTCACGAACGCCTGCTCGTCGAGCGGATCCGAATAGCCCGCATGCCCGTCCTGCGCGGCCGGCGCCTTCAGGTAGCTGACCGACGGGAAGTTGCCGGCCTTCACGGCGGCGAAGAAGTCGTCCGTGTCGTACTGGTGGTTCGCCGGTTCGGCCGTCTTGCCGTCGGTCTGGACGCTCGAGCCGATCGCCGCGATCGAGCTCGGGCGCGTGTGTTGCGGGTTCGCGGTCGACGCGTAGTACTGGAACCAGTTGTGGTGCGGGATGTAGTCGGCCGTCGCGGCGTTCACGGCGGTAGCGACCGTGCTGCGCGCGCAGCCCGTCGTGCCGTTGCCGTTCGTCGTCGACAGGTTGAAGCCGCCCATGAAGCCGCCCCACGTGATTTTCGCGGCATTCAGCAGGTCGCCGATGTTCTTGCCGGTCATCATCGCCTGGTCGGTCGTGCTCGAACACACGTCGAAGCCCGGATCGACGTCGTTGATCATCGTGAGGCCGCCCTGGCCGTCATTGATGTAGTACGAGCTGGCGGCGAGCGTCGACGGCTGCTTCGACGTCTTGACGATCTGCATCCCGTTGGTCTGCCCGGCGACGACGTTCAGCGCACCCGGCGTCGACGGCCCGTAGCCCGTCGTAAACGTGTTGTCGCTCATCGCGAAGCGCTGCGCGTAGTTCCACAGCGCGGTCACCGTGTTGCCGTCGAAGTAGCCCATCACCTGGCCCTTCGTGCCGAACGCGCCGGCACCGCCGGACGAGCCCTTGCCCGTGTACTTCGGGAACAGGTCGGCGAGACCGTTGTCCTCGGCCTGCTGTTCGGCCGTGTACGCGTGGTTCTGGTCGGCGGTCGCGGCCTGCGTGCGGTCGAGGCGGAACGGGTTCGCCGCGTCGGTGCCGTTGGCCGTGTTCGTGAAGTTCGGGTTCGCGGTGAGCAGCGTGCCCGTCAGGCCGTTCGGCGTCGGCGTGCCGGATTTGGCGGTGAACGCCGGTTCGCCCGACGGGTTCGTCGCGTTCGGGTAGGTGCCGAAGTAGTGGTCGAACGAGATGTTTTCGCCGTAGATCACGACGACGTGCTTGATCGGCGTGGCGGTCTGCAGCGCATCCTGCGACGAGACGACGGGCGCCGGCGTGGAATCGTCGCTGCCGCCGCAGGCGAACAGCGCAAGCGTGGCGCCGGCGCAGGCGGTGACAAGCAAGGCTTGACGGAACATCGGAAAACTCCAGGGTAAGGCCTTCGATGGTGGAGAACGGCCCCGTCGCCGTGTCGGTTCGGCGCGGAGCTCGTGAGGGAGCACGCGCATTGGAACAGCCGCGTATGAAGATATGGGGACGGAGTGTTTTCGCGAGGGTTGCGCTCCGGTATCGGTTTCATTACGGCGCGGCGCGATGCGAAAGAGAACGGAAAGGGGCGGACCGCTAGCAACCTCCGCGTCACATGTCGCGGCGTGCGGGTCGCTTGCGGCGCAAGCGATGCCGGGCGGGCGGCGGGGAGCAACCGGCCGATCTTTTACGGGGCGTCGTGCGTCGCTTTTTTGACAATTCGGTGACGCATTCATAGGATGAACGCCTGCCGCGCACCGCGCGGCTTCCGACCGTCTGGGAGTGTTGAGCGTGCCGATCCCCGTTCTGTTTGCCGTTCTGTGCGCGGCGTTCCTGCACGCGTCATGGAATGCGCTGGTGCGCAGCAGCGGCGACCGGCTGCGCTCGGCCACGGTGCTGCAGATCGCGATCGGGCTGTTCGCGCTGCTGTTCCTGCCGGCTGCCGCGCCGATCACGCCATCGAGCTGGCTCTGCGTCGTCGCGTCGGCCGTGCTCCACGTCGTCTATACGCTGCTGCTCGTCCGCGCGTACGAGCACGGCGACCTGAGCGTCGCGTACCCGGTCGCGCGCGGCACCGCGCCGCTGCTCGTCGCGCTCGGCGCGGCGGCGTTCGCGGGCGAGCGCCTGAACGTCGGCGCGCAAGGCGGGCTCGTGCTGATCTGCGCGGGCATCATGGCGATCGGGCTGGAGCGCGGGCGCGGCGCGAAACACCGGATGACGCAGGTGCTGCCAACCGCGTTCGCGACCGGCGTGTCGATCGCGGCGTACAGCGTGGTCGACGGGATCGGTGTGCGCGAGAGCGGCAGCACGGTCGGCTATACCGCGTGGATGTTCGTGCTGACCGGCGCGCTGATGGCCATGTACTACCGGCTGCGGGCGGGGCCGTTGCGGCTGACGCAAAATGCCGGCGAGACGGCGAAGGCCGCCTGCGGCGGCGTGTTCGCGGCACTCGCGTACGGCATCGTGATCTGGGCGATGGACCGCGCGCCGATGGGCCCGGTGTCGGCGCTGAGGGAGACGAGCGTGGTGTTCGCGGCGTTGATCGCGCGTGTGTATCTCGGCGAGCGGCTGACGCCGCGCCGCGCGGCCGGGTGCGCGGTGATTGCGGCGGGCGCGTTGTTGATCAGTGCGTTCGAGGCGGTGCGGTAAACGCATCAGCCCGGCGCGCCAGATGGATCAGCTTTCCACCGGCATCGCACTCGTACACTTGATCTCGTCGAGGCACACGCTCGAATGCACGCCGCTCACGCCGGGAATGCGCATCAGCGTTTCGAGCAGGAACGTCGACAGCCCCTTCAGGTCGTGCGCGACGACTTTCAGCACGTAGTCGATATCGCCCGTCACCGAGAAGCATTCCTGGATCTGCGCGAGATCCGACACGAGCTTCTGGAACTTCGACAAATCGCGGATATGCCCGCGCTCCATCGTCACGTGCACGAACGCGGTGACGCCGAAGCCGAGCGTATCGGGGCACAGCCGCGTTTCGTAACGGCGGATCGCGCCGATTTCCTCCAGCCGCCGGTGGCGCCGCAGCGTCTGCGCGGGCGACAGGCCGACGGCCTTCGCCAGGTCGAGGTTCGACGCGCGGCCGTTCTCCTGCAACACCGACAGCAAGTGGCGATCGATGCGATCGAGAACCGGTTCAGGCATTTTTGTTTCCTCATCTGTCTCCTGGATGCAATCTTATCTCATAATGTAGGGTTTGCATGAGCGGGTTACGCAACCCGATTTCGCCGTCGCGACGCTAAACTGACGCCGGATTTTCGTGTGCGGCCGCAGCAATGCGGCGGGGGCGGACGAGTCGGCGGCCAATCAGGCCGGCACGCCGACGCGAATCGGTGCCGCCACCACGCGAAGATTGCAGTCCCCAACCCGGCGCCCCCACGAACGGCCGCCGGCACAGTAAAAACAGCGCCCGGCACACCGAGGCGCGCCGCACCCCGCCGCAGGCGGAGGCGGACAGAGTGGAGAAGACATGGTTTCTGGAAACGAGAGCGACGGCCTGAAGCGCGGGCTGAAGAACCGGCACATCCAGCTGATTGCGCTCGGCGGCGCGCTCGGCACGGGGCTGTTCCTCGGCATCGCGCAGACGATCAAGATGGCCGGCCCGTCCGTGCTGCTCGGCTATGCGGTGGCCGGCATCGTTGCGTTCTTCATCATGCGCCAGCTCGGCGAGATGGTCGTCGACGAGCCCGTCGCGGGCTCGTTCAGCTACTTCGCCGACAAATACGTCGGCCACTTCACCGGTTTCCTGTCCGGCTGGAACTACTGGGTGCTGTACATCCTCGTCAGCATGGCCGAACTGTCGGCCGTCGGGATCTACGTGCAGTACTGGTGGCCGGGCGTGCCGACCTGGGTGTCGGCGCTCGTGTTCTTCGTCGCGATCAACCTGCTGAACCTGGCGAGCGTGAAATCGTACGGCGAGACGGAATTCTGGTTCTCGATCATCAAGGTCGCCGCGATCGTCGGGATGATCGGCTTCGGCGGCTGGCTGCTCGCGAGCGGCCATGCGGGGCCTGAAGCGAGCATCGCGAACCTGTGGCAGCACGGCGGTTTCTTCCCGAACGGCGTGTCGGGGCTCGTGATGTCGATGGCCGCGATCATGTTCTCGTTCGGCGGGCTGGAGCTGATCGGCATCACCGCGGCCGAGGCCGACGATCCGAAGCGCAGCATTCCGCGCGCGACCAACCAGGTCATCTACCGCATCCTGATTTTCTACATCGGCGCGCTGGCCGTGCTGCTGTCGCTGTATCCGTGGGAGAAGGTCGTCACCGGCGGCAGCCCGTTCGTGCTGATCTTCCACGCGCTGAGCAGCAACCTGGTCGCGAACGTGCTGAACGTCGTCGTGCTGACGGCCGCGCTGTCGGTCTACAACAGCGGCGTGTACAGCAACAGCCGCATGCTGTTCGGCCTCGCGCAGCAGGGCAACGCGCCGAAGGTGCTGTGCTCGGTGAACAAGCGCGGCATCCCGCTTGCCGCGCTCGGCGCGTCGGCGCTCGCGACCGGCGTATGCGTGCTGGTCAACTACTTCATGCCGGGCAAGGCGTTCGAGGTGCTGATGGGCCTCGTCGTATCGGCGCTGATCATCAACTGGGCGATGATCACCCTGATCCACCTGAAGTTCCGCCAGGCCAAGCGTGCTGCAGGGGAGGAGACTTCCTTCCGCAGTCTGGGCTATCCTTTCACGAATTACCTGTGCCTGGCATTCATGGCCGGCATTCTCGTCGTGATGTACCTGACGCCGGATCTCCGCCTGTCGGTGTACCTGATCCCGGTATGGCTCGCGGTGCTCGCGATCGGGTATCGCTTCCGTCAGAAGAATGCCGGCTTTGCGGTGCACGACGGCGCCTCCGCACGCTGATGCAGGCCACGACCGACCCTTCTTCCAAACGAGACCGACTCAAGCCATGTTCGAACACATCGACGCGTATCCGGGCGACCCGATCCTGACGCTCAACGAGAACTTCCAGAAAGATCCGCGCGACCAGAAGGTCAACCTGAGCATCGGGATCTATTTCGACGCCGAAGGCCGGATTCCGGTGATGGGCGCCGTGCGCGAAGCCGAAACCGCGCTGCAGCGCGACAGCGGCCCGAAGCCGTACCTGCCGATGGTCGGCCTGGCCGCCTATCGCGACGCCGTGCAAGCGCTGGTGTTCGGCGCCGATCACCCGGCCCGCGCGGCCGGCCGCATCGCGACGCTGCAGACGCTCGGCGGCTCGGGCGCGCTGAAGGTCGGCGCCGATTTCCTGAAGCGCTATTTCCCGGATTCGCAGGTGTGGCTGAGCGATCCGAGCTGGGAAAACCATCGCTTCATCTTCGAGCGCGCCGGCTTCACGGTGAACACGTATCCGTACTATGACGCGGCGACGGGCGGCCTGAAGTTCGACGCGATGCTCGCGGCGATCGACGCGCTGCCGGCGCGCAGCATCGTGCTGCTGCACGCGTGCTGCCATAACCCGACCGGCGTCGATCTCGACGAAGGCCAGTGGGAGAAGCTGATCGACGTGATCGAGGCGCGCGGGCTGCTGCCGTTCGTCGACATGGCGTACCAGGGTTTCGGCGCGGGCCTCGACGCGGACGCGTTCGCGGTGCGCGAGCTGGCCCGCCGCGGCGTGCCGACGCTCGTCGCGAACTCGTTCTCGAAGAACTTCTCGCTGTACGGCGAGCGCGTGGGTGGCCTGAGCGTCGTCTGCGAAGACGCGGCCGCGGCCGATCGCGTGCTCGGCCAGCTGGCCGGCGCGGTGCGCTCGAACTACAGCAACCCGCAGACCTACGGCGCGAAGGTCGTCGCAACCGTGCTCGGCACGCCGGCGCTGCGCAAGCAGTGGGAAGAGGAGCTGTCGGCGATGTGCCGCCGCATCGCGCGGATGCGCCAGTCGATCCACGACGGCCTGCGCGACCACGTGAGCGGCGAAGCGCTCACGCGCTACGTGAAGCAGCGCGGGATGTTCACGTACACGGGCCTGACCGAATCGCAGGTCGACGCGCTGCGCGAGGTGCACGGCGTGTACATCCTGCGTTCGGGCCGGATGTGCGTGGCGGGCCTGAACGACTCGAACGTCGGCATCGTCGCGGACGCGATCGGCAAGGTGCTGAAGAGCGGCGTCTGAGCGCGGCGCGTTTCGGCGCGCAACGGTTAAGAACCGGCTGTTTCCCGTCGCGGGAACAGCCGGTTTTTTGTTGGGCGGCACGTCTTGTGCGCTACCCGGCTGACGCACCGGCAGGCGCGGCGGTACGATCACGGGATCGCATGCAACGCAGAGGAATAAAGGAGCGACATGGGCATCCGGATCATCCAGCTCGGCACGCCGCGCGCGGCCGGCGAAGGCCTGCGGATCGGCACGGTGCGGCGGCCGCCGCGCGGCGTGCCGAAGGCGGAATTCGCGTCGCGCAACTACTATGATGTATGGTTGCCGACGCTGTCGCCGAGCCCCGAACTCGTCGCACAGGCGCAGGCCGCCGCAACCGATGCGGAATGGAAGGCGTTCAAGCGCCACTTCCGCGCGGAGATGGCGCACGGCGATCCGGCGAAGGTGCTGGATCTGCTGGCCGCGCTGTCGGCGACCACCGCGCTGTCGATCGGCTGCTACTGCGACGACGAACGCCATTGCCACCGCAGCGTGTTGCGCGAGCTGCTCGCGGAGCGCGGCGCGGCGATCGAGCCCGACGCCGGCTGAAGCGGCGGCGGGGAGCCGCACCGTGATCGTGCGGTGCGGCGAACCGGTTGACGTGGGTCAAGCGCGCGGCCGCGCGCGCCACTATGCTCTCGTCATGGAGCCATCACGACGATGACAGGCCGACAGATGCACATTGTTTTCCCGTCCGAACCGCCGGAATACTGCGCGCGCGACCTGGTCGTCGCGTTTTCGGCGCTGGTCGACGGCCATTGCGTCCAGTGCGCGGTCACGGCCGAGGCGCTGGAAGATCATTTCGGCGCGCGGTCGCTGCTCGAGCGCGATCTGCTGAGCGCATTCGATGCGCACCGGTCGGCCATCGAGGCGATGGCACGGCGCATGCTCGAGGAAATCGGCGGCCGGCCGGTGCTGCTGCACAGCGGGCACTTCCGGCTCGGAGACTGATACCGCAGGAGGGCGCATGACACTGCAGGGCAACATTCACGAACGCGACTGGTCGGTCGAAGTGGAGACGCGCCCGTGCGAATCGGGTGAGTTCCGCTGCCGCGTGTCGGTCGAGCACGGCGCCGGCGCCGCGCGGTTTCATCATACGTTCGAGCACAGCCACGCGTATCCGACGGAGCGCGAGGCGATGATCGAAGGGCTGCGGGCCGGCATGACGTGGATCGAGATGAAGGCGTCGCAGACCTTCAACGTATGAACGGTCCCGCGCCAGCCGGGCGCGGGCAGACTATCGGCCGGCAGCGATCGGGCAAGGCGCGCCGCGCCACGGAAAACACGTGCCGCCTCATCATGAAGCGGCCGGCACAGGCAAGGCGGTCGACGAGCGGGCGGCCCCGTCAGGAGACACGACATGGGCGTGGGCATGCAGATCGCCTGCCTCGGATTCACGGGTTCGGCAGCGGTCGAGGCCGAAGCCGGCGCGCAACTGGTGCGGCTCGAACGGTTTCGCGCGTTGCTCGACGGCTGCCATCTCGCGATCGAAGCACGCCCGGTGGCCGACGGCGCGCGCCTCTACGACGTGCGGCTCGACCTGTCGATGCGCGACGCGGCGCCCAGGTCGCTGCCGCCGTGCGTCGGCGCCGACGTGGACGATACGCTGCGCCGCGCGTTCGCGCAGGCCGAACAGGCGCTGATCGCGTGGCAGTCGGGCGCCGCAGCGGTGGCGCTGCGCGACGCGGCGACCGGCGACGCGCTGCATTGATGCGGCGGCGGCCATCCGCCGCCGCGTGCCGGATTCAGACCCGCGCGAGCGCTTGCGCGTCGATGATCCGCACGCGCTTGCCGCGCGTTTCGACGAGCGCGTCGCGATGGAACCGCGAGAACATCCGGCTGACGGTTTCGAGCTTCATCCCGAGATAGCAGCCGATTTCCTCGCGCGTCATCCGCAGGTTGAATTCGGTCGCCGAATAGCCGCGCGCCTCGAACCGGGACGACAGGTTCAGCAGAAAATGCGCGACGCGCTGCTCGGCCGACATCGTGCCGAGCAACAGCATCTGGCTCGATTCGCGGACGATCTCGCTGCTCAGCATCTGGTAGAGAAAGTGCTGCATCGGCTTCATCTCGCGGCACGCGGCTTCGAGCGCACCAAACGGGATGATGCACACCACGCTGTCCTCCAGCGCGATCGCGTCGCAGCAGTGCTGGCCGCCGCCGATGCCGTCCATGCCGAGCGTTTCGCCGGCGATCTGGAAGCCCGTCACGTGCTCGCGGCCGTCGCGATGCATCATCACCGTCTTGAACGAACCCGCGCGCACCGCGTAGATGCTCTGGAACGGATCGTCGGTGCGGAACAGCGCGTCGCCCTGGCGAACCTGCCGCGTCGTGCAGATGATCGCGTCGAGGCGGCCGTATTCGGCGGGGGTCAGGTGCGGCGGCAGGCACATGGAGCGCATCGCGCAGGCCGAGCAGCGTGCGGCCGGATGCTTGGCGGCGTCGGCGCGCGCGGCCGGGCGCAGCGGGATCGTTGGCCGGGGTACGACAGATACGTCGGCGAAGGCGGTGGCGGTGGACATGAGGCGCTCCGGCTCGTCAGGGGCGGTGGCGGTGCGCGCGAGCGTGCACCAGGGATTCGATGACACGGCATGCGGCGTCGAATTCGACGGTCTTGTCGAAGAAGTAGTCGGCTCCCGCCGTCGCGCATGCCTCTCTGAATGCCGGCGCCGAGTGATTCGTCAGCACGATCGTGACGATGCGCGGCGCAGCCTTCGACAGCATCCCGATCAGGTCGAGACCGCTGCCGTCCGCGAGCCGCACGTCGACGATCACCACGTCCGCGCGACTGCTGCGGATATGCGTCCACGCGTCCTGGCCGTCTTCCGCTTCGCCCACCACGGCAACGCCGCGGATCGCGCCGACGAGCAGCGCGATCCGCTGGCGGACGGCAACCGCGTGATCGACGAGGAACACCCTGAGTGCGGCGGGTGACAGGCTGGCATTCATGCCGGCAGTATCGTGTTGCGCCGCCGAAATTGAAATCGGCCGAATTGGAACTTCGTGTAGGCCGCTTCGACGCGGTGTAGGGCGTTTCCTACACCGCGTCCGGGAAATCGCCCGGGGCGATCCCGACGAGGACGATGCCGCGGGGAGCGGCCGAACCGTTGCGCGGCCCGATCAGCTGGCCTGGCGCGCGGCCAGTGCGTCGCGCGCGGTGCGGCACGCCGCCAGGTCCCATGCGGCGCAGCCGACGCTCTTGAACAGCAGCGGGCCGCCGCGGGCGAAGGTGCCGTTCAGCACGTCGGCGAGCGACGCGACGTGCTGCCAGTCGACCTGCGCGACGATCAGGTCGCCGGCTTCGTGGCGCGCACCGGCCGGATCGTCGACCACGAGCCGGCTGCCCCGCACCGTGCTGGCGTCGATCTCGGCGGCATCCGCAGTGAACGCGCCGACGCCGACCACGAGCCGGCCTTCGCGCGTGGCTTCGCGGTAGACGGGCGTGCGGCTCGTCGTCAGCGTGACGACCACGTCGATCGCGTCGGGAATCGCGTCGCCGTCGAGCGGCGCGAGTCGCGGCGCATGCGCGCGGTGAGCGGCGCAGAAGGCGGCCGCGCTGTCCGCGGTCGTGCCGCGCACGTGAAGGCGCGCGTCCGGAAAGATCGCCGCGAGCGCTTCCGCGTGATTGGCCGCCTGCTTGCCGGTGCCGATCAGCAGGATGTCGCGCGGCGCGGCGCCATGCAGCGCCTGGATGCCGAGCGCGGTGATCGCCGCCGTGCGGCGGCCGGTGACGGTCGGGCCGTCGAGCGCGAAGCGCATTTCTCCGGTGGCGGCGTCGTACGCGGTGACCTGGCCGAGAATCGTCGGCAACCCGCGCGCGCCGTTGCCGGGGCACACGTTGACGAGCTTATGGCTCGCCAGGTCGTGGGCGCTCGACGGCATCGACAGCATCACGCCGCCGCCTTGCAGCGGCACGACCAGGCGCTCGGGGCTGACGATGTCGCCCGCCGCGTACTCGGCGACCGCTTGCCTGAGCGTGGCGAGCAGCGCCGGATAGTCGAGCAGCGCGGCCGTGTCGGCCGCATCGAAAACGGGAATCGGGGAAAAGGCGGGCATCGTGTACGTCGCAGGCGTCGGTGAGCGTGAACGGCGGACGCATGCCGCGCCCACCACAGGTCTGCCGGATACCGTGACACCGGGCAGTGTGGATCGAATCTATACCACTTGCTGGCGCACCTGCAACCCAGAAAATAAAGCGCTTCGCGGATTTTGGTTCTAATATCTGGCCAGAAGGCTCGCCGCTGCCGCGCTGCCCGCGCCGCTCCGGTATAGTGCGAACCCATTTCCCGATCCACGCCCGCGACCGGGCAGGAGCCATCCGATGATGTCCGCGCGTCCCGACACACTCGAAGGCGGTTTCAGGCCGCTGCAGATCTACGAGCAGGTAGCCGAAAAGATCCGCGACGAAATCCGCGCGGGGCGCTATGCGGCCGAGTCGCGGCTGCCGTCCGAGCGCGAACTCGCGGCACTGTTCCAGGTCGGCCGGCCGGCCGTGCGCGAGGCGCTCGGTGCGCTGCAGAACGAAGGGCTCGTGTTCACGAAGCGCAATTCGGGCACCTACGTCGTCGCGGCCCCGCTCGAGGTGCTGGCGCAGCGCGGCGACGCGCACGCGGCGTCGGAGGCCGACTTCAGCCCGACGTCGACGCTCGACGTGCGGCTGATCCTGGAGCCCGCGATCGCGCGCCTCGCGGCCGCCCATGGCCGCGCCGACCCCGGCGCCGAACGCTATCTCGCGCAGATGGAGACCATCACCGACGTCGACGATCCGCACCAGCGCGCGCTGTGGAACGAGAGCGACCGGCTGTTCCACCGGCAGCTCGCGCTGATGACCGGCGACGCGCTGATCGTGAAGATCGCGGACGAAGTCGCGAAGACGATGGACCAGCCGCTGTGGAAGCGGCTGAAGGACGACGGCATCTACGACGCGGGCCGGATCAGGCTCTACGTGTCCGAGCATCGACTGA
Source organism: Burkholderia orbicola (assembly GCF_900100915.1). NCBI lineage: Bacteria > Pseudomonadati > Pseudomonadota > Betaproteobacteria > Burkholderiales > Burkholderiaceae > Burkholderia > Burkholderia orbicola. Next base: position 428,619 of record NZ_FNKW01000002.1, on the reverse strand, counting down.
TCTACGAGGCGATCGTCTCCGGGGATGCCGATGCGGCTGTGTTCTATGTCGAACAGCACATCCGCCGCGTGCGGCGGGACATTGCGCCGAAATGACACGCCTGCGGACGGGATCGTTCTGGTCCTTAATATGACCAAAATCCCGATCATTATTTTGAAATTGCTTGCGATGTGACCACGCGTGTCCTACATTGGTTTCACACAAAACCAATCAGGAGACATCATGCGACACCTCGTGACCGCGCTCTCGGTGGCTATTGCCGCCGGCGCGCTGACTTCCGCGCACGCGCAGGAAGTCGTGATGATCGGCCATTCGGCGCCGCTCACGGGCCCGCAGGCCGCCAACGGCAAGGACAACGAAAACGGCGCGCGGCTCGCGGTCGAGGAGCTCAACAAGGCCGGCATCAAGGTCGCCGGCAAGACCGTCACCTTCAAACTGGTTTCCGAAGACGACCAGGCCGACCCGAAGGCCGGCGTGCAGGTCGCGCAGAACCTCGTCGACAAGGGCGTCGTTGCCGTGCTCGGGCCGTACAACTCGGGCGTCGCGATCCCCGCGTCGCGCGTGTATTCGACCGCCGGCGTGCCGATCCTGCCGGTCGCGTCGAACCCGGCACTGACGAAACAGGGCTTCAAGAACATCTTCCGGATCGGCGCGAGCGACGAGCAGCTCGGCGGCACGATGGCCACGTTCGCCGCGAAGACGCTGCATGCGAAAACCGCCGCGGTGATCGACGATCGCACCGCGTACGGGCAAGGCGTCGCCGAGCAGTTCATGAACGTCGCGAAGGCGAACGGCATCAAGATCGTCGACCAGGAATACACGAACTCTTCGGCCACCGATTTCCTCGGCATTCTCACCAAGATCAAGGCCGGCAACCCCGACGTGATCTTCCTCGGCGGCTATGCGGCGCAGGGCGCGCCGATGGCCAAGCAGATGAAGCAGCGGGGCTTGCGCGCGAAGCTGCTCGGCGGCGACGGCATCTGCTCGGCCGACATGGGCAAGGTCGCGGGCGAGGCCGCGTCGATCGTCTACTGCGCGCAGGGCGGGGTCGCGCTCGAGAAGACGGCGGCCGGCCGCGAATTCCTGAAGAAGTACCACGACGCCTATCACACCGATACGCAGGTCTACGGCGTCAATTACTACGACGGGATGAAGCTGCTCGCCGACGCGATGGTCAAGGCCGGCACGACCACCGACAAGGCGAAGCTGAGCGCGCAGCTCGCGAAGTCGAACTACGCGGGCGTCGCGGGCACCTATTCGTTCGACGCGAACGGCGACCTGAAAGGCGCGCCGACCACCGTCTACGTGATCCGCAACGGCCTGCCGGAACCGTACGCGAAGTAATTGCTCCACGGCCCACACGGCCCGTCACCGGACGGCGGCCCGGCCGCCGTCCTTCGTTTCAACGCATCCGATTCGCCATGAAAATTTCCCGATCCCTGTCCACCGTCGAAGTGCACACCGGCGGCGAGGCATTCCGCATCGTCACGAGCGGGCTGCCGCGGCTGCCCGGCGACACGATCGTCCAGCGCCGCGCGTGGCTCAAGGCGCACGCCGACGAGATCCGCCGCGCGCTGATGTTCGAACCGCGCGGCCACGCCGACATGTACGGCGGCTATCTGACCGAGCCGGTCTCGCCGAATGCCGATTTCGGCGTGATCTTCGTGCACAACGAAGGCTACAGCGACCATTGCGGCCACGGCGTGATCGCGTTGTCGACCGCGGCCGTCGAACTCGGCTGGGTGCAGCGCACCGTGCCGGAAACGCGGGTCGGCATCGACGCGCCGTGCGGCTTCATCGAGGCGTTCGTCCAGTGGGACGGCGAGCATGCGGGGCCGGTGCGCTTCGTCAACGTGCCGTCGTTCATCTGGCGGCGCGACGTGTCGGTCGAGACGCCGTCGTTCGGCACCGTGACCGGCGACATCGCGTATGGCGGCGCGTTCTATTTCTATGTCGACGGCGCGCCGTTCGACCTGCCGGTGCGCGAATCCGCGGTCGAAAAGCTGATCCGCTTCGGCGCGGAAGTGAAGGCGGCCGCGAACGCGACCTATCCGGTCGTCCATCCGGAGATCCCGGAAATCAACCATATCTACGGCACGATCATCGCGAACGCGCCGCGCCATGCGGGCTCGACGCAGGCGAACTGCTGCGTGTTCGCGGATCGCGAGGTCGACCGCTCGCCGACCGGCTCCGGCACCGGCGGGCGCGTCGCGCAGCTCTACCAGCGCGGGCTGCTCGCGGCCGGCGACACGCTCGTCAACGAATCGATCGTCGGCACGGTCTTCAAGGGGCGCGTGCTGCGCGAAACGACGGTCGGCGACTTTCCGGCCGTGATCCCGGAAGTGGAGGGTAGTGCGCATATCTGCGGGTTCGCGAACTGGATCGTCGACGAACGCGATCCGCTCACGTACGGATTTCTCGTGCGCTGAGCCGCGGCGCCAGTCGCGCCGCTGTCGCGTCCCGTCGTGTCCCTCTCGCGCGGCATTCAGGTTGTCGTACCAGGTTTGGCGCGTCGTTCCGGTTGCCGGGCACGCGCCTTTTTTGCGTGAGCGCCGTCGCGACACCGCACCACGTATGCCGGCGCAAGGCCGCAGCGGGCCGGCCGGCCGCGCGAGTTTGGTACGATGCAGCCTTTTCAGCCGAGCCCCACCCGCGTGAATCGCCGAAACGTGTCGTCAGTGCGTGCCTTGTGTGCCAGATGGGTCGCGCGCGCCCAATCCGCCGCGGCGGCCGCCGTCGCGCGGGCCAAGCCTCTCGCCGCCACCGCGTGGCACCATGTCCGCCACCCGACGCGCCGTGGCGTGCTGCTCACGGCCGCCGCCGTGCCGGCGCTGTTCGCGGCGTACGTGGTCGTGCTCATCCCGTTCACGCCGGGGATCGGCGACATCCGCAAGGCGCGCGTCGACCAACCCGCGCAGGTGCTGTCGGCCGACGGCAAGCTGCTGGCCGAATTCAAGCCGTCGAACCGGGAATGGGTGCCGCTCAAGCAGATTTCGCCGCGCATGGTCGACGCGCTGATCGCCACCGAGGATCACCGCTTCTACGAACACCACGGCCTCGACTGGAAACGCACGGCGTCGGCCGCGCTGCAGACGTTCTCGGGCAGCCGCCAGGGCGGCTCGACGATCACGCAGCAGCTCGCGCGCAACCTGTATCCGGACGAGATCGGCCGCGCGCCGACGCTCACGCGCAAGGTGAAGGAGGCGATTACCGCGCTGAAAATCGAGGCCGTCTACAGCAAGGACCAGATCCTCGAGACCTATCTGAACACGGTGCCGTTCCTGTACAACGCGTACGGCGTCGAGATGGCCGCGCGCACCTATTTCGACAAGTCGGCCGACGAACTCGACGTGCTCGACAGCGCGACGCTCGTCGGGATGCTGAAGGGCAACAGCTACTACAACCCCGTGCTGAACCCCGAACGCGCGCTGCAGCGGCGCAACACGGTGCTCGGCCAGATGGTGAAGTACGGCAAGCTGTCGCCGGCGCAGTTCGCGCAGTTGCAGCGCCGGCCGCTGCGCATCGACTTCGAGCGCCAGAAGGAGCCGCCCGGGCCGGCGCCGCATTTCGCGCAGCAGTTGCGCAAATGGCTGATCGCGTGGGCCGACCGCAACGACTACAACATCTACTCGGACGGGCTGATCGTGCGCACGACGATCGACTCGCGGCTCCAGCAGATGGCGACGCAGGCGCTCACGCTGCAGGGCAATCAGTTGCAGGGCATCGCGAACAACGCGTGGAGCGGCCGCGACGGCTGCGGCACCGACAACGAGGTGTTCCGCACCTTCATGCGCGAATCGCCCGAGTACAAGGCCGCGCAGGACGCCGGCAAGGACGACGCGGCGGCGATGAAGATGCTCGCGGCCGACCGCGGCTTCCTGCACGCGCTGTGCAAGGCGAAGACCGACGTGCAGGCCGGCTTCCTCGCGATCGATCCGCGCGACGGGCAGATCCGCGCGTGGGTCGGCAGCCGCGACTTCACGCGCGAGCCGTTCGACCACGTCGCGCAGGCGCGGCGCCAGCCGGGCTCGACGTTCAAGCCGTTCGTCTATGGCGCCGCGTTCGCGAGCGGGATGAAGCCGGAGGATACCTTCATCGACCAGCCGGTCGAGATCCCGCTGAAGGGCGGCGAGATCTGGCGGCCGAACGACGACGTGCCGCCGACCGGTAAGCCGATGACGCTGCGCGATGCCGTCGCGCTGTCGCGCAACCGGATCACCGCGCAGGTGATGGAGAAGGTCGGGCCGGGCGCCGTCGCGCGACTGGCGCGCGACATGGGCGTGCGCGAAAGCCCGCTCGAACGCGTGCCGTCGCTCGCGCTCGGCACGAGCCCGGTCACGCTGAAGGAAATGGTCGCGTCGTACGCGACGATCGCGAACGGCGGCCTGTACGTCGAGCCGCAGATGGTGACGCGCATCGAGAACCGCCAGGGCGAGGTGCTCGCCGAATACGCACCGGCGCCGCCCGAGCGTGCGCTCGATGCCGAAACCGACAAGACGCTGCTCGACGTGATGCGCGATGTCGTGACGCGCGGCACGGGCGGCAGCATCCGCACGCGCTTCGGCATCCGCGGCGACGTGGCTGGCAAGACCGGCACGACGCAGGACAACGCGGACGGCTGGTTCATCCTGATGCAGCCCGGCCTCGTCGCCGGCGCGTGGGTCGGATTCGACGACGGCCGCGTGACGCTGCGCAGCGATTACTGGGGGCAGGGCGCGCACAGCGCGCTGCCGATCATCGGCGATTTCTTCCAGCGCGCGCAGCGCGCCCGGATCGTCGATACCAAGGCGAAATTCGATACCGAGCCCTCGCCGGGCTGGTTCGGGTCGCTGCGCGAGCGCGTGACCGACCTGTTCGACACGTGGTTCCCGCCCGAGGCGAAGAAGGCGCCCGCGCCGGTCAGGACGCAGCGTATCGAGCGTCCGGCCGAGACGGACGAGGGCGCGGCGTCGGCGGCCTCGGCGCCGGATGCCGCCTCCGGCGGGATCGTCGAGGAATGGGTGCCGGCGTCCGAAGTGGCCGCATCGGCCGCGGCGCTGTCGTCGGGCGCGTCGCAGCCGCAGCCGCCGCAGTTTGCGCCGCCGCCGGCGAGCGCAAGCAGCGCCGGTATCGGCGTCGCCCCTTCGGCCGTGCCGGTGCCGCCGCCGGTGTCGGTACCGGCCACCCCTGACGCGACCGGCGCTTCGCAGTAACAAAGCCGTTCAGATTCCGCGCGATGCTGCCGTAATCAAGTTGTCACGACAGCGCGCGCGGTCGCTCCGCGCTTCTCCGATGCGGCTTTCAACCGACTCCGTCGCGCTCGCGCGCGATGACCTTTCCGCGGGTGTCCCGCTCGGCTTCGACCTCTACGACGCCGACGGCGCCGCGCTGCTGCCAGCCGGCACGACGCTGCGCGATGCCGCGCAGCACGCTTTCCTGTTCGACCATTTCCGCCCCGTCCGCCGCCGCGAGGGCGCCGACACCGATCCGCACGGGTCCGCGGCGACCGCGCCCGCCATGCGCATGGGCCTGTCGGCGGGCGCCGCGATCGGCATTCGCCGCCGGGTCGGCACGACGCGCGCGTTGCAACGGTGCCGGTTGATCGGCGTCGGCGCGTCCGGGGCGCTGTTCGTCGAGCCGCAGCCCGCCGCCGTGCTCGAGTTCGCACGCGGCGACGACGTCGAAGCGGTGGCAATCGGCCGTGCCGCGGTATCCCGTTTCGGCGCGACGGTCGAATCGGTGCAGGCGTCGGCCGCCGCGCCGTTCATGATCCTGTCGCCGCCCGGTTTCGTCGACCGGCTGCGCACGCGCGCCGAGCCGCGCGTGCCGGTGCGCATCGCGGCCTGCTGCAACGGCGCAGCGCAGGGGGCGGACGGCATCGGGTTGGTGCACGACATCAGCCTGAGCGGGCTGTCGATCGCCGTCGACCGGCCGATCGCGGCAACCGGTGAGCCGTTGCGCGTGCTGCTACCGTACCAAACCGGCGGCCGCGTCGAGCAGTTGGCGCTCGATGGCACCGTGCGGGCCGTGCATGCCGACCCGGCGAGTCCGGCGCTGACGCTGCATCATGCGGCGTTCGACGACCTCGATGCCGACGACCTGATTCGCCTCAAGGCGTTGCTGTTCGACAGGCAGATGGCGTCGGCGGATAGCGATCGCCTGCGCTGACGCGCGGCCGAGCGCGCCGGATACCGAATCGCGGCATTCGGCACATGCGCGGCGATAATCATCTGACGAATCGACTTATTCCCGGGCGATTGTACGGTTTCGGTCAACAGTGAATTTGCGATTTAAGTATTTACCCTGATAGCGGCGACTCCTAGACTTCTACTCATGCGCAACGACTTCGAGTCCGAAGCGCCTGACAAAACAATCCTGGAGGTAACGCATCATGAAATCGCTGATCAAGGCAGTTGCACTGGCCACCCTGGTGGCCGCACCGGTCGTCTCGTTCGCCCAATCGAACCAGCAGCCGCTGACGCGCGCGCAAGTGCGCGCCGAGCTGGTCCAGCTCGAAAAGGCCGGCTACAACCCGAACGACTGGATCAACTATCCGGAGAACATCCAGGCCGCCCAGGCCAAGATCGCCGCCGCGCAGAACGCCGGTGCGCAAGCCGACGCAACCGGCTACGGTTCGAACCCGGTCGCGACGTCGCAGTCGGGCCAGCGCGCGGTCGTGCCGGCTGTCAATGACCGCTCGTCGGTGTACTTCGGCCACTAAGCCGGGCGTGGTTTCGCGGCACTCAAGCCGCGGCTGACGCCATATCGAGAAAGCCCGCACGCGTATCGTGCGGGCTTTTTTGCGTCTTCTTCATCGAGTGGCCCGGCGCACGAATTCCAGCGGCCGAACCGGTCGCGGAGAGTCTGCCGCGTGCATGAGCGACACGCCGGATGCCGGCCTGAGCTGGTTCAACGACACCTTGCCGTGAACGATCACGCCGCTCGCAGTACCGCACCCGCTGACAATCCGTCGCGCGTGCGCTAGCATCGCGGTCGATGTCGCCGCGGCAGCGCGGCCAATGCACACGGGGCGCAGCAGGGCGCCGGGTTCCACACTTCAACGAACAACAAGGAGCATCCATGCGTGTCTTGACTGGTCTGCTGGGCTCGCTGGCGCTGGTGGCGAGCGTCGCCCATGCGCAGGCAAATTGTGCGGACGCGACGGATCAGGCGACGATGACGGCGTGTGCCGATCGCGCATACAAGAAATCCGACGGGGAGCTGAACCGAACCTACCAGGCCGTCACGGCCCGCCTGCGCGGTGCGCCTCCGGTCGCCGACAAGCTCGTGAATGCGCAGCGCGCGTGGATCGCGTACCGCGACGCCGAATGCCATTTCTCGAGCGCGAATGCCGAGGGCGGCAGTGCGTACCCGATGGTCGTATCGACCTGTCTCGACGATCTGACGAAGGCACGCACGGAAACGCTGAAGGGCTATCTGTCCTGCGAGGAGGGCGACCTCGCGTGCCCGGTGCCCGCGAAGTAACCATTCGTACGCGGGCCCGGTGAGCGAGGCCCGCACTGCGCCGGCTGGACGTCGTCCTACACGTCGTCCGTTACACGTCGTCCGTTACACGTCGTCCGTTTCGTCGAGCAGCTTGTGCCGCATCGCGTACCGCACGAGCGCCGCTTCGTGCGGCATCTGCATCTTTTCCAGAATCCGGGTCTTGTAGGTGCTGACCGTCTTCGCGCTCACGCACAGCGCATTCGCGATCTCGGTCAGCGTCTGGCCGGCGGCGATCCGCCGGAACACGTCGAATTCGCGATCGGACAGCCGCTGGTGCGGCAGCGTTTCGGCCGGCTCGTTCAGGCTCTGCGCGAACTGCTCGGCCATCGCGAGGCTCACGTAGACGCCGCCCGACGCCACCTTCGTGACCGCGCCCACCAGCTCCGCGCTCGCGCTTTCCTTCGTCAGATAGCCCGACGCGCCCGCGCGGAACGCCCGCACCGCGTATTGCTGCTCCGCGTGCATCGTCAGCACGAGCACGCGCAGCGCGGGCTTCTCGTCCTTGATCTGCTTGATCAGCTCGACGCCGTTGCGGCCCGGCATCGACAGGTCGAGCACGAGCACCTGCGCGGGCGTCGCCCGCACCAGCGCGATCGTCGATGGGCCGTCGAAGGCTTCGCCGGCCACCTCGAATCCGGTGGCGTTCTGGAGGATGTGCCGCAGACCGTCGCGTACGAGCGTATGGTCGTCGGCGATGAGCACCTTGATCATGTGATGAGCGTGTCCTGTTGAACGGTGGCGAGCGGAAATGCGACGGTGATCGAGAAGCCGCGCGCGAGCCCGGTGTCGATCGTCACGGTGCCGCCCAGCATGTGTGCGCGTTCGCGAATGCCGATCAGGCCGAACGATTTGTCTTCGTGGGCCGGACCGCCGGGCGCCGCGCCGCGGCCGTTGTCCGCGACGCGCAGCACGCAAGAGCCTTCCTCGATGTCGAGCCGCAACGCCACGCGCGTCGCGTCCGCATGGCGTGCGACGTTCGTCAGCGCTTCCTGGACGATGCGGAACAGCGTGGTTGCGCCCGCGCTGGTGAACGTGAGGCCGCCCGTCTCGATGTGGCGCTCGACGTCGATCCCGTAGCGGTTCGTGAAATCGTTCGCGAGCCATTCGATCGCGGGTACGAGGCCGAGATCGTCGAGCATCACCGGCCGCAGGTCGGCCGCGATACGCCGCACCGACGCGACCGTCGCGTCGATCAGCCGCCGCATGCCTTGCAGATGCGTCTGCACGCCCTCATCGGGTTGCGCGCGGCCGGGCATGCGCAGTTGCTGCTCGACGACCGACAGGTCCATCTTCAACGCGGTGAGCTGCTGCCCGAGATCGTCGTGCAACTCGCGCGCGATGCGGGTTTTTTCCTCTTCGCGCACGTTCTGCAGGTTCGCGGACAGTTCACGCAATTCCTCGCGCGATTGCTTCAGCGCGTTCTCGGCCCGCTGCCGCTCGGTGATGTCGCGCAGCATCACCGTATAAAGCTTGCCCGACGCGTCGCGGATCTGCGAAATCGACGCTTCGATCGGGAATTCCTCGCCGTTGGCCCGCAGCCCGAACAGCACGCGCTGGCGGCCCATCTGCCGCTCGGACACGCCCGTCACGCCGAACTGGTCGACGTGCTTCGCATGCGCGGCGCGGAACCGCTCCGGAATGAAGCGCGACAGCGGCGCGCCGATCGCCTCCATCGCGGACACGCCGAACACCTGCTCGGCCATCGGATTGAAGATCACGACGGTTTGCTTCTCGTCGATCGTGATGATCGCTTCCATCGACGAACGGATGATGCCCATCATCCGCGCCTCGTTGAGGATGCCGCGGCTGCTCGCGCCGGCATCGGCGCGGCTGCGCAGCAGCGCATGGACGAGCGCCGCGAACCCGAACGACGCGATCAGCCCGGCGGCGAGCACGGTGCCGGCCGCACGCTGCGCGCCGGTCGCGCTGGGCCGGCCGTCCGCGGAATAGGCGAGCGTCAGCGCGGTGCCGCCGAAATTCAGCACATCGGTACGCCGCATCAGGTCGGGCGACGCCGACGCTTCGTCGGTCGTCGTCTCGACGCTGGCGATCGCGCGCGAATCGCCGCCGGCGGTCATCCACAAGTCGATTCCGCGTTCCGCATCGAGCGCGCGCTCGATCAGGCGCCGCGGGCTCAGCGCCGCGAACAGCACTCCGTCGGCGCCGGTTTCGCGCGTGCCGGAGGGCTTGGCGGCGGCCAGCGGCGAGGTGGCCACGGGCAGGAACAGCGTCAGGGTACGGGCGTCGCGGGAGGCATCGTCATCGGCGGGGTGGACGCCCAGCGCGATATCGCCGGTCCGCAGCGCGCGCATGAGCGGCGCCGCGTCGGACGCGCCGAAGCGCACGACCGGCGAACTCGAGACGGGGGCGCTGAGCGTCGCTGCCGCGAGCGGATCGGCCGGCAGCGGCTTTGCGCTGGCCAGCGCGCCGCGCGCCGCGGGCGTGAGCGGCGCATAGCCGATTTGCCGGACCGGCGAGCGGCCGCTGTCGAGATCGAGCGTCTCCGCGTATCGGCGCCATTGGCCGGGCGTCATGTCCGGGACGAGCCCGAACGTGCCACGCGCGCCTTCGAGCACGGCGACACCGGCCTGCAACTCGTGGCGCAGCATTGCCGTCACGTGCGTCGTGCGGCGTTCGAAACGCGTATGAACGGCGCCTTGCCACTGCTCGCGCACCAGCAGCGCGACGCCGAGCGACAGCAGCGCGCCCGCGCACAGCGCGGCTACGCCGGCCGCGAGCGGCTGGCGTAGCATGGTCTGGAGGCGCGCGGGCCCTCGGGCGTCCCGCGTCGGGGTTCCACTGGGGGTCATTCGATGGCCATTCTGTTGTTCGGGCTACCCGGGGCACTCGGACAGCGCGGCAAAACCGGCAAAACTCGCACCGGCTGCGTGCAACGACTATTTTGAAGATGAAATTGTGCGCGTTTTACACATTTTTTGTAATGGGGTCGGTTGAAATAGCGGCAAACGGCATGAAGCTGCGGGGCGCCGGCCGCGCTTGACGCGCGTCAACGCACGCGTCGGCACGTGGGGCAGACTGTTCGGCAGGCAAGCCGGCGCCGGGCCGGCTTGCGGTAACGGGTCGTGGTTGCGCAGGGCGCGACGCGCGCCCGGTCGGAGGGACGGACCATGTACAAGCGGATTTTCGTAGGGCTCGACGGCAGCCCGAGCGCGCGTCTCGCGCTGAACGAGGCGATCCGGATCGCGACGGCATCCGGCGGCGAAGTGACCTGTGCGTACGTCGTCGAACATCGGCCGCAGCTCGTCGACGTCGACGCCGGCTTCGCCGCCGAGCGCGATGGCGATGTCGCCGCGACCGATGCCGCGACGCCAGTGCTCGACCACGCGAAAGCGGTGCTCGCGCAGCAGCATGTGCGGGGCACGGTGCGCGCGCTCGACGCGTACGGCGAGGACATCGCGACGGTACTGATGCGCACGGCGGCCGAAGCCGACGCCGACCTGATCGTGATGGGTACGAGCGGGCGGCACGGCCTGCGCAGGCTGTTGCTCGGCAGCGTGGCGGAATCGCTGCTGCGTGCGGCCGACCGGCCGGTGCTGCTGGTGCGGCACGGCGAGCCGGGCGCGTCGGCGACCGCGTAAGCGACGGCGTACGGCGGCCGCCGCTGCGGCACGAGCGCCCGCAGTCGGCAGGATGCCGCGCGGCATCCCGGATGTCTGCGTGAGCGGGCGTACTGCGCTGTCGCGTCGTCCAACACGGCGCGACGGGCGCCGACGAGACGCTCGCCTGCATGCGATTGCGCGTCGACGGTTGCATCCGGGCACGCAGTTCTGGCAGCATCGGCCGGTGTCCGCTTGTTCGCCGCGCGCATGGCCGCGGTGATCGACGCAGGGACATCCGGCGGCACCCGGTCGCCTGAATCGCGATCGGACGGCCCGCCGGATGCCGGTTTCCTACCTTACCGACGTCATTTGCCATGCCGATTTCCGCGACCGACCTGATTCGCCAGTTCGACCTGCAGCCGCATCCCGAAGGCGGCTATTTCCGTGAAACCTACCGCGCGACCGATTCGGTCGTGCGTCCGGCCGACGGTGCGCCCCGTGCCGCGTCGACCGCCATCTATTACCTGCTGTGCGACGGCGCGTATTCGTCGTGGCACCGCATCCGCTCCGACGAGGTCTGGCATTTCTATGCGGGCGATCCGATCGAAGTGTGGGTGCTCGACGCGCGCGACGGGCTGACGATCCACCGGCTCGGCAACCCGCTCACGCATCCCGGCGCCGTGTTCCAGGCCGTGGTGCCGGCCGGAAGCTGGTTCGGTGCGCGCTGCGCGTCGCCGGCGCACGTCGCGCTCGTCGGCTGCACGGTGGCGCCCGGCTTCGAGTTCGCGGAATTCGAGCTGGCCGATGCGGCCGCGCTGGCGGCCGAGTTTCCCGATTACGCGGAGCACGTCGCGCAACTCGCGCAACGCTCCGACGTGTGACTGTCACAGTCGCGTAACGCCGCGTGCAAAGCCCTTGCCGACGGCTTGCGTTCCGCGCGGTCGAGGTCAAACCCGTTTAGAATGCGTACGATGCACCGGTCGGTCGCGGACGTGCCGCGGCGGCCGGTGCGCCGCCGTACCGACGGCCCTGTCGCGCGGCCCGCATGTCTTCCAGGAGCGCCGCCGTGTGGCACTTTCCCATCGCTATTCCATCGTCGCTCGGCCCATGGGCCGTGTTCGCGAGCGTGTTGATCACGCAGCTCGGCGTGCCGGTGCCGGCCGTGCCGATGCTGATTCTCGGCGGCACGATGGCGGCGATGGGGCAGGCTTCCTGGGTCAGCATGTTCGCGGCGGCGATCGGTGCGACGATGCTGGCCGATTCGCTGTGGTTTTTCATGGGCCGCACGCGCGGCCGGCGCCTGCTGAACGGCCTCGTGCGTTTCTCGCTGTCGCTCGACACGACGCTGCGCTTCGCGCGTAACGTATTCGAAAGGTACGGCGCGCCGCTGCTCGTGCTGTCGAAATTCCTGCCGGGTCTCGGCCTCGTGTCGGCGCCGCTGCTCGGCACGACCGCGATCGGCATCGGCGTGTTCCTGTTCTGGGATCTGGCGGGCGCGTCGCTGTGGGCGGCGTTCTGGCTGATCGGCGGTGCGGCCATTCACGACCAGATCGTCCAGTTCGTGTTGTGGGTGCGCGCGAGCGGCGGCACGATTCTCGACGCATTCCTCGCGATCTTCATCACGTTCCTGCTGTACCGCTGGGTGCGCCGCGTACAGTTCCGCCGCTATCTCGCACAGGTGCGCATCTCGCCGCCGCAGCTCGTCGAGATGATGACGTCCGACGAGCCGCCGCTGATCTTCGATGCGCGGCCGAAGGCGATCCGCGACCGCGAGCCGTACCGGATTGCCGGCGCGGTGCCGGTCGATCTCGATTCGCCGGACCTGCTCGACCCGGAAGTGCTGAAGCGGCCGATCGTCGTCTATTGCGTGTGTCCGAACGAGGCGACTGCGAAGCGGCTCATCGCGAAGATGCAGCGCAAGAAGATGATCCACAACATCCGGGCGCTGAAGGGCGGCCTCGATGCGTGGGAAAAGCACGGTTATCCGGTCGAGCCGCTGCCGGCCGATCTGGATTCGTCTCGGTATTTCGTACGGCCTGAGCAGGGCGGGCTGGAAGGCGAGTATACGGTGCGGGCGACGTTGTCGAAGTGATGCAGCCAGCGTTGCTGGTTTCGGCGCTCGAAAGCGCATCTTGATTGATATATTTCCGACAAGCGAACTTTTCGATACTATCGCCCATTATCTCGATAATGACCCGGATAACAATATCATGGGCATCCGACCGCAATCGGTCGATTGGCACAGTGTCTAAAGCCGCACGGTGATTATCCCAATAAATTTGCATCCCGCCTCAGAATTGACACTCTGAAAACATTATAAAAATATTAATTCTTCCGTGCCCTTCAAAATCTCCGGGCACTTGAGAATGAAAGGCCGATGCTCCACGTATCGCATTAATCATTTCTGACAGTGCACGGTAATTGCTTCTGCTAGGATCGCGCAGTGGATAAGAAGAGACCAATTGTGAGCGATGTCTCGCAATCGCGACATGCATGAGAGGCATTGTCGCCCTGACTATCCGTTGCAAGCGCGTTCAAAGCCAGACGGCGAATTGCGTCCGGTCCTATCTGCGCTGAATTCAAATGAGATTGCATGCAGGGACGCAGTGCGCGTTACGAAGAATGAACAAGAAATGCTATCGGGTTGTGTTCAATCAAGTGCGCGGCGCGATGATGGTCGTTCAGGAAAACGGTACTTCGCCGCAAGCAGCCAGGAATTCTAAAGGCGTGAGCACGCCATCGAGCCTGCGGATCGTTTGGCAACCGATTGCAATGGCGGCTGCATTGTTGTTCGGTGTGCCGCTATTCAGTTTCGCGCAAATCGTGCCGACTCCGGGCACGAGTACGCATGTGATTCAGACGCAGAGCGGCATCCCGCAAGTGAATATTGCCGCACCGTCCGGCGCCGGCGTATCGGTGAACACGTACAACCAGTTCGACGTACAAAAACCGGGCGCGATCCTGAACAACTCGCCGACGATCGTGAACACGCAGCAGGCGGGGATGATCAACGGCAACCCGAATTTCGGTGCAGGCCAGTCCGCGCGGATCATCGTCAACCAGGTCAACAGCAATGCGCCGTCGCAACTGCGAGGTTACGTCGAGGTCGCGGGCAATCGCGCCGAAGTGATCTTGTCGAACAGTGCCGGTATTCAGGTTGACGGCGGCGGATTCATCAATACGTCGAGAGCCGTTCTCACCACCGGCACACCGTATTACGGCGCCGATGGATCGCTCGGTGGATTCAACGTGTCGCGCGGCCTGATTTCAGTCAGCGGTGCTGGCCTGAATGCATCGAATGTCGATCAGGTCGACTTGATTTCGCGCGCGGTGCAGGCCAACGCAGCCATTTACGCAAAGAACCTGAGCGTCGTCGCGGGTGCGAACCAGGTCAACCATGACACGCTGGCGACGACACCGATTGTCGGCGACGGTGCCGCACCCGCTATCGCCATCGACGTGAGCCAACTCGGCGGTATGTACGCGAACAGGGTCTTTCTCGTATCGAACGAGAACGGCGTGGGTGTCGCGAACGCCGGGACGATCGCGGCACAAGCGGGCGACCTGACGCTGCAATCCAACGGCCAGCTCGTACTCGCGGGCAAGACGACTGCGAGCGGAAATCTCACCGCAACCGCAAACACTGTTCAAAACAGCGGCACGACGTATGCGCAACAGAGTACAAACGTTTCAGCAGACGGTACGTTGTCGAACAGCGGCACGCTCGCCGCACAGCAAAATACGATGGTCAGTGCGGGCACCATCAATTCGACCGGGACGCTCGGCGCGGGTGTCAATAACGATGGTTCCGTCGGAAAAAGCGGCGATCTGAATCTGTCGAGCACCGGCCAATTGACGGCGACCGGGCAGAACGTTGCGGGCGGGAGCGCGTCGATTTCAGGTGCTGCCGTGAACCTCGCGGGTAGCCAGACGGCCGCGAACGGTAACGTGTCGCTGAGCGCAAGCGCCGGGGACCTCAACCTCTCGAATGCGACAACGAGTGCGCAGGGCGTTCTCGATGCGAACGCAGCGGGTGCGTTGATCAACGATCACGGCACGCTGTCGAGCCAAGGCAACGCGACGTTGACCGCAGGTAGCATTTCGAATCAAAGCGGCAAGATCTCGGCGCAAGGTCCGCTGAACGTGCGGTCGGACGGCGCAATCGCGAATCAGGGCGGCACGCTGGTTTCCGACAATGCGATGCAGGTGCGCGGCGGTGCAATTGCGAACAACCAGGGCACGATCCAGAGCGCGGCCGGAATGAACATTTCGGGAAGCTCGCTGAACAACAGCGCAGGTCGCGTGACGTCGCTGAATTCGGATGGTTTGTCCATTACCACGACGGGGCAACTGACGAATGCTGCCGGTACGACCGCACTCGACGCCCAGGGCGGTGTCATCGGCGGCAACGGCAGCGTGACGATTCAATCGGGCAGCGTCGTGAACCACGGCACGGTCAGTGCACAAGCGAATCTGAATGTCGGCACGCAATCACTGGACAACGGCAGCGGCACGTTGTCGGCGGCGCAAAACGCAGTGATCAATGCGGGTGCGCGGTTGACGAACGGTTCGGGCAGCATCACGGCCGGACAGTCCGCGACCGTGAATGCCGCGACGCTGAGCAACGATGCGGGTTCGATACAGGCAGCGCAGTTGTCGCTCGGGGCGACGAACTTGTCGAACCACGGCGGCACCATTACCCAAACCGGGACTGGCGCAATGAATGTCGCCGTCTCGAACGCGCTCGATAATTCGAGCAACGGCGTTATTCAGACCAACAGCACGGACCTGATCCTCACACCCGCAACGCTGATCAACGACCACGGGAAAATTACTCACGCCGGAAGTGGTGCGCTGTCGATTTCGACCGGCGCTTTGTCGAACCAAGGCGGCACGATCGCGACCAATGGTGCATTGCTCCTGAAAGCGGCAGCCGTATCGAATAGCGCAGGTACGCTGGCTGCGCAGCGACAGGCGGCGCTCGATGTGCAGTCGCTCGATAATCATGCGGGCGGCTACGTCGGTGCGGACAGCATTACGCTGAAGGCTCAAGGCGCTGTCGACAACCGTGCGGGCATGTTCGAAGCGAACAACGGCGTTTCAGTGACGGCCGACAGTCTCGCGAATGATGGAGGATCGCTTAAAAACGTGGGCACGCGCGCGCTGTCGCTCACGACGGCAAATGCACTGACGAATACAGCGGGCGGAACCATTGGCGGCAACGGAGACGTTTCGGTGTCGGCGGGCAGCGTCGATAATTCCGGCGGTTCGGTGCTGGCTGGGCAAGCGCTTTCGGTGCAGTCGAACGGCGCGTTTGCGAATGCAGCCGGTCTTGTTCAGGCGAATGGGAATCTGTCGCTGCGAGCACAGGGCGCGGTCAACAACAACGCAGGGCAAGTCGAAGCGAACGGTACGAATTCGACGCTCGCGCTGTCGGGGAGCAACGTCGACAACAGCGACGGGCGTATCGCGAATATCGGCAGCGGTGCAACGACGATCGACGGCGGCGCGTCGATCACGAACACGAACGCGTCCGGCAAAGCGGGGACGGGCACGATCGGCGGTAATGGAGATGTTACGCTGACCGCGCAAACGTTGACGAATGCTCAAGGCGGCCAGACGCTTTCCGGGCACGATCTGACGTTGAACGTTGCAAATAGCGTAAGTAATGCGAGTGGTGTGCTGTCGGCCGCGAACAACCTCAAGTTGAGCACGGCAAACGCTGCGCTGTCGAATCAGGCCGGATCGATCCGTGCAAACGGTGCACTGTCATTGAACACGGCATCGATCGACAACGCCTCCGGCAAAATCGGCAACGACGCAGGCAGCGGCGGCAGTATTTCAATCCAGACCGGCACGTTTGCCAACCAGAACGGCGTTATCGGCAGCGATCAGGACCTGACGTTGACCGCGAACACGTTGAGCGGTGACGGATCGATCGTAGCAGGCCGAAACGGTGTGGTGACACTCGGGAGCGACTACACGCAGACCACGGCGAACAAGTTGCACGCAAACGGCGACCTCACGTTTTCCACGTCGGGCAAGCTGACGAACCAAGGGGTGCTGGATGCCAACGGCGCGCTGACGGTGAATGCCGCGAACGTTGAAAACCAAGCGGGCGCCGATCTGAATTCCAGCACGACGACCGTCAACGCGAACGGCGGCACGATCGATAACGCAGGTCGCATCGAAGGCGATACGGTCGCGACCAACAGTGCGACGTTGAACAACACCGCGACGATCATCGGGCGTGAAGTCACCGCCAATGCGAGCACGATCACCAATACCGGGGCAGCGGCGGTAATCGCCGCTGCCGAACGGGTGAATTTATACGCGGCCAACCAGTTGTCGAACACGGGCGGCGCGAATGTCTTCAGCGTTGGCGACATCAATATCGCCGCGAACGGTCAGCGAGACGCGAACGGGTTTCTCGCGAACCGTACGCAAAATGTCTTGAACGATCAGTCCACGATCGAAGCGCAAGGCGGTATCGAACTCGCAGCGGGTACGTTCACGAACACGCGTCCGGCTCCCGAGATCACCACTGAAACCACGAGCACGTCGAGCAAGCACGAAACGAAGCGCCAGAAATACATCGTGTGCGCGACGATGAATGCGGACCCGAACGGCGGGTGCTCGCAGGCAATGTGGGTGAACGGCTATAAGACGCCGCTCACTTCGACCTATAGCCCTTCGCAGGTTGTATCGGAAACGTCTGGACCGAACGTGACCGACAAGGTGTTGGTCGTGAACGTGAACGGCAAGCAGCAGACGATTTACTACAACACGCTGACGACCAATGCGGATGGTACGGTTACGGTCAACTATTGGGATGCGTACGATCCGCACGTCAACTACGTTCCGGATACGGAATACACGACGCGCAGCGACGGCCACAACGGCTACCAGCGTGTCGAAATCTGGCGCGACACGACGACCACGGTTCAGCAGGACAAGATTGCAAGCCAGGCGCAGCAAGCGCAACTCGTGGCTGGCAACAAGATCGTGATGAGGAACGTCGGCACGATCGACAACGAATACAGCGCGATCGCGGCCGGCGGGTCGATCAAGATTGGCGATTCGAATATGTCGGGCAGTGCAGGCTCAGGCAGCTACGGTGGTACGGTCGTGAACAACGTCGGGCGGACGCTGTATCAGTATCAGACCGACAACGTCGTATCGATGTACGCGTGGAACGAGGATACGACGCGAGATCGCGGAACGATCGTTCAGCCTTCGAAGGTGTATGCACCGGTTGCCATCGGCGGCACGGGCGGCACCATTATCGCCAACCAGTCGGTGATCATCGACGCGAAGGATGTCAACAACCAGAACGTTGCCGCGCAGAATTCTTCGACTGGCGCAACCGGCGGCACGCTTGGAAATAATTCGGCTAATGAGGGCGTATCCGGTGGCAAGTTGACGCCAGTCGGTGCCGCAGGCGGCCAATCGACACCAATTGGCGCGCAGCAATCGGTTGCGAATGCGTCCGGCGCATTGCCGATCACGTTACCGGCGAACGGTCTTTATTCGATTCACGACGCACCGGGCCAGCCGTACCTGGTCGTGGCCGATCCGCGCCTGACGAGCTATACGAAATTCATTTCGAGCGACTACATGCTCGGCCAACTGAACCTGAACCCGGCGAGCATCGAAAAGCGCCTGGGTGACGGGATGTACGAGCAGCAGATGGTGCGCAATCAGGTCACGCAACTGACAGGGCGCACGTTCTTGCCGGGTGCCGAGGATGAATATCGTGCTCTGATGACGAACGGGGCGAACTACGCAAAAGAGTTCGGCCTCGTGCCGGGGATGGCGCTGACGGCCGCGCAAATGGATGCGCTGACGAGCGATATCGTATGGCTGGTCGATCAGACGGTGACGTTGCCGAACGGCAGCACGACGCACGTGCTGGCTCCTGTCGTCTACATGGCGCAGACGCACGCGAACGATCTGCAACCGACTGGCGCGTTGATCGCGGCGGACGACGTGGAGATTCATGCGACGGGTAGCACAACGAATTCCGGCGTGATCAAGGGCGGAACGAAGACCGTGCTGACGGCGACGGATATTTTGAATCGTGGCGGTACGATTTCGAGTAGCGGCAAGAACGGCGCGACGGTCGTGTCGGCGAGCAACGATGTGGTCAATGCGTCGGGGAAGATTACCGGCGGTCGGGTCGCCGTTCTGGCAGGGCGCGATATCGTCAATACAACGCTGGTCGATGCGGTTGGCGTGAGCGGTGCATCGGGCGTGAGCAAGGTCAGTACGAGTCTGATCGGCCAGCAAGGCACGATCGCAGCGACAGGGGGTCTCGCCGTTCAGGCTGGTCGCGACCTGACGCTGCATGGAGCAAATCTGTCGGCTGGCGGCGATGCGACGGCAATGGCCGGCCGTAACATCAATGTCAATACGGTTCAGTCGACCACGAACCAATCGATGCGATTGAACGATCAACGCCACTGGGAAGAATCCACCACGAACAATGTGGCGAGCGGCATCAAGGCAGACGGCAATCTCGTCATGCAGAGCGGTAACGATACGACGCTCAAGGGTGCGACCGTTTCGGCCGGCAAAGATTTGTCGGTGATGGCTGGCGGCAATCTCACAGCGACGACGGTCACTGATGCCGCCAAACTCGATAACGTCGCGACTGACGGGCGCGCACGCAAGGAAGTCGATCATACCTACGACGAAACCGCTGTCGGCACGAGCTTCTCGGCTGGTCGCAATGCAGCACTGTCGGCCGTCAACACCGCTGATGCGACGAAAGGCAATGTCACGCTGACGGGTTCGTCGGTTACCTCGGGTACAAACAGCGCGACGCCAGGCGGTGTGACGATTGCCGGCAACGGTAACGTGACGATCAACGAAGGCCGCGAGGAACACGACAGCTATAAGAACGTCCAGACGAAGCGCGGCAGTTTCGTATCGGGTTCAACCACCAAGGAGTCGCACGACACGCAAGCTAATATCGGTGTCGCAAGCACGGTTTCGGGCGACATCGTGAGGATTCAATCCGGCAAGGACATTACAGTTCAGGGCAGCAATGTAGTCGGCGCCAATGATGTCGATCTGAAGGCGGCGCGTGACGTCCGGATCACGACTTCGCAGGACACGGTGAAGTCGGCCAACAGCTTCGAGAAAAAGGAATCGGGCCTCATGTCGAATGGCGGCATGTCGGTGTCGATCGGCTCGCGCTCGATGACGGATCAGCAGCATTCGACGGAAGTTACGAACACCGGCAGCATGGTCGGTTCGCTCAACGGTAATCTGAATGTGACCGCCGGGAACGACCTGCACGCGACCGGTAGCACGTTGCACGCAGGTAATGACGTGTCGCTCGAAGGCAAGTCTGTCAAGATCGATTCGGCTTACGACACGATGAGTCAGGCGGAACAGCAGCAATACCGACAGGCCGGCGTGACGGTGGGCGTGACAAGTCCCGTCATCGCTTTGGCGCAGACTGGCAGGCAGATGGTCGACGCGGCCGGCAAGACCAAGGGCGATGCGCGTTTGACCGCGCTTGCGGCAGCAACGACGGGCCTCGCTGCGAAGAACGCCTATGATGCAATGGGCGGCGGCGATCCCGCTGCGCTCGGGAAAACAGTCGGCGTCAATATTTCCGTAGGTGCGAGCAAGAGTGACAATCAATCGCAATCGCAAGCTAGTACGGCGATTGGTAGCACGGTATCGGCCGGACGAAACGTATCAGTGAAGGCACCCGGCGCTGGTGCGGATAGCAATATCGATGTGATTGGGAGCACGATTTCGGCTGGAGGGAATGCCAAGCTCGCTGCTGACGGCAATGTGAATCTGCAGGCGGCTGAAAGCACCAGCAGCCAGTCGTCGAAGAATAGCGGTGGAAGTTTTGGTGTCGGCGTATCGATCGGTGGCGGCAAGCAGAATGGCATCGCATTTACGGCGGGCGTCGCGGGGAATCGCGGAAACAGCGATGGTCATTCGACCGCCTGGACGAATACGCACGTTACGGCAGGCAACACGCTGACGATTCAATCCGGCGGCGATACGAACATCAAGGGTGCGGTCGCATCCGGCAAGCAAGTCGTCGCGGACGTGGGCGGCAACCTGAACGTCGAGAGCTTGCAGGACACCGACCATTACAATTCGAAGCAACAGGGCGCAGGCGTGTCGGTCAGCGTGTGCGTTCCGCCGTTGTGTGCCGGCCCGTCGAGTGTATCGGGCAACATGAGTCAACAGAAGATGAACAGCGACTACTCGGCAGCTGGCGAGCAGTCGGGTATCAAGGCTGGCGACGGTGGTTTTCAAGTCAACGTAAAAGGCAATACGGACCTGAAAGGCGGCGTGATCGCGAGTAACAACAAGGCTGTACACGAAGACAAGAACAGCCTGACGACGGCTACGTTGACGACCAGCGACATCGAGAATCACGCGTCCTACGATGCGTCGTCGCTCGGGATTTCGGGCGGCTACGGCGGAGGTATTGGCAAGAACCAGAAAGGCACCGCCGATAACGTGAATCCGGTGGCAGGAACCGACTTGCCGAAGACTGACAGCGAATTAGCCGTTGCGCCCCCTGTCGTGCTCGGTGCATCAGATGATGCGAGCTCGGTCACACGTAGCGGGATCAGTGGTGGTTCGCTCAAGATTACCGATAACGTCAAGCAACAGCAGATTACGGGCAAAACCGCTGACGAAACGGTCGCGAGCGTCAATCGCGATACGTCGAACACGGGTGGTGCACTCGCGCCGATCTTCGACAAGGACAAGATCCAGGCTGGCTTCGACATCACGAGCCAGTTCGTGAATCAGGCCGGCACTTTCGTGACCAACCGCGCGAAGGAAGCGGATGCAGCGAAAGCGGCTGCAAACGATCCGAATCTCACACCGGAACAACGCGCAGTGGCCCAACAACGTGCCGATCAGTTGACCGCAGAATGGGGGCCGAGCGGCACGTATCGTCAGGTGTTGACTGCGCTCACGGTTGCGGCCGGCGGCAACGTAACGGGAGGTATGGGTCAACTCGCGCAAAATGCGACGATCGCATACGTGCAACAGCTAGCCGCCAATCAGGTCAAGCAAATCGCCGACGGCCTCGGTAGTGACGAGGCGCGCGCAGCACTCCATGCGATCGTGGGATGTGCTGGCGCGGCGGCAGGCGGTCAAGCATGTGGCGCTGGTGCGATGGGGGCAGCGGCAAGCTCGGTGATCGGGAGCTTGATGGCTCCGACGACCAATATGTCGGCAAAAGAGCGCGAAGCTCGCGACAATCTCGTGTCGAGCTTGGTTGCCGGCGTCGCAGCGATATCGGGTCAGGATATCGCAACGGCAGCGGGGGCAGGCAAAATCGAGGTGGAGAATAATCAGGCGGCGCCGCTGCAGATGGCACCCCCACCCACGTGGTTGTCAGGGTTCAAGTTACCGGGCTATACGGGACAGGGGCGGAGCAAGGACGACAGCAGCATTGTCGACAACGCGACCGAGCTCGATCCGAGTGCGAAGGCGGGGCCGTTGATCAATCCGATGCCGGATGAGAAGACTGTCAACGACTGGGTTACGGAGCTTATCCCAGATAAATTGAAGGGGCTCGTAGACTACATTATTAATTCGATCGACGGGAAAAACGCTAGTGTTCCTCCGTCAATCACGGGAAGCGACGGAAAGCTGCCGGCCGGTATCGGGGGAGTGGGCACGCCAATTCCGATGCCACCAAGCAGTAACCCGAACGTGACCGCAGAACAATTTGCAAAAGATGCATTCAATGGCCAGACGCCTCTGAAGGTGGTCAACAATGTTACCGGGGAGGGAAGTTGGGTTGCAATTTTGCCGGATGGAACTGCGGTGACGTATCGCCCCGCTGGACAGGCATCATCCAAGACTGCTGGCGATACAGCTACCGTGGAAATAAATAACTCAGAAGTTAAGGCAATCAATAGAGGCGAGATTGCGAAATTTAAATTCCCTGGAAAGTGAGATCATCATGGATGCCTTCCCAAAAATCGATTACCAGAGGCAACTTATCTTAGCTGGACTCGATGATTTTTATCCTAATGCAGTGCTTCCTCATGTTTTTGGTGGGCAATTCGGCCCAAGCCCTGGAAAGTGGAGGCAGGCTGTCATCGAATTTCTCTGCATTAATGTTCGGGTAGGTATGCTCGAGTGTATACATCGAAAAGAAATATCTGGCGAGAATGGCGCGGTTTTTCTGAGGGAATTGTTGACTCTTGGTGACAAAAAAAACCAGATTGATGTCGAGATATTGTGGAATGTTTTATATTTCAGCTCAACCCCGAGTCTTGATCGGGCGCTGGAAGAGTTTGAGTTAAATGATTGGGAGGCGGTCAATTGTGATGTGAATTATGAATTTGTTGAATATCTCGAGAGAGTATATTGCAAATCTTAGGCCGATGAAAAGTGGTAGGATTTCCAGGGTGGCGCTTTAGTTCGCCAGTCGGGGTGAATCACTCTATGCGGTTGAGTGCATGCGTCGGGGTTGGGTAACGCGAAATGATGATGAAATCTTGATGAGGATTAATTCCATAGTGATCCGCCTGCTATCTTGTAACGGGACGCCATTTCGGATGAAATTCTCTCGGCAACAGCCAAATGGACAGTAGTGGGAAATCTAGATGCCGTTTCGCCTGAGCATATCCCGATTAATTTGTTCCGGCGAATTTATGAATTGGTCGATGCGGATTGACCGTGTATTTCGTAAAAATTTTTTTGCCGAAAATAAAGCATGATGTAAGTGTAATTATTTTTTAATAAAACACGAATATATGAGGGCGACGAATCATTCGATTTAGTCACAAGAAATGCGAGAGACCAAAAAACTTCCGCTCGTCGTTGATTTGGATGGCACGTTGACAACTTCGGACACCTTGATGGAATCCGTGATACGTGTCGTCAAGCGACAACCTACGAACCTCCTGCGCCTGCCTTTCTGGCTCGCGCGCGGTCGCGCCGCCTTCAAGGCCAAGGTCGCAGAGCACGCCGATCTTCGAGCGGAAATGCTTCCGTACCGCGAATCGCTCATCGACTACCTCACCCGAGAACGCGAGAACGGTCGAAAAATCGTGCTTGCAACTGCCGCACATTGTTCGATCGCTGAGCGTGTGAGTACGCATCTCGGCCTGTTCGATCGCGTCATCGCTACCAGTGGCGACACGAATCTCAAGGGCGAGGCGAAACTGGCCTGCATTCGCGAGCAGATCGGCGACGACTTCGTGTATGCGGGCGATAGCAGAGCTGACTTGCCGGTTTGGGCCGGCGCGAGAGGTGCCGTACTTGCTGGCGTTTCGTGTGATGTCGCCGCAGATGTTCGCAGCCACGTTCCCATCGAACACGAGTTCACGAATGTACGTGCAACGTTCTCCACATGGTGCAAGGCCCTGCGTGTTCACCAATGGCTAAAAAATCTGCTGCTGTTCGTCCCACTGCTGACGGCCTTTGCATTCCTTGACGTAGACAAAGTCGGCGTGCTCGCACTGGCGTTCTTGTCAATGTCGCTTGGCGCGTCGGCAACCTACATCGGCAACGATCTTTGGGATCTGGACAGCGATCGCAGACATCCACGAAAGCGCAATCGTCCGTTTGCGAGCGCGGTGTTGTCGATCAGTCAAGGCATCGCATGCGCAGCGGTACTGCTGACATTGGCGTTTGCATTGGCATTGGCGGTGTCAGCCGAATTTACCGGCATGTTCGTGCTCTATCTGCTCCTGACGACTGCGTACAGTTGGCGCTTGAAGTCAGTCGTGCTACTCGATGTGGTCGTTCTGTCATTGCTGTACACGTACCGAATCGTCGCAGGGGCAGTTGCAGGGGAAATTCTGGTGAGTCGATGGCTCCTTGCGTTCTCCGTGTTTGCTTTTCTCAGCCTCGCTCTCGTGAAACGTTGCTCCGAGTTGGTGTTCTTGCGTCAAAGCGACAAAAACGCGACGGTCGGTCGGGATTACCGAGTGAGCGACCTCGAAGTCCTTTGGCCATTTGGCATCGGTGCTTCCCTCGCTGCTGTGGTCGTGTTTGGTCTGTTCATCAACGCCCCGGAAACGGTAGCTCGTTACACGGTTCCGCACCTTCTCTGGTTCGTGCAGATCGGCTTGATCTACCTGTTCGGTCGTCTATGGATCGCAACAGTGCGTGGCGTCATGCACGACGATCCGATCGTCCATATTCTCGAGAATCGCGGTAGCTTCAGCATGCTTTGCATCATGGTGGCGATCGTGCTGGCCGCTCACTTCTTGCCAGCTCCGTGAGCGGCACAATTCCTATGACAGAAAAAAACCGAAACCGCGTGCTGGCGTTCTGCCGCTTCGCCATCGTCTATGTGCTGCTGTTCGTATGCGCGGGAAACATCACCAACAGCATGTTATTGAAGTGGGGCTTTCGTGACGACCAGAAAGGGGATTTTGCAACCAGCTACAGCCTCGTCGGCATGATGAACGGCGAGGCACCGAAGCCGTATGTCTATCGCTCGTCGTTCCCGCGAGGCGCAAAATGGGTAGCCGAACAGCTTGGGCAGGAAAAGCAGGAAAAGCTTTTTAAATCGATCAAACGGCATGATTCGCTGCACAACGCCTATTTCACAAGTGTGCCGGACGAGTATTGGACACCGGTCGTGGCACTCGTCTATCACCTGACGTACATCGCGGTCGTGTTATCGATGCTGTTCGCGCTGTTGCTGGTCTACAAGCTGGCCAAGCTCCACGGCCTGAATTTCGGGCAATCCGTCGGCTTTCTGGCGGCGTTCGGCTTCGTCTATCCGCTCACGTTTCAGCAAGGCGGTTACTACTACGACTTCTTCGAACTGCTTGGCGTACTCGGTGCGTGCTATTTCCTGCTGAAGAAGCGGATGCTGGCATGCACGCTGATGGTTTCCATCTTCTCCCTGAACAAGGAGACGTTCTTCCTGGTTCCACTTGCGCTGTTCTTCCTGCACGAGCGCGACGTTCCGGTATTGAAGCGAGTCGGTTGGCTGGTGCTGCAACTTGTAATCTGTGTCGGCACTCGCCATTTCATCATGAGCGGGTACGATGCGAATGCGGGTGGTTTCGTCGAATTTCACGTGTGGGATAACCTGAAATTCTGGCTTAATCCCTTGTCTTACCTGTCGTTCTACAACCTGATCGGTAAAGGCATCTTTACGCCAAGTCTCGAAAATCCGCTGATGCTTGTACCGCTGGCGGTGTTCTTCGGCTCGGCGTGGCGCGCGACGCCACATCGATACCGCATCTTTTTTTTTGCGGCATTCCTGCCGGTACTGGTGTTGTTCTTCTTTTTCGGCTACCGCGATGAGGCGCGAAACTTTTCGGTCGTCTTTCCCGCCATCGTACTGATCGCGCTCCATGGCGCGAATCGGTTCAATGTGATTTTTGATGGAAACACGGGTGTATCCGATGACACCCGCACAAACACCAGGCCGCGGCCGGATGTGGCAGTAGTGACGGAAGCCGCGCGGTGAACTGGCTGATCGTCGTCGCGAGTGGTTTTTTCGGCGGTCTCGCGAGCATATTGCTCCGAGTGGCGGCTCTCAAGGGAATCGCACTTGGTGAGTCGAGCATGTTGCCATGGATCGCCCGCGGAGCAGCCATAGGTGCCTACGGTATCGGGTTCCTCCTTTACGCAATCGCGCTGCGCAAAACAACGCTGGGCGTTGCGTATCCGGTGATGGTGGCGATTTCCATGCTCGTGGTGTTGTCGTTCACGACATTACACGAACACCTGTTGCGGCCGATGCAGGTCGTCGGCGCTGTCGTCATCCTGATTGGGGTCTGGATGGTCACGCGGTACGCGTAATCGAGAGAATCAAATACATGAAGAACAAAATCCGACGGAGTAGCCTTGTCGCCGGATCGTTGCTTATTGCATCGACCTGTGCGATGGCACAATCGGTACAGCCGCTTGGCAACGAACAACAGGCCCGGCAGCAGGAAGAAGCGCGCGAGCGTGAACGAATCGTTTCTGCGCCAAGAGTGCGTTCTAGTGTCGCTGCGAGTGCTGGCTATCCAGCGCTTCCGACCGAAACACCGTGCTTTCGCATTGACCGCTTCACGCTCGATGTTCCCGATTCCCTGCCGGACGGCGTGAAAGCACAGGGGGCATCCGTATTGCCGATGGATCGCTTCACGTTCGCGCGTGAATGGCTTGAACACTACACGGGGCAGTGCGTCGGCAAGCAAGGGCTTGATCTTCTCGTCAAAGCGTTGTCGCAGGACATTCTGTCGCGCGGCTACATCACGACGCGCGTACTGCTGCCCGAACAGGATTTGTCCTCCGGCACGTTGAAAGTCTCGCTGATTCCCGGTGTGATCCGGCACGTGCGTTTCGCCGATGAAAAACTACGCGGCACATGGAAAACCGCGTTTCCGACGCGCGACGGCGAACTGTTGAACCTGCGCGACCTCGAGCAAGGTCTGGAGCAGATGAAACGCGTACAGAGTCAAGACGTGTCGATGCAAATCGTTCCCGCCGACGTGCCGGGCGAAAGCGATGTCGTGCTCGATGTGAAGCGTGGCAAGCCGTGGACAGTCGTTGCATCGATCGACAACTCCGGCACGCGCGCGACCGGCAAGTTACAGGGCAACCTGTCGATCGGTATCGATAACCCACTCGGGTTAAACGACATCTTCAACATCGGTGTGAGCCAGGACCTCGAACTCGGCGACAAGCGCCTTGGTTCGCACGGATGGAACGGTTTCTATTCGATCCCGTGGGGCTATTGGACCGCGACGTTATCGGCCTACACGAACACGTACTACCAGCAAATTGCTGGCGTGAATCAAACATTCGTTGCAAGCGGGAATTCCAAGACGATCGATTTCAAACTGGCACGAGTGCTTGCCCGTAGCCAGAACGACGTATTCGGCGGCTATGTCCGCTTGTCGCGCCGCTTCGGCCAGAGCTTCATCGAAGATACGGAAATCCCGCAGCAGCGGCGCAACAACACGTTCGTTGAATTCGGCCTGACCGACCGTCACTACTTCGATGGGGCGCAGTTCGACGGCACGCTGGCGTACCGACAGGGTGTCGGCGGCTTGGGTGCCCAGGACGACATTCCTTCTGCTGGTGACGGTTCGACTTACCGCTTCAAGATGGCGGTACTCGACGCGAATCTGTCGGTGCCGTTTGCGATCGCGCAGCAGCCGTTCCGGTACGTGACGAGCATCCACGGCCAATACACCGGGAACTCGCTGCACTACATCGACGACTTGACGATCGGAAGCCGCTATACGGTACGCGGTTTTGACGGCGAAACGATGCTGGCTGCGGCGCGCGGTTTGTACTGGCGCAACGAACTGCAGATGCCGATCGGACAGACCGGACAAGCGATTTATGCAGGGTTGGATTACGGCCGTGTATGGGGGGCGCAACCGGTTGCGCTGGTCGGCACGCAGTTGGCCGGAGCAGTGATTGGCATCAAGGGCAGTGTAGCGACACGTTTCGGCGGCTATGGGTACGACCTGTTCGCAGGAACCCCGATCTACAAGCCGTCCGGATTCCCGACAGCGCGCGTGACGGTCGGATTTCAGGTGACGGCTCAGTTTTGAGCGGGATCGTGAGGCCCGTTGTTGTATTTTGCATATTGGCACCAACCTCCACTTTCACCCGCCGCGATTTCCCCAAAAATCGCCTGGCATGAAACCGCCAATCCTCCCTATAATCCCGCCTGCATATTGCGTGCGCGAAATTGCGCACATTCGACGCGCGTTCGTTCGCGCCGAAAGCGATGAATCCCGTTGCCGCTCGTCACGCGCACAGCCGCGTCGCGCGGGCCGCTCGGGGGTATTCGGTGAAAGGCTCGATCCGTTTTTCCGGATTGTTCCGGAAAGGTCGGATAATCCGCAGCAATTCCAACCGGATTGACGCGGTATCCGTGTCGTTTCTTATTCGGAAATCGACAGCGGCGATTATTTCGTTTTCGGCTGCCACAATCGGCATGAACGGGCGCGCATGGTCATCGACACAATGACGGCGGCCCGCTCGCGGCTGCCAAGGAGACGGATTTGAAACAACCAGAAGACCAGCTGCACCGCGGGCTGGAAGAGCGGCACATCAACCTGATGGCGCTCGGCGCGACGATCGGCGTCGGCCTGTTCCTCGGCTCGGCCACCGCGATCCGCACGGCCGGGCCGGCCATCCTGCTGACCTACCTGCTGGGCGGCCTCGCGATCTTCCTGATCATGCGCGCGCTCGGCGAGATGGCGATCACCAACCCGGTCGCCGGCGCCTTCAGCCGCTATGCGCGCGACTACCTCGGCCCGCTCGCCGGTTACCTGACCGGCTGGACCTACTGGTTCGTGTGGATCGTCACCTGCATGGCGGAAATCACGGCGGTCGGCGTCTACATGCACATGTGGTTCCCCGGCGTGCCGAACTGGATCTGGGCGCTCGCGGCGCTGCTGGCGATGGGCTCGGTGAACTTCATTGCGGTCAAACTGTATGGCGAATTCGAATTCTGGTTCGCGCTGATCAAGATCGTCACGATCGTGCTGATGATCATCGGCGGCGGGCTGATGATCGCGTTCGGTATCGGCAACGGCGGGGTCGCGACCGGCATCTCGAACCTCTGGTCGCACGGCGGCTTCATGCCGAACGGGATCAACGGCGTGATCGCCGCGCTCCCGATCGTGATGTTCGCGTATCTCGGCGTCGAGATGCTCGGCCTCACGGCCGGCGAGGCGCGCAACCCGGAGAAGTCGCTGACGAAGGCGGTGAACTCGGTGTTCTGGCGCGTGCTGATTTTCTACATCGGTGCGCTGTTCGTGATCATGTCGCTCTATCCGTGGGACCAGATCGGCACGCAGGGCAGCCCGTTCGTGATGACGTTCTCGCGGCTCGGCATTCCGGCCGCCGCCGGCATCATCAACTTCGTCGTGCTGACCGCGGCGCTGTCGTCGTGCAACAGCGGCCTGTTCAGCACCGCGCGGATGCTCTACAACCTCGCGCAGCAGGGCCAGGCGCCGGCCGCGCTCGGTCGCGTGAACCGCAGCGGCGTGCCCGTGTACGGCGTGGCCGTGTCGGTCGCGTTGCTGCTGATCGGCGTGTTGCTCAACTATCTCGCGCCGCAGCACGTGTTCACGTGGCTCACGTCGGTGTCGACGTTCGGCGCGATCTGGACGTGGTGCGTGATCCTGATCGCGCAGATGCGGTTTCGCCGCACGCTGTCGGCCGACAAGATCGCGCGCCTGCCGATTCGCGTGCCGTTCTATCCGCTCGGTTCGTTCGTCGCGCTCGGCTTTCTCGTGCTGGTCGTCGTGTTGATGGCGTTCACGCCCGATACGCGCGTCGCGCTCGTGATCGGGCCGGTGTGGATCGTGCTGCTCGGCATCGCGTACGCGCTGTTCTACGCGAACCGTTCGACCGCGTCGATGCCGACGAAGTCGTAAACGGAGGGAGCGGGCAGGGTGCCGCACGATCGTTGATCGCGATCATGCATG
Source organism: Burkholderia orbicola (assembly GCF_900100915.1). Lineage (NCBI taxonomy): Bacteria > Pseudomonadati > Pseudomonadota > Betaproteobacteria > Burkholderiales > Burkholderiaceae > Burkholderia > Burkholderia orbicola. Next base: position 398,156 of record NZ_FNKW01000002.1, on the reverse strand, counting down.
CGCGGGCCGGACGGCCTATGCTGAACGAACGCATTGCTTGTCCGCGCTTCGCGTGGCATCCCCCGATCCCCGCGACCGCGGCGGCTGTCCGGCCGCCGCGCGCCGCTGCCGCGCGAAGCTTCCGTCGTCGCTCAGCGACGACGCGCACGCACGGAGATCTTCGCCATGCAGCCTGCCCAGTCCATTCCGACGCTCGCGCGGATCGCGCTGGCCGTCGACCCGACGCCCGAATCGCTGACCGCCGCGCGCTATGTGCGCACGCTGCTGCGTCCCGGCATGCGATTGCGCATCATTTGCGCGATCGACAATCCGCGCCTCGTGTTGCCGGACATTCCGCGCATCGACGCGCTGCTGACGTCCGCGCGCGAGGACATGATGCGCGAAGCGCAAGCCACTTGCACGCGGATCGCGGCGCTGTTCGCCGACAGCGGCAGCGAAGTCGAACAGGCGGTCGTCGATACGTCGGTCACGGGCGGCTCGGTCGCGGACGCACTGGTGAACGATACGTCGACGTGGCACGCGGACGTGCTGGCGATCGGCGCAAATCCGCATCACGGGCTGTTGCGGCTCGTCGAAGGCGCGATGTCGGACACGCTGACGAAACGCGCGCGCTGCGCGCTGCTGATCGTGCCCGGCACCTACGCACGGCCGACGGACGGCACGCTGCAGCGGCTGATGTTCGCGGTCGACGGCAGCGAGCCGTCGCTGCATGCGGTGCGCGTCGGCCTCGGCTTCGCCGCGCCGGGGACGTTGCTGTATGCGGCGTACGTGATCGACCGTGCGGTTCGTCTGACCGATGTCGTGCCGGTGCGCGCGCTCGAGGATGCGTATCGCGCGGAGGGCGAGGACGCGCTCGCGAAGATCGGCCCGTTGTTCCACGCGACGGGCAATCCGACCAAGCGCGGCATCGTCGAAACGCATCCGACCAGCGACGACGTGGCCCATGCGCTGATGCGCGATGCCGTGCACTGGCGGGCAGAGTTGCTGGTGGTCGGCACGCATGGCCGTCGCGGCATCGCCGCCTGGCTGATCGGCAGCGTCGCACGACGCGTGGCACACCTCGCGCAGGTGCCCGTGCTGCTGGTGCGTGGGGCGGAATGAATCGCGCGTCGTTGCGATCGATGCGGCTCAGGATTGACCTGCATCAGAAACGCGACGCGCATCGCGTGAGACAGTGATGGAACGTCCGGTGACGCGGCGGGTCTGTCGTGCTTGCACACGATCCCGCGCCTGCATGCGGGTAGCCATTTCCGCCGCATTCGCTTCCGTCACATCATTTCAGGAGCCGCGCCACGGTTTATACGGCGCGTCATCCGACCGGGAACTCTCTGGCACGAGGGTAGGCAACCGACGGTTGCCTTGGAGGACGGGCGGGGTGCAAGTCACCCCGTCCGCTTTCCGCCTGGCCCCCGTCGAATCCACTTCCCGCAGCAAAGGGTGTTGAATGCAGCCGCGTCGAGCGGCGCATCATCGCGCGCGTTCGCTTCGATATGGATCGAGACGAACGTGAACGCGTGCACGGCAGCCCGGCATGGCAGCCGCGCCGTGGCGCGCGCAGCCATTGCACGGCACCGCACCGTATGTCGCTGAAGTATGGAGATCAAAGGGTACGAAGAATCGATCGCAGATCGTGCCGACGGCCCGCGCCGCGTCGTACCCGCACATGCGGACGCACGGCATGCAGCGGCGCGCACGCGCTGCACGTGCGGCTACGCAGACGATTCGCATGCGGCCAGCCGGGGCGCGCCTTGCGACGCAGCTCCGATCCGGCCGGTGCATCGGCCGCGTGTCGCGCGCAGAGCGCCGCGGCGAACCGCTGCAACGCGAGGACGGACCCCGCGACGCTCTGGTATTTTTCGCGGCCGATCTGCCCGTCGAGCGTGACGAGCAACCCGGCCTCGCGTGCGAGCGCGAGCAGGGTGTCGAGATCGTCGGACGGACGGTTGCCGGCCGACGCGGCCCGGGCGGGCAGGGCGCGCGCGTTGCCCGACGCGCGCCGCTGGCCGTCCCGGCCCGGTAAGTTGCGATGTGCCATGGTTGGTCTCCTGCGCCGGACCCCGCGTGCCGGCTCGACGGCCGACTGAGCGATGTTCCGGTATGAACGCCTGGTTCATGTGATCAGTATCGTGTGGCGAGGGCGCGCTGCCAAGCGGCGCGCGCTGAAGTCGCTGTCAGGAAATTGCGCGACGCGTATCGGAATCCGCTGACACGCGCGGCGGCCGGCCGGTCCGGCGCGTTCGTCCCCCATGAATGAACGGCACGCGGCGGGCGCCGCTTGACGCGTGATTTCGGCCGGTCTAAGTTCGCTTCTGCATCGGCGTCGCCCGGCGTTCCACCCGCCGCCCGTCGCCAGTGCCGCGCCCGGGTGGCGTGGCAGGGCTTTCAGTTTCGTTCGCGGGCCATGTGCATCGCGAACCCCGCGCGGCCGGTTCGGCACGGCCAATTTGGCAACGAATCGGCGCGGCGGCACGCAATGTGCCGTTGATCGCGCGCAAACACGCGTCGGCGCATCGTACGCCGCCCGTCTATCCAGTCTTTAAGCTTCCAGTACCGTCATCTTTTCGTTCCTCGACCGTCAGGAGTTCGTCGATGTCCAAGGACAATTTGCTCGATTCACTCAAGGAAGCCGCCGAACAGCGCGCGATCGGCGCGGATCAGCTGCGTGCGATGCTCGACGACGAAGTGCGCGCGCTGTCGTCCGGTGCGCGTGTGCACGACTACATCCACGTGTTCGCGATCCGGAATCTGCGCGAGCGGATGCGCCGGAAGGACGACTTCGACCGCGACACCCGGGCCGACGCAGCGCCTGCGGACGACGATCCGCGTCCGAGCCATCGGTTGTAGCGGAGGGGGGCCGGGCGCCGAGACCGGCGGGCGGCACGTCCATCGAACCCGGCCATCCTGACGATTCGCCGACAGGCATCGACGCGTTTCGTCATACGTTTCATTGAATTGTCACAACGACCTCAAGTAAGCGGTGCGATTTGCCGTTTACCCGGTGAATTCGTCCACCGGACGTTCCCGCTCCCTTACCGAGTCGTTGCCATGTTCTCGTCCATTCGCGCCCGCATCCTCGCCGCGTGCGTCGCCATCGTCGTATTCGCGCTGGTCGCGTCGACCCTGATCAACTATTTCATCGCACGCTCGTACAACGACGACGCGATCGACCGCAACCTGACCTCGGTCGCCAGCGGCCACGTAGTCGGGATCGCCGACTGGGTCGCCACCCGCAGCCGGATGATCGCGTCGCTGCAGGATGCCGCGCTGACGCCCGATCCGCTGCCGGTATTCAAGCAGATGGCCGCGGCCGGCGGCTTCACGAACGTCTATGCGGGCTACGCCGACAAGGCGTTCCACTTCTCCGACCCGACCGGCATCCCGCCCGATTACGACCCGACCGGCCGCCCGTGGTACAAGCAGGCCGCGCAGGCCGGCAAGCCGGTCGTCACGCCGCCGTACGTCGATGCCGGCACGGGCAACCTCGTCGTCACGTTCGCGGTGCCGATCCTGCGCGACGGCGCGCTGAAGGGGGTGGTCGCCGCGGACCTGTCGATGGACAGCGTGATCGCCAACGTGAAGTCGATCCGCCCGACGCCGGCGAGCTTCGGGATGCTGGTCGACAGCAGCGGCCACGTCGTCGCGCACCCGGACGCCAAGCTCACGCTGAAGCCGGTCGCCGACGTGTCGCCCGAACTCGGCTCGCTGGGCGTGGCCTCGATCGCGGCGGCGAATGCGCCGGTCGAGGTCGGCGTCGGCGGCGACGCGAAGCTGGTGCGCGCGAAACCCGTGCCGGGCACCGACTGGTACGCGCTGGTGCTGCTCGACAAGACCGAAGCGACGGCCGGGATGCGTTCGCTGTTGACCGCATCGCTGATCACGCTGATCGTGATCGTCGGCGTGGCGTCGCTGATCATCGGCGCGATCACCGCGACCGCGTTCCGCCGCCTGTCGCAGGTGCGCCAGGCGATGGCCGCGATCGGCTCGGGCGCCGGCGACCTGACGCGGCGCCTGCCGGCCGACGGCCGCGACGAAGTCGCCGATATCGCGCGCTCGTTCAACAGTTTCATCGACAAGCTGAACGACGTGATGCGCCAGATCCGCGACGCCAGCGAATCGGTGCGCACGGCCGCGAACGAGATCGCGGCGGGCAACCAGGACCTGTCGTCGCGTACCGAGTCGGCGGCGGCGAGCCTCGAGGAGACGGCCGCGTCGATGGAAGAGATCACCGCGACCGTCGGTCAGTCGGCGGCGGCCGCCGGCCAGGCCGACGAACGCGCGGCGGCCGCGTCGCGGATCGCGTCGCACGGCGGCGTGGTCGTGTCGGACGTGGTCGCGACGATGGGGAAGATCGAGGAAGCGTCGGGCCGGATCGGCGACATCATCGGCGTGATCGACGGGATCGCGTTCCAGACCAACATCCTCGCGCTGAACGCGGCCGTGGAAGCGGCCCGCGCGGGCGAACAGGGGCGCGGCTTCGCGGTCGTCGCGCAGGAAGTGCGCAGCCTCGCGCAGCGCAGCGCGCAGGCTGCACGCGAAGTGAAGGTGCTGGTCGAATCGACGGTCGCGAGCGTGTCGGCCGGGTCCGGGCAGGTGCGCCAGGCCGGCGACACGATGCGCGAGATCGTGTCCAACGTGTCGAACGTGACGACCATCATCTCCGAGATCACGCACGCGGCGAATGAGCAGACGCGCGGTATCCAGGAAGTGAACCGCGCGGTCAGCCAGCTCGACGAAATGGTGCAGCAGAATGCAGCGCTCGTCGAACAGTCGACCGCGGCGGCCACCGCGCTGCAGTCGCAGGCGAACGCGCTGGCGACGACGGTCGGGCAGTTCAAGGTCGCCTGACGCAACTGGCTGCTGGCGACTGTCGGCCCGCGGCATGCGGGCCGCGCCGCTCACGAATCGTCCTGGTCGCGCATCAGCGCGAGCCGGTTGTAGAGGGTCTTCAGGCTGATGCCGAGCGCCTTGGCCGCGCGCGGCTTGTTACCGTCGAAGTGACGCAGCGTCTCCGCGATGAAGCGTTGCTGCGCATGGTGCAGCGTCGCACCGACCGGCAGCGCCATCGCGCCTTCCGACGTGCTCTCGGCTGCCGGCAGCGCCTGCTTCGGCAGCGCGACGTCGATGCCTTCGTCCGCCAGGATGTACGCGCGCTCGATCGTGTTGTGCAGTTCGCGCACGTTGCCGGGCCACGAATACGCGCGCAATGCGGCGATTGCCGCGTCGGTCAGCCGCTTGTGCGCGCGATGGCGCGCATTCAGCGTATCGACGAATTCCTGCGCGATCGTCTCGACGTCGCCGTCGCGCTGGCGCAGCGGCGGCACGTAGATCGCGAACGCGGCGAGCCGGTAGAACAGGTCCTCGCGCAGCCGGCCGTCGCGCACCGCCTCGGCGGGATTGTGGCGAGTGGCCGAGACGAACCGCACGTCGAGCGGAATCGGCTCGGTGCCGCCCACGCGCACGATCGTGTTCGACTCGATCGCCCGCAGCAGCTTCACCTGCAGCGCCGCCGGCATTTCCGCGATTTCGTCGAGCAGCAGCGTGCCGCCGCGCGCGGCTTCGAAGAAACCTTCACGCTGCGTGATCGCGCCGGTAAAGCTGCCTTTTTCGTGGCCGAACAGTTGCGCCTCCGCAAGCTCGGCCGGGATCGCGCCGCAGTTCATCGGCACGAACGGGCCGTCGCGCCGCTCGCTCAGATCGTGGAGCCGACGCGCGACGATATCCTTGCCGACCCCGCTTTCGCCGGCAATCATCACGCTCGCGCGGGTCGGCGCGATTTTCTCGATACGGCCGAGCAGCGTGCGCATCGCGGCGGACCGGCCGGACAGCCGGCGACCGTCTGCGCGCTGCTTCGTCCGGTTGGCGGATTCACCCATAGGCGTTCGCGGGCCGTTTTGAAAAACGGCATCACACGTCCCGTTGATTGCAATATTTATCATCGACAGCGAAACGACCGCGAAGGTGCCGCTGAATAGAAATTTCCAATGTGCGCGGCGTGAACGAAAGAAATGGGCGATCACTTTTTTGCAGGCCGTGCCGTGACGCCACGTCCGCGTCAGAACCGGCGCTTTTTTACAGAAACCCGATGAAAAAAGCGGCCGGCCACACATTACGACGGCGTGCGACGGGGCGGGGCGAGGGAGACGACCCACCACGCAGCCAGTGCGGGCGCAGCGCCCAGCCGCCATTGCCGCGACCGTGAGGTCCGAGCGCCACCAGGTACGTTGTTTGCTGGCGTTTTCACGCTCGCCCGGCGCGTTCGACGGCACGCCGCATGGCCGACAGGGGCATGCCTCCGCACGACGGCAGCCGGCGCGATCCAAGGATGCAATGACGACTCTGACCCGTGAGGTGTTCCGGCAAGGTGCATGGGTCGTACTGGCCGTCGGGCTCGCGACCGCGCTGCAAGCGTGGGCGATTCGGGCTGTCGGCGAGCACGCGCCCTTTGCGCCGCTGCCTTTTTACGCAGGTGTGGCGGCCGCCGCATGGCTGACGTCGTTCGGCGGCGGCCTCGCCGCGACCGCCGCGAGTGTCGGCGTGATTGGCGCATTGTTGTGGCGCGACGCGCCGCTGGCGACGCTGTTGGCGCAAGCCGGCGCGTTCGTCGCGATCGGCTTCGTCGAATGCGTGCTGGTGGCGGCCGTGAAGCCACTGCTCGCGAACGATCGGTTGCGGGAGATCAGCGACGACGATAGCGATCCGTACCCGCCGCACCGCGAGCCGTCGTCCGTCGTGAGCCTCTCCGACGACGGGCTGCTGCGCCGGGTGGTCGATGCGTCGCCCGATGCAATCGTCGGGACCGATGCCGCGCGCAGGATCACCAGCTGGAATCCGGCCGCCGCCAGCATCTTCGGCATCGATACGGCCCAGGCGAACGGCCGCGATATCGTCACGATGATCGCGCCGCGCTGGTTGCGCCGGCACGCGGTGCCCGCGTCGTTCGCGGACCTGCGCGCGCCGGTCGGGCCGCTCGACGTACTGTGCGTGCGCTCCAACGGCGGCCGTTTTCGCGCCACCTTCGCCGCGTCGCCGATCATCGACGCGCAGGGCCACTGCGCGGGCCTGTCATTGACGCTGCGCGACGCGGGCGAACGCCGCCGCAACGAACGCCACCACCTTCGCTCGCTGCGCGGCGCCCGCGACGCGCGCGTGCAGGCCGACGCGTCGAATCGGCTGAAGGACGAGCTGCTGGCGACGGTGTCGCACGAACTGCGCACGCCGCTGAACGTGATCTACGGCTGGGTCGAGGTACTGCGCAACGCCGACGGGCAGGGCTTCGCGCAGCAGGCGGTCGACGCGATCGATCGCAGCGCGCGGTCGCTGTCGCACATGGTCGCCGACCTGCTCGACGCCTCGTCCCTCGCGACCGGCCGGCTGCGTCTCGAACGCGTGCCGGTCGACCTCGTGCGGATCGTGCGCGACGCCGCACGTGAACTCGACGCGACCGCCCAGGCGAACGGGCTCGTGCTGTCGACGGAATACGCGATGCCGGCCTGCGTGATTCCGGCGGACGGCGAACGGCTGCGCCAGCTCCTGTCGAACCTGCTGTCGAACGCGATCAAGTTCACGCCGCCGGGCGGCCGCATCAACGTGTCGCTGACGCGCGCCGGCGAGCGCGTGCGGCTGTCCGTCTCCGACACCGGGCAAGGGATTGCGCCGGAGTACCTGCCGCACCTGTTCGACACGTTCAGTCGGCCGGAAGGCGCGTTCACGTCGCCGAAGCGCGGTTTAGGGCTCGGCCTGTCGATCGTGCGCAACATCGCGCAGCTGCACGGCGGCGAGGTGGTCGCGACGAGCGCGGGCGCCGGGCGCGGCATGACCGTCACGGTGACGCTGCCGGCCGGCTGGGACGCCGACGATCCGACGGAGCAGCCGTCGCGGACGAAGGGCGCGTCCGACACGGTCGCGCTCGACGGCCAGCGCGTGCTGGTGGTCGACGACGACGCAACGTCCCGGACCAGCCTCGCGGCAGCGCTCGAAACGATGGGCGCACAGGTATCGACCGCGCGGTCGGGGCACGATGCACTCGAAGCGGTGGAGCGGCAGCCGCCGAGCGTCGTGCTGTCGGATCTCGCGATGCCGGACGGCGACGGTTACTGGCTGCTGGACCGAATCCGGCGCTTGCCGAACGGCGGAGGACATCTGCCGGTCGTCGCGGTGACCGCGCACGCCGGCAAGGCCGACCGGCGCCGGGTGATGGCCGCGGGGTTCGATGCGTATCTGTGCAAGCCGGTCGACATGCCGACGCTCGCGAGCGTGATCGTCGACGTCGTACCGGATGACGCGGGTGATACGGGAGACACGGCAGACGGGAAGCCGCGCGAGCGGTAGCCAGCCGTATCCATACGGCGCGGCGGCGGGTCGATCGCATACGAAAAAGGAGGCACGATGGACGCAACGGAACACACGCGGCACGACCGCACCGGCGGCAAGCCGGCGCGCACGCGACGCAGAACGCCGGTCGTGCCGATCGCGAGCATACTGATGCTGTCGTGTGCATGGATCGCGACACCCCGCTACGCATCGGCCGAGGAGGGCACGCGTGCGAAGCTCGCGAGCCAGGCGTCGGCCGTCGGGGGCCAGATCCGCGATGCGACGCTCGCGTCCCGTGTCAGGGCCGCGCTCGTCGCCGAACGCGGTCTGGCCTCCGGCGACATCGACGTGCAGGTGCGTGACCGCGTGGCCGAGCTCACGGGCAACGTGCCCGACGAGCGGCAACGCGCGACCGCGGTCCGCGTCGCGCACGACGTCAGCGGCGTGAGCGGCGTGCGCGACAAGCTGCAGATCCGCCGGAAGTAACGTGATGCGCGGGCCAGCGCCGGGCCGATCGGGCGTCGCGCGCCCGCGACCCTGCGCGTCACCGGGCAGGAGGTTCGACATGGACACCATCATCGCGGGCCGTTTCTCGCGGCTCGAGCAGGCGGAACGCTGCGCGGAGCAATTGCGCGGGCACGCCATGCACCGGGACGACGTGAAGGTCTTCTTTCTCAATCCGCCCGGACAGCACGCGCTGTTCTGGCTCGGCGGCGACGTCTATGCGGACTCCGCCGCGCGGCCGGGCGGCCTCGGTGCACTGGAAGGCGTGGCCATCGGCGCGATCGTCGGGCTCGCCGGGGCCGCGCTGCTGTATCTGGGCGGGCTGCATTCCCCGCTCGCGTGGATCGGCGTGCCGCTCGTGGGTGGCTATGTCGGCGCGTTGTGCGGCGCGCTCAGCCGGATGCGCGGCGATGCGCCGGAGGGGCACGGCGCGCTGAAACAATGCGAAAACGGCGTGGTGCTGGCGGCGCACGTGACGCGACGCACGATCACGTTCGCGGAGCGGACGATGCTCGCCGCCGGCGCGCTGTCGGTGGAGCGCACCGAGGGCGCTTGGGACAACGGCGCGTGGCCCGATTTCTTCACGTCGGCCCATCGTCCCGCATGACGGCAAGCCGCACCGAGGACCCGCTCCGTCGCACGACACGGAGGCCCGGATGAGCACAAACCGAACAATCCGGAGGATGAAGCGGGGCGGGCGTCGGCCAGTGGCGGTCGTCACGCTGACTGCCGCCGCCGGCGTCCTGACGTTCGCGCTCTCGCACGCGCAAGCGCCGCCCGCTTCGTCCGCGCAGGTCGCGCCGGGCGTCATCCGTCCGGGCCCCACCGCCGACGAGCCCGGCCTGACGCAGCGGCCGATCGGCATCGACGCCGAGTTCGTCGACAAGGCGGGCATGCTCGGCAAGGTGGAGCGACAGGCCAGCCAACTCGCGCTCGACCGTTCGTCGAACGCGGACGTGAAGGCCTTCGCGCGCCGGATGCTCGACGATCACGCGCGTATCGCGGACGAATTGCGCCACATCGGTGCGCAGAAAGGCGTGCCGGTCCAGACGCGGATGCTCGTCGATCCGGCGGTCACGGCATTGCGAGCAAAGGAGGGGCGCGCGTTCGATACGGCGTACGTGGCGCTGGCCGGTCCGCCCGCGCACGAAGCGGCGATCCGGCTTTACGAAACCGAGGCGAAAGACGGCCGCGACCCGCAGCTTCGCGCGTTCGCGGCCCGCACGCTGCCGGTGTTGAACGCACACCTGAACGCCGCGCGGCAACTCGCGAAGACGGTGGCCGGCGCGCAGTGACCGGCTTTGCGGCAGGCTGGCGTCAGTGCTGCCGCGTGCCGTCTTCGGGGCCGCCCGGCGACGCCTCGTACGGCGGCGAGTCCAGCGCCGTTTCGCCTTCCTCGATCAGCCAGTACGGCGAACGGCCGTAGTACGCATGCAGTGCTTCGGCCCATTCGGGGTCGGCCATTGCGGGCCAGCGGCTCTTGTCGAAGCCGGGCGCTTCGCGCACACGGGCGGTGTCGACGGGCAGCACGAAGCATTGGCGCTCGGCATCGAGCACGAGCGCATTCCACGGCACCGCGAGCAGCTTGTCGCCGATTCCCAGCAGGCCGCCGGACGACACGACCGCATACGCGATCCGCCCGGCGCGCACGTCCAGCATGATGTTGGCGATCTTGCCGATATCGTCGCCATCGATCGTCAGCACGCGATCGCCTTCGAACGTGCTGGCGGCCATCACGTCGGGCCCCGGCCCGCCTCCGGCCGTGCGCGGAGTCGCGCCGACGATGCGCGCGGCGTCGCGCGACGGTTTGTCCGTTGTCATCGAAAACCTCCTGGTCGAAGCGGCAACCCGGTACGCGCGCAAATTCATTGCGCGCGTATTTCGTCGGGGCAACAGGCCGCGCGGGATGATGGGGGGACGCCAATCGGTCAGCGGCGGCGCGGCAGCGATACGTCCTCGAGCGTATTGGCCAGCTCGTCGCGCGCCGGGCCACCCGCGCGCGTCGCGATGTCGCCGAGCGACACCATGCCGACGAGCTTCAGACTGCGATCGAGCACCGGCAAGCGGTGCAACTGTACGTCGGCCATCCGCTGCTGGACGTCGCCGACGCCGTCGTCCTCGACGCACCACTGCACGGGCCTGGACGCGACCGCCTGCACGGGCGTATCGGGCGAGTGGCCGTGCGACAGCGCCCGCACCGCGAGGTCGCGATCGGTCACGATCGCGACGAGCTCGGTGCCGTCGCACACGGGCAGCACGCCGATATCGAAGCGCTGCATCAATTCGGCCGCATGGCGAATCGTGTCGGTCGGCGCGACGCACACTACGTCGCGCGACATGATCTCGTTGACGCGATACATGAACGCCTCCTTCGTGATCGGGACGATACGGGAGCAGGCCGCGTGCCGCGCGCGATGCGCACACGCCGAGCCTGAGTTGCCGAGCGACGGAGAAATTTGCCAGCCCGCTTGTACATCTTCCACGGCGGCAGCTGCGGCGTCGACGCGGGACGTCAGTGGCCGATGCCCGTCATCGTGACGATCGCCAGCACCACCGCGCTTTCGATCGCGGCCAGCGCAGCGACGCCGGCAGCGCCGCTGATTTCATGCCATCTGCGTTCAAGGACCTTCATCGGATTGCCTCCTGATCTGGCCGGCGCGCGCACTGCCATTGCACCGCGCGCCGGGTGCCGCCGTCAGCCGTGATCGCGGGGCGGGGAAGGGACGTGCGGCGCGCGACGTTCGTGCTCGCCGGACGGCTTGGCGGGGTCGATACGCGTCGCACCGCCGACGGCGGGCGGGTCGCTGGCCGGGAACGTCTCCTCGAGCCCTTCGTCGATGCGCTCCTCCGTCTTGTCTTCGGACGGCGGACGCGACGTGGCGAGCCGGAGCAGGCCGGCAGCCGCTGACACGGCGTCGCGGCGACCGGGGGCGTGAGCGGTCATGATCGAACCTCCTTGTCGATGAGAAGGCGCAAGCGGCGTACCCGCGGCATCCGCGGCACGACGCTTGCAAGCCGGCGGGACCGGCCGGGCATGCGGATACGACGCACACGCGTCCGGTATGGACGAGAGGACATCGCGATGAATGCAGCCAGGGAAAGGATACGTTACGACGCGAACGTCTGCGGCGGCGACTTCGGCCACGTACGCGAGCGTTTCGCCACATGGAAGCGCGAATCGCTGGTCTATCGACCGGAGCGGCGCATGTTCGACGGTAAGGACGAGGTGCGCGCACTGAACGACACCGTCTACGACGGTCCCGAACGTGCGCAGCAGGCGCTCGTCGCGCGATGCGAACCGTCCGATCCGTTCGCGCTCGCCGTGCAACTGAGCGCCGAGGGACGCACGATGTGGCTCGTCATGGCGGCTTACGACGCCTGAACCGGGCGACCGCGGTTCACGGCGCGGGAGCAGGCACGGCGCTTGCGGGGGCTCGCTTCGCCATCGAGATGCGCGCGCCGTCGCGCAGGAGTGACATGAACACGCCATCCATGCTGCACCGCCCCGAACCGACGACACCCGACGTCGACCCCGATCCGCCGGCGCCCGGCCATGACGACCCAGTCGATCCGCCCGTGCCCGACGGCTTGCCGCAGGGCGACCCGCCGTCGAACCCGCCGCCGATGCGGATGCCGGGCGGGGGCAGTGTGCCGCCACCGGCCGCGCGAACACTGAAAAGGAGGACCGTCATGGACATTCACGTGCAATCGCCAGACAAGCGCGCGATCGCTCAGGTACTGGGCCGCTATTTCGAATCGCGTTCGCTGCACTATCACATCGAGGAGTTGCCGGGCGGCGTGCTGCAGATCGGTTTTCGCGCCAGCGGCCGCCCGGTCGCCGTCACCGTTTCGTTCGACGATGCCGCGTACGACACTTACACGCACTGGGACGCGAGCCAGAAGCAGCTCGCGCTCGGCCGGCTCGCCGACGGCTTCTCGCGAATGATGTCGACGCGCAGTCCGGCCGCGCTCGCCGGCGACTATCACGTCGAGCGTTTCTGATTCCGCAATCATCCCCCGGCTCATGCCGGATTCCGGCAAAGTGCCCGTACACAACGGGCGCTTTGCGTCTGTGCGCGCGTCGCGTAGGATGTCCGTTAATTCAGCGCATGCTACGTTCGCGCCGCTGGCTGCCTGCCGTTGCAGCCGGTGAAGCGCGACGCGCTTTCCCTCAGGTTCGTTTCGTGCAGCCGACGGAGATCGCCTTGACCACTGTTGCTCGCCTGTTGCAGTCACCCGGCGCACGCCGGTTCGTATCCAGCCTCTCGGCATTCGCGGCGCTCGCCGCCGCTGGCGCCCGCGACGCGTCGGCCCAGACGCCTTCGCCGCTCGGCGAATGGCAGTACACGGCGGGCGTCCCGCTCCAGAAACTCTTCGATCCGAACATCCCCACCTGGCAGGTGAGCGTCGGCGCCGCGATGACGCTGCAGCCGCGCTATGCGGGCTCCGACCGCTATCGCGTGATGGGCGGCCCGAATTTCGACATCCGCTATCGCGACCTGTTCTTCCTGTCGACCGGCGAGGGACTCGGCGCGAACGTGCTGCGCGGGCCGAACTGGCGCGTGAGTTTGTCGGTCGGCTATGACCTCGGACGTCGTTCGGCCGACGATCTCGGCCACCTGAACGGTCTCGACAACATCAACGCGGCGCCCGTGATGAAGCTCGCGGCCGACTATGTGGTCTCGAAGGATTTCCCGCTCGTGCTGCGCGCGGACGTCCGGCGCAGCATCGGCGGGTCGAACGGCTGGGCCGGCGATTTCTCCGCGTACATGCCGATGCCCGGCAGCAACGAGCACTTCTTCTGGTTCGCGGGGCCGACCGTGACGTTCGCCGACTCCCGCTACATGAACAGCTGGTTCGGCGTGAACCCGGGCGCCGCCGCGCGCTCGGGGCTGCCGGCCTATTCGTCGGGGGCCGGGATCAAGTCGGCCGGCGTGGGCATGACGATGGTGTGGTTCGTGAACAAGCACTGGTTCGTCACGGTGGACGGCGCGCTCGAGCAGCTCGTCGGCCGCGCCGCGCGCAGCCCGATCACCCAGCAGTCGACCAACGGCGTGTTCGACATGTCGGTAAATTACCAGTTCTGACCGGGGCCGGGCGGCGGAAGGGCGATGCCGCGCGCGGCATGGCCCGTCATATTTGATATGATTCCGACCTGTACAAACGTACAGTGATCGATCCCGTGACGCCTGCCTCGCCGACGCCTCCGGCGTTTTACTACCTGACCAATTTCGAACGCGCGCTGGCCTGGCTCGGCGAGCGTTACGACGACCTGTTCGACGCGCACGAGCACGCATTCGTCCGGCAGTTCGCGACGCTGCCGCAGGCGTCGCGCGCGCTGCTCGTGCGGATGCTGATGCGCAACGGGTCCGATTTCCGCGCGAGCAAGCTCGTGTACGACGAGATCGGCTGCACGCTCGATGCCGCCGCACCGCTCGTCGCGCTCGGCTGGGTCGATCCGGCGCCTGCGCTCACGCTCGACGCGCTGTTCGCGCTGTCGACCAAGGCCGAGCTGCTGCGCATCTTTCCGGCGCTCGCCGCGCATGCGGGCGAGCGCAAGGCCGACTGGCTCGAGCGGCTGCGGCCCACGCACGACGTCGCGCAACCGCTCGACGCCTGGTGCGCGCAGCCCGACGACCGCGTGCTGCGCGTGACGGTCGGCGCGCTGTGCGACCGGCTGCGGCTGATGTTCTTCGGCAATCTGCATCAGGACTGGAGCGAATTCGTGCTCGCCGATCTCGGCGTGTTCCAGTACGAAAGCGTGCCGATCGCGCCATCGTCGCGTGCGTTTCAGCAGCGCGGCGACGTCGACGCGTATCTGGCGCTGCAGATGTGCCGCGACGCGCTCGAAGCGTGGCCCGACGATCTGCCGTTCGACGACCTGATCCGCGCGCTGGACGCAGTCGACTGCGCGCAGCCATGGCTCGCGACGCGCCGCGCGAAGCTGCTGTTCGCGCTCGGCCAAGCGTGCGAGCGCCGTGCCGACTGGTGCGCCGCGCTCGACGCATACACGCGCAGCGCGTGGCCCGGCAGCCGCCACCGGCGCATCCGCGTGCTCGAACGCTGCGGGCGCGACGACGACGCGCTCGCGCTGGCGCTCGACGCGCGCGGCGGCTTCGAGAGCGACGAGGAACGCCAGCGGGTCGAGCGCATGCTGCCGCGCCTGCAGCGCCGCGCCGGCCAGCGGGTCGAACGCGCGGCCGCTGCAGCGGCCGTGCCGCGCGAGACGCTCGTGCTCGCCCGCCCCGACGTGTCCGTCAGCGTCGAATTCGCGGTACGCGACCATCTCGCGCAGCCGGCGTCACCGGTTCACTACGTCGAAAACACGCTGATCAATTCGCTGTTCGGGTTGCTGTGCTGGGAGCCCGTGTTCGCGGCCGTACCCGGCGCATTCTTCCACCCGTTCCAGCGCGGCCCGGCTGACCTGCACGCGCCCGATTTCGCGGTGCGCCGCGCGGCGGCCTTCGACACCTGCTTCGCGCAGCTCGATTCGGGCGCATACCGCGACACGATCCGCCGGCATTTCGCGACGAAAACCGGGCTGCAGTCGCCGTTCGTGTTCTGGGGCGTGCTGACCGACGCACTGCTCGACGAAGCGCTCGCGTGCCTGCCGCCCGAGCACTTGCGGCTGTGGTTCACACGCCTGCTCGCGGATATCCGCAGCAACCGCTCCGGCTTGCCCGATCTCGTCCGCTTCTGGCCCGACGAGCACCGCTACGAGCTGATCGAGGTGAAGGGCCCCGGCGACCGGCTGCAGGACAATCAGACGCGCTGGCTCGCCTATTGCCTCGCCCACCGCATGCCGGTGCGCGTCGTCGACGTCGAGTGGGCTGGCGACAGCATCGCGCATGCCGAAGCGGCGGGGCTGTCCGCATGAGCTACGTCGTCGCGGTGCGGGCGATGTGCGAGTTCACCGCGCGGCGCGGCGATCTCGATCTGCGCTTCACGCCCGCGCCGACCGCGCTCGAAGGCATCGCCGGCCACGGCGCGGTCACGTCGAAGCGCGGTGCACGCTACGAAACCGAGATCGCGCTGACGGGCACGTGGGGCACGCTCACCGTGCGCGGCCGCGCGGACGGCTACGATCCCGTGGCGAACCGGCTCGAGGAAATCAAGACCTATCGCGGCAGCCTCGACGCGATGCCGGCCAACCATCGCGCGCTGCACTGGGCGCAGGCGAAGGTCTATGCGCACCTGATGTGCGATGCGCGCGACCTCAAGGAAATCGACGTCGCGCTCGTGTATTTCGACATCGTGTCCGAGCGCGAGACCGTGCTGACGGAAACGCTCGATGCCGCCACGCTAGCGACGTTCTTCGCCGAGCAGTGCGCGTGCTTCGTCGGCTGGGCCGAACGCGAGACGGCCCATCGCGCCGCCCGCGACGCGGCGCTGCGTGCGCTCGCGTTTCCGCACGGGCAGTTCCGCAGCGGCCAGCGCGAGCTGGCGGTGGCCGTCTATCGCGCGGCGCGCGACGAGCAGTGCCTGATGGCGCAGGCGCCGACCGGCATCGGCAAGACGCTCGGCACCGTGTTCCCGCTGCTGAAGGCATGCGGCGAGGGCGAGCTCGACCATGTGTTCTTCCTCACCGCGAAAACGCCTGGCCGCGCGCTCGCGCTCGAAGCGGCGACGACCCTCGGCGCCGGCACGCCCGCGCTGCCGCTGCGCGTGCTGGAACTCGTCGCGCGCGACAAGGCGTGCGAGCATCCGGACCTCGCGTGCCACGGCGAATCGTGCCCGCTCGCGAAAGGCTTCTACGACCGGCTACCGGCCGCGCGCGATGCGGCGATCGAGGCCGGGCTGCTCGATCGCGATACCGTGCGCACCGCGGCGCTCGCGCACGACGTCTGTCCGTATTACCTGGCGCAGGAGCTTGCACGCTGGTCGGACATGATGATCGGTGACTACAACTACTACTACGACGGCAGCGCGATGCTGCACACGCTCGCGCAGCAGAATCAGTGGCGGGTCGGCGTGCTCGTCGACGAAGCGCACAACCTGCTCGACCGCGCGCGCAAGATGTACAGCGCGTCGCTCGATCCGTTCGCGTTCGCGGCTGCGCGCGAAGCCGCGCCTGCCGCGCTGCGCAAGGCGTTCGACCGGCTCGCCCGCGCGTGGGGCACGCTCAATCGTACGCAGGCCGAGCGCTATGCGGCCTATCCCGACGTGCCGGGCCCGATCGTGTCGGCCGTGCAAAACCTCGTCGCAGCGATCGGCGAACACCTGACCGACGCACCGCGCGCGAACGGCGACGCGCTGCTGCGCTTTCATTTCGAGGCGATCCAGTTCGGCGTGCTGGCCGAAGCGTTCGACAGTGCGTCGATCTTCGACGCGACGCTGCATGGCGAACCGATGCCGCGCCAGCCAGGACTCGACGGCGTCGCGACGGCCGGCCGCCGGCGCCGCGCCCAGTCGACGCTGTGCGTGCGCAACGTGATCCCGGCCGGCTTCCTCGCGCCGCGCTACGAAGCCGCGCGGGCGACCGTGCTGTTCTCGGGCACGCTGAGCCCGTTCCATTTCTACCGCGACACGCTGGGGCTGCCCGGCGACACGGGCTGGCTCGACGTCGACGGGCCGTTTCGCGCCGAGCAACTGACGGTGCGCGTGGCAAGCCACGTGTCGACACGCTGGCGCGACCGCGATCGCTCGCTCGAGCCGATCGCCGACCTGATCGCCGCGCAATACGCGGCCCGGCCCGGCAACTATCTCGGCTTTCTGAGCAGCTTCGACTACCTCGGGCGCGTGGTCGCGCTGATGCAGACGCGCCATCCGGACGTTCCCGTGTGGGCGCAGGCGCCCGGCATGGCCGAAAGCGAGCGCGACGCGTTTCTCGCGCGCTTCGACGCCGGTGGACGCGGCGTGGGCTTCGCGGTGCTGGGCGGGGCCTTCTCGGAAGGCGTCGATCTGGTGGGCGAGCGGCTGATCGGCGCGTTCATCGCGACGCTCGGGCTGCCGCAGGTCAACGACATCAACGAGCAGATGCGGCGCGCGATGGACGCGCGCTTCGGCAACGGTTACGACTACATGTACCTGTATCCGGGGCTGCAGAAGGTCGTGCAGGCGGCGGGGCGCGTGATCCGCACCGAGCACGACGAAGGCGTCGTGCATCTGATCGACGACCGTTACCGACGGCGCGAAGTGCGCAATCTGCTGCCGCGGTGGTGGCGGATCGGGTGACGCCGACGCCGGTCGCTACAGCACGTTGAGCATCGCGAGCGCGGCTTCCTGCAGATGCGGCAGCACGCGCCGCACGGCCGCGTCGGTCGTCTCCGCGCCGATCGGCATGTTCGTGCTGAGCGCGGCGACGACTTCGCCGTGACGGTTCTTCAGCGGCACCGCGATCCCGCGTACGCCGACCTGCAATTGCTGCTCGATCGCCGCGTAGCCGGCGTCGCGCGCCTGGTCGACCTGTTCGAGCAGCCGCGCCTTGTTGGTGATCGTGTGCGGCGTGAACGGCGGCAGCTCGGTCTCGTCGAGCCACGCGCGCACGGCTTCGCGATCGGGATGATGGGCGAGCAGCACGACGCCGGGCGACGTCAATGGCGCCGGCACGCGCGCGCCGAGCACGAAGCCCGTCGTCATCACGCGCGACACGCCGTTGCGGGCGATGAACACGAGCTCCCAGCCGTCGAGCACGCTGACGTACGCCGATTCGTTCAGCGATGCGCTCAGTTGCTGCAGATAAGGCTGGACCGTGCGCGGCAGCCGCGCCGAATCGAAGTACGACCAGCCGACCCGCAGCACGCGCGGCGTGAGGCCATACAGCTTGCCGTCGGTGTACACGTAGCCGAGCGATTCCAGCGTCAGCAGGTAGCGCCGCGCGGCCGTGCGCGTGAGACCGGTGCGCGCGGCGGCCTGGGTGGGCGTCATGCGCGCGTGCTGGCTGTCGAACGCCTCCAGGATCATCAGGCCTTTTTCGAGGCCGGCAATCCAGTCGCGTCGGTCGAGGTCGGGCTTTTTCGTCATCAGGGGCGGGCGGGAGGTGCGCGATGTTCGCGCGGGAGTGGGCGATTATCGCGCGAGTGGTGGGGGAACGGGAAATCGGTCGATCCGCCATCCTTGTCCGCTGGATAGCGGCAGATATAGAGTCGACGACATCTATTCAAGGAGGTCGTATGCGGGTTGCGAAGTGGGGGAATAGTCTGGCCGTGCGCCTTCCGGCCGGTCTGGTCGATGAGTAGGGGCTGCGTGAAGGCGACGAAGTCGAAATCGTCGTTTACCTATGGCCGGGCTCATGCTTGGGCAATTGGACAGGTCTGAATCTGGTTGTGCCGTGAGCGGGAAAATGCCGGCGGGGCGCGGGAGTAGACGTCCCGATGACGCATCGTCAGGCTGGCGCTGACTGCGGGGAAGAGGCGTGAAGCAGTACGCAGTGTGCTGCCGTAAACAGATGACAACCGATGGCAGAACGCTGCGCGGCCGCGCATGGAAGCGGCCGATACGGCATGAAAAGCCGAGGAACCGGATGCGACGCGACCGTTACGCGCGCCGCATCCATCAGGGATTTACTCGCTGCTCGTCCACTCGACGTTCGCGCCGACCGAACGCAGGTTCTCGACGAAATGCGGATGCGCGCGGCGAATCGGCAGTGCGTTCATGATTTCCGAGCGACCTTCGATGCTCGCGGCCACCATCAGCAGCGCGATCGCGACGCGAATGATGTACGGGCTCTCGACGCGCGCCGGCGTCAGTTGCAACCCGCCGAACGTGATCAGCCGGTGCGGGTCGGACAGCAGCACGTGTGCGCCGAACTTCGACAGTTCGCCGGACCAGCCGAGCGCGCCGTCGTAGACCTTGTTCCAGAACATCGCGCTGCCTTCCGCGCGCACGCCGAGCGCGATGAAGATCGGCAGCAGGTCGACCGGCAGGTACGGCCACGGTGCGGCTTCGACCTTGGTCAGGATGTTCTGCGTGAACGGCCGGCGCACGCGCAGCGGGCCATCGCGTTCCGCACGCGACCAGCCGTCGCGGTGCGTGACGGTCACGCCGAATTTCGCGAACGTGCGGTCGATCAGCGGGAAATGCTCGGGCGACGAGTTGCGCACCGTGATGTCGCCGCCGGTGATCGCGCCGAGCGCGAGGAACGTCGCGATCTCGTGGAAATCCTCGGCGAAGCGGAACTCGCCGCCACCGAGCTTGCCGCCGCCCGTCACGCACAGCCGCGACGTGCCGATGCCCTCGATCGCGACGCCGATCATCGCGAGGAACTGGGAGAACTCCTGCACGTGCGGCTCGGAGGCCGCGTTCATCAGCGTCGACGTGCCGTTCGCGGCCGTCGCGCACAGCGCGAAGTTCTCGGTGGTCGTCACCGACGCGTAGTCGAGCCAGTGATCGTTGGCCGTCAGCGGGCCGTCGGTACGGACGATCAGCGAATCGGGCGTGCGTTCGATGTGAGCGCCGAAACGTTCGAACACCTCGACGTGCGGATCGATCTCGCGCACGCCGAGCGTGCAGCCTTTCACGTCGTTCTCGAGGCGCGCGACGCCGAAGCGTGCGAGCAGCGGCGGAATCAGCATGATCGACGAACGCATCGCCTCGGGCAGCCGATGGACCGCCGGATCGAACTTGGTGTTGCGATGGTGAAGCTCGAGCAGACCCGTCGTGAAATCGACCGAGACGTCGCTGCCGAGCGTGCGGAAGATGTCGAGGATCTTGCGCACGTCGGTGATGTCCGGCACGCCGACGAGGCGCAGCGGCTGATCGGTCAACAGGGTGGCGCACAGAATCGGCAGGACGGCGTTCTTGTTCGCGGACGGCTTGATGTCCCCGCGCAGCGGAGTGCCGCCGTGGACGATGAGATTCGACATGATATGGGGGCGTATCGGTGACTGACGTAGGCCCATATGATGCCATTGGTCGGCACGCGGCGTGGCATGTTCCGACGGGAAAAGGGGGAATCGGCGCGCGTAACTGACAGTGTTTGACGTCGCGCCCGAGAGGCGACCGGTCGAATGTCATCCGGCATGGCGAAATGGCCGGCCGCGAATCGGACCGGCCATCCGCTCAGGCCGTCATCGCGCCGCCCGCATCCGCGCGGCGACCACCAGCGAGATCAGGCAGCCGACGGCCAGGTAGCCGGCGACGAGGTGCCACGAACCGCCGGCCACGCTGACGAGGCCGACCGCGATGAACGGCGTGAACCCGCCGCCGACGACGCTCGCGAACTGGTAGCCCACGCCCGCGCCGCTGTAACGGTATTCGGCGCCGAACAGCTCGGTGAACAGCGGCTGCTGGACGCTCACGACCATGTCGTGCGCGGCGTTCGCCAACAGGATCGAGAAGATCACGATCCACGCGATCGACCGCGCTTCCAGTGCGACGAAGAACGGCACCGCCGACGCAAGACCGATCAGCGCGCCGATCAGGTAGATACGGCGCAGGCCGTAGCGATCGGCCAGCCACGCGAAGCAGGGGATCGTCACGCAGCTCACCGCGCCCACCAGCAGGCCGATGTTCAGGAACAGGTCGCGCGACATGCCGAGGTTCGTCGTCGAATAGCTGAGCGCGAACGCGGTAACGATGTACATCGTGAACAGCTCGGCAAGCCGCAGCGCGACGATCAGCAGGAACGCCTTCGGGTGGCGCGTCAGCGCTTCCAGCACCGGCAGGCGGAGCTTGCGATTGCCGTGCTCGACCTTCTCGACGAACTCCTGCGATTCGTCCATGTTCTTGCGCACCCACAGCCCGATCAGCACCAGCACGATGCTGAACACGAACGGCAGGCGCCAGCCCCACGACTTGAACGCGGCCTCGCCGAGCGTATGGCTCAAGATCGAGACGATGCCGGTGGCCAGCACGAGCCCGACGCCGTAGCCGACCTGCACGCCGCTGCTGTAGAACGCCTTCTTCTGCTTCGGCGCGCTCTCGACCGCCATCAGCGCCGCGCCGCCCCATTCGCCGCCGACCGCGAAACCCTGGATCGCGCGCATCAGCACCAGCAGCACGGGCGCCCACCAGCCGATCGTCGAGAACGCCGGCAGCAGGCCGATCGCGACCGTCGACAGCCCCATCAGCATCACGGTCAGCACGAGCATCCGCTTGCGGCCGAGCCGGTCGCCGTAGTGACCGAACACGATGCCGCCGAGCGGCCGGAACAGGAAGCCGACGCCGAAGGTGGCGAACGCCGCGAGCGTGCCCATCGTCGGACTGACTTTCGGGAAAAACTCGGAATTGAACACCAGCGCGGCGACGATCCCGTACAGCAGGAAGTCGTACCAGTCGACGACGGCGCCGACGAAGCTGCCGATCGCGGCCTTGCGGGCCTGGCTGCGCGCACGGGCGCCGGCGGCGGCGTCGAGGGTGTCGAAGGTGGGGGTCATGGCGATGTCTCCTGGCACGGCGCATCGTGGATCGTGGCGGCGCCGCGTCCGATGCTGCATTGAAGTCGATGGGTGAACGGAGAATAGGGCGCGGACCGCGCGGCGGCAATTGGCCAATCGGATAAAGTGCGCGATTATCGTTCAAATCCGTGCGATTATCGAACGCTTTCCGGGTTTGCACTAGGCGGTGCGACGATATCCCGTTCGGCCGGGGTGTGCCGCCGTGAACGATCTGGTTAAAATCTGCAGCATCGACAACTCGCCCGTTCGGGGCGGAGGCAAGGCCGCCACATCGGCCGTGCATGCCGCACGCGACAGGCCCGATTCCCCATCGACCGCATGCCCCCGGAGACTGGAATGCCCGGCAATTCCCACCCCTTGTCCAGCGATACGCCGCCCGTCGCCGATCCGGCCGCCAATCCGCTCGGGATGGCCGGTCTCGAATTCGTCGAATTCGCGGCGCCCGTGCCGGACGCGCTCGCGCAACGCTTCGAGCAGCTTGGGTTCAAGGCGATCGCGCGGCACGTCAGCAAGAACGTCACGTTGTACCGGCAGGGGCAGATGCATTTCCTGATCAACGCCGAGCCCGATTCGTTCGCCGCGCGCTATGCGGAGGAGTACGGGATGGGCGTCTGCGCGATCGGGCTGCGCGTGGCGAATGCGCGGCGCGCGTTCGAACGCGCGATCCAGCTCGGAGCGTGGGCGTTCGAAGGCGAAAAGGTCGGCGTCGGCGAGTTGAAGATCCCCGCGATCCAGGGCATCGGCGATTCGCACCTGTATTTCGTCGACCGCTGGCGCGGGCGGGACGGCCAGCGCGGCGGCGTCGGCGACATCTCCATCTTCGACATCGATTTCCGGCCGATCGACATCGCGACCGCGCATACCGATCTCGACTGCGCGGGCGTCGGCCTGCAGCAGGTCGACCACTTCACGCAAACGGTCGGCGCGGGACGGATGCAGGAGTGGCTGGATTTCTACCACGACCTGCTGCATTTTCGCGAGATCCACCAGATCGACGCGCACTGGCATGTGTCGGAGGAATCGCGCGTAATGGTGTCGCCGTGCGGCGCGGTCCGGATTCCGGTCTACGAGGAAGGCACGCGGCGTACCGACCTGATGCATGCGTACCTGCCCGACCATCCGGGCGAGGGCGTGCAGCACGTCGCATTGGCCACCGACGACATCCTGTCGTGCGTCGATGCCCTGCGCGCGAACGGCGTCGAGTTCATCGAGCCGCCGGCACGCTATTACGACGACGTCGATGCGCGGCTGCCCGCGCATGGTGTCGATCTCGACGCGCTGCGCCGCCGCGCGGTGCTGGTCGACGGCGAGATCGGCAGCGACGGCGTGCCGAGGCTGTTCTTCCAGACCTTCGTCAAACGCCGTCCCGGCGAGATCTTCTTCGAGATCGTGCAGCGCAAGGGGCACCACGGGTTCGGCGAGGGCAACCTCGCGGCACTCGCCCGCGCGCGCGACGCCGGGTGAACGATCTGCGCCGGCGGCCGGCAAGCGGTTCGGCGCGGGGCATTCGATGTCCGTATCTGCGACGACGTAACTGCTTCGATCCTGTCAGGGCTACCCGTCGACCGAGGGCCGAAGTACTGCAGCGAAGACCGACAGCCCGTCGCGGCCGGTCGATTCGTCACGCCGGATCGGCCGCCGCGAGTTTGCGGCTTTGCCGACGCATGCCCGCGAAGATCGCGTCTGCCACGTCCGCGGGAAAGTCCGGCGGGATCTGCGCGGCGGCTTCGGCAATCGCGGGCTCCGTCCGTGCTGCGACGGCCGCCATCGCGGCCCGCACGTCGTCTTCGGTCAGGCCGACACGGCGGCCCTGTGCGATCCAGTGGCGCGGCTGGATTTCACCCATCACGTAGTGCCGGTTCTTCCCGCAGACGGCCATCGCCAGGCGGGCGCGGCGCGGCGGGATCTGGTTGCGGCGCGTACCGATGATCGGATGCGCGGACAGCACGTCGTACAGCGGCGTGCTGCGATACGCATTACCGGGCAGGTGCGCGATGCTGAAGTTCTTCGCGTGGCCGTCGATCGCCGCCAACACCCAGAATACAAGCTGTGCGACAAAGAAATTCATCCGGTCGCGCGAAGCGTCGGCCGAATTCGCGAGGATGCCCATGATCGTCTCGATGCCGGGGCCGCCGTCCGTTTCGTATTTCGCCCCCGACGGCGTGCCGGTCGCCTGACACATGTCCTCCTGCGGCAGCCGCAGGATCCACGAGCCGTCGCGCGACGGGCGACGGTCGAAGCGCTCGACGATGAGTGCCTTCTGATCGTCGAACCGGCCGATTTCGCACGGCGCGACCGACAGGCCGTACGCGGCGACGAGCTTCGAGCACAACCATTCGTTTTCGACGGACGTGCGCATGTCGGCCTGCATGTTGCCGACGCGCCCGAGCGGCAGCTTGAAGATGTGGGTCGTCGGCGTGCTGCCCGACGGCCGCAGCCAGCGGTTACGCTGACGCAGCAGCGCGGTCTTTTCCTGAGCGCCGGCAATCGACAGGCGCAGGTCGCCGTCCGGTTCTCCGCTGCCGGGCAGTGGCGTGGCGGTCGCGTGGCGCAGCACATCGGCAACGGCTGCGTCGTCGAGCGGCGCGCCTTCGATTGCCTCGAGATCGACCGGGGTCTCGTCGGGCGGCAGCATTTGGATCGCGCCGACGCAATCGCGGCCGATCGACGCGAGCAATTCGAACGGCGCTGTCGATCGGAGCCGGTAACGCTGCGCGATGCGGCGGCGGATCGGCTCGCTGTCCGGCAGCAGGTTGTCGAAGTAGTCGGCCACGATCGCGCCCTGGTGCGGCTGGTTGCCGGGCGTGAAGGGGAGCGACAATGACAGTGGCCGGCCCTGGGGATCGTCGAGCCAGTCCGGCAGGTAGACGAGACGTTCGACCCCGCGCCGGATTTCCCAGTAGCCGACAGGAATGCCGTTCATCCACAGGTCGAGCCGGTCGCTGCGGGCGCGTGCGACCATCGTCACCAGTCCTCCCGCTTCGAGACGCGTGGCGTGGTCCGAGTCGTCGCTGTCGGGCGCCTCCGCGCAGCGCCGACGGCGGTGCCGGTCGGGGTTTTGGCGGCCGTGGTGCCGCGCTTGCTCGCGACCGGCTTGCGGCGCGCCACCAGTTCGGCAGCGGAAGCCGAATCGGCCGCTTCCGCCGGTGCATCCCGCTCGTCGAGGCTGAGCGTCATGCGAACGCCAAGCACGTTCATCACCTTGAAAAGCCGTTCGATGCTGACCGCCGACGGGTTGGCTTCGAACTGAGCATAAGATTGCTGGGTGATGCCGAGGCGAGCGGCCAGTTGCGCCTGCGTGAGCCCCGCGGATTTGCGGAAGCCGACGAGGATCGGACGCAACTGGGTCAGGGTCTGGACAGGAAAGGCCATCGGGCACTCCGCGAGATGACAGGTGATCGTTTGTAATCGGAAAATACAGTCTATGACATGTATCGCCAAAATACAAACCATAGGCTGTATTAACAAAAAACAAACAATAGCCTGTTACGCGGAACCCGATCGATCATCCCGCTTGCGGTTGTCGCGCACGACGCCCGCAAAGCATACGTGTGCGTCGTGGCACGCCATGCAAGACGTCCCCATACTCGATCGCGCGAAACTGTCCCATGCTGTATGCCATGGCCGTTGCTCGGCGGCGCTCGTGTGGATTCTGCTCGGGAGTGTCGCGTCGTTCGGAGAGGTAGCAGCATCGATGCGTCACGCACTACATGGCGATGGCGACATCACGCAAAAGAGGCTCGCGGGATGCGAGCCTCTTCTTTATTTCCGTGCCGTCGATCAGACGTCTCGGAGCATCAACGAGCGGCTCGGCTCCCCCCGTTCACGACCCGCGCGTCGAGCGATTCGCCCAATCGGCCCGTGCCGGCCACTGCGCACAGCCGCGCCGGATGAATCCGACACCCGTGCGAATCACGAGCGCGCCGATCGCGAGCGCGGCCAGGTCGTCCAGCCGGCCGAAGCCGACCAGCGCCGCACTCATCGCGAGCGCCGCGAGCAACGACGACAGCGCATCGGTCCGCACGTGCCAGCCGCTTGCCTCGAGCAGCGCGGAGCCGGTCTCGCGTGCCTTGCGCAGCATCCAGTACGACAGCATGGCCTTGCCGGCGAGTGTGACGGCAACCAGCGCGAGCGCGGTCGCGCCCGGCTGCACGCTGGGTGGCGTATCGAACCGGGTCAGTGCATGCCAGATCATCTGCGCGCCGGTTACGGCCAGCAACGCACCGAGGCCCGCGAGCGCGAGCGGCTCGTAGGTCGGCCGACGTGCCGGCGGCAGGCGCGCGTCGAGCCGGCAGGCGACGAGGATCAGCGCATCGGCCGCCAAGTCGATCGCGGCGTGCGCGACGTCCGCGAGCAGCCCCGACGAATGCGCGGACCATGCCGCCGCCGTCTCGACGGCGAGCAGCAGCAGGTTGATCGCGAGGCTGACGGCGAGGGCGCGGGACGTGGCTGCGTAAACGTGGGGCGTGGCGCGCGACGGGCGCTGCATGGTGGATCGCTTGTCGGAATCGGGGACGAGTTCGGACCTTACCGGCCGACGGTGGCACGCAAATGACAGACGAAACCACGGCGCCGGGGCAGGATTCGGCGCACGACGATCCGCCGGCCGGTAACCCGCCGCGCTCACCGCTTTCGATCGCGCTGAAAAAATTACAGCGCACGTTCGTTCGATAGCGAATTCAGCGGCATCGCATGACGCTGCGGCCCCATCGACGCAAGCCTCTCAATGGAGCATGGAGTACCAGCGCGATGAGCGACGCTGCCGGCGTGCGGCCAGGACCGTGGTTTGCTTTCGCGACAGCCCGGCAGGTTCGCCCAGACGGCGTATCGAGGGAGTTCCTCGACCATCGGACACCGCCAGGCGACGCAACGCATTGCCCACTCGCTTCAGCAGCCGATGCACGACAGCCAACGCCTTTCCCCGTCCGGCACGATGCGTGAGTCAAGCACGATCGTCGTCAGTCGCGTCGTTCATCCGGGGCGGGAAAGGCAATTCGATCACTGGGCGCGCGAGATCGACGCGGCGGCGCGGCGTTACCCGGGGCACCTCGGAAACGTTCGCCTGAGCGATTCGAGCGGCATCAACTACCTGATTTACCGCTTCGACTCGCCGGCGCACCTGCATGCGTGGGTGTCCTCCGGGGAACGGCGAAAGCTGATTGCGAAGGGCGACGAGATATCGGACGAACATCGCGATGCCGCGGTCGGCATGGATGCGTGGTTCGCGATCGCCGGCAAGCCCGCTACACCGAAGTGGAAGACGTTTCTCGTGACGTGGCTGGCCGTCTACCCGGTCCTGCTGTCGATCACGTACCTACTGAATGCGCTCCTGCCAGCGTTGGAGCGTCCTGTCCAACTCGCGCTCAGCTCTGCGCTGCTGACCTCATCGCTGACCTGGATCATCATGCCGCTCCTCACGAGGCAACTTCGGCCATGGCTGCTCCGGGGCGTGAAACAGGTCGAGAGCCTGAGCGACCGACACAGCAACGGATGACGACCCATGCAGAATGAACCATCGATGTCAGGGATGCCGGCGCCCGGCCTGCCGGCCGGTTTCGATCGACGCTTCAGCCGACGCTACGCGCAGGTCGATGACGTCCGCCTCCATTACGTGACCGGCGGCCCGGACGACGGCGAGCTGGTGATCCTGCTGCACGGCTGGCCGCAAACCTGGTACACGTGGCGTCACGTGATGCCGGTGCTGGCGCAAGAGGGATATCGGGTCGTCGCGGTCGACTACCGCGGCGCGGGCGAATCCGACAAGCCGCTCGGCGGCTACGACAAAGCCTCGATGGCGGGCGACATCCGCGCACTCGTTCGCCAGCTCGGCGCGACGCGCATCCACCTCGTCGGCCGCGACATCGGCGTGATGGTGGCGTACGCATACGCCGCGCAATGGCCTGCCGAGATCGTGAAGCTTGCGATGCTCGACGTTCCGGTGCCGGGCACGCGCATCTGGGACGAAGCGAAGGCCCGTGCCGATCCGCAGATCTGGCATTTCGGATTGCATCAGCAGCGCGATATCGCCGAACTGCTGATTGCGGGCAAGGAGCACGCCTACATTCTCGATTTCTACAAGAAGAGGGCCCATGTCGCGTTGTCGAACGACGATATCGCCGTCTACGCCGACGCTTATGCGGCGCCGGGCGCGCTACGCGCCGGGTTCGAACTCTATCGCGCGTTCCCGCAGGACGAGATGCAGTTCAAGGCGTTCATGAAGCACAAGCTCCCGATGCCGGTGCTCGCGCTCGCGGGCGACAAGAGCAACGGCGCCAAGGAACTCGACATGGCGAAGGAACTGGCGCTGGATGTGCGCGGAGCCGTTGCGCCGAATACGGGCCATTGGCTGCCGGACGAGAATCCGGCCTTCCTGACGCGCCAGTTGCTCGATTTCTTCAGGGAACCCGCGCCAAACCGTTGAAGGCCGCTGCCGTGACCCGTCGCGCTTCTGGCCGCCAGCGCGCGCGCTGGTTTGGTCGGTCTCGCATGGTGCTCCGCGTCCGGTGCGACCGTGCAGCTTCGCCGGCGAGTGTCGCGGCGCGCAGTACAGCGCGGCCATAACCGGCGTCGGACGCATCGTCCGGGATCACGTCGAATTCCGCGTGCGGCCGAATTCCGCGTGCTTCGTACGATACGCCGGCCGCATCGCGCGTCACGTGATTCGCGATGCCCATCATCCAGCCGTTATCCCACCGTTCGGCAATCCCGTCGCCAAAGCCGCCGCGGGCAACGCACCCTGCGTGATCTGGCCGGCCGCGTCGCATGCGGCGGCGTGCGCATCACCCGCACCACCAGGTATTCGCCAGCGCCGGCCATCCGTTTTTCCATCGTTGCCCCGGCCAAGCAAAGCAAAGTGGCCCGCTTCGAATCGCGCAATGTTGACGTCTTTCGAGGCGGTTGCAGCGGCATTGTTGCTCGGCACCAAGCTGGGCGAAGGCGGGGCGGCCAACAGCACAGCGCGAAGGCGCCGATATCAGACCGGGAATCTTTTATCTCGACATTATAGAAATAATGTCAAATTCAATTATTCGATTGATTGGATATTTGACGGTTTACGTTATATTATTTACGAAATTCCCTCCGAGCCCACCATGTCCGATCTCGCCGCCGACGAATCCCGCCTGACCGCCGAAATCGAGCGTCTCAAGGCCGACTTCCCGAAAACGCGCGAGCTGTACCGCGAAGCCTGCGCGCTGCTGTTCTTCCGCTTCGGCATCACACCGACGGCGAACCGCCTGTACCAGCTCGTTCGCAAGGGCAGCATGAGCACGCCGACGGCTGTCCTCGGCGAGTTCTGGGCCGAGCTGCGGGAAAAGAGCCGGGTGCGCATCGAGCATCCGGACCTGCCGGCCGATCTGCAGGCAGCGGCCGGCGAACTGGTCGCGGCGTTGTGGAACCGATCGAGCAGCGACGCGGCGGCCGCGCTCGATGCGCTGCGTGCGGAGGTCGAGGCCGAGCGGGCGGCGGCGCAAGCGGAAGTCGCGACGCTGCAGGCCGAACTGGCCCGCACCGAAACCGCGCTGGAGCAACGCACGGCCGCGCTGCTGGCCGCGCAGGTCCGCATTCAGGAACTCGAGCAGGCGAGGGCGGCGGACGATGCCTCTCACCAAGCGCTAAAAGCGGAGATCGAACGCCTGAAGGCCGACAACGCGGAGGGCGACCGCGCCCTCGCCGAGGCTCGCGCGGATTTCACCACCCAGCTCGACCGGTTGCGCGACGATGCCAGTCGCGCCGAGGAGCGCCTGCGCGCATCGGAGAAGCGGGCGCTTCAGGAAATCGATCGCGAGCGGCTCGCGGCCGCGCGCTTGCAAAAGGAACTCGACGCAGCGACATCGCGTGCGGAACAGCGCGATGCGCAGCAGCGGAAGGACACGGCCGCGCTACAGGCCCAACTCGGCGACGCGCTGCATCGCTGCGGCGTGCTCCAGGGGCAGCTCGACGGCGCACTGGCGACCAACGCGGCGCGCAGCCGCGAACTCGAGGCGTTGAGGCGCGAGATGGCGGCGCTCATGCGCCGGCCACCGTTGCGCGGCGTCAAAAGACCGTCCCGGCCGCCGAACGCAGCGAGCGGCGGGCGCGGACGCGAAAACGCGTCGACGAAGCGCCGCGCTGACAACGAAACCGAGTCGCCGATATGACGCGCGGCGCGCAGCCGGCACGAGCAGGCGAGAGCCGCGCCGAGCAGGCATTGGGCGCGCGACCGGGATCGGGTAAAGTGCCGCTCAACATGCCGGTTCGACGTCACTAGACGACCGGTCTAATCGTTGCTACCATACGCCATCATGAATGCATCTTCAGGCGCCGAAGTCCGCCAGCACATCCTGAACATCGCGAAGCCGATCATGCTCCACAAGGGGTTTTCGGCGGTCGGTCTGAACGAGATTCTCGCCGCGGCGGGCATCCCGAAGGGCTCGTTCTATCATTACTTCGGCTCGAAAGAGGCATTCGGCGAAGCGCTGCTCGAATCGTATTTCGAAGGCTATCTCGCGCATCTCGACAACCTGCTC
Organism: Burkholderia orbicola; assembly: GCF_900100915.1. NCBI lineage: Bacteria > Pseudomonadati > Pseudomonadota > Betaproteobacteria > Burkholderiales > Burkholderiaceae > Burkholderia > Burkholderia orbicola. Next base: position 367,498 of record NZ_FNKW01000002.1, on the reverse strand, counting down.
AAGCAGCAGGCCGGCACGGGCGCCGAGCGCCTGATGACGTACTGGGGCAACTGGCTGCACACGCAATGCGCGGACGATCCGGAAGGCAAGTGCCTCGCGGTGAAGCTCGGCGCGGAAGTGTCGGATCTGTCGGAAGCGATGCGCGCGGTACTGCGGCGCGGCACCAGCCAGATCATCGAGCGGCTCGCCGGCGGCATCGAGGCGGGGCTCGCCGACGGTTCGCTAAGCGGCGTCGACGATCCGTCGTACACCGCCGCGATCCTGTACGAGCTGTGGCTGGGCGCGACGCTGCTGGAGAAGATTCACCGCGACCGCAAACCGCTCGAAAGGGCGATGGCCGAAACGCGGCGCATGCTGAACCTGCCGCCGGCCGCGCATGACGGAGCACAGTCGTAAGTCGGGCGCGCAGGGGCGCGCCTTGTTTTTACCCCAACTCTAGACGACTGGTCTACTCAATCATTCATGACGAACGCTTCAAGCCGAACGCTTCACACCGCGTTACGCTGTCCCGATCGTTCCAACCGCCTGCCTGCGACCGCGTCGGCCCAACCGCCGATGCCGCCGCGGGCACGCACTTCCTGCTGGTCCATCCCTGATCCGATCGTGCCCACGACGCACGTCCATTCCTGTTGACGGAGGCTCATATGCCGCAAAGCAAGACCGCAAACCGCCAGATCATCCTGAATTCGCGCCCGGTCGGCGCACCGACGCCGGACAACTTCCGCGCCGAAACCGCTGACGTGCCGGTGCCCGGTCCCGGTCAGGTGCTGCTGCGCACCGTCTGGTTGTCGCTCGACCCGTACATGCGCGGCCGGATGAGCGACGCGCCGTCCTATGCGCCGCCGGCCGAACTGGGGCAGCCGATGGTCGGCGGCACGGTCAGCCGCGTGGTGTCGTCGAACCTGCCGGCGTTTCGCGAAGGCGATCTCGTCGTCGCCGGGGCCGGCTGGCAGGACTACGCACTGTCCGACGGACGCGACCTGATCCCGCTCGGCCGCGACTTCGCGCACCCGTCGTACGCGCTCGGCGTGCTCGGCATGCCGGGCTTCACCGCGTACACGGGACTGCTGAAGATCGGCGAACCGAAGGCCGGTGAAACCGTGGTCGTCGCGGCCGCGAGCGGCGCGGTCGGCGCGGTGGTCGGCCAGATCGCCAAGCTGAAGGGTTGCCGTGTGGTCGGCGTCGCGGGCGGCGCCGACAAGTGCGCGTACGTGACCGGCACGCTCGGCTTCGACGCATGCGTCGACCACCACGATCCGGCGTTTGCCGCGAAGCTGAAGGACGCGTGCCCGAACGGCATCGACGTCTATTTCGAGAACGTCGGCGGCGCCGTGTTCGACGCGGTATGGCCGCTGCTGAACGACCATGCGCGCGTGCCCGTCTGCGGCATCATTGCGCATTACAACGACGCGGCCTACGACGACAAGGCGCTGTCGACCGGCCGTGACCGCGTGCCGGCGTTGATGGGCGCGATCCTGCGCAAGCGCATCCGCGTGCAGGGTTTCATCATCCTCGATCACTATGCAACCGGCTATGCGCCGTTCCTGAAGGACATGAGCGAGTGGGTCGCGCAGGGCAAGGTGAAGACGCGCGAAGACATCGTTCCCGATCTCGCCGACGCGCCGCAAGCGCTGATCGGCTTGCTCGCCGGCAAGAATTTCGGCAAGGTCGTCGTGCGTGTCGGCCCGGACGAGCTGGCCTGATCCCGCCGCTCGACGACATACGACCGTTGCACGCTGGCGTCGCACGACGCCGGCTTGTGGCATGCTCGTTTCCGTTTTCAAAGGAGTGAAAAATGGCGCTTCACGTGATTGCTTCGCTGTTCCTGAAACCCGAACACGCGCAGGCTGCCGAGGCCGAGCTGCGCAGCATGGTCGCGAAGACGCGCACCGAACCGGGCAATCGGCGCTACGACCTGTTCCGCGAGCAGGACGGTTCGCCGAACCTGCATCTGTACGAGATCTACGACGACCAGGCGGCGTTCGACGCGCACCTCGCGAGCCCGTATTTCGGCGAGTTCCGCACGAAGTCGGCCGACTGGTTCACCGCACCGCCTGTCATCAAGGTGCTGGCGGGCATCGACGTGGCCGAGTAACGACGCAGCACGCAACACCACCGCCGCGGCCCGCCCGCACCCGGACCGCGCGGCACCCGTTGCGCACGACGCAACGGCGATGACGACGACCCCATGACGCAGCGCGCGTCGTTCGCGCCGCTCCCCCAATACAACGGCCCCGGAGGCTGAATGATCACCCTCAACATCAACGGCGAAACCCGCTCGGTCGACGCCCCCGACGACATGCCCTTGCTCTGGGTGCTGCGCGACGTCGTCGGCCTGACCGGCACCAAATTCGGCTGCGGGATCGCGCAATGCGGCGCGTGCACCGTGCATCTCGACGGCGTGGCCGCGCGTTCGTGCGTGCTGCCGGTCGCCGCTGTCGCGGGCCGCAAGATCACGACGATCGAAGCCGTCGGCGCGACGCCGGCCGGCCACAAGGTCCAGCAGGCGTGGCGCGAGCTCGACGTCGTCCAGTGCGGCTACTGCCAGTCGGGGCAGGTGATGGCCGCCACCGCGCTGATCGCGTCGAACCCGAACCCGAGCGACGCCGACATCGACGCGGCCATGGCCGGCAACATCTGTCGCTGCGGCACGTACCACCGGATTCGCGCGGCCGTCAAACAAGCCGCGAAGGAGGCCTGACATGTCGCGAGGACTGATCGAAGCAGGTCGGGCCGGCGCGGGCGTATCGCGCCGTTCGTTTCTGAAACTCGGCATGTCGCTCGGCGCGGCCGCCGGCGGCGGCTTGCTGCTCGGCTTCAGCCTGCCGGCGGCGGGTGACGATGCGCGCCGCTCGGTGATCGGCGGTGACGCAGCCGAACCCGCGCAGCCCGGCGTGTTCGCGCCGAATGCGTTCGTGCAGATCGACCGCGCCGGCAAGGTCACGCTGGTGATGCCGAAGGTCGAGATGGGGCAGGGTGTCTATACGGCGCTGCCGATGCTGATCGCGGAAGAACTCGAAGTGCCGCTGTCGAGCGTGACGCTCGATCATGCGCCGCCGAACGAGAAGCTGTTCCTCGATCCGCTGCTCGGCGGCCAGCTCACCGGCGGCTCGACGTCGGTACGCTACGCGTGGGACCCGCTGCGCCAGGCGGGCGCCACCGCGCGCACGCTGCTGGTCTCGGCGGCCGCGAAGCAATGGAACGTCGATCCGGCGAGCTGCCGCGCGGCGAACGGCGAAGTGCAGCATCCGCCGAGCGGCCGGCGCGCATCGTATGGCCAGCTGGCCGACGCCGCGGCGAAGCTGCCGGTGCCGAAGGACGTCGTGCTGAAGAAGCCGGCGGATTTCAAGCTGATCGGCACGCCCGCGAAGCGCCTCGATTCGCCGGAGAAGGTCGACGGCACCGCGCAGTTCGGGCTCGACGTGCGCCTGCCCGGCATGCTGTACGCGGTGATCGTGAACAGCCCGGTGTTCGGCGGCACGGTCGCGAGCGTCGACGACACGGCCGCGAGGAAGATCCCTGGCGTGCGCCAGGTCGTGCGCGTCGACAACGCGGTCGCGGTGGTCGGCGATCACACGTGGGCCGCGAAGCGCGGCGCGTCGGCGCTCGTCGTGAAGTGGAACGAAGGCGCGGGCGCGAAGGTGTCGACCAAGGACCTGTTCGCGGATCTCGCGCAGGCGGCGGCGAACGGCAAGGGTGCGGTCGCACGCAAGGAAGGCGACGTCGGCAAGGCATTCGCGAACGCGAAGACGCGCGTCGACGCCGTCTACGAACAGCCGCTGCTCGCCCACGCGACGATGGAGCCGGTGAACTGCACGGTGCACGTGCGTGGCGACGGCTGCGAGATCTGGGTCGGCACGCAAGTACCGACCCGCGCACGCGACACGGCGCAGCAATTGACCGGGCTGTCGCCGGACAAGATCGTCGTGCACAACCATCTGCTCGGCGGCGGATTCGGCCGACGGCTCGAAACCGACATGATCGGCCAGGCCGTGAAGGTCGGCAAACAGGTCAACGCACCGGTGAAGGTGATCTGGACGCGCGAGGAAGACGTCCAGCACGACATGTACCGGCCGTGCTACTACGACGCGATCTCGGCCGGCCTCGACGCGAACGGCAAGCCGGTCGCGTGGCAGCACCGGATCGTCGGCTCGTCGATCCTCGCGCGCTTCGCGCCGCCCGCGGTCAAGGACGGCGTCGATCCCGACGCGGTCGAGGTCGCGGCCGAACTGCCGTACGACCTGCCGAACCAGCTGGTCGACTACGTGCGCCAGGAGCCGCGCCACGTGCCCACCGCGTTCTGGCGCGGCGTCGGGCCGACGCGCAGCACGTTCGTCGTCGAAAGCTTCATCGACGAACTGGCCGCGCAGACCAAGACCGACCCGGTGCAGTACCGCCGCGCGCTGCTCGACAAGACGCCGCGCGCCCGCAACGTGCTCGACGTCGCGACGAAGGCGGCCGGCTGGGGCGCATCGCTGCCGAAGGGGCAAGGGCGCGGCGTGTCGGTGATGCACGCGTTCGGCAGCTTCTTCTCGATCGTCATCGACGTCGCGGTGGACGGCGGCGAGGTGCAGGTCAAGCGCGCCGTGTGCGCGGTCGATTGCGGGATGTACGTCAATCCGAACACGATCGAGGCGCAGGTGCAGGGCGGCATCATCTTCGGGATCACGGGCGCGCTGTACGGCGAGATCACGATCGAGGACGGCCGCGTCGTGCAGACCAACTTCAACGACTACCGGATGATGCGAATCAACGAGGTGCCGCCGATCGAAGTCCATCTGGTGAAGAGCGGCGAGGCGCCGGGCGGGATCGGCGAGCCGGGCACGGCCGCGACCGCGGCGGCACTGTCGAACGCGATCTTCGCGGCCACCGGCACGCGGCTGCGCAAGCTGCCGGTCGGCAACCAGCTGAAAACGGCCTGAGGGGAGGGGACGACCATGCGATATCTCACCCTGAACCTGAACACGCTCCGCGCGTCGCTGTTCGCGCTATCCGCACTGGTGATCGGCACGGCTGCGCATGCCGCGCAGACGGCGCCCGCCGACAGCGCGCTCGTCGCCCGCGGCGCCTATCTGGCGAAAGCCGGCGACTGCGTCGCGTGCCACACCGCGCCGCGCGGCACGCCGTTCGCGGGCGGCCTGAAGATGGTCACGCCGATGGGCGCGATCTACACGACCAACATCACGCCCGACCCGGAGACGGGCATCGGCGGCTATACCGAAGCGGATTTCGCCGGCGCGTTGCGCAAGGGCGTCGCGAAGGACGGTCACAACCTGTATCCGGCGATGCCGTATCCGTCGTACGCGAAGCTGAAGGACGACGACGTGAAGGCGCTGTATGCATACTTCATGCACGGCGTCGAACCGGTGAAGCAGGCGAACCGGCCGTCCGACATCCCGTGGCCGCTCAACATGCGCTGGCCGCTCGCGTTGTGGAACGCGGTGTTCCTCGACACGACGCCGTACGCGGACAAGCCGGCCAAGGACGCGATGTGGAACCGCGGCGCGTATCTCGTGCAGGGGCTCGGGCACTGCGGGTCGTGCCACACGCCGCGCGGTGTCGGCTTCCAGGAGAAGGCGCTCGACGAAAGCGGGGCGGCGTTCCTGTCCGGCGCCGCGATCGACAACTGGTTCGCGTCGAACCTGACCGGCGAGCACAACACCGGGCTCGGGCGCTGGAACGAGGCAGACGTCACGCAGTTCCTGAAGACCGGCGCGAATCAGCACGCGACCGCGTTCGGCTCGATGGTGAGCGTGATCAACCACAGCACGCAGGAACTGACCGACGACGATCTGGCCTCCATCTCGCGCTACCTGAAGTCGCTGCCGGCGGCAGGCGGCACCGGCGCGCCGCCGTACCGCTATGATCCGAAGGCAACGCAGGTCGCGCTGGGCCGGCCGGCAGCCGATCCGGGCGCGAAGGTGTATAACGCTTACTGCCTGCATTGCCACGGGGTGGACGGGCGCGGTTATGCGCCGCTGCTCGCGCCGCTCGCCGGCAATCCGAACGTGCTCGAAGCCGATGCGTCGTCGCTGATCAACGTGACGTTGAACGGCAGCGACACGCTCGTGATCGGTGGCGTGCCGTCCGCGTATCCGATGCCGGCGTTCTCGAACCAGTTGAACGACCAGCAGGTCGCCGACGTGCTGACGTTCATGCGCGCCGGCTGGAACAACGGCGCGCCGGCCGTGCAGGCGGCGGACGTCGCGAAACTCCGCAAGGCGACGGCGGCCGCGCGCTGAGCGCGGTGCGCTGCAAAACGACAGCGGGCCGGCGTGCCTGCCGTCGACGCCGCCGGGCGCGTGCCTGCCCCGGCGGCGTGGCTTTTTCTGTTTCTGTCAACCGGCGCGCGACCGTTCGCGGCAGCGCGCGTTTTATCGACGCAATGTAGGGGTGTCTGGATGGCTAACGTGACTTATACGGATACGCAACTGCTGATCGACGGCGAGTGGGTCGACGCCGCGAGCGGCAAGACGATCGACGTCGTGAACCCGGCGACCGGCAAGCCGATCGGCAAGGTGGCCCACGCGGGCATCGCCGATCTCGACCGTGCGCTCGCCGCCGCGCAACGCGGCTTCGAGGCATGGCGCAAGGTGCCCGCGCACGAACGCGCGGCGACGATGCGCAAGGCGGCCGCGCTGGTGCGCGAACGCGCCGACGCGATCGCGCAGCTGATGACGCAGGAGCAGGGCAAGCCGCTCACCGAAGCGCGCGTCGAAGTGCTGTCGGCGGCCGACATCATCGAATGGTTCGCGGACGAAGGCCGCCGCGTATACGGCCGGATCGTGCCGCCGCGCAACCTCAATGCGCAACAGACGGTCGTGAAGGAGCCGGTCGGCCCGGTCGCGGCGTTCACGCCGTGGAATTTCCCGGTCAACCAGGTCGTGCGCAAGCTGAGCGCCGCGCTCGCGACCGGCTGTTCGTTCCTCGTGAAGGCGCCGGAAGAAACGCCCGCATCGCCGGCCGCGCTGCTGCGCGCGTTCGTCGACGCAGGCGTGCCGGCCGGCGTGATCGGCCTCGTGTTCGGCGATCCGGCTGAAATCTCGTCGTACCTGATTCCGCACCCGGTGATCCGCAAGGTCACGTTCACGGGTTCGACGCCGGTCGGCAAGCAACTGGCCGCGCTCGCGGGCCAGCACATGAAGCGCGCGACGATGGAACTGGGCGGCCACGCGCCCGTGATCGTCGCCGAGGATGCGGACGTCGCGCTCGCGGTGAAGGCCGCCGGCGGGGCGAAATTCCGCAACGCGGGGCAGGTCTGCATTTCGCCGACGCGCTTTCTCGTGCACAACAGCATCCGCGACGAATTCACCCGCGCGCTCGTCAAGCATGCCGAAGGGCTGAAGGTCGGCAACGGCCTCGAGGAAGGCACGACGCTCGGCGCGCTCGCGAACCCGCGGCGCCTGACCGCGATGGCGTCGGTCGTCGACAACGCGCGCAAGGTCGGCGCGAGCATCGAGACCGGCGGCGAGCGGATCGGCGCGGAAGGCAACTTCTTCGCGCCGACCGTGATCGCGAACGTGCCGCTCGAAGCGGACGTGTTCAACAACGAGCCGTTCGGCCCGGTCGCGGCGATTCGCGGCTTCGACAAGCTCGAGGATGCGATCGCCGAGGCGAACCGTCTGCCGTTCGGTCTGGCCGGCTACGCGTTCACGCGTTCGTTCGCGAACGTGCATCTGCTGACGCAGCGCCTCGAAGTCGGGATGCTGTGGATCAACCAGCCGGCCACGCCGTGGCCGGAAATGCCGTTCGGCGGCGTGAAGGATTCGGGCTACGGGTCGGAAGGCGGCCCGGAAGCGCTGGAGCCGTATCTCGTCACGAAGTCGGTGACGGTGATGGCCGTCTGAGGGTGGCCTGATGGCCGGTTGGCCGCGTGCGTGCCGCCATTTGCGCGGTACGCACGCGGCTGGCGTTGCCGAGCGCCGGGCGTTCTGCCCGGCCTCGTTGTTTCCGATTCGTTCGCCGTCGGCACCTGCAGCGCCTGCTGCTCACGAAAGCCCGGCTATCGACGTTGCGATCAGCGCCAGAATTGCTCTACCCACTGGCAAACACGTTGCCACTCGGCGGTCCTCATGTACGCCTGGGTTTCCTTCTCCAGTTCCGGCACCTTGCGCCAGTCGTCCAGTGCGATGGATTGACCGAGCACGAAATTTCCGCGCTGGTAATTGGCGTTCAGTATCTGCCCGGCCTGTTGTGCGGCGATCGCCGCCGTCGTATCCATCGTCAGCCCGAGCAGGGCTGCTGCCGGTACGCGCCCGCTTTCGAGCGGCCACAGCCATTTCGAAACGCCCCAGGTCAACGGGTTGCCGACGGCGTCCGGGGCAATGCCCACGGGGCTGGTGCCGGTGCCAAGCGACAACAGGCGCACATCGTCCAGGCTGCCTGCGCGACGGCTCGCCAGCGCCTCGGCAATGGCGGACACGGAAGGATTGTTCGCAAACACGCCGCCATCGGCGAAATAGCCAAGCCCGGCGATTTCGTACGGCGGGAAATACGTCGGCGCAGCCGACGTGGCAAGTGCGGCGTCGAACAGGCTGACGTTACGGTAGGCGTTGCCGTTTCCGTTGGAGAAGGTGCACGGAGCCCAGCTCTTGGTGGGCGGATCCCACAGGCGCGCCGAGTTGATTGCGACGAAGCGGGGCAGATCGGCCAGCTTGCCGTTGCCGACCAGCGACTTGGCGATTTCCTGTAGCCCGGTGTTGACATACTGGCATTGGAACACGCCCGGGCCAGCCAGGACCGTGCCTTGTTCGAGTGCTTGCGGGTGCTGTTCGAGCGCTTGCTTTTGCGCCAGCCACGCCCCGTTTTCCCGAAAGATCACCGGGCCCTTCGTCCTGTAGATATCGACGATCTCGGAAATGGATACGCCGCGGGCGAGCCCCAGGGCGATCAGGCCGCCCGTGGATGTGCCGGCAAAGCCGTCGGCGCTCGCGATGATCCGGCTGCGCCGGTCGAGGTCCTGGATGAGCAGGGCGGTGATCAATCCCCGGATACCGCCGCCATCGCAACTGAGAATCTTGAAGGTCATTGCGTTTCCCTTTTTGATCGTGGGATGAATGCGAATGGCGCAACCCGGCGGGCATCCCGCCCGTGTCGCCGGGGGATGCTCCACTTCCTGCGCCGTGTCGCCGCCGGAAATTCAAGCCGGCGGGCGAAGCGTCGTGCGTTATTGCTCGTCGAACCTCACATCGAGCACGGTGTAGGCATCCCACGCATACAAATACGCGTTGTCCTTGGAATAGAGCGACAGTTTCTGGTGGTTGAAATCGGAAATCAAAATCGAGCCCTGACGCGTCCATCCGCGCGCGCCTATCCAGTTATAGAAACCCACGTAGGCGTTATTGCTGACGGACATATATCGGCTGGTGCCGAGGATCCGGTAATACGTCACGCCGTTATAAGGGTACTGTTCGAGCGTCAATGCTTTCGCGGCGGAATCGACGAGAACGGCCCATTCGCCGCTGTTTTGGCCAAGCCAGCCCAATTGCACACCGTCGTGATAGAGCGCCATTTTGAATGTATCGACCTCGATGGCAGAAACAGGGGCAGTGTTGGCGAATTCCGCAAAGGTCCCGTGTGGCTGATTTTCAATCGGATTGAGACTCATTTTTTTTCACCTTGAAGAGGTTGGATGCTTCCCCGTGCCTTCGAGAACAGCGCCATGCGCTTCGGACGCATGGCGCGCCGGCATCGTCAAAGGCCGCGATTCCGGCGAATTCGGTGGTGCTCCAATCCGGCTGGACGATGGCAGATCGACCATGGTGGCGCCGGATAACGCCAGCGGTCACGGCCGAGACGGCGGGACATGCCGGAGCATTGGCATTATCGAATGCCAGGCATTCAATTTCCTTCTATTGGGGTGATTGTCTCGAGTGTCGCCGCTGTATTTTCGATTGACTTGGCACCAGTGATTTATAGGAAATGAAATGACGGATGACAAGGTTGGCGGAAGAGGGGGATTTAATCGAAATTAAAACAATGCCGATCGAATTGCATATATTTGAAACATTCGAACATGTCCGGCCCCATGAATGGTTTCGCATGCGTCGGATGGCAGGGATGGCGGCAGAGGCGGTGATGCATTTCCGCTTTAACGAGTGTGAGCCGACGTGGGGCGTTTGCTCGTTCCCTCAGCCGCGCGGGAATGACCCGACGGGGAAACGAAACACGAAATCAACGGCCAGATATGTCGCGGCCATTTGGTACGCCGTGTGGAAGCCTGTGTAGGTGCTCAGGTGCGCGGCGATCGTACGCCGCCGCCGGACGCGTTGCGATCGAGCGTCTGCGTGCGCCCTTTGGAACGACGCTGGCGATCCGTGAATCCGGAGTGCCCGCTTATTTTGTTGGCCTTGCCAAATTCGTTTAACGTTAGCCAAACGGCCGGCAGGCGACAAATTCATTCAACTTTTGCGGGTTTGCTACGAATGTCTGAAGAATACGAAGTTCATGGCCCTCACGACCATGCGGTGAAACATCACGAGTCTCATGGTGGCGATCCAGGTACGTCGCGCATTGCAGTGCTGACGGCCGTGCTTGCGTGCTTCGGTGCAATATCTGCCTATCAGAGCGGTGCCGACGAGAGCCTCGCGCTGCTCTACAAGAATGACGCCGCAATCCGGAAAACCGAGGCTGCGAACCAGTGGGCCTACTACCAGGCAAAGGGTGACAAGCAGAATCTCGCCGAACTCGGTGCGGCGTTGAGCCCGGAGGCATCGCCGCAGCGAAAGCGGTTCGAGACGGATGCCGCGAGATACCGCGCCGACAAGGAATCGATCCGGGCACGCGCCGAGGCGCTCGAAAAGGAAGTCGAGAAGAACAACGCGGCGAGCGAGGAGCGGATGCACCGACACCATCGATGGTCGCAGGCGACGACCGTCATCCAGATCTCGATCGCGCTGGCCGCTATCACGATCCTCACGCGGCGATCATGGATGCAGGGGCTGTCGATCGGCGTGGCCGCGATCGGCATCGTGGTGGCGGGGTTGGCGTTCTTTGGGGTTTGATGGGCTGAGAGGCCGTCAGGGTTCAGTCGTATCGATACAGACTAGTGGCTATAATTTTACATAACGTGAATTATCGACATTTTTGTTTGTAGCAGCCATATCCTAATGTCGTGTTCTGGCTATTTACAGATGTCGTGGTTTAGCCTGTAGGTTGATCGTCTGCACCCTTGGGCGCGCCGGGACGATCACCATGACGTCCAGGTCATATCAGATCGCCTCCCGTCGATCGCACCGTTTCAACACGGAACCCGACCACCCACGCCATTGCCCATCATCGTGCACCAGCGCTGCGTGTCTTGTTGCGGTGCCGGATACGGTAACCCGGTCCGCGGATCGATCGAGTCCAGCGGATTCAGTCCCGGGGGATGGTTTGCCGCGTGCATCGCGGCGTTCTCCGCCATCTGTCTCGCGGTCGCCGCGTTCTGTCGAGCGAGGTCCGCCTTCTGCGCGTCGTCCACCTTCTTCGTCATGGTCACCAGCCGCGCGAACCGCGGATCGCGAACATCCTGCAGCGGCGGCAAAGGCGGTGCGAACGGCATGAAAAGCAATGGCCCGTCATATCGCGGCACCGCCAGTTTCGACGGCTTGCCGAAATCCGCGGCCATGCTGATCTCCCACATGCCGGCGTTCATGCCGAGCGCGTGTTCGTAGCGTCGGTTCACGTCCGCCAGGCTGGGCGGCCCGGACGACGCAGGCAACGGTTGCAGGGATGGCGGCAGCGTCTGCCGGGCGGCAGGATAGATCGTGCGAACCCAACTGACCGCGGCGAGCGAGTATTGATAGAGCACCGCGTCGTACTTTTCCAGCACCTCCGCTCGACCATAGTTGCCGGGATTCTGGAAAATGGGCTTGTACGCCGCGAGGGTCTGGTAGTACCGCTCGTTCGCATTTCGCTGCTCCGCAACGAACTGCTGCTGGGGATCGATCGGCGCAGATGAAGACATCGCAGCGCAGCCGGACAGCAGACTGACGACGAAGGCAATGCCGGCCGTCGTTCGGGATACCGACCGGATGGGACGCAAGATAGGGGGCATCGGAAACGCCATGGAGACTCGACAGGTTTTCATGAGTCGGCACGCGGCCGACAACGCCGCGGCATGCGCCGCGCTCGCCCTATTCTGCCCCGCTCCATATCGCGGCAGGTGGAGTTGCGTCTGATCGTGGTGGATTCCAGTCTCGGGATTTCGTCCCATCGCAGTGCGTGCCGCGTACCCCCGCCGGGAGTCGCCGACCGACTTGCGCGCCGATCACCGATGCCCGTAGGTCGAAACCGGCCGTGCGCCCGCCCCCTGATTCGTTCGTAGAATCGGCGTGTTCGCTGTTCATGATTGGCTGATCGGGCATACGATCGAAACGGTCGAACCCGACGAAATGCAGCGACGTTACACGGCGCAGGTGTCCGGCCATCAGTAAATAATGTGGACGACGTACCCCGATCGATCACGCCGCTATTCGCGACACGCTGAACCCCGGCCCGCCCCCCTCCCGACCGCCTCCCAGCCATCGACACCCCCGCGATTCCGACCGATTCCGCAGAGGACCTTTCCTGTGCAACGCCTTAATCGACCGCCGCACGATCTCCAATAATGGCCGCTCGATCCATCGGCCGCCAGGCCGGACCAACAACAACAAAACTCCTATGCATTCCTGCCAAATGAACCAGCATGCCGGCGCACGCGTCGCGGGGACCGTCATTGCCGCCTGCCTGAGCAGCTTCGTGCCGGATGTCGCGCACGCCCAGAGCAGCGTGACGCTGTACGGCCTGATCGACACGTCGATCACCTACTCCACCAACCAGCGCACGCGCGGTGCCGGCTCGCCCGGCGGCGGCAGCGTCGCGATGACGAGCGGCGCACTGAACGCGTCGCGCTGGGGGCTGCGCGGCCGCGAGGATCTGGGCGGCGGAATGGCCGCGGTCTTCGCGCTCGAAAACGGCTTCTCGGGCACCACCGGCAAGCTGTCGCAGAAAGGCGTCGACCTGTTCGGCCGCCAGGCGTGGGTCGGCGTGAGTTCGCAGACGGCCGGCACGCTGTCCTTCGGACGCCAGTACGACCTGATCCTCGATTACGTGACGCCGCTCGGCGCGTCCGGCCCCGGCTGGGGCGGCAATCTCGCGGTCCACCCGTACGACAACGACGATTCGAACCGCAACCTGCGCATCAACAATGCCGTGAAGTACGCGAGCCCGACGGTTCGCGGGTTGAGATTCGGCGCGATGGTCGGCTTCTCGAACGCGGCCGGCCAGTTCTCCAACAATGCGGTGTGGAGCACGGGGGTGTCGTACGAGAACGGGCCGGTGAAGCTCGGCGCCGGCTACCTGAAGATCAACCGCGACCGCAACGCGCCGAACCCGGACGGCGCGCTGAGCACGGTCGACGGCTCGGCGACGATCACGGGCGGCAACCAGCAGATCTGGGCGATGGCCGGCCGTTATGCGTTCGGCCCGCACTCGGTCGGCGCCGCGTGGTCGCATTCCACCACCGACGGCGTGACGGGCGTGCTCCAGGGCGGCAACATCGCGCCGCTGAAGGGCGAATCGCTGGTGTTCGACAACTTCTCGATCGACGGACGCTACTTCGTCACGCGCGCGCTGAGCGTCGCCGCCGCGTACACGTACACGATGGGCCGCTTCGACACCCGCACGGGCCAGACGCGCCCGAAATGGAACCAGGTCGTCGCGCAGGCCGGCTACGTGCTGTCGAAGCGCACGGACGCGTATCTCGAAGGCACTTACCAGAGCGTGAGCGGCGGCAACGGCAATCCGGCGTTCAACGCGACCGTCTGGACCTTGACGCCTTCCGCGAACAGCAACCAGGTCGTCGTCGCACTGGGGCTGCGGCACAAGTTCTGACGATACGGCGTGCGCCGCGGCGTCATGCGGTCGACCGACTGTATCCGGCGAATGCTTCCCGCATCACCCGATCGCCATGACCGGCAACGACAAGGCCGCGCCCCGTGCGCGGCCTTTTTCGCTGTGGCAGGCGTCGCTTGCCGCGCACCGTCGGCGCAAGCAAGAATGCCTCCCGACTGTCGCGTTTGCGCAAAAAATGCGGAGAAACTGGGCACGTTGTGACATTTTTCCTAATCTGTTTGCAGCGACGCCTCGATCCGGCGTTCCGGTCGCAACATTCTTTCATTTGGCGCACCACCGGCTTACGAGCCTGCATCACGGCAACGGAGCCGGACCTTTCGCGCCATGGCGGCCGGACGGTTGCGTGCGAATGGCACGCGCCCCGCTTTCAACGCAGTCAACCGCTGGAGAAGAACGATGAGCAAAATGAACCGAATCGCGGTCCTGGCAACTTTCGTCCTGCTGGCCGGTTGCCACAACGCGGCGAAAACGCCCGAGAATGCCGCCGCAGCGCCGGAGCCTTCGAGCGAAACCGTCGCGACGGTGACGGCCGACGATCTGAACAATCCGAACAGCCCGCTCGCCAAGCGCAGCATCTACTTCGACTTCGACCAGTACTCGGTGAAGCCCGAATTCCAGTCGCTGCTGCAGGCGCACGCCGACTACCTGCGCAGCCATCCCGCGCGGCGCGTGCTGATCCAGGGCAACACCGACGAGCGCGGCACGTCCGAATACAACCTCGCGCTCGGCCAGCGCCGCTCGCAGGCCGTGGCGAGCGCACTGGAAACGCTCGGCGTGCCGGCGACGCAACTCGAGGCCGTCAGTCTCGGCAAGGAAAAGCCCGTCGCGCTCGGTCACGACGAGGACGCGTGGGCGCAGAACCGTCGCGCCGATCTCGTCTATCGTTGATCCAGGCGCTGCCGCGGCGATACGCAAAAAGCATGGAATAAACGCCCCGCCGAAACGTCTTCTCATCGCGCAGACGCGCGGTTCACGCGAACCGCCTTTCCTGTCGCCTGCGCGCTGCAAGGAGATCGCAATGAAATCGGCAACGTTGGTTGCGGCGCTGATCGCGGCGCTGGTGCTCGTGCTGTCGGCGGGCTGTACGTCGTCGGGCAGCGGTACGTCGCAAGGACCGGGCATGAGCCGGTATGGCGGCTCCGGAGGCAGCGGAGGTGGAGGGGGCGGCGGCGGCTACTGACGCGCCGCCGCGAGGAAAGTGAGGCGACGAAATCGCGCGCGAGCACCGGAAGCCGGCCGCTCGCGCGCGACGCTCTACCCCACGGCACGACTCAACGCATCGCCTTCACGTCGGCCGGCGTGACGCTCGCGGGCTGGCCGCCCCACGTCGCGCGCAGGTAGTTCGCGAGTTGCGCGAGTTCGTCATCGCTCAACGTCTTCGCGAAACCCGGCATCGGCTGCAGGTTTTCGAAACCGGCGAACTTCTGCTCGTCGATACCGTCGAGCATCGCGACCAGCAGGTTGCGCGGATCGCCCTGGCGCAGTGTCGAGTTGCCGTTCATCGGCACCGCCACGTGCGGCTTGCCTTCGCCGTTGAAGCCGTGACAGCCCGCACACACCGCGAGATACACCGAGCGGCCGGCGGCCAGTTGCGCGGCGTCGGCCGACACCGGCTTCACCGGTTGCGGCGCGGGCGGCGTATCGCCGAGCAGGTACGTCGACAGCCCGCGC
Source organism: Burkholderia orbicola (assembly GCF_900100915.1). NCBI lineage: Bacteria > Pseudomonadati > Pseudomonadota > Betaproteobacteria > Burkholderiales > Burkholderiaceae > Burkholderia > Burkholderia orbicola. The sequence continues at coordinate 351,952 of NZ_FNKW01000002.1, read as the reverse complement.
AGGTCGTCCTTCGTCAGGTACTGCGTGCTCAGGTGCACGACCGGATACATCTCGCCGAACGCGGAGCCTTGCGGTGCGATGCCGACGCCGAAGAACGTCTGCAGATCGGTGCCCGTCCAGCCGCGCGCGGCCAGGCCGGCCGGCGTGATGTCGGGCGCGGCCACGCGGCCGAGCGCGGCTCCCGCGAACGGCTTCGCGCCATCGAGCTGGCCCGTGAACGCGCGCGGCGTGTGGCATTCCGCGCAGTGGCCGAGCGCGCCGGCGAGATAGCGGCCGCGCTGCCAGTCCGCGGATTGTCCGGTCGACGCATCCGGCAGGCTGTCCTTCAGGAACAGCATGTCCCAGAAGACCATGCCGAAGCGCAGGTTGTACGGGAACTTCAGGTCGTGCGCGCGGTTTTCCTGCGCGACCGGCCTGACCGTCATCAGGTACGCGTACATCGCGTCGGCGTCGGCGCGCGTGAGCTGCCGGTACGACGTGTACGGCATCGACGGATACAGGCGCTTGCCCGGCGCCTTGCCGTCGTGCAGCGCGGCGTAGAAGTCGTCCGCGCTCCAGTTGCCGATCCCGTGATCCTTGTCGGGCGTGATGTTCGAGCCGTAGAACGTGCCGAACGGCGATTCGAGCGCCGCGCCGCCGGCGAACGGCGCGCCGTCCTTCGCGGTGTGGCACGCCGCGCAGTCGGCGGCCTTGACGAGATAGCGGCCGCGCGCGATCGGGTCGGCGCCGGGCGCGCCGGACGCCGCATTCGACGCCGACGTGTCGTGGCCGCCGCAGGCGGCGAGCAGCAGCGCGCAGGCCGCCGCGAGCGCGGGCAGGGCCGCGGCCCGCGCGACACGATGAGCGAGTGTGCGTTTCATGCTGCGTCCTTCACGAGTCCCGGCGTCGTCAGCACCACGTCCTTGACGGCTTCGTAGTAGCGCACATAGCCCGTACAGCGGCAGAGGTGCGCGTCGAGCGCATCGGTGATCGTGCGTTCCACGTCGGCCTTCGCGACCGGCTCGCGCTTCAGGCGTTCGATCAGCACGGTCGCCGCGTTGACGAAGCCCGGCGTGCAATAGCCGCACTGGAAGCTGAAATGCTCGAGGAATTTCTGCTGGATCGGCGACAGCTCGACCACCTCGCCGGCTTCGTTGCGCGTCGCGTGGCCTTCGATCGTGCGGATCGAACGACCGTGGAAGAAGTGCGCGCCGGTGATGCAGGTGCGCATTTCCTCGCTCGTGCCGTCCGGCTGGTCGACGATCACGACGCACGCGTGGCAGATGCCCTGCCCGCAGCCGAGCCGCGAGCCGGTGAGGCCTGCGTACTCGTGCAGGAACTCGATCATCATCAGCCCTTCCGGCACCTGCATCGGGCCGACGGCCTTGCCGTTGATCTTGACCGACAGCGGCTTCTGCTGGAACCGGACGAGCGGACGCTCGACGGCAGCCGATGCCGATGCCGGCGCAGCCGGAGCGGACGCCGGGGCGGCCGAAGCCGCGGTCGGTGCGGAAGCGGCGGTCGCAGCCGCGCTGGCGCTCGCGGCCGAAGCCGCGGTTTGGGCGGTCGTCATGCGAGCACCTCCTGAATCTTTTGCGGGGTCACCGGCAGGTCGGTGAAACGATGGCCGATCGCGTGCGCGATGCCGTTCACGATCGCACCGACGACGGGGATCATCACCACTTCGGCGACACCCTTCGGCGGATCGGTCTCGGACAGCGGCGGCAGCACGTCGCCCGTTTGGGTCCAGACGGCGACGTCGGACGCGCGCGGCAACTGGTAACGGTTGAAGTTCCACGTGCCATTGCCGGGGCCGTCCTCGTAGAGCGGCAGGTACTCGTGCAGCGCATGCCCGATGCCCATCGCGAGACCGCCCTGCAACTGGCCCGACACGAGCTGCGGCGAGATCTGGTTGCCGCATTCCATGATCGAGTGGTGCGTGAGCAGTTCGACCTTGCCGGTCGCTTCGTGCACGGCCAGCTCGACGAGCGTGCCGACCGCCGTGTAGTACGTGACGGCCGCGTTGTTGCGGCTCGTCGGCGGGATGAACACGCGCTTGCGGTCCAGCACGCGATAGCCGTTCGCGGTCGGCGGCAGCGTGCCGCGCAGCGCGGTCGCGCCGGCCGGCGCGGCGGTGCCCGGCACCGGGCCGTCGTCTGCGCCCGTCTTCGGCGCGCCGACACGCAGCGACAGCCCGTCGATCGGCAGACGCTCGACCGCGCCGCCTACCTCGAATTCGGCGTCGGTCCATTGCCAGCGGTTGAACACGTGCACGACGGCGCCGGTCGGCAAGCCGAGCGCATGCGCCTGCTTCGCGAGCTGTTCGAACGTCAGCGGCTCGAGGCCGTCGGCGGTCAGCTTGCCGTCGACCCAGCGTGCATCCTCGATGCGGATCGTGTACGGCGCGGCCTGGCCGCCGCCGAGGCCGCGCGTCCAGATCGACATCGCGGCCGGCCACAGCCCGTAGCGGAACACGGCGCGCGCGGCTTCGCGCGTGCTGTGCGTGAAGTAGTACGCGGAGTTCGTCGCGCTCGACGGCGACGCATAGCCCGGCGACCAGCGCGGGTTCGCGCTCAGGCGATCCTGGTCGGCCTGCGACATCAGGTACGGGTCGCCGCTCGTCTCGACCGGCAGGTCCGGCCATTCGGTCACGGCCACGCGCACGTCGGTCGCCGGACGGCCGAGCCATTTCGCGACCGCGACGGCCTGCGACGTCGACATCCCGGTGCCGATCTCGGCCGCCGTGTGCTGCAGCGACACCTTGCCGTGCGCGTCGAACTCGACCTTCGCGAACGACGCTTCCGCGCCCGTGCCGAAATCCTTCTGCACGCACGCGAAGCCGACGCCGTAGCGCTTGCCCGGATGCGCGGCCTCGAACTCCGCCTTGCGCGCGGCACGGCGCGTCCATAGCGGATGCTGCTTCGCCCGCTCGAGCACTTCGTCGACGCGCAGCGCGCCGGCGGGAATCGCCCCCTGCGTGTTCTTCATCCCCGAACGCAGCGCGTTGCGCAGACGGAACTCGATCGGGTCGATGTTCAGTTGCGCGGCGATCTCGTCGACCGCCATCTCGGTCGCGGCCATGCTCTGCAGCGTGCCGTAGCCGCGCGCGGAACCGGCGTCGATCGCACGCGATGCGATCGCGACGGCCGCGAGGTCGCTCTTCGGGAAGTAGTAGATCGATTGCGCGGCGGTGGCGCCGACCATCGCGACCGACGGCGAGAAGTTCGAGCGACCGCCGCCGTTCGCCTCGAAGTCGCCCTTGAACGACTGCAGCAGGCCCGTATTGCGATCGACCGCGATCCGGTAGTGCATCTTGAACGCGTGACGCTTCAGCGACGTCTGGAACTGCTCGTAGCGGTCGTTCGCGAAACGCACCGGGCGGCCGTCCGCGTACAGCGCGCAGACGAGGCCGTAGAACGGCACGTTGAAGTGATCCTTCGAGCCGTAGCCGACCGTGTAGCACGGATGCACGAACAGCTTCTTCACCGGGAAGCGGCATTTCGCGACCATCGCGGCCGCATTCTCCGACACTTCGAGCGGCGACTGGGTCGGCACGACGAGGTGCAGCGACTGCGTCGCGGCGTCGTACCAGCAGTTCGCGTTGTCGGGTTCGAGCGCGGCCGTATCGACCGACTGCGTGTTGTATTCGCGGTCGAACACGAGCCAGTCGGCCGAAGGATGGTCAAGCTCGCTCGCGATCTGCCCGGCGAGGAACATGCCCTGCTCGTCGAGCTTGCCGTGCTCCTTGCCGTCCGGCCAGACCGGCAGGTGCTTGCGCATCATGCTCGGGAAGATCGGCGCGTCCTTCAGGCTCGAATAGACGTCGTCGTCATAGGCCGTCTTACCGCCCACGCGCACGTAGCGGAAGGTGCCCCACGGATCACGCTCGAGCGGGCCCGTGACCGCGCCGTAGCGGATCACGTCGTCGCGGAACTTGAGCGCGTTCTTCGCGAAGCGAAAGCGCGCGAAGTCGTGATAGATGAGGATCGCGACCGCATGACCGAGATACGCGGGCGTCTTGCCGGCCGGCAGCAGCATGTCGTCGCCGTAGAACGCCGGGAATGCGACGCCGTCGCGTGCGAGATCGTCGGCCGTGACCACGCGGTCCGGCTTCAGTTCGTCGCCGAGCAGCGACAGGTCGAAGCCTTCGTAGGTGCGGTCGGCCTGCGTGACGCGCAGGATCAGCGCGTGCGACTGCTGCTGCGGCCAGTGCGGCATGTCGGCGGCGCGCACGTCGCGGGCGAACACTTTAGAGCCGGTGACCTTCGCGATGCCGTCGATGCGGAATTGGGGGATGCCGGTGACGCTATCCCATTTGACCGGGGTGAGGAGTTTTTCTTCGAAGAGCGCCGCGAACGCGCGGCTGCCGATGGGCGCGACATACACCGCGACGCCCGCCAGCACGCTGGCTTTCAGAAAACCCCGCCGTGACAGGCCGTGGTTTTTCATTGGGGGAGAACCTCCTGATGCGGCTCGGACGGCGATCGGGTGTCGCGGCGTTCGGAGCGGCGCGCATTCTGGCATTGTTTTTGATATATCGCCTATAGTATTTCCCGCATGAAATACTTATTAGATTTCTTATAACGGGTTTCAGCCGGGCTGCGGCGGGTGGTCGCGGGGCGATCCGTTGGCCGTTTGCGTGCGGCCGGATGCCGTCGTACATCGTTCCGTTCGCAACGACCCGGCCTTTGCGCCGCCGAATCCGCAAGCCGCTCGCAGCCGGGACTGACGACCGCGCACGACGCGATGCGCGGTGCCGCCGGGCGGCCCGCGCCGCCGTTTTTTCATCAGTTGCTCCGAGAAACCCCGTCCTTCAGGACGGGGAGGAAAGGAGCGCCGCTGTTTGACAGCGGCATTCCACCGTTAAAATGGCCGGCATGATCCTTGTCTACCGCTACCGGGTGAAATCGCTCAACGGACTGCTCAACAAGCAGAGCCGTGCGGTGAACTACGTCTGGAACTTCTGCAATGACACGCAGAAGCATGCGCTCAAGTGGAGCAAGAAGTGGCCGACGGGTTTCGACCTGAACGTGCTGACGACCGGTAGCAGCAAGGAACTCGACATCCACTCCGGCACGATTAACGCGACGTGCGAGCAATATGCGAAGTCGCGCAGTCAGCACCGTCGGCCCTACCTGCGCTATCGCGGCAGGAAATCGCTGGGCTGGGTGCCGCTGAAGGGCCGCGACCTGAAGCGCGAGGGGGACGCGTTCCGTTTCGCCGGCAACACGTTTCGCGTGTTCAACAGTCGACCGCTTCCCGAAGGCAAGATCAAGGATGGAACCAACTTTGCGCAGGATGCACGCGGCAACTGGTTTCTCAACATCGTGATCGAGATGCCGGATGTTCAGGCTCGCCCGATCCGTTCCGGCGTTGGCATCGATCTTGGCCTGAAAGACTTCGCCACACTTTCGACCGGCGAGAAGCTGCCCAATGATCGGTTCGGTCGACGCGCGGCGGAAAAGCTCGCGAAAGCGCAGCGGGCGCGAAAGCACAAGCGGCATATCGCGAAGCTGCACGCCAAGGTCGCCAATGCGCGTGCCGACTTCCAGCACAAGCTCGCGCTCGATCTGGTGCGGCGCTTCGATTACATCGCGGTTGGCAACGTATCTGCCGTCAAACTTGCCAGAACCAGGATGGCGAAAAGCGTCTACGACGCATCCTGGTCGTCCTTCCGAAACAAGCTCCGCTACAAAGCGATCGCGCACGGGGCCACGTTCGAGGAAGTCGACGAAAGGAGTTCCACCCAGTCCTGTTCGGCGTGCGGGTCGAAAGACAGCACGACGCGGCCGAAAGGTATCGCGGGACTGCGAGTAAGAGAGTGGGCCTGCAGTGACTGTGGTGCCGAGCATGATCGAGATACCAACGCTGCGCTGAACATTCTCCGATGCGGACGTGCATCGCCAAGTGTGGGAATTCTCTCCCTTTGGGGAGAGGAGGACGTCAAGGTAATGTCGTGCGCATCCGGCTCGGCCGGGCCTCCGCCACGTGCCGTGCGGGCGCCGCCAGCCATCGAGACATCGTGTCGAGGTCAATAATCATGGCAGTCAGGGCGTCTCTCCTGAACTCCGTTCTCGCCACTCCCCCCTCCGGCAACCACCGTGTGACGGCCGCGCTGCGTCCGTCGATGCTCGTGACGCTGTTCGAGGACGTGCGCCCGATGGCGCTGTCCGGGCTCGCGAGCGGCTTCGTCGCGGCCGTCGCGCTGATCCGGCTGCAGCAGCTGTGGTGCCTCGCGTGGCTCGTCGTCGACGTCGGCCTGCTCATTGCGCGCCTGTCGATCGCACGGGCCTACACGGTACGGCGCAACGCCGGCGACGATCGCGCCGAATACTGGGCGAGGCGCTATGCGCCGGTGTCGCTCGTCGCCTGCTTCGTGCTCGGCCTCGGCGTGATGGGCTGCGTGCAGGCCACCGACGTCGAACTCGGCACGCTGTCCGTGATGGTCGCGGGCGGCGTGTTCGGCGGGATCGCGTCGCGCAATTCGGCGCTGCCGCGGCTCGCGATGACGCAGGTCGTGCTCGGCGTGCTGCCGATCGGCGTCGGTGCGCTGCTGGCCCCTCGGCCGGGTGCCTGGCTGCTGGTGCCGCCGCTCGCGATCTATCTCGCGGCAATGCGCACGGTCGTCCAGCGCCACTACCGCGTGCTCGTCGCGCTGATCGCCGCGCGCCAGCGCAACGCCGAACTCGTCGCCCGCTTCGACGCCGCCCTCACCTACATGCCGCACGGCCTGTGCATGATCGACGGCGACAGCCGCGTGATCGTCGCGAACCGTCGGACCGCGCAACTGTTCGGCTCGCCGCGCGAGATCATGCTCGATACGCCGTTGCCCGCCGTGGTCGCCGCGCTCGGCACCGATGCCGTGATCGATCCCGGCGGCGCCGGCCTCGCCGCGCAGTGCGACAGCTGGCTGAGCCGCCACGAACCCGGGCCGCTCGACATCGCGCTCGCCGACGGCCGCCAGCTCGAACTGACGCGCCACCGCGTGCCTGACGGCAACGCGGTGATCATCGTCGAGGACGTCACCACCCGCCGTCAGACCGAACAGCACATCCGGCACCTCGCGCGACACGACGCGCTGACGGGTCTGCCGAATCGCCACGAACTGCACGCCGAGCTCAAGCGAATGCTCGCGCGCCGGCCGCGGCTGCCGAGCCCGGCATTCGCCGTCATGTATCTCGACCTCGACGGCTTCAAGTCGATCAACGACCGCTTCGGCCACCAGGCCGGCGACGAAGTGCTCACGCAAGTCGCCGAGCGGCTCGGCAAGACGCTACCGCCGGGCGAGCTCGCCGCGCGCATCGGCGGCGACGAATTCATCGTCGCGATCGACGACACGACGATGCAAGCGTGCTCGATTCTCGCCGCGCGGATCATCCGGCAGATTTCGGCGCCGTACGCGCTGTCGATCGGCGAAACCGTCTGCATCGGCATCAGCATCGGCATCGCGCTCGACGACGGGCACGGCTCGCCCGACGAGCTGATCCGGCAGGCCGACAGCGCGCTGTACGACGCGAAGTCGGCCGGCAAGGGCATCTACTGCTTCTACTCGAGCGGCAGCCGCCGCGTGGTGCCGGCCGCCGCCAGCTGAACCGGCGACGCGGCACTCCGCCGCGCGTTCGTCCGTTCCGTACGCGCCGCCCCCTCCCGACGATTCAATTCCGAAACACTTTGCCGGTTCGCACGTGGCGCCGCGCGTTCGCGTGTCACGTGACGTGTTCCGTAACATCGTCGTCCGCCACGCCGAAAGATGACTGCAGAAGCCCGCACGATCGAGGCCGAGTACGGCATTTCGCGGTTGGCACTCTTATTGCTCCTTGATGGGGAAAGAACGTTTCAGGGAGCCCAACATGAATACCGTCGACGTCCTCGCACGAACCGAAATCATCGACGAACAGGCCGTGATCGACGGCGCCTCGCTGATCCGCCGGCTCGTGTCCGACCGCCGGATGCCGGCCGCGTACGAAGCCGCATGCATCGACAATCCGCCGCTCACGCTGTACGGCGCGTTTCGCCAGGGCGTCGCCGATCACGCCGCTCGGCGTGCGAATCCGTATCGCGCCGGCAGCCGGTTCTGGGCGCTGTGGGAAGAAGGACGTCTCGAAGCTGAAACATCCGGCCGATAAGCGCGCCGTGCGCGCCGGCCCTGTCGCGACATGGGCTGGCGCGAAAGCCGGCGCATGAATGCAGCCGACCGGCGCGCTGGCATGGCTTCATCGCTGCAACATCGCGCGCGCTCGCGTATCGGCCCGGCAACGCACGGCAGTGCACCCGTCCGCAGTCACGCGCAGCCTCGCTGATCCCGCCCGCCGCGCCGCGCGGTGCCGGTTTCCCCTATAAGATGGCAGATTCCGTTCATCGAACGATACCGCCATGACCGCCTCTTCCTCTCCCCGCAATCCCATTCACTGCGAAATCGATCTCGACGCGCAAGGCAAGCACGCGGGCTACCTGCGCCTGCCGCACTCCGTGCACCGCTCCGCCTACGGCTGGCTGCCGATCCCGATCGTGTCGATCCGCCACGGCGACGGCCCGGTGGCGCTCGTGATGGCCGGCAACCACGGCGACGAGTACGAAGGCCAGATCATCGTGTCGCAACTGATGCGCGAGATCGAACCCGACATGGTCAGCGGGCAATTGATCCTGTTGCCGATGGCGAATTTCCCGGCGGCGGATGCGGGCCAGCGCGTGTCGCCGCTCGACGAAGGCAACCTGAACCGCAGCTTTCCCGGCGACCCGACCGGCACGCCGACGCAAATGATCGCCCACTACATCGAGCATGTGCTGCTGTCGCGCGCGCAGTACCTGGTCGACCTGCATTCGGGCGGCAGCTCGCTGCTGTACCAGGGCGGCAACATGCTCGCGATCGATCCGCTCGACGCCGAAGAAGCCGCGAAGCTCAACGGGCTGCTGGTCGCGTTCGGCTTGCACAACGCGCTGCTGCACGCACCGAATCCCGTGCATTCGGCGTCGGCCGCGCGCCGGCAAGGCGCGATCTCGATCGTCACCGAGCTCGGCGGCGCCGGCATGGCCGATCCGTCGCTGATCCGGCTCGGCCGCCAAGGGCTGCTGCATTACCTCGGCTACATCGGGCTGCTGCACGGCGCGCTCGTGCCCGACGCGCCGCCGACCGTGCCGCGTTTCATGCGCGTCGACGGCGATCGCCATTTCGTCTATGCGTACGAGCGTGGGCTGTATGAACCGCTCGTCGAACTCGGCGATCAGGTGAAGGCCGGGCAGCCGGCCGCGTGGGTGCATTTCCCCGATACGCCGTTGCGCGAACCGGTGCTGCACCGGTTCAACGGCGATGGCGAGGTGGTGTGCAAGCGGGTGCCCGCGCAGGTGCGGCGCGGGGATTGTCTGTTTCAGCTGGCGGAGTTGTCGACGCCGCCGCGTGTCATCGAGTGAGGCACCCGGCTGACGCGTTCACGACCATCGTACGCCGCCAGTGCGGACACGCTGACCGTCAGTCGGACGACACCGGCGACTCATTCCCCTGCGCAACGCCGCATTGATGGCAATGCGGGAAGAAGAAGAAATTCCGGCCACCGCATTCGCAAACATTGAAAAGCCTCAACCCGCAATGGACGCAAAACGTGGAGTCGTTGCCGCCGAGACTCCATTGCTTGTCGCATGACGGGCAGCGCTTTTTCTCGAGCGACCGGACGGCTTTTTCATATCCGATCGTGCGCGCGCGTTCGCCCTGATCCTGCTGCAATTCGAGCCGTTTGCGTTCGGCATAGCGCTGAAATGCCTTCATCATGTAAAGACCGGCGAATACCGTGAGCACGATGCCGACCAGGACGCGGACGTAGCCGCCGAAATTCGGCAGGTACGGCACCAGTTCAATGAAAAACGCGCTCAGTGCAAACAGGCCGAAACCGTACACGAACGGCCAGTAGCGCGCCTTGCGGTAGCGGATGAACAGCCAGGTCGCGACCAGCAGAATCGGCAACGTCAGCGCAAGCCGCAGCCCGAACACCTGCATCTCGTAGTGCCGGGTCGCCGCGTCGAAGCGCCGTTCGGCTGCTGCATCCGCTTCGGCGATTTGCGTGTCGACTTGCGTCTGCCGCGATGCCAGCGCCCGTTGCTGATCGCCGATCGCATCGATCTGATGCTGCCAGTTGACGACCACGGCCTGGAGCGTATCCAGCTTGCGCGTTCTCGCCACGATGTCCGGGTCCCGCGCACCGTCTCCCGTCACCGCGCGGGTGGCCAGCCAGTTGCGGAAACTTTCCTTCTCGGCCGCGTACTCCTTCGCGGCGCGGCCGCGCGCCACTTCCATCGTGTCGGCCTTCTCGGCAAGCGCATCGCGCTGCGCCTGCAGCTGACGCCGCGCCGCATCCAGCCGCGCTTTTAACGGAGCGTCGGCGAATTGCTCGATGACCGGCGGGCCACCGCTCGGGGCGAACGCCATGTCGCGAATCACGAGACTGCCGAGCATGTTCAGAAAGACGGCGAAGATGATCGCGATCACCCATGAAGCGAGTCGCAGGAGCCGCGCCGGGCTGGTCAGGCCGTCGCCGGAAGTCATCATTGTTTTTGCCCCGTTGTCGGAATGGGTTCCATTGTCATCAATCTTGAGGCAACCGTCGATTGTCTCGTTCTCGATGGCGAACAGTCACCTCGACATTCGCCGGGGAACGTGTGGGTTTAGCGCTATGAGTTTCGCGTTTATGGCGCAATCAAAATCCCCGTCACGGCGGCCGTGTCGTCGACTTTCATGCAGGTGCGCCAGTCACGGTTTGCGCGTGATGCCTGCGATAGCGGCATCGCGGGCCGCTTCGAGCGTGATGCACGCTTTTTCGCGGCGGCGTCGTGCGAGACGTTCAACGCCCGCGCCGCGTTCGGACTCTCCCGCCAGCAGCGCATGAATGGCGGGCAACGTCCAGATCGCGCCGCGCGTGCCCCAGGCGCCGTCCGGGATTTCGGTCGGGAAGACCCACACACGCGGCGCGACGTCGTCGAACGGCCGGTTCTCCGCGCGTGCCACCGCCTCCGTGACCTGCCTGACGAGCCAGCAGCGCGATTCGTCCGTGTATTGCCCTTCGGGTACGGACGGAATGATCCGGTAGCGGATCGTGTCCGTGCGTTCCCCGCCGATGTAAATCGCGGCAGGTCGATGAAGATGCAGCACGGTGACGCGCTGTGCGATCGGACTGGCGGGGTCATAGCCTTCCGCCTCGATGAGAATGTCGGTCAGTTCCTTGACGAGGCGTGCCTCGGCCTCGGGCGTCAACGCGTTTTCGGGCCACAGTGCATCGATCATCGGCATGGTGCTACTCCTGTTTTCGGTTCGTCGGATGTGCCCATAATCGAGGTTTACCGGTGCGGCCATAAGTGGCAGGATCGCCATTATTCAGGGAATTTCAGACACGCAAATGGCGATCGTCCGCATCTGGGTCTATGACGGCATCCTCGCGTCCGGCGTCGCGGGCCCGGTTGACGTTTTCAGCGCAGCCAATCAGTTCCATATGCGCGGGCCCACACTGGCCGGCACCCCACCGGCCCCGCTGCTCGCATGGCGGGTGGAATCGCTCGACGGTCGCCCCGTCACTGCTGCGTCGGGCCAGACCATTCAGGTCGACGGAAAGATCGATCCGCGCAAGCGGGCGGACGCCGTTCTGCTGACCGCCCCATTCTTCTCGAACATCGACGAGTTCATCGGGCGGCGCGAGCAGTTGAACGCGTTGTCTTCCGCGTTGAGGCGCCAACGCAAGGCCGGCGCCGTGCTGGCAGCCTATTGCACCGCCAATTACCTGCTCGCCGAGGCCGGCCTGCTGGATGGCCGCGCCGCGACCACGCACTGGGCGAAAGCCGCGGACTTCGCACGCCGCTATCCGCGCGTCGAAGTTCGCGCGCAGGAGCTGATGATCGCGCAAGACGGCATCATCTCGGGCGGTTCCGTGACGTCGTATCTGAATCTCGCGGTGCAGCTCGTTGAAACACTCGCCGGCGAGGCGCTCGCGACGATGACCGCGAAGGCGCTGTTGATCGACATGAATCGGACTTCGCAGGCTTCCTTTGCCACGCTCGTCGAGGAACATGGACATACCGACACGCTCGTCGCCCGTGCCCAGCGGCAGATGGAGGCAACGTTGCAGCAGGGATTCCGGTTGAGCGAGCTGGCCGCATCGCTTGCCGTGAGCGAACGCACGCTCAATCGCCGCTTCAAGGAAGCCGTCGGGCTCGCGCCGCTCACGTATCTGCAGAATCTGCGTGTCGAAGTCGCGAAACGCTTGCTGGAAACCCGGCCCATTGGGTTGGAGGCGCTGAGTCAACGTGTCGGTTATGGCGATATCAGCACGTTCCGGCAATTGTTCAAGCGCAAAACCGGACTGTCCCCAAGTGAATATCAAGTGCGGTTTGCGCGTGCGGCGGCAAAGAGTCGGGACGACGAACCACGCAGCCAGGGCTGAGACCTTGCGACGTCACGCGAGCGCCCCGCTGGCGAAAGCGCCCATGTGATCGAGCGGTATCGTTCAAGGATGCGGCGCACGTTTTCAGCCTCCGCGCAGCGGATTGCGGTGCGGGGACGACGCCCGAACGTCCCGATGACTGCCCCGGTGAACGACGCTTCATGGCCGGGAGCCGCCCCGTCAGCTAGAATGACGCGCTTTGCCCGTACGCCTATGTGGTTCAAGAATCTCCAGCTTCACCGTCTTCCCGCACCCTGGGCCGTCACCCCCGACCAGATGGAAAAATGGCTGGCGCCTCACGCGTTCCAGCCGGGCAGCAGCGTCGAGATGCAGCGCGCCGGCTGGGCGTCGCCGCGTGACGACGGCGCACTCGTGTATTCGAACAACCGGCAGATGCTGCTGCTGTTTCGTGCCGAAAAGAAGCTGCTCCCGGCATCGGTCGTCAATCAGGTCACCAAGGCACGCGCGCTCGAAGTCGAGGAACAGCAGGGCTTCAAGGTCGGCCGGAAACAACTGCGCGAACTCAAGGAGCAGGTGACCGACGAACTGCTGCCGCGCGCGTTCAGCATTCGCCGCGATACCCGCGTATGGATCGACACGGCGAATGGCTGGCTCGTCATCGACGCGGCGGCACAGGCGCTTGCCGACGACGTCCGCAGCCTGCTCGTCAAATCGATCGACCCGTTGCCGCTCGCCGGCGTTCATGTCGCGCGCTCGCCGGTCGCCGCGATGACGGACTGGCTGCTGTCCGGCGAGGCGCCGGGCGGCTTCACCGTCGATCAGGACGCCGAGTTGCGCTCGAGCGGCGAAGGCGGCGCCACGGTGCGATACGTCGGCCACGCACTGGAAGCGAACGACATGCGCCGGCACATCGAAGCCGGCAAGCAATGCATGCGCCTCGCGATGACGTGGAATGACCGGATCTCGTTCGTGCTGACGCCGTCGCTGACGATCAAGCGTGTCACGCCGCTCGACGTGATCAAGGAAGCGGCGGACCCCACCGCGCAGAACGATGATGAACGCTTCGACTCGGATTTCACGCTGATGACGGGTGAACTGGCACGGATGCTGACCAGTCTCGTCGATATCCTGGGTGGCGATCAGCAGGACGCGATTCAGCAGGCGGCAGCAGCCTGAACGCTGTCGTCGTCGGTCATCGCCCCGCGCTGACGCGACGAATCGAGGAGAACCCGTCGCCACCATGGCGGCGGGCCCTCGCGAGCGTGAAGAGTCAGCCCGAATCGGCATCACCGGTCGGCAATCGAAACGACAACACCCCGCCGATCGTCCAGGCCGTACATCCATCAAACGGGCACGGCTCCCACCACGCCCGTTCGCCGCACCCCCCTCCCCCTGCAAGCCTTCTTCCACCTTCCGCGAAATCCTTATCGAAATTGCTTCGTTCGCCTTTGCCGGCCGCGCCGCTAACGTGTTCAAAACGGCGGCGGCGCGCCGGATGCATCGCACGAAGCACGACAGCCGCCGCCATCACGACAACTGCGTCGCGATAACGGAACAGACCGGACGGGCCGCGTGCCCGCACCCCGCCAGGAACGTCCGCATCGCGCGCCATTCGCGATGCCCATGGCCACGAACGACCGCATCATCGACACGACGCCGCTCGACGTCCGCGCGCAGCCGCTGATCGACGCGCTGATCGACGAGTATTCGACCCGTTACAACGCGTACCGCCCCGACAGCCGTGCGTCGGCCCGCGACGAACTCGCGCGCTATCCGGCCGAACTGTTCGCGCCGCCCGAAGGCGCGTTCGTGCTGCTGCTGCGCGACGGCGAGACGATCGGCGGCGGCGCGTTCAAGCGCTACGACGCCCAGACCGCCGAACTGAAACGCATCTGGACGCGCACCGACCTGCGCCGCCAGGGCCTCGCGCGACTCATCGTCGAAGCGCTCGAACTGCGTGCCGTGCAACAGGGCTACCGCCGCCTCTACCTGACCACCGGCTTTCGCCAGCCCGAAGCGTGGGCGCTGTACGACCGCACCGGCTATACGCGGCTGTTCGATTCGTCGATCGACCCGGAAGCGTATTTCCACTTGCGTTTCGGCAAGGATCTCGTCGATCCGTCGCGCACGTCGACGCTGGCCGACCTATGGGCGCCCGTGCCCGAACCGGTGCTGCCGCGCTGAGCGCGCGACATCCCGCCTTTCATCTCGCCCTTCCCGCTTTCCACGATTCCACGCTGCCACGACAGGACGTTTTCATGCATCGAGCCGTACCGCTTTCTTTCCGTGCCGTGCGCACGCTGGCCACCGCACTGATCGGCCTGAGCGCCATCGCGGCCGCGATGGCCGCGACCGCCGCGACGTTCGACCTGAGCCCCGAGCAGCGCGGCCGCCCGCGTGGCGCGGCCGATGCGGCGGTCGAGCGCGCGGTGCCCGCGTCGTTCAAGTTCGCCGAGCCCGGCACGCTGACGATCGGCATCGCACCGAGCCTGCCGCCGATCAGCTCGTATGCGACCGACGCGCGCACGGTGATCGGCTTCGATGCCGACGTCGGCCAGCTCGTGTCCGACAGCCTCGGCCGCAAGCTGAAGATCGTCGCGCTCGCGTGGGCCGACTGGCCGCTAGCGCTCGAATCGGGGAAAGTCGACGCGGTGATCTCGAACGTGACCGTTACCGAAGAGCGCAAGCAGAAGTTCGATTTCTCGACCTACCGCAAGGACCAGGTCGGCTTCTACGTGCGCAACGACAGCAAGATCCAGGCGATCCGCGAGCCGAAGGACGTCGCGGGGCTGCGCATCGTGACCGACGCCGGCACCAACCAGGAAAAGATCCTGCTCGCGTGGGACCGCGAGAATGTCGCGCACGGGCTGAAACCCGTGCAGATCCAGTACTACGACGACCAGGCGATGCGCATCGTCGCCGTGCAGTCGGGCCGGGCGGACGCGGTGTTCAGCGTGAATTCGGTGCTCGCGTATCAAAGCGCGCAGCAAGGCAAGACGCGGCTCGTCGGCGCAATCAGCGGCGGCTGGCCGCGCACGGCCGACATCGCGATCGCCACGCGCCGCGGCAGCGGCCTCGCCGAGCCGCTGACCGTCGCGCTGAACGGGCTGATCAAGAGCGGCCGCTACCAGCAGGTGCTCGACCGCTGGAACCTCGCGTCCGAAGCGATCGACCAGTCGCGCACGAATCCGCCCGGGCTGCCGAAGAGCTGAGCGCCGCGCGCCCGCAACCGTCCATCCACGCTCACGCAGGAACGCCGCTCACCATGTCTTATTCGCTCTCGTTGCTTGACAAGAGTCCGATCGCCGACGGCGCGAACGCCGCCGACGCGCTGCGCTTCACCACGACGCTCGCGCGACGCGCCGAACAGCTCGGCTACGCGCGCTTCTGGGTCGCCGAGCATCACGGCACGCCGGGCTTCGCGAGTTCGGCGCCGGAGGTCGTCGTCGCGCACCTGCTCGCGCACACGTCGCGCATCCGCATCGGCTCGGGCGGCGTGATGCTGCAGCACTACAGCCCGTTCAAGGTCGCGGAAACCTTCAAGCTGCTGGCCGCGCTCGCGCCGGGCCGCGTCGATCTCGGCATCGGCAAGGCGCCCGGCGGGCTGCCGCTGACCACGCGCGCGCTGCAGTGGTTCCACGACAAGGCGCGCAAGCCCGATTTCGCGGGACAGCTTGCGGAGCTCGACGCGTTTCTCGGCTGGGGCGTGGCCGAAGATCATCCGCTCGCCGGCGCGGTCGCGATGCCGGTGCCGCCGCAGTTGCCCGAACGCATCCTGCTCGGCGGCTCGCCGGACAGCGGCGCGCTCGCCGCGCGCAACGGCTGGCGCTTCTGCTACGCGGGCCATTTCAACGGCGACGACGCGAATCTCGAACGCTCGCTCGACGCCTACCGCGGCGCAGGCGGCGAGAAACCGCTCGTCGCGCTGTACGCGGTCGCCGCGCCGACGCGCGACGAGGCCGAACAACTGATCGGGCCGCTGAAGATCTTCAAGCTGCAGTTCGCGGGCGGCCAGAGCTTCAATCTCGGCAGCGCGCAGGCGGCCGCGGAATTCGCACGGCAAAGCGGCGCGTCCGACTACCGGATCGACGAGCTGCGCCCGACGGTGCTGGCCGATACGCCCGAGGGCGTGCACCGCGCGCTCGACGCGCTGAGCCGGCGGCTCGACGTCGATGCGTTCGTGATCGATTCGCCGGTATCCGACTACGCGGCGCGGCTCGCGTCTGCCGAATGGCTCGGCGGCGCGCTGTCCACCACGCCATTGCAGACGGCCCTCGCGGCCGACCGCTCCCTCTCCCCTGACCAGAACGCGTGACATTCCCATCATGACGACCCGACGATCGATTCCCTTCGGCCTGATGCTGCAAGGCGCAGGCAGCCACATGAACGCGTGGCGGCATCCGAGCAACCCGCCCGACGCCAGCATCAACCTCGACTTCATGATCGGCGTCGCGCGCAAGGCGGAAGCCGCCGGCATCACCTTCGCGTTCGTCGCGGACGGCCTCTACATCAACGAGAAGTCGATCCCGCACTTCCTGAACCGCTTCGAGCCGCTGACCCTGCTGTCGGCGCTCGCGGTCGCGACGAAGAAGATCGGGCTCGCGGGCACGATCTCGACGTCGTACAGCGAGCCGTTCACGGTCGCGCGCCAGCTCGCGTCGCTCGACGCGATCAGCGGCGGGCGCGCGGGCTGGAACGTCGTGACGACGCCGCTCGAAGGCACCGCGAAGAATTTCGGCAAGACGCACCCGGATCACGAACTGCGCTACGAGATCGCCGACGAATACCTCGAGGTCGTGCAGGGCCTGTGGGACAGCTGGGACGACGATGCATTCGTGCGCGACCGCGCGACCGGCCGCTTCTTCGATCGCGACAAGCTGCATACGCTCGATCACCAGGGCCGCTTTTTCCAGGTCGCTGGCCCGCTGAACATCCAGCGCTCGCCGCAGGGGCAGCCGGTGATCTTCCAGGCCGGCTCGTCCGACACCGGCATCGGCCTCGCGGGCAAATACGCGGACGCCGTGTTCACGCATTCGCCGTCGATCGAGGAAACGGCCGCGTTCACGCAGCGCGTGAAACAGAGCGCGATCGAACACGGGCGGCAGGCCGGCGACGTGAAGATCTTCCCGGGCGTCGGGCCGATCGTCGGTCGCACGGCCGCCGAAGCGGAAGACAAATACCAGGCGATCCGCGACCTGCTGACGATCGACGAGGCGCTCGCGTACCTCGGCCGCTATTTCGATCACCACGACTTCACGCAGTACGCGCTCGACGCGCCGTTCCCGGAACTCGGCGAGCTCGGCCGCAACAGCTTCCGCTCGACCACCGACCGCATCAAGGCCGATGCGAAGCGCAAGGGCCTGTCGCTGCGCGAGACCGCGCTCGCGGTCGCGACGCCGCGGCCGAACTTCATCGGCACCGCCGAGCACGTCGCCGACGAGCTGATCCGCTGGCACGACGCGGGCGCCGGCGACGGCTTCATCCTCGGTTTTCCGGTCCAGGCGCAGGGTGTCGACGATTTCATCGAACTCGTGATTCCGGTGCTCGAGGCGCGCGGCCGCTACAGCCGCGACCTGCCCGGCGCCACGCTGCGCGACCACCTCGGTCTGCCGCGCAAGGCGAGCCGCTACGCGACGCCCGACGCCGCTCGGGAAACGGCTGCCGAAGCGCACGCCTGACGCCGCCGCGCCGCCGCCCATGCACGGCGGCGCTCCCGCCGATCGATCGATTCGAGGATTCCAACGACATGAGCGACACGACCCATCTCGGCGGCGCGCTGCCGCCGCTCTCTTCCCCCGGCACACGCGAGCCCGGCACGCATGTGCGGATCGTGCCCGCGCGCCACCGGTCGCGCACGGCCGGCACCGTGCTCGCGCTCGTGCTGATCGCGCTCACGCTGTATTCGCTCCTCGGCAACCCGCAATGGGGCTGGCCGGTGTTCGCCGAATGGTTTCTGTCGCCGCCGGTGCTGTCGGGGCTCGCGCGCACGCTGGTGCTGACGCTGCTCGGCGCGGTGTTCGGCTTCGTGCTCGGCGCGTTCGTCGCGCTGGCCCGGCTGTCGCGTTCGCGCCTGCTGTCCACCAGCGCGTGGGTCTTCGTGTGGCTGTTCCGCTCGATTCCGCTGATCGTGCTGCTGCTGATCCTGAACAACCTCGGCTACCTGTACGAGCACGTGCGGCTCGGCGTGCCGTTCACCGACATCGTGTGGTTCGACACGCCGACCACCGACCTGATCAGCCCGTTCCTCGCGGCCGTGCTCGGCCTCACGCTGAACCACGCGGCGTTTTCCGCGGAAGTGATTCGCGGCGGCATTCTCGCGGTCGACCAGGGGCAGCTCGAAGCCGCCGCCGCGCTCGGGCTGCCGCGCGGCCGCCAGACGTCGCGGATCGTGCTGCCGCAGGCGATGCGCGCGATCCTGCCGACCGCGTTCAACGACCTGATCTCGCTCGCGAAAGGCACGTCGATGGTGTACGTGCTCGCGATGCCCGAGCTGTTCTACACGGTGCAGGTGATCTATCGCCGCAACCTCGAAGTGATTCCGCTGCTGATGGTCGCGACCGTCTGGTACCTGATCATCCTGACCGTGCTGTCCGCGATCCAGGTGCAGGTCGAGCGGCACTATGCACGCGGCGCGCTGCGCAATCCGCCGCCGTCGGTGGTCACGTTCGCGCTTGCGCGCCTCGGCGGGCTGTGGCAGCGTGTCGCGTCACGCCGTGCGGCGTCGAATGCGCAGGCCGCAGACGACACGCGCACCGATACCGCGGCCGCCGTGTCGCGCACCGGCGGCGAAGTGGCCGTGCATGGCGTGTCGAAGCAGTTCGGCATGCAGCGCGTGCTCGACAACGTGTCGTTCGTCGCGCCGCGCGGCAGCGTGACCGTGATCGTCGGGCCGTCCGGCTCCGGCAAGTCGACGCTGCTGCGCACGATCAACCATCTCGAACGCGTCGACGACGGTTTCATCGACATCGACGGCGAACTGATCGGCTATCGCCGCGACGGCGACGTGCTGCACGAACTGAGCGAACGCGACGTGCTGAAGCGGCGCACGGCCGTCGGCATGGTGTTCCAGAACTTCAATCTGTTCCCGCACCTGACGGTGCTCGAGAACCTGATCGAAGCGCCGATCGCCGTCGCCGGCGTGACGCGCGATGCGGCCGAGCACACCGCGCGCACGCTGCTCGCGCGGGTCGGCCTCGCGGATAAAGCCGATGCGTACCCGCGCCAGTTGTCCGGCGGCCAGCAGCAACGCGTCGCGATCGCGCGGGCGCTCGCGTTGCGTCCGAAGGTGCTGCTGTTCGACGAGCCGACCTCGGCGCTCGATCCGGAACTCGTCAACGAAGTGCTCGACGTGATCAAGGAGCTCGCGCGCTCGGGTACGACGCTCGTGATCGTCACGCATGAAATCGGCTTCGCACGCGAAGTGGCGGACAACGTGCTGTTCATGGAACGCGGGCGCATCGTCGAGGCCGGGCCGCCCGCCGTCGTGCTCGACGCGCCGTCGCATTCGCGCACCCGCGCGTTCCTGTCGCGGGTGCTGTGATGCGCGCCGCTTCCCACCTGCGAGGTGCCGCGCGATGACCGATCGACGCCAGTTCATCACGGCCGCGCTGGTCGCGGCATCGGGCCTGCCGTGGCACGCGGCGCGCGCGGCGGCCGCCACCGCCGACCTCGACCCGCGTCAGGCCGGCCGCCTGCGCGCAAGCCCCGACGACGCGGCCATCCGCGCGGCCAGCGGCTACCACTGGGTGCGCGACGGCGCGTTCACGGTCGCGATTTCGCCGCACGCGCCGCCCGTGTCGACCTATGCGACCGACGCGCGCACCGTGGTCGGCGCCGATCCCGACTATGCGCAATTGGTTGCGGACGCACTCGGCCGCACGCTCGTGCTACTGCCGATCGCGTGGGCCGACTGGCCGCTCGGGCTGACGTCCGGCAAGTACGACGCGGTGATCTCGAACATCGGCGTGACCGAGAAGCGCAAGGAGAAATACGATTTCACGACCTACCGGCTCGGGCTGCATGGCTTCTACGTGCGCACCGCCAGCCCGATCGCGAAGATCGCGGAGCCGAAGGACATCGCGGGCCTGCGGATCATCACCGGCGCCGGCACGAGCCAGGAGCGCATCCTGCTCGAATGGAGCAAGCGCAACGTCGCGCAAGGGCTGAAGCCGGCCGAACTGCTCTATTTCGACGACGATGCGACCGCGCGCGTCGCGCTGCTGTCGGGCCGCGCGGATGCGGAGCTGAACCCGAACGCGTCGCTCGCGTACGAGGCCGCGCGCAGCGGCAAGATCCGCCGCGTCGGCGTCGTCAATGCGGGCTGGCCGGCGAATGCGGACGTCGCGATCGCGACGCGCCGCGGCAGCGGGCTCGCGCCCGCGCTGACGCTCGCCACCAATGCGCTGATCGGCAACGGCCGCTATGGGCAGGCGCTGGCGCGCTGGGGTTTGCAGAGCGAGGCGATCGTGCGGGCGGAGACCAATCCGCCGGGGTTGCCGTCGTTCTGAGCGTGTCGCTCAAGACAATCGCGCCGGCATGTCGTGACAGACATGCCGGCGCGATTCGATCGGTCGGTCGTTCGTCTACGCCGGCACCGCCGCCTGATAGCGGTCGAGTTCCGCAATATGCACGTGAATCGCCGGGATCAGGTCGCGCCCGTAGGCCAGTGCATCGTCGAGCGGATCGAAACCGCGAATCAGGAACGTCGATACGCCGAGCCGGTAATACGCGCCCAGCGCTCGCGCGACCTGCTCGGGCGTGCCGACCAGCGCGGTCGAATTCCAGCGCGCGCCGGTCAGGTTCGCGACGCCCATCCACAGCCGCTCGTCGAGCACATCGCCCTGCGCGGCGGCGGCCATCAGGCGCTGCGAGCCCGCATTCTGCGGCGCGTGACCGGCGATCGGCTGGCCGTTCGCGAGCCGCGCCGCCCGCACGCGCTCGCGGATCGCCTCGGCCTTCTCCCACGCGGCCGCCTCGGTATCGGCGACGATCGGCCGAAACGACACGCTGATACGCGGCGCGCGCCCGAACGGCGCGGCGGCGGCCCGCACGCGCGCGATCTGCTCGCGCACCGCGTCGAGCGGCTCGCCCCACGTCATGTAGACATCCGCATGCTCGCCCGCAACGGCAAGCGCGGCCGGCGACGAGCCGCCGAAATAGATCGGCACGTGCGGCCGCTGCGCGCCCTTCACGAGCGGCGATGCGCCGCGCAGCCGGTAGAACGCGCCGTCGTGATCGACCGGCGCATCGGCCAGCCAGATCCGTTTCAGCACGTCGAGATATTCGCCGGTGCGGCGGTAGCGCGCATCGTGCGGCACGAAATCGCCGTCACGCTGCAAGTCGGCGTCGTCGCCGCCGGACACCACGTTCAGCGCCAGCCTGCCGCCGCTGAACACGTCGAGCGTCGCGATCTGCCGTGCGGCGGCCGACGGCACGATCACGCCCGGCCGGTGCGCGAGCAGCAGGCGAATGCGTTCGGTCGCGGCGGCCGCGAACGACGCGACGATGAAGCCGTCCGCCGCGTTGCTGAAATGGCCAATCAGGATCTGGTCGAAGCCGGCGGCCTCGTGCGCCTGCGCGAAGCGGCGCACGTAGTCGGGCTGGACGGCCGCGCCGCCCGGTACGTCGACCTCCGCGCCGGGTGTCGCGGTGATCATGCCGATGATGTCGACTGGCATGTCGGGATGTCCTCGGGTATGTCGATCGGGAATCGCGGGAATCGCTGAAATTGCGAAGCGAGCCGCACGATCACTGCGCGGCGGCGGTCTTTTGCGCGGGCGCCGCGAACGCGCCCGCATACGAGCGGTCGAGCAGCTTCGACGTGTCGTACGCAGCCGGAATCACGCCGGACTTGTGCAGGAAGTCGGCCGTATTCTGCGCATCCTTCGCGGCCGTCTCGTCGACCGGGCCGACGCGCTGCCTGGCATTGTTGAGCCAGCGGTACGCGACGTCGGGTTCGAGATTCGCGCGTTTCGCCCACAGGTCCGCATACTCGCGCGGATGGCTGTCGACCCACTCGCGCGCGACCACCACGCGCCGCAGGAAATCGGTGATTTCGGCGCGCTTGCCTGTCGCGGCCTGCTCGTTCGCGGCGACGAAGCTCAGCGCCGGCATCAGCCCCTGCGCGGTCGTCACGGGGCGCGCCCCCTGCCGCAATGCGAGCGTGCTGACGAACGGCTCCCACAGCGACACCGCGTCGACCGAGCCGTTCGCGAGCGCATTGGTCGCGTCGATCGGCATCAGGTACGCGTACTTCACCGAATCGGCGCGCAACCCCGCGTGTTCGAGCGCACGCAGCACGAGCTGCTGGCTCCACGCGCCGCGCCATACCGCGATGGTCTTGCCCTGCAGGTCGGCCACGGTGCGCACCGGCGAGTTCTTCGGCACGAGGATCGCGACGCCGTCGAGGCTCTGCCGCGACACCGCGACGACCTTGACCGGCGCGCCGCGCGCGGCCAGCGTGAGCAGCGCGGAATCGCCGAGGAAGCCGAGGTCGATCGCGTTGCCGTTCAGGCTTTCGGCCACCGGCGCGGCGGCCTGGAAGTGCTTCCACTCGATCGTGTAAGGCAGGTCCTTCAGCGCGCCGGACGCCTCCATCGACGCCTGGATGTTGAAGTAGTTCTGTTCACCGACACGCAACGTGACGGTGTCTTTGGCGATGCCCGGCTGCGCGGCGAGCGCCAGCAAGAGCGCCGTGACGATTCGGCTCAGCAACATGATCTCCCGGAAGGTTTGTCCGCCGTGCGAAACCGCCGGCGCAACGGATGGAACCGGTGAAGATACGTCGATCCATTTCATGACACAAACGCAATATTCTTCTATGCAAAGATGCAAATATTTTATGACTCGCTCGCGTGCATGCGCGGCTCGTCGCCCGCCGACGCCTCTTGAAGTTCGAACGATTCCTCGACATATATTTCGCGCACGAAATAAATTCCGAACTATATTTCGCATACGAAATAACTACCCGAGCGAGGACGCCCATGAGCTCCGAACCCATCGAGTTTTCCGCCGCCGACGGCTACGTGTTGCACGGCACGCTGTGGTCGCCGGACGCGGCGCCGCGCGCGCTGGTCCTGATCCATCCGGCGACGGCCGTGCCCGAGCGGCTGTATGCGGGCTTCGCGCGCTTCCTGACCGAACGCGGTTTCGCGGCGTTGACCTACAACTATCGCGGCATCGGCGCCTCGCGGCCGGCGCGTTTGGGCGCGCTGCAGGCCCGCATGCGCGACTGGATGGAGCTCGACGTGGGCGCCGCGACCGCGTGGGCCCGGCACGCGTATGAAGGGCTGCCGTTGCTGGCCGTCGGCCACAGCGTCGGCGGTCACGCGATCGGGCTGTCCGGCGCGACGACGCATCTGCGCGCGGCCGTGCTGGTCGCCGCGCATGCGGGCAGCACGCGGCTGATCGCGCAGGCGGCCGAACGCCTGAAGGTGCGGCTGATCCTGCGCGTGCTCGGCCCGCTGACGTCCGCGTTGCTCGGCTACGTGCCCGGCAAGCGACTCGGGCTCGGCGAGGATCTGCCGGCCGGCGTGTTCCGCGAATGGAGCCGCTGGACGACGCTGCCTCACTATTTCTTCGACGACCCGACGCTCGGCGCGGCCGAGCGCTTCTCGAAGCAGCAGTTGCCGATCCTCGCGCTCGGCTTCGACGACGATCCGTGGGCGAACCCGGCCGCAATCGGCCTGCTGGTAAGCTATCTGACCCGCGCGAAGGTCGAACGCCGCCAGATCGATCCGCGCGCGGCGGGCAGCGGCCCGGTCGGGCACATGGGCTTCTTTCGGAGCCGGCCCGGCACCGTGCTGTGGCCCGACGTCGCCGACTGGCTCGCGCAGGCGCTCGACACGCCGCGCACCGCGGGCCGTCCCTCCCTTTCCATTGCAGCCGGGAACCCAGCTTGAGCGAAGACCGACGACTGTTTTTCATGTTGAACATCGGCCAGCGACGCGTGCAGCGCTGGATCGATCGCAAGGCCGAAACCGAAACGCGCGCGAGCGCCGCTCAGGCCGGCGTGCTGTTCTGTCTCGCGAAGCAGGACGGCGCGCTGATCGGCGAAGTCGGCGCCGCATTGCAACTGGCGCCGTCCGCGATGACGGGGCTCGCCGACCGGATGGCGAAGGCCGGCCTCATCACGCGTCATGCCGATTCGGACGACGGCCGCGCGACACGGCTGTACCTGACCCAAGCCGGCCACGCGGCGCTCAAGCGTGCGCGTGTGCTGCTGCGCGAACTCAACGGCAAGCTGTGCGACGGGTTTTCCGACGCCGAACTCGACGTCGTCGCGCGCTGGCTGCACGCGTTGCAGGAGCGCTTTCCGGCGGAGCGCTGAGCAGCGCATCACGTGCTCACAGTCAGCGCGTGCCGACATCAATCGCAAGCGATTGCGATTCGCGTTTTCGATTCGATTTTCAAGCCGCCGCAACGGCAAATCTTGCATGACGGATGCCGGCTTCCGGCAACGCTTTCCGGCTACGTCCTGTTACAAAAAACCGCCTGTTGCGCGGCATTCGAATCGCCTACATTGCAATCCACTTCGACACATTCGTCGCATGCCCGGACTGGCGTTCCCGTCGGGTCGACATCGCAGACACACCCGACAAGCATTGAAAACGAAGAGGAGTCTTAACCGAAGCGCTGGCGGCATCCAGCGCACGCGGATCGCGATGACTGAAGCGGCATGCTGAACGGCACGTCACGACGTGCGCGGCACGATTCGCCGCGCCCCGGCTCGCGTCGTCTCGTCGTGCCCCGCCATCGCATCCGCCCCTCACCGAGGAGTCGTCCATGCGACGCATGATCGTGTCCCATCCGCTTGTCACCCGCCTGTCCGCCGCGATGGCGCTGGCCGCCGCTGCCGTGGCGCACGCCGAACCCGTCGTCGTGTCGGGCCCGAGCCCGTTCGCCGCGTGCACCATCGGCGGCCCGGGCACCAACTACGTGAATGCAGAAGTCGAACCGTGGCTCGCGGTCAACCCGGCGAACCCGAACAACATGATCGGCGTGTGGCAGCAGGATCGCTGGTCGAACGGCGGCGCCCACGGGCTCGTCGCCGGCTACACGTTCGATGCGGGCGCAACCTGGGCGCGCACGCCGCAGCCGTTCAGCGCGTGCGCGCCGGGCGGGCTGAAATACGAGCGCGCGTCCGATCCGTGGGTCTCGTTCGGGCCGGACGGCACCGCGTACTCGGTATCGATCTCGTTCAACCAGTCGAACAACGCCAACGCGGTCGGCGCGTCGGTCTCGACCGACGGTGGGCAAACGTGGAGCAGCCCGGCCGTGCTGATCGCGAACGACGAACCGACGACGCAGTTCTTCAACGACAAGGAATCGGTGACCGCCAACCCGGTGAAAGCCGGCACCGCCTACGCGGTATGGGACCGTCTCGAGCTGCCGAACGGCAACCCGTACGCGAACCTGCACACGAAGGCGTACCGCGGGCCGACGCTGTTCTCGAAGACGACCGACAGCGGCAAGACGTGGAGCGCCGCGAAGGTGATCGTCGACGTGCCGTCGCGCCAGCAGACGATCGGCAACCAGATCGTCGTCGATCCGAAGAGCGGCACGCTCTACGATTTCTTCGACCTGATCCAGCCGCCGTTCAGCAAGGCGGCCGGCAAGGTCGCCTTCATCAAGTCGATCGACGACGGCGCGACGTGGACCAAGCCGCAAGTCATCGCGGGGCTGCAGACGGTCGGCGTCACGGACCCGAACACCGGCGAACCCGTGCGCACCGGCGACATCATTCCGGAACCCGCGATCGATCCCGCATCCGGGCAGCTCTACGTCGTGTGGCAGGACAGCCGCTTCAACGGCGGCGCGTACGACGAGATCGCGCTATCGACGTCGAAGGATGGCGGCGCGACCTGGAGCGCGCCGCAACAGGTGAACACGCCGACCGGGCGCCCCGCGTTCAATCCGTCGGTGCGCGTCGACAACACGGGCGCGGTGATGGTCACGCACTACGACTTTCGCGACCTGCAGGCCGGCAACACGACGACGCTGCCGACCGGCTTCTGGCGCAAGATCTCGCATGACGGCGGCGCCACGTTCGCCGACGAGCGACGCGTCGGCGGCCCGTTCGACATGAAGCTCGCGCCCAACGCCGAAGGGTTCTTCATCGGCGACTACCAGGGGCTCGACGTGCTCCCGTCGTCCTCGTTCCATCCGTTCTTCGTGCAGACCAACGCGGGCAACCTGACGAACCGCACCGACGTGTTCTTCGCGCCGTAACGCGCGCCTGGCCACCTCGCCGCCGCTCCGACGCCATGCGTCGCGCGGCGGCGGGCGCGGGTTCAGCGCATCAATGCATGTCGGTCAGCACGATGCGCCCGTCGACCTTCCCTTCCCGCAGCTTCGCGAAGATGTCGTTAATGTTGCCGAGCCGGTCGCGGTGGATGTGCGCGCGCACCAGACCGTCCGCCGCGAAATCGAGCGATTCCTGCAGATCGCGCCGCGTGCCGACGATCGACCCGCGCACGGTGATGCCGTTCAGCACGGTCGAGAAGATCGGCAGCGGGAAATCGCCCGGCGGCAAACCGTTGAGCGCCACCGTGCCGCCGCGCCGGACCATCCCGAGCGCCTGCGCGAACGCGCTGCGCGATACGGCCGTGACGAGCACG
Organism: Burkholderia orbicola; assembly: GCF_900100915.1. Taxonomy (NCBI): domain Bacteria; kingdom Pseudomonadati; phylum Pseudomonadota; class Betaproteobacteria; order Burkholderiales; family Burkholderiaceae; genus Burkholderia; species Burkholderia orbicola. The sequence goes on along the minus strand of NZ_FNKW01000002.1, from coordinate 324,975 downwards.
CCGTGCGCGCCGCCGATTTCCTTCTGGATCACTTTCGCGGGGTCGTCGATCGACGCATCGATCGTCAGATGGGCGCCCAGTTGCCGCGCCAGCGCGAGCTTGTCGGGGGAAATGTCGATGGCCGCGACGTGCAGGCCCATCGCACGCGCATACTGCACGGCCACGTGCCCGAGGCCGCCGATGCCGGAAATCGCGAGCCACTGCCCCGGGCGCGTGTCGGTGACCCGAATGCCCTTGTAGACCGTGACGCCCGCGCACAGGATCGGCGCGATTTCGTCGAACGCGACCTGCGCGGGCAACTGGCCGACGTAATCGGGATCGGCCAGCACGTATTCCGCGTAGCTGCCGTTCACCGAATAGCCGGTGTTCTGCTGCCCATGGCACAGCGTTTCCCAGCCCGTGCAGCAGTACTCGCAATGGCCGCAGGCCGTATAGAGCCACGGCACGCCGACGCGATCGCCCTCGCGCACGTGCGTGACACCCGCGCCGACCGCCGCGACGATCCCCACGCCTTCGTGGCCCGGGATGAACGGCAGCGACGGCTTGACGGGCCAGTCGCCGTCGGCCGCGTGCAGATCGGTATGGCAAACGCCCGACGCCTTGATGTTGACGAGAATCTGGCCGGGCCCCGGTGCGGGGACCGGGACTTCCTCGATGCGCAACGGCTCGCCGAACGCGTGTACCACGGCCGCTTTCATGGTCTGGGTCATGCGTTGCTCCTGTCTGGTCGATGAGCGACCCAGTATCCGGTTTCGGCATCGGAGCACGTTGATACGCGTCAACGCATCGGAACCGATGCAGCAATCGACACGCCGCCCCGCCGCTCGCGCCACCCTTTCACCGTTGCGACAGAAACCCGACGAGATCCTGTCGTCCGGCTTGGATTTTGACATGATATAACATATCATTTCGCGTGCTCGTCCACCGGATGCCGTTCCAACCAGGTGGCCGCGCCTTGCCGAGCCATGTTCCAACGGGTCACTGCGCGTCAGAAACGCAACAATATATCGTATCTAATAGTGACCCGCATCGCTCGTTATCCGATCATCCGATTCCAACCGATTCACCGACCATGCGCGACCTCCCTCGCTTACCGCTTCGCCCGCTCTCGTCCCTGTCGCTGATGTTGTGCGCCGCCGTCGCCCACGCGCAGACCGATGCGCCCGCCGCGTCCGGCACGCCTGCCGCCGCACCCGCGCCGCTCGCGCCGATCTTCGTGACCGCGAACCCGCTCGGCGACACCGAACTGATCGCGCCGACCGTCCAGCTTTCCGGCGATGCGCTGACGCGCCGCCAGGCCGATTCGCTCGGCGAAACGCTCAACGGGCTGCCCGGCGTGTCGACCACCACCTACGGGCCGATGGTCGGCCGCCCGATCATCCGCGGGATGGACGGCGACCGGATCCGGCTGCTGCAGAACGGCGTCGCGGCGTATGACGCGTCGTCGCTGTCGTACGATCACGCGGTGCCGCAGGACCCGCTGTCGATCGAGCGCGTCGAGATCGTGCGCGGCCCGGCTGCACTGCTGTACGGCGGCAACGCGGTGGGCGGCGTGGTCAACACGATCGACAACCGGATTCCGCGCGAAGCGATCGAAGGCGTGACGGGCGCGCTCGACGCCCGCTACGGCGGCGCGAATTCCGTGCGCGCCGGCGCCGCGCAGGTCGAGGGCGGCAACGGCCGCTTCGCGTTCCACGTCGACGCCTTCGATCGCGAAACCAGCAAGCTGCGGATTCCCGGCTATGCGCGCAGCAGCCAGCAGCGCGCGATCGACGGCCCCGACACGCCGCAACCGGAAGGCAACGTGCCGAACAGCGACGGGCGCGTGCACGGCGGTGCGGTCGGCGCGTCGTACACGTGGGCGGACGGTTTCGCGGGCCTGTCGTACAGCGGCTACGAATCGAACTACGGCTCCGTCGCGGAAAGCGACGTACGGCTGCGGATGCGCCAGGAACGCCTCGCGTTCGCGTCCGAGGTGCGCAACCTGAGCGGGCCGTTCACGAAGCTGAAATTCGATTTCGCGTACACCGACTACCGCCACAAGGAAGTGGACAACGGCGAGACGGCGACCACCTTCCGCAATCGCGGTTACGAGGCGCGCATCGAGGCACGCCATCGCAAGATCGGGCCGTTCGAAGGCGCGATCGGCGTGCAGTTCGGCCAGAACACGTTCTCGGCGCTCGGCGACGAAATGCTCGTGCCGTCCACCCGCACCAACAGCGTCGCGCTGTTCGGCCTCGAGGAATGGCAGGTCGTCCCGGCGCTGAAGCTGAGCCTCGGCGGCCGCTTCGAGCACGTGAAGGTCGATCCCGATCCGGCGGGCGTCGAGAAATTCGCGGGCGCGCAGCCGCGCGACTTCAATGCGGGCAGCCTGTCGGCCGGCGCGCTGTTCTCGCTGACGCCGGTATGGTCGATCGCAGCGAACGTCGCCTACACCGAACGCGCGCCGACCTTCTACGAGCTGTATTCGAACGGCCCGCACGATGCGACCGGCCAGTTCCTGATCGGCAACCCGAACGCGTCGAAGGAAAAGGCCGTATCGACCGACCTGTCGCTGCGCTATGCGAGCGGGCCGAACCGCGGCAGCGTCGGCGTGTTCTACAACCGCTTCTCGAACTATCTGACCGAGTACAACACCGGCCGCGTGGTGGACGACGACGGCGAGCCCGTCGCGCCCGGCACCGACGGCTCGCTCAACGAGGCGATCTACCGCGGCGTGCGCGCCGAGTTCTACGGCGTCGAGCTGGACGGCAAGTGGCGTGCGTTCTCGCGGCGCGGCCACACGGTCGATCTCGAACTGACGGCCGACTACACGCACGCGCGCAACGTCGACACGGGCCAGCCGCTGCCGCGCATCGCGCCGCTGCGCGCGACGCTCGCGGCCGACTACGGTTACGGCCCGTTCGGTGCGCGCGCACAGGTCACGCACGCGTGGTCGCAGCATCGCGTGCCCGACGACGACTTCTCGACGGACGGCTATACGTCGCTCGGCGTGATGCTGACGTACAAATTCCGCGTCGGCCCGACGCACTGGCTCGCCTACCTGCGCGGCGACAACCTGACGAACCAGGAGATCCGCTACTCGACGTCGGTCGTGCGCGGCTTCGCCCCGCAAGGCGGGCGCAGCGTGATGGCCGGATTGCGCACCACGTTCTGACCCTCGCGTGGCTCGCGGCGCCCGCCGCGGGCCGCTTTCCGGCGCGAACCCGACGCGCGCCCCCTTTCCGTTTGTCCATCAGACAGTCGCGTCATTCACGCCGATCGTCGTGAATACGCATATCGGCTTCCATTCCCCATTCCTCCGCAATGAAATTCCGGTATTCACCGGTAATTTAGAACAAAATCGTCAGACAATTACTATAAAAATGACGTTTATTGTTTTACCAGTAAATCCTGTTTCAAATACATCGCATAAACAATTCAGTAAATATCGCCCCTCTCCCCTTTTGATCGAGATCAAGAACGCCCGTGCGACAAGGCTTTGTTCGATCGAAAACCGAATGTAAGGGTTTTGACGGGTAAAGAATCATCCCGAATACCCGTTAAAGCCGGCACGATCCCGTATCTGGTCGAACGATAAATTCCATTTGCCAACCACACGCACAGGGGCACAACGTGAAAATCGCCAGAATGAGCATCAAAACGAAACTCCTCGGCGGCTTCGGCCTGCTCGCCGCGGTCGTCGTGATCGTGTCGGGCGTGGCCCTCAAGGCACTGTCCGATACGAACGCCGAGTTTTCCCGCTACATGAACGGCATCAACGCGCGGGCGAACCTGTCCGCGCAAATCCGCACCGCGGTCGACCGGCGCGCGATCGCCGCGCGCAACCTCGTGCTCGTCACCCGGCCGGCCGACGTCGAGGCCGAACTGGCCGAGGTGAACCACGCGCACAAGGACGTGCAGGATCATCTCGCGAAGCTCAAGGAACTCATGGCGAACGCGACCGACACCTCCGATCGCGCACGCGAACTGGTGGCCGACATCGTGCGCATCGAGGCCGGCTACGGGCCCGTTGCGCTGCGCATCGTCGGACTCGCGCAGGCCGGCAAGAAGGACGACGCAATCGCCGACATCGAGGACAACTGCCGCCCGTTGCTCGCGCAACTGGTGCGTGCGACCGACGCCTACGCGACCTTCACGCATGAACGCGAACTCGAAATCGCGCAGGCCTTCGCGGATCGCTACACGGCGGAGCGCAACCTGCTGGCCGGCATCTGCCTGATCGCCGTCGCGATCGCGGCCTGCGGCGGCCTGTGGCTCACACGCAAGATCACGGTGCCGATCGGCGCGGCCGTGGACGTCGCGCGCACGGTGGCGAACGGCGATCTCGGCAGCCGTATCGAGGTGCGCGGCAACGACGAAACGCGCGACCTGCTCGACGCGCTGCGCACGATGAACGAACGGCTGATCGGCATCGTCGGCCGCGTGCGCGACTCGTCGAACAGCATCGCGCACGCGGTGAGCGAGATCGCCTCGGGCAACCTCGACCTGAGCCAGCGCACCGAGGAACAGGCCGCGTCGCTGCAGGAAACCGCGGCGACGATGGAGGAATTCACATCGACGGTGCGCCTGAACGCGGAAAACGCGCAACAGGCCAGCACGCTCGCCGCGAATGCATCGGACGTCGCGCACCGCGGCAGCTCGGTGGTCGGCCGCGTGGTCGACACGATGACGGAGATCGGCCACAGCTCGTCGAAGATCGCCGACATCACGGGCATCATCGAAGGCATCGCGTTCCAGACCAACATCCTCGCGCTCAACGCGGCGGTCGAAGCCGCCCGCGCGGGCGAACAGGGCCGCGGCTTCGCGGTCGTCGCGAGCGAGGTCCGCAATCTCGCGCAGCGCTCGTCGACCGCGGCCAAGGAAATCAAGGAACTGATCACCGCGTCGGTGCAGACGATCCGCGACGGCTCGGCGCTCGCGGGCGAAGCCGGCAAGACGATGTCCGACGTGACGCAAGCCGTGGCGCGCGTGACGGACATCATGGGCGAGATCGCGGCCGCGTCGGCCGAGCAGAGCCGCGGCATCGATCAGGTGAATCTGACGATCACGCAGATGGACGAGACGACGCAGCAGAACGCCGCGCTCGTCGAGCAGGCGGCAGCCGCATCGAAGTCGCTCGAGGCGCAGGGCCGCGAGTTGTCCGAAACGGTCGCCGCGTTCCGGATGCCGTCCGGCTCACATGGGGCGTCGCCGGGCGCGCTTGTGCAGGAAACGGACATGCGTCACTGGCAGCCGGCTGCCGCGTAACGGCATGCGCGAACCAGACGACGATGCGCACGCCGTTACGCTCGTCCGTCTGGGTCACGCTGGCACGCACCGCATAACCGCCGCATCCCGCATCGAAAATCGTTGCAGTCGATTGCGCATGCCGCCATGCGCGTCCTTCGCGCAACTCTCCGCATGGCCTTGCACACTGCTTCCGCAGCGACGCGCAAATTTCGGTCCCGCTCGAGCCTCGCGCGTTGCAGCACCCTCGTCATGGATAGCGCCCGACATGCGCGCCCGCATCGTGCATCGATACAGACTTTTAAAACGCACGAATGACGAGTATCCTAAAAAAGTACTTTTCGACCGGACGGCGAATCGCGTTCCCTGACTCCCGTCCGATCGCCATGCGGCCCCATCGTCTCGCGCACCGCGCACCGATGGCGGCGTCTGTCTCTCGCGCCTGGCCGCACACCCCTTCCCCAACAATCGTCAGGAGAGCTGGTGAGCCGACTCGTCGTCGTATCCAATCGCATCGCAGATCCCCGTAAAGCCGCGGCCGGCGGTCTCGCCGTCGCCGTGAAGGACAGCCTGCAGGAAACCGGCGGCGTCTGGTTCGGCTGGAGCGGCCGGCTACGCGGCGGCGACGATCAGGCCACGCATGGCGACGACGTGCAGATCCAGAACGTCGGCGGCATCCAGCTCGCGACGGTCGACCTCGATCCGCAGGATTACGACGCTTACTATCTCGGCTACTCGAACAACGTGCTGTGGCCGGTGTTTCACTACCGGCTCGATCTCGCGCAGTTCGACCGGCGCTTCGCCGACGGCTACCGACGCGTGAACCAGCTGTTCGCGCGCAAGCTGCGCACGCTGCTGCGCCCCGACGACGTCATCTGGGTGCACGACTATCAGCTGATTCCGCTCGCGGCCGAGCTGCGCGCGATGGGCTGCACGAATCCGATCGGCTTCTTCCTGCACATCCCGATGCCGCCGCCGCCGATCATGGCCGCGATCCCGGAACACGAATGGCTGATGCGCTCGCTGTTCGCGTACGACCTCGTCGGCTTCCAGACCGAATCGGATCTGCTCCACTTCGAGCATTACGTCGAGGCCGAAGCCGGCGCGGCGCGGCTGCCCGACGGCCGGCTGCGCGCGTTCGGCCGCACGCTGTCGGCCGGTGCGTTCCCGATCGGCATCAACGTCGACGAATTCGAAGCACTCGCGCGCGATCGCGACGGCCTCGACATGTTCGAGCGCATGCGCGACGAATATTCGCGCCGTCAGCTGCTGGTCGGGGTCGACCGGCTCGATTACACGAAAGGGCTGCCGCAGCGCGTGCATGCGTTCCGCGAGTTGCTCGAACACTATCCGGAGAACCGCGACCGCGCGACGCTGATCCAGATCGCCGCGCCGAGCCGCGAGGATCTCGGCGCCTACGACGACCTGCGGCGCGAGATGGACAGTCTGTGCGGCGCGATCAACGGCGACTACGGCGAGCTCGAATGGATGCCGATGCGCTACATTCACCGCACCGTCGCGCGCAAGCGCCTGCCGGGCCTCTACCGTGCAAGCCGGGTCGCCCTCGTCACGCCGCTGCGCGACGGGATGAACCTCGTCGCGAAAGAGTTCCTCGCCGCGCAGGACGCGGCCGACCCGGGCGTGCTCGTGCTGTCGCGTTTCGCGGGTGCGGCCGAGCAACTGAAGTCGGCGCTGCTCGTCAATCCGTACGACACGCAAGGCACCGCGCAGGCGATCCAGCGCGCGCTCACGATGCCGCTCGAAGAGCGCCGCCAGCGTCACGCGGCGCTGATGGCGATCATGCGCAAGACCGACGTGCACTGGTGGCGCACGCGATTTCTCGAAGCGCTCACCGAAGCGGCCGAAGTCGCGGCCGCGACCGAATCCTGACGCGCTGGCGCGCGTTCACGCGTCCGTCGTCTCGGCGGGCATTCGAGCACGACCCACGACGTTCGACCGATACGTGTGCGTCGCTCATGGCGACGCCGTGGCGGGAGAGAAGGAAAAGAAAACGCGCAGTGTCGGCAGATCGACACGCGACGCTCGCCGGTCCGCGCAGCGCGCGTCAATGATCGGGTTCGTGCGGCCGTCGGTACGCGATGAAATCGCGCTCGACTGCAGACGCCTGCTCCGTTTCGATCGCGCCGCCGCGCGCGCTCGTTTCGTCGCCGGGTAATGACGCCGTCGCCGACGGCAGTTCGCTACGCCCCTCGATCAGCGCCTGCAACACGTCTCGTTCGAGCACCTCGCATTGCAGCAGCCGTCGCGCGATACGTTCGAGCGCGTCGCGTCGTTCTCCGAGCGTCGCCGCGACGCGCGCATGTGCATCGGCCAGCAGCGTGCGCACCTCGTCGTCGATCATGCGCGCGGTGTGCTCGCTGCAGCGGCCGTCGCCCGCATGCCACGCGCCGGGCATGCCCTGGCGTGCGTCGCCGTCGTCGAACGTCGCAAGCCCGATCTTCTCGCTCATTCCGTATTGCATGACCATGTGGCGCGCCATCGCGGTCGCGCGTTCGAGGTCGTTCTGCGCGCCGGTCGACACATCGCCGAACACGAGTTCTTCCGCCACGCGCCCGCCGAGCAGCGCGTCGATCCGGTCGAGCAACTCGCTGCGACGCAGGACGTAGCGATCCTCGGTCGGCACCTGCTGCGTGTAGCCGAGCGCCGCGACGCCGCGCGGAATGATCGACACCTTCTTCACCGGGTCGCAATGCGCGCGGCTTTCCGCGACGAGCGCATGGCCGGCTTCGTGATACGCGATCGTCAGCTTCTCCTGCTCGTTCATCACGCGGCTCTTGCGCTCGAGGCCCGTCAACGCGCGGTCGATCGCCTCGTCGAAGTCGGCCATGCCGACCGCCGGCTTGCCGAGTTCGGCCGCGTGCAGCGCGGCCTCGTTGACGACGTTCGCGAGATCCGCGCCGACGAAGCCCGGCGTGCGCGATGCAAGCTCGCCGAGATCGACGTCGGCCGCGAGCTTCACGCGCTTCACGTGCACATCGAGGATCTGGCGGCGGCCGTTCACGTCGGGCCGGTCGATCGCGATATGACGATCGAAGCGGCCCGGCCGCAGCAGTGCGGGATCGAGAATCTCGGGCCGGTTCGTCGCGGCCATGATGATCACGCCGGAGCCGGCCTGGAAGCCGTCCATCTCGACCAGCAACTGGTTGAGCGTCTGTTCGCGTTCGTCGTTGCCCGACATCGGACCGACGCCGCGCACCTTGCCGAGCGCATCGAGCTCGTCGACGAACACGATGCACGGCGCCTTCTGCTGCGCCTGCTCGAACAGGTCGCGCACGCGCGCGGCGCCCACGCCGACGAACATCTCGACGAACGCCGAGCCGCTGATCGAGAAGAACGGCACGGCCGCCTCGCCGGCCACCGCACGCGCGAGCAGCGTCTTGCCCGTGCCCGGCGCGCCGACGACGAGCACGCCTTTCGGAATCTTGCCGCCGAGCCGCTGGTAGCGATCGGGATTGCGCAGGAACGCGACGAGCTGCTGCAGTTCGGCCTTCGCTTCGTCGATGCCCGCGATGTCGTCGAACGTGATGCCGGTTTCCTGCTGCACGTACACGCGTGCGCGGCTCTTGCCCATCCCGGTGAAGTCCTGCAGCCCGCCGCGCTTGCGCAGCATCATGTTCCACACGAACACGAGCAGCACGAGCGGTAGCAGCCACGACGCGAGCGACGCGATCCAGCCGGTATCCGGCGTGCCGTGATAGCGGATGCCGGCGGCGGTCAGCGTGTCGATCAGGTGTTCGTCGGTCACGCGGCTGGTCGTGAAGCGCCACGGCGTGCCGGCTTGCCGCACGCCCGCGGCGTCGGACGCCGGCAGCATCGCGCCGGCCTGAGGCATCTTCAGCGTGCCCGAGATCGACGCCGGGCCGACCTCGAGATCGTCGACGAGCCGCGCGGCGACGAGCCGGTGAAAATCGCTGTACGCAATCGGCGTCGACGTCGGGTGCAGCATCAGCAACTGCGCGGCGAACAGCACGAAAAAGCCCGCCGCGATCAGCAATCCCGGGTAGTCGAATTTCCTGTCCATGGCATCGGGCCGGCCGTATCTGCCGCGCGGCGGAGGCTCACGCCGGCACGCGCGCGCAACCCGCGCAACCGGTACGCGGCTGCGGCCGCGGCGACCAGCCGAAAACGGCATGCATCCACGCCATCGTCGCCTCGCTGTCTCGCGTCGTTCGTCGCATCGATACCGCCTCGGCAACATCGTCGGCCGACGTCGCCGGGGCGATCCTCGCCCGGGCGGCACGCCGTGACGCGCCGCTCCTGATTTCAGTCTAGTTCGCGTGCGGGCGTCGCGCACCGCTCGCCGTGCACGCGTCGAATCGTCCGACGAACGGCTTTCATCCGCCCCCTTGCCGCGTTATAGTCGCGTTCATGACATTTTCGTGACAGTCGTATCGCGCCGCCGCGCGCGATAGCGGCCGTTGCATTCCGCCCTGCCGCGGCTGCCCGCGCGGCGCCGGCGCACATCGAACGACAACGCCCACCCGCCCATTCGAGGAGCCCCCGACGTGAACGACACCCCCGATCGCCCCGACGACCTTCCCGCCGATCCCGACCGCCGCCGTGTGCTCGGCGGCCTCGCCGCGCTCGGTGCCGGTGTCGCGCTCGCCGGCTGCGAAACCACCGCGGGCAACGCGCCGCGCTCGGCCGCCGACTTGCGCGTCGACGAAGCGTTGCGCCAGCGCGTGCGCCACATCGTCGTGATCTATGCGGAAAACCGCAGCTTCGCGAACCTGTACGGCGATTTCCCGGGGGTGCTTCATCCGCTGAGCGAAGTGCGCCCCGAACATGCGCAGCAGCTCGATCGCGACGGCAAGACGCCGCTGCCGGTGCTGCCGAAGATCTGGGGCGGGCTCGTGCCGCAGGCGCAGGAAGTGGACGGCAAGCGCTACGCGATCGCCGAGCGCGACATCGACAAGCTGCCGAATGCGCCGTTCCGGATTACCGACGCGCAGGGCCAGCCGCTGCCGAACGGCGTGATCACGCGCGACCTGTGGCACCGTTTCTACCAGAACCAGATGCAGATCGCGGGCGGCCGCAACAACCAGTTCGCCGCATGGGCCGATTCGGGCGGCCTCGTGATGGGCCATTACCGCAATTCGGCCGACACGCTGCGGCTGTGGAATCTCGCGCGGCAATACACGCTGTGCGACAACTTCTTCATGGCGGCCTTCGGCGGTTCGTGGATGAACCACATGTTCCTGATCTCCGCGCAGCCGCCGCTGTATCCGGACGCGCACAAGCATCCGCATGCGGCGAAGCTGCTGTCGAAGGTCGAAGGTGACGACCCGACCGGCACGCGCCTGAAGCTCTCCGACGATTCGCCCGCGTCCGCGCTGGACGGCCCGCCGAAGTTCGCGGTCGACGGTCCGCTGACGCCGGACGGCTACGGCGTCAACACGATGGCGCCGCCGTACCAGCCGAGCTACGTGCCGCCGCCCGATCCGGGCAACGCCGCGTATGCGGACCCGGCCGACCATCGCGTGATGCCGCCGCAGGGCTACGCGACGATCGGCGACCGCCTGTCGGAAAAGAACATCGACTGGGCGTGGTACAGCGGTGCGTGGCAGTACGCGCTCGAGCATCGCGACACCGGCACCGTGCCCGATTTCCAGTACCACCACCAGCCGTTCAACTACTTCGTGAACTACGCGCCGGGCACCGAAGCCCGCCGCAAGCACCTGCGCGACGCGGGGCTCGGCGACGAGCCGTCGACCAACCATTTCATCGCCGACATCGACGCGGGCCGCCTGCCAGCCGTCACGTTCTACAAGCCGCAAGGCAACCTGAACATGCACGCGGGTTATGCGGACATCGAATCGGGCGACCGTCACATCGCGACCGTGATCGACCATATCCGGCGCGGGCCGCAATGGGAGAACACCGTGATCGTGATGACCCACGACGAGAACGGCGGCTGGTGGGATCACGTCGCGCCGCCGGTCGGCGACCGCTGGGGCCCCGGCTCGCGGATTCCGGCACTCGTGATCTCGCCGTTCGCGAAAAAGGGCTTCGTTGATCACACGCTGTACGACACGAACTCGATCCTGCGCTTCATCAGCCGCGTGCACGGCCTCGCGCCGCTCGACGGCGTGGTGCTGCGCAACAACGCGTTCGCCGCGCGTGGCGAGACGCCGCCGGGCGATTTGACAAACGCGCTCGAGCTCGGCTGACCGCCGTCGATCCCCGGAAACGACGACGTCCCGGGCCATGCGATCGATGGCTCGGGGCGTCGTTCGTTTCAGGGCCGACGAGGCTACACGGCGCTACGCAATGCGTCGCGCAGCATTGCGGTGCTCAGTGAGTGAATAGCGGCGCGCGCGACGCCCAAATGAAAACGTCCCGCCGCCAGCAAGCAATACCGGCGACGGGACGTCAAAGACGATGACGCTGCGTACCGTCAGCCGCCGATACGCTGCTCGATCTTCTTCATCGTGCCGGTCATTTCAGCCGGCAAGCGCAGCTTCAGCGTATCGAACAACGCCGCGTGCAGCTTCAGCTCCTCGCGCCACTCGTCCGCGTTCATCGACGTCACCGCATCGAACTGATCGCGAGTGAAATCGAGGCCGTCCCAGTGCAGGTCTTCATACGCAGGCGACACGCCGAACGCATGCTCGCCGCCACCGCCCCTGCCTTCCAGCCGATCGAGCATCCACTTCAGCACGCGCATGTTCTCACCGAAGCCCGGCCACACGAACTTGCCGTTCGCATCCTTGCGGAACCAGTTCACGCAGTAGATCTTCGGCAGCGTCGCGCCGGCGGCTTCAAGTTGCTTGCCGATGTCGAGCCAGTGCGCGAAATAATCGCTGACGTTGTAGCCGCAGAACGGCAGCATCGCGAACGGATCGCGGCGCACGACGCCCTGCTGGCCGACGGCTGCCGCGGTCGTCTCGGAGCCCATCGTCGCGGCCATGTACACGCCTTCGACCCAGTCGCGCGCCTCGGTCACGAGCGGCACCGTCGTCGAGCGGCGGCCACCGAAGATGAACGCGTCGATCGGCACGCCTGCCGAGTTCTCCCAGTCGTCGTCGATCGACGGACACTGCGCGGCCGGCGCGGTGAAGCGCGAGTTCGGATGCGCGGCCTTGCGGCCGGTTTCCTTGCCGATCTCGGGCGTCCACGGGTTGCCCTGCCAGTCGGTCAGCTTCGCGGGCGGCGTGTCGGTCAGCCCTTCCCACCACACGTCGCCGTCTTCCGTCAGCGCGACGTTCGTGAAGATCACGTTTTCCTTCAGCGTGGCGATCGCGTTCGGGTTGGTCTTCACGCCCGTGCCCGGCGCGACGCCGAAGAAACCGGCTTCCGGGTTGATCGCATACAGGCGGCCGTCGCGGCCGGGCTTCAGCCACGCGATGTCGTCGCCGATCGTCGTGACCTTCCAGCCGTCGAAGCCCTGCGGCGGAATCAGCATCGCGAAGTTGGTCTTGCCGCACGCGGACGGGAACGCGGCCGCGACGTGATACTTCTTGCCGGCCGGCGACGTCACGCCGAGGATCAGCATGTGTTCGGCGAGCCAGCCCTGATCGCGGCCCATCGTCGACGCGATGCGCAGTGCGAAGCACTTCTTGCCGAGCAGCGCGTTGCCGCCATAGCCCGAGCCGAAGCTCCAGATCTCGCGCGTTTCCGGAAAGTGCACGATGTACTTGACCGGATTGCACGGCCACGGCACGTCCTGCTGGCCGGCTTCGAGCGGATGGCCGACGCTGTGCACGCACGGCACGAAGTCGCCATCCTCGCCGAGCACGTCGTACACGTCGCGCCCCATGCGCGTCATGATCCGCATGTTCACCGCGACGTACGGGCTGTCGGACAACTCGACGCCGACGTGCGCGATCGGCGAGCCGAGCGGGCCCATCGAGAACGGCACGACGTACAGCGTGCGGCCGCGCATCGAGCCGCGGAACAGCCCGTTCAACGTCTCGCGCATTTCGGCCGGTTCGATCCAGTTGTTGGTCGGGCCGACGTCGTCGCGCGAGGCCGCGCAGATGAACGTGCGATCCTCGACGCGCGCGACGTCCGACGGATCGGATTGCGCGAGATACGAGTTCGGACGCTTCGCCGGATTCAGGCGCGTGAGCGTGCCCTGATCGACCATCGCCTGGCACAGCGCATCGTATTCTTCCTGCGAACCGTCACACCACACGACGCGCTCGGGCTCCGTCAGTGCCGCGATGCGCGACACCCAGTCGATCAGCTTGCGATGTTTGACGAAAGCCGGCGGAGCGATCAGCGGGCCGTGCGTTGCTTCGGCCAAAGTGTTTTGCGACATGGGAATGTCTCCAGATTTATTGGGCGGGGATGGGGATGCGGGGCGAGCCCGCGAGATGGGGAATGCGTGCGGAGCGCAGGAAGATGCGGCGCGAGGACGGGACGCGCGAGCGGAGCGCGCGTCGATGCCGCGATGCGTGCGAGAGAAGGTGAAGTCTCGTTAGAGGGTGCGAACGCGAGTTTCGCCATGCAAGCAACCTGCCATACAACTCCATGCCGGCCAGCATACCATCGCCGTTATTGGGCGGGCGTTGCGTTGCAACAAGAAACAACTGTGACTGCGCGCCGGCATGCGCGTTGCAGACAGGTGCTTTTTACGGCGACGTTGTGCCCGCTTTGGGGACGAAACGAGCGCGACGACCGCCCCGCAAGGGTTTCACTCGAGCGGCAATTTCAACCTGCCACTCGTCCGTATGCACAACGCTAACGCGAGTCGCACGAATTCGCGTTTTCGCTACTCAGGCAAACCCTGAATTAGGTTGTGTACACAAACATCCTGTCCGAATGCCAATACGTCGTGAAAGTCGTGCGCGGATAACGTGCCAGGTTCGAGCAGACAAAAAAAACGCCAGCCCCGCGGGGCTGGCGTCGTGCTTCGGGTCCGACGACGATCAGAACTGATTCATCGTGTTGTCCTTGCCCGCTGCCTTCAGCGCCGCTTCGCCGCTGAAGTATTCCTTGTGGTCGTCGCCGATGTCCGAACCCGACATGTTCTGGTGCTTCACGCACGCGATGCCCTGGCGGATTTCCTTGCGCTGCACGCCCGCCACGTAGCCGAGCATGCCCTGGTCGCCGAAGTATTCCTTGGCCAGGTTGTCGGTCGACAGCGCAGCCGTGTGGTACGTCGGCAGCGTGATCAGGTGGTGGAAGATGCCTGCTTCACGCGATGCATCGGCCTGGAACGTACGGATCTTCTCGTCGGCGAGCTTGGCCAGTTCGGTTTCGTCGTATTCGACGCTCATCAGCTGTGCACGGTCGTAAGCCGACACGTCCTTGCCTTCGGCCTTCATCGCGTCGTACGCCTGCTGGCGGAAGTTCAGCGTCCAGTTGAACGACGGGCTGTTGTTGTACACCAGCTTCGCGTTCGGGATCACCTTGCGGATCTCGCTGACCATGCCGCCGATCTGTGCGATATGCGGTTTTTCGGTTTCGATCCACAGCAGGTCGGCGCCGTTCTGCAGCGACGTGATGCAGTCGAGCACGCAACGCGCTTCGCCCGTGCCGGCGCGGAACTGGAACAGGTTGCTCGGCAGGCGCTTCGGACGCAGCAGCTTGCCGTCGCGTTTGATGACGACGTCACCGTTGCCCAGTTGGTCGGCCGACAGTTCTTCGCAATCGAGGAACGCGTTGTATTGATCGCCCAGGTCGCCCGGCTGGTTCGTCACGGCGATCTGCTTGGTCAGGCCGGCGCCGAGCGAATCGGTACGGGCGACGATGATGCCGTCGTCCACGCCCAGCTCCAGGAATGCATAGCGGATCGCGCGGATCTTCGCGAGGAAGTCCTCGTGCGGCACCGTGACCTTGCCGTCCTGGTGGCCGCACTGCTTCTCGTCCGACACCTGGTTTTCGATCTGGATGCAGCACGCGCCCGCTTCAATGAACTGCTTGGCCAGCAGGTAGGTCGCTTCCGCGTTGCCGAAGCCGGCGTCGATGTCGGCGATGATCGGCACGACGTGCGTGACGTGGTTGTCGATCTTTTGCTGGATCGCGGCCTTGGCGGTCGCGTCCTTCGCGGCATCCAGCTCGCGGAACAGGCCGCCCAGCTCACGGGCGTCGGCCTGGCGCAGGAACGTGTACAGCTCGCGGATCAGCGCGCTGACCGAGGTCTTTTCGTGCATCGACTGATCCGGCAGCGGGCCGAATTCCGAACGCAGCGCGGCGACCATCCAGCCCGACAGGTACAGGTAGCGGCGTTCGGTGCTGTTGAAGTGCTTCTTGATGGAAATCATCTTCTGCTGGCCGATGAAGCCGTGCCAGCAACCCAGTGACTGCGTGTACTTGGACGGATCGGCATCGTACGCGGCCATGTCGGCGCGCATGATCTTCGCGGTGTACTTCGCGATGTCCAGGCCGGTCTTGAACTTGTTCTGGGCACGCATGCGGGCCGCATACTCGGGGCTGATGGCGTTCCACGCGCTGCCGTGGTTTTCCTTCAAGCCTGCCACTGCCTTGATGTCGTCTTGATATTGGGACATGTCTATCTCCTGGGAACGAAGCGCATTTGAGTAAAGGTTTCAGCGTGCCCGCCGCGTGTGACGAAGCGAACTGCATGGACTCAATAGTAATCCCGCCCAGCGAAATTTCGATCAAGTCTTATATAAGACATAAGATATAAATTTTCGTTATTTTTCAATGAGATAGTCACACGTTTTTGCGATGCAAAACACGGTTTCAAGCGGCGGTAAAACGTGGCGGCAGGAATTTCGCGTGACTTCCGCAATATGAAATGCCCTTTCGGCTGCTGAAGAATGGGCATGCGTCGACAAGGCCGGACGACGACGGCCACTCCCCTTTGTCATAGTTATGACAAAACGTCTATACTTGGACGATTCTTTGAGCCGCGTATATCGACGCATTGGCCTGCCTGCCCCGGAGCGACATGAACGACTCTTCCGTTTTCGACACGCTGTGCGAACTGCTGAATACATCCGGCGCGCGTTTCCGCGTGCTCGAGCATCCGGCGGAAGGAAAATCCGACGCGATCGCCGCGTTGCGCGGCACCCGCCCCGAACAGGGCGCGAAGGCGATGCTCTGCACGTTCAAGGATGGCGGCGACACCACCGCGCTCGCGGTGATTCCCGGCCACCTGAAGATCGACTTCCACAAGGTCGCCGATGCGGTGGGCCGGCGCAAGGCGACGCTCGCGTCCCCCGACGTCGCGGCCGCCGTCACGCGCTGCGTGATGGGCGCCGTGCCGCCGTTCGCATTCGATGCGAACGTGACGCTCGTGGTCGATCCCGCGCTGGTCGAGCGCAACGCCGAGATCGCATTCAACGCCGGCCGCCTCGACCGCTCGGTCGTGCTCGACGCGGCCGACTATGTCCGGATCGCGCGCCCGCTGCTGGTCGACATCACGCGGCCCGAGACGACCGACACACCCGCCCCCCAGGACCACGCATGAGCACGAACCGCAAACCGCTACCGTCGGAGCAGGCGTCGCTGATCGAACAGGTACAGCGCATCGCCGAAGGACTCGGCGAGATGTTCGCGCCGTTCACCGAGGTCGTCGTGCACGACCTGCGCACGCCGGAGCACGCGATCCTCGCGATCCACAACAACCTGTCCGGCCGCGCGGTCGGCGATCCCGCGACCGAACTCGGCCTCGCCCGCATCGCCGACGACGATTTCCCGCAGGTGCTCGCGAACTACCCGAACCGCTTCGCCGACGGCCGCACCGCGAAAAGCACGTCGATCGGCATCAAGGATTCGACCGGGCGCTACGTCGCCGCGCTGTGCCTGAATGCCGACGTCACGCTGTTCCGGGGCTTCCAGGGCATGCTGAACCAGTTCTGCCGCACGGACGGCGAGACCGTCGTCGAAACACTCGACCCGGCCGGCGCGGACGCGATCCGGCAGCGCATCGACGCATTCGCGACGCGTCTCGCGACGACGCCGCGCGAGCTGAAGACCGACCAGCGCCGCGAACTGATGCAGACGCTGAAGGCCGACGGCTTCCTCGAGGTGCGCCGCGCGATGGAGATCGTGTCGCAGCATCTCGGCGTGTCGCGCGCGACCGTCTACAACGACGCAAAGTGACGCCGCGCGTCCGGCGTTGCCGTTTTGAGTTTCCCGTTGACTGACCTTTCCGACTCTCGAGCGACCATGAATTCTCCGACTCTCCCTACGTACGACGACGTCGCCACCGCCGCGGCCCGCCTCGAAGGCCACGCGCACCGCACGCCGGTGATGACGTCGCGGACGATCGACGACGCGCTCGGCGCGCAGGTGTTCTTCAAGTGCGAGAACCTGCAGCGCATGGGCGCCTTCAAGTTCCGCGGCGCGTTCAACGCACTGTCGCGCTTCGACGCGGAACAGCGCCGCCACGGCGTCGTCGCGTTCTCGTCGGGCAACCATGCGCAGGCGGTCGCGCTGTCGGCGCGCATTCTCGGCATTCCCGCGACGATCGTGATGCCGCAGGACGCGCCGGCCGCGAAGATGGCCGCGACGCGCGGCTACGGCGGCAACGTCGTGACCTACGACCGCTATACCGAGGATCGCGAGCAGATCGGGCGCGAGCTCGCAGAGAAGCATGGGCTCACGCTGGTCCCGCCCTACGATCACCCTGACGTGATCGCCGGCCAGGGCACCGCGGCCAAGGAACTGTTCGACGAAGTCGGTCCGCTCGACGCGGTGTTCACGCCGCTCGGCGGTGGCGGGTTGCTGTCGGGCACCGCGCTCGCCACGCGCGCGCTGTCGCCGCACGCGAAGCTGTACGGCGTCGAGCCGGAAGCCGGCAACGACGCCCAGCAATCGTTCCGGTCCGGCACGATCGTGCATATCGACACACCGCGCACGATCGCCGACGGCGCGCAGACGCAGCACCTCGGCAACCTGACGTTCCCGATCCTGCGCCGCGACGTCGACGACATCCTGACCGCGACGGACGCAGAACTGGTCGACTGCATGCGTTTCTTCGCCACGCGGATGAAGATCGTCGTCGAGCCGACCGGCTGCCTGTCGTTCGCCGCCGTGCGGCGGATGAAGGATGCGCTGCAGGGCAAGCGCGTCGGCGTGGTGATCAGCGGCGGCAACGTCGATCTCGAGAACTTCTGCGCGCTGGTGTCGGCGCCCGCCTGACCGTCGCGGCGCGCATGAAGATCATCTCATGCGCGCCGCGCCCCTTCACGGCGCGTTAAGTTTCGCGCCCTAGACTGATTACGTCATCCTGAATTCAGTCGTGAAGGAGTCGCCATGAATACGCACGCGATCGTCGCCGCCGCCCTCGCGGCCGCTTCCCTGTCGGCGTTCGCTCAACCGGGCGTGACGTCATCCGGTTTTCCCGCCGCCGCGCCTCACCCCGCAGCCGGGCAAGCAGTGCACCGTTCGCCCGCCGCGTTGCCGCCCGCCGGCTTCGTGCTCGCGAAGATCGATCAGAACAATACGCCGCCCGATCGCGGTGGCGACCCGGCCGGCCGCGCGCATGGCGGCACGCATATGTAACGATACGCGCCGGCCATCGATATTCGGAACGACGGCCGCGACGGATCGCGGGCGGCGAGGATAGCGTCGGTGCGCCGCTGCAACGCAGCCGTCGACCGTCTCCGGTTGCGGAATCAGCCAGTCGCGCCCGGCGCGAAGTCACGCGCTCGCCCCCGCCGGTTTCATCAGACGTGAAACGCGGTACCGTCGGGAGAGCGCGAGCGAATCCGGCACTCCGCCGCCGGACAATGACGTTTTTTTGCATCCCCACCCGGCCGCACGATTGACGCGCCGGAGGGCGCGCCATTACCCTTGCGCGCTGATGGTTCCCAGGGATGGGATCAAAAGGGAACGCAGGCGAGGCAACGCCTCGAAGCTGCGGCTGCCCCCGCAACTGTGAGCGGCGAATCCGTGCCACCGCATGCCACTGGGAAACCGGGAAGGCCCGCACGGACGACGACCCGCGAGCCAGGAGACCTGCCATCGACCCGAGGTCCAGCAGCCGCACCGGGCGGGGTGTCCCGATGCGCCAGGCGCCGCCCCCGGCGGCGGCCCGTTGCATGGACGACCCGACCTCAGGATCCGTCAGATGTCCATCATTCCCGAATCCGCTTCCCGACCGGAAGCGTCGCACCGACACGCCGTCGGCATGCGTTCCTCGTCCGCCTTCGGCTCACGATCGCCGTACACGCCACACGCTTGGTCCCGCTGTCTCATGAATATTCGTCACCTGCTTGCCACGTCCGCCGCCACCGCGCTGCTTTCCCCGCTCGCTCATGCGGCCGGCGATACGGCGCAGGCGCAGCCCGCCGCGCCCGCGTCAGGCGCGGACCTGCCGACGATCAGCGTGACCGACACGCGGCACCTGCCCGAATCGTTCGACCGTCGCTATGCGTCGACGCAGGTGCTCACGCGCGAGGATCTCGACCGGCTGTCGCCCGCCGACCCGAGCATCACGCAGGCGCTCGCGACGCTACCGGGCGTGACCGTCGCGCAGAACGGCGGGCCCGGCTCATCCGCGTCGGTCAGCATCCGCGGGTCGTCGGCGAGCCAGGTCGCCGTGTTCATCGACGGCATCCGGATCGGCTCGCCGACCACCGGCATCGCGCCGTGGGCCGACCTGCCGACCGAAGCGTTCGAGCGCGTCGAAGTGATCTCCGGGCCGGCCGCCGCGTCGTTCGGCAACAACGCGATGGGGGGCGTCGTGCAGCTCTTCACGCGCCGCGCCGCCCACCAGCCGAACCAGACCACCGTGTCGTTCGGCGGCGGCTCGAACAAGACGTTCGACACGCAGTTCCGCACGTCGGGCACGGTGCCGTCGACGGGGCCGCTGGCCGCGCTCGGCGGGCTCACCTACTCGCTCGGGCTGCACGACTACAACACGGCCGGCATCGATGCGACGCGGCCGTTCTTCTACGGCCACGAAGACGGCCGCAATCCGTATCACGCGCAGGATCTCGACGCACGGCTCGGCTACGCGCGCGACAACTGGTCGATCTCGACGTTCGCGCTGTACCACCGCTCCGATCTGTCCTACGACAACAGCGGCTACGCGAATCGCGAGCTCGATCACCAGTTGACGACCGGCGTCGCGTTCCATCTCGACATCACGCCCGATACGCAGTTCGACCAGTCGTTCGGCTATGCGAACGACCGCCAGTTCATCTACGCGGCCAACCCGGCGCTCGCGACGGATCAGATCAATTCGCAGCGCATCAGCACGTCGACGTCGCTGACCCATCAGGAGCACGGGTTTCACCTGTTCGGCCTGCCGCTGTCGGGCGAATCGAAGCTCGCGTACGACTTCACGCGCGAGCAGGCGTTCCTGCCGGTCGACATTCCCGGCGGCGTGCCGACGCGCAACGATTCCGCGTTCTCGCTGCACCAGTCGGCGACGCTCGGCCGCGTGACGATGTTCGTCGCGGGCCGTCACGAGATCATCGCCGGGCAAGCGGTGAACACCGGCAACGCCGCGCTGTCGTGGGCGATCACGCCGGTCTACACGGCGCGCGTGTCGTACGGCAACGCGTTCCGCCTGCCGACCTTCAACGACCTGTACTACCCCGGCTACGGCAATCCGAACCTCAGCCCGGAACGCAGCACGTCGGTCGAGGCCGCAATCGACGCGAACACGGCGTACGGCACGTTCACCGCGGCGATCTACGACACGCGCGTCAGCAACCTGATCGCGTACAACCCGGCAACGTTCTCGCCGATGAACATCGGCCGTTCGCACATTCGCGGCATCGACCTGTCGTACAAGGGGACGATCGGCCGGTCGACGCCGGTGAGCGTCGCGGTCGGCGTCCTGAATCCGCAGGACGAAACCAACCAGACCTGGCTCAGCCGCCGGCCGCGCCAGACGGTCAGCCTGAACGTCGACCACACGTGGGACGAACTGAAGCTGCACGCGCTGAGCACGGGCGCGTCGCTGCTATACGGCGGCTCGACGTTCGACGATCCGGCCAACCGGCAGTACCTGGCGTCGTACCTGACGGTGAACCTGCGCGCGTCGTACCGGATCAATGCGCACCTGACCGTGTCGGCGTCGCTGTCGAACCTGTTCGACCGGCAGTACATGACCGCGTACGGCTACAACACGCTCGGGCGCACCGCGTTCGGCAAGGTCAGCTATACGTTCTGACGGCCACGCACATCGCGCAAGGAACCCCACCGGCACGCGCGAAAAATTGACATCGCGGCAAAAGCTAATAGAATTAGTTTTTTGACTAAACCGCATAGCATTCGTCATGGCGCGTGCCGGCATCACTCTGGACAAGCTGGTCGAAGCCGGCGCGCAGCTCGCCGATGAAACCGGCTTCGAGCAACTCACCGGCGCAGCGCTCGCGCGGCATTTCGACGTCAAGCTGGCGAGCCTGTATTCCCATATCCCGAGCTTCGACGATCTCAAGAGCCGCATCGCACTGTTCGCGCTGCAGGAGCTGGCCGATCGCGCCACCGATGCGCTGGCCGGCCGCACCGGCAAGGACGCGCTGGCCGCGCTCGCGAACGTCTATCGCGACTACGCGCGTGCGCATCCCGGCCGCTTTGCGGCCGCGCGCCATCCGGTAAGCCCCGAGCGCGCCGCCGCGAGCGCGGGCGGCCAGCTCGTCAGGATGACGGCGGCGGTGCTGCGCGGCTACGACCTGCCGGATACCGAGCACGCGCATGCAATTCGCCTGCTCGGCGGCTTCTTCATGGGCTACGTGACGCTCGAAAGCGCCGGCGGCTTCTCGCACAGCGCGCCGGATTCCGACGCGTCGTGGTCGCGCAGCCTCGATGCGCTCGACGTGATGCTGCGCCACTGGCCGTCGCCCGCATGACGCATCGAACGGAGTCCGAACGATGAAAGACAAACCCGACGGCGTCGTGCTGCCGAGCCGTGTCGTTCCCTTCCCGACCTCGATCAGCGACGAAGCGCGGGCCGCGCTGCAACGCCTGACCGGTGACGACGGCGTGCCGCTGAACGCGTTGCACGTGATGCCGGCGCCCGACGATATCGACGCGTGGATGCGCGTGAAGGCCAGCGCCGACGCGCATTACGCGGCCGCGGTCGAGCAGTTGGCCGGCCATTTGCGTTCGCGCGTCGAGACGATCCGTGTCGGCGCTGCGGACGTGCATGTCGCGACACCGGAGGCTGAGGCTTCCAGCGCCTATGCGACCATCGACCTGCACGGCGGCGCGCTGGTCGTCGGCGGCGCCGCCGCGTGCCGCGCCGGCGCGCAGATGCAGGCCGACCGGCTCGGCATCCGCTGCTACGGTGTCGACTACCGGATGCCGCCCGAGCATCCGTATCCGGCCGCGCTGGACGACTGCATCGCGACCTATGCCTACGTGCTCGAGCGTTACGCACCGGAAAACATCGTCATCGGCGGCCGTTCGGCCGGCGGCAATCTCGCGGCCGCGATGGTGCTGCGCGCCCGCGACGAGGGCCTGCCGCTGCCGGCCGCGCTCGTGCTGCTGTCGCCGGAAGCCGACCTGACCGAATCCGGCGACAGCTTCGAGACCAACCGGCTCGTCGATGTCGTGTTGCCGGCGCCGCTGATGGCGAACAATCTGCTCTACGCAAACGGCGCCGATCTCGCGCATCCGTACCTGTCGCCGCTGTTCGGCGATTTCACCGCCGGCTTCCCGCCGACCTTCATCCAGAGCGGCACGCGTGATTTGTTCCTGTCGAACGCCGTGCGCCTGCATCGCGCGTTGCGACGCGCGCAGGTGCCGACCGAGCTGCACGTGTTCGAGGGGATGCCGCATGGCGGCTTCATGGGCGCGCCGGAGGATCTCGAGCTGAGCCAGGAAATCGCGCGCTTCGTGCACGCGCACCTGCACGCATCGAATCGAGCCGGCGATGAATAGAAACGCACACAAGAACGACATCGGCATCGGTCAGGATCGCTAGATCGAATGCGGAGATCTGCCGGCCGATCTCCGCGATGCGATCGACGTCGACCCGCATCTGGCGGCCGTCATGCCGTTGGTCGACGCACTGGAGATCCACTGTGTCGCGGAATGCTGCGGCATCGACGCATTCGGCTTCTGGCCCGACGAAATCGCCGTTGCGCTCGACACGCAGGATTCCGACGCGCTGACACGGCTCATCGACGATCTGCTGTCGATTCGGCATGCGATCGAAGCGTTGCCGTCCGATATCGTCGTCAGCAAGCGAATCAACCAGTACTTTCGTAAAACGGCGATGCTCGAGCTGCTCGCCCATCTCCGGACGACGATCGACGCGATCCGGTCGGCCCGCGCCGCCCCGCGCGCCTAGATCAGCCCGCGCACGCCCGCCACCAGCTGGATCGCGCCGAATACCGCGACGACGGCCGCCGACCCGCGCGACAGCGCGTGCATGAACGCGAACGACAGCTTCGTGCGCAGCGCGGCGGTCGCGCTGCTCAGGCAGAGCCACCACGTGGCCGAACCGATGAACACGCCGGCCACCATCCACGCGACGGTCGCCCACATCGCGCCTTCCTGCGCCCCCGGCAACGGGCCGAGCGCCGCGAAGATCCCGACGAACGACACGATCGTCATCGGGTTCGACAGCGTGAGGCCGAACGTCGTCAGGAAATCGCGCAGGACGGTCGACCGCGGCAGGTCGCGTTGCCCCGCCGGCGCGGCCGGCGCGGCCGGCGCCTGGCGTGCGATGGTCCATGCGAGCCAGACGAGAAACGCGCCGCCGCCGATTTTCAGGCCGACGGTCAGCATCGGGAACGCGGTGAAGATGCCCGCGACGCCCAGCGCGCCGAGCAGGCCGTAAATCGCATCCGCGCACGCGGCGCCGATGCCCGTCGCGAAGCCCGCCTGGAAGCCGCGGCTCAGGCTGCGCTGAATGCACAGCATGCCGATCGGGCCGACCGGCACCGCGATCGACAGCCCCATCACGACGGATTTGATGAACAACATCGCCCGCTCCTTGCAACATCCAGTGGCTCGAACAGGCATCGTAGGGAAAGTCCGGCCCCCGCTGAATGCGGTTTTTAAGGAAAAATGGCGGCTCTCCCTTAAAAACTCCAACCGCAATGGACGATCTGGACTGGAAGGTGCTGGCGCTGTTGCAGGACAACGGGCGCATCAGCTATACGGAGCTCGCGCGCCAGGTTCACCTGTCGGTGCCGGCGGTGACGGAGCGCGTGAAGCGTCTTGAAGCGGCCGGTGTGATCGACGGCTACACCGCCCGGATCAATCCGTCCGCGGCCGGCTATCCGGTGAGCGCGCTGATCGGCATCACGGTGCCGCAACCGGCGAAAGCGAAGTTCCTCAAGCTGCTGGAGACGATTCCCGAAGTCGTCGAATGCCATCACGTGACGGGCGCGGATTCGTACGTGATGCGGTTCGTCGCCGTCAGCATGGCCCATCTCGAACAACTGATCGAACGGGTCAACCTTTACGGCGAGACGCGCACGTCGATCGTGATGTCGACGCCGTTGCCGGCGCGCGGGATGGCGCGGCCGCCGTCGAAGCCCGGCGACACGCGTCGGTAGCGGGCCGCGGTTTCGGGACCGTCCGACGCGACCGGCCGAACCGGCGACGACCGATGGTCGCCGGCCCCCGTCATGCATCGCGTTCCCCTCGCATGACGATCGGTACGGGCTGGCTATTTGCCGACCGCACCGCCGAGCAGGCCACCCACCAGCGACGTCACCGGCGCCAGCGGATTGGCGAGACCGCCCAGCGGCGAGCCGCCACCGCTCGTACCGGTCGCCGAGCCATCGTGCACGGTCGCCGGGATGCCGCCGACCACGCTCGTCACCAGACCGGCAACCGGCACCGCGCCGTTCGGGCCGCTCGGGTTCACGAGGCCGCCCGCATTGGTCACCGTGTTGCCGACTGCCCGAACGAGGCCGCCGACCGCGCCGACGATCGGCTGCGGCGACGTGGACGTCACCTTCCATCCGGCCGACGTGATCGCGCCGCCGACCTGCCCGAGCAGGCCCGCGACCGGCTGCCCGAGGCCGGTTGCGGTGCCGACCTGCTGCGTGAGCTGGCCCGCCGTCGTCACGAGCGGCGTGATCGCGGTGCTGATCGCCTGCGTCGCCTGCTGGACCGGGGCCGACGCGAGAGTCGCGCCGAGCATGGTGCCGCCCGACTTCAGGCCGCCGGCCACCGTGTCGAGCAGGCCACCGACGGGCGCCGTGATCGGCGCGAGCGGCGACAGCGGGCCAGAGCCGAGCGCCTTCACCGTTTCGCTAAGGCCGTTGACCGGGTTGCCGGCCGAGCCGACGAGGGTGCCAAGGCCTGTTACCGTCCTGCCGACCGGGTTCGGCGTAAAGCCGATCTGACCGATACCGTTGCTCACGGCGTTCGTCGTATCGCGGATGATCGTGCCGACGCCGGTGACCGTGTCGGCCGGCCCGGCCGTCACCGCCTTGCCGACGCCCGGCAGCGTCACGTCGCCGAGCGTCGCGCCCGCAGCCAGCACGACTGCGCCGACGGAACTGATGATGCCGTTGGTGCCGGGTGTGCCGCTGGTTCCGCTCGTGCCACTGGTCCCGCTCGTGCCGCTGGTCCCGCTCGTACTCGTCCCGATGTTGTTACCGGCTAGCGTCGGTGCCGTAATGTCGCTGCCGCCGCACGCTGCGAGCGCGCACGCCGCGGCAATGGCGGCGAACGCAACGTTCGCCTTGATGAAGTGATCTTGCATGGAAGCCCCCGTTCGCTATTCAGCGCGATCACCCCAACAAGCATCTACCGTGCCATTTCCATCGGCCTCCTTCACAATTTCACAATCACCCTGCGACAGCCGTCCGCGCCGCACTGCGCGGCATGGCGCATCACGTGCAGATCGTGCCTCGAGGCGCGGTCCACTCTGGCATTCCGATAACGCCGACGTAACACCGGCCCTGCGTTACGTAGCACGAACCAGGAAAAACCGACGTCGTCCATCCGTACACGGGCCACATAGTCGTCACGGTCGCTTCACCAGTTTCACGATCGTCAGTGTGCCGTTGACGTTTTCCACTCGAACCCGGACCCTGTCGCCCACATGCAGCGACGGGATCATCGCCGCGTCGCCGGCCTTGAACGCCATCGTCATCGGCGGCATTCCGATGTTGTCGAGGGCACCGTGCGTCAGTGTCACGAACTGGCGGCCGGCGTCGATTTCCTTGACTTCGGCATCGGTCAGCTTCGTATCCGGCACCGACATGGTCGTGTCGGCTGACTTCATGCCGGACATGTCGCCACTCGCGAGCGCCGACGTCGCAACGATCGCCATCGCGCACGACACGACGACGGCGCGAAAACAGGTTTTCATCGAGCGTCTCCCGTCGGGCCCGGCGCGTTTCCCCCGCCAGTCGGCGCTACGCATCACACGATCAACGTCACACCGGCCCATGCGATCAGCACGGCCCCCAGCACACGGCCGATACGATCGCCGCCGGGCAGCACCTTTTCCACGAACACGAACAGCGACAACGCGACGATCCATACGACGTTCATCACGCCGCCGACGAACAGCAGCGCCATCAGCAACCAGCAGCAGCCCACGCAAACCATGCCGTGCCGCGCACCCAGCAGGAAACTGCCGACAACGCCCGGACGCCAGTGCGCGACCAGGAATGCCGCCGGCGCACGGCATTGCCGCAGGCACGCACGTTTCAGCGGCGAGAATTGGTAGAGTCCGGCCAGCGCCAGCACGATCGCGGAAAGCAGCGCACTTTTCGACCACAGCATCATCGCGGAAATCAGCCCGGCCGGCTGCAGCAGCGCCTGAAGCAACGCCGCGCCGATCGAGAACGCCAGCCATGTCGTCAGATAGCCGGCCAGCAGCGCGACCGACGTGAACGCCGATCCCGCCGCCCCGTCGCCGTGCTGCCGCAGCACGCGCCGGTACAGCATCACGAGCGGCGCCGCGCCGGGCGTCATCATCGCGATCATCATCACCCACCACATCGCGATCACGGTCGGCAGAGACGGGTCCATGCTGCCCATGCCGTCCGCCAGCCGATGCGGAAACAGCGCGACGGTCGTCATCTCCCGCGCCGACATGCCGGTTCCCGCGCCGGTCCACAGATAGAACCAGCACAGCCCCACGAGCGCGGCCATGCCGAGCAGCGTGACGGCCCGCTCGCGCGCGAACCAGGTGTCGAACGGCGTCATGCCGCGGCGCGATGCCGGATCAGCCCGTGATTGTTCAGATGCAGCCGCGCGAACTGCGCATAGGTTCCGTCGAGATTCAGCGCGATGTTGCCCTGCGAGCGCCCCGTGCCCGAACCGATCTCGGCCAGCTCGTATTCGAAACCGTGCGGCAGGTCGATGCGCACGCGATGCTCGGCCCCCGTCACCGGATTGCGGATGGGTTCGCCGGCCGCATCGAACACACCATCCACGTGAATCCGGCCGCGCCGCGCATCGACATCGACGTCGAAATCGATCTTCGTGAAGATCGGATCGAACGCGTGCTCGAGCGTCGACGCATACACCGAGAACATCGTCGCGAATGGATCGGTGTCCTGACCGGTCATGATCTTCAGCACGGCATCGCGCTGCGCCGGACTGGCACGCTCGTCGACGATCGGCTGGCACTGGCCCTTGCCTTCGTGCACGGCGCCCGGCCACTGGAACACCACCGCGATCCTGACGCCGTCGAGCACCACGTCGCCGTAGTGGCCGCTGTCGATCGAAATCGCCCCCATCGCTTCGCAGTTGCCGTTGGTCGGCAGCGCATTGAACTGACAAGGGCAACCGTATGAGCAATTGCAACTGATCATTTCGGTTCCCTGAATTTCCCACGGCGTCATGGCTCCACCTCGCGCGCTGAAACGGACGAACGCTTCGAATCTAGTGCACGGGATGAGGGAAAGCAAAGCGGGAATGGCGGCGCGAAAACCGCGCGTTGCGGCCTCACGTAAGACGTTTCGGGATGCGTTCGCGGGGCTGTTCCTGAAACCGTCCCGCCAGCCTGTTCTCATACGATCAGCGATGCGACGATCGCACACCACACCGCGCCTGCGCCGCACAGAAACACGCGCCGCGCGACGAACATTCGCGACTCGTCGTCGGGTGTTTTCATCGGCGACGTCGCGAGAAACGGCACGCTGGCCAGGCACGCGAACCCCGCCAGCGCAGGCACGATCACGACGTAGTCGCCGAATCGCCAAGGCAGCGCCTCGTGCAACCCCCAGTAGCCGAGAAACAGCATGCCCATCGAGAACATCGTCGCCGCAGCCGAACTGAGCGCGACCACCGATCCTGTCGGAAATTGCACGGGAACCTCCCTTCGCGCGGCGCGCGATGCAACGCCTCTCGCCGGAGATCAACATCATCTCGTCCGCCGGCAACGAAGTCGGGCATTCGGGCGCGAATGCATCGAGCGCATCGTCTCCGCTCCTCAGCGAATGCGCGTTGTCACGGATTGACAGAGTCAGCCTGATCGAGCGGTCATGTCGTACTCGTCCAAGAGGACGCGCGTGACGCCGTCAACCCGGCTTTTTCGTGCCCTGCGCAACGGAAATCCACCCGACCACCGCCGCGGCGACCCAGCAACAGGTGATCATCAGGTCCAGATCCATCAGTCCCTGGAAATTCGTACTGTTTTCGAAACTGCAGCGCTGATGGCCCCTGACCCACATGCAGCCGCTGATCAGCTGCTGGATATGCATGTAGACGCTGTACACGGCAACGGCCGAAGCGATGACGGCGACCCGCAGGCTTATGCTCTTTTTCATTGACGCTGAAGGCGTGGGATGATCTCCCGGCGATCTTAAGCCAATGGCGATGCGTGACGCAATCGATCCGGTATGGACCCGATCGACCGGCACGCGTAAAAGGACATCGATCTCGCAGCGGCAACGCGGACCACCATGACGAAACAAGACACGATCGCACTGATCGTCGATCCCGACAGCGGCGAGCGGATTCGCGACATCGCCGCGCACGCACGGCATACTTCGCGTCGCTCGGTTGCCTCACGACACGTGCCGGCATGCCCGCGCAAGCAGCACGCCGCGCGGTACGTCGGTGTCGGTGCTGATCGCCGCACGCGCCGCCGGCCTGCGCGTTCGCCGGCGCGGCTGTTCAATTGACGGGCGCGGCGGTATCGGCAGTCAGCGTGCAATGGGCGGCATGACGCGTCCCATGCGTGCCCGGCATGCACGGCGCCCCTTCATTCAGCGATGCTTCCCGCCATGCTTGCGCGCCCGATGCTCGGCGCGCTTGTGCAACAGCACCGGCATCAGTTCCTCGATGTACTGCCGCGCCTGCCCGCGTGTGACGATCTCGCTGAAGCGCTGATGCGCCCTGTCCTGGCCGACGAGCGCCGCATGCGCTTTCCTCAGGATGTGCAGATAAGCGATCAGGCTCGTGCCGTCGCGTACGGGCAGCGCATCTCGCGGGTCCGGAGTCGGGGCGGTACTCATGTTCCAATCCTTTGCGGACAATCCGTCCGGCACGTCGCCGTGACGAGCCGGAGCAGGTCGTTGGCGAGACGATCGCGGTCAGTCAGCGGTGCGAGGCCGAACAGCCGCTCGAGCGTCGCGGCCACCGACGCGTGGTCATACGGCGTGTGATCGACCTGCCCGCCCGCGACCCACGGCGAAATCACGATCGCCGGCACGCGCACGCCGTACACGTCGAAGCCGAAGCCGCTCGCGTTCAGCGTCGCGGGTGCGCCATCGTTGGGCGGCGGCGCGATGCCCGGCCCGACCGAATCGTAGAAGCCGCCGTGCTCGTCGTAGAGGATCACGAACAGGCTGCTGTTCCATACCGGCGAGTTGCGGATCGCGTTGTACACGCGCGCGGCGAGCTGGTCGCCGCCGGCCAGCCCGTCCATCGGGTGCTGCGAGCTGCCGTTCCGGTAAGTGCCATGCACGATGTCGCCATAACCAGGCTCGATGAACGTGTAGCGCGCGGTGTAGCCGGCCGCGAGATCGGCTTCGAAATGCGCGAGATCATCGACGTCGAAGAAACTGATGCCCTTCAGCGATGCGACCTGCGGCACGTGGCCGAGCGGGTCGCCGGACTGGTCCTGGTAGATGC
This sequence comes from Burkholderia orbicola, assembly GCF_900100915.1. Taxonomy (NCBI): domain Bacteria; kingdom Pseudomonadati; phylum Pseudomonadota; class Betaproteobacteria; order Burkholderiales; family Burkholderiaceae; genus Burkholderia; species Burkholderia orbicola. The sequence goes on along the minus strand of NZ_FNKW01000002.1, from coordinate 294,846 downwards.
GCCAGTTGTCGTCGCCGAGCGAATCGAAGATCGAAGCCTTCGGATAGTGGAAGCCGTCGAGCGTATCCCATCCGGCCATTTCCTCCTTGGTCGGCGAATGGTCGAGCCCGGCCGACGACGCGCCATGCAGGAAGAAACGGTTCGGCCAGGTCGGCCCCGGCATCGACGCATGCCACGCGTCGCACAGCGCGAACGCATTCGCGAGCGCGTACAACGACGGGACTTGCGCCGCGGCATCAACGCCCTGCATGATCTTGGCCGCGTCGGCCGGCTGCGGCGGTGCGCCCTCGGAATGCGACGTCGCGTAGTTCGACACGAACCCCGAGTTGTCGATGTTCGGATAAGGCTGCCCTTTCACGAACGGCCTGCCCGGGCCGCAGAGCTGTTCGAGCACGTCGGCGAATTCGTGACACGGATCGGTCGGCATCCGGTCAGGCGCGCCGCCGCCGAACGGATAGGCCGTGCCGCCGTACGCGTTGCTGTTGCCGGGCGACGCGGCGACGATGTCGGCGATGCCCGACAGGGCGAACAGGTGATCGAACGAACGGTTCTCGAGCATCAGCACGAACACGTGCTGGATGCGATCCTGAACCGGCGAGGATGCGGGGGCTGCGTCTGCACTCATGGCGCCTCCTGGCGTCGCGCGACGAACGTCGGGCTGGCACGACCGTTGGCCCGCTGAAAGCACTGAATGGATTGAAAACCACGCACGGGCCGCGAATTGCCGACGAGTGTACGGCCGCGCCAGCTCGTGCGTAAAGCCGCAGGTGGACAGCGTCGTAGCGCATGCGCTCAGTCGCTGGCCGGTGCGGACGACGATGCGCTTCGCCGCGTGTGCGGCTCGTGACGGGGCCTGTCGGCGCGCTGGGCCAATGCCAAGTTGCGGCAAAACCGCGAGCGCACGACATCCGAACGCGCGGCTCGTGACGATACCGAATTGCGGGCATTACCCGACGCAGGAATATCCGCCGTATTTCGCGATGGTGATCGAGGATTTTCTGCAGGACGCGGCCGCCTGAGCGTGGTACACGCGCGGCGCCGGTAAAGGCGGGAGAAGCAGAAGAAGCCGCCGCGACGCAATGGCGCCGCCGGCGACCGACGAACGGCACACCGTGCGCCGCTCATCCGGTTCGTCCGGCCATGGGCCGGACAGGTGTCGATCGGTACGCGTCGAGGCGCCCCGGTCGTGGCCGCTTAGCGGCGCGGCTGCCCGCTTCGCGGCGGACGCGGGGAATTCGCGTCCTTGTGCCGGAAGTTGATGCGGCCCTTGGTGAGGTCGTACACCGACAGTTCCAGCGTCACGCGATCGCCCGCGAGAATGCGGATGTGGTTCTTGCGCATGCGGCCCGACGCGTACGCGCCAACCACAACGCCGTTTTCCAGCGTGACACGATATTTGCTGTCCGGCAGCACTTCGTCGACGATTCCGTCCAGTTCCAGCAGTTCTTCTTTTGCCAAACCAATTCCTCCAGACAAGGTGATTGACCGCGGCCGCGGCGACTGCCCGGCGCCGGCTCCCGCAAACGGGACGGCGGCCGGCAGGCAGCCGGGATCGGTTCGTTCAGACGGGCCTCGGGCCTGTCTTGCGATCGGAGCCCGGCGCGTTGCGGCGTTCGGGCGGTCAGTGGCTGCGACGCCAGCAGCGCCGCGCAAGTCGGGACCGCGCCAGCTGAGGCATGGCGGCGGTCTGCTCGGGTTGATGCGTTGAAGCGGTGATGCGCTCGCGACACGGCGTGCGTGTCACGAGGGCGTTGCGTCGCATGCTGTTCAGGCATGCGATGAGGGAGGCGTCACGACCGATGCATCGTGAATGTCGCGATGCATCGGTCGTGCGCATCGGAACGCGCCGGCCGCCGTCAAGCGGCGCCCCGCGCGATACTCCATCCGGCAGCGGCCGCCGCTTGGCGACCGATGCCGATGCGGCTTACTGCGGCGTGATGTTCGACGCTTGCAGACCCTTCGGGCCACGCTTCACTTCGAAGCTGACCTTCTGGCCTTCGGCCAGGGTCTTGAAGCCCGTGCCGCGAATTTCCGAGAAATGGGCGAACAGATCGTCGCCGCCGTTGTCCGGGGAAATGAAACCAAAGCCCTTGGTTTCGTTGAACCACTTGACGGTACCGGTATCCACAAATACTTCCTTAATACAAATAATTGAACATGCGCCCGCGACGGGCACAGAAAGAATCAAAGAGGGAGAGACCAACGACTGCCGCACGGTGTGCGGCCAATGATGAGCAATCGAACTTCTTGACGACTTCGGTCTCGGACACTACGCGGTAGCGGCCGTTTCGTCAAGTTATTTTGATGCGGCGCACAAGCGCAAATGCTCCTGCGCCTTCTGCGGCAAGTGTTGCCGGCCAATGGAGCCCGTCTCGATATGTCCCTGATTTTCCGCCGGCTTGCGCGTTTTTACTGCGGCTCTGATGCATTCGGTACCGAGCATGAATGGTGGCGGTCGCGCCGAACTACCTACGGGAGCCATACGTCGCTCGCCAGCCTGCCTCCCCTGACCTCGCGCGATGGCCAGCCGCTGCCGCGCCGCTAGTCGAACGGATTCAGCAACCGGACGCCCGTGCGAGCGAAATCGTCGACGTTGCGCGTGACGACCGTCAGATCGTTGATCAGCGCGGTGGCCGCGATCAGCTTGTCGAGTTCGTGCGTCGGATCGGGCACCCGCAAATGCCCCCACATCTGGCTGGTCTCGATATCGACCGGCAGGATATTCGGCGCATAGCCGGACAGGATCATCGCGATCCAGGCCTCGAGCGCCGACGCCTGGCTATGATCGCCGCGATGACGGATCAGGTCGACGCCGCGCCGCAACTCGGCCACCGTCACGACGGACAGGTAAAGCGGGCTCGCGTCGGCTTCGGCCTGCCTGAAGAACGCCCGCACGCCGCGATTGGTTCGCTTGCCCTTCCTGATTTCGCTGATGACGTTCGTATCAATCAAAAACACGCCTGACCTCGCCTGAATCCTGAACACGTTGGAAATCCGCGTCCTCGCCCACCTCCGGCATGCTCATCAGCACTTGAGCAAATGTCCGCCGCTTCGGCCGGCCGAGCGCTTCGGCCAGAATGGCTCGATGTTCGGCCTCGGCGCTCCTGCCATTGGCCGCCGCCTGCTCGCGCAGGCTTTGAACGATAGTGTCATCCACGTTACGCACCAGAAGATTTGCCATGAGTACCTCCATCCAGATTTGCTATCAATGATAGCGCCACGAAGGTAAATTGCAAGCATTGCTATCACCTTCGTGACCGGACGGACCCTGGAGTCGGCGTAAGCCAGCCGCCGCGGACGGCATGAAGCCATCCACGTTCCGCCACTGGCCCGACGCATCGAACTGCTGTCGCTCAAGGTAAGCCGGAGCGGGACGATGGGGAAGCCGGCCGAATGGCCATCAAGCGCATCGCTCACGACGCATGTTCGGCCGGCAAGGAACAGGATTTGCGGCCCGAGCGCCGTTGACGACATGACCAGCGAGCACGGACATCGCACCGATTCACGCTGAAACATCGTGTTGCACACCGGGCCGCGGCGGTCGCGATCGTTTGATACCATCGGATCACAAGACCGGCGATCGAACGCCGTGCGAAGCGCGCAGAAGACCTTGCATCGACGCGGACCATCCGTGCCTGAAATCCCGATCCAAGACACGAGACGCTCTTCAGTGGACTTTGTTACGCCAGCCCTGCAAACCCTGTTCTCCCCGACACCCGACAAACTCTACTTCCCGGCATGCCTTGCGGCCGTGGCGATCATCGCGTGGCTCGTCGCCCGACACGTGCCGTTCTATCGGTCGGCCGTCGACAAGTCGCTGTCGATGCGCTATCGCAATCTCGACGGTTTCCGCGGCATCCTGGCCACCTCCGTGGTCTTCCATCACTTCGCGTGCAACCAGGCGTTGCTGTCGACCGGCGTCTGGGGGGCCGGCACCGATTTCCTGCGCAATCTCGGGACGATTCCGGTCGCGATGTTCTTCATGGTCACCGGCTTGCTGTTCTGGGAACGCGCATGCAGAGGCACGCTCGACGTGCGGACCTTTTTCGTCGGGCGCGTGCGACGCCTCGCGCCGCTCTATCTGTTCTACGCGGCCGTCATCGTCGCCTGCACGCTTTACTGGTTTCCCGGCAACGCCGTCGGCGCACCGACGCGGTTGCTGGCAGACCTGCTCAAGGCCGTTTCGCTCGGCTGGTTCGGCGCGTTCCCGATCAACGGAGCGGAGCGAACACCCTATCTGAGCGGCGTCTGGTGGACCCTCGCGTACGAATGGCGGTTCTACGTCGCCGTTCCGTTTCTCGCGTGGTTCGTCGCCACACGTGCGTGGCGCAAACTGCTCGCGCTCGCGATCGTCTCGGCCTGTGCGGCGCTGTTCGGACCGCCCGGCGGCATGGCGCTGCTGTTCGCGTTCGGCGCCGTGGCCTACGAGGTGTCGCGGCACCCCGCGATCTGCGCGCGGCTCGCCACGAAACCGGCGGCGACCGTCGCGCTGCTGATTCTCGCGCTGTCTCCGTCCCCGACCGAACGCTATTCGATCGAAGGCGCGCTGCCGCTGCTTCCGGTGTTTCTCTGCATTGCATGCGGGAATACGTTCTACGGTGTACTGAGGACCCGGCCGCTCGCGTTGCTCGGCACCGCCAGCTTCAGCATCTACATGATCCACATGGTGATCGTGTACATGATCGTCCACGCAGTCGACAAGTTCGTTTTCCCGATCAATTCCGCCGGCGATTCAGGCATCTGGGCGCTCGCGCTGGCATGCGCGCTGGTTGCCGTCTTGTGCGCGCTGCTGACTTACCGCTACGTCGAGCATCCGTTCATCGCAAGACGCAACGACGCACGCCCGGCACGCCGAGCGGCCGAGCCCGTTCGCGAGCGCCAAACCGTCACGCTGTGACCCACCTCGGTTCAAGGCTCAGAAGCGATACGAGATGCCGATCTGCAGGACCGGATACCACCGATAGCGCGACATCATTTGCCGCAGCGAATCGAGCCCGCTCGCGACCAGCACCTGGCTCTTCGCCGGTCCGGCCGCCGCGGCAAGTTCCGGCGACAGCGTGTACGAACATTTCGGTATCCCGTATGCGACGCCGATATCGGCGACGAACCCGAGCCCTTTCGACGCCGGTCGATGCCCGTAACCGATTCCGACATACGGCATCACGGTCGGATAGCGCGCTTGCGCGACCGCGTACATACCCGGCAGCGCCGGATAGCGCTTGCCGCCGAACACGTAGGTTCCGTTGGTCGGCACCGACACGCCGTGAAGTTCGTCGTCGTTGAAGCGCAGCCCCAGCGTCGCGCGGAAGCCGCTGCCTCGCCACGGGAAGATGTCGGCATAGATGCCGCCCTGGCGCAACTTCAGGTCGTCCTGATAGCGGTTGCCGGCCACCGTGAAGTCATGCGTCAGATTGATCGCGTTGAAATCCGCGTGCGCGCCCAGCATCGAATTGAAGCTCACGGCCGCTCCGATGCCGACGCCCTGCGTGCCGCCCTGCAGGTAGATTTCCTGCGCGTGCGCGCTCGCGGCGAACACCACCGCGACCGCTGCCCATTGATTCACTATCGTTTTCACGGGCGCCTCCCCCGACATGTGCCGGGCGCGACGCGACGTACATGCGACCTTCGTCGCGATGCGCGATGCGAACCCCGGCACGACACCTTGCAAGCACGCTTGCTGTTCGACGGACCGGGGACGCGTTGCGCCGTGCGCATGACCGATACGACATGCGCTGCGCATGCACCGTGGCACACGGCGCGCGCGACCCGATCCGATTCCCCGTTTGTTTCGATGTCGTTACATGCCGCGGAGGCGCGGATCGTTCTGGCGAAATCCGTCTGCGCCGGCGGCATCGGGTGAACCGCAAAGCGCGTGCCATGCGGCGCTGACCGAGGCGGAAAAAGCGCCATCCGTCGGGACGGGTCGTGGCGGGAATCGCAATTGACGGGAAATGTTTCAGGAACGTATCCGTATTCGGCGCGCGACGCCGAAACACGCGATCGTCGGCATCGGGCGTCGATCGCACCATGCAGGCGGAAAGAGGCTGGACGGCCGTCAGCGCACGCCGGTCGCCGTTGCGATCAAGCGTGCGCCGATGGATACGTTGAAAAAGCGTTGCAAAAGTGCGACCTCGTACCGGTCGCACGCGACGCCGATGCGCTATCCCGCGTAACGAGACAGGGTGAATACCGATGCGTGCGCAAGCATCTTGTCGGGGGCACGCACGCCCACCCGCGCAGCCGGTCCGATTAGCGGATGCGCGGCGAACAGCCGCTCGATCTCTGTCGTGGGGCGGTTGAAACCACCGACGATGAACATGTCCTCGATGCGCTCCGTGATACCCCTTCCCGATGACCACCGGAATCGGTACCATCGAGCGCTCGAAGTCCGGCACGCGCCGGGCTTTTCGCACCACCCATTTCGCCATGTCCCGGGAACCCACACATTCCGTGCTGCTCTGGATCGTCGCCGCTGCGTTCTTCATGCAGTCGCTCGATACGACGATCGTCAACACCGCGCTGCCTTCCATCGCCCAAAGCCTGCATGCGTCGCCGCTCGCGATGCAGCCCGTCGTGGTCGTCTACACGCTGACGATGGCGATGCTCACGCCGGCCTCCGGCTGGCTCGCCGACCGGTTCGGCACGCGCCGCGTGTTCTCGGTCGCGATCCTCGTGTTCGTGCTCGCGTCGATCGGCTGCGCGGCGTCGCATACGCTCGGCCAGCTCGTCGTCGCACGCGCCGTGCAGGGTATCGGCGGCTCGATGCTGCTGCCGATCGGGCGGCTCGCCGTGCTGCGCCGCGTGCCGGGCGAACAGTACGTCGCGGCGATCGCGTTCGTGTCGATCGCCGGCCAGCTCGGCCCGATCGTCGGGCCGACGCTCGGCGGCTGGCTCACCCAGGCGATCTCGTGGCACTGGGTGTTCATCGTCAACGTGCCGGTCGGCGTAGTCGGCTTCATCGCCGTGCAGCGCTACCTGCCGCACGACCAGGCGACGCAACCGCCGCCGTTCGACTTCGTCGGCTGCGCGTTGCTTTCGGCCGCGATGATCGCGCTGTCGCTCGCGATCGACCCGCCGATGTCCACGCACCGCGCCGCGTGGTCGGCCGCGCTCGCCGGGCTCGGCCTGGCGAGCGCGCTCGCGTACCTGCCCCATGCGCGGCGACGCACGCAGCCGCTGTTCCGGCTCGGGTTGTTCCGCGAGCCGAACTTCGGCTCGGGGCTGCTCGGCAACCTGCTGTGCCGGATCGGCACGAGCTCGGTGCCGTTCATGCTGCCGCTGCTGATGCAGGTGCAGCTCGGCTATACGCCGCTGCAATCGGGGTTGATGATGCTGCCGGCCGCGATCGCGGGCGTCATCGCGAAACGGTGGATCGCGCCGCTCGTGAAGCGCTTCGGCTATGCGGCGTTTCTGGTCGTGAATACGGGAATCGTCGGCTGCGCGATCGCGGGGTTCGCGCTGGTGTCGGCGCGGCCCGCGCCGGTGCTGGAAGGTGTGCTGCTGATCGTGTTCGGCGCGGCGAATTCGATGCAGTTCGCGGCGATGAACGGCGTGACGCTCAAGGGGCTGTCGCATGCCGACGCCGGCAGCGGCAACAGCCTGTTCACGATGATGCAGATGCTGGCGATGGGGCTGGGCGTCTCGATCGGCGGCGGGCTCGTCAACCTGTTCGCCGCCTATCGGGGCTCGATGGCGCACGGGTTCATGCTGTCGTTCGCGTGCATGGGCGTGGTGACGCTGCTGTCGTCCGTCGTGTTCCGGCGGATCGATACGGCCGCGCCGCCGGTCAAGGCGACGGCGCGGCCTTCCGCGTGATCGCGCCCGTCAGTTCACCTGCCGGCGCTCGACGACGCGCTTGAGCACCCAGCGGATCGACGAACCGTCGGCCGGCGGCTGCGCGACGCGGTACTCGTCGACTTCGAGCGTGTACAGGTAGCCGGGCTGGTACGCAAACCCTTCGATGCCCGCATACCACAGGCTCCACGGCTCGCCCGGGCTGCTGCGTACCTGCAGGCACTCCATCGGCGCGACGCCCGTGCAGCGCGCGGACTGCGGCGCGACGTAGACGGTTTTGGTCACGGGCTTGCCGTCGGCCGGACGCGTGGCATTCGGCGCGGTGGCCGCCGCATCGGTCTGGCATCCGGCGACGAGCATGCTGCCGGCAATGACGGCCGCGCCGAGCAGCGTTCTGGAGTGACGAATCATCTGTTGTTCCTCTGGGAGCGTTGGAGGGCCGATTAGACGAACTGCCCGGCGAGAAAGTTCACAAACACCTTACAGGATGCGTTCGACCACTCTCACTCAAGTGATGTCGCGAGCGAGCCGATACGTTAGCGTGTTCCAGTTCCGCCGCGCGCTTCGTCATCGGCCAGCCGATCGCCATCGACGGCGGCATCACCATGTGGCGATCGTGTACCATCGGCGCTTCCCGTTACGCTTCGACGCACTGCCTTCGTTCGCCGGCCACGCCCGCGCGGTTCGCGCAGCACATTTCCTTCGCATGACCTCATCCGCCTCGTCCGACACCGCGCTGCGCCCGCTGCCGATCGATACGCTCGTCGTGCCGGCCGCGCTCGACGGACGTACGGGCACCAACCGCTCGGGCAGTGCGCATCCGCAGATCGCCGCGACCAACGACCTCGACGCGGTGCGCGCGTGGCTCGCGCGCTTCGTCGATACGCCGACCACGTTCCAGAACTACCGCAAGGAAGCCGAGCGCCTGCTGCTCTGGGCCGTGATCGCGTGCGGCAAGCCGCTGTCGTCGCTCACGCACGAGGATCTCGTCGTCTACCGGCAATTCCTGCTCGCGCCCACGCCGGCCGAGCTGTGGTGCGCGAACGGCGGCCGCAAGCATCCGCGCGACGATCCGCGCTGGCGACCGTTCTACGGGCCGCTGTCGGCAGCCAGCCAGCGGCAGGCGCTGGTGATCCTGAACGTGATGTTCTCGTGGCTCGTACAGGCCGGCTATCTGGCCGGCAACCCGCTCGCGTTGTCGCGACAGCGGCAGCGCCGGCCCGCGCCGCGCGTCACGCGCCATCTCGGGCAGCCGTTGTGGCAATCGGTGAAGGACGCGATCGCCGCGATGCCGCGCGACGATGCGCGCGCGTGCTTCCATGCTGATCGCGCGCGCTGGCTCTTCACGCTGCTGTATCTCGGCGGGCTGCGCATCACCGAGGCGGCCGATACGACGATGGGGCAATTCTTCTGCCGGCGCGATGCGAACGGGCACGAACGCTGGTGGCTCGACGTGACGGGCAAAGGCGGCCGGCAGCGGCTCGTGCCGGCCACCGACGAGATGATGGCCGAGCTGGCGCGCTACCGGCGCACGCACGGCCTGCCCGCGCTACCGCTCGACGGCGAGCCGACGCCGCTCGTGCTGCCGTTCGGTCAGGCGCGCAAGCCGCTCACGCGCGCAGCGCTGCACCGCATCGTGAAGCAGGTGTTCCGGCACGCGGCCGGCCGGCTGCGCGCGAACGGCGAAACCGGCGAGCAGGCGGCGCGCGTGCTCGAACAGGCGTCCGCGCACTGGCTGCGCCACAGCGCGGGCTCGCACATGGCCGACGGCCGCGTCGACCTGCGGCTCGTGCGCGACAACCTCGGCCATGTATCGCTCACGACGACGAGTCAGTATCTTCATGCGGACGATGACTGGCGCCATCGCGAGACGGAGGAGAAGCACCGGATCGGGTGGGACTAGGCTGCGTTGCGCCGCTCAGCGTGCGAGGTAGAGGCCGCCGTTGCTGCGGCATTTAGCACGGTCGCTTGCCACCGGCAGGTTGATTTAGCCGCATAGCAGCACGTCGGTACGCTTGCCGTGTCAGTACACGCCAACCCAGTGCCCCGGCACCCACGCCCAGTGATTGCCGGCCCACCGGTAATGCCCCTTCGCCCAGCGATAGCCGGGAGCGGGCGGTGGCGGCGCCACCTCGACGACGGGCGCCGGCTGCGGCGGCCGCACGGGCTCGACCACGCAGGCGGACATCAGCACGGCACTCGCGCTCACCAATACGGCGAGCGAAACGGATCGGATCTTCATTGTCGATTCTCCCTGTTGTGTAATGAGTTGAGCGGGCCGAGCGCGGGCTTGCGCCGCATCACGCGACCCCATGAATCAGACCGCTCATCGGCCGCGCCGGGCCGCTTTCCTCGAACAATGCGGACGCGGTGCGGCGCGGATCGAGCCGCAGGCTGTCGGCGGCCGCGCCCGCGATCAGCGCGTCGAGCGATGCGGTCGGCTTCAAGTCGCGCCCTTCGTACAGATCGCCGGGGCGCAGCCCCGGCCAGTCGGCGATCACGCGCCCGCCCGAGACCGCGCCGCCCGCCAGCATCGCGACCGATGCCTGCCCGTGATCGGTGCCGCCCGTGCCGTTCACCGCGGCCGTGCGGCCGAACTCGGTCGCGACCAGCACCGTGGTCTGCTGCCACGCGGGCCCGAGGCCGTCGCGCAGCGCGGCGAGCATCGTGTCGAGCGCCTTCAACTGATTCGCGAGCCGCGCGTTCTGCGCGCTATGGGTATCCCAGCCGCCCGTCTCGATCATCGCGATCCGCGGGCCGTCGTCACGCGCGAGAAACGTCGCGGCGAGCTTGCCGACGCCGGCCGGGTCCTGCCGTGCATGCGCATCGCCGGCGAGACCGCGTGCTTCTATCGCGGATTGCCACAACGGGCCGAGCTGCGCGTCGGCTTCGTAGAGCGCCGACACGCGCGTGAGCAGATCGTCCGGCGCGGCGGGCAAGCCGGACGGCGCATACGACGCGGCCTGCACCGTGCCGCGCAGCGCGAGCGGCACGGTCGGCGCGAATGCGATCGCGTTGTCGCGCGTCGCCGGCAGCAGCGCGGCGAGCCGGTTCAGCCAGCCGTCCTTCACCTGGTACGGCGCACGGCCGCCCGTTTCGAGCACGTTCTGGCCGTCGAAATGCGAGCGGTCGCGATACGGCGACGCGATCGCATGGACGAACAGCGCCTGACCGTCGCGGTACAGCTGCGCGGTCTGCGCGAGCGACGGATGCAGCGCGAACGTGCCGTCGAGCCGCGTTGCCGCCGCCGTGTCGATCGCGAGCGGGCCACGCAGCGACGCATACGCGGGCTCCGCATACGGGACGACGATGTTCAGGCCGTCGGCCGCGCCGCGCTGGATCACGAACACGAAGCGCCGGTCGGTCTCGACGTTCGCGAATACGATGCGCGGCGCGACGAGGATCGCGCCCGCGCCGGCGGCGGTGACGCTGAGGAATTGTCGGCGGGACAGTGCCATGATCATCTCCGTTGGAAATCGGGCGAGACAAGCAGCAGCGCGAGCGACGTCGTCGCGCTTTCGGCGCGCGCGAGCGCGGTCGCGGTCGGCGCGCTCAGCGAACCGGCGAGCAGCGTGTTGCCGAGCGTGCGCGGGTCGAGCCGGTCGCCCGTGCGCGCGGCCAGACGCTGCGCAATCTCGACGCGGCGTACGAGCGCGTCGGGCGCCGCCCAGCTCGCGGCGACGTCGTCATAGCCGGCCGGCGAGCCCGGCCGCCACACCGGCTGGCCGAGCTGCGCGAGCAGCGGCGCGGCCTTGAGATCACCTGTGTCCCGCCAGCCGAGCCCGCGCAGCGACGATACGGCCCACTCCCACGGTGTCTTGAACTTGCGGTCGACCGGCGACCACGCGTCCGGCGCGTCGACGAGCGCGCGATAGACGGTCGGCAGATCGCCACCGCTCGTGTCGAATGCGCGCGCGAGCCGGTCGGTCAGCGCGGGCGGCGGGTTGTCGGCGACGAAATGACGGGCGAGCTGAAACGCGATGTGCCGGCCCGTCGCCTCCGATCGCGCGAGGTCGTGCAGGATTGCGTGCGCCTGCGCTTCGCCCGGTTGATCGTAGGTGCGGCCCATTACCGTGCGCGTGCCGGGTTCGTGCAGGTTCGGGCGGAACACGAATGCGCCGGGTGCCGCATCGCCCGGTTGCGGCCCGCGCCCGCCGGCGATGCTCCAGCCAGTCAATGCGCGGGCGAATTCCGTCACGTCGGCTTGCGTGTAGCCGGTGCGCACGCCGAGCGTATGCAGTTCCGTGATTTCGCGCGCGAGGTTCTCGTTGAGCCCGCGCTTCGCCGCCGGATTGCGTGCCTGCGCACGCAGCGCGGCCGGACTGTCGGGGCCGACCGAGCGCGCCTGGTCGAGGAACACCTGCATCGCGGGATGCTGCTCGACGGCGACGAGCATGTCCTCGAAACGGCCGAGCACGTGCGGGCGGATCGCGTCGCGTTCGAATGCGCCCGCGTACGCAGCCACCTGCCCCTTGTCGACCGATACCGCGAAATGGTTCGCCCAGAAATGCACGAGACGTTCGACGAACGGCGCGGGCGTGGTCAGTGCGCTGTTCATGCGCGCGGCGACGGCGCTGCGATACGCGTCGTAGCCGTCGCGCCGGATCGATTGCTCGGTCGCGCGCTTCGCGGCCGGGTCGTCGCCCTTCATCGCGTTGCGTGCATCGGCAAAGCGCGTGGCGAGCGTGATTGCGTCCGGTTCGCCGGCCCATGCGGCGGGTCGTGCGTCGTAACGGTCGAATTGCGCGACGAGTGCCGCTTTCGGATCGGCGGGCGGGACTTCGTCGGCGCGTGCGCCGAGACCGAAGCGGTTCAGCGCGATCGCGGCCGGCGTGGCGTCGTTCGGGTGGTCCATGACGGGCTCTCTTGCGGTGCGTACTCACGTTCAACGCAAGCACATCGGGAAATCCGTCGCGGGAAAGGAAAATATTCTTTTTGATCGCGGGAACGCCGGGCGGAAGGTTCTCGCCGCGCGGCGGCAGGCATCGTCAATGGAGAACGACCGCGCGATTCACCGGAACCGGCACACGCATGACGCGCGAGCGACATGCGGATCGCATGCCGCCCGCGTGGTTTAGTCGGCTTACTCGCTCGCCGATGCGTCCGGCTTCTTCTGCAGCTTCGGCGGCAAACGCCAGTTGCCGCTGCGCTGCAACCCGTCGACGAACTTCGCGCGCTCGTCGGGTGTCAGCGTCGCCGCGAAATCGACGACGCTGCGCTCGACCTGTGCCCGCATCGCGGTGTCGGCCGCGCGCGTGCGGTCGAGCGCCGCATCGATCGCCGCGCGATCGAGTTGCGGCGCGGCGAGCAGGTCGAGCACGGTGATCCGGCCGTCGCGCCCTTCCCGCGCGAAATCGCGGCCGCTCTTGCGCGCCGCCTTCAACGCGGCGGCGAACTCGCGCTGCCGCGCATCGGGCAATTCGTCGGCGGCGAAACGCAACGCGGTGCGCGATGCGGGCGTGCCCGCCGCATGCAGGTCGCGGTGAGTCGAGAACCACTGATACGCGCCGCCGCCGATCGCGCCGAGCATGAACACATTCAACACGACCGAGCCGACGAGAATGAATTTCCAGCTGCGTTCGCTCATTCGTCGGCTCCGTCGATGCTCGGGCCGCCGAAGGTCGTCGTCAGGTAGCCCGGTTCGTGTTGCGCGATCGGCGCGCTGCCGAGCATCAGCATCGACACGGCGACCGCACCGGCAAGCGCGCCGGCCAGCCCGACGCCCGCGAACGCGGCGCCCGACCACCACACTCTGCCGCGGCTTCGCGCGCGTTGCGGCGCGGGCGCCGTGGCGACGATACGTTCGACCAGCGCCGGCGCGGGCGGCGCGACCGTGTCCTGCATCAGCCACGCATCGAGTTCGGCCGCCTCGTCGAGTGCTTCCAATGCGTCGCGCGGATGTGCTTGCGCCCACGCTTCGGCCGCCGCGCGCTCGGCTTGCGGCCAGCGCCGCGCGTCCGAGCCGTACGCGGCGACGATGGTACGGAATCGTTCGGGTGTCATCGCTTGTCCTCGCTAGGTGGGTCGCCGGCCAGTTGCGCGCGCAGGTTGCGCCGCGCACGGGCGAGCAGGCTTTCCAGCGCATCGACGGTGATGCCCATCAGGTTGGCCGCTTCCACGTTCGACATTTCCTGATAGTACTGGAGCACCAGCGCTTCCCGCTGCCTCGGCGGCAATGCGGCCAGCGCCTGTCGCACGCGTGCGTCGCGCGAACGCAGTTCCGCATGCGCGGCCGGCTCCGGCTGCGTATCCGGCACGTCGGGCAGCGTTTCGACGAGCTCCTCGCGGCGGCCGCGCAACCGGTCGTAGCACAGGTTCAGCACGACGCGATGCAACCACGTGTCGAAGCGGGCTTCGCCTTCGCGCCAGCGCGGCGCCTGGTTCCAGATTCGCAAGAACGTCTCCTGCGCGACGTCCTCGGCTTCGTTCCGGTCGCCGAGCATGCGCGTCGCCAATGCGAGCAGCCGCGGCAGCTTGCGCGCGACGAGCACGCGCACCGCCGATGCATCGCGCGCGCCGACGCGCGCGACGAGTTCCGCGTCCGGATCGCGGTCGCCGCGATCGTTCAACGCCGCCTGCTCCGTCGCGCGGCGCGCGGGCGCCGCCTTCTCACGGCAGGTATCCCCACCGCCCGGCTGAAGCTCATCGTCGTGCTCTCCTTGCATGCGTCGGGCCATCGCCGGACGGCGCCATGCCGGCAGTTCCGACGGTTCGGCATCGCCGCGTGCGTCGCGCCCGGCATCGCACACGGTGTCGGCCGTGTCGGTTTCATCGACATCCGGTCCGCGCCGCATGTCGACCCTGTCTGCCGGCCGCGCGACCGTCGGCCGGCGCGCTCAATATACGACGACCGGCGCGGGCCGGTAATACACCGGACGGGCCGGCACCACGACGCAGCCGGCCAGCACGATGGCTGCGGCCGCCAGTATCACGATGGTTCGAAAGGGCATCGCTTCGACTCATGATGTTGCGTGAAAAATCCGCTGCGCCGGCCTCGCGTGCCGCGCGGCGGCGTGCACGTCAGGCCCAGTGGCCCGGAACCCAGCGCCAGGCCGGGCCGCGCGCGTCCCAATGCCCGGGCACCCAGTGGTAACCGACGCGCACGACCTGCCAGTGGCCCGGAATCCATACGTAACGGCCTTGCCGCCAGTGCCAGTGCCCCTGATCCCATACGTAACCCGCACGGGCCGCCGGCATCACTTCGACGCGCGGCGGCGGCGGTGCATAAGGCGCGACGATCACGGCCTGCGCGAATACGGCGGACGTCGCGAGCGCAGCCATGCCTGCGGCGGCCCATCGCAATGGAACAGAAAGTTTCATGAAAGACTCCGAAATAACTGGCATCGACCGGTGGCGGTCATTCATGCATTAAACGGAGCAGGCAGAAGAAATCCGTCGCGATATCGGCGAATAAATTTCGGGGGCCGCCGCGGCGTCGATGCCGACTGGCGGCGCGCGACGCGCGATCGTACGTATCGGCCGCCACGCATGCGGGGTTGCGGTACTGTCACAACGCGGCAAAACTGCCCTTCGACAATGCAGGCGACCGGGATCCCGCTCGTTTCCGGCCCACGCCCCGGCCGTGCTTGCGCATGGCCCCGCGGTTCCCCCTCGCGCCCCATCAAACGAACACACCGACCATGTCGAACCAGGACACTTTCCCTGACCAGCCGAACGAGCCGGCCGCCTCCGTGTCGCGTCGCGGCTTCCTGAAACTCGCCGGCGTCTCCGGCCTCGCCACCGCTGCCGGCGGGCTCGCGGCCGCCCGCGCCGCCGCGTCGAATCCGGACGGCACGCCCGAGCAGGTTCACCTGACGTGGGGCAACGACCCGACGTCCGAAGTCGTGATCTCGTGGGCGTCGCTCGCCCCGGCCGTCAATCCGCGCGCGCGCATCGTCGCCGACGGCGAGCCGGCGCGCACCTTGCACGGCGTCCAGCGCCTGTACACCGACGGCCTGAACGGCGAGACCGTGTTCGCGTACCACGCCCGCGTGCACGGGCTGAAACCTGATACGCGCTACCGCTACGAGATCACGGCCGACAACGACAGCAACGCCGCGCAGCCGTTCTCCGCGAATTTCTCGACCGCCCCACGCGGCCGGGCGCCGTTCCGTTTCACGAGCTACGGCGATCTCGCGACGCCGAACGGCGCGTGGGTGCTGTCGTCGCCGCAGAGCCGCTTCGCGGTGCAGGCCGTCGAGCAGTTCCAGCCGCTGTTCCACCTGCTGAACGGCGACCTCTGCTATGCGAACCTGAACCCGGCGCACCAGCCCGAGGTGTGGCGCGATTTCGGCAACAACAACCAGACGTCGGCCGCGAACCGCCCGTGGATGCCGTGCCCCGGCAATCACGAGATCGAATTCAACAACGGTCCGCAGGGGCTCGACTCGTACCTCGCACGCTATACGCTGCCGGAGAACGGCACGCACTTCCCGGGCCGCTGGTACAGCTTCCGCGTAAGCTCCGTGCTGTTCGTGTCGCTCGACGCCGACGACGTCGTGTACCAGGATGCCGCCGCGTTCGTCGGCGGCCCGGCGCCGCTCGTGCCGGCCGCGAGCACCGGCCGCCCGCCGATCGAGCCCGGCACGTCGTTCTACGTGCGCGGCTACAGCAACGGCGAGCAGACGCGCTGGCTCGAACGCACCCTGCGTCATGCCGCGCATGACGACGACATCGACTGGATCGTCGTGCAGATGCATCAGGACGCGCTCAGTTCGTCGAAAACGGGCAACGGCTCCGACAAGGGCATTCGCGAAGCGTGGCTGCCGCTGTTCGACCGTTACGGCGTCGACCTCGTGCTGTGCGGCCACGATCACGACTACGAGCGCAGCTACCCGGTCCGCGGCTGCAATCACCGCGCGGGCGTCGATGCGAAGACCGGCGAAGTGGTCGAGACGCTGCAGCCGCGCCCGGTCGGCTCGAACGACCCGGACCGCACGAAGTTCGACACGAGCCACGGCACGATCCACCTGATCCTCGGTGGCGGCGGCACCAGCGCGCCGCTCGACGTGTACGGCGAAAACCCGTCGACCGGCTTTGCGCAGGCGAAGGTGTTCACGAAGCCGAACCGGCCGGTGCCGGGCACCGCGCCGAACACGTTCGTGCGTCAGCCGGCCGATGCGCTCGAGGACGCGATCTGGTCCGCGCGCCGCGATACGGGCACCGGCTACGGGATCGCGGTGTTCGACCACGACCCGGGCAAGCCGGGCGGCCACACGACGATCACGATGCGCTACTACCACGCGCCGGGCGCCGACCAGCATCCGACCGCGCAGTACGAGCTGTTCGAGACGATCGAGTTGAGCAAGAAGCGGCGCGAGCGGTGATTGGGCGGGCGCCCTGCAGCGGGCGCCTGCCGCTTCGATCACCCGGCTCGTTGCGCATGCAACGTTACGGGGCGATCAGGATGCCGCGGTTCGCGAAGTACCGGTCGAACGTCGCACGCGGCATCGCCACGTTTTGCTGCGTGCGCACGTCGAACCCGGACGGGTTGTGGAACAGCCAGTCGCCCGTGTTGCGGTTCGCACCGAACACAAGGACCAGATGCCCACCGCGCGACGGCGGCTCGAAGCCGTCGTGCCGGATACCCGGGTGCACAGACGCCATCAGCATGTGCCCGTCATGCAGCTTCGGTTCGAGCTCAGCCGAATCGATGCCCTCCACGACATCGCCGGCGATACCGTATCGCTCGCCCACCCAGCGTACGAACGGGCGGTAGTGCAAACGCTTGCCGGTGTCGCCGAGCTCCGGCCGGTAGACGCCGAACCCGATGGCTTCGCGGACCAGTTCGAGCAACGGCACGATCCTGTTCGAACGGTGCGCGAGCAGCATCTTCAGGCACGCGATGCCGCAGATGTTCGGACTCCACTGCGCATACTCTTCCGGGCTGCTGGCGCCCGATCGATGCCACAACGGGTCATCTTCCGAGCGCAGTTCCCTGGACACGAACCGGGAAACCAGGTGCCTGGATTCCCACTGCGAGAAATACGGCACTTCCTTCATGGCGTCATTCTCCAAGGCGCACGTCGTCGTCGGCGGCGGCGGTGACGTACGGCGCGTCGGCATGCGCGATGACTGCAAATGATGCGGAAAATAGGCACATTGGACGATACAAGGCGGCCTCTCGCTCGGTGGTTTGATGAAGTTCGATGCCTGCGACAACAGCCTCGCGACTATACCCGGTCGCCGGTCGACATGATCGAGCGTGTTCCCCGCTCCGTATCCGCCGAACCCGCACCGGCACGTGAGCCCTGACCGCACGTTCCTCGAGCACTCGGCCGACTCCAACCTGAAGCGCATCGTGCTAGAGTGCGGCGGCAAGAATCCGGCAGTCGCGCAGTACATCGTCAACGGCGCGCTCTGAAACGCGGGCGATAACCCCTCGGCGTCGGCCGGCTGAGCGTCCATGCGGACGCCAAGGACGACTTGCTGCAGCGTATCGGCATGCACATACGCGAACGGAGATCACCCTCTCGGTCCCGAGCACCGTATCGATACGATGGTCAGCAAGGTCCCCTTCGAGAAAGCGTGCTCGTACCTCGTGCAGCCGAGCCGAATCATCCGAAATCAAACTGGCATATTGAAACAGGCAGCAAGCATGAAACGCAAGAACAAGGCAACGCTCGTCGGGCTCGGCGCGGTGCTGTTATGGGCGTCGGTGGTCGCGCTCGTGCGCGGCGTCAGCGAAAGCCTCGGCGCGACCGGCGGCGCGGCGATGATCTATACGGTAGCGTCCGTGCTGCTGCTGTTCTCGATCGGCTTCCCCGACCTGAGCCGCTTCCCGAAAAACTATTTGCTCTGGGGCGGGCTGCTGTTCGTGTCGTACGAGCTGTGCCTGGCGCTGTCGATCGGCTATGCAAGCAACGGTCGGCAAGCGATCGAAGTCGCGATGGTCAACTATCTGTGGCCGAGCCTTACGCTGATCGCCGCCATCGTATTCAACCGGCAGCGCGCAAACCTGCTGGTCGTGCCGGGCGTCCTGCTGTCGATGCTCGGCATCTGCTGGGTGCTCGGCGGCGACCAGGGGCTCGATCCCGCCGGCATGCTGCGCAACGTCGCGGACAATCCGCTGAGCTACGGCCTGGCATTGTTCGGCGCGCTGATCTGGGCCGCCTATTGCACGGTGACCGCGCGCATCGCCAACGGCAAGAACGGCGTCACGCCGTTCTTCATGCTGGTCGCCGCGGTGCTCTGGATCAAGTTCGCGATCGAAGGCGGCGGCGGCATGACGTTCAGTTTTCGCGCGATCGTGTATCTCGTGCTGGCGGCGTCGGCACTCGGCTTCGGCTACGCAGCCTGGAACACCGGCATCATGCACGGCAACGTGACGGTCATCGTCGGCGCATCGTACTTCACGCCGGTGCTCGCCGCCGCCCTCGCCGCCACGCTGCTGCATGCGCCGCTGTCGATCGAATTCTGGCAAGGCGCATCGATGGTGTGCGGCGGCTCGATCCTGTGCTGGCTCGCGACGCGCAGCCGGCGTCGTGACGAGGCCGCGCCCGTGCCGATCGGTAAGGCAACCGAAGGTAACTGCCACGGATAACGATGCCCGGCGCCGTCGACGGAAGGCCCGAACGCAGCGGTCGGCCATGCCCCGAACCGCGGCCGGCGGGCTACCTCTGCGATTCCAGCGCGATCCGCACGGCCAGCCCGGCCAGCACCGTCCCCATCAACCAGCGCTGAACCGCCGCCCACAGCGGCCGCCCCGCGAGAAAGCCCGCGATCGAACCGGCCGCGCAGGCGATCAGCGCGTTGACGCTGACGCTCACCGCGATCTGCACGCAGCCGAGCGCCAGCGATTGCGCGAGCACGCTGCCGTGCCCCGGCACGATGAACTGCGGCAGCAACGACAGATACATCACCGCGATCTTCGGGTTCGCGAGGTTCGTGACGAAGCCCATCGTGAACAGCCTGACGCGGCTGTCGTGCGGCAACTGCCGGACCTGGAACGCGGAGCGCCCGCCCGGCTTCAGCGCCTGCCACGCCAGGTACGCCAGATACAGCGCGCCGGCAAAGCGCAGCGCATCGTATGCGTACGGCACGGTCATCACCAGCGCGGTGATGCCCACTGCCGCACACACCATGTAGAACACGAATCCCAGTGCGACGCCGCCGAGCGATATCAGCCCGGCGCGGCGGCCCTGGCAGATCGAGCGCGAAACCAGATAAATCATGTTCGGTCCAGGCGTCAGCACCATGCCGAGCGACACGAGTCCGAACGCAAACAGGGTGGGCAAGGCCGGCACGGAACACTCCTTCAGGGCAACGACAACGATGTCCGAACAATATATTGCATCGCGATCATCGTCGGCATGAATAAACTGCAAGCGCCCCATGAGCGTCGTGCATCGTGCCTACCGGTTGCTACCGGCCTTTTTTCGCGCGCGTCCGGGTCGTCTTTCCCGCCTTCGCACGTTGCGCATCGACGAGCCGCACGAACTCGTCGGTGACCGCATTGCCCGCGGTGTTCCACGCCAGTCGCACGGAGCGATGCAGCCGCGGCGACAGTTCCAGCACACGGCCGCCGAACGGCGTGTACGTAAGCGTGATGCGCGGCACGATCGACACGCCCATGCCAGCCTCCGCCATCGACAGGATGGTGCGCATCTCGACGACGTTGAATGCCGCGCGAAGCGGCACGCCGCCGCGCGCGAAGTAATCCGTAATCACCGGCCCGCATCCCGCCTTCGAGAAGATGAACGGCGCCGCGGCCAACTGCCTGGCCGACACGCTCTTGCGACCGACGAACATGTCGTCGGCCGCTACCGCGACGAAATCCTCATCGAGTAGCGGCAGGTTGTGCGCGAACGTCTTCGTGCCGGCGACCACACCGACGTCGGCCGTCCCGTCGTCGATCCACCCTTCGACTTCGCTGTCCGTGCCTTCGAGCAGCACCGCCGACACGCCCTGGTGCATCTCCTTCAACGCCTCGAGCGCGGGAACGACGAACGCCAGCGACACGCTCGGCAGCGACGCGACCACCAGCCTCCCTTCAAGCTTGCCGCGCGACAGGCTGAACTGCTGGCGCAGCATCTGCGCTTCCCGCACCACGCTCTGGACATACGGCCACAGGCGTTCGCCGGCAGCCGTCAGGACGACCGGCTGCCGGTCGCGCCAGAGCAGCTTGACCTGCGTGAGGTCTTCCAGCTCCGTGAGCGCATGGCTGATCGCGGATTGACTGCGGCTGAGCCGGTCTGCCGCGGCCGTGAGCGAGCCGAGTTCGACCACGGCGGCCAGGGCCTGCAACTGCGCAAGCGTCATCAAGTTTCCTTGTTCGGGGGTATGTATGCCACGCATGAAGCGGCTAATCGACTTGAATTATATTGAACTGCCGGCGAATGCCGGCATGGGGCTGATTCGCCCGCTGCAGGACAAGATATCGCCCAGGATGGTCGCTCTGCAGTTCGTGCTCATCGCAGCGTCGCGGATGATCTGGAAGTCGGACGCATTTCGGCACGGCGGATCGTCTGCCGCCTGCACGGGCATGCACGCAATCAAGCCGTCGATCGCGCATGCGTTCTGAAAGCTGCAACGCGTAGTATTCGCAGACCCGGCGTATCGTTCCGACCCGCTCCGACCGACAGCGCGGACGATATGCGACCGGCTTTGCTGCGCGTACGCTGATACCGACGTCGGCGTTGCCACGTTTTCAGAGGCACGAAATGGAAACCTATGTGTTGCTGGGCTGCGGATTGGGCCTCGGCTTGTTGATCGCGATCTGGGGCATCTGGTCGCTCCGATGACGCGCACCGGGCCCCGTCCGCGCGCAAGGATTCCGTATGGAGACGGACGGGAAACCGTAGTGTCGGTAAACGGTTCCATTCGACTTGATTCGCAGTCCGATTCAGCCTGACATCGCCCGCCCCTGAACGGTCGGTCGCCGCTGCCGCCCGGCACGCGACATGTCCGGCACCGCGCCTCCTCCATTCCCGAAGACGCGTTAGACTATTCGGATGGAACAATGCCGTTATTGCCAGAGAATCCGCGATGAATGGGATTGCCACGGCGACGAATGCCGCCGGGCAATCGCCAAGGCACTGCGCCGCCAGCGTGCGGGCCTGCCGATGGTGCCCGATCGCATCCGCAACGAGTTACCGTCCGGCGCGCCGACCCAGCAGGTGATCGCGGTCCTGTCGCGCCAGCGTCTGCGCGCGCGTCGCGGCAACGAGGAACGCCGCGAGCGCAAGGAAATTGACGACGACGGGGTCTGATCCAGCCACCCTGCCATCTCGCGGTCGATCCGGTGCACGATGTTCAGCGGTCCTTCCCGCAGGGCATGGCCCGTGCGCGCCTCCCCTTCTGTTCACGCCTCCCCGCTGTCCCTTGCAATCCCGGCAACACCGCATGGGGACGGAAGACGTTTGTCTTGAAATTATTACCTGGAGAGCAACGATCTTTCACTCAAACTCACGTTTACCCTAGATCACGCGACGCCTACGATGTAATCAACCGCTTACGACATGGTGTCGAACGCGGAAAGCCAAATAAACATCGGAGGTCATCATGAAATCGCTCGTTTCCGCAGTCGCCGCCGCCGTCGCCCTGTCCGCCTCGTTCGGCGCATTCGCCCAAAGCACCGTGACCCGCGCCCAGGTGCGCAATGAATTGGTCCAGCTCGAAAACGCCGGCTACAAGCCCAGCCAGTCGAGCCCGCATTACCCCGCCGACATCCAGGCTGCGCAAGCCCGCGTGCACGGCATCGACAACAGCGGCTCCGGCTCGCAACCGGCCGCGACCGTCGAGAGCGGCGCACCGGTCGTGCGGGCCCAGAGCCCGCGCGACTCGGTCTACTTCGGCCACTAAGCCCGCCGCTGCACGCCCCGCGCGTGCGGCCCGCGGATGCAACGAGCCCGTCCCGCGACGGGCTCGTTGCGTTTCGGCCCGCCGTCAGCGCCTGCCGCCCGAGGCGACGCGACCGGTCTCGTCCGGCGCGCCGCCGCGGACCAGATCCTGATAGCGCACGCACACGCACTGCGCGGACGCCTTCGCCGCGTACATCGCCGCATCGGCCTTGACGAGCAACTCCTCGGCCGACGCGCCATCCGCCGGAAACTCGCTGACGCCGATGCTCGCGCCGACGGCCATGCGCCCTTCGTCGAACTCGAGCTCCTCGGCCATCACGATCTGGATGCGCGATGCGACATCGCCGATCACCGCGGGTGAACTCACGTCTGAAATCAGCACGATGAATTCGTCGCCGCCGAGCCGTGCCGCCATGTCGCCGCTGCGCAGCACCTGGCTTAGCCGCTTCGCGACCGCGACGAGCGTACGGTCGCCCGCCGAGTGTCCGTGCTGGTCATTGATCTGCTTGAAGCGGTCGAGATCCACGAACATCACCGCCAACCCTTCGCGCACCGCGGCCGCATGCCGGATCGCGGCCTCGAGATGCTCCATGAACAGCAGGCGGTTCGGCAGGCCGGTCAGCGGGTCGTGACCGGCGAGGTGCGTCAGCTCCAGCTGCTTCGCGCGCAGCATCGCCATCTGCGTGCGGATCTCCACGCGCATGCTGTCGAAACAGCGGGCGAGCACGCCGATCTCGTCGGCCCGCGCGACCGGCAGCCGTTCGGTGGCCGGGTCGTCGAATACGTGTGTCGCGGCGCGCGCGAGGGCCTGCAACGGCCGCGTGATCGCACGGGCGAACAGGATCGCGAGAATCACCGCCAGCACGCTCGATACGAGCACCATCCTGACGATCCGTCCGCCCAGCATGCCGGCCGGCGCGAGCACGTCGGCCAGCGGGCGCGCCATCCCGAGCACGACGAAGCGGTTGCCCTCGTCCTGCCCGAACGGCGTGCGCACGAATGCGAACATCTGGCCCGGTGCTTCGTCGGGCTGCGCGAGTCCATTGAGCGTCACGTTCGTGCGCGCGCTGTCGAACAGCGCGCGCGTGACGGCAAAGCGGTCCTGCATCAGCACGCGCCGGCCGCGATCGAAGCCGAACGTCTGCGCCGGATCGGGATGCACGAGAAAATCGCCCCACTCGTTCGCGAGATAGACCGCATAGTCGTCCGGAAGATCGCGTTCGAGCCGCTCGAACACGCGCGACAGCTCGACGTCGACGACGAGCGCGCCGACCGTCTGGCCGGACGCGTCGACCACCGGCGTGCCCACGCGCAGGATCGGCAGCCCTTCCGCCGCATGCGATCCCGTCTCGTGATTGATCACGATCGGCGACAGATAGATATGGCCGGGCGCCGTCGCGAGCGTATCGAATACATAGGAGAACTGCCCTTTCTCCTGGAACGCGCTTTCGGGCAGCACGACGATGCCGCGCGCATCGCGATCGAGGCGAATGCGTTCGATCCCGAAATGCCCGCTCGCGATCAGGCGAACCTGCAGGTATTCCGCATGATTGCGCATGAAGCTGTAGTACACCTGCTCGAGCCGCATGCGTCGTGTGTTGTCCGGGTTGTCGTCGCCCGCGACGGACGCGGACGACGGCAACTGCGCGAGCACGAGCGCATCGTCGGCCACGTCGGCAAGCGCGGTGGTGAAGCGCTGCCCGAGCAATTGCGTCGACATCAGCAGGCTGTGCTGCGCTTCCTGCACGAGCATCGCGCGGTTGGCGCGATACGCGTAGTAGCCGGTCGTGCCGGCCGCGATCACGCCGATGCACGCGAACAGCACCGACAGCTTCGACGTGAGGCCGAGCCGGATCATTTTCCGAATCGCTCCGGCCGGTCGCCCGACACGATGCGGCTCCACAGCGATTCGCGGCGCGCGATGTCCTCCACGGGCTGAAGCCACACGAGATGCTGGTGCCCGGTATCCAGGCCGCGCGGCGGCTCGAGCGTGTTCGCGAGCCCCTGACGCTCGGTCAGCAGCGCGCCGATCGCCGGTTCGAGCATGTAGTTGATCCATGCGAATGCCAGCTCGGGACGGTGCGCGCCGCGCGTGACGGCCCAGCAGTCGAGCCACGCGAGCGCGCCTTCGTCCGGGATCACGTACCCGACGTCCGCGCCGGCGCGACGCAGCTGCTCGACCTGCTGCGTGCCGTAGTTGCCGAACATCAGCGCCGCGCGATGCTGGACGAACAGCGCGGTCGCTTCTTCGGGAAGCGTGTAGTACGTCAGCAGGTTGCGGCGCAGGTCGATCAGCTTGCGAGCCACGGCAAGCGTCTGCGCGGGCGACAGGCGGAACGGATCAGGATAGCCGAGCGCCAGCGCCGTGAACGAGAAGTTGTGCTGCGCGCTGTTGAAGTCGAGCACCTTGCCGCGATAGCGCGGATTCCACAGCTCGCGCATCGAGCGCGGCGCGGCCGGCACCTGCTTGCGGTCGTAGATCAGCCCCATCGACGAATACGTGAACGGGATCGCGTAGGACGCGCCGTCCTGCACGAGTCCGCCGATCGTCGCGAGTTGCTGGAAATTCGGCAATTGCCGCCGCCGGTTCGCGATGCGCGACAGGTCGATCGGCGCAAGCAAGTGTTCATGCGCATAGCGCTGGATCTCGGCCGTGTTCGCGGCCAGCACGTCGTACGGCGGCGGCGACGCGCTGTGCAACCGCGTCCACAGCGCTTCGTCGGAATCGACCAGCGTCACCTCGACACGTACATGAAACTGCGCCTCGAATGCGCTGACGATATCGCTGTCCGCATAACCGGGCCAGGCCAGCACGCGCAGCACGTTGTCGTTGACGGTTTCGGGAGAGGCCGTGAAGGCCGGCGGAACGGGCGCCAGTAAGCCAAGCGTCAAGATGACAAGCAGCGTGCGCACGGCGCCGCGGGCGCGCGCGCGTGCACCGATTCCCCTGATCAATCGCACCCCGCGTGAATCGCCCGGCTGCATTCGACTGTCCTTTTTCGAGTCGATGCGATATCCCGCAACGAGACCATAAAACGCAGGGTCACGCAATCGGAACAAGCCGCACGTCGCTCATATTCGCGGGCCTCACGGCTGAATGCGACCCATTACACGAGCCCGCTTCGGGCCGCGAACACACGAACACGCGAACACGCGGGGACGCGAATACGAACGTCAGCGCCAGGCCTGCGTGAATTCGGCGATCACGCGCGACAGGTGGGCGCGCATCGCGTCGCGCGCACCATCCGCGTCGCGCGCCATGATCGCCGCGAAGATCCGCTGGTGATCCTCCTGCGACGCCTCGCGCAGCGCGGGCGAGTGAAAGTGCTCCTCGATCTTGTCCCACAGCGGATCGGCGCGCGCGCAGTCCCACATCGCCGTGACCATGTGCAGCAGCACCGTGTTGCCGGTCGATTCCGCGATGCGCAGGTGGAACTGGCGATCGGCCGCGTCGTATGCGGCCTTGTCGTTCATCTGTTCGCGCATCGTCGTCAGCGCGAAAAACAGGCGGTCGAGATCGGCATCCTTGCGTTCGGTCGCCGCGAGCGCCGCGACTTCCGCCTCGATCAGCCCGCGCGCGCGCAGCGTCTCGATCGGCCCGGGGCCGCGCGGTACTTCGAACGTGACCGGCCGCGCGGCGTCGGCCGCCGACACGTAGATGCCCGAGCCGATCCGCACCTCGACGACCCCCTGCACCTCGAGCGCGATGATCGCCTCGCGCACTTGCGTACGGCTCACGCCGAACTGGTCGGCCAGACTGCGCTCCGACGGCAGCCGCGCGCCGGCTTCGAACGCGCCGGCGGCCACCATCGCGTGAATCTGCCGCGCAAGGCCGATATAGGAGCGGTCCGCGGCATCGGTGTCGCGGCTGGCGGGCAGGCTGGAAAGGTCGGTCATCGAAAGGCTCGCAACAGGCTGGCCGGCGCCGCTGCGGCGTCGGATCGACAAAATGGTACACCAATTTGGCTGCGCCGCCGGTTCGACCGATCGGCCAGTGTTGCCTGCCGCTTCCGGAAACGCCTCATGGCTCATCGTTTGCCCGATCAACTGGTAAACCACTATCCTGCACAACTGGTATACCAATCATAATCCGCACACCGACGACGGCCCGGCACGCCGCCGCCCCGCTCGTCCGACGCATGAACCGACAGCCAGGAGCCTTTCCAGTGAAGATGTCTTTCCGTTGGTACGGCGAGTCCGATCCGGTCTCGCTGCAATACATCCGCCAGATCCCCGGCGTCACGCATATCGTGTCCGCGATCTACGACGAACTCGTGGGCGAGGTCTGGCCCGCGCACAAGATCGACGCGCTGAAGGCGACGATCGAGCGCGCCGGCCTGCAGTTCGACGTCGTCGAATCGGTACCGGTGCACGAGGACATCAAGCTCGGCAAGCCAACCCGCGACCGCCTGATCGACCACTACCGGCAGACGATCCGCCATCTCGGCGCGGCCGGCATCCGCGTCGTCTGCTACAACTTCATGCCCGTGTTCGACTGGACCCGCACCGAGCTGTCGAAGACGCTCGACGACGGCTCGACCTGCCTCGCGTTCAGCACCGACGCGGTCGACCGGATCGATCCGAACGACGGCATCGCGCTGCCCGGCTGGGATTCGAGCTACCGGCCCGAACAGTTGCAGGCGCTGCTCGCCGACTACCGCGACGTCGACGAGAACGCGCTGTGGGCCAATCTCGAATACTTCCTGAAGGCGATCATTCCGGTCGCCGAGGAAGCCGGCGTGAAGATGGCGATCCATCCCGACGATCCGCCGCGCCCGATCTTCGGGCTGCCGCGCATCGTGAAGAACCGCGACGATCTCGCGCGGATCGTGCGCCTCGTCGACTCGCCCGCGAACGGGCTGACGCTGTGTTCGGGCTCGCTCGGTGCGGGCCCCGAGAACGACGTCGAAGCGCTCGTGCGCGAGTTCGGCGCGATGGGCCGCATCCATTTCGCGCACATCCGCAACGTGAAGGTCGACGCGAACGGCGATTTCGAGGAAACCGCGCATCTGTCGAGCTGCGGCTCGCTCGACATCGCCGCGATCGTGAAGGCGTACCACGACACGGGCTTCACCGGCTACGTGCGCCCCGACCACGGCCGCATGATCTGGGGCGAGACGGGCAAGCCCGGCTACGGCCTCTACGACCGCGCGCTCGGCGCCGTCTACCTGAACGGCCTGTGGGAAGCGCTGGCGAAGTTCGACCGCACCCCGCAAGCGTCGCGGTAATCCGCCCTTCGAGGCGGCCGGCGCAGCGGATCGCCGGTCGCCCGCCACGACATTCCGCGCGGAGACACCGCCATGCCACGCATTCGATGGGCCATGATCCTGATGTGCTTCCTGGCCAACGTCATCAACTTCATCGATCGCGCGAATCTCGCGATCGCGGCGCCCAGCATCCGTGCCGACCTCGGGCTCGACGCGGTCGGCATGGGGCTCGTGCTGAGCGCGTTCTTCTGGACCTATGCGTTCCTGCAATTACCGGCCGGCTGGTTCATCGACAAGGTCGGCGTACGCGTGAGCCTCGCGCTGGCCGTCGGCTGGTGGTCGGTGTTCACCGTCGCGACGGGCGCCGCGCGCGGCCTCGCGCAACTCGTCGGCGTGCGGCTGATGCTCGGCGTCGGCGAAGCGGCCGCGATCCCGTCGTTCGCGAAGGTCGCGTTCAACTGGTTTCCGCGCAGCGAGCGCGGCCTGGCCAGCAGCATCTTCGACAGCGGCTCGCGCGTCGGCTCCGCGCTGTCGCTGCCGCTCGTCGCGTGGCTGATCTCGCTCGTCGGCTGGCGCGGGTCGTTCGTGATCACGGGCGGCATCGGCATCGTCTGGGCGCTCGCGTGGTGGTTCGTCTATCGCGACCCGGAACGCTATCGCGCGATCGCGCCGGACGCCGTCGATGCGCTGCTCGCGCAACGCGGTGCACCGACGGTTGCGGCCGCAACCGACGGCCCGAAGGTGTCGTGGCTGGACCTGTTCCGCTATCGCACCGTGTGGGGGATGATGATCGGCCTGTTCTGCCTGAACTTCGCGATCTACTTCTTCATCACGTGGTTCCCGAGCTACCTGCTGCAGTCGCGCGGCTTCTCGCTCGCGTCGCTCGGCACGTGGGGCATGCTGCCCGCGCTGCTCGCAATTCCCGGCGGCTGGCTCGGCGGCTACGTGTCGGACAGCCTGTTCCGCCGGGGCTGGAGCGCCACCGCCGCGCGCAAGACCTGTCTCGTGCTCGGCATGCTGCTGTCGTCGTCGATCGCGCTGTCCGCGTTCGTCGAAAACGTGTGGGCCTGCCTCGGCCTGTTCGCGCTCGCGTATGCCAGCCTGTCGTTCGCCGGCGCCAACGTGTGGACGCTGGTCGGCGAAGTCGCGCCGACGCCCGCGCACGTCGCCTCGCTCGGCGGCATCCAGAACTTCGCGGGCAATCTCGCGGGCATCTTCATCACGACCTTCACCGGTGTGATGCTGTCGCTCACGAAAGGCTCGTTCGTGGTGCCGCTCGCGGTGGCCGGCGCGCTGTGCGTGGTCGGTGCGCTGTCGTACCTGTTCGTCGTCGGCAAGGTTGAACCGTTGCCGCCGCTGCGGCGCGGCAGCAGCGCACGGAATGTCGAGCCGAACGCGGCCTGACGCAGCGGGACGGCGCGACCGAAACGCCCACGCTTTCCTTTTCGGGCCACGCATCGGACAATGAGCCGCGCCCGCCGGGCGCGGTGCCGCCCCGGCCCGCGCGCGGCGGCGACGCGCCCCGCCCACGCCGATGAAACGCTACGAAACCCTCGCCCATACGATCGCCGACGACATCCGCAACGGCAACCTCGCCGTCGGTACACGTCTGCCGTCGCTGCGGCAGATCATCGCGCAACATGGCGTGAGCCAGTCGACGGTGTTTCGCGCGTACTACCTGCTCGAACAGTGGGGGTTGATCCGCGCGCGCGAACGCTCGGGCTACTACGTCGCGCCGGGCGCGCAGCCGGCCACGAGCCCGGCGACGAAACGCCGTACGAGCCGCGCGGGTGCAACGCGCAAGGTCGACATCAGCAACCTCGTGTTCTCCGTGCTCGATGCGGCCACGCAGCCCGGCATCGTGCCGCTCGGTTCCGCGTTCCCGGCGCCGCAGCTGTTTCCGCTGCCGCGCCTGGCGAAGTCGCTCGCGCAGGCCACGCGACTCGTGAGCCCGTGGAGCACGGTGGTCGACCTGCCACCCGGCAACGAAGCGCTGCGCCAGCAGATCGCGCGGCGCTATCTCGCCACCGGCATCTCGCAGCCGATCGACGAAATCGTCGTCACGAACGGCGCACTCGAAGCGCTGAACCTGTGCCTGATGGCGGTGACGCGGCCCGGCGACGTCGTCGCCGTCGAAGCACCGGGCTTCTATGCGGCGCTGCAGGCGATCGAGCGGCTCGACCTGCGCGCGGTCGAGATTCCCGTCGATCCGCGCACCGGCCTCGATCTCGATGCGCTCGCGAACGCGCTCGACCGGCACGACATCCGCGCGTGCTGGTTCATGACCAATTTCCAGAATCCGACCGGCGTCACGCTGACCGCCGAAAAGAAGCGCGCGCTCGTCGAATTGCTCGCGGCACGCAACGTGCCGCTGATCGAGGACGACGTGTACGGCGAACTGCATTTCGGCCCGGACTATCCGCTGCCCGCGCGCGCGTTCGACCGTCACGGCCTCGTGATGCACTGCAGTTCGTTCTCGAAGACGCTCGCGCCCGGCTACCGGATCGGCTGGGCCGCCGCCGGCCGGTTCGCGGAGAAGGTGCAGCGGCTCAAGCTGATGACGACGCTGTCGGCCAGCATTCCCGCGCAGGCCGGCATCGCGAACTATCTCGAGCACGGCGGCTACGACCGGCACCTGCGCAAGCTGCGCGGCGCGTTGCACGCGCAGCTCGACCGGATGGACGACGCGCTGCGGCGCTGGCTGCCGGCCGGTGTCGAATGGGTACGGCCCGACGGCGGGTATTTCCTGTGGCTCGCGTTTCCCGATGCGATCGACGCGATGGAACTGCATCGCCAGGCGATCGAACGCGGCATCAGCTTCGCGCCGGGGCCGCTGTTTTCGGCCGCGCACGGCTTCGAGCGCTGCGTGCGCGTGAACTTCGGCCATCCGTGGAGCCGCGACATCGAGCGCGCGATCCGCGTGCTCGGCGAACTGGTCGCGCAGCCGTCGGTCCGCAAGGCAGGCTGATCGCGTACTGGGCGAGCGCACCGCGCCATGCTGCGTGCGTCACGATCATGCAGCCGCTCAGCATGCGGGTTACATTGCAGGTCCTGCCGCCCTCTCCCGACTGCCCATGAGCCCATTGCCCTACCTCGATCACGACGCGCTGCTGACACTGACGGCCGAAGCGGCGCAAGTCACTCAGCCGTGCACGTGCACGAAGACCTCGCTCGCCGGCTGGACGACCCTGCCGCTGTCGCTGCCGGACACGCAACTGATCGAAGTGGCCACGCTCGCGCCGCCGGGCGAACCCGAGCCGACCTACGCGGAATATCATCCGGCCGGCACGCGCTATGCATCGGACGACGCGCCGATCGCGCCGCGCCATTTCCCGTACAACCGCTGCACCGTCAGCCGCTGCCGCACGTGCGGCCGCCTGTTCCTGCGCTACCAGGAAGGCGGCGGCTACTTCATCGACCAGCGCATCCGCGCGCTCGATCCGGCGCTCGTCATCGACGCGTGATCGCGCAACGCACGGGGTTTTCGAGCGCGGTGCTCGGCGACGACACCGATCTCGCGGCCGCGCGGCGGCAGCTCGTTCGGTTTCCGGGCTTCCATCAGCGCGACGCGGGAACGACCCTGCCGCCGCAAGACGCCGCAGCGCAGCCCGGAAAATGAAACGGGCGGCTCGCTGGCCGCCCGTACGATGAACCGGAAGCAAACCGGCCGGCGCCCGCCATCATGCGGGCGCCCCCGGCATTCAGCGCGCCGCCACCGGCTTGCCGAACCCGCCGAGGATCTTCTTCTCGAGCGCGATGTAATCGCGGCCGAAGTGGTGATCGCCCTGCGTCTTGATCACGTCGGCGCCCGTGTTCGCGAGCGCCGGGCACATCGTGTCCGTCTCTTCCGCGCCATAGAAGCACTGCACGAGCGTCGGCGGCACCTTCGCGATTTCCGGCGCGACCTTCAGCGCCTTGTCGCTCGCGGGCATCCCAAGCCAGCCCGTCACGCGGATCTGGAAATCGGCCGACGGCGCGAAGCCGAGCAGCGACATCACCGCGACCTTGTCGCGCAGGTCGGCCGGCAGCCGGTTGTACGCGAACGGCATCACGTCGGCGCCGAACGAGTAGCCGACCAGCGCCACGCGGCTCGCATGCCAGCGCGCCATGTAGGTGCGCATCACGCGGGCCAGGTCGCGGCTCACCTGGGCGGGCGGCTTCTCGCTCCAGAAATAACGCAGGCTGTCGATGCCGACCACCGACACGCCGTCGCGCTGCAGCGCCTCGGCGATCGTCTTGTCGAGATCGCGCCAGCCGCCGTCGCCCGAGATCACGATCGCGAGCCGGTCGCTGCCGCCCTTGGCCGGCAGCTCGACGAGCGGCAGGTCGGACACGTCGAGCTCGTCGCTGCTGCCGCTGGTGTCGCGCAGGTGCGACGTGACGAGCGACACGAGCTTCGCGGTGTCGCCCGCGGCCGCCGTCTCGACGAAGCCCGGCATCGCGCGGCGCACGATCGTCGGATCGGGCGGGCACGGCTTGAAGCGCGGATCGAGCTTCGCGGCCGGACCGACCGCGACGACGCCGGCGATCGTGTTCTCCGGCGCCATCGCGAGAATCTGCTTCGCGATCGCGCCGCCCTGGCCCACGCCCGCGACGATCGGCGTGAAATAGCGCGACGACTGCGCGAGACGTTCGAGCTGATGGCTGACCGCCTCGGCGTCGCCGTCGAGGTGATGGCAGGTCTCCTGCTTCGCGGCGAGATTCGCCGCGTAACGCCCGGAATCGACGCCGACCGTCATCGCACCGGCTTTCGCGAGCGCGTCGGCCGCCTGCTGATCGGCGACATGCCAGCCGGCCTCACGCGAGAACAGCACGACGAAACCGCGCAGCGGCCCGCTCGGCTTGGTCACGGTCACGGGCCCGTAGCGGCCGCCGGACACGGTTTCGGCTTTCACGTCGGCCGGCTGCGCGGCGCACGCGGCGCCGGCCAGCATCATTCCCGCGCAGGCGGCTGCCGCCCGCGCGCTTACCTTCTTCAACATCATGAACGCCGACCTCCAGCCAGCAATGACAGATCCGCCAGCGTGACGAACACGCCGACCGAGCCCGAGGCCGCGAGATAACGCGGCTCCCAGTGCGGTTCGAACTTGCTCTTGAAAGCGCGCAAGCCGCGGAAGTTGTAGAAGCGGCCGCCGAAGCGCCAGACCATCAGGCCGAGCCGGTGGAACGGCGACGGCATCTTCGCCGCCCCCATTCCCGAGAACGGCGCGATGCCCAGGCTCAGCTTGCGGAACCCCGCTTCCTTCAGATGCAGCGCGAGCTGCGTAAACAGATACTCCATCGCATACGGCGATGCGTCCGGCAGATGGCGCATCACGCCGACCGTCGCCTCGGTGTTGAGGTCGGTCGTCATGAACGTGACGAACGCGATCGGCTTGTCGGCCTGCCGCACCAACATCACCGACTGCGTCGACAGATAGCCGTCGTGGAACGCGGCCACCGAGAAACTTTTCTCGCGCGCATCGCGGCTGTCGAGCCAGCCGTCGGAGATGTCGCGCAGCGCCGGCAGCGCGGCGGGCACGTCGCCCGGCGCGATCACCTCGACCGTCAGCGCATCCTTGTCGCCGCGACGCAGCGCGTAGCGCAGGTGCGAACGGTTCGAACCCTTCAGGTCGAACTGGTCGAGCGCGATATGCGCTTCCTCGCCGAGCTTCATCAGCGTGAGCCCCGCGTCGAGATACAGCGGCAACGCGTTCGCGCGCACCTGGTAGAACGCCGCGCGGCCGCTGTGCGCGTGCGCAAGCGCGATGAACTTGCTGATCAGCGCCGGCCACTCTTCACGCGGCCCGACCGGGTCGTGCAGCGCGGCCCACGTGCGGCCGTTCTTCGCGTACATCAGGAACGCACGGCGCGATTCGGAAAACAGGAACGACTTGTCGCCCATCAGCGCGAGGCCCGCGTCGCTGCATTCCTGCGCGCGGATGATCTGCTCCGCGTCGATGAGGTCCTGCTGCGCGGGCTTCACGAAACGACCGGGCGCCGGGCGCAGCAATTGCCACAGCGCGAACAGCGCGACGAATACGCCGGCGGCGAGCGTCGCGCGCAGCGCTCGCGGCGCGCGCGCATCGAACGAGAAATGCGACCACAGATCGCGCGTGTAAGGCACGTCGCGGAACGCGAAGAACAGCACCCACACGGCCAGCATCAGCACCATCGCCACCGACACGAACCAGCTCACGGTAAAGCGCTCGGCAAGCAGCGACGAATGACGGTTGAACCGGCGGCGGCTGACGAGCAGCAGCACGAGCAGCGTGCCGAGCACGCCTGCCTCGACGAATGCGAGGCCCTTGGCCAGCGACAGCGCGAGGCTCGCGAGCGTCAAGGCGAACGTCATCCACCACGCGCCGTCGAGCCGGCGCAGCAGCCCGCGCGCGACGAACAGCAGCGCGACGCCGAGCACGCTGCAGATCACCTGCGAGCCTTCGAGCACCCACAGCGGCACGATGTGGCGCAGGATCGCGATCCGGTGCCAGAACGCGGGCGTCGCACTCGAGATCACCAGCATCCCGCCGACCGCGAAGGTCACGAGGCTCAGGAACACCGGCGCCAGTTGCGACACGCGCACGGCCTGCCGCGTCACGAGCCGGCGCCGCAGCGCGCGGCCCTCGAAGCCGGCCAGCAGGCCGGCCGACAGCACGAGCGGCACGCCGAAATAGATCGCGCGATACGCGATCAGCGCGGCGACCATCGCATGCGCGGGCACTTCGCGGCCCAGCGTGAAGACCATCGCCGCTTCGAACACGCCGATCCCGCCCGGCGTATGGCCGATCATCCCGAGCAGCAACGCGGCTGCGTAAACGGTGATGAAGGTCGGGAAGCCGACGGGCGCCGCCGGCAGCAACACCCACAGCGTGAGGCCCGCGGCAACGACGTCGAGCACCGCATAGACGACCTGTGCAACGAGATCGCGCCGCGCCGGCACGTCGAACGACAGCCATTTGAAGCGCGTGACGACCGGGCGCGCGGTGTTGCCGCACAGCGCGACCAGCGCGGCGAGCGCGACGAGCAGTGCCGCGCCCGTCCACGTGAGCACGCCGGGCACGACGTGCAGCATCGCGGCGAGCGCCTCCGGCACGCAGACCATGCCGACCGCCGTCATCAGCACCATCGCCAGCGCCAGCGTGCCGCTCGTGAATACGGTCATCCGGCCGATCTGGGCGGGCGTGACGCCCGACACGCCGTACACGCGAGCACGCACCGCGCCGCCCGTCAGCGCGCCGAAGCCGGTCGCGTTGCCGAGCGCGGAACCGGCAATCGCACCGATCCACAGCGCGACGCGCGGCACCCTGGCCGCGACATAACGCAGGCCGACCGCATCGCGGGCGACGAGCGCGAGATAGCTGAGGGCCGTCGCGGCCAGCGACGCGCCCCACTCGCCGACGGACATGTGACGCAACTGGCGAATCACCGACCGGTAGTCGACGGATTCCGACAGATGCTGGAAAACCACGATCAGCAGCAGGCCGATGCCGAGCGCGAGCAGCGGCGACAGCACGCGCTCGTTGCGGATCAGCGCCCGGGCACGGGCGATCACCGCCTCGGCACGGCCGGGCGAACCAGGGTGGCGGGAAGACATAACGTGTTCAGTGGTGGTGCATAGCGTGTCGCGGCGCGGGCTGGCCGGGCGGCGACGTATCTGGTTGTTCTGCATGGGCGGCCGGCCGAAGACGGGCTCGAGGCGCCTGGATCAGAACTTACGAGTATACGGAACTTATATTACAGAATCTTTCACGTCGCCTTTGTGCGGATTTGTGGTTTCTCGCACATCGAAACGCATAAAGAAACCGGGCGTCCTACGAACGCAAGGTGCGCATCATACCGGGAACCGGGGCGGTTTTTTCATCGGATGAATGACTTGTGATGCATTTGGGCGGAATCTGCCGCGCCGGGCCCGGCGGGTGAGGACGAAAACGCGACGGCGCGGCGCATTTCGGAATGGCGGCGGGTTGATTCGGCGCGTTCATTCCGGCGCGCCACCGGTACGGAAATACGCCACTGCGCGTCACTTCGCCCGCTCATGCTCCCCCAAACCGATCGCCTTGTAGTCGTAAGTCGGATAGAACTCGGTCCGGTACGCGCCCCACGCCGTATCCTCGAGCACGCGATTGACTTCGCGCAGCCGCGACGCCGGCAGTCGCAACACGACGATCTGCCCGATCCCCATCGTCACGGTCCAGCTCACGACCTCGACGCCCGGCGGCGGAAACGCCTTGTAGAAACCCTGCTTCGCGAGTTGCGCGTTCAGCTCGGCGAGCGGGCGGGATTGGTCGTGTTTCAGGAAAACCGTCAGCAGTATCGCGTTGTCGGGGGTCGCCGCCGCCGAGCCGGCCGGCACGGTCGACGTCGACGTCTGGCCGACGGCGGGCACGCTACCGATCGCGACAGCAGCCAGCGCCGTGGCAATCAAAAGGGTTCGAATCGGGAAATACGGGAATGCCGTCATCACGCGACTCCATGGCTTCGTGGCTGGAGCCGCCATCATGCACCGCCCAATCCATTGCTGCAGTGACCGGGGCCGATGCGATTACGCGACGTCCGCGCCCGCGCCTTCCCGCTCGCGCAGCACGTCGATGAACGCGCGCAGCTTGGCCGGCACGTGCTTGCGGTTCACGTAATACAGCCACATCGGCGGCAAGGTCCGGCACGCGCCGGGCAGCACCTCGACGAGCGTGCCGTCGCGCAGGTCCTGCTCGATCCGCTCGCGCACGAACGCGAACGCGATGCCGACACCGACGCGCGCCGCGTCGATCACCGCATCGTCGTCGTTCGTCACGAACACGCCGTCCGGATCGAGATCGACGTCGCGGCGCCCGTCCTGCAGCAGCCACTTGTGCAGGCGTCCGCTCTCCGAAAACCGGAAACGGATGCACGCATGCCGCCCGAGCGCGGCGATCGACTCGGGCGTGCCGTGCCGCGCAAGATAGGCCGGCGACGCGACCAGCGCACACGTCAGCGCCGGCGCGATCCGCACGCCGATCATGCCCGGCTGCAGCCGGTCGGCCAGGCGAATCCCCGCGTCGAAGCCATCCTTCGCGATGTCGACGAGTTCGTTGTCGTAGCGGATTTCGAGCCGGACTTTCGGATAGCGCTCGCGGAACGTGGCGAGCACCGGCGCGATCACGAGCAAGCGCGCGAGCGGCAGCGCGGTCACGCGCAGCAGCCCGTTCGGCTCGCTGCGCGCATCCTTCAGTTCGTCGCGTGCCTGCATGACCTGCCGGTAAGCGGGTTCGGTCTGCCGCCAGTAGCGCTGGCCGGCCTCGGTGAGGCTCACGCCGCGCGTGCTGCGATTGAACAGCTTCACGTTGAGTTCGCCCTCGAGTTGCCCGATCGCCAGGCTGACGGCCGCCGGCGTCAGGCCCAGCGCGGCCGCGGCCCGCGTGAAGTTGCCGGCCGTCGCGACGGTCATGAACACGTGCAGCCCGGCCATCGGATCGCGTCTGCTCATCGTCTGTCCATCATTAAAAAAACTTGAAACTGCTTCGAGAGAAATGCGGATTCTCCCATATACCGCAACTGCCTACACTGGCGCTGTCGTCCCCTCGGAGCCTCGCATGAACCCGCTCACCGCCGCACTCCCGCTGCCGCTCGCCGTCGCCCGCCGCACGGTCGACGCGGCGCTCGCGCAGGCCGTATCGCTGCAGGTGGCCGGCGTCGCGATCGCCGTCGTCGATGCCGGCGCGAACCTGCTCGCGTTCGTGCGCACCGACGACTGTTTTCTCGGCGCGATCGATCTCGCGCAGCGCAAGGCGCTGACGGCAGTCCGCTTTCGCGCGTCGACCGGTGCGCTCGGCGCGATGTCGGGCGACGGTCCGCTGCGCGGCATCGAACACAGTCACGGCGGCCTCGTCACGTTCGGCGGCGGCGAGCCGCTCGTCGACGGCGACGGGCGCTGCGTCGGCGCGATCGGCGTCTCGGGCGGCAGCGTCGACGAAGACACCGCGATCGCGCGGCACTGCCGCGACCTTTTTCAGGCAACCCTTCACTCCACAAGGTAAGCACATGACACGGAAACGCATCCTCATCACCGGCGCGGGCACCGGCTTCGGCCGCGAAGTCGCGCTGCGGCTCGCCGAACGCGGCCACGACGTGACGGCCGGCGTACGCACGGCCGTCGAGATCGACGCACTGACGGACGCCGCCGCGCAGCGCGGCACCGCGTTGCGCGCGGTGAAGCTCGACGTCACGTCGGCCTACGATCGCGCGCGCGCCGCCGAATTCGACGTCGACGTGCTCGTGAACAACGCGGGCGTCGGCGAAGCCGGCGCGCTCGTGGACCTGCCGGTCGAGATCGTCCGCGAGCTGTTCGACGTGAACGTGTTCGGGCCGCTCGAACTCACGCAGCAGATCGCACGCGGGATGCTCGCGCGCAAGCACGGCAAGATCGTGTTCGTGTCGTCGATCGCGGGGTTGATCACGGGGCCGTTCACCGGCGCGTACTGCGCGTCGAAGCACGCAATCGAATCGGTGGCCGAGGCGATGCATGCGGAACTGGCGCCGCACGGCATCCGCGTCGCGGTCGTGAACCCGGGCCCGTACCGCACCGGCTTCAACGACCGGATGATGGAAACGACGCGGCGCTGGCACGATCCGGCCGTGCATACCGTGACGCCCGAGCGACTGGCGTTCCCGCTCGAACAGCACGACCCGAAGGAAATGATCGCGAAGATGGTCGACGTGATCGACAGCGACGGCGGCGCGTTCCGCAACCTGCTGCCGGCTTCATCGGAAGCGTTCGTGCGCGCCGAGCAGGCGCGTGCGTGGGAGCGGCAACAGTAAGCCGCCGGCGAAGCAGCGGGCCAACGCAACGGCCCGCCGCTCACGCGATTCAGTACACGTCCCGCATGTAGCGCCGCGCCTTCGAAAGCCGCGCGACGTAATCGTTCGCGGCTTCGTCCGACATGCCGCCGTGCCGGGCGACGATCGCCTTCAGCGCCGCATCGACGTCCTTGGCCATCCGCGCGGCGTCGCCGCACACGTAGAAGTGCGCGCCCTCTTCCAGCCACGCGAACAGCTCGGCGCCCTGCTCGCGCATCCGGTCCTGCACGTAGACCTTGTCGGCCTGGTCGCGCGAGAACGCGAGGTCGAGCCGCGTCAGGAAACCGCTGTCACGCATCTCGCTCAACTCGTCGCCGTAGTAGAAGTCGGTCTGCGCGTGCTGCTCGCCGAAGAACAGCCAGTTGCGCCCCCTTGCGCCACGCGCCCGCCGCTCGTGCAGGAAGCCGCGGAACGGCGCGACGCCGGTGCCCGGACCGACCATCACGATCGGCACGTCGCCGTTCACCGGCGGCCGGAAATGCGCGGACTTCTGCACGAACACGGGCACACGGCCGTCGTCCGCGCGATCGGCGAGGAACGTCGACGCGACGCCTTTGCGCGCGCGCCGGCCGTTGTGATAGCGCACGGCCGACACGGTCAGGTGAATCTCGCCCTCGTGCGCGCTCGGGCTCGACGCGATCGAATAGAGGCGCGGCTGCATGCGCTTGAGCATGCCGACCAGCTCCGCGCCCGACAGCTCGACCGGGTATTCGTGCAGCACGTCCGCCAGTTGCTGCCCCCACAGCCATTGCTTGAGGTCACCCTTGCGATCCTCGCCGAGCAGCGACTTCAGCGCGCCGTTCGCGCTGCGCGACGCGATGAAGGCCAGCGTGTCGGGATGTGGTCGCGTGATGTCGAAATGGCGCGCGAGTGCATCGCCGAGCCGGATCTCGCCGACACCCGCGACCGACACGGGCGCATCGGCCTTCAGCGCGGTGACGGACAGCAGTTCGTCGACCAGTTCCGGGCAGTTGGTCGGCCATACGCCGAGCGCGTCGCCGGTTTCGTATTCGAGGTTCGCGCCCTGGGTCGACAGCGATACGTAGCGTGTGTCTTTTGCCGCGCCCGGCCGGTTCAGCCGCAGGTTCGCGACGAGCTTCGACGGCGCCGGATGCGCTTTCGTCGGCAACAGCCCCGACGGGCTCAATCCGCCGGACGGCACCGCGTGCAGCGCGGCATCGGCCTCCTTGATCCGCGCGACGACGCGTTCGAGCCACTGATCGGCATCGTGCTGGAATTCGACGTCGCAATCGACGCGTGCGCACAGGCGCGCCGCGCCGAGTTCCGCGAGCCGTGCGTCGAGCCGGCGGCCGTGGCCGCAGAACTGGTCGTAGTTGCGGTCGCCGAACGCGAGCACCGCGAAATGCACGCCGTCGAGGCGCGCGGCGCTGCTGGCCTGCAACGCATCCCAGAATTCGCTGCCGTTGTCCGGCGCATCGCCGTCGCCGAACGTGCTCGTCATCAGCAGCACGTATTGCGCGCCGGCCAGCGACGCGACCGGATAGTCGGACATGCACGCGGTGCGGATCTCGAAGCCCGCGTTCATCAGCTTCGTCGCGTAATCCTCGGTCAACGATTCGATGTTGCCGGTCTGCGACGCCCACAACAACGTGACCTTCGGGCGCGGGCGCACGATGCGCACGCTGCCGGCCGCGGCGGCGTCGGCCGGCAGCGCGGGCGCGGCGGCGGTCTGCGCACCGGCAGGCAAAGAACGGCTGAACAGGCCCGCGAGCATGCCGTCGAGCCAGAACCGCACGGGCGGCGTCAACGGCGCGCCGGCCGGCAGCACGGGCACACTACCGTCGCGACGGCCGGCGCTCGCCTTCAGGCCGCTGACGAGGCCGGCCACGTACAGCCGCTCGGTGTCGGTCAGCGGCGGCGGCGCGAGATCGGCGACG
The DNA here is from genome assembly GCF_900100915.1 of Burkholderia orbicola. Taxonomy (NCBI): domain Bacteria; kingdom Pseudomonadati; phylum Pseudomonadota; class Betaproteobacteria; order Burkholderiales; family Burkholderiaceae; genus Burkholderia; species Burkholderia orbicola. The sequence goes on along the minus strand of NZ_FNKW01000002.1, from coordinate 254,331 downwards.
CCGAGCGCGGCCGCGAAAGTGTCGATGTCTGCCATGTCGGATTCCTGTGAAGCCGTGATCGGCGAGATCGCGGGCGCGGGCGGTGCATCGTCCGCGCGTGCGTCGGCGCGCGCCGTGTCGTCGTCGGTCGACGCGAACGCGTCCGTGTCGACCCGCGTCAGCGCGACCGCGCAGTATTTCAGTTCGGGTTGCTGCGATTCCGGGTCGATCGCGTCGTTCGTCACCGCGTTGATGCACAGATCGTCGCCGTATACGTCGTTCCAGTGCATCGGCGCGAAGCAGTTGCCGCGCCGCACGCGCTCGGTCACGACGGCCGGCAGCACCGCGCGGCCGCGCGCCGAACGGATCTCGACGCTGTCCTTCGCGGCGATGCCCAGCGCGCTCGCATCGTCCGGGTGCAGTTCGACGAACGGGCGCGGGTTGAGCTTGTTCAGCATCGCGACCTTGCCGGTCTTCGTCATCGTGTGCCACTGATGCTGCAACCGCCCGGTGTTCAGCACGATCGGGAACGTGTCGTCGGGCAGCTCGGCCGGATCGACGTGCGGCCGCGCGAAAAAGCGCGCCTTGCCCGACGGCGTCGGGAACGCGATGCGCGGCGCGGCACCGCCGTCGGCTGCCGTGCGCAGCGGCTGGCTCACGCCGTCGTTCAGGTAGCGGATCGGGTGCCGCTCGCGCGCGGCGCCCGGCGCGACGGGCCACTGCACGGGCCCGTCGCGCAGCGCCGCGTGGCTCGCGCCGCGCAGGTCGTAGCCGGTCGCCGGATTCGAGAAACGGACGATCTCGTCGAACACGTCGGCCGCCGACGCATAGTCGAACGCGTCGCCGAACCCCATCGCACGCGCGACTTCCGCGACGATGCGCCAGTCGGGCAGCGCGTCGCCGGGCGGCGCGACCGCCGCGCGCATCAGCGTCATGTTGCGCTCGGAGTTGATCATCACGCCGTCGCCCTCGGCCCATAGCGCGCCGGGCAGCAGGATGTCGGCGTAGCGGTTGGTCTCGGTGTCGAGGAACGCGTCCTGCGCGATCACGAGTTCCGCCGCCTGCAGCCCGGCGATCACGTTGCGCCGGTTCGGCACGGTCGCGACCGGGTTCGTGCAGACGATCCAGCATGCCTTGATGTCGCCGGCCGCCATCCGCTCGAACAGGTCGACCGTGCCGTTGCCGGTGTCCTGGCGCAGCGTGCCGGCCGGCACGCGCCACAGGTTCTCGACGAAGCGGCGGTCGTCATCGGACGCCACCGAGCGCTGACCCGGCAGCCCCGGCCCCATGTAGCCCATCTCGCGCCCGCCCATCGCGTTCGGCTGGCCGGTCAGCGAGAACGGCCCGCTGCCCGGGCGGCAGATCTTGCCGGTCGCGAGATGCAGGTTGCAGATCGCGTTGGTATTCCATACGCCGTGCGTGCTCTGGTTGAGCCCCATCGTCCAGCAGCTCATCCATTCCTGCGCGTCGCCGATCCATTGCGCGGCGGTGCGGATGTCGGCTTCCGCGAGCCCCGTGATGTCGGCGACGCGCTCCGGCGTGTAGTCGGCGAGAAACGCGGGCATCGCGTCCCAGCCTTCGGTGTACCCATCGATGAACGCGGCATCGGTGCGCCCGTTCGCGTGCAGCAGATGCAGCAGCCCGTTGGTCAGCGCGAGATCGGTGCCCGGCCGGATCTGCAGGAACAGGTCGGCCTTGTCGGCGGTGCCGGTGCGGCGTGGATCGACGACGATCAGCTTCGCGCCGGCCTTCACGCGATCCATCATCCGCAGGAACAGGATCGGGTGACAGTCGGCCATGTTCGCGCCGATCACGAAGAACAGGTTCGCGCGATCGAAGTCCTGGTACGACCCGGGCGGCCCGTCCGCGCCGAGCGACTGCTTGTAGCCGGTGCTCGCGCTCGCCATGCACAGCCGCGAGTTCGACTCGATGTTGTTGGTGCCGACGAAACCCTTCGCGAGCTTATTGACGAGGTACTGCGCCTCGATCGACATCTGCCCCGACACGTAGAACGACAACGCATCGGGCCCGTGCGTATCGAGCACCGCGCGCAGTCGCCGCGCGGTCTCGGCGATCGCGTCGCGCGCCGGCAGCGGCACGAGGTCGTCCTCGCGCGCGCGGCGCACGAACGCGCGGTCGAGCCGCCCCGAGCGGCGCAGCGCAACGTGCGCCGACGCCCCCTTCGTGCACAGCCGCCCGAAGTTGGCCGGATGGTCGGCGTCGCCGGATACCTTGACGACTTCGCCGTCCTCGACGTGCAGCACCATCCCGCAGCCGACGCCGCAGTACGGGCACACGCTCTTGACGGGGGTGGCGGTCATGCGTGCTCCCGGGCGCTCAGGCCGCGATCCACACGAAGCCGTCCTCGACCCGCGACGGATACGCGTTCACCGATTGCTCGGGCGCTTCCAGGCATTCGCCGGTCCGCAGGTCGAAGTGCTGCTTGTACAGCGGCGACGCAACGACGACGCGCTCGCCGAGGCTGCCGATCAGCCCGCGCGACATCACCGCGGCCTGCGACACGGGATCGACGTTGTCGATCGCGAACACGCCGCCGTCGGCATGCGCGACGTGAAACACGGCGACCTGCTCGCCGTTGACGAGCGCGCACACGCCGGTGTTCGGCACGATGTCGTCGAGCGGGCACACGCGGGTCCAGGACAGCGGAAGACGATCGTTCACGATGGGCTCCTTTGAAAGACGGGGGTGTCGGTCGGGGGTCAAACGGTCGCGGGTTCGGCGACGACCGGAATCGCCACGGGCTTGCCGCCCGCGCGCTCGGCGGGCGTCGCCGGCCGGATCTGGCCGCGCGTCTCGACGAATTCGATGGTCGTGTCCGGCGCGTCGCTGTTCACGAAGTGGCGGAAGCGCTTGCGCGTTTCCGGATCGGTGACGGCGCGCTTCCATTCGCACTCGTAGGTGTCGACCACGTGCTGCATGTCGGCTTCGAGCTCGGCCGCGATCGCGAGCTTGTCGTGCACGACGACGTCGATCAGGTAGTCGAGGCCGCCTTCGAGGTTGTCGCGCCACACGCTGGTGCGTTGCAGCCGGTCGGCCGTGCGCACGTAGAACATCAGGAAGCGGTCGATATAGCGGATCAGCGTGTCGCGATCGAGATCGGACGCGAGCAGTTCCGCGTGGCGCGGCTTCATCCCGCCGTTGCCGCACACGTACAGGTTCCAGCCCTTCTCGGTCGCGATGATGCCGACGTCCTTGCCTTGCGCTTCCGCGCACTCGCGCGCGCAGCCGGACACGCCGAACTTGATCTTGTGCGGCGCGCGCAGCCCCTTGTAGCGGTTCTCCAGGTCGATCGCGAGACCGACCGAATCGTCGACGCCGTAGCGGCACCACGTCGACCCGACGCACGACTTCACGGTGCGCAGCGCCTTGCCGTACGCGTGCCCCGATTCGAAGCCGGCCGCGATCAGTTCCTCCCAGATCGACGGCAGCTGCTCGACGCGCGCACCGAACAGGTCGACGCGCTGGCCGCCCGTGATCTTCGTGTACAGGCCGTATTTTTTCGCGACCTGGCCGACCGCGATCAGCCCTTCCGGCGTGACTTCGCCGCCCGGCATGCGCGGCACGACCGAATACGTGCCGTCGCGCTGGATGTTCGCGAGGTAGTAGTCGTTCGAATCCTGCAGCCCCGCGTGCTCCTTCTTCAGCACGAACTCGTTGAAACACGACGCGAGGATGCCCGCGACGGCCGGCTTGCACACGTCGCAGCCGAGGCCGCGGCCGTGCTTGTGCAGCAGTGCGTCGAACGTCGTGATGCGCTCGACGCGGATCAGGTGAAACAGCTCCTGGCGCGAATACGGGAAGTGCTCGCACAGATGGTTGTTGACCGCGAGGCCCTGCTTCTTCATCTCGGCCTTCATGATCTGCGTGACGAGCGGCACGCAGCCGCCGCACGACGTGCCGGCGCCCGTGCACGTCTTCAGCGCGCCGAGGCTCGTCGCGCCGTCGGCCACGGCCGCGCAGATCTGCGACTTCGACACGTTGTTGCACGAGCAGATTTGCGCGCCTTCCGGCAGCGCGTCGACGCCGATCGCCGGCTTCGCGGCGCCGTCCGACGACGGCAGGATCAGGAATTCCGGCGACTCGGGCAGCTCGATGCGGTTCAGCATCATCTGCAGCAGCGTGCCGTACTCGGCGGCATCGCCGACCATCACCGCGCCGTGCAGGAACTTGCCGCAGTCGGACACCACGAGCTTCTTGTAGACCTGGAGGCGCTCGTCCGCGTACTGGTAGGTGCGGCTGCCGGCCGTCGTGCCGTGCGCGTCGCCGATGCTCGCGACGTCGACGCCCATCAGCTTCAGCTTCGTGCTCATGTCGGCGCCGGCGAACGCGGCGGCGTCGGCGTCGCCCGCGAGCTGCTTCGCGACCACGCGCGCCATGTCGTAGCCGGGCGCGACGAGGCCGTACACCATGCCGTTCCACGCCGCGCATTCGCCGATCGCATAGATGTCGGCGTCGCTCGTGCGGCACGCGTCGTCGATCGCCACGCCGCCGCGCGGGCCGATGTCGAGCCCGCACGCGCGGGCCAGTTCGTCGCGCGCGCGGATGCCGGCCGAGAACACGATCATGTCCGTGTCGAGATGCGAGCCGTCGGCGAACGCCATCCGGTGCGCGCCTTCGTCGCCGTCGACGATTTCGAGCGTGTTCTTGCCGGTATGCACGGTCACGCCGAGCGCCTCGATCTTCGAACGCAGCATCCGGCCGCCACCGTCGTCGACCTGCACGGCCATCAGGCGCGGCGCGAATTCGACCACGTGCGTGTCGAGCCCCATGTCGCGCAGCGCCTTCGCGCATTCGAGGCCGAGCAGCCCGCCGCCGATCACGACGCCGCGCTTCGCATGCGCGCCGCACGCCTGCATCGCCTCGAGATCCTCGATCGTCCGGTACACGAAGCAGCCCGCGCGATCGCGGCCCGGCACCGGCGGCACGAACGGCCGCGAGCCGGTGGCGAGCACCAGCTTGTCGTACGCGAGCGTTTCGCCCGATGCGAGCGTGACCGTATGCGCGGCGCGGTCGATCGACGCGACCTGCGCGTTCAGGCGCAGGTCGAACTGCGGATGACGCTCGAAGAAGCCCGGTTCGACCAGCGACAGGTCGTCCGCCGACTTGCCCGCGAAGAATTCCGACAGGTGCACGCGATCGTAGGCCGGGCGCGGTTCCTCGCCGAGCACGGTGACCTCCAACGCGCCGGCCTCGCCGGCTTGCGCCGCGACGCATTCGAGGAGCTTGTGGCCGACCATGCCGTGGCCGATGACGATGAGTTTCATGATGACGATTCCTTCGGTCGATCAGTTCGCGGCGCCGGCGGCGGCCAGCGCGCGATCGCGCAGTTCGGCTTCGCGCGCCTTGTGTTCTTCGCTGAAGCGCACGGCCATCGCGCACAACGCGGTCGCGGTCACCACGAGGCCGAGCAGGCTCAGCGTCTGCTGCACGTCGCCGACACCCTTCAGCAGGAAAGCCGCGGCCACCGCGCCGACGTTGCCGCCCGCGCCGACGATCCCCGCGACGCCGCCGAGCGCCTTGCGGTCGATGAACGGCACGAGCGCGTAGGTCGCGCCGCACGCCATGTGCGTGAACAGGCCGAAGGCCAGCATCGCGACGAGGGCCATGCCGATGCCTTGCGCGTGCGAGAACCAGATCAGCCCGAGCCCTTCGCCGATGATCAGTGCGCACAGCAGCGTCGCGCGCACGTCGAGGCTGCGGCGGGCGGCGATCTTGTCGGACAGCCAGCCGCCGAGCGCGCGGGCGAACAGGGCGAGCAGCCCGAACATCCCGACCGCGAAACCGGCGTCCTTCAGCGACAGCTTGAAGTGATCGACGTAGTACAGCGCGGCGATGTTATGGATGAACACCTCGACGCCGAAGCACGCGCCGTACGTGACGAACAGCATCCATACGCGGTAGTTGCCGCAGGCCGTGAAGAAGCTCGCCCAGCCGCCCTTCTTGCCGCTGTCGACCGTCACGCCCTGCTTGCGCAGCGCGACGAAATCGCCTTGCGGGCAGTCCTGCGTGAAGCGCCAGTAGGCCCATGCCATCACGAGCATCGCCACGCCCGGCACGACCAGCGCGATGCGCCACGACGAATCCTCGCCGAAGCCGAGCATCAGCCCGGCGGCGACGAGCAGCGGCATCAGCGCCTGCGTCGCGCCCGCGCCGGCATTGCCCCAGCCGGCCGTCGTCGCGTTCGCGGTGCCGACCACGTTCGGCGCGAACATCACCGACGTGTGGTACTGCGTGATCACGAAGCCCGCACCGATCGCGCCGATGCCGAGCCGGCAGATCAGGAACCACAGGTAGTCGTGCGTGAACGACACGGCGAACACGGGGATCGCGCCGAGCAGCAGCAGGCCCGCATACACGCGGCGCGGGCCGAAGCGGTCGCACAGCGGGCCGACCAGCAGCCGCACGGCGATCGTCGCGGCCACCGCGGCGATGTTGATGTTGGCGACTTGCGCCGCCGTGAGATGGAATTCGCGCGCGATCAGCGGCATCAGCGGCGCGCACGCGAACCACGCGAAGAAGCAGATGAAGAACGCCATCCACGTCAGATGGAACGCGCGCATCGGCGCGGTGCGGAGGCTGAAGAGATCGATACGGGTAGCTTTGTCGGTCATGTCATCCGCCAAACGAAAAACGGCGTCCTGCGCACCCGGTCTCGTCGAGACCTGATACGTAGGACGCCGTTGCCCATGAAGCCCGTTGCCGGGCGCGTCGGTATTCGGTACTGCGGACGGATCGCCATTGACCCGTCCGAACGAGCTAACGCAAGCGACGTGCCATGTCGACGTCGATCGCGCCGCGAGCCCCACCGCACAAGGCGCAGCGGGCAGCGGGCACGTCACCGCGGCGCGCGGCGCACTCTCCGTCGCGATGCACCGGGGCACAGATGTGGTGCGCTGCAGCACTGTCGTCGTGCGGCATCGTAGTGCGCGCGCACGGGGCACGATGCACACCGATGCGGCATGGCGACTGCTCCCGCGTGGCGAGCACATGCGCGCTCGCGCCATCGCACGGTGTGCGGCATCGCGCGAAGGCCGCCTCGTCGCGCCGGTTGGCCCGGATATTGCTGAACCTTCGTCACACCGGCAACGGCGCCGGTGGGCAGTCCCCGCAAACCGCTCGCCCTTCACCGCGAGCCCTTCAGGACAACGGCGTCCCTCCGTGCACGGCACGGCCGGATGCCGGTGCGTTTCGACCGCCCGCCGCCGCCGAGCAACAACGCGACATCAGACCGCCGCAGCGATGCGATGCGGCACAGGAACACGACATGACGACAGGCAAAGTCACGCTGCTGGGCGCCGGCCCCGGCGATCCCGATCTCCTCACGCTGAAGGCGGTGAAGGCGCTGGCCGCCGCCGACGTGCTGCTGCTCGACGATCTCGTCGCGCCCGGCATCGTCGAACTCGCGCCGCAGGCGCGCGTGATCCGCGTCGGCAAGCGCGGCGGCTGCCGCTCCACGCCGCAGGCGTTCATCGAGAAACTGATGCGCCGCTACGCGCTGCGCGGCGCGCACGTGGTGCGCGTGAAAGGCGGCGACGCGCTGCTGTTCGGGCGCGCCGGCGAGGAACTCGCGACGCTGCGCGCGGCCGCGATTCCGGTCGAGATCGTCAACGGCATCTCGTCGGGATTCGCCGCCGCCGCGAGCCTCGGCATCTCGCTCACGCACCGCGAGCACTGCCAGGGCGTCACGTTCGTCACCGCGCACCGCCAGGACCATGGCGAACCCGACTGGGCACGGCTCGCGGCAACCGGCACCACGCTCGCGATCTACATGGGGATGAGCCGCGTCGACAGCATCGCGGCGGGCCTGCTCGCCGCGCTGCCCGCGTCGACGCCGGCGGCGGCCGTGCAATGGGCCGGCACGCCCGACGAACGCCGCTGGACCGGCACGCTGGGCACGCTAGCGCGCGGCATCGAAGCCGAGCGGCTGGGCAGCCCGGCCGTGATCCTCGTCGGCGGCGCGATCGGCGCAGCAGCCGCGCAAGGCGCGAGCACGGCAACCGGCGCGGCGCTTGCGCGGGCCGCCTGACATGCGCGGTATCGCACGGCTTCGGCCGCTTCCCGGTTCCTGCACATCCGGCCGCACATGCGGCCTGCCTGCATCGTCCGCCCGTTGCATCGACGCGTCACTGCCCCTGTTGCCCGCCTCATGAGTTCGTCCGCCCTGCCCGCCCGCCTGCGCGTGCTGCTCGTCACCGACACCGACAAGCCGATCGGCGAACTCGGCGACGCGCTCGCGCGCCTCGGCTACGAGATGCTGAACGACGTCGCGACGCCCGCGCGCCTGCCGGCGGCCGTCGAGGAGCAACGCCCCGACGTCGTGATCATCGATACCGATTCACCGTCGCGCGACACGCTGGAGCAGCTCGCCGTCATGCATGCGACCGCCCCGCGCCCCGTGCTGATGTTCAGCCACGACGCCGACCAGGAACTGATCCGCGCGGCGGTCGGCGCGGGTGTCAGTGCGTATCTTGTCGAAGGGTTGTCGGCCGAGCGCCTCGCGCCGATTCTCGAAGTCGCGCTCGCGCGCTTCTCGCACGACGATGCGCTGCGCCGCCGGCTCGCCGACGTCGAGCGCGAACTCGCGGAACGCAAGCTGATCGACCGCGCGAAACGCGTGCTGATGGACCAGCGCAAGCTGTCCGAACACGATGCGTATGCGGCGCTGCGCAAGCGCGCGATGGATCAGGGCCTGCGCATCGTCGACGTCGCGCGACAATTGCTCGACGCGTCACCCCAGTCATGAGTGCCATGCATACCTCTCCTCCCGCCGCGCCGGAACGCGCGCATCTTCGCCTCGGGTTCGTCGCGCTCAGCGACGCGGCCCCGCTGATCGTCGCGCAGCGCCTGAATCTCGGCGCGCGTCATGGCCTCACGCTCGAATTGAGTCGCCAGCCGTCGTGGGCGGCCGTGCGCGACAAGCTGCTCAGCGGCGAGCTCGATGCCGCGCACGCGCTGTACGGGCTCGTCTGCGGGCTGCAGCTCGGCATCGGCGGCCCGCGGGCCGACATGGCCGCGCTGATGGTGCTGAACCGCAACGGCCAGGCGATCACGCTGTCGCGCGGCCTCGCCGACGCGTACCGCGAAACCGCCAGCGTGCGCGCGGCGCTCGCGACGCTCGGCCGCAAGCCGCTGCTCGCGCAGACCTTCCCGACCGGCACGCACGCGATGTGGCTGAACGCGTGGCTCGCGTCGCACGACGTCGATCCGCTGCGCGACGTGCGCAGCGTCGTGATTCCGCCGCCCGAGATGGTCGCCGCGCTCGCGGGCGGCGAACTCGACGGCTTCTGCGCGGGCGAGCCGTGGCACGCGGTGGCCGAAGCGTGCGGCGCCGGCCGCACCGTCGCCGTCACGAGCGAGGTCTGGCCCGATCATCCGGAGAAGGTGCTCGCGACCCGGCGCGATTTCGTCGCGCTGTATCCGGCCACCGCGCGTGCGCTGGTCCGCACGCTCGTCGATGCGTGCGCGTGGCTGGACAGCCCCGCGCACCGTCGCGAGGCGGCCGACTGGCTCGCGTCGCCCGACGCGCTCGGCGTGCCGGCCCGGCTGATCGCGCCGCGCCTGCTCGGCGACTACGGCGCGGGGCCGTTCGCGACGCCGCCGCTGCCGATCCGCTTTCACGACGGCGGCGCGGTGAACCGGCCCGATCCGCGCGAGGGCCTGTGGTTCCTGTCGCAATACAGGCGCTGGGGCATGCTCGACGGCTCGCACGACGACGCGGGCATCGCCGCGGCGATCGCGCAGACCGCGTTGTATGATGCTGCGGTCGCCGAAGGCGGCGCAGCGGGCTCGTCGCGGGCGTAGGGCGTCGAGCGCACTGCGTCGTGCAGCCGGCCCGCGCCGGCGCCACGCCGAGCCGGCGGCCCCGCCGCAAGCCTCCGGCCGCTGGCCGCCTGCGCCGCTCGCACGGCACCACCTTGCCACTCCGCCCCCGCTCCGAATCGATGCCGAAACGAACGCGCGCGCCGCTCGACGTGCTGCTCACCGAAATCCGCGCGTGCCGTGCATGCGAAGCCGATCTGCCGCTCGGCCCGCGCCCGGTCGTGCGCGCCCATCGCGACGCCCGCATCCTGATTGTCGGGCAGGCGCCGGGCGCACGCGTCCATGCCAGCGGCATCCCGTGGGACGACGCGAGCGGCAAGCGGCTGCGCGACTGGCTCGGCGTCGACGCCGACACCTTCTACGACGAGACGCGCTTCGCGATCGTGCCGATGGGCTTCTGCTACCCGGGCCGCGGCGCGAGCGGCGACAACCCGCCGCGCCCCGAATGCGCGCCACTGTGGATGGACCGGCTGCTGGCCGAACTGCCGTCGATCCGGCTCACGCTGCTGATCGGCCAGTACGCGCAGCGGCATTTCCTGCGCGGCGCGCGCAAGGCGACGCTGACCGACACCGTGCAGGCCTGGCGCGACTACGGCCCCGCGATCCTGCCGTTGCCGCATCCGTCGCCGCGCAACCAGGCATGGTTCAAGCACCATCCGTGGTTCGACGCCGAGGTCGTGCCCGAGCTGCGGCGCCGGATCGCGCCGCTCGCGGCAGGCTGACCGGGCGGGCGCGGGTCGCCCCCGTCCCCGTCGCGCCCGGTTCGCTGTACCATCGCGGCTCAACCGCGTCACGAACAACACGATCCTTCATGCCCTCCACCGCCCCGCCGCGCCTGTACGGGATGCCCGAACGCAGCGACCGGCTCGATTTCTACATCCGCGACCAGGCGTCGCGCCAGGCGATCACCGAGCCGCACCGGCACGCGTATTTCCAGATCCAGTTCAACCTCGGCGGCGACACCGAGCAGCGCATCGGCGGCGTCACGCGGCCGTTTCCGCGCGGCGCGCTCGCGTTCGTGCTGCCGCACCGCGAGCACCTGATCCCGCATCCGGAAGGCGCGCACTTCATCGTGATCAACTTCAGCCAGGCGTTCCTGCGCGCCGATCTCGACGTCGATCCGCTCGATCTCGAGGACGTGCCCGCGCACCGTTTCCCCGAGCTGACGCCGTTCCGCTTCCAGGAGCACCTCGATTTCATCCTGACCGGCGATACGTACGACGAAGCGCGCCGCCTCGCGCTGTGCATGCTCGACGTCGATCGCGTGCGCACGTTCGGCTCGACCACGCTGCTGCGCGGCTACCTGCTGCAGCTGATCGGGCTCGTCTGCACCCAGTACGCGGGCGCGCTCGACAAGCTCGCGCAGCGCGGCGCCCAGCGCGCCGGCCGGCGCGACGCGCTGGCCCGCGTGCTGCGCCACGTGCGGGCGAATCTGACCCGCGAGGACCTGACGCTCGCCGCGACCGCCGAAGCTGCGTTTCTGTCGCCGAACTACCTCGCGCACCTGGTGCGCAAGGAAACCGGCAGCACCTTCACCGATCTCGTCACCGAGCGGCGGATCGCGCTCGCGCAGTCGCTGCTGGCCCACACCAGTCGGCGCATCGCGGACATCGCCCGCTCGGTCGGCTTCCGCGACGAAGGGTATTTCGCGCGGCGCTTCCGCGCGCGGGTCGGCGTGTCGCCGAAGGCGTACCGCGACGCGAACGCCGCATTGCCCGCCGCCGACGACACGCAAGCTGCCGCCGACGCGTAGTTTTGTCCCGGTAAAACGCAGTTGCGTCGCATCCCGGCGCACGCGCGTCGGGTATCGTTGCACGCATGCCGGCCGATGCGCCGGCCATCCGTCTTCCTACCGAACGAGGCCCATCCGATGTCCGCCTATGTCATCGACGCCGCCGAGCGTCCTTCCGTCGAAGTCGAACAGTCGTCCGCGCGCTTTCCGGTGCGCCGCGTCTTCTGCGTCGGCCGCAACTACGCCGACCACGCCCGTGAAATGGGCGCCGACCCCGACCGCGAACCGCCGTTCTTCTTCACGAAGCCGGCCGACGCGATCGTCCCGGCCAGCGGCACGGTCGCCTATCCGCCGCTGACGAACGATCTCCACCATGAAATCGAGCTGGTCGTCGCGATCGGCAAGGACGGCCGGTCGATCGACCCGGCCGACGCGCTGTCGCACGTGTGGGGCTACGGCGTCGGCGTCGACCTCACGCGCCGCGACCTGCAGGCCGAAGCGAAGAAGCTGAGCCGGCCGTGGGACTGGGCGAAGGGTTTCGACGCGTCGGGCCCCGTGACCGCGCTGCGCCCGGCGACGGCCACCGGCCATCCGGCCGCCGGCCGCATCTGGCTCGCGGTCAACGGCGACACGCGCCAGCAAGGCGACCTGGCCGACATGATCTGGCCCGTGCCCGACGTCATCGCATACGTGTCGCGCTCGGTCGAGCTGAAGGCCGGCGACCTGATCTTCACCGGCACGCCGGCCGGCGTCGGCGCGCTGCAGCCGGGCGACCGCGTGACGGGCGGCGTCGACGGCGTCGCGACGTTCGAATTCGTGGTCGGCGCGAAGCCGTAACATGCCATGCAGGGCGGCCGCCTGCCCGGGCCGCCCAGGCGATACCGCGTTGCCGGTCAGTCGTAGCGGCGCAGGAAGGCGTCGGCGACGGCCGGCGGATTCAGCGCTTTCGCCGACGCGTTTTCCAGCGCCTCGGCCGCGTCGTCGTCGCTGATCGACACGAACAGCGTGATGGCCGCCCGGTCATCGCCCGTGCCGAACACGCCGTCTCGATCGAGCAGCCGCAAGGCCTCGATCATGTCGGTATGCAGTTGCCGGGAAAATTCCCCGAAGCGCGACCGGACGAACTGCGGGCTCAGCACCTCGTCGGCCAGCCGGCCGCAGATCGCGTTGAACGGCGAGGCCTCGGCCGCCGCGTACGCCCACTCGGGCACGCCCCACACGAACCACGGATCGTCGTCCGCCACCGCCTGTTGCGCGCGGACCCGGCGCAGCCCTTCGACCGAATTGGCGGCCGGCACCACCGTCATCGCGCCGCTGTCGGTGTACAACGCGAACGCATAGAAATGCTCGTCCGGGTGCAGCGCCCGCAGCGCCCTGAAGGTCGCCCTCGCGGCATCGGCAATATCCCGCTGGAAATCAGAAAAGTCGCTCATCGCATCCTCGTCCAGTCGCCCTGCGCGCTCGTCGGGGCACGCGGCGCGCGAATCGTGCGTCGTGTCCCGGCATGCGGCGGATTGTCCGTCATTCGGCCGCGCGCCGGTACCGGGGCGCACCCGCGCTCACCGTCCGGCATCCCGGCCGTCGAACGCCCGCACGCACCCGGCGGCCGCCAGCGCGATCGCCGCCGACAGCAGCATCATCGCGAGCGGCAGGTAGCCTGCGTTGCGCGGGGTCAGCAGCGCGCCCGTCAGCGACGACAGCGCGGCGCCGCCGCCGATCGTCATCGCGCCGGCCAGCCCCGATGCGCTGCCAGCCAGTTCCGGGCGTACGGACACCGCGCCCGCATGGGCGCCGGGATTGCTCAGCCCGTTGCCGATGCCGACCAGCACGCACGGCCCGAACCACGCGAGCGCATGGGTCACGCCGCCGAACAGCAGCGCAAGCCCGATCAATGGCCCCGCACACGCGACGATCCGCCCGCACAGGATCGTCGTGGCCAGCGCATGGCGGCGCGCGACCCGCGCGGCCAGAAAGCTGCCGCAGACGAAACCGGTCGTGATCGTCCCCATGTAGAAGCCGATCTCCGCGGGCGGGATGCCGAACAGCGTTGTCGCGGCGAGCGGCGCGCCGGCCAGGAACGCATAGAACGCGCCCGTCGAGAACGCCATGCACAGCGCATAGGCCCAGAAACGGCGCGCACGCAGCAGCGCCGGATACGCGCGAAGCTGCTGCCCGAAGCTCGACGGCCGACGCGTATGGGTTTCGGCGAGATCGCGCACGCACCAGGCAAACAGCGCGGCGCCGACTACGGCCAGCAGCCAGAAACTCGCGCGCCAGCCGACCGTCTGGTCGAGCGCGCCGCCGAGTGTCGGGCCGAGCATCGGCGCGAACGCGGCCGCCATCGCCGCATAGCCGATCCGGCTCGCCGCGCGCTCGCCGCCGCCGCTGTCGCGGATCGCCGCCATCGACACCGGATAGACCGACGTGATCGCCGCCTGCATCAGCCGGCAGCCGAGAAACACGCGGATATCAGTCGCCATCGCACAACCGAACGAACCGAGCGCGAATAGCGCGACGCTCGTCAGCACGATCGGCCGCCGCCCGAACCAGTCGGACAGCGGCCCCGTCACGCATTCGAGCGACGCGGCCAACGCCGCATAGCCGCCGAGCGACAGCGCGACGAGCGCATAGTCGGTGTGCAGGTCGCGCACGATCGCCGGCAGCGACGGCAGGAACAGGCTCAGCGGCAGCACCGACAACGCGCACAGCACGATCAGCGTGGCGTGCCGGGGCGACGCCGGGTCGGAAGTGGTCGACAGGTTCGATCGCAAGCGGATGCCCTCCCGCGCACAGGCCGAGCGGCCGTGCGCAACACAAAAAAACCCCCGAACGAGTCGGGGGCGCATGGGTGCCGGCGCGGTGCCGCTACCGGACCCTGCGCCTGTGGACGACTACGATGAAGCAAGTGGTTTTCATGCTGAATGGCTCTGCCGAATGGCTCCTGAATACGTGGCGGACCGCCCGCGGTACCCGACGATGTTAGGCGGACGGCAGCCGCCGCGTCAACGCGCTACCGCGTGCGCACCGACACGAACTTCCGCGCGTTGTTGCGCTGGATCAGCACGGCGATCACGTTGCCGCCGCTCGCTTCGAGCATCGGCACGTCGTCCGGCGTCTCGAGCAGCGTGTCGTTGAGTTCCAGCACGACGTCGCCCGGCTGGATGCCGGCGCGCGCGGCCGGGCCGTGCACCGCGTCCACCATCATCCCGACCGCGAGCCCCGTCGACCGGCGCTCGGCGTCGCTCAGCGCATGCATCGTCAGGCCGAGGCGATCGCCGTGGTCGCCTGCATCGCCGGTGCCCGGCCCCGGCTGCGCGGCGGCCTTCGGCGCGGCCATGCCGACCGTCGCGGCCGTACCGCCGCCCGCGTCGTCGGCGCCGGTGATCGTCAGCGTTACCGGCGCACGGTTGCGGATCACCCGCAGCGGCGCCTTGCCGCCGGGCGGCAGCGCGGCGGCAAGGTCGTTCAGTTCGGCCGAACGGCCGATCGCCTTGCCGCCCATCTTCACGATCACGTCGCCGGGCTTCAGGCCGGCCGCGGCGGCCGGCGAGCCAGGCGCGACGCCGTTGACGAGCGCGCCTGCCGGACGCGGCAGCCCGAACGCCGCAGCCAGACCGACGCCGACGTCCTGCACGTCGACGCCGAACGCATTGCCCGACGGCGCGTCCGGCGCGGGCGCCTGAGCCTGCTGCGCCTGCATCTGCGCCTGCTGTTGCGCGCGCAACTGGGCACGCACCTTGGCCGCGAATGCGATCGGGATGGCGAACGTCGTGCTCGCGTAGCGGTCGGCGCCCGGATAGACCTGCACCGCGATGCCGATCACGTCGCCCGCGCGATTGAACACGGGGCCGCCGGAGTTGTCCGGGTTCGGTGCGATGTCGGTCTCGAAGAACGGGAATGCGCTGCCGTCCGGCAACCGGCGCGACGTTGCGCTGACGATACCGGCCGTGACCGTGTTGCCCGATCCGTCCGGCGCGCCGATCGTCATCACCGGTTCGCCCGCGCGGACTTTCGACGAATCGCCGATGCGCACGAACGGCAGCTTCGTCGCGTCGACGCGCAGCACGGCGACATCGCTTTGCGGATCGACGGCCAGCACCGTCGCCTTGAATTCGCGGCGGTCGGTGAGCCGCACCGTCACGTCGGTCGCCTCGTCGACCACATGGGCGGACGTGAGGATCAGGCCATCGGCGCTGACGATGAAGCCCGAACCGCTGCCGGACACCGCACGCGGCGCCGCCGTATCGGGCGCCGGCGCCTGCGGCCCCTGCGCGGGCGGCGGCGCGCCGTGCCGGAAGAACGCGGCGAGCGGATCGTCGGGATCGAGCGCGGCAAAGGCCGGCCCGCCGGTTTGCGGATCGGGTGTGGCAGCCAGAATGGTCACGACCGCCGGACCGTAACGTTCGACGATTGCCGGGAAGTCGACCGGCATCGCGTAAGGCGCGGCGGGTGGCCGCGCCTTCATCGCCGGCGGGGCGGCGTGTGGCGCGAGGGTGCCGGCAACGGCGGCGGGCAGCGGCAAACATCCGGCAAACACGCCCCCGATCAACGCGGTGCGAAGCACGGCGCGAGCAAGCGTCTGGCAAACCACGGTGCCACCTCCCCCGGCAGCCGCGACGCCCCCCTGCGCGAGACGCGCAGGCGCCCGACAAGCACCGGTACACCCCACCATTTATAGCCCACGCGCCGGTCGGAACATACGAATCGAAACCCGTATGCCGGGAGGCGTCGTGGCGGCTGAACCGCGAGGGCATTCGTTTCGAACAAAGTGCGCGGTTCGTCAATCCGAATATCCACCACGCAGCGGGACGGGTGCCGGCGGAGAATCGTGGCCGGTCGCCGTGAGCGTCATCGTCGCGGTCCGCGGCAAACCGGTCGCCTGTCGCGCATCGCGGACAACCGACGCGCAAGCCGCAAACCGTCGTCCTCGGCCGCCGTTCGTCCTCCGTCAACGAGTCGATACCGACCCGGTCACTGGCACGACAACATCGCCCTCCTTGCGTGTTCGGCAACGCAGCCGTCTAACCGACGGTCATCAGCGACATGCATGCACCGGCAACGAACAGGAATGACGGGCGGCGCGCAATCACGATCGGCGAGCGGGCGGTTGAAAGCACGCGCAACCATCCCGTCACGCATCCCCCGCGCCCACCCGCTCCGCGATCGCCGACACCATCCGCAACATCGGCTCGAACGCATCGGCCGACGTATTGCCGAAACCGAGCACGAGCCCGTTGCCGGCCCGCGCCGCATCGATCGCGAAACCCGACAGCGGAAACGGCCCGATGCCATGCGCGCGCGCCGCTTCGACGATCGCGCGATCGCGATACCGCGCCGGCAACCGCAGCGCGAGATGCAGCCCGCACGGCCCCCCCTCGACCTGGTGCGGCACGCTCAGGCTGCGCTCGAGCGCGGCGAGCAGCAACCGCCGCCGGTCGCGATACAGCCGGCGCATCCGCCCTAGATGCCGGCCGTACTCGCCCGTCTCGATGAAGTCGGCGAGCGCGAGCTGCACGTGGCGCGTCCCGCCGCGCAGCATCTCCGGCAGCACCGGCCGCACGGCAGCCAGCAACGCGTCGGGCAGCACGAGAAAACCGATCCGCAGCGCCGGAAACATCGTCTTGCTGAACGAGCCGAGATAGACGACCGGCGAATCGGGCGCGAGCCCGTGCATCGCGCCGATCGGCTCGCCGGTGTGACGGAACTCGCTGTCGTAGTCGTCCTCGATGATCCACGCGCGATGGCGGCGCGCCGCGTCGATCAGCGCGAGCCGGCGCGAGATCGACAGCACGGCGCCGGTCGGGAACTGGTTCGACGGCGTCGTATAGACGAGGCGCGGCGTCCGCTCGCGCCAGTCGTCCGGTTCCGCGCGCAGCCCTTCGGCGTCGACCGGCATCGGCACGACGTCGAGGTCGGCGGCCTGCATCGCGGTGCGCGCGCCGCGATAGCCGGGCTCCTCGACCCACACCGTATCGCCCGGATTCGTCAGCAGTTGCGCGCACAGTGCGATCGCCCCTTGTGCGCCTTCGGTGATCACGATCTGCTCGGGATCGCAGCGCACGCCGCGCGTGACGGCCAGATGGCGCGCGATCGATTCGCGCAACGCGGGCTCGCCGAGCGGATCGCCGTACGCCAGCAGCTCGCGGCCGGCGCGACGCAACGCGCGGTCGATCGCATGCCGCCAAGCGTCCACCGGGAAATGCGACAGCGCCGGCACGCCCGGACGAAAGCCCTCCGATTCGCCGGTGCCGACGAGGCTCGGGCGAATCCGGCCGAGCCGCTGTGCGACGGCCGGCGGCGCGGCACGCCGGCGCGGTGGCGTGGGCCGCGACAGCCCGACGACCCGCGTGCCGCGACGATCCGATTGCAGGAAGCCTTCGGCGACGAGCTGCTCGTACACGGCGGCCGTCGTATTGCGCGACACGCCGAGCGTTTCGGCCAGCGCGCGCGTGCCGGGCAGCCGCGTGCCGGCCGGCATCGCGCCGCCGAGAATCGCGTCGCGCACACGGCGCAGCAACTGGCGCTGGAGCGACGGTGCGCCGGGCGTGCGCGCCAGCGGCGCATCGAGCGGCAGCAACGGTGCGTCGCCGGCAGGAAAGGCAGTCGTCATCGGAACATCGCAGCGTGAAAAAGTCGGAATGTGACGCACGGGCGAGCGGCTGGCGGCCCGGATCGTGGCACCATAAATTTACCGCTCACTGGCGCTTCTCATGGTACCTCGGCGGGACTACGATCGTCTGCATGCCGGCATGTCGCCGGCCGCCAACCGAAGCGAGATCGACCTTGCCCACGCTCACCAACGCTTTCCAGCAGCCCATCGGCCACCCCGTTCCCGACTGGTCCGCGCGTCCGCGCCCGGAGCGCATCGTGCTCGAAGGCCGCTACTGCCGGCTCGAGCCGCTCGACGCCGAACGCCACGCCGCCGATCTGTATGCCGCCTACGCGCAGGCGCCCGACGGCAGCGACTGGACCTATCTCGCACACGGCCCGTACGCCGACGAATCCAGCTACCGCGACTACGCGCGCGGCGCGCAGGCGAGCACCGATCCGCTGCACTACACGGTGATCGACCGCGCCACGGGCCGCGCGGTCGGCACGCTCGCGCTGATGCGCATCGATCCGGCCAACGGCGTGATCGAGGTCGGCTCGGTCACGTTCTCGCCGCTGCTCAAGCGCACGCCGGTGTCGACCGAAGCGCAGTTCCTGCTGATGAAGTACGCGTTCGACACGCTCGGCTACCGGCGCTACGAATGGAAGTGCGACGACCTGAACGCGCCGTCGCGCAAGGCGGCTGCCCGCCTCGGCTTCCGCTACGAAGGCACGTTCCGGCAGGCGATCATCTACCGCGGCCGCAATCGCGATACCGCGTGGTTCTCGATCGTCGACGGCGAATGGCCGGATGTGCGTGCCGCGTTCGAAGCCTGGCTCGCACCGGAGAACTTCGACGCGCAAGGCAACCAACGCCAGTCGCTCACCGCGATCCGCCACGCGCAGGCCAGTGCGCGCGATGCCGCCGGCCGCGCGAACGACGCCACGCGCGTCACGGTGCGCCCGCTCGTCGCCGCCGACGAAGCCGCGTGGCGTCCGCTGTGGCAGGGTTACCAGAAGTTCTATGACACCGAGCTGAGCGACGCGGTGTTCGCGACGACCTGGGCGCGCCTGATGGACCCGGCCGAGCCGATGTTCGTGCTCGGCGCGTTCGACGCGTCGGGTGCGCTGGTCGGGATCGTCCATGCGATCTACCACCGCTCGTGCTGGACCGAAGGGCCGTACTGCTACCTGCAGGATCTGTACACGGCGCCGGACGCGCGCGGGCAAGGCGCGGGCGGCGCGCTGATCGAGGCCGTGTACGAACGAGCGCGCGAAGCCGGTGCGAGCCGCGTGTACTGGCTCACGCACGAGACCAACACGACCGCGCGGGCGCTGTACGACAAGCTCGCGAACAATGCCGGTTTCATCCAGTACCGGCACGATCTGAAGAAGTAATGTCGCGCCGCCGCCGGCCGACGTTCAGCCGTGAACCTCGGCCGGATGGCATGCGTCGCCGTCCTCCGGCGTGGCGTCGCACGCCGCACCGTCCATCCCCGGCAGCGCTGCCGGGCGGATCATCTCGTCGCCATTGGCCGGCACGGGCCGCCGTACCGGCCGGAACACCGGTTCGCCCGGCTCGATCGGCTGCCCCGAGAGCGCGCAACGGCCGGGCTGCAACGCGACGCGCAGGCGCCAGCGTTGCTCGCCGTAATGACACCGGCCGCTCTCGACCCAGCGCACCAGCAGTGCGTCGTCGCCCGCCTCCAGCACCGTGACGAACAGTTGCGGACGCAACGGCGATGCCGCGGCCGTCGCGTGCTCCGGAATCGGCGCACGGCCGATCGTCACGAGCGGATGCGCGACCACGCTGCCGCGCGACGGCATCGCATCGCCTTCGTCGAGCGTGGACACGTCGCACGACAGGTCTTCTTCGCAGATCAGGCTTTCCATGGTGTTGGGCATGCTTGACGGATTTCCGTGCAGGTTGAACGACGCCGGCGTCGCGTAGCGCCGGCCCATCGGTTCGCGCAGCAGGGACAGGCCGCTCGCCGCGCCGGCGACGGTGGCCGCGAGCATCGGCCCGATGCCGCCCGGCCAGCCGAACACACCGACGATCGCGCCGATCGGCAGCGGCCCGATCACCTGATCGAGAGAGTTGCCCTGCACGACCCAGGCGATGCTGAGCAGCGCCAGCGACGGTGCGGCACCGGGCACGCACGCAAGAATCGTCGTGGCCAGCATCCTGCCTGGCCGAGAGCGCGAACCCGACCGCAATCCGACTGACGCACATGATACAAATTGAAGTTAACTTCAAGTAAAGGGGTAGCGGACGCAACGATCCGTTTCGGCGATGGTGACAATGGCCGCGCAGCAAGCGACGGCATCCTGATCTAAGCTGTCGGCTTCCCCCGACAACGCCGCGCCCCTACGCATGCCGACCGCCTCCCCCGCACCGGCCACGCTGTTCCCGCTCGACGAAGCATGGTCCGACTTCCCCCGCCGCAAGGCGGCCGTGCGCACCTTCATCGCCGGATACTGCGCCGCGCGCGACCGGCGCGACGCGCCGCTGCACGACGGCCCGGACGGCCATGTCGTACAGTTCGACGGCGCGATGGGCCGGCCTTTCGAGCATTTCATGATCGAGGGGGCGCCCGTGTCCGCCGCCGGCCCGTTTGCCGTCGGCGCGTGGATCACGCGCTACGGCGCGGCCCCGCTGCCGCCCGCGCTGCACGGCAGGACGCGCCGGCTGACCGACGAGCATTTCATGGCCGCGGATATCGACGGGCTGTCCGGTGACGGCGCACTCGCGCAAGCACTCGCCTGCGACACGCCGGACGCGATCGGCGCGTTCAACGCCAGCGGCGCCTTCCCGCCGTTCCAGCCGAATCCGGCCGCGTTCCTGTTCGCGCATCGGCTCGACGGGCAGATCGCAGCCACCGCGCGCTACGGCTTCGCGTCGCCGCGCGATATCGTCGTCGACCGCGTCGGAACGGCGGATGCCTACCGGCGTCGCGGCCTTGCGACGCAACTGCTCGCCGCGATCGTCGCGCACGCGCGGCACCGCGGCGCGCGCCGCGTATGGCTCATCTCGACCGAAGCCGGCCAGCCGCTGTACCGTGCCGCCGGATTCACATCGCTCGCCGCGGTTGCCGTGGACGAAGTGCTCGCCTGAACGCGGATCGAGCAATGCCACCCGTTGCGGTTCGTCTCGCGATTCGTCTCATTGCGCTGAGACGAACGTCCCGGCGTCTCACTTGCCTCGCTGTTTCGCTGTCGCAGCAAATTCGGCACCCCATTCGTTTCGAACCCGTTCCGGTCGGCAAAAAGTGAAATGGTGCACCGCACTCCACGCGCACCGTCGACCGCCACGCACCACCGCACTTCACGCTGGCCCCGATCCTGCATACCGTCGATCGCGCAATCGCGCGACGGGCGCACCGGCAGCATTGCCGCGCGCCCGACGACAACCTGACGGAGACAGCAACGTGAGTACACCGGCACCCGACATCACATCCAGCATGAAGGCCGCCGTCTGGCATGGCCGCCACGACATTCGCGTCGAAGAGGTTCCCGTTCCGGAGCGCCCACCTGCCGGCTGGGTCACGATCCGCGTGCACTGGTGCGGCATCTGCGGCTCCGATCTGCACGAATACGTCGCCGGGCCGGTGTTCATCCCGGTCGACGCGCCGCATCCGCTGACCGGCCTGAAGGGCCAGTGCATCCTCGGCCACGAGTTCAGCGGCGAGATCGCCGAGCTCGGCGCGGGCGTGTCGGGCTACGCGGTCGGCGACCGCGTGACGGCCGACGCGTGCCAGCATTGCGGCACCTGCTGGTATTGCCGGCACGGGCTGTACAACATCTGCGAGAACCTCGCGTTCACCGGGCTGATGAACAACGGTGCGTTCGCCGAATACGTGAACGTGCCGGCCGAACTGCTGTACAAGCTGCCGGACAATTTCCCGACCGAGGCCGGCGCGCTGATCGAACCGCTCGCGGTCGGGCTGCACGCGGTGAAGAAGGCCGGCAACATCGTCGGGCAGACCGTCGTCGTGGTCGGCGCGGGCACGATCGGCCTGTGCACGATCATGTGCGCGAAGGCGGCGGGCGCGGGGCGCGTGATCGCGCTGGAGATGTCGGCCGCGCGCAAGCAGAAGGCGCTGGAGGTGGGCGCGAGCGTCGTCATCGACCCGAAGACGTCCGACGCGATCGCCGAAGTCAGGGCGCTGACCGGGGGCTACGGCGCCGACGTGTCGTTCGAATGCATCGGGCACACGGCCACCGCGAAGCTCGCGATCGACGTGATCCGCAAGGCCGGCAAGGCGGTGATGGTCGGCATCTTCGAGGAACCGGCGCCGTTCAACTTCTTCGACATCGTGTCGACCGAGAAGGAAGTGATCGGCTCGCTCGCGTACAACGGCGAATTCGCGGACGTGATCCGCTTCATCGCCGACGGCCGCATCGACGTGCAGCCGCTCATCACCGGGCGCATCGCGCTCGGCGACATCGTCGCGCACGGCTTCGAGGAACTGGTCAACCACAAGGACCGCAACGTGAAGATCATCGTCCAGCCGGCCATCGCCTGACCGCCCGCGCGCGGCCGCGGCTTCGATTCACGCCGCGCCGCGCAGGCTCGCGCACCGCAAACGCGACCACAAACGCATTGCGATCGGCGACTTGCCGCGACGCGACGACGCGATCATGCAGCGCGCCCCGGCCCAGCAGCGGTCGCGTGCGCCGGTCCCTCTGGCGGACCATGCACTCGCGTACCGGCGACGGCCGATCGCCGTCGCGGCAGGCGACACCGCAACCCCGCACGATTCTTCGATATACTGAATCGAACCCTTTTCGGGACAACCCGGGGCAACCACGCCTTTCGCGCGCTCGCCCCGACCTGCGTGGAATGGCGCATCGTGAAACCGCGAGCCGGACTGATTCTCGAACTCTTCGTCAACCTCGTGCTGCCCTGGGTGGCCTATCGGGTCGCGCATCCGTATTTCGGCGAAACCGGCGCGCTGTACGCGTCGGCGGTTCCGCCGATCATCTGGTCGATCGTCGAATTCATCCGCTCGCGCCGCGTCGACGCGGTAGCGGCCATCGTGCTGCTCGGCATCACGCTGTCGATCGTCGGCATGGCGTTCGGCGGCAGTCCGCGCACGCTGCTGATGCGCGAATCGATCGGCTCGGGCACGATCGGCATCGTGTTCCTGCTGTCGCTGTTCCGCGAACGCCCGCTGATCTACTATCTGGCCCGCGCGACCGTGGCCCGCGAGATGGACGGCGGCGCCGCGCACTTCGAAGCCGTCTGGGACGCGCAGCCGGGCCTGCGGCAGATGCTGCGGCTGATGACGTTCGTGTGGGGCGCCATCATGACGGTCGAGATGCTGCTGCGCTGGTGGATGGTCGTCAACTGGCCGGTCGAACGCGTGCTGGTCGTGTCGCCGGTCATGGGCTACACGGTGTTTGCCTGCCTGCTGCTGTGGACGTTCTGGTACCGGCGGCGGATGCGCGTGCGCAACAGCGTCGACATCCCGGGCCGCGGCGGCGTCACCGAAACCGCCGGCCGCTGACGCGCGGCGCGCCGGCTGTCCGGCGGCGGGTCACCGCACCTGCTGTATGATGCGCGGCGTCTCGTCCGCCCATCCGTTTTTCGTCATGTCCCTTTCGCTCCTTCCGTGTGCCACGATCTGGCTCGCCCTGTTCGCGGCCGCCGCCTTCGCGTGGCATCGCCCGCTGCACGGCCTGAGCATCGGCCTCGCCGCGCTCGGCTACGGGGGCGCGCTGGCGTTCGGCCAGCTTGCGCCGATCACGCTGGCGCCGCTCGCGCTGCTGATCGCGGCCGGCTGGGGCGTGCTGCCCGAGCGCCCGCTCGCGGTGCGCATCGTCGCGCACCTCGTCTTTGCCGCGCTCGCGATCGCGCTGAGCCTGCATCTGATTCCCGGCTTCCACAATCCGCGCGTGATCGGGCCGATCCGCTTCACGCCGGACGCCGTGCCGTTCACGATGTACCTGAATTTCGACAAGCCGCTCGTCGGCCTGTGGCTGTTGTGGGCACTGCCGTGGGTCGCGCCCGACGTCGCGCTGTCGCGCGCGCTGCGCACCGGCGCGGTGGCGGCCGTCGCAACGGCTATCGCGTGCCTGGCCGGCGCGCTCGCGTTCGGGATGGTCGGCTGGGCCCCCAAATGGCCGCCGTCGGGCTGGCTGTGGCTCGTGAACAACGTGTTGCTGGTGACGCTCGCCGAGGAAGCGCTGTTCCGCGGCTACGTGCAAGGCGGGCTGACCCGCGCGTTCGGCGCCTGCTCATGGGGCCCGTGGGTCGCGCTCGCGGCCGGCGCGCTGCTGTTCGGCGCCGCGCACGCCGCGGGCGGCTGGCCATGGATCGTGCTCGGTACGGTGGCCGGCGTCGGCTACGGGCTCGCGTGGCGGCGCGGCGGCCTGCTCGCCGCCGCGCTCGCGCATGCGGGGCTGAACGTCGTCCACTTCGGCCTGTTCACCTACCCGATGCTCGCCGCCGCGCGCTGAGCGCGGCGACGGCGCCGACGCCTGTGCCGCCCGCGCTGCCGCTCAGTTGAACCCGGCCACCGCGTGCGGCACGTACGGGCGTTCGAGCGTGGCGATCTCGTCGTCGGTCAGCTTCAGCGCGAGCGCGCCGAGCGCGTCGTCCAGTTGCTGCGGCTTCGAAATGCCGACGATCGGTGCGGTCACGCCGCGCTTTTGCGCGACCCACGCCAGCGCGACCTGCGCCCGCGGCACGTTGCGCGCCGCGGCGATCGCCGCGACGGCCTCGACGACCGCCTTGTCGGCATCGGCCGTCGCGTCATACAGGCGCTGGCCGACGTCGTCCTTCTGCTGCCGTTCCGACGTTTCGTCCCAGTTGCGCGTCAGACGCCCGCGTGCGAGCGGGCTCCACGGGATCACCGCGATGCCTTCGTCCTCGCACAGCGGCAGCATTTCGCGCTCCTCTTCGCGATACAGCAGGTTCAGGTGGTTCTGCATGCTGACGAAGCGGGTCCAGCCGTTCTGCTTCGACGTGTGCAGCGCCTTCGCGAACTGCCACGCGAACATCGACGATGCGCCGATATAGCGCGCCTTGCCGGCCTTCACGACGTCGTGCAGCGCCTCGAGCGTCTCTTCGATCGGCGTGCCGTAGTCCCAGCGGTGAATCTGGTAGAGATCGACGTAGTCGGTGCCGAGCCGCTTCAGGCTCTGGTCGATGTCGGTCATGATCGCCTTGCGCGAGAGGCCCGCGCCGTTCGGCCCCGGCCGCATCCGGTAGAACACCTTGGTCGCGATCACGACGTCGTCGCGCTTCGCGAAATCGCGCAGCGCGCGGCCGACGATCTCCTCCGACGTGCCGTCCGAATACATGTTCGCGGTATCGAAGAAGTTGATGCCGGCCTCGACCGCCCGCTGGATGATCGGGCGGCTTTCCGCTTCCGGCAGCGTCCACGGATGCGTGCCGCGCGACGGCTCGCCGAACGTCATGCAGCCCAGCACCAGCTTCGACACGTCCAGCCCGGTCGACCCGAATTTCACGTATTCCATTGCTCGCCTCGCCACTCAAGTTGGGGTTGCGGCCGGATGCACGCGGCATCCGCCAGACGTCGCATGGTATCCCGCACGCCGCGAACGCGTATGAGCGCGCGCCGCGTGCAGGCTGCGTGAAAGGTTGAATCTCGAAGGATGAACCGGGCGCCCCGGTTACTTGGCCTGGTCGGCGAGCGGCTGCAGGAACGCGGAGAAGCCGGTCAGCATGATCTGCACGCCGATGCACAGCAGCAGGAACGCCGACACGCGCTTCGCGACCTTGGTCCCCTCGCTGCCGAGGTAGCGCGCGAGCAGCGCGGAGCGGCTGTAGACCTGCCAGATCACGAGCGCGACCAGCACGGACACGGCGATCGACACGATGCTCGACAGCATGAATTCCGACAGCTTGTGCGTGCGGTTCGCGTTCAGCGCGATCGCGGTCGCGATCGAACCGGGGCCGACCGTCAGCGGCACGGTCAACGGGAAGAACGCGCGCGTCATGATCGCGTTCGCGTCGATCGGCTTGACCGGCGTGTCGCCACCGCCCGGCCCGTCGGGTTCGTTCAGCATCTGCCAGCCGGCCACGGCAACCGCGAAGCCGCCGCCGATCCGCAGCGCTTCCATCGAGATCCCGAAGAAATGCAGCACCGGCGTGCCGGCGAAGAACGCGACCATCAGCACGACGAACGCATTGAACGCGACCTTCCTCGCGAGCAGATCCCGCTCGTGCGCGGTGAGCGTCTCGGTCCGTTCGAGAAACAGGAACGCGATGCCGATCGGATTGATGATGCCGATCAGGCCGGTAAAGCCGAACAGGATCTCGGAGACAAGGCGGTTGACGATCATCGTGCGAAGCATCGGTCGGGACGGGGCCGGCAGCGCCGGGGGTCACGCATTGTAGTGCAAGCGCTCGCGCCCGAGACGCAAAATGCCGCCGGCCCGGCTTCGCCGTCGATCGTCGTGGAGGTTCGTCGTGCCGCCTTATTCGGCGCCCGCCTCCCACGCCGGCGGCCGCTTCGCGAAGAAGGCCGCGAAGCCCTCCTTCGCTTCCGGCGTCGCCCGCACGCGGGAGATCGTCTGAGCGGTGAACGCCGCACGTTCGTCCGACGGCGGGTACTCGCCGATCGCGTCGAAAAAGCGCTTGATCTCCATCAGCGCGTGCGGGCCGTTGCGGCCCAACTCTGCGAGCGTGCGCTCGAGCGTGTCGTCGAGCGCATCGAGCGGCACGGCCTGATGGATCAGGCCGATCGCGACGGCTTCGGCGGCCGCGAGCTGCGTCGCGGTCAGCGCGAGCCGGCGCGCCTGGCGCTGGCCGACCGCCTCGACCAGATACGGGCCGATGACGGCTGGCAGGATACCGAAGCGCGCCTCGCTGACCGAAAAGCGCGCGTGGTCGCTCGCAATCACGATGTCGCACGCCGCACACAGGCCCACGCCGCCGCCGAACGCGTGGCCCTGCACGCGCGCGACCGTCGGTTTCGGGCACTGCCGGATCGCGCGCATCATCGCGGCGAACCGCTCGGCGTCGCGCAGGTTCGCGGCCGCATCGTTCGCGCTCGCGCGCTGCATCCACTGCAGGTCGGCGCCCGCGCAAAAGGCGCGGCCATCCGAACGCAGCACGATCGCGCGCACGTCGTCGCGCCGGCCGAGCGCCGTGAAGGCGTCGGTGAGTTCCGCGATCATCGTCTCGTCGAACGCGTTCAGCACGTCGCCGCGCTGCAGCGCGACGGTCGCGATGCCGCGCGCATCGACCGTGACGGCCAGGGTCTTCAATCCATCCATCGAACCATTTCCTCGGGTAGAACGGCACACATCGAAATCACGCTGCCTGGCGGCGATCGATCACGCGGCGCGCCTTGCCGGTCGCGGTCGCCGGGATACCACCGGCTGCCAGCACCGTCACGCCGGACGACACGCCGACCATCGTCTTGATCCGGTGTTGCAACTCGCGCGCGAGCGCCGCGCGATCGCCGTCGCTCACCGACGCCGCAGCCTCGGAGCGCAACTCGACCGCGAGGTCGAGGCGGTCCATGTGACCGTCGCGCGACAGCGTGATCTGGAACTGGCCCGACAGCTGCGGCAGCGCGACGACGATCTCCTCGATCTGGCTCGGGAACACGTTCACGCCGCGCACGATCAGCATGTCGTCGGAGCGGCCCGTGATCTTCGCGAGCCGGCGCATCGCGCGCGCGGTCGGCGGCAGCAGCGCGGTGAGGTCGCGCGTGCGGTAGCGGATCACCGGCATCGCCTCCTTCGTCAACGACGTGAACACGAGCTCGCCCTGGCTGCCGTCGGGCAGCACTTCGCCGGTGACGGGGTCGATGATCTCCGGGTAGAAATGGTCTTCCCAGATCACCGGGCCGTCCTTCGTCTCGACGCATTCGCACGCGACGCCCGGGCCCATCACTTCCGACAGCCCGTAGATGTCGAGCGCGTCGATGCCCACGCGCGTCTCCACTTCGTCGCGCAGCGCCTGCGTCCACGGCTCGGCGCCGAAGATGCCGATCTTCAGCGACGATTCGGCCGGGTCCATCCCCTGCCGCACCATCTCGTCGATCAGGTTCAGCATGTAAGACGGCGTGACGAGGATGATCTTCGGCTCGAAATCGCGAATCAGCTGCACCTGTTTCTCGGTCTGCCCGCCCGACATCGGCACGACCATGCAGCCGAGCCGCTCCGCACCGTAGTGAATCCCGAGGCCGCCGGTGAACAGGCCGTAGCCGAACGCGTTGTGCAGCGTATCGCCCGGGCGGCCGCCGGCCGCGCGGATCGAGCGCGCGGTCACGTTCGCCCACGTATCGATGTCGCGCGCGGTGTAGCCGACCACGGTCGGCTTGCCGGTCGTGCCGCTCGACGCGTGCACGCGCACGACCTGTTCGCGCGGCACCGCGAAGAGGCCGAACGGATAGTTGTCGCGCAGGTCGGTCTTGGTCGAGAACGGGAATTTCGCGAGATCGGCGAGCGACTTCAGGTCGTCCGGATGCACGCCCGCCGCCTCGAACGTGCGCCGATAGTGCGGGACGTTGTCGTACGCGTGGCGCAGCGACCATTTGAGGCGTTCGAGCTGCAGCGCCTGCAGTTCGTCGCGGCTGGCGGTCTCGATCGGCTCGAGGGCGGCGGCGGGATGCGTCGGGTGAGTCATCGGGGTGCTCCTCCAGTGGAGTGGTCGTTGTCGTGTTCGAAGTGACGGCGCAGGTGGCTACGACCGGAACGTGCGGCCGGCCGCGTGCAGCGCGGCGAGGCGCGGCGACACGCGATAGCGGTCCTCGCCGTAGCTCGCCGCCAGGTTCGACAGCACGCGATGCACGCGGCCGACGCCGATCGCATCGGCCCACGCGAGCGGGCCGCACGGGTAGTTCACGCCCTTCTCCATCGCGAGATCGAGATCGGCCGGCGAGCACACGCCCTGGTTGACCGTGTCGGCCGCCTCGTTCGCGAGCATCGCGACGGTGCGCATCGCGACCATCCCCGGCACGTCCGCGACGCCGACGACGCGAAAGCCCGCCTGCTGGAACAGGCCGAGCGCGTCCGCATACGCGGCGTCGCTGCACTGGAGCGCGCGCGTCAGCGCGACGAGCCCGGCCTGCGCGTAATCGCGCGCCAGGTCGACGAGCACGAGGTCGGCCACGCCCGTCTGCGCGGCGCGTGCGGTCGCGGTGCGGCCATCGGTCAGCGCGATCGACGCGCGGCCGGCCACGGCGAGCAGTTCGTCCGCATGCGCGCCGTTGCGCCGCGCGCCTTCGATCCGTTCGGCCAGGCGCGCATGCAGCGCGGCGGCCGGGCCGTCCTGCGCAAACAGCACGACGTCGGCCGGCGCGGCGCGCGGCGGCTCGAGCTCGGGCGCGGGCGGCGTCGCGCCGTCCGCATACGAATAGAAGCCGCGCCCGGACTTGCGCCCGAGGAAGCCCGCGTTCACGAGTTCCTGCTGGATCAGCGACGGGGTGTAGCGCGGGTCGTTGAAGTACGCGCGGAACACCGATTCGGTCACCGCGAAATTCACGTCGTGGCCGATCAGGTCCATCAGCTCGAACGGCCCCATCCGGAACCCGCCGGCTTCGCGCATCACCGCGTCGATCGTGGCCGGCGTGCCGCCCTGCTCGTTCAGCACGCGCAGCGCCTCCGCGTAATACGGCCGCGCGACGCGGTTCACGATGAAGCCCGGCGTCGATTTCGCCATCACCGGTTGCTTGCCCCACGCGGCGGCGGTCGCATGCAGCATCCCGGCGACCTCGGGCGCAGTCGCGAGCCCGCTGACCACCTCGACGAGCGCCATCAGCGGCGCCGGATTGAAGAAATGCAGGCCGGCGACGCGCTGCGGCACGCGCAGCCCGGCCGCGATCGACGTGATCGAGATCGACGACGTGTTGGTCGCCACCACGCACGCGTCGTCGACATGACGTTCGAGGGTCGCGAAGATCTCGCGCTTCACCTCGAGCCGTTCGGCCGCCGCCTCGACGATCAGCGCGGCGCCCGCGAAATCGGCCAGCGCGCGCACCGCGCGGATTCGATTGCCCGCTGCGTCGGCCTGCGCCGGTTCGAGCCGGCCCTTCTCCGCCAGCCGCGCGAACTGCGCGCGGATGCCGGCCAGCGCCTTGTCGCAGGCTGCTTCGTTCAGGTCGTACAGCAGCACCGCATGGCCGGCCGCCGCCGCGACCTGCGCAATACCCGCGCCCATCGCGCCGGCGCCGATCACGCCGACGACGGCCGACGGCGCGAGCGCGCCCGAGTTCACCGAATGTGCAGAGGAAACAGCCATCGCTTGCGATCCGTCATGAAGTGGAGGTGCGAGCGATTATAAACCGACCGGTCGGTAGATTTATGTCAGGGCGAGCCCGAATGTGTCGGGCAAGAGACCGTTACGGAAACTGCAAAGACAAAAAAATCGAAAGACCGGGGCACTTTTTATAAACCGAAAGGTCAACGTAAGCGTTCGAATATGAGATAGTGACCCCCGATCGCCTGATAAAATTCGACAAATTGCCGGATTCCAGGGGGAAACGCGTGTCGCGCCGTCACCGCTGTCCATCGCTCCCTTTCGGGTCGAATCAAGCTCCCGGCCCGCGCGTTTCCATGTGTGCTCGTCCCGCCGTCCGCGGGCAGCCGCATCGAACCGTTTCATCCCGCGACGGGCTTCGGCCTGCCCGCGCCCCTCGCCGCCTCGCGGCAGCGAACCCAGGGCAGCGCCGTTGCGTGCCGCCCCCTTCGGTTTCATCGTCCTCGTTCGGCGGATAGTACGGCCGGGCTTCGTCAACCCGTGACGGCGCGTCGCGCGCCGCCACTCGCATCAGGAAACCCTCCATGCCGCTCTCGTCCAACCAGCTCCCGCGCTGGACCCTCTGGGCCCCGCTTGCCGCCTGGCTGGTACTCGCGCTGTCGCGCGTCGTGCCGGCCGAAGGCCTCGTCATCGCGGTATTCGCCGCCGCGCTCGCCGGCGCCGTGTTTGCCGCCGTCCACCATGCGGAAGTCGTCGCGCACCGTGTCGGCGAACCGTTCGGCACGCTCGTGCTCGCGGTCGCCGTGACCGTCATCGAAGTCGCGCTGATCGTATCGGTGATGCTCGGCGCAGGCCCGGAAAAATCGGGCCTCGCCCGCGACACCGTCTACGCCGCCGTGATGATCATCTGCAACGGCATCGTCGGCATCTGCCTGCTGGTCGGCGCATGGAAGCACGGCGAACAGGACTTCCAGGGGCGCGGCGCGAGCAAGGCGCTCGCGGTGCTCGCGTCGCTGTCGGTGCTGTCGCTCGTGATGCCGAACTACCTGAGCGCCGCCCCGGGCCCGTTCTTCTCGAAATCGCAGCTCGCGTTCGCCGGCGTCGCATCGCTCGTGCTGTATGGCGCATTCGTGTTCGTGCAGACCGTGCGCCACCGCGACTACTTCCTCGCCGCGCACGACAGCGCCAACGAAGCGGTGCACGCGGCAGCGCCGAGCAACCGCACCGCGATCACCAGCATGGTGCTGCTGTTCGCCAGCCTGGTCGCGGTCGTGCTGCTCGCGAAGCTGCTGTCGCCGGCCGTCGAGCATGCGGTGCTGAAGCTCGGCGCGCCCGAAGCCGCGGTCGGTATCGTGATCGCCGCGCTCGTGCTGCTGCCGGAAGGGCTCGCGGCCGTCACCGCCGCGCGCGCGAACCGCCTGCAGACCAGCATGAACCTCGCGCTCGGTTCGGCGCTCGCGAGCATCGGGCTCACGATCCCGACCGTCGCGGCCGTGTTCATCTGGGTCGGCCAGCCGCTCACGCTCGGGATCGGCGCAATGGAGACGGTGCTGCTCGCGCTCACGCTGCTGGTCAGCACGCTCACGCTGAGCCAGGGGCGCACGACGGTGCTGCACGGTGTCGTGCACGTCGCGCTGTTCGCCGCCTATCTGTTCCTGTCGTTCACCCACTGACGTCCCGCTGCGCGCGGCCCGCCGGATGCTCTCCGTCGGGCCGCGCGCACGTCTTCAAGTCTCCTCCCTCTGCCTCGCTTCACGCCTCCGTTACCGGACGGGGGCGATGGCGCATGACGCGGCGGTTTCGGGCTGCGTGTCCGCGGGAAATCCATAAAGGGCAGCCGCGTTGTCGACCAGGATCGCGCGGGCAATCCCGTCGTCGGCCGCGCAATCGTGCAGCCAGCCGAGCAGACGTGCATCGTCGGGCGGCGGCGACGCATTCGGATGCGGCCAGTTGCTGCCCCATACGCAGCGCGCCGAATGGCCGCGCGCGAGCACGGCGGCAAGCCGCCCGACATCGTCGTAGCCCGGTGCGCCGGATCGCGACGTCTCGTATGGCGCGGACAGCTTCACCCATGCGTGACCGCGATCGAGCAGGCGTCGCAGCGCCAGGAAGGACGGCGCATCCGGCGCGACGGGCGTCAGGAACTTGCCTGTGTGATCGATGACGATACGCGCCGGCAGCCGCGACAGTGTCGCCTCGATCTCGCCCAGCGTGCGGCCGTCGAACTGCAGGTCGATATGCCAGCCGAGCGGCGCGATCCGCGCGGCCATCCGCTCCAGATCGCGCCATTGCGCGGTGCCGCCCGCCAGCATCATGAAGCGCACGCCGCGCATGCCGACGGCATGCAGACGTTCCAGCTCGGCATCCGGCACGTCGACCGGCACCGTCGCAACGCCGCGCGCCTGCGGGCCCAGTGCGGCCAAGGCGTCGAGCGTGCACCGGTTGTCGAAGCCATAGCCGGTCGGCTGCACGACGACCACACGCGTGAGGCCGAGCGCCTGCTGCACGCGCCGATAGGCAGCCACCGGCGCATGGGGCGGTCGAAACGTCGCCGTCGGCGCGAGCGGATACGCATCGTCGTAGATATGGATATGGCAATCGCACGCGTTGGCGAACCGCGTGCCGCCCGCCTCGTCGCGCGTCATCGCCCGCCCGGTGCGACGAACGCATGCGATGCGCGCCAGCGCGCGAGCCGCGTCGCCTGCGCGGCGTTGACCGCGCCGGTCGGCACGCGTCCGTCGAGCAGCGCGGCGAGCTGGTCGACCGTCTCCAGCGCCTGATGCTCGATCGCCGGCAGCGTCAGGCCGCCGATGTGTGGGGTCGCGATGACGCGCGGATGCGCGGCCAACGCGGGGGTGGGCATCTGGTCTGCCGCGCGGCCGACGTCGAGCGCGCAACCGGCCAGCCGCCCGCTGGCGAGTGCGTCGGCCAGCGCCTGTTCGTCGACGAGTTCGCCGCGCGACGCATTGATGAAGCACGCGCCCGGCTTCATCGCGGCGAATGCCGCCGCATCGATCAGGTTTGCGGTGGCCGGCGTGGCCGGCGCAAGGCAGACGACGAAATCCGCGTCGCGCAGCAGCGTGGCGAAATCGACCTGTTCGAGCGGTGGCGTGTCGGCTCGCACGTACGGATCGCTGACGAGCACGCGCATGCCGAGCGCCGTCGCGACCGGTGCGAGATGGCGCGCGATCTGCCCATAGCCGATCAGGCCCAGCGTGCTGCCGCGCAATTCTCGCCCCATCCGGGGCACCGGCGGCGCGCCGCGGTGGTACGCGTCCGCGTAGCCGCCGATCCCGCGCGCAAGCTCGATCATCGCGCCGACGACCCACTCGGCGACAGCCGGGCCGAAGCCGGGGCTCGCCTGCGTGACCAGCACGCCGAACGCGCTCGCCGCGGCGACGTCGACCGTCCGGATGTCGACCGCGCAACGCAGGAACGCGGCGAGGGCCGGCAGCCCCGCGAACAGCGCGCGAGGCGCCGGCGTCTGCCGGTACGCGATGATCGCGTCGCATCCCTGCGCGGCGGCAATCAGTTCGTCCGTGCCGAGTTCGCGATCGTGCGGGTTGCAGGTGACGTCCGCGATCGCGCGCAGCGCGCGCAACGCGCTGGCGCCGTAGTAGTGGTCGATCATCCCGGTCGGATGCGTGACGTAGACGCGCGTCATGCGTGGCCTCCGCTCGTGCCGGCCGCCTGCGTCGGCGGCGGCGCCACCGACGCGCGCTCCACGAGCGTCACGTCCGCGAACACGCGTTGCCCGGATGCGGACGGCGCGTCGCCCTCCTGCCGCATCACGCGCCGCACCATCTCGCCGGCCATTTCGGTGACGGGCAGTTGCACCGTGGTGAGCGCCGGCCACGAGATCGCCGACAGGAAATGACCGTCCATCCCGATGACGGAGACATCGTCCGGCACCCGCAAGCCGCCGTCGCGCAGCCCGGCCATCAGGCCGAGCGCGAACAGGTCGTTGACCGCGACGATGCCGGTCGGCCGCGCCGGATCGGCCGCGAGCTCGACGCCGAGCGCACGCCCGACATCGACGATCACCGAGTCGCCGTATTCGTTCGCGGGGCCGCCGTCGAGCACGCGCGCCTGGGTGGCGCCGCCCGCCTCGCTCGCCACGGCGAGAAAGCCGCGGATCTTGTCGCTGCGACTCACGGTGACGCCGGCCACCGTCGCGAACGCGAGCCGCGTATGGCCCGCTTCGACGAGCCGGCGCGTCGCGAGCCGCGCGGCCGCCTCGTTGTCGGCCGTCACGTGATCGACCTTCGATTGCTCGCCGGGTGTCGCGCGACGGTCGTAGCTGACGACCGTCATCCCGCGCTCGGCCGCACGCTCGAGGTGGCTTTCGTCGGCGAGCGACGAGATCACGATCACGCGCCGCACGCCGTGCGCGTAGAGATCGTCGAAGAACGACGCCTCCTTGCGCGCATCGCGGTACGTGTTGCCGATCAGCACGCGATGGCCATACCGTTCCTGCGCGCAGGCCTCGATCTCGCGTGCGATGTAGCCGTACATCGGGTTCGCCATCGACGGCACCAGCAGCCCGACGAGCGGCGTCTGCCCCGTCTTGAGCTGGCGCGCGAGCGTGCTCGGCCGGTACTGCAGCGCGTCCATCGCCGCCTTCACGCGTTCGAGCGTTTCCGGCTTCATCTGGTCGGTGCGTCCGTTGAGCACGTTCGAAACCGTGCTGACCGAAACGGCCGCATGACGGGCCACGTCCTGAATCGTACTCATGTCGTCTTGCATGGAACGGGCTACAGGCCGAAATGGGCCGGCAGCCACAACGAAAACGCCGGTGCGAAGATCAGCGCCACGAGGGCGGAGAACAGCACCAGCAGGTATTTCACCATCGGCCGGGCTACGCGCCCGACCTCGGTGCCCGTGATCGCGCACGTCGTGAACAGCCCGAGCCCGACCGGCGGCGCGAACAACCCGAACCCCATCGCCACCACCACGACCGTGCCGAAATGCAGCGGATTGATACCGAGCTGCAGTGCGATCGGCGCGAGCAGCGGCCCGAAGATGATCAGCGCGGGCGCGCCTTCGAGCACGGCGCCGAACACGATCATCAGCAGCGCCGCCAGCAGCAGGAACATCGTCGCGCCGTATTGATGGGCAAACGCCGTCATTGTGCCCGAGACGAGGGCCGGAATCTGCTCGATCGACAGCGCGAACGACACGCTCGACGCCGCGGCCACGATGAACAGGATACCGCTCGCCATCGACGCGGCGCGCACGAACACGCGGCCGACCGAGCGCCACGTCAGTTCGCGAAACGCGATCCAGCCCACGACGAGCGCGTAGACCACCGCGAACGCCGACACTTCGGTCGACGTCGCGATCCCCGACGTCACGCCCTTGCCGATCATCGCGACCATGACCAGCGCGACGAGCGCGCCGCCCGCCAGCGGCAGCCACGCGCGACGCTCGCCGAACACCTCGGCCACGTCGATCTTGCGCCCGGTGATCACCGTCACGACCGCGAGCGACGCGGCCAGCACGGCCGCCGGGACGATCCCCGCGACGAACAGCCCGGCGATCGAGATGTTCGCGACGAAGCCCATGATGATCATGTTCACGCACGGCGGAATCGTCTCCGCCATCACCGCGCTGCACGCGAGCAGCGCGGCGGTTTCGTTCGGGTCCTGCCGCGCGCGGCGCACCGCCGGCATCACGACGCCGCCCACCGCCGCGATATCGGCCAGTTTCGAGCCCGACACGCCGGAAAAGCACGCCGTCGCGAAGATCACGATCAGGCCGAGCCCGCCCCGCACGCGCCCGAAGATCCGCAGCAGCAGCTCGACGAGCCGCGCGGACATCCCGTTGGTCTCCATCAGCAGCCCCGCCAGCACGAAGAACGGCACCGCAAGCAGCACGAAGTGGTCGGCCCCGGCCATCACCTGTTGCGAGTAGACGAGTAGCGGCAGCGTCGGATCGGCGAGGAAATACAGCAGCGCCGAAAACGCCAGCACGAACCCGATCGGCACGCCGAGCACCAGCCCGCCGACGAAGCCCGCGACCAGCAGCGTGCCCGGCGCGACCGCATGCGCGGGCCACAGCGCGTTCCAGCCGTACACGGCGCCCGCGAGCGCCGCGCAGCACACGAACGTGCCGATCACCCGGCGGCGCGGCGCATTCAGCGCATTGGCGAGCGCGAATACCGTCATGAACAGCGCGCCGAACATCATCGGATACCCGTTGATCCAGCCCGGCAGGCCGCCCGTCGTCAGCTGGTCGTACGAATCCGTGAGCAACTGGCACGACGACACCAGCAGGTTCAGCGCAACCGCCGCCACGATCCAGTGGCCGACCTGGATCAGCGCGCCCTGCCAGCGTGCCGGCAGCCGGCCGCGAAACACGTCGATGCCGACATGCTGGCTACGCCCCAGCACCGTCGCCGCGCCGAAGAACACCAGCACGATCATCAGCGCGCTCGCCACTTCCTCGGCCCAGTCGACCGGGTCGTGCAGGAAATAGCGGAACACGACCGACACGAACACGACCAGCACGTCGACGGCGAGCACCGCGGCCGACAGATACTCGAGCCAGCGCAGCATCGCATCCAGCACGCGGGCGACGCGATGCGCCGGCTGGCCGGCAGCGGGAGCCGACGCGACGCCCGACACGGAGTGCATGTCCATCGCTCACCCCCGCGCGGCGGCAATCGCCGGAAAGAGCGGCGCGGTGGCCGGATACTGCTTCGCGAACGCCACGTACAGGCGGTCTTGCATCGTCTGCCGCAGCGCCGCGCGCTCGCCATCGGCCAGCGGGTAAAACGCCATGCCGCGCTGCTTCAGCGCCTGCTCCGCCTGCGCGGCCTTCTGCGCGGCAATCGCGCGCTGCTGCACGGTCGCGTCGGCCACCGCGCGGTCGAAGGCCGGCCGCAGGTTGGCCGGAATCCGGTCGAGCGCACGCCGCCCCATCACGACGGTCATCGCGGCGAACACGTGGCGCGATTGCCAGCACGACTTCACGATCTCGTCGAAGCGGCTCGCGAGCACCGTGGCGGGATCGTGTTCGAGACCGTCGACGACACCCGTCTGCACGGCCATGTACAGCTCGCCGAACGGAATCGGCGTCGGCACCGCGCCCATCGCCTTGAAGGTATCCATGAACGCAGGCGTCGGCAGCACGCGCAGCTTCGTCCCCTTCAGGCCGGACAGCGCCGTCACCGGCTGTTTCGTGAACACGCAGCGCCCGCCGAAATGCGAGCCCCAGGTCAGCACCGAGCATCCGGCGCGCTTTTGCAGCAGCGCGTTCAGGCTCGTGCCGACCGGGCCGTCGAGCGCCTTCGCGACGTGCGCGTAGCTGTCGAACAGGTAGCCGAGATCGAGCATCCCGAGCTCCGGCGCGACCGTGGCCCAGATCGACGAGCCCGCGATCATCATGTCGATCGCGCCGATCTTGACCTGCTGCACGACGTCGCTTTCCTTGCCGAGCTGGCTGTTCGGAAAGTAGTCGACCCGGATCGCGTCGCCCACGCTCGCCTTCAGGTTCGCGGCGAGACGCTCGTACCACACGTAGTGCGCGGCGTTCTGGTCGGCCGGCATCGACGACGAGCAGCGCAGCGTGACGACCGGCTGCTGCGCGCGCACGCTTTCCGGCAAGCCGCCCGCGGCCGCGAGCGTGGCGGCGGACACCGTCTGCAGAAAGCGCCGCCGGGTGTAGGTATTCATGAGTCGTCTCCTGTGCGAGTGCGTCTCGCGACGCGACTGTATCGATTTAGTGTATCGATACAGTAATACGACGACCGATGAGAGAAAAATGGGGGTTTCCCCGTGTTCGAGATGGAAAATCTGAAGGGTATGCGGCTCGTTTCACGCGAAATTCGTATGAAAAATCGCCGTTTTTCTACGTATTCCCGAGGTGCCGAAAAGAATTCGAGATCGTGTGTTCGATCATCAGACGACCGACTTTTCGCGGTACGCGGCAGCCCGTTCGTGCGGGCAAGCGCGTCGCTAAACGCCCGGATCGTCCGTGCTCTCGGTCAGAAACCGCTCGACCATCGCGTTGAATACCGGCAGCGCGGGATTGTCGTTGTCCGCGCGCCACGCGAGATACAACTCGGCCGCCACGTTGACGCCCGCCAGCGGCCGGAACACCACGCCGTCCACATGAAGCTCGCGCGCCGACGCCGGCACCAGCGCCGCGCCGAGCCCTGCACGCACGAGACCGAGGATCGTATGCGTCTGGCCGACGTAGTGCAGGTAGTTCGGCAGCCGCCCGGCGCCCGCGAACATCCCCGAGATCATGTCGTGGAAATACTTGCCCTCGTTCGGCGAATACGCGATGAACGGCTGGCGGTCGAGCTCGTCGGGGCCGATCTGCTCGTAGGCCGCGAGCGGCGCGCCTTCCGCGACCGCGACGAGCATCGGTTCGCGCTGCACGAGCCGGTATTCGAGCGGCTGGCGCGCGGCGCGCTGGCGCACGAAACCCGCGTCGAGCATCCGCGACGCGAGTGCGTCGATCTGCACGGTCGACACCATTTCGCGCAATTCGACGTCGACGTCCGGCAACGCATGCGCCGCGTGCGCGAGCAGTACCGGAATCATCCGGTACGCACTGACGGCCGTGAAACCGAGCGTGATGCGCCCGGCGCCGCCGTGCGCGACGCGCTGCGCGGCCTGCTCGGCGCGCGCGGAAAATTCGAGGATGTGCCGCGCGTCGCGCAGGAAGCGCTCGCCGGCCGCGGTCAGCCTGACCTGCCGGCTGCTGCGCTCGAGCAGCGCGATGCCGAGCGCGTGCTCGAGCAACTGGATTTGCCGGCTGAGCGGCGGCTGGGTCATGAAGAGGCGTCTGGCCGCGCGGCCGAAATGCAGTTCTTCGGCGACCGCGACGAAGCAGCGAAGCTGGTGCAGTTCAATCATCCAAATCTTGAATCAATCGATAGTCTTTTGATGTTAGACCGATATCGATGCGATTTCTATACTCGGTTCCACCTGATGCGCGGCCCGCGCCGCGCACGACGACCGAGACCTTCATGACCATCGACATCCTGCTGACCCAGCCGCTGCCCGCCACCATCGACGCCGAACTGTCCGCCCGCTACACCGTGCATCGGCTGTATGCGGCCGAGCAGCCGGACGCGCTGCTCGATCGCGTGGCGCCGCGCATTCGCGGCGTCGTGACGGGCGGCGCGAACGGCTTGTCCGCTGCGCTGATGGACCGGCTCGGCGCGCTCGAGATCATCGCGATCAACGGCATCGGCACCGACGCGGTCGATCTCGAGCGCGCCCGGGCGCGCGGCATCCACGTGACGACGACGCCCGACGTGCTGACCGACGACGTCGCCGACATGGCGCTGGGCCTGATCCTGATGACCCTGCGCGACCTCGGCGCCGGCGAGCGGATCGTGCGTGCCGGCCGCTGGGGCAAGGCGACCCAGCCGCTCGCGACGCAGGTCACGGGCAAGCGGCTCGGCATCGTCGGGCTCGGGCGCGTCGGACGCGCGATCGCGCAGCGCGCGCAGGCGTTCCGGATGCCCGTCAGCTACTTCGGCCCGCGCGAGCATCGCGACAGCGGCTATCGTTTCGTGCCCGACCTCGCCGCGCTCGCGCGCGACAGCGACGTGCTCGTGATCGCGGCGTCGGCCGATCACGGCAACGTGATCGTGACGGCCGACGTGCTCGCGGCGCTCGGCCCCCAAGGATTCCTGATCAACGTCGCACGCGGCAAGCTGGTCGACGAAGCCGCGCTCGTGCGCGCACTGGCCGACGGCACGATCGCCGGCGCCGGGCTCGACGTGTTCGCGAACGAACCGCACGTGCCGGCCGCGTTGCTCGAACTCGACCGCGTCGTCGTGCAGCCGCACCGCGCGAGCGCCACGCACGAAACGCGCGAGGCAATGGGCCGCATCGTGCTCGCGAACCTCGCCGCGTGCTTCGCGGGCCAGCGGCCGCCGACCAGCGTCACCCGCTGAGCGCGGCACGTCCCTTCCCGTTACAACACCGATGCCTTCGCACGACGAAGGCCAGGAGACATGCATGTCCAATCGATCCAGCGGCGCTGCGCTCGCCGCATCGCCCACCGCGTCGCGCACGATCGGCCGCGTCCGTTACGCGGTCCTCGCGCTGATTTTCGCAGTCACCGTCATCAACTATGCGGACCGCGCGACGATGTCGATCGCCGGCACCGGCGTCGCGCACGACCTCGGGCTCACGCCCGTGCAGCTCGGCGTCATCTTTTCGGCGTTCGCGTGGGCCTATGCGATCGGCCAGATTCCGGGCGGCTGGCTGCTCGACCGCTTCGGCGCGCGGCGCGTGTACGGCCTGAGCCTGTTGCTGTGGTCGGTATTCACGATGCTGCAGGGCACGGTCGGCGGGTTCGCGTTGCAGGGCGCGGCCGCGACGCTCGCGCTGTTCGTGATGCGCTTCATGCTCGGCCTCGTCGAATCGCCGGCGTTTCCGGCCAATTCGCGGATCGTCGCCTGCTGGTTCCCCACCGCCGAACGCGGCACCGCGTCGGCGCTGTTCAATTCCGCGCAATACATGGCCGTCGTGCTGTTCACGCCGGCGATGGCGTGGCTCACGCATGCGCTCGGCTGGGAACACGTATTCCTGTGGATGGGGCTGCTCGGCATCGCGCTCGCCGTGCTGTGGTTCGCGTGGTATCGCGAACCGCACGGCCACCCGCGCGTGACCGACGCGGAGCGCGACTACCTGCGCGCCCATGGCGCACTCGTCGATCTGGAGGCGAACCGCGTGCGCGAGCGGCCGCGCGTGTCGTGGCACGACGTGTCGCAACTGTTCCGCCACCGGAACCTGTGGGCGATCTACATCGGCCAGTACTGCATCACGGCGCTCACGTACTTCTTCATCACGTGGTTCCCGATCTACCTGATCAAGGGGCGCGGGATGACGATCATGGAAGCCGGCTGGGTCGCCGCGCTGCCGGCGATCTGCGGCTTCACGGGCGGCGTGCTCGGCGGCGTGCTGTCGGACTGGCTGATCCGGCGCGGCATGCATCCGTCGAAGGCGCGCAAGACGCCGTTCGTCGCGGGGATGGCGATGGCGACGCTGCTCGTGCTCGCGAACGGCGCATCGTCGAACGCGGTCGTGATCGCGTTGATGACGATCGCGTTCTTCGGCAAGGGGCTCGCGGCAGTGGGCTGGGCCGTGCTCGCCGACACGGCGCCGGAAGGCATGGTCGGGCTGAGCGGCGGCGTGTTCAACGGCCTCGGCAACATCGCGGGGATCGTCACGCCGCTCGTGATCGGCTACTTCGTCGCGAGTACGGGTTCGTTCGCCGGCGCGTTGTGGTTCGTCGCCGCACACGGGCTGATCGGCATTGCGGCGTACGTGTGGCTCGCGGGCCGCTTCGAGCGCATCCGCATCGCGGCGGCCGCATGAGTGTCGCGGCGGCACGCAGGCGCCATCATGCGCGCTGGCGGCCGCCCGGCGCGTGCTCGGTCGTCAGCCGGTCGAGCTCGCGCAGATCGTTCTCCAGCGCGGGCGTGAGCGTCGTGCGCAGGTGGTCGAGGAAGGTCCGGATCTTCGCATCGAGATAGCGGCGCGTCGCGTAGACGGCATAGACGCTCACCGTCTGCAGCCGGTACTCGGGCAGCACGCGGATCAGGCGCCCTTCGCGGATATCGTCGAGCACCGTATACAGCGCCACGCATGCGATCCCGCGGCCGGCCCGCACCGCGACGCACAGCGCGTCCGGCACGTTGACCTGGAACGGCGCCGGCTGCAGCTCGTAGACCGCTTCCTCGCCGTCGCTGCGCTCGAGCCGCCATTCGCCGGCCGGCGATGCCGGCGTGTCGAGGCGCAGGCAAACGTGGTTCGGCAGTTCGTCGGGCGTCTGCGGCGTACCGTGCCGCGCCAGATATTCGCGCGACGCGACGAGCACGCTGCAGCTCGTGCCGCAGGTCTGCGCGACATAGCCCGAATCGGGCAACTGCGACGCCGTCACGATCGACACGTCGTACCCCTCTTCGACCAGGTTCGGCATCCGCTGCGCCAGCGTCAGCTCGACCGACACGTCGGGGTTGTCCTCCTGGTAACGCACGATTGACGACACGACATGACTCTGCCCGAGCCCCGTCATCGCGTGGATGCGCATCTTGCCGCTCGGCCGCAGCAGCGCGTTGCGCGCCTCCGCGTTCGCGTAGTCGAGTTCCGCGAGAATCGATTTCGCGCGCTCGAAATAGCGCTCGCCGCTTTCGGTCAGGCCGAGGTGGCGGGTCGTGCGATGCAGCAGGCGCGTCTGTACGTGGGCTTCGAGGTTCGAGACCGCGCGCGACACCTGCGCGGTGGTCGCGTCGATTTCCTTCGCGACCGCGGTAAAACTGCCGGCTTCGACGACGCGCACGAACAGGCGCATGTTTTCGAGCATGTCCATTGAATTGGCTTGGGGAGAGTCAGTGGGGAGGCGTCGGCGGCGCTCGCGTCAGAGGCGCAACGGAACACGGCCGAGAACCACGTCGAATCGATCACCGGGCCGGGGGGAAGGCAGGAGAACGGGCATCGCGGACGGGGTTCTGGCATGACGGGGGAATTCAGTGCGCCGAATTGTACGCCGCTGCAGACAAATTTGCGCGGTTACCCGCGCGCAAGCTCTCATGAGGTGAAAGGAATTTGCAAGGCTTGCGCGTCGCGCGCGTGCAACGGCGTGATGCGGCGCGGCAATTTATATCACAACACGATATAATTCGACGCTTCTCGCCGCGCCCCAGCGTTGTCGATTTTTACCGCTTACCGTCCATGTCGTCAGGCTCCTCCCCGTCACGCCGCACGTTGCGGCAATGGCTGCACAGCTTCATGCCCCATCCGATGACACTCGGCTGGCGCGAGCGCCTGCGCTCGTGCGCCGGCGCGCTCGTGGGCATCGCGACGGTCGGCGTCACGATGCGGCTGCTGCCCGGCGTGCCGGGCCTCGTGCCGCTGCTCGTCGCGCCGATGGGGGCATCGGCCGTGCTGCTGTTCGCGGTGCCGGCGAGCCCGCTCGCGCAGCCCTGGTCGATCATCGGCGGCAATCTCGTCGCGGCGACGGTCGGCGTCGCGTGCGCGCAATGGATCGCCGATC
This sequence comes from Burkholderia orbicola, assembly GCF_900100915.1. Taxonomy (NCBI): domain Bacteria; kingdom Pseudomonadati; phylum Pseudomonadota; class Betaproteobacteria; order Burkholderiales; family Burkholderiaceae; genus Burkholderia; species Burkholderia orbicola. The sequence continues at coordinate 210,985 of NZ_FNKW01000002.1, read as the reverse complement.
CGATCACGGCCGCCGCGGTCGCGATCGCCTGCGCGATCGGCGGCATGTTCGCGCTGCGCTGCGTGCACCCGCCGTCGGGCGCCGTCGCGCTCACGGCCGTGGTCGGCGGCCCGGCGATTCATGCGCTCGGCTTCAGCTTCGTCCTGCAGCCGATCGCGCTGCAATCGGCGATCCTGCTGTCGGCCGCGCTCGTCTATCACGCGCTGACCGGGCACCGCTACCCGCACGGCGGCGTGCGGCCCGAAGCGAAACCGCAGGCCGGCGCCGCCGCACCGGTGCGCGGCGGCTTCACGCGCGGCGACCTCGATGCAGTGCTGAATCGCCGCAGCGAATGGCTCGACGTCGATCCGGACGATCTCGAAACGCTGCTGCGCGAAACCGAAATGCAGGCTTATACGCGCACGTTCGGCCAGTTGAAGTGCGCCGACCTGATGACGAAGCATGCGATCGAGGTCGCGCCGTCGACGTCGGTCGCGGCCGCGCTCACGCTGCTCGACCGCCATCGCGTGAAGGCGCTGCCCGTGGTCGACGGCGAAGGCCACCTCATCGGCATCGTCACGCGCGCCGATCTCACGCGTCCCCTACGCCGTCCGGCCCCGCTGTGGCAGCGCCTGTCCGCGCGGTTACCGCAATCGTTCGGCGGCCGGCCCGCGAGCGTCGCGTCCGTGATGACGCGCGACGTCGCGTCGGTGCCGGAAACGCTGCCGATCACGGCGCTCGTGCCGCTGTTCACGCATTCGGGCCACCACCATATTCCGGTCGTCGATGCGTCGCACCGGCTCGTCGGCATCATCACGCAGACGGATCTCGTCACGGGCCTTTATCAGCAGACCCAAATGCTCGAGGCCGCGTAGCGCGCATCACGCCTCGCGCCTCGTACCCGCCCGCGCAACGCGGAATGCAGCCATTCCGCCCGATTGCGGCCATTTATATCATGTTGTGATATATTAATCGCCACCGTAACCGACTGCCCGACCTCGATGACCGATACCCGACGCGCGCTGGCGAAAAGCGATTTTCAGCAACTGTCCGAGTTCCGCTACCAGATGCGCCGCTTCGAGCGCTTCTCCGAACGCGCCGCGCAAAGCGAAGGCGTGACACCGCTGCAATACCTGCTGCTGCTGCACATCAAGGGCTATCCGCATCGCGAATGGGCGACCATCGGCGAGCTCGCGGAACGCCTGCAGGCGCAGCATCACGGCGTCGTGGCGCTGGTGACGCGCTGCGAAGCGCTCGGGCTCGTGAAGCGCAAGCCGAGCGAAGCCGACCGCCGTCAGGTCGAAGTCCACCTCGAACCGGCCGGCGAAACGCTGCTCGCCCGTCTCGCAGCCATGCATCGCGCCGAGCTGAAGTCGCTCAAGGGCGCGTTCCAGGTTCCCCAGATCGATTCCTGACCTTCGCCCTTGCCACTCTCACTCCCACTCCGATGAACGCCCCACACAAACGCGATTTCTCGACCAACGAACGCCTGCCCCGCATCGCGTTGCTGGCCGCCGGGATCGGCCTGCTCAGCACGCTTGCCGCGTTCGTGCTGTTGAGCCTGATCCGCCTGTTCACGAACCTGTTCTTCTTCCAGCAGTTCTCGTTCGCCGAGCATTCGCCCGCGACCAACACGCTGGGCGCATGGGTCATCGCGATTCCGGTGATCGGCGGGCTGATCGTCGGCTTGATGGCGCGTTTCGGCTCGGAGAAGATCCGCGGCCACGGCATTCCGGAAGCGATCGAGGCGATCCTGTTCGGCAAGAGCCGCATGTCGCCGAAGGTCGCGATCCTCAAGCCGCTGTCGTCCGGCGTCGTGATCGGCAGCGGCGGCCCGTTCGGCGCCGAAGGCCCGATCATCATGACGGGCGGCGCGCTCGGCTCGCTGATCGCGCAATGCGTGCACGTGACCGCCGCCGAACGCAAGACGCTGCTCGTCGCCGGCGCGGCCGCCGGCATGACGGCCGTGTTCGGCACGCCGGTGGCCGCCGTGCTGCTCGCGGTCGAGCTGCTGCTGTTCGAATGGCGTCCGCGCAGTTTCCTGCCGGTCGCGCTGGCATGCGCGGTGGCGGGCTTCGCACGCGCGGTGTTCTTCGGCGTCGATCCGCTGTTTCCGCTGACGACCGCCGCGCCGACGCCCGTCGCGCTGCTGTCGTGCATCGTCGCGGGCCTGCTGTCCGGCATGCTCGCGTGCGGCCTGTCGGCGGCGCTCTACCGCGTCGAAGACACCTTCGCGAAACTGCCCGTGCACTGGATGTGGTGGCCGGCGCTCGGCGCGATCGTGATCGGCATCGGCGGCTGGCTCGAACCGCGCGCGCTCGGGGTCGGCTACGACGTGATCGGCGACCTGCTGCACCAGCACATCGCGCTGAAGATCGCGCTCGCACTGCTCGTCGTGAAAGCCGTGATGTGGGTGATCGCGCTCGGCTCCGGCACCTCGGGCGGGGTACTCGCTCCGTTGCTGATGCTCGGCGCCGGCCTCGGCACCGTGCTGTCGCCGGTGCTGCCGGGCGGCGATCCGGCGCTGTGGCCGCTCGTGTGCATGGCCGCCACGCTCGGCGCGACACTCGGCGCCCCGCTCACCGCGATCGTGTTCGCGTTCGGCCTCACGCACGACGCCAATGCGCTGCTGCCGCTGCTCGCCGCGACGCTCGTCGCGCACGGCTTCGCGACCGTCGTGATGAAGCGCTCGATCATGACGGAAAAGATCGCGCGCCGCGGCTATCACATCTATCGCGAATACGGCGTCGATCCGCTCGAGCGGCACGACATCGGCGAAGTGATGACGTCGGCCGATCGGCTCGTCGTGATCGACGGCGCGGCGACGCTCGACACCGTCGAGACGCAGTACTTCGGCGCGACGCAGACGCACCGCGCGTACCCGGTCGTGCAGAACGGCCGCCTGCTCGGCCTGGTCGACCGTGCAACGCTCGATGCACAGCGCGCGCGGGCCGGCGCCGACACACCGATCTCGGCCGCGTTCGCCGACCGCGCGCCGGCCGTCGCGCTGGCGCACGAACCCTGCCGTGTCGTCGCGTCGCGCCTCGCGATGCTCGGCCTCGAACGCCTGCCTGTGGTCGCCGACGAGCAATCGCTGCGCATCACCGGCATCGTGTCGCGCAGCGACCTGATCAAGCCGGCGCTCCAGCACTTCGACGACGAACACAAACGCGAGCGCTTCCGTCCGGTCGTCCCGGTCAACCTGCGCGACTTCGGTTCGCGCAAGGCCGGCTGACACGGCCCGCATGCGCGGCACCCGCCGCGCATCGCTTCCCCACCTCTCCTCGCTGCACGATGCCGCGCGCCCGTCGCGCGCCGCATCGCCTCCCGCCGCTGTCCTTCGTTTAAAGTTGGTTAACAATTCGCCAGACGAAAGTTTGTCATCATGGTGCTCATGCGACGGGGCCATTCATTAGCCATTCCACTTCGCCATCAGATAAAGAGTCGCGGCACGGCATGCACGCACATGCCGCCCGCCGCGACCATCCACTCACCACACCACGACCGGGCAGCGCACCGACCCCGCGCCGCATGACGTCGAGCCGTACATGACGCATGCCGCGCCGCAGCAACATGCGCAGCATCCGAGCCGCCATTTGGCAAGCGCGTTAACAACTTGTTTCGGAATCACCGGAACCGTGCCTGCCCGATGCGATCTCACTTGCACGCAGCACTGCTGCGCATCCCACTCAATCAATCACGACTCGAGGGAGATAACGTGAACGTGAAATACTTACCGCTCATCGCATTGACCGTGGCAATTTCTGCTCATGCCGCTGAACCTGCCGTGCAGAACGTGGGACAAAGCCAGAAAGACGCGCCCGATGTCTCGGCGTGCATCGCCAAGACCTGGGCCGACAAGTCGCAACAACAGGTGATCTCGCAGAACGTGCTGGCCAACGGCCTCGCGACCGACGTGTACGCACCGGGCCAGCAGCCGCCGAACGGCGCCGCCGCGATGGTTCGTCCGTCGTGGAAGCCCGGTGCGAAGACCTGGGTCGGCGTGCGCGGCGATGCAGCGTCCGCCGGCGACATCAACGCCTGCCTGTAACGATGTAACGAGAACAGGCGCTTCGGATGGCCTTGCGCCATCCGCTTGCGACGAGCCCCGCTTCGGCGGGGCTTTTTCTTTGCCGCGCGCGCAGGGCGCGGGTCTTACAGGTAGCTGCAGACGTAATCGAGCGTCTCGAGCACTTCGATGTCGAAACGGCTCTTGCCCGGCACCGAGAACGATTCGCCGGCGCCATAGGTTTGCCATTCGCTGCTGCCGTCGAGCTTCACGCGGCACTTGCCGGCCTGCACTTCCATCAATTCGGGCGCATCCGTGCCGAAGTTGAGCGCGCACGGCAGGATCACGCCGAGCGTCTTGCGCGTGCCGTCCGGGAAGAGCACGGTATGCGACACGCACTTGCCGTCGAAATAGACGTTCGCGCGCTTGACGACCGATACGTTGTCGAATTGGGTTGCACTGGTCATGTGATGCCTCTGATTGCTGGATGCTTGATGGCGATGGAGTAGGAGGCCGGCCGGAGCGGCGGGCCGGCCGCTATGATACCGGCTTGCGCGACGCGCGCCGCAATGGCACGCGGCCAGCGCATGCGCGACACGCAATCATCAGGATCACTACGCGATCCGTGCAGGGCATGTGTTCATCGCAGCCCCTTGCGTCGCGCGGAATCTCGCAGGCAATCGAGCAGCATCGCCGCGGCCGGCGTCAGCGGGCTGTCGCGGCGCGTAACGACCTGCATCGATACGGCCGGCAAGCGCTCGCGAATCGGCAGCACCGCGAGCTGATCGCGCGCCCACTCGCCTTGCAGCAATTGCTCGGGCATCGATGCGATCAGGTCGCAACCGGTCATCAGGCTGTGCGCAAGACCGAAGCTCGGGCATTCGACGACACGCGCGGGCACCGGCAGCCCGTACGCGACGAACGAGTTGAACAGCACCTGCGTGGAGCTTTCCGGCGACGGATTCATCAACCAGTCGGCCTCGACGAGATCGGCGAGCGACGTGGCCGACGCGAGCGGATGCCCTTTGCGCGCGACGATCAGCGAGCGGCTCGCGTAGAGCTCCGCATGATCGAACTCGGCGGCGAGCAGTTCGGGCACGACGACGGCCACCGCGAAATCGAGCGAACCGTCGTGCAGACGCGGCAGCGCGACGCCCGGAAACCCTTCGACCAGATTGACGCGCGCGACCGGAAAGCGGCGCCGGAATGCGCGAAATGCGTCAGGCAGGATCGTCACCGCCGCTGCCGGCGTGATCGCCGCCGCGACGGAACCCGTCATTGCGCCCTGCGCCTGCTCGATGTCGTCGCGGGCGCGCTGCATTTCGGCGACGATCAGCCGCGCGCGCACCTGCAGTTGCTGGCCGAACGCGGTGAGCTGCACGCCGCGCGCGGTACGCACGACGAGCGACACGCCGAGTGCGATCTCCAGTTCCTTGACCGCCTTCGTCAGCGCGGCCGGCGACACGTTCAGACGCCGCGCGGCCGCGCGAATGCTGCCTTCCTCGGCGGCGGTGACGAACGCTTTCAGCTGATGGTATTTCATGGGGCAATGCGTGATTCGTGGAAACCCTGTGCGCGGCGCGACGCAGTGGCTCAGGGTATTCCCGAGCGGCAACCGACGGTGTGCACCAAAGCAATTTAGCAGCTTCTGGTACCCAAAAGAAATTTATATGCTTGGTCGTCATATGCGCGTCAAACGCTCCACCCGCCCCACAGGAGACACCATGCTGCAAGCCGTGAACCCCGTCATCCCCGGCATCGCCGCGATCGCCCCCGAGCTCGTCGAGGTGCGCCGCCGCATCCACGCCCATCCCGAACTCGCATTCGAAGAGACGCTCACGAGCGACCTCGTCGCCGAGTTGCTCACCGGTTGGGGTTACGACGTGCATCGCGGCATCGGCAAGACGGGCGTGGTCGGCGTGCTGCGCGAAGGGCAAGGCACGCTCACGGTCGGGCTGCGCGCCGACATGGACGCGCTGCCGCTCGCAGAAACCACCGGCCTGCCGTACGCGAGCCGCCACGCGAACAAGATGCACGCATGCGGCCACGACGGCCACACCGCGATGCTGCTGTGCGCGGCGCGCCATCTCGCGGCGACGCGTCGGTTCTCCGGCACGCTGAACCTGATCTTCCAGCCGGCCGAGGAAAACTTCGGCGGCGCGAAGGCGATGATGGACGACGGCCTGTTCGACCGTTTCCCGTGCGACGCGATCTTCGCGATCCACAACATGCCGGGCCGCGCGGCCGGCGACATGGCGTTCCGCACCGGCGCCGCGATGGCGTCGGCCGACCGCGTGACGATCACGCTGCGCGGCGTCGGCGGTCACGGCGCGATGCCGCATTTCGCGCGCGATCCGATGTCCGCCGCGGGCAGCATCATGGTCGCGCTGCAGACGATCGTCGCGCGCGAGGTCGACGCGCAGCATGCGGCGGTGATCACGGTCGGCAGCGTACAGGCCGGCGAAACCTTCAACATCATTCCCGAAACCGTCGTGATGAAACTGTCGGTGCGCGCGCTGAACGCCGACGTGCGTGCGCTGCTCGCGCGCCGCATCGAAGCGCTCGCGAAAGGCCAGGCGGAAAGTTTCGGCGTCACCGCGGAAGTCGACTACGACTACGGCTACCCGGTGCTCGTCAATCACGCGGAACCGACCGCGTTCGCGGCCGACATCGCACGGCAGATGCTCGGCGCCGAGCGCGTCGAAACCGACGCTGCGCCACTGATGGGCAGCGAGGATTTCGCGTTCATGCTCGAAGCGCGCCCCGGCTGCTACGCGTTCATCGGCAACGGGATCGGCACCAAGGGCGGCTGCATGGTGCACAACCCCGGCTACGACTTCAACGACGACATCCTCGCGATCGGCGCGAGCTACTGGGTTCGCGTCGCCGAAGCCTGGCTCGCGGCCTGACGGCCCTTCACCACGCAGTTTCGCGCCCAACCCGGGGGAACCCCATGGAAACGTCCGCCCTTCCGTTCGCCGGCACGCCGGTCGATGCCCGCGCCGCCGCGAAGAAGCGCCGGCTGATCGCGGCCGCCGCCGTCGGCAACGCGCTCGAGTTCTACGACTTCACGGTCTACAGCTTCTTCGCGCTCCTGATCGGCAAGCTGTTCTTTCCCGTGCATTCGTCGTTCGGGCAGTTGATGCTCGCGGTCGCGAGCTTCGGGGTCGGCTTCGTCACGCGTCCGCTCGGCGGGCTCGTGATCGGGATGTATGCGGACCGTGCCGGCCGCAAGAAGGCGATGATCCTCACGCTGCTGCTGATGGCGCTCGGCACCGCGACGATCGCGATCGCGCCGACCTTCGCGCAGATCGGCATCGCCGCGCCGCTGCTGCTCGTGCTCGCACGGCTGCTGCAGGGGTTCGCGTCGGGCGGCGAAGTCGGCGCATCGACGACGCTGCTGCTCGAACAGGCGCCGCAGCATCGGCGCGGCTTCTATGCGTCGTTCCAGTTCTCGAGCCAGGGGCTCGCCGCGCTCGCGGGCGCCCTCACCGGCGTGGCGCTGACGTCGACGCTGAGTGCCGCGCAACTCGAAAGCTGGGGCTGGCGCGTGCCGTTCATCATCGGCACGCTGTTCGTACCGCTCGGCTACTGGCTGCGCCGCACCGTCGAGGAAGTGCCTGCGGCGGTGCCCTCGCCCGCCACCGGGCACGACGAGCCGGTCGCATCGCTGCCGCTCGCCGACGTGCTGCGCCATCACGGCAAGGCCGTGTTCGCGGGCCTCGGCGTGACGATCGGCGGCACGTCGATCCATTACATCATCGTGTTCTACATGGCGATCTACGGCGTGCAGGTGCTGCACCTGCCGACCTGGCTGTCGATGACGGCCGGCTGCGTCGCCGGGGCGATCCTGATGCTCGTGACGCCGATCGGCGGCCACCTGTCCGACGTGTTCGGGCGCAACCGGATCGTCTGGTGGACGCGCATCGTGCTGATGGCCGCGATCTATCCGGCGTTCATCGCGCTGAACCGCTGGCCGGGCGCCGTGTCGCTGCTGTCGATCATCGCCGCGCTGTCGATCGTGCATTCGATCAACATCGGTGCGACCGGCGCGATGCTTGGCGAGTTGTTTCCGCGGGCCGTGCGTGCGACCGGCGGTGCGCTCGTGTATAGCGTCGGCGTCGCGATCTTCGGCGGCTTCGCGCAGTTCTTCGTCACATGGTTGATCGCGGCAACCGGGAATCCGAATGCGCCGGCATGGTATGCGATCGGCTGTGGTGCGATGACGTTGCTCGCGATTCGCTGCATGGAGGAAAAGGCGGGGAAGGCGCTGGACTGAGCAGCAGACGATGCGCGGCTCGTGAAGCGTGATTGACGTCACGCGCACGCATCGGGCATCATCAATCAATGCACAACGCCACGATCACCCTTTCGACGACCACGCGCACGACCGCCTTCGGCGGGCCCGTGCGGCGAGTGCGCGCAAGATCGTAGCGTCACCGATTCCCACAGGCCCCGTCGGTTCCGGACGGGGTCTCGTCGTTTCTCCGTCCGCATCGGCCACTCAGGAGAAACGCAATGTCCGAAGCCCCTTCCCCGAAACGCGCGCTGCTCGTGATCGACATGCAGGTCGGGCTGTTTCATGGTCCCGATCGTCCGCATGACGGTGAACGCGTGCTGGGCAATATCAACCAATTGATTCGCCGCGCGCATGACGGCGGTACACCCGTGTTCGCCGTGCGTCACACCGGCCCGGCCGGCTCGCCGATCGCGCCCGACGCGCCGCTGGCCGCGCTGCTGCCGGAGCTTGCGATCGATACCGCTCGCGACATCGTGTTCGACAAGACACGGCCGAACTGCTTCGCGGGCACGCGACTCGCCGAGTGGCTGCATGCGGCTGGGATCGGCGAGATCGTGATTGCGGGGATGAAGACGCAGTACTGCGTCGATACGACGTGCCGTGCGGCCGGCGATCTCGGCTTTCGCGCGGTGCTCGTGGCCGATGCGCATACCTGCATGGATACGCCCGCGCTACCGGCCGAGCGGATCGTCGCGCATCATAATGCGACGCTTGCCGGCCCGTTTGCGACGCTGACAACGACTGAGGCATGCGTGTTCTGACGCACGGCGCGCCGATCGGACTGCAGTACGCGAGTGCCCGCGTTGCAATAGCGTCAGCAGGTGCCGTCAATTTACGGAGTGCCGATCGCTCGATGCGTCATATCGACTTTCGACGACAGAACTGGTCTCGAAACGGCAGAAGAGCTCATGGTGAGGCCATATCGCGTCACGTCACTGACAGCGCCGATACGGCACACGCCGTAAACGCAAAAAGGCACGGACTTCACCGCCCGTGCCTCTTTCACCTGAGCAAACCGCCCTCGCTCAGAACGTATGCATCATCCCCACATACGCGCCCGTCTGCGATTCGCCGGTCATCGGGCTCGTCCCCGACGTCGCATCGCGCGGCGTCGCGAGCAGCGAGAAGTTCGAATTCCCGCCGTTGCGCACATACGCAACCGTCCCATACAGGAACGTCCGTTTCGACAGGTTATACGTGGTGCCGAGCACGTACATCATCGCGTGCCCCGACGGATCGTGCGACGCATCGCCGCCGCCATCGCCGACCTTCACGTAATACCCGCCCCCCGTCACCGCCCACTGCGGCGTCGCCGAGTAGGTCGCGCCGAGCCAGTAGTGATCGGCACGATCGGCAACACCAGCCGGGCTATCCGGCGCCTGGTAGTGCGTATACGCGCCCTGGATCTTGAATTTCGACACCTTCACGTTCGCACCGACGAAGTACTCGCGCGACGCCGTGAAGACGTTGCTGAACTTGCCGTTGTTGTCGCGCAGCTCGTCGTAGATGCCGCGCACGTCGAGCACCGGCGAGTGGTACGAGATCATGATCCCGTCCGAGCGGCCGAAATCGTCGGCAGCGCCGTAGTTGAAGCCGCGCGACTGGTTGCCGAACGCGTATTGCGCCTGCACGTCGAAGCCGCCGATCACCGGGCTGTGATATTCGATGTTGTTGCTGGTCTGCTGCCAGTTGCGGCCGCGCACGAGCGACGCCGACGAAAACGCCTGCTGGACGAACGGATCGAATTCCCACACGCCGTCGCTGTCGATGAACAGGTTGCGGCCAGCCTGCAGCTGGCCCCACGTATTGCTCTTCAACCCGACGTACGCGCGCCGTGACCACATGCGCCCGCCGCCCGTCTGGCCGTTCATCACCTGGAACGCGGTTTCCAGGTTGAACACCGTCGACAGCCCGCCGCCGAGATCCTCGACGCCCTTCAGCCCGAACATGCTGGTGCCCCAGTCGCCGCTTTCCGCGCTCCAGCGCGTCCCGCTGCCACCGTTCGGCTTCGCGATGTGGTTCAGGTATTCGACGCCGCCGTCGATGCGGCCGTACAGCGTCACGCTCGTCTGTGCAAACGCAGCCGCCGGCGTGGCGGCCGCAATCAGCCATGCGAAGTATTTGAGTCGCAAAATGATGCCCCCTCGAAGTCTCGACCGTCCGACGCGCGCCCCATGCACGCGCCTCGGGTCCGCTTATCCGCGATCGATCGAAAAACGTCCGGGGCCCGCCGCGCAGAGCGCGAGCAAGCCGCCCGAGATCGCGATGTTCTTGTAGAAATGAATCATGTTGTTGATCTGCTCGCCGCCCGTCATCGTCCAGTAGTGGTGGCCGATGATGCCGGTGCCGATCGTATACAGCGCAAGCAGCAGCGCGAGCGCACGTGTCTGGAAACCGACGAGGATCGCGATCCCGACGAACAGCTCCATCACGACGGAAATCGCCGCCGAAATGATCGGCGCCGGCGCGCCCTCGCTCCCCATGAACGCGATCGTACCGGAGAAGTCGATAATCTTCTTCCAGCCGAACATCACGAACAGGATCACGAGCAGAATGCGGGACAGCAGCAGCAGCACATCGCGCTGGGACGCGAGAAACGGTTGATTCGGTGTCATGGTGTGATCAACGAAAACGATGCGCGCAACCGCACGCACCGGATTGCCTGTGAACCGGGGCGAGCGACCAACCGCGCCGCCCGCCCCGCTCTGCAACAACCGGCATCGGGGCCCGCCCGATGTGCTGTGCTCCTCCTCTTTTCTATTGTTGCCCTGCTTCGTCGCGTGCCGCGTTTCAGCGCAGCTTCGCGACGTCCTGCTCGGTCACCTTCGCGGCCGGATTGCCGAACTGCCCGGTCAGGTAGTTCGTCAGCGCGGCGATCTGCGCATCCGACAGCTCGTGACGGAACGCGGGCATCCCGACGTCCTCGCTGCCGGCCTTGCGCTGCACGCCGTTCAGGATCACCTGCACGAGGTTGGTCGGATTCGGTGCGCCGACCGTCGAGTTGTGGAACAGCGGCGGGTAGTAACCGTCCGGCGAGCCCTTGCCCTGCATCTGGTGGCAGGTCGCGCAGTTGCCGAGATACAGGCGCGCCGGATCGATACCCGACGACGCGAGCGCGACGCCGCGCAGCTTCAGGCCATCCTCGGCCGGCTTGCCCCACGACGAGCGCGACTGCTTCGCGTCGCCGCTGGCCACGGCCGGCACCGTACGGATGTACGTCGAGATCGCGCCGATGTCGGCTTCGGTCATCTTCGAGAAGCTGTGCTCGATCGCCTCGGCCATCGGGCCGGCCGCCTGCGCGAGGCCCGGCACGCTGCCGGTGCGCAGGTACTGGACGAGCTGCTGCTGCGTCCAGCCGCCGATCCCCGCGTTCGGGTCGGACGTGATGTTGTAGCCGTCCCAGCCCGCGAGCACCGAGCCCGACAGGAAGCTGCCGCCCGTTTCGTCGAGCGACTTCTCCTGCATCGCGATGCCGCGCGGCGTGTGGCACGTGCTGCAGTGCGCGAGGCCCTGCACGAGATACGCGCCGCGGTTCCACTCGGCGCTCTGCGCCGGCTTCGGCTGATAGACGCCGTCCTTCAGGAACAGCCAGTTCCAGATCTTCAGCGGCCAGCGCATGCTGAGCAGCGCGGGGATCTCGTTCTTCGGCGGCGCCTGCTTGACCGGTTCGACGCCGTGCATGAAGTACGCGTACAGCGCCTGCACGTCGTCGTCGTTGATCTTCGCGTACGACACGTACGGCATCGCCGGGTACAGGTTGTCGCCGTTCTTCGATACACCGTGCCGCACCGCGCGCTCGAAATCGTCGAACGTCCAGTTGCCGATGCCCGTATCCGGGTCGGGCGTGATGTTGCTCGTATAGATCTTGCCGAGCATCGGCACCGGCATGCCGAGGCCGCCCGCGAACGGCTTGCCGCCCTTCGCGGTGTGGCAGGCCATGCAGTCGCCCGCGACCGCGAGGTATTCGCCGCGCTTGACCTGCGCGGGATCGGCCGAATCGGCCGCGCGTGCGAGGCCGGGCAGCGCGAGGCAGCCGGCCAGGAGGAAGGTGAGAGTAGATTTCCGCACGGTCAGACTTCCTTCTTCAGCGTGTCCGACATCCGCAGCGCGAGCGCCGCGATCGTCAGCGTCACGTTCACCGTACCGACGGTCGGCATCGTCGAGCTGCTCGAGATGAACAGGTTCGGATGGTCGAACGTGCGGCAGTCCTTGTCGACGACCGAGTCGCGTGCATCCGCACCCATGATCGTCGCGCCCGTGATGTGGTTGTTCGGCGCGAACTCGTCGTTGAAGACGACGTCGGTGCCGCCGAGCACCTTCGCGGCGGTCGCGTAGACCTCGCGCGTGTGCACGGCGCCGCGCTTCACGTAATCGTCGATCGCATACGTGATCTCGGGGCGCGGGATGCCGATCGCGTCGGTGGCCGTCTTGCTCGGCACGATGCGGTTCTCGGGTTGCGGCAGGATCTCGTGGAAGCAGTCGAACTGCACGTAGCGTGCGGAACGGTCGCGGATCTGCGCGTCGAGCTCGTCGTGCTTCATCAGCTTGCCGGCCTTGAAGATCTTCTGCGTCTCCTGGTTGATGCGCGACATGTTCGACAGGTGGATCTTCTTCGCGGCTTCGGTCGCGCGGAACGGACCGTCGCGGAAGCCGATCAGCGACGTCATCTCCTGCGGGCCGCGGCCCGGCCACAGCTTCTCGCTCGCGTAGAACGACACGCCGGTGCCCGGATGGTCCATCAGGTTGCGGCCGACCATGTCGGAGCTGTTCGCGACGCCGTTCGGGAAATCGCGGTTCGCGGACATCAGCAGGATCTTCGGCGTCTCGATGCCGTTCGCGGCGAGCACGAAGTACTTGCCCTCGACGCGATGGTCGGCGCCCGTCTTGTCCTTGTAGATCGCGGCGACGATGCGCTTGTCCGGGCCGGTCTCGAGCTTGTAGACGACCGCGCTGTCGATCAGCTTCGCGCCGGCCTGCTCGGCCTTCTCGACGTGGACGATACCGTTGTACATCGCGCCGATCGGGCAGATCGGCATGCAATTGTTGTTTCCGCAACAGGTCGGCCGGCCGTCGTACGGGCGGCTGTTACGGGCAACCGGCTCGGTCACCACGTGGAACTTCGGGTCATAGCCGTTCAGCGCGCTCTTGATGGTCTGCTCGTTGAACGACAACGGCAGCGGCGGCATCGGGTACGCCTGCTTGCGCGGCGAGTACAGGTCTTCCTCGGGGCCCGGGCCCCACACGCCGAGCTCTTCCTCGGCGCGCTGATAGTAATGCTCGAGGTCGTCGTACTGGATCGGCCAGTCGCGGCCGACGCCGTACACGGTCTTCATCTTGAAGTCGTTCGGGATGAAGCGCCACGCGGACGCGGCCCAGTGCCACGTCGTGCCGCCGACCGCGCGGATGTACTGCGAGTTGAACTTGTGCTCGCCCTTCAGGACCAGGTAGTCGTTCGGCGGGCCGTATTCCGGATGCGGGGCCCACGGGCTCGACGGGTACGGCGCCATGAAATCGGTCTTGTCGGCCTGGTTGCGAAAGCGCTCGACGATTTCCCAGCGCGGCATGCGCGGGCCGGCTTCCAGCAGGATCACGGACTTGCCCGCCATCGCGAGCTGGTGTGCAACGATCGCGCCGGCGACACCCGATCCGACGACGACGATGTCGGCTTTTTGCGTATCGGTATCGGCCATCAGGCTTGCCTCTCGATCGGTTTTTCGGCCCAGAAGCCGGGTTTGTTGGGGCAATACGAAGGGATCACGAGCGTATCGGACACCACGCTGAACATTAATGCTTCTTCGTAGGTAATCACGACGTTGTCGACGATGCCGAGATACCACGCGCCGAGAATCGTCAGTGCGAGCGATTCCTGGTCGGGATTCAGCGAGCCGGATGCGAGCGCACCGGCGAGTTGCGGCAGGCTGTCGGCCGTCTTGAACGAGCCCTTCTGCAAGGCCTGCAGATAGCGCTGGCCGGTGATGCGGCTCAGCCCTTTCTTGCCGGTCAATGCTTCGGAAAGCGTCATGAACGTATCGAGCGGCGCGGTGCCGGGATCGTCGGCCAGGGCCCGCAACGCCAGCGAGCCGGTGAGGCCCGCCGCCGTCAGCGCCAGTGCGCCCTGCAGCCATTGACGCCGCGTGATGCCGGTTGCGGCTGCGTCGTTGTCACGACGCGATTGGGGGGTGTTGTCGTTGTGCATGTTTCCTTCTCTCGAACACCGGATTCGGGAAAACCACGCTTGATATTTCTCAAACATTGGCGCGGATCTGCAATGTACGCGCACCAGCCGGATCAAACAATCTTTTTATAGTTCATTTAATGTTCCGCAATCCGGGACAATCGAAATTTCGCTGCATTTTTGTGTCGTCGACGCGACAAATCCGCGGCAGGCACCCCCGTGTCGCGTGCCGACCACACACTGCACCCGCACGCCGTGCTGCGCGCGCGCGACGGTCGGTTAGAATCCCGTGCAATCAAACAGAAAGCTTCCCTCCGAGGGCAATCGAGCGATGAAGCAGCGCGACAAGCACAACAAAGAAACGCATCGAACCAACCACACGACCCGGCTGCTCTGGCGCATCGGCGCCGTCGCAACGCTCGGCGCCGCCGCGGCCCTGTCGCTGCATGCGGGCGCGGCGCGCACGGTGAGCGTGTCGCCGCAAGGCACCGTCACCGAAGTCCGGCAGAGCGTCGTCAAGTTCGACGAACCGATGGTCGCGTTCGGCTCGGCGTCCGCGCCGAATCCGGCGCGCGTGACCTGCAACGATTCGACCGCCGCGCGCGGCTCGGGCCACTGGCTCGACGACAAGACCTGGGTTTACGATTTCGAAAGCGACCTGCCGCCCGGCGTCCGCTGCTCGGTCGCGCTCAACGATACGCTGCGCTCGGTCGCCGGCAATGCGGCCAGCGGCCCGCGCCGCTTCACGTTCCAGACGGGCGGCCCGTTCCCGGTGTCGGTGCGCCCCGGCTCGCGCGAGATCGAGGAGCGGCAGGTCTTCGTGATGAAGCTGAACGGCCCGGCCGAGCCGCGCTCGGCGCTCGCCAACATCTGGTGCGAAGCGGCCGGTATCGGCAACCGCATTCCGGTCACGGCGGCCGACGACGACACGCGCAACGCCCTGCTAGATCATTTCGGGCTGAAGAAAGAAGCGGCGCGCGTGCTGACGCTGTCGTGCTCGCAGGCGCTGCCGGCGAGCGCGAAGATGCAGCTCGTATACGGCAAGGGCGTCGCGAGCCCGAGCGGCATCGCGAACGACACCGAGCGGCGCTTCGATTTCACCGTGCGCGCACCGTTCGCCGCAAGCTTCTCGTGCGAACGCGAGAACGCGAAGGCGCCCTGCACGCCGCTGCGCCCGCTCACGCTGTCGTTCAACGCTCCGATCTCGCGCAAGCAGGCCGAAGCGATCAGGCTGCGCGGCCCCGACGGTTCGCTGTCGCCCACCTTCGCCGCCGACGATCACAGCGAGGAAGTGACGACCGTCACGTTCAACCCGCCGCTGCCCGCGCAAGCCGCGCTGACCGTCGAGCTGCCGTCGGGCCTGCACGACGTGACCGACCGACCGCTGTCCAACGCCGACCTGTTCCCGCTCGCGACGCGCACCGCACCGATGCCGCCGCTCGCGAAATTCGCGTCGGGCACCTTCGGGATCGTCGAGCGCTTCGCCGAACCCGGTACGCCCGCGCTGGTGCCCGTCACGCTGCGCAATGTCGAGGCCGACCTGCATATCGCCGGCCTCAATGCGGGCGGTGCGCAATTCGCGAACCTGAAGGTCGAGAACGACACCGCGATCCGCCAGTGGATGCGCACCGTCGACCGCTTCGACAACTGGTCGATGACGGCCGGCTCGATCGACGACCAGATTCCCGGGCTGCTGCAACGCAAGGGACAACACCCCGTCTACGTGCCGCTCGAGGCCGGCGAAAAACAGCCGGCGCCGAAAAACCGCCGCATCGACGTGCGCTCGCTGTCGCTGCTCGCGGGCGAGCCCGGCGCGCAGGTGCTGACGCTGCCGAAGGCCGATCCGAAGGCGCTGCGCCCGTTCGAAGTGGTCGGCGTGCCGATCGACAAGCCCGGCTTCTACGTGCTCGAACTCGCGTCGCCCGCGCTCGGCCGCTCGCTGCTCGCGAAGCCGTCGAGCATGTACGTGCGCACCACCGTGCTGGTCACGAACCTCGGCGTGCACCTGAAACAGGGCCGCGAGAACAACCTCGTGTGGGTCACGACGCTCGACAAGGGCAAGCCGGTGCCGAATGCGCAGATCCGCGTGTCGGACTGCAACGGCGACGAAATCGCGGCCGGCAAGACCGACGCGCAGGGCCTGCTGAAGATCGACGGGCCGTTCGAGCCGAAGCGCGAATGCAGCTCGTCGGGACAGCGCTTTAACGACTACTTCGTGTCGGCCCGCGTGGACGATCCGAAGACGGGCCCCGACATGGCGTTCGTCAGCTCGGGCTGGAACCGCGGGATCGAATCGTGGCGCTTCAACGTGCCGACCGACACCGACAGCGCGCCGACCGTGCGCGCACATACGGTGTTCGACCGCACGCTGCTGCGCGCCGGCGAAACCGTGTCGATGAAGCATTTCATCCGCACCGAGACGCTGCAGAGCCTCGCGTTCCCGTCGCAATATCCGACGCGCGTCGCGATCCGCCATCTCGGCACGGGCCAGACCTACAAGCTGCCGCTCACGTGGGCGGCCGACCACAGCGCGGATTCGCAGTTCACGCTGCCGGCCGCCGCGAAGCTCGGCGAATACAGCGTCGAGCTCGAAGGCGGCCCGGACGATGCGCCGACCGCCACTTACTACAGCGGCAGCTTCCGCGTCGAGGCGTTCCGCCTGCCGGTGCTGAAAGGCTCGATCGGCGCGCGCGACGCGCAGAAGAGCCCGCTCGTCGCCGTGAAGGAAGCGCCGCTCGCGGTGCAGATCGACTACGTGTCGGGCGGCGGCGCATCGAACCTGCCGGTGCAGGTGTCGGCGCTGATGAAATGGGCGTCGCCGCCGTTCGCGGATCGTTTCGAGGATTTCAGCTTCACGCCGTATCGCCCCGACACGAGCGACGGCAACGCCGACGACGATGCGCAGGACGGCGACAACGCGTCGGCGGCGGCGTCGAGCAACGATCCCGACGCGACGAAGCTGATCGCCGACAAGCTGCCGCTGACGCTCGACCGCAACGGCGCGGGCTCGGTCACGCTCAAGGGCCTGCCGGACGTCGACGCACCGAAGCGCATCGCGCTGGAGGCGACGTTCGCCGACCCGAACGGCGAAGTGCAGACGATTCGCGGCGACACGATCCTGTGGCCAGCCGCGGTGGTGGCCGGCATCAAGGCCGGCCGGTGGGTGTCGGTCGGCCAGCGCGTGCCGGTGCAGGCGCTGGCGGTCGACCTGCAGGGCAAGCCGCGCGCGTCGGTGCCGATCGAGATCAAGGGCGTCGCGCGCATCACGACGTCGTCGCGCAAGCGGATGGTCGGCGGCTTCTATGCGTACGACAACAAGAGCGACACGCGCGACCTCGGCGTGCTGTGCTCGGGCAAGACCGACGACAAGGGCCGCATGGCCTGCGACGCGACGCTCGAGCAGGCCGGTAACGTGCAGCTGATCGCGGTCGCGAAGGACGGCGACGGCCGCACGTCGAATGCATCGACGTCGGTATGGGTCACGCGCGAGGACGAACTCTGGTTCGGCGGCGACAACACCGACCGGATCGACGTGATCCCCGAGAAAACGTCGTACGAACCGGGCGAAACGGCCCGCTTCCAGGTGCGCATGCCGTTCCGCTACGCGACCGCGCTGGTTGCGGTCGAGCGCGGCGGCGTGATGGAAACGCACATCGTCGAGCTGAACGGCAAGAACCCGACCGTCGACCTGAAGGTCGGCGAATCGTGGGGGCCGAACGTCTACGTATCGGTGCTCGCGCTGCGCGGCCGGATTCGCGAGGTGCCGTGGTACTCGTTCTTCACGTGGGGCTGGAAGGCGCCGGTCGAATGGGCGCGCGCGTTCTGGCGCGAAGGCCGCCACTATGAAGCGCCGACCGCGTTCGTCGATCTGTCGAAGCCCGCGTTCCGCTATGGTCTCGGCGAGATCAAGGTCGGCACGGGCGTTCACCGCCTCGGCGTGACCGTGACGACCGACGCGACCCGCTACACGGTACGCGGCAAGGCGCAGGCGCACGTGAAGGTCACGCTGCCGAACGGCCAGCCGGCGCCGGCCGGCACGCAGATCGCCCTCGCGGCCGTCGACGAGGCGCTGCTCGAACTGATGCCGAACAACAGCTGGGACCTGCTCGACGCGATGCTGCGCCGGCGCGCGTACGGCGTCGAGACGGCCACCGCGCAGATGGAAATCATCGGCCGCCGCCACTTCGGCCGCAAGGCCGTGCCGGCCGGCGGTGGCGGCGGCAGCGCGCCGACCCGCGAGCTGTTCGACACGCTGCTGCTGTGGAACCCGCGCGTGACGCTCGACGCCAACGGCAGCGCAACCGTCGAGGTACCGCTGAACGATGCGCTCACGCGCTTCCGGATCGTCGCGATCGCGGCGGTCGGCCCCGACCGCTTCGGCACGGGCAGCACGTCGATCCGCAGCACGCAGGATCTGCAACTGATCTCCGGCCTGCCGCCGCTCGTGCGCGAAGGCGACGCGTTCCGTGCGCAGGTCACGCTGCGCAACACGACCGACCGCGCGATGCAGGTCGTCGTGACGCCGCGCGTGACGGGCCTCGACGTCGCGCCGCAAACCGTGTCGCTGGCGGCGAACGCGGCGACCGAAGTCGCGTGGACGATCACCGTGCCCGAGCAGGCGCTCGATGCGGCCGGTGCGCTGAACTGGCGCATCGAGGCGGCCGAGCAAGGCGGCAAGCGCGCGACCGATGCGCTGGCCGTCGCGCAGAAGGTCGTGCCCGCGCTGCCGGTCACGGTGCAGCAGGCGACGCTCGCGCAGGTCGACGGCACGCTGACGGTGCCGGTGGCGGCCCCGACCGGCGCCGCGAACAACGCGCAAGGCCTGCCGCGCGGCGGCATCGCGGTATCGCTGCAGTCGAAGCTCGCCGACGGCCTGCCCGGCGTGCGGCGCTGGTTCGAGCGCTATCCGTATCGCTGCCTCGAACAGCAGACGTCGCGTGCGATCGGGCTGCGCGACCCCGCGCAATGGCAGGCGCTGATCGCGCGCATGCCCGTCTACCTCGACAGCGACGGGCTGGCGAGCTACTTCCCGCCGTCGTCCGACGATTCGCACCACGGCAGCCCGACGCTGTCGTCGTACCTGCTCGTGGTGTCCGACGAAGCCAGCCGTCTCGATCCGCGCTTCGCGCTGCCGGAAGACCTGCGCACGCAGCTCGAAGCCGGGCTCGCGCGCTTCGTCGACGGCCGCCTCGAGCGCAACGCGTGGGCGCCGCGCCAGGATCGCGACCTGCGCAAGCTCGCGGCGATCGAGGCGCTGTCGCGCTACGGCGCCGCGCAGGGCCGCATGCTCGGTTCGATCGAGATCGCGCCGAACCAGTGGCCGACGTCGGCGGTGATCGACTATCACGCGATCCTGACCCGCGTGAAGGACATCCCGCAACGCGACGAGAAACGCGCGCAGGTCGAACAGATCCTGCGGGCACGCCTGACGTACCAGGGCACGCAGCTCGTGTTCTCGACCGCGCGCGACGACGACCTGTGGTGGCTGATGACCAGCAACGAGACCAACGCCGCACGCCTCGCGCTGGAATTCGCGGGCGACCCGGCCTGGAAGGACGAAATGCCGCGCGTGACGGCCGGGCTGCTCGCGCTGCAACGCCAGGGCGCCTGGCAGACGACGACGTCGAACGCGCTCGGCCTGCTCGCGGTCGAGCGCTTCTCGCGGACCTACGAGAGCACGCCGGTCGCCGGCACGACGAAGATTGCGCTCGGCGGCAACGAGCGCTCGATCTCGTGGTCGCAGACGGCATCGGCCGCGCCCGCCGAGTCGCCCGCATCGGCAGCGCCGTCGGCGTCGGCCACGCCCGCGACCCGCGCGGCCGCCGCGCGCAGCGTGCTGATGCCGTGGCCGCGTGCGTTGCAGGGACCGGCCACGCTGTCGGTCACGCAGGACGGCACCGGCCGCCCGTGGGCGACCGTCGAAAGCCTCGCGGCCGTGCCGCTGCGTGCGCCGTTGGCGGCCGGCTACCGGATCACGAAGACCGTCACGCCCGTGTCGCCGGCCGTCAACGGCGTGCTGACGCGCGGCGACGTCGTGCGCGTGCATCTCGACATCGATGCGCAGAGCGACATGACGTGGGTCGCCGTCAACGACCCGATTCCGGCCGGTGCGACGATCCTCGGGTCGGGCCTCGGCCGTGATTCCGAAGCCGCGACACAGGGCGAGAAAACGCCGGACGGCGCGTGGCCGGCGTTCATCGAGCGCGACTTCGACGGCTATCGCGCGTACTACGACTATTTGCCGAAGGGCAAATTCTCGGTGGAGTACACGGTGCGGCTGAACAACGTCGGCACGTTCGGCCTGCCGCCGACGCGCGTCGAGGCACTGTATGCGCCGTCCGTGTACGGCCTGTGGCCGAACCCGCCGATGACCGTGAAGCCGGCCGACGCGGGCAAGTAACGAGCACGTGATGATCGATCTGGCTTTGCCGCGGCCGGCGCGTTTCGCCGGCCGCGTATTCGTCGCCGTCGTGCTGGCCGCGCCGCTCGTCGCGCATGCGCTGCCCGGCTACGACGACGTGCGCCGCAACTGGCGCAGCTCCGACTGGGTGCTGCTCGCGCGCGACGGCACGCCGCTGCAGCGCACGCGTGTCGACCTCGCCGAACGGCGCGGCGACTGGGTGTCGCTCGCCGACGTATCGCCCGCGTTCCGCGAGGCGATCGTCGTGTCCGAGGACAAGCGCTTCTACGAACACAGCGGCGTCGACTGGCGCGGCATCGCCGGCGCCGCGTGGGGCAACCTGTGGAACGAGCGCACGCGCGGCGCGTCGACCGTCACGATGCAGCTCGCGGGCCTGCTCAGCGATTCGCCGCGCCGCTCGGGCCAGCGCTCGCTGCCGCAGAAGGCCACGCAGGCCGTGAACGCGCTGTGGCTCGAACGCAGCTGGCGCAAGGACCAGATCCTCGAGGCCTATCTGAACCTGGTGCCGTTCCGCGGCGAGACGATCGGGCTCGGCGCGCTGTCGCAGGTGCTGTTCGGCAAGGCGCCGTCGGGCCTCGACGCGCGCGAGGCCGCGATCGCCGCCGCCCTCGTGCGGGCGCCCAACGCGGCCCCGGCGAAGATCGCCGAGCGCGCGTGCCGAATCCTGCGCGACATGCAGGCCGGGCAGGCGTGCGCGTCGCTCGACGGCTACGTGCAGCTCGTCATCGCGCGCCCTGCCAATACCGTACGCGACGACGGCGCCGCCCTCGCCCCGCACTTCGCGCGGCGCATCGCGGCCGAGGTCAAGCCGGCGGCCGGCGCGCAGGTCCGCACGACGCTCGACGCGCCGCTGCAGCGCTTCGCACGCGACACGCTGATGCGCGCACTGACCGAACTGAACGCGCCCGCGCACCGGCGCAACGTGCAGGACGGCGCGGTCGTCGTGATCGACAACGCGACCGGCGAGATTCGCGCATGGGTCGGCTCGTCGGGGGCGCTGTCGAGCGCGCGCGACGTCGATGCCGTGCTCGCGCCGCGCCAGGCCGGCTCGACGCTCAAGCCGTTCCTCTATGCGCAGGCGCTCGACGAGAAGCGGCTGACCGCCGCGTCGCTGCTCGACGATGCGCCGATCAACCTCGCCGCCGGCGGCGGCCTGTACATTCCGCAGAACTACGACAAGGATTTCAAGGGCTGGGTGAGCGTGCGCAGCGCGCTCGGCGGCTCGCTGAACGTGCCGGCCGTGCGCACGCTCGTGCTCGTCACGCCGCATCGTTTTGCGCGCACGCTGACCGCGCTCGGCCTGCCGCTCGCGCAGGAAGGCGACTACTACGGTTTCAGCCTTGCGCTCGGCAGTGCGGACGTCACGCTGCTGTCGCTGACCAACGCCTACCGCGCGCTCGCGAACGGCGGCGTCGCACGCAAGGTCGTCGACCTGCCGGCCGCGGCATCGACGCCGGCATCCAGCGCATCCGCCGCAGCGGCGGCCGCGCGGCCGGACGCGGGCACGCGCGTGTTCAGCGAAGCGGCCAGCTTCGTCGTCACCGACATCCTGTCCGACAACAACGCGCGCGTACGCACGTTCGGCTTCGACAACCCGCTCGCGACGCGCTTCTTCTCGGCGGTCAAGACCGGCACGAGCAAGGACATGCGCGACAACTGGACGGTCGGCTTCACGTCGCGCTATACGGTCGGCGTGTGGGTCGGCAATGCGGACGGCTCGCCGATGTGGGACGTGTCGGGCGTCACGGGCGCGTCGCCCGTGTGGTCGGCCGTCGTCGGCTACCTGCACCGCGACCTGCCGAGCCGCCCGCCGCGTGCGCCGGCCGGCGTCGAGACGCGCCGGATCGCGTTCGAGCGCGACATCGAGCCGGCCCGCAACGAGTGGTTCATCGCGGGCACGGCAATCGACACGATCCGGCTCGCGGCGCCCGTCACGCCGGGCAAGGACGGCGCACGCGCACCGCTGACGATTGGCGCGCCGACCGACGGCACGATCTTCGCGATCGACCCGGACATTCCGCCGAAGAACCAGCGGATCTGGTTCGAGCGCTCGGCCGGGCGCGCGACGAAGTTCGCGTGGCGGCTCGACGACAAGGTGATCGGGCATGCCGATCGCGTCGCGTGGCTGCCGTGGCCGGGCCGGCACCGGCTCGAACTCGTAGACGCGCGCGGCAACGTCGCGGATGCGATCGGCTTCGAGGTGCGCGGCGCGTTCGCGAAGCCGGCCGCGCGCAAGCCCTGAGCCGGCGAGCCGGCCCGACTGGCCGGGCATATTTGCTTTCGGCTGCGGCTGGGCGGAGAAGTCGAGTGCAGTCGCCCGATTCTTCAACCGGACCGGCCAAGCCGCAAATCGTTGTGGACGGGGTGAATTAGTTCGACAATACCGGGCACGCGCTGCATTCGGGCGCCGACGACGAACCGACGCAGGCCGATTCCCGACCGACAGCGATGACACCCGAAACCGAGCGGAAACTACTCCGGCATGGCGTACAGATCATCCCGCTCTTCCTGGGTCTGTATGCCGCCGACAGCCTGTGGGACGCGTATCGAAACGGCGGCATCCTGGAGTGCCATCAGGCTCGCATGCATCCCATGACCTGCTGGTGGATCACGCCGGACATGGGCGAGCACTTCCAGCGGCTGCTCGCCAGCCATTGGCACGTGCTCGGGCTCAGCATCCTGCTGAGCCTGTTGCTCGCTTACGTCATGGCGCCGGCCCGCCCCCCGCCCCCATAACGCGTCTGCCCGGCGGTACCCCGCCTACGGCACACCGAACGGGCGAGCAGCACCGCGGTTCAGGACATAGAATGACAGCAGCGCCGCATCCCCGACGCGCCCGGTTGCCTCATTCTCTCGATTGCCCGCGACCATGAACATTCGCCTTACGCGCTTCACCCGCCCCGCGCTGGGCGTCTTGTGCGTTGCAACGCTCGCCGCCCTCCAGGCCTGCAACGGCGATGCCTGTTTCGGCGTCGACGTGTGCTTCAACGACAACACGCAAACCGTCTCGCTGTCGGGCACGGCCGCGACGGGCGACGCGCTCGCGAGCGCGCAGGTGGCGGTCAATTGCGCGGTTGGCTCGGCAACGACGCTGACGGACGGCGGCGGCAACTACCGTGTGACGCTCAACGCGGCGCTGCCGTGCGTCATCACCGTGGCGTCGGGCGGCGCGAGCCTGCATTCGCTCGCCTATGCGGGCGGCACCTTCAACACGACGCCCGAGACCGAGCTGATGCTCGTCTATCTCGCGGCGCAACTCGGGACGAACACGGCCGGGCTGATCGGCAATTTCCAGGGCAGCCTGCGCTACCAGCGGGCCATGAACAGCCCGGACACCGTGCAGGCCGCGCAATCGGCCGTGGTCACGAACCTGCAGCAGCGCTATGCGGTCACGCTCGCCGCACCGGCGTTCCTGACCACCTCGTTCGTGGTCGGGCAACCGGGCGTCGATGGCGATCTCGTCGCGCTGGCCAAGGCTGGGGCGATTGATTCGAACGGACTGCCGGACCCGGTTGCCGTGTCTCTGTTGCAGCAGGCAGGCGCCGCGCATCCGCTGTAAGCCCCGCGAGGCGGGACGGGAAACGACTGTCAGGCGCCGCCTTCGCGCGCGTCGTCGGCCAGCAGCGCCCAGCGCTCGTGGTCGCGCCATTCGCCGCCGATGCGCAGATAGCGCGGCGAGAATCCCTCTTGCCTGAAACCGAGCCGCCGAACCAGCGCGATCGACGCATGGTTGGCCGGCTGGATATTCGCTTCGAGCCGATGCAGCCCGAGTTCGCCGAACGCGACGTCGATCGCCGCCCGCAACGCATCCGTCATCAGCCCCTTGCGGCTGAACTCCGCCATTCCGTAGTACGCAAGATAAGCGCTCTGAAACACCCCGCCGACGATCTCGTTGAGATTCACCACGCCGACCACCGCGCCCGATGCCCGCTCGCGCACGATGAATCCCACGTTCGGGCCCGTCAGGCAGCGGGCGAACCATTGATCGAAGCCGGCCTGGTCGATGAACGAATCGACCCACGGCAGATGATGGCTCCGGCTCGTGCGGTTGGCGTCGATCAGGTCGGCGGCGTCGGACCGGGCGGCGCGCTTCAGCAGAATCCGGTTCATGAGTCGGTCGGCAGGCGGCTTACGCCGCCTCCCCGCTCCCGCACACCACCGGCGCCGCCTGCTGCCGCGACAGATACCGCAGCAGCTTCGTCACCATCCACACGACGATGAACGACAACGCGACGAAGAACACCGCCAGCGGCGTCAGCACGTGAATCGACACGAAGCCGGCGAGGCCCATCATCGCGGACGACACGAGCAGCAGCGCACAGCCGAGGATCGCGCTCGTCAGGCCGGCGATATGCGGAAACAGCGAATTGCCCTTGGCCATCAGCGTCGGATACATCGCGCCCGCGCAGAAACCCATCACGAGCACCGGTGTCGCGAGCGTCCACACGCGCAGGCCGACGGTCAGCGCCAGCACCAGCATCGCGACCGACGCGCCCGCCATTACGCGCGCGCCGATCCGCAGCCGTTGCTCGGCGCTCGGCAGCCCGCGGCCGTGAATCCGGTTCGACAGGCCGCCGAGGAAATACATGAGGCCGATGCCGAGCGCGAGATAACCGAAGAAGGTCGGCGGCTTGTGCAGCGTGGTCTGCACCATGAACGGCCCGACGATGTTGAACACCAGCAGGATGCTGCAGCACAGCCCCTGTGCGAGGAAGCAGCTCTGGAACACCGGGCTGGCCAGCACCTTGCCCGCGTTCGCCATCAGCGTGCGCGGCTCGAGATGCACCGGCTTCGGCAAGGTTTCGCGGTAGCGCCACAGCAGCGCCCACATCGCCAACGAGTAGACCAGCAGGAACACCAGGCACGCGCGCCAGCCGAACCATTCCTGCAGGTGCGCCCCGATCACCGGCGCGATGATCGGCGCCAGCCCCCACGCGATCGACATGTACGTGAACGCGTGCATCAACGCCTGGCCGGAGAACGAATCAGTGATGATCGCCTTCGCCAGCAGGTTGGTGGTCGCGATCCCGAAGCCCTGCAGGCAGCGCGCCAGCACGAACGTCTCGAGGTTCGGCGCGCCGAGCGACAGCAGGCAGCCGATCGTGTAGATCACGAGCCCGAACGCGAGCACGCGCTTGCGGCCGTATGCGTCGGCGATCGGCCCGAAGATCAGCTGGCCCAGCGCGTAGGCCGCCATGTAGCCGGACACGCTCGACTGGATCGCCTGCGGCGTGGTCGCGAACGAACGGGCCATGTCGGGCAGCGCGGGCACGTAGATGTCGATCGCGAGCTGGCCGGCGGACGCGAACAGGCAGATCAGGAACAGCAGGAAGCGCGGCGAATTCGACTCGCGCGCGGGAGTGAGCGTGGCGTTCATGACGACTGGGAAGGAGATCGGGCAGCAGTGCCGCACGGTCGATGTTCGAATATCGAACATGCGTGCGAGGGTGGCGAATTCCGTATTGTGCCTGTTGTTGCACCGGGCGACAGGATGCCCCTGGCACGGGCGAGGTTGAATGCCGATGGCAGCCCGTTCCGACATGCGCCGATCGGCCCGCCGGCGGCGGTTTTAATGCTGATTTAAGCCAACGGCCGCATCGTCTCGGATGGCTCACTCCGTGAGCCGCACGTCATTGTTGATTCGATTAGTCTCGTTTGATGGAGATACGAAGATGCGATTCCGTTCGTATATGGCGGCGGGCGCGCTGGCGCTGGCGCCCGTGTTCGCCCTGGCCGGGCAGGCCGGCGCGGCGGCCGCCCAACCGATGTTCGTCAATGTCGACGGGCAGGCCGTGCCCGTGAAAGCCGAAACGCGTGTCGTCCAGACGGCCGTCGGCCCGATGAAGGTCAGCACGTGGAGCTGGCACAGCCCGCAAGGCGGCGCGAGCTTCGAGATGCAGACGTCGTCGGGCAGCCTGCCGCCCGCGGCAGCGTTACGGCAAATGCAGGTTGCGCAGTACCGGATGCAGGCGGCGCAGGCCCAGATGGTCGCGATGCAGCAGCAGATGATGGCGCTCCAGCACATCGCGCTCGCCAACGCATTCGCGATGCCGATGCCGCAGCCCGTCGGGTTCGCGATGGCGCCGTGGGCCATGCCGGAACCGGTCGTCGTGATCGTGCCGGTGCAACCTTCGGCGCGTTCGATGGCGCCCGCTCCCGCCCCGGCGGCGCCGGCACGGCCGGCCGCACGCGGGCCTGAAATCAAGGCCTGACGCGCGCGTCCGGCGCACGGGCGACCGGGGCCGCAAAACGAAACCGCCGGCATGTGCCGGCGGTTTTTCATGGGTGGCGCGATATCGCCACGACGCGGTGCTCAGTACTGCGCCTGGTCCGTCGGATTCTTGAAAAGCTGCTTCATCTCCGCCGACAGCGGATAGTTGAGGCTCACGCCCTTCGGCGGAATCGGCTGCATGAACCACTGGTCGTACAGCTTCTCGGCCGCGCCCGAGGTCTGCATCTTCGCGATCACGCCGTCGACGACGCGCTTGAACGCCGGATCGTCCCTGCGCATCATGCATGCATAGTTTTCGTGAACGAGCGGCGTGCCCGCGACCGTGTACGCACCCGGGTTGCGGTCCTTCGCGATCTCGCCGTACAGCAGCGGCTCGTCCATCACGAACGCCACCGCGCGCCCGGTCGTGACGTTCATGAACGCTTCGGCATGATCCTTCGCGCTGATGATCGTCATGTTCATCGCCTTCTCTTCGTTGAGCTTGCGCAGCAGGCGCTCGTCCGACGTACCGGCCGTCGTCGCGACGGTCTTGCCGGCCAGGTCCGCGAAGTCCTTCACGCCCGAATCCTTGCGCGTGCTGAAACGGATGCCGTAGAGAAAAATGCTGTTCGAGAACGCGGCCTGCCTTTGCCGTTCGAGCGTGTTCGTCGTCGAGCCGCATTCGAAGTCGATCGTCCCGTTCTGCAACAGCGGAATGCGGTTCTGCGACGTGATCGGGATTTCCTTCACCGCGAGGTTCGGCAGGTTCAGCTCCATCTTCAACTGGTCGATGACGCGCGACGCGATGTCCCGCGAGTAGCCGATGTTCTTCTGCTGGTTGTCCGAATACGAGAACGGCACCGACGACTCGCGAATGCCCAGCGACACGACGCCCGTGTCCTTGATCTTCTTCAGCGTACCGGTAAGGGCCTGCGCGTGCGCGGCGCCGGCCAGCGCACAGGCCAGCGCGACGGCGAGACAACGGAAACGGCGATCCATGCGTGTCTCCTGATGAAACGTTGATCGAATCGCGATCCTACGCCCGACAATATTCGCGTCACATCAGGGCAAGCGTAAGCAACCTTCCGCCCGAGCTCGATCCTGAAAGATGTTTTCCGTGCCGCGCAAACCGGGCCGCGCCACGCGGTTCGCCCGACCGCGCCGCGCACGGCCTCGCCCGTGCCGTCTGTGCCGGTCGTTCCAAACGCGCGTTCATGCTGCGACGCACCAACGGAATCGTTTGCGGCACCCCCTGTTTTTCTCGCGAAACGCACTCAAGAAGCCGCCGCGCACGCCGTTACCCAGTGCATGGCGCGTCGCAGCAACCCGCTGCAACCGTCAGACAAAAACACAAGGTCCGGCTCAGCCGGACCGGCGCCACCGCCGGCACGACGGTTATCTACGAGGATCAAGTTTCAACATGAGAGCCAAACGTTTCAATTTCGCGCTGGCGCGCCCCGCACATGCGCGCATGCTCGCCGGCATGCTGTCCGCCGCCGCCCTCCTGCCCCTCGCCGGCTGCGGCGGAGGCGGCGGCGACGGCAGCAACCCGTCTTCGTCCAACGCATCGCCCGCGCCGACACCCGCCCCGACGCCGGCTCCCACGCCCGCGCCCGCCCCGACCACCCCGCCCGCGTCGTCCGGCGGCAATGCATGCACGTCGCAGCAGGCCGCCGTGCAGATGGCCGCGCAGACCGCGCCGGCCGAGCCACCGGTCGATCACCTCATCGTCAAGCTGAAGACGCTGACGGCCACGCGCGCGATGGCGGCCATCGACAACGGCTCGCGACTCGACGCGGTGATCCAGCGCGCGATGACGCGCTGGACGGCGCCGGTGACCGGCAGCGCACGCGCGTACGCGAGCACGGTCGCGCAAACGCCGGTGAACGTGCAGGTCGAGCGCACGATCTCGAACGGCGCGGCCGTGCTGTCGCTCGGCCAGCGCATGGACGCCACCGATGCCGCCGCGCTCGCGCAGGCGTTCGCGGCCGACAGCGACGTCGACTACGCGGAACCGGATCACCCGATGCAGATCCGCGACACGCCGAGCGACCCGCTCTACAACCAGCAGTGGTACCTGTCCGACCCGGCCGCCGGCATCGACCTGCCGCCCGCTTGGAACGTGACCAAAGGTTCGCCGACCGTCGTCACGGCCGTGCTCGACACCGGCTACCGACCGCACGGCGATCTCGTCGGCAATCTGATCCAGCAGGGCTACAGTTTCATCAGCAACGTCAACACCAGCAACAACGGCCTGACGCGCGGCCCGGACGCCACCGATCCGGGCGACTGGGTCACGCAGCAGGAACTCGACAACGCCAACGGCCCGTACTATCACTGCGCAAGCCAGCCGAGCAACAGCAGCTGGCACGGCACGCGCGTGATGGGCGTGATCGGCGCGACCGCCAACAACGGCACCGGCGTCGCCGGCGTCTCGTGGCTCAGCCGAATCCTGCCGGTGCGCGTGCTCGGCAAGTGCGGCGGCGTGACGAGCGACATCGCCGACGGCATGCGCTGGGCAGCCGGCATTCCCGTCAACGGCGTGCCGAACAATCCGAACCCCGCGAAGATCATCAACCTGAGCCTCGGCGGGGTCGGCGCATGCAGCACGACGTTCCAGCAGGCGATCGACGACGTGACCGCGAAAGGCGTGACCGTGGTCGTCGCGGCCGGCAACGACGGCCTGTCGACCGGGCTCGACCAGCCCGCGAACTGCCGCGGCGTGATCACCGTCGGCGCGACCGACGCGACGGGCCGCCGCGCATCGTTCAGCAACTTCGGCGCCGATGTCGCGCTGAGCGCACCGGGCGTCAACGTCCTGTCGACGTCGAACACCGGCACGACGACGCCGGGCTCGGACACCTATGGCCCCGCGAACGGCACCAGCCTCGCGGCGCCGCAGGTGACGGGCGTCGCCGCGCTGATGCTGTCGGTGAACGGCAACCTCACGCCCGCGCAGATCCTGCAGAAGCTGCAAGGCGGCACGCGCGCGGCGAAGCTGGCCGCCGGCACGTCGTGCACCGCGCTGCCGGCAGGCTCGGGCATCCTCGATGCGGGGGCCGCCGTCGCGACCGCGAACCAGTAACCGGCACCTCGTTCGACGCGGCCGCGCCCCTGCCGACATCGCAGGCGCGCGGCCTTTTCATGACGGGCGATCGAACGCGACTGCACACGCGCGCCGCCTCGATCACGCATCTCGAAATAACGCCTGACAAAAGGGTTGACGCTTCGCACAGCGAGCCATTACCATCGCCCCCGTCTAGTTACATGGAGTGTTCTGTGAACACCGATGCGAGTTGTAGTTGGTCCCTGGCCAACTTGACTGCTGCCTGAGGAAAACGCGCAGAGCCTCGTCTTCTGCCGCATCCCGGGAAGCAGGATGCGGCGCCCTTCCGGCCTGACCACGGGCCAGATCTCCCGCCGAATTTTCGATGTTGTCGAATGCACGCGACGCGCCGTCGCGCGCGCGCTCTCCGTTCGCGTGCCGTCCGGCCGCGCGCCTCGTTGCGCGCGCCGCCGCCGATCGCCCGCGCCGATTCTCCGCAACCGACAGGAGTGCAGATGAACTCAGACGACAGTAGTCGATTACCGCTCGCCGGTGCGACGCCGCGCATCGACACGCCGCGCGCATCCTGCGCGCCGGCGAGCGTTCCCGCCTTTACCGATCCACAGCCGATCGCGCCTGACGCGACGCGGCGGGGAGCGTTCGTGCGTCGATGACGTCACGGTCGCTCCCCGCCCGCCGCCTCGTGCGCAAGGAGCGACTCATGACGACACGACACAACACCTCGCACAAGAAACAGCGCGGCTTCATCAAAGCCGGCGCCGGCCAGCAGAACGACCCGCGCATCATGCGCGCCGCGCAGGAAGCGGCCCGCCCGCTCGAAGACACGCTGAAGTCGCTGCACACCAGCACGCGCGGCCTCACCTACGACCAGGCCGCCGGCCGCCTGCAGCACGACGGCCCGAACGAAATCGCGCACGACAAGCCGCCGCACTGGACCCGCCAGTTGCTGCTGTCGTTCCACAACCCGTTCGTCTACGTGCTGCTGGTGCTGGCCGCCATCAGCTTCTTCACCGACGTCTACTTCGCGGCGCCCGACGATCGCGACTACGTCGGCATGACGATCCTGCTGACGATGGTCACGATCAGCGCGCTGCTGCGCTTCGTGCAGGAATTCCGGTCGCTGCGCGCGGCCGAGAAGCTCAAGGCGATGGTCCGCACGACCGCGACCGTGCAGCGCGCCATGACCGACACGTCGGAACCGACGCGCCGCGAGGTGCCGATGCGCGAAGTCGTGACCGGCGACATCGTGCATCTTTCCGCCGGCGACATGATCCCCGCCGACGTGCGGCTGCTCGCGTCGCGCGACCTGTTCATCAGCCAGGCCGTGCTGACCGGCGAGGCGCTGCCCGTCGAGAAGTACGACACGCTCGGCGCGGTGGCCGGCAAATCCGCGGGCACGCACGCGACCGGCGCGGCCAACGGCGCACCGGCATCGCTGCTCGATCTCGAGAACGTCTGCTTCATGGGCACCAACGTCGTCAGCGGTACGGCAACGGCCGTCGTCGTCGCGACCGGCGAAGACACGTACTTCGGCTCGCTCGCGCGCAACGTCGTGAGCCACAAGCGTATCGAGACGAGCTTCGACCGCGGTGTCGCGAGCGTCAGCTGGCTGCTGATCAAGTTCATGTTCGTGATGGTGCCGATCGTGTTCATGATCAACGGGCTGACCAAGGGCGACTGGCTGAGCGCACTCACGTTCGCGCTCGCGGTGGCCGTGGGCCTCACGCCCGAGATGCTGCCGATGATCGTCAGCGCGAACCTCGCCCGCGGCGCGGTCGCGATGGCGCGCCGCAAGGTCGTCGTCAAACGGCTGAACTCGGTGCAGAACTTCGGCGCGATGGACGTGCTGTGCACCGACAAGACCGGCACGCTCACGCAGGACAAGATCATCCTCGAACACCACCTCGACCTGTCCGGCCACAAGAACGAGGACATCCTGCGGCTCGGCTGGCTGAACAGCTTCCACCAGAGCGGCCAGAAGAACCTGATCGACATCGCGGTCGTCGCGCGCGCCGACGAGATCGGCGAACGCGTGAAGCCGCAGGGCTACAAGAAAATCGACGAACTGCCGTTCGACTTCGTGCGGCGCCGTCTGTCGGTCGTCGTCGAGGATACGCGCGGCACGCACCTGCTGATCTGCAAGGGCGCGGTCGAGGAAATGCTGGCCGTCTCCACGCACGTGCAGGATGAGGACGGCGTGCGTCCGCTCGACTTCGTGGCCCGCAAGCGGCTGCTCGAACAGGCCACCGCGTACAACGAGGACGGTTTCCGCGTGCTCGTGCTCGCCACGCGCACGATCCCGCGCGGCGAAGAACGCGCGCAATACCGCACCGCCGACGAACACGATCTCGTCGTGCGCGGCTTCCTGACCTTCCTCGATCCGCCGAAGGAATCGGCCGCGCCGGCGCTCGCCGCGCTGCGCGAGAACGGCGTCGCGGTGAAGGTGCTGACGGGCGACAACCCGACCGTCACGATGAAGGTGTGCCGCCAGGTCGGCCTCGAACCCGGCAAACCGATGCTCGGTACGGAAATCGAAGCGCTCGACGATGCGACGCTCGCGCAGGTGGTCGAACGCACGACCGTGTTCGCGAAGCTCACGCCGCTGCAGAAGGCGCGCATCGTCAAGGCGCTGCAGGCGAACGGCCACACGGTCGGCTTCCTCGGCGACGGCATCAACGACGCGCCCGCGCTGCGCGACGCGGACGTCGGCATCTCGGTCGACAGCGGCGCCGACATCGCGAAGGAAACCGCCGACATCATCCTGCTCGAAAAGAGCCTGATGGTGCTGGAGGAAGGCGTGATCAAGGGCCGCGAGACGTTCGGCAACATCCTGAAGTACCTGAACATGACCGCCAGCTCGAACTTCGGCAACGTGTTCTCGGTGCTCGTCGCCAGCGCGTTCCTGCCGTGGGAGCCGATGCTCGCGACGCAACTGCTGGTGCTGAACCTGATCTACGACACGTCGCAGATGCTGCTGCCGTGGGACAAGATGGACCCCGAGTTCCTGAAGAAGCCGCGCAAGTGGGAAGCCGGCAACATCAGCCGCTTCATGCTGTGGGTCGGGCCGACGTCGTCGGTGTTCGACATCACGACGTACATCCTGATGTGGACCGTGTTCGGTGCGGGCGCGCTGTATCACCTGAACGGCGGCGCGAGCGGCCAGATCGTGATGAACTCGGGCTGGTTCATCGAGAGCCTCGTGTCGCAGACGCTCGTCGTGCATCTGCTGCGCACGCAGAAGATCCCGTTCCTGCAGAGCACGGCGTCGCTGCCGGTGCTGCTGTCGACCTTCACCGCGATCGCGATCGGCTGCTGGCTGCCGTTCTCGCCGTTCGCGGAGGCGATCGGCTTCATGCACCTGCCCGGCACCTACTGGCTGTGGCTCGCCGCGACGATGGTCGGCTACATCGTGCTCGCGCAGATCGTCAAGACGATCTACGTGCGCCGCTACAAGCAGTGGTTCTGATCGCGCGTGGATGACGATGCGCCGGCCCGTGCTCGCGAGCGCCGAGCGGGCCGGCGCGGCGTGCGCATCGAGCCACGCCCATGCAACGGGCCGCATCAGCGGCCCGTTTTTCATTCAGCATCGTTCGCACCGAACAGCTGCGCACACACCGCGCGCCCTTCGTCGGTCAGCGCGGCGCTGCCGGTACCGTCCTCGTTCAGCGTCGTCGCGCTCAGGCCCGCGGCGTCGAGCTGCGTCAGCACGCGGCGCAACGTGCTCATCGGCAGTTGCGCGCGCTTCGCGATCTTCGGCAGCGACCACGTCTTGCCGGCCGGATCGCTGGCGGCTTCGTTCAGCGTCGCGAGCGTGGCGACGAGTGCGGGATCGAGCGGGGATTCGTCGGTTTCGGAAGTCATCGGTTTGGGTTCGTCGGCCGGCGTCGCGCCGGCAAGCAGGGAGAAAACGCTCGCGGACACTATACGCCGCGTCACGCGCCCTTGAGCGCGCTGCGCATGAACGACACGAAACGCGCGGTGACGGGATCGTCGCGATCGGACAGCCACGCGAGCCCCACGCGCCACTTCGCGTCCCGGCCGTCGAGCGGCAGCACCGTCGCGTCGCGCAGCAGGTACCGCGCGCTCGACGGGATGAACGCGACGCCGACGCCGGCCGCGACCGAGGTCAGCACCGACTGCACGTCCTCCGCCTGCTGCATCACGTGCGGCACGAAGCGGCGCTCGACGCACCACCGGTCAATCTGCGCGGCCAGCCCCGGGCCGCGCGCACGCTGCAGCGCGATGAAGCCGATCTCGTTGAGCACGTCGAGGTTGGCCGGCACGCGCTTGAAGCCCAGGTGAGGCGGTACGGCAAGCCCGAGCGCTTCGTCGGTCACCTTGAACGACGACAAGCCGTCGTCGGCGGGCAGGCGCAGGAAACCGGCGTCGAGCTTGCCGGCACGCAGCCGGCGCGTCTGTTCGGACGACGACAGGTCGCTCAGCGTCACCGCGATACCCGGATTGCAACGGCGGAATTCGGCGATCAGCTTCGGCACGAGCGTCAGCACGGACAGGCAGATGCCGAGCCGCAAATGCCCGCGCTGGCCACTGGTCGCTTCCCGCGCACGCGCCAGGATTTCGTCCGCATCGCGCACGAGCGCCTGCGCGTCGGGCAGGAAGCGTTCGCCGAACGGCGTCAGCTCCGCGCCATGCCGGCCGCGCTCGAACAGCTTGCCGCCGAGGCTTGCCTCCAGCGCGCCGATCTGCTTGCTGAGCGCAGGCTGGCTCATGTGCAGTGCATCGGCCGCGCGGCTGAAATGGCACAGCTCGGTCACCGTCAGGAACGTGCGCAGCAGTTTCAGTTCCATTCTTCAACGGAATCATAATGATCGAAATATTCATTTTACCGATCGAACGCAATGGCGTTCAATACGGACATGCCCTTCCCGGAATTCACCTTCATGTCCCTCGATCCAGCGGCCGACTGCGTGGCCGAATCATCATGCGATGTCGCGGGTGCAAACGCATGCGCGGTTGCCGCCGATACCCGCGCGCCGAAGCGACGTGCCGAACGCACGGACGGGCGCAGCCGCCGCTTTCGCTTCGGCGATGCGCTGGAAGAGGCGCCGCCACGCGCGGTGACGGGTTCGATCGCGATCAGTTTCGCAGTCGTGTCGCGGCGGAACTGGCCGCGCTGAACCGCGCACCCGCCCGCCTTTCTCCCCACCCGCACCGCTGCCCGGCAGCGCGAAAACGACCGGAATCCTCCCGTATCACGCGTCATTGCGCGTCATCCGATCGTCATCGCCCGGCGATCGACCGTATAATTTCCCGCACCCGCTGACCGCCCACGCATTCCGCGCAGCCGCATCGCGCGTGAAAAGGAGACTTTCGCTTGACCGGCCTCATCGCGCGCCTGCCTCGCGCCCGGACCACCCTGATCCTCGCCCTGTCGTTCCTGCTGCTCGCATTCGCCACGAATGCGTCCGCGCAACGCGTGCAGCCGCATCGCACCGCCCATGCGCAACCGCATGCCCATACGAAGGCCGTCAAGAAGAAACCCCATCGCAAGAAAAAGGCCGTCAAGCATCGCCGCTCGCGCGTGACGCATCAAGCGGCCAAACGCCACGCGGCGCCCGCGCCGCAGCAGCGGCGCGCGAAACGCACGACCGCCGTGCGGCCACGCCCGCCCGCGAAACCGAAATTGCTCGCCAGTTGCGGCTACACCCCGCGCGCGGTCGGTTCGCTGCATTCCCGCGCGGCCTACGTGCTCGACGTCGATTCCGGCACCCCGCTGCTGGCGCGCAACGCACGCACCGTCCGGCCGATCGCCTCGATCTCGAAACTGATGACGGCCGTCGTCGCGCGCGATGCCGATCGTCCGCTGAACGGCGTGCTGCGCGTGACCGCGCGCGATCGCGACACGATCAAGTTCACCGGTTCGCGCCTGCAGGTCGGCTCGGAACTGTCGCGCCGCGAGATGTTCCATATCGCGCTGATGTCGTCGGAGAATCGCGCGGCCGCCGCGCTGAGCCGCGACTATCCGGGCGGGCGCGCCGCGTTCGTCAAGGCGATGAACCGCGAAGCGCGCCGGCTCGGCATGCGGCATACGCACTTCCGCGAGCCGACCGGCCTGTCGCCACACAACGTGTCGACGGCGGAAGATCTCGCGCGGCTCGTCGGCGCGGCCGCGCAGGACCCGCTGATCCGCTATTTCTCGACCGATCTGTCGACCACCGTGCGCCCCGGCGACGGTGAACTCGTGTACGTGAATTCCGACCCGCTCGTACGCTACCGCCGCCTGCCGATCCGGCTGCAGAAAACCGGCTTCATCAACGAATCGGGGCACGGCGTCGTGATGCGCATGCGCGTGAAAGGCCGCCGCGAAACGGTCGTGCTGCTCGGCGCGGCGACGCGTGCCGGCGTATCGAGCGACGCAATCAAAATCCATCGCTGGCTGTCCTGTTCGATCCAGTAGACGCACACGGGCAGCCGGCGAGCTCACGCGACGGGAGCGACGCCATGCAGGACGAATACCGCTTCAACGCGTTCGGCCGGCTGCTCGCCGTGGTGCGCACGGACGGCCGCTGGGCCGTGTTCGATCTGGGGGCCGAAGGCAAGCGGCGCCCGGCCAATCTGCAGATTCCGTCCTCGCTCAGCGCGGACGAACTTGGCCAGTACCTCGGCGATCTGCTGCACGAAAACGCGACCCCGCGATACAGCGAAGTCGTACCGGTCGCGCATCGACATACGTAATCGCACCGGGTAGTGCCACCAGTCGGCGATCAATTCGACAGTTAAACTTGCAAGTTTAACTGTCGTGTTCTATGATTCGCCGCATGAACCCGCCACGCAAACCCGGCGTTTCCGCCGAAACCGTCGCCGCCGACCTGACCCTCGCGGTCGGCCAGCTCATCCGCCGGCTGCGCTCCGAGGTCGATTCCGAAGGGCTCGGCATGTCGCAGACGAGCGCGCTCGCGCGGCTCGAACGGCACGGGCCGATGACGACCGCCGATCTCGCGCGCGCCGAAGCGATGAAGCCGCAATCGATGAAGACGATCCTCGCGAGCCTCGAGGAGGACGCACTCGTCGAGCGCGAGCCCCATCCGACCGACGGCCGCCAGATCCTGTTCAAACTCACCGCCGCCGGCCTCGCCGCACGACGCAAGCGCAACGCCGCGAAACACCAGTGGCTCGGCGCCGCGATCGAGAAACTCGATCCGCAAGACATCGACACGCTTGCCGCGGCCATCCCGCTGATCCGCCGCATCGGCGAGCAATGAACCCGGCCGGCGCGTCGCGCTGCATGCGCGCCGGCTTTCCTTGCCCTTTTTCCCGGAGCCCATCATGAGCGCAACGCGTCTCGACACGAACACGGCGCTGGTCGTCATCGACCTGCAGAAAGGCATCGTCGCCCTCCCCACCGCGCACCCGGTCGCGCCGGTGATCGCCCGCACCCGCGAACTGCTCGACGCGTTCCGCAGCCGCGGCCTGCCGGTCGTGCTGGTCAACGTCGCGGGCGGCGCACCGGGCCGCACCGAGCAAGCGCCGCGCACCGCGCAGCTTCCGGCCGACTGGACCGAACTCGTACCCGAACTGAACCGCCAGCCAGGCGACCACGTCGTGACGAAGCGGACCTGGGGCGCCTTCACCGGCACCGGTCTCGACGCGCACCTGAAGGCAGCCGGCGTCACGCAGATCGTGCTGACCGGCGTCGCGACGAGCATCGGCGTCGAATCGACCGCGCGGCAGGCCTACGAGCTCGGCTACAACGTGACGCTCGCCGTCGACGCGATGACCGACCTCAACGCGGATGCGCACGTCAACAGCATCGAGCGGCTGTTCCCGCGCCTCGGCGAGACCGGTACGACGCAGGACATCGTCGCGCTGCTCGACCGGCGCGGCGCGTGAGCGATCCACGCATCCAGCCGGCGCCAGGCCGCGCGGCCGGCCGGCTCGATCCGTCGATCTGGAAAGTCAGCGCGGTCGCGACGCTCGGTTCGCTGCTGTCGCAGCTCGACGCGACGATCGTCAACGTGTCGCTGTCGAGCCTCGCGACCGATCTGCATGCCAGCCTGGCGACGATCCAGTGGGTGACGAGCGGCTACCTGCTCGCGCTGACGCTGGTGCTGCCGCTGAGCGGCTGGCTCGTCGACCGCATCGGCGCGAAGGCGCTGTACCTGTGGTGCTTCTCGGCGTTCACGCTCACGTCGGCGCTGTGCGGGCTCGCATGGTCCGCGCCGTCGCTGATCACGTTTCGCGTGTTGCAAGGCGTCAGCGGCGGCTTGCTCGCGCCGATGGCGCAGATGATGATCGCGCGCGTCGCCGGCCAGCAGATGGCGCGCGTGATCGGCTATGCGGCGGTGCCGGTGCTGCTCGCGCCGATCCTCGGCCCGGTCGTGGCCGGCGCGATCCTGCAGCACGCGTCGTGGCGCTGGCTGTTTCTGGTGAACCTGCCCGTCGGCGCGCTCGCGCTCGCACTGGCCGCGCGGTTCCTGCCTGGCGACCGGGACGATGCGCCGCGGCGGGCACTCGACTGGATCGGCCTCGCGTTGCTGTCGCCGGGCCTCGTGCTGTTCCTGTACGGCGTCGAACGGATCGGCTCGGTGCCCGGTGTTGCGGCGGTCGCGGGTTCGGCGCTGCTGCTCGTCGCGTTCCTGCGCGTCGAGCGCCGCCAGCGCGAACATGCGCTGATCGATCTCGCGCTGTTTCGCTCGCGCGTGTTCGGTGCGGCAGCCGGCACGCAGTTCCTGTCGAACGGCGCGCTGTATGCAGGCCAGATGCTGATTCCGGTGTTCCTGATCCAGGCATGCGGGCGCTCGCCGGGCGAGATGGGCTGGCTGCTCGCGCCGCTCGGGCTCGGCATGCTCGTCACCTATCCGTCGATGGGCGCGCTGACGGGCCGGTTCGGCGTGCGCCGGCTGGCCGCCGCCGGTGCGTTGCTCGCACTCGTCGCCACGCTGCCGCTCGTGTTCCTCGCGCTGACCGGCTACGATCCGCGCGTGCTCGTCCCGGCGCTGTTTCTGCGCGGCATGGGCCAGAGTGCGATCGGCGCGCCGTCGATCGCCGCCGCGTATGCATCGGTCGAACGCCGCGACCTGCCGATGGCGACCACGTCGCTCAATATCGTGCAGCGGCTCGGCGGCCCGACGTTCACCACGCTATGCACGCTGTTCCTCGCGTGGCGGCTGCAGGCCGAAGCGGCGTCGGTCGGCGGCACGCCGGCCGTCGCGTATGCGTGGGCGTTCGGCCTGCTGTGCGCGCTGCATGCGGCGAGCTTCGCGACGACGCTGCGGCTGCCGTTGCGCTCGGCCGGTGCAGGCGGCGGCGACTGACGAACCGGCAACGCACCGGCCGGTTCGCGCTGAACCCGGGCCGCGCCGCACCGCGTGCACGGCCTCCCGCTACGGCAGCCACATCGGCACGATCGACGCCACCAGCAGCACGCCGAGCCCCGCATTCAGGCAGCGCCATTGCCGCTCCGTGCGCAACACGCGTGCGAACAGCAGCCCGGCGAAACACCACAGCGACAACGACGCCATCGCCGCCACGCCGAATGCAAAACCGAGCAGCACGCCGAGCCGCGCCGGCCCCGACGCGAGCGCCGCGAACGACGCGGCCGCACCGAGCGTCATCGCCCAGCCTTTCGGGTTGTGCCACAGCATCCACACGCCGCTGACGAACCCTTGCGGCCGGTGCACGTCGACATCGAGCCGCGGCTTGCCGCCACGGCCGATGCGCAACGCCAGCCATATCAGGTACGCCGAGCCGACCGCCTTCATCAGGAACTGCAACGCAGGCAGCGCGAGCAGCACACTGCCGAGCCCGGCGGCGGCCGCCGCCGCCATCGACGCCAGGCCCGCGGCGATGCCCGCCATCAGCGGCAGCGAACGCCGATAGCCGAAATGGGCGCCCGATGCGGTCGCCAGCGTCGTCGCGCCACCCGGCGTCACGGTGGACACGATCACGAACAGCACCAGCGGCAGATAGTCGTGAAGCGGCACGAGGGGTCCAGGTCGTCGTAATCGAAGCCCCGTTTTTACCTGCGATCCTTGCATTACGACAGCGAAACCTTTTGATGCCTGTCATTAGCGATCATAATGCGACGCATGACACGCAATCTCGACCTCGCGCTGCTGCGCGCATTCGTCTCGGTCGCCGATCATCGCAGCATGACGGCGGCCGGCCACGCGCTGCACCTGACGCAAGGCGCGATCAGCCAGCAGGTCGCGCGGCTCGAAATGCTGTCCGGCCCGCTGTTCGTCCGCGAGCATCGCAACCTGCTGCTGACGGCGGCCGGCGAGCGGCTGCTCGAACAGGCGCGACGGCTGCTCGCCGCCCACGATGCGCTGCTCGCCGAACTGACTGCCGGCGCGGTGGAAGGCACGGTGCGTATCGGTGCGCCGCAGGATCTGGTCGGCACCTGTCTCGCGCCGATCCTGAAAAGCTATACCCACGCGCATCCGCAGGTCGCGCTCACGCTCGTGTGCGCGGCGTCACCGGAGCTGCGGCGCGGGCTCACGCACGGCAACCTGGACGTCGCGCTGATCGAGGCTCCGGTCGGGTCGTCGCGCGGCGAGTGCATCGCCGTCGACCGGCTGGTCTGGGTCGGCGCGAAAGGCGGCACCGCGCACCGGCACTCGCCGCTGCCGGTATCGATGGTCGCGCAGACCTGCGCATTCCGCCCGACGGTGCTCGACGCATTGCGCGGCTGCAATCGCCCGTGGCGCACCGTGTTCGAGAACGGCAGTTTCGATGCCACGGCCGCGACCGTGCGCGCCGATCTCGCCGTAACCGTCTGGCTCGCGTCCACCGTGCCGCCCGACCTCGATATCCTGCCGGCCGGCGGCGGCCTGCCCGCCCTGCCGAATTTCTCGATCAACCTGCATGTGCCGCGCGGCCAGCACACGGCGGCCGCGACGGAACTGGCCCGCTACCTGCGCAATGGTTTCGCGCGCCTGCGCGCGCTCGCGTAGCGCCGCATCGCGCTACACCGTGCCCGGCTCCTGCGGCGCGGGCGTCGTGCCCGCCGCCTCCAGCGCCTGATGCAGCGCGGCGAAGATGCACGACGCGCCGACCACCTCGGTGATCCCGTGACGATCCATGTCCGCACGCAGATAGCGGTTCACGCGCCCGAACAGCACGCCGATCCCGCGCGCATGCAGCGCCCTGACGAGATCGGCCAAGGTCCGCGCGGCCGAATAGTCGACATCGGTGATCGCGCCCGCGTCGACGACGAACCAGCGCGGCGGCACCGGCGCCGCGTCGACGAGTTCGGTCACTTCGGCAGCGAACAGGTGATCGTTCGCGAAGAACAGGTCGGCGCCGAACCGGTAGACGATCAACCCGGGCGCCGTCATCGCGCCGCGCCGGGTCGGCACCGGCTGCCAGCGCCCGTTGCCGGCGACCGGTTCGAGCACCATCGTGTGCGGCTGGTAGCTGTGGCGCACGTGCCGCATCAGCGACAGCGCGACCGCCAGCAGGATGCCCTGCTCGACGCCGAGCGTCACGACGGCCGCGGCCGTGATCAGCGCGAGCGTGAATTCGCCGGGGCTTTCCTCGCGGATCGCCGCGAGGCTGCGCACGTTGATCAGCCCGAGCGCGATCGTGAACACGATGCCGGCCAGCACCGCATGCGGCAGATACTGCAAATACGGGCTGAAGAACAGCAGCACGATGCCCACGACGACGGCGAACGCGAGATGGCCGACCTGGCTGCGCACGCCCGCGCCGTCGGCCATCGCCGTCTGCGTCGGGCTGCCATTGACGACGAACGCACCGCCGAGCGCCGCCGCCGCGTTCGCGGCCGCGAGCCCGAGGATGTCGGCGTTGGTGTCGACGTCCTCGCCGTACTGCTGCGCGAACACCCGCGCGGCGGCCGCGCTCTGCGCGATGATCATCACGAAGCACGACGCGGCGACCGGTACGAGATCGAGGAACTGCTGCCACGTGACCGACGGCCAGCGCAGCGGCGGCAAGCCGCCCGCCACGGGCCCGAGCACCGCGATGCCGTGCGCGGCGAAGCCGAACGCCGCGCTCGCGGCGATACTGCCCGCCACCGCGATCATCGGCATCGGCACCCGCGGCAGAAACCGCTTGCACGCGAGAATCGCGCCGACGACGAGCGCCGCGAGCGCGAGCGTCGGCCGGTGCGCGTGAACCAGGTGCGTGACGACGTAGTCGAGTTGCGCGAGGCTGCGCGACGCCGAGTACGGCACGGACAACCCGAGCATGTCGCCGAGCATCGCGATCGATACCTGCACGC
This sequence comes from Burkholderia orbicola, assembly GCF_900100915.1. NCBI lineage: Bacteria > Pseudomonadati > Pseudomonadota > Betaproteobacteria > Burkholderiales > Burkholderiaceae > Burkholderia > Burkholderia orbicola. Next base: position 168,618 of record NZ_FNKW01000002.1, on the reverse strand, counting down.
CGACGCCGGCGAGGAAGCCGACCAGCACCGTGCGCGACAGGAAATCGGCGAGAAAACCGAGCTTGAAGATGCGTGCGAGCAGCAGCATCGCGGCGGTCAGCAACGCGACCATGCCGGCCAGCGCCGCATAGTCGGCGCTGCCGGCCGGCGCCATCGACGACAGCCGGCTCGCGAAAATCGTCGCGGTCGCGGAATCGGCGGCGACCACGAGATGGCGCGACGCGCCGAAGCACGCGAACGCAACGAGCGGCAGGAACACCGTGTAGAGCCCCGTGACGGCCGGCATGCCGGCGATGCGCGCGTAGCCGAGCACCTGCGGGATGTCCATCGACGCGAGCGACATGCCCGCGAAGATGTCGCGCATCGCCGCCGCCCGGCGGATCGGGAGGATGCCTTTCAGCAGCCGCACGCGTGACGGACGGCTTTCGTTGGAATCTTGCATGGGTGAAATGCGTGAGGTCGAGTGACGGGGGCCACGAACGGGTGCGCGACGATGTCGCGTGTCGCTCACCGTCGCCGGACGGGCCGGACAGGCCCGCACGCCAACGCGAGCAGCACGCCGACGACGCCTGCGACGTCCGCATGATTGCATGGATCGCGGATCGTGCGTAGCGAAGCGCAAAGCCCTGCCGTCATGGTTTCCGGCCGATTGCATGCTGGCGGGCGACGCGTCCGGCCACCGGCTCGCGCGCCGGTTTGCGGTGATGTCGATTCGCGGCTCGCCTTCACCCTGATGCAGAGGATACCTGCACAACGGTGAGCCGATTCGGGAGCCGATCGCCCCGCCTTCACGGCACGCGTCCGGAACCCGATGGCACAATCACGGTCCCTTTCATGTGCCCTTCATCGGGCGCGCGCCGCATCGCGGCGCCGATTCAACGCACGAGAAAGCCCCTGTCCGCCTCTATGACCCTGAACGAATCCTGGTTTGCGCCGCTCGTCGGCATCCTCGTCCTGCTCGCCGCCGCCGGCGCGATCACCGCCGTCGTCCACTTCCTGCTGTTTCGCGTGGTCGCGCGGCTCGCGCGGCTGTCCGCCACGCGCGTCGACGACGCGCTGTTCGAATTCGGCGCCTTCAGATGGCTGAACCGCATCGTCCCGTTCGTCGTGATCAAGCTCGGGCTCGGCGCGGTGTCCGGCATTCCCGGCCTGGTCGCGCAGGTGGTCGACAAGGTGCTGTTCGCGCTGATCGTGTTCCTCGTGACGATGACCATCAGCGCGACGCTGTCCGCGCTCGAACAGACGCACCGCACCGCGCAACGCGATCAGCCGCGCCTGTCGCTGAAAGGCGCGATGCAGCTGGTCAAGCTCGTGATGTTCATCACGGCCGCGCTCGTCGTGATCGGCGATGCGACCGGCAAGCAGATCGGCCTGCTGCTGTCCGGCATCGGTGCGATGTCCGCGGTGCTGATGCTGATCTTCAAGGACACGCTGCTCGGCCTCGTCGCCGGCGTGCAACTGTCGTCGAACGACATGCTGCGGATCGGCGACTGGATCACGATGCCGTCGGCCGGCGCGGACGGCACGGTCATCGACATCACGCTGAACACCGTCAAGGTCGCGAACTTCGATCACACGATCATCACGGTGCCGACCTGGAAACTGATCACCGAGAGCTACCAGAACTGGCGCGGCATGACCGAAGCGGGCGGGCGCCGCATCAAGCGCGCGCTGTTCATCGATGCAACGAGCGTGCGCTTTCTCACGAACGACGAGATCGAACGGCTCGAACGCCTGACGCTGCTGAAGGACTATCTCGAGGACAAGGTCGACGCGATCGAGCAATGGAACGGCACGCTCGGCGCGGCCGGCGAGTGCCCGGCGAACCGCCGCCAACTGACGAATCTCGGCACGTTCCGCGCGTACGTCGCGAACTACCTGAAGGGCCATCCGCGCATCCGCCGCGACATGACGAACATGGCGCGGCAACTGCCGCTCACGGCCGAAGGCATTCCGCTCGAACTGTACTGCTTCACCGATACGACGACGTGGGTCGACTACGAGACCATCCAGGCCGACCTGTTCGACCACCTGATCGCGGTGCTGCCGGAGTTCGGGCTGCGCGTGTACCAGCATCCGTCGGGCTTCGACATGCGCCAGATGGTCGACGCCGCGCAAGCCGGGCGGCAGGCGCCGCGCGCGGCGTGATACCGGCCACGGCGGCAGGCTGCCGGCCGCCGCCTGCCCTGCCGGCGGGCGGCAACGCTCAGCGCGCCGCGCACTCCGACGCGAGCCGCCCCAGCACCTTCAGCGCGTCCTCGATCTGCCGCGACCACGGGTAGCTGTAGTTGAGCCGGATGAAATGCCGGTAATCGGTGCTGGCCGAGAACATGTGCCCGGGCCCGACCGTGATCCGCTGCGCGAGCGCCAGCGTGTACAGCTTCATCGCATCGACCTGCTGCGGCAGCTCGACCCACAGCACGTACCCGCCCTGCGGCTGCGACAGCCGCGTGCCTTCCGGGAAGAAGCGCCGCACCATCGCGCTCATCAGGCTCGCCTGCTGCGCATACTGCTTGCGCATGCGCCGCAGGTGAAAATCGTAGCCGTCGTGTTTCAGGTACTCGGCGATCGCGAGTTGCTCGATCGCGGGCGTCGCGAGCGTATTCAGGAATTTCAGCTTCTCGACCTGGTCGCGGTAACGGCCCGGCATCGCCCAGCCGATCCGGTAGCGCGGCGACAGGCTCTTCGTGAACGACGCGCAATGCAGCACCAGCCCGTCGCGATCGAACGACTTCAGCGCGCTCGGCGCCGTATCGCCGAAGTGCAGCTCGTGATAGACATCGCTCTCGATCGCCGGCACGCCGTGCTTCGCGAGCAGTTCGACCAGCGCGCGCTTGCGCGCATCGGACATCTGGAAGCCGAGCGGATTCTGGAAGTTCGGCATCACCATGCATGCCGCGATGCGCTCGTTCGCGAGAATTCGCCCGAGTGCGTCGAGATCGATGCCGTCGCCCGGGTGCGTCGCGACTTCCAGCGCGCGCATGCCCATCCGCTCGATCGCGTGCAGCATCGCGTAGAAGGTCGGCGACTCCACCGCGATCGTGTCGCCCGGTTTCGCAACCGCCTGCAGGCACAGGTTGATCGCCTCGGTCGCGCCGATCGTCATCACGATCTCACCGGGCTCGACCGCGACCCCGCGCTCCGCATAGCGCCGCGCGATCTGGCGGATCAGCTCCTGGTTGCCGGGCGGCAGGTCGTCGATCACGCCCCAGCGCGTGCGGCGCCGCCCGATCGCCTGCGCATAGCGCGCGAGGCGCTGCACCGGAAACTGCGACGCGTCGGGATACGGCGAGCCGAGCGGCACCGCGTCGTCGCGCGCGATCGAGCGCAGCGTCGACAGCACGAGCCGGCTCACGTCCACGGCCGACGGCTCGGCGGCCGGCGCGGAGACATGCAGCTCGGCCTCGGCCGGCGCCGCCGCGCGCGCCCGCACGAAGTAGCCCGACTGCGGCCGGCTTTCGATCAGGCCGCGGCTTTCCAGCACGAGGTACGCGCGCAGCACGGTCGTGACGCTGAGCTGCTGCTGCCGGCTCGCCTGCCGCACCGACGGAATCCGCTCGCCGGGCCGGTACACGCCCCGCTCGATCTGCGCCTGCAGATCGTCGGCCAGTTGTTCGTAACGCTTCACGCGCCTCCCTTTCAGCTTCCCTTCAGCAACACAGTTGCGATCCGCACTGTATGAATGGCCGAAACTGTACTCTTTTTTGAAGTGAACAGGTGTACACACAGCGGGACGGAGGCCGCGCGTACTCTGCACGCATCGACCCCGACACCCGCATCATGAAAAAGAAATCCGCCACCGCGCGCATCGAACCGTACACCCACCCGGCCGCCGGCTGGGGCGCGCTGAAAGCCGTCACGATCAACCTGATCAAGGAAAAGGTCGCCGGCGGCAACTACCGCACACTGCTGCGCCAGAACCAGCCGGACGGCTTCGACTGCCCGGGTTGCGCGTGGCCCGACCGCCAGCACGCATCGACGTTCGAATTCTGCGAGAACGGCGTGAAGGCCGTGGCCGCGGAAGCGACGAGCAAGCGCGTGACGCCCGACTTCTTCGCCGCGCACACGGTGACCGAACTGCTCGAACAGTCGGATTTCGAACTCGAACAGCACGGCCGGCTCACCGACCCGATGGTGTACGACGCGCAAACCGACCGCTACGTGCCGATCGCGTGGGACGACGCGTTCGCGCTGATCGCGCGCCACCTGCGCGCGCTGCCCGACCCGAACCAGGCCGCGTTCTATACGTCCGGCCGCGCCAGCAACGAAGCCGCGTTCCTCTACCAGTTGTTCGTGCGCCTGTACGGCACCAACAACTTCCCCGACTGCTCGAACATGTGTCACGAGGCGACGAGCCGCGGGTTGCCGGCGTCGGTCGGCGTCGGCAAAGGCACCGTCACGCTCGACGATTTCGAGCATGCGGATACGCTGCTGATCTTCGGCCAGAACCCCGCGACCAACCACCCGCGGATGATGGGCGAACTGCGCGAGTGCGCGAAGCGCGGCGCGACGATCGTGTCGATCAACCCGCTGAAGGAGCGCGGCCTCGAACGCTTCGCCGATCCGCAAAGCCCGCTCGAGATGCTGACGATGTCGGGCACCAAGATCGCGTCGACGTTCATCCAGCCGACGATCGGCGGCGATTTCGCGCTGATCAAGGGGATGGCCAAGCGCGTGCTCGAACTCGACGACGACGCGCGCGCCGCCGGTGCGCCGCGTGTACTCGACACCGCGTTCATCGGCGAGCACACGGCCGGCTTCGACGCGTTCGCCGACGATCTGCGCAATGAAAGCTGGTCCGCGCTGACCGCGGAAAGCGGCGTGCCGTACGAGCAGATCGACGCGCTCGCGCAGCTCTATGCGCGCAGCGAACGCGTGATCGCGACGTGGGGGATGGGCATCACGCAGCACAAGCATTCGGTCGCGACGGTGCAGATGCTGACCAACCTGATGCTGATGCGCGGCAACATCGGCCGCCCCGGCGCCGGCCTCTGCCCGGTGCGCGGTCATTCGAACGTGCAGGGCAACCGCACGGTCGGCATCGAGGAAAAGCCGTCGCAGGCGTTCCTCGACCGGCTCGGCCACGTGTTCGATTTCGAACCGCCGCGTCATCACGGCTACGACGTCGTCGAGACGATCGAACGGATGCTCGACGGCCACGTGAAGGTGCTGATCGGCCTCGGCGGCAACTTCGCGATGGCGACGCCCGACACGCCGCGCACCTGGGAAGGCATGCGCCGCTGCGAACTGTCGGTGCACATCACGACGAAGCTGAACCGCAGCCATCTGATCCACGGCCGCGACGCGCTGATCCTGCCGACGCTCGGCCGCACCGAGATCGACCTGCAGGACAACGTCGCGCAAGGCGTGACGGTCGAGGACTCGATGAGCATGGTCCACGTGTCGTACGGGATGAACAAGCCCGCTTCGCCGAACCTGATGTCGGAGCCCGCGATCGTCGCGCACATGGCGCACGCGCTGTTCGGCAGCGGCAAGATCGACTGGCTCGCGTACAAGGACGACTACGCGAAGATCCGCGACGCGATCGAGGCAACGCTCGACGGCTTCTACGACTACAACACGCGCATCGCGCGGCCCGGCGGCTTCCATCTGCGCGTGGCCTCGCGCGACCGCGAATGGCTCACGCCGACGGGCAAGGCGAACTTCATCGCGCACGCGCTGCCGACCGACACGCCGATCCAGCGTGCCCGCGCGCTGCACGGCGACCGGCTGATGACGCTGATGACGACGCGCTCGCACGATCAATACAACACGACCGTCTACGGGCTCGACGACCGCTACCGCGGCGTGTTCGGGCAGCGCCGCGTGGTGTTCGTCAACCGCGACGATCTCGCGATGCTCGGCCTGAAAGCCGGCGAATGGGTCGACATGGAAACTGTGTGGCACGACGGCATCGAGCGGCGCGCGGCGGGCTTCCTGCTCGTCGAGTACGACATCCCGCGCGGCTGCATCGGCGCGTACTACCCGGAAACCAATCCGCTCGTGCCGCTCGACAGCGTCGGCGACGTGTGCAACACGCCGACGTCGAAATCGGTACCCGTGCTGCTGCATCGCGCGGCCGCGCCGGCCTCGATCGCCGCCTGACGGAGCACGCCGATGATCGTTCGTCCGCGCGAGCACTGGCTGCGGATGCTGCTCGTCTGGAACGGCTCGGTGCTGCCGACCATCCTGCCGCAGCTCGTGCTGACGCTCGCGATCAGCCTCGTCGCCGTGTGGGGCGGCGGCCGCGTACTCGGCGAGAAGGTGCCGCTGAATCCGACGCCGTTCACGCTGATCGGCCTGACGCTCGCGATCTTCGCCGGGTTTCGCAACAACGCCAGCTACGAACGCTATCGCGAGGGTCGGCAGCTGTGGGGCGGCGTGCTGACCGCCACCCGCACGCTGGTGTCGCAGGCGCTCTGCTACGGCGCGGTGGACCGTGACGACGCATCGCGCCGCGCGTTCGTGCGCACGGTCGTCGCGTTCGTCTACACGCTCAAGCATCAACTGCGCGGCACCGATCCGGCCGCGGACCTGCGCGGGCTGCTCGATGGCGCCACCTATGCGCGCGTCGCCGCTTCCCGGTTTCGCCCGATCGTCATCGTGCACGCGCTGCGCGAAGCGTTCGCCGCGCGCGCCGATGCGGGCCAGCTCACCGACACGCGGCTGTGGATGCTCGATGCGCGCCTCGACGATCTCGTCGCGATGGTGAGCGGCTGCGAGCGCATCGCGTCGACACCGATTCCATTTTCATACGACGTGCTGCTGCACCGGACCATCTACGCGTATTGCGTATTGCTGCCGTTTGGCCTCGTCGATTCGATCGGCGCGGCGACACCTTTCGTAACAGTTTTCGTCGCCTATACGCTGATCGCGCTCGACGCCATCGCCCACGCGATCGCCGAGCCGTTCGGCGACGGGCCGAACCATCTCGCGCTCGACGCGATGACGCGGCAGATCGAGCGCACGCTGCTCGAACTGAACCGCGAGCCGCTGCCGGCCGAGGTGACGCCCGGTCCGTCCTACCGCCTCACCTGACCGCCGCCCCGCTCAATCGCGGTGACCGCGCAGGAAGTCGCCATGCTCGGCGGCCGCGTCCGCGATCCGGTGCAGCAGGACCACGCCGTTCAGCAACGCATGCGCGTCGTCGCCGTCGCGCGCGGCCGCGCGACGCCGCAACAGGCGGGCGGCCGCGTCGCAGCTTCGTTCGAGCCGGGCGTAATCGGCCCGCGCGACCCGCCCGCGCACCACCGCCGCCGCGCGGCCCGCGGCCGGTTCGCGCGTGGCCAGCTCGGCGAGCGACAGCAGGCTGTCGCCGATGCCCCAGATCGCGAGCAGATCGCGCATGTCGTGCTCGATCGAGGTCTGCGCCACGCTGCCCGCGAAACCGAGCTCGCGCGCGAGACGATCGGCCGTGCGGCTCAGCCACGCGCTCGCGGACCACGCCCGCGGATCGCGCGCGATTCCCGCCAGATCGTGGCGCACCGCGCGATGCAGGCGTCGCCGGCTCGTGCCGGGATCGCCGGGAAACACCAGCGCGAAGACCAGCGCGCCGAACGCGATGCCGAGCAGCGTCGCGAGCGCGCTGTTCAGGAACGCGGCGTCGCCGATGCGCGTCGTGTTGTTCGGCGACGTGAAATTCCAGAAGAAGATCGAGAACGCGCTGCCCATCGTGGCCGTGCGCGGATGGCGGATCGCGAGGCCGGTGCCGATCAGGAACACGCCGAGGATGTAGGCCAGCATCTCGAAGCCCGACACCGCGGGCAGCAGCGCGAAGTTGCAGACGACGCCCGCGACCGCCGCGCATGCCGTGCCCTTCATGAACCCGACGATCGCACGCACTGAATTGGGGCGTGTCGAGAACAGTGCGCTCACCACCGCCGTGATCGCGACGAACCCGCCGCCCGCCGGCCACGCGGTGAAGATCCAGATCGCCGATGCGGCCAGCACCGCGATGAACGCGCGGACGCCGTTGTGGCACGCGAGCACCGGATCGCGGTGGAACGCATAGCGCACGCGGGCAGGCGGCGGCACCGGCCGGTCGAGCAATGCCTGGCTCGCGAATGCGCGGTCGAACCCGCCGAGCAGCGCCGATAGCCGATCGAGCGTCAGCAGGCGCGACGTGTCCGGGCCGGCCGGCACGGCGGCCTCGACCCGCAGTGCGTCGTCCACGCGTGCGCGCAGCGCCGCCATCTCGTGCCCGGCGTCGCCCGACACGGCGACCCGGTCGAGCATGCTTGCCGCTTCGTCGACGAGCGGTTCCGGCGCAGCGCCGCCGCGCGCCGCGTGCTCGCGGATCGCCTGCCCCGCGGCCTGTGCGGTGAGCACGCCGAGCGCCGCCACGCGCAGATGGCCGATCATGTTGCGCACCGGCGGTGCGCCGGCCGCCGCATATTCGGCTGCCGTATCGAGTTCGAGCGCATCCGCGAACAGCCGATGCACGGCCGCATCGTTCGGCTCGCGGCGCAGCGCGCCGGCGCCGACCGCCACCGCGCGGTCGAGATAGCGCGCGAGCCGCGTGCGGACATCCTTCAGCGGCGCGCCCGGTGCAAACACCGTTTCAAACAGCGCAGCGCACAGGATGCCGACCACCACGTACAGAAACCGCGCCACCGCGATATCGAACGCATGCAGCGGCTCGGATACCGCGTCCATCGCGACGATCGCGGCCGTATAGCCCGCGAGCACCGCCGCATACGCACGAAAATTCCGCTGAAACGTCGCGATGCCCGCGCACAGGCCGATCCACGCGGCGAGCGCGGGCAGGAACAATTGGGGCGTCTGCTCGAATGCGCTGGTCAGCGCGAGCGCCACGGCCGCACCAATCGCGGTGCCGAGAATCCGGTACTGGCTTTTCGACAGCCCCATCCCGCGGCTGCCCTGCGCGACGATCCACACGGTCGAGGCGGCCCAGACCGGATCGTCGAGATCCATGCGAAACGCGATATAGAGCGCGAGCAACGACGCGGCGGTATTGCGCAATGCGAAGCCGAGCGCGCCCGGCGGCAACGTGGGCCATGCAGCGCGCAGCGCGGCGCGCACGGTCGCGATCGACGGCAGGCCGGGGACGGAAAATTTCATGCGTCGAGCATACGGTCGTGCGCCGCGCGCCACTACCGGGCGAAACGGAATGCGGTATTGCAGCGCACGGAATAATCTGGACAACTGACATGAAAATGCAGGGGTAGGACCGACAACGGTAAGATGCGCGCAGGTTGAACACGTAATCAATTTGTATGGACCTCGATAGCATCCGAATATTCTTGCGCGTAGTGGAACGCGGCAGCTTCACCGCCGCGTCCGTGGAACTCGACATGCCGCTCAGTCGCGTGAGCCGCAAGGTCAAGCACCTCGAGGACGATCTCGGTGTGCAACTGCTGTACCGGACCACACGCCGCGTGTCGGTCACCGAAGCCGGGCGCGATTACTACGAGCGCTGCCTGCGCGCCGAGGACATCCTGCTCGACGCGGACCGCCAGGTCCGCACGCTTCGCACCGACCCCGAAGGCACGCTGCGCGTGCTGGTGCCCTATGCGATCGGCCTGTTTCAGCTCGAACCGGCGCTCGCCGAATTTCGTCGGCGCTACCCATTGGTGCAGTTGGTGCTGATCTACGACAACAGTCCGCTCGACCTCGTCGAGCATGGCTTCGACGTCGCGCTGCGCGCGGGTTTGCTGAACGATTCGGGCTACGTCGCGCGCTCGCTCGGCTGGTCGCATGCGAAGCTCGCCGCGAGCCCGGCCTACCTGGATCGCACCGGACGGCCGCGCACGCCGAACGATCTCGCCCAACACGACATCCTGTTCGTCGGCCGCGATGCGCCGGGCCTGACGCTGCGGCTCAGCAACACGGACGGCGAGAAGGCCGACGTCCCGGTGCAGCCGGTGCTGATCTCGAACGAATCGGTCACGGTGTTGCGCCAGGCCACGAGCGGCGGCGGCATTGCGCTGATTTCCACGCATTTCACCGCGCGACGGCTCGCGAGGAACGAGCTCGAGATCGTGCTGCCCGACTGGCACCGCACGAACGACGTCGAGCTTCACGTGCTCTATCCGCGCCGCGCGACGCTCGACAGCAAGGTACGGGCGTTCGTCGAGTTCCTGACGGAGCTGTTCGCCACGTGGCGAACCGCGCCGTAACCGGTCGCGCGCGGCCGGCAATCGATGCACGTCGACTGCATTATTGCGGCGCAGGAAAGGAATTAATGAGCGCGCGAGCGTTGATCGTCGTGCGCCGCATGGTTAGCCTGTGGCGATGAAAAACGACCACATACGCTACGGCAGCCACGTGAGCGCTGCCCGTCGACGCGTCACGCGCGTCGCGCCTTCCTGACCGGCGCCAGCCCGCCCCGCGAAGCCGGCCCCGGCTTCGCCATTCCGATTCACCGCTCGAACCGTACACCGCACACGACGGCTCCGCTCGCCGGGCCGCCGTGCGGCGTGCGTGCATCCGTCCGTTGCGCGCTTCGCCGCGCGCCTGCACGTCGCGTGCGAGCGCGGCGAACGGCACGCGCCGTACGGCCTTCGTCCATCACGCAGGAACGCCATGTCCTCTCCCTCGTCTTCAGGCCCGCTGTCGGGCGGCCGGCTCGTCATCGGCACGATCGCGGTTTCGCTGGCGATGTTCATGAACGTGCTCGATTCGTCGATCGCGAACGTCGCGATCCCGACGATCTCGGGTGACCTCGGCGTGTCGGTCGACGAAGGCACGTGGGTGATCACGATCTTCGCGGCGGCGAACGCGGTGTCGATTCCGCTGACCGGCTGGCTCACGCAGCGCTTCGGCCAGGTCCGCCTGTTCGTCACGTCGATCCTGCTGTTCGTGTTCGCGTCGTGGCTGTGCGGGATCGCACCGAACCTGCCGACGCTGCTCGCCGCGCGAATCCTGCAAGGTGCGGTGGCGGGGCCGCTCGCGCCGCTGTCGCAGGCGCTGCTGCTCGGCGCGTGGCCGCGGCAGAAGTCGTCGACGGCGCTCGCGCTGTGGTCGATGACGGCGCTCGTCGGGCCGATCGCGGGGCCGTCGCTCGGCGGCTGGATCACGTACGACTACAACTGGTCGTGGATCTTCTACATCAACATTCCGGTCGGCTTCTTCGCGGCGGCCGTCACGTGGTTCGTGTTCCGCGATCGCGAATCGGCCACGCGCCGCATGCCGATCGACACGGTCGGCCTGCTGCTGCTCGTGCTGTGGGTCGCCTCGCTGCAGATCATGCTCGACAAGGGCAAGGATCTCGACTGGTTCAACTCGCCCGTCGTCGTCACGCTGGGCATCGTCGCGCTGATCGGCTTCGCGTTCTTCCTCGTATGGGAACTGAACGAAGCCAACCCGATCGTCGACCTGCGCCTCTTCACGCAGCGCAATTTCGCGGGCGGCACGATCGCGATCTCCGTCGCGTACGGGATGTTCTTCGGCACGCTCGTGCTGCTGCCGCAATGGATGCAGGGCTATCTCGGCTACCGCGCGGTCGATTCCGGGCTCGCCACCGCGCCGCTCGGGGTGTTCGCGATCCTGCTCACGCCGGTCATGGGGCGCCTGCTGCCGCGCACCGATCCGTGCTATATCGCGACGCTCGCATTCGTCGGCTTCGCGGTCGTGTTCATGATGCGCACGACGTTCTACACCGACGTGTCGCACTGGGATCTGGTGCTGCCGACGCTGCTGCAAGGCATTCCGATGGCGATGTTCTTCGTGCCGCTGACGTCGATCATCCTGTCCGGGTTGCCGCCGGAAAAGATTCCGGCCGCGGCCGGCCTGTCGAATTTCGGCCGCACGTTCTGCGGCGCGGTGGGCACGTCGCTGATCAGCAATGCGTGGAACGACCGCACGATCCTGCATCACGTGCGGCTCACCGAACAGGCGAGCGTCACCAATCCGGTCTTCACGCAGCAGCTCGACACGACCCGTTCGCTGCTGCACCTGAGCCCCGATTCGGCGCTTGCGTTCTTCAATGCGTCGGTCGATTCGCAGGCGGCCGTGATGGGCTTGAACGACATCTTCTACGTGTCGGCGATCATCTTCATCGCGATCATTCCGCTCATCTGGATCACGAAACCGGCGCGCTCGGGTGGCGGCGACGCCGATGCGGCGGCGGCCGGCGCGCATTGATCCGCAGGCGTTGCGGCGCCGCTCCGTGCGCCGGCATCGCGACGACCGCGAGATTCGCCGGTAACGGCGACATCCGGGACGAGCGCCCGTCCCGCAGCGGGTGCTCGTTGTGTATCGAATCGTTTCAACGCGCCAACGGCGTCAAATGCTGCGGGTATACTCCGTCGTCAGCCGCCTGCCGTCTCGTCGTCCGTCAAAAGCGGCCCGATTCCGGGCGGTTTCGTCGCGAAGCTTCGCGTTTCGCCACCCCGCGCCCCAGCCTCGATACGAGACACCCGACGACCGACCATGAAACGATTCCTGCTGCTCCTGCCCGCCGCCCTGCTCGCCGCCTGCGGTTCCGCGCCCTCGTCCGATTCGGCTAGCTCGGGCGCCGCGCCGATGATCTACGTGTCGTCGCAACGTCCGGCCTATGCGGTCGCGAACTGCCTCGACAGCCGCCTGTCGAGCACCGAACAATCGCAGCACAACGGCGTGACCGACATCGCCGTCGGCTCGAATTCGTACTTCGTCACGCTCACGCCGTCGGGCAACGGCTCGGTGATCAAGGTCGTGCGCGGCTCGGGCAACGAGCCGGCCGAGGAAGCGATGCGTTTCGCGATCGCGCGCTGCGCGATCTGATCCGAACCCGCCGATGCCGGGTGCCCGCCCGGCTCGCTCGTGCGCGCCAACCCGCCGGCGCGCCTGCCGAATATTTTCATCCGGGCGGCCGTCGATGAGAGAATCGCACCCACGATTCCCTTTCAACGGAGCCCGCATGAAGCACCTGCTGTCCCGCCTGTTCGTCAGCGCCGCGCTCGTCGCGCTTGTTCCGGCGCTGCCGGCGCAGGCGGCCACGCCGCCCGGCATCTTCGTCGTCGCCACGCAGCTCGGCGAATTCACGACCCTCGACCCGAGCGGGATCTACGAGCTGGTGCCGTCCGAATACGTCGCGAACACCTACGAGCGGCTGGTGCGCGTCGACCTGAAGGACCCGACGCGCTTCGACGGACAGATCGCGCAATCGTGGACGGTCGGCGCCGACGGCGTGACCTACACGTTCAAGCTGCGCCCGGGCCTCACGTTCCATTCCGGCAATCCGGTCACCGCCGACGACGTCGCGTGGTCGCTGCAGCGCACCATCCTGCTCGACAAGGGGCCGGCCGGCGTGCTCGCCGATCTCGGCCTCACGAAGGCGAACGTGACGCAGAAGGTGCGCGTGGTCGATCCGCAAACCGTCGTGCTCGAAACCGACCGCAAGTACGCGCCGAGCTTCGTGCTCAACGTGCTGAGCGCGTGCCCGGCCTCGGTCTTCGACAAGAAGCTGCTGCTGTCGCACCAGCAAGGCAACGATTTCGGCAGCGGCTGGCTGCGCACCAACGACGCGGGCTCGGGCCCGTACCAGCTCGTCAAGTGGACGCCGAACGAAACCATCGTGCTGCAGCGCTTCGACAAATACCGCACGCCGTATCCGATGAAGCGCGTGGTGCTGCGCCACGTGCCCGAAGCCTCCGCGCAACGGCTGCTGCTGGAGAACGGCGACGCCGACGCCGCGCGCAACCTGAGCCCCGACAGCCTCGCCGCGCTGTCGAAGGCCGGCAAGATCAAGGTCGCGTCGTGGCCGGTGTCGGCGCTGCTGTACCTGAGCCTGAACACGAAGAACCCGAACCTCGCGAAGCCCGAGGTGCAGCAGGCGATGAAATGGCTCGTCGACTACGACGGCATCCAGCGCAACATCGTCAGCACCACCTACAAGGTGCATCAGACCTTCCTGCCCGAAGGCTTCCTCGGCGCGTCGAACGCGCGGCCGTACAAGCAGGACGTCGCGAAGGCGAAGGCGCTGCTCGCGAAGGCCGGCTTGCCGAACGGTTTCGACGTGACGATGGACATGCCGAACGACTATCCGTACCTCGAGATCGCGCAGGCGCTGCAGGCGAACTTCGCGCAGGGCGGCATCCGCGTGAAGCTGATCCCGGGCGACGCGAAGCAGGCGATCGGCAAGTACCGCGCCCGCCAGCACGACATCTTCGTCGGCGAATGGTCGCCCGACTACATGGACCCGAACAGCAACGCGCGCGGTTTCGCGTGGAATCCGGACAACTCGGACCAGTCGCCGACCAAGATGCTCGCGTGGCGCAACAGCTGGGACATTCCGCAACTGACGAAGGACACCGAGGCCGCGCTCGTCGAGCCGTCGCCCGCGAAGCGCGCGCAGCGTTACGAAGCGCTGCAGAAGGCCGTGCTCGCGAATTCGCCGTTCATCATCATGTTCGAGAAGGTCGTGCAGGTCGCCACCCGCCCCGGTGCGACCGGCCCCGAAATCGGGCCGATCAACGACCTCGTGTCGTACCGGACGCTCGCGAAGTAGTCGCGGCGGCCTGCCCGCGTGGCCACGCCGCCGCGCGGGTCATCGCCGCGGGCCGCCGTACCGGCGCCGGGCCTGCGCCGGCACGGCACCCTGCGGCGATCTACAATGACCGGCACCGCGCGGCTACCGCGCCGGGCACACGTAACGGGACGAGAACATGCATTCGAGCGAGCACGCAGTGTGCGTGGCGATCAACGACAACAACCGCGCGTGGTACGAAATGCTCGTGCCGTTCCTGCTGTCGCTGCGGCACGCCGGCTACGACGGGCGGATCGCGGTGATCGGCTACGGGCTGTCCGAACGCAAGCGGCAGATTCTCGCGAGCCAGTCGGTCGACGTGATCGACGCGTCGGACGCCTACGCGCTGCCGGTCGGCCGCTTCATCGAGGCCGCCGAGTATTGCGCGCGCCATCCGCAGATCCGCAAGCTCGCGCTGTACGACGCGGACATCTGGTTCTGCGCACCGCAGTTCGACCTGTTCTCGCAGATCGGCGACGACCGGCTCCACGTGTGCCCCGACCCGCTGTTCTGCACGTTCGTCGTCACGCCGCTGATCGGCGAGCGGCGCGACCATCACTGGCGCCTCGTCGTCGACGAAGTCAATGCGCGCCACGGCGGTGCGCTGCAAGCCGGGCTCGTCGCCGGGACCGCCGACGCATGGGCGCGTTATGCCGACCACCTGCGCGACTGCCTCGCCCGCGTCGGCACCGATTTCCAGGAATGCTTCGGCATCGATACGACGTTCCTGCATCTGTGGAGCGCGCAAGGCGAAACGGCGCTGCTCGACCCGGTCCAGAACTTCGTCAGCAAGTACGGCATCCACGAATCGTTCGACGCGGGCAGCGGCAAGACGACGCTCAGGTATCACGGCGAGCCGATCCGCGCGCTGCACATGACCGGCGACATCCGGTTCCTCGACCGGTGGCGCTACTACGCGAACCACACCGACGCCGCACTGCGCGACGGCACGCCGTTCGCGCTGTCGGACGGCACGCCGGCGCCGTCCGATGCCATCGCCGCACGCATCGCGGCGGCGGACTACGTGCGATCGGCCGGGCTGACCGTTGCGTCCGCCGCGCTCGAGACAAGCGCGGGCGCCTACCTGCAGGCGCTCGACGAACCGGGCGGCACGATGCTCGTCGGCAGCGGGAACCACGAAGTCGTGTTCACCGCGACCCGCGACATCGCGCGGCTGAACGTGTACGTCACGCATCCGTCCGGCTCGCCGTCGCCGCTGCTGTGCGAGGTGCGCGTCGACGGCCACGCGCAGCGCAAGGGCACCGAACTGATGGCGCATTTCTGGTACCAGGTGGCGGCCGGCGCCGTCGTCACGCTGCGCGCGACGAGCCTCGGCGGCCAGCAGTGCAACGCGATCTGGCGGCTGCGCGAAGCGCCGGACATGCAGCAGTAAACGGCCGGCCCGCACCCGTTCAATTGAAGGCAGCCCATACCAGGTACGCATTCAGCCCGACGATCACGACCGTCGCCGCGCCGGCGACGATCCGCAGCGGCATCCGCATCGCGTAAGCGCCCATCACGTCTTCGCGCGCCGACAGTATCAGCAGCGCGATCATCGGCATCGGCAGCACGAAACTCAGCACGACCTGGCTGGCCACCATCGCCCGCGTGACGTCGCAGCCGAGCGCGACCACCCCGAACGCGGGCACGATCGTCACCGCGCGCCGCACCCAGATCGACAGGCGGCGACGGATGAAGCCCTGCATCACGACCTGCCCCGCCATCGTGCCGACCACCGAGCTCGACACGCCGGAGGTCAGCAGCGCGACGAGAAACAGCGCGCCGGCTGCCGGCCCGAGCACCGGGATCAGCGTGTGATACGCGTCGCCGATGTCGGTCATGCCCGGCGCGGCCGCATGAAACGCCGACGACGCCATCATCACCATCGCGAGATTCACGAACCCGGCGAGCCCGAGCGCAATCACGACCTCGCGGTTCGAGAAACGCACGAGCCGCCGCCGCTCTGCGTCGTCGCGCGGCGCGGTGCGATCCTGCGTGAGGCCCGAATGCAGATACAGCGTGTGCGGCATGATCGTCGCGCCGATGATGCCGACCGCGATCGTCAGCGCCGCGTGATCCGGAATCTGCGGGACCACCAGATGGAACGCGGCCGCGTGCCAGTCCTGCGGCGCGATCAGCAGTTCGCCGAGATAGCACGCGCCGATCACGCCGACCAGCGCCGCGATCGCCGCTTCCAGCGGCCGGAAGCCGCGCTTTTCGAGCGCGAGGATCGCGCAGGTCGCGAATGCGGTCGCGATCATCCCCGCGAACAGCGGCAGGTGGCACAACAACCCGAACGCGAGCGCGCCGCCGAGGAATTCGGCGAGGTCGGTCGCCATCGCGGCGATCTCGGACGCGATCCACATGCCCCACACGACCGGCGCGGGGAAACGGTCGCGGCACAGCTCGGCGAGATTGCGGCCGGTCACGATGCCGAGCTTCGCGGACATCGCCTGAAACAGCATCGCGATCGCGTTCGCGGCCAGCACGACCCACAGCAGCCGGTAGCCGTATGCGGCGCCGGCCTGGATGTTGGTCGCGAAGTTGCCGGGGTCCATGTAGCCGATCGACGCGATCACGGCCGGGCCGATGAACGGCAGCAGCCCGGCGACGCCGGTGCGGCGCCCTTCGAGCGCGGCGCGCACCGCGCCGTCGGTGTGCTCGGTGGACAGGCCCGGCAGCGCGAGGCCGCCGGCGGGTTTGCTCGGGACGACGGGAATCATGGTGAGTGTTCCGTTCGAATGAGGAAGGCCGATTCGGGGATCGCGGCCCGCCACAGCAGCAAGCCGCATGCCGACCACGACGAGACGCCGGCGGCGTTACAGCGGCACGACGTCGGGACGATTGCGCGGAAACTGCGCGATCACGTCCGGGGCGACGTTCAGGTGCGCTTCGACGAGCTGCGGCGGCGTATGCGCGAGCCAGTCGGACAACGACACCTCCGCATAGCGGTCGGTCTTGAAGATCTCGAGGAACACGAGATCGGTCCGGCCGGTGTTCTGCACGTAGTGACCGAGGCTCTTCTTCACATAGCCGACGTCGCCCGCGCGGAAGTCGGCCGTCTGCGCCTTCGGCCCCGTGTCGAACACGGTCATCCGCGCCTCGCCCTGCAGGTAGTACTGCCATTCGTCGGCGTTCGGGTGCCAGTGCAGCTCGCGCATGCCGCCCGGATGCACGGTGACGAGCGCCGCCGCGACGGTCGTCGACACGTTGAAGTTGGTGCTGTCCGCGATCCGCACCTCGCCGCCGCGCGTCTTCCTGACCGGCTTCATGTCGCCGAGCGAAAAGACGAACGGATGCGGCGGCGCACCGGCCGATGCGGCCGACGCGCGCTGCGCGTCCGCGAGCGGGCCCGGCTCGTCGCCCTGGAAGATCCACAGGTTGTCGAGCGGCACGTTCCTGAACGCGTCGGCCGGCACGCCGAAGTTGAGCGCGAGCACGTCGGGCGGCGTATGCGCGATCCAGTCGGTCAGCAACAGCGTGTTGAATTCCGATGCGCGACCGTTATCGAACGCGAGCAGGAATTCGGCGCCGTCGCTGCCGAGGCCCTGCAGCGAATGCGGCAGGCCGGGCGGGAAATACCAGAGATCGCCGGTCTTGACATCCTGCACCGACGGTCGCCCGAGTTCGTCGAGCACCGTGATCCGGCAGCGGCCGTCGAGCATGATGGCCCACTCGGCCTGCTGGTGCCAGTGCATCTCGCGAATGCCGCCGCGCGTGAGCCGCATGTTGACGCCGGAAATGGTTTCGGAAATCGCGAAATCGTCCTGCGTCACTTCGCGCGCCCACCCGCCATTCTGAATGCGTTTATGGGCATTATTGAAAGACGCCCAGAATAACGGCATCCCGTTGATATCGGTGGCCGGCGGGTCCTGAAAAGACGGGAATTGATTCGCGATGGCCGGATTTTTAGGCCCCGGGTCGGTCAGGCTCTGACGGTTGCGCGCATTCACCGCGCCTTCCGGCGGGCTGTCCGGATTGCCGAACGAAGCCGCCTTCGCCGTTACCGCAATGCCCGCCGCGGCAATGGCACCGGCCGTACTCGTCAACATCTTGCGTCGAGAAAGATTCGTCATGATTTCCTCTTCATTCCTCAATCGAGAGAATTTCCATTACGGAACACTTGCCGTTTTTCGAATTACCGAAAATCAACCATCCCGTGACGCAAGTTAAATCCAGATTCATCCAAAAATTAAATGAATTATTAATCTGAATTAATGATTTAATCTGATCGGCTTTAATTTTGTAATTATTGCGATGCAGCAGGGGATGAATGGCGAGGAAAAGAAGTCGATATGCGCACGGCGCGATGGCGGCCCACTGCTATCGATTCGGGTGGCCTGGCGCGCCACCCGGAACGGAAAAATACGGATGCGCCGGCTTTCACCTGCCCGGCCGGGACCGGGCCCGCGTCACTCCCGCGGCATGTCGGCGAGTCGCTGCGCGGCGAAGCGCAATCCGCCGAGAATGCGTTCGGCGATCCTTGCCGGAAACCCGGCCGGCAGCGCCGCGCCGACCGATTCGATCACGTGTGGCGTCATTGCAATGAGTCGTTCGACGATCGGTGTCGCGATATCGCCAAGCAGGCAATGCTCCGCCATCGCAGTGAAGTGCCGGCGCGTGATGTCGCGCATCGCATAATGCTTGCGCTTGCCGTGCACGGCCATCGCGAGCTTCGCCTTGTGCCACGACCACTGGTTCGCGCCATCCCCTTCGACCGGCCAGATCGACATCACGTCGTAGAGCGGCGTCAGACGGAAGCGGCCGCCCGGCAGCAGGCGCAGGCTGAAGTTCTTCGCATGCCCGTCCGGTGCGGCAAGCATCCAGAACACCACCAACGCGGTGAACAGCGTGTCGAGGTCAGCCTGCGCCGTTTCCGACCGGCGCAGGATGCCGGCCAGATCGGGCACGCCGGGGCCGCCCTGCGATTCGTATTTCAGATGCGGCGGCACGCCGAGCGCCTGGCAAAAATCCTCTTGCGGCAAGCGCAACAGCCAGCCGCCGTCACGATGCAGCGCGCGATCGAAGCGCGCGACCGACAGCACCTTGTGTTCGCCGAAACGCACGATGTCGGCATCCGCCGTCGGCAGGCCGAACGCGCGCAGGATCGCGAGGCACAGCCACTCGTTTTCGACGGAAGTCGTCAGATCCGCACGCTTGTTGCCGACCAGCCCGAGCGGCAACTTGAGGATATGCGTGGTCGGCGTCGCGCCATGCGGACGCATCCATCGCCCGTCGTGAAACAGCAGCGCGGTCTTTTCCTGCGCGCCGGCCAGCGACAGGCGGAAGTCGTCGTCGTCCTGCGCACCGCCCGCCGCCCCGCTCGCCTGATCGAGCACACGCGCCACTTCGTCGTCGGACAACGGCGTACCGTCGATCCGGTCATGGCCGGCCGGGGTTTCATCCTCGCCGAGCAACTGCACCGCGCCGACGCAGTCCCGGCCGAGCGCGGCGAGCAGATCGAACGGCTCGGTCGTCGCCGTGCCGAACCGCGACGCAAGCCGGCGCCGAATCGCGTCGCTGTCGGGCAGCAGATTATCGAAGTAGTGATTGACGCGCTCGCCGCGCAACGGCGCATCGCCGACGCCGAACGGCAGCGACAACGACAGCGGGCGGCCGGCATCCGACTGTTTCCAGCGGGCGTCGTACAGCAGCTCCATGTCGCCGCGCGCGGGAATCCGCCAGATTCCGACCCGCACGCCATTGGCCCAGATCGATAGCGCGCGGCTGTGCGATTTGCGTCCCATCGATTACCACTCGACGTTGGCAGCGTCGCGCCCGTCCTTCGTGCGGATGCTGAGCTCGAGACCGTACAGCGCGGTCAGTTCGAGCAACTGCTTGAGCGACAGGCTTTCGGTGCGGAGCGTTTCCAGCGACGACAGGCGCGATTGGCCGACGCCGATGCGCGCCGCCGCTTCGGCTTGCGTCAGCCCCTTGGCCTGACGCGCGGACGACAGGATTTCGCCCAGTTGAGCAGGGGTATTGACGATGAGATTCACGGCTGGAGTCCTGTATGCGATCCATGCAGTATATCTCTGACAGGCATAAACGCAAATTATCTCTGATAGAGATAAACGTAAAATATTCCTGTCAGAAATATTTTCACACACCAGTGCGTTGCTCCCCCAGTCGTTGCACGCACGGCCCAACCCCCTATCGCCCACCGCTACCCCATAGTTTTTATCCGCTGGCGCGAATGATTTTGGCTTTGTCAGATAGATGACATCGAATCATCAAATGACAACGATCTAACAGCTCGATGACCTGCGCCTTCGCCCATACCGTCGAATCCCGCTTTGCCGAGCTGACGCCGACCGCGAAGCGCATCGCGAGCTACATGCTCGCGAACCTCGATCGGCTCGGCCTCGAAACCGCCGACCAGATCGCGCAGCAGACCGGCACCAGCGGCATTTCGGTCGGGCGTTTCCTGCGCAGCGTCGGTTACCGGAATCTCGACGACCTGAAACGCGAACTGCGCGGCGGCGGCGACCGCCCGTGGATGATCACCGACCGCCTCGACGAGTACCGCCGCGCCACCGCCACGCCAACGACCGTCGGCGAGCGCGACGGCCATCGCGGCGGCGGCTCGCTCGCGTCGTCGCTCGAGCGCGAACTCGACGCGATCCGCCACGTGTACCGGCTCGCCGAAGAACCGGTGTTCGCGCAGGTCGCGGACCGGATCGCGCATGCCGATGCCGTCTTCATCCTCGGCATCCAGTCGACCCGCGGCATCAGCAACGCATTCAGCAGCTACCTCGAATACCTGCGCCCGCGCGTGTTCTATTCCGACGGCCAGTCGGGCTCGTACGTCGATTCGCTGAATTCGGAGTTCGAACGGCCGTACTGCATCGTCACCGATACGCGCGCCTATTCGCGCAGCGCGCGCCGCTATTGCCAGGCGGCAGCCGTTCGCGGCCAGCCGTTCGCGCTCGTCACCGATCTGTATTGCCCGTGGGCGCGCGAGTGGCCGGCCGACCTGCTGCAGGTGAAGACCGACGTCGGCCAGTTCTGGGATTCGCTCGCGCCGCTCACCTGCCTGTTCAACCTGCTGATCACCGCCGTGGTCGACCGCCTCGGTCCCGCGATCGACCGGCGCGTCGCGCGCAATCGCGAACTGCAGCGCACGTTCGACCAATTCGAATCCTGAGTAAACCGGACCGCCGATGAACCCTCACCGCCTCGTCGAAATCACGTCCGCCACGCATCGCGTCGAGATCGATCTCGTCTACGCGACCGAGCGCAACCTGACCGGCAAGCCGATCTACCGCCACGCGCACTGTCTGCTGCTCGAGCCGGCCGAAACCGCGCTGCGCCGGGCGGTGGACGTCGCCGCGCAAGCCGGCTTCACGCTGCGCATCTACGACGCATACCGGCCGCCGCAGGCGCAGCAAGTGCTGTGGGATTTCCTGCCAGACCCGAACTTCGTCGCCGATCTCGGCCGCGGCTCGAACCACAGCCGCGGCACCGCGCTCGACCTGACGCTCGTCGGCGCGAACGGCGCGCCGCTCGACATGGGCACCGGCTTCGACGAGATGGTCGCCGCGTCGGGCCACTTTCACGCGGGGTTGCCCGAGCACGTGCAACGCAACCGGCTGCTCCTGCTCGGCGTGATGCACGCAGCCGGCTTCGCGCACATCGACAGCGAGTGGTGGCACTACGAGCTGCCTGGCTCGCACGCGCTGCCGCAGATCGACAACGCGGCGAGCGGCCCGTGGCGCCTGATGTAACGACGCTGCACGCCCCCCTTTTCATGCAGGTTCACGTTCAACGACTCAAACGACAGATGGAGATGCGCCCATGAAATTCCCGACTTCCCGGCTCGTCGCGGCGCTGGCCGCCGCGTCCCTGTGCGCCGCCGTGCCGCTTTCCGCGGCCCATGCGGAAACGCCGAAGGACATGTTCGTGATGGCCACGCTGCTCGACGAATTCACGACGCTCGATCCAGGCGAGATCTACGAGCTGGTGCCGGAGGAATACGTCGCGAACACGTACGACCGGCTCGTGCGCGTCGACTTGCGCGATCCGTCGAAATTCAACGGCGACGTCGCGCAGTCGTGGACCGTGAGCCCCGACGGTCTGACCTATACGTTCAAGCTGCGCCCGGGCCTCAAGTTCCACTCGGGCAACCCGCTGACGGCCGACGACGTCGCGTGGTCGATCCAGCGCGCGGTGCTGCTCGACAAGGGGCCGGCCGCGGTGCTGACCGGCATCGGGCTCACGAAGGCCAATGTCGCGGCGAACGTGAAGAAGCTGGACGACCAGACGGTATCGATCACGACCGACCACAAGTACGCGCCGACCTTCGTGCTCAACGTGCTCGGCTCGTGGCCCGCGTCGGTGCTCGACAAGAAGCTGCTGCTGTCGCACCAGCAGGGCAACGACTTCGGCAACGCGTGGCTGAAGACCAACGAGGCCGGCTCCGGCGCGTACAAGCTCGTCAAGTGGGCGGCCGGCGACAGCGTCGTGCTGCAACGCTTCGACGGCTACCGGCTGCCGCTCGCGATGAAGCGCATCGTGCTGCGCCACGTGCCCGAAGCGGCAAGCCAGCGGCTGCTGCTGGAAAACGGCGACGTCGACGCGGCGCGCGACCTGAGCCCCGACGATCTCGCGTCGGTCGTGAAAGCGGGCAAGGCGAAGGTCACGGCCTCGCCGCAGGCGACGCTGCTGTATCTCGGCCTGAACACGAAGAACCCGACGCTCGCGAAGCCCGACGTGCAGGAAGCGCTGAAGTGGCTGGTCGACTATGCGGGCATCCAGGCCAACGTCGTGAAGACGACCTACAAGGTGCACCAGACCTTCCTGCCCGAAGGTTTCCTCGGCACGCTGAATTCGAATCCGTACAAGCTCGACGTCGCGAAGGCGAAGGCGCTGCTCGCGAAGGCCGGCGTGCCGAACGGCTTCTCGGTGACGATGGACGTGCGCAACGACTATCCGTACACGGAGATCGCGCAGGCCGTGCAGGCGAATTTCGCGCAGGCCGGCGTCAAGGTGCAGCTGATCCCCGGCGACAACAAGCAGACGCTCGCGAAATACCGCGCACGCCAGCACGACATCTACATCGGCGAATGGTCGGCCGACTACATCGACCCGCACAGCAACGCGCAGGGTTTCGCATGGAATCCCGACAACGGCGACAAGTCGAGCTATAAAATGCTGGCCTGGCGCAACAGCTGGGACATTCCGCAACTGACGAAGGAAACCGACGCCGCGCTCGCCGAGCCGACCGCCGCGCAACGCGCGCAGCGGTACCAGGCGATGCAGAAGGAGATACTCGCGCGCTCGCCGTTCGTGATCATGTTCGAGAAGGTCGCGCAGGTCGCGACACGTCCCGGCGTGAGCGGGCTCGAAGTCGGTCCGATCAACGATCTCGTGTCGTACCGTCACCTGAAGAAGCAATAAGGTTCACCGCATGTCGACTCCCGCCTCCTCCCTCGAAGCACTGCGCACGCTGCCCGCGCGGCGCCCGGCCGTACGCTGGGCGCTGCGCGTGTTGCGCTGGGCGCTCACGCTCGCCGTCACGTTCGCGGGGCTGCTCGCGCTGACGTTCGTGATCGGCCGCAAGGTGCCGATCGATCCCGTGCTCGCGATCCTCGGCGATCGCGCGTCGGCCGAAGCGTATGCGGCCGAGCGTATCGCACTCGGTCTCGACAAGCCGCTCGTCACGCAATTCCTGATCTATGCGCGCGACGTGCTGCACGGCAATCTCGGCATGTCGCTGCTGACCGCGAACCCGGTGCTCGACGACATCAGGCGCGTGTTTCCGGCCACGCTCGAACTCGCGACGATCGCGACGTTGATCGGGATCGCGATCGGCGTGCCGCTCGGCGTCGCGGCCGCGGTAAAGCACAACCGGCCGATCGATCACATCGCGCGCTTCGTCGGCCTGATCGGCAATTCGGTGCCGGTGTTCTGGCTCGGGCTGATGGGGCTGCTGCTGTTCTACGCACGGCTGCACTGGGTCGGCGGCCCGGGCCGGCTCGATCCCGTGTACGACGGGATGGTCGACCCGCGCACCGGCAGCCTGCTGATCGACGCGGCGCTCGCGGGCGAGTGGGACGTGTTCCGCAACGCGGTGTCGCATATCGCGCTGCCGGCCGCGATCCTCGGCTACTACTCGGTCGCGTACCTGAGCCGGATGACCCGCTCGTTCATGCTCGACCAGTTGAGCCAGGAATACATCGTCACCGCGCGCGCGAAGGGCCTGTCGGAGCGGCGCGTGATCTGGCGGCATGCGTTCGGCAACATCGCGGTGCCGCTGCTCACCGTGATCGCGCTCACGTACAGCAACCTGCTCGAAGGCTCGGTGCTGACCGAGATCGTGTTCGCGTGGCCCGGGCTCGGCTCGTACCTGACCGGCGCGCTGCTGAACGCCGACATGAGCGCGGTGCTCGGCGCGACGCTCGTGATCGGCGCGATGTTCATCACCGTCAACCTGCTGACCGACGCGCTGTACCGCGTGTTCGATCCGCGTGCGCGCTGAGGACGGCTTCGACATGACCGTTTCCCTCCTGCTTCCTTCACCGTCCATGCCGAAGGCTACCCGACCATGAATGCCGCACCGCTCACGCTGCGCGCGTGGCTGCTTTCCGATGCGCCCGCGTCGCGCGCGCAGGCCGCGTGCGGCCTCGCCTACCGCCGCTGGCGCCGTTTCGCGGCCAATCCGCTCAACCTGTTCGGGCTCGCGATCCTGCTGGCGCTGGTCGTCGTCGCGATCGTCGGCCCGCTGATCATGCCGCACGATCCGCTGCGCCAGGTGCTGTCCGATCGCCTGCTGCCACCCGGCTCCGCGTCGCACTGGCTCGGCACCGACCAGCTCGGCCGCGACATTCTCTCGCGAATGATCGCCGGTTCGCGCCTGACGCTCGGCATCGCGCTGCTCGTCGTCGTGATCGTGGTGCCGATCGGCCTGCTGATCGGCACCACCGCCGGCTATTGCGGCGGCTTCGTCGACAGCGTGCTGATGCGCATCACCGACATCGCGCTCGCGTTCCCGAAGATCGTGCTCGCACTCGCGTTCGCGGCCGCGCTCGGGCCCGGCGTGATCAACGCGGTCGTCGCGATCTCGATCACCGCGTGGCCGGCATACGCACGGCTCGCGCGCGCCGAAACGATCCGCATCGCGCAGGCCGACTACATCCATGCCGCGCGGCTGCAAGGCGCGTCGGGCCCGCGCATCCTGCTGCGCTACATCATGCCGCTGTGCATGTCGTCGGTGATCGTGCGCGCGACGCTCGACATGGCCGGCATCATCCTGACCGTCGCGGGCCTCGGCTTTCTCGGCCTCGGCGCGCAGCCGCCGAGCCCCGAGTGGGGCTTCATGGTCGCGTCGGGCCGCAACGTGCTGCTCGACGCGTGGTGGGTCGCGACGCTGCCCGGCATCGCGATCCTGCTCGTGAGCCTCGCGTTCAACCTGCTCGGCGACGGGCTGCGCGACGTCTTCGATCCCCGCCATGGAGCCTGACATGCCGATGCATTCCACCCCCGCGCCCGCGCCGCTCTGCGAGATCGACGGCCTGAAGATCGGCTTTCGCGGGCACGACGGCGTCGTCATCGACGCGGTGCGCGACCTGTCGCTGACGCTCGCGCCCGGCGAGCGACTCGGCATCGTCGGCGAATCGGGCTCCGGCAAGTCGCTGACGGGCCGCGCGCTGCTCGGCCTGCTGCCCGACGCCGCGCGCTGGTCGGCGCGCACGATGCGCTTTGCGGGCCGGGATCTGCTCGCGATGTCCGCGAGCGAACGCCGGCGCCTGTGCGGCAGCCAGATGGGGATGATCCTGCAGGACCCGAAGTATTCGCTGAACCCGGTGATGACCGTCGCGAAGCAGATGGGCGAAGCGTTCCGGCGGCACGAGCCGGGCTTGCGCGGCCGCGCGCTGCGCGAGCGGATCGTCGACGCGCTCGCGGCCGTGCAGATCCGCGATCCGGCGCGCGTCGCCGATGCGTATCCGCACGAGCTGTCGGGCGGCATGGGCCAGCGCGTGATGATCGCGATGATGGTGTCGACCGGCCCGCGCCTCCTGATCGCCGACGAGCCGACCTCCGCGCTCGACGTCGCGGTGTCGATGCAGGTGCTCGCGGTGCTCGACGCGATGATCGCGCGGCACGACACGGGCCTGGTGTTCATCAGCCACGACCTGCCGCTCGTGATGTCGTTCTGCGATCGCGTCGCGGTGATGTATGCGGGTCGCGTGGTCGAAACCTGCGCCGCGCGCGACCTGCGCGATGCGACGCATCCCTATACGCGCGGGCTGCTCGCGGCGAACCCGCCGCTCGCGAACCCGCCCGACGAACTGCCGGTGCTGCGGCGCGATCCGGCGTGGCTCGACGCCGCCGTGCCCACGCCGAGCTCACACGACCCGCAGGAGGCCGCACGATGATCGACGTCGATCACGTATCGATCCGTTTCCCGACCCGCACGGGTCACGTCGACGCCGTGCGCGACGCGAGCTTCGCGGTGCGCGACGGCGAAGTGTTCGGGCTGGTCGGCGAATCGGGTTCCGGCAAGTCGACGCTGCTGCGGGCGCTGACGGGCCTCGTGCCGCTCGCGTCCGGCAGCCTGTCGATCGATGGCCGTCCGGTCGGCGGCACGCCCGATCGCGCGTTCCGCCGGCACGTGCAGATGGTGTTCCAGGACCCGTACGCGTCGCTGCATCCGCGCTTCACGGTCGACCAGACGCTGCGCGAGCCGCTGTCGATCCATGCGATCGGCGACGCCGATGCGCGGATCGCCCGCGCGCTCGCCGAGGTCGGCCTCGGCCCCGCGTTCCGCTTCCGCTATCCGCACCAGTTGTCGGGCGGCCAGCGGCAACGCGTGGCGATCGCGCGCGCGCTGATCGTCGAGCCGCGCGTGCTGCTGCTCGACGAGCCGACGTCCGCGCTCGACGTATCGGTGCAGGCCGAGATCCTGAACCTGCTGCGCCGCCTGCATCGCGAACGCCGCCTGACGATGATCCTCGTCAGCCACAACCTCGCGGTGATCGGCTTCCTGTGCCAGCGCGTCGCGGTGATGCAGCACGGCGAGATCGTCGAGCAGTTGCGGATCGAGGACGTACGGGCCGGGCAGGTCGCACGCGACTACACGCGCACGCTGCTGAATGCGACCGAAGGCTATCGCCGCCTCGACCCGGTTGCCGACGCGCCTGCCAAGTGACATCCGCCGGACGCGAACGCATGCGATACTGCGCACGCCACGCGCCGGCTTGCCGCCGCATGGAACCCTCGTGCATCGCACGGGTCAACTTCCTTTCGTCAACAGCACAGCTATAGGGAGGCATTCATGCTGCAATTCATCGAAACCCTGGTGGTCGGGCTCATCGTCGGCCTCCTCGCCCGCGCACTCAAGCCGGGCGACGACAAGATGGGCATCCTGATGACCGTCGTGCTCGGCGTCGTCGGCTCGCTGGTGGCCGGCTATGTCGGCCGCGCCGCCGGCTGGTATGCGCCGGGCCAGGGCGCCGGCTGGATCGCGTCGATCATCGGTGCGATCGTGCTGCTCGTCGTCGTGGGTGCGATCCGCAAGCGCGCGGGCTGAACCCCGCACGCCCCGCTTCACGGCAAAACGGCCGCTCACTCACGAGCGGCCGTTTTGCTTTTCCGGACGACGCAAACCGTTGCCGGCACAACGATTACGGCGATCGTTCGTCATGCGATCTTATGCCACCCGGCGTTTCCCCGACTTGCGGACGCGCAGATCCGGCCTACATTGGTTGAAGCACCACGCGGTCATTTGCTGATTACCGATATTTTCGTTTTTTGATTCAAGAGGTCCGATGGTTTTGCCGTTTACGCAGATAGCATCGTAGCGTTGACGGACTGCCACCCGAGCGGCCCCGCTGCGACGCGCTTCCTCTCTGGAGCCTGTCATGAAGCATCGTGTGTTCGCCTCGTTCGCCCTGGCTGCCTCGCTTCTGGCCTCGTCCTCGTCGTTTGCCGCCGGCGCGTCCGGCATCATCTACTTCTCCGGCATGATCGTCGAGCCACCCTGCTCATTCGCACTCGACGCCAATGCGGCGCAGGCACACGTGCGCCCCGACTGCCCGCGCCCGGCCGCCGGCCAGATCGCGTTCGTCGACGCGGCAACGCAGCGTTCGCTGAAGACGGCGCTCTTCACGCAGGCCTCGCGCGCAATCGTTTTACCTGACCGTCCGGGCAACGACCATGCACCGATGATCGCCGTCGTGACCTACCAGTAAAGCCCGCCGCGGCGCCGCGCGTCAGTCGCGATGGCGCGCGATCCAGTCGCTGAACGCGCGGATCTTCTGCTGGCTGCCGAGGTTCTCGGGGTAGACGAAGAAGTAGCGTGCGCCGGTTTCGAGCACGATGTCGAACGGCCGTTCGAGCCGGCGCGCGCTGACGTCGTCGTCGACGAGCGTCACGTCGCCGATCGCGACGCCGAAGCCCTGCATCGCCGCGTTCGTCGCGAGATCGAGCGTGTCGAACGTCGGCCCGCGCGCGGGATCGACGCCGCGCTCGCCCGCATGGTCGAGCCATGCACGCCAGTCGCGGTGGTCGCGCGTCGGATGCAGCAGCGTGTGGCGCGCGAGATCACCGACCGCGCCGAGCGGCGACGCCTGCCGCAACTCGGGCGCGCACACGGGTGTCAGCCGTTCGTCGAACAGCGGCAGCGCGACGACGCCGGGGCCCGGCGACGTCCCGTAGACGATCGCCGCATCGAACGGTTCGCTCGAGAAATCGACGACGTGCTGCCACGCGGTCGTGATCTGCACGTGGAGATCGGGATGTTCGCCCTGGAAGCGCATGATGCGCGGCAGCATCCAGCGCATCACGCAGGTCGGCACCTTCAGCGCGAGATCGGTGCGCTGCCGCGTGAGCTTCATCGAGATGTCCTCGATCCGCGCGAAGCTCTCGTCGACCACCGGCAACAGCTGCTCGCCTTCCGCCGTCAGCGTGAGGCCCTTCGCATGCCGCTTGAACAGCGGAAACCCGTAATGCGCCTCGAGCGTCTGGATCTGCCGGCTCACCGCGCCCTGCGTGAGGCACAGCTGCTCGGCCGCGCGCGTGAAGCTGCGGTGGCGAGCCACCGTCGAGAAGATCTGCAGCGCGTGCAGGGGCGGAAGTCGGCGCATGGCGAACGGGAAACGGAAAACGGCGCGGAAGGACCGCGCGCCGGCGTCGGCGCGCGCTGACCGACACGATAAGCCAAACGCCGGCTTTGCGCGAGACGCCGAAAATTCAGGTCGTCGCGGTGAGCGCGCCCGCCGCGATGCGCGCCGCCGACGCGATGACGTCCGCGCGCGCCGCGGCATCGGCCTGCGGCTGCGTGAACGACACGGCCATCACGATCGGCGCGCGCGACGGCGGCCACAGCACCGCGATGTCGGTCGTCGTGCCGTAGCCGCCGGTGCCCGCCTTGTCGGCGACGCGCCAGCCGGGCGGCACGCCCGCCGCGATACCGGTCGCCGCGCGTGCGCCGCCGGCCATCCATTCCGTCAGTTGCGCGCGCTGCGGTTCGCGCAGCGTGTCGCCGAGCAGCAGCCGCTGCAGCGTGTCGACCATCGCGACCGGCGTCGACGTGTCGCGCTCGTCGCCGGGCGCGGCCTTGTTCAGCTCGGGTTCCCAGTGATCGAGGCGGAAGGTGGTGTCGCCGCTTTCGCGCGCGAACGCCGTGACGGCCTGCGGACCGCCGAGCACGCCCATCAGCAGGTTGCCCGCGCCCTTGTCGCCCGACTGCAGCATCGCCGCGCATAGTTGCGCGATCGTCATGCCGGTGTCGACGTGGCTTTCCGTAATCGGTGAGCCGGACACGATTTCATAGCGGCGGTACAGGATACGGCGCGGCAGCAGCGACGCGTCGAGCGAGCCGCGCGCGAGCATCGCGGCGGCGGCCATGACCGCATACGTGCCGCACAGCGGGAAGCGTTCGCGCGCATGGTGTGCGATGCGCACGCCGTTCGACGTATCGAGCGCGGCGACGCCGAGTCGCCCGTTCGAGGCTTTTTCGAGTGCGGCGAGTTCGGCCTGGGCAGTATGGGCGCGCCCTTGGTCGGCGACCGGCGCGGACGTGCACGCGGCAACGAACGGTGCAGCCACGGCGGCAAGCAACAGCGAGCGGCGAGTCGGAGAATGTTCCATGAATGAGATCTGTTCTGTCGGAAACGGTGGCGCGAAGCAACGCGGCCGCGCATCGGCGACGCGCGACCGTTCACGCCGACAGCCGGCCCGCGACGGCATTCGCCGCGCTTCCCCGAAGACGCCCGTCGGCCCCGCGATAGCGGGATTCGCATGAACAAACCTTAGCGTAGCAGCGACCGCCGTCGCGTTCCAGCGAAACGGCCGCGCTTCACCCTTGCGACGAAGGCAGGTACGGCATCGGATTCACCGGCTTGCCGTCGCGCCGCACCTCGAACAGCAGCGCGACGCGCGAGTTGTCGAGATCGCCCATCTCGGCGATCGCGTCGCCCTGATGCACGATGTCGCCCGTCTTCACGAGCAGCTTGCGGTTGTGCGCATAGGCGGTCAGGAAATCCGCGTTGTGCTGGACGATGATCAGGCTGCCGTAATCGTTCAGGCCGGTGCCCGCGTACATCACGCGGCCGTCGGCCGCGGCGCGAACCGGGTCGCCCGGCCGGCCGGCGATCTGGATGCCGCGGGTCTGCCCGGGCCGGAACCCGTCGACGATCTTGCCGGTCGCCGGCCACTTGAGCGCGACGCCGCCCGCACGGCGCTTCGTTTCCTTGACGACCTGGCGATCGCTCGCGGTCGATGCGCCGGCCTGCGAAGTGGCCTGCGCTGTTGTCTGCGCAGTTGCTTGATTCCCCGCCGCACCATTGCTCGCGACAGTCTGCGTGCCGGCCGCGCCCGCGGGCGGCAGCGGCTGCTGCTTGACGATGCGCAGTACCTGCCCCATGCGCAGCCTGCCGTTCGCAGCGAGTTTGTTCCAGGTGCGCAAGTCGGCCACGCTGCAATCGTTCGCGGAGGCGATGCCCGTCAGCGTGTCACCGCGTTTCACGACGTACTTTTGCGCGACGAGAATCGGTGCGGCCGGCATCGGTGCGGCCGACGGCGCGGCAGGCGGGCTCGTATCAGCGGGTTTTCCCGCCAGCGTGTCGCTCGGCGGAACGGACTGCGTACTTGCACAACCGGCCATGACGAGCACGGCGGCCAGGCCCGACAGCCACGCCGCCTTAGGGTGAATCTCGCGCGTTTTCATGGACGATCCGACTCCGGTTTGACAATCTTTCAAGCATCTCAAAAACGGAACGGCCGACGTGTAACCGGATGCAAACAATGATGACAAACGATCACGGACCGGATGCCGACCGGCATTCGCTACCGGTAATACGGTCCGATCCGGAAAAACTTGATGGTCTTTTCGCTAGAAAACGGAAGAATTTTCGTCGACAAAAACTATGGCCGACTGATTTCAATAGGCGCAATCCGTGACATTCACCGCAACCATGCGACGAATTCGGCACCGGCCCACGCGACGCCGATGCACAGGAACAGCAAATGCAGCGCGATCTTGAACGACACGCCCCATGACGAATCGATCCGCATGACGGGCTCCCCGGTTGATGTGCGTCCATGATCGGCCACCGATCGCACCCCGAAAATGCGGAAGCGACGAACCAGGCCTCAAGCTGGTCCTGAGACCGGCGCGGCGGTTCCTGCTAACTTATCGGCCATCCCCACCCATCGCTCCGCCCATCATGCGCTTCGACCTGACCGACCTGCGGCTCTTCCTGAACATCTGCGAAGCCGGCACGATCACGAACGGCGCCGAACGCACGCACATCACGCTGCAGGCCGCGAGCGAACGCATTCGCGGGATGGAGGACGAACTCGGCGTGCCGCTGCTGCACCGGACCAAGACGGGCGCGCAGGCCACCGATGCGGGCCGCGCGCTCGAACACCACGCGCGCACCGTGCTGCAGCAGATCGATCACATGCGCGGCGAACTGCAGCAGTACGGCCAGGGGCTGCGCGGCCATATCCGGCTGCTGTGCAACACCGCGTCGCTCAGCGAATACCTGCCCGACGCACTGGCCGATTACCTGCCGAGCCATCCGAAGCTGTCGATCAGCGTCGAGGAACGCTCGAGCCAGGAGATCGTGCACGCGATCCGCAACAAGACGGCGGAGGTCGGCATCGTCGCCGATTCGGTCGGGCTCGGCGGCCTCGAACAGCAGCCGTTCCGCGAAGACTGGCTGATCGTCGTCGTGCCGGCCGCGCATCCGCTCGCGTCGCACGACAAGGTCGCGTTCGACGACATCGCCGACGAAGACTTCATCGGCCTCACCGACGGCAGCGCACTGCAGGTGCATCTCGCCGATCAGGCGCGCGCGATCGGCAAGCGGATTCGTTATCGCGTGCAGCTGAAGAGCTTCGACGCGATCTGCCGCGTGATCGCGAGCGGCGTGGGCATCGGCATCGTGTCGCGGCATGCGGCCGAGCGCGCGATGCTGACGATGGACGTGCGGCTCGTCGAGCTGTCCGATCCGTGGAGCCATCGGAAGCTGACGCTCTGCGCGCGGTCGTTCGACGCGCTGCCGAAGTACACGCGCGAGTTCGTCGCATTCCTGTCCGGCGGCGCACCGCCGCGCTGACGCGCGCCGCATTCGCGTCGCCCCATCGACATACGGAGGCATGACCATGACCGATACCGATCTCGCCACCCGCTATCGCGCGTATATCGACTGCCTGAACCGGCAGGACTGGACGGCGCTCGGCGAGTACGTGTCCGACGACGTGATCCACAACGACCGGCCGCTCGGCCTCGCCGGTTACCGCGCGATGCTGGAACAGGACTTCCGCGACATTCCCGATCTGCGCTTCGAGATCCGGCTGCTCGTGTGCGAGCCGCCGCGTGTCGCATGTCGCCTTCGCTTCGCGTGTTCGCCGCAGGGGACGTTCATGGGGCTCGCCGTCGACGGCCGCAAGGTCACGTTCGCCGAGAACGTGTTCTACGAGTTTCACGAAGGCAAGATCCGCCAGGTGTGGTCGGTGATCGACAAGGCGGCGATCGAGAAGCAGCTTTGAACGTCGTCGAAACGGCGCGGCGTCGCACGCGGCGGCCGGTGTCAGGAGTGCCTGAATGCACTTCGATTCTTATGGATAACGTTTTCTCTCATTACGTATCGAGAATCGGTTTCCAGGTCACGCTCCGGCCGCCGCTTCAAAGCGCGATTTCTCTCACCCGATGACCATTCGATCATCAACGAAAATCCCGACGATTTTCGCATAAGGCCGATTTCCCCTCCCGCACCCTCCGCTCCCGCCATTCGGGTTTCTACCGGCATATCCGATGTGAAAGTTCATTGACATCACGCGGATGGATGCCTAAATTTGGAAAACGTTTTCCAATGCTCGAGCGCGACGCCGGTCACGGCCCGCGCAGGGGGAACGCTTGCCTGCTCGATTTGCGATTCAGGCCATCCGCCTTCAGGGATCAGGGTTTGCAAGGCGGCAGCCGGGTACGGGCATCGAGCGCGGCATCGGTCACACGTGCCCGTGCTTCATCACTATTCAAAACTGGAGACACCATGCATCCGCGCAGCAGATTCGCGCTCGGCGCCGCGCTCAGCGCCCTTTCCGTCGTGTTCGTCAGCGCGTGCGGCGGCAACGACGTGACCGACACGCCGCCATCGCCCCCTCGTCGACCACGCCCGCCACGCCCACGCTCGCGTCGAACTCGCTGCAGGCGCTCGTCTATGGCGCGCCCGACACCAGCGTGCCGGCCGGCACGAACATCCCGGTCACGATGATGGGCCAGATGCGCGCGCTGTTCGACCTGATCCGGAAATCGCCCGATTTCACGCAGGTCGTGATGGATCTCGGCGACGGCACGCCCGTCCACGTGCTCGACACGAACACCGGCGACAAATTCCTGCCCGGCAAGCTCGCGCTCGGCCTGTCGTACATCCTGATCGACATGAAGTCGAAGAACGACCCGCAATACGCGAGCTACCTCGCGACGTACCAGACGATCACGACCGCGATGATGGCGCAGTCGGGCAGCAACTACACGTATGCGAACACGTCGTGGGGCGAGTACTACTACCTCGTCGCGCTGAACAACCTGAAGGCGCACGGGATGCTCAACGAAGTCTTCAGCGACGCGATGCTCGCGACGCTGCAGCAGCGGCTCACCTTCTGCGACATGTTCGGCCCGGATGCGAGCGGCAAGACCAGTACGTGTCCGGCCGCCGGCACGCCGATCGACATCGCGTCGCTCAACACCGCGCAGAACTACTACGCGGTGTCCTACGGCATTGCCGGGCTGCGCCAGAAGCTCGGCTGGGGCAGCCCGTCGTTCGCATCGAAGACCGATCCGGCGGTCGCCGCGATGAGCGCGCGCGACGCGCTGCTGTACACGCTGACGAACCACATCCGCAACGACTCGTCGGGCGGGTTCTCCGACGAAGCATCGAACACGCACACGACCTATTACGACCAGGCGCGCTTCGACCGCTACAGCACGCTGCTGATCGGCGAAGTGGTCGAGCGCACGTTCGAGATGGGCAACGAAGCGAATCTCACGCCGGAGCTCAAGGGCTATCTGCGCAAGTCGGTCGACCTGATCCTGCCGCAGCTGAACGCCGACGGCCAGGGCTTCAACTACGGCCGCTCGATCGGCCCGTACGGCGATTCGGCGTTCATGGAAGTGCTGACGGCCGCGGCCAATGCCGGCGTGCTAACCGATCGCGAGAAACAGGTTGCGTATGCATTCATCTACCAGGCCGCGCGGCGCTTCGACACGTACTGGTACGACCCGTCGCTGCCGACGCCGTCGGTGAACATGTGGGTCAAGGGCCGCGGCACCGACACCTATCGCGGCAAGCCGCGCGTGATGGGCGAGAACTTCAGCCTGCTGCACCAGTACCTGTACGTGAACGCATGGTGGAACAAGCTCGGCTTCGGCGGCCAGGCGCCGATGGCCGATGCGGACTACCGCGCGTGGCTCGACGCGCTGCCGCGCTACACGCTCACCTGGTACAACCAGCCGGGTGACGCCGCGCATCCGTACAGCGCCGCGCTGCTCACCGTGCGCGACGGCCGGCGCGTGATCAACCTGAACCTCAGCCAGGCGCCCGACTACAACTCGTACACGCCGTATTACCCGGTGCCGTTCTCCGACAAGCTGATCTACGGCACGACCGACCTCGGCTATGCGCTGCTGGTGCCGCAGGTGACGTACAACGCGAAGACCTACATTCCGGTCACGTACTACAGGAACCTCAACGTGCAGCAGAGCAACGGCCAGGTGATCGTGTCGTTCGATACGACGAAGTTCCGCCTCGCGTCGAAGAACGCCGCGTACACGACGGATCTCGACCTGCAGGTGCACACGGTGCTGACCTTCGCGCACGGCACGGTGTCGCGCAGCGATACGCTGAGTTCGGGCACGCTCGCCGGCAACCTCGCGGTCGAGACGGACTTCACGTCGTTCGCGGATTTCGCGTCGACGCAGGCCAACGGCGACGGCGTATCGGTGACGTATGCGAACAGCGCCGCGACCGGCTATGCGGCGTCCGGGTTCGACAACTGCGCGCTGTCCGCCTTCGACACGGCGAACGGCGCGACGAATCCGCTGTCGACGACGCCGATCGGGCAATTGCATTCGAACTTCGCGTGCACGACGAAGCCGTTCGCACTTGGCGCGGGCGCGACCCGCACGGTCGGGTGGACGCTGAAGTACGCCGATCCGGCGTGAACGGCGCGAACGCCATGCCGTGACCGTTCCCGAAGCCGGTTGCCGAAACCGGCTTCGGGATCATTCGGCGGCCGGAGGCACGCTCACCGCCACCCCGCCCCCGCCATATACGCGCCGAGCGCGATCAACCCGATGAAGAAGCAACGCTTGAACAGCTTCTCGCTCATCACACGCCGCGCATATTGCCCGCCGGCCATCCCCGCCAGCGCGGGCACGAGCGCGAGCGCCGATACGCCGAGATCGACGGTCTGCAATGCGCCCGTTACGCGCAATTGCAGGCCAAGCACGATCGTCGACGCGGTAAACGACAGCCCGAGCGCCTGGATCAGATCGTCCTTCGACAGCCGCAGTGCCTGCAGGTACGGCACCGCCGGTACGACGAACACGCCGGTCGCGGCCGTCACGACGCCCGTCAGGTAGCCGACCCCGGCCGACAGCCATTTTTCATGGCGCCCCGGCGCGGGCAGCCGCGCCGCCGCGAGCCCCCACAGCCCGTAAAGCACCAGCACGACGCCGAGCGCCGCGTGCGTCCACGTGCTGCCGGCCGCGAGCGCCGGCAATCCGCCCGTCAGCGTGCCGACCGTCAGGCCGGCGAGCAGCGGCCACAGCCGGCGCAGCAACGCGCCGAACGACGGACCGAGCCACAACTGCCACACGTTGGTGACGAGCGACGGCACGAGCAGCAGGCTCGCCGCGGCTGACGGCGGCATCGCGAGCGTCAGCAGCCCCATCGCGATCGTCGGCAGCCCGAGCCCGATCATTCCCTTCACCGCGCCGGCCAACAGGAAAACCAGCACGACGATTGTCAGCGTATGAATCTGCATGGCAGGCATTCCGTCGTTGAGTACGGCGCCGATGGTGCCTGCCCGCCCTGCCGCCCGCCATCTGGTTTTGCCTGAGGCTGGCTCGGGGCCGTCGGCCGAGGCTGTCAGGCCCGGCGATCCGGCCCCGTGGATCACCCCCGGCCCTGCTCGCTGTCGAGGTGCGCCATCTGCGCGGCCGGATAACGCTCGCCGGCAGCCGCCCCGGCGGGAACCGCCGCTTCGATGCGTTGGAGGTCATCGACCGTTAGTTGCAATTTAGTCGCCAGCAAACCGTCCTGCAGTTGGGTGCGCTTGCGCGCGCCGACCAGCGGCACGATGTCGGCGCCGCGCGACAGCACCCACGCGATCGCGACCTGGGCCGGATTGCTGCCCTTCTCCTCCGCGATCGCGCGCAGCGCATCGACCAGCGCGAGGTTATGCGCGAGGTTCTCGCCCTGGAAACGCGGGCTGGCCGCGCGGAAATCGCGCTCGCCCTGCCGCGCCGCGCTCCAACCGCCGCCGAGCAACCCGCGCGACAGCACGCCGTACGCCGTCACACCGATCCCGAGTTCTCGGCACGCGGGCAGTATGTCCGCCTCGATCCCGCGCGACAGCAGCGAGTATTCGATCTGCAGATCGACGATCGGCGCGACGGCGGCCGCGCGGCGGATCGTGTCCGCGCCGACTTCCGACAGCCCGATATGACGCACGTACCCGGCCTTCACGAGATCGGCGATCGCGCCGACCGTTTCCTCGATCGGCACGGCCGGATCGACGCGGGCCGGCCGGTAGATGTCGAGGTAGTCGGTGCCGAGCCGCTTCAGCGAATACGCGACGAAATTCCGGATCGCCGCGGGCCGCGCGTCGTAGCCGGCGAACCCGCCGGCCGGATCGCGCAGCGCGCCGAACTTCACGCTGATCAGTACCTGGTCGCGCGTGCGGCCGCGCAGGGCGTCGCGGATCAGCATCTCGTTGTCGCCCATCCCGTAGAAGTCGCCCGTATCGAGCAGCGTGATGCCGTGGTCGAGCGCCGCGTGCAGCGTCGCGATGCTTTCGTCGCGATCCGCCGGCCCGTAAAAGTCCGACATCCCCATGCAGCCGAGCCCGATCGCCGAAACCTGCGGGCCCGTGCGGCCCAGTCGATGCTTGTCCATGTCCGTGTCCTTGCGGTGTTGACTGAATCAACCGGATTCTGAACGCATCGCGGCGCACGATAAACGCGAAACCCCCAACCAATTCATTCGACGATGATTAACAATGGAGCCTGTTCCAATCGCCACGCTCCCGCCCCCGCATGGACCATCTGCAAGCAATGCGCACCTTCGCGCGCGTCGCCCATCTGGGCAGCTTCACGAAAGCGGCCGAGCAACTCCAGTTGCCGCGCCCGACGGTCAGCAACGCCGTCCAGTATCTGGAAAAGCATCTGAAGATCCGCCTGCTGCAACGCACGACGCGGCGCGTCGCGCTGACCGCCGAGGGCGCGACCTACTACGAGCGCTGCGTGCGGTTGCTGGCCGATCTCGACGATGTGGAAACGCTGTTCGAGGATGCCGGCGCATCGCCGCGCGGCGTGATCCGCGTCGACCTGCCCGAGCGTTTCGCGCTGAACCAGGTCATTCCGGCGCTGCCGGATTTCCACGCGCGCTACCCCGACCTGCGCGTCGTGATCAGCACGACCGACCGCTTCGTCGACCTCGTGGCCGACGGTATCGACTGCGCGGTGCGGGTCGGGGTGCTGTCCGACACGTCGCTCGTCGCGCGGCGCGTCGGCGAGATGGCCCAGATCAACTGCGCGTCGCCCGCCTATCTCGCGCGCCACGGCACGCCGCGCTCGCCGGACGAGCTGCCGGATCACGTCGCGGTCGGTTATTTTTCGAGCCGAACGGGCCGCGAGCTGGACTGGGAATATGCGGACATGGATTCAGGCGAACTGCACGCGGTGAAGATGCACAGCGTCGTGTCGGTCAACAGCTCGCAGGCGTATCTCGCGTGCTGCCTCGCGGGCCTCGGGCTGATCCAGGCGCCGCGCGACGGACTCGCGCCGCTGCTCGCCGACGGCTCGCTGGTCGAGGTGCTGCCGGAATGGAACGCGGCGCCGCTGCCCGTGTCGGTGGTGTTCCCGACCGGCCGGCATCTCGCGCCGCGCGTGCGGATCTTCGTCGACTGGCTCGCGGAAACGCTCGGCGGCATGCACCGGGCGGACTGACGGCGGCCGTGCCGGGGCGCTCGGCGCCGGCGCCGGCGCCCGGTCAGAACTTGTGGCGGATCGCGGCGCGCACCGAGAACTGGTTCGACGACGCCGACGGGCCGTCCGTCCCGACGACATAGCCGCCGTCGGCCGCCGTGCCCGTCTTGTCGCCGCCCACCTTCTGCCACGCGCCCTGCAGGTACACGTCGGTGCGCTTCGACAGGCTGTAGTCGGCCATCAGGCCGACCGTGTGGTACTTCGGCTTGAACGAACCGGCCGCTGCATCGTACTTGCCGTCCGTGTATACGTATTGCGCACCGAGATAGAAATCGGGCGTGAGCTGGTACTTGCCGT
This sequence comes from Burkholderia orbicola, assembly GCF_900100915.1. Taxonomy (NCBI): domain Bacteria; kingdom Pseudomonadati; phylum Pseudomonadota; class Betaproteobacteria; order Burkholderiales; family Burkholderiaceae; genus Burkholderia; species Burkholderia orbicola. The sequence goes on along the minus strand of NZ_FNKW01000002.1, from coordinate 129,130 downwards.
TGATTTCGAAGTTCTGGAACTTCGTCGCGGTCAGCCCGAGACCGGCGAACGTCGACGCCGGCAGGTAGACCGTCGATACCGGGTTCTTCACGTCGGTCTTCGTGTAGACGACGCCGACCGTCGCCGGGCCGAACGTGTAGTTGACGCCGCCGCCGAAGATGCGCAGCCGGTCGGCGACGAAGTTCGCGTCGTCGGCCGCGATCGCGCCCGCGCTGCCGATGCCCGGGTTGTTCGCCTGCAGGTACGCGGCCGCGACCTGCAGCCCGGCCAGCGAATACTGCGCGCCGATGCTGTACTGGCGGTTGTTCGAGAAGCCCGTGCTGTTGCTGAAGCTGTACGTGCCGCCGAACGTCAGGCCGTTCCAGTCGGCGCTCGCGTACTTGACCGTGTTGTTGACACGGAACGAGTTGTCCGTGTTGTCGTTGTCGAACGGGTGCGAGAACAGCGTGCCGCCCCAGTTGCCGTTCGCGGTCAGCGGCGCGAGATAGTCGACGACCGCATCGTACTGGCGGCCGAAGGTCAGCGTGCCGAAGCGCGACTCGGACAGCCCGACGAACGCCTGACGGCCGAACATGCGGCCACCCTGGCCGAGCCGGCCGTTGTTCACGTCGAAACCGTTTTCCAGCGTGAAGACCGCCTTCAGCCCACCGCCGAGATCCTCGCTGCCCTTCAGGCCCCAGCGGCTGCCCTGCGCATAGCCGCTCGCGAGCTGGTAATTGGTCTTTCCGACCCCATTGACGTTGACGTTGTTGGTGTAATTGAAGCCTTCGTCGATCACGCCGTACAGCGTCACGCTGGTCTCGGCAAAAGCCGGCGCGGCGAAGGCAGCGAGCGCGGCGGCAAAAATGACGGGGTGCTTCATGACGGATCTCCGGAGCCGATGGCCGGGCAGGCCGAACGCCCGGCGAATGTTTGAGCTGTTGTATGTGTGGCCCGCAGGGCGGACGACGCGGTGTGCGGCCGCGTGAGGACAAAATGGTGTCACGTCGTAAACCGTCCGTCCATCGGGTCCGGGGCGTCGCGCGCAAAGCGTTGCGCTCGTCCAACTGCCCCTTGCGCAGACCGCCTGACCGGGCTTATCGGCAGCGGCAGACCGGCCCGCCATCCGCGTAAACCCGACGGGCGTCGCATCGGTGGCACAATGCGCATCCGTTCGCCCTTTCTTCACGAAGTCATGCTTCACCCCGACACCTGCGCGGCGCGTGCCGGCCGTGCCCGCGGCCCGCGCCGGAAGGCGCTCCGATGACCGCGCCGGCCCGGGCCGGCCGCTACGCCGAGCTCGATTTCTTCCGCGGCCTCGTGCTGCTCGTCATCGTCGTCGACCACATCGGCGGCAGCATCCTGTCGCGCGTCACGCTGCACGCGTACGCGCTGTGCGACGCGGCCGAGGTGTTCGTGTTCCTCGGCGGCTTCGCGACCGCCATCGCGTACAACTCGCTCGCCGAGCGGCACGACGAGGCCGCCGCGCGCCAGCGCTTCATCCGGCGTGCGTTCGAGATCTACCGGGCGTTCCTCGTGACGGCCGGCCTGATGCTGCTGATCACCGCCGCGCTGAACGCGTTCGCGATCGACGGCCCGAACATGCCGACCAACGACCTCGACGGGCTGCTGCACAAGCCGCTCGCCGCGCTGCGCGACATCCTGCTGTTCCGCCGCCAGCCGTACCTCGCGTCGGTGCTGCCGATGTACGCGTTCTTCGCGCTGCTCGTCCCGCTCGCGCTGCCGCTCGCCCGCACGCAGCCGTGGCTGATGCTCGCGTTCAGCGGATCGCTGTGGTACGCGGCGCCGCACGTCGCGCGCTTCTTGCCGACCGTCGAAGGCGCGCCGTGGGATTTCAACCCGTTCGCGTGGCAGTTCCTGTTCGTGCTCGGCGTGATCGCGCGCTGCCAGCCCGTCTACCAGACGCTCGCGCCCCGGCCGCAGGGCTGGCTGCTGACGGCCGCGTCGCTCGCGATCGTCGCGGCCGGCGCGTACTACCGGCTGCGCATCGAACCGTTCCCGACCGATCCGTCGATCAAGCAGAACCTCGGTGCGCTGCGGCTCGTGAACTTCCTCGCGATCGCATGGCTCGCCGCCAAGCTCGTGCATCTCGGCTGGATGAAGAAGGTCGCGCACGCGATGCCGTGGATCGGCACGATCGGCCGGCAGGGGCTGCTGTGCTTCGTCGCGGGCACCGGCATCTCGCTCGCGGTCGATTCGCTGCTCTACCAGGCGACCGAAGGCTATCTCGACGTGCCGCTCGGCCTGACCGCCGATGCCGTCGCGATCGGGCTGCTGTATCTCGTCGCCAAACTCTACGGGCCGCTCGTCGCGCGGCTGCCGTTCCGTTCGCGGCCATGACGCGCCGCGCCGTCACGCGCCGCTGCTACGATAGCCGGCGCCTCTCCTGACACGATTCGCCATGCGCCGACTCGCCTTTCCGCTCACCCTCGCCCTGATCGCCGGCGCCATCGCCACCGCCCATGCCACGCCGCCGGCACAGGGGCCGGCTGCCGCGCCGGCGGCCTCGCCCGCGCCGCCGGCCGTCCAGACGGCGACGACGCCGTCCGCCGCGCAGGAGCCGTCCGTCAATCCGGGCAGCAGCGTCGTGCTGCGCACCTTCCGCTCGGCGTCGCTGAAGCGCGACTGGTCGTACACGGTCTATCTGCCGCCCGGCTACAACCCCGAAGGCGCGCGCTACCCGGTGATGTACCTGCTGCACGGCAACGCGGGCAACGCGAACGACTGGGTCACGCAGGGCCGCCTGCAGGCCACCGCCGACACGCTGATCGAGCGCCACGACATCCCGCCCGTCGTGATCGTGATGCCGCAGGGCGGCACCGACTGGTACGTCGATCGCAAGGAGAAGATGCAGAGCGCGTTCCTCAACGACCTGCTGCCGGAAGTCGAAGCGCACTTCGCGGTGTCGAACCAGCGCGCCGGCCGCGCGATCGGCGGCGTGTCGATGGGCGGCTTCGGCGCGCTGCGCTTCTCGCTGCTCGAACCGGGGCTGTTCTGCGGCGCGATGCTGCTGAGCCCCGCGATCTATGCGAACGAGCCGCCGCTCAATTCCGCCGCGCGCTACGTCGGCGTGTTCGGCGACCGGCAGTTCGATTCACGCGTGTGGCACGAACTCAATTACCCGGCGCTGCTGCGCGGCTATTTCGCGCGCAGCTGGCGCGTGCCGATGTTCATCGCGGCCGGCGACGACGACCTGACGATCCAGGCGGAATCGAGCGTGCTGTACACGCACCTGCGCCGCGCGCAGAACCCGGCCGAACTGCGGATCGTCGACGGCGGACATACGTGGGACGTGTGGCGCGGGTTGCTCGGGCAGGGGTTGAAGTATGCGCTGGAGTGTGTGAAGTGAAACGGGACTGAGCGCGCCCGGCATGGCGGCCGGCACGTATGCGCTGCCGGGCCGCCCCGCTTGCGTCAGACTTCCGCTCCAATCGTCTTCGCCATCCTGAGCGCCAGCGCATACCCGGTCAGCGTCGGATTGACCACCGACGAACTCGGGTGCACGGCCGTGCTCGCGATGAACAGGTTCGGGTGATCGTGCGTTCGGCAATCGCGATCGACGACCGAATCGGCCGGATCGTTGCCCATGATCGTCGTGCCCATGATGTGAGAACTCGGCACCCACGCATGGATGTCGTTCACGATCTCGGTCGCACCGAACACCTGCTGGAAGTCGCGGTAATCGTCGAGCACTTGCGACGCCGCTCGCAACGAATAGTCGTACACGTCATAGTCGGTACGCGGCGTCGGCAGCCCGAGTGCATCCTTGCGATCGCTGAGCGTCACACGGTTACGCAGGTCGGGCAGGATCTCGACGTAGCTCGCGATCTTCAGGTAGCGCGCCGCATCGTGGCGGATCCGCGCATCGAGCGCGTCGCCGACGACACCTTGCGCGATCAGCCGCCGCGTGACGATCTCGTTCGGCACGGTGTTGTCGAGGAAATGCCGGATCGCGCCGTGTTCGCGACGAAACGCGCCGTCGCGCCGCGTGTTGATGCTGCCCTGCTGGGTCGGGCCGCGCCCGGCCCACACCGGTTCGCGCGCGAGCATCGCGATCGCGCGGCCGGTGTGCCCCATCATGTTGCGGCCGACCTGGCCCGACGTGTTCGCAACGTCCGACATCAGCAGCAGCTTCGGAATCTCGACACCGTGCGCCGCGAGGACGAAGGTCCGCGCGGTCAGGCGCGTGCTTTTGCCATCCGGCGTCATGTAGTGGATCGCGGCGATCTTGCGCCCCTCGCCGCGCTCGATCTTGTAGACGACCGCATTCGTCAGCAGCCGCGCACCCTGCGCGACGGCGCGCAGCACCGGGCGATCGCCGGAGAATTGCGCGCCGATCGGGCAGATCGGCGCGCAGTTGTTGTTGCCGGCGCAGGTCGGCCGGCCCTCGTAGGGGCGCGTCGCGCGCGCGTTGGGTTCGTCGACGAAACGATGGCCGATCGTCGCGACCTTTTCGGCGACCCGCTGCGTCAGGTACGACCACGGCTGCTGCCGCATCGGGTACGGCTTCGAGCGCGGCGGGAACGGCGCGCCGCCTTGCCCGCTCTGGTCGTCGGTGTCCGAGCCCGACACGCCGATCTGCTCCTCCGCGAGCTGGTACCACGGCTCGAGCTCGTCATAACCGATCGGCCAGTCGCGCCCCTGCCCATACAGGCTGTGCAGCCGGAAATCGTTCGGCAGCATGCGCCACGTCGCGCCGCCCCAGTGCCAGGTCGTGCCGCCGACGAGCCGCAGGAACGACGGCTTCTGCAGCACCGGGCCGACGCTGTCGATGTAGCGATCGGAATAGCGGCCGGTGGACGACTTCGGCGCCCACGGCAGATCCGGGTACGGGCCGTTGTAATCCGACTTGTTGCCGTAGTTGCGGAACGCGCGGACGAGCTCGGCCCGCTTCACCTCCGGCCCCGCCTCGATCACGATGACGGACTTGCGCTGCTGCGTCAGCGACTGCGCGACGGCGCCGCCCAGGATGCCCGCGCCGATGACGATGACGTCCGCGTCATAGGAACTGCTCATGATTTCGATCCTCGTTCGAAGGCTGCTCAACCGGCTTCGGCGGCCGGGCGCGCGGTCCAGTACTCGGGGCGCGCGCGGATGTAGGTCGGAATGACCGTGACGTCGCGGGTCGGCTCGAACATCAGCGCGGTTTCGTAGCCGACCATGCGCGCCTGCCCGCCGTGACCGACACTCCCGGTGTAGAAGGCCTCGATGATGGCCAGTGCCGCCGCGCGCAATTGCGGGGCGGCGACACCGAGCGTGCGCACGAACGTATCGAGCGGCTGCGTGCCCGAGTCGATCGCGACGGCAAGCGCGCGCAACCGCGCGGGGAATTCGCGATCCTGCTCGACGAGACCGTCGTAGACCGACTCCACATAGCGCGACGGAAGCGCCGAGCGACGCGTCAAGTACGCGGCCACCCCGGCAAAGTCCCGCAGCGGCACGGCCTGCGGTGCGGTCGCGGCGCGCGCGATCAGCATGCCGGCCGGCAACGCGACGGCAAGCGCCGCACCGGCCGACAGCTTCACGAGACGGCGACGCCGCGCATCCGGTTCGCCGGTCACATCGAAATCGTTCATCGCGTGCATCTCCTGTCAGTGGGCGGGCGCCGTGCGGATCTTCGCGACCTCCGCCGCGCTCACGCGAGCCCGGCCGTTGCCGAATCGTTCGCTCAGGTAGTTCACCAGCGTCACCACTTCGTCATCGTCGAGTTCGGTCTGGAACGCCGGCATGAAGTAGTGCGTGGTGCCGTTGTTCACGCTCGCGCCGTGCATGACGACCTGCAGCAGGTTCGACGCGGTGGCGGTGCCGACCGCGCTGTTGGCGAACAGCGACGGGAAGAAACCGTCCGTCGTGCCGGCGCCCGTCATCCCGTGGCAGCTCGCGCAATGATCGAGGTAGAGCGACGCGCCGGCCGGCGTCCGGCCACCCGCCGCAGCCGCGGCGCGTATCGCGACGTAGTCGTCGGTCGGACGCCCCTGGGTCGAACGCGGCGCGGTATCGGCGCCCTTCGCGGCGGGCACGGTCGACAGATACACGGCGATCGCGTTCAGGTCGCGTTCGCTCATCCGGCTGAAACTGTGCTCGACCGCCTCCGCCATCGGGCCGGCAGCCTGTGCCTTGCCCGGTACGTTGCCGGTGCGCAGGTACTGGACGATCTGCGCGGTCGTCCACGTGCCGATGCCCGCGTCGCGATCGTGCGTGATGTTGAACGCCTGCCAGCCGGCGAGCGGCGCGCCGGCGAGATAGCCGACGCCGGTTTCGTCGTAGGCCAGCTCCTGCATCCCGATGCCGCGCGGCGTATGGCAGGTACCGCAATGCGCGGCGCCCTGCACCAGGTAGGCGCCGCGATTCCATTCGGCGTCCCGCCCGGGTTTCGGCACGTACGCGCCTTCGCGCAGATACAGCGCATTCCAGATCTTCAGCGGCCAGCGCATGGTCAGCGGCCACGGGAAATCCGGCGCGCGGTTCGGCTGACGCACCGGCGCGACGCCCTGCATGAAATACGCGTACAGGTTCGCAATGTCGTCGTCGCTGAACTTCGTGTACGACGGGTACGGCATCGCCGGGTACAGGTTGCCGCCGTCGCGCCGCAGCCCCTTGCGCAGCACGTTCGCGAAGTCCTGCTCCGAATAGTTGCCGATCCCCGTTTGCCGGTCCGGCGTGATGTTGGTCGAGTAGATGTCGCCCATCGGCAGCGGCATCGCGAGGCCGCCCGCGAACGGCTGGCCGCCCTGCACCGTATGGCACGCGACACAGTCCGCCGCGACGGCCAGCGCCTTGCCCGCGGCGATGCGATCGGCCGCCTGCCCGGCCGCCGACGCGGGGTCCGTCGCGATGAGGAAAAACACGACAAGCACGGAAAGGCCGGGCAAACGCATGGACATCGTTCCTGGAAGAATCCGGTGAGAAAAGCGGTTCTGCGCGCGCTTACGATGCGGCCCTCTATTTGCACAGAGCAACCGGCTACGTAGCGTGGCCGCAATATAGCATCTTCTGTATCGATACACTAAATCGATACAGTTTCTCCGCTCGAGCAATAATCGACGAAGATCCGACGAGCGACGCGCGGTCCGTCGTGCAATGCAATGCCGCGGGAACAGGCACGTCGCGCATTTCGACTACATTGCCGAAGTGGCGATGACAATGGTCATCGTCGGCCTCCCCACACTCAACCCGCAGGAAATCCAGCCATGTCTGTCTCGAAGAAATTCGCCGCCGTCACGGGCGCCGGCTCCGGCATCGGTCGCGCCGCGGCCATCGCGCTCGCCCAGGCCGGCTTCACCGTCGCGCTGCTCGGACGCACGGAGGCGTCGTTGAGCGAAACGCAGGACGCGATCCGCGCCGCCGGCGGCGACGCGCAGGTGTTTCCCGTCGACGTCACCGACGAAACCTCGGTCGACCACGCGTTCGCGCAGATCGCGCAACGGTTCGGCCGGCTCGACGTCCTGTTCAACAACGCCGGCCGCAACGCGCCGGTCGTTGCCCTCGACGAATACGAACTCGACGTGTGGAACAGCGTCGTCGCGACGAACCTGACCGGCGTTTTTCTGTGCGCACGGGCCGCATGGCGGCTGATGAAAACCCAGACGCCGCAGGGCGGCCGAATCATCAACAACGGGTCGATCTCGGCGCACGCGCCGCGCCCCGATACGATCGCGTACACGGCGACCAAGCACGCGGTGACCGGGATCACGAAGTCGCTGGCGCTCGACGGCCGCCGGTACAACATCGCGTGCGGCCAGATCGACATCGGCAACGCGGCCACCGCGCTCACGGAACGGATGACGCAAGGCGTCCCGCAAGCGGACGGCAGCCTGGCGCCCGAAGCGCGGATGGACGTCGCGCATGTCGCGAACGCGATCGTCCAGATGGCGAATCTGCCGCTCGACACCAACATCCTCACCATGACGATCATGGCGACCGCGATGCCGTTCGTCGGGCGCGGATAGCGCGCATGGCGGCCCGCGCCGGACGGCAGCGTTCGCGCCCGGGCAGCTACCGAACCGCTCCGTGGCGACGACGCCGACTGCCGGCGCGTGCGGGCAGCTTCAGTGAGGCAGGCTGATCGCCTGCCGCTCGTCCTCGAGCAGTTGCGTCAGCGAACCGTGCAACCGTTCAAGGCTGCGCGGCGGGAGTGCGAAGCTTGCCCAGCCGAGCCCGCTATGACGCATCAACAACACCACGCCGCCCTCCAGCGGATGACGCTCGGCATACCAGCAAGGGTCCATTTCCGTCACGAACTGCTGCGCGTGCGGCGGACGTTCCGGCACCGCGGGCTGCATCGACGCGCGCAGCAAACTCAAGTACTGGATGACGGCATCCACATCCTCCGGATCGAGCACTGCCGCGCCCCGTTCGATCGACATCAGCACGACGAGCTTGCCGCGCTCCTCGATCATCTTGATGCTCAACGGTTGTGCCATTTCTGTCGTCCTTGCCGCGGTTACGTGATCCCATTATCGATCTCGGTATCCGTCTGCCGCCTGAAGATTTGTGATCCGCGCATGAATCTTTTTTTAGAAAATTTTCAGAAAACGCGCCGCGTCATCGTCCGTCGGGCTCTGCCGTTTTCTAAACGAAATTTCATCCGGCCAGCGCTGTTTTTTTAGCGCCCCCCACCCGCGTGCCTTCCATAATGAATTCGCTGCCCGCCCCGGCAGGCGCGGCGCGATGCGTCGACGTAGCCCGCTGAAGACGGACGCGCCACCCCATTTCCGGCAACTCCATTCCTCGCCGATCATGAACCAACTGCAAGCGATGCGTGTCTTCACGCGCGTGGTCGAGTTATCGAGCTTCAGCCTCGCCGCACGTCAGCTCGGCATGTCGGCCGCCGCGGTCACGCGCAGCGTCGGCATGCTCGAGGCCCATCTGAACATGCGCCTGTTGAACCGGACCACGCGCAGCCTGTCGCTCACCGAGACAGGCCGCGAATATCTCGACGGCTGCCGCACGATCATCGAGAAGCTCGACGAGATCGAATCGAATCTCGCGCAGGTCAATCGCGACCCGCACGGTACGCTGCGCATCGCCGCGTCGGCAACCTCGGTGGCGGCCGGGCTTGGCGCGCTGCTATCCACGTATCGCATCGAGCATCCGCGCGTGCGCTTCGACGTGACGACCTTCGATATCCAGGTCGACATGGTGGAAGGCGGTTACGACGTGTGCTTCTGTGACGATCACCGCCTGGTCAACTCGACCTTCGTGTCGCGCACCTTGACGAGCGTGCGCGACGTGATCGTCGCCTCTCCCGACTACCTCGCGCGCCACGGCACGCCGGTCGAGCCGGTCGAACTGAATACGCACTGCCTGCTGACGGTGTCGAACGGCGCCGCGCGCAACTGGGAGTTCTCGGATGTCGACGGTTCGTCGCGCATCTATACCGGCAATGCGCTGGCGTCGACCAGCAACACGATGGTGCGGATCGCGGCACTCAATCACATGGGCATCGCGCAATTGCCGCATCCGCTCGTGGCCGACGATCTCGCGAGCGGCACCCTGGTGCCGATTCTCGAACGCTACGACGTGAACGGCGGCCCGCGCCGCGTATCGATCCTCTACCCGAGCCGCAATTATCTGTCGACGAAAGTGCGCAGTTTCATCGACTACGTGGTCGATCACTATCGCACGCCCGAGCGCACGGCCATGCAGCTTGCCGCGGCCTGATTCCGCCGGATCGCGTACGCCATGGCCCACATCCTGACGATCGAAGACGATCCGCTGATCGCGGATCACATCGCGCACACGCTGCGTGCCGCGGGCCACCAGATCGACGTCGCGCGCACCGGCCGCGACGGCATGGCCCGGGCGATGAGCGCGAACTACGACGTCGTCACGCTCGATCGCATGTTGCCCGACCTCGACGGGCTCACGATCCTCGCCACGATGCGCGGCGTCGGCCTCGATACGCCGGTACTCGTGATGAGTGCGATGTCCGGGGTCGACCAGCGGATCGAGGGGCTGCGCGCCGGCGGCGACGACTACCTCGTCAAGCCGTTCTCGCTCGAAGAGATGTGCGCGCGCATCGACGTGCTGATTCGCCGGCGGCCGCGCGGCACGCGCGTCGAGACGGTGCTGCGCGCCGGCGAACTGGCGCTCGATCTGGTGCGGCGACGCGCCACGCTGGGCGCGCGCGAGCTCGCGCTGCTGCCGACCGAGTCCCGCGTGCTCGAATTCATGATGCGCAACGCCGGCCGCGTGCTCACGCGCACGATGATCTTCGAGGCCGTGTGGGGCTGCCGCTTCGATCCCGGCACGAACCTGATCGACGTGCACGTCGGCCGCCTGCGCAAGAAGGTGAACCGGCCCGGCGCGGCGCCGCTGATCCGCACGATCCGCGGCTCGGGCTACATGCTCGGCTGAGTCCGCCCGCACCTTAAAACTTGTTTCATCTTTTTTGCGACCCGTTGTTAGGGGCTGCTCCGCAGAATGCGGTCAGCGGTTGCGCATCGGTGTTTTCCCGAAGACGCGCACATCCGGCTCTTCTTCACGACGCTTTTGAACGGAGCAGCACCTCATGCTGAAAATTGTCCGGCTCGCGCTCACGCGGCCCTATACGTTCGTCGTACTGGCGCTGCTGATCCTGATCGCGGGCCCGCTTGCTGCGGTCCGAACGCCCATCGACATCTTCCCGGACATCCGCATTCCGGTGATCAGCGTCGTGTGGAACTACGCCGGCCTGCAGCCGGACGACATGTCCGGACGCGTGATCACCTACTACGAGCGCACGCTCGGCACGACGGTCAACGACGTCCAGCACATCGAGTCGCAATCGTTCCGCGGCTACGGCATCGTGAAGATCTTCTTCCAGCCGACCGTCGATATCCGCACGGCGACCGCGCAGGTCACGTCGATCTCGCAGACCGTGCTCAAGCAGATGCCGCCCGGCACCACGCCGCCGCAGATCCTCAACTACAACGCGTCGACCGTGCCGGTGCTGCAGATCGCGCTGACCAGCAACACGCTCGACGAACAGAAGCTCGGGGATTACGCGGTCAACTTCATTCGGCCGCAGTTGCTGTCGGTGCCCGGCGTCGCGATTCCGACGCCGTACGGCGGCAAGACACGTGAAGTGCAGATCGATCTCGACCCGCAGGCGCTGCAGTCGAAAGGGCTGTCGGCGCAGGACGTCGCGCACGCGCTCGCGCAGCAGAACCAGATTATCCCGGCCGGCACGCAGAAGATCGGCCGCTTCGAATACAACATCAAGCTCAACAACAGCCCGCTCTCGCTCGACGCGTTGAACGACCTGCCGATCAAGTCGGTCGGCGGCACGACGATCTATATCCGTGACGTCGCCCACGTGCGCGACGGCTACCCGCCGCAGGGCAACATCGTGCGCGTGGACGGCCACCGCGCGGTGCTGATGAGTATCCTGAAGAACGGCTCGGCATCGACGCTCGACATCATCGCCGGCGTGAAGGCGAAGCTGCCGCTGGTCGAACAGACGCTGCCGCCGGGCCTGAAGCTCGTCACGATGGGCGACCAGTCGACCTTCGTGAACGGCGCCGTCAGCGGCGTGGCGCGCGAGGGCATCATCGCCGCCGCGCTGACCTCGCTGATGATCCTGCTGTTCCTCGGCTCATGGCGCTCGACGCTGATCATCGCCGCGTCGATCCCGCTGGCCGTGCTGTCGGCGATCGCGCTGCTCGCGGCCACCGGCGAAACGCTCAACGTGATGACGCTCGGCGGCCTCGCGCTCGCGGTCGGGATCCTGGTCGACGATGCGACGGTGACGATCGAGAACGTGAACTGGCACCTCGAACAGGGCAAGGACACACGCACCGCGATCGTCGACGGCGCGAAGCAGATCGTGATGCCGGCGCTGGTCTCGCTGCTGTGCATCTGCATCGTGTTCGTGCCGATGCTGATGCTCGACGGCATCTCGCGCTTTCTGTTCGTGCCGATGGCCAAGGCGGTGATCTTCTCGATGGTGTCGTCGTTCGTGCTGTCGCGCACCTTCGTGCCGATGCTCGCGCAATACCTGCTCAAGCCGCACGCATCGGCCGGTCACGCATCGGGCGAACTGGCCGCGGTGATGGACCCGCACGCGGGCCATGCCGGCGCACACGACGTCCCGCCGTCGCGCAATCCGCTGGTGCGCTTCCAGCGTGCATTCGAGCGCCGCTTCGAGTCCGTGCGCGCGTCGTACCGAATCCTGCTGGGCCTCGCGCTCACGCGCCGCAAGCCGTTCGTCGTCGCCTTCCTCTGCATCGTGGCCGCGTCCTTCCTGCTCGCACCGTCGCTCGGTCGCAACTTCTTCCCGACCATCGATTCCGGCGAGATCGCGCTGCACGTGCGTGCGCCGGTCGGCACGCGGGTCGAGGAAACCGCCGCCGAACTCGACCGCATCGAAAACACGATTCGCGGCGTGATTCCGCCCGCGCAGTTGCGCGAAGTGATCGACAACATCGGTTTGCCGAACAGCGGGATCAACCTGACCTACAACAACAGCGGCACGCTCGGACCGCAGGACGGCGACATCCTGATCTCGCTGTCGCGCGATCACGCACCGACCGCCGACTACGTGCACACGCTGCGCGAACGCCTGCCGCGCGCCTATCCGGGCACCACGTTCTCGTTCCTGCCCGCCGACATCGTCAGCCAGATCCTCAACTTCGGCGCACCGGCCCCGGTCGACCTGCAGGTGGCCGGCCCCAACCAGCAGGCCAATCTCGCCTATGCGCACGAGCTGTACCGCAAGCTGCGCCTGATCGCGGGCGTCGCCGACCCGCGCATCCAGCAGGCCAGCACCTATCCGCAGTTCACGGTGACGGTCGACCGCACGCGCGCCGACCAGCTCGGCATCACCGAGCAGGACGTGACGAACTCGGTGGTCGCGACGCTGGCCGGCACCAGCCAGGTCGACCCGACCTACTGGCTCAACCCGCGCAATGGCGTGTCCTATCCGATCGTCGCGCAAACGCCGCAGTACCGGATGACCACGCTGTCGGCTCTGCAGAACCTGCCGGTCACCGGCGCGAACGGCCAGTCCCAGTTGCTGGGCGGCCTCGCCACGATCACGCGCGGGGTCGGCAACGCGGTGGTGTCGCACTACAACATCGAGCCGCTGTTCGACATCTACGCGACCACCCAGGGGCGCGACCTCGGCGCGGTCGCGACCGACATCGACGATATCGTCAAGGCCACCGCGAAGGATCTGCCCAAGGGCTCGACGGTCACGCTACGCGGCCAGGTGCAGACCATGAACGGCGCGTTCGCCGGCCTGCTGCTCGGCCTGGTCGGCGCGATCGTGCTGATCTACCTGCTGATCGTCGTGAACTTCCACTCGTGGGCCGACGCATTCGTGATCGTCTCGGCCCTGCCGGCGGCGCTGGCCGGCATCGTCTGGATGCTGTTCACCACGCATACGCCGCTGTCGGTGCCGGCACTGACCGGCGCGATCCTGTGCATGGGCGTGGCCACCGCCAACTCGATTCTCGTCGTCAGTTTCGCGCGCGAGCGCCTGGCCGAAACCGGCAACGCGCTGGCCGCCGCGCTCGAAGCCGGTTTCACGCGGTTCCGCCCGGTGCTGATGACCGCGCTCGCGATGATCATCGGCATGGCGCCGATGGCGCTCGGCCTCGGCGACGGCGGCGAGCAGAACGCGCCGCTCGGCCGCGCCGTGATCGGCGGCCTCGCGTGCGCGACGATCGCGACGCTGTTCTTCGTTCCCGTCGTATTCAGCCTCGTGCACCGGCGCGATGCGCTCAAGCACGACGCGTCCCGCGCTTCCTCCCCTTCCGCGTCCGGAGCTTCCCATGTCCACTGAGATCGATATCAAGTCGCCGAAACGGCTGCCCAACCTCAAGCTCGTCGCCACGATCACCTCGCTGATCGCGGTCGGCATCGTGGCGACCGGCATCGTCGGCCGCGCGCACGCGAAACAGGAAATGACGACCTGGTCCGCCGAACAAGCGGTGCCGACCGTGGTCGCGTACACGCCGTCGACCGGCGGCGACGGCGCGACGCTCGTGCTGCCCGGCCACCTGTCCGCGTTCGAGAGCGCGCCGATCCACGCGCAGGTGTCGGGCTACCTGCATGCGTGGTACACCGACATCGGTGCGCACGTGAAGTCGGGGCAACTGCTCGGGCTGATCGATACGCCCGAGCTCGACCAGCAACTGCAGCAGGCGCGCGCCGACCTGCAGAGTTCGCTCGCCAACGAGAAGCTGGCTGCGTCCACGGCCGCGCGCTGGACCCGGATGCTCGCGCAGGATTCGGTGTCGCAGCAGGAAACCGACGAGAAGACCAGCGACCTCGCGGCCAAGCAGGGGATCGTCGCGGCCAACGAGGCCAACGTGCGACGCCTCGACGCGCTCGAGGCGTTCAAGCGCATCGTCGCGCCGTTCGACGGCGTCGTCACCGCGCGCAAGACCGACATCGGCCAGTTGATCTCGGCCGGCGGCGGCGCCGGCCCGGAATTGTTTGCGGTGTCCGACGTCCACCGGATGCGGGTCTACGTGAGCGTGCCGCAGAACGAGGCCGCCGCGATCCGGCCCGGCATGACGGCCACGCTGACCGTGCCTGAACATCCGGGCGAGACCTTCCGGGCGACGCTCGCCGACACCGACGACTCGATCGCCGACTCGACCGGCACGCTGCTCGTGCAGTTGATGGTCGACAACGCCGCAGGCAAGCTGATTCCCGGCGAATACACCGAGGTGCATTTCGCGCTGCCGGCCGGCAGCACCCACGCGCTGACGATTCCGGCCAGCTCGCTGATCTTCCGGCAGGCCGGCCTGCAGGTCGCCGTGGTCGGCAAGGACGATCGCGCGGTATTCAAGCCCGTGACGATCGCGACCGATCTCGGCACGCACGTGCAGATCGCGACCGGCCTCGCGCCGGACGACCGCGTGATCGACAATCCGCCCGACTCGCTCGCCGACGGCGACCCGGTCAGGCTCGCGGCGCCGGCCCGCACCGTCGCGTCGGTCGCGCGCGATACGGAGCGTGCGCATGGCTAACCGGCTTCGGCTCTGCGCGATGCTCGCCGGCGTCGCGTTCCTGTCCGCGTGCTCGTTCGCGCCCGCCTATCACGCGCCGCAAACGGCGCTACCCGCCAGCTTCAAGGAAGCCGGCGGCTGGCAGGCCGCGAAGCCGGCCGACCGCATCGCGCGCGACGGCTGGTGGAAGGCGTTCCGCGACCCCGTGCTCGACCGGCTCGAAGCACGGGTAGCCGCGGCCAACCCCGACGTGGCCGCGGCCGTCGCCCGCCACGACGAAGCGGCCGCGCTGTTCGACCAGGCGCGCTCGGGCCTCTTCCCGACCATCAGTCTCGGCGCGCAGATCTCGAGCAACCGCCAATCGGCCACGCGGCCGCTGCGCGGCTCGAACCAACCGAACGTCTATGGCGACAACACGCTCGACGCGGGCTTCGACTACGACCTCGATCTGTGGGGGAAAGTGCGGAACGAAGTCGCGGCCGGGCGCGCCGACGCGCAGGCCAGCGCCGACGATCTCGCGTCGGTGCGGCTGAGCCTGCAGGCCAGCCTCGCCAGCGCGTACTTCAGCCTGCGCGGGCTCGACCAGCAGCAACAGCTGTTGGCCGATACGATCGACACGTATCAGCGCGCGCTGCGCCTGACGATGAGCCGGCACGCGGGCGGCATCGCGTCCGATCTCGACGTGTCGCGCGCGCGGACGCAGCTCGATTCAGCCCGCGCATCGGCCGAGGACGTACGGGCGCGGCGCGCGCTCTACGAGCACTCGATCGCGACGCTCACGGGCGTACCGGCGTCGTCGTTCTCGCTGACGCCGGACCTGAACGCGGCGTATCTGCCGACGATCCCGGCCGGCATTCCCGCGACGCTGCTGCAGCGGCGCCCCGACGTCGCGGCCGCCGAGCGGCGCATGGCCGCCGCCAACGCAAAGATCGGCGTGGTGCGCGCGGCATTCTTCCCCGACGTCACGCTCGGGCTGGTCGGCGGCTACCAGAGCTCGGGCCTCGGCCACTGGCTCCGCGCGCCGAACGAGATCTGGTCGATCGGGCCCAGTCTCGCGCTGACGCTGTTCGACGGCGGCCGGCGCCAGGCGCTCACCGACCAGGCGCGCGCGCAGCTCGCCGAGAACGGCGCGAAATACCGCGCGGTGGTGCTCGACGCGTGCCAGCAGGTAGAAGACAACCTCGCGCTCACGCATCACCTCGGCGACGAAGCCGATCGCGAACAGGAAGCGCTCGACGCGGCCGAACGCACGTTGCAGTTGTCGATGTCGCGCTATCGGGACGGCGTCGTCAGCTATCTCGACGTCGTGACGGCGCAGACCACCGAGCTCGATACGAAGATCGCGATGCTGGAGCTGGACACGCGTCGACAACTCGCGGCGGTGGGCTTGATCGCCGCGCTGGGCGGCGGGTGGTCGACCGATGAAGCCCCACCCGGTACGCAGGCACCGGCCGCGACGATGGCTAGTTCAGCGAACTGAATCCCTTGCGACATGACGAGGCGTGTCGCATTTCAAGGCACCCGTCGCGATGACGGGTGCCGTTTTTTACATCAGCCCGGCCGCTCAGAACTTGTGACGGATACCGGCCGCGACGACGGCCTGATGATCGTTGCCTGACGCGGCCAGGTTGAAGATCCCCGCGTGGCCGAGCACCGCGACGCCGTCCGCGCCCGTCACGCGCTGATACACGCCTTCCAGATAGAGGTCGGTGCGACGCGACAGCGCATAGTCGGCCTGCAGCATGAACTGGTTCCACTTCGGCGCGATGCCGCGGCCCGCATCGTCGAAGCGCCCCTGCGTGAACGTATAGGCGCCGCCCAGCGAGAGGGCCGGCGTCAGGAAATAACGCGCATTCAGCTCGTAGTTGCTGAAGGTCAGCAGCTGGCCGTTCACGCGGCCGTATGCGCCGCCCTGCGACAGCTCGCGCGGGTCGTTCAGGATCGTTCTGGTGTAGACGAAGCCAATCGCGGCATGGTTGAACGCATAGTGCGCGCCGGCACCGAACGTGCGCCAGCGGCCGCCCGCGAGCATTGCATCGCCATCCGAACTGCTCAGCGACCCGCCGGTGTTCTGCGGCGCGTCGACACCGCCCGGCTGGTTCGACTGCAGGTACGCGACGGCGAGGTCGACCGGGCCGTTCACGTACTGCGCACCGACGCTGTACGCGTTGTCGTTGCTGAATCCGCCGCCTTGATTGCTGAAGCCGTACGCACCGCCGAACGTGAAGCCGCCGTAGTCGGCACTGCGGAACTTCACCGCGTTGTTCATCCGCGTGTCGTTGGCGAGGTTGTCGTTGTCGTACGGATGATCGGCGAGGTTGCCGCCGAATCCGGACCCCGTCGCCGACAGCGGCGCGACGAAGTCGACCAGGAAGTCGTACTGGCGGCCGAGCGTCACCGTGCCCCACTGGCGGCTCGCGAGGCCGACCCACGCCTGACGGCCGAACTCGTCGCCGCCGTTGCCGAGCTTGCCGTTCGCGACGTTGAAGCCGTTCTCGAGGGTGAACACGGCGGCCAGCCCGCCGCCGAGATCCTCGTTGCCGCGCAGCCCCCAGCGCGACGTGCTGACGTTGCCGCTCTGGACACCGTAGACGGGCCCCGCGCCCGCGGCCGATTTCTGGTTGCTGATGTAGTCCAGGCCCGCGTCGATCGTGCCGTACAGCGTCACGCTGCTCTGCGCATGCGCCGCGCTCGCCAGCAGGCAGGCGACCGCCGCCGGAATTGCCAGATATTTCTTCATGATGGTTTCGTTGGAGTGGATCGGTCTGCTCGCATCGCCAGCCCGGGTGACATGGCCGCTCGTGCGCGATGCGATGGCGCACAATTTAGGCAGCGGGCGTGACAGCGCCGTTATCGAAACGGCCCGAAACATGAAACCTGCTTCATCCTGGCGACATACCGGTTTCACGTCCGCCGCGAATGCGCGGCAGTGCATGAATTTCTTTTCACGTTGCGTATGCCGATCCGCTAACGCCCCTCCTCTATGCTTGTCCTCAACCCATGTGCGACGCCGATATCGACACGCCGCGCCCGGGGAAATGCCCATTCAATCATCATGAGGACTCCAGACATGAAAACCGCCCACATCGTCGCCGCCGCCATGCTTGCCGCAATCGGCACGCTGTCCGTTCCCGCGTTTGCGCTGACCGGCAGTCAGCCGATGCGGATGTCGCCGGCCGCCACCAAGGCCGGCGCGCCCGGCACCCAGGCCGCCGGCCAGTGGGTGCCGCCCTATGGCCAGCCGATCCACGAGAAGACGCGCGCCGAGGTCCACGCCGAACTCGTGCAAGCCGAACAGGACGGGCAGCTCAAGTACCTGAACTCCACGCTCTATTCGCATTGATGGAGGCGACCGTGCGGCCGGGCGCGATGCCCGGCTCGCGCCGCCAGCGGCGCCGCCTGTCCCCCGAATTGCTCGCCATCCATGAAGCTGCTTCCGTTGCTCGCCCGTTCCGCCCGTCTCGCGCTCGTCGCGATTGCCGCCGGCGTCATGTTGTCCGCCTGTGCCGCCGCGCAGCCCGATGGCCCCGGCGATTGTGTCGGCCCGCCCGACTTCTGCGTGCCGTTCTTCGGGTCGTAAACGCATGACGGGCGCGCTGCCATCGGCAGTGCGCCCGTCATGTTCGTTGCGCGGCCGAAACCGCGCGTTCATGCGTCCGGCAGCGTCACCTGGTAGCCATAGCGGCTCACCGTATCGATCCGGACGTCGGGCAGATGCCGCGCGAGCTTGCGGCGTAGCCGCGACACCACGAGATTGACGCTCGACGGATCGACATCCTCCTTGTCCTGCCAGACGTACCGGATCAATTGGTCGCGCGGCACCGGCGCGTTCGGATGGCGCATCAGGCATTCGAGCAACAGGAATTCCCGGCGCGTCACGGCGAGGCGCAGCTTGCCGTCCGCGAGTTCGCGCGCCAGGGTCTCGACCGCGGACACACCCGCGATCGAACGGCCCGCCTCGCGCGGCCCGGCCAGCCGCTGCAACGCCTGCAGGCGTTCGTGCAGCTCGATGAACGAATACGGCGCGCAGAAACACGCATCGGCGCCCGCGCGCAGCATATGGATGCGTTCGCGCGCCGACGCGTCGCCCATCAGCACCACGAGCGCGGCGCCGCCGCCGTCGGCCACGAAACGCGGCAGCATCGCCCTCAGCGCGACATCGCCGCCGGGCTCGAACGCGGTCGCGACGATCGCGTCGAAAGCCTCCTGTGACGCAAGGAACAAGCCGTCGCGCAGATCGTCGGCGCGCGGCACGCTGTGCCCGCTTTCCTGCAGCGCCTTGTGCAGCCACGACGCTTCCGGATGCGGCGAAGTCACGAGCAGGATGCGCATCGTCAACCGGCCTCGCGGCCGACATACGCCGACACGCGCCGCATCGTCCGGACGGCCATCATGCCAGCGACCTCGGCCAGCATTCGATCGTCACGCGCGTGCCGGGCTCGGCATGGCCGATCCGCAGCGTGAAATCGTGCACGTTGACGACCGTCGACACGATGCTCAGGCCGAGCCCGGCCCCAGCGAGATGCCCGGTACGGCGACTGCGGTACCGGGACCGCAGCACCGCCTCACGCTCGTCGGCTGCGATGCCCGGGCCGTTGTCGATCACGTCGATGCGCGGGCCGAACGGCGTGTCATGCAGTTCCAGGCGCACCGTATCGCCCGACGTCGTGTACTTGAGCGCATTGTCGAGCAGATTGCTCAGCGCCTCGAACAAGAGTGCGCGATCGCCGTGAATCCGCGCCACCGGCTCGACGGACTGCACGAAGTGAATCGCGCGGCTGTCCGCGAGCGGTTCGAACAACTGCCCGACGTCGATGACCAGATCCTCCAGCGACAGCTCCGCAAATCCGCCGCGCCGCTGCAAGGAACCGATTTCGGCGATACGCAGCATCGCCCGGAAACGATCGAGCAGCACGTCGGTCTCGTGGCGTGCCCGCGAGACGAGACGCTCCAGCACGGCATCGTCGAGCCGCTCCGCCCGCTGTGCCGCCTGCGCGAGCAGCGTGTGCACATGGGCGAGCGGTGTCCGCAAGTCATGCGCGATGCCGTCGCAGACACCCTTTACCTCGTTCATCAGCCGCTCGATCTCCTCGAGCATATGGTTGACGAGATGGGACAGCAGATCGATCTCGTCGTGTCCGCCGACCGGCAGCCGCTGGCCGAGGTCGCCCTGCGCAATACACTGCGTGATGCGCCGGACCTCCTTCAGACGCCGCATTTGCCGCACGCTGAGCATCAGGCCGCCCACGACGCCCGTGCCAAGACAGAGCAGCCCGCCGCCCACCAGCGCCTGGATGATCGCCGCGCGGATGCGCAGGATGTGCGTGAGGTCGCGCCCGAGCACCAGCACGTCGCCGTTCGCACGCCGCTCCGCCATCGTGCGGACGACCGGCGGCACCTGGTCTCCCGCGATCGGCATCGTGTGATCGAGCGTCACGCCGCTGCGGTTCGGCTGCAGACCGGCCGGCAACGCCAGCACATCGCCGGCGATATGCGTGCCGTCCGCGGTAAAGAGCCCGTAGTAGTTGGTATGCATCCGCTCGTGCTCGATCCGGTGCAGGATCGCGGCGGCAAGCTGGTCGTCCTGGATCGAATCGAAGTAGATCATCTGCCAATCGATCACCGTGTCGGTTTCCCGCTCCATGTCGTGCGTGATCACCGATGCGATGAAGCCGAGCAGCAGCATCACCGACACGGAGAACGTCACGGCATAGACCGACACCAGCCGAAACGTACTCGAGTACCAGCGTCGCGCGGGTGCCGGCGGGACGTGATGCGCGGCCGACGCCGCGGTAGCCGGCTCAGCCAAGGCGATACCCCGCGCCGCGTACGGTCTGGATCATCTGCTTCGCATCGGACGGATCGATCTTCCTGCGCAACCGGCCCATGTGCACTTCGATCAGGTTCGTGCCGGGATCGAAGTGATAGCCCCATACGGCCTCGAACAACATCGTCCGCGTAATGGTTTGCCCGGCATTGCGCATCATGTATTCGAGCACGCGGTACTCGGTCGGCAACAACACGATTTCCTCGCCGTCGCGAAACGCCTTGCGCGAGATCAGGTCGAGCTTGAGCGGGCCGACGACCAGCGTCGTGTCGAACGTGGCCGGCGCGGCCTGGCTCCGGCGCAGCAGCACCTCCAGGCGCGC
The DNA here is from genome assembly GCF_900100915.1 of Burkholderia orbicola. Taxonomy (NCBI): domain Bacteria; kingdom Pseudomonadati; phylum Pseudomonadota; class Betaproteobacteria; order Burkholderiales; family Burkholderiaceae; genus Burkholderia; species Burkholderia orbicola. The sequence continues at coordinate 108,039 of NZ_FNKW01000002.1, read as the reverse complement.
GGCCATTTCCTCGGGATCGAACGGCTTGGTCAGGTAGTCGTCGCCCCCCGCACGCAGCCCGCGGACCCGTTCGTCGACATCACCGAGCGCGCTCAGCATCAGCACGGGAGTGCGCACGCCGACGCTGCGCATCGTGGTCAGGATCGTGAGGCCGTCGACCACCGGCAGCATCCGGTCGAGCGTGATCACGTCGAATTCGTTGCCGAGCGCGCGGGCCATGCCATCGCGCCCGTTCGCCACCCATTCGACCGTAAAGCCGCGCCCCTCCAGCTCCGTGACTATTTCGTTCGCGGTGATTTCGTCGTCTTCGATCGTGAGGACGTGCGCGACGGCCGTGCCGTCCACGGCCGGCTTGTCAGGCGGGGCCGGCTCGTTGACCGGGGAAGCGGATGATGCCATGTACGATTCTCGTCTTCGTCGAAGGGACGTATGCGCTTCGATACCCGACGGCCGAACGCGCTCGTGCAGAGCTTATGCGTGCACGCGTAAAAGACGCGCGTCGGCTTCGTGAAGAAAGTTTCATATCCGGCAACATAACGTCAAGATCGGCTTCGATCCTGACTTATTTGCCATTGCAACGGAGGCTGAAAACGACCCGGCATGCTCGCCTTTGCGACACGATGTCGTACCACGGCTCGCGACGCACGCGAGCCGCCGCGACCGGCTGCGAATGGTGCGCCGCAACGCGCGGTCAGCGTGGGTGCGATCGTGTGCCGGCCGCGCCCGCACGATGCGACGCGAGATCACGTGCGGCATCGATCGCACGATCCCGCTGTTCGGCTTTCGCGTTCGCGAGCGTCACATCGGCGATCGCGAGCCCGGTTCCCTGCACCTTCGCGAACGCCGGCAGCGACGCACCCATCAGCGCGACCAGCCCAGCCATGACGACCTTTGATTTCATTGCCTTACCCCCGTGTCCACCGCGCGGCGCGCGGCATCGATCGATCCATCGCTCGACGATACGCCGCGGCGCCTAACCATCCGGAAGCACGCGCATGAACGATTCTTTAACCTTCGATGCCTGCGGCAATCGGTGCATGCTCCGAGCCGGGCTTGCCTAAAACATGTTTCATCATCGCGCTGTCGTTTAGCTAGTCCGCCGTGCCTAATCTTCGCCTCGCGGCCGACGCAGGCATCCTGCCGTACGGCCTCTACTCAACGCTATCCAGGAGCCGAAGATGAATCATCCCGTCCGTTATCTCGTGTGCGCCGCCATGCTCGCATTGAGCGTCTCCGTGCATGCCGGGACGAAGCTCACGTCCGCGCAATGTCATGACTATCCGTTCGTGCATGCGAACGGCCCGGTCTCCCACCGGCAACTCGTCAACGAACTGAACGAACTGGAGTCCGTCGGCTACAACCCGTCGTCCGGGGACGAGAGCAGCTATCCCGACGATATCGATTCGGCACAGGCGCGCCTGATGCAGAAGTACCAGCACGATTGTGCCGGGGCGGCCAATACCGTCGCGTCGAGCGGCAACTGAACGCTCCCTGCAACCGTTCTCCGAGTTTGCGCGCGAGCCCTCGTGGCCGCGCGCTTTTTTTTGGGTTGCTCCGATGTTCCGTGCCGATATGTCGGCACTTCACGCGAATAAATCCTCATGTCAATCGGCGAAAGATAGAAAACAACACATCGCAAAGCGTTCGATCACCATGCGACTCCAGAGCATCCCACCTTTCCGCGTGAGATCCATCGGCGCATGACACTTTCGAATACTGAAAAATAGTCTTTCCGTGCACGTTGCGGCGACCGCTTTTCCTCTGCCTACACTGCCTCGTCCGCCGAGATCGCATTCCGGGACGACATCGAAGTCAGCGCGATCCAGCGCCGACTGCCCCACCACACCGTCAGAGGAACTAAATGAAACGTCGATCGAAGAAACTGCCCTGGTACGTATTCGCGCCGGCACTCCTGCTCGCAGGCACGGCGCACGCCCAGCAGAGCATCACGCTATACGGGCTGATAGACGAAGGCCTCAACTTCACGAGCAATGCAGGCGGTCATCGCGCCTGGCAGATGTCTAGCGGAGACACATTCGGCAGCCGCTGGGGCTTGAAAGGCAGTGAGGACCTTGGCGGCGGCGACAAGGCCATCTTCCAGCTCGAAAACGGCTTCAACGTGAACAGCGGCAAGCTCGGTCAGGATTCGAGCATGTTCGGCCGTCAAGCGTTCGTGGGCCTGTCGTCGTCACGGTATGGCACGCTCACGCTCGGACGCCAGTACGATACCAGCGTCGACGCACTCGGCTTCGGCGGTATCACGGCGGCCGGCAACTGGGCCGGCGACATCGCGACCCACCCGTTCGACAACGACAATACGGACTGGGATTTCCGCGTCAACAATGCCGTCAAGTATGTGACCCCGACATACCGCGGACTCACCGCGGAAGCGATGTACGGCTTCAGCAACCAGCCCGGCGGATTCTCGAACAATCGCGTCTGGGGCGCCACGCTGAACTACCAGAGCGGCAACCTGACTGCGGCGGCGTCTTACCTGAAGCTCAACAATCCCGGGCTCGCGGCGGGCGGCGCGGTCAACAGTGGCGATCTCTTCAACGGCTCGTCGCAGCAGGACATCGGCGTAGCGGCTTCCTACCAGTTCACCCACGTACTCGTCGGCGCCGCGTGGTCCCATGTCGATGTCTACAACCCCGCCGGCAATGCATGGATCGACAATACCGCCCTGCAAAACGGCGCGACGTGGAATGCGTGGAAATTCGACAACTTCGAACTCAATGCTCAGTACTACTTTACTCATGCCCTCTGGCTGGGAGCGTCCTACACGTTCACCATGGCGCATCTGTACACGTCCGACACGAAATATGTCCCCAAGTGGCACCAGATCGGCATGATGCTCGACTATGACCTGAGCAAGCGCACTTCGCTGTATCTGCAAGGCGCTTGGCAGCATGTCGTCAGCGCCCGTACCGGGACCAGCTTTGACGATGCCCAGATCGTGGACGCGTCGGCTGGCGCGTCGTCAGGGCCGAACCAGATGGTCTATCGCATGGGCATGGTGCATCGCTTCTAACCCGTCAGAGGCCCGCACCGGAACCCGCTCGGCGCGGCTTTGGTGCGGGCGCCGGCATGTCGATCGAAACCGCTGCGAATCGCCTTCATGAATTCGCCCGATTACACCCGGGCGCACGCACTCAGCCTTCGTGTGGAATACCTTCGATCGGACACTCCGGCGTACCAGGCGTTGCGCGCGTGAGCGCTTCGACACGGCGACGCGTGGCGTCCGGATCCGCAATCCAGTCGCGATAGAACCCGAACGGGCACTCCGCGACGCCATTCACGCCGTCGCCGGAGTTGATCGTGCCGGTGTACCCGCGATGGAGCAGCTTGTATAGATGATTCTGCGACTGCATGTTGCGCCGCGCGTCGCGAATCATGCCGAGCGACAGCTCCGCATACTGCACGCCCATTTCCTCCTCGCCGCATTCGCCGAGCGTGCGCCCGTCGAACCCGACGATCGCCGAATGGCCGAAATACGAATACACGCCGTCCCAGCCGGTCGCGTTGGCCACTGCGACGTAGGTGTTGTTCATCCACGCCATCGCCTTCGCGACCATCACCTGCTGCTCTTTCGCCGGGTACATATAGCCCTGGCAGCGCACGATCAACTCGGCGCCATTCATCGCGCAGTCGCGCCAGATCTCCGGATAATTGCCGTCGTCGCAGATGATCAGGCTGATCTTGAGGCCCTTCGGCCCGTCCGTCACATAGGTGCGGTCGCCCGGATACCAGCCTTCGATCGGTGTCCACGGCATGATCTTGCGATACTTCTGCACGATCTCGCCGCGATTGTCGATCAGCACGAGCGTGTTGTACGGGACCTTGTGCGGATGCGCTTCGTGGCGCTCGCCCGTGATCGAGAACACACCCCACACGTTGGCCTTGCGGCATGCCGCCGCGAAGATGTCCGTCTCTTCGCCGGGGATCGTCGACGCCGTATCGAACATCTCCTGGCGGTCGTACATGATGCCGTGGGTCGAATACTCGGGGAACACCACCAGATCCATGCCCGGCAAACCCTGCTTCATGCCGACCACCATGTCGGCGATACGGCGCGCGTTGTCGAGCACCTCCGCCTTCGTGTGCAGACGCGGCATCTTGTAGTTGACCACCGCGACACCCACACAATCGCGGCTGCTGGAAATATCACCATGTCGCATGACGCTTTCCTCCTCTAACACGTACACGTTGACGCCGCACGCGACGGCCGCTGCTTCCCCGCATCGGCTCGCGCGCGGCACACCTTAGTGGCTGATCATCCACGGCCGTCCCGCCGGCCGCTTGAGGCCGTCCGACGCCGTACCGGCGAGCTTCGCCGCACCGCCCGAGCAGCAACTGCAACCGGCGCGATGGCGCAGTGGCGGCCCGTCGCCGGACTGACGCGGCGCGTGCGCGGCACGCTCGTTGGTTGCGTGTGCCGCACGGCGTGCCCCGCCCATCAGCGCGAGCGAGGGTGCGCTGACGACACGGTCGCCTTGCGCGCCGCAATCGGGACAGCAGCACGGTTGTTCGCGATCCGCGATGCGGCGCATCACGGAGAACGGCCCGCAGCTTGCGCACTCGAAGTCGTAGATTGGCATGACGGCCTCCTGTTCCTGCGTGATTTCAGTGTGTCGCTCACGCCTTCGCGAGATCCGGCGAACACGGCAGATCCACCCCGCCCTGGATGTACTGGATAGGGCCGTCGGCATTCGGGCGAATGTCGAAATCGAAGATCTGCGTGGGCAGCCACAAGGTCGCGCATGCGTTCGGAATGTCCACCACGCCGCTGATATGCCCCTGCACCGGCGCGCAGCCCAGCAGCGAATACGCTTGCGCGCCCGAATAACCGAATTTCTTCAAATACTCGATGGCGTTCAGACACGCCTGGCGATACGCGGTGGTGACGTCGAGATAATGCTGGCCCCCCTGCTCGTCGACGGAAATGCCCTCGAAAATCAGGTAGTCGTTGTAGGTCGGCGTGATCGGGCTGGGCTGAAAGACGGGGTTGCGGATACCGTATTTCGCCATGCCGCTCTTGATGAGATTCACGCGCATATGCACCCAGCCGGCCATTTCGATCGCGCCGCAGAACGTGATCTCGCCGTCGCCCTGGCTGAAGTGCAGGTCGCCGACCGACAGGCCGGCGCCATCCACGTACACCGGGAAAAACACCTTCGAGCCGCGCGACAGATCCTTGATGTCGCAATTGCCGCCATGCTCGCGCGGCGGCACCGTGCGCGCGCCTTGCGCGGCGGCCTGGTCGCGCGCGTCGCCCGCGAGCTTGCCCATGTGCGCGGTAGCCGCGAACGGCGGATTCGCGAGCGGCGGCACGCGCTCCGGTGCGGTGGCGATCAGGCCGGTTTCGCGCGCGTTCCAGGTTTCCAGCAGAGTCGGATCGGGCAGGCAGCCGATCAGGCCGGGGTGAATCAGGCCCGCGAAATTCACGCCCGGAATATGGCGCGAGCTCGTGTAGACACCGTGAAAATCCCAGATCGATTTCTGCGCGCTGGGGAAATGATCGGTGAGAAAGCCGCCGCCGTTCGTCTTCGAAAAGAAGCCGTTGAAGCCCCATTGGCTGTCGGCCTTCGCGCCGATGTCGAGCAGGTCGACCACCAGCAGGTCGCCGGGCTCCGCGCCGTGCACGCCCACCGGGCCGGACAGGAAGTGCACGATCGACAGGTCGATGTCGCGCACGTCGTCGGCGCTGTCGTCGTTCTTGATGAAGCCGCCGGTCCAGTCGTAGGTTTCGAGGATGAAATCGTCGCCGGGCTTGACCCAGCAGGCCATCGGAATGTCGGGGTGCCAGCGGTTGTGCACCTGTTCGTTTTCGTAGGCCGACTGGTTCAGATCGACCTTGATGAGAGTCTCGGGCATGACGTTCGCTCCTGGGTTCGCGGATTGACAGACGGCACGGCGCGCGAACGCCGCGCCGCGCTCAGACGGAAAGGTATTCGCGGATGCGGTCGGTGTCGCCCGCATCGCGCGTGCTTTGGTGCACGAAGCGCCCGCCCTCGATCACGAACAGGCGGTCGGCCACGTCGAGCGCGAAGCTCAGCACCTGCTCCGATACGACGATGGCGATATTGCGGCTCGTGCGAATCTGGTTGAGCGCCTTGGCGATGTCCTTGATGACGGACGGCTGGATGCCTTCGGTCGGCTCGTCGAGCAGCAGCACCTTCGGGTCGGTCGCGAGCGCTCGGGCGATCGCGAGTTGCTGTTGCTGGCCGCCCGACAGATTGCCGCCCTTGCGCTTTCTCATGTCGAACAACACCGGAAACAACGCGTAGAGCTCGTCGGGCACACGCTGGCTCTGCGCGTTTTCGAGGCCTGTCTGGATGTTTTCCTCGACGGTCAGCGACGCGAAAATCTGCCGGCCTTGCGGCACGTAGCCGATGCCCTTCGACACGCGGCGGTAGCTCTCGTCCTTCGAGACGTCGGCGCCGGCCACGCGCACCGTGCCGCGATTGGCGGGCAGCATGCCGATCAGCGCCTTGAACAGCGTCGTCTTGCCCATGCCGTTGCGGCCCATCACGGCCACGCTTTCGCCTTGCGCGACGGCAAAGTCGATGCCGTGCAGCACCTCGCTCTGGCCGTAGCTGACGACGAGATCGTCGACTTCCAGCATGATGTGTTCTCCGTGTTGTCGTCCGGTGGCGGACTCAGTGGCCCAGGTAGACGTCGATCACGCGCGGGTCGGCCTGCACCTGCGCCATCGGGCCTTCCGCGAGAATCTTCCCCTGATGCATGACCGTGACCTTGTGCGCAATGCGCTCCACGAAAGCCATGTCGTGCTCGATCACGATCATCGAGCGATTGCGGCAGATGCGGTCGAGCAGCTCGGCCGTCAGTTCGCGCTCGCGCACGCTCATGCCCGCGATCGGTTCGTCGAGCATCAGCAATTCGGGGTCCTGCATGAGCAGCATGCCGATTTCGAGCCACTGTTTCTGGCCGTGCGAAAGCAGCCCCGCTTCCATATCGAGCGTGGCGGCGAGGCCGATTTCATCGGCCACGTCGCGCACGCGATCGGCCACTTCGGTATCCTCTCGATAGGCGAGCGCGCCGAACACGCTGCGGCCGCGCGGAAACGACACTTCGAGGTTCTGCGCGACGCTCAGGTTTTCGTAAATCGACGGCGTCTGGAACTTGCGGCCGATCCCTTGGCGCACGCGGCGAAATTCCGCGAGACGCGTGATTTCCTCGTTGCGGAACTTGATGCTGCCCGCCGTTTCCTTCGTCTTGCCGCAGATGAGATCGAGCAGCGTGGTCTTGCCCGCGCCGTTCGGGCCGATCACCACGCGCAGCTCGCCGCGTTCGAGATAGAGATTGAGCGAATCGATCGCCTTGAAGCCGTCGAACGACACGGTCAGGTCTTCGATCGCGAGCAGAAAGTCGGTATTGCTCATGCTTCACGCCCCCTTGTTCGCCACGCCGAGCAGCCGCCGCACGCGCGGGCGCACATGCTCGTCGTAGAGGCCCGCCAGCCCGTTCGGAAACACCATCACCACGCCGATGAACATCGCCGCCATCAGATAGAGCCAGAGGTTCGGAAAGCTCTCCGAGAACCAGCTCTTGCCGAGATTGACGAGGATCGCGCCGTACACCGCGCCGACCAGCGACATGCGCCCGCCGATGGCCGCGTAGATCACCATTTCGATCGACGGCACGATGCCGACGAACGACGGCGACATGAAGCCCACCTGCAGCGTGAACATCGCGCCGCCGATGGCCGCGAGCATCGCCGCGAGACAGAACGCGAACACCTTGAACATCGCGACGTCGTAGCCCGAGAAGCGCACGCGGTCTTCCTTGTCGCGCATCGCGAGCAGCAGCGTGCCGAGCTTGCTGCGCTGAACCCAGCGGCCGACGAGCAGCGCACCGATCAGCAGCGCGGCGTTCACGAAATACAGCACGAGCTTCGCGTGATCGGTGCGGATGTCCCAGCCGAGCAGCGTGCGCAGGTCGGTGATGCCGTTCACGCCGCCCGTATAGCCTTGCTGGCCGATGATCAGCACCGAGAGGATCAGCGCCACGGCCTGCGTGATGATCGCGAAGTACACGCCGCCCACGCGCCGCTTGAACATCGCGTAGCCGATCACGAAGGCGAGCGCCGTCGGCACGACGAGCACCGCGAGGATCGAGAACGGCAGGTAATGAAACGGCTTCCACCACGTGGGCAGCGCGGTGAGCTGGTTCCAGTCCATGAAGTCGGGAATGCCCGGCGTGGTCTGCGTATGGGTGGCGGCCGGATCAGACGCCTCGAGCTTGAGAAACATCGCCATCGCGTAACCACCGAGGCCGAAGAACACGCCCTGGCCGAGACTGAGCACCCCGCCGTAGCCCCACGCGATCACGAGGCCGATCGCCACGAACGCATAGGTCAGGTACTTGCCCATCAGGTTCAGGCGGAACGTGTCGAGCGCGAGCGGAAACACGACCACGATCAGCAGCGCGAGCAGCACGATGCCCGCATAGCCCGACGCGTCGAGCCGCGCGACGCGAGCGCGCCAGCCGGCCGGCGGCGCGCCCGGGCGGGATCGCGGGGATACGGCGCCCGCCGCGGGTTGGATGGGTTCCATGTCCATCTCTCCAGTCGAATGAAGCTGTGAATGACGCGCGTTCATCGACGCACGCTTAAACGCGCCGCACCTTCGACGCGAACAGGCCCTGCGGGCGCAGCATGAGAATCACCACGACGGTAAGCAGCGTGAGCACGCGCGCAATCGATCCCGACAGGAAGAACTCGCTGATCGACTGCATCTGCGCGATGCCGAACGCCGACGCCACGGTACCGAGCAAGCTCGCCGCGCCGCCGAACGTCACGACGAGAAACGAATCGACGATATAGAGCGAGCCGCTCGTCGGCCCCGTCGAGCCGATCGCCGTGAAGGCCGCGCCCGCCACACCCGCGATGCCGCAGCCGATCGCAAACGTCATGCGGTCGGTGCGCCGCGTATTGATGCCCGCCGCGTTCGCCATCGGCCGGTTCGCGACCGTGGCGCGAACGCGCAAGCCCCACCGCGAGCGATAGAGCGCGAGCAGCAGGCCGCCCGTCATCAGCAGCGCGAGGCCCATCACGAACATGCCGCTCACCGGAATGTCGAGGCCGGGCGTGGGTTCCCACGAACCCATCAGCCAGTCGGGCAGCGCCGGACTCACTTCCTTCGGCCCGAAGGTCGAGCGGAACACCTGCTGCATGCCGAGGCTCAGGCCCCAGGTGGCGAGCAGCGTGTCGAGCGGGCGCTTGTACAGATGGCGGATCAGCGCCCATTCGGCGAGCCAGCCCGCCGCGAAGGCCAGCGCGAACGCCGCGAGAATCGCGAAGAAGAAATACACGGGCGTGAGCGCGTGCCAGACGTTCTGCGAAAACCACGAAAACAGGTAGACCGTATAGGCGCCGATCGTCATGAATTCGCCGTGCGCCATGTTGATCACGCCCATCTGGCCGAAGATCACGGCGAGCCCGAGCCCCATCAGGAGCAGGACGCTGAAGAGGCTCAGACCGGCGAAGCCCTGCATCAGCGTGATGTTGAAAATATCGGTAGCGGACATCGAACGCTCCTCGCGCGGCGGCGTCATCGGCCGCCGCGCCGCTGCGGTTGACGGATTACATGTAGCCCTTGGGGAACGGATTCGGCTGGATCGGCTGCTCCGACTGCGCGACGACCTTGAATTGGCCGTCCGCCTGGCCCTGGCCGATCAGCGAGCGGCTCCACAGGTGGTGGTTCGCATCGACCTTCGCGTAGCCTTGCGGCGCGTTCGCCACTTCGATGCCGGCCGAATGCGCGACCACCTTGTCCACGTCGAAGCTGCCCGCGCGCTCGCACGCGGCCTTCCAGATCCACGGGCCGAGATAGGCGGCCTGGGTCACGTCGCCGATCACCGACTTCTGGCCGTAGCGCGCCTTGAACGCCGCGACGAACTTCTTGTTGTTGTCGTTATCGAGCGACTGGAAGTACTTCATCGACGAATAGAAGCCCGCGAAGTTGTCGCCGCCGATGCCGAGCACTTCGTCCTCGGTCACCGACAGCGTCAGCAGGAACTGCTTCTGCGGCGTGATGCCCGCGGCCTTGAGCTGCTTGTAGAACGCGACGTTCGAGCCGCCCACCACGGTCGCGAAGATGCAGTCCGGGCGCGCCAGCTTGATCTTGTTCATCAGCGACGCGAATTCGGTCGTGCCGAGCGGGTAATACTCCTCGCCCACCACCTTCGCGTGCAGATGCTGCTCGATATGGCGGCGCGCGATCTTGTTGGACGTGCGCGGCCAGATGTAGTCGGAGCCGATCAGGAAGAAGGTCTTGGCCTTCTTCGTGTTCGAGGCCCAGTCGAGCGCCCAGACAATCTGCTGGGTCGCTTCCTGGCCCGTGTAGAACACGTTCTTCGACTGTTCGAGGCCTTCGTAGAAGGTCGGGTAATACAGCAGGCCGTTGTCCTTCTCGAACACCGGCAGCACCGCCTTGCGCGAGGCCGAGGTCCAGCAGCCGAACACGGCCGCGACGTGGTCGTTCTCCAGCAGCTTCTTCGACTTTTCGGCGAAGGTCGGCCAGTCGGACGCGCCGTCTTCCTGAATGATCTGGATCTTGCGGCCCAGCACGCCGCCCATCGCGTTGATCTGTTCGATGGCGAGGCGCTCGGCCTGGATCGAACCGGTTTCGGAAATCGCCATCGTGCCCGTGGCCGAGTGCAGCTGGCCGACCGTCACCGTGGTGTCCGTGACCGCCAGACGCGTGGTGTTGACCTTCGCCGTGGGCGGCGTCTGCGCAAACGCGCCGCGCGGCAGGCCCAGCGCCATCAGCGGCGCGGCGGCGAGACCGCCGAGCATTTTCCGGCGCAACGGCGAAGGCATCCGGGCATCGTCATCGAATCGATCGTCTGCGGACATCACGTTCTCCTTATCGGGTGCCCGGCGCGGATCGCTGCGGGCTGGGTCGAGGTTGGACGCAATGTAGGAAGCCAATTTGAGGATCGAAATACGTCAATCGACGTATTCCCGGTGCGCGGGCTGGAATGTAATTTGCATTGCAGGGCGCTCCTGAGCGGCGTGGTCCGCCGTTGTGCCGTTCGCGCCCCGCTCGTGCCGCTTTCGCACCATTTCGGATCATCCTCATGTCCCAGAGTCACCCGTCAGTGGGCGCGCCCGGTACGCAACGCATCGTCAAGGTGCGCCGCGACTACAACGCCTGGGTCGGCGACGAAACCCTCGAGGACTATGCGCTGCGCTTCACGCCGCGCTCGTTCCGGCGCTGGTCGGAGCTGCGCGTGGCCAATACGGCGATCGGCGCGGTGTCGTTTCTGGTGCTGGAAGCGATCGGCGGCAGTCTCGTCGTCAACTACGGCTTCACGAACGCGGTCTGGGCCATTGCGGCCGTCTCCGTGCTGATCTGGCTCACCAGCTTGCCCATCAGCTATTACGCGGCGCGCTACGGCGTCGACATGGACCTGCTCACGCGCGGCGCGGGCTTCGGCTATATCGGCTCGACGGTCACTTCACTGCTGTATGCGGTGTTCACGTTCATTTTTTTCGCGCTCGAAGCGGCCATCATGTCGCTGGCGCTCCAGCTGTATTTCCATATTTCGCTGGCGATTGCGTACGTCGTGAGTTCGCTCGTGGTGATTCCGATCGTCATGTTCGGGATCACGCTGATCAACCGCCTGCAAAGCTGGACGCAGCCGCTGTGGCTCGTCCTGTTCGTGCTGCCCTACGCTGCCGTGCTGTGGCGCCATTCCGACCTGATCGCGCAATGGACCACCTTCGCGGGCTTCGCGCCGCAAGGCCGCGCTTTCAGCCTGATCGCCTTCGGTCAAGCGTCGACGGTCGTGTTCGCGCTGATCGTGCAGGTAGGTGAACAGGTGGACTATCTGCGCTTCCTGCCGCCGCTCACCGCGAAGAACCGCACGCGCTGGTGGTTCGCATTGCTCTCGACGGGGCCGGGCTGGATCGTCCCCGGCGCGCTCAAGATGCTGGGCGGCGCATTGCTCGCCTTCATCGCGCTGCAGTACGAAGTCGATGCCGTCCACGCCACCCGGCCCACGCAGATGTACCTCGTCGCCTATCATCTGCTGCTCGATCCGTTGGGCCTCGCGAGCTGGGCGCTGCCCGCGATGACGCTGTTCGTGATCGTCTCGCAGTTGAAGATCAACGTGACCAATGCCTATGCGGGCTCGCTCGCGTGGTCCAATTTTTTCGCGCGGCTCACGCACAGCCATCCGGGCCGCGTGGTATGGCTCGTGTTCAACGTCATGATCGCGTTGCTGCTCGTCGAAATGGGCGTGTTCGATGCGATCGCCAAGGTGCTGTCGCTCTACGCGAACATCGCGATCGCGTGGATCGGCGCGTTGTTCGCCGATCTCGTCATCAACAAGCCGCTCGGCTATAGCCCGCGACATATCGAGTTCAAGCGCGCGCATCTCTACGACGTGAACCCCGTGGGCGTCGGTGCGATGCTGATCGCGGCCGCCGTCGCGATGCTCGCGCACAGCGGCCTGTTCGGCGTGCTCGCCCAGGCGATGTCGTCGTTCATCGCGTTCGGTGCGGCGTTCGCCTGCGCGCCGCTGCTCGCGGTACTCACCCGCGGCCGCTATTACATTGCCCGCGCCGCGCAACCGACCGGCGACGCCACTTCGCTGCGCTGCGCGATTTGCGAAAACACCTTCGAGCCCGACGATACGGCGCACTGCCCGGCCTATGGCGGCACGATCTGCTCGCTGTGCTGCTCGCTCGACTCGCGCTGCCACGATCGCTGCAAGCCGCACGCGCGCTTCGCGTCGCAGGCCGACCGCGCGCTGCATCGCGTGCTGCCGGGCGCGCGGCTCGGCCCTGCCGCGCTGCGCCTCATTCACTATGCGAGCCTCGTGCTGGCGATGCTCGCGGTGCTGGGCAGCGTGCTCTATCTGATCTGGGCGCAGAGCGCGACGTCGATGCGCGCCGCCGGGCCATCGATCGCCCATGCGCTCTCCGGCAGTTTTCTGAATATCTTTCTCGCGCTCTCGCTGGTGGGCTGCATCGCGGCCTGGTGGTTCGTGCTGGAGCGCGAAAACCGCCGCGTCACGCAGGAAGAGTCGCAGCGGCAAAACGAATTGCTGATGCTCGAAATCGACGCGCATCAGAAAACCGACGCGGCGCTCAAGCGCGCGACCGCCGCCGCGGAATCGGCCAACCAGGCCAAGAGCCGTTACGTGTCCGGCTTGAGCCACGAGCTGCGCACGCCGCTGAACAGCATTCTCGGCTACGCACAATTACTGCTGCAGGCGAAGGAAGAACTCACGCCCATGCGCTACAACGCCGTGCGTACGATCCATCGCAGCGGCGAGCATCTGCTCGCGCTCGTCGACGGCCTGCTCGACATCGCGCGCATCGAGGCGGGCAAGCTTCAGTTGAACGTCGCCAAGGTATCCCTCGCCGATTTCGTCGCCCACCTGACGTCGATGCTGCGTCCGCAGGCGCTCGAAAAAGCGCTCGCCTTCGACGTGCAGACGGTCGGTCGGCTGCCCGCCACCGTGCGCACCGACCAGAAGTGCATGAGCCAGATCCTCACCAACCTGATCGGCAATGCGATCCGCTTCACGTCGAGCGGCACGATCACGCTGCGCGTGAGCCACGTGCTCGATACGCTCAAATTCGAGGTGGTCGATACCGGCCCCGGCATCCCGCCCGCCGAACTGGAGCGCCTGTTCCTGCCGTTCGAACGCGGCGAAGCGGCCCATGCGTACGATCACGGCGCCGGTCTCGGGCTCACGATCTGCCGCCTGCTCACGCAAGCGCTCGGCGGCAGCCTCGAAGTGGACAGCGAAGTCGGGCACGGCACGCGCTTCGTGGTGCGCCTGTTCGCCCCCGCCGTCGACGCGGCGGCCGAAACCCACGCCGAACTCGCGTCGATTCGCGGCTATACGGGTGCGCGCCGCACCATTCTCGTGGTGGACGACCTCGACGATCAGCGCGACATCGTCGTGCAATTGCTCACGCCGCTCGGCTTCGACGTCGCTGAAGCCGCCAGCGGCACCGATGCGCTGCGCTGGCTGGCGATGCACACGGCCGACGCGATCATCATGGATATTTCGATGCCGCTGATGGACGGCTACGAAACCAGCCGCCTGATCTCCGAGAATCAGTTGTCGAACGCGCCCATCGTGCTGCTCTCCGCCAACGCATTCGCCGACGACCGCGATCGGGCGAGCGCGACCGGATGCAAGGGTTATCTGGTGAAACCGCTGCAGGTGAATCTGCTGCTCGACAAGCTTGCACAGCTGCTGGCGCTCGACTGGATCGCATCGGACTCCGGCGCCAGCGCGCGACCGGTGGCGACACAGCCGCCCACGCCCGCCGTGTGGCCACGCGAGCTCATCGAACATCTGCATGCGCATCTCGAAGTCGGCTACGTACAGGGCGTGATCGAAGCGCTCGACGCTGCCCGCGAGGCCCGACCCGGGTTGCGGGATCAAATCGACGCGTTGCGCTCGTTGGCGGAACGTTTTCAGCTAAGGGAACTCGAGCATGAACTTGACCGACTCGCGCGCGGCGCGAACGCGTGACGCACACACCACGATTGCGACCTCTCCGATCGCCGGCGACCCGGCCGCGTGGCTGCGCGAAGGGCCCATGATCCTGATCGTCGACGATACGCCGGAGAACCTCGCCTTTCTTTCCGACACGCTGCAGGCGCACGGCTACGTGGTGATCGTCGCGCTGTCCGGCGAGGACGCGCTCAAACGCCTCGCGCGCGTGACGCCCGACGTGGTGTTGCTCGACGCGATGATGCCCGACATGGACGGCTTCGAAACATGCGTGCGCATCAAGCAGGATGGACGGCACGAGCATCTGCCCGTCATCTTCATGACTGCGTTGACGGAGAGCGAACATGTCGTACGCGGCTTTCGTGTAGGCGGCATCGATTACGTGACCAAGCCGGTGCAGCCCGAGGAATTGTGCGCGCGCATCGGTGCCCATGTGCGGCGTTCACGCGCGCAGTTGTACGCGGAGGCCGCCCTGTCGCTCGACACGCGCGCGGCGCTGATCGTCGGTGCGGACGGCACGATTCGGTGGCAGAGCCCGCAGGCTGCACGTCATATCGCTGCATACACGAGCGCGCATGACGCCCCCGCCGATGCCCGGCAACCCACGACCGCACGCGATACCGATGCGCCGACGCAGCTGCCCGCGCTACTGCGCACGTGGTTCGTCGATTGGCTCGCGCGCGGTGCGCCAAGCGACGCCGTGCACGAATTCAGTTCGGGCCCGATACGCCGCTCGGCCAGCGCGACGCGCGGCCCGGAACCGGGCGAATGGATCGTCATCCTCAAGGAAAGAGACGACACCGCGCATTGCAATGCACTCGCCGAACGCTTCGGCTTGACCATGCGGGAAGCCGAAGTGCTGCTCTGGGTGTCGCACGGCAAGACGAACCGCGATATCGGCGACATTCTGGGCATCGCCGCGCGCACGGTGAACAAGCATCTCGAACACCTGTTCCGCAAGCTGCATGTCGAGACCCGTGCGGGCGCGGCCGCCGCGGCGATCAAGATGCTCGAGCGCACGTGACAGGGCCGGATCGCCGGATCGTCAACTTGCCGCATCCTTATCGGGCCGCTCGCCGGGGTATAATTTTGTAAACTTGATCTTTTGCTCTGATTCTGGATAATTGTTCATGCCTCTGGCGACATGCTTCCTGTAGCGCGCGCCACGAGGCCATAGTCCGCCAGCCCCTCTCGGCTGGCATCCCCTGTTTCGGCGCCTGACCTGTTGGTCCGCCGAAATACCGTCACGATTCCACCGGGCAACGGCGGAATCGTTCGCCTGCCACGCAGGCCGTGAAGCGCCAGAGGAGACACTGGCGCCTTGCTCCAAAGTGCGGCTCCAGATCGTGCTCAACCAGAGGAATCGTCGCGCCTTCGACCCAAACCGGTTTGGATGGGCCGTGAGCGATTTCCCTACTCGGTGACCGACATGACGAAGCAATCACCCCACGTACAAACCGGAAGTCCCTCCTGTCGGCGCGTGCCATGTGCCCGACGCGGCGGCACGCCGCCCGGCCACGTCCACGCGCTCGCCTGAGCGCCCGTCCGCGACTTCCCGCTCCGCGACTACTGCGACGCGTTGCCGCACGTGCGGCGGCGCCGATTACCGGCGTGGGCACATGCCGTCACGTTACGCGTTCGTTCGCCCGTGCGACGCGCCGCACCACAAGGAAAACCGTCATGGCTTCTGATTCCGCCCTTCCCGACACACCCGCGGCCCGCCCCCGGCCCACCCCGTCCGCCTACATGCGCACCGTCGCATCGATCGCGGCGATCGCCGGCGGGCTCTACGGATACGACACCGGCATCATCTCGGGCGCCCTGCCCCTCATCGCACGAGACTTCGGCCTCGACTACCGCGCGCAGGAGCTCGTCGCCGCGGCGATCCTGCTCGGCGCGGTGATCGGTGCGCTGGCCGGCACTCGCATGTCGGCCGCATTCGGACGCCGCAAGACCATTACGATCGTCTCGGCGATCTATGCGGCCGGCGTGCTGGCTGCCGCCCTCTCGCCCGACGCGTGGTCCCTTGCCGCTTCCCGGCTCGTGCTCGGATTCGCGGTCGGCGGCTCGACGCAGATCGTGCCGACCTACATCGCGGAACTCGCGGAGCCGGACAAGCGCGGCCGCCTGGTGACCTACTTCAACGTCTCGATCGGCATCGGCATCCTGCTCGCGGCCCTGATCGGCGTCGCGGGTAACGACCTGTTTTCCTGGCGCGCGATGATCGGTATCGCGGTCATCCCGTCGGTCATCCTGATGGTTGGCATGACCCGACTGCCGCGCAGCCCGCGCTGGCTCGTCGAGCAGGATCGCATCGCCGACGCGCATGGCGAGTTGTCGAAGGTGCGGGAATCTCAAGCGGCCGTCCGACACGAGATTGCCGATATTCGGGACGTGGTCGAGCGGCAGCAGGACGGCGCGACATCGGGCTGGCGCACGATGCGCGAGCCGTGGGTACGCCCCGCTCTCGTTGCGGGCCTCGGCGTCGCCGCGTTCACCCAGCTCAGCGGCATCGAGATGATGATCTATTACACGCCGACGTTCCTTCGCGACGCGGGGTTCGGCGCGTCGGCATCGCTCTGGGCCGCACTCGGCGTCGCCGTCACCTATCTCGTGATGACCTTCATCGGCAAGCTGATCGTCGACCATGTCGGCCGTCGCACGCTCAGCCTCGCGACGCTGCCCGTCGCGGCAGCCAGCCTCGTGCTGCTTGGCTGCCTGCTGCGGGGCGACTTCGTTTTGCCCATGCAGCAACTGTGGATCGTCATCTGCCTGATCGCGTTCATGGTGTTCAACGCCGGCGGTATCCAGGTCATCGGCTGGCTGACGGGCGCGGAAATCTACCCCGTCGCGATTCGCAACCAGGCCACCGGCGCGCACGCCGCCATGCTATGGGGCTCGAACCTCTTGCTGACCGGCACTGCGCTGACCGTGACCAAATGGCTCGGTGTCGGCGGTGCGATGTGGGCGTATGCGTGTCTCAACGCACTCGCATGGGTGTTTATCTATTCGATGGTGCCGGAAACGCGCGGTCGCAGCCTCGAGGACATCGAACGCGCATTGAAGCGCGGAACGTTCGGGCCGCGCCATTCATGATCGGACACGGTCAAGCCAGTCACGCCCATCCCGCCTTCTCATCACGGAAACCGACATGAACGAACTCACTGCCACGCATCGACTTTCGGATCATGCGCTGATCAGCGATTGCGACGGCGTGCTCGTCGATAGCGAAGCCATCGCCGAACGCATCGTCGTGACTCGCCTCGAGCACCTCTGGGGGCTCGCCGGCCTTCGCGACGTCGTACGTCCCCTGCTCGGCATGCGAGCCGAGCAATTGCTGCGCACGGTCGCAACCATCGTCGACCGGCCGCTCGACGACGACATGGTCGAGGCGATTCGCGCGGACGTCCACGCAAACGCGGTGAATTCGCCAGCCATCGACGGCGTGCGCGACGCGTTCGCCGCCATCCCGCTCGTCAAGGCGTGCGCCAGCAACAGCGATCTTGCCTACGTGCGCAGCGTGGTCGACCGGATCGGCCTGGCCGACCTGTTCGGCGAACGCTTGTTCACGGCCGACCAGGTGCCCTCGCCGAAGCCCGCGCCCGACGTCTATCTGGCCGCCGCCCGTCGCATGCATGTCGCGCCCGAACGGTGCATCGTCGTCGAGGACAGCGCGACGGGTACGGCCGCCGCGATGGCCGCCGGCATGACCGTACTCGGCTTCGTGGGCGCCGCGCACGCGGCACGAACGCAGACGGACAAGCTGCACGCCGCAGGCGCGTCCGTCGTCTTCGACGACATGGCCGCACTGCCGTCGCTCGTCGAGCGCTGGCTGCGACACATGCAGGACACGACGCCCGCTTGGCGCGTACGCGCCTGACCTTCCCCGAACGAAAAACACCTCGCGATCATGAACGACAACGCATCCCCTCCGGCGCGCGAAGACGACACGCGCCATCCGCTCGCCAATGCAACCCTCGGACGCGCGGCACCGCACGTCGCCGTTCCTGCCTACGACCGCCATCGCCTGACGGCAGGCATCGCGCATATCGGCGTCGGCAACTTCCATCGCGCCCATCAGGCGCGCTACATCGATCATGTGCTGCATCTGCCCGGTCACGAAAAATGGGCAATATGCGGAATCGGACTGGGTAGCGGCCCGGCCTCGGTCGCCAAGGCCGACGCACTTCGCGCGCAGGATTGCCTCTATACGCTGACGGAGTTCTCGAGCGACGGCACGACGGCCGTGCGCGTCATCGGTGCAATGATCGAGTATCTGCACGCACCGGCCGACCCGGAAGCCGTACTGACCCGGCTTGCCGATCCGGCGATCCGGATCGTATCGCTGACCATCACGGAAGGCGGTTACAACCTCGACGAGACGACCGGCGCATTCCGGTTCGATACGCCCGACGTCGCACACGATCTGCTGGGCGGACCGCCCCGTACCGCGTTCGGGTTCATCGTCGAAGCGCTCAGACGGCGTCGAGCCGCCAACGTACTGCCCTTCACCGTGATGTCCTGCGACAATCTGCGCGGTAACGGCGATACCGCGCGACGCGCGGTGCTCGATTTCGCACGGGCGACCGACGTCGATCTCGCCGCCTGGATCGAGCGTTACGTCGCGTTCCCGAACAGCATGGTCGACCGGATCGCGCCCCAGGTGACGGACGCGATCCGCCTGCGCGCCAACCGGTTGTCAGGCTTCGACGACACGGCGCCCGTCGTTGCCGAAACGTTCTCGCAATGGGTGGTCGAGGACAGCTTCAGCGCCGGCCGCCCGTCATTCGACGCAGCGGGCGTCGAATTGCGTGACGACGTCCATGCGTACGAGGCCATGAAGGGGCGCATGCTGAACGCTTCCCACATGTTGCTCGCTTATCCTGCGATTCTGCTCGGACATCGCTTCGTCCACGACGCCATGGCCGATCCCGATCTCGCGGCGCTGCTCGACACCTTCCTTACCCGGGACGTCGGCTCGATCCTCACGCTACCGCACGGCGTGTCCGCACGCGCCTATGCCCGCGATACGCTCGCGCGCTTTCGCAACGCCGCACTGGGCGATCAGTTGCTGCGCGTCGCGCACGACGGCGCGTCGAAGATCCCGGTGTTTCATGAAAAGACCATCGGGGCATTGATCGCGCGTCACGGCGACATGCGCCGTGAAGCGCTGCTGCTGGCCTGTTTCCAGCATTACCTGAAGGGTGTCGACGATCTCGGCAACGCGTTCGCCGTCAGTGAGCCGCAATTCGAGGCAGCGGATCTCGAGCGCGTACGAAGCGGCGCGCCGCTCGCGATCCTCGATTCAAAGCCGTTCGCTCCGCTCGGGCTCGCTTCCAACCCTGAGTTCGTCGAGCTATTCCGCACGATGCAGGCAGCCGTGGCGACACGCAGGACGCGCGACGCCATCCGGCTGGCGCTCGA
This sequence comes from Burkholderia orbicola, assembly GCF_900100915.1. Lineage (NCBI taxonomy): Bacteria > Pseudomonadati > Pseudomonadota > Betaproteobacteria > Burkholderiales > Burkholderiaceae > Burkholderia > Burkholderia orbicola. The sequence goes on along the minus strand of NZ_FNKW01000002.1, from coordinate 88,107 downwards.
TGCTTCAGATACCTGAATAACGTATCGCTTCCCGAACATCGGAGGCGAGAACGCTGCCATCGGCGCGATGCGAGCGTTCGTCGCCCGTATTTTTTCCGAACAGCGCGTCCTCGAATGCGCGGTTGAGTTCGGTCAACTTCGCGTCGAGCCGCGCCAGTTCCCGATGGGCCGGTAACGGAGGATCGCCGGCTACCGCAAGCGTTCCGTGCCCGACGCTCGCAGCCGCATCGAGTCGCATCGAGCGGCCGTGATCCAGATTGCTGATCAACGCATCGATTCGCGTGACGATGGCTGCGCGCGCAGGCCGCTCGAATGCGACATCCGGGCCACCGGCTTCGACCGGCAGGCGTGTCGCCACGATTCGGCCATACAGCCAGCAGAGCAGCAGCGTGTCCGACAACCGTCGGGCGTCGCCCGACGCACCGAGCATGCGCCACGCAGCCAACGGCCGGATCGCCATGCGCACGTCGTGAAAGCGGCGATCGGCCGCGCGCATCTGCGCCGCGCCCGGCCGCATGCCGTCGTCGCGCTCGTGCACGAGTTCGCGCAGCGCCGCCAACAGCCCGTGCGAGCGCGTCGCAATGTGGCGCGACGCCGCCAGCGGCATCACCAGCAGCGCCGCCGCGAGCGACACCGCGCAGCCGATCAACACCTCGCCGATCCGCAGTTCCGCAAGCGCGCCGATCTCGAACCCCAGTTGCGCATAGACGAGGCCGATCAGCACCGTGAGAAAGAATACGCCGCGCCCATAGGCGTGCAGGATGTGGTACGCCCAGCCAAACACGCACACGCCCATGACGATGACCACGAGTGCATTCGCATGATGAGCCGCGCCGACGACGAGTACGCTCGCGAGCGCGCCGGCGAGCGTCCCGGCGACGCGTTGCGCGCCGCGATAGATCGTGTCCGCGCACGAGTACGTGCCGAAGAACACGACGAACGTGCTGAGCACCGCCCACATCCACCGTTCCGACGACAGCGTCTCGCCGATCAACATTGCGGCGCACGCAGCAGCCGCCGCGCGGATCGCCGGCAACCATGCAAGCGTGCGCCAGCCGGCGGTCCACGGCACCGCGCGCGCGGGCCGCGGCGTCGCGGGCGGCGGTGCGGCGGTGATGCGCGCCGCCAGGCCGTCGGCGACGCTCTCGAAGCGGGCAATCGCGGCACGTAGCGCCGCGGCGGCGGCATCGGTTCGATCGCGGTTCAGCACGCGTCGAGCCGACGCGATCTCCAAGGCGACGAGCGCGGTGTGCAACGCATGCGCGCCGCCTTCATCGCGTGTCGACGCATGATGCTCGAGCGCGATGGCGGCTTCGTTCAGCGCCAGTAAATGGGCCATCGCATCGAGCGCGCCGGCGTCCGACACGTCGCTTCGTGCGATGCACGCCGCGTGCAGCGATACCGAGCGCGCGATGAGCCGTGGCGTGGGCGCCGCGTGCACCGGCAACAGCACGCGGCAGACGAGCACGACGCTTGCCGGGCCGGCGATCGACATCGCCAGCATGTGGCCGGCCTGTAGCGCGGCCGGATGCAGATAAAGACCGAGGTAGTACATGGCGATCGCCAGGAACGCACAGCCGATCGTGCGCGGCCCGCGGGTCTGGCACAGCATCGAACAGAACAGGACGATCACGAACCCCGCCTTGCCGACGGCCGGCCACGCACTCACGCAGGCAGCCGCGGCAAAGCTTGCGCATGCGATGCCGTACTGCCACGCAAGCGACTCATACCAGTCCAGCCGGCGAGCATCGCGCAGGAAGAGTGGCGCGATCATCGAGAACAGGATGCCCACCGCGCCGGTAGTGATCGCAAAACCGAGATGGAGCGCCGACGCAATGCCGAACGCACCGGCCAGCAAGCTCGCCAGCGCGGCGCGCGCACCGCCCAGCAGACGATGCAGACCAGGGTCGACAATGAACAGGCGGTCAATCGCCCGTGACAACGAAACAGCTGACATGATCGAGGAATTCCAGGAGACAGCGCGGCGGCTTCCGGCCGGCATGCCGGTCACGGTTTTCATGACGGCCGTCGCGCGTCGCGAGGGCCGCCGTGCCGAACTCAAAACACGCGGTCTACCCAACCGTGGCGATCGGCTTCGCGCCCGTTCTGGATATCGAGCAGCGCCGCCTTCAGGCGCTGCGTGACCGGCCCCGCGCCACCTTCGCCGATCGTGAAGTCGTACGCTCGGCCCTTCACCCGGCCGATCGCCGTCACGACCGCCGCCGTGCCGCATGCGAACGCCTCGACCAGTCGACCGCTGCGCGCATCCGCCTGCCATTGCTCGATCGTATAGCCCTCCTCCCGCACCGTGTAATTCAGCTCCCGGGCCAGCGTGATCAACGACGCGCGCGTGATGCCCGGCAGAATCGTCCCGTTCAGCGGCGGCGTCTGGATCGACCCGTCGTCGAACACGAAGAACACGTTCATCCCGCCCAGTTCCTCGATCCAGCGGCGTTCGACCGCATCAAGAAACACCACCTGCTCGCAGCCTTCGCGGATCGCCTCCGCCTGTGCAGCCAGGCTCGCCGCATAGTTGCCGCCGCATTTCGCGTCGCCCGTGCCGCCCGGCGCCGCGCGCGTGTAGTGCTCCGACACCCACAACGTGACCCCGGCCGCGCCGCTCTTGAAGTACGCGCCGACCGGCGTCGCGATCACGCAGTACAGGTACTCCGGCGACGGCTTCACGCCGAGCACCGCCTGCGTCGCGATCATGAACGGGCGCAAATACAGCGCCGCACCGTCGAACGCCGGAATCCAGTCGCGATCGGCCCGCACCAGCGCACGGACCGATTCGACGAACATCGCCTCCGGCAACGGCGCCATCGAGAGCCGCTCGGCGGAATGGCGAAAGCGCCGCGCATTCGCGTCGGGACGGAACAACGCCGCGCCGCCGCCCGGCAGCCGGTAGGCTTTCAAGCCCTCGAAAATCTCCTGCGCGTAATGCAGCACGAGCGTGGCCGGATCGAATCGGAACGCTTCGCGCGGCCCGATTTTCGCGTCATGCCACCCTTGTTCCGCCGAGTACCGAATCGTCACCATGTGATCCGTGAAGACCCGGCCGAAACCGGGATCGTCGAGCAGCGCGGCGCGCTCGGCCGCCGGGACGGGATGGGGATTTTGCTCGAATGCGAAGTGCTGGACGGAACCGGTGCTCATTTTTGCCCCTTGATCGGCAGCGGGACCGCCCCGGCTGCTACGGGCCAAAATTTATCGTAGAAAAAATAATTTCAGGTTGCGTGTTCGACCTAAGATGGAAGCGTTTTGGCAATTCAATGCTTCAAAAACCGAACATTCCGGCACTGCATGCCTCAACCGAATAGGTCGGATCAATGACCGCGATCGAACTGGACGAAATGGACCGTCGCATTCTGAGAGCGCTCCAGGAAGATGGGCGCATCCAGAACGTGGAACTGGCGCAGAAAGTGGGCTTGTCGCCGTCACCGTGCCTGCGTCGGGTCAGGCAGTTGGAACAGGCTGGAGTCATCGAGCGCTACACGGCACTGCTCGACGCCTCGAAGATCGGCGCGGGGTTGACCGTGTTCGTCCGTATCTGGCTGACGAGCCAGGACGCGAAAACCGTCGACCATTTCACCGAGGCGGTTCAACGGCTGCCACAGGTGCTCGAGTGCCACTTGATGGCGGGCGATTGCGATTGCCTGCTGCGGGTCGTGACCGCCGACATCGACGCCTATCGGAAACTCCAGATCGACCACTTGACCCGGATCGAAGGCGTGCAGAGCGTGAAGACCGAGATTCCGATGCAGAAGATCAAGCAGACTTCCGTGCTGCCGCTTTGAGCGTGCGCGGCGCTGCGGCAAGCCGTATGTGAAACGCCGTTCCCCTCGGACCGAGGAAGGAGTTGCGCCACCGGTGACGCTTGCGCATCGCCGGCCCGGAGGCTGCGTCGCATGAATGCCCGGTGGGGACTACCCGATGTCCATCACCGCCTTGCCCGACTGGCGGCGTTCCTCGAGGGCGGCGTGCGCGTCCTCGACGTTGTCCAGCGTGTAGCGTTCGTTGATTTCGACATGCAACGCACCCTGCGCGATGGCGGCGAACACGTCGTCGGCGCGGCGCTGCACGGTGATTGCGTCGGCGAGATGATCGGCGAGCCGCGGGCGTGTCAGGAACAACGAGCCGGCTTCGCCAAGTTCGTACGGGTCGAGATCGCTGATCGGGCCGGTCACCGAGCCGTAGTTGACCACCAGCCCGCGCACCCGGGTCGCGCGGAAGCTGTCGCGCAAAGTGGTCTTGCCGACGGCATCGAACACCACGTCCACGCCGCGACCATCGGTCAGTTCGCGGATGCGGTCCGCGAAGCCGCCGTGCTCGTAGAGCAGCACGTGATCCGCACCGCGCGCACGCGCGATCGCGGCCTTGTCGGCCGTGCTCGTGGTGGCGAACACTTCGACACCGCGCCGCTTCGCCAACTGCACCAGCAATTGGCCGATACCGCCCGATGCCGCATGGACGAGGCAGGTCATGCCGGCTTCGAGCTTGCCGACGTCGTCGAGCAGATAATGCGCGGTCGACCCCTGAAAGATCGCTGCTGCGGCGAGATCGTACGCAATGTCGTCCGGGATGCGTGCAAGCCGTGCGGCGGGCACGACGGCATACTGGGCGTATGCACCCCAGACGATGCACCACGCGACGCGATCGCCGGCGCGCACGGACGTGACGCCCGGCCCGACCTCGACGACCTCCCCCGCGCCCTCCATGCCGAGCGTGCACGGAATCCGCACGGGATAGGTGCGCGAATCGCGGTACTTCCCCTGTCGCGTATGAACGTCCATGAAGTTGATGCCGGCCGCGACCACACGCACCAGCACTTCGCCCGCGCCCGGCTTCGGCACGTCGATATCCACTCGACGCAACACGTCGGGGCCGCCGTATTCATGAATCTGAATGGCTCGCATGAGCATGTCTCCTTCGTTTGATCACGTTTGAACGAAATGCGCGTCTGGTCGCGGCGCATCGACGAAACGGTGCGTCGACGCGGGACGGCACGACGTCGGCATCGACGTCGACGACGATCGCGAGCACGGCATTCAGACTTGCATCTCGTGTTCCCACCAGCCGCGCGTGTTCACATCGGCAGCATCGGCGAGCGCTTCCAGCTCGGCGATTTCGTCGGCGGCAAGCGTGATGCGGCCGGCTCGAACCAGACCATCGACATGATCGGGCCGGGTCACGCCGATGATCGGCGTCGTTCCCTTGGCGACCGCCCAGGCCACCGCGACATCAGGCGCTGCCGCACCCCGCTTCCGACCGATCGCGGAGAGCGTGTCCGTCAGCGCTTTCAGCCGAGGCAGCATGCGATTGTAGGTCTGCGCCCGGTTGCTGCCTTCCGGCAAAGGATGCGCCGGACCGTACTTGCCGCTCAGCGCGCCCTGCTCGAGCACCATATAGGCGAAGAACGGGATGCCGCGATCGCGGCAATAGTCGAGGATGCCGGCGCGCTCGGAATCGCGGTAAAGCAGACTGTAGTGGTTCTGGATCGCTTCGACCCGAAACCCGGCTTCGCGGAGAATCCGGTCGGCCCGTTCGATTTCGCCCAGGTTGTGATTCGAGACGCCGACGTGCTTGATCTTCCCGCTCTCGAGCAATGGAACCAGGTGCGGTGTCCACCGTGCCACATCGGCCGGATTGTGAATCCAGTAGAGGTCGACGTAATCCGTACCGAGGCGGGCCAGACTCTGCTCCAGCATGTCCGCCACCGGATCGGCGCCGGTTCCCGCGGCCTGCGGGGTGAATTTCGTGGAAAGCCGGTAGTCGCTGCGCGCGAAGCGCTTCAGCACTTCGCCGAGTACGGTTTCTGAACGGCCCATGCCGTACACCATGGCGGTGTCCCAGAGGCAGAATCCGGCCGCATGTGCCTTGTCGGCGACCGCTTCCAGGCCAGCCCGCGTGAGGCTGCTGCCGAAGTAGCCATTGCCCGCCTCGCCGCTGTCGCCCCAGGCCCACGTGCCCAGTGCAATCGTGGGGGGCTTCGGATTGTCGATTGTCATATGCGTTCCCTATTCGTTTCGCGGCCGGGTTTGCCGTGCCCCGGCTGCCGCTCACACTGTGATGCGCGGCGTCGCCGAACCGTTAGCCTGATATCCCGAAATAGCTGCACGATCCTCCAGAAACAGGTTCGCATTGCCGCCCTTCCGCGCGGCATGCGATAGTCGGATGCATGGAAACCTTGACTGAAATCGCTTCCGTGATTGCCCGGCACGTGTCGATGGACGGCTTCCAGGCCACCCCGATCGAGCGGATGACGCTCGTTCGATCCTCCACGGTGACGATGCCGATGCCGAATGTTTACCGGCCGCAACTCTGTCTCGTCGCGCAGGGACACAAGGAGGTCACGCTGCACGACCGTGTCTTGAAATATGCGCCTGGGCGCTACGGAGTCGTGACCTACGATCTGCCGGCAACCGGCCGCGTGGTCGATGCGACGCCCGACAAACCCTACCTGTGCCTGTACCTCGATTTCGATCCGGTCATGCTGGCGGATCTGGCGCTGCGCGTGCCGCCATTACCGGAAGCGCCATCCCCGCCCGTCGGCAAGACGGTGTCCGACGCCGGCGCCGCGCTGCTCGATGCGGCGCTGCGCCTGCTGCGGCTGCTCGACAATCCGGCAGCGCTGCCCGTGCTCGGGCCGCTTGCCGAACAGGAAATCCTCTATCACCTGCTCGCCGGCCCCGACGGCGCCAGGATGCGCCACATTACCGCCAGCCAGGGCCGGGTGGCTCAGGTCGGTCGCGCCATCGCATGGCTCGGCAAGCATTTCCGGGAACGGTTCAGCATCGATCGGCTTGCCGCGGAAGCGGGCATGAGCCCGTCGAGTCTGCACGCGCATTTTCGCGCGGTGACGGCGATGACGCCGCTGCAGTTCCAGAAGCAACTCAGGCTGCAGCAAGCGCGCAGCCTGATGCTGGTCCACGACATCGACGTCACGACCGCCGCCATCCGCGTGGGTTACGAGAGCCCGTCGCAGTTCAGTCGCGAATATCGCCGCCACTTTGGAGAATCGCCGGCACGCGACATCACTCGCTTGCGCGCTTCGGCGGATTCGGCAAGGATCACTTGAGCCGGCCGCCCGGCCGACCTCGCTGCGTGCCGGGCACCGGGCAGCATGGGAATGGCGCGCCGCAAGACAGGCCGATCGCGCCGGCGAATTCGTGTGCCGCACGCACGAATTGACAGCCCCCCATCGGCACACCGAAACTGAGCATCCCTTTCCCTCGCTGTGGTCATCGGCATGAATTTCGAGATATCGGATTTGCGGGCCTTCGTGGCGACGGCCGACCTCGGCAGCTTTCGCGCGGCGGCCGACACGTTGCATCTGTCGGCGTCCGCGCTGTCGCGCCGGATAGAAAAACTCGAAGAGGTGCTGGGCGTCAGACTGTTCGAGCGAACCACGCGGAAGATGGACCTGACGATCGTCGGCCGCGGGTTTCTCGAGCGCGCTCACCGCATCCTCAACGAGGTCGACAACTCGATGCTCGAGTTCGACGATCTCGCACGCAAGATGACCGGCGAACTCACGGTCGCGTGCGTGCCATCGGCGGTGCGCTACTTCCTGCCGGAAACCATCGCAACCTATCATCAGCGCTACCCGGGCATTCGCCTGCGTCTCATCGACGAGCCGTCGTCGATGGTTTTTCTCGCCGTCGCGCGTGGGGAAGCCGATTTCGGCCTGACTTACGTCGGCACGGAAGAGCCGGACATCGAATTCACGCCGCTGCTCGACGACCCTTTCGTGCTCGCTTGCCCGCGCAGTCATCCGCTTGCCAAACGCAAATCCGTCGCGTGGGCGGAGCTCGCCAGCCTCGAGTATTTGGCCATCGCACAAGGCAGCGGCAATCGCGCGGTCATAGACGAGGCGCTGGCAGGCGTCGCCGAGCGGCCCAAATGGTTCTGCGAGGTACGCCACGTGCCCGCGCTCGTGAGTCTGATCGAAGCGGGCCTGGGTGTCGGTGTCGTGCCTCGACTCGCGATGCCCCGCCGCCCGCACAAGGTACTTGCGAGCGTCGCGCTCGTCGATCCGCCGATCCGGCGAACGCTGGGTGTCATCCAGCGGCGCGGCCGCGGGTTGTCCTCCGCGGGCCGCTTCTTCCTTCAGCTGTTGACGGAGATGCGTGCACCCGGTGTGCCTCCCGCAAGCGCGGCCGCTTAGGCGAAGCGCCGGCCCTCGGCTTCGGGCGGCACGGCAAAGCCTTCGCGGGCATCCGGTGGTTGGTTCGATTCGTGCGCATGACGCACCAATCGAACGAAAATATGCGTTTGTTGCGTGAACCGCTCCTGCTCGATCATGTGCGAAACGCAAGCGTCGTGCTATTCGCAGCCGCTTGAACCGCACGGTTTTCAAATCGAAGGAGACAACGCGTTCCATGACACATTCCACTCCCACCCACGGCATCGTCAGCAAGGCACATCTGACCGAGCTGACCATCGAAGCACTCTGCGCGCTCGGCCTGACGCGCACCGATGCGACCGACACCGCCACGATCCTCGTGCTTGCCGATTTGTTCGGTCTGCGTACGCACGGCACGAGCCGTATCGAATCGTACGGCTCGCGCCTGCGCATCGGCGGCATCAATCCCGCACCGTCGATCACCACCGAACAGGTGGCGCCGGCCCTTTACCGCCTCGACGGCGACAACGGCATCGGCCCGCTCGTCGGCCATCGCGCACTCGATCTGGCGATGACGGCCGCACGCGAACAAGGCATTGCCTGTGTGTTCGTGCGCGGCAGCAATCACTTCGGCCCCGTCTCCCCCTATTCGTACCTCGCGGCGATGCAGGGCTTCGCCAGCATCATCGGCAGTAACGCGACGACGACGATCGCGCCGTGGGGCGGCACCGACGCCCGCCTGGGCAACAGTCCCGTCGGCTTTGGCGTCCCGAACCCGAATGGTCGTCCGTTCATGCTCGACATGGCGATCAGCGTCGCGGCACGGGCGAAGATCCGCAACGCGCTCAAGCGCGGCGAACCGATTCCCGGCGACTGGGCCACCGACGCGCAAGGCAAACCGACCACCGATCCGAAAGCCGCGCTCGACGGCTTTCTGCTGCCGATCGGCGGCCACAAGGGCTACGGCCTCGCACTGGTGGTCGACCTGTTCGCGGGGCTGCTTTCCGGAGCGGCATATCTCACGCACGTCAAGTCGTGGGAGGACGACCCTGAACAACCGCAGAATCTCGGCCACTTCTTCATTCTCATCGATACGACCCGGCTCGGCAGCACCGGGTGGCTCGCCGCGCACATGGCCGATTACGCGGCGATCCTGCACGGCTCCAAACCCGCCGATCCGGAGGCGCCCGTGATCGTGCCCGGCGAGATCGAACTCGGTCGCCTGGAACGCCAGATGGCGGAAGGTATCGATATCGGCGCGGCACAGCTCGCGATGCTGGAAGCGACCGCCCGTCCGCGGCGCTGAACGCCGCGTTCGCGAGCGTGGCCCGCCACGCTCGCGCCGTTCCGAACGCACGGCGCGGCAGCGAACCGACAAGCGACGGACCGGATAGCGCATTCGAGCGCACGGCCGTCAAGCACATAACAAGCTCCAGGGAGCGACAGGTGACAAACATTCGATGGCGCATCGTCCTGCTGCTGTTCATCGCAGGCTTCATCAATTATCTCGACCGTGCGGCGCTGTCCGTCGCCGCCCCCGCCGTCATGCGGGAACTGCATATGTCGCCGAGCAGCCTCGGGCTGTTGTTCTCGACGTTCTTCATCGGCTACGCGGCATTCAATTTCATCGGGGGATGGGCGGCGGATCGCTGGGGCGGCAAGCGCGTCTTCTCCGGGGCAGTCCTGACGTGGTCGTTGCTATGCGGCGCAACCGGTCTTGCCAGCGGCTTCGGCTCGCTGCTGGCAGTCCGCACGCTGTTCGGCATGGCCGAAGGCCCGCTCGCGACGACGATCAACAAGATCGTGAACAACTGGTTTCCGCACAAGGAATCGGCGACCGCATTCGGCTTCGCGAATTGCGGCCTGCCGCTGGGCGGCGCGGTTGCAGGGCCGGTCGTCGGCCTGCTGACGGCCGCTTACGGCTGGCGCGTCGCGTTCGCCGGAATCGCGTGTTTCGGCTTGCTCTGGCTGGTGTTCTGGGTGTTCATGGCGACCGACAAGCCGCATCAGCATCCACGCGTATCCGATGACGAACGCCGGCTGATCGAATCCGACCGAAGCGTCCCGGAAAGCCCGTCGGACCTGCGGCCCCTCGGCTTCTACCTGAAGCAGCCCGCCATTCTCGCGGCGATGATTTCGTACTTCGGTTACAGCTACATCCTGTTTTTCTTTCTCACCTGGTTCCCGACCTTTCTGACGATGGACCGTCATCTGAGCCTGAAAAGCATGAGTCTCGCGACGGTGCTGCCCTGGCTGCTGGGGTTCATCGGCTACGGACTGAGCGGCGTGCTGTCCGATCTGATCTTTCGCCGCACGGGCAACGCACTGCTCGCGCGCAAGCGGGTATTGATCGCCTGTCTCGGCACGGCAGGCGTGTGCGTCACGCTGGCCGGCGCCGTGACCACGACGCTCGGTGCGCTGCTGTTGATGGCCGTTGCGGTGTTTGCCCTTTATCTGAGCGGCAGCGCCTATTGGGCGCTGATTCAGGACACGATCCCCGGCCCGAAACTCGGCAGTGTCGGCGGCTGCGTACACGCGATCGCCAACTGCGCGGGTATCGTCGGCCCGGCTGCCACCGGCTTTCTCGTGCAGGAAAGCCATACGTTCTTCAGCGCGTTCTTTCTCGCGGGCGGTATTGCGCTCGCCAGCGTGCTGGCCGTCGCGATACTGCTGAGGCCCCGAGCGCTCGCGCAACGCGAGTCGAGCGATGCACGGGTCTGCGGCTGAAGGTCCGTGCCCCCCATGAATTTCTTTTCTTCACGCTATCGACATGAAACCCGATCCATCCGTCATTCGCGCACTCACACCCACCGGCAAGCTGCGGGCATCGATCAACCTCGGGAATCCCATTCTCGCGGGCAAGGACGCATCGGGCGAACCGGCCGGTGTGTCGGTCGACCTGGCGCGCGCCTTTGCCGCAACGCTCGGCGTGGCACTTGAACTCGTGGTGCTCGACGCGGCCGGCAAGTCCGTCCAGGCGGTCAGCGACGAGCGGGCAGACGTCGGCTTCTTCGCCATCGATCCACGACGAGGAGAAACCATCGCGTTTACCGATCCGTACGTTTTGATCGAAGGCTATTACATGGTGCGCGATGAATCGTCGATTCGCGCCAACGACGATGTCGACCAGCCGTCGATCCGCGTGGCAGTTGGTGAGGGAAGCGCTTACGATTTGTTCCTGACGCGCGAGTTGAAGCATGCGCGGATCGTGCGGGCACCGACGTCTCCGACCGTCGTCCGGACGTTCCTCGACGAGGGCCTGGAAGTCGCCGCCGGCGTCAAGCAACAGCTCGAGGCAGACGCACGTCAAGCGCCTGGCCTGCGTTTGCTCGACGAGCGATTCATGGTGATCCGTCAGGCGATGGGTTTGCCGAAAAGCCGCGGTGCGGCGGCAGCCGACACGTTGCGGGCCTTCGTCGAGGAAGCGAAGGCATCCGGGTTCGTCGCCGAGGCACTCGCGCGGCACAAGATTACCGGCGCGTCGGTCGCGCCCGCTGCGTAGGCCGATGCGGCCCATGCGTCGTCGGCTTGGGCGTCAGTCGCGTCAGTCCGAAACACGCGCGGCCGATCGCGTCCGCGCCGCGCCGACGGCAACGATCGCGCCACCCAGTATCGCCATGCCGATCGACGTCAGCGTCACGACGAGCGCCACGCGCCCGCGGCCGGAGAAGAGCCCCACGAGCAGCCCGGCAAGCGGCTGCGTCGCGTTGTTCAGCAGGACGATGACGCCCGTCGTCTTGCCATAGTCCCGAGGGGGGATGATCGCCTGCCGTGCGCTGCGGATGTACACGTTGAACATCTTGTCGAAACCGACGACCATCAGGAAACCGGCAACGTACATCGCGATCGAACCCGACAGGCCCATCACGAGGCCGCCGGCCGCGATCGCGACGAATGCGACGATGCCGAGCCGCACGCGCGATACCTCGATACGCGCGACGAACAACAGGATCACGACCGTCGCGACGGCGCCCGCGACCTGCAGCCCCGCATAGAAACCGCCCGACTGCCGAAACGTACCGGTGACCATCGCAGCCGACGTCGCCAGTGTCGTCCCGATCACGAGGTTTTCCGCCGCCGCGAGCAGGACCAGCCGCGAGAGCCCCGGCAGCGTGAGGACATGCGTCAGCGCCACGCCGAACGGCGCATACCACGGCCCCACCGCGTGCTCGGGACGCGCAATGCGCGCCGTGCTGCTGCGTTGCCATACGAACGCCAACAGATCCGCCGCGACGAACAGTAGCGCCGCGCAAGCGACGCCCCACTCCCAGGTGCGCCATCCCAGCAGCGCCGCCGCGACGATCGGCCCGAGCACGACGCCCGACTGATCGGCGAGCTGCGTATGGGCCAGCACTTTCTCGAAGCGCTGCAGCGGAAAAATCTGCGGCAGCAGCACCTCCCGGGCGACGAGACCCTGGCTCGTGAGTACGCCGCATACGGCGGACAGCGCGATCAGCCAGCCGATTCCGCTCCAGGCGACATAGCCGACGATGCCGATCAGGCAGGCGACGGCCCGGCTGGCCTGGCTCATTCGCAGCACGCGAATCGGCGACACGCGGTCGCTCAGTGCACCGCAGATCGGGAAGGCAATGAATCGCGGGAGCGTTTCGATGAAAAAAGCGAGCCCGGACCACGTCGCTTGCCGAGTGACCTGAAAGACGACGAGCGGCACCAGAAAGAGCAGCATCTGGTCCGCAAGACGCGCCAGAAAGAGAGAACCCAGAAAGGCTGGCTGATCGACGCGCATCACGCGTATGCCCCTGCAAGATTGGTCGGAACGCGTCCGAGTATGCCAGCACCGCCTCCCTACCGCGCCAGAACCCGCTCCACCAGCCTCACGAAATAACTCGCTCCCACCGGCAACAATGCATCGTTGAAGTCGTAACTGGCGTTATGCAGCAGGCAAGGACCGCCGCCATGCCCGTGCACGCGATGATCGCCCACCCCATTCCCGAGGAACGCATAACAACCCGGCTTCTCGCGCAGCATGAACGAGAAATCCTCCGCTGCCATGGTCGGATCGACGGCCGCGTTCACATGCGCGTCGCCCACCAGCTCGCGCATCACCGCTACCGCCACTGCTGTCTGTTCGGCATCGTTCACGGTAGCCGGATACTGGCGCTGGAAATCCACCTCGCTCTCGCAATCGAAGGCCGCGGCCGTCGCGGCCACCACCGCGCGCATGCGCGTCTCGATCAGGTCGAGCGTCGCATCGGAGAAGGTCCGCACCGTGCCGCCGAGCCAGGCGTCTGTCGGCACCACGTTCATCGCCTCGCCCGCATGCACCTGCGTGACCGACAGCACCGCGCCGTCGATCGGATTGCGGTTACGCGTGACGATCCCCTGCAGGGCGCTCAGCACCTGCCCCGCCGCGAACACCGGATCGCGGCCCAGGTGCGGCATGGCCGCGTGGCAGCCGGCCCCGCGCAAGGTGATCCGGAACAGGCTGGTCGAGGCCATCAGCGGCCCGGGCCGCACCGCGAAATCGCCGGCCGCGATGCCGGGCCAGTTGTGCAGCCCGAACACGGCATCCACCGGGAAACGCTCGAACAGGCCGTCCTCGATCATCGCGCGCGCGCCGCCGCCCGCTTCCTCGGCCGGCTGGAAGAACAACTGCACGGTGCCGTCGAATTCGCCGTGCCGCGCCAGATGGCGCGCGGCCCCCAGCAGCATGGTGGTGTGTCCGTCGTGGCCGCACGCATGCATCGCGCCGGGCACCGTCGAACGATGCGCGAAGGTGTTGGCCTCCTGCACGGGCAGCGCATCCATGTCGGCGCGCAGGCCGATCGCACGCGCGCTGCCGCCGCGCTTCAAGGTGCCGACCACGCCGGTGCGGCCCACGCCGCGCGTGACGGCGTAACCCCATTGCTCGAGCCGCTCGGCGACAAGTTCGGCGGTGCGGTACACGTCGTAACCCACCTCGGGATGGGCATGGATATCGCGGCGGATCGCCGTCAGTTCGTCGGCGTGCGCGACGATGGAATCGATCAGTTTCATGCGGAGGGAAGCACTTTTGCGGTCGTCGCGGCGTGGCGTGGCGGCGGGCCGCTCCATGCCGCCCGCCGCCGCGCCGCGAGACGTCAGATATGGAACAGCTGCGCCACCAGGGTCGCGCCGATGAAGGTGCCGGCATTGGCCACGAAGGACACCAGCACGATGCGCCAGCCGAGCCGGCGGAAGGCCGGGATGTCCTTGGCGATCGACAACCCCGCGAACACCAGCATCGGCGTGGTTACGCCGAGGAAATCGTTGTGCGAGCTGAGCGCGGCGATCTGCGAAGCCCACGGGGACCACGGCGAGGTCAGGAACATCGCCACCACCGATACCCAGCAGACCGCCGGAATCCGCCGCCCCGTCACGCGCGCCAGCGCGTCGCCGACGATCGTCGCGCCCACCATGATCGCGATCCCCGGCAGTCCCGCCAGCGGCGTGGTGCCGTGGGCGATCCAGTCGCACACCAGCGCCATCGCGGCCGTCACGATCCACGCGAGCAGCTTGCCGCCGTAGCCGAGCGCGGGCGCCTCGGTCCGCACCTCGCCCAGCGACGGGCTGGCCGCCTCGGGCTGCGCCGATGCCTTGGTGGTGCGGCCGATCAGCGGCTCCAGCACGCGATAGCCCCAGACCGCGAGCGGCAGCGAGATGAACAGCGTGAAGTAGGTACCGATGGTGGTGGTGATCAGGTTGCTGGCCGCGGCGAACGCGAGCACCGATTTCGCCGTCTCCGGGTCCTGCTGCGCGGCGATCGCGCCCGAGGCGGCCGCCATCATGCTGCCCGAGCCGACGCCCGAACCCATCGCCAGCGCGAGCGGATCGAAGATGCCGAGGCTGCTCACGAAACCCGCGAACACGGCGATGAACACCGCGCCGAACACGGTGCCGGTCAGGTACTCGGCCAGCACGCCGCGCCCCTCGGCCGAATCCATCCCGTACTTCTCGCCGATGATCGCCAGGCTCGGCTCGCGGCCCACCGAGAAGGTCGCGCCGATCGCCTCGCGCTTGATGCCGAGCAGCAACGCGAGCGGCAGGCCGAGCAGGATGGTGCCGACGAAGTGACCGAATTCCTGGAAGGCCAGCGCCCAGCCCGCCGACGCCAGCTTGGGCAGCGCGCTGCCCACCATCAGCCCGAGCTTGGAGACGAACAGCAGCAGCGCCGGCTGCAGGATCGCGGCCGCGAAGAACTGGTCGGGCACGCTCAGGCGCGCGCTGCTGTTCCAGCGCGCGCTGGCCAGCCCCACCGCGGCGCCGAGCAGCAGCGCCCAGATCATCGGCAGCAGCACGACCTTGCCCGGTCCGAGCTTGAACGTGAACGAGCCGATCCATTCGGCGACCAGCAAAATGCCGGCCGCGTAAAGCAGGACCTTGGCGGTGGCCGCGCCGCCCAGCTCGCGGCGCTCGATACCCAGTGCGTGTTCCATGACGAATCTCCCCTTGAAGCCCGGCTGCCGTCGCATGCGGGCCGGTGATTACAGATAACCGAACGCGGTGGGCGGCGCTTCCGCCGTCTCGACCCACACGCTCTTGGTCTGCGTGTATTCGTACAACGCCTCGACCCCGCTCGAGCGGCCGTAGCCGCTCATGCCGTAGCCGCCGAACGGCGACGCCACGTTGATGGTCTTGTAGCCGTTGACCCAGAAAGTACCGGCATTCACCTGCGCGGCCACGCGATGCGCGCGCGCCACGTCGGTGGTCCACGCCGCGCCGGCCAGGCCGAAGTCGGTGTCGTTGGCGATCGCGATCGCCTCCTCCTCGGTGTCGAACGGGATGGCGGCCACCACCGGCCCGAAGATCTCGGTGCGCGCCACCTCCATCGCGTTCGACACGCCGGCCAGCACGGTGGGCGCGACGAAGTAGCCGCCGCGGCCCGCCTCGACGCGCTCGGCCGAGCCGCTGGCGAGCGTGGCGCCCGCCGCCACGCCGTTCGCGATCATCGACATCACGTGGTCGTACTGTTTGCGATTGTTGATCGGGCCCACCTCGGTCGCCTCGTCGAGCGGCGCGCCGACACGGATCTTCTTCGCGCCCGCAGCCACCATCGCGACGAATTCGTCGTAGACGGCGCGCTGTACCAGCAGACGCGAGCCAGCCACACAGCTCTGGCCCGCGCCGGCGAAGATCGCCGCCTGCGCGGTCAGCGCGGCGCGCTTGAGGTCGGCATCAGCGAACACGATATTGGCCGACTTGCCGCCCAGCTCCAGCACGCACGGCAGCACGCGGCGCGCGGCGGCCTCGGCGATGCGCGCGCCGGTGGCCGGCGAGCCGACGAACACCACCTTGCTCACCACGCGATGCGCGATCGCGGCCTGCCCGGCGGTGTGACCGAAGCCGGCCAGCACGTTGACCAGGCCGCGCGGCAGCCCGGCCCGCTCGCCGAGCCTGGCGACCGCCAGCGACGTGAAGGGCGTGAGCTCCGAGGGCTTGAGCAGCACGCCGTTGCCCATCGCCACCGCGGGCGCCACCTGCCAGCCGCAGGTGAACACCGGCGCGTTCCACGGCGTGATCTGCAGCACCACGCCGGCCGGCTCGCGGCGCGTGTAGTTGAGGTGCGAGGTCGGCACCGGGATCACGCTCCCGTAGAACTTGTCGGTCCAGCCCGCGTAGTACTCGAACATCTCGGCGACCTTCGCCACCTCGCCCCGGCAGTCGCGGATCGGCTTGCCCGAGCCCAGCGCCTCCAGCCGCGCGATCGCCTCGGCCTCGGCGCGGATCGCGCGCGCCACCTCCTGCATCACGCGGCCACGCGCGGCATGCGTGAGCGCCCACCATTCGCGCTGCGCGCGGCGTGCGCTTTCGGCGGCATGGTCGACAACGGCTGCGCCGGCGTCGCGATAGGCGAGCGTGGCCTCGCCCGTCGCCGCATCGTAAAGCTGGATCGTGTCGCCCTGGCCGGCGACGAGCTCGCCGTCGATATACGAGCCGATCGTGGCGGCACCGGGGAAGAAGTGCGCGAAAGCGGCGAGCAACTGGTCTGCGTGCTGGGTCATGTCAGATTTCCGTGTAGGTGAGTCGAGCGGGATCGTGGCGCGGGCTGCCCCCGCCTCAGGCCGGGTCGACGAAGTCGACGATGCGGTTGAAGTCCTCGCCGTCGGCGACGGAACCCTCGCTGGCCGCCCACACGCGCGCCGCCTCGCGCGCCACCGGCGCGACGCTGTCGAACTGGTCGAGCAGCCCGAGCGCGAGCCGCACGTCCTTGCGCATCAGCTTCATCGTGAAACCGGAATCGAACTTGCCGTTGAAGATCCAGGTCGGGTAGTTGGTCAGCGTCGCGCTATTGCGGCCGGAGCCGCCGTTGAGCGCCTCGACCAGCTTTTCCGGATCGACGCCGGCCGCGCGCGCGGTGCGCACCGCCTCGCTGGCGACCAGCAGGTGCACGCCGGTCAGCAGGTTGTTGAGCAGCTTGGTGACGTGGCCGGCGCCCACCGGCCCCACATGCACGCGCTTGGCGCTGATCGCCGCGAGGATCGGCTCGATGGCCGCGATATCGCTGTCCGAGCCGCCCAGCACCATGGTCATGGTGGCGGTGGCCGCGCCCTTCGGGCCACCGCTCACCGGGCCGTCGACGAAGCCGATGCCGCGTTCGGCCAAAGCCGCCGCCACGCGCCGCGTGCTGTCCGGATCGGCCGTGGTGGTGTCGATCACGACGGAGCCCGGTTTCGCGTTCTCGAGCACGCCGCCCGCGCCCAGCACCACCGCCTCGACTACCGCCGAGGTCGGCAGCGATAGCAGCAGCACGTCGGCGTCGCGCGCGATTTCGGCCACCGAATCGCGCGCCGACAGCACCGCCTGTTCGGCCAGCGCGAGCGCCACGCCCGGCGCCGCGTCGTAGCCGAGCACCGTGTAGTCGCCGCGCCGCAGCGAACCCGCCATGCCGCGCCCCATGTTGCCCAGACCGATCACGCCCACCGTTTTCATCCGACGACTCCTGATAGCTGTTGGTTCGAGGCCGGCTCGCCAGCTTGCGCCTGCCTTGCATGGCTACGATGTTCGGTCCGGCGATCCGTATAATCAATCAACGCCAATATTGATATTGTTCTCTTTTTTAGAACACTCGAATCATGAGCGATACCCTGACCGACAGCCGCATCGTCTATTTCTACGAGGCCGTGCGTTGCGGCACGATCCGCGCCGCGGCCGACTGGCTCGACGTGGCGCCCTCGGCCGTGAGCCGCCAGATCGGGCTGCTGGAGAAGGAGCTCGACGCCACCCTGGTGGAGCGCCACGCGCGCGGCGTGACGCCCACCGAGGCGGGACGGTGCGTGATCGAGTATTTCCGCGAGCAGCTCGCGCACCGCGACGACCTGATCTCGCGCCTGCAGGAGCTGCGCGGGCTCAAGACCGGCCAGGTCAGCCTGGTGCTCGGCGAGGGCTTCGTCTCGGATCTGCTGGCCGGGCCCATGCAGCAGTTCTGCCGGCAGTTCCCCGGAATCCGCGTCAACCTCGACGTGGGCAGCACCAACGACGTGATCCGCAAGATCTCGAACGACGAAGGCGAGATCGGCCTGGTGTACAACCCGCCCAGCGAACCCAAGCTGGTGTCGCGCGCGTCGAAGCGGCAGCCGATGATGGCGATCGTCGGCCCCGACTTCCCGCGCCGCAGCCACAAGGTGCTGACGGTGCAGCAGCTCGCCACCTACCCGCTGGCGGCCACTCACCCGTCCTACGGCACGCGGCAGATGATGGAAGCCGTGGAATACGCCGAGCGCGTACGGCTCGCGCCGATCATCACCACCAATTCCTTCGCGATCCTGAAGGAGTTCGTGAAATCCGGGCTCGGTATCTCGGTGATGCCGGCCTTCGCGGTGACGGCCGAGCTGCAGGCCAGGGAGCTGTTCGCGATCGACATCGCGCATCCGATCCTCGAGAACGCCGAAGCGCACATGGTCACGCGCGTGGGCCGCAAGCTGTCGGTGGCCGCCAACAAGATGCTGCAGATGATGACGGGGCAGATGCGGGCGTTTCGTTAGGGGGGCCTGCCCTGGCTCCTCCTCGCGACGCCTGGCCACCCCTGTCGGAAACACGGATTCTCGCCGCTGGCGATCTGGACCAGACTTTTTTCAAGAATTCGACGCTTCTGCCGTTATCTCGGTATTCCCTCAACTTTTCCTCCTCGTGGCGGGGACGCGCCTTGGCGTCGGCAATGACAGTCGATCTAGCTACCCTCTACCTCCTGGCGATCGGAACCTTGCTTGCCAGTTCCGCCATGACGTACTGGGAACATATTTCACATCCCAAGCGCGGCAACGAACTGCGAATGCTGGCGATTGGATATGCGGCACTCGGAGGCGGCTGCGCGCTGGCGGCATTTCGGCGCGAACTGCTGGGCGCCGCCGGCGCCGCCGTAAGCAACCTCGTGATTCTGGGTGGCTATCTGCTGGTTCTGCACGCCGTCGCCCTGTTCAATGGCCGACGGTATGTCAGAAGCTCAATGGGTTTGCTTCTCCTGATGGGGCTGACATGGACGGCCTCTACGGCGTCCTCTCAGACGGTCATCTGGCTCTATGTCAGCGCAGTCCCGATCGCGCTCGTCTCCGCCATGACGGCCCTCGAGCTCACGCGACGCGATGGCATTCCAGCGGTTCAATCCCGACGCGTCGCGGTGGCGGTGACGGGAATCCACGCCCTGTTCTATGCCACCAGAGCATTCGCGCTGCCATGGCTGATCTCGGTCTTTGGAGCCGGCGCACAATCGATTGCCAGCAAAATCACCATGTACGAAGGGGTCCTTTATTCCGTTATTTTGCCGATGACGTTGCTCCGCCTGACACGGGAAGAAATTCATGGCGAGCTCTTGCAGGAGTCCCGTACCGACTACCTGACTCGCCTGGGTAATCGCCGGCTGTTTTTCGAAGAGGGGGAGCGGGTTATCCACGAGCACGGGATACGTGGGCTACCGGTCACGCTCCTTGCATTCGATCTCGATCAATTCAAGAGAATCAATGATCGCTTCGGGCACAAAACCGGCGACGAGGTATTGAAGTCATTCGCGGATACGGTTCGATCCGTTGTCGACGCAGAGACGAGCGTGGTTCTCGCGCGCATCGGCGGCGAAGAATTCGCTGCGCTGCTGCCGGGTTACGACACCCGCCGCGCAAGCACGGTGGCAGAGACCGTCGCCAACCGGTTTGCGGCGATATCGCATGGCGCTGACGACAATCGCATTCGCGCTACCGTAAGCATTGGCCTGGCCGAGTCGGATCATGAGACGGCTTCGCTTACCCACTTGCTCTCCATTGCCGACCAGGCACTGTATCGAGCAAAATCGCTCGGCGGCAATCGGCTCGTCCACGCAACGGACGAACCCACGGAACATGCAGCGGTATTTTGAAAGAATAGCGAGTGCTCGCGCCAGGCTTCGATTTTTCTTCCAGTTTGATTGGGCGGCGTCGCCGACCCCGCCGTAGCAGTTGCTACGACAACGCTCCCCTCGAACCCTCTGGGAACGCTGAAGAATGAACCGGTTTATCATCAACGCTTCCTACGCATGATCCCGATCATGTCGCTGCCTAGCCCGTTGGCCTTCACGAATTCCGTCCGACCTCATGCACCTGCCTACGCAACGAGTACGTGGCCTTACGCGCAGCCGCTTGCCACCGGCGATGGCGTCGGGGCCGCGGGTGTATAAGACCCGTATCGAGACACTGGCGTCCGCGTTACAACTGCCGGCACCCGGCTTGAGCGACGATGTCGACCGCGTACTGTGGACCACGCCGTTGCTTGCCCCCGATCGGTTGGGCGTGACTGTCTGATGTGCGGCTTGGCAGGGCTGATTCGCTATGACGGCCACGCACCGGCACAGGTCGAGCGGGTGCTCGCCATGCGCGAACGACAACGGCATCGTGGGCCCGATGACCAGGACGTATGGCATGACCAACACGCCGTGCTTGCTCACAACCGCTTGGCTCTGCTTGACGCCGAGCACGGCGCGCAGCCGATGTGCAGTGCCGACCATCGTTACGTGCTGGTCTACAACGGCGAGATCTACAACCACGCGGAGCTACGCCGCGAACTGAGCGCGCACTGGTCGTTCCGCACGAATACCGACACCGAGGTGGTGCTAGCCGCGTATGCGGTATGGGGCGAAGCATGTCTTCGGCGCTTCAATGGCATGTTCGCGTTCCTGGTGTGGGACGCCCATCGTCGACGAGCCTTTGCCGCGCGCGACCGGCTGGGCGTCAAGCCGTTCGTTTACCTGCAACAGGGGGCGGAATTCCTGTTTGCGTCGGAGGCCAAAGGACTGCTGCCTGCGATGCAAGCGCCGCGTGCGAATATCGACGCCTTGCTGGAATACCTGGTGGCGCCGTTCTTCAGCGGCGTGGCGCAACCGATGTTCGAAGGCATGGCCTACCTGCCGCCCGGGCATCTGCTGCGCCTGGATCACGATGGCTTGCAGCTATCGCGCTGGGCGCCGGAGATTGCCGAAAACCCCGCTGCCAAGGCCGACGATATCGCCCACGCGCTGCGCGAGCGCCTCGCCGCGGCCGTCCAGCGTAGCTTGATCGCCGATACACCGGTCGGCCTGTTTTTCAGCGGTGGCCTCGACTCCACGCTGATAGGCGGCCTGGCGCGAGCGGCAGGCGCGACGCCGCCCTGCTTCACCATTCGCTTTGAAGATCACCATCGCTACGACTACGCGCGTTCGCTGATCGTGGCTTCCGATGATCAACCTTTCGCCGAACAGGCCGCAAACGAATTGGGCCTGCCACGCGAAGACGTCGCACCGACGCGCTCGGCACTGGCCCAGGATCTGCTGCAATTGGCCACGCAAAACGATGCACTGCCCGCGTGGGAACAGGAGCTGGCGCAACACTCCCTGGCGCGAGCCGCCAGCACGCGTCTCAAGGCGGTATTGGTGGGCGATGCCGCCGATGAAACGCACTACGGCTATCACTTCCTGCTCGACCCGCACGCCACGCGCGATCCGACCCATATCCTGCAACGCTTGACCGCCGATCCCTATCTACGGCCCGGCTTGCTGGCGCAACCGTTGCAACACTACGGCGAGGTTTATCGCCAACTGGCGATCGCCGCCGGACACGACTGGCATACGCCCGCCTCGCGTTTGCGCGCCACGCAATGGCTGGTGCGCCATCGTTGGTTGCAGAGGCTGTTGCATAACGGCGATATCCACGGCATGGCACATGGCCTGGAAGCGCGCGTACCCTTCAGCGATACCGATGTTCTTGACCTGGCTGCCACCGTTCCGGCCGAGCTGGCGCTACGTGATGGCGTGGAAAAAGCCATGTTGCGTGAAGCGTCGCGCGGTGCGTTGCCGGAAGCCGTGCGCTTGCGCAGGAAGTCGGCCTTACCCAAGGATCAAGGCAACGGCGAGGCCTTGCGCCAGCACACCCGCGAAATACTGGCGACGGACGCCGACCGCATCGCCGGCTTGCTCGACGTACCCCGGCTACAGCGCCGCTGCGCCGATTCGTCGCCGCTGAACGAGCACGAACGCGCCGTGATGTTTCGGGCTTGCTCGCTGGCCCACTGGTCGCGGGTTCACGGCATGAGCATGCCGTGAGGCGAGCCGTGTTTTGCGTGGTGCCCGACAAGGAGCGTCTCAATCCTTGAGTCGATCGAGCGCTTGCGAAGCGCTAGGCTTCGAGGTGGCGTTCTACGCTCCCGCCAATATCAATGGACAGTTGCAGCGCGGTGGAGACTTCACTTTCCCCGGATAAGGACGCACCGACACACGCCGGCATCCGCCGTGGCGCCGTTTTCGCCGCTCATGTGCGCGATACCGAATGGTTGGCGCACTGGTCGGCGACGACGCGAACGTCACCTAATACGGGAACCCGATGCGACCGTCCCCATCCGGATGTCGTAGACGTCGGTCAGCACGGCGTCGCGCATGAACTCGGCCGGCGTGCCATCGACGACGATGCGCCCCTGCCGCAACGCGACGAGCCGGTCGCAGTAGCGCGCGGCCAGATTCACGTCATGCAGCACCACCACGCATAGGCCTGGCTACGACTACCCACCCCACGGCCGCACCGCGCTGTCGGTGCCGCTGCTGCTGAAGCTGCTGGATGAAGCGCCGCCGCTGGGCGAAGGCGGTTTGCCGCTGCCGCGCGACCGGTGCCTGCTCGCGATCTGCGAGCATATGATGACCGACCCGGCGAACGACTACACGCTCGACCGCTGGGCCGACGAGATCGGCACGAGCAGCCGCACGCTCGCACGGCATTTCCGCGACGAAACGGGCATGAGCTTCGGCCACTGGCGGCAGCACATGCGCGCGGCCGAGGCGATGACGCGGCTCGCGCAAGGCGCGAGCGTCGCGTCCGTCGCGCTCGATCTCGGGTACAGCACGCCGAGCGCCTTTATCGTGATGTTCCGGCGGCTGTTCGGGCAAGCGCCGCAGCAATACCTGTCGACCGGAAACTGACGGGGGCTCGCCGCGCCGTTTCGGCGAATCCGTCCCGGCCAGCGTTTCATCGAGACTCACGAGCCGTTTAGCGCATGACGCCGTTCAAACTCAACGGGCGACAGGTCGTCTCACGCATCCGGATCCGGAATCCGCGCCGACTGAATCACCACCAGCGTATCGCCCGCCTCGATCCTGCACGGCGGATCTTCGTAAAACGAATGAATCTTCCCGCAGCGATCGAGCCCGACCACGATCGCGCCCGGCACGACGTTCGTCAGGCAGCCGATTTCATGCGGCAACGCCTCGCGCTCCAGCAGCGTCGCGCGCCCGCGCGTCGACAGCATGTCGTTCACGAACGGCACGATGTAGCGGCTATGGACCGCATCCGCCAGCAGCAGCGCACCGATCTTCGTCGACGATACGATCACGTCCGCGCCGGCCTGCCGCAGTTGCCGCTGGTACAGGTTCTCCTGAATCCGCACGACGATCTTCGTATCGGGCGCGATGCTGCGCACCGACAGCGTCAGCAGGATCGCGGTCGGATCGTCGGTCACCGAAATGATCACGGCCTTCGCCGCGCGCACCTGCGCCTGCTGCAGCAGATCCTCATGCGCCGGATCGCCGAGCAACCCCGTCACGCCGAGCGACGTCGCCGCCTCGAGGGCCTGCTGCTGCGAATCAATCACGATGATCGTCGCCGGATCGACGCCGCTCTCCAGCAACTCGCGCACCGCGATCGACCCCGACAGGCCATAACCGCACACGACGATGTGATCGGACAGTTGCTTCTGCAGGCGTTTCATGCGGAATTCCTCGATGACGCGCTGGATCACGAACTGATACGCCGTGCCCAGGAAAATGAACCAGATGCCGATGCGGATCGGCACGATGAAGAACGCATCGAGCAGGCGCGCCCGCGCCGTGACGGGCACGATATCGCCGTAGCCGACCGTCGCGACCGTGACCATCGTGAAGTACACGAGATCGGCCACGGTCATCGGCGTGCTCTTGGTCGAATCGCGCAGGCCGTCGCGATCGAGATACAGCACGAGGAACGCCAGCGTGCACAACAGCACGACCGCGCCGAGACGGAACAGCAGCGTGCGCAGCGGCGACGTCGCGGGGCGCGTGAACAGCGTGCGCGCACGCGGCGCCTGCCACGGATTGCGGGCGCGACGCAGACGCATGCGCAACGAACGGCGCTGATCGGATGGCGTGGCCAACGGGGAATCTCCTGAAGGATGCGGGCTTGATTCTACGACG
The DNA here is from genome assembly GCF_900100915.1 of Burkholderia orbicola. Classification (NCBI taxonomy): domain Bacteria; kingdom Pseudomonadati; phylum Pseudomonadota; class Betaproteobacteria; order Burkholderiales; family Burkholderiaceae; genus Burkholderia; species Burkholderia orbicola. The sequence goes on along the minus strand of NZ_FNKW01000002.1, from coordinate 63,355 downwards.
GGAACGCGTGTGCCCGGCCGTCACAGCATGCTGCGCGGCCGCACCATCGTCCCGTCGACGAACCGCCGCGCGCGAAATGCCGACAGGTCGAGCGACGGCGCGCCCGTGTCGATCCATTCGGCGAGCAGCCGGCCGACGATCGGCCCCATCGCGAAGCCGTGCCCGCAGAACCCTGTCGCAATCGCGAGCCCCGACGGCGTACCCGGCGCATCGATCACCGGGATGCCGTCGGGCAGCACGTCGATCAGGCCGGCCCACGCTTCGACGATCTGCGCATCCTTCAGCGCGGGAAAGATTGCCTTGAGCTTCGCGAGCGCGCGCGGCGCATGCGCCCGATTCGGCTGCGGCTGCGGATCGCGCGGCTCAATCGGCCCGGTCGCACCGTTGATGCGGGCGAGCACGTCGCGCCAGGCGGACGCATTCAGGTGCAGCCGGAATTTGTCGCGCTGCGACCAGAATTCCGGCCAGAAGAGGCTCAATCCGCGCAGGTGGCCGAGCGTCAGATCGACGTCGACCTGCATGTCGTCGGCGAGATTGATCGCGCCGTTCTTGCGTTGCCGGATGCCGAGGCCGTGCCCCCAGATCGTCGACGCGGACACGTCGGGCAGCACGTTGGTGCGCATGCAGGTGCCGCGCACGGCCTGCTGCGGCAGCCGGATGCCGACGCCGTCGAGCAGCCGGAAACTGGTCGCGCCGGCCGCGCAGATCACGCGCCGCGTGCGGATCGTGCCGCGTTCGGTCACGACGCCGACGACCGCGCCGCCCGCCGTCTCGATCGCGGTCACGCCGCAGCCTTCGAAGAAACGCGCGCCGGCCTCGGTCGCGCGCGCCGCGAACGCGGCGGCCACGCGGCGCGGCTCGGCCTGGCCGTCGGTCGCCGTGTACAAGCCGCCGAGGGTACGCGCGTGCGTCGACAGGCCGTTCACGCGTTCGTCGATCTGTGCGCGCGTCAGCGTGCGCGTGTCGAGCCCATACTCGCGCGCCACGGTGAGCCACGCCTGGAACGACGCCCAGTCGTCTTCGTTGTCCGCCAGGTAGAGGCAGCCGCCCTGCCGCCATTCGAGATCGAAACCGAGCGCCTGCTCCAGGCCTTCCCAGATCCGCATGCCGGCCATCATCAGCGGCACTTCGGCGGATTCGCGCCCTTGCTGTCGCACGAAGCCCCACGCGCGCGTCGATTGCTGGCCGGCGATGCGCGACTTGTCGAGCACGACGGCTTTCAGGCCGCGCAGGCCGAGGTAGTACGCGGCCGCGCAGCCCATGATGCCGGCGCCGGCGATCACGACGTCGGCTTCGGGTGGAAATGCCGTATCGGCGTGGCTCAATGCGTCGTGCAGCGGATAGGTGGTGGTCATTGTTTTCTGTCGGATATCAGGGCACGGCAGGCGAAGCTTAGCGCGTCGATGCCGCGATCGCCGAAGCGGCCGCGGCTGGCAAGCAACTGTTCGCGCAGGATCAGCGCGAGCGGCTGCTGTCCGTCGAGCGGGAAAACGGCGAGCCGTTCCTGTATCTGCCGGCGTAGCGCACACGCGCAATCGATGCGCGTCGCGCTCGACCACGCCACGTCGAATGCTCGATCATCGCGCAACCATTCAGTCAGGACTTCGCGGTCTCCGCGGGTGACCGCTGCACAAGCGCTCAGTGCGAATAGCGCGTTTGCGTGCCTGCCGTACGATCGAACGGCTGCAGCCTCGCGAGCTGCTCGATCGACATCGTGACGACTTCGAGAACATGCCGCGCGATTTCGTCGTCGGCCATGCCGGCGTTGACGTACTGCTCGATGCTCATCGTGCGGGGCGGGTAGCTGCCGGTTTCGTCATCGACGATGTCGATCCTGGCTGTCCGCCTCTCGGGCGACAGCACGATCTGGACGGTCTTGCCGTGAACGACGGTCTGCATGCACAAGGTGGACATTCGCGGTCTCCAATTGCGTTGCCTTCGGACGATCGATACCCCACAACGGGAGTCGTCAATCTACAAATTTCCCGACACATTCGCAATATTGAGGCAGCAATGCCGGCCGTTCGGCGCACTACACCGCCGCTCGGCCCGAGGCCGGCATGGCACGGGCATCGACACACGCCGCCGCGCTACGCATAGCGGCTCAACCACTCTTCGGAGAATTGTCTGGCGTACGCGACCGCTTCGGCTTCGGTCTCGAATTCACCCAGCTTGCGGAACGCAGCCTCACGGCTGAAACCCACCTTCGTGACCTCGACCTGCGCGGCGTATTTGCCGGTCTCCGTCACGCGCGGCTCGCAGTTCATTTCGTATCCGCGCATCAAGAATGTCTTCTGCATCGGTTCAACACTTTTTTGAGACCGCGAAATCGTAGCATGCAGCTTTGCTGGCGTCGAAAATGTAACTTCGTTGGTTTCACTAGAGGAAACCATCCATCGATCGTCCTGCAAAAAAGATGGGAATACGTCGGTCCGGGCGAGTGCGCGCCCTGCGTTGGTGCATCGCGCGGCGATTACCTGCCGTCTCGTGCGCAATCGCATCCCGGTCCGCCGGCAATCCCATCCCGGCCCGTCGGAATGCGGACGTGAAGGCGTCGAACGCCCCGTCGCGCGCTCGCGCCGCGGCAGATCGGACGTAACGTCATGACACACCTTTCACACAAACGCACCTTTCACAACACTGAATGACGACCATTTTGCGGTAAAGTTATCTTTTCCGTGCGTGGCCGGTCGGCTCGCCATTGGACGTCATGAAGACTGTCCGCCGAGACTGCCGCAAGGCGTCGTTCTGAACGTCACGATCCGTCCCCGTAGCATGACCACTGAAGCAATCACCACGGATTCCCTCGCGGTTGCCGAGCGCGTGCGCGAGCTGATGACCCGCAACGGCATCGGCAAGCGCCAGCAGACCACCGAGCTGTGCCGCATCCTCGATCTGAGTTTCTCGCAAGGCCACCGCAAACTGCGCGGCAGCAGCCCCTGGACGCTCGCGCAGATCAAGAAAGTCGCCGAAGCGTACGGCGAACCCGCCGCCCAGTTGTTCGGCGCGCAAACGCTCGACCCCGGCATGGTCGGCGCCTATTCCCAGGAAGCCGTCCTGTATGCGGGCGTCGCCGAGATTCCGTGCACCGCCTGGATCGGCGCGCCGCTCGAAGCCGGCGCGCGCCCCGAGTTCGTCGCGTACGAACAGAACGGCCGCTGGCGCGTGCTGCGCCATACCGGCGTGCTGTACCAGAACGCGTACGACGTGCACAAGATCGAGATCTACCCGCGCCGCGCGGAGAGCGACAAGCTCGTCGTCGCGGTGATCGATCCCGATCGCGTCAGCGCAACCGAGCTGTGCCGCTATCTCGAACGGCAGGGTTTCGCGACGGCCGCGTTCGACGGCCTCGCGGCGTTCGTCGACGCGCTGCAGGGTCAGGCCTTCGACGCGGTCCTGACCGAATGGCTGTTCGACGACGGGACGGCCGCCACCGCGATCAAGGCCGTGCGCACGTCCGACAACCCGGGTGCGCCGATTTTCGTGCTGACGGGCGACCTGCTCACCGGCCGCGCGAGCGAGGCCGACATCAGCGAAGTGATCCGCGCGTTCGACGTGGTGTGCTACGAAAAACCCGCGCGCATGGCGATCCTCAGCGCCGATCTCGCGAAGCGGCTCACGCGCGGCTGACGTCCGCCGGGCCGGCCGCCCGAATCACGAACGGCCAACCTCCGCGCGGCGCCGCGGGCATGAACGGGTTACTCAGTACAATAGCCGCACCCGTTCACGCCCACGCCGGCATCCGCCGCCCGACGCCATGGCCCGCCTCATCCCCGACGACTGGAAAAGCCTCGCCGCGACCGGCGCGGCCGAACGCGAGCGCGAGACGCTCGCCGCGCTCGAACATGCGCTGCCCGACAGCTACACCGTGTATCACGGCGTCCACTGGACGCGCGCCGACCAGGCATTCTCGGTGTTCGGCGAAGCCGCGTTCGTCGTCGTGAGCCCGGCCGGGCGCGTGCTGCTGATCGAACAGAAGGCCGGCTTCCTGCGCGAGACCCCGAAAGGGCTCGTGAAGGTCTACCTGCAGAAGGAGCGCAATGTCCCGATCCAGCTCGCGCGCACGCAGGAAACGCTGCACCGGCGCCTGACGGCCGCACTCGGCGCGGGCGTCTACGGCGTCGAGGCGCTGCTGTACTGCCCCGACTACTCGATCCGCGACGCGTCGATCGCCGGCGTCGCGCCCGACCGCATCGTCGATGCGTCGCGCAAGGCGCAGCTCGCGCAGGTGATCCAGCAGATCCTGCCCGAGGACGACGAGCACTTTCCGAACGCGCCGAAGCTCCACCATTTCCTCGCGGACGAACTCGCGCTCACGCCCGACACGAGCGCGCTCGTCGGCCAGGCCGGCACGCTCGTCACGCGGCTGTCGGGCGGGCTCGCCGCATGGGCGCGCCAGCTCGACTTCACGCCGTTCCGGCTGCGCGTCACCGGCACCGCGGGGTCGGGCAAGACCCAGCTCGCGGTACAGGTGATGCGCGATGCGGTCGCGGCCGGCCAGCGCGTGCTCTACGTCTGCTTCAACCGGCCGCTCGCCGACTACATCGCGCGCATCGCGCCGCCCGGCGCGAAGATCGCGAATTACCACCAGCTGTGCGACTGGGTCGCGCGTGACGGCGGCTATACGCCCGATTTCCAGGTGCCCGGCGAATTCGAACGGCTCGAGGCGCGCTTCGCGCAAGCGCCGATTCCCGAACGCTGGCGCTTCGACGTGCTGGTCGTCGACGAAGGGCAGGATTTTCATGCGCCGTGGGCCGCCGCGCTGGAGCGGCTGCTGGCGCCGGACGGCGCATGGTGGTGGCTGGAAGATCCGCTGCAGAACCTGTACATGCGCGAACCCGTCGCGCTGCCGGGCTGGGTCACGTTGAAGGCGCTCACGAATTACCGCAGCCCGCGCGACCTGCTCGAATTCGTGCGCGACGTCGTCGGCCGGGTCGAGCCGCTCGCGGCCGAACTGCGCTCCGGCAGCCCGTTCGACGGGTCCGATCCGTCGGTGTCGGCCTACGGGGAAGAAGGCGCGTCGGGCGACGCACTGGCGCAAGCCTGCATCGACGCGACCAAGCGCGCGATCACGCAGGCGCTATCGCTCGGTTTCCGCAAGCAGGACATCGCGGTGCTGTCGTACCGCGGCCGCGAAGGCTCGGTGCTCGCGCCGCTCGATCAGCTCGGCCCGCACCGGATCAAGCGCTTCACCGGCAAGTACGACCTGTTCGGCAACCCCGAGTATCGCGAAGGCGACGTGCTGCTCGACTCGATCTACCGCTTCAAGGGCCAGTCGGCGCCGTGCGTGATCCTCACCGAGGTCGACTTCGACACGCTCGACGCGCGTGCCGCGCGCAAGCTGTTCGTCGGTGCGACGCGCGCGACGATGAAGCTGCTGATCGTCGCGTCGTCGCGCGCGGCCGCGCAACTGGCGGACGCAGCGGGTTGACGCAGCGGGTTGACGCAGCGGGCGGGCGAGCGCCTGCCCGTCACCGCGCCGCCGTCGTTTCGATTCAGGCGACGCGGAACGCGCCCACCGCGCGACGCAGCCCGTCGGCCTGCTCCTCGAGCGACGCGGCGGCCGCGGCCGCCTGCTCGACGAGCGCCGCGTTCTGCTGCGACACCTGATCCATCTGCGACACCGCGCGGTTCACCTGCTCGATCCCGTCGCGCTGCTCGCTCGACGCGGCCGCGATCTCCGTCATGATGCCCGTCACGCGGCCGATCGCCTGCTGGATGTCCTGCATCGTCGTGCCGGCCATGCCGACGAGCCGCGAGCCGGTCGCGACACGCTCGACCGATTCGCCGATCAGCGTGCGGATTTCCTTCGCCGCAGACGCCGAGCGTTGCGCCAGCGTGCGCACCTCGCCCGCGACCACCGCGAAGCCGCGGCCCTGCTCGCCCGCACGCGCGGCTTCGACCGCAGCATTCAGCGCGAGGATGTTGGTCTGGAACGCGATGCCTTCGATCGTGCCGATGATGTCGGCGACCTTCTGCGAGCTCTGGTCGATTTCGTTCATCGTGCCGATCACCTCGCCGACGACCGTCGCGCCGCGCGTCGCGATCTCGCTCGCGCTGTCCGCGCAGGCCTGCGCCTCGAGCGCGTGGTCCGCGTTCTGCTTCACGGTCGCCGTCAGTTGCTCCATGCTCGCGGCCGTCTCCTGCAGCGCCGACGCCTGTTCCTCGGTGCGCTGCGACAGGTCGGTGTTGCCGGCCGCGATCTGGTGCGTCGCCGTCGAAATCGCTTCGGAGCCCTGGCTCACCTGGCGCACCGTATCCGCGAGGCTGCGCTGCATGCCGGTCACACCCTTGACCAGTTCGGCCATCTCGTCGCGCGACGACCAGCGCACTTCCGACGTGAGGTCGCCGTCCGACAGCCGGCGGAAATGCGACAGCAGGCGATTCACCGGTTGCGTGATCGCGAAATGCAGGCCGATCGCGCAGCCGAGGCACGCGGCCAGCCCGAATGCGATGCCCGCAATCGCGCCCATGCGCATCCAGCCGTAATAGGTCTGCGCGGTGTCGTACACGTCCTTGCCGCGCGCGGCCTGGTACGCATCGAGCGCGTCGGTCGCCTGCGTGAGCGCGACCGACAGCGGCGGCGCGACGGTCATCAGCAAGCGGTCGGCTTCGTCGCGCCGCCCTTCGCGGATCGCATCGATCATCGGTTTCAGCGCCTGCCCGATCAACGCCTGGCGCGCGGCATCGAGGCGGCTCGCGAGCGGGCCCTCGTCGCCGTCGTGCGGCATCGCCGCGTAGTTGCGCCATGCCGTGTCGGCCTTCGCGAGATAGCCCTCGGCCTTCTTCACGAGCTCGGGCACCTCCGGCGCTTCCGGATGCAGCAGCGCACGGTCGAGCGTGGTGCGCACGATCGTCAGGTTCAGGCTCGCCGCGGACAGCGCGGTCTTCGCCGCCAGTTGCCGCGTATAGGCCTCGTCGAGGGCGCGGTTGGAGCTCTGCATGCCGGCAAGGCCGATCAGCCCCGACACGACGAGCAGCACGGCGACGAGGCCGAGCGTGGAGAAGATCCGCGTACGGATGGAGAAACGGGAAAACAGGGCGTTCAGGTTCATGACGGCACGTGAGCGGTGAAAAGAGCCGCGGCAATCGGTCCGCGGCCCTCTCTATTACGGTTTGCCTGCAAAAAACTTGAGTCCGGCCCTCCCTTGCGGCTGATCGTGGTCAATTTTCCCGGCGGCAATCTCCCGTTACGACTGCAACATATCGAGGCTGGGCAGAAATTGACTAGTCAATCATTCATGGCTATATTTCGACCCAATTCCCTGCCATGGCAGATATCTCGATGACCACCGACACCCTCCTCACTCCGCCGGCCGCCGACGCGGCCCGCCGCGACGCGCCGACCGGGCTGATCGTCGCCGCGCTGCTGCTCGTCATGCTGCTGTCCGCGCTCGACCAGACGATCGTGTCGACCGCGCTGCCGACGATCGTCGGCGAACTCGGCGGGCTCGACCAGTTGTCGTGGGTCGTCACCGCGTACCTGCTGTCGTCCACCGTCGTGCTGCCGCTGTACGGCAAGCTCGGCGACCTGTACGGCCGCAAGATCGTGCTGCAGGCGGCGATCGTGCTGTTCCTCGCCGGCTCCGCGCTGTGCGGCGTCGCGCAGGACATGACGCAACTGATCGGGCTGCGCGCGCTGCAGGGGCTCGGCGGCGGCGGCCTGATGGTCGTCACGATGGCCGCGATCGGCGATCTGGTGCCGCCCGATCGCCGGGCGCGCTACCAGGGGATGTTCGGCGGCGTCTACGGCCTCGCGACGATCGTCGGGCCGCTGCTCGGCGGCTTCCTGGTCGAACACCTGTCGTGGCGCTGGATCTTCACGATCAACCTGCCGCTCGGCCTGCTCGCGCTCGCGGTGATCGGCATGGCGTTCCGGCCGCACACCGCGCACGTGAAGCACCGGATCGACTACATGGGCGCCGCGTTCCTCGCGACCGCCCTCACCTGCGTGATCCTGTTCACGAGCGAAGGCGGCTCGCTGCTGCCGTGGACGTCGCCGCAGCTGTGGATGACGCTCGTGCTCGGCCTCGTCGCGATCGGCGGCTTCATTTACGAGGAGCGCCTCGCGGCCGAACCGATCATGCCGCTCGAGCTGTTCCGTCATCGCACCTTCGTGCTGGTCAGCCTGATCGGTTTCATGGTCGGCATCGCGCTGTTCGGCTCGGTCACGTTCATCCCGCTCTACCTGCAGGTCGTGAAGGGCTCGACGCCGTCGCAGGCCGGCATGCAGCTGCTGCCGATGATGGGCGGGATGCTCGTCACGTCGATCGCCAGCGGGCGGCTGATCTCGCGGCTCGGCTCGTACCGAATGTTCCCGATCGCGGGGACGCTGACCGGCGGCGTCGCGATGGCGCTGCTGTCGACGCTGACGCTCGACACGCCGCTGCACACGATGTACGCGTACATGGCGCTGCTCGGGATCGGCCTCGGCATGGTGATGCCCGTGCTGACGCTCGCCGTGCAGAACACGGTCGAATTCCGGCACATGGGGGTGGCGACGTCGGGCGCGACGCTGTTCCGCTCGATCGGCGGCTCGCTCGGCGTCGCCGCGTTCGGCGCGCTGTTCTCGCACGGGCTGCAGTCGCGGATGACGCATGCGCTGCCGGCCGGCACGGAATTGCCGCCCGCGCTCGGCCCGGCCGCCGTGCATCAGTTGCCGGATGCCGTGCGCGACGCGTATCTGCATGCGTTCGCCGGCTCGCTGCACGTCGTGTATCTGTCGGCCGCGACGGTCATCGCGATCGCGTTCGTGCTCGCGTGGTTCGTCGAGGATGCGCCGCTGCGCAAGCACCACTGACCAGCTGGCGGCTCGCGACGCGACCGTCGAGCCGCGTCGCGAGTCGCCCGCGCCCGCACCCTGCCGTCACGCCAGCAGCACGACACCGCCCGTCGTCGCGCGCGACTCCAGCAACCGGTGCGCGTCGGCCGCCTGTTCGAGCGGCAGCCGCGCGCCAATCTCGACGTGCATGCCGCCCGCCAGCCGGTCGAGCGTCGCACGCGCGGCGTCCCGATAGGCGCCGACGTCGCGCGCGATGAAACCGAGCACGCTCGGCCGCGCGAGCGCGATCGAACGGGCCGGGCCCAACTCGTCGAGATCGAACGTCTGCCGGGCGCCGATCGCCGCCACCTGCCCGATGCTCGCGACCATGCCGAACGGACGAACCGCCCCGAGCGTACGGGACAGCACGTCGCCGCCGATTCCGTCGATCGCGTAGTCGACGCCCGCCCCGCCGCCGAACGCCCGCGCGGCTGCAACGAAATCCTCCTCGCGATAATCGACCACCGCTTCGGCGCCGTGCGCGCGCACGAGCGCGGCTTTCGCGGCCGATCCGACCGTGCCGATCACCCGCGCGCCGAGCGCATGCGCCCACTGCGTCGCGAGCAGCCCGACGCCGCCGGCCGCCGCGTGCACGAGCACCGTATCGCCGGCGCCGACCTGGCGCACGCGATGCAGCAGCATGTAGACGGTGATCCCCTTCAGCAGCCCGGCGGCGGCGGCTTCGTCGCTCAGCCCGTCGGGAATCGGCAGCACGCGCTCGGCCGGCATCGTGCGCAGGCTCGCATAGCTGCCGGTCGGCATGCCGGCATACGCGACACGCTGACCGGGCACGAACTCCGTCACGCCCGGCCCGACCGCGTCGATCACGCCGGCCGCCTCGACGCCGAGCGCGTCCGGCAGCGCGGGCAACCCGTGCGCGCCCGTCCTGAAATAGATGTCGACGAAATTCACGCCGATCGCGGTCTGGCGAATCCGCACTTCGCCGGCCCCAGGTAACCCGACGGGCGCATCGACGCGGCGCAGCACGCCGGCGTCGCCGTACCGGTCGATGCCGATCCGGATGGCGTTGGCAGTTTGGGTCATGACGTTCCTCGCTATCGAATGAAGTGACACGATGATCCCATCGTGCATAATCGAACGGAATTCACGCTGAGCGCCCATCTACTGTGCAAAATTCGACCGATCACGATGCTGCCGGCGCACCCGCGCTGCCGATGAGCTGGGACGACATCCGCTACTTTCTGGCGGTGATGCGCGGCGGCAGCCTGTCGGCCGCCGCGCGAGCGCTGCAGGTCCAGCATTCGACGGTCGCGCGGCGCATCGACGCGCTGGAGTCGGCGCTCGGGATTCGGCTGTTCGACCGGCTGCCGCGCGGCTGGCCGCCGACCGACGAAGGGCTGCACCTGGCTGAACACGCCGCACGCCTCGAAGCCGACGCGCATGCGTTCGCGCGCGCCGCGCAAGGCGCGGCCGCGCTCGACGGCGTGGTGCGCGTATCGGCGTCGCCGGTGTTCGCCAGCCATTTCCTCGCGCCGCGCCTCGCCCGCGCGCAGCGCGCGTGGCCGGCGCTGCGGATCGACCTGATGGGCGAGATGCATGCGGCCAACCTGTATGCGCGCGAAGCCGATCTCGCGGTGCGGCTGTCGCGGCCGAGCGAACCGGGGCTCGCCGCGCGCCGGCTCGGCACGATGCGCTTCGCGCTGTGCGCGGCACCGGAATGGGCGGACGCGCCGCCCGACACCTGGCCGTTCGTCGCATACGACGACGCGCTCGCGCAAACGCCGCAGCAGCAATGGCTCGAACGCGTCGCGGCCGGGCGCCGTTTTGCGTTCATCGCCAACGACCTCGCCGCGCAGCATCGCGCGTGCGCAGCCGGGGCCGGCGTCGCGCTGCTGCCGCGGTTTCTCGTCGACGATCCGGCCACGCACGCCGGCGCACCGCTCATCGAGCTGACGGCCGCGCCGCGTTGCGACATCGAGCGCGAAATCTGGCTCGTCGTTCATCCGGACGTGCGCCGCTCGCCGCGCGTGCAGCGCGTCGCCGACGCGATCGCCGATGCCGTTCATGCGGCGGACGGCCGGCTGTAAGCCGCCGCAACCGTCGAAATCGCAAACGGCTTTGCCACGCGCGTCGGCGGCCGGCATAGTAGCGTTTTGACTTCACCGCCCTGCCGCCATGTCTACCGCTCCCACCTGCGTCGTGCGCGACGCGACCGACGCCGACCTCGACGCGATCCACGCGATCTATGCACACCACGTTCACCACAGCGTCGCGTCGTTCGAGGAAACGCCGCCCGACGTCGCCGAACTGCGCGCACGCCGCGACGCGGTGTTGAACCACGGGCTGCCGTATCTCGTCGCCGAATGCGACGGCCGCGTGGCCGGCTACGCGTACGCGACGCCCTACCGCACGCGCAGCGCGTACCGCTTCGCGATCGAGGATTCGATCTACATCGACGACGCGCAGCGCGGCCGCGGAATCGGCCGCGCGCTGCTCGACGCGCTGATCGCGCGCTGCGAAGGCGGCCCGTGGCGGCAGATGATCGCGGTGATCGCCGACGGCGGCACCGGCGGCTCGACGTCGCTGCATCGTGCGTTCGGCTTCGAACCAGCCGGCCTGCTGAAAGCGGTCGGCTTCAAGCACGGCCGCTGGATCGACACGGCGCTGCTGCAGCGCCCGCTCGGCGACGGCGCGAACACGCGCCCCGCCTCGCCCGAGCCTGCCGCCGCGCGCTAGAATGGCCGCATGTCAAAACAGACTCATTCCACGCCCGACGAGGCCACGCCGGATTCCCGCAACGAGTACACGGTCGACGAACTCGCGCGCGTGTCCGACACCACCGTGCGCAACGTCCGCGCGTACCAGGATCGCGGGCTGCTGGCGCCGCCGGAGAAACGCGGGCGCGTCGGCATCTACGACGACACGCACGTCGCGCGCCTGAAGCTGATCAATCATCTGCTCGCGCGCGGCTACACGCTGTCGAACATCCAGGACCTGATCAAGGCGATCGACGAAGGCCACGACCTGCGCTCGATCCTTGGTCTCGAAAACGCGATCGGCGGCCGCTGGTCGCACGAGCTGCCGAAAACCTATTCGCTCGCGCAACTCGCGCAGATGTTCGGCCCGCAAGCGACCACGCAACTGTCGCGCGTGACCGAGCTCGGGCTGCTCGAACGGCGCGGCCTGTCGTTCGTCGCGAAAAGCCCCGCGCTGCTCGAGGCGGCGGCTGCGATGACGAAGGAAGGGATTCCGCCGCGCGAGCTGCTCGACGTGATCAGCCTCGCGCGGCCGCATTTCGACGCGATCGCGCGGCTGCTCGTCGATCTCGTCGTGAAGCGGCTCGACCGCTACGACGCGGGCACGCTGCCGCCGGCCACCGACGTGCCCGAACTGGTCGACGCGATCTGGCGGCTGCGTCCGCTCGCTGCCGTGTTCGTCGAAGGCGAGACGAACCGCGCGCTCGAAACCGCGGCCGGCGCGTATCTCGGCGGCCGGGTCGCGACGATCCTCGACAAGAAGCTCAGCGACGAAGCGGCGCGGCAGTCCGGCGCGCCGGATACGTCCGATCCGGCAGGCCACGACGACAAAGCATAGGGCCGACGCCGTCATATCCATATCGGCAATGCTTCGTTTGCGGGCACGATCGCCCATGCGACGATTCTTCCAACCGAGCGGCACCGGCCGCTCTCCGAAGATGCCTCGCATGGAGTTCATTCGATGATTCGTTTCACCCGCTGGATCACCCGCGCCGCCGCCGTCTCGCTGGTCGCCTTGTCCGCCGCGTCGGCGTTCGCGCAAGGCGGCGCCGACAAGATCGTGCGCATCGGTTATCAAAAGGCCGGCCTGCTGTCGATCGTCAAGGCGCAGGGCGCGCTCGAAGCGCGGCTCAAGCCGCTCGGCTATGGCGTCCAATGGTTCGAATTCCCGGCCGGCCCGCAGCTGCTCGAAGCACTGAACGCGAACAGCATCGACTTCGGCTATACGGGCGCGCCGCCGCCCGTGTTCGCGCAGGCGGCCGGCGTGCAGTTCGTCTATGTCGGCGCGGAACCGCCGGCGCCGCACAACGAAGCCGTATTCGTGAAGGCCGATTCGCCGATCCGCACGGTGGCCGCCCTGCGCGGCAAGAAGGTCGCGCTGCAGAAAGGCTCGAGCGCGAACTACCTGCTGCTCGAGGCGCTGAAGAAGGCCGGCGTGCGCTATGACGAAATCCAGCCGGTGTATCTCCCGCCGGCCGACGCGCGCGCCGCGTTCGAAAGCGGCAACGTCGATGCGTGGGCGGTTTGGGACCCGTACTACGCGGCCGCGCAGAGCGCGCTGAAGGTGCGCACGCTGTCCGACTACACGGGGCTCGCGGCGACCAACAATTTCTACGAGGCGACGCGGAGTTTCGCGCAACAGCATCCCGACGTGGTCGGCGCGATCCTGAAACAGGCGCGCGAAACGGGCCAGTGGGTGAACGGGCATCCGGCCGACACGGCCGCGCTGCTGGCGCCGAAGGTCGGGTTGCCGCAGGCGCTCGTCGAGACGTGGATCAAGCGCGTGCCGTTCGGTGCGGTGCCGCTCGACGAGCGCATCGTCGCCGCGCAGCAAGGTGTGGCCGATGCGTTCTACGCGGCGAAGCTGATTCCGCAGAAGCTGAGCGTGGCCGACAACGCCTGGGTCGACAAGAACGTCGCGAGCGCGCTGGCGGCGAAGTAATACGCGCGGCACCCTCCCTCAGCAGGCCGGCCGGGCGCGATGCCCCGCCGGCCGTTTTCATGTCCCGCGCGGCACACGCTCAACGCAACGCGTTCGCCACCTTCTTCTGCCGCCACAAACAAAGCAGATCGCAAGCGACATGCGCGGCCGCGATCGCCGTGATGTCCGCATGATCGTACGCGGGCGCCACCTCCACCACATCCGCTCCGACCAGATTCACCGCCCCGAGCGAGCGCACGATCGACAGCGCCTGCGCTGACGACAAGCCGCCCGCCACCGGCGTCCCCGTTCCCGGCGCGAACGCCGGATCGAGGCAATCGATGTCGAAGGTCAGATACGCAGGCCGCGCGCCGACGATCTCGACGATCCGCTCGACCGCCGCCCGCGCACCATGGTCATGCACCCACGCGGCATCGAGCCGTTCGATCCCGAGAAAGTCGTCGTTCCACGTGCGGATGCCGACCTGCACCGACGTCGCGGGATCGATCAGCCCTTCCTTCACGGCCTTGTAGAACATCGTCCCGTGATTGAGGCTGTCCGGATCGTCGTCGGCCCACGTATCGCAATGCGCGTCGAAGTGAATCAGCGACAGCGGCTTGCCGTAGCGCTCCGCGTGCGCGACCAGCAGCGGATACGTGATGTAGTGATCGCCGCCGAGCGTCAGCATCTTCGCGCCCGAGCGCAGGATCGTGCGCGCATGCTCGACGATCGCCGGCTTGATCGACAGCGGATTGTGCGCGTCGAACCAGCAGTCGCCGTAGTCGACGGCCGCGAGATCGTCGAACGGATCGAAGCCCCACGGATACGGATGGAGTTCCGCGAGTTGCACGCTCGCCGCGCGGATCGCGGCCGGCCCGAGCCGCGCGCCGGAACGATAGGTCGTCGCGAGATCGAGCGGTACGCCGGAGATCGCGACGTCGACGCCGTCGAGCGCACGCGAGTAATTGCGGCGCATGAACGACAGCACGCCCGCATAGGTGTTTTCGATCGAGGAACCGTACGGCGTCGTGCGACGGATCGCGCCGTCGCCGTGGAGAAGTTCGGTCATGGTCGGACCTGTTTTCGTGGGGAGCCGGCGCCGCCCTTCGCATCAGCGCGCGGGTCGGGCACGGCATGGATTCATCGGCACGCCCCGGCTCGCGCATCCGGTCGCGCGGCTAGGCGGGACATCGACAACGGCAATACCGCGGCGATCATAGCAAGCCGAATCGCAGCCGTTGCCCCGGTTCAACCGGGGCAACGCGCGGAAAATCCGGCGGCGACATCGCGGCTCGTCGCCGTCGTTTCCTAGAAGGATTCGCCGGTTTTCGCGCATCCGTTCTTCCGGATAATGGCCGGCAGCCGCGCCCTCGACGGCGCGCCGTCCGCTGCAGACGAAGACAAACCGGAGACACCCGCCTTGATCGCCACGCTTCCCGCCACCTATCGCCGGCTCTGGCCGCTCGCCATCGCCGCGGCGTTGCTGTACGGACTGTCGCTCGCCGCCGCACCCTATCCGGGCCAGGCCGCCGCGAAAGCCGCGATGGGCGTCCTGCTGCTCGCGGCGGGCAGCACCTGCGGCGCGCCGCGCGAACGCGCGTGGCTGTGCGCGGCGCTCGCGACCGCCGTGCTCGGCGACGTACTGCTCGCGCTGCCCGACTGGCGGCTGTCGTTCGTCCTCGGCCTCGGCGCGTTCCTGCTCACGCACCTGTGTTATTGCACGATCTTCTTCCGGTGGCGCGCGCGGCCGCACGGCTGGCGCATCGTTGCGCTCGTCGGGCTGTGGATCGCCGCGCCGGCGTTCTACGCGGCGTTCTTCCCGCACCTCGGCGAGCTGCTGGCGCCGGTCGCCGTCTACATGCTCGTGCTGTGCGTGATGGCGAGTTTCGCGCTCGCCGCCCGCACGCGCGGCCCGCTGGTCGCCGTCGGCAGCCTGATCTTCGTCGGCTCCGACACGCTGATCGGCGTCGGCCGCTTCCTTGGCGGCTTTCCGGGCATCGACTATCTGATCTGGGGCCTCTATGCGCTCGCGCAGGTCACGATCGTGGCCGGGGTTTTCCATGAGACGGCCGCCCGATCGATCCGTCCCTGATACCGTTTCAAACGGACCGTCGCGCGCCGGCGGTCCCGTTTCTTCCCCGTCTCGCCCTGCCGACGGCCTTTTCCGGCCATCCCGCACTGCGGAAACTGCTCCGTTCCAAACCCCGCTCAGCCTTTTCCCGTCTGGCTTCCGGCCCTTAGAGCGCCGCTTCTAGCCTCTTGCGGTTTCCGGGTTCACCCACTATCGTTACATCAAACAATGTAACATTCAAAAATGAGCCAAATCGGAGACACCCGGATGAATGCTCGCACGTTGCCTTTCGGTCCACCCGGCCATGACGGCCTGGACGAAACCATCGACATCGCCATCATCGGCACCGGCTTCGCCGGCCTCGGGATGGCGATCCGCCTGAAACAGACAGGCGTGACCGACTTCGTCGTCCTCGAGAAGGCCGCGTCGGTCGGCGGTACGTGGCGCGACAATCATTACCCCGGGTGTGCATGCGACGTGCAATCGCACGTCTATTCGTTCTCGTTCGCGCCGAACCCGCGCTGGACGCGCATGTTCGCGCCGCAGCCGGAGATCCGCGCGTATCTCGAAGACTGCGTGCAGCGCTTCAGCGTCGGCCCGCACCTGCGGCTGAATCACGAACTGCAGCGCGCCGAGTACGACGAAGCCGCGCAACGCTGGCGCCTCACGTTCGCGAACGGCAAGCGGCTATCCGCGCGCGTGCTGGTGTCGGGGATGGGCGGCCTGTCGCGCGCCGCGCTGCCGGCGATTCCCGGTGTCGAAAACTTCCAGGGCCGTGCGTTCCATTCGCAGCAGTGGGATCACGACTACCCGCTCGAAGGCAAGCGCGTCGCGGTGATCGGCACCGGCGCGAGTGCGATCCAGTTCGTCCCGCAGATCGCGCCGCGCGTGAAGGAACTCGCACTGTTCCAGCGCACGCCGCCGTGGATCATGCCGAAGCCCGACCGTAACCTGAGCGGCTTCGAGAAATGGCTGTTCCGCACGCTGCCGTTCACGCAGAAGGTCGTGCGCAGCGGCATCTACTGGATGCTCGAATCGCGCGTGCTCGGCTTCGCGATCCATCCGTCGCTGATGAAGAACGTGCAGAAGCTCGCGCTGCGCCACATCCGCAAGCAGATTCCCGACCCGGAGCTGCGCAAGACGGTCACGCCGAACTACACGCTCGGCTGCAAGCGCGTGCTGATCTCGAACGACTACTACCCGGCGCTGTCGCGCAAGAACGTCGACGTGATCACGACCGGCATCGACCATATCGAAGCCGACGCGGTCGTGACGACCGACGGCAAGCGCCATGAAGTCGACTGCCTGATCTACGGCACCGGCTTCCAGGTGGCCGACCCGTATCCGCGCGGCGCGATCATCGGCCGCGGCGGCCTCGACATCGTCGACGCGTGGCGCGACGGCGCGCACGCGTATCTCGGCACGACGCTGCCCGGCTACCCGAACTTCTTCATGATCGTCGGCCCGAACACGGGCCTCGGCCACAACTCGATGGTGTTCATGATCGAGTCGCAGATTGAATACATCCTCGGCGCGCTGCAGGCGATGCGCCGCGAGCGCGCGGAGGCGATCGAGGTGCGCCCGCTCGTCGAGGCGCAGTTCAACAGCGACCTGCAGGGCAAGCTCAAGAAGGCGATCTGGTCGACGGGCGGCTGCAAGAGCTGGTACCTCGACCCGCGCACCGGCAAGAACACGACGCTGTGGCCGGGCTTCACCTGGCGCTTCCGCCAGGCCACCGCGCACTTCTCGATCGCCGATTACCACGCGTATCGAGCGCCCCAGCACGACACGACCGCGCGGCCCGCCGCCGCGCCGGCCGCTTCCGCTTCCACGTCCGCCGAAGCGGCCTGAGCCAGACAAGGAGCCACGACATGAGAGATTTCTCCAACAAGGTCGCCGCGATCACGGGTGCCGGCTCGGGCATGGGCCGCGCGCTCGCGATCCAGCTCGCGCAGGCCGGCTGCCACGTGTCGCTCGCCGACAAGAACGGCGTCGGCCTCGCCGAAACCGAACGGATCGTCCGCGCGATCGCGCCGAACGTGCGCGTGTCGACGCGCGTCCTCGACGTCGGCGATCGCGACGCGATGTTCGCGTGGGCCGACGACACCGCGAAAGAGCATGGCAAGGTCAACCTGATCTTCAACAATGCGGGCGTCGCGCTGTCGAGCACGATCGAAGGCATGGAATACAGCGATCTCGAGTGGATCGTGAACATCAACTTCTGGGGCGTCGTGCACGGCACGAAGGCGTTCCTGCCGCACCTGAAGGCATCGGGCGACGGCCACGTGATCAACACGTCGAGCATCTTCGGAATCTTCGCGCAGCCGGGCATGAGCGGCTACAACGCGACCAAGTTCGCGGTGCGCGGCTTCACCGAATCGCTGCGCCAGGAACTCGACATGATGAAGTGCGGCGTGTCGGCCACCTGCGTGCATCCGGGCGGCATCCGCACGAACATCGCGCAGTCGAGCCGCGTCGCGAAGAACATGGTCGGCTTCATCGTCGAGAGCGAACAGCAAGGCAAGGACAGCTTCGAGAAGTTCTTCATCACGACCGCCGACGACGCCGCGCGCACGATCCTCGCCGGCGTGCGCAAGAACAAGCGCCGCGTGCTGATCGGCCGCGACGCGAAGGGCGCGGACTGGATGGCGCGCATCCTGCCGGCCGCCTACCAGGCGCTCGTCGTGCTCGCGACCCGCCGCGAGGCCGCGAAGGCCCGGCGTGCCGCACGCGGCACGGCGGCGCCGGCCCCGGTGCACGCCACCTACAACAATGCAGGCAATCAGGGAGAACAATCATGACGACACCGAACATGATGCCCGTGCGGCGCGACATCCGTTTCGCGCTGCCCCCCGAACGCGCGAAGGACTGGCACGTGCAGGGCGTGCCGGTCACGCACTTCATGAATGCGCTGTCGCTGCTGTTCCCGGCCGGCGAACGCTTCTTCATGGATTCGGTGCGCAACTATCGCGACCGGATCGAGGACCCCGAGCTGAAGAAGCAGGTGATCGGCTTCATCGGGCAGGAAGCGATGCACACGCGCGAGCACATCGAGTACAACGACCTGCTGCAGGCGTCCGGTCTGCCCGCGCACAAGCTCGACAAGCGCCTGTGGACGATCCTCGGCTGGTTCAAGAAGGTGCTGCCGCACTCGATGCAGCTGGCGATCACAATCGCGCTCGAGCACTACACGGCGATCCTCGCGAACCAGTTGCTGTCGGGCCACGAACACCGGATCGACGGCTCGGTCGAGGGCTACCAGCAGATGTGGATGTGGCACGCGATGGAGGAAACCGAGCACAAGGCGGTGTCCTACGACGTGTGGCGCACCGTGATGAAGCCGGGCCTCGGCAGCTACCTGCTGCGCACCGGCACGATGCTGACGACGACCGTGTTCTTCTGGGCCATCGTGTTCGACTTCCACGTGCGGCTGATGCGCGCGCACCGTCGCGAACACGGCAAGTTCGGCGGTATGTGGCGCCTCGTGAAGTATCTGTACAGCCCGAAGAACGGGGTGTTCCCGAGCATCGCGCGCGAATGGCTCGACTACTTCCGTCCGGGCTTCCACCCGTGGGATCACGACAACCATCAATACCTGCAGGAGCTCGACACGCTGCTCGAGAACATCGACGCGACCAACGCGCGCTATGCGGCGCAAGCCGCCCCGCGCCGCGTGCCGCTGCATTCGGTCGCGCAGGCATGACGCCATGGCGCGCGCTCACGAGATGCTGACCGTCCAGTCCGGCGACGTGAAACTCGCCGTCTACGTAAGCGGGTCGCGCCGCGCGCCGCCGCTGATCCTCGTGCACGGCTATCCCGACTCGGCGGCCGTGTGGGCGCCGATCCGCGCGCGGCTCGCGAAGCGCTACCGCGTGATCGCGTACGACGTGCGCGGCGCCGGCGCATCCGATGCGCCGCGCCGCCGCGCCGACTACACGCTCGAGCGGCTCGCCGGCGACCTGAAGGCAGTGGCCGACGCGACCTGCGGCGGCCGGTCGTTCCACCTCGTCGGCCACGACTGGGGCTCGATCCAGTGCTGGGAGGCCGTGACCGACCCGGCGTTACGCGGCCGCATCGCGTCGTACACGTCGATCTCGGGCCCGTGCCTCGATCACGTGTTCCGCGCGAAGCTGCGGCTCAAGCAGAGCCTGAAGTCGTGGTACATCGGGTTCTTCCATCTGCCGGTCG
The DNA here is from genome assembly GCF_900100915.1 of Burkholderia orbicola. NCBI lineage: Bacteria > Pseudomonadati > Pseudomonadota > Betaproteobacteria > Burkholderiales > Burkholderiaceae > Burkholderia > Burkholderia orbicola. The sequence continues at coordinate 43,637 of NZ_FNKW01000002.1, read as the reverse complement.
TGCCGTCGCTGGTATGGCGGCTCGGCGGGGCCGCGCTGTGGCCGCGCTGGCTCCAGCTCACCGAACGCGTGCGGGCCGAGCGCGATCCCGTGCAACTGAAGAATGCGTTGAACGGGATGCAGATGTATCGTGCGAACTTTCTCGCGCGGGCCCGCAAGCCGCGTGAACGGTACGCGCAGGCGCCGGTGCAGATTCTGGTGCCCGTGCGCGACCGCTACGTGACCCCCGAGATGTCGGTCGACCTCGACCGCTGGCTCGGCGACCACGTGCGCGAGGAAATCGATGGCACGCACTGGATCGTGCTGCGCCATCCCGACCTGATCGCGTCGCGGATCGACCGGTTCGCGTCCGCGCATGAACGGCCCGCGGTCGTGGCAGTACCGGCGGCGGCGCCGGCCGCGCAAACGGGCGCCGCAGTTCAGCGCAGCGGCGGCAGGCGCTTGAACAGCGTTTCGTAGTCGACGACAAGCCCGTCGTCGTCGATGTCCATCTCCGCGGTGAAATTCCGGAAGATCCCTTCGTAGCGGTAGCGGCGGCCCGGTTCGATGCACGCATAAGCCTGCTTGACCGGCGTGACCGTCAGGTCCGGCGTCGAGATGTACGCGACGTCGATCGGCCGCCGCTCGCCGCGCGCGAGCCCGAGGCGGCCGATCGGCAGCGAATTCGTAAACGGCGTCGCGGCGATATCGATGTCGATGCAGCCGTCCAGCTCGTCCAGCGCCCGGCCTGAACCGTCGCGCCAGTGCCCGGCCCCGTCGCCGTGCAGCTCGAGCGTGCCGCCGCCCATCACCTTCAGCACCGCGTACTTCACCCGCCACTGCGGATCGCACTCGACGCGATACGCAAGCCCGTACGCGCGGCCGTACCGCTGGCCGACCACCGCGCTTTCGACGACGATCGCACCGCCACTCCGGTCGAACGTCAGATGTTCGACCCCGTCGCCTTCGAGCGACGCCCACCGCACCTCACGCATCGTTCCACCTCCTTGGTATCCCGTGTCGGGGCATCGTCACATAAATCATCGCTATCCGGAATATCACCGTCGATCGAGTCCAGCTCGGCGGCCCGGTCGCTAGAGCGTTGAAACTGACGCGCATGGATCACCCCTTGGCGGCAGCCCAGCGGGCACGCGAAAACAATAGCGATGGCGCAAATTTGATATCGAATCGCCGGAATCTCGCGAAAACGCCAACAAAACACCGCCAAGTACGCGCCCCGCGCCTCTCGATGCCCCGTTTCAGGGCATCTACCACAAATCCTGACTATCCAGAATTCCCTATTCCGGTGCATCGCGGAGTGTCCTATGCTCGCGGCTCATCCTGTTCCGCCGCCATCATGCCTACCGCCCGCCCCGCCTCGCCGTCGATCGACCTGCGCATCCTGCTGCGCGGCATCGGGCAGGTCGTGCTGCAGGCGAATGCGCTCACCGGCGCGCTGCTGCTCGTCGCGCTGGCGCTGACCGACCTGCGGCTCGCGTGCGCAGCGCTGGTCGGCTCGGCCGCCGCCAGCATGACGGCCGTGCTGATGGGCGCCGAACGCCGCGACGTCGAACAGGGGCTGCACGGCTTCAACGGCGCGCTGGCCGCGCTGATCGCCGTGCTGTTCGCGCCCCATCCACTCGCCGCCGTCGCGCTGGTGCCACTGCTCGCGATCAGCGCGGCGCTCGTGCAACGCGCGATGCGCAAGCCGCTCGCCCGCTGGCGTCAGTGCCCGTATTCGAGCCCGTGCCTGGCCGTCACCGCGCTGTGGCTGCCGTTTGTCGCATTGCAACATGCGGACGGCGTGAGCGCCGACGCGCTGCTGACGTTCGATTCCGCGGCCGCCGCGCTGTTGTCGGGCGTCGCTCAAACCACCTTCGCGCACGGCGCGTGGGCCGGCACGCTGGTCGTTGCCGGCCTTGCCGTCGCGTCGCGCCGCGCGGCCGCGTTCGCGCTTGGCGGCGCGCTTGTGTCGACCGTGCTGCTGGTCGCGCTCGGCGCGAGTGGCGCATCGTTCGCCGACGGCCTGCTCGGTTTCAACGGCGCACTCGCCGCGCTCGCGCTGATGCCGCGCGGCCCGCGTGCGGCGCTCGCGGCCGCCGCCCTCGCCGCGCTGCTCCAGTGGCTCGCGATGGGTGCGGGCATCCCCGTGTTCACGGCCCCGTTCGCGCTCGCGTCGTGGGCGACCGTAGCCGTCACGCGCCGCCTCACCCTTGGAGAACCCGATGTCATTCGCACACCGTCCTGATGCCGTGAAGCCCGGCGGCCCGATCTCGGACGCCGAACGCAAGCTGCGGGTCGACCTCGCGGCCGCGTACCGGCTCGTCGCGCTGAACGGCTGGGACGACCTGATCTACACGCATTTGTCCGCGACCGTGCCGGGCGAACCCGGCCACTTCCTGATCAACCCGTTCGGCCTCACGTTCGACGAGGTTCGCGCGTCGAACCTCGTGAAGATCGACCTGGCCGGCAACCGAATCGGCGCCGGCGAGCACGCGGTCAACGTGACCGGCTTCGCACTGCATGCGGCCGTGCACGCCGCACGCGCCGACGCGGTCTGCGTGATGCACCTGCACAATACGGCCGGTATCGCCGTGTCGATCCAGCGCGACGGGCTGCTGCCGGCGTCGCAGCATGCGCTGCGCTTTCATGGCGACCTCGCGTACCACGACTACGAAGCACTCGCGTTCTCGCCGGCCGAGGGCGCGCGGCTGACCGCGAGCCTCGGCGCGAAATCCGCGATGCTGCTGCGCAACCACGGCACGCTGACGGTCGGCCGGACCGTCGCGGAGGCGTATGTGCTGATGGATACGCTGATCAAGGCGTGCGACATCCAGGTGCGCGCGCAGGCCGGCGGCGGACCGCTCGTGCTGCCGGCGCCGGCCATCGCCGAGCGCACCGCGGAACAACTGCGCGACGGCGGCGCGATCGAAGGCGAACTGGAATGGCCGGCGCTGCTGCGGCGGCTCGACCGGATCGATCCGTCGTATCGCGACTGACGTTGCCTTCGCACCCAACCGAATCGTTCACCGTCAATCGTTCAATCCATTCCAACCGGAGCCTTATGCCATGCCGACTTTCAATATCCAGCTGTTCGAAGGCCGCACCGTCGAGCAGAAGCGCGCATTCGTCGAAGCAATCACACGCGTCACGTGCGAAACGCTCGGCTGCGCGCCGGGCTCGGTCGACATCATCCTCACCGACGTGAAGAAGGAAAACTGGGCGACCGCCGGCAAGCTGTGGAGCGACGAGGGCTGAGCACCGCGGGTCGCCCCGCTTCCGCGTCGTCCGCCCTGCGCTGAACCCCGCACCGCGGCGCCCGCGAGAGGCGCTGCCTGCGGGTTTCTCCGCCCACCGCCCTTGTGCACCCGCACATCGCTTTGTCACGCAATCGGCGCATAATGCCGGACAGACGCAGCAGCCAATGGCCACCCGACGGAGACCGCCATGGAAGCGAAGAACGAGGAAGTCGTCGCACACCTGCTCTCCGATGTCGTCGAATTCGCGCGCGCCCGCCTGCCCGAAGCCACGTTCCGGATCGTCGAACCCTTCCTGCGTCACTACTACGATTTCGTCGACGCCGACGATCTGCAGAATCGCAGCATCGCCGACCTGTACGGCGCCGCGATGGCGCACTGGCAGACCGCCCAGAAATTCGTGCCCGGCAGCGAACGCCTGCGCGTGTACAACCCGATCCTCGAACAGCACGGCTGGCATTCCGACCACACGGTGATCGAGATCGTCAACGACGACATGCCGTTCCTGGTCGACTCGGTGACGATGGCCGTCAACCGTCTCGGGCTCGCGCTGCATTCGGCGCTGCATCCGGTGTTCCGCATCTGGCGCGGCGCCGGCGGCGGCATCGAGCGGGTCGACGCCGGCGGCGCAACCTCGAGCGACGGCCAGTCGCAACTCGCGTCGTTCATCCATTTCGAAGTCGACCGCTGCGGCGACGCCGCGCTGCTCGACACGCTGCGCGAGGACATCGCGCGCGTGCTCGGCGACGTGCGCGCGTCGGTGGAGGACTGGCCGAAGATCGTCGACATCGCCCGCGCGACGATCAAGGAGATGAAGGCGCGCGAAGCGACCGCGGAGGACATCGAGGCGCGCGCATTCCTCGAATGGATGGCCGCCGATCACTTCACGTTCCTGGGCCAGCGCGACTACGCGCTCGTGTCGGACGGCACGGGCTTCGGCCTGCGCGGCATCGAGGGCTCGGGCTTCGGCATCCTGCGCGAATCGCTGCGCACGTCCGACGCGCCCGACGTGACGCCGCTGCCGCAGGCCGCCGCCGACATCATCACCGGCGCGTGGCCGATCTTCCTGACCAAGGCGAATTCGCGCGCGACGGTGCACCGGCCCGGCTATCTCGACTACGTCGGCGTGAAACTCGTCGGCGCCGACGGCAAGGTCACCGGCGAGCGCCGCTTCATCGGGCTCTACACGTCGACCGCGTACATGGTGTCGAGCGCCGAGATCCCGATCGTGCGCCGCAAGTGCGCGAACATCGTGCGGCGCGCGGGCTTTTTGCCGAAGGGGCATCTCGGCAAGTCGCTCGTGACGGTGCTCGAAACCTATCCGCGCGACGAACTGTTCCAGGCCGACGAAGACCAGCTCTACGACATCGCGCTCGGCATCCTGCGCCTGCAGGAGCACCAGCGCACGCGCCTGTTCGTACGGCGCGACCGGTTCGACCGCTTCGTGTCGTGTCTCGTGTTCGTGCCGCGCGACAAGTACAACACCGACCTGCGCCGCCGCATCGCGAAGCTGCTGGTCGACGCGTACAACGGCGTAAACGTCGAATTCACGCCGCTGCTGTCGGAATCGGCGATCGCGCGGATTCATTTCGTCGTGCATGCGGAACCGGGCACGATGCCCGACGTCGACACGCGCGAGCTCGAAACGCGGCTCGTGCAGGTCACGCGCCGCTGGCAGGACGATCTCGCCGACGCGCTGCTCGACGCATTCGGCGAAGAACAAGGCAACCGCCTGCTGCAACGCTATGCCGAGTCGTTCCCGGCCGGCTATCGCGACGACTACCCGGCGCGCACGGCCGTGCGCGACATCGAGCTGATCGAGCGCGTGAAGGACTCGGGCCAGCTCGCGATGAACCTGTACCGGCCGATCGAGGCCGGGCCGCGCGCGTTCCGCTTCAAGGTCTATCGCGCGGGCGACCCGATCGCGCTGTCGCGCAGCCTGCCGATGCTCGAACATCTCGGCGTGCGCGTCGACGAGGAGCGGCCATACCGGATTCAGACGCAGGATGGCGCGCATGCGTGGATACACGATTTCGGCCTCGAGCTCGCGGACGATACCGAGTTCGACATCGAGCGCGTGAAAGGCCTGTTCGAGGATGCGTTCGACCGGATCTGGAGCGGCCGGATCGAGAACGACGACTTCAACCGCCTCGTGTTGCGTGCGCACCTGAGCGCACGCGAAGTGACGATCCTGCGCGCGTATGCGAAATACCTGCGGCAGGTCGGCTCGACCTTCAGCGACGCATATATCGAACGCGCGCTGACCGGCAATCCGGCGATCGCGCGGCAACTCGTCGAGCTGTTCCTGCTGCGCTTCGACCCGCGCATCGGCGACACGCGCGACGTGCAGGCCGAACGCCTGCTGAAGGCGATCGAAGGCGCGCTCGACCAGGTGCCGAACCTCGACGAGGACCGCATCCTGCGCCAGTTCCTCGGCGTGATCAACGCGACCGAGCGCACGAACTACTTCCTCGCCGACGCGAACGGCGAGCCGAAGCCGTACCTGTCGTTCAAGTTCAACCCGGCGAAGGTGCCCGGCCTGCCCGAACCGAAGCCGATGTTCGAGATCTGGGTGTACTCGCCGCGGGTCGAGGGCGTGCACCTGCGCGGCGGGCGCGTCGCGCGCGGTGGCCTGCGCTGGTCGGATCGCCGCGAGGATTTCCGCACCGAGGTGCTCGGGCTGATGAAGGCGCAGATGGTGAAGAACGTCGTGATCGTGCCGGTCGGCTCGAAAGGCGGCTTCGTCGTGAAGAACCCGCCGCCGCAGAGCGATCGCGAAGCGTGGATGCGCGAAGGCATCGCGTGCTACCAGACGTTCCTGCGCGGGCTGCTCGACCTCACCGACAACCTCGCCGGCAACGCGATCGTGCCGCCGCCCGACGTGGTGCGCCACGACCCCGACGATCCGTATCTCGTCGTCGCCGCCGACAAGGGCACGGCCACCTTCTCCGACTACGCGAACGCGATCTCGCACGAATACGGCTTCTGGCTCGACGACGCGTTCGCGTCCGGCGGCTCGGTCGGCTACGACCACAAGAAGATGGCGATCACCGCGCGCGGTGCATGGGAATCGGTGAAGCGGCACTTCCGCGAAATGGGCGTCGACACGCAGGCCACCGACTTCACCGTGGTCGGCGTCGGCGACATGTCGGGCGACGTGTTCGGCAACGGAATGCTGCTGTCGCCGCATATCCGGCTCGTCGCCGCGTTCGATCACCGGCACGTGTTCCTCGACCCGAACCCCGACCCGGCGACGAGCTTCGCGGAGCGCCAGCGCATGTTCGCGCTCGAGCGCTCGAGCTGGGCCGACTACGATACGTCGGTGATCTCGGCGGGCGGCGGCGTGTATCCGCGCACCGCGAAGACGATCCCGCTGTCGCCGGCGGTGCAGGCCGCGCTCGGCATCGACGCGCACGCGCTGCCGCCGACCGAGCTGATCCGCGCGATCCTGCAGGCGCCGGTCGACCTGCTGTACAACGGCGGCATCGGCACCTACGTGAAGGCGGCGCGCGAAACCCACGCGCAGGTCGGCGACCGCGCGAACGACGCGGTCCGCGTGAATGGCGCGGACCTGCGCTGCAAGGTCGTCGGCGAAGGCGGCAATCTCGGCTGCACGCAGTTCGGCCGCATCGAGTTCGCGCAGCGCGGCGGCCGCATCAATACCGATGCGATCGACAACTCGGCCGGCGTCGATTGTTCGGATCACGAAGTCAACATCAAGATTCTGCTCGGGCTCGTCGTCTCCGACGGCGAAATGACCGAGAAGCAGCGCAACGCGCTGCTCGCGGAAATGACCGACGAAGTCGGCCTGCTCGTGCTGCGCGACAACTACTACCAGACGCAGGCGCTGTCGATCGCGGGCCGCTACGCGGTCGAGCTGCTCGACGCCGAGGCGCGGCTGATGCGCTGGCTCGAACGCGCGGGCCGCCTGAACCGCGTGATCGAATTCCTGCCGACTGACGACGAAGTCGCCGAGCGGCAGGCCGCGAAGCTCGGCCTCACGTCGCCGGAGCGTGCGGTGCTGCTCGCGTACAGCAAGATGTGGCTCTACGATGCGCTGCTCGAATCCGACGTGCCCGAGGACCCGCTCGTGGCCGCGATGCTCGTCGACTACTTCCCGAAGCCGCTGCAACAGCGCTTCAGCGAGCCGATGCGCCGCCATCCGCTGCGCCGCGAGATTCTCGCGACGCACCTGACCAACGCGCTCGTGAACCGCGTCGGCTGCGCATTCGTGCACCGGCTGATGGAGGAAACCGACGCGAAGCCGGGCGACATCGTGCGTGCCTGCATCATGGCGCGCGACGTATTCGACCTCGATGCGGTGTGGCGCGATATCGATGCGCTCGACAACCGCGTCGCCGACGACGTGCAGGCGCGCATGTTCGTCGATGTCGCGCGGCTGCTGGAGCGCGCGGCGCTGTGGTTCCTGCGGCATCTGCAGTCGGGCGCGGTGGCCGACGGCGGCGTCGCCGGATTGATCGCGCGTTGCCGCGACGCGGTGCAGCGGATCGCGCCGCAACTGCCGTCGCTGCTGCCGGCCGACGATCTGGAAGCGCTGTCCGAGCGGCAGCGCGTGCTGGTCGACGCCGGCGTCGACAGCGCGCTCGCGGTACGCGTCGCGAGCGGCGACATCTCGGCCGCGCTGCTCGACATCGCCGAAGTGGCGGCGACCTGCAACCGCAGCCTCGAACTCGTCGCCGGCGTGTATTTCTCGCTCGGCACGCTGCTCAATTACGGCTGGATCGGCGAACGCGCGGCGAACCTGCCGACGCCGACGCACTGGGACATGCTCGCGCGCGCCGCCGCACTCGCGGAAGTCGCGCGGCTCAAGCGCACGCTCGCGACCAGCGCGCTCGCGGAATCGCCGGATTCGACCACGCCGGACACGATCGTCGGCGCATGGCGCGCGCGCCGCGAGGCCGCGCTCGCGCGCTACGAGCATCTGCTCGCGGATCTGCGCGCATCCGGCGGCGCGAGCCTCGCGGTGCTGCTCGTGGTCGTGCGGGAAATGGCCGTGCTCGAACGGGCGTGACGAGCGTGACGGTAGCGACGGCTCAGACCGTCGCGACCAGCAGCTCTTCCGCGTGGTTCGGCGGCCGCAGGCCGTCCGTGCGATCGGCGAAATAACGGCGCGTCAGCTCGGCGGCCGACACGTGTTCGGCCTTCGCAAAACCGGCCTCCAGGGCAAGCGCCCGGATCTGGTCCGGCATGAAGAAGCTGATGAACGGCGTGCCGCTCGCCCGCGCGCCCTTCGCGGCCATTTCCAGCCCCGGGCGCACGTCCGGATCCGCGTTCTCCAGCGGCAACAGGAACGTCATCGCGAACGTCGAACCCGGCGCGAGCGACGCCACTTCGCGCAGCGCGGCCGCATTCGCTTCGCGCGTCAGGTACATGCTGACGCCGGTGGACACCACGACCGCCGGCTGGCCGGCATCGAAGCCCGTGCCGACGAGCGCGTCGCGCCACGACTGCTTCGCCTCGAAATCGACCGGCACGAAGCGCAGCCAGTCGGGCACGCCGTAGCCGAGTTCGACCAGACGCCGCTGCTTCCAGCGCTGCGGCGCCGGCTGGTCGACTTCGAACACGGTCACGCACGATGCCATCTCCGGCCGGCGCTGCACGAAGCTGTCGAGCCCCGCGCCCAGGATCACGTACTGGCGCACGCCACGCGCGGCCTGCTCGGTCACGAGATCCTCGATGAAGCGCGCCCGCGCGACGATCGACGCGCGAAACGGCCGCGTGAACTGCGGGTCCATGTCGCCGCGCTGCTGCCAGCCGGGTTCGGGCGCGAGCAATTGCAGCCCGATTTCGTCCGTGAGCACATGCGGCGGCGCGTCGAGCTCGACGTGCAGCGCGCGCCACAGCGCGACGCGCGCAGCCGTGCTGTCGGGCGCATCGTCTTCGCGGTTATCCGTCATGTCGACCTCGCGCGCCCTGCTTGCCCGGCGCCTGCAGGCGCCACACCCGGCCGTCCGGATCGCGCACGGTCATGTCGCGCGTGCCCCAGTGCGTGTCCTCGAACGGCGTGACGACGTCGACGATCGGCTGGGGCTGCACCGCCTGCTCGTCGGCTACCTTGAGCACGACCTGCATGTCGGGCGGTTCGCTCGGCGGCACTTCGGCGATGAACAAGAACGGACCGTCGCCGCTGCGCAACTGACCCGAATGGTGATCGGTTTCGAATTCCAGCTTGAAGCCCAGCGCCTGAAAGAATTTCGCCGACTTGCCCCAGTTGTGCGTGGTCAGATACACGGCTTCGATTCGTTCGGATGACATGCTCACTCCTCCTGGTTGGACGGTCCCGCGCCGGGCGGCGGCGCGGCCAGATACGCGCGCAACGCGTCGGCCACCAGCGCGGACAGCGATTGCTCCGTCTCGATGGCGCGATGCTTGACCTGCCGGATCAGGCCGAGCGGCAGGTACACGTTGAATTGCTTCACTTCTTCGTCGGTCATGGATACTAGTATGCTAGCAATCTAGCAAAAGTCAATCGAGAACGATGGCGGCATGGGTGCAGGGGCCGCCGTCGGAGGTCGTGCGTCCGCGTTACTTTGCGGCGCGCGCCGCGAGCCGCTCGAACAGCGCGTCGAGATCGAATCCCGCCGTATTGATGCCGATCGTGTCGCGCAGGCACGCGGCCCAGTCGGCTGCGTTGTCGAACGTGACCGTGCGCCCGGCACCGGCCGCGTCGCGCAGCGTCAGCACGGTGTTGAGCAACGCCGCGCGGCCGTCCGGCAGCACGCGGCACGCGATCAGGTCGTTCACGAAGATCGATTCGGGATACGTCGACGTGAACCAGTTCGCGGCGTCGTAATCGATCCATTCCGCCGGCTTCAGCGAGAAGCGGTAGGTCGTCTGCCAGCCGTCGGGAATCTCGAACTGCATGTCGAATTCGCCGTCGACCGGCGCGTCGATCACGCGAAACGCGCCGTGCGGCGTCAGTTGCCGCTCGCCCGGCACGAAGCGCAGCGGCGCGGTCAGCGTCGCGCTGCCGAAGCCGATGTCCGCGAGCCATGCCGCGCCGTCGAGGTCGATGCGCAGCAGCATGTGCGTCTGCGCGGTGACGATCTCGGGCGGCCGCATCCAGCGCACGCGCGCGATCAGCGGCGTCACGCGAAAACCGATCGTCGTGAGCGCGGTGTAGAACAGCTTGTTGAGTTCGAAGCAATAGCCGCCGCGGCGGCGTTCGATCACCTTGTCGACGAGCGCGGGCAGGTCGAGCGCGACGCGCGCGCCGGTCAGCGGATTGAGGTTTTCGAACGGAATCGCCTGCGGGTGCAGCAGATGCAGCCGGCGCAGCACGTCGAGCGTCGGCTCGGCCGGGCCGTCGTAGCCGATGCGGGAGAAATAGCGCGAGAGGTCGAACGAGTCAGTCATGAACCGGCACCGATAAGGGAACACGCCACGATAGCATCGCGCGAAATCCCCATGGTGTGCGGGACTATTGTGCGTAGCCGGCGCGCGCGATGCCGGCCGCGCATCGCGCTCGCACCGGCACCGGCACCGGCACCGGCACCGGCACCCGCGCTACGTTACGGCAGCAGCTTCAGCGCGGACGACGCCACCGACGGCACCGAAATGCCCTGGCTCGTCGCGAACTGCACGGCCTGGCCGAGCGTCGCGGCAAGCGACTGCAACTGGCCCGGCGCGCTTTGCGCGATATACGTCGCGGCCTGCATGTTCTGCGGATTCAGGCCCGACTGCAGCAGCGACGCGGCGCTCGTCGAGCCGAGACTACCGAGCCCGGACTGCAGCTGCGAATACTGCGTGAGCCCCTGCCCGAGCGACGCGAGGCCGTTGCTGAACGCCTGCTTGTCGATCGGGCCGTGCGTGGCGCCGCCGCTCGCGAACGCCTGGCCGAGCGCCTGCGACACCGATTGCTGCGCGCCGCCCATCTGCGACAGCGTGGCCGGCGACAGCGCATCGCCGCCGGACAACTGGCTCGCGGCCTGTTGCGCCTGCCCGGCCGCCCCCGTCAGCCCCATCGCCGATGCGAGCGACGACTGGCCGTTCAGCACCTGCTGGTTCGCACCGACATAGGCCTGCAGCAACTGCGCGACACCGCCCTGCGCAGGCGCCGCCTGCTGCTGCCCGCCGCCGAGCAGCGACGCGCCGATCGACTGCAGGTCGAGCTGCGCATGCGCGGCACCGCTCACCAGGAGGCCGAACGCGATGCCTGCCGAGGCCAGATGCCGGCCCGTCGCGCGAATGTGCTTCATGTGTTTCCCTCGTGCCCGAATTGTCGAGGCGATATTGTCGAAGCGCGTCGCGCGCCGCCGCAACGACTGAAACACATCGAAACGAAATCAGGGCGCGCCGCTGCTTGCAATTCGGCGACCGACGCACCCCGTCGCGCAGATTCGCGCACGTTTGCCGCACGATGTCGGGCACGCATCGCGATTCTTTCTCGGGTTGCATCAATGGATGCCGGTTCGGGCTTGGTCCGGCGCGCTTCGCGTCGAGCGATGCAAAGCGAAACGGGCAGCTCGCCGCCGCCCGTTTCGTCACCCGTCACCCGGCTACCGGCTACAACCGCCTGCCGGCCGCGCCATCACGCCGCCATCCACGCCGGCACGCGCCGCGCCACCCAGTCGGCCGCCTGCTCGTAACCGTGCGCGAGCTGCAGCACGGCGAGATCGGCGCGCGGGCGCCCGATCAGTTGCATCCCCATCGGCAACCCCGCGTCGTTGAAGCCGACCGGCACGTTGATCACCGGGCAGCCGGCCAGCGTCCACGGCACGACCGTTTCCATCCAGCGGTGGTACGTGTCCATCGCGCGGCCCGCGATCTCCTTCGGCCAGCGCTGCTCGACGTCGAACGGGAACACCTGCGCGGTCGGCGCCGCGATGAAGTCGTAGCGGTCGAAGAAGCTCAGCACCGCCTGATGCCATGCGGTCCGTTCGACGCTCGCATCGAACACCGCCGCGCCCTGCAGCGCGAGCAGCCCTTCGACCTCGTAGATCGCCTCGGGCTTCAGCAGCGCGCGGCGCGCCGGGTCGCGATAGTGCGCGAGCAGCCCGCCGCCCGACAGCAGGTGCCGGTGCGTGAGCCACAAACGCCAGATCCGGTCGGGCGCGAACGCCGGCAGCGCGGCATCGACGTCGCAGCCGATCTCGCGCAGCGTCGCCAGACCGTGCTCGCACTGCGCGAGCACGCCGGCCTCGGTCGCGAGATAGCCGTTCCAGTCGCCGACCCACGCGATGCGCTTGCCACGCAGCTCCGCGTTGAGCGGCTGCGCGAACACCGCCGGATCTTCCGCGAGCGACAGCGGATCGTTGCAGTCGTAGCCGGCCTGGATCGCGAGCAGTTGCGCGACGTCGCCGACGGTGCGGCCCATCGGCCCTTCGATGCCGAGCTGCTGCACGAACACGTCGATGCCTGGCCAGCGCGGCACGCGGCCCTGCGACGGACGGAAGCCGACGATGTTGCAGAACGCGGCCGGGTTGCGCAGCGACCCGCCGAAATCGCTGCCGTCCGCCACCGGCAGCATCCGCGACGCGAGCGCCGCCGCCGTGCCGCCGCTGCTGCCGCCCGCGCTCTTCGTCAGGTCGTACGGGTTGCGCGTCGCGCCGTAGACCTCGTTGAACGTGTGCGAACCGAGCCCGAACTCGGGTGTATTGGTCTTGCCGATGAAGATCGCGCCGGCCGCGCGCATCCGCGCGACGCCGACGGAATCGGCCTGCGGCACGTTCTCGCGGAAGATCGGCGAGCCGTAGGTCGTGCGCAGCCCCTTCGTCATCGCCAGATCCTTCGGCGCCTGCGGCATCCCGTGCAGCCACCCGCGGTATTCGCCACGCGCCAGCTCCGCGTCCTTTTCCGCGGCTTCCGCCAGCAGCGCATCGCGGTCGCGCAGCGCGACGATCGCGTTGACCGCGCCGTTCACGCGCTCGATGTGATCGAGATACGCACGCATCGTCTCGACGCACGAAACCGCCTTGGTGCGGATCGCCGACGAGAGTTCGCCGGCCGACAGGCGCACGATCGGATCGACGGAAATGGAAGCGGGAGCGAGAAACTGCGGGGCGCCGTGCGGCATGCGGGGTCTCCTGGAGTCGGAATGGCGGGCCGCTTGACGGCGCTCGCTCCCCTGCCCGCCGGGAGGCCGCCGCGCCGCGGCCGATGCTCTACTCTACGTGACGCCGAATCCTCGACCTCCGATATTTTCCGCCGCGATTCATTGAAGATCCGACTAAATCCGGGCGCCCCGTGCCGAACTGCCCAGACCGTCACGCTGGATGAAATCGTTTATGCGCATAAACTTAAATTTCTTATATTTTTAATCGGCGCACCACGGGACCGCGCGTGTTGACGACATTTTTATGCGGCCAGCCGATCTCTTTAGATCGTTTCGCGCGACCGCCCGCTACGCTGGAAGCACTTCGTTTCCGGGTTCATCGTCCATGCTCAAGCTGCTGGTTCCGGTCGGTCATTCACCGCGCTCGCTTCAGGCGGTTCGCCATGCGACGTTTCTGTATCGCGAGCGCTGCGCGTCGGAGGTCGTGCTGATCAACGTACAGGCGCCGCTCGAATCGACGCGGCTCGAGGCCTGGCACCCGCTGTCGCGGTTGCGTGCGATCGAAGAAAAATTCGCGGCCGGTGATCTGGGGATGGCGGAGCGGATTCTGAAAGAGGCCGGCGTCCAATACACCGTCGTGGTGAAGGTCGGCCCGGTGGCCGACACGATCGCGGCCGTGGCAACCGAAACCGGCTGCGACGAGATCGTGGTGGTCGCGCCGCGGCATGATCCGCTGCATACGTTGATGGCGGTGTTCCGGCGCAGCGTGATGGCCCGGCTGGTGCGGATTTCGAACGTACCGGTGACGGCGGTGCAATAACGGGAGCGGCGGGTCGTGCGTGCGCATGGTGCGCACGCTGTCGCGCGGCCCTCAGTCGATGGCCTTGCGCCAGAACACGAAATAGGCGGCCGCCGAAGACGCCAGCAGCAGGATGGCCCACATCGGGGCAAGACTGATCAGCACGGAAGAGACGTTCAACATTTGGATTCCTCACTATTTCGACAGCGATATTCAACACCTGCGTGCTTGCCGGACCTGACGCATCGACCTCGCCTCGCGTTCCGTCAAATCATGCATTCATGCTATCGCCTTGAACGGTCGCGTGACCGCCGCCGCCCGCCCGCACCCTGACATTCGTCAAACTCCCCGCATTGCCTGCCCGTCGAACGGCGAAGTAAAAAACAGGACGGGATCGCCCTGCTCCTCCACCGCTTTCAGCAGACGTTTACCGGGGGAAGCCCCAAGTGCTTCGCCGAACGTGTCCGCGTACGCTTGAGCGACGAGGAGACGAACCATGAGACGAGCCGTCCATATCGCTGTTTTTGCCCTGCTGGCGTATCTCATCGGCGATCGCGCGATCCTGCACGCGCAGGGCCGCGACGCCAGCCCGCTCGCGTGCGAGCAAGGCGCCGCGCAGGTAAAGGCCGACGCGCTCGGTCGCGGCTTCGGCGAAGCCGCCGCCGGCAGCCAGAGCGAGGCCTTCATGTCGGGCTGCCTGGTGACGGGCCGCGGCAATCCGGACGTCGCGATGGCGGCGCGCTGACGCGTATCATCATCCGGCGGCGAGCCAGCCACGCCCGAAGTCGCGGGCGCGGGCGCGGGCGCGGGCACCGGTTCGCGCTGCCCGCCGCCACTGCCCCGATCGACATTTCGACGGACGTCACCGTCCGCCCTCCCTGCCCGTTACGCTCAACATGCCCCATTCGAACACCGAGTTGATCCAGCGCTTCTACACGGCCTTCCAGCAGCGCGACATCGACGCGATGCTCGCGTGCTACGCCGACGACATCGTGTTCAGCGATCCCGCGTTCGGCGAACTGCGCGGCGAACTCGCGCGCGACATGTGGCGAATGCTGGTCGCGCGGGCACAGGAGTTCTCGCTGACGTTCGGCGAAGTCGCCGCGGACGACCAGGCCGGGCGCGCGAAGTGGAGCGCGCAATACCGGTTCGCCACGACCGGACGAAGGGTGGTCAACCGGATCGATGCGCAATTCCGGTTTCGTGACGGACGCATCGTCGAGCATCGCGACCATTTCGACCTGTGGCGCTGGGCGCGTCAGGCGCTCGGGATGAAGGGCGCGCTGCTCGGCTGGACGCCCTTCATGCAGCGCGCGATCCGCGCGCAGGCACGGAAAAACCTCGACACATACCGAGCCAAACGAAAATAAGCCGCGCGCCGCGGCCGCTTCGCTACGGCTTCATCGTCGCGTTGATCAGGTCGTAGGCCATGTCCGGCGCCACGCCGTCCGGGTTCTTGAGGCCATTCTCGCGATACCAGCTTTCATCGGCTTCGGGATGCGGGCCGGCAAGGCCGACGCGCCCTTTGCCGTAGCGGTACGTGGCGGCCGCGATGTCCTTGTTCGGGTAGATCGCCAGCACGATCCCGCCGGAGCCGAGCGGCGCGACCGGCAGCCTCGCGCCGTCCTGGTAGTAGATCCAGCGCTTTTTCCCGCGCCAGACGACCGGCGTCACCGTGTCGGCGATGCCGTGCAGCGTCGAACCCGGCCGGTCGACCTCGGAGTCGATATCGCCGGCAACCAGCCCGAAACCCTGCGCGCCGGCCAGGTACGCGCCCATGCAGAGCCCCAGGTATCGGCCGCCGTTCGCGACGTACTGGCGCACGGCCCTGATTGCATGTCGGCCGATGCTGGCTGCCGCGCCTGGAATGTCCTGCCCGCCGCCCGGCTGCACATAGAGCGCCGCACCGGCCAGCGCCGCGGGCGTGATCTTGAGCGGTTCCGCCGGGCCCACGTAGATCACCCGGAACCGGTAGTCCGACTCCCGCAGGCGGGTGGCGATGGTTTCGGGGCATCCGTCGCACGCGGCCGGACCGCGATAGACCAGCGCGACCGGCCGGCTGGCCGCGTCGCGCGCTGCGTCGCCGGTCGTGGCCGCGTGAACGGCCACTGACGCGACGAGCGCCATCATCAGGAAAATCGCGTCTCTGGAGCGCATGTCGTGAATCGCCGAAGTCAAGGGAATCGCCGCCACTCGGGCCGGATCGGCAGGCGCGCGCGTGCCGCCGCCTCCCCGTTCCGAAACCCGATTCAAGCTGCGTGCAGGCAGCGTAGCCATCCGAATGCGCGCCGTGTGTACCGTTTCCTGCTGGCTTGTGCAGATATGTGCGACACCGACGCCCTGAACCGACACCCTGCATCCGCCCGCCGGACCCCGCCCGGCAAGGCCCGCTCCGCCATGCAGCCGCGCCTCCCGTCTTTCGCGCCGCCAAGTCTTATATAAGACATAAGACATTTGACGTTCCACCTCATTGAGATTAGAATCCCGCTCAAAGCAGTGCCTGGAATAGCCCCGGAGTGCCGGCAAGGCCTTCCCCTCCAACGCAATATCAGCAGGTCTCCCCATGCTTGAAAACTTTCGTGCTCACGTGGCCGCCCGCGCCGCGCTCGGTATTCCTCCCCTGCCGCTGACGGCTCAGCAAACCGCCGAACTGGTCGAATTGCTGACGAACCCGCCGGCCGGCGAAGAGCAGACGCTGCTCGACCTGATCACCCATCGCGTGCCCGCCGGCGTCGACGAAGCCGCCCGCGTGAAGGCCGGCTTCCTGGCCGCCGTCGCGAAAGGCGAGACCGCCTGCCCGCTGATCTCGCGCGAACGCGCGACCGAACTCCTCGGCACGATGCTCGGCGGCTACAACATCCAGCCGCTGATCGAGCTGCTGTCCGACGAAGCCGTCGCGGCCGTCGCCGCCGACGCGCTGAAGAAAACCCTGCTGATGTTCGACCAGTTCCATGACGTGAAGGAACTCGCCGACAAGGGCAACGCGCACGCAAAGGCCGTGCTGCAGAGCTGGGCCGATGCCGAATGGTTCACGAGCCGTCCGGAAGTGCCGGAAAGCCTGACCATCACCGTGTTCAAGGTCACGGGCGAAACCAACACCGACGACCTGTCGCCGGCACCGGACGCCACCACCCGCCCCGACATCCCGATGCACGCGCTGGCGATGCTGAAGAACGCGCGCCCGGGCATCACGCCGGAAGAAGACGGCAAGCGCGGCCCGGTCAAGTTCATCGAATCGCTGAAGGAAAAGGGTCACCTGGTCGCCTACGTCGGCGACGTGGTCGGCACCGGCTCCTCGCGCAAGTCGGCCACCAACTCGGTGCTGTGGTTCACCGGCGAAGACATCCCGTTCGTCCCGAACAAGCGCTTCGGCGGCGTGTGCCTCGGCGGCAAGATCGCCCCGATCTTCTACAACACGATGGAAGACGCCGGCGCGCTGCCGATCGAACTCGACGTGTCGCAGATGAACATGGGCGACGTGGTCGAACTGCGCCCGTACGAAGGCAAGGCGCTGAAGGACGGCAAGGTCATCGCCGAATTCCAGGTGAAGTCCGACGTGCTGTTCGACGAAGTGCGCGCCGGCGGCCGCATTCCGCTGATCATCGGCCGCGGCCTGACCGCGAAGGCGCGTGAAGCGCTCGGCCTCGCGCCGTCGACGCTGTTCCGCCTGCCGCACCAGCCGGCCGACAGCGGCAAGGGTTTCTCGCTCGCGCAGAAGATGGTCGGCCGCGCGTGCGGTCTGCCGGAAGGCCAGGGCGTGCGCCCGGGCACGTACTGCGAACCGAAGATGACCTCGGTCGGCTCGCAGGACACCACGGGCCCGATGACCCGCGACGAACTGAAGGATCTGGCCTGCCTCGGTTTCTCGGCCGACCTCGTGATGCAGTCGTTCTGCCACACCGCCGCATATCCGAAGCCGGTCGACGTGAAGACGCACCAGACGCTGCCGAACTTCATCAGCACGCGCGGCGGTATCGCGCTGCGCCCGGGCGACGGCGTAATCCACTCGTGGCTGAACCGCATGCTGCTGCCCGACACCGTCGGCACCGGCGGCGATTCGCACACGCGCTTCCCGATCGGCATCAGCTTCCCGGCAGGCTCGGGCCTGGTCGCATTCGCGGCCGCCACCGGCACGATGCCGCTGGACATGCCGGAGTCGGTGCTGGTCCGCTTCAAGGGCAAGATGCAGCCGGGCGTCACGCTGCGTGACCTCGTCAACGCGATTCCGCTGTACGCGATCAAGCAAGGCATGCTGACGGTCGCCAAGCAAGGCAAGAAGAACATCTTCTCGGGCCGCATTCTCGAAATCGAAGGCCTGCCCGACCTGAAGGTCGAGCAAGCGTTCGAGCTGTCGGATGCGTCCGCCGAGCGTTCGGCTGCCGGTTGCACGGTGCACCTGAACAAGGAACCGATCATCGAGTACCTGAACAGCAACGTCACGCTGCTCAAGTGGATGATCGCGCAGGGCTACCAGGACCCGCGCAGCCTGCAGCGCCGCATCGCGGCGATGGAACAGTGGCTGGCCGACCCGCAACTGCTGTCGCCGGATGCCGACGCCGAATACGCGGCCGTCATCGAGATCGACCTCGCCGACATCCACGAGCCGATCGTCGCCTGCCCGAACGACCCGGACGACGTGAAGACGCTGTCCGACGTCGCCGGCGCGAAGATCGACGAAGTATTCATCGGCTCGTGCATGACCAACATCGGTCACTTCCGTGCCGCGTCGAAGCTGCTCGAAGGCAAGCGCGACATTCCGGTCAAGCTGTGGGTCGCGCCGCCGACCAAGATGGACCAGAAGCAACTGACGGAAGAAGGCCACTACGGCGTGTTCGGCACGGCCGGCGCACGGACCGAAATGCCGGGCTGCTCGCTGTGCATGGGCAACCAGGCACAGGTGCGCGAAGGCGCGACGGTCATGTCGACGTCGACCCGCAACTTCCCGAACCGTCTCGGCAAGAACACGAACGTGTACCTCGGCTCCGCTGAACTGGCGGCGATCTGCTCGCGTCTGGGCAAGATCCCGACCAAGGAAGAGTACATGGCCGACATGGGCGTGCTCACCGCGAACGGCGACAAGATCTACCAGTACATGAACTTCGACCAGATCGAGGACTTCAAGGAAGTGGCCGACACCGTGCAGGTGTAAGCACGCAGTCGGGCTGCGGCGGGTGGTCGACGTCGCAGCGCACCGAAAGGCGCCGCGGGCCGAATGGCCGCGGCGCTTTTTTTTATGCGGGATGGAAACGACGGCGCGACCGCCGCTGCACGACACGCATGCGGCACCGCCGCCCGGCTCACGATGGATCGTGCCGGATCACCAGTTCGTTGAAGCCGGTGCCCGCATCGGGCTCGCGCGAGAAACGATGCGCGGGCAGCAGCGCAAGCAGAATCTCGGCCGTCGTGCGCACCACGCAGCCGCGCGCGACATGGCCGCCCGTCACGCGGCCGTCCGCATCCGAGACCGACATATGCAGATGCGCGCCGTCCGGCGACACCGAGCCGGCCAGCGTCAGGATTTCGAGGTCGCCGCGCAGTTCGGTCGGCTGGTCGACGCCGGCGAAGCGCAACTGCGCGACGCTCAGGCTGCCGATCCCCTGGATCACGAAGGCCGCGTGCGCTTCGTGCCGATGTAGCGCTGCCTCGATAGCGCCGCGCAGATCGTCGCCGGGGGAAAGACGCAGAGGATGAGCTTGCATGGTCGAGAACCTGTGGGTCGATCGGGGTATCGACCAAGCGTACGTTCGCCCGGCGAATCCGGCAAGTCGGCCATTTACGCGCCGCGATCGCTCGCCAGCAACCCGTACAGCGCGCTGTCCGACACTTCGTCGCCGACGATCCAGCGTTCGCGCAGCAGCCCTTCCCGC
Source organism: Burkholderia orbicola (assembly GCF_900100915.1). Classification (NCBI taxonomy): domain Bacteria; kingdom Pseudomonadati; phylum Pseudomonadota; class Betaproteobacteria; order Burkholderiales; family Burkholderiaceae; genus Burkholderia; species Burkholderia orbicola. The sequence continues at coordinate 23,721 of NZ_FNKW01000002.1, read as the reverse complement.
ACGAAGCCGAGCCGCTCGAGCAGCCCCGCCGACGCGGCGTTGCGCGGATCGATATCGGCCTCGAGCCGGTTCAGCCGCAGCGTGCCGAAGGCATGGTCGATCAACGCCGACGCCGCTTCGCGCATGTATCCGCCGCGCCAAAACGCGCGCCGCAGGCTAAAGCCGATCTCGGCGCGCCGGCACTGCTCGTTCGCATGGAACAGCGCGCATTCGCCAAGCGCTTCGCCGGTTTCCCTCAGCGCCAGCACGCAGGTCAGGCTCTCCCCGCTCGCGGACGTCTGCACGTTGCGCGCGACGCGCGCCTCGGCCTGCTCGATCTGCGTCATCGGCGAGAACGAGAAATAGCGCATCGCTTCCGCATCGGACCAGATCTCGAAGAAGGCCGGCGCGTCGGCATCGCGAAGCGGCCGCAGGACAAGGCGGGAAGTAGTCAGCGTGACGGGTTCGAACAGGGGCATGGCATTCGTCTGACGAAATCGGGACCGTGAATTAGAACACGTCAGCCGTGCGCCAACAATCGCGCGTACGCTCGGCGCCGCACACCACTGCGGGAGCGCCGCGAAACAAAAAGGCCCGGGGAACATCGCCCGAGCCTTTCGGTTCCCGCCATCCGCCGCTGCGGCATACGCTTACGCTTCGAGCGCTTCCAGCACCTTCCCCTTCGTCTCGATCCCGACGAAATGCACGGTCACCGCCGCGATCAGCGGCACGACGCCGATCAGGTAGAACGCCGGCGCGAGGTTCCCGCCGATGATCGCGTGCGGCACGATCATCGGCGCGGCGAACGACGCGATCTTCAGCCACGCGCTGCCGAGCCCGCAGCCCGACGCGCGGATGCTCGTCGGATACTGTTCCGGCGTATAGACGTACGCGGTAATGAAGCCCGACGCCATCAGCCCGAGCGACAGCGAGCAGAACACCGCGACCACATACACCGACGCCGCGTGATAGATGCCCGCGAGCGCCAGCGACAGCGCGCACAGCACGAACGACCATACGATCACCGGCTTGCGGCCGAGCTTGTCGACCAGCAGCGCGGAGGCCAACGACCCGAGCACGCCCATCACCGAACCGATCACCGCGAGGTTCAGCGCGAGTTGCAGCGGCGCGTGATAGAAGTTCTTGTAGATCGTCGGCAGCCACGTCGACAGCCCGTACTGGATGAACCCGCAGGTCGCCCACAACGTCGCCACCGCGAGCGTACGCTTGCGATACGCGGCGCTGAACAGGTCGCTCATCCTGCGCTTCGGATGCTGGCGCACCATCTCGTCGAACGCGGCCACCTGCGTGACCGGCGGCAGCTCGCCGCGCACCGATCCTTCGAACACGCCGACCGCACGCCCGGCTTCCGCGAGCCGCCCGCGCGACGCGAGCCAGCGCGGCGATTCCGGCACGAGGTGGGTGAGCACGAGCGACAGGATCAGCGGCAGCCCGCCGACGAAGTACATGATCTCCCAGCCGAAACGCGGCACGAGCCACGCGCCGAGCGCCATCGACACGAGCAGGCCGATCGGGAACACGATCTCGTACAGCAGCACGAAGCGGCCGCGGCCATGTGCGCGCGTGATCTCGTTGATGTACGTCGCGGCGACCGGCAACTCGCCGCCCAGCCCGAGCCCCTGCAGGATTCGCAGCAGCACGAAGATCTCGAAGGTCGGCGCGAAGCCGCACGCGATGCTCGTGATGCCGATCACGGCCGAGCTCCACGCGATCGCTTTCACGCGGCCGTGCTTTTCGGCGAGCGCGGGAAACAGGAATGCGCCGATCAGCTGGCCGATCGCGCCGGACGCGATCAGCATGCCGATCTGCGTCGGCGACAGCCCCCATTTGTGAATCAGCAGCGGCAGCGTCGCCGCGATCGTGATCACGTCGAAGCCGTCGAAGAACGTCGCGGTGCCGATCAGCACGCGTGCGCGGATCTGCATCGCGTTGGCCGGAAGCCGCTCGAGCCGCGCGATGATCGCGCCGGGCGTGGAGGCGGCAGCTTCCGTCGCGGCCCTGCCGGCCACGACATTGTCGAAAGTGCTCATGCGGGGGATCTCCTGGATCTCTTTCCGGGTTGGGCCGGTCAGGCAAGCGCTTGGGTCGTGTCTGCCAGGGCTTCCGTATTCACCGCCCGGCCCTGGTTCATCCACTTGCGCGCGAGCTTCAACTCACGCGCGTTGTTCACGGCGATGACACCTCTCACATGCCCGTCGCCGACAAAAAACAGCGTCGCACGACGCGCGGCGAGATCGCCGCGCACGACGAGCTGCGCATCGGCCGGCAGATCACCGAGGATCTGCAGGTTCACGTCGTACTGATCGGACCAGAACCACGGAATCTCCGCGTACGGTGCACGCACGCCGAGCACGGCCTTCGCCGCCGCGATCGCCTGGTTCTGCGCGTTGGCCCACGATTCGAGCCGCACGCGCCGCTTCAGCCAGCCGTTGTGATGGTTCGCGACGTCGCCGCACGCGAAGATCGCCGGGTCGCTCGTTGCGCCGTATTCGTCGACGACGATGCCGTCGTCGACCGCGAGCCCCGCGTCGCTCGCGAGCGATGCATTGAGCGCGAGGCCGATGCCGGCCACCGCGAAATCGGCGTCGATCGTCGTGCCGTCGGCGAGCGTCGCCCGTACCTTCGACGCGTCGTCCGGTTGCGCATCGAGCGATTCGAGTGCCGCGCCAAGTCGCACGTCGACACCGTTCGAACGATGCAAGTCGAGCAGGAAGTCGGACACGATCTGCGGCACCGAGCGGCCGCACAGGCGCGGCGCGCCTTCGACGACCACCGCTTCGACGCCGAGCTTGCGCGCGGTCGCCGCGACTTCGAGGCCGATCCAGCCGCCGCCGATCACGAGCACGCGCCGGCTCGCGCGCAGCTTCTCGCCAAGCGCGGCCGCTTCGTCGAGCGTGCGCAGGTAATGCAGGTGCGGCGTCTTGACGAGCGCATCGGGCAAGCGGCGCGACGTGCCGCCGGTCGCAATCACGAGCCGGTCGTATTCGATCTCGCGGCCGCTTTCGGTTTTCACCACGCGGCGCGAGCGATCGATCGACGCCGCGCGTTCCGGCTGCCACGCTTCGACGTTCAGAGCGTCGAATTCGTCGGGACGCACGACCCGCACCGTTTCGATATCCGCTTCGCCGGACAGCACGGCCTTCGACAGCGGCGGGCGCTCGTACGGCAGATGCGGCTCGTCGGCGATCATCACGAGGCGGCCCGCGAAGCCTTCGGCGCGCAGCGTCTTCAGCACCCAGCCGGCCGCCTGGCCGCCGCCGATCACGACGACCGTGCTCGGCGCGGACTGCTCCTGTGTGTTTGCTTCGCTCACGATTTGCGCTCCGTCATGAACTTGCCTTCCGGCGCCTTCGCGTTCTTCTGCCGCCGCGTGTTGCCGTCGAGGCCGCCGTCGACCGCCCATTCGGCGAACACGGTCGGGCCCGGCTCGAATTCGCGTGGCTGCCATTCGGGCGTCAGCATGTCTTCGTCCGCGTAGTACTCGATCAGCGCGCCGGCCGGATTCTGGAAGTACCAGAAGTACGCGGACGACACCGGATGACGCCCCGGGCCGAGTTGCGTTTCCCAGCCGCAGCGGTCGATGTGCATGCCGCCGCCGAACACTTCGTGGATGTCGCGCACGGTGAACGCGACGTGGTTCAGGCCGCGCTTGCCATTCGGCAGCGCGAGCAGGAACAGGTCGTGGTGGCCACCGTGCGGCGCGCAGCGCAAGAATGCGCCGCGGCCCGGATAACGGTCCGACGTCTCGAAGCCGAGCAGCTCGTGATAGAACGTTTCCTGCGCGTCGAGGCAGTTCGTGAAGAACACCACGTGCCCGACTTCGACCGGCTCGGCGCGCGCATAGATCGGGCTCGGCTGGTCAACGCGCAGCGTCTGGCCCCACACGTTCGACGGCGAGCCGGTGATGTCGAGTGCGCGCTTGCGCGTCACTTCGATTCGGATCGCCATCCCGTTCGGATCGAGGCAGCCGACCGCATCGTCCTGCGCGTAATAGCCGGGCTGGCCGGCCAGCTTCGTGCGCAGTGCGTCGAGTTCGCGCGGCGTCGCGACGCCCCACGTGACTTCACGCAGCGTCGGGCCGGCCTCGAACGCGGGCGGCAACGACGGATCGTCGGCTTTCACGACCAGCACGGTACAGCCGTTCAGCGTCTCGAAACGCGCACGCGTGTCGTCGTGCGCGATTTCCTTCAAGCCCCAGTCGGCGAAAAAGCGTCGGCACGTCGCGAGGTCGTCGACACCGTACGTGATCTGCTCGATTCCCAAGATGCTCATTGCGTCATTCCCCTTCGCTCAGTTCGCCCACGGCAGCGGCGCGTCGTTCAAGCCCCAGTAGAGGCTCTTCTGCTGCATGTATTCGCGGATGCCGAGACGCCCCTTCTCGCGCCCCATCCCGCTCTCCTTCCAGCCCGAGAACGGCGTGGAGATCGAGAACAGCTTGTACGTGTTGATCCAGACGGTGCCCGTCTCCAACGCACGCGCGATGCGCCATGCGCGCTTGTAGTCGCGCGTCCAGATGCCGGCCGCGAGGCCGAACACGCTGTCGTTCGCCTGCGCGATCAGCGACGCCTCGTCGTCGAACGGCATCGCGACCAGCACCGGCCCGAAGATTTCCTCCTGGCAGATGCGCGCGCTGTTCGGCAAGCCTTCGAGAATCGTCGGCTGATAGAAGAAGCCGTGCTCGCGCCCGTCGCCCGACGGCCGCTCGCCGCCGCACAGCAGCCGGCCGCCCTCTTCCAGCCCGAGCGCGACGTAGCGTTCCACCGATTCGCGATGCTTCGCGGTGATCAGCGGGCCCATCTGCGTGTCGGGCCGCGTCGGGTCGCCCACGCGCAGCTTGCGTGCGCCGGCCACCAGCCGCTGCATGAATGCGTCGTACACCGCGCGCTGCACGAACAGCCGCGAACCGGCGATGCAGGCTTCGCCAGACGAGCTGAAGATGCCGTACAGCACGCCGTTGACCGCGTGATCGAGATCGGCGTCGTCGCAGACGATCGTCGGCGACTTGCCGCCGAGTTCGAGCGACACGGGCATCAGCTTCTCGGCCGCGATGCGCGCGATGCCGCGGCCCACTTCGGTGCCGCCGGTGAACGACACCTTCTTCACGAGCGGATGACGCACGAGCACGTCACCGATCACCGAGCCCTTGCCCGGCAGCACGCTCAGCACGCCCTTCGGCACGCCCGCTTCCTCGCAGATGCGCGCCAGCGCGAGCGACACGAGCGGCGTGACTTCGGCCGGCTTGAGCACCACCGCGTTGCCGCCGGCCAGCGCTGGCGCGAGTTTCTGCGCATCGGATGCGATCGGCGAATTCCACGGCGTGATCGCCGCGATCACGCCGATCGGCTCGTACACGCTCATCGTCAGGTAGTCGCCGCGCGACGGCGTCAGCTCTTCGTCGAGCGTTTCGAGGCAGGCCGCGAAGTAGCGGAACGTGTTCGCGGCGCTGGCCACCAGCACGCGCGTCTCGCCGATCGGCTTGCCGTTGTCGCGGCGCTGCAGGTTCGCGAGCGCTTCGTGGCGCTGCATGATCAGGTCGGCGATGCGGTATAGCACCTGCGCACGCTGGTGCGGCTTCAGGCCGGCCCAGTCTGCGCGACGCCATGCGGCGTCGGCCGCCACGACGGCGTCGGCCGCGTCTTCCGCGTTCGCCGTCGACACTTCCATGTTCACCGACTGGTCGGCCGGATAGATGCTCGTGTAAGGCGCGCCACGGCCGCGCCGCCACTCGCCGCCGATCAGGATGTTGCCGTCGGGTACGAGGCTCGTATCGAAAGGAGTCATGTCACAAGTCCCACAAATCTGTCTCTGCACATCCGCCCTCGCCGTGGCGCGGACGGATGCTCGATGGTCCGGTCAGATCACGCAGCAGGCCGCGCGGTTGCGCAGCGCGCGAATCGCGCTGTACGCCGTCAGCGCGGACGTCTTCGGGTTGTCGGGCAACGGCTTGCCGCTCATTTCCAGCGACATCTCGCCGAATGCGCCGCGCGCGGTGATGCGGTGCACGTTGCGCTCGACGGCCGGATCGGCGATCAGCCGCACGTGCGTCGCGTCGAGGCCGAGACCCGCGAGCGCCACCGTCGCCGCGACGTTCGCGTTCTTCGGATACAGCCGCGCGGCATCGCGCGCGCTGCCTTCGAAGATCACCTTTTCCTCGGTCATCGCGCGCAGGTCGCACAATTCCTCGGCCGGCGTGCCGAGCCAGCCGAGCGGCGGCTTGCGGCCGACGTACCGCACTTCGTCGAGGCCGCCCTCCTTCGCGGACGCCAGCGCGTCGATGCCGCCGATCGCGCCGGACAGCAGCGTCACCGTCGTGCCGCCTTCGTCGGCGGCCCGCGACAGCACGTCGAGCAGCGCGAGATCGGACAGCGCGCCGATCGACGCGACCGCGCAGTCGGTACCGGCCTTCAGCAGCGGCACGACGTGATCGACGAGCGCGCCGTGGCCCGCGCATTCGAGCGCGAACTCCGGGCGGCGAGCCAGCGCGTCGACCGACGACACGACCTCCACCGCGCCGCCGAGCTCGCGCTGCACCGCCGCGCGCTGGTGTTCCGGCACGATCACGTGCGCGACGCGCAACGACGCATCGTGCTCGACCGCGCGGTACACGGCTGCGCCGATCGCGCCGAAGCCGATCATCGCGACGTCGACGGGGGCGCGCGCCCGCTTTTGCCCGTTATGCATACTGGCGCTCCGTCGGCGCTTCCTTCTTCACCGGCGGCCCCGCGAAGTTCGACGCGAACGAGCCGACCGACAGCATGTCGACCTCGACCATCACCGGCCCTTCCTTCGCGATCCCTTCGCGCACGATCGCTTCGGCCTGGTCGAGCGACGTGATCCGGTAGTGCGTGAGGCCGAAGCTCGCGCAGAACTGCGCGAAATCGGGCTGGTGCAATTGCACGAAGCAGCGGCGGCCGCCGTAATGCGCGTCCTGGATGTTGCGGATCACGCCGTAGCACTGGTCGTTCATCAGCACGATCATCACGTTCGCGTTTTCCTGCACGGCCGTGACGAGCTCGCCGACGTTGACCATCAGGCCGCCGTCGCCGACCAGGCAGACCGTCTTCGCCGCCGCGCCCGCGAGCGCCGCGCCGATGCCCATCTGGATGCCCTGGCCGATGCCGCCGCCGAGCGCATGCACGCCCGAGCGCGGCTCGAAGATCTTCAGCAGACGGTTGCCCCATGTGCTGTTCGAGATCGTCACGTCGCGCACCCAGTTGTAGTCGCGACCCACAGCGCCCTGCAGCGTGTCGACGAGCTTCTTGTACGGCCCGAGGCCCTTCGCCACGTCGGCCACGGCCTCCTCGCGGGCTGCCGCCAGATCGGCCGCGAATTGCGGATCGACCGACAGGCGGCCTTCGAGGCGGTCGGCCAGCTCGGCCAGCACGCGCTTCGAATCGCCATGCACGAACAGCTCGTTGCGATAGCCGCGATTGTCGGCAAGCGCATCGGCATCGACGCGGAACAGCGGTTGCGGCAGCGCGAGCTTGTACTTCAGCGTTTCGTTGCCGCGCAGCCGCGAGCCGACCACGACGAGCGCGTCGCAGGTCTTGTAGAACGCCTCGACGGACGCATGCACGTTGAATGCGCCGAGCGTCGCCGGATGATCTTCCGGCAGCACCCCGCGGCCCTGCACGCTCGTCACGACGCCGAAGCCGAGCTTCACAAGGCGTTCGACTTCCTCGCGTGCATGGCGCGCGCCGCCGCCGAGCCACAGCAGCGGGCGGCGCTTGGCCGCGAGCGCGTCGGCGAGCTTCGCGACGCGGGCGCTGTCGTGCTCGCGCACCGCGACGTGCGCCGGCGCGAGGTCTTCCGGCCATTCGATTTCGGCCGCCTGGATGTCGATCGGAATCTCGACGGACACGGGGCCCGTCGGCGCCGTCTGCGCGATGCGCACGGCTTCGCGGATCGTCGGCAGCACGGTTTCGACGGTGCGCACGCGGAACGCGGCCTTCGAGATCGAGTCGAGCATCGACAACTGGTCGGGCGCTTCGTGGATGTATGCAAGATCCCGGTCGAGATACGGCGTCTCGATCTGCCCGGTGACGTGCAGCAGCGCGGTACCGGCCGTCAGTGCCTCGACCATCGCGCCGGCCGCATTGCCGGCCGCCGTGCCCGTGCTCGTGAATGCGACGCCCAGGCCGCCCGACACGCGGGCCAGCCCGTCGGCCATGTTCAGCGCACCCGCTTCCCCGCGCGCACCGACATACCGGATGTTGCCGCGCGAGTTGATCGCGTCGAGGATCGGCATGTTGTGGATCGAGATGACACCGAATGCGGTCTTCACGCCGCACTGCTCGAGAAAGGCGGCAATCAGCTCGCCAACCGTGGTTTTTTCAGACATGGCGTGCAAAGCCTCCAGAAACGTCGATATGGCTGCCCGTCGTGTAGGACGACAGATGCGTTGCGAGATAAAAAAGTGCCCAGGCGGCCTCGTCAGGCTTGCCGAAGCGATTCAGCGGAATGTGCTTCTTGCGGGCGAGCGCGCCCGTCCAGTCTTCCCAGCTTTCGCCGGGCTGCGTCTGCGTGTCGTAGCGACGACGCCACTGCCCCGACTCGACGATGCCGATCAGGATCGAGTTCACGCGGATGCGCTGCGACGCGAGTTCGGTCGCGAGCGACTTCACGAGGCTCAGCACGCCCGCGCGCGCCGACGAGGTCGCGACCATGTGCGGCTCCGGCTGCAGCGCGAGCAACGAGTTCACGCAGGTGATCGTCGGCGCGGCCGCGTCGCGCAGCAGCGGCAGGAATGCGCGCGTCGGGCGGATGATGCTGAAGTACTTCAGTTCGAGTTCTTCGCGCCAGGCGTCGTCGGTCGTATCGGCAAAGGTCGACACGCGGCCCTGGCCGGCGTTGTTGACCAGCATGTCGGCGCGGCCGAAACGCGTGGACACCGCTTGCGCGAAGGCGGTCACGTCGGCTTCGTCGAGCACGTTGCAGCGCACGGCCAGCAGTTGTGCGCCTGCGTACTTGTCGCGCAGCATCGCTTCGGCGCGTGCGAGGCGTTCGTCGTCTCGGCCGCAGATGGCGACCGATGCGCCGGCCTGCAGGAACCGCTCGGCCGTCGCGAGGCCGATGCCGGACGAGCCGCCCGTCACCACCGCCACCTGCCCGGTCAGATCGATCTGGATCATCGGAGTCCTAAAGCTTTGAGAAACGTGTGCTCGTCATCCGAGCGGTAATTGAGCCGCCGCGACAATTCCGCCGCCGCGCGCTGCACCTTGTCGATCAGCCCGTCCGCGATCAGCGCCGCGTCGATCTCCGGACGCGGCACCGTCACCGTGATGCACGCGACGATCTTCTGCGTCTCGTTGCGCACCGGCGCCGTGACGACCGAGATCCCGCGCTCGAACGACGAATTGCTGACGCCGTAGCCGCGCAGCGCATCCTCGCGGATCACGTCGTACAGCGCGTCGACCGTTTCCGGCGTTGCGCTCGTCATCCGGTTCAGCGCGCCTTCCGGATACAGCGCGTGCAGTTCCTTCAGCGACAGGTCGCCCATCAGCACGTGGCCGTGCGTCGTCGCGTGCGCGGGCAGCCGGGTGCCGACGTTCACGCGGATCGAGCTGAACACCGGCGACTGGCTCTGCGCCTTCGCGACGAACACCACGTCGCGGCCGTCGCGAATCACGATGTGCGTCGTGAAGCCGGTCGCGTCGCGCAGGCTCTCGATCACCGGCAGGCCGAGATCGGTCAGCTCCAGCGAGCTCAAGTATTCGAAACCGAGCCGCAGCACGGCGATGCCGAGCTTGTAGTTGCGATCCTTGTCCGCGCGTTCGAGAAAACCGAGCGATTCGAGCGTCTGCAGCAGACGGAACACCGTCGTGCGCGGAATGCCGAGCCGTTTCGACAGTTCGGGCGCGCCGAGCACGGGCTCGCGCGGCGAGAATTCGGCGAGAATCCGCAGCCCGCGTTCGAGGCCCGGCACGACGTAGCTGGCTTCGGCCTTCGCGTTGTCGGATTCGTTTTGTTGCAGCGGTTCGCTCATGCCAGCCCCCGCTGTGGGTCGCACTGACGACAGAACGTGTCGATCAGCGCGGAATAAACGGCCGGCGCTTCCACGTAGCCGGCATGCCCCGCCTGCGGAATCACCTGCAGCCCGACGTGCGCGGCCGCGGCGATCCGCTCGCACGCGGCGGGCGGCGTGATCGCGTCGTTCGCGCCGACGGCCACGGCCGTGCGGCCGCGAAAGCCGGCGAGATCAGCCGCGAGATCGGCGCTCGCGAGCAGATGCGTGGCCTGCGCGTAACCGGCCGGCACGATGCGCGCCATGTTCCAGCGCACCCATGCCTTTGCCTCCTCGTTCGCGAAGCCGGACAGCATGTTGCCGCTGCGCTGCTCGGCAAGCCCGGCCGGGCCGAGTTCCGCGAGCATCGCGAGCCGCGCGTCGCGGCGCGATTCGCGGGTCTCGGCCGGTGCGCTGCCGTAGCCGCCCGCGGGCGAAATCAGCAGCAGGCCGGCGATCCGCGCGGGCATCATGCGGACGAGACCGCCCGCGATGATCGCGCCGAGCGAATGACCGACCAGCACGCAGCGTTCGATGCCGAGTGCCTCGAGCCACGCGTTCAGCGATGCCGCGTAATCGGCGGCGGCCGGCGACGCGCCGTGCACGGGCGTCGACACGCCGTAACCGGGCGCATCCCACGCAAGCACGCGCCGCGATGCGCCCAGCGTGTCGAGCTGGCGGACCCACGATGCGGCGCCCGAGCCGATGCCGTGCAGCAGCACGACGGGCAGCGCGCGGCCCGGATGCTGCGCGCCGGCCTTGCCTGCGCCCGCCTCACGGTAGCCGATCGTGCCCGCCGCGCCGGCCGCGCAACGCTGCTCGGGAAACTGCCCGAGCAGCGCGGCGAACGCCGCGGTGCGGTCGCGTTCACGTTTGTCGATGACACTCATTGCTTCATCCGCCCCGTCTCAGCGCTTGATCTTCGCGAGCGGCGAATCGGGCGGATACGTCGGCGTGATCGGCTTCGACGAACCGAGCATCACGCACATCAGCGCATCTTCCTCGCCGATGTTGATTTCCGTGCGATACACGCCCGGCGGCACCGAGATCAGGTCGCGCTCGCCGAGGATCGCTTCCCAGGTCTCGCCGTCGCGCTCGCAGATCACCTTCATCTTGCCGCGCAGCACGAAGAAGATTTCCTCGACGTCGATATGGATGTGGCTCGGGCCGATGTTGCCGGCCGGGATGACCATCGTCGAGAACGTGAAGTTGCCGGCCGGCACCGTGTTGACGTCCTTCGCGACGCCCGTGCCGCCCGTGCCGACATAGCGCATCTGCGCACGGCGGTACTTCGGGTCGTAATCGGCCTGGAACTTCAGCGCGTCCCAGTCGTAGCGCCGCGTCGCATAGCGCGCGACGCGCCCTTCCATCCAGTCGTTGAAGCTTGCGCCTTCCGGCTGGTCCCACGACTTGCGTTCGAGATCGGCGTCCGCCATCGTCCTCTCCTTCATTCCGAGTGAAAACTTCAAATCAGTTCATTACGAAGCCGCCGTTCACCGGCAGCAGCTGGCCCGTCACGAAGCGCGCGCCGTCCGACAGCAGGAACAGCACCGGGCCCGTCACGTCCTCAGGCAATTGCGTGCGCGTCAATGCGCGGCCCTGCAGGTAGAACGCATGGCGTTCGGCCGGTACGTACGCGGTCGCCTCGACTTCGGTCAGCCCCGGCGCGATCGCGTTGACCGTCACGCCGTGCGCACCGAACTCGCGTGCCTGCGCGTGCGTCATCGCGATCACCGCCCCCTTGCTGGCGACGTACGCGAGCAGCTTCGGCGCGCCCCACAACGCGGTGTCCGACGCGAGGTTCACGATCGCGCCGCGCCCCGACCGCGCGAGGTGCGGCAGCGCCGCATTGCTGACGAGCCACACGCCGCGTACGTTCACGTTCATCACGGCGTCCCACGTCGACACGTCGAGCTCCGTCGACAGCTTGCCGCCCGAATTCGTGATCGCCGCGTTGTTGATCAGCGCGTCGATACCGCCGAGCGCCGCCGCACCCTGCGCGACGAAGGCGTCGATGCTCGCCGGATCGGCGAGATCGAGTGCGAAGAAATGCGCGGTGTGACCGGCTTGCGTGAGCTGCGCGGCCAGCGCGCGGCCCTCTTCCGCGAGCACGTCGCCGAACGCGACCTGCGCGCCCGCTTCGACCAGCGCCTTCACGAACGCGGCGCCGAGGCCGCGCGCACCGCCCGTGACGAGCACGCGGCGGCCGGGCAGCGCGACGACCGGAGCGAACTCAGCCATTCGCGGGCTCCGCGGCGGCGTGCGCCGCACGATGCGCGTCGAGCGCGGACAGATGTTCCTGCGCACGCTGGCGCAGCATCCGGCGCACGCGCGTGATGCCGACGTCGTGCTGGTACAGGTATTCGTGATCGCGCGCATGCGGCGCGAGGCTTTCGAGGACGTAGCGGTCCTGCTCGAGCACGTCCCAGTGCAGCCCTTCGAGGCGGTTGCGGTACATGAAACGCCACACGTCGCGCTGCCAGCCGCCGACCTTGCGGGTACGCCAGAAATAGACCTGGCAGTGGTCGCCGTCGACCGGCGTCGCGAAGCCGATGATCCCGAAGTTGCCGCCCGGGCCGAACTTCTGCTTGTACGGAATCGCGAGACGCATCCACAGGCAGCCGGTTTCGCCAAGCTCGACCCAGTCGAAGTTCACGTCGCGCTGGCCGATCTTTTCGAACATCAGGCCCGTGTCCGTCTTGCGCACGCGCATGTCGGCCTGCTTGTCGCCTTCGGCCATCGAGTGCGACGTCGCGTGCAAATAGGCGCCGTGCATCGGGTCCATCACGTTGTCGATCGCGTACTGGTAATTGCACTTCCAGTTCGATACGCACAGGAAGTGCGCGTACTCGTCGGCGACCAGTTCTTCCGGCAGGTTCAGCGGCGCCGGCTCGCCGTGCGCTTCGTCGCCGAACCACAGGAAGATCGCGCCGGCCTTCTCTTCGACCGGATACGACTTCACGCACTTCATGCCTTCGAGCGGGCAGTTCGACACGGCCGGCACGCGGTTGACCGTACCGCCGCCGTCGACTTCGATGCCGTGATACCAGCACGCGATGTTGCCGCCGAGGTTCCAGCCGAGCGACAGGCGCGCGCCGCGGTGCGGGCAACGGTCTTCCAGCGCGTGGACTTTGCCGTCGTGATCGCGCCACAGCACGATCTGCTCGGACAGGCGCGTGAGGCCGACCGGCGCGTTCGACACCTGCCAGCTCGGCGCGACGGGATACCAGTAGTTCTTGATGCCGCGGTCGAGATAGTCACGGACCGGGTCGTGTTGGGCTTCGTGTTGGTCGGGGGACGTCATCAGTGTGCTCCGGATGCGGTTGTCGGGTCGGCGCTCAGGCGCGCGGCGCGGTCGGTGCGTTCATTCCGCCAGCGAGGCCATTTCGGCGCGGAAACGCTCGGGTGTCCAAACCGTGCCGTCCGGCGCGCGGAAGCCGATGCGGTTCAGGCCCGCGACGACATCGTCCAGCTCGGTCGCGCCGCTCTCGAACACGCGTTCGAGCGCATCGCCGAGGTCGTTCTCGTACTGGGTCGGTGCGGCCTTGCGGTTCTGCCAGATCTGGTTCTCGACCTGGCCGGGGATTTCGATCTGCCCCTTGCCCGCGACGTTGTTCGGCTGCGGCGCCACCCACGGCTTCAGGAAGGGATTGAAGTTGACGGTCGCTTCTTTCATGTCATTCCACCTTGATCTGGATTTCTTCACCGGCGAGGCGCACCGCGTACTGCTTCAGCGCGCGTCCGCCCGGACCCTTCAGGCATGCGCCCGTCTTGATGTCGAACACGGCCTCGTGCAGCGGACATTCGACCGTGCCTTCGTCGACGAACCCCTGCGTCAGCAGCGCGTACGCATGCGGGCATACGTTCTCGAGCGCATACACGTCGTCGCCGACGCGGTAGATCCCGATTTCCACGCCGTCGGTCCGCTTGAACTCGATCGGCGTGTCTTCCGACAGCGCGCCGGCATGACCGGCGCAAATCCATTGTTCAGACATCTCACACCCTTCCTTCTGATCGACTCTCGGTTGGTTCCGATTTGTTCCATATCCGGAACATCAGTTTATGGATGGTGATTATAGGAGCGACTTTCCGCGAGCAAAATAAAAAGCTGCATGTCCTAGGGAAAACACCGACACCTCGCTCGATCGCTCCCTTCCTCTACTCTATTGAATGTAATTTTTTGTTATGCGACGGGGATTTATCGGCTTTTTCAAGACATCACGCGGGATTGCCGGGCGCCTGCCCGGCGCTCATCCGTCCCGAAAAATTTATTTTTGATCGGGCGCGCACCGCCTCTATACTCCATTCCATTAAAGGCACGCTGTTCCTTATATGGAACATAAAAATGCCCGTTCGGCGATGAACATGCGCGACGGCCGGCCGTCCCCGCGCAGGCCGTCACAACACGTATTCATCAGGTTGGAGAGTCAGGAGATCAAATGGTCAAGCATGCGGTAGCAGCAGCAGTCATCGGGATGGGCGCCGCGTCGGGCGCGTGGGCGCAGAGCAGCGTGGTGCTGTACGGCAGCATGGATGCGGGCGTCGCATACGTGAATAACGTCGGCGGCCACGCGAAGTGGGCGATGATCCAGGGCAATACGCAGCCCGACCGGTGGGGCCTGAAGGGCAAGGAAGATCTCGGCGACGGACTGTCGGCGATCTTCCAGCTGGAAAACGGCTTCTATACGAACAACGGCCAGTTCGCGACGGCGAACACGATCTGGAACCGCGCGGCGTTCGTCGGCCTCAGCGCCGAGCGCTACGGCACGCTGACGCTCGGCCGCCAGACGCCGCTGTCGTTCGACTATCTCGATCCGCTCAGCACCGCGTATCTCGCGCTGAGCTGGTACGCGTTCCATCCCGGCAACATCGACGGGCTCGCCGCGACCGGCAACGTGCCGTACAACAATTCGATCAAGTACCGTTCGCCGACCTTCGCGGGTTTCTCCGCCGCGGCGACACTCGCGCTCGGCAACACGACGAACTTCTCGACCGGCAAATCGGTCGGCGTCGCGCTGAACTATGCGAACGGGCCGTTCAAGGCGTCGGCCGTCTACTCGAACGAGCACGACCGCTCGATCCTGATCAGCCAGACGGGCATCACGTCGTTCCAGGGGCAAAACACCGCGAACGGTTATCTCGCCAGCAAGGTCGAGAACATCGGCGCGGGCGCGTCGTACCAGATCGGCGACTTCCTCGTGCATGGCCTCTACACGCGCGTGAAGATGCAGTCGAACGGGTTTTCCGACACGTTCCAGAGCTACGACGCGGGCGTGAACTACCGCAGCAGCGCGTTCAACACGATCGCGGGCGGCGCGGCGACCACGACGCTGGCTGGCCGACGCTGGACGCAGGTCGAACTCGGCGACATCTACGCGTTGTCGAAGCGTACGCAGCTGTATGCGAACGTGCTTTATGAACACGGCTCGGGCGGCGCGAAGGCCGCGTTCTTCACGGCCGGCGTGTCGAGCACCGCGAACCAGGTGATCGTGCTGACCGGCATTCATCACTCGTTCTGAGCGAACTCGGGCACCGCGCCTGCGGTACCCGAAAACGACAAGAGCGGCCCGCGGGCCGCTCTCTTCGTTGCGATGCCGCGCACCGCGGCCGGCTCGATGCGCGAGCGTCAGAACATCGCGACCTTGTGGCGCGCATGCGCGAACGTCGGGTCGCTTTCGAGCGGACGATAGTTCAGCCGTTGCGACAGGTCGACCGCCGCGCCGCACACCGCTTCGACGAGCCGCTCCTTCTCGCCGGCCTCGCCGATCTCCGAGCGCGGCACCGTCGCGGTGATCGCCGCGACGATCGAGCCCGAATGATCGCGCACGGGCGCCGTCACCGCGGAAATGCCGCTCTCGAACGCCGCCTCGCTGACCGCATAGCCGAGCCGCGCGTAATGACGCACGCGCTCGTACAGCTCGTCGACGGTGCCGGGCGTGCGCTCGGTGAACTGTTCGAGTTTCTTCTCCGGATAGAGCTGTCGCAGCGCATCGCGCGTCAGGTCGCCCATCAGCACGTGGCCGTGCACGGTCGCATGCGCGGGCAGGCGCGTGCCGACGTGCACCTTCACCGAACCGAACATCGACGCATTGCTTTGCGCCTTCGCGACGAACACCACGTCGCGCTGGTCGCGGATCAGCAAGTGCGTCGACAGGCCGGTCGCATCGCGCAGCCGTTCGAGCACGGGCGTGCCGAGATCGGTCAGTTCGAGCGAATTCAGGTATTCGAAGCCGAGCCGCAACACGCCGACGCCGAGCCGGAAATAGCGGTCGCCGTTCACGCGTTCGAGAAAGCCGAGCGCCTCGAGCGTCTGCAGCAGGCGGAACGTGGTCGTGCGCGGAATGCCGATGCGCTTGGACAGCTCGGGTGCGCCGAGCACGGGCTCGCGCGCGGAGAATTCGGCGAGGATCCGCAGCCCGCGTTCGAGCCCCGGCACCAGATAGGACGAAGCGCCGCCGCCCGACGACTCGTCGTCGCCAGGCACCGCCGACTCGGGTGCATCGCTCATCGTTGTCTTGACCATGTGGACATGGACGGAAGGAAATCAGTCACGAAACAGGTCATGGATCGCCGTGGAGATTCAGTCATGCTACCTCAGTGCGCGCGTGGGCTCGCGCCCATGCGCGGCGCTGCGATGCGGCACGCGCATCCACGCACCATGACGCGTCATTCAAGGTCGAGAGGATAGCAGCGTTGGACGGCGCGACGCCATGCGGAAATCGCCGGACGGCGGAAAGGGGGCCGCGCGGCGCCGGCGGGCGGCACGCGGTCGGGCGACGATGGCCGAAGCGTGAGCGTCGACGCCAGGCAGCCTACAGACGCGACAGATAGACGCGAATGGTCGTGCGGTCGTACGCAAAGCCGCCGGCCGGGTCCGGCTGCAGCACGCGTGCCAGATCGACCGGATGCAGCCATCCGGCGCCCAGCAGGCCGCCGTTGATCCCGCGAATCCGCGTGCCGCCGACGGCGATCGCGGCGTGAAAGACATTGGTGCCCCGCGCGAAGCCGACCGCGGTGCCCGCCGGAATGCTCGCGCGCCCGTCCCACTGATTGCCGGTCTCGAAGTTGAAGCGCGTCTTCCACAGCTGGCCGATCGTGTCGAGCAGCGTACCGGGCGCGATCATCGCGTCGGCGCGCAGCAGATAGCGGACATAAGCAGCGGCGTCGTAGCAGACGCCGCCGGACACGTACTCGTCGATGTTCGCCATCCCGAACATCAGCGCCTGCGCGTGTTTTTGCCGTTCGGCGATGCCGGATTGGGCGACATGCCCGCCTAACTGGGTCAGTTGCACGGATAGCTCTCCTTTCAGGAATGCGGGACGTCATCGTCCCGCCGAGGCGATAACGTCATATCTTATTACGATATGGCTCGGCATTTTCCAGGCGTGCTTCCGCCAGACGGGTTCGCACTTGCTCGGGAGGTCGCAAATCCGCGCACAGGCTTGCGGCACGCGTGCCGGAGTCACCGCGATGCTCCAACATCGAACGGCAAGGACCGATTGGCGCGGCAAAACCGCCAGCGAACAACCAGAAATGAGAAACAGTCGGGAAAGCACCGTCCGGCAACGGACGGTACGGAGGAAGACGATCCTCGGGCGGAATCGCCGCGCCGGCGTCAGGCCGTCACGGCGTGGTCATATTCGGCGCGGGCAAGCTGGCCGGCGGCGTATGCCTCGGCTTCGCCGCGAAAGCCTTCGCGGCTGAACGCCACGACTTTCACGCCGACGCCGGTCGCCCGCTTCACCGTCAGCGCCCATTGCCATCCGCCGTCTTGCTCGAAGACGTGTAGCGAGGGTTCGAAGGAAGGGTCGAGTACGGTCACGCGTTGTGCTCCTGCCCCGTCGCGCGCTACGTCGGCAACGCATGGAGGCATGTCGAAAGGATCGCGCCGGCATGCCGACGCGTTTGTGCCATTCCTCAGTGTAGTCAATAATTGTTGCGACGCACCATCAGAGGTTTCACTCACCTATCGGAACCGGGCGGTCGATCGAATCTACCTGAAAGCCTTGCGGGACGGGCCTGAGCGCCCCGCCGGACAACGCTGCATTGAATTCGTGCGGCAACGTGCCGCACGCCCCATCGATTGCTTGCATCGGCCTTTCGTGAATCACCGAAACGGGGCGCGATCTATCCGGCCGCCATCGATACGCGTCGGAAGGTGAGGTTGACGCGTTCGCCCTGCACGCCCGGCGCCTTCGGCACGCGGTGCTGCCATTCGGCCTGCGTGCGCCCGCGCATCACGAGCAGGCTGCCATGCACGAGGCGGTACGCATGCGTGACGCCGGTCTCGCGATGGCGAAGATCGAACACGCGCATCGCGCCGAGACTCACCGACGCGATCACCGGCGCGTCGCCGAGTTCGGGTTCGTTGTCCGCGTGCCAGCCGAGGCTGTCCAGCCCGTTGCGGTAGCGATTGAGCAGCACGCTGTTGAAACCCACGCCGCACGTCGCCTCGACCGCGTGCTTCAGCCCGAGCACGGCCGGCGTCCAGGGTTCGGGCACGTTGCGGATGCCCGAGTACACGTACACGGCATCGGGCTCGCCCTGCCACGCGGTGAGCCGCGGCAACGGAATGCGTCCGCGCGGCGTGCGGATCGTGTCCTGTCGCCACGCGACCTCGTCGATCAGCGCGGCCAGCGCGTGGTCCGCGGCGGGTGGCGCAAGCCAGTCCGGGTACCAGTCCACGTCGGGCGCGGGCGTATCAGCGAAGAGATCGGGCGTCGACATGTCGGCAGGAACGGGCAAGGAACGGAGCAAACGGCGCATGTCTGCATACTAGCCAACGGCGCCGCGCACCGCCATGCGCTGTCATTCCCCGCTGAAAGAAAGCCGCCGAGAAATCTGCCGTGCACTGCAATACGCGTTTGTATTGCGTGACGGCGGCCTCCCTGCCACTCGTCAGCCGCGCGTCAGCCGGATCAGCGTGATCTCGGACGGCACGCCGAAGCGGTTCGGCGGCCCCCAGTAGCCGGTACCGCGGCTCGTATACAGCCACATGTCGCCGAAGCGGTTCAGCCCGCCGACCACCGGCTGCTGCAACCGCACGAACGGCGGCCACGGCAGGAACTGGCCGCCATGCGTGTGCCCCGACAACTGCACGGTAAAGCCCGCGCGGCTCGCCGCTTCCGCGCTGCGCGGCTGGTGCGCGAGCAGGATCTTCGTGCCGACGTCGCGCGGCGCACCGGCCAGCGCCTGCGCGGGGTCGCTGCGATGCGCGGGATCGAAGCCGCCCGCCGTGAAGTCGGTCACGCCCGCGAGCACCGCGCGTGCGCCGCCGCGCTCGATCAACACGTGCTCGTTCAGCAGCACCGTCAGCCCGATACGACGAAACTCGTCGATCCATGCATGCGCACCCGCGTAGTACTCGTGGTTGCCCGTCACGAGGAAGGTGCCGTGCCGCGAGCGCATCTGACCGAGCGGCGCGGTGTGTTCGCGCAGGCGCTTGACCGAACCGTCCACCACATCGCCCGTCACGACCACCAGGTCGGCGTCGAGCGCATTGACCGCGCGCACGATCCGTTCGATGTAGGGCCGCTTGATCGTCGGCCCGACGTGGATATCGGACAGTTGCACGATCGTCAGCCCGTCGAGTGCGGCCGGCAGCCCGGCGACCGGAATCGACACGCGCTTGACCGCCGCCGTACGGCGCGCGCCGACGAACCCGATCGCGGTCACGAGCACCGCGGCCGCCAGCACGCCGAGCGCCGTGTCGGGCGCGGCGCCGGGCCATGCGCCGTCATGGCCGAGATGCCGCCACACGAGCACGCCGAGCAGCACGAAGTCGCGCAGGAGCGTCAGCACCAGCAGCGACGAGAAGAAGCCCATCACGAGCGCGCCGGCCCAGCCGACCAGCGTCGCCGCCCAGCCTTCGTCGAAGCGGCGCGAGAACATGCCGACCGGAATCAAGACGACGAAACTCGCCAGCACGAGCGCCGCGATCGTACGCGCGAGCGGCGACGCGAACGCACCGGGAATGATCCGCATCCCGACGTACAGATGGAACAGCACGCCGATTGCAATGAACCGGACAAAGAAACTTCGCATGAAACGTTCACCTTCGTTGCACGACCGCATCCGCGGCACGCGGCGCACGGGCCGTGATGCCCAGGTGCCGCGCGTCGCGCCCTACGCACGATGGTACACAGATCCCGGCCGCGACGACGGGTCGCCGCCGACGGTGCAGCGCCGTGCGGCTTCGCGCGATAATCGGCCATCCTCCCGCCGCCACGTCCATGCGCTTCGATATCGTCGACCTCAAACTTTTCACGCACATCGCGGAAGCGAACAGCCTGACACGCGGCGCCGAACGCGCGCATCTGTCGGTGCCGGCCGCCAGCACCCGCATCAAGCACCTCGAGGAGCAGGTCGGCGTGAAGCTGCTGAGCCGCACGAGCCAGGGCGTCACGCTGACCGCGCCGGGCGACACGCTGCTCGCGCATGCACGCCGCGTGCTGCGCCAGCTCGAACAACTGACCGGCGACCTGCAGGAATATGCGTCGGGCGTGAAAGGCCACGTGCGCGTGTTCGCGAACACCACGGCGATGAGCGAGTTCCTGCCGGGCGTACTGCGTCACTATCTCGTCAACCATCCGGACGTGACGATCGACATGCAGGAGCGGCTGAGCCCCGACATCGTGCGCGCGGTGCAGGACGGCATGATCGACATCGGCATCGTCGCCGGCGACGTGTGCACCGACGGGCTGCAGGCGATGCCGTACCGGCGCGATCGTCTCGTGCTCGCGACCGCGCTCGGGCACCCGCTCGCCAGCCTGGCATCGACGCCGTTCGTCGCGACGCTCGACCACGACTTCATCGGCCTGCCCGAGGCGAGCGCGATCCATACCTTCCTGAAGCGCGCGGCCGCCGACGTGCAGCGCACGCTGCGCTGGCGCATCCAGGTCAGCAACTTCGAAACCGCATGCCGGATGATCGAGGCGAACGTCGGCGTCGGCGTGCTGCCCGAAGGCACCGCGCGCCGCCATGCGAGAACGATGGCGCTGCGCCTCGTCGCGCTCGAGGACGACTGGGCCGAACGCCGGTTGCAGATCTGCGTCGCCGATCTCGATGCGTTGCCGCGCTTCGCACGCGATCTCGTCGACCTGCTCGTCGAGGATGCACGCGGTCGACCGGACTGACCGGATTCGCATGCGCTCGAGCGGCAATCGGCGGTTTGCGCGCCGATTCCGCTGCGTCGGCATGGCAAATTCCACTGCGCGCGTTTCGTCTGACGATCCTTTACAGTCCGTTAGCAACCCTACGCGAGCGGGTGCTGGCAGAATCGCGGCGGCCCGATCGTCGCTGCCGACACGCACGGCCGGACCGTCCAGCATGAGCGACGACGCGGCCCCGGCCGGCCACGACCCGTGCCGTAATCGTATGCCGGATCGCTGGCGATCCGCATCGCGCTGATTTATGATCGGCTCCGTATCCTGGAATCGTCGTCGCGGCGACGATTCGCATTGCGCCGCGCCCGGCATCCACCCCCAAACGTCGAGCTCGTCACACCATGAGAAAAACAACGCCGCGCGCGCCGCTGCGCGTCGCCGCCGTGCTGGCGCCCGCCCTGCCGCTCGCGGGCTGCGCATCGCGCGGCGCACCGTCCTACGTGCTGTTCGGCGCGTACTTCCCGCTGTGGCTCGTCAGCGCGATCGTCGGCGTCGTCGGCGCGATCGTCGCGCATCGCGTGTTTGTCGCGACCGGCTGGGCCGCGACGGTGCCCTACCAGCTCGCCGTCTGCACCGCGATCGGGCTCGTGGTCGCCGTGATCGTGTGGCTCACCGGCACGGGGCCGTTCGCATGAAGGCCGCCGGCATCACCCGCCCCTCCGTCAAAGGCCGCGTGATCGCGCTCGCGATCGTCGCGCTCGGCATCGCGGCGCTCGCGTACGCGTACCACCGCACGACCGCCTACCCGTCCACCGACGACGCGTCGATCGACGCGGACGTCGTGCACGTCGCGTCGCCGGTCGGCGGTCGCATCGTGCAGCTCGCCGTGCATGAAAACCAGCGCGTCGCGAAAGGCGACCTGCTGTACGTGATCGATCCCGTGCCGTACCGGCTGACCGTCGCGCAGGCGCAGGCCGACCTCGAACTCGCGCGCGCGTCGCTCGATACGCGCCGCCGTTCGCTGATCGGCGAGCGCTCGAATGCGTCCGTCGCCGCCGAGCAGGTCAAGCGCGCGACGCAGAACTACGATCTCGCGACGCGCGACGTGAACCGGCTCGCGCCGCTCGCCGCGCAGGGCTACGTCAGCGCACAGCAGTTCGACCAGGCGAAGGTGCGCCAGCGCGACGCGTCCGTGTCGCTCGCGCAGGCACAGGAGCAGCAGCGCGCGTCCGCGCAAACGATCGGCGACGACGCCGACGCGATCGCGACGCTGCATGCGCGCGAAGCCGCGCTGGCCCGCGCGCAGCATGCGCTCGACGATACGGTCGTGCGCGCGCCGCACGACGGGCTCGTGACCGGCCTCAGCGTGCTGCCCGGCGAAACCCTCGCGCCGAACCAGTCGATCTTCACGCTGATCGACGCGAGCGAATGGTTCGCGGTCGGCAATTTCCGCGAAACGTCGCTCAATCGCATCGCGGTCGGCGACTGCGCGACCGTCTACTCGATGATCGACCGCAGCCGCCCGCTGACGGGCAAGGTCGTCGGCATCGGCGCCGGCATCGCGGACAGCGCGCGCATCAACCTGCCGCGCTCGCTGCCGATCGTGCAGAACTCGGTGAACTGGGTGCACGTCGCGCAGCGCTTCCCCGTGCGCGTGAAGCTCGACGAACCCGACGGCAAGCTCGTGCGTGTCGGCGCGAGCGCGATCGTCGAGGTCCGGCATGGCTCAGCCTGCCGCTGAGGTTCGCGCGCCGGGCCCGCGCGAAGTCCTGCGGCTGCTCGCGCCGTTTCCGGGGCGCGCGGCGATCGCCGTGCGCGTCGCGCTGATCTGCGCGCTGACCGCGTTCGTGACGGCCGCGTACGGCACGCCCGAAGCCGCATTGTCCGCGTACGTCGTGTTCTTCATGATCCGCGCGGACCGCGTGACGAGCGTCGTGCTCGCGGCCGCGCTGCTGCTGATCGTCACGATCGTGATCGGGCTCGTGCTCGGCATCGCGATCTTCAGCATCGACTATTCGATCCTGCGGGTCGCGTGCATGGCCGTGCTGTCGGTCGCCCTCCTGTATCTGACTTCCGCGAGCAAGCTGCGCCCGGTGGGCGCGATCCTCGCGATGATCGTCGGCTTCGGGCTCGACCAGCTCGGCCTCGCGCCGTTCGGCGAAGCCGCCACCCGCGCGCTGCTGTACATCTGGTTGACGATCGCGATCCCCGTCGGCGTGGCGATCGTCGTCAACCTGCTGATCGCGCCGTCGCCGCGCAAGCTGGCGCACGCGCAGCTCGCGAAGCGGCTGCGGCTCGCCGCACGGCGCCTGCGCGGCGACGACGACGCACGTGCCGCGTTCGACGCGAGCCTGCGCGAAGGCGACAAGCAGTTGCTCACGTGGCTCAAGCTGTCGAAGCTCGAAGGCTCGTCGAGCGCCGCCGACTTCGCGGCGCTGCGGCAGGCCATCGCGTCGAGCACCGCGCTGATGGTCGGCGTCGCGCTGGCCGATCGCGAGCCGGACGCGCGGCTGCCCGATGCGTTCGCCACGCCGATCGCCGCGACGCTCGACGACATGGCCGCCATTCTCGAACGCGGCGGCTACCCGGTCGACGTGACGCTCGCGCTGCCGC